>NZ_CP126260.1:0-2400000 GCF_003234365.2 Curtobacterium sp. MCJR17_020 | reverse complement strand
CGAGAACGGCGCCGCCACGGTCGTCGAGCTCGCGAGCGAGACCGACTTCGTCGCGAAGAACGAGAAGTTCACGACGCTGGCCGACAAGGTGCTCGGGGCCGTCGCGGCCGCCGGTGCAGCTGACGTCGCCGCCGCGAACGCCGCCCCCGTCGACGGCAAGACCGTCCTCGAGGTCGTCAACGAGTCGGCCGCCGCACTGGGCGAGAAGCTCGAGGTCCGCACGGTTCGCCGTGTCGAGGGCTCCGCCTTCGAGATCTACCTGCACAAGACCAGCCAGGACCTGCCGCCGCAGATCGCCGTCGTCATCGCGTACGAGGGTGACAACGCTGCCGAGGCCCGCTCGATCGCCCAGCACGTCGCGTTCGCGAACCCGACGTACCTGACCCGCGACGAGGTCCCGGCCGACGAGATCGCCAAGGAGCGTGCGACCGTCGAGGCGATCACGCGCGAGGAGGGCAAGCCCGAGGCTGCGCTCCCGAAGATCGTCGAGGGTCGGGTGAACGCCTACATCAAGCAGGTGTCGCTCCTCGACCAGGACTACGCGAAGGACAACAAGATCTCCGTCGCGAAGGCCGCCGAGAACGCCGGCATCACGATCCAGGGCTTCGCCCGCGTCAAGGTCGGCGCGTAACGAACCCGTGACGGGGTCAGGAACCAACCAGGTTCCTGGCCCCGTTTTTCGCGCCTCCGGGCGCGACACACACGCGACACATCCGCGAGTACATTTCCACGAGACCACGACGAAGGGTGCGATCAGATGACCGACGAGAAGACCGGACGACGCCGCGTACTGCTGAAGCTGTCGGGAGAGGCCTTCGGGGCCGGATCGCTCGGCGTGAACCCCGACGTGATCGGGGCCATCGCCAAGGAGATCGCCGTCGCTGCGCGCGAGGTCGAGATCGCGATCGTCGTCGGCGGGGGCAACTTCTTCCGCGGCGCCGAGCTCTCGCAGCGCGGCATGGACCGCGGCCGCGCCGACTACATGGGCATGCTCGGCACCGTGATGAACGCGCTCGCACTGCAGGACTTCCTCGAGCAGGCCGGGGCCGCGACACGCGTGCAGTCGGCCATCGCGATGACCCAGGTCGCCGAGCCGTACATCCCGCGGCGCGCCGAGCGGCACCTCGAGAAGGGTCGCGTCGTCATCTTCGGCGCCGGCGCCGGTCTGCCGTACTTCTCGACCGACACGGTGGCTGCGCAGCGAGCACTCGAGATCAAGGCCGACGAGGTCCTCGTCGCCAAGAACGGTGTCGACGGCGTGTACACGGCGGACCCGAAGAAGGACGCCACGGCCGAGAAGCTGCACCACGTGACCTACCAGGACGCGCTCCTGAAGGGCCTGAAGGTCGTCGACGCCACCGCGTTCTCGCTCTGCATGGACAACGGCATGCCGATGCACGTCTTCGGCATGGAGGGTGACGGCAACGTCCAGGCCGCCATCCGTGGCGAGCGCATCGGCACCGTGGTCAGCAACTGACCCGCACCGCTGACTAGACTCGACGCCAGTACCGAAGGAGTAACACCGTGATCAGTGATGTCCTGACCGAAGCCACCGAGAAGATGGCGAAGGCTGTCGAGGTCGCCAAGGACGACTTCTCGACCGTCCGCACCGGCCGCATCAACGCGGCGCTCTTCCAGAAGATCCCGGTCGAGTACTACGGCACGCCGACGCCGCTCGCGCAGCTCGCGTCGCTGCAGACGCCCGAGGCCCGCACGCTCATCGTGACGCCGTACGACAAGACGGCGCTCAAGGAGATCGAGCGCGCCATCGCGACGTTCCCGAACCTCGGCGCCAGCCCGACGAACGACGGCGACATCGTCCGCGTGACGATCCCGGAGCTCACCAAGGACCGCCGCAAGGAGTTCGTCAAGCTCGTGCGGACGAAGGGCGAGGACCACAAGGTCGTCATCCGGAACATCCGCCGCAAGGCCAAGGACGACCTCGACGCACTCAAGGGTGAGATCTCGGACGACGAGATCTCGCGCGGTGACAAGGACCTCGAGGCCCTGACGAAGAAGCACGTCGACCAGATCGACGAGTCGCTGAAGAAGAAGGAAGCCGAACTCCTCGAGGTCTGATGCGCCGCCCGGACCAGGGCGGTGAACGCCCCACAGCAGAGCACGGACCCGACCAGACCGGGCCCGTGAAGAAGGGGCTCCGCCAGGACTTCGATGCGCGTGCCCGAGCGGCCCGCACCGATTTCGAGGCGCAGCTCCGGCAGCGCAAGGCCGACTTCGGTGCGCGCAACGAGGCCCTGACCGCGCGGACCGGGCGCAACCTGCCGGCGGCGATCGGCATCGCGCTCGCGTTCGCCGTGGTCATGCTCGGCACGCTCCTCATCTGGCCGCCGTCGTTCATGGTCGTGGCGGCGTTCCTGCTCGGCGTGGGCGTCTACGAGCTCACGAGCGCCATGCGCTTCGCGGGCCGGGACGTCCCGCGGATCCCGAGCGTCGCCGTCGCGATCGCGATCGTGCCGGCGGCGTTCCTGCTCGGGCAGGTCGCGGCACTCTTCACGCTGCTCGGTGGCATCGTCCTGATCAGCCTCTGGCGTGTGGTCGAGGTCGCGCTCTCGCGGCAGAAGCCGTCGGCGGGCGACGTGTTCCGCGACGTCACGAACGGCCTGTTCGTGCAGGCCTACATCTCGTTGCTCGGCGCCTGTGTCGTCCTGCTCTCCGCGCAGTCGCAGGGCAACCTCTGGGTGATCGGTTTCATCCTCGTCGTCGTCGCTGTCGACACCGGTGCCTACGCCACCGGGTTGAACCTCGGCAAGCACCCGATGGCGCCGCGGATCAGCCCGAAGAAGACCTGGGAGGGCTTCGCCGGATCGGTCGCAGCGAGCATCATCGTCGGCATCCTGGTCGCCTGGCTCATGCTCGGCCTGCCCTGGTGGACCGGCGTCGTCCTCGGCGTCCTGATCTCCGGGTCGGCGACCCTGGGTGACCTCACCGAGTCGATGATCAAGCGCGACCTCGGCATCAAGGACATCTCGTCCTTCCTGCCCGGGCACGGCGGACTGCTCGACCGCATCGACAGCATCCTGCCGTCGGCTGCCGTCGCCTACGTGCTGTACCTGATCGTCAACCACTGACCGACCTCGATCGACCTCGTCGGCCCACCCTGAGCGCCGCCCTCAGCGCGTCCAGGTTGTGCCACGGGTCGGGACTGGCAGAATGACGCCGTGGCCACCACCTTCCCGACCGCAGCCCGCTCCGCCCTCGGATACGACGTCGACGAAGTCGAGCGTTTCCTCGAGGACGCCCGTCGTGCCTACTCCGCCGACGACAGCGCCCCCGGCATCGAGGCTGCGAAGATCCGCGCCACCGCGTTCTCGATGCGCAAGGGCGGCTACTCGACCTCGCACGTCGACGCAGCGCTGGAGCGCCTCGAGGACGCCTTCGCGGCCCGGGAGCGCGAGCGGGAGATCGGCGACGCCGGACAGAAGGCCTGGTACGCCGAAGCCCGCACGAAGGCCTCCGACGTCGTGGCCCGCCTCGAGCGCCCGGACGGACAGCGGTTCAACCGGGTGAGCGTTCTCGGCACCGGGTACCACCCGAAGGACGTCGACGCGTTCGCGGCCCGCCTCGGTGGCTACTTCCGCGAGGGCAAGCCGCTGAGCCTCACCGAGGTGCGGTCGATCGTGTTCCGCCCGAAGCACGGCGGCTACCGCGAGGGCCAGGTGGACGCGCTGCTCGACGCCGTCGTCGAGGTCATGCTCGCCGTCCGCTGACGACGCGCTGCACCCAGGTGCTTCGCTTTCCGTGATCGTTCCGTTACCCTGGTCCTACTCATGGGCAGGCACACGGCAGACCACAGCTCCGACCGCGATCCCCGCGAGCACCTCAGCCTCCAGGCTTCGGGTGAGCGCCGCGCGGCACTGAACCGAACCCGTACGGCGGACACCTCGGTGCTCCAGGCGAACCCGCAGGTCCTGCCGGAGACCGGTCCCGTCGCGACGCCGAAGTCCGTCGCAGCGAACCGCGTGTCCGACGAACGCGTCGCCGCGTTCGCGCACGAGGCCCCCGCGGCCCGGGTGGACCCTCGTGCCGCGAAGCAGCAGAACGCGACGGCGGTCCAGCGCACCGCGACGGCGCAGCAGCCGAGCCGTGGCGCAGCCGCCGCGGTCAACGCCTTCGCACGGAAGCGTTCTTCGGTTCCCGCGTTCTCGTTCGTCGGGGTCTTCCTCTTCGTCGGGGCGTCGCTCTTCAACCCGCTCCAGGCCGACGTCGCGCAGGCCGCGGTCGACACCCCGGTGCTCGTGAAGACGCCGCAGGCCCCGCAGCAGTACACCGCGCACGGCACCTACGGCGACGCCGCTGCCGACCGCGACGGCTACGGCGTGACCGTGCCGGCCCCCAAGGTCGTCAAGCCCGTCGTCGAGGAAGAAGCCGACGACGCCACCACCGACGAGACGACCGACGCCGCCGCGACCGAGACCGAGAGCGTCTCCGCCGCGAACACGCTGGCCGCCGTGGCCGCGACGCCCGACGCGGGCAGCGCGCAGGCGATCGCCCTGCGGCTCGTCACGGCCCGGGGCTGGGGCACCGACCAGTACAACTGCCTCGTCTCGCTGTGGAACAAGGAGTCCGGCTGGCGGGTGAACGCCTACAACCCCAGCGGTGCGTACGGCATCCCGCAGGCACTGCCGGGCAGCAAGATGTCGTCTGCAGGTGCCGACTGGCAGACCAACCCGGAGACCCAGATCACGTGGGGTCTCAACTACATCGCCGGTGTCTACGGCACGCCCTGCGGCGCCTGGGGCCACAGCCAGGCGAACAACTGGTACTGATCGGCAGTTGGGGTGCCGCGCAGCAACCGGCCGCGGCGTCCCCGTGGTCGCGACGTCGAGCCTGACGAGGACACCGGCCTCGACCGGCTGATGAGCTCGTGGAAGCGCACCGAGATGCGTCGCGGGCGGGAGTACCTCGTCCAGCCCGTCTCCGCGGCGTCGGCGCAGAAGGAGTACGTCTGCCCCGGGTGCGGCGGAGCGGTCCTGCCGGGCACCGCCCACGTGGTGGTCTGGCGGTCCGACGGGGTCCTCGGCGACGCTGCTGACCTGGCATCACGCCGACACTGGCACAACCACTGCTGGAGCATCGCATGACCGACGACGACGGCGAGATCCGCTCTGCCACGCAGCTGCCTGCCCGCCGCACCGACGTCGAGCTCGTCACCGACGACCACCTCACCCTGGTCGGCGAACTGGCCGAACCGGAGACCCGCCCGGCTCGCGGCACGATCGTCACGCTGCACCCGCTGCCGACCGCGCACGGCTTCATGGACTCGCACGTCCTCAAGAAGGCCGCCGCGCGTCTGCCGGCCCTGGCGGACATCGCGGTCCTGCGCTTCAACTTCCGGTCGGTGACGTCGCCACGCGGCACGTCCGAGGGCGTGTTCGGCGAGGGCGTCTCCGAGGGCTTCGACCTGCGAGCCGCCGTTGCCGAGGTGGTCGACCGTGGTCTGCCGACGCCGTGGTTGGTCGGGTGGTCCTTCGGCACCGAGGTGATCCTCAAGCACGCCCTCGAGCACGTCGATGCCGGCACCGTGGCCGGCGTGGTCCTGCTTTCGCCGCCGCTGCACCGCACCACGGAGGACGAGCTCGCGCGCTGGGCAGCCGTGGACGTCCCGGTGGTGGCCCTGGTGCCCGAGCACGACGACTTCCTGCAGCCCGACGAAGCGCTCGCCCGGTTCGCCATCGCCCCGAACGTCCGGGTCGTCCCGATCGAGGGCGCGAAGCACCTGTGGGTGGGGGAGCGGTACGTCCGGATCGTCCTCGACGCCGTCGCCGACCTCGTCGTGCCGGGCAGCACGCCGCTGCCGACGCACTGGCCGGTCTGACGGCACTCGCCGGTCTGACGCACGGTGCGTGCCCACCTCGGTGCGGTGGGCCGACCGGGAGGCGCGACCCGCGCCTCCTGGTCGGCTCGCGTCAGCGTTCGCTCGCGTCCACTGCGTCGTCGGCTGCTCCGGCCGCGGTGCCGGGTGCGGTCCCGAGTAGGCCGGTCGCGTGCGTGAGCACGCCGCGCAGGTTCTCCAGGTAGCCCGCCACGGCCTCGCGCTCGGTGCGGATCGCCGACAGTCGGTCCTCGGCCTCGGCGGTGATGGCAGCCGTGCGCTCCTCGGCATCCGAGACCATCCGGTGCACGCGGTCCTGGGCATCGGCGACGATGGTGCGCGCGTGCTCCTGCGCCTCGGCGGTGCTGGTGCGCTCGAGGTCGTCGGCTTCCTGCTGGAGCCGTTCGGCGCGCTCACGGGCCTCGGTGGCACGGCGCGTGGCCTCGGCGAGCTGCAGGTTCGCCTCGTCGAGGTACTTCTGCGTCTCGGTGACGGTCTCGTGGTGCTTCTGCAGGTAGTCCTGCTCGGCGTCGTCCCGGCGTGAGGCGAGCTCGGACTCGAGCGTCGTGCGGGCCTCGTCGCGCTCGCGGGCGACCTCGGCGCGGGCCTCGTCACGTTCCTTGGCCAGGTCGGCGCGGGCCGTGTCGATCTCCTGACGGAGGGCGGTGCGCTCGGACTCGAGCGTGTCGAGCTCGGCGGAGCGGCGGTCGGCGATCTCGGTGTCGACCTCGGCGTGCTCGCGTTCGCGGCGGGCGGCGAGCGCGTTCTCGTGCTCGCGGTCCGCGCGTTCGGCGGCGGCGTCGGCCTCGGCGCGCTCCCGCTCGATGCGGGTGTCGTGCTCCTCGAGCTCGCGTGCGATGCGGTCGGCGGTCTCCTGCACGAGCCGCTCGTTCTCGACGCGCGTCTGTTCCTCGTCGACGCGCAGCTGCGCACGCAACGCCTCGGCCTCCTGCGCCAGGGCGGTGCGCGCCGAGGCGAGCTCCCGGTCCCACTCGGCACGGGCTGCGGCGAGTTCCTCGTCCACGACCCTGCGGCGGTCGGCGAACTCGCCGTCGATCTCGGCGCGGCGTCGGTCGACCTCGGCCTGCAGCTCGGCGCGGCCGGTCTCGATCGCCAGGGCGTGTGCCTGCTGCTGCTCGTCGCGCTCCCGGTGCCACGCAGCACGCCCCTCGGCGACCTCGCGCTCGAGTGCCTGACGGCGGGTGGACTCCTCGTGGGCGAGGTCCTCGACCCGGCGGGCGTGGTCGGCCTCGAACACCGAGCGGCGGTGCTCGGTCTCGCGGTCGAGGTCGGCCGCGGCGGTGCGGGAGTCGGCCGACTCGCGCTGGGCGATCTCGCGCAGCTCGGCGACCTCGTGCTCGACCTGGGCGCGCAGGGCGTTCGTCTCGCGGATGGCGACGGAGCGGACCTCGGCGGCCTCGGTCACCGCGGCACCCCGGATGGCGGCGGCCTCGTTGCGGGCGTCCTGGGTCAGCAGGCCGGCTTCGGCACGGGCACGCTCGACGGTGTCGGCGGCCTCGGCACGAGCACGGGTGAGTTCGTTGGTGGAGCGGGTGCGCGCGTCCTCGAGGGTGTCGCGGGCTTCTTCCTGTGCCTCGCGCACGGTGCGGTCGGCCTCGGCCCGGCTCGACGCCCGCAGGCGCTGCGCGTCGATGTCCGCCTGGCTGATGAGCCGGGTGGACTGCTCCTCCGCCACGCGCAGGGTCGACTCGAGTCGTGTGCCCAGGCCGCTGTAGGTGGGGGTGCCGGCCTCGTCGAGTTCGCCCTGGAGCTCGGAGACGCGGGACTGCAGGAGGCGGATCTCCTTCGCGGCGTCGGCACGGTCGGTGTTCGACTTGATGAGCTCACGGCGCAGGTCGTTCAGTGAGCGGTCGACGTCGTCGCGGCGGTACCCGCGCAGCTCGGTCCCGAACTCTGCCTCGTCGTTCGCCACGTGTCGCTCCTGGGTGCTCGGCGGAGGGCCGGATCCGGCCCGCGGTCGATTGTAGTGGTGGCCCGACGGGGTCGTCTGAGTCCGGCGACAGCCCGGATGGATGCGCTGCTCAGCCATGCTCGCTATCCTGAGTCGCTGATTCGCGCGCCGACATCCCCACCCCGGCGCGGTAGGGAGAGTGTTCGTGCGATTCGTCCTGGCGATCGTCAGTTTCGTCATCGGCCTGCTGCTCGTCGCGTTGGCGGTCGGACAGCGGACCGTGTTCGCTCCGCCGTCCTCGCTCGTCGCGGACAGCTCGACCACCAGCTCCGCTCCGGTCACCGTGATCCCCGGGTCGACGCTCAACGCGAACCCCGGCTACCAGCGCATCAACGTGTCCGGCTCCGGCAAGGTCTTCGCGGCGTACGGCAAGACGGCCGACGTCGACGCGTGGGTCGGTGACGCCGAGCACACCACGCTCCGGTTCGACGCCGAGAGCGCGGAGCTGGTGGGCAAGACCACCGGCTCCGAGGCGTCCGTCCCGTCGCCGAAGGGCAGTGACCTCTGGTACCAGGAGTACGACGGCTCCGGGCAGTTCACGGTCCGCCTGCCGCAGGACGTCTCGGTCCTCATCGTCAGCGACGGCACCGCCGCCGCCCCGAGCGACGTCTCGGTCACCTGGCCGAAGGACACCGCGACGCCGTCCGTCGGGCCCCTGCTGGTCGCCGGTGGCGTCTTCGCGCTCGGCGGCATCGTGCTGCTGGTGCTGGCGTTCCTGCACCAGCGCCGCGGTCGTGGGCCGCGTCGTCGCAGCGGCGGCACCCGACCGCCGCGCGTGCGGGCCTCGCGTCGTGCCGCCGCTGCCGGTGCACAGGTCCCGACGCGGGGCCGCCGTGGGTCGCGCGCCTTCATCGCGGTCCCCGTGGTCCTGGTCGGCACGCTCGCCCTGGCCGGCTGCTCGTCCGACTACTGGCCGCAGGGCGGGGACCCCTCGCTCGCGACCCCGACCCCCACGGCCAGCGCGACCGGCGCGGCGGAGACCACCGAGCCCACGGCTGCGACCAAGCAGCAGATCACCCGGGTCGTCGAGCGGATCGCCACGGTGGCGAAGCAGTCCGACGGCGCCCGCGACCGTGACCTGGCGAAGACCCGGTTCACCGGTGCCGCGCTCGACCTGCGGCTGGCGAACTACTCCATCCGCGGCAAGGACTCCGACGCAAAGGCACCGCCGGCGATCTCGGCCGGTCAGGTGTGCGTCGCGTTGCCGCAGCAGACCGACACGTGGCCGCGCACGGTCTTCGTGATCGTCGCCGAGGACTGCGACGCCAAGTCGGCACCGCAGGCCCTGACGCTCGTGCAGGACACCGCGCGCGACCCGTACAAGGTCGCCTACGACGTCTCGCTCGAGGCCGACGCCAAGATCCCGAGCCTCGCGCCGACGTCGATCGGCGCGGCGCTCCTGGCTCCGCAGTCGAAGCTCCTCGCGATCGCCCCGGACCAGGTCGCGACCGCCTACGGCGACATCCTTTCCAAGGACTCGAAGAGCGAGTACGCCGACCTCTTCGCCACCGAGGGTGACGGCCTCCGCACCACCATCGGCAAGGCGTACAAGGACAAGAAGGCGAAGTCCCTGCCGGACACGGCGAAGATCGAGTACTCGTCCGAGGCTCCGGAGGACTCCGCCGTCGCGATCGCGACCGACGACGCCGGCGCGCTCGTCTCCGCCGACCTCAACGAGATCGAGAAGGTGACCCCGACCGCCTCCGGCGCCGAGGTCAACACCGAGGGTGCCGTCAAGGCACTGTCCGGGGTCGACACGAGCAAGAAGGGCATCAGCGCCACGTATGGCGTCCAGCTGCTCTTCTACGTGCCGCCGGTCGCCTCGGATGACAAAGTGGTCCTGCTCGGGTTCACGCAGGGCCTGACCGCAGCGAGTGAGGTGCAATGAGCAACATCCCCCCGACCCCGTCCGGGCTCCGCGGAGCCGTGGACCTGTCGTCCCTCGTCGACCGCGCACAGCGGCCGCCCCAGCCGCCCGCCGGTGCTCCGGCGCAGGCGGGAAGCCCGACCGGTGCAGCAGTGCCGGGCACCGAGACGGGCGGCGACCTGACCGTCCCGTCACTCGTGCTCGACGTCACCGACGACACGTTCCAGGACGTCCTGGAGCTGTCGTCCGTGGTGCCGGTCATCGTCGACATCTGGGCCGAGTGGTGCGGGCCGTGCAAGCAGCTCTCGCCGATCCTCGAGCAGCTGACCGCCGAGTACGGCGGGCGCGTGCTGCTCGCCAAGGTGGACGCCGACACGAACCCACAGCTCGTGCAGGCGTTCCAGGCGCAGTCGATCCCGACCGTCGCCGCGCTGATCGGCGGACGCCCGCTCGGGCTCTTCGTCGGCGCGCTGCCCGAGGCGCAGGTCCGCGACGTCTACGAGCAGGTGCTCCAGGCAGCCGAGCAGAACGGCGTCTCCGGTCGCGTCACCGTGGACGGTGCCGCCGCGCCGGAGGACACCGCCGAGCAGGGTGAGCCGGAACCGGAAGCGTTGCCGCCGCACCACCAGGCCGCGTACGACGCGATCGAGCAAGGCGACTACGCCACGGCGATCACCGAGTACAAGACCGCGATCCTGCAGGACCCGCACGACCAGATGGCCGTCGCGGGGCTCGCACAGGTGTCGCTGCTGGACCGGCTGAACGGCCACACCGCCGAGGACATCCGTGCCGCCGCCGGCGCGGGTCCGAAGGACGTCCAGGCGCAACTCGCGGTCGCCGACCTCGACATCTCCGGTGGCCACGTCGAGGACGCCTTCGGGCGCCTGCTCGACCTGGTGCCGACGGTGTTCGGCGAGGACCGTGAGGCCCTGCGTGTCCGCCTCGTCGAGTACTTCGAGCTCATCGGGACCGACGACCCGCGCGTGGTCGCGGCCCGCCGTCGTCTGGCGAGCGCCCTGTACTAGACGCACGCAACGAACGGACGGGAGGCCCGTGGCGGATCCGCCACGGGCCTCCCGTCCGTTGGTGCGCTCGGAACGTCCTACTGCTCGAGCTTGAGCCAGACGGCGCCGAGCGGCGGCACCACGAGGTGCGCCGACGCGGGTCGACCCGCCCACGGGGTGTCCTCGGCCGTGACGACCCCGAGGTTGCCGACACCGGAGCCGCCGTACTCCGCCGCGTCGGTGTTGAGCACCTCGTGCCAGTCGCCGGCGCTCGGCAGGCCGAACCGACGCTCCACGGGCACGCCCGAGAAGTTCACGAACACCGCCAGCCGGTCGTCGCCGTCCTTGCGCAGGAACCCGAGTGTCGAGTGCGGTGCGTCGCCGCCCTCAATCCACTCGAAGCCGTCGGCCGTGCTGTCGTGCGTCCAGAGGGCGGGCGTGTCCTTGTAGACCCGGTTCAGGGCGGCGACGAGGTCCTGCACACCGCGGTGCCCGGGCTGGTCGAGGAGCCACCAGTCGAGCCCCTTCGCCTCGGACCACTCTGCGGGCTGGGCGAACTCCTGCCCCATGAAGAGCAGCTGCTTGCCGGGGTGCGCCCACATGAACGCCAGGTAGGCCCGGACGTTCGCGAGCTTCTGCCACTCGTCGCCGGGCATCTTGCCGTAGAGCGAACCCTTGCCGTGCACGACCTCGTCGTGGCTGATCGGCAGGGTGAACTGCTCACTGAAGGCGTAGACGAGCGAGAACGTGATCTCGTCGTGGTGGTAGCTCCGGTACGCGGGGTCGCGCTGCACGTACTCGAGCGAGTCGTGCATCCAGCCCATGTTCCACTTCTGGCCGAACCCGAGCCCACCGGCGCTGGTCGGCTGGGTCACGCCGGGCCACGAGGTGCTCTCCTCGGCGATCATCACGATGCCCGGGTAGCGCTTGTACGCGGTGGCGTTCGTCTCCTGCAGGAACGCGACGGCGTCGAGGTTCTCACGGCCGCCGTGGATGTTCGGCAGCCAGTCGGTGCGGGAGTAGTCGAGGTACAGGATCGAGGCGACGGCGTCGACGCGCAGGCCGTCGATGTGGAACTCCTCGAGCCAGTACAGGGCGTTGGCGACCAGGAAGTTCCGGACCTGCGGCTGCCCGAAGTCGAACACGTAGGTGCCCCAGTCGAGCTGCTCGCCGCGGCGGGGGTCCGGGTGCTCGAACAGCGCGTGGCCGTCGAAGCGTCCGAGTGCCCACTCGTCCTTCGGGAAGTGTCCGGGGACCCAGTCCATGATCACGCCGATGCCTGCGGAGTGCAGGCGGTCGATCAGGTACCGCAAGTCGTCGGGGGAGCCGTAGCGTGCGGTCGGGGCGTAGTACCCGGTGACCTGGTAGCCCCACGAGCCGCCGAACGGGTGCTCGGCGAGCGGCAGGAACTCCACGTGCGTGAAGCCCGTGTACTGCACGTGCCCGATGAGCTGGTCGGCGACCTCGCGGTACGACAGCCCGGGGCGCCACGAGCCGAGGTGCACCTCGTAGACGCTCATCGGCGCATCGTGCGTGGTCGTCTCCGCGCGGCGGTCCATCCAGGCGCGGTCGCCCTCGGACCACGTGTAGCTCGACTCGGTGATGACCGAGGCGGTGGCCGGGGCGATCTCGGCCTCGCGGGCGAACGGGTCCGCGCGCTCGACCCAGCCGGAGTCGGTGAGGATCTGGAACTTGTACCGCTGCCCGGCGACGGCCCCCGGCCAGAACAGCTCCCAGACGCCGAGGTCGCTCAGGCGGCGCATCGCGGTGGTGCGGCCCTCCCAGCCCTCGAAGTCGCCGATCACGCGGACGGCCGTGGCTCGGGGTGCCCACACGGAGAACGCGACGCCGTCGACGCCGTCGATCGAGCGGACGTGCGCGCCGAGGTGGTGCCAGAGCTGCTCGTCGCGGCCCTCTCCGAACAGGTGCAGGTCGAGCTCGCCGAGCGTCGGGGCGAACCGGTACGCGTCGTCGGTCGTCCAGGTGGCGTCGTCCTCTTCCGAGGACTCGTCGAAGTCGTAGTCGGCCTCGACCCGGTAGCGCCCGAGCTCCTCGGCGGTGGCACCGGCCCAGAGACCGTCGCCCTCGTGGGTCAACTCGACGTCGTCGCCGTCGAGCCGGACGAGCCGGACCGCCTGCGCCAGGTGGCGCACCACGCGGACGCTCGTGCCGCCGTCGACGGCGTGCGGGCCGAGGACGTCGTGGGGCTGCGACCAACGGCCCTCGGCGACCTGCTGCCGGAGCCACTGCTCGACCGGCGCCGGACGCGGGCCCGTGCTGCCGGCGGTGGCGGGCTCGGGCGCCGGCGGCGTCGGGAGGGCGAACGACGGCGCGACGGTGGCCGGGCTTCCGGTCGGAGCGTCCGAGTGCGCGACGGCGTCGACGGACGGTACCCGCGGATGGGTGGCGTCGGCGGGGTGTCCCGCCAGCGTGGCGGATTCGGCGACCCCGCGGTCGGGCGCCTCGCGCGGTGCAGCGGGAGCACCGGGCAGGTCTTCGTCGGGGGCGGAGACCCGCGGCTCGTAGCGCGGCTCCTGCTCGGCGTCGGACGGCGTCCGCGCGGGCACGGGCGGCGGCGGGGGCGGTACCGGCGGCACGGCGGGGCCGCGGCGCGACGGCGGGGTCGGCTGGGGTGCGGTCGGGTCGTTCGTCATCGGTGCAGTCCTTCCACGACGAGCAGGTGCACGGGTTCTTGGAACGCGTCCAGGCGGACGTAGTTCGATGCGCCCCAGACCCAGCGCTGCCCGGTCACGACGTCACGGACGTCGAACCGGCTGTCGGCCGGCAGGCCGAGCGCAGCGAGGTCCAGGTGCACGGTGGTCTCACGCGCCGAGTGCGGGTCGACGTTCGCGACGACGATCACGGTGTCGGCGTGCCCGGAGCGGATGAACTCGCCGGACAGGTGCTTCGAGTACACGACGGTCGCCGGGTCGTCCGCGGCGTGCACGTGCAGGTTCCGCAGCTGGCGGAGGGCGGGGTGCGCGGCACGGAGCCGGTTGAGCATCGTCACGTACGGGGCGAGCGACGCGCCCTCGGCCTCGGCCAGGGCGAAGTCACGCGGCTTGTACTCGTACTTCTCGTTGTCGATGTTCTCTTCCGAGCCCGGTCGGGCGACGTCCTCGAACAGCTCGTACCCGGAGTACATGCCCCATGTCGGGGCGCCCGTCGCAGCGAGCGCGGCACGCACCTTGTAGCCGGCGCGACCACCGAACTGCAGGTACTCGGTAAGGATGTCCGGCGTGTTCACGAACAGGTTCGGGCGCAGGTAGTCGCTCGTCTCGTGCGACAGCTCCTCGAAGTAGGACTCGACCTCTTCCTTCGTGTTCCGCCACGTGAAGTACGAGTACGACTGCTGGAACCCGACCTCGGCGAGCGCACGCATCATCGCCGGCCGGGTGAACGCCTCGGCCAGGAACACGGTGTCCGGGTGCTCGTCGCGGACTTCGCGGATCACGCGCTCCCAGAACCAGAGCGGCTTGGTGTGCGGGTTGTCGACACGGAAGATCCGGATGCCGAAGTCGATCCAGTGCCGCAGGACGCGCAGGACCTCGGCGACCAGGCCCTCGGGGTCGGAGTCGAACTGGATCGGGTAGATGTCCTGGTAGCGCTTCGGCGGGTTCTCGGCCGTGGCGATCGAGCCGTCGGCGCGCTGCGTGAACCAGTTCGGGTGCTCGGTGACCCAGGGGTGGTCGGGGGAGCACTGCAACGCGAAGTCGAGCGCCACTTCCATGCCGGTGTTCTTCGCGGTCTCGACGAAGTCGCGGAAGTCGTCCTCCGACCCGAGGTCGGGGTGGATCGTGTCGTGCCCACCCTCGGCGGAGCCGATCGCCCAGGGGCTGCCGGGGTCGTGCGGCCCCGGGGTGAGCGTGTTGTTCGGGCCCTTGCGCGCGGTCGTGCCGATCGGGTGGATCGGCGGCAGGTAGACGACGTCGAAGCCCATCCGGGCGACGGCGGGCAGACGACGGGCCGAGGTCCGGAAGTCGCCGCTCTTCCACGAGCCGTCCGGGTTCTTCTTCGCGCCTTCGCTGCGGGGGAAGAACTCGTACCAGGCGCCGACGCCGGCGCGGGTGCGCTCGACGTCGAGCAGCTGCGTCGGGGAGTGCGTGCGGAGCGAGGTGAGCGGGGCTTCCTCGACCTCGGCCACGATGCGCGGGTCGTCGACGGCGGCCAGGCGCTCGGCCGGGTCGAGGTCGGTGTCGCGCACCTTGGCTGCCGCACGGGTGGCGGCGGGGGAGTCGGTCTCGTCGGCGAGGCGGTCGAGCAACAGGGCGCCGTCGAGGAGCGTCGCCTCGGTGTCCACCCCGGCCGCGATCTTCAGCCGTGCGGCGTGCAGCCACGTGGCCCAGTCGTCGGAGTAGGACTCGACGTGCCAGGTCCAGACGCCGACGTGGTCGACCTGGACGGTCGCCTCGTACCGGTCGGTACCGGGCGCGCCGAGGGCCAGGGGGACGGTCCTGGTGCCCCCGTCCGGGCGTTCGAGGACGAGGTCGGCGCCGATGATGCCGTGTCCTTCTCGGAAGACGGTCGCACCGAACGTGATCACCTCGCCGTCGAACGCCTTGCCGGGGAACCCGTTCGGCGTCCTCGGGGCGAGCTCGGTGATCGGGATGCGCCCGATCTTCGGTCGGCGGGGTCGGTCTGCGGTGGCCACGGAGCCGACGCTACCCGGCGAGCGCCTCCGCGTTCCCCGGAATCCGCCCGCTGTGGACGGTCGGGCGCGCCGTGGACCTGTGGAGGAACCGGACGGGAGGCCCGTGGCGGGGCCGCCACGGGCCTCCCGTCCGCCCCTGGTCGCGTGCCGGGCGCGGGCCGGATCGCGCGCTACGCCGGCTCGAACAGGTGGATGCCGGGGCCGTAGGCGGTGAACACCTGACCGGCGGGGCGGAGCCGCTCGTGGTCACGGTGCTTCTCGCTCGACCACGCGAGGCGGTAGCCGAGCACGTCCTCGCGCACCGGCAGCGTCAGGTCACGTGTGCGTCCGCTGCCGTGCACGACGACCAGCACGCGGTCGTACGGCTCGTGCTCGGGCGTCGACTCGGCGAAGTACTGCAGGACGCGGTGCACCGGCTGGTCCCAGCCCTCGATGGTCATCGGGTGCCCGTCCGGCCCGTACCAGGACATCCGCGAGGCACCCGGGGTCTCCTGCCCCTCGACACCGAAGCGCGTCGGCCGGAGTGCGGGGTGCGCGTGCCGGAACCGGGCGAGCGCGGCGACGGCCTCGGTCATCGACTCGGCGTCCTCGTCGCCCGACCAGTCCACGGGGGTGAGGTCGTCGGAGACGACGTACGCGTTGTTGTTGCCGTGCTGCGTGCGGCTCCGCTCGTCGCCCGCGGTGAGCATCGGCACCCCGGCGGAGAGCAGCAGCGTCGCGGCGAGGTTCCGCATCGACCGGCAGCGCGCTGCCCGGACGCCGCGGTCGGCGGTGTCGCCCTCGACGCCGTGGTTGAACGAGCGGTTGTCGTTCGAGCCGTCGCGGTTCTCCTCGCCGTTCGCCTCGTTGTGCTTGCCGTCGTACGACACCAGGTCGAGCAGCGTGAAGCCGTCGTGCGCGGTGACGAAGTTGACGCTCGCGAGCGGGCCGCGCTCGGCGCCGAACAGGTGGCGGGAGCCGGTCAGCGCGCCGGCCAGCGCGCCGATGCCGGTCTGGGGCATGCCGTTGCGGCGTTCCTCGGCGATGTCGGTGAGCCAGAACTGGCGGACCGTGTTGCGGAACCCGTCGTTCCACTCGCTCGTGCGTTCCCCTGCCCCGCCGAAGCCCCCGGTCTTCCAGCCGTCCGGACCGACGTCCCACGGCTCGGCGATGACCAGGGTGTCCTGCAGGTCGGGGTGGTTCCGGATCCGCTCGAGCAGCGGGTGCGACGGGTCGAAGACGTGGTCGGCGTTCCGGGCCAGGGCAGCCATCAGGTCGAAGCGGAAGCCGTCGACCTGCACCTCGCGCGCCCAGTAGACCAGGCTGTCGACGATCAGGTCCGCCGTGGACTCCACCGAGGTGTCCAGGGTGTTCCCGCAGCCGGTGGTGTCGTAGTAGGTGTCCCGGAACGGCGGCGCGGCCTGGGTCCACCGGTACCGGTTCGCGCCGTCGGTGCCGCGCAGGCTGGTGGTGGGTCCGCCGAGGCCCTCTTCCGCCGTGTGGTTGTAGACGACGTCGAGCACCACCTGGATGCCGGCCTCGTGCAGCAGCCGGACCATGCCCTTGAACTCGCGCAGGACCGCGGACGCGCCCTCCGCCCGTGCGGGTGCGGAAGCGTGCGCGGCGTGCGGCGCGAAGAACCCGAGCGTGTTGTAGCCCCAGGCGTTCTCGCGGCCGGCGTCCCGCAACCAGTTCTCGGTGTCGAACGCGTGCACCGGCAGGAGCTCGAGCGTCGTGACACCGATCCGGTGCAGGTGCGCGATGGTGCTCTCGTGCGCCACCCCGGCGTACGTGCCGCGCAGGTGCTCCGGCAGGTGGGGGTTCGCGGCGGTCAGGGTGCGGACGTTCGCCTCGTAGACGACGGCGCGGTCGAGCGGGACCGTGGGCTTCACGACGCCGCCCCAGTCGAAGGCGTCGTCCACGACGACGCTCGTCCAGCGGGGCGTGCTGGTCCCGGTGACGAGTCCGAGCCCGGCCCCGTCGTCGGGTCCGCTCTCGTGCGCGCCGGTCGGCGCGATGCCGCGGGCGTACGGGTCGAGCAGGGGCCGTGTCGGGTCGAACTCGTTCCGCGGTCCGACGGGGCCGTTGACGAGCAGGTGGTACCGGTCACCGGGGACGACGCCGGGCGTCTCGGCCGCCCACACGTCGGTCGCCGGCAGCCGCTCGAGCGGGTACCGGGCCGACTGCCCGTCCGCTCGCTCGACGACCACGACGACGGCCGTGGCGGTGGCGGACCGCAGGGAGAACCGCGGGACGTCGGCCCCGAGGTCGAACCCCGGGGTGTGGTCGATCGCTGTCTCGTGCACCCGACAAGGGTACGAGGACCGACGCGTATCCTGGACACCGCTCGTTCCAGGGGGTGCAGATGCCGGTCTACCTCGACCACGCCGCGACGACGCCGATCCTGCCGGAGGCGCTCGCCGCGTTCACCGACGCGCTCGGGACCGTCGGCAACCCGTCCTCGATCCACAGCGCCGGGCAGCGCGCCAAGATGCTGCTCGAGGACGGCCGCGCCGCCGTCGCCCGGTCGCTCGACGCCGACACCGTCGAGGTCGTGTTCACCTCCGGCGGCACCGAGAGCATCAACCTCGCCGTGAAGGGCCTGTTCTGGGCTCGTCAACGCGACCGTGCCCGCCCCCGCATCGTCGTCCCGGGTGGCGAGCACCACGCCACCGTCGACACCCTGACCTGGTTGGAGACGCACGAGGGCGCCGTCGTCGACGTGGTCCCGTTGGACGCGCAGGGTCGCGTCGACCTCGTCGGACTGGAGGCACGACTCGCCTCCGCCGACGACGTCGCCCTGGTCACGTTCCTGTGGGCGAACAACGAGGTGGGCACCATCCAGCCCGTGTCACGGATCGTGGAGCTGGCGCACGCCGCCGGCGTGCCCGTGCACAGCGATGCCGTCGCCGCCTACGGCCAGGTGCCGGTGTCGTTCGCCGCGTCCGGCCTCGACGCCCTGAGCGTCTCCGCGCACAAGGTCGGCGGACCGGTCGGCATCGGTGCGCTGGTGCTCGGGCGGAAGGCCACAGTCGAGCCCCTCATCCACGGCGGGGGGCAGCAGCGGCAGGTGCGGAGCGGCACCCAGGACGCCCCCGCTGCAGCATCGTTCGGCGTCGCGGCCACGATGGTCGCCGCCGAGCCGATGCCGCACCCGTCGCTCGTCGCCCTGCGCGACCGGCTCGTCGCCGGAGTCCGTGCGGCCGTGCCGTCCGCCGTCCTGATGGGCGACCCCGACGACCGGCTGCCCGGCAACGCGCACTTCACGTTCCCGGGCTGCGAGGGCGACTCGCTGCTGTTCCTGCTCGACGCGGCCGGGGTCGCGGTGTCGACCGGGTCGGCGTGCCAGGCCGGCGTTCCCGAGGCGTCGCACGTGCTGCTCGCGATGGGCCTGTCGGAGCAGGACGCCCGCGGCGCGCTCCGGATCACGCTCGGACACACCTCGACCGATGACGACGTCGACGCCTTCCTGGCGGCGTTGCCGGACGCGGTCGCGCGGGCCGGGGCTGCGGGCATGGCGTCGCGGGAGCCGCTGCTGGGGCGGTAGAGCGCCCGCCGGCGGCGGTGCGACGCCGACCGGCCTGCCACGCCGGTAGGATCGGTGACCATGGTCGAACTGGACTTCACCGAGCAGCTCTCCGCCCTCCGAGAGACCTTCGGCAACATCCGCTCGGTGGTCGACGTCGACCGCCTGCAGCGTGAGATCGCCGACCTCAGCGAGCAGGCGGGCGCCCAGGACCTCTGGGACGACGTCGAGCACGCGCAGCAGGTGACGAGCGCGCTCTCGCACCGGCAGTCGGAGCTCAAGAAGATCACCGACACCGAGCGACGCATCGACGACCTCGAGGTGCTGGTCGAGATGGCGAACGAGGGCGACGACCAGGACTCGGCGGACGAAGCCGTCGCCGAGCTCAAGGCGATCCAGAAGACGATGGGCGACCTCGAGGTGCAGACGCTCCTCGACGGCGAGTACGACGACCGCCCCGCCGTGATCACCATCCGGGCCGGGGCCGGGGGCGTCGACGCCGCGGACTTCGCCGAGATGCTCATGCGCATGTACCTCCGGTACGCCGAGCAGCACGGCTTCAAGACCACCGTGATGGAGACGTCCTACGCCGAAGAAGCGGGCATCAAGTCCGCCACGTTCGAGGTCGACGCCCCCCACGCCTTCGGCACCCTGTCGATCGAGGCCGGCACCCACCGACTCGTCCGCATGTCGCCGTTCGGCGCCGCGGGCAAGCGGCAGACCTCGTTCGCCGCGGTCGAGGTCATCCCGCTCATGCCGGAGACGATGGTCATCGACATCCCGGAGAACGACATCCGCGTCGACGTCTTCCGCTCGTCGGGCCCCGGCGGGCAGTCCGTCAACACGACCGACTCCGCGGTCCGTCTGACGCACATCCCGACCGGCACCGTCGTCTCGATGCAGAACGAGAAGTCGCAGATCCAGAACCGTGCGGCCGCCATGCGCGTGCTGCAGTCGCGCCTGCTCCTCCTGAAGAAGGAAGAGGAGAACGCGAAGAAGAAGGAGCTCGCCGGCAACATCACGGCGAGCTGGGGCGACCAGATCCGGTCCTACGTGCTGGCGCCGTACCAGATGGTCAAGGACCTGCGGAGCGAGCACGAGGTGAACAACCCCTCAGCCGTGTTCGACGGCGACCTGGACGGCTTCATCAACGCCGGCATCCGCTGGCGCAAGCAATCCGTCGACGCGTAGGGGTTCGTGAGCCGCGCGCCTCGCTTGCTTTCCAAGCGGGGCGACCTACCCTGATCCGGTCATGATCAAATTCGACCAGGTCACCAAGGTCTACTCGGGCAACCCGAGTCCGGCGCTCGACAACCTCACCCTCGAGATCCTCAAGGGCGAGTTCGTGTTCCTCGTGGGCGCCTCGGGTTCCGGCAAGTCCAGCTTCCTGCGCCTCGTGCTCAAGGAGGAGAAGCCCTCCCGCGGCCAGATCCACGTGCTCGGGCAGCGCCTCGGCTCCCTGGCGTCGCGGAAGGTCCCGTACTTCCGGCGCAACCTCGGCGTCGTGTTCCAGGACTTCCGACTCCTGCCCAACAAGAACGTCTTCGACAACGTCGCGTTCTCGCTGCAGGTGATCGGCAAGAGCAAGGGCTTCATCAGCGAGGCCGTCACCGACGTGCTGAAGCTCGTCGGTCTCGCGGGCAAGGCGACCCGCATGCCGCACGAGCTCTCCGGTGGTGAGCAGCAGCGCGTGGCGATCGCCCGCGCCGTCGTCAACAAGCCGGCGATCCTGCTGGCCGACGAGCCCACCGGCAACCTGGACCCCACCACGTCCGCCGGCATCATGGCGCTCCTCGAACGCATCAACCAGGGAGGCACCACTGTGCTCATGGCGACCCACGACGCCAGCATCGTGAACCAGATGCAGCGTCGGGTCATCGAGCTGTCGAACGGCACGGTCCTCCGTGACGAGCAGTCCGGCGGCTACCAGACCCAGGCGGTCCCGATCCAGCGCGGAACCGTCTCGAACACGACCGGCATCCAGACCATCCCGGGGCTCATCCGATGAGGCTCGGGCTCGTCATGTCCGAGGTCGGCTCGGGCCTGCGGCGCAACGCGTCGATGGTCGTGTCCGTCGTCCTCGTGACCTTCATCTCGCTCACCTTCGTCGGGACCGCGATCCTGCTCCAGATGCAGATCAACCAGATGAAGGGGTACTGGTACGACCGGGCGCAGGTCGCCGTCTACCTGTGCACCGACACCGACACCACCGGCAACTGCACGGGTGCCAAGGCCACCGAGGACCAGCGGAAGCAGGTCCAGGCCCAGCTCGAGTCGTCCACCCTCAAGCCGTACATCGAGAAGACGTACTACGAGGACCAGGACCAGGCGTTCACCCGCTTCAAGGAGCAGTTCAAGGACTCGGCGGCGACAGAGTTCGTCAAGCCCGAGTACCTCAACGAGACGTTCTGGGTGAACCTGAAGAACCCGTCGCAGGCCGACGTCCTCGTCGAGAGCCTGTCGAAGGTCGCCGGTGTGCAGAGCGTCGTCGACCAACGCGGCTACCTGCAACCGATCTTCAACCTGCTCAACGCGTCGTCGTACACGGCGATCGGCATCGCGGCGCTCATGCTCGTCGCCGCCGTGCTCCTCATCGCGACCACGATCCGGTTGTCCGCCTTCAGTCGCCGGCGAGAGCTCGGCATCATGCGGCTGGTCGGTGCGTCGAACCGGTTCATCCAGACGCCGTTCGTGCTCGAGGGGGTGATCGCCGCCGCCATCGGAGCCGTCCTGGCGGGTGGTGCCATCACCGCCGTGGTGTGGTTCTTCGTCCGGAACTTCCTGGCCGAGCGCTTCACCGGCACGGCGTTCATCGGCATGGGCGACGCCGCCATCGTGGTGCCGTCGGTGATCGTCATCGGGGTGTTGCTCGCCGCGGTGTCGGCGTCGATCGCCATCCGCCGCTACCTCAAGGTCTGATCCGCCGCGCCGGGAAGGTGCGTGCGGCGTCCGCTGTTGGGTAGTCTGTAGGGCTGCGCAGTGCAGTGCCCGGAACGAGAGGAGTCGTCATGGCGAAGGAACGCGGTGAGAAGATCGTCGCGACGAACCGTCGCGCCCGACACGACTACCTCATCGAGGACACGTACGAGGCCGGCATGGTCCTGTCCGGCACCGAGGTGAAGTCCCTGCGCATGGGTCGTGCCTCGTTGGTCGACGGGTACGCCTACATCGACCGGGGCGAAGCCTGGATCGATGCGGTGCACATCCCCGAGTACACCGAGGGCACGTGGAACAACCATTCACCCCGGCGCAAGCGGAAGCTGCTCCTGCACAAGCAGCAGATCGTGAAGATCTCGCACAAGACGTCACAGGGCGGCTACACCCTCGTGCCGCTGCAGATCTACTTCCACGACGGTCGTGCCAAGATCGAGATCGCGGTCGCCAAGGGCAAGCGCGAGTTCGACAAGCGTCAGGCCATGCGGGAGAAGACCGACAAGCGTGAGGCCGAGCGGGCCATGCGCACGAAGAACCGCGTCGGCGAGTAGCGCGTCACACCTCGGTCAGCTAGACTGAGGGACTGCTTCATCGGAGCAGACGCGACACAACTCAACAGCGTGACAGCGGCTCGCACGTCCGGCCCGCATGGGGATGATCGGTTTCGACATTGCCTGTGTGCCGACGGGAAGCGGGCCGAGGACCCACGGTTATCTCGTGAACGATCCGTGGAAAACAACAAGTGCCAATTCCAAGCGCACTGACTTCGCTCTCGCTGCGTAAGCAGCCCAGCACATGAAGTCCGTCGGCCAGGTGACCGTCCCCTAACCTGATCCCGGCGTCATCCAGAGGACTTGCTGCACGGTTGCGCCTCAGGGCCGTGCGGGACTTGCACTGAGACTGGGCCCGTCGTCCTAGAAGCCGGTAGCAAAGGACGGGGCCGAGCAGAACGAACCATCCGGATACGCCCGTAGAAGACGTCGAATTGCAGCGATGGACGGGGGTTCGATTCCCCCCATCTCCACCATTCGCCGGTCGTCGAGCCGCTGTCACCACGTGTTGCACGAACGCCCCGTCACCGTCCCTGGACGATGCCGGGGCGTTCGCTGTCTCGCCACGTCAGGGGACTACGCTCCGGGGGAGGCGCAGGGAAACGCCCGCGCCGACCCCGAACGGAAGGCCCCCACGTGGTGCAGGAGATCGCGATCCGAGTCCGTCTGCGCGAACAGGAGCGAGTGGTCCTCGCCGACTACGAGCGGATCGTCGGGTCCGTCGCGACGGTCGCTGCCCTCGCCGCCTGGTTGCCCACGCCCGACGCTCGCCTGGTCGTCCGCGGCCGGGGTGCCGAGCCCGTCCGCCTCGAGACCGTCACCTACGGTTCGGTCGTCGAGATGCTCGTCGTGCTCGACCAGCGCTCGACTGCTGTCGAGCGGGGTGCTGCAGCGATCGCCGCGCTGATCGAGTCGGTGCGGCACGAGCACGTCGCGGATGACGTGGCCGGGGTCGCCGGTGAGCTGGACCGCTTGGACCGCGCTGCGCCGCGTGGGCGGTCGGTCGTCGAGCGGACGCTCCGCACGTTCCTCGAAGGGGCTCGGGCCGACGTCCTGGCACGCAAGACCACGACCCGGGTGCGGACCGCGCAGGCGCTGCTGCGGCTCGCCGAGGACGATGCCGTGCTCACCGTCGAGCGGGTCACCGACGCGCTCGCTCCCGTGCTCGAGGAACACGTGGTGGACGTCACGCTGGACACGGGTTCCGCCGTGGTCGTCGAGCCGATCGACGGGGTCGAGTCGCCGGAACTGGCCCCGGTCCTGCCGCTGCCCTCCGGGGAAGCGCAGCAGAAGCAGCATGCGGGTGACGGCAAGAAGCTGCAGAAGGACGAGAAGAAGCCGTCCAAGAAGCAGGACGACGGCAAGAAGAAGCAGGAAGACGGCAAGAAGAAGAAGTCCGACAAGAAGAAGTCCGACAAGAAGAAGAAGTCCGACAAGAAGAAGAAGTCCAAGAAGTAGCAGCCTGAGTGCTTATACAGCACAATTGTTTCCGGCGTGTTAAGAAATTCGGCCAACCCGCTGTCCCGGTGCCAGAGTCGATGAGCGCGACCCCCGTTCGTGGGGTCCCGCTCACTCGACGGGAGCAGCAGTGGCTACAACGACGACGCCGGCGTTGCCGGACTCCGGCCTCAAGCGGAACGTGGGCTTCATCGGGCTCATCTGGGCCTCGACGGGCTCGATCATCGGCTCCGGTTGGCTCTTCGGGTCGCAGGAGGCCCTGAAGACCGCCGGGCCGGCCGCGATCATCTCGTGGCTCATCGGTGGTGTGGCGATCCTCGTCCTCGCCCTCGTGCACGCCGAACTCGGCGGCATGTTCCCGATCGCTGGCGGAACGGCGCGGTTCCCGCACATCGCGTTCGGGGGCATCGCCGGTGCGTCGTTCGGCTGGTTCTCCTGGTTGCAGTCCGTGACCGTCGCCCCGATCGAGGTCGAGGCGATGATCAAGTACGCGCAGCACTGGCAGTTCGCGCACCCGTGGCTGCACACCACGACGGTGGACGGGGAGACGCAGCAGCTGCTCACCGGCGCGGGCATCGCGGTCGCCGTCGTCCTCATGGCGGTGGTCACCGTGATCAACCTGCTCAGCGTCCGGATCCTCGCGAACACGAACTCGGCGGCGACGTGGTGGAAGGTCGCCATCCCGCTGCTGGTCATCATCGTGCTGGCGTTCAGCGGGTTCCACGGCTCGAACTTCACGGCGGCCGACGGCTTCATGCCCGAGGGGGCCAAGGGGGTCCTCGCGGCCGTGTCCACCTCCGGCATCATCTTCGCCTTCCTCGGCTTCGAGCAGGCCGACCAGCTCGCGGGTGAGGCGAAGAACCCGCGACGGGACATCCCGCGTGCCGTCATCGGCTCGGTGCTCATCGGGCTGGTGATCTACCTGCTGCTGCAGGTCGTGTTCCTCGGGGTGCTCCGGTCGGACGCGATCCAGGGGTCCTGGGCCACGGCCGACTTCACGAAGTACACGGGGCCGTTCGCCGACATCGCGATGGCAGCGGGCATCACCTGGCTGGCGGTGGTCATCTTCATCGACGCGATCATCTCGCCCGCGGGGACCGGGCTGATCTACGTGACGGCGACGAGCCGCATCTCCTACGGACTCAGTCGCAACGGGTACTTCCCGAAGGCGTTCGAGTGGACGACGAAGCAGGGCGTGCCGTGGGTCGGGCTCGTCACGGCGTTCGTCGTCGGGTGCGCGTGCTTCGCACCGTTCCCGTCGTGGCAGGGGTTGGTGAGCCTCATCACGAGCGCGTCGGTCCTGATGTACGCCGGTGCCCCGTTGGCGCTCGGTGCGTTCCGGAAGCGGATCCCGGAGATCGAACGTCCCTACCGGATGCCCGCCGCTGCGGTGCTGTCGCCGATCGCGTTCATCGTCGCGAACCTCATCATCCTGTGGACCGGGTGGGACACCGACTGGAAGCTCGGCGTCGCGATCCTCATCGGTGCGGTGGTGATCGTCCTGAACAACGTGTTCCGTGGCCGGTCGAGCGTCCGGCCGCGATGGGACTGGAAGGCCGCACAGTGGCTGCTGCCCTACCTGATCGGCATGGGACTCATCGTGTTCCTCAGCGACTTCGGTCCGCTGACGCACCCGGTGTTCCCGCTGTGGATCGACATCGTCGTCGTCGCGGTGTTCTCGCTGGTGGTCTACTACTGGGCGATCAACTCCGCGTCGGACCGTGCGGAGATCCTCCGCACGGCCGACGACGTCCGTGACGTCGAGGAATCAGGCGTGGTCGAGCCGGTCCACCACTAGAAGTCGAACAGGTTCGCCCGGATGCCCCCGGCGCCGTACTCCCGCCGCAGGAGCCCACGGCGCCGGAGCACCGGCACCAGGTCGCCGAACATCCGGTGGATCTGCGCCGGGTGCAGGTCGCCCGAGAAGATGATGCCGTCGTTGTCGGCGTCCGACCCGAGCTCCTCGATGAAGTCCGCGAACTCGTCGGCGGTCCCGACGAAGCCCTCGCGCGAGGACACCCGACCCTTGCGGGCCTTGCGTTCCAGAAGCGCACGCAGCGGGGCGTCCGGGGTGTCGCCGAGCAGCCCGCGGATCGTGCCGGCGGAGACGTGGTCACCGAAGGTCCCGTCCGGCACGGGAGCGTCGAGGTCGAGCGCGAGCAGGTCCGTCTCGGAGTCGCTCGACCACGCGATCGCCGCGGTCCGCAGGTCGTCGTCGGACGGATGCCTCGAAGCGGACACGATCCGGTCGGCTTCCTCGGGGGACGACACGATCTCGGGCTTCAGGACGAACAGGATCCGCAGGGAGTCCGCGGAACGCCCGGCGACGGCGGCCGCGGAGACCACCCGAGCGCGGTAGTCCCGCACAGCCGACGCCGACAACGGCGCGAGCGCGAGTTGCACGTCCGAGTGGGTGCCGGCGAACGCGAGGCCCCGACCGGAGCCACCGGGGGAGACGACCACCGGGTCCGAGTCGAGCGGCAGTGCGTTGAGCGGACCGTCGGCGGTGAAGTGCTCGCCCTCGTGGTGGAAGGCGTCGAGCGCGTCACCGTCGGCGAAACTCCAGTCCGATCGGTTCCCGATGAACCCGGATCCCCACGACCCCCAGAGCCGGCGGAGCAGCGTGATCCACTCCTCGGCCCGGTCGTAGGCCTGGTCGTGCGGCAGCGGCGGCAGACCGGCGTGCCGGGCACTGCCGACGTCGGTCACGACGTTGATGCCGAGCCGCTCGGAGGAGAGGTGCGCCAGCGTGGCGAACTGTCGTGCAGCCAGGTACGGCGGGGTGAACCCTGCGTTGACGGTCGGCGCGATGCCGATGTGCGAGGTCGCCGCGAACAGGTACGGCGCGAGCAGCAGCGGGTCGTGCTTCGGGCCGCCGTACGCCTGGCGGATGCGCAGGTCGAGCGTCGACGGGTTGCCGAGCGAGATGGCGTCCTCGGCGATGACCAGGTCCATGCCGGCCTGCTCGAGCGTGCGGACGGACTGCTGGTACAGGTCGGGCTTGGTCCAGTCGTGGCCCCAGTCCCAGTCCGAGCGCCCCCACGCCTGCGGGCCGAACCCGCGTGAGAAGAAGTACCCGAAGTGTTGCGGTCGTGCCATCGTCTAGAGCTCCTCCGAGATCACGTGCGTGCCTGGGACCGAGTGTTCCAGGGACGCGCGCTCCGCGTCGGACGCGCCACGGGCCTCCAGACCGACTCTGCCGTCTGCAGAACGCAACGCGGCGAACCCGCGCTCCAGGTCGCGGAGCAGGTCCGCGACGTCCTCGATGCCGACGGACAGCCGGATCAGGCCGTCGTCGATGCCCTGGTCGGCGCGCTCCGCGGCGGTCTTGCCGGCGTGCGTCGTCGTCGCGGGGTGCAGGATCAACGAGCGGACGTCGCCCAGGTGGGTCATCCGGCTGAACAGCTGGACGCTGTCGATGAAGGTGTGCGCGGCGGCTTCGCCGCCCGCCAGCGTGAACGCGAAGACGGAGCCGGCCCCGCGCGGCAGGTAGCGCTGGGCGAGGTCGTGGAACGGACTGGAGGCCAGACCCGCGTGGTCGACGCTCGTCACCTCCGGCTGTGCTTCCAACCACTGCGCCACCGCCAGCGCGTTCGCGCTGTGGCGTTCCACGCGCAGGCTCAGCGTCTCGATGCCCTGGCGGATCAGGAACGCGTTGAACGGCGACGGGGTGGGGCCGATGCGCGAGGCGACGACGTCACGGGCGAAGACGACGAACGCCCGGTTGCCGTAGCGCTCGACGTAGCTGTCGCCGCCGAGCGACCGCTCCGGGCTGGTGAGGTGCTGCCAGCGCTCGGGGGAGGCGGACCAGTCGAACGTGCCGCCGTCGACGACCACGCCGCCCAGACCCGCGCCGTGGCCGGACAGGAACTTCGAGGCCGAGTGGATGACGATGTCGGCGCCGTGCTCGACCGGGCGGACCAGGTACGGCGTCGCCAGCGTGTTGTCGACGATCAGGGGGACGCCGGCACGGTGCGCGGTGTCGGCGACGCCGGTGATGTCGAGGACGTCGTTCTTCGGGTTCGGGATCGTCTCGGCGAAGAACGCCTTCGTGTTCGGGCGGACGAGCCGTGCCCACTCGTCGAGGTCGCGCTGGTCGGCGACGAAGTCGACCTCGATGCCGAGGCGGCCGAGGTTCTGCACGAGCAGCCCCTTGGTGCCCTCGTAGATGCTGCGGGCGGCGACGACGTGGTCGCCGGCCTGCAGGAGGCCGAGGAACGCGATGGTGGCCGCCGCCTGGCCGCTGCCGACGAGGATCGCCTCGACGCCCCGCTCGAGCAGGGCGACGCGGCGCTCGACGTCGGCGTTCGTCGGGTTGCCGAGGCGGGTGTAGGTGTAGCCGTCCTCGGTGCCGGCGAAGCGGTCGCGCGCCTGGTCGAAGTCGTCGAACAGGAAGCCGGAGGACATGTGGATGGCGGGGATCCGTGCGCCGTGCCCTGCGTCGGGCACGAAGCCGCCGTGCACCTGTTCGGTCGAGAAACCGTGATCGTCGTTCGCCATGGGACACCTCCGGGAGTCGTCTGGCGGTAGCCTCGCAGCCTTCGCTGCGTGGACAGGCGATTGCGGCGTTCCGTTACGCGGAACGGGGGCTGCGCACCTGCTTTTCGACACGCCACGAGTCGATCACCGCGTGGATCGTCGCGGACGTCGTGCGAGCACGACGCGCGAGCCGTCAGCCCCGGTACCCGACCGATGCGACGGCCGCCGACAGTCGGCCGGGCAGCCCCGGCGGGATCTCGGCCGGCAGGGCGTCGAGCGCGAACCAGCGGACGTCGTCGCTCTCATCGCTGACGGCCGTCACCACCGACGGGTCGGCGAGGGCGACGAAGCCGACGTCCCAGTGCGCCGCGCAGGTGAACCCGCCGCCGAGCTCGTGCCGGTCCAGGTCCGCGATGCGGCCGTCGAGGAGTTCGAGGTCGGTGATGCCGGACTCCTCGCGGGCCTCGCGACGAGCGGCGTCGGCCAACGAGGCATCCGACGGCTCGAGGTGCCCGCCGAACTGCACCCAGAAGCCGCCCTTGCGGTGCAGGCAGAGCAGCACCCGGGCCAGGTCCGGCGAGAACACGAAGCACGACGCGGTGAGGTGCTCCGGGCCGCCGTCACGCCACAGGGAGGCATCCCCTCCGGCGGCGACGAACGCGGCGAACGCATCGCGGTGCCGATCGTCAGCGGTGGCGAGGGCGGTGGTGACGATGTCGAGCAGCACCGCACCATCCTCCCAGGTGTGATGACGGGCAGGGCTGCGATGCTGGTCCCTTGACCACCGCAGCCCCGCCCCTCGTGTTCGTCGCGCTCGTCGTCGGCGCGCTCCTGCCGTTCCTGCCGCTCGTCGGACGTGTCGCCCGGATCGCCGCGACCATCGCTCACGAGGTCGGGCACTGCATCGTCGTCGTCCCGTTCGGTGGCCGCATCCAGCGCATCGACCTGCACCCGGACGGCTCCGGCGAGGCCTGGGTCCAGCTCGGTCGGGTCCCCGGCGGCATCCGCTGGCTCGTCCGGATCCTCAACCTCTACGCCGGGTACAGCGCACCGCTCTGGGCCGGGGTGCTGCTGGTCACCGGGGTGCTGCACGGCTCGCGGTGGCTGCCCGTCGCCGTGCTCGGTGTGATCGGGCTCGTGGCGCTGGTGTTCGTGCGGAACTGGTTCGGGCTGCTCGTCGTGCTCGGGTTCGACGTCCTGGCGCTGTGGGTGGCACTGCGTCCGTCCGAGACCACGGTGCTCGTGGTCGCCGCCGTCGGGGCGTTCTTCGTCGTCGACGGACTGCGGTCGGTCGTGCAGGTCGCGCGGTGGCTGCTCACCGGTGCCCGCGTGCAGACGGACTTCCACATCGCCGCGGCCGAGATGCGGGTGCCGGCCGGAGTCTGGTTCGTGCTGTTCGTGCTGGTGAACGGCATCGCGGTGTGGCTCGCACGGGTCCCGCTGCTCGAGGTCTGGGACACCGTCGTGGCGGGCGTGCGCGCGCTGGTCTGACCGCGCGCCGGGGTCAGCCCAGGACGGTCGGCCCGGCCACCACGACGACGAGCACCGTCGTCATGGCGATCGCGAACGCCGTGAGCACGACCAGGAACGTCGTCAGGTGGTTCATCCGACCGCGCATCACTCGACCGTCACCGACTTGGCCAGGTTGCGCGGCTTGTCGACGTCGCAGCCGAGCTGCAGCGCGAGTTCGCGGGCGAGCATCTGCAGCGGCACGACGGCCTCGAGCGGACCCCACGGCGCCGCCATGGCGCCCCAGGCGAGTCCGCCGGTGCCGCGGCTGCCGAGCGCCGGGATGTCCGACCCGTCGCCGCCGATGGTGATGACGAACCCGCCGCGGGCCCGGACCTCGGCGATCGCCGACTGGATCTTCGGCTCGCCGTGGTCGATCACGACGACGGGGGTGCCCTCGTCGACGAGTGCGAGCGGACCGTGCTTCAGTTCACCCGCGGGGTACGCCTCGGCCCAGCGGTAGCTGAGCTCCTTGAGCTTGAGTGCGCCCTCGGCGGCGTACGGCAGGCCGGCACCGCGGCCGAGGAACAGGAAGCCGGTGGCCTCCTTCACGCTCGACACCAGGAGCGGCATCCGGTCGGCGGACACCTGCGTGGCGTGCTCGATGCGTGCCGGCAGGTCGAGGAGCTCGTCGACGAGCGCGTGGGCACGTGCGACCTCGATGCGGCCGGACGCCACGAGTGCGGAGATCACCGCGGCGACACCGACGACGACCTGCGCGGTGAACGTCTTCGTCGCGGCGACACCGATCTCCGGACCCGCGTGGCAGTCGAGCACGGCGTCGGCGCGACGGGCCAGCGAGGAGTGCACGTTGTTCGTCAGCGCGAGCACCGGGTGGCGGTCCTCGAAGCGGTCGAGCGCGCGGAGGACGTCGGCGGTCTCGCCGGACTGGCTGATCGCGACGACCAGGGTGTCGGGGCCGAGCACGGCCTGGTCGGCCTCACTGGCGACGACGATGTCGGTGGGGACGCCGCCGATGCCACGCAGCGCGGTGGCGATCACCTGGCCGGCGTTGAGCGAGGTGCCGCACGCGACGATCGCCAGGCGCTGGAAGGCGGGCAGCCCGAGGCCGACCCACATGCTGCCGTCCGCGGTGCGGCGGGCGATGCGGTCCAGGATCGTGCTGACGACGTCGGCCTGCTCGCCGATCTCCTTCGCCATGTGGTCGGGGTGGTCGCCGAGGTCCAGCGCGGTGGCGGCGAACGGCGACGGGGTCGGGAACGGCACGGGCACGGTGATCCCGTTCGACGACCAGGTCCAGGCCTCGCCGAGCTCGACGACGTCACCGTCGCGGAGCGCCACGAAGGTCTCGCACCACTCGGCGATCGCACCGATGTCGCTCGCCACGAAGTCGCCGCGGGCGGACCGGGCGACGACGAGCGGAGAACGGTCCGCGGCCACGACCATCCGGCCGTCGCGGGCGTCGAGGACGACGATCGCCCACGACCCCTCGAGCTGCGCGGTCGCGATCTGCACGGCGAGCATCAGGTCCGGGTCGACGGCCAGGGCGCGCTCGACGAGGTGCGCGATGACCTCGGAGTCGACCTCGGAGCGGAACCGGTGGCCCTGCGCCGTGAGCATGTCGCGCAGGCGCTCGGCGTTCTCGATGATGCCGTTGTGCACGATGCTGATCCGGCGTGAGCAGTCGGCGTGCGGGTGGGCGTTCGCCTCGCGCACGGCGCCGTGCGTGGCCCAGCGGGTGTGGCCGATGCCGACGCCGGTCAGGGCGTCGCCGGACCGGGCGGCGACGAGCGTGCGCAGGTCCCCGACGCGGGAGACCGATCGGATCGTCTCGGTGCGTCCGGCGGCGGTCCGGACGGCGATGCCGGCGGAGTCGTAGCCGCGGTACTCGAGTCGTTCGAGTCCGTCGAGCAGGTAGGGCGTCGCGTCGTCAGACACGCGGGCCGCGATGATGCCGCACATCGGCTGTCCCTTCGGGGGAACGGGGTGGGGGAGTGGAGCGGGGGTTCGGCACCGACCGCCGTCGGGTCTGCCGCGCGTCCGGGTCCTCGCGGTCCTGACCGGCGCCCGTCCTCGGATCAGGCGAGGACGGACGACGGAGTGGGTGGGCCACGAGGTTCGGGTACCGGACGGGGTACCGCGGTCTGGCCCCTGGGGAGGGGCACGGCGGTCGGTGCATGAGAAGCCTCACCCCGCGACGCCGCCACGGCAACAGTCGTCGACTGCTCTTGCGGTTCCCCGCGTGCGGGGGACGCCGCGGTGCGGTCGCGTGCGGACTCCCGCAACGCGCGCCGCGTTCTGACCATGGAAAAGACGGACGGGAGGCCCGGTACCAGCTGGTACCGGGCCTCCCGTCCGTCTTGTGCTCGCGTCGACTACGTGAGCAGCGCGACCAGGTGGGAGCGCGACCGCGCGCCCACCTTGCGGTAGATCTGCGTGAGCCGCAGCTCCACCGTGCGCTGCGACATGAACAGCGACGACGCGATCTCGCGGTTGCGGTAGCCCTCCGTCACCTTCTGCACCACGGCGCGCTCCTCGGCCGTGAGCGAGGTGAGCACCGCGGAGGCGTCCGGAGCGCTCCGGGGCGTCCCCGGCATCGACGCGGACAGCACCGGTGCGGACCGGAGCGACGGCCCCGTGCCGAACGGCGGCATGGCCGCTGCCGGTGCGGGGGTGACGAGGGGACGGCGCATGCCGGCCGCCTCGTACGCTGCCGCTGCCGCCGCACCGAGACGCGGACGCTCGGCGGGGCTGCCGACCGTCGCGAGGGCCGCGAACGTCCGTGCCCGCTCGAACTGCGAGTCGTGCGGCTGGAACAGCTCCAACGCGCGGCGACGGGCGGTGTCACGGGTGGTGTCGTCGGCGACGAGCGCGAGGCTCCTCGCCAGCACGAGCGCACCCCAGCGACCCGGTCGGGCGTGGTGGTCCGCAGCGAGCCGAGCGGTGATGGTGCGGGCGTCGTCGATCCGTCCGAGGCGTGCGTACGCCTCGACCAGGTCGCCGAGGTGCCGGAGCACCGCGGGGTTCCGCAGGGACCGGCCGATGGCGTCCGCCGCTTCGAGTGCGGCGGCTGCCTCCTCCAGTCGGCCATCGAGCAGCAGGACCCGACCGCGGAGCGCGTGCAGCTTCGCCGTCGCGCCCCACAGGCGGCTCGTCGAACGCTGCTCGAGGCACCGGTCGACGACGGCGAGGGCCTCGGCCGAGCGCCCCTCGGCGAAGTGCCGCCAGGCGATCGCGATGGCCCGCGACGGCTCACGGAGCCGCTCGACCACCGAGGATCCGGCTTCCCACACGTCGATCGCGCGGAGCGCCTGCCGGAAGTTCCCGGAGCGCACCTCGTTCTCGGCGGTCAGGTAGCGGGCTGCCTCGATCCACACCGGCGCCGTCTGCGGGCCGCGGGCGAGGACGAGTGCGAACACCCGACGCGCGCTCCGGTACCGCTCGGCGATGCTCAGCGCGTGGGCGAGGAGCAGCAGGGCCGGGTCGGACATCGCCAGCAGCACCGACGTCGCGAGTCCGTCGTGCAGGTCGGTGTCCGACGGCAGGGTGCCGTCGATCGCGGCGATGAGCTCCCGCGCGGTCGTCGTGATCTCCACCGTGTGCGGAGACGCCGACGCCTCGAGGGGCTCGACGCGGTGCAGCAGGTCCTTCGCCTGGTCGAGCTCCCACGCCTCGGCTCGGAAGCACGCCACCATGGCCATCAGCCCGGCGACCGCGTCCACGTCGGCCGGCTCGGTCGCGTCCACCGACACGAGGAGTTCGTCCGCGTGCACGGCGTCGCCGCTGAGGTACTGCGCCGAGTACTGCAGGCGCAGCCGGCGGACCTCGTGCGCCGTCGTCCGGAACGGACGGAGCGCGGCGAGGTAGCGCGCGGCGAAGCCGAGCAGCCGGTTGCCGAGCAGGGCCTCAGCGACGCCGAGCAGCGCGACGAGCTCGTCCTCGGTGCCACCACCGACGTGCAGGGCACGCTCGGTGAGGGCGATCGCGGCGTGCACGTTGCCGTCCACCACGTAGGACCGTGCGGCGCTGAGCAGCGCGACCACGTCGGGGACGTCGTCGACGAAGCTCCGGTGCCACGCGGCTGCCCGCGGGTCGGACTCGGCGCTCGCCGTGGCCAGCGCGGCGTGCGCCGCGCGGCGGTCACGGGCGGGCATCCGCCAGTACAGCGCGGACCGGACCAGGGGGTCGCGGACCGTCACGCTCTGGCCCCGCACGGTGGCGAGGCCTGCTCCGACCAGGTCGTCCAACTCGTCGCGGTCCCAGGCCGTGGTCTTCGCGACCGGCACCAGGGCGAGTTTCGCGAGGACGTCCAGATCTCGTCCCGCGGCGGACCCGAGTGCGAGGGCTGCGAGGGCCTCGGTCGTCGGAGTGGGTCGGAGCGGGAGCACGATCGGCTCCGCGCCGGCGAGCTGCTCGCGGCTGAGCACCGCGAGTTGTTCGCGGAGCGCGCCGGGGTTGCCCCCGGTCTCCGCGGCGAGGACGGCGAGGACGCCGTCGTTCGCTTCTTCCGGTGCCATGGTCCGGGCGAGGATGAGTGCCTCGTCGGACGGCAGCGGCTCGATGCGGAGCGCCGGCAGGGCCGCGAGCGGACCGTCCGACGGCACCGAACGGACCGTCGCCACGACGCGCAGGGCGGTGCCTGCGAGTCGGCCGGCGAGGAACGCGATGAGCTCCTGGCTCTCGACGTCCATGCGGTCGAGGTCGTCGATCAGCACGAGCGTCGGCGGCAGGGTGAGGGCGTGCACGGCGTCGAGGAAGTCGTGCGCCGCCGCCAGTCCGGCGGTCACGGGGACCGCCGTCTCACCCGTCTGCAGGAGATGGGCGATGTGGGCCGTCGCACGGGGGTCGTCGAGCGCGGTGAACAAGGAGGTCACGCCGGCCAGCGGCCAACGGGATTCACTCCCGTTGACACCGACCCGCACGACGGGGAGGGAAACGCGGTTCGAGACCGCGTCGAGGACGCTGCTGCGTCCGGAACCAGGGTCGCCGACCACGACCATCGCGGACTCCCGAGGGAGTACAGCGAGGGTCGCGATCCGGTCGACCTCGAGACGTCGACCGGTGAGTGCCATGACTCACCGGCCTCCGGGCCCGGAAGCGGATCCTGCGGAGAGGTCGTCGGCGAACGCGGTGAACGCTGCGACGGGGCGCCGTGAGGCGGACCGGACTGCTGCACGGTGGGTGGCCGTGTCGGAGTGCGGACGGATGGCGGCGACTGCGCGCGCGCCGGAGCTGTCGTGGATTGAATGCGGTCGACGAGTGAGGGTGCACTCGGTTCCGCTCGGGAACGATGATGTCATCGTCTGTATCACCCCTCGGGTTAGGGTCTTCGGACGAACACGGGAGGCCGTGCACGTGCACTCGGATCTAGGGAATCCAGGTGCTTGCGTGACCTTCCGTACGAGCACGATAACTCAGGTCCTGGCCATCTGAGCCGCCCCGCGCACCGCGTATCCGGCAACGGTGCCCCCAGTCCGGGGGGCCATGACGAGGGGGTGTCACCCACCCGTGGGGTGGGTCTCGCCCGCCCGGAGGCCGGTCGGTGTACGAACGATGGTGATGTCCAGCGCTGACCCGACCGACGCCCGCCTCGACGACCGCACGCGCTGGAGGGCCTTCGCCGTGTGCGTCGCGGTGGCCGCCCTGACGATCCTCGACCTGTCGAAGGTCAACGTCGGGCTGCCGTCGATCGAGAAGTCCCTCGACGCCACCAGTTCGTCGCTGCAGCTCATCGTGGCGGGGTACGCGCTGGCGTTCGGCCTCGCCCTCGTGCCCGCCGGCCGGCTCGGCGACCTGAAGAGCCGCCGTGCCCTGTTCATCATCGGGCTCGTGGCGTTCACCGTGTCGAGCCTGCTCTGCGCCGTGGCGCCGACCATCGAGGTGCTCATGGTCACGCGGATCCTGCAGGGCTTCGCCGCCGGCACCCAGATGCCGCAGGTGATCGGGCTCGTGCAGCAGTTGTTCCGGGGCCCGGAGCGCGGACGGGCCTTCGGGCTGTTCGGCGCCATGATCGGCATCTCGACGGCACTCGGCCCGACGATCGGCGGTGGCCTCATCGCGATCGGCGGCGAGGAGAACGGGTGGCGGCTGCTGTTCTGGATGAACGTGCCGCTCGGGCTCGTCGCGCTGTTCTTCGCGATGCGGCTGCTGCCCAAGGGGGCGCAGGGTCAGGCGAAGGACCGCGAGCTGGACATCGTCGGCATCCTGCTGCTCGGCGCCGCCATCATCACGCTGATGCTGCCGTTCGTGCTCACCACGGGTGCCGGCGACTCCGGTGCCCGGTGGCTCTGGCTGATCGCCTTCGTCGTGTTCCTCGGCCTGTTCGTGCTCTGGGAGGTCCGGTACAAGCAGCAGGGCAAGTCGCCGGTGGTGCACTTCGAGCTGTTCCGGCTGTCGTCGTACCGCAACGGGCTGTCGATCGTGGCCGTCTACTTCGCGGCGATCCCGGCGTCCTTCCTGATGGTGACGCTGTTCCTGCAGGAGGGGCTCGGGCTGTCACCGCTGTTCGCCGGCATGGTGAGCATCCCGTTCGCGGCCACGAGCGCCGTGGGGTCCTACATCGGCGGACGGATCGTCGACCGGGTCGGACGGGCCCTGGTGGTCTTCGGGCTCTTCATGGTCGTCGTCGGCTTCGTGCTCCTCATGCTCGCCGCGGTGCTGACCCCGCCGGAGATCACGCCGTGGGCGATGGCCGGGGCGTTCCTGGTCGGCGGGCTCGGCGGCGGGTTCGTGGTGTCGCCGAACCAGACGCTCACGCTGGCCGAGATCCCCGTGGAGCAGTCCGGGGTCGCCGGGTCGATGCAGCAGCTCGGGCAGCGGGTCGGCACGGCGATCGGTACCGCGGTGGCGACGAGCATCTTCTACGGGATCGTGCGGGGTGCTGCTGCCGGTTCGGGCGGTTCCGGCGGGAGTCGGCTCGATGCGTACCACGACGCGTTCCGGAGCGGCACGACGTTCACGGTGTCGCTGATGGCGCTCGCGCTCGTGCTGGCGGTCGGGGACCTGGTGGTGCGGCGTCGCGCTGCCCGACGCGAGGCCGCGACGGCCTGATCGACTCGGAACGACACCGTCGACGTCGCCCGACGTCGACGGTGTCGTTCTGCGTCGCGCTAGCGGCGGATGACCTCGACGACGGCGTCGTGCACCAGGCCGTTCGTCGCGAGTGCACTGCCGTGCCAGGCCCCGGGGTCGCCGTCGAGCGAACTGAAGCGCCCGCCGGCCTCTTCCACGATGGGCACGAGGGCTGCGATGTCCCACGGCTTCAGGTCGGGTTCGCCCGCGATGTCGATGACCCCCTCGGCGACCAGCATGTACGACCACATGTCGCCGTAGGCGCGCGTCCGCCAGACCTTGCGGGACAGGTCGACGAGGGACTCGAGCCGGTCGTCGTCGTCCCACTGCTGGATGCTGTTGTAGCTCAGGCTCGCGTCGGACAGGTCAGCGACACCGGAGACGCGCAGCTCGCCGTCGAACGAGTGTGCGCCGAGCCCCTCGGCCGCCCACCAGCGCTTGCCGAGCGCCGGGGCGCTCACGACGCCGAGCACGGGGCGGCCGTCGACCGCCAGGGCGATGAGCGTCGCCCACACCGGCACGCCGCGCAGGTAGTTCGCGGTGCCGTCGATCGGGTCGACGACCCACTGACGGTGGCCCTCGCTCGTCGCTTCGGCGCCGGTGTCCGCCGTGGTCTCCTCGCCGAGGAACGCGTCGTCGGGCCGTTCCGTCGCGATCCGCTCACGCAGGGCGTGTTCGACGGCCTGGTCGGCGTCGGTCACGTGCGTGCTGTCGGCCTTCTTCGAGACGTGCAGGTCGGCGGCGCGGAACCGCTCGAGGCTGATCGTGTCGGCGATGTCGGCGAGCGAGCGGGCGAAGTCCAGGTCGGCGCTGAGGTCCACGGGTCGAGCGTAGCGGGGCTACGCGGCGACGACCTCTTCCTCTTCGAGGCGGGTGACCTCGCGCTCGCGGGCGATGCGGGTGCGGCGGGCGACGAGGCCGTGCACGACCACGCAGAGCAGGACGGCCGCGGCGAGCCAGAGCGCGAGCACCAGGGACGACCGGCCGAGCGAGGCGTCCGGGAAGTACTGCAGGTCCTGAGCCGCCTGCAGCCACGCTGCGCCGCTCCAGAAGGAGTGGAGCGCGGAGAAGAACCCGGGGACGAACGACGCCTGGAAGATGCCGCCCGACGACGTGAAGTTGAGCATCACGAACAGCATGGTGAGCACGGGCGTGGTCCACCGCCCGAGGACCGGGTGCAGGCCGACCCCGATCGCGACGATGATCGCGTCGTAGAGCCAGGCGAACAGGAACACCTGCCAGTGGTGCGTGGTGATGACGCCGTAGATCGGCCCGGCGACGATGATCCCGATGCCGGCGACGACCCCGGCGGTGGCGAGCCCGACCACCGCGGTCCACACCGCGCGGAGCTTCGTCGCGACGGACGCCACGGCGATGGCCGATGCGTAGCCGCCGACGCTCAGTGCGACGAGCAGGAAGAACAGCCCCTGGCCGGTGCTGTCCTGTTCGCCCGTGGGGACGACGTCGACGACGCGGAACGGCACGTGCTGCTCGTAGGCGATCGGCAGGAAGACCTTCTGCGCGGCGCTCGCGGTCGTCTCCGATGCCGCGGTCGACACGTAGAGCGTCGCGCCTGTGGTGGTCGGGGCGTAGACGGCGGCCAGGTCGCGGTCGCGGATCTGCCGCTCGGCGTCCTTGGTCGACGCGACGACGTGGGCGACGAGGGCGCCGTCGGACTCGTCGGTGACGGTCTGCGCGAAGACCTGGGTGGCAGCGGCCTGCCCGACGATGCCGACCGGCAGTTCCTTCGGTGCGGGGGCGTGGAAGGCGCCGAGGTAGGCGAGGCCCATCCCGGCGGCGAGGAAGAGCGGCACGAGGATGTGCGTGGCGAAGGTCAGGAGCACGCGTCCGAGGCCGGCGGGCCGCAGGACGCTGTCGGTGCGCTGCGGTCGCGGTGCTCGTGGGGACTTGTGGGTGGGGGAGTGGTGCGCGTGCGACGTCGTTGTCGTGCTCGAGGACGGGGCGTCGACGGCGGGGGTCGGCGCAAAGTTGTACTTTGCAACTTCAGACACGAGGGTTCACTGTACAACACCGCTGCACACTTGTCGACGCGTGCTGGGTGGGTGGGACGCAGCCTCGCCCGAGCGCCCTCCGCCGAGGTTCCACAACATGCCGCGCGCTGTCCATCGAGGTTCCACGAACGGCCCGATCTGCCGCCGAGATGTGCAGATTTCGGAACCTGGACGGGTGCGACGGGGTGCGGCGACGGGCGCGACGCGCGCGCCGGGCTACTCGAGGCCGGGGTCGGAGGCGCCCATGCCCGTCAGGAGTGCGCGGAACGAGTCGAGCCGTTCGACACCGGTGGCGCCGAGCTCGCCGTCCTGCACCCGGTCGACGATCTCCCAGTCGTGCGCCTGCGCCAACGGGATGTCGTCCCGCGCGGGCCGCACCGGGATCGCGTGCGAGGCGAACGCGCGGAAGACGTTCGCCGGGTCGACGTGCCCGAGGCCGAACGACCGCACGCCGGGGGTGTCGATGATCCAGCCGCCGTCCCGCACCCGCAGCGCGATCGACGACGACGAAGTGTGCCGCCCGCGCCCGGTCACCGAGTTCACGACGCCGATCGCCCGCGTCGACCCGGTCAGGGCGTTCACGAGCGTCGACTTGCCGACACCGGAGTGCCCCACGGTCACGGTGACCTTGTCGTCGAGCAGGTCGTGCAGGGCCTCGAACGGGACGTCGTCGGACCGGCTCGTCACGATCCGCAGGTCGAGGCAGGCGAAGTGCGCCAGGAACGGGGCCGGGTCGGCGAGGTCGGTCTTCGTGATGCAGAGGATCGGGTCGAGCCCGGCGTCGAACGCGGCGACCAGGTAGCGGTCGATGAGCCGGGTGCGAGGCTCGGGGTCGGCGGCCGCCACGACGATGAGCATCTGGTCGGCGTTCGCCACGATGACGCGCTCGACCTCGTCGGAGTCGTCGGCGCTGCGGCGGAGCAGCGTGGTGCGCTCGGCGACCTTCACGATGCGCGCCAGTGATCCGGGGTCGCCGGAGACGTCGCCGACGAGCGACACGTGGTCGCCGGTGACGACCGACTTCTTGCCGAGCTCGCGCGCCTTCGTCGCCGTGATGACGTGCTCGGATCCGGGATCGGAGCCGGACTCCGTCCCCACCAGCACGCCGAACCGCCCACGGTCGACGTTCGTGACCCACCCCACGGGCGCGTCGTCGTACGTCGGCCGGGTCTTCGTGCGGGGCCGGTTGCCCTTCGGGTTCGGACGCACCCGCACGCTCGACTCGTCGTACTGTCCGTACGGCTCGTCCGCGTCGGAGTCGTCACCGTCGACGTCGTCCCACCAGCTCATGCGCTCAGACCCCGCTCGGAGCCGGGTCGACCGCGCCGGAGGACTCCACCAACGCCGCCCACAGTTCGGGGAACTGCGGCAGCGTCTTCGCCGTGCACCCGATGTCGTCGACGGCGACGCCGTCGACGACGAGGCCCACGACGGCGCCGGCCGTCGCCATCCGGTGGTCGTCGTACGCGGCCCAGTCGCCGCCGTGGAGCGCGGCAGGCTCGATCCGCAGGCCGTCGTCGAGTTCGTGCACCGCGCCTCCCGACCGGTTCACGTCCGCCGCGAGCGCGGCGAGACGATCCGTCTCGTGCCCACGCAGGTGGCCGATCCCGGTGATCTCGGTCGGCCCGCCGGCCAGCGCGGCCAGCGCGACGAGCGCCGGTGCGAGTTCGCCGCCGCGGCTGAGGTCCAGGTCGAGACCCGGCAAGGAGGCCCCGCCCCGGATCCCGACGCCGCCGTCGACGAGCAGGTCGTCGCCGTCCCGGGCCACGGTCGCGCCCCACAGGGGCAGGAGCGTCTCGAGGTCGGCGCCGACCTGCGTGGTCTCGCGCGGCCAGGTGCGGATGCGGACGGTGCCGCCGGCGACGAGCGCGGCGACCGCGAACGGCGCGGCGTTCGACAGGTCGGGCTCGACCGTGACGTCGCGCGCGGCGATCGGACCGGGGTGGACGACCCACTCGCCGACCGCGGGTTCGTCGACGGTCACGCCGCGGGCACGGAGCGCGGCGACGGTCATCTCGATGTGCGGCAGGCTCGGCAGGCGCTCCCCGACGTGGGTGAGGTGCAGGCCCTCGTCGAAGCGCGGTGCGGAGAGCAGCAGGCCCGAGACGAACTGCGACGAGGCCGACGCATCGATCGACAGGGCACCACCGCGCACCGAACCGGTGCCGGTGAACGCGAACGGCATCGAGCCGTCGCCGTCGTCGGTGACGTCGACGCCCAGGTCGACGAGCGCCCGGATGATCGCGTGCATCGGACGCTTGCGGGCGTAGGGGTCGCCGTCGACGACGACCGGGCCGACCGCCAGGGCGGCCAACGGCGGCAGGAACCGCATCACGGTGCCAGCGAGGCCGCAGTCGACGCGGACATCGCCGTGCATCGGGGCCGGAGTGATCCGGAGGTCGGGCCCGTAGGGGTTCGGCTGCTCGCCCGGTGCCGGCTCGACCTCGTCGATCCCGACGCCGAGCTGCCGGAGCGCCGCGATCATGAGCGCCGAGTCGCGCGAGTGCAGCGGCAGGCGGATGACGGAGGGGCCGTCGGCGAGGGCGGCGAGCACGAGCTCGCGGTTCGTCAGCGACTTCGAGCCGGGCAGCGCGACGTCGCCGCGCAGGGGACCGCGCGCGAGCGGGGCGATCCAGGGGGCCGGGTCCGCGGCGGCCTGTGCACCGCTCTGGGAATGCGTCGTGTCTGCCATCGGTTCACAAGACTACTGAAACGATCGGGAGGACCCTTGGCGACAGCACTCGCACCCTCGCGGACGCGCCTGCCCGGCGTGTCCACGTCGCTCGCTCTAGACTGGCCCGCGATGACGACCGACGAGCCGCAGGCGGCACCGCACGACCTGGTCGAGGAGACCGAGGAGCAGCTCGACGCGGTCGAGGCGGAAGAAGAGGCGTCGTTTGTCGACGCCAAGACCGTGCCGGCCGACGAACTCCGGGCGCTCTTCGAGACCCAGGCGCTGCCCTTCATGGACCAGCTGTACGGCGCGGCGATGCGGATGACCCGCAACCCGGCCGACGCCTCGGACCTGGTGCAGGAGACCTTCGTCAAGGCGTTCGCCGCGTTCCGGCAGTTCAAGCAGGGCACGAACCTGAAGGCCTGGCTGTACCGGATCCTGACGAACACCTTCATCAACACGTACCGCAAGAACCAGCGGAACCCGTACCAGGGCACCATCGACGAGCTCGAGGACTGGCAGCTCGGCGGCGCCGAGAGCGTCACCCAGTCGATCTCCGCACGCTCGGCCGAGGCCGACGCGATCGACCACCTGCCGTCCTCTGCCGTCAAGGACGCCCTGCAGGCCATCCCCGAGGACTTCCGGATGGCCGTGTACTTCGCCGATGTCGAGGGCTTCTCGTACCAGGAGATCGCCGACATCATGAAGACCCCCGTGGGGACGGTCATGAGCCGTCTGCACCGTGGTCGCCGGCTCCTCCGGGGGCTCCTGGCGGACCACGCCCGTGAGACCGGCATCGTCCCGGACGCAGCGTCGACGGCGACGATGCGCGGACGAGGCCGGAAGACTGCCGCGACCGAGGGTCGCGTCGATGGGAAGGAAGCACGATGAGCGGCTGCGACTGCTCCAAGGCGAAGGCCGAGCTCGAGGAGTTCCTGCACGGGGAGCTCTGCCGCGAGGACGCGGCGGACATCCGTGAGCACATGGACGACTGCGAGGACTGCACGACCGAACACCGCGTCGGCGTCGTCCTGATCGAGACCGTGCGCCGCGCGTGCAAGGAGACCGCTCCGGAAGAACTGCGTGGCGAGATCCTCGCGCGCATCCGGCTGGAGCAGTCGACGCACTGATCGATCGGCGTGGTCGTGGCGGTCCGCGACCGGCCGCGTCTCACCGTCCTGCGGCGTGGTGCGCTGCGATCGTCGCTGCGTCCAGCACGGCGGCGTGGACACGGACCGTGTCGACGTCGCCGGTGTACGCGTAGTCGCCCGCATCGGGCCAGCCGGCAAGGGTCTGCCGCCCTGCTCGCCAGTGCCCGTCGTACTGTCGGAGCGACGCGGCATCGGCCCGGGTGCCCTGCTGTACGCCGTCGAGCCAGAGGGTCATCGACCGCGGCTGGAAGGTCGCGACCGCGTGGTGCCAGTCCCCGTCGGTGACGGCCGCGGACGATCCCACGGTGAACTTGAACTGGGTACCCGACCCCTCGACGCCGAAGCGGAGGCGACCGCTGCTGTCGATGTAGAGGTGCCGGTCACGGTGCGTCGACGCGGCGTTCCGGTCGGATCCGAACCCGAACAGGCGACCGCCGCCGGTGTCGGTGGTCCGGAACCACACCTCGATCGTGAAGGCGTTCGGGGCGCTCACGGCGGTGTCGGTGACGGCCCAGGTCTCCGCGCTGCCGGTGACCCCGAACGCCGCGTGGGGGTTGTCCGCGCAGCTCCCGATCGTCCGGGTCCCGTCGCCGACGAACTGCCCGTCGGCACCGGCCCCGCTCGAGTCGGTGACGAGCCGGTCGCCCTTGTCGGCGAAGTCCCACGCGAGCACTGCACCGGGCGCGGGGTCGTGGAAGCACCCGAACGTCTGGCTCCGGAGTGACGCTGCAGAGCTCGTGCTGCTGCTGAACCCCGCCGATGCCATGGTGCTGAGCATGATCGTCGAGACAGCCAGGGCGACGACGATCGGCAACGAGTCCTGAGACGGTCGCACCGCACCGGCCGGGGTCAGCGCTCGCGCGTGCAGGTCCCACCGTGGCGTCCCGCACCGTCGGCACGGCTGGCCGGCCACGATGTCCCGGTCTGCGCGTGCCAGGACGGCGAGGACCGCGGCGACGGCGGCTGTGAGCGCCACCGAGGTCCACGCTCCGGACCGGATCCACACCGTGGGCAGGCCGATGCCGGGGAAGCGGAGGACGCCGACACCGTGGACGGCCGTCGGGGCGACAGGGGTCCGGTCGGCCTCGGCGTTGGCGTCGCCCCGGAGCCGGAGCGACCCGTCGTGCTCGATGCGCTCGAGTCGGTGCAGCCGGAGGCGGTCGTCGTGGTCGGGGTCGTCGACGAGCAGGACCTGCCCGGGCGTGACGGCCTCGGCGTCGACGGGCATCGCTGCCACGACGTCACCGGCGCGGATGCCGGGCGCCATCGAGTCCGACGCCACCGTGGTGACGTGCCAGCCGAACGCCGCGGGCAGGGCAGCCCAGGCGGCGAGCAGCAGCACGGACCACAACACCGTCCGCGCGGCGATCGCGAGGAGCAGCCGCGGGGCGTCCCCGGCGCAGGGTCGGGCACGGGTGCGCTTCGGCATCGGCTGCTCCTCGTGGTCGGTGGCGGTCACTGGGCGGGGCGGGACGGTCAGTCGGTCTGCGCTTCCCAGACGAACGTCGTGCCGGCCTCGGACGACTGCACGGTGTTCGGGGCGTCGTCGGCGAGGGTGTAGCTGATCCGGTACGTGGCGTCCGTGGTCCCGGTGGCGGGCTCCCACGCGTCGAGGCCGGTGCCGAACGAGTCGTGCGCGGCGAGGTCGGCGAGGGTGCCGTCGTGGACGGTGGAGCCGGCGGCGAAGGAGCTGCAGTCACCGGCGGTCGCGAGGGACCCGCGCTCCACCTGTACGTCGAGGTACCGGCCGAGCGAGTCGGCGTCGGTCTGCTCGTCGACGTAGAACTTGACGGTGGAGGGGTCGTGGTCTCGGCGGTGACGGTGATGCAGTTCGTGCCGGACGACCCGGGGACGAGGTCGCCGACGTCGAACATCGCGGCGCCCAGGTCATCGTCAGTCAGTGCGACGGCACCGGTGCGCCAGCTGTTCGCGGCGTTGTCGGTCGTGTCGGAGAACGCGGCGTACGAGGCCGTGGCGATGAGTGCCCCGCTCGCGACGACGGCGAGGGGGAAGGCGATCCAGGCGGCGGTGCGGCCGTGGCGGGAGGTGATGTGCATGGCTGTCCTGTCGGTCGGAATCACCCGGCGGGTGATATGACAGCAGGATATATGAATATCAGGCGCTTGGAAACTCCGTCGCAACACGTCGCAGTGCCCGGGTAGGGTCGCCAGCATGACCCTCCTCGTCGAGTCGATCACCACCTGGTCCGACACGGACGTCTCCGACGTCGCTGCCCTCGTCCGCCTGCTCGGCCACGAGGTCGACGACGCGGCGATGCGCGCACGCCTCGAACGGCTCACGCCCGAGGCCGGACACCGCACCTGGGTGGTGCGTGGGGACGACGGACGGCCGGTCGCCGTCGCCGGCGCGCAGGTCACGTGGGCGTACGCGAGCGACGAGCCGACGGCGCAGCTCCTGCTGTTGGTGGTCGACGACACCGCCAGGAGGCTCGGCACCGGTTCGGCGCTCATCGGCACCTTCGAAGCGTGGGCCGTCGAGCAGGGCGCGCGTCGCCTGAGCGCCGTCAGTGCGGCCGCGACGGACAGCGCGCACCGGTTCTACCAGAAGCGCGGATACCACGACGCGGGTGTGCGCTACACGAAGATCGCGTAGCGCACACCCGCGTCGGGGTTCTGGACGAGGGTCTAGCCGAGGGCCTTCTCGATGACCTCGGTGGCTTCCTGTGCGGAGCGCTTCGACGAACCGGTGGCCGGCGCGGCACTCGCGGCACGGGCGGCGACCGACAGCGGTCGACCGTCGAGGTGCGGCGACAGGTTCATGCAGACGAACGGCCAGGCGCCCTGGTTCTCCGGCTCCTCCTGCGCCCACACGACGTCGGCGTCCGGGTAGCCCGCCAGCACGTCGAGGATGCGCTCGAGGGGGAGCGGCGCGAGCTGCTCGAGCCGGACGAGGGCGACGTCGGTGACCCCGCGCTTGTCCACCTCGGCGCGCAGGTCGTGGTGCACCTTGCCGGAGTGCAGGACCACGCGACGCACCGCCCCCTTGTCGGCCACGCGGTCGTCGTCGATGACTTCCTCGAAGGTGCCGTTCGTGAAGGCCTCGACCGCGCTCGTCGCCTGGCGCAGGCGGAGCATGGCCTTCGGGGAGAACACGATCAGCGGCTTCTGCGGACGCTCCCACGCCTGACGACGCAGCAGGTGGAAGTACGACGCCGGGGTCGACGGGCGGGCGACGACCATGTTGTCCTCGGCGCACAGCTGCAGGTAGCGCTCGATGCGGGCGGACGAGTGGTCGGGTCCCTGGCCCTCGTAGCCGTGCGGCAACAGCAGGACGAGGCCGGAGCGCTGCCCCCACTTCTGCTCGGCGGACGAGATGAACTCGTCGATGACGGTCTGGGCGCCGTTGGCGAAGTCGCCGAACTGCGCCTCCCACAGCACGAGTGCCTCGGGCCGCTCGACCGAGTAGCCGTACTCGAACGCCATCGCCGCGTACTCGCTGAGCAGCGAGTCGTAGATGGTGAACCGGGCCTGGTCCTCGGTGAGGTTCGACAGCGGCAGCCACTCCTGGCCGTTCGACCGGTCGTGGAACACCGCCTGGCGCTGGACGAAGGTGCCGCGGCGGGCGTCCTGGCCGGCGAACCGGACGGGCTTGCCCTCCACCAGCAGCGAACCGATCGCCATGAGCTCGGCCATCGCCCAGTCCACGCCGCCGTTGCGCGTCATGTCGGTGCGCTTCGACAGCAGCTGCTGCAGCTTCGGGTGGATCGAGAAGCCGGCGGGCGGGTTGCTGTGTGCGTCACCGATGGAGCGGACGAGCTCTTCGGACACTGCGGTCTCGCGGACCTCGACCTCGGAGTCGTCCTGCTGCGCCGCCGGGCGTTCGAGCCCCTGCACGGCGCCGTCGTCGTCGACCTGGATCACCGGGATGGTGCCGGTCTGCGCCTCGTGCGTCTCGGCGAAGGCCCGCTCCAGGCGGTCCTGGAAGTCGCGGTGCGCCTCGTCGTACTCTTCCTGCGTGATGTCCCCGCGGCCGACGAGGGCTTCGGTGTACAGCGTGCGGACGGAGCGCTTCGCCTCGATCAGGTTGTACATGAGCGGCTGGGTCATCGAGGGGTCGTCGCCCTCGTTGTGCCCGCGGCGGCGGTAGCAGATGAGGTCGATGACGACGTCACGGTGGAACGCCTCGCGGTACGCGAACGCCAGGTCGGCGACGCGTGCGACGGCCTCGGGGTCGTCGCCGTTCACGTGGAAGATCGGCGCCTGGATCGTCTTCGCGACGTCGGTGGAGTACACCGAGCTGCGCGCCGACTCGGGCGGGGTGGTGAACCCGACCTGGTTGTTGATGACCAGGTGCACGGTGCCGCCCGTGCGGTAGCCGCGGAGCTGCGACATCTGCAGCGTCTCGACGACCACGCCCTGACCCGCCATCGCCGCGTCGCCGTGCACGAGCACCGGCAGGACGTTGGTCGAACCGGGGCCCTGTTTGTCCTGCTTGGCGCGGACGATGCCCTCGAGCACGCCGTCGACGGCCTCGAGGTGGGACGGGTTCGCCGCGATCGTCACGGGGATGCTCGAGCCGTCCGAGGTGCGGAACAGCCCCTCCGTGCCGACGTGGTACTTCACGTCGCCGGAACCTTGACCGGACACCGAGCCTGGCAGGGACGAGCCCTCGAACTCACGGAAGATCTGGCCGTACGTCTTGCCGGCGATGTTCGTCAGGACGTTCAGGCGACCGCGGTGGGCCATGCCGATCGCGACCTCGGCCAGGCCGACACCGGCGGCGTGCTGGATGAGCGTGTCGAGGAAGGCGATGGTGGACTCGCCGCCCTCGAGCGAGAAGCGCTTCTGTCCGACGTACTTGGTCTGCAGGAAGGTCTCGAACGCCTCGGCCTCGTTGAGCTTGCCGAGGACGCGCAGCTGTTCGTCCTTCGACGGCTTCGAGTAGGGGACCTCGATGCGTTCCTGCACCCAGCGGCGCTGCTCCGGGTCCTGGATGTGCATGTACTCGATGCCGACCGTCCGGCAGTAGGCGTCGCGCAGGATCCCGAGGACGTCGCGCAGCGGAGCACTCGTCGTGCCGGCCAGCCCGCCGGTGACGAACTCGCGGTCGAGGTCCCAGAACGTCAGCCCGTGGCTCTCGATCTCGAGGTCGGGGTGCGTGCGCTGGCGGTACTCGAGCGGGTCGATGTCGGCCATCAGGTGCCCGCGGACGCGGTAGCTGTTGATGAGCTCCTGCACGCGAGCGGTCTTGTTGACCCGGTGCGCCAGGTCGACGTTGATGTCGTTCGCCCACTGGATCGGCTTGTACGGGATCCGGAGCGCCGCGAAGATGCCGTCGTAGAAGCCGTGCTCGCCGATGAGGCGCTCGTGCACGTGCTTGAGGTACTCGCCCGAACCGGCGCCCTGGATGACGCGGTGGTCGTAGGTGCTGGTCAGCGTGATGGTCTTGCCGATGCCGAGCTCGACCAGGGTCTTCGACGCCGAGCCCTGGAACTGCGCCGGGTACTCGAGGGCACCGGCACCGATGATGGCGCCCTGCCCCTTCGTCAAGCGGGGGACCGAGTGCACGGTGCCGATGCCGCCCGGGTTCGTGAGCGAGATCGTGGTGCCCTGGAAGTCGGCCGGCGTGAGCTTGTTGTCGCGGGCCCGCTTGACCAGGTCCTCGTACGCCGACAGGAACTGGCCGAAGGTCAGGGTCTCCGCGCGCTTGATGCTCGGCACGAGGAGCGACCGGGTGCCGTCCTTCTTCGGGACGTCGATCGCGATGCCGAGGCCCACGTGCGCCGGGGCGACGACGAACGGCTTGCCGTCGCGCTCTTCGTAGAACACGTTCTGGCTCGGGAAGTCCTTGAGTGCCTGCACCATCGCCCACCCGATGAGGTGCGTGAAGGAGATCTTGCCGCCGCGGGCACGGCGCAGGTGGTTGTTGATGACGATCCGGTTGTCGATCATCAGCTTCGCCGGGATCGTCCGGACGCTCGTGGCCGTGGGGACCGTGAGCGAGGCGTCCATGTTCGACGCCAGGGTCTTCGCCATGCCCCGGAGCGGGGTCGCCACGTCCTCGTGGGTCTCCTCGTGGTCGTCGGCGGCGTCGTTGGCCTCGGCCGGGATCGGCTGCGGCGACGGCTGACGCGACGTGGTCTTCGCCTGGATCGGACCGCCGGCCGGAGCGGACGCGCCCTCGGTCGGAGCGGACGTTCCCGCCGCGGCAGCGGGCGCAGCAGCGGCGGTGTCAGGGGCGGTGGTGTCGGCTGCCGGAGCGCCGCCGACCTGCGTGCGGTGGTAGCTCTCGAGGACCGGCCACCAGGACTTGTCGACCGACTCCTTGTCCGCGACGAACTGCTCGTAGAGCTCGTCGACGAGCCACTCGTTCGCCCCGAATTCGCCCGCGGTCTCGTCCGTTCCGGTCAGATGGCTCGACACAGCCGATCGCCCACTCTCCGTCGATAGATGCTCGTGTGTGTCGTGCGGTGCAACCCTGCCCCGCACAGGTGCCAAGCCTAGCCGCTCGCACATGTCCGTTCGGTGTCAGCCGCGGCGCGAGTCGGGGCCCGGTCCGGCCCCCGGGCGGAGCCGTACAGTGGGGCCCATGAGGTTCTACGAGACGCGGCCGACACACGACCTGACCTACTCCGACGTCTTCCTCGTCCCGAGCCGTTCCGGCGTGACGAGCCGCTTCGACGTCGACCTCGCGTCGAACGACGGCAGCGGTGCGACGATCCCGATCGTCAGCGCCAACATGAACTCGGTCACGGGTCCGCGCCTCGCCGCGACCCTGGCCCGGCGCGGGGGCCTCGGCGTCCTGCCGCAGGACATGCACCTGCAGGACCTCGACGCCGCGATCCGCTGGGTGAAGGACCAGCCGGTCGACTACGACACCGCCTACGACATGGGCTCGTCCACCACCGTCGCCGAGGCACTCGAGCAGCTGCTGCCCGTCGCCGGTCGGGGCGTGGTGGTCCGCGACGCCGCCGGGGAGTACCTCGGGTGCGTCCCCGCCAGCAGACTCGGCGACGCCGGTCCCGACGCGACGCTCGGCGACCTGCTGCACGGCGCCTCGACCGCGATCGACGCCGAGGACGCCGGCACGCCCCGCCACGTCTACGACGTGCTGAGCGGTGCCGAGGTCGACTTCGCGCCCGTCGTGCGGCACGGCAAGGTCGTCGGCACCACGAGCCGGACCAGCGCCATCCGCTCGGACATCTACACGCCGGCCGTCGACGCCTCCGGCCGCCTGCGCGTCGCAGCCGCGATCGGCATCAACGGCGACGTGGCGTCCAAGGCGCGGGCCCTCGCCGCCGCCGGGGTCGACGTGCTCGTGCTCGACACCGCCCACGGACACCAGGAGGGCATGCTCCGCGCGCTCCGCACCGTCGCCGGACTGCGGCTCGGCATCCCGCTCGTCGCCGGCAACGTCGTCACCGCCGATGCCGTGGCCCACCTCGTCGACGCGGGCGCGGACATCATCAAGGTCGGTGTCGGACCCGGCGCCATGTGCACCACGCGCATGATGACCGCCGTCGGTCGGCCGCAGTTCTCCGCCGTGCTCGAGACCGCCGCCGCCGCCCGGTCCCTCGGCGCGCACGTGTGGGCCGACGGCGGGGTCCGCTACCCGCGCGACGTCGCCCTCGCACTGGCGGCCGGCGCCTCGGCCGTGATGATCGGCTCGTGGTTCGCCGGCACCCTCGAAGCGCCGGGCGTGCTCCGTCGCGACGCCGCCGGCAAGGCCTACAAGGAGAGCTGGGGGATGGCGTCCGCCAAGGCCGTCCGCGAGCGCTTCGAGCGGCTCGACCCGTACGAGCGGGCCCGCAAGGAGCTCTTCGCCGAGGGGATCTCGTCGTCGACGATCTACCTCGACCCGGAGCGCCCGAGCGTCGAGGACCTGCTCGACATGATCACCACGGGCGTCCGCAGCTCGGCCACCTACGCGGGCGCCGCGTCGCTCGCCGAGTTCTCCGAGCGCGCTCTGGTCGGCATCCAGTCCGCCGCCGGTTACGAAGAGGGCAAGCCGCTCCCCGTCAGCTGGTAGCGCGCGCAGGCGGGCGCGGCCCTGGTCGCGACCACGAACGGACGGGAGGCACGGTGCCAGCTGGCACCGTGCCTCCCGTCCGTCTGTTCTCGCGTCTACCGGCGTCGGGTCGCGTCCTCGACCTCGCCGACGAGCTCCTCGAGGATGTCCTCGAGGAAGAGCACGCCGAGCGTCCGGCCGTCGGCGTCGAACGCCCGCGCGACGTGGCGGCCCGCGGCCCGCATGGTGGCCAAGGCGTCCTCCAGGTCCATCTCCGTGTAGAGCGAGATGAGCTGGCGGATGCGCTTCGGCGGCACCGGGTCGTCGAACTCGTCCGGCCGCAGGTCGATGACGTCCTTCACGTGCACGTAGCCCGTGGGGGAGCCGTCCTCGCCGACGAGCACGTACCGCGAGAACCCGCGCTGCGCCACCGCACGCTCGACGTCCGCCGGGGTGGCGTCCTCGGGCAGGGTGACGAGCTCGGCCATCGGCACGGCGACGTCGCGGACCTTCTTCTCGGTGAACTCGAACGCCAGGGCGAGCTTGCCGTCGTCGGTCAGGGTGCCCTCGCGGCGCGACTGCTCCACGATCGTCTGCACCTCCTCCACCGTGAAGGCGCTGACGGCTTCGTCCTTGGGCTCGACGCGGAACAGCCGCAGCACGGCGTTCGCGACCTCGTTCAGACCGACGATGACCCAGTGCAGGCCGTGGCCGATGTACCAGAGCGTCGGCACGAGCAGCAGCGCTGCACGGTCCGGCATCGAGAACGAGATGTTCTTCGGGACCATCTCGCCGAACACCACGTGCAGGAACGAGACGAGCAGCAGCGTGATCACGAACGCCACGGTGCCGATGACCTCGACGCTCCAGCCCGTCAGGTGCAGCGGGACCTCGAGCAGGTGGTGGATCGCCGGCTCGGAGACGTTCAGGATGAGCAGCGAGCAGACCGTGATGCCGAGCTGCGTGGTCGCGAGCATGCGGGTGGCGTGCTCCATCGCCCACAGGGTCATCTGCGCGGCCTTCGAGCCCTCTTCTGCGCGCGGTTCGATCTGGGAGCGGCGGGCGGAGATGACGGCGAACTCGGCGGCGACGAAGTACGCGTTGCCGAGCAGCAGCACGAAGAGCCAGAAGATGCCCCACCAGTCGGAGCTCATCGGGTGGTCTCCTTCGTCTCGGACCGCTTCGCGGTCTTCGTGGCGGGGATGATGATGGCGGTCGCCGCGGTGTCCGTCGGCGGGGGCGTCGGGGTCCAGCGGATGCGGTCGATCCGGCGGCCGTCCAGGCGTTCGACCCGGAAGACGCCGCCGTCGAGCGGGACCTCGTCACCGACCACGGGCAGGCGGCCGAGCGTCGACATGAGGAAGCCGCCGACGGTCTCGTACGGGCCGTCCTCCGGCACCTTCACGCCCGCGCGGTCCTCGAGCTCGTCGGGACGCAGGAGACCGGGGAAGGTCAACCAGTCGCGGGAGCGGACCACGTCGATGCGCGCGCGGTCGTGCTCGTCGGAGACCTCGCCGACGATCTCCTCGATGAGGTCCTCGAGCGTGACGACCCCGGCGGTGCCGCCGTACTCGTCGACCACGATGACCATCTGGTAGCCGCGGCCGCGGACCTCGGCGAGCAGGGTGTCGCCCGGCATCGTCTCGGGCACGCGTTCGGCGTCGGTCATGAGTGCCCCGACGGGGACCTCCGGGCGCTTCTCGCGGGGGACGGCGACGGCCTGCTTGACGTGCACGATGCCGACGACGTCGTCCGCGTCCTCCTCGATGACGGGGAAGCGGCTGAAGCCGGTCTTGCGGGCGAGGGCGATGACGTCCTGTGCGGACTCGGACACCCGGATGGTGGAGAGCCGCGGGCGCGGCGTCATGACGTCGCTGGCGCTGAGCTCCGAGAACGAGATCGTCCGCTCGAGGAGCGTCGCGGTGTCCTGCTCGAGCGACCCCTCGGACGCCGAACGGCGGAGCAGCGAGGTGAGCTCCTCGGCGCTGCGAGCACCGGAGAGTTCCTCTTGCGGCTCGATCCCGATCGACCGGAGCACGGCGTTCGCGGTGCCGTTGAGCACCGCGACCGCCGGCTTGAACACCGTCGTGAAGGCGATCTGCAACGGCACGACGAGCTTCGCGGTCTGCAGCGGGAGCGCGAGCGCGAAGTTCTTCGGCACGAGCTCGCCGAGGATCATCGACAGCAGGATCGCGATGACGAGCGCGATGATCGATCCGACGGTCTCGACGATGCCCTCGGGCAGGTTCATCGCCAGGAATGGCGCCTCGAGCAGCTTCGCGATGGACGGCTCGAGCAGGTAGCCGGTGAGCAGCGTGGTCAGCGTGATGCCGAGCTGCGCACTCGACAGGTGCGTCGAGGTGACCTTCAACGCCCCGATGACGGGTGCCAGGCCCGGCTCACCGCGGTCGCGACGCGCTTCGACGTCGGCGCGATCGAGGTTGACCAGCGCGAACTCGGACGCGACGAAGACGCCGGTGCCGAGTGTCAACAGGATGCCGCCGACGAGCATGACGATGTCGATCGGACTCATGATTCACCCCCGTCCGCGCACGGGGATGACGTGCAGCTCACCGAGTGAGCGGCGGATGAGTGAGGCGAAGAACTATTCGGGGGATCGTCCACAGTGCTGCCAATCGTACTGCCTGCCGAGGCCCGGAGCCGTGAATCCGTTCAGGAAGGGCTCGCGTCTACGCGGTGACGCGGGCGCGGTGGTACTGCTGCGGCTCGTAGTCGACGGTCACGCCGAGCTCGACGGCCACGCGCAGCGGGAAGCCCGGGTCGCGCAGGAACTCGCGGCCCACCATCACCACGTCGGCCTGGCCGGTCGCGACGATCTGCTCGGCCTGGAAGCCCTCGGAGATCATGCCGACCGCGATGGTGCCGATGCCGGCGTCGCGCTTGATCGCTGCGGCGTGCGGCACCTGGTAGCCCGGGCCGACCGGGATCGGTGCGCTCGCGACGTTGCCGCCGGTCGAGACGTCGGCCAGATCGGCACCGTGCTCGGCGGCCCAGCGGGCGACCTGCGTCGTCTCGTCGAGCGTGACCCCGCCGTCCACCCAGTCGGTCGCAGAGAACCGCACGACGATCGGGAAGCCCTCGCCGACCTCGGCACGGACGGCGTCGACGACCTCGAGCAGCGCCCGGGCACGGTTCTCGAGCGATCCGCCGTACTGGTCGGTGCGGTGGTTGCTCAGCGGCGAGAGGAACTGGTGCAGCAGGTACCCGTGGGCGGCGTGGATCTCGACCAGGTCGAACCCGGCCTCGACGGCGCGGCGAGCGGACTGCGCGAACGCCAGTGCGACGACCCGGATGTCCTCGGTCTCCAGCTCGCGCGGGACCGCGTAGCCGTCGAAGGCCACGGCGGACGGGGCGACGGTGGACCAGCCGCCCTGGTCGGCGGGGACCGAACCGTGCGTGGACTCCCACGGGCGGAACGTCGACGCCTTGCGGCCGGCGTGTGCGAGCTGGACACCGGCGGCAGCGCCCTGCGCGTGCAGGAAGTCGACGATCGGCTTGAAGGCATCGCGCTGCTGGTCGTTCCAGAGCCCGAGGTCCTGCGGGCTGATCCGACCCTCCGGCACCACGCCGGTGGCCTCGACGACGACCGCACCGGCACCGCCCTTGGCGAAGCCGCCCAGGTGGACGAGGTGCCACGCGGTCGGCACGCCGTCCTGCTCCTCGGCCGAGTACTGGCACATCGGGGAGACCCAGATGCGGTTGCGGACCGTCAGGTCGCGGATGGTGATCGGCTCGAACAGGGCGTGCGTCACGCGGGACTCCTCAGGGGACGGGCGCCGGCTCGGCCGCGAGTTCCGTCAGGAACGACCGCAGTGACGCCGACGACGTGTAGTGGTGGCCGACCGCCCCGATCGCTTCCGCGCCGGTGGCGTTCTCGGCCCTGTTGTCCACGAACACCATCTGCTGCGGCTCGATTCCCAGACGCGCGCACGTGTCGCGGTAGATGGATGCGGCGGGCTTCAGGACGTGCTCCTCGGCGCTCACCACCACCGTCTCGAACAGCGAGCCCATCGGGGAGCGTCGGTACGGGTCACCGAAGTCGAAGCCGGCGTTCGACAGCAGCGCCACCCGGGTCCCCGCGTCGTGCAGCTCCTCGACGATCGCCAGGGTCTCCGGCTCGACCTCGAACCAGCCCGTGAAGTCGACGGCCCAGAACCGGTGGATGTCCGTGATGCTCCAGGTCCGCCCGACGCGCTCGCCGATGGCCCGCCAGTACGCCACGACGGACAGATCGCCGCGGTCCAGGTCGTGGCGGAGCTCCTGGTAGACGGGGAACAGCTCGTCGGCCGGTACCCCGGTGAGCTCGACGAGGGCATCGCGCGACGCGTGCGGCGTCCGGCTGATCACCTCGCCGTAGTCGAAGACCACCACGCGACCAGGCAGGAACAGGCTCATGCGCTCCACCGTAACGTGGGGCCGGTGAACGACTTCGTGCCCGTCCAGCCGTCCGATGCCGCCGCGTGGGTCACCGCGCCGACGGGGGAGTCCACCAAGTACCGCCGTGGGGTGCTCGGCATCGCGACCGGCTCCGACCAGTACCCGGGTGCCGCGGTGCTCGGGGTCGACGCCGCGGTCCACACCGGCGTCGGCATGGTCCGGTACGTCGGGCCGTCGCGGGCGTCGGACCACGTCCTGGCGCGTCGCCCCGAGTCCGTCGCCGGCGTCGGTCGGGTGCAGGCCTGGCTCGTCGGCTCGGGCATCTCGGCGTCGTCGCTCGGTGACCTGGACGACACGACCGCCTCGGCCTTCACACACGCTTCGGACGACGGCGTCCCGGTCGTGGTCGATGCCGGTGCGATCCCGCTCGTCGACCTCGGGCCGCTCGCCGTCCTGACCCCGCACGCGGGGGAGCTCGCGTCGTTGCTCGGGGTCTCCCGCGAGTCGATCGAGCAGGATCCCGCCGCAGCAGCGCTCCGTGCCGCCGAGCAGACCGACAGCGTCGTGCTGCTCAAGGGCGAGCGCACGCACGTGGTCACGCCCGACGGATCGGTCCGGTTGGTGGCGTCGTCGGCGACGCCGTGGCTCGCGGCGGCCGGTGCCGGGGACGTGCTCGGCGGGGTGCTCGGCGCGCTCGTGGCGTCGCGGCAGGGTTCCGTCGAGGCTGCGGGGTCGTCGCTGACGCCGTCGGACCTCGCGCACCTGGCCGCGTCGGCTGCGGTGGTGCACGGGCTCGCGGCGCGGCGGGCGTCCGGTGGCGGGCCGTTCCCGATGACCGGGCTCATCGGCGAGCTGCCCGGGGTCGTACGGGACCTGGTCGTGGACGGCGACGCGCGCGGGTAGCGTTCGGTGCGCATGCATCTTCCGACGATGCACGAGGTGATCGACGCGTGTTCCGTCGAAAGATGCGCACGCAACGGGTTCGTGCGCATGTTGCGACGAAACACCACCGGATCGACGGGTGGAAGGTCGCAACATGCGCACGCATGCGCGAGGGGGCGCGGCCCGGGACGCGAGCGGGGACGGACGGGAGGCCCGGTGCCAGCTGGCACCGGGCCTCCCGTCCGCCTGTCGCGCACGTCACGGGCGTGACGCGCGTCGCGGACGTCAGCTCGCGGGGGTCGCGTGCACCAGGAACTCGACCGTGCCGGAGTCGTCGACCTTCACGAAGCCGAAGCTCGGCGCCTGCACGTCGTAGTCCGAGAAGGTGACCGGGATCGAGCCGGAGATGTCGACGCCGTCGCCGTTCAGGCCGACCTGCAGGTCGGCGGTGACGTCCTTCGTGACGCCGTGCAGCGTGAGCTTGCCGGCAGCGGTGACCGTCGTCGTGTCCGAGCCGCTCGGGACCGCGTCGGCGATCGGCTCGGTCAGTTCGAACGTGGCCTCGGGGAAGGCCGACGTGTCCATCGCGGAGTCGCGGAAGTACGAGTCGCGCTGGTCGGAGTCGGTGGCGATGTCGGCGACCTGCACGGTGATGGTCGCCTTCGTGATGCTCGTGCCGTCGACGGTGGCGCTGCCGGAGACGCTGTCGGTGCGGCCGGTGACGGTGACGTCGGAGCCGTTCAGGACCTCGTGCAGGCGGTAGCCGGCCTCGGAGTCACCGCCGACCGTCCAGTTGCCGGACAGGTCCGCGTCGTCGAGGGTGGAGGCCTCGCGGCTGGCGGCCACGGACGGCGCCGCGGACGCCTTCGCGTTCTCGTTGCTCGTGTAGACGTTCGTCGCGACGATCGCCCCGATGACGCTGAGCACGACGACGGCGGCGATGACGGAGATCCAGATGACGGCCTTGCGGCGCTTGCGCGGGGGTTCGGTGGTCACGAGCAAGACGGTGACACGTCATGGTTGGGAGAGCCTGGGATTCTCAGCAGGTTCGGGTGTGCTCGCTGCGGTGTGCTCGCTGCCGGTACGCCCGCTGCCGGTACGCCCGCTGCCGGTACGCTCGTCCGGTGCGCAGGACCGGGAACCCGTGGATCGAACGCGTCGGGTTCGTCCTGGCGTTCGCCGCCGTGCACGCGGCGCTGTGGTGGCTGACCGTGGTCTCGGCGAACCTGCCGCTCGGCGACGTGACGATCACGTACAGCCGGTGGATCGAGACCGGGCGGAGCGCGGACTTCTGGGTCGGGATCGACGGCGAGTGGGTCTACCCGATCCTGGCGATCGTGCCGATGGCCGCCGCGGCACTCGGTGGGATCGCGTCGATCGGCTCCGGGTGGCTGCTGCTGATGGTGCTGCTCGACGCCGTGGCGTGCGCGTTCCTGTGGCGGTTCCGGGCGCGTGGCGCGTTCGGCTCGCGTGCGGGCAGCTCGTCGGCGCGTGGCGTGCGGGTCGTGTGGTGGTGGCTCGTCTTCCTGCTCGCGCTCGGGCCGATCGCGCTCGGCCGCATCGACACCGTCGCCACGGTGTTCGCCCTGGTCGGGGTGGCGTTCGTCGCCTCGCGGCCGGCGGTCGCTTCGGCGCTGTTCACCGCCGGTGCCTGGACGAAGGTCTGGCCGGCCGCCCTCGTCGCCGTGCTGCTGCTCCTGCGCAAGGGGCACCGCCGCGGTGTGCTCGCCGGTGCGCTCGTGCTCAGCGCGCTCATCGTGCTCGTCGACGTGCTCTGGGGCGGAGCGCCGTACCTGCTGTCGTTCATCGGGGAGCAGACCGGCCGGGCGTTGCAGATCGAGTCACCGCTCGCGACGCCGTTCATGTGGGCGGCGGCGTTCGGGGCTCCTGGTGCTGCCGTGTTCTACAACCAGCAGATTCTGACGTTCGAGGTCTCCGGTGCCGGCACGCACGCCGCTGCCGCGGTCTCGACGCCGCTGATGGCCCTCGTGGTCGTCGCCGGTGTCGTGCTCGCGCTGTGGGCCGCACGCCGTGGTGCTCGTCGAGCCGAGCTCGCTCCGGTCCTCGCGCTGCTGTTCGTCGCCGCGCTCATCGCCACCAACAAGGTCGGGTCGCCGCAGTACATCGGGTGGCTCGCCGTGCCGATCGTGTGGGGGCTCGCCGCCGGGACGCCGAGTGTGCGCCGGTTCGTGCCGATCGCGATCGCCGCGCTGCCCACCGCCGTCCTGACGCAGCTGATCTACCCGGCGTACTACGACCAGGTGCTCACGCTGCAGCCGTGGATGCTCGTGGTGCTGACGCTGCGGAACGTGCTCGAGGTGGCGATCCTGGCGTGGACCGTGGTCGAGCTGGTGCGGATGGGGCGGGGCGCGGGCAGGATGGACGCATGATCGTCGCCTTCTCCGTTGCTCCGTCCGGTGGTCCCTCCGAACAGGCGGACGGCTCCGTGCACGATGCCGTCGCCGCGGCCGTGCGGGTGGTCCGCGAGAGCGGACTGCCGAACCGGACGTCGTCGATGTTCACCGAACTCGAGGGGGAGTGGGACGAGGTCATGGACGTCGTCAAGCGCGCCACCGACGCCGTGGGCGCCTACGGCACGCGGGTGTCGCTCGTGCTCAAGGCCGACATCCGACCAGGGCACACCGGCGAGATCGACGGCAAGCTCGAGCGGCTCGAAGCGGCACTGGGCGAGTAGCGATCGGCGCTCAACGCTCGGCGGCCGCGCTCGGCGGCCGCGCTCGGCGGCCGCGCTCGGCGGCCGCGCTCAGCGCTTGTCGCGCCGCCGTGCCCGGGTGCGCCGGCGGGGGTCCGGCCCGAGCACCACGAGCACGGTGAGCAGCGCGATCCCGGCGAGCACGGCGATGAGCACGATGACCATGCCCATCGGGTCGGTGGCGTCCTCGCAGTTCACGGGCGCGCCGGCGGGGCACGAAGCGAGCACGGTGGCGGTGAGGGTCACGTGCTCATTGAACATCGAGGGCCCGCGCGACACGCCGACGCCCTCCCGCGGATGTCGGTGGTCGGGTGTCTCATGGCCCGTATCGAGCCACGTCCGGTGGCCCCGAGACGACGAGGAGCGCGTGATGACCCACGACGGCTGGTGCCCTGACTGCGACCTGCGAACGGTCGTCATCGACACGGACGAACAGGGCGAGAACGCCTGGGCCACGTGCGCCGAGTGCGGCGTCGGCTGCACGCACCGTGACGAGCTCCCCGAACTCGCGCCCGCATCGACGCGTCCTGCCCACACGGAGCGTCAGGCAGCCTGAGGCCGTCCCCTTCGGTCATGACGGCGTCCGTTCCGGCGGACCGAGCTGGCTCGGGTCGCCGGACTTCCGTTCGGCCTTTGGAGCGGTCTACACTGCTCGGACCGGATGGTCGTCGCCACCCGGACCGTCCCGTTCGCTGCTGAACCCGGACCGGCACCCCGTTCGGGCGTGGCCGCGCTGCCGATCGGCACGTGGACCGCGACGATCGCGGGTCGCCCCCGCCGACACCGTCCAGCCGACACCCCGATCCGACGCCGCCCGTGCAGGACGTCGTCCGAGAACAGGCCCCATGTCACAGCTCACGCCTGCGCGTCGCACCGCCGCGCTCATCTCGCTCGCCCTCGGCGGCTTCGCCATCGGGTCGACCGAGTTCGTCGCGATGGGCCTGCTGCCGAACATCGCGCAGGCGCTGCTGCCGCAGCAGTACGGCCTCGACCCGGACGCCGGCATCGCGCACGCGGGCTGGCTCGTCAGTGCCTACGCCCTCGGGGTCGTCGTCGGTGCTCCCACCATCGCGGCGATGTCGGCGAAGTTCCCGCGCAAGGGCCTGATCCTCGTGCTGCTCGTCGGGTTCGTCCTCGCGACGATCGCGAGCGCGCTGCTGCCGTCGTTCGGCCTGGTGCTCGTCGCCCGGTTCGTCGCCGGCCTGCCGCACGGCGCCTACTTCGGCATCGCCTCGATCGTCGCCGGCGACATGATGGGCCCGGGCAAGCGCGGCAAGGGCATCGCGATGGTGCTGCTCGGCCTGTCCGTCGCGAACGTCGTCGGCGTCCCCGCGATCACCTGGGTCGGCCAGCTCGCCGGCTGGCGGATCGCCTACGGCGTCGTCGCCGCACTGTTCGCGCTCACGTTCCTCGCCGTCGCGGCGTTCGTGCCGAAGAGCGCCCGTGACGAGCACGCGACGATCGGCCGGGAGCTCCGCGCCTTCCGCGTGCCGCAGGTCTGGATCGTGATGGGCCTCGGTGCCGTCGGGTTCGGTGGGTTCTTCGCCGTCTACTCGTACATCTCGCCGCTCGTGCAGCACGTCACCGGCATGCCGGAGTCGTTCGTGCCGATCGTCCTGGTGGTCGTCGGCATCGGCATGGTGGTCGGCGGCATCCTGGGCGGTCACCTCGCCGACCACAGCGTGAAGCGCACGATCTACTTCGGCATGTTCTCGCTCATCGGCGCCCTGCTGCTCACGGTGCTGACCGCGCAGTGGCTCTGGGGCATGCTGCTCGGCGCGTTCCTGCTCGGGGCGACGTCGTCGGCGATCCCGCCGGCGGTGCAGTCCCGCCTGATGGACGTCGCCGGCGACGCCCGGACGATCGCCGCGGCGCTCAACCACTCGGCGTTCAACATCGGCAACTCGCTCGGCGCAGCACTCGGCGGTGCGGTCATCGCTGCCGGCTTCGGGTTCGTCGCGCCGGGCTGGCTCGGCATCGTCCTCGCGCTGCTCGGCGTCCTCGTCACGATGGTCAGCTACTCGGTCGAGCGTCGCACCACGCGCCGTGCTGCGCTGCGCTCCCCGTCGCCGAGTACCGGCCCGATCACCGCGCCCGTCCCCATCCACTGACCACGCGCGGTGGGCGTGCCCACGCGCCGGACGGGAGGCCCGTGGCGACGCCGCCACGGGCCTCCCGTCCGATGTGGGGTGCGGCAGACCGCCGCACGTGCGTCACGCGCTACAGGCCCAGCGGGCCGCCGTCCTGCACGATGATGCCGTCGGTGATCGCCCGCTTCCGGAGCGCCACCTTCGTGCCCACGTCGAAGCCCGCGACGCGGTACTTCTCGCGGATGCGCTTGAGGTAGCTCTTCGCGGTCTCCTCGGAGATGCCGAGCTGGTACGCGACGCTCTTCACGGGCTCGCCACCGCCGTAGAGCGCCATGACGCGGCGCTCCTGGGCGCTGAGCTTCGGGACGCCACCGACGTCGCCGCTGTTGATGGCCAGGTCGAGCTCGGCGGAGACGTACTGCTCGCCGCGCTGGGCGGAGCGGATCGCCTCGACGATCATGTCGGCGTCCTCGCTCTTCACCAGGTAGCCGAGCGCGCCGGCCGCCAGGGCCTCGCGCACGACGTTCGGCTCCGAGTAGGTGCTCATCACGACGGTCTTCACACCGGCGGTCTTGAGCGTCGAGATCTTCAGCGACACCGGGATGGAGTCCTTGAGGTCCAGGTCGAGCAGCACCACGTCCACCGGGAACGCCGGGCTCGTCAGGAGCTCGGGCCAGGTCGTGACCGCGGCCACCAGCGTGATGTCGTCGGCAGCGCTCCGGATCCACTCCGTGAGCGCGCCGAGGAGCATCCTGTGGTCGTCGACGAGTGCGAGTCGGATGGGTTCCTCTGGAGTCGCCATGCGGGCGTCCTTTCTCGGGGGCAGTTCGTGCCCGATCCTAGGAGGGAGGGGCACGTGGCACGGGCAGGCTGTCCGGGTGTCCGGCAGCTACATCGACGGATGTCGGTCCACGACGCAGTGGGCGACGATGTGGAGCGCGCCGTCGCGGACGGTCTCGGTGTACGGACCGATGCGTTGCAGGGCACTCCAGGCGGTGGGGCCGAGGCGTCGGCGCTGGACGCCGCGGGACTCGATGACGACCGGCACGTCCATCCGCTCGTCGGTGACGGGGTGGCCGTCGGACCCGACCGGGCCGAGCGTGACCGAGACGACCGGCAGGCCGGGGGTGGCGGTGCGGCCGTCGCCGACCATCTGCCACAGGGCCTGCAGCAGTCCGTCGCGCTGGGCGGGCGAGAGGTGTCCGGCCAGGGCGCCCGGGTCGGCGACGCTCACCGAACGGCCGAGGTGGTCGGACTCCGTGATCGCGTGGTACAGCCAGGTCTCGCGCCGTCCCTCGATGAGGTGCAGGCGGAGCTCGGTCGCGAGCGAGGCGGCGACGGAGCTCGAGGCGTCCGACAGCGGCAGGGGATCGGTGCCGTTCGCGACGGCGTCGAGGAGCTTCTCGGCGGCCAGGTCGAGTCGGGCGAGCTCGTCCGAGGCGAGCATGCCGACCGCGAACTGCGGCGCCTGCACGTTGCTCTGCACGAGCACCCGGTCGAGTTCCCGCTGCACGAGCTGCCGGAACCGCTGCACGACGTACAGGGCGATCGACGGCGGCACGACGACCAGGGCGAGCAGGGACACGATGCCGGGCAGCGTGTCGTTGGTGATCGGGGTCGACGCGACGCTCATGCCGACGAACGCCAGGCCGAGGACCGCGATGGCCGCGGCGACCTCGCGGGCGGGCCGGAGCGTGGCGATCGGCAGGAGCGCGAAGCCGGCGGCGATCGACGCCGATGCCGTGTGGGCGATGTCGTGCTCGGGCCAGATCCCGATGAAGTCGAGGGTCACGACGCACGCGAGCACGACGCAGATCAGCACGAAGGCCAGCCCGGTCAGCCGCTCGCCGTAGGTCAGCACGCTCAGGCCGACACCGACCGCGGCGACGAGGTAGAGCATCCAGGCGGCCGCGGGCAGCCACGGGTCGGAGAAGTCGGACCAGCGGACCAGGAAGTACACGATGCCGGAGACGGCCTCGATCGCGGTGAGCACCGCGGCGCCGAGGCCGAGGTACCCGGCTCCGAGCGAGGCGCCGGGCTTGGCGGCCTGGCGGAGCGACCGTGCACCGGTCGAGGTCGAGGGGAGCCCGCGGGCCTGCCGACGCTCGCTGGTGCGGTAGCGCTCGCGCGCCTCGCGGCGGGTGCGCGGCGGCTGCTGGCCGGTCGACTCGCCGGGCAGGCCGCGGCTGATGGTGTCCTCGGGGACCCGGGTCATCGCGGTGCCTCCAGGACGACGGTGGTGCCGGAGCCCGGCGCGGAGAAGAGCTTGGCGTCGCCGCCGACCTCGCGCAGCCGGCTCACGACGCTCTCCTTGAAGCCGAGTCGTTCGGCGCTGACGGTGGTCAGGTCGAACCCGACGCCGGAGTCCGTGACCATGGCGCGCACCATGTCGTTGTCGTGGACGATCGTGACGTGCGCCTCGCCGACACCGGCGTGCCGGCGGACGTTCTCGAGGCACTCGCCCAGCGCCAGCAGGAACGCGTCGAGCACGTGCGACGGCAGCAGCACCTGACCGGTGCCGTGCCAGCTGACCTCGAGGCCCATCCGGCCGAAGCGCTGCTTCACCGACTCGAGGGTCTGGCCGAGCGGCGACTCCTCTTCGCGGGTGAGCGAGTAGTCGCCCGACTGCGACGGCTGGGGGGTCGCGCCGAGTCGCAGGTGGCGCAGGAGTCGGGCGTCCTCGGCGGCCTGCTCGCGCATGGCCTGCTCGGAGACCCCGACACCGGAGTGGGCCAGGAGCGTGAGCGTCGCGAGGACCGTGTCGTGCAGCAGCCGCGCACCCTGCCGCCGCTGTGCCTCGGTCTCGCTGGCCTGGCGTTCGGCGCGGTGCGCGGTGCCGATGCTGTAGATCCGTCGGGCGACGCGGGGGATGCTGCGCGAGATCCAGACGGCCACGACCGCGATGAGTACCCAGCCGAGCAGGGCGCCGCTGACGGGCGTCGACAGGACCGTGCCGGTTGCCCAGACCATCACGACCACGACGACGCCACCGGCGGCGATGGTGAGTCCGAGGCCCACGGGGTGCCCGCGCTGCGCCATCAACGGTGCGGAGAGGGAACCGCCCGCGAGCGTCATGACGGCGCTGGCGACGAGCGGGCGGACCGACTCGTCCACGCCGGAGAACAGCAGCGCGAGCGAGGCGAGCCCCGTCACGAGGATGGCGGCGGTCCACCACACGGTGCCGCTGCGCCCGAAGAACACGAACGAGGCCACCATCGCGGCGATGCACAGCAGGGCGCCCACGAGCGGCAGGGCGGAGACCGCGGCGGCGGAGACCACGCCGACGACGCTGATGAGCGCGCAGACGATGCCCACGACACGGGTCGTCGCCCGCAGCAAGCGGTCGCGTTCCTGTGCGATGAATTCCATCGATGTCCTGGTTGGTGACGAGCTGGTGTGACGGGTGGTACGGGTCGTGCGGGGAAACCGAGCCTCGTTCAGTCCGGGCTCGCAGCCATCCAACCACGGGCGACACCCGTTGGGGGGTGTTCGGCGCGCCGTGCCGCGCACGCCGTGCGTGCCGCCGCCGTGCCGCGCGTGCCGCCGCCGGGCCGCGCGTGCCGCCGCCCCGACGCCCCGACGCCCCGCCGCGCCGTGTCGCGCTCAGTCGTCGAGCAACCGCCGCAGGTGCGCGCCGACCTGCTCGTGCTCGATGAGGAACCCGTCGTGCCCGAACTCGCTCTCGATCACCGCGGCCGTGTCCCCGTCGAGCGTGTCCGGGACCCCTGCGGCGATCCGGTGCTGGTCCTCGATCGGGAACAGCCGGTCGCTCGAGATCCCCACGACGAGCGTGCGGGCCGTCACGAGTTCGAGCGCGGCAGCGACACCGCCCCGCCCGGCCCCGACGTCGTGGGAGTCCATCGCGTGCGTGAGCGTGATGTACGACGACGCGTCGAAGCGCCGGGTGAACTTGTTGCCGTGGAAGTCGAGGTAGCTCTCCACCGAGAACCGGCCGTCGTCGCCGAGCGGGGACACGTCGCTCTGCCACGACCGGGCGAACCGGCCGTTCAGCTCGTCCGACGCCCGGTAGGTCATCAACGCCATCCGCCGCGCGAGCGCCAGCCCGCGGTGCGGGCCCTCACCGGCGTCGGCCTCGTAGTAGTCGCCGCCTGCGAACGCCGGGTCCATCTGGATCGCCGAGCGCTGCAGGGAGTTCGCCGCGATCTGGTCCGCCGTGGTCTGCGCCGTCGAGGCCAGCACCGCCAGCCGTTGGACGCGCTCGGGGTGGGACACCGCGAACTCGAGCGCGTGCATGCCGCCCATCGACCCGCCGACGACGGCCGCGAACACGTCGATGCCGAGTCGGTCGGCGAGCTGGCGCTGCACCTCGACCTGGTCGCGCACGGTGACGAACGGGAACCGCGAGCCCCACTCGACCCCGGTGGGTGCCACCGACGACGGCCCGGTCGTGCCCTGGCAGCCGCCGAGCATGTTGGGCGCGATCACGAACCAGCGGTCGGTGTCGATCGCCAGGCCGGGGCCGACGACGTCGCCCCACCAGCCGGCGGTGCGGTGCCCCGGACCGGGTGCGCCCGCGACGTGCGAGTCGCCGGTCAGTGCGTGGAACAGCAGGACGGCGTTGTCGCGCGCCGCGTTGAGCGTGCCCCACGACTCGTACGCCACGCGCACGGCCGGCAGCCGCCCGCCGCGCACCCACTGCTCGCCGAGCGATGCGAAGTGGCGCGCACCCGGGTGGTCGCCGGGGCGCCAGGCGCCGGTGACCGGCGGTTTGCCGAGGGTGCCGAGTTCGGCACCGGGCACCAGCGTGGACGGCACGGAGTCCTCGGGGGTCGTCTGCCAGTCCATGGTGCGTCCAGTCTGCCGGGAGGCGCGGGTCGCCGCCGCCGTGTTACGTCACGTCCGCCCCGTGGCCGGGTCGCGGCCCGCGCTCGCCGTTTGCGTGCGTGCGCATGTTCCGACACCGTGCGCGTTGTTCGACTCGTGGATCGTCGCACCATGCGCACGCACCGGATGCGTGCGCAACGAGCGACGTCCCACGAGCCGATCGACTCGTGGGACGTCGCAACATGCACAGGCATCGAGCGCGTCGTGCCTCGCTGCTCGAGCGAACGCTAGGCGCGCTGCCCCTCCTGCGACACGGCTCGGGCCGCGGCGAGCCCGGCCTCGAGGTCGGCCTTCAGGTCCTCGATGTTCTCGATGCCGACGGACAGGCGCACCAGGCCCGGCGTCACCCCGGTGGTGAGCTGCTGCTCGGGCGTGAGCTGCGAGTGCGTGGTCGACGCCGGGTGGATCACGAGCGAGCGGACGTCGCCGATGTTCGCCAGGTGCGAGAACAGCTGCAGGTTGTCGACGAACGCCTTGCCCGCGGGCACGCCGCCCTTGAGCTCGAACGAGAGCACGGCGCCGACGCCCTTCGGCGCGTACCGGTTCGCCGCGGCGTACCAGGGCGACGTCGGCAGGCCGGCGTAGGCGACGGTCGCGACGTCCGGGTGCTGGTCGAGCCACTCGGCGATCTCCTGGGCGTTCGACACGTGACGCTCGATGCGGAGCGACAGCGTCTCGATGCCCTGCAGGAGTGCGAACGCGGTGTCCGCCGAGTTCGACGCCCCGAGGTCGCGGAGCAGCTGCACGCGGGCCTTCACGATGTAGGCGAGCTCGTTGCCGACGGCCTCGGCGAAGACCGCGCCGTGGTACGACGGGTCGGGCGTGTTGAACTCCGGGAACTTGTCCGGGTGCTGCGACCAGGCGAACTTCCCGCCGTCGACGATGATGCCGCCGATGACGGTGCCGTGGCCGCCGAGGAACTTCGTCGCCGAGTGCACGACGATGTCGGCCCCGTGCTCGAACGGACGGATCAGGTACGGCGTCGCGATCGTGTTGTCGACGATCAGCGGGACGCCGGACTCGTGCGCGACGTCGCTGACGCCGGTGATGTCGAGGACGTTGATCCGCGGGTTGCCGATGGTCTCGGCGAAGAAGAGCTTCGTGTTCGGGCGGACGGCGCGGCGCCACTCCTCGAGGTCGTCCTGGTCCTCGACGAACGTGGTCTCGATGCCGAGCTTCGCCAGCGTGTACTTGAACAGGTTGTACGTGCCGCCGTAGATCGACGACGACGACACGATGTGGTCACCAGCACCCGCGATGTTCAGCACGGCGTACGTCTCCGCTGCCTGGCCGGACGCCACGAGGAGTGCGCCGCTGCCGCCCTCGAGTGCCGCGATGCGCTGCTCCACGACGTCGTTCGTCGGGTTCATGATGCGGGAGTAGATGTTGCCCGGCTTGGCGAGGGCGAACAGGTCGCGGGCCTCGTCCGAGTTCGCGAACACGTACGAGGTCGTCTTGTAGATCGGGGTGGCGCGGGCGCCCGTGGTCGGGTCCGGCTGTGCGCCGGCGTGGACCTGCGTGGTCTCGAACCGCCACTGCGCGGCGTCGTGCTCGGTCATCTTGGTGCTCCTGTCCGGTGCGGCTGGTCGTCGGGTCGCCTTGCGCTCGGCCTGGAGGCGCGGCGCTGCTTTGCGTCGGCACTCACGGTACGCAGGTGGTCGCGCTGGTACCAGCGCACCCGCCTCGGGACGTAACGCGCACGCCCGACGCGCCACGGGCCTCCCGTCCGCGGAGCGCGACGCTGGGTCGCACCGTGCGAGGTCACCTGTGGTGCGAGGTTCCGGACTCGGTGCAGGCCTGGGTCCCCTGCACCACGGACGGAACCTCGCACCGTTCGCCGGCGGGCCTCGCACGGTGCGAGGAAGGGGGTCAGGCGGGGTCGCGACGGAACAGCCAGCCGACGTTCGGTTCCAGCAGCCAGCGCATCCCGCGCCGCACGAAGGGCTGCGCCAGGAAGAGGCTGACCGCGCAGGCGATCGCGACCATCAGGAGCACGAACGGCCACGCGGAGTGCGGACCGGCGAGCACGCCGGACTCGCGGATCGGGTAGAGCACGAACGTGTGCAGCAGGTACACGTACATCGTCGCCGCACCGAACTGCGTGAGCCAGATGTTCCGGCGGGGGATGAGCACCAGGAACGACGCGGTGAGCAGGGTCGCGAGCAGCATCAGCCCGAACCGGACGGCACCGGCCCACCAGGCGTCCTCGCCGAGACCCGAGTACGAGTCGTCGTAGAAGAACCAGTGGTGCAGGTCGAACTCCTTGAACTGCGGGATCCACACCGCGCACGACACGGCCCACGCGGCGAACACGACACCGGCGGCGACACGCACCCGGACGACGGTGCGACGCGAGGCCTCGTACCAGCGGTCGAAGAGCCCCCACTGCTTGACCTGCCACCCGAGCAGGAAGAACGGCAGCAGGCTGATCGCGCGTGAGAGGGACAGCGTGGAGTCGACGTTGTCGAAGTAGCCGACGCCGATGCTGAACACGACGGCCCAGAACAACGGCCACCGCAGCTGCGCCAGGTACGGCAGGATCAGCTTGAAGATGCCGAGGGCCAGCAGGAACCACAGGGTCCAGGTCGGCTGCGTCGGGTTGAAGTCCTTGCCGCCCTCGACGATGCCCTGCACCACCGTCCAGATCGTCTGCATGATGATGTACGGCACGACGATGTCGGTGATCGTCCGGCGCATGCGCTTCGCCGTCGGGGTGTCGGCCGACGAGAAGTAGCCGCTGATCACACCGAACGCTGGCATGTGGAACGCGTAGATGAACGTGTAGAGCGCCAGTGCGTGCTCGCTCGCCGTCGTCTGGCGCTGGATCGCGTGACCGATCACCACGAGGGTCACCGCGACGAACCGCGCGGTGTCCCACATCGGGATACGGCGCGGTGCCCGGCCGGGTTCGAGCTGCGTCGCCGGGGCCGAGGGTGCGGGAGGGGCGGCATCCGTCGTCATCGTCGGTCACGTTACCGGATCGTGACCTGGACGGCTCGGCGCGGTGCGGGAACGGTCCCGCTCGGTACGGTGGTCGGACCGGGCCGTCACGCGTCCTGGTCACCGACGCAGGAGGCAGATCACATGGCAGCACGGCGCGCAGTCGTCACCGGAGCGAGCTCGGGCATCGGGGCGGCCACCGTCCGGCTGTTCCGCTCGCGGGGCTGGGACGTGCTCGCCGTCGCACGCCGGGCGTCGAAGCTCGAGGCGCTCGCCGCGGAGACCGGGGCCGAGGTCCTGGTGGCGGACATCACGAGCGCCGCCGACGTCGAGGCGCTCGCCGCCCGCGTCGCCGAGCTCGGCGGCGCGGACGTCCTCGTGAACAACGCGGGTGGCGCGTTCGGCTCGGCCAGCGTCGAGGAGTCCGACGTCGACGACTGGCGGGCCATGTTCGAGGTGAACGTGATCGGCACGAAGCGCGTCGTCGCCGCGCTGCTGCCGCACCTGCGGGACCGTGCGCGCGACACCGGGGGAGCGGACATCGTCACGGTGACGAGCACGGCCGGCTTCGTGGCGTACGAGAACGGCGGTGGCTACAACGCCGCGAAGTTCGCCGAGCACGCCCTGGTCGGCGCGCTCCGGCTCGAGCTGAACGGCGAACCGATCCGCGTCGTCGAGATCGCCCCCGGTCTGGTGAAGACCGACGAGTTCGCGCTCACCCGCTTCCGCGGCGACGAGCAGAAGGCCGCTGCGGTCTACGACGACGTGCCGGACCCGCTCGTGGCCGACGACGTCGCTGAGGCGATCGTGCACGCGGTGGAACTGCCGCCGCACGTGAACCTCGACTTGGTCACGATCCGACCGGTCGCGCAGTCGGCGCAGCACAAGCTCGCGCGCGGGACGCTCACGCCGCGCTGACCGTCTGCGCAGCGCCCGGGCGGTGGCCACGGGTCGCGGGCGCGGGGTCCCTGCCGGTACCGTGGTCGGATGCCGATCAGCAGCGAACCCGAGCCCACGGCCCCGGCTCAGTCGACCGTGACCGTGACGAGCGGGCCCGAGGTGCTCGGATGGCTGGAGTTCGGTGACGCCGCACGCCTGCTCGCGAAGGACGTGCTGTCCTCCGGCTTCGAGCCCGAGGTCGTCGTCGCCGTCGCCCGTGGCGGGCTGATCATCGCCGGTGCCGTGGCCTACGCGCTCGGCACCAAGGAGTGCGGCTCGATCAACGTCGAGTTCTACACCGACGTCGAGCAGCGCCTGGACGAGCCCGTCGTGCTCGCACCCGCGCTCGACGCCCCGAGCCTCGCCGGCAAGCGCGTGCTCGTCGTCGACGACGTGTCGGACTCCGGTCGGACCCTGCGCTTGGTCGTCGACATCATCCGGAACGCCGGTGCCGACGTCCGCAGCGCCTGCCTGTACTCGAAGCCCGGCACCGTCCTCGAGCCCGACCACGTGTGGCGCCGGGTCGACGGCTGGATCACGTTCCCGTGGAGCGCCCTCGCACCGGTGACGGCCGAGTCGTGAGCATCCACCTCGTCGGCGGCGGACTCTTCGCCGCCTCGGACGCCGCAGCGCCCTTCCTCGCCGAGGCCACCGCACGGTCGGCAGCCGTCGGCCGGACGGTCCCGCGCATCGCCCTGCTCTCCGTCGCCGGTCCGGACGGCGGCAGTCCGTCGTCGACCGCCGACATCGCCGAGGTGCTCGGTGGTGCCCGCGCGGCCGAGGTCGTCGTCACCGAGGTCGCGGCCGGCCAGGTGTTCGACACGACCGTCCTGAGCGACGTCGACGCGCTCGTCGTCGGTGGCGGTGTCACTCCGGACTACCTGGGAGCGATCGCCCCGCTCGTCGACCAACTCCGGTTGCTCGTCGCCGACGGCCTGCCTTACCTGGGCTACTCGGCCGGCGCGATGATCGCCGCCGACCGCGCGCTCGTGGGCGGCTGGCGCATCGGTGGCGTCGAGATCTGCCCCGAAGCAGCCTCTGAAGGACTCGACGAGGTCGAGCTCCGCGAAGGCCTCGGCCTGGTCGACCTGACCATCGACGTCCACGCGGTTCAGGCCGGCACCCTCGCCCGCCTGATCGCGAGCGCCGAGGCCGAGTTCGTCACCGCCGGCCTGGCGATCGACGAGGACACCGCACTCGTCGTCGGCGAGGGCGCGCTCGAGGTCCGGGGTACCGGCAGCGTCTGGCGGGTCATGGCCGGCGAGGAGTCGGTGGCCGTCGCCACGATGGGCGCGTAGCCGTGGTGGAACCACGACCGCTCGCCGACCTGGTCGACCCGGGCTGGGCGTCGGCGCTCGCTCCGGTGGAGGCCGACGTGCACCGCATGGGTGCCTGGCTCCGTGACGAGACAGCGGCCGGCCGCTCCTACCTGCCGGCCGGCGCCGACGTGCTCCGGGCCTTCACCACGCCGTTCGACGCCGTGAAGGTGCTCGTGGTGGGGCAGGACCCCTACCCGACGCCTAGCAACCCGATCGGGCTGTCGTTCGCCGTCGACCCAGCGGTTCGTCCGGTGCCGCGCAGCCTGGTGAACATCTACAAGGAGCTCAGCGCCGACGTCGGCGTGACCCCGCCGGCGCACGGCGACCTGCGTGCGTGGTCGGACCAGGGCGTCCTGCTGCTCAACCGTGTGCTCACGGTCCGTGCGGGCGACGCCGGCAGTCACCGCGGCAAGGGCTGGGAAGCCGTCACGGACCAGGCAGTCCGCGCACTCGTCGCCCGGGGGACCCCGCTCGTCGCCGTGCTCTGGGGCGCGCAGGCCGCGTCCGTCCGGCCGCTGCTCGGCGACACCCCGGTGGTGGCGTCGGCGCACCCGAGCCCGTTGAGCGCGTCGCGGGGCTTCTTCGGCAGTCGGCCGTTCTCGCAGGTCAACGCGCTGCTGCAGGAACAGGGCGCGGCACCGGTCGACTGGTCGCTGCCCGCTCAGTAGGCTCGGCACGTGCTCGAGGAGGAATACCAGCGACGGCGGGTCCTGCCGCGACACCTGCGTGCCCGGCCGGCGAGCGAGACCGCCTTCGAGTACCGGATCCGTGCCGCCGAGGCGAGCGACCTGCCCGACGTGCGCGAGATCCACACGCACTACGTCCGCAACTCCTCCGTGACGTTCGACCCGTCGGCGTTCACCTTCGCCCGGTGGAAGCAGCGCTACGACGACATCCGGAAGCGCAAGCTGCCCTTCCTGGTGGCCGAGAACCCGGCCGGTCAGATCCTCGGCTACGCGCTGGTGGACGCCTGGAACCCGCGCGACCGGTCGAACCGGGTGGTCGAGGACTCGATCTACCTCGGAGCGGCCTCGGGCGGCAAGGGTCTCGGCCGTGCGCTCATGGAGGCTCTGCTCGACGAGTGCCGGTCCGCCGGGGTCCGCGAGGTCGTCGCCGTGATCGCCGACCGGCAGGCCGAGGCCTCGATCCGCCTGCACGAGCGGCTCGGCTTCGAGGAGGTCGGCCGGATGGGCAAGGTCGGCTACAAGTACGACCGGTGGCTCGGCACGGTGACGATGCGCCTGCGGTTGCGCGGTCCCCGTCTCTTCGCGCGCAGGTAGTCGGTCCGTCGTCCGTCGTCGTCCGTCGTCCGGTCGCGTCTCGGGCCGCGCCGAGGTTCCGAGATCTGCGCATCTCGGCGTGCGATCGCGTGCGTTGGGGAACCTCGACGACCAGCGCACGGCGTGTTGTGGAACCCGGGCGGCTGTCGGACGGGAGGCCCGTGGGCGCGTCGCCACGGGCCTCCCGTCCGTCGTTCGGTCGCGGTGGGCCGCGCCGAGGTTCCGAGATCTGCGCTTCTCGACGTGCGATCGCGCGCGATGTGGAACCTCGACGGTCAGTGCACGGCGTGTTATGGAACCTCGACGGTCAGCGCACGGCGTGCCGCCGCCCCGCGCCCGCCCCGCCCCTCGCCCGCGCCCGCCCCCGTCAGGGCCGCGGGGCCTCGGCGATGAACTCGTCGCGCGTGACGCCGACGAGCGCCGTCGTCGCGGCCGCCGCGGCGGCCCCGTCACCCGCGACGAGGGCGTGCCCGACGGCCTCGTGGCGGAGTGCTGCCTCGCGCGTCCAGCGCGTGATGGTGTCGCGCGACTCCGACGTGCGGGTGCGCAGCAGCGCCTCGACGGTGCCGGCGAAGTGCGCGAAGACGGCGTTGCCGGAGCCGGTGAGCAGGGCGCGGTGGAAGAGGACGTCGGCCTCGAGGTACGCGCGGCTGTCCTCGCGCGCGCATGCGGCGAGCATGTCCTGCGCGGCGTCGAGGACGACGGACGCCCCGGAGCCGCCAGCGGTGAGCGACGCCGCGACGGGTTCCACGCCGAGTCGCAGCTCGAGCAGTTCCCGCTGCTGCACGAAGTAGGCGGGCGAGGCGCCACGCCACCGGATGACCGTCGGGGCGAGCAGTTCCCACGACCCGATGCCGAGCACCTGCGTGCCGACGCGCTGCCGGGGTTCGACGAGCCCGAGCGACTGCAGGACGCGCAGCGCCTCGCGCACGACCGACCGGGACACGCCGAACTCGTCCGCCACGAGCTCGGGGCGGACCACCGTGCCGGGGTCGAGCGCACCGTCGACGATGCGCTGCCCGAGGGCGTCGAGCACGTGGGCGTGGAGTCCGCGGGCTGGGGGCATCGTTCCTCCGTGCAGTACGTGTCGCGCGGTCGGCGTGACGTCGGTCCCATCGAAACGGCAGACTGCGTCCGAGGGCGGATGGCGCGCGGCGGATCGTCGTATAGTCTGATTAATCAGATTATTGAGGGTCGGCGCGCGCAATGCCAACCGCCACTCGACACGAAGGCGACGGAGCCGCGCGGCAGCGGCTCCAGGAAGGGGCACCGATGCCTCACGCTCCAGTCCACCTGCTCGCCCACCCCGTGGGCACGGTCCTCGCGGCCGAGGGCGGCGGCACCGAGACGGTCGACCCGTCCGGACCGATCCCGCAGCTGATCATCGCGGCCCTGGTCGGCATCGTCGTGATCATCGCGCTCATCACGTGGCTCAAGGTCCACCCGTTCATCGCGCTCGTGATCGGTGCCCTGGGCGTCGGCATCGGGGCGGGGCTTGCGCCGGACAAGGCCGTCGTGAGCTTCGGCAACGGCTTCGGTGCGACGATGACGAGCGTCGGCATCCTGGTCGGCCTCGGGTCGATGTTCGGCAAGATGCTCGTCGACTCCGGCGCCGCCGACCGCGTGGTCGACACCCTGGTGCGCAAGTCGTCGAAGGCCGCGCTGCCGTGGACGATGGCCCTGATCGGTGCGCTGATCGGCCTGCCGATGTTCTTCGAGGTCGGCCTCGTGCTCCTCATCCCGATCATCGTGCTCGTCGCCAAGCGCAGCTCCGTGCCGATCATGAAGATCGCCGTGCCCGCCCTGGTCGGCCTGTCGACGATGCACGCGTTCGTCCCGCCGCACCCCGGCCCGCTCGTCGCGATCTCGACCGTCGGCGCGAACCTCGGCACCACGCTCGCCTTCGGCATCGTGCTGGCGATCCCGGTCATCATCCTGGCCGGACCGGTGTTCGCCCAGTTCGCGGCCCGCTGGGTCGACATCCCCGCTCCCGACCTGTTCGGGTCGCGTGGGTCGGACTCCGCGTCGGCGTCCGGTCCGCAGGACCCCGCCTCGGGCGGACGGGAGGCCCGGCGCGGCCCCGCCACGCAGGACACCGCATCCCTGCCGAACGGCAAGAGCGACTTCACGCGCGTCATCAGTGAGCCGCGCAGCCCGTCGTTCACCGTCGCGCTCATCGGCATCCTGCTGCCCGTCGTCCTCATGCTCGCCCAGGCCGTCCGCGAGGCCACGATGCCCGACGCAGCCGGCTCGTGGGTGAGCCTGCTCGACTTCCTCGGGTCGCCGATGATCGCGATCGGCATCGCGGCGATCTACGCGATGGTCTTCTTCGCGATCGGCGGCGGCATGGACCGGTCCGCCGTGGCGAAGTCGCTCGAGAGCGCGCTGCCCCCGGTCGCCGGGGTGCTGCTCATCGTCGGTGCCGGCGGTGGGTTCAAGCAGGTGCTCATCGACACGGGCATCGGCGGCGTGATCGCCGACGCCGTGAAGGACTCCGGCGTCTCGGTGCTCCTCGTCGCCTGGGTCGTGTCGGCCCTGGTGCGCGTCGCCACCGGTTCCGCCACGGTCGCCACCGTCACCGCGGCGGGCATCATGGCCCCGATCGCCGCCGACCTGTCCACGCCGATGACCTCGCTGCTCGTGCTGGCGATCGGTGCCGGCTCGGTGTTCCTGTCGCACGTCAACGACGCCGGGTTCTGGCTCGTCAAGGGCTACCTCAACACCACCGTGGGGCAGACCTTCAAGACGTGGACGGTGCTCGAGTGCCTCATCTCGGTGCTCGGTCTGCTCGGGGTGCTGCTGGCCGGGGTGTTCATCCGATGAGCGGCGACTCCGCTCTGGATGCGCGTGTCCTGGTCGTCATGGGGGTCTCCGGTTCCGGCAAGTCGACCGTCGCCGCGATGGTCGCCGAGCAGCTCGGGTGGGACTTCGCCGAGGGCGACGCCATGCACCCGCAGGGCAACGTCGACAAGATGCACGCTGGCACACCGCTCACCGACGAGGACCGCTGGCCGTGGCTCGACGTCGTCGCCGACTGGATCCGCGGGCACCTCCACGCCGGCACGCACGGTGTCGTGACCTGCTCGGCGCTGAAGCGGTCGTACCGCGACGTGCTGCGGGCGCCCGGCGTGGTGTTCGTGCACGTCGCCGGTGACGGCGCGTTGATCGAACGGCGCATGTCGCAGCGGTCTGGCCACTTCATGCCGACGTCGCTGCTGCAGTCCCAGCTCGCGACGCTCGAGCCGCCGCAGGACGACGAGGCGCACCTGACGATCGCGGCCGACCGGACCCCGGAGGAGGAGAGCGCCGAGGTCGTCGAGCGGCTCGGGCTCGGGCTCGGCGGCGGCCGCTAGCCAGCTAGCTGCCGCTGGAGTCCGAGTCGGATCCGGTGCCGGCGCGGCTGGCTTCGGACACCATTCGCGCTGCAGCGGCGGCGAGCTGCGCGTTCGACGTCACCGCCGTGCCGTCCTCGAGCACGCCCGTGTCCTCGAGCCCGGTGCGGATCGCGTGGCCACGCGCGAGGGCACGGCGGCTCACCTGCCACGAGGCGGCGCCGATGCCGTGGTGGAGCTGGGGGAGCCGGACCCCCGCGGCGGCGACGATCGACTCCATCGCCGCGTCGAGTGCGAGCGCGGTGTCGACGTCGTCCACGAGCGGCTCGACGACGAGGCGGACGAACCGGTCGTGGCCGCCCTTCCGGACGAACCGCTCGGCGTCGTCGGTGCTCAGCACGCACGCCTCGACCCCGACGCCGCGTCGCGCGAGGAGATCGGTCACGTCGTCGATCCCCTCCTCGCCCTGGTTCGCGGCGATCAGGTCGGGCAGCTCCGTCCACGAGGACACGAGGTCGAGTCGTTCGCGGGGGTCGGGCACGATCGCCGCGAAGGTCGTGACGTTGAGCGGGATACCCGGGCACGCCGCCCGCACGGCGCGGAGCATCCGGCCGACCGGTCCGGCGGCGAGCGACTCGGAGCCGTCGTCGTCGAAGGCGTGCAGGTGGAGGAGCGTCGCGCCCGCCGCCACGCAGGCTGCCGCGTCACGAGCGATCTCGGCCGGTGTGCGCGGCATCGCCGGGTGGGTGGTGTCGCCGTTCAGGGCGAGTTGCAGGTCGGGCACGTCGTCGCTCCTCAGCTGAACCGGATCGGGGTGCCGACGGGCAGGGCGGCGAGGGTGCGGGTCATCTGCGCGGAGATCCGCACGCACCCGTGCGAACTGCCGGTCGGGTCGGGGTAGTAGTGCAGCGCCGTCAGTGCCGCGTTGCCGCCGTACGACGGGATCCGCGACGAGTGCGCCCCGGTCAGGATGATCGGGTTGCCCTGCGTGTAGGTCACGCGGGTGTCCACGTACGCCGCCTCGACGTAGGTGGCGGTGTCGGACGGCGTGGGGTCCTCGGGGGTGCCGAGCCGGGCCGCCTCGCTCGCGGTGACCTGGCCGCTCCGGGTGACGACCGACACCGTGCTGCGGGCGACGTCGACGCGGATCATCCGGTCCGTGTCGGTGACCGTGAAGTCGGCGGCCCGTGCCCAGGCGAACGTGGCGCTCGGCGCGTCCGGGTCGCCGCCGTCGCCCGGGGTGCGGTTCCGGGCCGGGGTCGAGACGAGGAGCATGCCGCCGTCGACTCCGGGCGACCGGCCCCACACTGCAGTGGCGGCGGGCAGGTCGATCGTCGACACCAGGTGCGACAGCGTGGCCACCGGGCGGGCGCGGCTCGACGGGCTGGCGTACAGGGCCACGAGGTCGTGCCGCGGGGTGGCGATCTGCCAGGTGTCCGCGGGGCGGACGTCCCCGCCGTCGAGCAGTTCGGGGACGACGCCGTCGTGGAACGCCAACGGCAGGGCGGCGAGGGTGGCGGCCGACGGCGCTCGGGGGACGGCCGCGAGCGTCGGGGTGGGGGTCGGCGTCGGCGTCGCGGTCGGTGTGGCCCGTGCGACGTGGGTCGGGTCGGTGTCCGGACGGTCGGCGGTCACCCCGACGACGACGGCGGCCGCGACGGCGAGCGCCGCTGCACCCCCGACCACGGCGATCCAGCCCCTGCGTCGCATCGGCATCCCCCTGTGCTCCTGGTGTCGGTCAGCGTTCGGTGACCCGGCCGGCGTCGACGTGCCACTGCCGGTCGAGGCGGACGGTCTCCAGCATGCGCCGGTCGTGCGTGACGAGCAGCAGGGTGCCGTCGTACGACTCCAGTGCCTGTTCGAGCTGCTCGATGGCCACCAGGTCGAGGTGGTTCGTCGGTTCGTCGAGCACGAGCACGTTCACCCCGCGGGCCTGCAGCAGCGCGAGTCCGGCGCGGGTCCGTTCGCCGGGGGAGAGCGCCGACGCGGGCCGTCCGACGTGGTCGGCCTTCAACCCGAACTTCGCGAGCAGCGTCCGGACGTCGGCGGTGGTGTACTCGGGCACGATCGCCTCGAACGCCGCGGCGAGCGACTGGTCGCCGGTGAAGGCCGCACGGGCCTGGTCGACCTCGCCGACGGCGACGCTCGACCCGAGCGAGGCGGTGCCGGTCGTCGGTGCCTGCTTGCCGAGCAGTGCCCGGAGCAGCGTGGACTTGCCGGCGCCGTTCGGCCCGGTGATGCCGATGCGGTCGCCGCCGTCGACCTGCAGCGACACCGGGCCGAGCGTGAAGTCGCCCTGCGCGAAGGTGGCGTCGGACAGGGCGGCCACAACGGCCGAGGACCGTGGAGCGCTGCCGATCGTGAACTCGAGCTGCCACTCCTTGCGGGGCTCCTCGACCTCGTCGAGCCGCGCGATGCGGGACTCCATCTGGCGGACCTTCTGCGCCTGCTTCTCGCTCGACTCCGAGGCGGCCTTGCGCCGGATCTTGTCGTTGTCCGGGGCCTTCTTCATGGCGTTGCGCACGCCCTGGCTCGACCACTCGCGCTGTGTGCGGGCGCGGGAGACCAGGTCGGCCTTGGTGGAGGCGTAGTCCTCGTACGCGTCGCGCTTGTGCTGCCGGGCGATCTCGCGCTCCTCGAGGAACGAGTCGTACCCGCCGCCGAACAGCCGGTTGGACGACTGCGCCAGGTCGAGCTCGAGCACGCTCGTCACCGATCGCGCCAGGAACTCCCGGTCGTGGCTGACGAGCACGACCCCGCCGCGCAGGCCCCGGACGAACCCCTCGAGCCGGTCCAGCCCGTCGAGGTCGAGGTCGTTGGTGGGCTCGTCGAGCAGGACGATGTCGAACCGCGACAGCAGCAGCGCCGCGAGCCCGACCCGAGCGGCCTGCCCACCGGACAGTGCGGTCATGAGCGAGTCCGGCCCGACGCCGTCGTCATCGGTTCCGGTCTCCAGGCCGAGGTCGGCCAGGACGGCGGGGATGCGGTCTTCCAGATCAGCGGCGCCCGCGGCGAGCCAGCGGTCGAGCGCCGTCGAGTAGCGGTCCGCGGCAGCGTCGCCGGCGTCCGGGTCGCCGAGCGCGGCGGCCGCAGCGTCCATGGCCTCAGTCGCCTCGGCCGAGCCGGTCCGCCGGGCGATGTACGCGGCGACGGTCTCGCCCGCGATCCGTTCGTGCTCCTGGGGGAGCCAGCCGACGAACGCGTCGGTCGGTGCGAGCGACACCGTGCCCGCCAGGGGCTCGTCGACACCCGCCAGCAGTCGGAGCAGGGTGGACTTGCCGGCACCGTTCACGCCGACGACGCCGATCACGTCGCCCGGTGCCACCGTGAGGTCGAGGGAGTCGAACAGCGTGCGAGCGGCGTACCCGCCGGACAGGCCCTTGGCGACGAGCGTGGCGGTCATGCGCCAATCGTCCCACGCGGCGGCGCGCGCACGGCACCGCCGTCGGAGCGCCCGGGCTCCGGGTGCAGCACACTGGACGGATGGCATCCTGCGTCTTCTGCGCGATCATCGCCGGCGACGAACCGGCCGTGTGGGTCGAGCGCGAGGAACACGCCGTCGCGTTCGCGCCGCTGCCCGGGTCCGCGCTCGCGCCCGGGCACACGCTCGTGTCACCGGTCGAGCACGCCGACGACCTGCTCGGCGCCGCCCCGGTGGCGCTGGCCGCGACCGTCGCGCTCGCGCAACGTGTCGCGCGGGCGATGCGGGGCGCGCTCGGCGCCACCGGCACCGTCGTCCTGCAGGCCTCCGGCGCCGATGCCGGGCAGAGCGTGCGGCACCTGCACTTCCACGTCGTGCCGTGCTGGCCGGACGACGGCACGACGCACTGGCCGGAGCCGCCCTCGACACACGTCGTCGACGGTGACCCGCACGCACTCCTCGCCGAGATGTTCGAGTAGCCGATCCCGGGCGGCCGTGCGCGGAACGGAGTGGAGTGGGCGCTGCACCGTCACCCGTCCCGCCGACACCCGCAGGAGCACACCATGACCACGAAGATCACCCTGATCATCGACAACCCGGCCGACCCGTCGGCGTTCGAGCAGTCCTACGTGGAGCTCGAGGCGCTCGCCGCGAAGCTGCCCGGCCTGCGGCGGCTCGAGGCGGCGAAGGTCTGGCCGAAGGAGGACGGCACGCCCACACCGGCGCACCGCACGCTCGACCTGTACTTCGCCTCGTACGGGGACGCCTCCGACGCGGTGGCGACCGCCGAGGCCGGGGCGTTCTTCCAGCAGCTCGGCGGGACCGGCGCCACGTTCACCGGCCTGTTCTCCGACATCGAGCACGAGTAGCCCCGGCGCTGTGGCCCGGGTCTCGGGCTGAGCGACACTCCTCGGGCCCCGCGCCGCGTGGAGTGTCGCTCAGCGCGAGTCTCGGCCTGGCAGACCGCGCACCGGTACGGGCGCCAACCGGCCGGCGCCGGCGGGGAACGCACCCGCACGGTACTCGAGCACCTCGGCATCGCCGACGGTCACCGTCGCCGCGCCGAAGCGCCACGCCCGGTTGAACAGGTACACCCCGATCACGGTCCGGCCGTCGTCCGCGACCGCCCACGTGCCGGTGCCCCACTGCGCCGGGTGCCCGACCCCGTCGATCGTGACGGTCGGGCGGGCGAACCAGGTGAGCAGGGGGCGAGCGAGCCGGAGCTCGATCCGGCGCTTCGTCGTGCCGGAGGGGAGAGTCGTGTCCACCTCCGCAGGATAGGGCCAGCGCACGGCCGCCAGCGCACCCAGCCACCGCACCGCCGCCACCGCACCGCCGCCAGCGCACCTGTGCCCGCCGCACCCGCGCACCCGTAGCGTGGCGGCCATGACCACCACCGTCCTCGTCGCCGGCGCCACCGGAGACCTCGGCGGACGCATCGTCCGCGAGCTCCTGCAGCACGACACCCGCGTCCGCGTCCTCACCCGCCCGTCCAGCACCGGCGCCCAGCGGCAGTTCGCCGACGACGACCGCATCGACGTCGTCACCGCGGACTACACGGACGGACCGGCGCTGGTCACGGCGCTCGCCGGGGTCGACGTCGTCGTCTCCGCGGTCAGCGGTACCCGCGCGGTGATCGTGGACGCCCAGCGCGCCCTGCTCGACGCCGCGGTCCGGGCAGGCGTCCCGCGGTTCATCCCCTCGGACTACGCCGCCGACTACCGCTCGATCACGCCCGGCTCGAACCGCAACTTCGAGCTCCGCCGCGAGTTCGCCGCCGCCCTCGACGCCGCGCCGATCCGTGCGACCTCGGTGTTGAACGGGGCGTTCACGGACATGCTCACCGGTCAGGCACCGCTGATCCTGTTCGACCGCCAGCGGGTGCTCTACTGGTCGTCGGCCGACCAGGTCCTCGACTTCACCACGAAGGACGACGTCGCGCGCGTGACGGCGCTCGTCGCACTCGACGCGGACGCCCCCCGTGTGGTCGAGGTCGCCGGTGACCGCGTCACGGCACGGTCGATCGCCGACACGATGTCACGGCTGACCGGCACCCCGTTCCGACTGCAGTGGGCGGGGACGACCGGCACGCTGTCGGCGATGGCACGGATCGGCCGTCGGCTGTCGAAGGACGACGCCGAACCGTTCCCGGCCTGGCAGGGCATGCAGTACTTCGTGAGCATGTTCAGCGGCGAGGCAGAGCTCCACCACGTCGACGACGACCGCTACGGTCCGCACGGGTGGACGAGCGTCCGCGACGTGCTCACCGTCCACCTGGGCGTCTGACGGTCAGGCCGGGAGGCCCGCCCCGCGTCGCGCAGGACGGCCGGCGGTCCGCCGCCGTGGCCGTCACGGGCACGCGACGGCCGGGTCCTGCGCTGACGGTCAGGCGCCGCGGACGGCCCTGACGATCTCCTGCCGTGCTGCTCGTCCGCCGCGCGTCGGCAGCAGGGGGAACACGTGCAGGGCGCCGGGGCGCTCGCGCAGCGTGACGTCCACGCCCGCGGACCGGGCGGCCGCGACGAGCAGGTGCGCGTCGGGGTTGAGCACGTCATGGGTCCCGGTGTGGACGAGCATCGGGCCGAGGCCGTGGAACGAACCGGACAGGGGGCTGACGACCGGGTCGTCGATCGACAGGCCGTCGGCCCACAGGTGACCGAGGACACGGCCCCCGTCGCGACCGAGCCACGGGTCGCTCGGCTGCACCTCGGGGATGCGCGGGTTCGAGAAGCCGAGGTCGAGCGCCGGTGACACCAGGACGGTCCGGAGCGACCGGACGCCCTGGTCGCGCAGGGTCTGGGCGACGGAGAGCGCGATCTGCCCACCGGCGGAGTCACCGGCCAGCTGCACCCGTCCGCGCTGGTCGGTGATGCGGCGTGCGACGTCGATGACCAGGTCGTGCGCCTGCCGGGCATTGCCGTCCGGCAGGAGTCGGTAGATCGGGACGGTCACGGTGGCGCGCGCCTCGGCGGCGAGCTGGGCGATGAGCGCCCAGTGCTGCGGGGCGATCTCGTGGACCCACCCGCCGCCGTGCACGTACACGAGGTCGCGGAGCGGTGGCTGGCGGCTCGGCGTCACGGTGTACACGGGGGAGCCGCCCTGACGGTGGACGTCGACGCGCACGTCGGGCCGGAGGCGCCTCGGTGGTCCGAAGGGCTCGGGGCGGAGGGCCTGTCGGCGGACGGCCCGGTGCGCTCCCGCCTCGGTGACGAACGGCGCGTTCGCGCGCGTGGCCCGCAGGAACAGCGGGACCGCGGCTTCGGGGACGATCACGCTGCGCCTCCCGCGTCGGCGGTGTCGTCGGCGCCGTCGGGCTCGCGCACCGGCTCGCTGAGTCCGAGGAGTGCACCCCGCACCGCGGCGACGCGGATGGTCGCGGCGTCGTCGTACAGCACCGTCTGGCTGACCGCGCCGACGTGCGCGGCGACGACCGCACGGGTGAAGACGTCCGGTGCGACGGTGAGGCGTCGGCCCTGTGCCGTGACCGACTCGACGAGCAGCGGTTCGAGTGCCGCGTGGAAGGCGTCGGTGTGCGCTCGGAGCAGTGCCCGGAGCTCGGGTTCGTGTCGCGCCCGGGACAGCAGGACCGAGCGGATCGCGTACCACTTGCCCTCGGGGGGCAGGCCGCCGAGGACCCCGGAGACGATCGCGTCGACGGACTGCGGGTCGGTCGTGCCGAGCGCGGCCCGGAAGCCGTCCTCGAGCCGCTCGACGACCACGGCCTCCTGCGCTTCGTACACCGCGAAGAAGAGCTCGTCGGTCGTCGCGAAGTTCGAGTAGAAGGCCCCGCGCGTGAACCCCGCACGCGCGACGATCGCCTCGACGCTGGCCGAGGCCGAGCCGGTCTCGTCGAACAGCGCCTCGGCCGCGCGGACGAGCTCCGCGCGGGTGCTGCTGCGCCGCCGGGTGGGTCGGGCGGGTGCGGCGGTGTCGTCGCTCACTCGTGGGGACATCGGCTCATCCTAGGAGGCGTCGTCCGACCGGCGCGGGTCGGCCAGGTAGTCGTGCACGGACCGCACCGGCGCGAGCGTCAGGTCGGTCAGGACGTGCGAGGCGCTGATGACCTCGAGCACCGGCAGGTCGGCCATCGGCGCGAGGGCGTGCTCGAACAGCTGCAGGCGGGCGGGCCCGGTCCAGGCCCCCTTCACGACGATGTCGGTGATCTCGGTCCGCACGAGGTCGGCGGCCCGCAGCCCCAGCGTCGTCACGTCGGGGACGAGCTTCACCATCCAGGTCGGCACCGTGATCTGCGCCGCGGCCTCGACCGGGTCCATCGGCTCCCACTGGTACGCCATGGTCGCCGTCGCCACGCGCTCGGCACCTCGGTCGAGCGTGCCGACGAGGGCGCCCTGGTCGACGCGCAACCCCGGGGTCCCGAGCACCTTCGGGTAGGCGCTCAGTTCACGACCGGCGAGCGTCGCCGCGGAGTTGTCGAGGTACATGGCGTGCAGGTACTCGCCGACCTCGCCGTCGTGGGTGACCTGGATCGCCTGACCGGACTCGACGTAGGGGCCGTAGCCGTCGACGTCGCCCATCTTCATGACCTCGAAACGCACCAGCGGCGCGTCGACCTGCAGCGGCTCCGGCACGACGGCGCGGAGGGCGTCAGGGTCGGTCCGGTACACGACGTTGAAGTACTCGCGGTCGGTGAAGCGCGTCGGGCGCAGCGGGTAGACCGGCGCGGTGAGGGGCGTGGTGGCGTGGCGGAGGACGTCCGAAGCCTGCATGGGAACTCCTTGTCGAGTTGCGATACGTTCCGTACTGAGTACGTTGTGTATCGAACCTACACCCGAGAACGAAGGACACCATGGGCTTCTCCCTGCCGACCGACATCCGCAACCGACCCGTCACCGTGATCGGCGGTGGCACCCTCGGTCGTCGCATCGCCCTGGTGTTCGCCAGCGCCGGCGGCGAGTCCCGCGTGTACGACCTCGCCGAGCCGGTCCGCACGGCCGCCGTCGAGTACGTCGAGCGCGAGCTCCCGGCGCTCGCCGCGGCGCGGGACGGGGGCGCGGTCGGCACCGTCCGCGCGTTCGACGACCTGGACGAGGCCGTCGCCGGTGCGTGGCTCGTCGTCGAGGCGATCCCGGAGCGCCTCGACCTCAAGACGACGGTGTTCGGCCAGCTCGACCGCGCTGTCGGGGCGGACACGATCCTGGCGAGCAACTCGTCGTCGTACGCGAGCCGACTCGTGATCGACGAGGTCGAGCACCCCGAGCGCGTGCTGAACATGCACTTCTCCATGCCGCCGGCGCAGAACGCCGTCGACCTGATGAGCGACGGCGAGACCGACCCTGCGGTCATCGACCTGCTGCTCGAGGTCCTGCCGACCTACGGTGTCCGCCCGTTCGTCGCACGCAAGGAGTCGACCGGGTTCATCTTCAACCGCATCTGGGCGGCCATCAAGCGCGAGTCCCTGGCGGTCGTCGCCGACGGGGTCTCCACGCCGGAGGACGTCGACGCCATGTTCGCGGTGAACACCGGTTCGCCCGCGGGTCCGTTCCGGATGATGGACCAGGTGGGGCTCGACGTCGTCCTGGACATCGAGGAGCACTACGCGGCGGAGGACCCGCACCTGCCCGAGGGCCCGCGGCAGCTGCTCCGGCAGTACGTCGACGCGGGGCACCTGGGCGTGAAGTCCGGCCGCGGCTTCTACGCGTACGACCAGCACTGAAGGACGACCAGCACCGTCGCCGCCTAGGCTCGGGAACCGTGTTCGAACTCCACCACCTCGCCGCGCAGGAACTCTGGGACTGGATCCGCCGGGGGGAGGCGACCGCGCTCGAGGTGACGGAGCACTACCTCGCCCGCATCGAGCGCCTCGACCCGGCCCTCGGCGCGTTCGTGACGGTCACGGCGGACGCCGCGCGCACGAGAGCCGACCGTCTCGGGGACCTGGTGCCGACGTCCAGACCGTTGTGGGGCCTCCCGTCCGCCGACAAGGACCTGTACGACCGAGCCGGGGTCCCCACGCGCTCCGGCACCGCGAGTCTGCCGGAGCGCCCTGCCGGAGCCGACCACCCGCTCGTCGCGGCGCTCGACGCCGCCGGCACGGTGAGCCTCGGCAAGACGGCGTCGCCGGAGTTCGGGATGTCCTCGTCGTCGGAGACCCGGTTCGGCGTGACGCGGAACCCCTACGACACGACCCGCGGGCCCGGTGGGTCGTCGAGCGGGGCGGCGGTCGCCGTGGCGGCCGGGCTGCTGCCCGCGGCCGTCGGGTCCGACGGCGGGGGATCGGTCCGGATCCCGGCCGCCGCGACCGGACTCGTCGGCCTGAAGCCGAGCCGCGGGCGGGTGCCGTCGATGCCCGGCCGCTCCGGTGTCGGCGGACTCTCCGTCGCCGGGCCGCTGACCCGGTCCGTCGCGGACGCGGGGATGCTGCTCGACGCGCTCGTCGCGCCGACCGGGCTGCCGGAACCGTCGCCGTACGCCCTGGTCACGCCGTCCGGCGGTGACGGCCCGTTCACCTCGGCGGCCGTCCGCGGTGAGGGACGCTTCGTCGTCGGGCTGCTCGACGGCTCACCGTGGGACGACACCGTCGAAGTCGTGGTCGACCCCGCGGCGCGTGCCGCAGCCTCGACCGCGGTGCGGGTGCTCGGCGAACTGGGGCACGGCGTCGAGGACGTCCGGATGCCGCGGGCGCCGTACGCCGACGCGTTCCGGGTGGCGTGGGAGAGCTCCGCGGCGCGGCTGCCGATGGTCCCCGGCATCGACCTGACCGCGCTCACGCCGCTGGTGGCGTGGCTCGTGGAGCGGGGACAGCGGCTCACCGGTACGCAGGTGCTCGACGCGATGACGGCGCTCGACATGTTCTCGGCGACGCTGATCGGTGCGTTCGACCGGTTCGACGCCGTCCTGTCACCGACCCTCGCACTGACCCCGCGGCCGCTCGGCTGGTACGGCGACGACCCGGACGAGGACTTCCGCCGCCAGTGCGCGTACTCGCCCTGGACCTCGATGGCGAACGTGGCCGGGCTGCCGGCGATCACCCTGCCCGTCGGGGTCACCGCCGACGACCACCCGGACGGCGGCGGCCTGCCGATGGGCGTCCAGTTGATCGGGCGACCCGGGGGCGAGCGGGTGCTGCTCGCGATCGGGGCCCAGCTCGAGCGGCGGCTGCGGTGGCAGCGGCGGCACCCGGCGGCCTGGACCGCCTGACGCGGGTGCAACTCGCGCGGCGACCTGGAACGACGCTCCCGATGTCGGACGACGTCGATGCTGTCGTTCCGAGTCAGAGCCCGCCCGCCCCTACGGCAGCGTCGGCGCAGCCTCCACCAGCGCCTGCGTCACCGGGTGCACCGGCGCATCGAGCAACGACACCGGCCCGTGCTCCACGATGCGTCCCGCCGACATCACGGCCACGGTGTCGCACAGCCGCTGGACCACACCGATGTCGTGCGACACCAGGACCATGGTCAGCCCGAGGTCGTCGGCGAGCGAGCGGAACAGCTCGATGACCCGTGCCCGCACCACCACGTCGAGGGCGCTCATCGGCTCGTCGCCGAACAGGATCCGCGGCCTGTGCACCACGGCCCGGGCGATCGCGATGCGCTGCCGCTGCCCGCCCGAGAACTCGTGCGGGTACCGGTCGACGACGTCTGCCGGCAGGTCGACCCGCTCCAGCACGTCGCGCACCAGCGCCCGGTGATCGCCGTCGATCCGCAGTGCCCGCAGCGGTTCGCCGACGATCGCGCCGACGCGCATCCGGGGGTCGAGGGACGCGTACGGGTCCTGGAACACCACCCCGGTCTCGCGACGGAACCAGCGCATCGCGGCCGCGGAACCGGACGCCACCACCGGACGACCGGAGGCGGTCACGGAACCCGCGGAAGGTGCCTCCAGGCCGGCGAGCAGCCGTACCAGGGTGGACTTGCCGGACCCCGATTCGCCGACGATCCCGAGCCGCTGGCCCGGGGCGACCGTCAGGTCGACGCCGTCGACGGCGGTGCGGACGGGGCCCGGTTCGAAGGGCCCGCGGCGGGGGAGCCGGTAGGTGCGGTGCAGCCTGACCCCGTCGAGGACGGCGGTCATGCGGAGCCTCCGGACGGACGTGCCCGACGGGCGGTTGCGCGCGCGGCGTCGACGAGCGCGACGGTCGCGGGGTGCTGGGGCGCGGCGAGCAGCGACGCGACCGAGCCCTGCTCGACGACCCGTCCGGCGTCGAGCACGACGGCGGTGTCCGCGATCCGCGCGAGCACGGCGAGGTCGTGCGTGACGAAGACCATGCCGGCCGCCAGCCCTTCGAAGAGGTCGAGGATCCGCGCCTCGGTCGTGACGTCGAGCGCCGTGGTCGGTTCGTCGGCCACGAGGTACGCGGGCTGCCCGGCCATCGCCATCGCGATGCAGATCCGCTGTCGCTGGCCGCCGGACAGCTGGTGCGGGTACTGCCGGAGCAGCGACTCCGGGTCCGGCAGTCCGACGTCTGCGGCCAGGGTGGTCGCGGCGGCGCGTGCCGCCCGCCGGTCGAGTCCGCGGTGCAGGCGCAGCGGCTCCGCGATCTGCGCGCCGACGCGGCGCAGCGGGTCGAGGGCGGTGCCGGGCTCCTGGAAGACCATGCCGATGCCGGATCCGCGGTGCTCCGCACGCTCCAGGTCGGGCAGGCCGACCAGTTCCGTGCCGTCCAGGCGGATGCTGCCGGTGACGGTCGCGCCGGCGGGCTCCAGTCCCATCAGGGCGAGCGAGGTCATGGACTTGCCGGATCCGGATGCGCCGATCACGCCCACGCGTTCGCCGGGAGGCACGGTGAACGTCACGTCGTCCAGGATCGTCCGCCCCGCGATGCGGACGGAGAGCCCCACCACCGCGAGCCCGCCGGTGTCGGTGCCGGTGTCGGTGCCGGTGTGGCTGTGGCTGCGGTCGGTCATGCGGTCACCCCCGGGGTGGTCGTGGCCGGGTCGGTGCGACGGTCGCCGCCCGCTGCGCGGTCGTTCGTCGTCAGCCGCGGATCGGTGGCGTCGCGGATCGCGTCTCCGAGCAGGGAGAGCGCGGCGACGACCAGCGCGATCGCGGCCCCTGGCCAGGTGGCGCTCCACGGGTGCACGCCGATGTAGGTCTGGAGGTCGGAGAGCAGGTTGCCCCACGACGCCGTGTCCGACCCGGCGCCGTAGCCCAGGTACGACAGACCGGCTTCGGCGAGGACCGCGGTGGCCATCGCGAGCGAGAGCTGCACGGTGAACAGCGGCGCGGCGTTCGGCACCAGGTGGCGGAACAGCACCCCGACACCACCGACGCCAGAGGCCCGGGCGGCGGTGACGTAGTCGCTGCGGGCGATGCGCCGGATCTCGCCGCGGGCGACCCGGGCGATCGTGACCCCGAAGGACAGTCCGACGCTCACGATGACGACCCCGAGCGAGCCGCCGAACACCGCGGTCAGGAGCATCGCGGTCAGCAGGGTCGGGAACGCCACCAGGATGTCGAGCAGGACGGCCGTGCCCTCGCGCACCCAGCGGGCGGTGAGCGACCCGATCGCGGTCAGGACGATGCCGACGACGCTCGCGATCACCCCGGCCCCGACGGCGACGAGCACCGTGGTGCGGGTGCCGGCGAGCAGGTAGCTCGCGACGTCGCGGCCGGCGGCGTCGGTGCCGAACCAGTGCGTAGCGCTCGGGCCCTCCCACTGGTGGAACGGATCGGCGCGGAACGGGTCCTGCGGCGTCCACACGAGCGACACGGCGGCGAGCACCACGAGCAGGCCGAGCACGACGACGGCGAAGACCCCGGTGGGGCGGGAGAGCAGGCGGCGGATCATCCGGACACCTCGCGTTGGCGTGGGTCGAGGGCGCGGTGCACGACGTCGACGGCGAAGCCGACCAGCAGCACGAGCCCGGTGAGCACGAGCAGCTCGGACTGCACCTTGGTGACGTCGCGGCGACCGACGTCGGTCACGAGCATGCGACCGACCCCGGGCAGGGAGAACAGCTGCTCGACGACGACGGCCCCGACCAGCAGCCCGGCGATCTGCACCCCGAGCACGGCGAGCACGGTGAGGGCGACCGAGGGCAGCCCGTGCCGGAGCAACGCCTGCGTGCGGGTCAGCCCGATCGCGGCCGCGGTGCGGACGTGGTCGGCGTCGAGCACCGACAGCGTCGCGGACCGGGTGAAGCGCAGGATGACGGCACCCTCGACCGCGCCGATGGTCAGCGCGGGCAGCACGAGCGACGCGAACGCCCGCCCCGGCTCGGACCAGCCGTCGAGCGGAAAGCCCTGTGTCGGCAGCCAGTGCAGCGTGACGGCGAACAGCGCGACGAGCAGCATGCCGGCCCAGACGACCGGGATCGCGGCGACGGCCTGCGCCACGAACCCGATGACGGCGCCGCCGGGGCGACGGCGGAGCACCGCGGCGACGACCCCGAGGGGGACGCCGATCACGAGCGCGGTGACGAGTGACATGCCCGCGAGCGGCAGCGTGATCGCCAGCTTCTGTGCGATCTCCGGCGCGACCTGCCCGTTGGTCACCAGGGACCGGCCGAGGTCGCCGCGGAACACCTCGCCGATCCAGTCGAGGTACTGCACCACGACGGGCCGGTCGAGGCCGAGCTGCTGTCGGAGCTGCTCGACCTGCGCCGGGGTCGACTGGGTGCCGGCGACGACCTGGGCGACGTCGCCGGGCAGCACCCGCAGCGTCGCGAAGATGATGACGCTCGCGACGAGCAGCCCGACGACGAACAGCAGCAGCCTGCCGACCAGGAACCGGGTCACGTGCTCGGAGCTCCGGGCGCGGGTCGTCTCACTTGACGGCGAGCTTCGACAGGTCGAGTCGTGAGTTGCCGCCGTCCACGGGGAAGCCCGTCACGCCGGAGCGCACCGCGGTGATCTCGGTGGCCGTGTAGAGCCACTCGCCAGCGGCGTCCTCGCTCACGATCTTCGCGGCCTTCCGCAGGGCGTCGACCTTGGCGTCCTCGTCGGTGGCCGCGATCGACTCGGCGTACAGCGACTGCACCTCGGCGTTGTCGTAGCCGAAGTAGTAGTCGGGGTTCGCCCAGTTGCCGAAGTCGCGCGCCTCGACGTGGTCGACCATCGACAGGTCGAAGTCGCGCTCGCCCGACTTCGGCGCCTGGAACACCGTCGACAGCCAGGTGGCGAAGTCGACGCGCTGCACGGTCAGGGTGATCCCGACGTCGGCGAGCTGCGACTTGAGCACGTCGCCGATGGTCGCCGGGTAGATGTTCGCGTACGTCAGCGTGAGCTTCAGGTTCTCCTGACCGGCGGCGGCGAGGAGCTGCTTCGCGTTGTCGGGGTCGTACGCGTCGATGTCGGTCAGGTCCTCGTACCCGGGATCGAGCTCCGGGATCGGGCCGCCCTGCTCGACGCCCGTGCCACCGATGGCCTTGATGAGGGCCTTCGGGTCGATCGCCTGCCGGATCGCCTGGCGCACCTTCTTGTCGGTGAACGGCGCCTTCTGGTCGTTGAACGCGAGCGTGTACTTGTCGGTCGTCTTGCCGGAGTGCAGCGCGATGTCCGAGTTGCCGTCGAGCTGGCTCTTGAGTGTTCCGTCGACCGGGTTGAGGACGTCGAGGTCGCCGTTCGCCATGGCGTTGACGGCCGTCGACGGGTCGGTGATGTACCGGAAGACGATCTTCGCGACCTTCGCCTTCGTGCCCCAGTAGTCGTCGTTGCGGTCGAAGGTGAGCGAGTCGCCCTGCTTCCAGCTCGCGACCTCGTACGGGCCGGTGCCGTTCGCGGTGTCCGACAGGTCGTTCGTCGCGGCCTTCTCGAGCACCAGGCCGGAGCGGCCGGTCAGGTTCCAGAGCAGGTCCGAGTCGGGCTTCGCCAGCTTGAGCTCGACCACACCGGTCGACGGGGACGTGATCGAGGTGACGCCGGCGAGCTTGGCGGAGTCGACGTAGGTCTCGTTCGACTTGACCTGCTCGAGCGACCAGACGACGTCGGCCGCGGTGACGTCCTTGCCGTCCTGGAAGGTGATGCCGTCGCGCAGCGTGAACGTGTACGTCAGCCCGTCGTCGGAGACCTCGTGCTCGGAGGCCAGCACGTCGCGGATGTCGCCGTCGGCGGTCCGGCCGACGAGCCCCTGGTACACGTTGTCGATGAGCACCTGGTCGAGCGCTGCACCGGACTGCGTGCGGATGTCGAGGCTGGTCGGTTCGAGCACCAGGCCGACGCGGACGGTGGCGTCGGCGCCGCCGTCCTCGTTCGACGATCCGGAGCAGCCGGTCAGTGCGAGGGCGGAGACGACGGCGACCGCGGTGGCGGCGAGGGCAGCACGTCCGAGGCGCGTGGTGCGCGCCGCCCGGGCGGGACGGCGGGACAGGAGCGGACTCATGGGGGTGTGGGTTCCTTCCGGACGCGAGGGCGATGGTCACAGCTCGCGCTCGCACGAGGTTACCGGGGGCCGGTACGGTCCCGCGACGGTTCATCGATCCGGTGCAACAATCCGTGACGTGCGGCCCATGCCCGGATCGCCGAGGCCAGTTCGAGGGGCGCCTGGTTCTGCACCGCGTGCCGTGCCGTGACCGTCACGATCTCGGCGTCCGGCAGCCGCTCGGCGAACGCGGCGTGCAGCTTCGGGGACACGTACCCGCGGTCGCCGCGGACGAGCAGGATCGGCACGCGCAGGGCCTCGAGGTCGGGCCACGCGTCGGCGAAGCGCCCCACCGACGACGTGCGGCCGGCGGGCAGGTGCGGGAAGTGGTGGCGCCGCACGAGCGCGCCGTCGTCGCCGAGCCGCGTGGTGTGGCGCGCCTCACGCAGCAGCACGTGCCGGTCGTCGCCGACGCGTGCCTCGATCGCCCGGTCGACGACCTGGTCCAGGGTGGCGAACGGCTCCTCGGCCTCGAGCGCGCGGGCGATCCGGTCGACCGCCCGCTGCGCGAAGTCCGGCGACATGTCGACGAGGACGAGCCCGGTCACCCGCTCCGGTGCCGTGGCCGCGAGCCGTGCCGACAGGATCGCACCGAGGGAGTGCCCGACGACGATCCCCGGCGGCACGTCCAGGGCGTCGAGCGCCGCGAGCACGGTCGGCGCCGTCACGGACGCCCCGTAGTCCGCGTCGTCCCGCCACGACGATCGGCCGTGGCCGGGGAGGTCGAGGGCGACCGCCGGCTCGCCGACGGCGAGCGCGGTCTGGTCGAAACTGTGGGCGTCGATGCCGAGCCCGTGCAGGTAGGTGATCCGGGCCTCCCGGTCGCCCCACCGGATGGCGGACGTCTCCTGCCCGTCGGCGGTGCGGACCACCTGCCTGGAGGCGCGGAGCGGCTCCGTCACGCCGCTCGCGCGGGCGAGGGCGGCCAGGTCTGCGAATTCGTCGTCGGGGGCATCGGGCACGGAAGCGATCTTCGCACCGTCCGGAGGTCTGGAGACGTTAGGTAAGGCATGCCATACTCGGATCCGTGGCAACCCGGTACCGCGTCTTCTCCGTCCGTGTGGCAGCGGTCACGTCGCTCACCCCGCACTTCGTCCGGGTGACGCTGACGGGCGATGCCCTGGCGGACTTCTCCTCGGTCGGGCTCGACCAGCGGATCAAGGTCGTCCTGCCGCTCGACGGTGTGGGGTTCTCCGAACTGCCCGAGGACGAGGACTGGTACGCCGCCTGGCGTGCGCTGCCGGACGCGGAACGCAACCCGCTGCGCACCTACACCGTCCGCTCGTTCCGGCCCGACGCCCGTGAGCTCGACATCGACTTCGTCGCACACGGCGACGCCGGACCCGCATCCCGTTGGGTGTCGTCCTGCCGGGTCGGCGATGAGCTCCGGATCGTCGGACCCCGTGTGCCGGAATCGCCCGAGGACCTGCCGACCGGTGCCGCCGAGTTCGCACCCGGGCACGCGAACCGCATCCTGCTCGCCGGGGACGAGACCGCCGCCCCGGCGATCTGCGCCATCCTCGAGGCGCTCGACGTCTCGACCGTCGGACACGTCTTCATCGAGGTGCCGACCGACGCCGACCGGCTGCCCGTGACCGCGCCCGCCGGGGTCGAGGTCCGTTGGATCGCCCGGAACGGTGCGACCCACGGCGTCCGCATGACCGACCAGGTGCACGCGTGGGCGTCGACGGTCGTCGCCGGTGCTGCGCCCGTCGCCGGTTCGCCGTCGGTCGCCGCGGGTCCCGCCTGTGGGGACGCCGTCGAGCCGGCGGACGTCGACGTCGACGAGCAGGTCCTCTGGGACGTGCCGGCCACCGAGGAGTCGCGCCCCGTCTACGCCTGGATCGCGGGCGAGGCCGGCTGCGTCAAGGAGCTCCGGCGGCACCTGGTGCGCGGCGTCGGCATCGACCGCAAGCAGGTCGCGTTCATGGGGTACTGGCGGCACGGCAAGGCCGAGAACTGAACGGCGCAGCCGGACTGCCGACCAGCGTGGTCGGGGTCCCGACGACCGCGCTCGGCGTGCGTGGGCTGACGCTCGCGTACGACGACCGCATCGTGGTGGACGCGCTCGACGTGGACGTCCCCGACGGTGAACTGACCGTCATCGTCGGCCCGAACGCGTGCGGCAAGTCGACGCTGCTGAAGTCGCTCGCACGCACCCTCAAGCCCCGAGCCGGCACCGTGTACCTCGACGGAGCGCCGATCGACTCCTACCGTCCGAAGGCCGTGGCCCGGCGGGTCGGCATGCTGCCGCAGACGCCGATCGCCCCGGACGGCATCACCGTGCGCGACCTGGTGTCCCGCGGGCGGTTCCCGCACCAGGACCTGCTGCACCCGTCGTCCGGGTCCGACCGGCGTGCCGTGCAGGCCGCCCTCGAGCAGACGTCGACGGTGGAGCTGGCGGACCGGAGCGTCGACGAGCTCTCCGGGGGGCAGCGGCAGCGGGTGTGGATCGCGATGGTCCTGGCGCAGGAGACCGACATTGTGCTGCTCGACGAGCCGACGACGTTCCTCGACATCGCGCACCAGTACGACGTGCTCGAGCTGGCCTCCGCGCTGCACGCCGCGGGTCGGACGGTCGTCGCGGTGCTGCACGACCTGAACCAGGCGGCGCGCTACGCCACCCACGTCATCGCGATGCGCCAGGGGTCGATCGTCGCTGCCGGACCCCCGGCCGCGGTGCTGACGGCCGACCTCGTCGAGGACGTCTTCGGCCTGCCGTGCGTGGTCGTCCCCGACCCCGAGACCGGCACGCCCCTCATCGTCCCCCGTCGTCCCGCCGCCTGACCCCGCGCGCCCGCCCGCTCCCCAGGCCCGCCCGCTCCTGGCCCGCCCGCGCCCGCCCGCCCGCACCCGCACCCCGAGGTTCCGAAATCTCGGCATCTCGCGCCGCATCCGGGCCGTCCGTGGAACCTCGGCGCCACGCACGCGGCATGTCGTGGAACCTCGGCGGCAGGGGTGGAGGGCGTCTGACCGACCGCTCGGCGCCGCCCCGACGGGGTGTCGCGACCGATCAGCGCTCCTCAGCCGGGCAGGTGGGCCGGACCACGGCGGACGGGAGGCCCGTGGCGGCCGTGATCCGTGCCTCCCGTCCGCCGTTCGGTCACGTCTCGTCGCCTGGCCGGCCCTCACCGGAGGTCACGGCGCGCCGCGCGTGCGGCGCCGAGCGGTCGCAGACCGTCGGATGCGGCCGGAGCCGCCGACGGTCTGCGACCACTCGGCGCCGGCCCGACGGGGTGTCGTGACCGATCGGCACACGGCAAACAGAGGGGCGCACGGCCACCCGTCAGCGGTAGCCGCCGTCCTCCAGCCCCGCCTCGACCTCGAAGCGGTTGCGGAGCGGGTCTCGGCCGGCGACGGCGTACAGCACGGGCATGAGCATGCCGTACCGCCGCCACTGCTCGACGTGCACCCGCTCGTGCCGCAGCACCCGGGCCCCGTCGTTGTCCCGGGTCAGGTACACCGACCCCACGCAGGTGCCGCCACGACGGAACACCCACCGCGGCAACCCCGAGCAGACGACGAGCCCGTCGACCACGCGGACGCGGCCGGTCGACAGCGGTACGCCGATCGCCAGACCGACCGCCGTGGCGAACAGCCAGCCCACCCGCGACACGGGGGAGTCGAGCAGCGCCCGGCGCGCCAGTCCGCGCACGCTCAGGCCGGGCGACCGTAGGTCTCGAGCAGACGGAGCCAGATCTCGTTCATCGTCGGGTAGGCCGGCACCGCGTGCCAGAGGCGGTCGACCGGAACCTCGCCGACGACGGCGATAGTCGCCGCGTGCAGCATCTCGGCGACGTCCTGGCCGACGAAGGTGACGCCCACCACGACCCCGCGGTCCTCGTCGACGACCATCTTGGCGCGGCCGGTGTAGCCGTCGGCCTGCAGCGCGGAACCCGCGACGCCGCCGAGGTCGTACTCCACGGCACGGACGTTCAGCCCCTGCTCGCGCGCGGCCTGCTCGGTCAGGCCGACGCTCGCGACCTCGGGGTCGGTGAACGTGACCTGGGGGACCGCGGCGTGGTCGGCGGTCGCGACGTGGGCGCCCCACGGCTCGGTGTGCAGCGGCGTGCCCTGGTGCCGGGCGGCGATGGCCTCGCCGGCTGCGCGGGCCTGGTACTTGCCCTGGTGGGTGAGGAGCGCGCGGTGGTTGGCGTCGCCGACGGCGTACAGCCAGTCGGTGCCGTGCACGAGCATCGTGTCGTCGACCTCGAGCCAGTCGCCGGCGGTGAGCCCGACGGACTCGAGCCCGAGGTCGGCGGTGTGCGGGGTACGGCCGGTGGCGGCCAGCACCTCGCTCGTGATGACCGTCGTGTCGTCGTCGAGGGTCGTGGTGACCAGACCGTGCTCGTCGCGGTCGACCCGCACGGGGTTCACCCCGGTGCGGACGTCGACGCCGAGCTCGCGGAGCGCGTCGGTGACGAGCTCGCCGGCGAACGGTTCCATGCCGCCGAGCAGCCCGTGCCGGGCGACGAGGGTGACCTTCGCGCCGAGCGATGCCCAGGCGGTGGCGAGCTCGGAGCCGGCGACACCGCCCCCGATCACGAGCAGGCTCTCCGGCACCTGCTGGGCGCTGGTGCCCTCGCGGGTGCCCCACGGCGTCGCCTCGGCGAGACCCGGCACGTTCGGCAGCGCGTGCAGCGACCCGGTCACGACGGCGACGGCGGCGCGGGCGGTGTGCGTCTCACCGCCGACCTCGATGGTCTTCTCGCCGGTGATGCGGGCGTGGCCGCGGATCAGGGCGATGTCGGCGGACTCGAGCCAGGAGACCTGACCGTCGTCCTTCCAGTCCGAGGTGAACGAGTTGCGGCGGGCGAGCACGTGGGCGGCGTCGAGGTCGCCGGTGACGGCCTGCTTCGCGCCGTCCAGCCGCTTCGCCGCTGCCAACGCGTGGCCGCTGCGCAACAGTGCCTTCGACGGCATGCACGCCCAGTAGGAGCACTCGCCGCCGACCAGTTCGGACTCCACGATCGCGACCGCCAGGCCGCGCTTGTGGGCGTAGTCCGCCACGTTCTCGCCGACTGCGCCGGCGCCGATCACGATGAGGTCGTAGTCCGTCATGAGGCCGAGCGTACGCGGACCGGCATGGGGTGCGCCCGGCGCGCCGGGTCGGTTCTCAGGCCACCCGGGAGGCGCTGGTCAACGCCCCGACGACGCGCAGGATCACGCCGAGGTCGTCCACTGCACGGTCCGGGTCGACGGGAGCGAAGCCGGTGAGCGCGGCGCCGGCCAGGCGGCGGCCGCGGGTCGCGGCCTGGATCCGCTCGACCAGTCCCGCGCCGTCGAGTCCGAACGGCACCGGCTCGAGCAGACCGTCGACCTCGGACGGGTCGAGGACGTCGAGGTCGACGTGCACGAACACCGAGGTCGCTCCGGTGGCGTCGACGGCAGCGGCGAGGGCGTCAGGGGTGGCGGCGTCGACGTCGAGTCGGGTGATCCCGGCACGGTCGAGTGCGGCGTCCTCGGCGTCGTCGAGCCCGCGGACGCCCGCGACCACGACCGACGAGGCGGGGAGCACCGGCAGCGCGGGGAACAGCTCGTCGGCGCGGTCGACCAGGATCCGCAGGGCCGCGGTCTCGGCGGCGACGGGCTGGGCGCGGTTGAGTGCGCGGTACCCGCTGGACCCGGCGATGCGCACGAACGCGGTGTCCGGGCCGAGGCCCACGGTCGCGCCGAGGACACTCGCGCCGTCCCCACCGACGACGAGGACGGGTTCGCTCGCGACGCCGGTCTCCTCGGCCACGCGGTCGGCGACGGCGAGCACGGAGGTGTAGCGGGCGACCGCCGTCTCGAGCCGGTCGCCCGCGCCGGTGGGGACGTCGACCACGGTGGTGGACGCACGGGGGAGGTCGGCCGCGATCGCGGTCGCTCCGTCCCCGAGGCGCATCGCGCGCGACGACGCCGAACCCTGCCACTGACCGACCACGAGGAACTGCATCGTCTCAGTCTGTCAGCTGGGGTCCGGCGTCGTCCGGGAAGGTCGTCCGGGAAGGTCAGAGGCTCGACGAGCCGCCGGACTTCAGTGCGGCGAGTCGCGCCTCGACCTCGGCGTCCTTGCCGACGTCCTCGAGGCTCTCGAACTGGGCGTCGAGGCTCGACGACTGCAGCTCCTGCTGTCCGAGGACCTTGGCCTCTTCGCGACGGACCTTCTCCTCGAAGCGACCGAGGTCGCTCGTCGGGTCGAGCACGTCGATGTTGCCGAGGGCGTCGTTGACCTTGGACTGCGCCTCGGCCGTCTTCGAGCGGGCGACGAGGTTGTCGCGCTTCGCACGGAGCTCCTCGAGCTTCTGCTCCATGCCGGCGAGCCCGGTCTTGAGCTTCTCGACCGCTTCGTTCTGCGAGGCGAGGTTCGGCTCGGCGTCCTTGACCTCCTGCTCGGCCGCGATCTGCTTGCCGATCGCGATCTTGGCGAGGTTGTCGAACTTGTCCGCCTCGGCCGTCTTGCCCTCGGCGCGGTACTTGTCCGCGGCGGTGGAGGCGTTGGCGGCCTTCTGGCCCCACTCGGACGAGGCGCGCTTGTCCTCTTCGTGGTCCTGCTCGAGCAGGCGCACGTTGCCGATCGTCTGCGCGATCGCCGTCTTCGCGTCGGCGATGTTGTTCGTGTAGTCGCGCACGAGCTGGTCCAGCATCTTCTGCGGGTCCTCGGCGTCGTCGATGAGCTGGTTGATGTTCGCTCGCACGAGGGTGGAGATGCGGCCGAAGATCGTCTGCTTTGCCATTGCTGTTCCCTTTCCTGGAAGGTCTGACGTGGTGTGTCTGGTCTGTCGGGTTCTGGTCTGGCTCGTACTGGTCGGTCGAGTGTGTGGTCCGGCCTTCGGGCGGGCCGGGGTCAGAAGCGGCCGCCGCCGGAGAACCCGCCGCCTCCGCCGCCGCCTCCGCCGCCGAAGCCGCCCCCGCCGCCGAAGCCGCCGCCCCCGCCGCCGCCGAAGGAGCCGCCGCCGAAGCTGCCACCGCGACCGCCGAGCAGGCCGCCGAGCACGATGCCGGTGACGAGGCCGCCGAGTTGCGCGCCGTTGCCGCCGCCCCCGCCGAAGCCGCCGCCCCCGCCGCCCCAGCCGCCCATGTCGTCGTTCGCCGAGTCCATCGCCGCGGCGGCGTACTGCTCGGCCGCCCGTGCTGCCTGCAGTGCCTGTCCGGGGTCGGTGGTGGCGAGCTGCACGGCGTCATCGAGGGCGCGTTCGGCCTCGGACAGGCGGGTGCGGGCGGTGGGCCCGATACCACCGCGGTGCAGCGAGATGAACTCGCGAGCCTGGCTGATCCGGTTCCGAGCGTCGCGCAGGGCGTCGTCGAGGGCACGGGACGCCCGGCGCTGCTGCTCTTCGGCGCCCCGGGCGGCCGCGATGGCCTGGTCGATCTCGGTGTTCGCCTTCGTGAGGGCGTCGACCGCGGTGATCGGGTCCTTCGGGTCGAACCCCTGCCGCAGGACGGTCTGCGCCCGGGTGACGGCGGCGGCGAGGTCGGGCCCGCCGACGGTGAGGGTCCGGGCCGCGGCGACGTCGCCCTCGATGTCGATGCGCATCGCCTCGGCGCGTGCGGTGGCCTCGGTGAAGGTGCCCTCGGCCGCGATCGCGCTGTTCGTGAGCTGCTGCACCTGGGCCAGCGCGTGCTGGGCGTCGCGCACGGCGACCACCGCTTCGCCCTTGTCGCCGGCCGCGATCGCCGCGGTGGCCGCGTTCGAGCGTTCGGTGGCGTAGGCGAGGACCTGGTGTGCCTGGTCGACGTTGTCGGCCACGGTCGCGAGGGTGCGTCCGGTGTAGTTCGCGCGGACGCGGTCGAGCGCGGCTGCTGCTGCGCCGACCGCCGCCGGCGCTTCCGCGACCGCCTGGGCCAGTGCGGCGGCTGCTTCCTCGACGCCGTCCTCGAGCGACCGGAGCTTGTCGAACGACTCGGTCTGTTCCTCGATCGAGGCGTGCGCCTGCTGGCAGATCGCGATGATCTGGTTCGCCCAGTCGGCACGCTGCTGCGGGGAGTCCGGGATCTCGTCGTCGAGCTGCTGCCGGAACGTGAAGGCCTTGCGCACGGCCTGCTGCGCGGCGGCGACGGCGTCGGCGAAGGGCTTCGCGGCGTCGGGACCGAACTGGGCCGTGGCGAACCCGACTTCTTGCTCGGCGGTGCGGAGCTCGTCGTCGATCGTCACGAGCGCGCCGCCGGCGGTGCGCTCGAGGTCGGCAAGGGACTCCTGCTGCGCCTTCGTGGCCGCGGCGGTCTTCCGCTTGTTGCGGGTGCGGATGACGAGCACGACGACGATCAGGCCGACGACGATGACGAGCAACAGGATCCAGAGCCAGGTCAGGTTCGGCGGCGCCTGGGTGTCCGTCAGGCCGTTCGCGAACGCCACGGCTGCACCGGACCAGTCGCCCTGCTTCAGCGCGGGGAGCAGGGAGTCGTTCACGGCGCTCTGCACGTCGGACTCGGAGATGGCGGTCTCGTTCGTCTGCTGCACGTCGTAGTTGCGGTCGTCGACCGCGACCGACAGCAGGATGCCGTCGGTGTCGATCTGGTTCTGCTCCATGACCGCGGAGCCCCACGCAGTGTGGTCCGTGGGATCGGTGAACGTCGGCACGAACACGACGTACAGCTGCGTCTGGGTCTCGGCGTACAGGTCCTGCACCGCCTGTTCGACCTGCGCCTGCTGCGAGGAGCTGAGGGCGTCGGCTTCGTCGAGGACGTACGCCCCGCCCAGGTCGACCGGTGCCGTGGCCTGCGCGGTCGCTGCCGGAGCCAGGACGATCAGCACCGCCACGACCGCTGCCGTGACGCGACCCCAGAGTCGCGCTGTCCCCCGTTCCGTCCTCGACCCGCCTGTGCCCGATCCGCGCTGGACCGTTCGCATCCGTCCTCCGTCCGTCACCGGTCGGCGCCGTCGACGCCGTCCCGAACCGCGCCCTGAGAGCGCCGTCGCCCGGAGTCTATCCACGGCACGCAGGGCGTCGGACGGACTCTCGGCGAACACTGTGGACGAGCCGATCCATGGGTGTCTTGTCCCCCGGAGCGGGGTAGGCTGACGCCACTGTTCGACGACGAACGGAAGGGAACAGCAATGGAGCGAACCACGAGTACCGAGGTCGTCCCGCTCGAGGACGGCTACCACCGCGTCTCGACGCCGGCGACCGGCGTGATCGGCTTCGTGCGCGAGCACGACGGCCGCTACGAAGTCCTGCGCGGACGCGTCCGCCAGGCGACCCGGTCCGAGGGTCTCTACAGCACGATGAACGTCGCACTGATCGCACTGACCCACGCGTAGCGACCACGGCCATGGGCCGCCCGCCCGCGCACCGTAGGCTGCGTGCGTGGGTGAGTCGGACCTCCAGGCCGTCGTCGTGACGCTGTGCGCGCCGGGTCCGGACCGCGCGGCCGACTGGGAGGCCCTGGTCGCTGCCGTCGCCTCAGCTGCGGCCGTCGACACGGCCGCCGTGCGCGCGGGGCGCGTCTGCCCACACTGTGCGAGGACCGACCACGGTCGTCCCTGGGCCACGGTGCACGGCACCGCGTTCGGGGTCAGCCTGTCGCGCACGACCGGCGTGCTCGCGCTCGCGGTCGCGCCGGGCTCGGTCGGCGTCGACCTCGAGCGGGTGTCCCGCGTCGGCGCAGCGCCCCTCGACGTCTTCACGCCCGGCGAACGCGAGCGCTCGGCCGGTGATGCCGGCTTGCTCGCGGCCTGCTGGGCGGCGAAGGAGGCCGTGCTGAAGCGCGACGGCCGGGGGTTGCGCGTCGACCCGCTGTCGGTCGACGTGGACGTCGCTGCCGGTACCGCGCGGTTCGAGGGGCGGGACCACCCGGTGTCGGTCGTCCGGCCGGCACCCGACCTGGTGCTCGTCGTCGCGGCCGGCGGGCTGCCCGTCGTGGTCGAGGGGTCGCTCAGCGGGGGAGTGTGAGCACCTCGGCGCCGTCCTCGGTGATCGCGATGGTGTGCTCGGTGTGGGCCGTCCGGGCTCCCGTGGCGCTGCGGAGCGTCCAGCCGTCGGCGTCGGTGACGAGCACGTCGGTGTCCGCCATCACCCACGGCTCGAGCGCGAGCAGGAGTCCGGGCCGGAGCGTGTACCCGCGGCCCGCGCGGCCCGTGTTCGACACGTGCGGGTCCTGGTGCATGGTCGAACCGATGCCGTGTCCGCCGAACTCGACGTTGACGGGGTAGCCCGCTTCCTCGAGGACGGTCCCGATGGCGTGCGACAGGTCCCCGATGCGGGCCCCGGGTCCGGCGGCGGCGATCCCGGCGGCCAGCGCGCGCTCGGTCGCGTCGATGAGGGCGAGGTCCTCGGCGCGCGGGGTGCCGACGACGAAGCTCACGGCGGCGTCAGCTGCGATGCCGTCCAGCGACACCGCGAGGTCGAGGGTGAGCAGGTCGCCGTCGGCCAGGGCCCGGTCGTGCGGCAGGCCGTGCAGCACGGCGTCGTTCACGGCGGTGCAGATGTGGTGGCCGAACGGACCGCGGCCGAACGAGGGTGCGTAGTCGACGTAGCAGGAGTCCGCGCCGGCGTCCTCGATCATCTGCTTCGCCCACCGGTCGATCTCGAGCAGGTTCGTGCCCACGCGGGTGCGTTCGCGCAGGGTCTGCAGGATGGTGCCGACGAGGGCTCCGGTGGCACGGGCCTTGTCGACCTCGGCGGGCGTCAGGATCTCGATCACGCGGATGATCATACCGGTATTACTATGTGGGCATGGTCCGTCTCCCGCTCCGCCCCGACGAGGTCGCGCGCGGCCGCCGTCTCGGTGCCCTGATCCGCCGCGCACGTGGCCCACGGTCGATCGTCGACACCGCCCTCGCCGCCGGGATCTCGCCCGAGACCCTCCGCAAGATCGAGACCGGGCGGATCGCGACGCCGGCGTTCTCGACCATCGCCTCCGTCGCCGGCGTGGTCGGGCTGTCGCTCGACGCGGTCTGGTCCGAGGTCAGCTGCGACCCGGCGGGCGACGGCGAGCTCGCCGGTTAGCCGACCGGCAGCGGCGGCACCGCTGCCTCGTCGATCCACGGGCCGGTGACCGCCCGGACGGCCTCGACGTCGCACCCGGCGGCGTCGGCGAAGGCCTCGAGCACGTCGGGCACCGTCACCGAACCGTGTAGGTGCCGTTCGGTGATGCTGCGCAGCCCGGCGGAGAACGCGTCGTCGCCGAACGTGCGGCGGACGGCGTGCAGGGCGAGGGCCCCGCGCTTGTAGACCCGGTCGTCGAACATGTCCTTCGCGCCGGGGTCGCCGACGACGAGTTCCTCGGGCTGGTCGAGGAGCCCCTGCCGGTACTGCGCCGCGAGCGTGTCGGCGGTGTCGCCGCCGTGGTGCTCGGACCACAGCCACTCGGCGTAGCAGGCGAACCCCTCGTGCAGCCAGATGTCCTGCCAGCGGGCGACCGTCACCGAGTTGCCGAACCACTGGTGCGCGAGCTCGTGCGCGATGAGCCGGTCGGTGCCGTGCTCGCCGTCGACGTGGTTCCGGCCGAACACCGCCAGCCCGTGGGCCTCGAGCGGGATCTCGAGCTCGTCGTCGGTGACCACGACGCCGTACGCTGCGAACGGGTACGGGCCGAAGCGGTCCGAGAACAGTGCGAGCATCTCCGGCACCTGCCCGAAGTCGGTCTTCGCGGCGGCCGCCAGGTCGGCGGGGTGGTGCAGGGTCACGGGGACGACGGCGCCGCGGAGCTTCGTCGTGCGGTACCGCCCGATCTGCACCGTCGCCAGGTACGTCGCCATCGGCTCGGTGGTGGCGTAGGTCCAGCGTGTGCCGATCCGGTCGCGTTCCTTGCCGAGCAGTGCTCCGTTCGCCAGGACGTCGTACGCGGCCTCGGCGGCGATCTCGAACCGGTAGGTCGCTTTGTCGTCGGGTCGGTCGTTGCACGGGAACCACGAGGGCGCCCCCGTCGGCTGGGCCGCGACGATGACGCCGTCGGTGAGTTCCTCCCACCCGACCTGGCCCCAGGCGCTGCGGACGGGGCGCGGGTTGCCGCGGTACCGCAGGTGCACGGTGAACGTGGTGTCGGCCGCGATCGGCGACGCCGGGGTGACGGTGACCTTGTGCACGGCCTTCGACACCTTCTTCGCGCGGGTGCCGTCGACGTCGGCGCGCTCGACGCTCAGGCCGTGCAGGTCGATGACGATCCGGTCGAGCGGCTCGTGGGCACGGGCGGTGATCGTCGCCGTGCCGTCGAGGCGGTTCGTGGCGACGCGGTAGTCGAGGCGGAGGTCGTAGTGCTCGGCGCTCCAGCGTCGGTCGCCGCTGTGCGGGGTGTACGGGTCGGCAGCGGGGGTGTTCGGCACGGTCCCAGTCAACCCCATGGCGCCGGTCAGTCCGCCACGGTGGCCGGTTCGGCTGTCCACGGAGCGATGGGGTTGCCGGACCAGCGGGACCCGGTGGGCACCTGCTCACCGCGCATCACGAGCGAGGCGGGCCCGACCGTGGCGCCCGTGCCGATGCCGGCGGCGGGCAGGACGACGCTGTGCGGCCCGAGGGTCGCACCGGCGTCGAGCCGCACGGTGTCGAGCTGCATCACCCGGTCGTGGAACAGGTGGGTCTGCACGACGGTCCCGCGCGCCACCGATGCGCCGGCCCCGATCGTGACGAGGTCGGCCTCGGGCAGCCAGTACGTCTCGAGCCAGGTGCCGCGGCCGATCGTCGCGCCGAGGCTCCGCAGCCACGCCGCCAGGGCCGGGGTGCCGGTGGCCTGCTCGGCGAACCAGGGCCGGGCGACCGTCTCGACGAAGGTGTCCTGCACCTCGTTGCGCCACACGAACGACGACCACAGCGGGTGCTCCCGAGCGGTGATCCGGCCGACGAACGCCCACTTCGCGATCGTCGACACCACCGCGGCGACGGACCCGGCGACGATGAGCACCGGTCCGGCCAGCAGCACCGTCCAGCCGACGCCGACCGCCGACCACAGGGCGAGCAGGGAGCCCGCCACCCCGAGGGCGATCGCAGCGGACACCATCGGGGCCACGAGCCGCAGCAGCTCCCAGCAACCGCGGGCGACCTTGAGCCGGACGGGCGGGCGGAAGGTGCGCTCCTCGTCGAACTGCGTCGCCGCACGGCGCAGCCGCACCGGGGGCGAGCCGAGCCACGACGACCCGCGCTTGGCCTTCTTCGGCACGGCGGACAGCACCGCCACCAGCGCCTCGCGCGGGACCGAGCGTCCGGCGCCCGTCATCCCGCTGTTGCCGAGGAACGCCCGCCGCCCGACCTTCGACCGGCCGATCCGCACCCGGCCACCACCGAGCTCGTACGTGGCGACCATGGTGTCGTCGGCCAGGAAGGCACCGGACGCGATCTGCGTCAGCGTGGGGATGAGCAGAACCGTGGAGATCTCCGTGTTCCGGCCGACCTTCGCCCCGAGCAGCCGCAACCACACGGGCGTCACGAGCGAGGCGTACAGCGGGAACAGCAGCGTGCGCGCCGCGTCCAGCACCCGCTCCGTCGACCACGCCTGCCACCCGATCCGCGACCGCACGGGGTGCCGGCCCTCGTGCAGCCCGATGCCGAGCATCCGCACCGACACCACCACGAGCAGCGCGTACACGGCCCCGGCGACGACGGTCGCGAGCGGCACGGTCGCGAGCGCGCGCAGCACCGCGTCGCCGAGCGTCGACGCACGCCCGACCAGGGCGACGGCGACCAGCAGCCCGACCGCGACACCGATCACCGGCAACCCGGCCACGGCCACGGAGCCGGCCCCGTACGCCAACAGCCAGCGACGGCGTGACGGGGGACGGGCCTCCCGGCCGTGCCTGGCCGACCCGACGCGTTCGGCGGGCGAACCCGCCCAGCGCTCACCGGCGGGCACCCGGCCGGCGACCGCCGAACCGGCCTCGACCTCGGCACCCGCACCCACGTGCGCACCGGGCAGCAGCGTGGTGCGGCTGTGCACGACGGCGTCGTCGTCCACACGGACCCGGCCGAGCCGGAACACGTCACCGTCCACCCAGTGCCCCGCGAGGTCCACCTCGGGCTCGATCGAGGCACGCTTGCCGATCGTGAGCATCCCGGTGACCGGCGGGAGCGTGTGCAGGTCGACGTCCGTACCGATCCGCGCCCCGAGCGCCCGGGCGTAGTAGCTGATCCACGGGGCCCCGGCGGTCGAGGGACCGTCGACCGCCTCGGCGATCCGCTCCGCCAGCCAGACGCGCAGGTGCACCGAGCCACCCCGGGGGTGGTCGCCCGGCCGGACCCCGACGAGCAGCAGCCGGGCCAGCACGACCGTGAGCGCCATCTTGCCGATCGGCGTCACGAACACCAGCAGCGCGACGATGAGGGCCGGCCAGGGGAGCACCGGCAGGAACGGCAGCGTCGTCGCGTGCAGGACCGCCGCGACCAGCGCCGTCCACGTCAGCACCCGCAACCCGCGCAGCACCTGCACCGGCAGCCCGAGCAGCGTCATCGCGAGCCCCGTCGTCGGCGGCACCGGCGTCACGTCCCGCGAAGCAGCCGCCACCGGACCGGACTCGTCCAACGCGGCCGCCAGCGCGCCGATGCGCGGGTGGTCGTAGACGTCGGCGACGGTCGTCGTCGGGAACCGCTCGCGGATCGCCGACACCAGCTGCGCCGCCGTCAGCGACCCGCCACCGTGCGCGAAGAAGTCGTCGTCGACGCTCGACACCGGCACCCCGAGGATCGCCGCCCAGCGCTCCGCGATCCACGCCACCGTGTCCGGCAGCATCGCGGCGTCCGTCGCCCCGGGCAACGGCCACGGCAGCGCCGCACGGTCGACCTTGCCCGACGTCCGCGTCGGCAACGAGTCCACCACCGCGACGAGCGGGACGAGCGCAGCGGGCAGCTCCTGCCGCAACCGGGCGTTCGCAGCCGCGACGTCCACCGTGGCACCCGCCACCGGCGCCACGTACCCCACCAGCACCTGGTTGCCCGCCGGGGTCCGCTGCACCACTGCCGCACCACCGGCCACGTCGTCGAGGGCCTGCAGGGCCGCGTCGATCTCCCCGAGCTCGATGCGCCGGCCACCGAGCTTCACCTGGTCGTCCGCACGCCCCTGGAACACGAGCCCCTCGGGGTCGTACCGCACCAGGTCACCACTCCGGTACGCCCGCTCCCACCCGAGCTCCGGGAACGGCGCGTACTTCTCCGCGTCCTTCGCCGGGTCCAGGTACCGCCCCAACCCGACACCACCGATCACGAGCTCACCGACCCCGCCCGGCTCCACCCGCTGCCCGGCACCGTCCACGACCGCCAGGTCCCACCCGTCCAGCGGCAGCCCGATCCGGATCGGCTGCCCGCCGTCGAGCAGCGACCCGCACGCCACCACCGTCGCCTCGGTCGGACCGTACGTGTTCCACACCTCACGATCGCGACTCGCGATCCGCGCCGCCAGCTCCGGCGGGCAGGCCTCACCACCGAAGATGACCAGCCGCACCTGCTCCAACGCGTCGTCCGGCCACAGCGCCGCGAGCGTCGGCACCGTCGACACCACCGTGATCGTGTGCGCGATCAGCCACGGCCCGAGGTCCACCCCCGTCCGCACCAACGACCGCGGCGCCGGCACCAACGCGGCACCGTGCCCCCACGCCAGCCACATCTCCTCGCACGACGCATCGAACGCGACACTCAGCCCCGCCAGCACCCGGTCGCCCGGACCGAGCGGCGCCGCCTGCAGGAACATCCGCGCCTCGGCGTCCACGAACGCCGCAGCACTGCGGTGGGTGACCGCCACGCCCTTCGGCACCCCGGTCGACCCCGAGGTGAAGATGATCCACGCGTCGTCGTCCAGGTGGGGGAGTGCGGCGCTCGCCGTGGGGTCCGTCACGGGCAGCTCGCCGCCGTCGCGGTCGCGCAGGACGCCGCCGGCCCCGATGATGCCGACGACGCCGGCCTCGCCGAACACGAGGGTCGCGCGTTCCTCGGGGTCGTCGGCGTCGACGGGCACGTAGGCGGCTCCGGCGGCGAGGACCGCGAGGATCGACAGGTACAGGTCCCGTCCGCCGGAGGGGACCCGCACCCCGACCCGGTCACCTCGGCGGACTCCGCGACGGGCGAGGTCGTCGGCCTGCGCGCGCACGAGGTCGAGCAGGGCGGCGTAGTCGACGGTGCCGGCGGGGTCCTCGAGCGCGGTGGCGGTGGGGTGGGTGGCCGCCGTCGCCGCGAGGACGTCGAACAGGGTCCGTGGTGCAGGCGCGTGCCCGCCCCGTGCGAGTTCGAGCTGCGCGTTCCCGGTGCCGGTGGTCATCGGTTCCCTCTTCCCGGTCGCGTGCAGGACGACCGGCCCGTGATCCTAGGGGACCGGGGTGTCGCGCTCGGAAACACGGGGTAGCGCGGTGCGCGCGGGCTCTTCGTGCGCAGAAACTGTCGAGTCGCTTCCCCCGACCCGACCGTTCCTGCTCATCATCCGCGCGAACGCCGACATCGGCCACGAGATGCGCAACCCATCCCGGAGGAGCCTCAACGGGAGAAGGTCGCCGCAGGCGGCATCGCGCGCAGCTGACTGAGCGCAGCGAAGACAACTGCTTGCGCGGGGATGTCACAGTGCCCCCAGGAGGATTCGAACCTCCGCCCCTGCCTCCGGAGGGCAGTGCTCTATCCCCTGAGCTATGGGGGCCAAGGGGTGCAACAACCGTAGCAGGTCCGGCGCACGCTCCTGGACAGCGCGTGTCGCGCACGAGACGCGACTGCAGGGCGGACGGGAGGCGCGGTGCGGGCCCGCCACGGGCCTCCCGTCCGCACCGTGCGCGCGTCGCGGGCCCGGCACCGTGCCGGCGCGGTCGCGTCAGCCCGCGGGTGTCGCCGACGCCGACGCCGACGGCTGCAGCGCTGCGCGCACCGCGTCGACGACCGGCTGTGCGGCGCCGGGCTCGGTGAACAGCGTCGACTGCGTGGTGATCCAGTACGGGTCGGCGAAGGCGTCTGCGCGGCCGATGCCGTCGTTCAACGCGAAGTAGCCCTCGACGCGGTAGGTGGGGACCGAGCCGCCCCGGTCGTACAGCGCGTCCTTCAGGTTCGTGAGCGACTTCTCAGGCAGGTCCGCGACGGCCAGGGTGATCGTCTCGGTGTCGTCGTCGGTGGCGACGAACTGGCAGACGCGGCCCCGCTGCTTCGCGATGGTGGCGGCGGGGGAGCCCTTCGCCGGCGTGGAGGAGTCGTCGAGCGCGAAGGTCGTCCCGTACACGGACAGGGCCTCGGTCGGCAGGAGCTCGGCGCAGGTCTGCGACACCGTCTTGCCCACCGGGGTCGCGCTGGGCGTCGGGTCGCTGTCCCCGCTGCCCGAGCAGGCCGACAGGGCGAGTGCTGCTGCGGCGGTGACGACGGCGACGGAGCACGCCCGGGCACGGCTTCGGGTGGTCATCCCGACATGATGGCCCATCGTCCGGCGTGCACCTGGGTGTCCCGGTAGACTCGTCCGCCGTGACTCCTGCCGAACTCTCCGCCGCGTACCTGTCGATCCTGACCGGGATCGTCGAGCGACGAGGCGCGTCCGAGACCGTGACGATCGGGGACTCCCACGTGGTGCTCGAGCGTCCGAAGAACCGTGCGCACGGCGACTGGGCCTCGAACGCCGCCATGCAGCTCGCGAAGCGCATCGGCACGAACCCGCGCGAGCTCGCGACGGAGGTCGCCGGCGAGCTGACCGAGCTCGACGGCGTGGCCTCGGTCGACGTCGCCGGCCCGGGGTTCATCAACATCACGCTCGAGGCCGCAGCGGCCGGTGAGATCGCCCGCACCATCGTCGAGGGCGGCGATGCCTTCGGGCACGGCGACCTGTACGACGGCGTCCGGATCAACCTGGAGTTCGTGTCGGCGAACCCGACCGGCCCGATCCACATGGGTGGCGTGCGCTGGGCGGCGGTCGGCGACAGCCTGGCCCGCGTGTTCCAGGCGCAGGGCGGCCTCGTCACCCGCGAGTACTACTTCAACGACCACGGCGCGCAGATCGACCGCTTCGCCCGGTCGCTCGTCGCGTCGGCGCTCGGTGAGCCCACGCCGGAGGACGGCTACGGCGGTGCGTACATCGCCGAGATCGCGGCGCGCGTCATCGCGACGCTCGACCCCTCGGTCGACGTGAAGGACCTGCCGCGCGACGAGGCGCAGGAACTCTTCCGGCGCGAGGGCGTCGACTTCATGTTCGCGGACATCAAGTCGTCGCTGCACGACTTCGGCGTGGACTTCGACGTCTACTTCCACGAGAACGCCCTGCACGAGTCGAAGGCCGTCGAGCGCGCCATCGCCCGGCTGCGTTCGGCGGGCGTGATGTACGAGGCCGAGGGCGCCGAGTGGCTCCGCACGACCGACTTCGGCGACGACCGCGACCGCGTGGTCATCAAGTCCGACGGCGAGCCCGCGTACATCGCCGGCGACCTGGCGTACTACCTCGACAAGCGCGAGCGCGGCTTCGAGCGCAACCTGATCATGCTCGGCGCGGACCACCACGGCTACGTCGGTCGGATGATGGCGATGTGCGCCGCGTTCGGCGACGAGCCGGGCACGAACCTCGAGATCCTGATCGGGCAGATGGTCAACCTGCTCAAGGACGGCGAGCCGATGCGCATGTCCAAGCGCGCCGGCACGATCGTCACGATGGAGGACCTCGTCGACGCCGTGGGCGTCGACGCCGGCCGCTACTCGCTCGTCCGGTTCGCCAGCGACACCGCGATCGACATCGACCTCGACCTGCTCACGAAGCGGACGAACGACAACCCGGTCTTCTACGTGCAGTACGCCCACGCGCGCACCCAGTCGGTGGCCCGCAACGCCGAGGCCGCGGGGGTCGACCGGACCGCGTTCGACGCCTCGCTGTTGACGCACGACTCCGAGGGCGCGCTGCTCGGTGCCCTCGCCGAGTACCCGCGCGTGGTGCGCCACGCCGCGGAGCTCCGCGAGCCGCACCGCATCGCCCGGTACATCGAGCAGCTGGCGGGCCTGTACCACCGCTGGTACGACGCCTGCCGCGTGACCCCGCTCGGCGACGAGCCCGTCACCGACCTGCACCGCACGCGCCTGTGGCTGAACGACGCCACCGGTCAGGTCGTCCGCAACGGCCTCGGCCTGCTCGGCGTGAGTGCTCCGTCCCGCATGTAGCGGAGCGGCGTCACGAGCAGACGGCCGAGCCGTTGTCGTGACGCGCCCCCTGACGGTCATCGCGCCCCGGTGTGCGGGGGCGCGATGACCGTGGCGGGGCGCGATCGAGCGGGCCCGCCCCCGCGCACCGCGCCCCGTCCCGCGCACCGCGCCTCCAGGCAGGCTGACGGGACCACCTGGCAGGGTGGGAGGCATGTCCGCCGCCACCGAACGCCCCCGCAAGCGCCGCCGCTGGCCCGTCGTCCTGATCGTGGTCGTCGTCGTGCTCGCCGCCCTCGTCGTGATCGCCGAGTTCGTCCTGCGCGGGGTCGTCGACCGCATCATCGCCCAGCAGGTCGAGCAGTCGCTGCCCGACGGCACCACGGGCCAAGTCGAGGCGCACGCCGACGGCATCGTCATCCCGCAGCTCATCGGGGGCACCCTCGACCAGGTCGAGATCACCTCCGAGAAGCTCACCGTGGACGGCATCCCGCTCGCCGCCGACGTCACCGCGAAGGACGTCCCGGTGGACGGCAAGGGCGACGTGCACGACGTCGACGGCACGGTCACCCTGGCGTCGTCGAGCGTGAAGGACCTGTCGAAGTACAGCCCGTTGTTCGACCGGCTGACCCTGGTGGACGGCGGTGTCGAGCTGTCCGGTTCCACGGCGGTGCTCGGCTACGACATCACGTACGCGGCGAAGGGCGACGTGGTCGCGCAGGACGACGGCCGCGGCATCACGATCACCCCGAAGAGCGTGCGCATCACCAACTCCGACCTCGGTCTCAAGGTCGACTCGATCCCCGGCGTCACGAACGTGCCGGTGCAGGTCTGCACGGCGCAGTTCCTGCCCGAGGCGCTCCGCGTGCGCTCGCTCGACGTCTCGAAGGCCGACGCGACGGTCCGCGTCACCGCGGACGCGCTGCCGCTCAACGAGCAGGGCCTGCAGACGGTCGGCAGCTGCGGCTGATCCCGTGGCTGCGTCACACGGACGGGAGGCCCGCCCCGCGTCGGTAGGATCGGGTCCCGTGAGCGAGAACCCCCTTGCACCGCCGCGGCTGCGGTTCCCGACCGACGCCTCCGAGCTGGTGGACCGGATCTGGCCCGCGTCCGCGACGCGGACCGAGGACGGCGACCTGGCGGTCGGCGGTGTCACCGCGACGGACCTCGTCCGGCAGTACGGCACCCCGCTGTACGTCGTCGACGAGCGTGACGTGCAGTCCCGTGCGGTCCGGGTGCGCAACGCGTTCACCGAGGCGTTCGAGGGCATCGGCACCCGGGCGCACGTCTACTACGCCGGCAAGGCGTTCCTGACGACGCAGGTCGTGGCGTGGATGGCCGAGGCCGAGCTGCGCGTGGACGTCTGCACCGGCGGGGAGCTCGCGGTCGCCCTGGCCGCCGGGATCGACCCGGCGATGCTCGGCTTCCACGGCAACGACAAGTCCGACGCCGAGATCGCCCGCGCGGTCGAGGTCGGCGTGGGCACGATCGTGCTCGACAGCCACGAGGAGGTCCAGCGCGTCGCCCGTGCCGCTGCCGACGCCGGGGTCGTGCAGCGCGTGCGGATCCGCATCAACAGCGGCGTCCACGCGTCCACCCACGAGTACCTGGCGACCGCGCGCGAGGACCAGAAGTTCGGCATCCCGCTCACCGAGGCCGTCGCTGCGGCCGAGGCGGTGCGCGCCGAGTCCTCACTCGTGTTCGTCGGGCTGCACTCGCACATCGGATCGCAGATCTTCGACGAGTCCGGGTTCCGCGAGGCCGCTCGACGCCTGATGGACGTGCACGCCACCCTCGTCGAGACCGGTCCGGTGCCCGAACTGAACCTCGGCGGCGGCTGGGGCATCGACTACACCGAGGCCGACTCCGCGTTCGCGCCCGAGGACGTCGCCGACGCCCTCGCCGCGATCATCGCCGAGGCCTGCGCCGAGCGGGACATCCCGGTGCCCGAGGTCGCGGTCGAGCCCGGTCGCTACATCGTCGGGCCGGCGGGCATCACGCTCTACCGCGTCGGGACGATCAAGCCCGTCACCCTCGAGACCGGCGACGCGGACACCGGCCACGCCACCCGCACCTACGTGTCCGTCGACGGCGGCATGAGCGACAACGCCCGCCCAGCCCTGTACGGCGCGGACTACACCGCCCGGCTCGCCCGGACGTCGGAGTCGCCGGCCGTGCTCACCCGCGTCGTCGGGAAACACTGCGAGAGCGGGGACATCGTGGTGAACGACGAGTACCTGCCGGGTGACGTCCAGCGCGGTGACCTGCTCGCCGTCGCGGCCACCGGCGCGTACTGCTGGGCGCTGTCGAGCAACTACAACCACGTGGGCCGACCGCCGGTCGTCGCCGTGGCGGACGGCGCAGCCCGTATCCTCGTGCGGGGCGAGTCGATCGACGACCTCCTCGCCCGCGACACCGGGGTCGTGCCCGTACCCCACGCCGGCACCGGCAACTGACCCGACGAACAGGGCTCACCCCCACCGACAGGAACCACACCAGATGATCGAATACCGCAACGTCCGCGTCGCGCTGCTCGGGGCCGGCTCGGTCGGGTCCCAGGTCGCGCGGCTCCTGCTCGAGCACGCCGACGAACTCGCCTCGCGCGCCGGTGCCGGCCTCGAACTCGTCGGGATCGCCGTGCGCGACGTCGACGCCCCGCGCGACGTCGACCTGCCCCGTGAGCTCTACACGACCGATGCCGGATCGCTCATCCTCGGTGCCGACATCGTCGTCGAGCTGATCGGCGGCATCGAGCCCGCGCGCACGCTCGTGCTGCAGGCGCTGCAGTCCGGCGCAGACGTCGTCACGGGCAACAAGGCGCTCCTGGCGACCCACGGTCCGGAGCTCTTCGCGGTGGCCGAGCAGGTCGGCGCGCAGCTGTACTACGAGGCCGCCGTCGCCGGTGCGATCCCGATCATCCGACCGCTGCACGACTCGCTCGCCGGTGACCGCATCGAGCGGATCATGGGCATCGTCAACGGCACCACGAACTTCATCCTCGACCTGATGGACCGGCAGGGGAGCACGTTCGAGGACGCCCTGGCCACCGCGACCGACCTCGGGTACGCCGAGGCCGACCCGACCGCCGACATCGAGGGCTACGACGCCGCGCAGAAGGCCGCGATCCTGGCCTCGCTGGCGTTCCACACCTCGGTGCCGCTGGCTGCGGTGCACCGCGAGGGCATCACGTCGGTCACGATCGAGCAGGTCCGTGCCGCGCGCAAGGCCGGCTACGTCGTGAAGATCCTGGCGACCGCCGAGCGACTGACCGACGAGGACGGCCGCGAGGGCGTCAGCGCCCGGGTGTACCCGGCCCTCGTGCCGGAGTCGCACCCCCTGGCGAGCGTGCACGGTGCGAAGAACGCGGTGTTCGTCGAGGCCGAAGCGGCCGGCGACCTCATGTTCTACGGTGCCGGTGCCGGTGGCGTCGAGACGGCCTCCGCCGTGCTCGGTGACCTCGTGTCCGCCGCACGTCGGCACGTCATCGGCGGCCCGGGCGTCGCGGAGTCGACCCAGTCTGACCTGCCCGTCTTCCCGATCGGCACCGTCCGCACGCGCTACCAGATCACCTTGCACGTCACGGACGCCCCCGGCGTGCTGTCGACGGTCGCCGGCGTGCTCGCGAAGCACGGTGTGAGCGTCGAGACCGTCGAGCAGACCACCGCGGGCGCCTCCGAGGGGACGGCCGCGCTCGTCATCGGCACGCACCTGGCGCGCGAAGCCGACCTGGCGGACACCGTCCGCACGCTCCGCGGCGAGGACGTGGTCCTGGACGTGACCAGCGTCCTGCGCTTCGTCGGCGCCTGACGCACCACGGGCCTCCAGGCCGACCCCGAACCGAAACCAGACCGACCCACCGGACAGAGAGAGAAGCCTGATGGCCCACCAGTGGCAGGGAGTCCTGCGCGAGTACGCCGACCGACTCGACGTGACCGAGGCGACGCCGATCGTCACGCTCGGTGAGGGCGGCACGCCCCTCATCCCGGCTCGTCGGCTCTCCGAGCGCACCGGCGCCGAGGTCTACGTCAAGTTCGAGGGCATGAACCCGACCGGGTCCTTCAAGGACCGCGGCATGACGATGGCGATCTCGAAGGCCGTCGAGCACGGTGCGAAGGCCGTCATCTGCGCCTCGACCGGCAACACGAGCGCCTCGGCCGCCGCGTACGCCACGCACGCCGGCATCACCGCCGCGGTGCTCGTGCCCGAGGGCAAGATCGCCATGGGCAAGCTCAGCCAGGCCGTCGCGCACGACGCGCAGCTGCTGCAGGTCCAGGGAAACTTCGACGACTGCCTCGACATCGCCCGGGACCTGGCGGCGAACTACCCGGTGCACCTCGTCAACTCGGTCAACAACGACCGCATCGAGGGCCAGAAGACCGCCGCGTTCGAGGTCGTCGACGTGCTCGGCGACGCCCCGGACTTCCACTTCCTGCCGGTCGGCAACGCGGGCAACTACACCGCGTACTCGCGCGGCTACCGCGAGGACGTGGCCGCCGGTCGCACGACGAAGCTCCCGCGCATGTTCGGCTTCCAGGCGGCCGGCTCCGCGCCGATCGTCCGCGGCGAGGTCGTCAAGAACCCGGACACCATCGCGTCGGCGATCCGCATCGGCAACCCGGCCTCGTGGCAGTTCGCCCTCGAAGCCCGCGACGAGACCGACGGCTACTTCGGCGCCATCTCGGACGAGGCCATCCTCGCCGCGCACCACATCCTGTCGGCCGAGGTCGGCGTCTTCGTCGAGCCCGCGTCGGCGATCGGTGTCGCCGGGCTGCTCGAGCGCGCCGACGCCGGCATCGTGCCGAAGGGCGCGAAGGTCGTCATCACCGTCACCGGCCACGGGCTGAAGGACCCGCAGTGGGCCCTGCGCACCGAGGACGGCAGCGAGGTCACCCCGACGAGCGTGCCGGTCGACACCAAGTCGATCGCGGACGTGCTCGGACTGGTCGCGGCGCAGTGAGCCTCGACCGCTCGTCCGGACCGGGGGAGGGCGTCATCGCCCACAGTGCTGTACCGGCCGGACGGGCGGTCCACGCTGTGCCCGCCGGACGGGCCGTGCGCGTCCGCGTGCCGGCGACGTCCGCGAACCTCGGCCCGGGGTTCGACTCGCTCGGCCTCGCGCTCTCGCTGTACGACGAGGTCGTCGTCCGGGTCCGCCCGGAACCCGGTGCCACCGTCACGGTGCAGGGCGTCGGTGCGGGCGAGGTCGCCACCGACGACACGAACCTGGTCGTGCGCGCCGTCCGCCGCGGCCTCGAGCACGCCGGCGTCGACCAGCCCGGCCTCGAACTGCACGCCACGAACGCGATCCCGCACGGCCGTGGGCTCGGTTCCTCGGCGGCCGCGATCGTCGCCGGCCTGATGGCGGCCCGCGGGCTGCTCGAGGGCGTCGTCGACCTGGACGCCTCGACGCTGCTCAGCCTGGCCACCGAGATGGAGGGGCACCCGGACAACGTCGCCCCCGCACTGTTCGGTGGGCTCACCATCGCGTGGATGACGGCCGAAGGACCCGCCTACAAGCGGCTCCTGGTGCACCGCGGTGTCGCACCGGTCGTGTTCGTGCCGACGTCCACGCTGTCGACGAAGCTGGCCCGCTCCCTGCAGCCCGAGAACGTCCCGCACGCCGACGCCGCGTTCAACGTCTCCCGCTCCGCACTGCTCGTCGCCGCGCTCATCCAGAGCCCCGAGCTCCTGCTCGCCGCGACCGAGGACCGTCTGCACCAGGCCTACCGGGCCAGCGCGATGCCGGAGACCGACGCGCTGATCGGACTGCTCCGTCAGCACGGGCTCGCGGCCGTCGTGTCCGGGGCGGGACCGAGCCTGCTCGTGCTCGGCAGCGACCCGGCGCAACGGCTCACCGCCGCGGATCTCGTCGCCCGGCACGGGGAATCCGACTGGCGGGCGCTCATGCTGGCCGTCGATCTCGGTGGTGCTACAGTGGTGGCGCACTCGGCGCTCGAAGCCGAACCCGCGTAGTCGCCCGGACTGCTCGTGCCATGGGGTCCATCCCGTGGCCAGCTCCGACGCAACGCAGGGTCCGGTGCGCGGGGGCACTCTCTTTCTGATCACCGAATCCCGGTCCGTCGTCTGAACGGCGGTCGATGCATACCCGTGCATCCGGGACGGTGGAAACTCTCCGCGTTCTGCGGTTCGAAAGGAAACACCGACCTTGACCGACAACAACTCCGCCCAGGTGGAGATCCCCAGCGACCTGCGCGCCCTCCGACTGCCGGAACTCCAGCGCATCGCCTCCTCGCTCGGCATCACCGGGCTCTCCAAGCTCCGCAAGGGCGACCTCATCGCCTCCATCGAGGACAAGCGCCCCGTCACGGACGACGTCCCCGCCGCGGCAGCGCCCGCCACGACCCCCGCCGCGGCGCCGGTGACCGAGCAGCCGACGCTGCCGGAGCCCGCAGCCGAGGCACCGACCGCTCCGGTCGCCGACCCCGAGGCCCCCGCCGTCGAGTCCGAGCCGGCCGCGCCGTCGCGTGCCCGCCGTTCGCGCCGCGCATCCTCCGGCGGCACCGTGAACGCCGGTCCGACCTCGGCCGCCGAGCACACCAACGCCGGCCACACCGGCACCGAGGACCTGCTCGCGGGCCTCGACCAGGTGCGTGCCGAGAAGGACGCCCAGGAAGCCGCGCAGACGCAGACCGGTGGGCAGCGTCGCGGCCGCGGCCAGCGCGGTGCCGACCAGCAGGCCCAGCAGCCGAACGAGTCGGCCGAGCAGCAGACGCCGACCTCGGCCCCTGCCCAGACCGACCAGCCGGCCCGCGCGGAGCAGCCGGCGCGCACCGAGCAGCAGAGCACCGACGGCGAGTCGCAGGACCAGTCCGGTGCCGCCGACTCCGGCGAGCAGCACGACCAGAACGACCAGAACGGTGAGGGCGGTTCGCGTCGCGGCCGTCGCAGCCGTGGCCGCGGTCGTGGCCGTGGGCAGAACGCCGAGAACGGCGAGCAGAACGGTGATCAGCAGGACGGCCAGCAGCACCAGCAGGGCGGCCAGCAGAAGCAGAACGGCGGCGACCAGCAGAAGCAGGCCGACGCCAAGCAGGGCGACCCGAAGCAGGGCGACGCCAAGCAGCGCGACGCGAAGCAGGACGACCGCGCCGAGCAGAAGCAGCAGGCGGCGAACCAGCAGAAGCAGAACGGTCAGCAGAAGCAGGGCCAGCAGGCCCAGCAGAACGCCGACGACACCGAGGGCGGCCGCAGCCGTCGCCAGCGTGACCGCAAGCGCGGCCGTGGCGGCCAGAACGACGACTTCGAGCCCGAGGTCACCGAGGACGACGTCCTGATCCCGATCGCGGGCATCCTCGACGTCCTCGACAACTACGCGTTCGTCCGCACCACCGGCTACCTGCCCGGACCGAACGACGTCTACGTCTCCCTCGGCCAGGTGAAGAAGTACCACCTGCGCAAGGGCGACGCCGTCGTCGGCTCGATCAAGCAGCCCCGTGACAACGAGCAGCAGAGCCGTCAGAAGTACAACGCGCTCGTGACCGTCGACTCGGTCAACGGGCAGACCGCCGAAGAAGCAGCGGCCCGCGTCGAGTTCTCGGACCTCACCCCGCTGTACCCGAACGAGCGCCTGCGTCTCGAGACGGAGCCGGGCAAGCTGAGCACCCGCATCATCGACCTCGTGTCGCCGATCGGCAAGGGCCAGCGCGGCCTCATCGTCTCGCCGCCCAAGGCCGGCAAGACCGTCGTGCTGCAGGCCATCGCCAACGCCGTCGCGAAGAACAACCCCGAGGCGCACCTCATGGTCGTCCTCGTCGACGAGCGGCCCGAAGAGGTCACCGACATGCAGCGCACGGTGAAGGGCGAGGTCATCGCCTCGACCTTCGACCGTCCGGCCGAGGACCACACCACGGTCGCCGAGCTCGCCATCGAGCGTGCGAAGCGCCTGGTGGAGCTGGGCCACGACGTCGTGCTCCTGCTCGACTCGATCACCCGTCTCGGCCGTGCCTACAACCTGTCGACCCCGGCGTCGGGCCGCGTGCTCTCCGGTGGCGTCGACTCGGCGGCGCTCTACCCGCCGAAGCGCTTCTTCGGTGCCGCGCGCAACATCGAGGACGGCGGCTCGCTGACCATCCTCGCCACCGCGCTCGTCGAGACCGGTTCCAAGATGGACGAGGTCATCTTCGAGGAGTTCAAGGGCACCGGCAACATGGAGCTCCGCCTGAACCGTCACCTGGCGGACAAGCGGATCTTCCCGGCCGTCGACGTCAACGCCTCCGGTACCCGTCGCGAGGAGCAGCTGCTCTCCGCCGACGAGGTCAAGATCACCTGGCGTCTGCGCCGAGCCCTCGCCGGGCTCGACCCGCAGCAGGCCCTCGAGATCGTGCTGCGGAACCTCAAGGAGACGCAGTCGAACGTCGAGTTCCTGGTGCAGGTGCAGAAGTCGGTCCCGACGACCGGCGGCGCTCACCACAACGGTCACCAGGAGTAACGCGTGTTCGAGTCGGTGGCAGGGCTGCTGGCGGAACACGAGGACCTGACGCAGCAGCTGTCGGACCCCGCGCTCCACGCCGATGCGGCCCGGGCGAAGAAGGTGAACCGGCGCTACGCCGAGCTCAACCAGATCAAGTCCGCGTACGAGTCCTGGCAGGCGGCGGGGGACGACCTCGCCGCCGCCCAGGAGCTCGCGCGTGAGGACTCGGCGTTCGCGGACGAGGTCCCCGGGCTCGAGGAGCAGTTGGCGGAGCGCCAGGAGCGTCTCCGCCGGCTGCTCATCCCGCGCGACCCCGACGACGGGCGCGACGTGATCATGGAGATCAAGGGCGGCGAGGGCGGCGAGGAATCGGCGCTGTTCGCGGCCGACCTCCTGCGCATGTACTCGCACTACGCCGAGACCAAGGGCTGGAAGGTCGAACTCCTCGAGCGCACCGAGTCCGACCTGGGTGGCTACAAGGACGTCCAGGTCGCGATCAAGTCGAACACGACCGACCCGTCGCAGGGCGTCTGGGCGCACCTGAAGTACGAGGGCGGCGTGCACCGCGTGCAGCGCGTGCCGCAGACCGAGTCGCAGGGGCGCATCCACACCTCGACGACCGGTGTGCTGGTGTTCCCCGAGGTCGACGAGCCCGAAGAGGTCGCGATCAACCAGAACGACCTGAAGATCGACGTGTACCGGTCCTCCGGCCCCGGCGGGCAGTCCGTCAACACGACGGACTCCGCCGTCCGCATCACCCACCTGCCCACGGGCATCACGGTGGCGATGCAGAACGAGAAGTCGCAGCTGCAGAACCGTGAGGCCGGCATGCGCGTGCTCCGCGCACGCATCCTCGCGCGGCAGCAGGAGGAGCTCGACGCGATCGCCTCGGACGCGCGCAAGTCGCAGATCCGCGGGATGGACCGTTCGGAGCGCATCCGGACGTACAACTTCCCGGAGAACCGGATCGCGGACCACCGCACCGGCTACAAGGCGTACGACCTCGACCGCGTCATGAACGGTGCGCTCGAGCCCGTCGTCCAGTCCGCCATCCAGGCGGACGAAGAGGCACGTCTGGCCGCCATCGGCGACCAGGACGCGTAACCGCTCACCCCGCCTGGAGGCCCGGCTCGTGTCCGACACGCCCCTCACGTTCGCCGCGGATCGCCTGCTCGAGCAGGCGGCCGCGGCGCTCGTCGCATCCGGCGTCCCGACGCCACAGGTCGACGCCGAGCTGCTGCTCGCGTGGGCGACCGACACCTCGCGCGGTGCCGTGCAGGCCCGCGCGATGACCGGCGGCGCGATCGCTCCGGAGCACGTCGAGCGCTTCCGGCACGCGATCGCCCGGCGGAGCACCCGCGAACCCCTGCAGCACATCACCGGGCAGGCGTACTTCCGAGCGCTGACCCTGGCGGTCGGACCCGGCGTGTTCGTGCCCCGCCCCGAGACCGAGGGCGTCGTGCAGTTCGGCATCGACGCGCTCCGGGCGGTCGCGGTGCCGGCGCCGATCGCGGTCGACCTCGGCTCCGGCAGCGGTGCGATCGCCATCGCGATGGACACCGAGGTGCCGAACGCCGTCGTGTACGCCGTCGAGCGGTCGCCCGAGGCCCTGCCCTGGACCCGCCGGAACATCGACGCCCACGGAGGCACGGTGCGACTCGTCGAGGGCGACCTCGCCGACGCGCTGCCCGAACTCGACGGCACGGTGTCCGTCGTGGTGTCGAACCCGCCGTACGTGCCGGACGACGCGATCCCGATCGACCCCGAGGTCCGCGACCACGACCCCGCGATGGCGCTGTACGGCGGACCCGACGGCCTCGACGCCGTGCGCGCCCTGGCCGAGACGGCGTGGCGGTTGCTGGTGCCCGGCGGGGCGCTCGTCATCGAGCACGCCGAGCCGCAGGGCGCCGGCGTCCGGCAGGTCCTGGCGCGCCGGGGGTTCCGGACCCCGGAGACGCACGTCGACCTGACAGGCCGCGACCGCACGACCACCGCGACGCGGTAGTCGGACGCACCCCGGGCCTCCCGGTCGGTGTGTCGGTCAGGCGACGGGGGAGGCCTCGCGCTGCTGCGCGACGAAGGCGCGGACGTGCTCGCGCAGGTCGGTGTCGCGCTCGACCAGGACCGCGTGGATGCCGACGCTCCGGGCACCCGCGATGTTCTCCGGCATGTCGTCGGCGAAGAACGTGCGCTCGGCGGGCACGCCGTGGTGCTCGATCGCGCGGAGGAAGACCTCGGGCTCGGGCTTGCGGGCGCCGAAGTTGCTCGACGTGTCCAGGTGCTCGCCGAACAGCCCCGGCAGTGACGGCGCCCACTGGTGGATCCACCGCCCCGCGAGCGGCCCGTTGTTGGTGAGCAGGCCGACACGCCCGTGCTCGCTCGCGATCCGGACGGCCTCGATGCGTTCCGGCAGCTCGGTCATCGCGGATCCGCGGATGCGCGCCCACTCGGCCTCGGGGACGTCGCACTCCATGGCCTGCTCGAACGCGGCGAGGTACTCGTCGCCGTCGGCGAAGTCGCCGGCCTCGGCACGCATCTCGTGGCCGCAGTCCCACCAGCGGCGTCGGAGCTCCTCGAACTCGTGTCCGGTGAACTCGGAGAGTGCGGCCATCCGCACCTGCCAGTCGTAGCGGACGAGGACGTCGTCCATGTCGAAGAGGAACAGGAGGCGGGGCGCAGGGGACTCGTTCACGATGTCCTCCATTGTGGCGCACTATCATCGTCGAGTCATGGCATCCCGATACGACTGCACCGACTCCGACGGGCTCCTGACCGGGATGCGGCTCGCACGTGCCGCCCTCGGGCGCGGAGACCTCGTCGTCGTCCCCACCGACACCGTCTACGGCCTCGCCGCGGACGCCTTCAACGCGGCTGCCGTCCAGCGGCTGCTCGACGCGAAGGGCCGGACGCGGCAGTCGCCGCCGCCGGTGTTGATCCCCGGCCCGCCGACGCTCGACGCGCTCGCGAGCGACGTGCCGCAGCAGGTGCGCGACCTCGTCGCCGAGTTCTGGCCCGGCGGCCTGACCGTGATCCTGCGCGCGCAGCCGTCGCTCGACTGGGACCTCGGCGAGACGCGGGGCACGGTCGCCCTGCGGATGCCGGACTCGCGGATCGCGCTCGAGCTCCTGCAAGAGGTCGGGCCGCTCGCGGTGTCGTCCGCGAACTCGACCGGCGATCCGGCCGCGATGGACGTCGACGCCGCCGAGCGGATGCTCGGGGACGGCGTCGCCGTGTACCTGGACGGCGGCGCGATCGGGGAGCACGACGGCTTCGAGGCCTCCACCGGGTCGACGATCGTCGACGCGACGGGGCTGTCGGACGGCGGGAAGCTCCGCATCGTCCGGCACGGGGTGATCTCCGACGACGAGATCACCCGGGTCGTCGGGGCCGACCTCGTCGGATGAAGTACTACCTGCTGGCGGGGGCGATCGCCGCGGTCGTGAGCTTCCTGGTCAGCGTGCTCGTGTGGAAGCTCGGGCTCAAGTACAAGTGGTACCCCCAGGTCCGCGAGCGCGACGTGCACCGCACGCCCACGCCGCGCCTCGGCGGGATCGCGATGTACATCGGCGTCATCGTGTCGCTGCTGGCGGCGTGGTTCCTGTTCCCGTCGATCGCGGGGACCGACTACTTCCGGCTGGTGTTCTCCGAACCCGGGCGCGTGCTGGCGGTGCTCGGGGGAGCGACGATCATCGTGGTCCTCGGCGTCGCGGACGACATCTGGGACCTCGACTGGATGACGAAGCTCGCGGGGCAGATCATCGCCGCGGGCATCCTCGCCTGGCAGGGCGTCGCGATCGTGTCGCTGCCGATCGGCAACACCCTGGGGGTCGGCTCGTCGTACATGAGCCTGATCTTCACGGTGCTGGCGGTGGTGCTCGTGATGAACGCGGTGAACTTCATCGACGGACTCGACGGTCTGGTCGCCGGGGTCGCGATCATCGCCGGCGGGGTGTTCTTCCTCTACACGTTCTTCATCAACCGCGTGGTCGTGCAGACCGAGTTCTTCTTCAACCTGCCGTCACTGCTGACGGCCGTGCTCGTCGGGTCCTGCTTCGGGTTCCTCATCCTCAACTGGCACCCGGCGAAGCTGTTCATGGGCGACGCGGGAGCGCTGCTCGTCGGCTTCCTGATGGCCACGAGCGCGGTGTCGGTCACGGGGAACATCGATCCCGCCGCGGTGCAGACACGCCAGGCGCTGCTGCCGGCGTTCATCCCGATCCTGCTGCCCTTCGCGATCCTGATCGTACCGATCCTGGACTTCGGCCTGGCGGTCACCCGGCGGCTCAGCGCCGGGAAGTCCCCGTTCTCGGCTGACCGCAAGCACCTGCACCACCGTCTGCTCGACATGGGGCACTCGCACTTCCACGCCGTGCTGATCTTCTACGCGTGGACCGCCACCGTCGCGGTCGGGTGCCTGCTGTTCCTGTTCGTGGACTGGTACTGGGTGGTCGCCTTCGTCGCGGTCGGCTTCACCGTGTGCGCCGTCGCCACGTTCGCGCCGCTCGGCCGGAAGCGGACCGAGATCGCCGCCCAGACCGCCAACCGCTCCGCCGCCGTGGTGGACGCAAGCCTCGACCCGCTCGACCGGGCCGCCAACGACCGCACGATCCCAGGAGACATCACGTGACCGCACCGAACGCGCTCGACCACGTCCGGCCGGTGTTCCGCCGCATCATCACGTGGGGCGCCGTGCTCGCGGTCGCCCTGGCGATCGTCGGGGGAGTCGTGGGACTGCTCGTCGCCGACACTCCCGGGCTCGTCGGCGGCCTGCTCGGAGCCGTGCTCAGCGTGGTGTTCCTCGGCCTCACCGCGGTCAGTGTCCTCGTCGCGCTGCGCGTCTCCAAGGGACAGATGATCTCGGGTGCCTTCTTCGGCATCGTGATGGGCACCTGGCTGCTCAAGTTCATCGTCTTCATCGTGCTGCTCGTGGCGCTGAAGGACCGCACCTGGGTGGACTTCCCGGTGCTCGCGATCGTGATCATCGCGGGGGTCGTCGGGTCCCTGGTCATCGACGTCGTCGCGGTGGCGAAGGCCCGCATCCCGATCGGCGTGCAGCTGCCAGGCGACGGGGCCGATGGCTCCGCGGACGCTGAGAACCCGACCCCTCGCAACTGAGAAGCCGGGAAGCCTCTCGCACCTGATAGGCTTCTCGGAGTCCGCCACCGGAGCCTTTCGCTCGGAGCGGGCAAGCCTCCACAACGTCCACCATCGCGTGCCATGATGTGCGCGCGCCGACACAGGAGACAGCGCTGCTATCCCACGCTCTTCCCCTGTCCCTCTCTGCTGCGGTTGACACCGTTGCGGCGGGGAGCAGCAAGGCCGCCGAGTTCCATGGTCCGTCGATCAACGAGTTCTTCCCGGATGCGATCTTCTTCGCCGGGACGCCGTTCGAGATCGATCGGGTCGTCCTCATCCGCTTCTTCGCCGTCGCCGTGCTCCTGGTGTTCGCCTTCGTGGGAACCCGTGCGCTGAAGCTCGTCCCGAACCGCGGTCAGGCGTTCATCGAGTACGCGTTCGACGTCGTTCGTCGCAACACCTTCGACAACCTCGGAGAGAAGGACGGCAAGCGATTCCTGCCGCTCCTGGCGACGATCTTCTTCGGCGTGCTGTTCATGAACCTGACCGGTCTGATCCCGGGCATGAACCTCGCCGGCACCAGTCGCATCGCGATGCCGATGATCCTCGCGATCGTCGCCTACGTCGCGTTCATCTACGCCGGCCTGCGCAAGCACCCGGGCACGTTCCTCCGGAACTCGCTCTTCCCGCCCGGGGTGCCGTGGTTCCTTTACATCATCGTGACGCCGATCGAGCTCGTCTCGACCTTCGTGCTCCGTCCGGTGACGCTCACCCTGCGACTCCTGATGAACATGGTCGTCGGGCACCTGCTGCTCGTCCTGTTCTTCTCGGCCACGCAGTTCTTCTTCTTCGACGCTTCGCTCGGCTTCAAGGCCTTCGGCGTCGGGACCCTCGCGTTCGGCATCGCGTTCAGCTTCTTCGAGATCCTCGTCGCGCTGCTGCAGGCCTACGTCTTCATGCTCCTCACCGCCGTCTACATCCAGCTGGCGCTGGCTGACGAGCACTGATTCCTCACTGACCCCCTACGGGACCGGCAACCGTCGGACCCGCACCTCGAAAGGAAAACACGTGGACGCAACGACCGTTCTCGCGGAGATCAACGGCAACATCGCGACGGTTGGCTACGGCCTCGCTGCGATCGGCCCGGCTATCGGTGTCGGCATCGTCGTCGGCAAGACGATCGAGTCCGTCGCCCGCCAGCCCGAGCTCCAGGGCCGCCTGACGACCCTCATGTACATCGGTATCGCCTTCACCGAGGCCCTGGCCTTCATCGGCATCGCCACGTACTTCATCTTCACGAACTAAGGTTCCTCGATGCACAACGCACTCATCATCGCGGCGGAGGAGACGCACAATCCCCTCATTCCGCCGCTGTACGACATCGTGTGGTCCGCGGTGGCCTTCCTCATCATCCTCGTGGTGATGTGGCGTGTCGTCACGCCGCGCATCACGAAGATGCTCGATGAGCGCACTGAGGCCATCGAGGGTGGCATCAAGAAGGCAGAGGCTGCTCAGGAGCAGGCCGCTGCTGCGCTCGACGAGTACAACAAGCAGCTCGCCGACGCCCGCTCCGAGGCGTCCCGCATCCGCGAGCAGGCCCGCGCCGACGCCACGGCGATCGGCAACGAGGTCCGCGAGCAGGCAGCGGCCGATGCAGCACGCATCACGGCCAACGCCCAGGCGCAGATCGAGGCCGAGCGCCAGAGCGCCGTCCAGTCCCTCCGGTCCGAGGTGGGCACCCTTGCCCTCGACCTCGCGTCCGGCGTGATCGGCGAATCGCTCAAGGACGACGCCAAGTCGACCGCAGTGGTCGACCGCTTCCTCGCCGACCTCGAGGCCTCGCAGGCCACGAAGACGGGGGAGCACTGAGCATGCGCAGCGCTACCAGAGAAGCACTCGCGTCCACCAGGGCGGTGCTGTCGGACCTCGGTTCGAACGCCGGCCTGGCCGCGGGTGCCGAGATCCTCGCCTCCGGGCGTGCGATCGCCGGTGCGCCGCAGCTGCTCGGGCTGCTGTCCGACCCGACGGCCGACCCGGCCGGCAAGAAGGTCCTCATCGACCGTGTCTTCGCCAGCCAGTCGGACGCCACGCGTGCGGTCCTGACCGCGGTGGCCGGCTCGCGCTGGTCCTCGCAGCAGGACCTGCTCGCCGGCATCGAGGACGCGGGCATCCGCGCCGTCGCCGCCACCGCGGGTCCGGACTCGTCGATCGAGTCGGAGCTGTTCGCCTTCGAGACCGCTGTCCGTTCGGACGCCGGCCTCGAGCTGGCGCTCGGCACGAAGCTCGGCAGCGCGCAGCAGAAGGGCGCACTCGTCGAGCGGCTCCTCGGTGCCAAGGCATCCGAGCAGACGATCACGATCGTGTCGGCCATGGTGCAGCAGCCTCGCGGCCGCCGCATCGGTGAGATCGTCCGCGATGCTTCGCGCATCGTGGCGGAGCAGGCCGGCAAGCTCGTCGCGACCGTGGTCACGGCGACGCCCCTGACGATCGCCCAGTCGGCTCGCGTCACGCGCGGTCTGTCCGAGCGGTACGGCAAGGACATCAGCATCAACCAGGTCGTCGACCCCACGGTCGTCGGCGGGGTCCGGGTGCAGATCGGCGGCGACGTCATCGACGGCACCGTGTCCACGCGACTCTCGGAGCTCCGGCTCCAGCTCGCCGGCTAGGCGTACGGTCGAAGCCGCTCCTCCCCAAGTCCACAACGGGAACTGCCGTGTCCGGCAGCGTCACCCTCTCGGAGCCGAAGGGCCCCGGAAAACCACAAGGAAAATCCCATGGCAGACATCACCATCAGCCCCGATGAGATCCGTGATGCCCTGAAGGACTTCGTCTCGAACTACGAGCCGACGAAGGCCTCCACGGCCGAGGTCGGGCACGTCACCGACGCCGGTGACGGCATCGCCCACGTCGAGGGTCTCCCCGGCGTCATGGCGAACGAGCTCATCCGCTTCGCGGACGGCACGCTCGGCCTCGCGCAGAACCTCGACGAAGACTCGATCGGCGCCATCGTGCTCGGCGAGTTCGCCGGCATCGAAGAGGGCATGGAGGTCACCCGCACGGGTGAGGTCCTCTCCGCCCCCGTCGGCGACGCCTTCCTCGGTCGCGTCGTCGACCCGCTCGGCGCCCCGATCGACGGTCTCGGCGAGATCGCTGCAGAGGGCCGTCGCGCCCTCGAGCTCCAGGCTCCCGGCGTCATGGCCCGCAAGTCGGTCCACCAGCCGCTGCAGACCGGCATCAAGGCCATCGACGCGATGATCCCCGTCGGCCGTGGTCAGCGCCAGCTGATCATCGGCGACCGCCAGACCGGCAAGACGGCCATCGCGATCGACACGATCATCAACCAGAAGGCCAACTGGGAGTCCGGCGACGAGGAGAAGCAGGTCCGCTGCATCTACGTCGCCATCGGCCAGAAGGGCTCCACGATCGCCTCCGTCAAGGGTGCGCTCGAGGACGCCGGCGCGATGGAGTACACCACCATCGTCGCCGCCCCCGCGTCCGACCCGGCCGGCTTCAAGTACCTCGCCCCGTACACCGGCTCGGCCATCGGCCAGCACTGGATGTACTCCGGCAAGCACGTCCTCATCATCTTCGACGACCTGTCGAAGCAGGCTGAGGCCTACCGCGCCGTGTCGCTCCTCCTGCGTCGTCCGCCGGGGCGCGAGGCGTACCCGGGTGACGTCTTCTACCTGCACTCCCGTCTGCTGGAGCGTTGCGCGAAGCTGTCCGACGAGCTCGGCGCCGGTTCGATGACGGGTCTCCCGATCATCGAGACCAAGGCGAACGACGTCTCGGCGTACATCCCGACCAACGTCATCTCCATCACCGACGGCCAGATCTTCCTGCAGTCGGACCTCTTCAACGCGAACCAGCGTCCGGCCGTCGACGTGGGCATCTCGGTGTCCCGCGTCGGTGGTGACGCCCAGGTGAAGTCGATCAAGAAGGTCTCCGGCACGCTGAAGCTCGAGCTGGCGCAGTACCGCTCCCTCGAGGCGTTCGCGATGTTCGCGTCCGACCTCGACCAGGCGTCGCGTCGCCAGCTGGACCGTGGTGCCCGCCTGACCGAGCTCCTCAAGCAGCCGCAGTACTCGCCGTACCCGGTCGAGGAGCAGGTCGTCTCGATCTGGGCCGGCACCAACGGCAAGCTCGACACCGTCCCGGTGCCGGACGTGCTGCGCTTCGAGTCCGAACTGCTCGACCACCTGCGTCGCAACTCCGAGGTCCTCACGACCCTGCGCGAGACGAACCAGCTCAGCGACGAGACCGTCGCCGAGATGTCGAAGCAGATCGACGAGTTCTCGAAGAGCTTCCAGACGAGCGACGGCAAGACCCTCGGCTCCGAGCAGTTCGATGCGGCAGACGCCGAGGACGTCGACCAGGAGCAGATCGTCAAGGGTCGTCGCTAGATGGCAGCGCAGGTCCGGGTCTACCGACAGCGAATCAAGTCCGCGAAGACCACGAAGAAGGTCACTCGCGCGATGGAACTGATCTCGGCGTCGCGGATCCAGAAGGCGCAGGCCCGCATGGCTGCGTCCGGCCCGTACTCGCGAGCCGTGACGCGTGCGGTGTCGGCCGTGGCGACGTTCTCGAACGTCGACCACGTGCTGACCACCGAGCCGGAGTCCTCGACCCGTGCGGCCGTGGTGCTCTTCACCTCGGATCGCGGCCTGAACGGCGCGTTCAGCACGAACGTCCTCAAGCAGGGCGAGGAGCTCGCCTCCCTGCTCCGCAGCGAGGGCAAGGACGTCGTCTACTACCTGGTCGGCCGCAAGTCCGTCGGGTACTTCGCGTTCCGTGAGCGTGCGTCGGAGCAGCAGTGGGTCGGCAACACCGACCAGCCCGAGTTCTCGACGGCCAAGGAGATCGGCGACGCCGTCGTGTCGAAGTTCCTCCAGGACACCGCAGAGGGCGGCGTGGACGAGATCCACATCGTGTTCAACCGGTTCCTCAGCCTGGCGACGCAGGAGCCGCAGGTCGTTCGCCTGCTGCCCCTCGAGGTCGTCGAAGGGGTCGAGGAGCCCGAGGGCAACGAGCCCCTGCCGCTCTACGAGTTCGAGCCGGACGCCGATGCGGTGCTCGACTCGCTGCTCCCGGTCTACATCGAGAGCCGCATCTTCAACGCCATGCTGCAGTCGGCTGCTTCCGAGCACGCCGCCCGTCAGAAGGCGATGAAGGCGGCCAGCGACAACGCGGACTCGCTGATCCGTGACTTCACCCGACTCGCGAACAACGCGCGTCAGGCGGAGATCACGCAGCAGATCTCCGAGATCGTCGGCGGCGCCGACGCCCTCTCGTCGAAGAAGAAGTAGTCCGCGTCGTTCGCGGACAGATACCCACCCTCAGGAAGGCACCAGCCATGACCGACACCGCAACCACCGCGGTCGAGACGTCGTCGGCGCCCGGTGTCGGCCGGATCGCCCGTGTCACGGGTCCCGTCGTCGACATCGAGTTCCCCCACGACGCAATCCCGGAGATGTACAACCTCCTGTTCACGACCATCACCATCGGTGACTCGTCGCAGGAGATCGGCCTCGAGGTCGCCCAGCACCTGGGCGACGACCTGGTCCGTGCCATCTCCCTGAAGCCGACCGACGGCCTGGTCCGTGGCCAGGAGGTCCGTGACTCGGGCGCTCCGATCTCGGTCCCCGTCGGCGACGTCACCAAGGGCAAGGTCTTCGACGTCCTCGGGAACGTGCTCAACACGGACGAGAAGCTCGAGATCACCGAGCGCTGGCCGATCCACCGCAAGGCCCCGGCCTTCGACCAGCTCGAGTCGAAGACCTCGATGTTCGAGACCGGCATCAAGTCCATCGACCTCCTCACCCCGTACGTGCAGGGTGGCAAGATCGGCCTCTTCGGTGGTGCGGGCGTCGGCAAGACGGTCCTCATCCAGGAGATGATCCAGCGCGTTGCGCAGGACCACGGCGGTGTGTCGGTGTTCGCCGGTGTCGGTGAGCGCACCCGTGAGGGCAACGACCTCATCGGTGAGATGGAAGAGGCGGGGGTCTTCGACAAGACGGCCCTCGTGTTCGGCCAGATGGACGAGCCGCCGGGAACGCGTCTCCGCGTGGCCCTGTCGGCGCTGACGATGGCGGAGTACTTCCGCGATGTCCAGAAGCAGGACGTGCTCCTCTTCATCGACAACATCTTCCGCTTCACGCAGGCCGGCTCCGAGGTCTCGACGCTGCTCGGTCGCATGCCGTCCGCCGTGGGCTACCAGCCCAACCTCGCCGACGAGATGGGTGTGCTGCAGGAGCGCATCACCTCGACGCGTGGTCACTCGATCACCTCGCTGCAGGCGATCTACGTGCCGGCTGACGACTACACCGACCCGGCTCCGGCCACCACGTTCGCGCACCTCGACGCGACCACCGAGCTCTCGCGTGAGATCGCGTCGCAGGGTCTCTACCCCGCGATCGACCCGCTGACCTCGACGTCGCGGATCATGGACCCGCGGTACCTGGGCGCCGACCACTACGAGACGGCCACGCGCGTCAAGCAGATCCTCCAGAAGAACAAGGAACTGCAGGAGATCATCGCCATCCTCGGTGTCGACGAGCTCTCCGAAGAGGACAAGATCACGGTCGAGCGCGCTCGTCGTATCCAGCAGTTCCTCTCGCAGAACACGTACATGGCGAAGAAGTTCACGGGCGTCGAGGGCTCCACGGTGCCGCTCAAGGACACCATCGAGTCCTTCCGCGCCATCGCCGACGGCGAGTTCGACCACGTTGCGACGCAGGCGTTCTTCAACGTCGGTGGCATCAACGACGTGGAAGAGAAGTGGGCACAGATCCAGAAGGAGAACCGCTGACATGGCGGGTCTCAGCGTGAGCGTCGTCTCGGCCGACCGTGAGGTCTGGTCGGGCGACACCACCATGGTCGTCGCACGCACGACAGAGGGCCAGATCGGCATCCTCGCGGGACACGAGCCGATGCTCGCGATCCTCGCGCAGGGTCAGGTCCGCATCACGCGGGCCGATGGGTCGACCGTCGCGGTCGACGCCGAAGACGGCTTCCTGTCGGTGGAGCACGACACGGTGACGATCGTCGCGCGGCAGGCCGCGCTGGCGTCCTGACCGGACTGACCGTCCTCCTCCCGCCTTCGGAGACGAAGCGGGAGGGTGGGGACACGAGCCGCACGCTCGATCTGCGTGCACTCTCGTTCCCGGAACTGGCCGAAGAGCGGGCCGCGGTGATCACCGCGGCCCGCTCTGTCAGTTCCGAGGAGTCCTCGGCCAGGACGGCTCTGAAGCTCGGCCCGAAGTCGATCGCCGAACGGTTCCGCAACCTCGAGCTCGACACGTCGGGCACGATGCCGGCGATCGAGCGGTACACGGGGGTGCTCTACGACCCCCTCGGCGCGCAGACCGCTGACGCGTCGACGCGGGCGTGGTGGCACGACCACGTGGTCGTGCAGTCGGCCATGTTCGGACCGATCGGTGCTGGTGACCCGATCCCGGCGTACCGCCTGTCGCACGACTCCCGGCTCGGGACGGTCCGGCTGGCGTCGCACTGGCCCGCAGCCTCGTCCCGGGTCCTGGTCGCACGGGCGGACGGCCTGGTGCTCGATCTCCGGTCCGAGGGTTACCGGCAGCTCGGTCCCGTCCCGGACGCGGTCGCCCCGCGCGTCGTGAGCATCGACGGCTCCGGTCGGCGGCGGGCGTTGAACCACTGGAACAAGACGGCCAAGGGCCGACTGGTCGCGCTGCTCGCGCGCACCGGAGCGGTCGTCGCGACCATGGACGACCTGGTCGACTGGGCCGCCGCGCACGGCGTCGTGGTCGAACGCAGCGACTCCGGCTGGGACCTGGTCGCCGAGAGCCTGGAACCCGTCACCGTCTGACCATCGCCCCGGTCCGTCCTCCACAGGATGGGCCGGGGCGCTGCTGTCCACAGGTGGTCGGTTCGTGCCTGACTGGAGGCCCGGATCACGCTTCGATGGCGTGCATGATCCCCTCGACGGCACACACCCCCGACCACACCGCAGTCCGGTTCCCTCGCGAGATCGCGGCGGCGGTCACCCTCCCGGCAGCGGCCGCAGCGCTGGTCACGTCCGGCGTCGGCGCTGGCTCCCGCGTCGGCGCGATCGCCATCGTCACCGCCTGCGGTGCGCTGTCCACCCGCATGGCGCTCATCCCGTTCCTCGCCGCGCGAGACCAGCCGGATCCGCGGGCCATCCGGGGGTTCGACCCGTTCGACGACCCGACGCCGCCGGCGTTGCACGGCCTCGGACCGGAACCGGACCGCGCTCGTCTGCGCACGGCCGGCGATCGGTGTGCCGAGGCCTGGCGGGTCTGGCGCGCCGAGGGTGGTCAGGTGGACAGTACGGCCGGAGCCGCGGGTGCGCTCGCACTCGGGGCCTGGTGCGCGTGGGCGCTCGGGTCGTGGGCCCGCGCCGAGACACGGGCGCGCTACGCCCTCGAGACCCGTGCTGACGACCCGCTCGCCGGTCTGGTCCTGCGGTCGGTCCTGGCCGGCAGTACGCCGACGTGGGCCGGACCCCGTCGTGACCGGCACCGATCGTGACCGGTGCGGACAGCCGTCGGTGCGGTGTGACGTGTCGACCGGATCGTCTACGGTGGAGGACACCACATCCGAAGGGCTCCGGTTGCGCGACGACGACATCGAGGACACCGTCATCCGGCGACCCCGCGGTGCCGGCGGCGATCGCTTCGACGACGTGCTCGGCGACACCGTCATCCGACCGCCCACGGAGCCGTCCGAGCCGGTCGGCAACCGTGCCGACGACCCTGCCGACGACGGAGCCGATCCGGAGGACACGGTCGTCCGCGCCCGTGTCCGGAGCGCCGCCGGACCGAGCGTGCCCGCCGGAGCCGCCACGGGCCTCCCGTCCGCCCCTGCCGCGCCCGCGGCGCGCGTGCCGTCGATCCGCATCGGCGACCGCACCTTCCGTCTGGACCACCCGGTCGTCATCGGACGGCGTCCGTCGCTGCCGCGGATCACCAGCGGCGCCGAACCGGAACTCGTGACCGTGCGGTCCGCCAACGGGCAGGTGTCGTCCTCGCACGTCCGCATCCACGCCGAGGGCGAAGCCGTGGTGGTGCAGGACCTGCGGTCCACGAACGGCACCGTCGTCCGACCGGCCGGCGCGCCGGTGTACCGCATGGCATCGGGTGCGTCGATCGTCGCGCTGACGGGTACGGTAGTCGAGGTCGGTGACGGCAACGCCATCGAGGTCCTCTCGCCGTACCTCCGGGTCGCACCGACGGCGGACGGGTTCCCACCGGTTCCCCCGTGGCCCACTGACCAGACAGCACACGGCACGCCCCGACCCCCCAGAGAGCGATCCTGAAACGTGACCGAACTCGGCCGAGCAGCGACTGCGCACGCCATCGACGTCCCCGGTGCCGACGGCGCCACCCTGACGCTCTCGTGGGGAGCCGCGACCGATGTCGGTCGTCGCCGTGACCACAACGAGGACAGCTACATCGTCGGGGCGCCGTTCTTCGTCGTCGCCGACGGCATGGGTGGACACCTCGCCGGCGACCGCGCGAGCGACGCCGTCGTGCGTCGACTCGAGCAGGTGACGCAGGAGTCCTTCACCACGCGGCAGGGCATCCAGCGGGCGCTGCTGCTCGCCACGGCCGACATCGAGCGCGCAGCTGGCGGCAACGCGATCGGAGCGGGCACGACCGTCACCGGCATCGCCCTGGTCGCGTCGCTCGGCCAGCCGGCGGCCCTCGTCTTCAACGTCGGCGACTCCCGGACCTACCGGATCGAGGACGGCGTGCTGCGCCGCGTCACCGTGGACCACTCCGTGGTGCAGGAGATGGTCGACGCCGGGTTGCTGCGGGCCGAGGACGCCGAACAGCACCCGGACAGCAACGTCATCACCCGCGCGGTCGGCTTCGGCGAACCGCCGGCGCCCGACTGGTGGACCCTGCCGCTCCGCGCGGGCGACCGGTACATCGTCTGCTCCGACGGCCTGACGAAGGAGCTCGGCGACGCCGGCATCGCGCGCATCGCGGCTCGAGAAGCCGGTGCGCAGGGACTCGCCGAACGCCTCGTCGGCGACGCGGTCGTCGCCGGCGGCCGCGACAACGTCACCGTCGTGGTGCTCCAGGTCGATGCCGCCCCGGACGACGGCGACCTCGAGGACACCCTGCCGCGGCACTGACCGCCGGCACATGACCCCCCGAACTGGGGGAGTGCGCCCGTCCACAGGCGGTCGGTGTGCGGATCGACGGTCACCGGCGCTTCGTACAATGACTGTGCCACGACGAGAGAGTTGGCCGCTCGGCCGGGGAGGAGATAGCGATGGCGCGTCGCCTGCCGTCCAACCCGCCCGTGATCGGCGGCTTCAGCCCCGTGCACGTCCTCGGTTCCGGTGGCTTCGCCGACGTCTTCCTCTACGAGCAGGACATGCCGCGTCGTCAGGTCGCGGTGAAGGTCCTGCTCGACGAGGTCGTCGACGACCGCGTCCGGCAGATGTTCCAGGCCGAGGCCAACCTGATGGCTCGGCTCAGCACCCACCCGTCGATCCTGACGGTGTTCCAGGCGAGCGTCGCGGCCGACGGACGTCCGTACCTCGTGATGGAGCTGTGCTCCTCGTCGCTCAGCGAGCGGTACCGGCGTGAGCCGATCCCGGTGTCCGAGGTGCTCTCGATCGGTGTCCGGATCGGGTCCGCCCTCGAGACCGCGCACCGCGAAGGCGTGCTCCACCGTGACATCAAGCCGTCGAACATCCTGCTCACGGCGTACGGCAACCCCGTGCTCTCCGACTTCGGCATCGCGGCCACCATCGGCGGGACCGACCCGGACGAGCCCATCGGCATGTCGATCCCGTGGTCGGCGCCCGAGGTCCTGATCGACGAGTCCCGCGGCACGATCCAGTCCGAGGTGTACTCCCTCGCCGCCACCGTGTACTCCCTGCTCGCCGGCCGCAGCCCGTTCGAGGTCCGGGGCGGCAAGAACGGTGCGAGCGACCTGATGAGCCGGATCGACAAGGGCGGCGTCAAGCCCACCGGTCGGACCGACGTCCCACCGTCGCTCGAGCGCCTGCTCGCCACCGCGCTGTCCCGCAAGGTGCCGTCGCGCCCGACGACCGTGCTCGAACTCGTGCGCGGGTTCCAGCAGGTCGAGGCCGAGCTCGGGATCCCGCAGACCGCGGCCGACGTCGCGGTCGAGGCGTGGGCCATCGCGACCCCGACCCCGGAGGGCGACCGGACCATGATCCGCGAGCTCCAGCCGCCGTCGCGGGTCGGCGCCCGTCGCCGCAGACGCCGCGCGGTCCAGGGCGGCGTCGTCGCCGGTGGTTCACAGAGCGTCGGCACCGTCCACCGCACCGGATCGGTCACACGTGCGCGCCGACGCACCCGGTCGACGCTCGTCTGGGCGACGTCCCTCGCCGTCGTCGTGGTCGCCGCCCTCGCCATCGCGACCGTGGTCGTCGTCGGGCGACTCGGCGCCGGAGCGATCCCCGTGGTGGCGGACGTCCGCGCACAGCCCTCGGCGCAGGCGGTGTCGTTCTCGTGGGCTGACCCGGGTCTGAAGAGCGGCGACACCTACGTCATCTCGTCGAACGGCGCGTCCAGCCAGCAGACCGGCACCACGTTCGTCGTCTCCGGGGAACGCGGCGACGAGGAGTGCATCGCGGTCGCGGTCAACCGCGACGGCAAGACCGGTGCAGCGAGCGCGCAGAAGTGCGCGACCGTCGGGAGCACCGGGTGATCCGCGCGCTCGTCGCGAAGCACCGATCCGCCGCCGTCACCACCGGGGTCTCCGTCCTGGTCGCCGCGGTCGTCGCGACGACCGCGATCGTCTCGACCGGCTACCACACGCAGCGCGTCGACCTCGGGGACGGCACCGTCTGGGTGCCCTCCGCCGAGTACGGAGCGGTCGGCCGGGCCAACACCGGGGTCCTCCAGCTGAACACCGCCGTCGAGACCGCGAGCGACGACCTTGCCGTGCTGCAGCGCGGGTCCATGGTGTACAGCGTCGACCAGACCAAGGGGACCGTGGCCAAGGTCGACGTCGCCGACGCCACCGTCGGCGACGCCGTGACCCTGCCCGCGGGGACACCCCAGGTCTTCTTCGCGGGGGACACCGCGGTGATCGGCAACCAGGACACCGGCGAGCTGTGGGCGACGCCCGCGGCCGACCTCGCCGAGTTCGACGCCTCGACCAAGGCCGACCTGACGCTCGGAGCGGACACCGTCTTCGACGCCTCGGACGGACACGTCGCGGTGTACTCGGCGAAGACCGGCACGGCATCGCTCGTCGACGTCGGGTCGACGTTGTCCGTCGACCAGCGGTGGAAGGTCGACATGGACCGCACCGACGACTTCCAGGTCGCGACCTTCGACGGCCACCTGGCCGTGCTCGACCGCACCAACGGTGCCCTGTCGATCGACGGCCGCACCGTGGAGCTCGGCGACCGGGTCGGCGCGTCACCCGCGCTCCAGCGATCGTCGGACACCTCGTCCGACGTCACCGTCGCAGGCACCGCCGGACTCGTCCGGGTCAGCGCCTCGGGGTCCGTCGACGCCACCGCGCTCCAGGTGTCCGGACGTGCGGCGCGCCCCTACGTCGACGGGTCCTGCACCTACGCGGCGTGGGCCGGTGGCCAGGCGATCGACACCTGCGACGGCAACGCGCTCCAGCGGCTCGCGAGCACCGGCGGGACCAGCACGATGCAGATCCTGCACAACGGGCAGACCGTCGTCGCCAACGACCCGTCGAGCGGTCGTTCCTGGGCGATCGACCGCAGCGGCCAGCTCATCGACAACTGGGCCGACCTCATCAAGCAGGACGACGAGCAGCAGCAGGAGCAGGTCTCCGACGACGACCCCGAGGTCGACAAGGACCAGAAGCCGCCGGTGGCGGTGGACGACGACCTGGGCGCTCGTCCGGGACGCACCACGAGCCTCCCGGTCCTGCTCAACGACTACGACCCGAACGGTGACCCGATCATCGTGAGCGAGGTCGGGTCCATCTCGGAGTCCGCCGGCCGCGTCGCCATCGTCGCCGACGGCCAACGGCTGCAGGTCACGCTGTCGTCGCGCGCGACCGGCACCGTGACCTTCCCGTACACGATCACCGACGGCAACGGCGGATCGGACACCGCGACCGTCAGCGTCACGGTGCGGCCGGAATCGCAGAACGAGGCCCCGCGGCAGGTGCGTGACACCTCGGCGGACGTGGTGCAGAACGGACACGTCGTCAGCAGCGTGCTCGGCGACTGGGTCGACCCCGACGGCGACCCGGTGTACCTGAAGTCCGCGACCGCCTCGGACGGCGACCGGGTGTCGACCACCCCGGACGGCCTGCTCGACTTCCGTGCGGACAGCGGCCGCACGGGCGACCGTGCCGTCCAGCTCGTCGTGAGCGACGGACGCGCCGACGGCCGTGGCTCGGTGACCGTGCGCGTGGCGAAGCAGGGGAGTGTGCCGCTGCGTGCCGACCCGTTCCCGGTGCAGGGCTACGCCGGCAAGGCCTTCACGGTGGAGCCGCTCGACCACGTCCGCGGCGGCAACGGCACCGTGACCCTCACGAGTGTGTCGTCGTCGGCGGGGCTGACGGTCACCCCGAGCTACGACGCGGGCACGTTCCGGGTGCAGGGTGCGAGTGCCGGCGACCACCAGCTCGAGTACACCGTGACCGACGGTGTGAAGACGTCGAGCGGCATCGTCCGCGTCACGATCCTCGCGCCGCCGGACGCCTCGACCGCGCCCATCACGACCCCGAAGACGGTCTTCGTCAACACGCTGTCGAGCAAGGACACCGACGTCACCGCGACCGACATCGACCCGGCGGGCGGGGTGCTGCTCGTCACCGCCCTCGACGGACCGGTGCGGGGCAGCGGGGTCCAGGCGAGCATCCTCGACCAGCACACCGTGCGCGTCACGCTGACCGCACCGCTCGACGGGCCGGTGTCGTTCGGCTACACCGAGACGAACGGCCTGGCGTCGTCCACCGGCACGATCACCGTCGTCGAGATCCCCAAGCCCGACCGGATCCAGCCGCCCGTCGCCCAGCCCGACAGCGCGACCGTCCGGGTCGGCGACGTCGCGAACATCGACGTGCTCGACAACGACACCCAGCCCGAAGGCGAGCCCCTGACCCTCGAGCCCGAGCTCGTGCAGAACGTGCCCGGCGACGGCGGTCTGCTGTTCGCCTCGGGCGACCACCTGCGCTACCTCGCGCCGAAGACCCCCGGCAACTACACCGCCGTCTACCGGGTCGCCGGTCCGGACGGCCAGTACGCCGACGCCGCCGTCTCGATCTCGGTGCGCGAACGGGACGCCGCGACCAACAACCCGCCGGTCCCGCAGACCGTGACCGCCCGGGTCGTGGCCGGTTCGTCGGTGCGGATCTCGGTGCCGCTGAACGGGATCGACCCCGACGGCGACTCGGTACAGCTCGTCGGCGTCGGGTCGAACCCGGACAAGGGCTCCGTCACCGACGTCGCGTCCGACGCGCTGACCTACGAGGCGGGCGACTACTCGGCCGGCACCGACGAGTTCACCTACACGGTGGTCGACGCCCTGGGCGCACGTGCCACCGGTACCGTCCGCGTGGGCATCGCCCCCCGGGCCGAACAGGCGTCGAACCCCGTCGCCGAGGCCGACCACGTGACCATCCGCCCCGGCGGGTCGGTGACCGTGCGGGTGCTGCAGAACGACTCCGACCCGGAGGGCGGCCAGCTCACCGTGTCGGCGGCCGAGCCCACCGCCGACGACGTGTCGGCGAAGATCCTGCGGAAGCAGCAGATCCGGGTCACACCCCCGAAGACCGCGAAGTCGGGCGACTACGCCGTGCTCTACACGGTGGCGAACGCCAGCGGGGGATCGAGCACCGCGTTCCTCACCGTCACGGTCGACCCGGACGCGCAGCCCCTCCGCCCCGAGGTCGACGACACCACCCTGGACCTGCAGGACATCCTGCGGCGCGAGAGCGTGACCGTCGACGTGCTCGAGAACGTCTTCTTCGCCGAGGGCACCGCTGCCGACCTGCAGGTCGGGATCGTCGACGGCTACGGCGACACCGCACGGCTCACCGACGACGGCCGGATCACGGTCCGGCTCACCGACGAGTCCCAGGTCATCCCGTTCTCGGTCGCACGGGTCGACCACCCCGACATCGTGTCCTACGGCTTCATCAACGTCCCCGGGTTCGACGACGCCCTGCCGCAGATCAACCGCTCGGCCGGTGCCGTCACCGTGAAGAGCGAGGCCACGGTCCGGATCCCGCTCGAGGACTACGTCGTGACCGCGAACGGCCAGACGGCGAAGATCACGGACCGCGGCACGGTGAAGGCGACGCACGCGAACGGCCAGAGCCTGGTCGTCGACTCGTCGACCCTGCAGTTCACCTCGTCGAAGCTGTACTACGGCAACGCGTCCATCTCGTTCGAGGTCACGGACGGTTCCGCGGCCGACGGCGGGAAGGGCCGGGTCGCGACGCTCGTGCTCCCGGTCACCGTGACGCCGCGGTCGAACCAGCCGCCGGCGTTCACCGGCTCGGCGGTCGAGATGCAGCCCGGCGAGACGCGCACCGTCGACCTGACGAAGCTCACCGACTACCCGTACCCGAAGGACCTGCCGGAGCTGCGATACTCCGTCGTCGGCCGTCCGGCGGCCGGCACCACCGCCACGATCTCCAAGCAGCAGCTGACCATCACGGTCGCCGACACCGCGAAGAAGAACACCACGGCGTCGATCGGCATCGGGGTGCAGGACGACGCGAACGCCGGTCGTGCCGGCACCGTGACCGTCGGGGTCGTGGCCTCGACGCGTCCGCTCGTGCAACCCGGCGCCGACCGGTCGATCACCAAGCGCGGTGCGACGACCACCATCGACGTCCTGACGAACGACCAGCCGACGAACCCGTTCCCCGGACAGCGGCTGCGCGTCGTGAACATCCGTGGTCTGTCCGGCGGGCTGCCGAGCGGCGTCTCCGTGACCCCGAGCGGCGACCGCACCCGTCTGCAGGTCCGCGTCTCCGACAGCGCCAAACCGGTGGACGCCCACCTGCAGTACCAGGTCGCCGACGCCACGAACGACCCGGACCGCTACGTGTGGGGCGACGTGACGATCTCGGTGCAGGACGTCCCCGACGCCCCCGGCACGCCCACCCGGACCGGGTCCTACGACGGCGGCCAGGCCACGCTGACCTGGTCGACCCCGCAGGGCAACAACTCGCCCATCACCGGGTACCGCGTCATCGGCACGAACGGCGTCGCGAAGAACTGCGGCACCGCCACGGTCTGCACCCTGACGGGCCTCGACCCGAAGGCGTCGTACCGCTTCCAGGTCATCGCCACGAACGCGATCGGCGACTCGAAGCCGTCGGGCAGCTCGGCCCCGATCAGCGCCGACTACGTGCCGGCGCCGCCGAAGGGCATCACCGTCACACCGAGCGGGTCGACGCCGAACCAGCTCGACGTCGTGTGGAAGGCCGTTCCCGCTCCGAACCGGGGCAGCGCGGTCGACGACTACATCGTGACCATCGAGGGACCGGGGCTGTCCGGCACCCGGCACACCGGCACGGCGACGAGCACCTCGTTCACCGGAGCCCAGAGCGCCGCGCAGTACAAGGTGACGATCTCGGCCCGGAACGACGCCGACCGCAACGGCACCGTCGTGCAGTGGAACTCGGTATCGGCCACGGGCACGGCCGTCGGGACGCCCGGCAAGCCGACGAACGTCCGAGCCGTCGCCGGTGAGCAGGCGGACTCTTCGGGGAAGTCGACCGTGACCGTGACCTGGGGTGCTCCCGACGCGGCAGGCGGGTCCGGACTGCGGTACGGGGTGTTCCGCTCGGGCAACGTCGACTGCGCTGCCAACCCGTCCGGCTCGATCGGTTCGTCGAGCCCGACGCGCGACGACGGCGTCGGCGGCGGGTCGACGCGGTACGCCGTGACCGTGTCGAACGGCTACTTCTGCAACGTCGAGTACACGGACGCGGTGACGTACGAACGTCCCACGGGGACCGGACGACCGTCCGTCGACGTCGTGCAGGTCGGGACGAACCTCTGGAACGTCAGCGTCACGGCTCCCTCGCGGAACGCGCACCACTACCAGCTCGAGACCGGCGGGCAGCCGATCAGCCTGCAGCCGGGCCAGACCTGGACAGGCGTGCCGGGGTCCGGAGCGCGCAACGTTTCCGCGCAGATGCTCCTGCGTGCCTGCGGCGGACCGGGCAGCACGTTCTGCACGTCCGACGACCAGTCGTGGACGGGCAACGCCACGGCCCTCGACTCGAACCTCTCGGTGACCGCTGCCCAGCAGGGGCAGGCGATCGCGGTCACGGGGCCGAGCGGCTCCGGGATCTCGGTGCGCTACACCGCGTACTGGTACTTCGACGAGGACGGCAACATCTTCCGCGGGACGGACAGCTGGAACGCCGGGGAGACCGCGCCGACTCCGCCACTCGGCGCGAGCTCCGTCAAGGTCCGAGCGACGGTCACCGCGACGGACGGCTCGAGCTCGCAGAAGTCCGACGCCGTGACCGATGCGTTCCCGATCGCAGCGGCGCCGGAGCCGGACCCCGAGCCGGAGCAGCCCGTTCCGGGCGAGCCCGATCCGGAACCCGCGCCCGGCTGACCCGGTTCCGCGGCCCACGGACCGTACGCTGCACACACCGCCATCCCCGAGAACGAGGAACGACCACGCATGAGCATGACCCCGGAGCAGGCCACCTGGTTCGCCGACGTCGCAGGCCGCATCGTGACCAACGTCGAGCAGGTGCTCCTCGGGAAGACGTTCGTGATCCGCCTCGCGGTGACGGCGATGCTCAGTGAGGGGCACCTGCTCCTCGAGGACGTCCCCGGCACGGGCAAGACGAGCCTGGCGCGGGCGATGGCGCAGAGCGTGCAGGGGACGACGAACCGCATCCAGTTCACCCCCGACCTGCTGCCCGGCGACATCACCGGCATCAGTGTCTACGACCAGCGCACGCAGGAGTTCGACTTCCACCGCGGACCGGTCTTCGCGAACATCGTCCTCGCCGACGAGATCAACCGTGCGAGCCCGAAGACGCAGTCTGCCCTGCTCGAGGCGATGGAGGAGTCGGCGATCACGGTCGACGGCGTGAACCACCGCCTGGCGGCCCCCTTCATGGTCATCGCGACGCAGAACCCGATCGAGCAGGCCGGCACGTACCGTCTGCCCGAGGCGCAGCTCGACCGGTTCCTCATGAAGACCTCGATCGGCTACCCGGACCACGCCGCCACCGTGAAGATCCTCGAGACCTCGTCGGCTCCGTCGGCATCGGTTCCGCTCGCGAGCGTCGTGCCCGCGGCGACGATCACCGAGATGGCCGCGCTGGCCCGCACGGTGCACGTCGACGCCGTCATCGCCGACTACGTCACACGGTTGGTCGACGCGACCCGTTCGGCCAGTGAGGTCCGCCTGGGCGTCAGCGTCCGCGGCGCGATGGGCCTCATCCGATCGGCACGCGTGCTCGCGGCGCTGAGCGGCCGCCACTACGTCACGCCTGACGACGTCAAGGCCCTCGCCGTCCCGGTGCTCGCGCACCGCCTGGTGCTCGACGCCGAGGCGGAGTTCGACGGTGTCAGCGCGCCGAGCGTCATCGCACAGCTGCTGGTGGAGACGCCGCCGCCGGCCGACCGAGTCACGACGTGACGGACCGCCGGCCCGTCTCCACGCGCTCACGCCGTCCGTCCTCGACGCGGTCGCGTCGCGGGACGACGGCGTACGAGCGCACGGGGACGGTCGCCGGCCTGACCAACGTCCGCTCACGGATCGTCGGTGACCGCGAGGGCGTCGCAGCGGATGCGGTCGTCGGGATCGTCCGGGTCTGGGCAACGGCCTGGAGGCTCGTCAAGCGTTCCTGGGGCGAGGTCTCGTCCGTCGTCACCGGGCTCGGGTGGACGGTCGCGGCCCTCACGCTCGTCGCGTTCGTGGCCGGCTACCGGTTCGGCCTGCGCGAGATCGTCGTCGTCGGGTTCGCGGGAGCGGTGCTGGTCGTCGTCGCGGCGATCGCGCTCATCGGCCGCACGCGGCTGGTGATCCGGATGCGCCTGCCGCAGCACCGAGTGGCTGTCGGCGACGAGGCCGGCGTGGTGGTCACGGCGGAGAACCCGACGCGTCTGCCCTCCGTTCCGACGACGGTCGAGGTGCCGGTCGGCCCGGGTCTCGTCGACGTCGCGATCCCGGCGATCGGCGCGCACGGCACGTTCGAGCAGCTGGTGCCCGTACCGACCGTGCGCCGCGGCGTGCTCGACGTGGGTCCGGTCACCGGCGTCCGCGCCGACCCCGTCGGTCTCGTCCGTCGCGAGGTCGTCTGGACCGCACGCGAACAGGTCATCGTGCACCCGCGCACGATCGCGATCCCGTCGACGAGCACCGGGCTCGTGCGCGACCTCGAGGGGCAGGCGACCACCGACCTGTCGCCGGCCGACATCGCGTTCCACGCCATCCGCGAGTACATGCCCGGTGACGACCCCCGCACCATCCACTGGAAGTCGACGGCGAAGTCGGGCGCGCTGATGGTGCGCCAGTTCGAGGACACGCGTCGCTCGCACCTGGTCGTGGCGCTCGGCATCGCCCGGTCGGAGTTCGGGGACGACGAGGAGTTCGAGCTCGCGGTGAGCGCTGCGGCCTCGCTCGGTGCCCGTGCGATCCGCGACGGCCGGGAGGTCTCGGTCGTGGTGTCGGAACGCACCCCGGAGTTCGCGAAGCGTGCCGTCTACGCGGTGCGGACCCTGCCGACGGTCACCCCGACGCGACTGCTCGACGACTTCGCCTCGGTCGGACTCGCCGATGCCTGCCTGCCCATCGCCGAGGTCTCCCGGATCGTCGGCAGTGACACCGAGGGCATCTCGGTGGCGTTCCTGGTCGTCGGTTCGACGATCGGACTGCCGGCGCTCCGGCTCGCGGCGACGCGCTTCCCCGTGGGGGTCGAGGTCGTCGCGGTGATCTGCGAGCCCGAAGCGCAGCCACGGTTCCTGCGGGTCGCGGGCCTGACCGTGATGACCATCGGCTACCTGGACGACCTCCGGCACGCCCTGCACCGATCGGCCGCCGCGTGAGCGCCCCTGCGGTGGCCACCCCGACGCCGCCCGCGGAGCGTGCCCGTCGGTCGACCCGGCGTTCCGATCGCCGCGATGCCCGGCGGCTCGTGCCGTTCCGTCTGGCCGGCGGGACCCTCGTCGTGTGGCTCCTGCTCGCGGTGGCGAGTGTGTCGTGGTGGCCGGTGTACCGCGACGACTCGATGATCGTCGCGGCGGTGACCGCGATCGTGTTCGGCACCCTCGTCGCCCTCATCGGTGCGGTCCTGCGGCTGCCGCTGGTCGTGGTGGCGATCGCGACGGTGGCGGCGTTCACGCTCGCCGGTGTGCCCGCCGCCGTGCCCGGTCAGGCCAACGGGATCCTGCCGACGGGCCCGGGCCTGCTCGCGCTGTTCGCCGGTGTCGCGCTGGGGTGGAAGCAGCTGGTGACCATCAGCCTGCCGGTCGGCTCGTACGAGGCGCTCCTCGTGCCGTACTTCGTGACGCTCCTCGTCGCCACGGTGACGGCCGTGAGCGTGGCGACCCGGGCCTCCAGGCAGGAACTCGCGAGCATCCCGGCACTGGTGCTGTTCGCGATCGGGGTGGTCGTCGGGCCGAGCCGGCTGGACACGTCGATCGTGACGGCCGTCGTGCTCGTCGCCGTCGCGCTCGTGTGGGCGCTGACGGTGCGGCACGCACGTCGAGCGGTCGCCGTGGCGACCACGATCGGGTCGTCGGTGCCGATCGCTCGGTCCGTCGTGCGCCCCGCCCTCGTCGGCACGGGGACGATCGTCGCGGCAGCCGTCGTCGCCACGGGTCTCGGGCTGGTCGCGCCACCGGCCAACGAGCGCACCGTGGCCCGGACGGACGTCGTCAAACCGTTCGACCCGCGTGACTACGTCAGCCCGTTGAGCGGCTTCCGCGCGTACGAGGAACAGAGCGCGGCGGATACCGCACAGCTCCGGGTCACCGGTCTGCCGGAGAACGGGTTCGTGCGCATCGCGACGCTCGACACCTACGACGGCGTGGTCTACCGCGTCGGCGGGTCGGACGGCTCCTCGTCGTCGGGCACGTTCGAGCGCGTGCCGACGTCGGTCGACGTCCGTGGCGTGGACGGCACCAGGGTGCGCGTGGGGGTGACCGTCGACGGCTACAGCGGGGTCTGGCTGCCGACGGTGGGGGACCTGGAGCGCGTCGACTTCACCGGGACCGACGCCGACGACGAGCGCGGGTCCTTCTTCTACAACGGCTCGACGCAGACGGGCGCCGTGGTCGGCGGTGTCCGCGAAGGCACTTCCTACGACCTGACCGCCGTGGTCCCCGACCAGCCGACGGACGAGCAGCTCGCGGCCGCCCGCCCTGGCAGTGCCGCGGTCCCGACGGCTCGCGACGTGCCGGACGCCGTCCGCGAGACGGTCGAGGCGACGACCGACGCCGATGCGACGTCGGGTGCGAAGCTCGTCGCGGTGATCCAGGCGCTCAAGCGCAACGGGTACGTCAGCCACGGCGTCGGTGACGACCGGATGAGCCGTTCGGGGCACGGCGCCGACCGCATCCAGGAGCTCCTGACGTCGCCGCTGATGATCGGCGACCAGGAGCAGTACGCCGCCGCCGCTGCGCTGATGGCCGACGAGCTCGGGTTCCCGGCACGGGTGGTCATGGGCTTCACCGCGGGCGGCGACTCGGGGTCCGGCGGGGCGTCGGCGAGCGGGGGCACCACGACGTTCCGCGGCTCGGACGTCACTGCGCGCATCGAGGTCGACACCGCGCAGTGGGGGTGGGTGATGCTCAACCCGAACCCGAGTGTCCGCGAGATCCCGAACGAGCAGCAGCAGACGCCGCAGCCGGTGACCCGTCCCGAGACCGTCGTGCCGCCGCCTCCCGTCGACCAGCAGGACCAGGACCAGCAGGCGCCGCCACAGAGCGACCGGAACACGCCGCCCGTGCAGCCGCTGTGGTTGCAGATCCTGCTCGCAGCGCTGCCGTGGGTGCTCGGTGCACTGGGGCTGATCGCCCTCGTGCTCCTGCCGTTCGGGGTGATCGTCCTGCTGAAGCGGGTCCGCCGCCGACGGCGCCGTCGTGCTCCGACGCCGCGCGGTCGCATCGTCGGGGCCTGGGACGAGTACCGCGATGCGCTCCTCGACCGTGGGCACGACGTGGCCGGGTCGGCCACACGACGCGAGACCGTGGCCGGTGCTCCGGGTGAGGGCGGGACCGGACTGGCCGCCCTCGCCGACCGGGCGGTGTTCGGACCGAGCGACGTCGACCAAGCCGCCGCCGACCGGATGTGGTCGGCGACGGACGACGCGGTGGGCACCCTGCGCGCCGGTCGGACGCGCCGTGAGCGGTTCCGCACCGCCGTGTCGCTCCGGTCCCTGCGCGGACCCGAACGGCCGCGCGGGACCACCGGTCAGGGCTCGGCGAGACGCGGTGACTACGATGGCCGGAGGCCTGACGAGCGTCGTGGACGGCCGAGTGAGGACAGAGGCAGACCGTGATCAGATGCGAACACTGTGGATCGATGCTCCCGGAGGGGGCGATCTTCTGCGGTGAGTGCGGACGCGCGGTGACCGCCGGAGCGAGCCGCCGGCCGGTCGCTCCGACCCCCGTCGAGCAGGCGCCGCCACCGCCCCTGCAGCAGCCCGACTCCCACGGACGTCGGTCCGACCCTGCGGCCGACGCGTGGTTGCCCGAGTCGACCCTCGACCCCGCCACCCGCGCGTGGCTGACCGGTGCCGACCGCCGCAGCACCGAACCCCCGGCCGCGGTGCCCGTCCAACGCCCCGACGACCTCGCCCCGCGCGAGGCACCGTCGCATGTGCACGGAGCGGGTTCCGGCCTCGGCGACTGGTCGAACGCGGCCGCGCAGCCCGACGCCGTCCCCGCCCAGGACGAACCGCCCCTGGACCCGGACGCCTACCGCTCCGAGCCCGCCGACGCCCTCGCCGACGACCCCGAGCGGACCCGGTTGGCTCCCGTCGAGGACCGTCCCGTGACCGCGCCGGCCGCTGACGAGGCGCCGGCGCCCGTGTGGGCGCCGCCGGTCGCTCCGGCCCCGTCCGCGGCGCCGGCAGGGCCGTCCTGGTGGGTCGGCCGCGGTGCCTCCACCGAGGCCGCGCAGGCCGCGTCCGGAGCCGAGTCCGCTCCCGTCGTCCCGCCGGTCCCGAGTGCGCCGGCGAGCACTGACGACACGCTCCGTGACACGCCCCGCGACACCGAGGCGTCCTCGCACGCGACGGACGACGCAGCCGTGCACGCCGAGACCGACGGTGCTGACGACACGACGTCCACCCGCTCCGGCGAGCCCGTGCAGGACGGAGCGCTCGAACAATCGACCGCAGCCGTGCCCGTCGTCTCGCCGCCGCAGCCGGGGGACACCGCCGTCGTCGAGCCCCTGATCGACCGCCGACCGCCGCGGCCCGCGCCGCTCGTGACACCGGGCATGCACGCCACGACCATCTGCCACGTCTGCGGCAACCGCCTCGAGCCCGACGACATCTTCTGCGGCGAGTGCGGAGCAGTCCGCCCCGCCGTGACCGCCGCGTTCACCGGACCGGTCGTACCGCTGCCGATGGCGCGTCCGGACTGGGCGACCGAGCACTCCGGTGTGGAGTCGGCCGGAGCCGGCGGGTCGTCGTCGACAGACGTGCCGGACGACGAGATCCCGGCCGACGCGACCGCGGACGACCAGGTCACGAGCGACCAGACCGGGTCCGGCGAGACCGGGTCCGACGGGAACGGGTTCGTCGAGGCCGTGGCCGACGAGACCGCCGCCGACGACGAGTCGGCCCTGCCGGACAGCGAGGCCTCGCGCCCGGGTGGGCGTCCTCGCGGCGCACACGCGGCGCCGGTGACCGAGCCGACCGAGCCGTCCGGGTTCGAGAACGCGGCACCGCACGGAGCACCGCAGGACACCGAACGGTCCTGGGCTCCGCCCGAGCAGGCCCCGCACACCCCGCTCGCCGCGCCGCTGCCTCCGATCCCCGGGGCGGCACCGGAGCTCCCGTTCCCGCCGTCGGACCGTCCCGCGGCCAGCGCGGACGCCGACGAGCTCGACGAGGACGTCGACGAGACCCGCATCGTCTCGAAGACCCCGACGCGTGCGCCGTTCCTGCTGCACTTCAGCACGGGTGAGCGGTTCGGGGTGCACGGCACCGGCCTGCTCGGTCGTCTGCCGCGTCCGCAGCCGGGGGAGCGCTACGACGACCTGCTGACCGTCCACGACCCGGGCAAGTCGGTGTCGAAGACCCACCTCGAGCTCGGCCGCGACGGTGACGACCTGTGGGTGTCCGACCGGTTCTCCGGCAACGGCACCGTCGTCCGCCACATCGACGGTTCGATCCGTCGCTGCGAGCCCGGCCGTCGGTACCGCGTGGAGCGCGGGGCTCGGGTGGACATCGGCGAGCAGTTCTTCCTCGTGCAGTAGCGCTCGGAGTTCTCCACAGATCGGTCGTCGGCGCCCCGGAGACGCCGCCGTCCTGCTGCGATGGAGGCATGACCCCGTTCGCTGCTCGGTGCGTCCTGGTCGGGACCGCCGTCGTGCTCGTCCTCGCCGGGGTGTTCGCGCCCCTCGACGGCGCCTCCCGTGCGGTGGTGTTCGCAGCCGCCGGGTGCTGCGCGGTGCTCGACGTCCTGCTGCACCGCTCCGGCGCAGGCGGGCCCCGCGAACCGGAGTCGCTGTCCGGCGCCGACGCCGCAGCGGCGATCGAGCCCCTCTGTCCGAGCGCACCCGGACGGCTCCTGCTCGGCCACGGCCCGGACGGTGTCCCGTGGGAGACCGACACGACCGGTCACGTCGTGGTCGTCGGCACCGGGGCACTCGCCGCCGCGGTGTTCCGGGCGATCGCCGAGCAGCTCCGCGCCACCGCCGACCCGTGGGACGACCTCCGCGCAGCCGGCAGACTCGGAACCCCCGCTGGCGACGGTCCGGCGCTGCCCGACGGTACGACGCTGCCCGACGGCACGGCGGTGCTCGCTCGCCTCGACCGCTCCGGACGTCCGAGCGGCACGGTCGTGCTCGTCCCGGGCCTCGGCGCGATGCCACGGCTGTGGGACGCCGCGGTCGAGGTCACCCGCTACGGCTGCACCGTCCGTCGCCCACCCGACCGACGCGGTGTGACGCTCAGACCGGTGCTCCCGGTACTACCGGTACGGCCGGAGCTCGTCGGGTGATTGCCTCAGCGCAGGCCGGCGCCGACCCGGACCGCGCCGACCGGCACACCACCGCCGAGCACCTGCTCACCCGTCGCCGCCAGGACATCGGCCACGCCGTCGGCACCCACCAGCCCGTTCCGCTGCAGCAGGGTCAGCGCTGCGAGGGTGCCCGCACGCTGCGACCCGTCCAGCACCTTCACCGCGACCGCGGCCCCACCGGGCAGCCCCATCACCATGACGCCCTCGGCACCGAGCTTCGCCAGGACCTGCAGCCGCTCGATCGTGACGGTGTTGGCCCGCCCGACCCCGTCGATCGCCCACGGGTGCGCCAGGACGGCGTCGGTCAGCGCCGCGGAGTCGTCGTCGGCACGGGCGACGACGCCGGCGAACCCGCGTGCCAGTCCGGTCAGCGTGAGCGGGAAGACGGGAGCGCCGCAGCCGTCGGTGCCCACCAGGTCGACCGTCTCGTGGGTGTACTCCTCGACCACCGAGCGGACGCGCTGCTGCATCGGGTGCTCGATGTCCAGGTACGTCGCCTCGTCCCACCCGTTGACGCGGCACGCGGCGAGCATGCCGGCGTGCTTGCCCGAGCAGTTCATCGCCAGGCGCCGGGGGCCGTCCATCGTCCGGCCGGTCGCTCGGTCGAAGGGCATGTCCGGCGGACACCCGAGGTCGGCCTCGACGTGGTCGAACGACTCGAGCATGTGCAGCGCGAGGGCCTGGTGCGCGGCGGTACCGGCGTGGCTCGCGGTGGTGAGGACGAGTTCCTCGTCGGAGAACAGGGCACCGGCGCCGCGGACGGCCAGGGCCTGGAACGGCTTCATCGTCGAGCGCGGGTAGATGCTGGCGGCGACGTCGCCGACCGAGTCGACCACGGCACCCGCGGAGTCGACCACGACCCCGGCGCCGATGTGCCGGCTCTCGTCGAACCCGGACCGGTCGAGGACCGCGAGTTCGACCGACCCGTCGGCGGTGAGAGGATGGCGATCAGTGCGGACTTCGTGGCTCACCGTCATGCCGCCATGCTAGCCAGGGCGGACGACCGCCAGTGACGCCGACGAAGGGGCAGCACCCGTGCAGGACCACACCTACGAGGTCTCCGTCAGCTGGACGGGAGACCGCGGCACCGGTACCTCCGGCTACCGCGACTACGGCCGCGACCACGTCGTCTCGGCGGTCGGCAAACCCGACGTGCCCGGCTCCGCCGACCCCACGTTCCGCGGTGACCGCGACCGCTGGAACCCGGAGGAACTCGTCGTCGCGGCGTTGGCCCAGTGCCACATGCTCAGCTACCTGCACGTCGCGGTGACCCAGGGCTTCACCGTCGTCGACTACCGCGACACGGCGACGGCGTCGCTGAACCTGAACCGCGACGGCTCGGGCGAGCTCACCGGGGCGACGCTGCACCCGGTCGTGACGATCCTCGAGGCCGACCGGGTGGCCGAGGCCGAAGCCGCGCACGCCACGGCCGACCAGCTCTGCTTCATCGCCCGGTCGGTGTCGTTCCCGGTGCACCACGAGGCCCAGACCGTCGTCCGTGCTGCGACATTGGCAGGGGACTCTTCAGCGGGTGGGGCAGACTAGGTTTCCGTGAAGCGTCTGCGCCTGCTCCCGATCGCCCTCGTCCCCGCCGTCGTGCTGGGACTCGCCGCATGCTCCGGCTCCGGTTCGGACGGGTCCACGGCCTCGCCGACCCCGACCGCCAGCGCGACCGCCTCGGCGATCACGTCCTGCCCCGACCCCGGCAAGGCCTCTGACTCGATCCGGGCGACCGGCTCGTTCGGCGGCGCGAAGGCCCCGACGGTCAAGTTCGCGGCCGGTCTGTCGGCGAAGACGCCGCAGGCCACGAAGCTCGTCTCGGGCAAGGGCGCGTCGTTGGACGAGGGCGACTACGCCCAGGTGTCGTACACGGTCTACGAGGCCAAGGACGCCAAGAAGCTCGGCACGGTCGGCTTCGACGAGGGCAACCCGCAGGTCCTGTCCGTCGGTGGATCGGGCTTCGGCGCCCTGCTCGCCTGCTCGAAGGTGGGCGACCGTGTGGCAGCGGTGGGGCAGTCCTCGGCGCTCGGCTTCAACACCGGTGGCGAGATCGTCGTGGTCGCGGACGTCGTCGCGCAGACCCCCACCAAGGCGAGCGGCACCCCGCAGGACCAGGACCCCGGCCTGCCGACGGTCGAGGACAAGGCGTCCGGCGAGCCGGAGATCACGATCCCCGACGGCGTGAAGGCCCCGACCAAGACGACCGTCGAGGTCCTCAAGCAGGGTGACGGCGCGTCCATCGCCGACGGCGACACCGCCCTGGTGCAGTACAAGGGCGTCGTCTACAGCACCGGCAAGGAGTTCGACTCCTCGTGGTCGAAGGGCGCCCCGACGACCTTCACGGTCTCCGAGAGCGCACTCATCAAGGGCTTCGTCACCGGGCTCGTCGGCCAGAAGGTCGGCTCCCAGGTGCTGATCGTCGCCACGCCGGAGGACGCCTACGGCGCGAACCCGCAGGAGGGGTCGGGCATCCCGAAGAACGCCACGCTCGTCTTCGTGGTCGACATCCTCGCGAAGGGCTGACCATGGCCCGGCGCCGCTTCGTCGTCCTCGGCAGTACCGGCTCGATCGGCACGCAGGCGCTCGACGTCGTCGCCCGCAACCCCGACCGGTTCGAGGTCGTCGGACTGACCGCCGGCAGCAACCGGGCCCTGGTCGCCGAACAGGCCGCGCGGTTCGGCGTGCGCGACACGGCGTTCGGGGCGCAGGACTCCGAGCGGCTCGTCCGCAGCGTCGAGGCCGACGTCGTCCTGAACGGCATCACGGGGTCGGTCGGCCTCGGGCCGACGCTGGCGGTGCTCGAGACCGGTGCGACCCTGGCGCTCGCCAACAAGGAGAGCCTCATCGTGGGCGGTTCCCTGGTGCAGCAGGCCGCAGCGCCGGGCCAGATCGTCCCCGTGGACAGTGAGCACTCGGCGATCGCGCAGGCGCTCCGCTCCGGTGCCGACACCGAGGTGCAGCGGCTCGTCCTGACGGCGAGCGGCGGTCCGTTCCGCGGCCGCACCCGCGAGCAGCTCCGCGACGTCACCCCGGCGCAGGCGCTGGCGCACCCGACGTGGGACATGGGACTCGTCGTCACGACGAACTCCGCCACGCTCGTCAACAAGGGCCTCGAGGTCATCGAGGCCCACCTGCTCTTCGGTGTGCCGTACGACCGCATCGACGTCACGGTGCACGCGCAGTCGATCGTGCACTCGATGGTCGAGTTCGTCGACGGCTCCACCATCGCGCAGGCCTCGCCGCCGGACATGCGTCTGCCGATCGCGCTCGGCTTGGCGTGGCCGGACCGCGTGCCCGGGGTCGGCGTGCCGCTCGACTGGACCACGGCGAGCACCTGGACCTTCGAGCCGCTCGACACCGACGCGTTCGGCGCGGTCGCGCTCGCCAAGCGTGTCGGTGAGCTCGGCGGGACCTTCCCGGCCGTGTTCAACGCGGCGAACGAGCAGGCCGTGGCCGCGTTCCACGCGGGCGCCATCGGGTTCCTCGACATCGTCGACACGGTCGAGCGCGTCGTCGACGAGCACGTGGCGGGGGAGCCGTCACTCGACGGCGTGCTGGCGGCGGAGCACTGGGCCCGCGCCGCGGCGGACCGCGCGCTGTCCCACTGACGCGGGTCGCGCCTCCCGTCCGTCGCTTGGTCACCACGTGACGGACTGGGCCCACACCGCCGGTTCCGGCGCGACGCGCCAGCGGCGGGACGGCCGTGCTGGTGGGGAGAGGCCCGTCCCACCTCTCAGACGGCGCTCGGCTCCGTCATGGCAAGCGTCCCGTACCCTTTCCCGGTGACCGTCGAATCCGTCCTGCTCTTCGTCCTCGGCGTGGTCGTCTTCATCATCGGCCTGCTGGTCTCGATCGGACTCCACGAGCTGGGGCACCTGTCCTTCGCGAAGCTGTTCAACGTCAAGGTGACGCAGTACTCGCTGGGGTTCGGCAAGGCCATGTGGTCGTTCAAGCGGGGTGAGACCGAGTACGGCATCCGCCCGATCCTGCTCGGCGGCTACATCTCGATGGTCGGCATGCTCAAGCCGCGTGCCTCCGGCCGCCCGAGTGCGATCACGAACACCGGCATGTACGGCGCGTTCGTGCAGGACGCCCGCCAGGCCAGCGCCGAGCAGATCGCGGACTCCGGCGGCGACGACTCCCGCGCCTTCTACCGACTGACCCCGTGGAAGCGCATCATCGTGATGGTCGCGGGCCCGGCGATGAACCTGGTGATCGGGATCGTGCTGTTCGGCGTGCTGCTGTGCGGCTTCGGGTCGCCGACCACGACGTTCACGTCGAGCGTCGACTGCGTCCTGCCGACCAGCCAGACGACCGAGTGCACGTCGGGCGATGCGGAGTCGCCGGCGAAGCAGGCCGGCATCGCATCCGGCGACGTCGTGCTCTCGGTGAACGGTGAGCAGGACCCGACCATCGCGCGCGTCTCCGAGGTCTTCCAGAAGTCGGCCGGCGAGCAGGTGACGGTCGTCGTCGAGCGCGACGGTGCCCGGAAGACGCTCGAGATCACCCCGACGACCGCCACCCGCGACGTCTACGACGCCGAGGGCAAGGTCGTCACGAACGACGACGGCACCACGAAGACCCAGCGGGTCGGCGTCGTCGGCGTCAGCATCGGGCAGTCGCTCGTGCGGCAGTCGCCGGCCGAGGTCCTGCCCGCGACGGGTGCGCAGATCGCCGCGTCGGCGCACCTCATCATCGACCTGCCGCAGCGACTGGTCGCCGTCTGGAACGCGGCGTTCGGCGCGCAGGAGCGGTCGCAGGACAGCCCCGTGTCGGTCGTCGGTGTCGGCCGAGCGATCGGCGAGGTCTCGTCGATGAGCGGCGTGCCGGTGGTCGACAAGGCGTACACGATCCTCGGGCTGCTGGCCTCGCTGAACATCGGCCTGTTCGTGCTGAACATGGTGCCGCTGCTGCCGCTCGACGGCGGGCACATCGCCGGCGCCCTGTGGGAGGCGATCAAGCGACGGTCCTTCACGCTCGTCGGCAAGGCGGACCCGGGCCCCATCGACCTGGCCAAGACGATGCCGCTCACGATGATCGTCGTGGTGCTGCTGGCGGGGATGAGCGCGCTGCTGATCTACGCCGACATCGTTCGGCCCGTGAACCTGTTCGGGTAGTCGCTGCGGCGCTACGCTCAGCGGATGAGCACAGCGCCCACGAACTCCGGGCCCACCACCGCCGCGCCCGAGGTCCGCACCGTCGAACGGCAGGGTCTCGACGTCATCGCCGAGTCCGACCGCAAGGGCACCCCGCGGGGACTCTTCTGGCCGTGGTTCGCGGCGAACATCTCCGTCCTCGGCATCGCCTACGGGTCCTTCGTCGTCAGCTTCGGCATCTCGTTCTGGCAGGCCACCGTCGTCTCGGTCATCGGGGTGGTGTTCTCGTTCCTGCTGTGCGGCGTCGTCGCGATCGCCGGCAAGCGGGGGTCGGCGCCGACGATGGTGCTGAGCCGCGCGGCCTTCGGGGTCCGCGGCAACCGGGTGCCCTCGTTCCTCAGCTGGATCCTCACCGTCGGGTGGGAGACCTCCCTCGCCGCACTGGCGGTCCTCGCGACCTCGACGGTCTTCACCGAGCTCGGCTGGGACGGCGGGGTGCTGACGAAGGTCGTCGCCCTCGTCGTGGTCGCCGCGCTCGTGGTCGGGGCCGGCGTCGCGGGCTTCGACGTGATCATGCGCCTGCAGACCTGGATCACGGTCATCACGGGGGTGCTCACCGTCGTCTACGTCGTGCTCGCCGTGCCGTCCATCGACTTCGCCGCGGTCGCCGCGATGCCGACGGGCAGCAGCCAGCAGTTCATCGGTGCGCTCGTGCTCGTGATGACCGGCTTCGGGCTGGGCTGGGTGAACGCCGCTGCCGACTACTCCCGGTACCTGCCGCGGTCGTCGTCCACCGGGGGAGTCGTCGGGTGGACGACCTTCGGCGGTGCCCTCGCACCGGCGATCCTCGTGGTCTTCGGTGTCCTGCTCGCCGGGTCCTCGCCGGACCTGAACGTGGCGATCGGTGCCGACCCGATCGGCGCGCTCACCACGATCCTGCCGGTGTGGTTCCTGATCCCGTTCGCCCTCGTCGCGATCCTCGGGCTCGTCGGCGGCGCGGTGCTCGACATCTACTCGTCGGGCCTCGCACTGCTGAGCGTCGGCGTCAAGATCCCACGGCCGGTCGCCGCCGGGGTCGACGGTGTGTTCATGGTCGCGGGTGCGATCTACATCGCGTTCTTCGCGAAGGACTTCGTCGGTCCGTTCCAGGCGTTCCTCATCACCCTCGGCGTGCCGATCGCGGTCTGGGCCGGCATCTTCGTCGCCGACGTCCTGCTGCGTCGCACTGCCTACGCCGAAGGCGAGCTCGACGACCGTCACGGCCGGTACGGCGACGTCCGGTGGAGCGCGATCGCCCTGGTCGCGGTCGGCACGGCGCTCGGATGGGGCCTCGTCACGCTGGCGTCACCGGCTTGGCTGTCGTGGCAGGGCTACCTGCTCGAGCCGCTCGGCCTCGGCGGACGGAAGGGCGCCTGGGCCTACGCGAACCTCGGTGTGCTGGTCGCCCTCGTCGTCGGGTTCCTCGGCACCCTGTTGTTCGCCCGGGGCTCCGTCCGGCGCCAGGAAGCACAGCGGTGAGCGGAGCGGTGAGCACGTCGGTGAGCGGAGCGGTGAGCACGTCGGGGAGCACGAGCGTCCCCGACGACGCCTGGCTCGTCGTCATCGACATGCAGCAGCTCTTCACGGGGGAGTCCCCGTGGGCGGCGCCGCGGTACGACCACGCCGGTGTCGGCATCGAGCGTCTGCTGCCCCGCTTCACCGGACGCACGGTGTTCACCCGGTTCGTCGCACCCCAGCGCCCGCAGGGCGCCTGGGTGCCGTACTACCGCGAGTGGCCCTTCGCCCTCGTGCCGGACGCCGACCCGCTGTACGCGCTGACCGAACCCTTCGCGAGTGCGGCAGGGGACCGGAACGACCCCGTCGTGACCGAGCCGACGTTCGGCAAGTGGGGGACGGGCCTCCAGGCAGTCGTCGGCGACCACCCGCACCTGGTGCTCACGGGCGTGTCGACCGACTGCTGCGTCCTGTCCACAGCCCTGGCGGCGGCGGACGCCGGAGCGACCGTGACGGTCGTGGCGGACGCCTGCGCCGGGGCGAGCGACGCCGACCACGAGCGCGCCCTCGACGCGATGCGGCTGTACGCGCCGCTCATCACCGTGGTGGACAGCGCCGCGCGGCTCTGAACGTCCGGTGTGACCGGGCCGGGTCGATCAGAGCGAGCGCGTAGAGTGCTCACGTGCCCGCTGTGAACCTCGGTATGCCCAAGTCGCCCGAAACCCTCGCCCCCCGACGCAAGTCGCGCCAGATCCGGGTCGGCAAGGTGCTCGTGGGCGGCGACGCTCCGGTGTCCGTCCAGTCGATGACCACGACCCCGACGACGAACATCAACGCGACGCTGCAGCAGATCGCCGAGCTCACGGCCTCCGGCTGCGACATCGTCCGGGTCGCCGTGCCGACGCAGGAAGACGCCGACGCGCTGCCGATCATCGCGAAGAAGTCGCAGATCCCGGTGATCGCCGACATCCACTTCCAGCCGAAGTACGTGTTCCAGGCGATCGACGCCGGCTGCGCCGCTGTCCGCGTGAACCCGGGCAACATCCGCAAGTTCGACGACCAGGTCGGTGCGATCGCCGCCGCGGCGAAGGCCGCAGGTGTGTCGCTCCGCATCGGCGTCAACGCCGGGTCGCTCGAGCCGAGCCTGCTGCAGAAGTACGGCAAGGCCACACCCGAGGCGCTCGTCGAGTCCGCCGTGTGGGAAGCCAGCCTGTTCGAGGAGCACGACTTCCACGACTTCAAGATCTCGGTCAAGCACAACGACCCGATCGTCATGGTCAAGGCCTACCGACAGCTCGCCGCCGCCGGCGACTGGCCGCTGCACCTCGGTGTGACCGAGGCCGGCCCGGAGTTCCAGGGCACCATCAAGAGCGCCACCGCGTTCGGCATCCTGCTGGCCGAGGGCATCGGCGACACCATCCGCGTGTCCCTGTCCGCGCCGCCCGCGCAAGAGGTCAAGGTCGGCCTGCAGATCCTGCAGTCCCTCAACCTGCGCGAGCGCAAGCTCGAGATCGTCTCCTGCCCGAGCTGCGGCCGGGCCCAGGTCGACGTCTACCAGCTGGCGAACGACGTCACCAAGGGGCTCGAGGGCATGTCCGTCCCCCTGCGCGTCGCCGTCATGGGCTGCGTCGTGAACGGCCCGGGCGAGGCGCGCGAGGCCGACCTCGGCGTGGCGTCGGGCAACGGCAAGGGCCAGATCTTCGTCAAGGGCAAGGTCGTCAAGACGGTACCGGAGCACGAGATCGTGCAGACCCTGATCGCCGAGGCGAACCGCATCGCCGACGAGATGGGGCCGGAGGCCGCGCTCGGCAGCCCCGAGGTCATCACCACCCCGTAGCGCGCTGCGTCGCACCGTTCGTCCGGGTCGGCGCACGCCGCTAGGCTGGCCCCGTGGTCACACGGCTTTCGCATCTGTTCCTCCGTACGCTCCGCGACGACCCCTCCGACGCCGAGGTGACGAGCCACAAGCTGCTCGTCCGCGCCGGGTACGTCCGTCGCCAGTCCCCGGGGATCTTCGCCTGGCTGCCGCTCGGTCTCCGGGTGCGCGCCAAGATCGAGGGGATCATCCGCGACGAGATGGTCGCGGCCGGGGCGCAGGAAGTGCTCCTGCCGGCGCTGCTGCCGCGCGAGCCGTACGAGGCGACGAACCGCTGGACCGAGTACGGCGACGGCATGTTCCGCCTGAAGGACCGCAAGGGGTCCGACTACCTGCTCGCCCCCACGCACGAAGAGATGTTCGCGCTGCTGGTGAAGGACCTGTACTCGTCGTACAAGGACCTCCCCGTCACGCTGTTCCAGATCCAGGATAAGTACCGCGACGAAGCACGCCCGCGCGCGGGTCTGCTGCGCGGTCGCGAGTTCACCATGAAGGACGCCTACTCGTTCGACCTCACCGACGAGGGCCTCGAGCGCAGCTACCAGGTCATGCGCGACGCGTACGAGAAGATCTTCGCGCGCCTCGGCCTCGAGTACGTCATCGTCAAGGCGGACGCCGGCGCGATGGGCGGCTCCAAGTCGGAGGAGTTCCTGCACCCGATCGCCGTGGGCGAGGACACCTTCGTCCGCAGCGCCAACGGCTACGCGGCGAACGTCGAGGCCTACGTCACGCCCGTGCCCGCGTCCCTGCCGATCGAGGGCCAGCCCGACGCGGTGCTCCTGCCGTCGTCGGACACCCCGACGATCGACACGCTCGTCGCGCACGCGAACGAGGTCGCCCCGCGCGACGGTGCGCCGTGGACCGCCGCGGACACGCTGAAGAACGTCGTCCTCGCCCTCACCCACCTGGACGGCACGCGCGAGGTCGTGGTCGTCGGCCTCCCGGGTGACCGCGACGTCGACCTGAAGCGCGCCGAGGTGGCGTTCGCCCCGGCCGAGGTCGAAGCCGCAGGCGACGACGACTTCAAGAAGCACAAGGGCCTGGTCAAGGGCTACATCGGCCCGCAGGTCCTCGGCGCCGACAGCGCCACGGGCATCCGGTACTTCGTCGACCCGCGCGTGGTCGACGGCACCGCATGGGTCACCGGCGCCAACGAGCGCGGCGTGCACGTCTCCGGCCTGGTCGCCGGCCGTGACTTCGTGGCCGACGGTGTCGCCGAGGTCTCCGACGTCCGCGCGGGGGACCCGTCGCCCGACGGCTCGGGTCCGCTCGAGACCGCCCGCGGCATGGAGATCGGCCACGTCTTCCAGCTCGGCCGCAAGTACGCCGAGGCCCTGGGCCTCAAGGTGCAGGACGAGAACGGCAAGCTCGCGACCGTCACGATGGGCTCGTACGGCATCGGCGTGACGCGCATCCTGGCGATCCTGGCCGAGGCGCACAATGACGACAAGGGCCTGGCCTGGCCGAAGAACGTCGCACCGTTCGACGTGCACATCGTCGCCACCGGCCGTGACCAGGTCGCCTACGAGCTGGCGACGTCGATCGTCGCCGAGCTCGAGGGCGAGCGGTTCGACGTGCTCTACGACGACCGTCCGAAGGTGTCGCCCGGCGTCAAGCTCCGCGACGCCGAGCTGCTCGGCATGCCGATCGTGGTCGTCGCCGGCCGCGGCGCCGCCGACGGCGTCGTCGAGCTGTGGAACCGTGCCAGCGGCAAACGCCGCGACGTGCCGGTCGCCGAGCTGCTCGACGCGGTCCGCGCGATCTAGACGCCACCAGGAGACGGACTGGAGGCCCGGTGCCAGCTGGCACCGGGCCTCCCGTCCGTCTCGACTCGGGTCCGCGAGCCGCAGTGCGGTACGCTTGTGGCCGACTTCTGCGACGGTTCCATCCGCAGGAGCGACTCATCTGAATACGGAGGCACCTCGGTGAAGATCGATCTCGCAGTCCTGCGACTCATGGAGCGCGAGCGGGAGATCCCGTTCGACGAACTGGTCCAGATCATCGAATCTGCCATCCTGACCGCCTACCAGAAGCACGCCGAAGAGAACGGCGAGCCGGCCCACGCGCAGTCGCGTGTCGAGCTCGACCGCAAGTCCGGCGAGGTCAGTGTCTACGTCCCCGAGCTCGACGACGAGGGCACCGTCATCGGTGAAGCCGTCGACCAGCCGAGCGACTTCGGTCGCATCGCGGCCTTCGCGGCGAAGCAGGTCATCAACCAGCGCCTGCGCGACATCGGTGACGACAAGATCCTCGGCGAGTTCCGCGGCAAGGAAGGCGACATCGTCGCCGGTGTGGTCCAGCAGGGCCCCAACCCGCGCATGGTGATGGTCGACCTCGGCACGGTCGAGGCGATCCTGCCGCCCGAAGAGCAGGTGCCGGGCGAGTCCTACGCGCACGGTTCGCGCATCCGCGTGTACGTGACGAGCGTCGCCCGCGGCAACAAGGGCCCGCAGATCACGGTGTCGCGCACCCACCCGGGCCTGGTCCGGAAGCTCTTCGCCCTCGAGGTGCCGGAGATCGCCTCGGGCGTCGTGGAGATCACGTCGCTGGCGCGCGAAGCCGGCCACCGCACGAAGATCGCGGTCAAGGCGAACGAGCCCGGCGTCAACGCGAAGGGCGCCTGCATCGGCGAGCTCGGTGCGCGCGTGCGTGCCGTCACCAACGAGCTGGGTGCCGAGAAGGTCGACATCGTGGACTGGTCCCCGGACCTGTCGGCGTTCGTCGCGAGTGCCCTGTCGCCGGCCAAGGTGACCAGCGCCTTCGTGCTCGACGCGTCGACCAAGGCCGTCCGCGCACTCGTGCCGGACTACCAGCTGTCGCTCGCGATCGGCAAGGAGGGGCAGAACGCCCGCCTGGCCGCCAAGCTCACCGGGGCCCGGATCGACATCCAGCCGGACTCCATCCTGGACGGCGACGACTAGGCGATTTCGCCGCCGGCGTGCCCAGAAGGGCGCGCCGGATCGCGGACGTCCGAGGCAAGGAGTAGAGTGGTTCCCGTCAGAACGTGCATCGGCAGTCGTCGTCGCGCTTCCCGATCCTCACTCCTCCGAGTCGTCGCCCTGAGCGATGGCCGCGTCGTGGCGGATCCGAAGGCAGTCATGCCGGGCCGGGGAGCATGGCTCACACCGACCGTCGATGCCTACGATCTGGCCGTCAAGCGCAGGGCTTTCCGCCGTGCGCTCCGGTTGGATCGCGATCCCGACACGTCCGCGGTGCTCGACCACATCGTCGGCCTCTCACGAGCGTCGACCGAGCGCCCGGACATGACAGAACAGGCTGAACGGCTTATGGACAACTGATGAGCGGCTCGAAATGAGACCCGTCATCCATTGAGTCCTGCCCTTTACGGGGTGGGACCCGTGAAGGAGAACAGTGGCTAAACCACGCGTACACGAGATCGCAAGCGAACTCGGCGTCGACAGCAAGACCGCACTCGAGAAGCTCAAGGAGCTCGGAGAGTTCGTCCGGGGTGCCAGCTCGAGCATCGAGCCCCCCGTTGCCCGGAAGCTCCGTGCCGCCCTGCAGGCGGACGGTGTCCCGGCATCCAAGCCCGCAGCCTCGGCCCCCGCGCCGAGCACGCCGGCCAAGAGCAGTACGCCCGCGTCCGGCGCGCCGAAGCCCGGCGGCCCGCGCCCCGGTCCGGTCCGTCCGGCACCCGCACCGGAGCCCGAGGTCCAGGCAGCACCTGCTGCCGAGGACGTCCCGACCCCGGCCGCACCGAAGTCCGTCGCCCAGCGACAGGCTGAGGCCGAGGCCGCACAGAAGGCCCGTGCCGAGAAGGCCGCCGCCGAGCAGCAGGCTGCCGCGCAGCCGGCCGACTCGACCGGTGACGAGCCGAAGACCGACGCGGTGAAGCCCGGCTCCAGCGCCAAGCCCGCCGCTGCCGGCCCGAAGCCCGGTGGCCCGAAGCCCGGCGCACGTCCGGGCAACAACCCCTACGCGTCGAACCAGGGCATGGGGTCGCGCCCGCCGCGCCCCGGCAACAACCCCTTCGCCTCGAACCAGGGCATGGGCCAGCGCCCCGCCGCTGGTGCCGGTGGAGCGGGCATCCCGCGTCCGCAGCCCCCGCGTCCCGGCGTCCCGCGTCCGGGTGCACCGCGTCCGGGTGGACCCGGTCAGGCGAACCGTCCCAACGGCTTCGGGCAGCGCCCGGGCCAGGGTGGCGGTCGTGGCGGCCCCGGTGGCGCCCGTCCGGGTGCCGGCGGCGGTGCCGGTGGCGGCTTCCCGCGTCCGGCCTTCAGCGGCCCGCGTCCCGCCGGTGGCGGTGGCCGTGGTCGTGGCCCCGGTGGTGGTACCGCCGGTGCGTTCGGTCGCGGTGGCGGCAAGAGTCGTGCTCGCAAGTCGAAGCGGACGAAGCGCGCCGAGTACGAGATGCGTCAGGCCCCGTCGCTCGGCGGTGTGCAGGTCCCTCGTGGCGACGGCAACACGGTCGTCCGACTCCGTCGCGGTGCGAGCATCTCGGACTTCGCGGACAAGATCGACGCCATGCCCGGCAACCTGGTCACGGTGCTGTTCCACCTCGGTGAGATGGCGACCGCGACCGAGTCGCTGGACGAGGCCACGTTCGAGGTCCTCGGTGACGAGCTGGGCTACAAGATCCAGATCGTCTCGCCCGAGGACGAGGACAAGGAGCTCCTCGAGGGCTTCGACATCGACATCGATGCCGAGTACGCCGACGAGGACGACTCCGTCCTGCAGGTCCGTCCCCCCGTCGTGACCGTCATGGGTCACGTCGACCACGGTAAGACGCGACTGCTCGACGCGATCCGGAACTCGAAGGTCGTCGAGGGTGAAGCCGGTGGCATCACCCAGCACATCGGTGCGTACCAGATCGTCACCGAGCACGAGGGCATCGAGCGTCCGATCACGTTCATCGACACCCCGGGTCACGAGGCCTTCACGGCCATGCGTGCTCGTGGTGCGCAGGTCACCGACATCGCGATCCTCGTGGTCGCGGCGGACGACGGCATCATGCCCCAGACGATCGAGGCGCTGAACCACGCGCAGTCGGCCAACGTGCCGATCGTGGTCGCGGTGAACAAGATCGACAAGGAAGGCGCGAACCCGGCCAAGGTCCGCCAGCAGCTCACCGAGTACAACCTGGTGGCGGAGGAGTACGGCGGAGACGTCATGTTCGTCGACGTCTCGGCTCGGCAGAACATCGGCATCCAGGACCTCCTGGACGCCGTGCTGCTCACCGCTGACGCCGGGCTCGACCTGCGTGCGAACCCCGACAAGGACGCCCGCGGCGTCGCGATCGAAGCACGGCTCGACAAGGGCCGTGGTGCGGTGGCGACCGTCCTCATCCAGTCCGGAACGCTGCACGTCGGCGACGCCATCGTGGCGGGCACGGCCTACGGCCGAGTCCGTGCGATGACCGACGAGAACGGTGTCGCGGTCAAGGCCGCCACGCCGAGCCGCCCGGTCCAGGTGCAGGGTCTGTCCTCGGTGCCCCGCGCCGGTGACACGTTCCTCGTCACCGAAGAGGACCGCACGGCACGTCAGATCGCCGAGAAGCGTGAAGCCGCCGAGCGCAACGCCCAGCTGGCCAAGGCCCGCAAGCGCATCTCGCTCGAGGACTTCACCCGTGCACTCGAAGAGGGCAAGGTCGACTCGCTCAACCTCATCATCAAGGGTGACGTCTCCGGTGCCGTCGAGGCACTCGAGCAGTCGCTCCTGGACATCGAGGTCGACGACAGCGTGCAGCTCCGCATCCTCCACCGCGGTGTCGGTGCGATCACGGAGTCGGACATCGACCTCGCCACGATCGACAACGCCATCGTGGTCGGCTTCAACGTCCGTCCGGACGTCAAGGCCCGCGAGCGTGCGGCACGCGAAGGCATCGACGTGCGCTTCTACTCGGTCATCTACAACGCACTCGACGACATCGAGCAGTCCCTCAAGGGCATGCTCAAGCCCGAGTACGAAGAGGTCCAGTCCGGTGTCGCCGAGATCCGCGAGGTCTTCAGCTCCTCGAAGTTCGGCAACATCGCGGGTGTCATCGTCCGCTCCGGCACGATCACGCGCAACGCCAAGGCGCGCGTCATCCGTGACGGTGTGGTCCTGGCCGACGGACTGGCGATCGAGTCGCTCCGCCGCTTCAAGGACGACGTCACCGAGGTCCGCACGGACTTCGAGGCCGGTATCGGTCTGGGCAAGTTCAACGATCTCCAGATCGGTGACGAGATCGAGACCACCGAGCTCGTCGAGAAGCCGCGCGACTGATCGTGTGACTACCCTGGGCCCCGGCCTCCCGTCGCGGGAGGTCGGGGCCCGACCCCTTTCCACGCAGAACCACCGGCGGGAAACGTCCCGCCACTGCCTCAGGAGGCACCCATGGCCGATCCGCAGCGCGCACGCAAGATGGCGGACCGCATCAAGGAAGTCGTCGCACGCCGTCTCGACAAGGGTCTGCGCGACCCGCGTCTCGGGTTCGTGACGATCACCGACGTCCGCGTGACCGGAGACCTGCAGCACGCATCGGTCTTCTACACCGTGTACGGCACCGACGAGGAGCGCGCCGACTCCGCCGCGGCGCTGAAGGCCGCGACCGGCATGCTCCGCTCCGAGGTCGGCAAGAACATCACGGCGCGGCTCACCCCGTCGCTCGAGTTCATCGCCGACGCACTGCCGGAGACCTCGGCGCACATGGAGGACCTGCTCGTGCAGGCCCAGGTGCGTGACGAGCAGGTGCGAGCCGCGTCGGTCGGTGCGACGTTCGCCGGCGACGCCGACCCGTACAAGCACGACGAGGACGAGGACGAGGAGTCCGACGACGAGCAGGACGTGGCGCGGGCCTAGCCACCGCCCGTCCGAACGCCCCGCTGCGCCCCGCGCAGCGGGGCGTTCGCGCGTCGTGCCCGGCGGAACGTCAGGCGTCCGGCAGTCGGTACCCGGCGGTGTCGTCGCCGACCGCCAGCCCGTCGCGCAGGAGCGACGCGAGCGCTCGGTCCCGCTGCTCGGCGTCCGGCCAGACCGGTTCGATCTCCGACCGGGCGACCGGCACGTCGCTCGCGCGCAGCTCGGCCATGATCAGCCCGCGCACCTGCCGGTCGCTGCCGGCGAACTTCGCCTGCTTCGGTGCACGTGGCCCGTCGTGTTCGGGGTACCCGGCCGCACGCCAGGCGCAGCGGTCCGCGATCGGGCACGCGTCGCACGCGGGGGAGCGGGCGATGCACACGAGTGCTCCGAGTTCCATCACCGCCGCGTTCGTCGCAGCGGCGTCGTCGCGGTCGGCCGGCAGCACGGACTCCATCAGCGGCAGGTCGTCCTTGGCCTTCGCCGGCCCGGGCTCGCCCTGGCCGAGGAGCGCGCGCTTCAGGACCCGCCGCACGTTGACGTCGACGACGGGGTGGCGGTCGCCGTACGCGAACACCGCGACGGCCCGTGCCGTGTAGTCGCCGATCCCCGGCAGCGCGAGCAGCGCCTCGACGTCCCGTGGGACGACGTTGCCGTGCTCGGTCGCGATCACCGTGGCCGCCGCGTGCAGCGCGAGCGCGCGTCTCGGGTAGCCGAGCCGGTCCCACGCACGCACCGCGTCCGCCGGGGGCGACGCCGCGAGGTCCGCAGGCGATGGCCACCGGGTGAGCCACGCCTCCAGTCGGGGGATCACGCGCGCGACCTGCGTCTGCTGCAGCATGATCTCGCTGACCAGGGTGCCCCACGCGGGGAAGCCGGGACGACGCCACGGCAGGTCGCGGGCCTCCTGTCGGAACCAGGTGGTCAACGGGGTCGCGATGTCGGGGACGCTCGCGTTCTCCACATCCGGCTGGGAGGCACTGCTCGCGTTCACCACGACAGCCTACGGTGGACGCATGGCACGCTGGGCACCCGAGGAGACCGACACGATGGCCGCGATCGCTGCTGAGGTGATCGCGCAGGTCGGCACGAACCGAACCGTGATCGGCATCGACGGGCAGGACGGCACCGATCTCGAACACGTCGCCGCCGCGCTGGTGGCCGGCTTCGAGCAGCACGGGGTGTCCGCGATGGCCGCGACGGCGCCGTCGACCGACCCCGACACACTGCGCGCCGAGGTGGTCACCCCGTTCCGCACCACCGGCGCCGGTGACGGCGTGCTGGTCGTGCACGGGCACGGGCTGCTGGCCCCGGGGGTCCGCGGGCTCTGGCGCTGGTCGCTGTGGGTCGAGCAGGAATCCGGCCGGCTCGAACGTCGGGCGGACGTCAAGATCGCCGCCTCCGCCGTCCTCGACGTCACCGATCCCGAGCACCCTCGTCGCGAGTGGAACGACGCCTGCTGACCGGCGCTGGTAATCTCCTCTGGTGCTCGAAACCGTGCCGGACGGCATCCTCCTCGTCGACAAACCGCAGGGGATCTCCAGCCACCGCGTCGTGTCGATCGCCCGCCGCCGCCTCGGTCTGAAGAAGGTCGGCCACGCGGGGACCCTCGACCCGATGGCGACCGGGCTGCTGCTCCTGGGGATCGGGCACTCCACCCGGTTGCTCACCCACCTGGTGGGCCTCGGCAAGACCTACACCGCCACCATCCGGCTCGGCGTGTCCACCGACTCCGACGACGCCGACGGCACCCCGACCGCCGCGACCGGCATCGCCGCAGCGGACGTCTCGGACGAGTCCGTCGAACGTGCCGTCGCCCTGCAGCGCGGCCGGATCGACCAGGTCCCGTCCACCGTCAGCGCGATCAAGGTCGACGGGCGCCGCGCGTACGACCTGGCACGCAAGGGCGAGACCGTCGAGCTGAAGTCCCGCACGGTCACCGTCTCGCGGTTCGACGTCACCGGCCGGAACGACCGCACCGTCACGGTCGACGGTGCCGAGCTGGCGGTCGTCGACCTCGACGTCGTCGTGACCTGCTCGTCCGGCACGTACGTCCGGGCCCTCGCACGCGACGTCGGCGCCACCCTCGGCACCGGCGCGCACCTCACGGCGCTCCGCCGCACCCAGGTCGGCCCGTTCGACGTGGCCGACGCGATCGACCTCGAGGACGACGCCGTCGACGTCCGCGCGGCGCTCGCCCGGCCGGCCGACGTGGCACGCCGGTTGTTCTCGTCGGTGTCGCTCGACGCGGCCGCGGCGAAGGACCTGACCGACGGCAAGCGCGTCGCAGCCGACCACCCTGACTCGGACGAGCCGGTGGCTGCCGTGGCCGTCGACGACGACCGCCTCGTCGGACTGGTCTCGGTCCGGCGCGGACTGCTCCGGGTCATCACGAACTTCCCGGCGCCGGCTGCTCCGGCGTCGCAGAACGGGGCACACGCGTGATCGAGTGGTTCATGTGGGTCCAGCTCGTCGTCGCGGTCCTTGCCGGGCTGTTCGCCGTCGTGGTCGGGTTCATCGGCTGGAAGCCGAACGACTACACCGTGGGGTCCCTCGCGCTCATCGAGGTCCTGCTCCTGGTGCAGGGCGTCATCTCGATCGTGCTGCCCGCGACGGGCAGCCCGCCGGACGGCAACGCCCTCGAGTTCGGGGTCTACGCCGTGTCGGTGCTCCTGGTGCCGCCGGCGGCCATCGTCTGGGCGCTCGTGGACCGCACGAAGTGGAGCACCGTCGTCCTCGGCGCCGGCGCGTTCACCGTCGCGGTCATGATCTACCGGATGTACCAGATCTGGTTCGCCCTGAACTGACGTCGAGCGTCATGGTGGTCCGCGCACGTCGGTAGAATCGGTGCAATGGCGACCAGATCCTCACTCGCGACCGGCATCGGCCGCGTCCTCATCGCCGTGTACGGCATCCTCGCCCTGGCGGCGACGGGCCGGAGCGTCGTCCAGATCATCGAGAAGTTCTCCTTCGCGCCGTTCGCGTACACGGTGAGCGCCATCGCCGCCGTCGTGTACATCGTGGCGATGATCGCCCTGATCGTGCCCGGACGCTTCTGGTACCGCGTCGCGTGCGTCACGATCGTGTTCGAGATGACCGGTGTGCTCGTCATCGGCACGCTCTCGCTGTTCGACCGGCAGCTCTTCCCCGACGACACGATCTGGTCGTACTACGGCATGGGCTACGCGTTCGCGCCGCTGGTGCTGCCGGTCGCCGGACTCTGGTGGCTCCGCAAGCACCACCGCACCGCGACGGTCGAACCGGTGCCCGCATCGACCACCGCCCCCGTGGGCGAGTAGGAGCAGCCGTGCAGTTCTACGACGACATCGCCGACGTGGCCGAGGGCTTCGGTCCGAGCGCCGTCACGATCGGCAAGTTCGACGGCGTGCACGTCGGACACCGCGCGGTGATCGCGCACCTGGAGCGCGCCGCCCACGAACAGGGCCTGGTCGCCACCGTGGTGACGTTCGACCGGCACCCCCTCAACGTCATCGACCCGCAGCACGTCCCGCCGGCCCTGACGAGCACGGCGCAGCGGCGCGAGCTCCTCGACGACGCCGGAGTCGACGCCACGCTGCTGCTCCGCTTCGACGAGGAACTGCAGTCGAAGTCACCCGAGGCGTTCGTGTCCGAGATCCTCGTCGACACCCTGCACGCCCGGCTCGTCTTCGTCGGCAGCGACTTCCGCTTCGGGGCGAAGGGCGCCGGTGACGTCGCCCTGCTCCGCAGCCTGGGGGAGCAGCACGGCTTCACGGTCGAGCTCATCGACGACGTCGACCTGGTGGACGACGTCCGCCCCGACGGCGAGCGACGCGTCTCGTCGACCTGGATCCGCGAACTGCTCGGCGACGGGCGGGTGGCCGAGGCCGCTCGGTTGCTCGGGCGTGAGCACGCGGTCCGCAGCACCGTCGTGCACGGCAACCAGCGCGGGCGCGCCATGGGGTACCCGACGGCGAACCTCGACCCGGCGTTCGAGGGGTTCGCACCGGCCGACGGCGTCTACGCCGCGCGGGTGCTGCACGACGGCACGGTGTACCCGGCGGCGGTCTCGGTCGGCAACAACCCGACGTTCGAGGGCGTGCCCGCCAAGCAGATCGAGGCGCACCTGCTCGACGTCGACCTCGACCTGTACGGCGACCGCATCTCGGTGCTGTTCGTCTCGTACGTCCGTGGCATGGTGAAGTTCGACTCGATGGACGAGCTCGCCACGCAGATGCGGCAGGACGACCTCGACATCCGGTTGCTGCTGGGTCTGCCCGCGCCGGTCTGAACGGCGGCGCCGCACGGACGCCTCTCGACGACGCCACGCGGCGCCACACGACGACGCCCCCGCGACCGATCGGTCGCGGGGGCGTCGTCGTGTGCGGTGACTAGCTGCCGAGGGCGTCGAGCCAGATCTTGCGGGCGTCGAGCGCTTCCTGGGCGTCCTTGATCTTGCGGGCGTCGCCGGAGGCCTGCGCGTCGGCGAGCTCGGACTCGAGCTTGCCGATGGCGTCCTCGAGCTGGCTGGCGAGTCCGGTCTGCCGGGCCTTGCGCTCCGGGTTGGAGTCCTTCCAGTGCGCGTCCTCGAGCCCACGCACGTGGTCCTCGATCGCACGGAGGCGGTCCTCGATGCGACGGACGTCCGCGCGGGGGACCTTGCCGACCTCGTCCCAGCGGCGCTGGATGCCGGTCAGGGTCTTGCGCGCAGCCACCCGATCGGTCGCCTTGAGGAGCGGCTCGGCCTCGGTCAGGAGTGCCTGCTTGGCCTCGAGATTGCCGGAGAACTCCTCGTCCTCTGCTGCGCTCTCGGCGTGGCGCTGCTCGAACAGCACGTCACCGGCGGCCTTGAACCGTGCCCAGAGAGCGTCGTCGTGGCGCTTGCCGGCGCGTCCCGCGTTCTTCCAGTCGTCGAGCAGCTGGCGGTAGTCCGGGATCGCGTCGGACCCGCGCGAGGCGAGTGCCTCGGCCTGGGTCACCAGTTCCTGCTTGCGGGTGCGGGCGTCGCGGTGCTGCGCGTCGAGCTCGGAGTAGAACGCGCGACGGTGCTGGTCGACGGTGGACCGCGCTGCGCGGAACCGCTTCCAGAGCTCGTTCGCCTCGTTCTTGGGGATGCGCGGGCCGTCGTGCTGGTGCTGCTGCCAGCGGGCGAACACGTCGTCGAGCTGCGCCGTGATCTGCTTCCACTGCGCGCGTGCCGGGTCGACCGCGGCGAGTGCCTCGGCCTCTTCGACCAGAGCCGCACGGTGCGCCAGGGCGTCGTTCAGGGCTTGCTGCGCCTGCTCGGCCTGCTCCTTGGTGAGCGAGCCGAGCTGCTCGGTGAGCGCGCCCACTCGGGTCTCGAGCGACTTGATGTCACCGACCACGCGGGCTTCGGCCACCAGGGTCGTCAGGTGCTCGACCGTCCGGGCGACGTCGTTCGCCGACGCACCACGCTGGACGCGCTGCTCGGCGATCTTCACCTGCCCCTCGAGGTCGGCGTACTTCCGCGCGAAGTAGGCGAGGGCCTCTTCGGGGGTGGCGTCCGGGTACTCACCGACAGCACGTTCGGTCTCTTCGTACCGGACGTACACGGTCCCGTTCTCGTCGACCCGCCCCCAGGTCGTTGCTTCGTCAGATCCCACAGGTCTCGCCTCGATCGTGGTCGTGCATCGCCGACGTCACCGTCGGCACGGTCAGGTCGTCAGCCTATTGCACGGACGGGCTCCGCGGCCCGCCGGACGCAACGGCTTGTGGACTACTTCTCCTGGGCGATGGTCGCGGAGGTGATCGTCGTCGCGACCTCCGGCTCGCCGGTGCCGTCGTCACCGGGTGACGAGATGCCCTTCGCGGCGATCTTCGACTCGAGTTCGGACAGGCCGCTCGTGACCTTCCCGACGACCGTGTAGCCGCCCGTGGAGCCGTCGAGCGTGGTGTCGCCGTAGACGATGAAGAACTGGGTCGACTGCGAGTACGGCGACGTCGATCGCGCGATCGCGATGGTGCCCTCGTCGTAGACACCGTCGCTCGGGACGTTCTCGAGCGGACCGTACTCGAACCCGGCGTCGCCCGTGCCGTCGCCGTTCGCCGAACCGCACTGCAGGAACTTCAGCCCGTCGCTGTCGGCCAGCCGGTGGCAGGTGGTGCCGTTGTAGAACTGCTCCTTGATCAACGAGATCTCGACGCTCGCAGCCTGCGGGGCCTTCGCGCCGTCCAGCTCGATGCCGAGGTCGATCGACTTGTTGAGCGTCAGCGAGCCCGTCCAGGTCGCGCCCTTCGCGATCTCCTTGCTCGGCACGTCGCCCGTGTTCGCCGCCGTGGCACTCGCCGAGGGCGTCGGCGTGGCGGTGGCGCTCGCGTCCGCCGACCCGTTCCCCTGCGAGCCCGCGAAGGCGAGCTGCGACCCGGTGGCCAGGGCGGCGACCAGCACGAGGGCACCGGCGCCGACCAGGTTGTCGCGCACACGCCGGCGGCGCTGCCGGTCGTGGAGTCCCTGGCGGGCCTGGTAGAGACGGAGGCGCTCGCGCGCCTCGCGGTTGTCGCGCGCTGGGTTCTTCGGTGCCACGGTGCTGTTCTGCCCTCTCGTCGCAGTGTGGAACGAGCGTATCCGAGTCGTCACCATCAACGGCCTGGGAGGTGCGGGGCTGTCAGTGGGTCGGCCTACGATTGGTGCATGGCAGCGGACCGTTCGAGCATGCGTGCGCCCACGACGGGCGGTCGCGCCGGTCTCGCGCAGGGCTCCGTCCCGCTCGCGGTGCGGATGCGCCCGACCAGCCTCGACGAGGTCGCCGGCCAGCAGCACCTGCTCGGCCGCGGGTCACCGCTCGTGCAGCTCGCCACCGGCACCCGCGACAACCCGGGCGGTGTGTCGGTCATCCTCTGGGGTCCTCCAGGCACCGGCAAGACCACGTTGGCGCAGGCCATAGCGCGGCAGTCCGGCCGCGAGTTCGTCGAGCTCTCCGCGGTGACCGCCGGCGTCAAGGACGTGCGCGAGGTCATGGAGAAGGCCCTCACCCACCGCGACCTGTACGGGTCCACGACGGTGCTGTTCCTCGACGAGATCCACCGGTTCAGCAAGGCCCAGCAGGACGCCCTGCTGCCCGGTGTCGAGAACGGATGGGTGATCCTCATCGCGGCCACCACCGAGAACCCGTCGTTCTCGGTCATCTCCCCGCTGCTGTCCCGGTCCCTGCTCCTGACGCTCAAGCCGCTCACCGATGCCGACCTCGGCATGCTCGTCGACCGTGCGGTGGAGGACCCCCGCGGCCTCGGTGGGGCGGTCGTCCTCGGTGACGAGGCACGTGGGGCCATCGTCCGGTTGGCCTCGGGTGACGCCCGACGTGCCCTCACGGCGCTCGAGGCCGCTGCGGCCTCGGCCACCGCGGCCCAGGACGACGACGACGACACCGTGCCGGTGGTCGACGCGGACACCGTCGCCGCGGCCGTCGACCGTGCACTGCTGCGGTACGACCGGCAGGGCGACGAGCACTACGACGTCATCAGCGCGTTCATCAAGTCGGTGCGGGGGAGCGACGTCGACGCCGCGCTGCACTACCTCGCGCGGATGATCGAGGCGGGCGAGGACTCCCGGTTCATCGCGCGCCGGATCATCATCTCGGCGTCCGAGGACATCGGCATGGCGGACCCGCAGGCGCTGCCCATCGCCGTCGCGGCGGCCCAGGCCGTGCAGCTCATCGGCATGCCCGAGGGCCGCATCCCCCTGGCCGAGGCCGTCGTGTACCTGGCGACCGCGCCGAAGTCGAACGCCGCCTACAACGGTGTGAACGCGGCGATGGCGGACGTCAAGGCCGGCCGGATGGGCACCGTGCCGATGCACCTGCGCGACGCGCACTACGCGGGGGCGAAGCGACTCGGCCACGGCAAGGGCTACGTCTACTCGCACGACGCCGAGCACGGGGTCGCCGAGCAGCAGTACCTGCCCGATGCGCTCGAGGGCACCGAGTACTACACCCCGACGGCGAACGGCTACGAGCGCGAGGTCGGTCCGCGGCTCGAACGACTCCGGAAGATCACCCGCGGGCAGTAGGAAGGCACGTCGACTTCCTGCTAGCATTACCGGGCCTACGTCCTGGTCCTCGAGCACGGCTGCGTTGAGGACAGAGTGCCACTCCGGTGGTACGGGGGCAGAGGTTCGGACTGTAGCCGTCCGATCCCACAGGCTCATCCCTCTGGATCCCGTCGTCGGGGCCACGGGCACTCGCGTGCCCGGCCTCCGGTGAGTATTCAGTTCGAACAGAGAAAAGGACCCTGTGTCTACCAAGTCACGTACCCGCAGCAAGACCCGCCTGTCGCGCGCACTCGGCATCCCGCTGACGCCGAAGGCGGCCCGTTACCTCGAGAAGCGCCCCTACGGCCCCGGTGAGCACGGCCGTACGCGCCGTCGTGCGGACAGCGACTACGCCGTCCGCCTCCGTGAGAAGCAGCGTCTGCGCGCCCAGTACGGCATCCGCGAGAAGCAGCTCCGCATCGTCTTCGAAGAGGCCCGCAAGACGAAGGGCCTGACCGGTGAGAACCTGGTCGAGCTCCTCGAGCAGCGCCTCGACGCCCTCGTGGTCCGTGCCGGCTTCGCCCGCACCACCGCGCAGGCCCGTCAGCTGATCGTGCACCGTCACCTGCTGGTCGACGGCAAGCTCGTGGACCGCCCCTCCTTCCGCGTCAAGGAGGGCCAGCTGATCCACGTCAAGCCGAAGTCCGAGTCGATGGAGCCCTTCCAGGTCGCCGCTGCCGGTGGCCACCAGGAAGTCCTGCCGAAGGTCCCGGGTTACCTCGAGGTCGAGATCGACAAGCTCCAGGCCCGCCTCGTGCGTCGCCCGAAGCGCGCCGAGGTCCCCGTGACCTGTGAAGTGCAGCTCGTCGTCGAGTACTACGCAGCTCGCTGATCCACTGATCACACCCGAACGGCGGGTCGTCCTCTCGAGGACGGCCCGCCGTTCGGCGTTCCGGCCCCGAAGTGCCCGGCGGCTAAGCTTGTCCGGGCATGCACCGCCAGGGTGCACAGAGGGAGAGGCACCGTGAAGCAGCTGTTCTTCGTCGCGGTCGGCGTCGTCATCGGGTTCGCCGTGGCGCACCAGGTCGCCAGGACCCCCGGAGGCGCGCGGCTCTTCGCCGTCGTCGACGCGAGCACGAAGGCCTTCACGGGCGCGGTCGCCGACGGGTACCGGTCCCGCGGGGCCGAGCTCCGCACCGACGTCTGAGTCATCGAGCTCCACCGCGGTCCGGCCGCACCGTCCGTCCCGCCTCCACCTCCCACTCCCGACCTGAACCCAGGAAGCACCATGCAGACCGCAGAGATCCGCCGCCGTTGGCTCCAGTACTTCGGTGACCGCGGCCACACCGTCGTCCCGTCCGCGTCCCTCGTCTCCGACGACCCGTCGCTCCTCTTCACGGTCGCCGGCATGGTGCCGTTCATCCCGTACCTGACCGGGCTCGTCCCCGCGCCGTACCCCCGTGCCACGAGCGTCCAGAAGTGCATCCGCACGAACGACATCGAAGAGGTCGGCAAGACCCCTCGCCACGGCACGTTCTTCCAGATGAACGGCAACTTCTCGTTCGGCGACTACTTCAAGGAGCAGGCGATCCAGTTCGCCTGGGAGTTCCTGACGAACCCGGAGTCCGACGGCGGGCTCGGCTTCTCGCCCGACGACCTCTGGGTGACGGTCTACGAGGACGACGACGAGGCGATCGCGTTCTGGAAGCAGCACTCCTCCCTCCCCGAGGAGCGCATCCAGCGACTCGGCAAGGACACGAACTACTGGTCCACCGGCCAGCCCGGACCCGCGGGTCCCTGCTCCGAGATCTTCTTCGACCGGGGTCCCGAGTACGGCATCGACGGCGGCCCGGCCACCGACGACGACCGGTACGTCGAGATCTGGAACCTCGTGTTCATGCAGTACCAGATCGCCGACGTCCGCTCGAAGTACGACTTCGAGATCACCGGCGAGCTGCCGAACAAGAACATCGACACCGGCATGGGGCTCGAGCGCGTCGCCTTCATCAAGCAGGGCGTCGACAACATGTACGAGATCGACCAGGTCCGCCCGGTCCTCGACCGCGCGTCCGAGATCTCCGGCCGCCGCTACGGCGCCGTGCACGAGGACGACGTCCGCATGCGGGTCATCGCGGACCACGTGCGCTCCGCGCTCATGCTCATCGCCGACGGCGTGAGCCCGTCGAACGAGGGCCGCGGGTACATCCTGCGTCGGTTGCTGCGCCGGACGGTCCGTGCGATGCGCCTGCTCGGGGTCGAGACCGCGACGTTCCCGGAGCTGTTCCCGGCGTCCCGCGACGCGATGCGCGACGCCTACCCCGAGGTCGCTTCCGACTACGACCGCATCGCGCGGATCGCCTACGCGGAAGAGGAGACGTTCCTCCGCACGCTCGCGCAGGGCACGACGATCCTCGACGTCGCCGTCGAGCGCGCGAAGCAGGACGGTGCGCCGTCCATCGGCGGGGACACCGCGTTCCTGCTGCACGACACCTTCGGGTTCCCGATCGACCTGACGATGGAGATGGCCGAAGAGGCCGGGGTCCACGTCGACCGGACCGCGTTCGAGACCCTGATGTCCGAGCAGCGTGCCCGGGCGAAGGCCGACGCGAAGAGCAAGAAGACCGCGATCGCCGACCTGAGTGTGTACAGCGCGTTCCGGGCGAAGGGCGAGACGGTCTTCCTCGGCTACGACGCGCTCGAGGCCGAGACGAACGTGCTCGGCATCATCGTCGGCGGCGTCAGCGTCGACCGGGCCGTGGCGGGCGACATCGCGGAGGTCATCCTCGGCGAGACGTCGCTGTACGCCGAGTCGGGTGGCCAGGATGCCGACCAGGGATCGATCGTCGGCAACGGCTTCGACCTCGAGGTCCTCGACGTCCAGCGTCCCGTCGCCGGCCTCTGGAGCCACACCGTCCAGGTCCGCTCCGGCGAGGTCGGCGTGGGCGACGCGGCGAGCACCGTGGTCGACGCCGAGTACCGCCGCGGCGCCACGCAGGCGCACTCCGCGACGCACCTGGTGAACGCCGCGCTCCGCGACATCCTCGGCCCCGAGGCGCTGCAGGCGGGTTCGTACAACAAGTCCGGCTACATGCGCCTCGACTTCTCGTGGTCGCAGCCGATCTCGCTCGCGACCCGCTCCGAGATCGAGGAGGTCGTCAACACCGCGATCCGCACCGACCTCGAGGTCTCGACCCGCATCATGCCGATCGACGAGGCCAAGGCGCTCGGTGCGCAGGCGCTCTTCGGTGAGAAGTACGGCGCCGAGGTCCGCATGGTCGACATCGGCGGTCCGTGGTCGCGCGAGCTCTGCGGTGGGACGCACGTCGCGTCGAGTGCACAGATCGGACTCGTCAACCTGGTGGGGGAGTCGAGCGTCGGGTCGACCAACCGTCGTGTCGAGGCGCTCGTCGGGCTCGAGGGCTTCCGTGACCTCGCGGTCGAGCGGACGATCGTCTCGCAGCTCTCCAGCGCCCTGAAGGCCCCCCGTGCCGACCTGCCCACGCGCGTGCAGTCGCTCATGGAGGACCTCCGCACCGCGCAGAAGCGGATCGCCGAGTACGAGTCGGCGAACCTGCAGCAGCGGGTCCCGTCGATCGCCCGGACCGCGACGACCGTCGGCACGACCACCGTCGTGGCCGAGACCGTCGACGGCCTGCAGTCCGGCGACGACCTGCGCTCGCTGGCGACCGGGGTCCGTGCGCAGCTCGGTGACGGCGCTGCCGTCGTCGTGCTCGGTGCCGTGGTGAGCGGGAAGCCGATCGTGATCGTCGCGACGAACGACGCGGCGCGCTCCGCGGGCGTCCAGGCGGGTCCGCTCGCCAAGGAGGCCGCCGGTGTGCTCGGTGGCGGCGGCGGCGGCAAGCCGGACCTGGCCCAGGGCGGCGGCACCGACCCGGCTGCGCTCCCGGCTGCGCTCCGCGCCGTGACCGCTCGGATCGCGGGCTGATCGTGGCGATCCGGTCCGGGCGGCGGCTCGGCGTGGACGTCGGTCGCGCCCGGATCGGGATCGCCGTGTGCGACCGCGACGGGTTGCTGGCGACGCCGGTCGAGACCGTGCGTCGCGACGACTCGTCCGACCTGCGTCGGATCCTCGAGATCGCGGACGAGTACGACGTGCTCGAGCTCGTCGTCGGACTGCCCCTGTCGATGTCCGGTGGCGACACCCCGTCGACGGACGACGCCCGGGCGTTCGCGGCCCGGATCGCCGAGCGCCGCCCGGTCCGGCTGGTCGACGAACGGCTGTCCACGGTGACCGCGCAACGGGGACTGCACCAGGCCGGCAAGAACACCAAGAAGTCGCGGTCCGTGATCGACCAAGCGGCCGCTGTTATCATTCTGCAACACGCGCTCGACCACGAGCGCAGTGCCGGTGCCCCTCCGGGCACCACGCTTCCCTGACAGGGCAACCCACCGCGACCCGGCTGCCCTTCCGTCACCCGAGGACGACGGTGCCCAGGCGGAGTTCCCGACCGAGAGACCGAGAACCGTTGGCAGACGATCTGGACTGGAACGCGATCATCGCGCCCGGCAACGAAGCCGAGCGGCGGAAGACCACTTCCGACCGCGCAGCAGGTACCGATGACCGTGACGACTCCGCGCGGGTGACCGCGCAGCCGGACCGTCCGATGTCCCGCCGCGAGGCTCGGGCGCTCGAAGCGGAACGCGCTCGTCGCGACGCCGCCCCCGACCCCGATCCAGCACCCGATGCGCCCGCCGCCTCTGCCGACCGCGTGGACCCCGACTCGACCGCTCCGCGCGAGCAGCCGGCGCCGGAGCCCGTGCGACCGCAGCAGGCGGCCCCTGAACTCCATCCCGAGGTCGCCGCGCTGCTGACCGGCGAGGTGCCCTCGGCGCCCGCCGCCGGCGGAGCCGGGTCCGACGGTACCTACGACGCCGGGCGCACCGGTGGCGGTGGAGCCGCGGGAGGCGGGGGTCGTGGCGGCCGTGGCGGACGCGGGGGATCCTCCAGGCCGCCGCGCGAACCGCGCCCGAAGCGCCGACGCGGACCGCTCATCGCCGGCATCGTGATCGTCGCCGTGGTCGTGGCCGGCGGGGTGAGCGCGTACGCGTTCGCCGCCCCGAAGATCCAGCAGATCGTTGCCGCGGTCAGCGGCTCGACCGAACCGGACGACTACACCGGCTCCGGCAAGGCCAAGGTCACCATCACGATCAAGCAGGGCGACATCGGCGAGAACGTCGCCGCGACGCTGCAGCGCAGCGGGGTCGTGAAGGACTCGAAGGTCTTCTACAAGCTGCTGCTGGCGTCCCCCGACGTGCAGTTCCAGCCGGGTTCGTACTCGCTGAAGAAGCAGATGAGCTCGAAGTCGGCCCTGGCCGCGCTGCAGGACGACGAGAACCGCGTGCAGGCCTCGATCGTGATCCCCGAGGGCACCGCGTTGGCGGACATCGAGGCCGGCATGGTCTCGAAGGCCGGGCTCACCAAGACCGAGGTCGCCAAGGCCGCGAAGGACCTGTCCGTGTACGACCTGCCGTCCGGCGTCACCACGCTCGAGGGCTGGCTGTTCCCCGCGACGTACCCGATCAACCCGGGGTGGACGGCGGAGCAGTACTTCGGGTCGATGGTCGACACGATGAAGGAGCACCTGGCCGCCGCCGGCGTCAAGGAGGCCGACCAGGAGCACGTCATCGTGTTCGCATCGCTCGTGCAGAAGGAAGCCGGCCTCGCCGCCGACTACCCGAAGGTCGCACGGGTGTTCCAGAACCGGCTCGACCAGGGCATGCGCCTGCAGTCCGACGCCACCGTCGCCTACGGCACGGGCAACACCCACACCGTGACGACGACCGACGCCGAACGGGCGGACGAGTCGAACGCGTACAACACGTACGTGCACGAGGGGCTGCCGCCGGCACCGATCTCGAACCCCGGGGACATCGCCATCAAGGCCGTGACGAACGAGGCCCCGGGCAAGTGGCTGTACTTCGTGACGGTGAACCTGGAGACCGGCGAGACGGTGTTCTCGAACACCTACGACGAGCACCTCGTCGCGGTGAAGCAGTTCCAGGCGTGGCTCCGGGCGCACCCCGACTACCAGTAGGGCGGCGACGTCGCACGGCGGTGCGCTGTGGGAGGATTGCTCCATGCTTCGTTGGTTGACTGCTGGTGAGTCCCACGGACCCGAACTGATCGCGATGCTCGAGGGCCTGCCCGCGGGTGTCCCGGTGTCGTTCGAGTCCATCCGTACCGATCTCGCGCGCCGCAAGCTCGGCTACGGTCGTGGCTCGCGCATGAAGTTCGAACAGGACGAGCTGCACGTGTCCGGCGGTGTCCGGCACGGGTTCTCGCTCGGCAGCCCGATCGCGATCCGGATCGGCAACACCGAGTGGCCGAAGTGGGTCGAGGTCATGAACCCCGAGCCGGTCGAGTCCACCGAGATGTCGCGTGGCCGCAGCGCCCCGCTGACCCGCCCCCGTCCGGGCCACGCCGACCTGGTCGGCATGCAGAAGTACGGCTTCGACGAGGCCCGCCCGATCCTCGAGCGCGCGAGCGCCCGAGAGACCGCGGCCCGCGTCGCGCTCGGTGCCGTCGCGAAGTCCTTCCTCGCCGAACTCGGCATGCGGTCGGTCGCGCACACCCTGCAGGTCGGCACGGTCCGTGTGCCGGACGGCACCGACCTGCCGCTGCCCGACGACGTCGACCGTCTCGACGACGACCAGTTGCGGTGCTTCGACGCCGACACCTCGGCGCGCATGGTGACCGAGGTCGAGGCCGCGAAGAAGGACGGAGACACCCTGGGCGGCGTCGTCGAGGTGCTGTTCTACGGCGTCCCACCGGGGCTCGGCTCGCACGTGCAGTGGGACCGTCGACTCGACGCCCGTCTGGCCGCGGCGATCATGGGCATCCAGGCGATCAAGGGCGTCGAGGTCGGCGACGGCTTCGCGACCGCCGGTCGCCGTGGCTCCGCGGCCCACGACGAGCTCTACCGCGAGGACGGCGAGATCTACCGCACCAGCGACCGCGCCGGCGGCACCGAGGGCGGCATGTCCACGGGCACCGTCCTGCGCGTCCGTGCCGGCATGAAGCCGATCGCCACCGTGCCGCACGCGCTGCACACCGTCGACGTCGTTTCGGGCGAGGACGCCTCGGCGCACCACCAGCGGTCCGACGTCTGCGCGGTCCCGGCCGCCGGGGTCGTGGCCGAGGCGATGGTGGCGCTCGTGCTCGCCGACGCCGTGCTCGAGAAGTTCGGCGGCGACAACGTCGTCGAGACCAAGCGCAACCTCGACGCCTACCTCGCGTCGATCCCGGAGACGCTCCGCACCCGTCGGACGGAGCCGGTGGCACCGGCCGACGCGTCGTGAGCACGCACGGCGGTGGCGCCGCGCCCGGCGACGTCCCGTCCGGCGGCGCCGCGCGGGGTCCGGCTGCGCCCGTCGTCGTGATCGGCCCGATGGGCGCCGGCAAGTCCAGCGTCGGCAAGCGCGTCGCGAAGGCGCTGGGCGTGCCGTTCACCGACACCGACCGGGTCATCGTCCGCGAGCACGGCCCGATCCCCGGCATCTTTGCCGATCGCGGTGAGTCCGCCTTCCGTGCCCTCGAAGCCGACGCCGTCCGGACCGCCCTCGGCACCGGGGGCGTGATCGCCGTCGGCGGCGGAGCGGTGACGCACGCCGCCACCCGCGAAGCACTGTCCGGTGCCCGCATCGTCCTGCTCACCGTCTCGCCCGAGGCCGTCGCCGAGCGGATCGCCGGCTCGGACCGGCCCCTGCTCGCGAACGGCGGCATCGACGCCTGGCAGACGATCATGGACGAGCGTGCGGCGACCTACGCCGAGCTCGCGCACGTCGTCGTCGACACCTCGCGCCGTCCGATGTCCCGGGTGGTCGACGAGGTCGTCACCTGGCTGCGGAGCGACGGCATCGACAGCAGCGACGGCAGCGCCAGCGGCGACAGCAGCGCCAGCCGACGCGACGACATCAGCACCACCACCGAAGGAGCACCGTGACCGACCCGATCCTGCCCGCAGGCACCACCGAGATCCGCGTCGGCGGTGACGACGGCTACGTGGTGGCGGTCGGCTCGGGCCTGCTCGGCTCGCTGCCCGCGATCCTCGGCCCCCGTGTTGCCAAGGTCCTCATCGTGCACGCCCCGACCCTCGGTGCGCGGGCGAACGACCTGCGTGACCTGCTCGTCGACGCCGGCCTCGAGGCTCTCATCGCCGAGGTGCCGGACGCCGAGGCCGCCAAGCGCATCGAGGTCGCGTCGTTCTGCTGGCAGATCATGGGCCAGTCCGACTTCACCCGCACCGATGCCGTCATCGGCCTCGGTGGCGGTGCCGTCACCGACCTGGCGGGCTTCGTCGCGGCGACGTGGCTGCGCGGCGTGCCGTACGTGTCGGTGCCGACGAGCGTGCTCGGCATGGTGGACGCCAGCGTGGGCGGGAAGACCGGCATCAACACGAACGAGGGCAAGAACCTGGTCGGTTCCTTCTCCGCCCCCCGCGCGGTGGTCGCCGACCTCGACCTCGTCCGCACCCTGCCGCGCAACGAGATCCTCACCGGCTTCGCCGAGATCGTGAAGGCCGGGTTCATCGCCGTGCCGGAGATCCTGGACATCATCGAGGCCGACGTCGCCCGCGTCACCGACCCGACGTCGCCGGAGTTCCGCCGCGTCGTCGAACTCGCCATCGCCCTGAAGGCCGAGGTCGTTTCCGACGACTTCACCGAGCAGGGACGACGCGAGATCCTGAACTACGGCCACACGCTCGGGCACGCCATCGAGCACGCGGAGCGGTACCAGTGGCGGCACGGTGCTGCGGTGTCGGTCGGCATGGTGTTCGCTGCCGAGCTCGCACGCCTGACGGGCCACCTCGACGACGCGACCGTGGACCGGCACCGGGCGATCCTGGACTCCCTGGACCTGCCGACGACCTACGGCATCGGCAGGTGGCAGGGCCTCCTCGCCGCGATGCGTCGCGACAAGAAGGCCCGTGCCGGCATGCTCCGGTTCATCATCCTCGACGGGGTCGGCAAGCCGGTGATCCTCGAGGGCCCCGAGGACCACCTGCTGTTCACCGCCTACCAAGAGGTCGGCGTCTAGTACTTCTGCACCCCGAGGTGGTCGCGCAGGTGCGGTCCGGTGTACTCGGTCCGGTGCAGTCCGCGGCGCTGCAGCTCCGGCACGACCTTCTTGGTGAAGCCTCGGCGAGTTCGGCGGCGCGGACGGAGTGGTCGATGCCGAGGTCGAGCTCGGGGACGGCGTCCGGCAGGCGCCAGGCGCCGAGGTGGTAGCCGGGGAACAGGAACACGGCGAGGTGGATCGTGGTCACGGGGTTCCTCTCGGAGGGGACGGTGGAGCAGGTGGGTGGGTGCGTCCGGCGGACGGCCGGGAGGCACGGAGCAGGGTGGGCGGATCGGTGCGGCTCGGCGAGTCGGCGCACTCCAGAACACGTGGACCGCCCGGCGGATCGGCGCGCGGCGGTCAGACGGACGAACGGTCGGACGTCAGTGTCCGTGCGCGATGGCGCCGCGAGGCCAGCAGCGGGACGCGGCGGTCGCGTGGTGTGCCGTCATCGTCGTCCCCGGTCGTGGATGCCCGCGTGACGTTGATGCGCACGCGCTCCTGCCGGCTCGAGCCGGTGGTGGACGACGCTACGGGCGCGGTGTCTCGGCATCGTCTCGATCGGGAAACACCGTCGAAACGATGCGCCGTTAGCGTCGCCGCATGTCTGCAGCAGCCCTCGCCCCGTTCCCGACCGAGCTCCGTGTCGGCGTCCCCGACTGGCTCCGCGACGCGCAGGCCGCTGCTCCGGAACACCTCGGCACCCGTGCGGAGCGGTTCGCGCTCGTGAACGCCCTCGCTGAACGGAACGTCGAGGAGGGCACCGGCGGTCCGTTCGCGGCGGCCGTCGTCGACGAGGACACGGGCGCGGTCGTCGCCCTCGGGGTGAACCTGGTGCTGCACGCCAACGTGTCGTCGATGCACGCCGAGGTCGTCACCCTCGGACTCGCGCAGACTCGGACGGGTGCCTGGAACCTCGGCCGTGACGTCGGGCACCGGCGTGTGCTCGTCGTGAACGCCCAACCGTGCGTGATGTGCCTCGGTGCCCTGCTGTGGTCGGGGGTCTCCGCGCTGGAGTTCGCCGCCGACGGAGCCACGGTCGAGCGGATCACGGGCTTCGACGAGGGTCCGGTGCCGGGGGACTGGCGCGAGCAGCTCGTTGCTCGGGGCATCGACGTGCACCAGGAGCACGGCACCGGTGCCGAGACGGCGCTCGAGCGCTACCGCGACCTGGTCGAGTCCGGTGCCACCGCACGCTACAACGGCAGCGGCGCCTGACCCGGCGTCAGCGCAACACCCGCCGCGTCCGTCGCCACCACCACTTGACCCGCATCGACACGGTGAGGACGCCGGTCCGCTGCCATTCCCGGAACTCCGCGATCGTGGCACCGTTGTCCCACGCGAAGAGCACGTCGTCGTCCGCGTCCAAGTCGGGCGCATCCGGCAAGGGTCGCAAGATCGGCATCAGGTGGGCTCCTCTTCCTCAGGGGGGACGTGATCGGCGACGGTTCGCCTCCGGAGTGCACGAGCGGCGAGCCGTCGGTCCGCCTTCGACCACCACCGTACGGTTTCGAGTTCCCGGAGCACAGTCCTCGAAATGTCGTATGCACAGCCCCCTCGTGGCTGGGCGATCGACCAAGTGAACCGCTTCCAGGCATGCTCTCGATCGGTCGTCCGTCGGCTCTGGAACGCCCCGAACCAGCTGACGACCGCCGCCACGATCGCCGCGCCGGCGGCGATGCACGCCGCGACCAGTGCTGTCTCCATGCGGCCAGCCTGCGGCAGTGGGCGCGACCCGACGCGACACGTGAGGCGATCTGTGGATGCCGAGCCGTGCCTCCCGGCCTGTGCAGGAGGACGGGCGCACCCGACGGACCCAGCAGCGGGGAGCAGACTGACGACGTGCCCAACCCACCCCGACTGAGCGACCTGTCCGGCTCGCAGGAGGCCGACACCGGCACCCTCCGGTCCCGCGGCCGCCGGTTCACCGAACTGCTGTCGATCGCGAGACGCCACCGCCTCGTCCCGTTCCGTCGCCTCGACTTCTCGCACGACCCGGCCACCTCCGACCTGCGCCGCAGCCAGGCCGAGCACCTGCGCCGTGCACTCGAGGAAGCGGGCGGCGGGTTCGTGAAGATGGGCCAGCTGCTCTCCACCCGTGACGACCTGCTGCCGGAGGAGTGGACCGAGGGACTCGCCCACCTGCAGCGCAACGTCACCGCCGCCCCCGCCGACCAGGTGCTCGCCCTGCTCGAACAGGAACTCGGCGCACCGGTCGACCAGGTCTTCGCGTCCTTCGACCCGGTGCCCGTCGCCGCGGCCTCGATCGCCCAGGTCCACCGCGCCCGCCTGCCCGACGGCACCGCGGTCGCGGTCAAGGTGCAGCGCCCCGGCATCGACGCCGCCGTCCGCCGTGACGTCGACATCGCGCTCCGCGTCGTCCGCTTCATGGCGCGCTGGTCGACCGAAGCCCGGCAGGTCGGCGTGCAGGACGTGGCCGCGCAGTACGCCGACGACCTGGTCCGCCAGGTCGACTTCGTCTCCGAGCTGCGGAACCTCACCGCCCTGCGTGCCGCACAGGCCCGCAGCGCCCGTCCGGACGAGGTCCGGTTCCCGGACCCGTACCCGGACCTGTCCGGGCGCCGCGTGCTCGTGATGGAGTTCCTGGAGGGCGACACGCTCAGCGCGATCCGCGCCGAGCGAGCGGACCGCGACCTCGACGGTCCGATGCGCGCGATCCTGCGCGCGTTCCTGCGACAGGTCGTCTTCGACGGCCTGTACCACGCAGATCTGCACCCCGGGAACGTCCTGGTGCTGCCCGACGGACGGCCCGCGTTGATCGACTTCGGATCGGTCGGCAGGCTCGACCCGACCCTCCGGGACACGGTCCAGGACCTGCTGGTCGCCTACCTGCAGGACGACACCTCGCGGATCGCCGATGCGGTGCTGCGGATGGCTCCGGTGCGCGACGCGCACGACGAGCCCGACTTCCGTCGGGACATCGCGCGCTTCGTCGCGGACGAGCTCGGACCGGGCGCGCGCATCGGCGTCGAGACGGTCGACGACGCCGTCGAGGTGTTCGGGCGGTACCGGCTCAAGGCGCCGCCGGACTTCGTCGCCGCCGCGCGGGCGCTGGCGATCTTCGAGGGCACGCTCCGGACGCTCGCGCCGTCGTTCGACCTGCTCGAGGAGTCCCGCGGGCTCGCCCGTGAGCAGATCACCGACCAGCTGCGCCCCGGCAAGCTGCGCGACCTGGCGGCGAAGGAGTTGATCGGCGTCGTCTCCGCGGCCCGACGACTGCCGCGCCGGGTCGACCGGATCGGCGAAGCGATCGAGACGGGCAAGTTCACCGTCAACATCCGACTCTTCGCGGACCGCCGCGACCGCGAGCTCGTGTCCGGCATGGTCCGGCGCATCCTGCTCGTGCTGCTCGGCGCCGGTGCCGGCATCCTGGCGATCGTCTACCTGGCGCTGCCCGCCCGACCGGACGCGGCGATCTCGACCGCGGTGGCCGGGGCACTGCTCGGGGGAGCGGCCGTGGTGCTGCTCGGCTGGGCGGCGATCGACTCCTGGCGCGCCCGGCGACGGCGCTGATGGCGACGGGCGGGCGTCCGCTACACTCGTCCGGGGCCCAGCGCGGCCCGAAGACCTTTCACAACACGACCGAACGGGACACCGAAGACTCATGGCCAGTACCACTGACATCAAGAACGGCGCCGTTCTCATCATCGACGGCCAGCTGTGGTCGGTCGTGGAGTTCCAGCACGTCAAGCCCGGCAAGGGTGGCGCGTTCGTCCGCACCAAGCTGAAGAACGTCGTCTCCGGCAAGGTCGTCGACCGCACCTTCAACGCCGGTGCGAAGATCGACACCGCCGTGGTCGACCGCCGCGACTACCAGTTCCTCTACGAGGACGGTGACTCGTACGTGTTCATGGACACCGACACCTACGACCAGATCCCGGTCTCGGCGACGGTCGTGGGCGACGCGAAGAACTACCTGCTCGAGTCCGCGATGGTCACGATCGCGATGAACGAGGGCAACCCGCTCTACGTCGAGCTCCCGACGTCGATCGTGACCGAGGTCGAGACCGAGCCGGGTCTGCAGGGCGACCGCTCCTCCGGTGGCACCAAGGACGCGACCATCATCGCGACCGGCCACCGCATCCAGGTCCCGCTGTACCTCGAGAGCGGCACCACGGTGAAGATCGACACGCGCGACGGCAGCTTCCTCGGCCGCGTCAACTCCTAGGCGACGTCCGTATGAGTGCTCGTTCGAAGGCCCGCAAGCGCGCCCTCGACATGCTGTACGTGGCCGAGGTGCGTGAGCTCCCGATCACGGACGTCCTGGCGACCGAGACCGTCCGTCACCTGGACCAGCCCGAGCGCGCCTCGAGCTGGGACTACGCACGGCAGATCGTGACGGGCGTCGACGACGCCCGTCACGAGATCGACTCCGTCATCGTCGACCACGCCCAGGGGTGGTCGATCGCCCGGATGCCGGTCCTCGACCGCTGCATCCTGCGGATGGCCGTCTGGGAGCTCCGGTTCAACCCGGAGGTGCCCGACGCCGTCGCGATCGCCGAGGCCGTCGAGCTCGCCCAGTCGCTCTCGACCGAGGACTCCGCGGGCTTCGTGAACGGTGTCCTCGGAGCCGTCGCCGGCGGTCGTGCACCGTCCGGTCGGACGGTCGCAGGGGACCAGGAGTCCCGCTAGGCTTGTGCACGTCAGCATCCTTTAATGCCGTCCAGTGAGGCGGGGAAGGGGGTCGACGTGGGTACCAGAACGGTCCTGCAGCAACCCGACATCACGCGCGCTCTGACGCGCATCGCACACGAGATCCTCGAGGCCAACCACGGCGGCTCGGACCTCGTCCTCCTGGGCATCCCGACCCGGGGCGCCGTGCTCGCCGAACGGCTGGGCCGCGTCCTCGCGGACATCGAGCCCGAGTGGCAGTCCGCGCGGGCGGGCATCGGATCCGAACGGGTCGGCACGCTCGACGTGACCATGCACCGGGACGACCTCGGGCACGGCATCGGCCGTGCCCCGCACCGCACGGTCATCCCCGCCGGTGGCATCGACGGCAAGGTCGTCGTGCTCGTCGACGACGTCCTGTACTCGGGCCGCACGGTCCGGGCAGCGCTCGACGCCCTGCAGGGGATCGGCCGGCCGCGCGCCGTGCGGCTCGCCGTGCTCGTCGACCGCGGCCACCGCGAACTGCCGATCCGCGCGGACCACGTCGGCAAGAACCTGCCGACCGCCTCGGACGAGCGGGTCACCCTGCACCTGTCCGAGACTGACGGCGACGACACCGTGTTCATCGAGCAGGGGGTGGCGTGATGCGGCACCTGCTCTCCACCGCCGACCTGTCGCGCGACCAGGCCGTGCACATCCTCGACGTCGCCGAGGAGATGGCCGAGGTCAACACGCGCGAGGTCCGGAAGCTCCCGGCCCTGCGCGGCAAGACCGTCGTGAACCTGTTCTTCGAGGACTCGACGCGCACGCGCATCTCGTTCGAGGCCGCGGCGAAGCGCCTGTCGGCCGACGTCATCAACTTCGCGGCCAAGGGCTCGAGCGTCTCCAAGGGTGAGTCCCTCAAGGACACCGTGCAGACCCTCGGCGCGATGGGCATCGACGGCATCGTCATGCGGCACGGCGCGTCCGGTGCGCCGCGCGTGCTGGCCGACGCCGACTGGATCGACGTCCCCGTGGTGAACGCCGGCGACGGCACGCACGAGCACCCGACGCAGGCGCTGCTCGACGCCTTCACCATGCGCCGTCGCCTGCACGGTGCCGGGTCGCGTGGACAGGGCCTCGACGGCGTCCGGGTCCTCATCGTCGGCGACGTGCTGCACAGCCGCGTCGCCCGGTCGAACGCGTGGCTGCTCCGGACCCTCGGCGCGAGCGTGACCTTCGCCGCACCGCCGACGCTCCTGCCCGCGACGACGACGCCGTTCGGAGCCGCCGTGCACCACGACCTCGACGCCGCCCTGGCCGAGGACCCCGACGTCGTCATGACGCTCCGGATCCAGCAGGAGCGGATGGACGACGCGTTCTTCCCGAACCCGCGCGAGTACACGCGGCACTGGGGCCTGACGGCTGCGCGGTTCGCGCGGCTGTCCGAGCGCACGCTGATCATGCACCCCGGTCCGATGAACCGCGGGTTGGAGATCGCCGGCGTCGCAGCCGACGACCCCCGTTCCACCGTGGTCGAGCAGGTCGAGAACGGCGTCTCGGTCCGCATGGCGGTCCTCTACCTGGCCCTGACCGGCACCGAACCGAAGGAGTCCGCAGCATGACCGCTCACCTGATCCGCGGCGCGCAGCTGGTCGACGGCTCGCGCGCCGACATCCGACTGCAGGACGGCCGCATCACGGCGATCGGGTCCGGTGTGGACGCGGGCGGCGCCACGGTCGTCGACGCCGACGGGCTCATCGCCCTGCCCGGCCTCGTCGACCTGCACACCCACCTGCGCGAGCCCGGGCACGAAGAATCCGAGACGGTCCTCACCGGCTCGCGCGCCGCGGCGGCCGGAGGCTTCACCGCCGTCAACGCGATGGCGAACTCGAGCCCGGTCGCCGACACCGCCGGGGTCGTCGAGCAGGTGCAGGCACTCGGCGACGACGCCGGCTACGTCACGGTCCGCCCGATCGGCGCGGTGTCGCAAGGGCTGCAGGGCACGCACCTGTCGGAGATCGGCGCCATGGCGACGAGCCGGGCGAAGGTCCGGGTCTTCTCGGACGACGGCTCCTGCGTCGCCGACCCGCTGCTCATGCGCCGCGCGCTCGAGTACATCAAGGGCTTCGGCGGCGTGCTCGCGCAGCACGCGCAGGAACCCCGACTCACCATCGGCGCGCAGATGAACGAGGGCCGCCTGTCCTCGGAGCTCGGGCTGGCGGGCTGGCCGGCCGTGGCGGAAGAGGCGATCATCGCCCGCGACGTCCTGCTCGCCGACCACGTGGGTGCGCGGCTGCACGTCTGCCACGTGTCGACCGCCGGCAGCGTCGAGGTGATCCGCTGGGCCAAGTCCCGCGGCATCGACGTCACGGCCGAGGTCACCCCGCACCACCTCGTGCTCACCGAGGACCTCATCGCCGGGCACGACGGCGCCCCCGGGTACGACGCCCGCTACAAGGTGAACCCGCCGCTCCGGGCCCGCGAGGACGTCGACGCCCTGCGCGCAGCCCTCGCCGACGGCACCATCGACATCGTCGCGACCGACCACGCACCGCACACCGCCGAGGCGAAGTGCTGCGAGTGGCCCGCGGCGGCGAACGGAATGGTCGGCCTCGAGTCGGCGCTCAGCGTCGTGCAGTCCGCCGTCGTCGCGTCGGGGCAGCTCGACTGGGCCGACGTCGCCCGGGTCCTGTCCGAGGCGCCGGCACGCATCGGTCAGGTCGAGGGCCACGGTCAGCGCATCGCCGAGGGCGCACCCGCCGAGATCACGCTCTACGACCCGACGGCCAGCCGCGAGTTCGCGGTCGCCGACCTCGCCGGACAGTCGCAGAACTCGCCGTACCTCGGCATGACCCTGCCCGGCCGGGTCGTCGCCACGTTCCACCTGGGCGCGCCGACGGTGCTCGACGGCCGCCTCGTCGACGCCGACACCGTCGCCGCGCACGCCGCGGCACTCCGGACGGGAGCGCGCGCATGAGCGGCGACGCCGCACGCTGGCTGCTCGGCGGGGTGATCCTGCTCGCGGTGGCCGCGCTGTTCGTCGCCATGGCGCGCACCTGGCGGACGCGGACCAGGAAGCAGGCGGAATCCGTGCCTCCCGTCCCCGTCCCGACCACGGTCGGACCGGCAGTCGGGTCCTGGGACGGCTTCTCCGTCGCGACGACCCGCGCCGACCAGCCGCTGGAACGCATCACCGCCGGCGGACTCGGGTTCCGGGGCCGCGGTGGCGTGACCGTCCACGAGACCGGTGTGGTCCTGCGACTCGCCGGGGCGGACGACCGGTGGATCGCACGTGCTGCGGTCCGCGGTACCGACCGCTCGACGTGGGCGATCGACCGGGTGGTCGAGCCCGGGGGACTGGTCCGTCTGCGATGGACGGCGACCGGCGCCGCAGGTGCGACGGACCTCGACACGTACTTCCGGTTCCCGGAGGGCGACGCAGCCGCGCTGCTCGCCCTGCAGGGACTGACCGAGACCGGGCCGCAGGCGACTGCGGCCGATGCCCCGCGAACCGCGGGCGAAGGGAAGAAAGCATGACACGCGAACGGGCCGTCCTGGTCCTCGAAGACGGCACCCGGTACGACGGCTGGGCCTACGGCGCCCGCGGGCGCACGCTCGGCGAGGTGGTCTTCGCGACCGGCATGACCGGCTACCAGGAGACGCTGACCGATCCGTCCTACGCCGGCCAGATCGTGGTGCAGACCGCACCGCACATCGGCAACACCGGCGTGAACGACGAGGACCCCGAGTCCCGTCGCATCTGGGTCGCCGGGTACGTGGTGCGCGACCCCAGCCGCGTGGTCTCGAACCACCGCGCGAACGCGTCGCTCGACGACCACCTGGTGCGCGACGGCATCGTCGGGATCTCCGGCATCGACACCCGGTCCCTCACGCGCCGGATCCGCGACGCCGGCGCCATGAAGGGCGGCGTGTTCAGCGGTGCCGACGCGACGCTGTCGGAGTCGGAGCAGCTGGACGCCGTCCGGTCGCAGGCCACGATGGCCGGCGCGAGCTTCTCGGCGATCGTGTCCACCCCGGAGACCTACGTGGTGCCGGCCGAGGGCGAGCAGATCGGCCGGCTGGCCGTGCTCGACCTGGGCGTGAAGGCGTCGACGACCCGCTACCTCGCCCAGCGCGGGTTCGAGGTGCACGTCGTGCCGCAGGACATCTCCGCTGCGGCGCTCGAGGAGCTCGCACCGGACGCCCTGTTCTACTCGAACGGCCCCGGGGACCCCGCTGCGTCGGACGCCCAGGTCGAACTGCTGCAGGGCAGCCTGCGGACCGGACGTCCGTTCTTCGGCATCTGCTTCGGCAACCAGCTGCTCGGCCGCGCGCTGGGCTTCGGCACCTACAAGCTGCCCTTCGGCCACCGCGGCATCAACCAGCCGGTCCTCGACACCACCACGGGCAAGGTCGAGATCACGAGCCAGAACCACGGCTTCGCGGTCGACGCCCCCCTCGGACAGGTCCTCGAGTCGCCGGCCGGGTTCGGCCGCGTCGAGGTCTCGCACTACTCGCTGAACGACGACGTGGTCGAGGGCCTGCGGGCGCTCGACGTGCCCGCGTTCAGCGTGCAGTACCACCCCGAGGCCGCCGCTGGTCCGCACGACAGCATGTACCTCTTCGACCGGTTCGCGGACCTGGTGCGCGCGCGACGTGACGGGGAGCCGCTCGACGCGGCCACCGCCGACGCGACCACTCCCGCAGCAGACATCACCAAGGAAGCGAACTGATGCCCAAGCGCGCAGACATCAACTCCGTCCTCGTCATCGGTTCCGGCCCGATCGTCATCGGTCAGGCCGCCGAGTTCGACTACTCCGGTACCCAGGCGTGCCGCGTCCTCCGTGCTGAGGGCGTCCGGGTCATCCTCGTCAACCCGAACCCCGCGACGATCATGACCGACCCCGACTTCGCCGACGCGACCTACATCGAGCCGATCACGAACGCGTGCCTCGAGGAGATCATCCGCATCGAGAAGCCGGACGCCGTCCTGCCGACGCTGGGCGGCCAGACCGCCCTGAACGCGGCGATCGCGCTCGACGAGGCCGGCATCCTCGAGAAGCACGGTGTCGAGCTCATCGGCGCCAAGGTGGACGCCATCCAGCGCGGCGAAGACCGCCAGCTCTTCAAGGAGCTCGTGCTCGAGTCCGGCGCCGACGTGGCCCGGAGCCACATCGCCCACACGCTGGAAGAGGCGAAGGAGTTCGCGAAGGACCTCGGCTACCCGCTCGTCGTCCGCCCGTCCTTCACCATGGGCGGTCTCGGTTCGGGCTTCGCGTACGACGAAGCCGAACTCGTCCGCTTCGTCGGCGACGGGCTGCAGTCCAGCCCGACGACCGAGGTGCTGCTCGAGGAGTCCATCCTCGGCTGGAAGGAGTACGAGCTCGAGCTGATGCGCGACAACTACGACAACACCGTCGTCATCTGCTCCATCGAGAACGTCGACCCGGTCGGCGTGCACACCGGCGACTCGATCACCGTCGCCCCGGCGCTCACGCTCACCGACCGCGAGTACCAGAACATGCGCAACATCGGCATCGACATCATCCGTCGCGTCGGTGTCGACACCGGTGGCTGCAACATCCAGTTCGCCGTCGACCCGTCGAACGGGCGCCTGATCGTCATCGAGATGAACCCGCGCGTCTCCCGCTCGTCGGCCCTGGCGTCGAAGGCCACCGGCTTCCCGATCGCGAAGATCGCCGCGAAGCTCGCCATCGGGTACCGCCTGGACGAGATCCAGAACGACATCACGAAGGTCACCCCGGCCAGCTTCGAGCCGACGCTGGACTACGTGGTCGTGAAGACCCCGCGCTTCGCGTTCGAGAAGTTCCCCGCGGCGGACGCCACGCTCACCACGACGATGAAGAGCGTCGGCGAGGCGATGGCCATCGGCCGCAACTACGCGACGGCGCTGCAGAAGTCGCTGCGCTCGCTCGAGAAGCGCGGCTCGAGCTTCCACTGGGACACCCCGGCGGCGGAGCTCGACAAGGACGCCCTGCTCGCGAAGTCGTCCGTCCCCACCGACGGCCGCATCGTCACGGTGCAGCAGGCGCTGGTCGCCGGCGCCACCGCCGACGAGGTCTTCGAAGCCACGAAGATCGACCCCTGGTTCATCGACCAGATCGTGCTCATCAACGAGGTCGCAGCCGAGGTCGCGGCCGCCGACGAGCTCGACGCGGACACCATCCGCTGGGCCAAGGAGCACGGCTTCAGCGACACCCAGATCGCGGCGCTGCGCAGCACCCCGGAGCACCCGGTGAGCGAGCAGCAGGTCCGCGACGACCGGCACGCCCTCGGCATCCGCCCCGTCTTCAAGACCGTCGACACGTGCGCCGGCGAGTTCCCGGCCCTGACGCCGTACCACTACTCGTCGTACGACGCCGAGACCGAGGTGGTCGCGAGCAACCGCAAGAAGGTCGTCATCCTGGGCTCCGGCCCGAACCGCATCGGCCAGGGCGTCGAGTTCGACTACTCCTGCGTGCACGCGTCCTTCGCGCTGAGCGACGCCGGGTTCGAGACGATCATGATCAACTGCAACCCCGAGACGGTCTCCACCGACTACGACACCTCGGACCGCCTGTACTTCGAGCCGCTCACGGCCGAGGACGTCCTCGAGGTCATCGAGGCCGAGGCAGCGTCGGGCGAGCTCGTCGGCGTCGTCGTGCAGCTCGGCGGGCAGACCGCCCTGGGCCTGGCGAAGCCGCTCGAGGCGGCGGGGATCCCGATCCTCGGCACGAGCCCGACGGCGATCGACTCCGCCGAGGAGCGCGGCCAGTTCTCCGCCATCCTCGACGCCGCGGGGCTGCTCGCGCCGCGCAACGGCACCGCCCACGACCTGGCGAGCGCGACCGCCGTGGCCGAGGAGATCGGCTACCCGGTGCTCGTCCGCCCGTCCTTCGTGCTCGGCGGCCGCGGCATGGAGATCCTGTACGACTCCCCGTCGCTCGCCGACTACTTCGACCGGATGGCCGACCAGGCGATCATCGGCCCGGAGCTCCCGCTGCTCGTCGACCGCTTCCTGGACGACGCGGTGGAAATCGACGTCGACGCGCTCTTCGACGGTGAGCGGCTCTACATCGGCGGCATCATGGAGCACCTGGAAGAGGCCGGCATCCACTCCGGCGACTCCGCCTGCACCCTGCCCCCGGTCGGCCTCGGCCGCGCCGAGATCCAGGGCGTCGTCGACGCGACCGAGAAGATCGCCCGCGGCATCGGCGTGCAGGGCCTGCTCAACGTCCAGTTCGCCATCGGCGCCGGCGTGCTCTACGTCCTCGAGGCGAACCCGCGCGCCAGCCGCACGGTCCCGTTCGTCTCGAAGGCGCTCGGCATCCCGCTCGCCAAGGCCGCGTCCCGCATCATGACCGGCACGAGCGTCGACGAGCTCGTCGCCGAGGGCATGCTGCCGGCCCGCGACGGGGCGTTCGTCCCGATGGAGGCCCCGGTCGCCGTCAAGGAGGCCGTGCTGCCCTTCCGCCGCTTCCGCACCCGCGAGGGCCAGGTCGTCGACTCGGTGCTCAGCCCCGAGATGCGCTCCACCGGCGAGGTCATGGGCATCGACCGCGACTTCCCGCGGGCGTTCCTCAAGTCGCAGGACGCGGCGTACGGCGGCCTGCCGACCAGCGGCACGGTCTTCGTGAGCGTCGCGGACACCGACAAGCGCGCCATCGTGCTGCCGGTGCACCGCCTGCAGCAGCTCGGCTTCACGATCATCGCGACCGAGGGCACGGCGGAGATCCTCCGCCGCAACGGCATCGAGGTCGGCATCGTCGGCAAGTACAGCCAGGGCGGCGAGAGCGTCGTCGACCTGCTGACGCGCAACGAGGTCGACATCGTCATCAACACGCCGTCGGGTGCCGCCGGTCGTGCGGACGGGTACGAGATCCGTGCGGCCACGGTCGCTGCAGACAAGCCGCTGTTCACGACGATCGCGCAGATCGGTGCGGCGGTCGCGGCGATCGAGACGATCGGCACGCCGCTCAACGTCCGGAGCCTGCAGGACTACGCGCGGGAGCGCGCCACCTGGTGAGCGAGGGGCGTACGGGAGGCCCTGCCTCCTTCGGCGATCGGCTCGCGTCCGCGATGCGCGAGCGTTCACCGCTCTGCGTCGGCATCGACCCCCACGCCACCACCCTGGCGGCGTGGGGGCTCGGCCGCGACGAGCAGGGCCTGACCGCCTTCGGCGCGGCCCTGGTCGACGCGGCCGCCGGCCGCGCGGCGATCGTGAAGCCGCAGATCGCCTTCTTCGAGGCGGCGGGGGTGGCGGGCTACCGCGCGCTCGACGCGACGATCCGTCGGGCACGTGATGCGGGCCTCCTGGTCGTCGCCGACGTGAAGCGGGGCGACATCGGGTCGACCGGTGACGACTACGCGCTCGCGTGGCTCGACCGTGACGGGCCGTTCGCGGCCGACGCCATGACGGTGTCGCCGTACCTGGGCTACGGCTCGCTCAGCGGGACGGTCGACGTCGCTCGGCGGAACGGTGCCGGGGTCTTCGTGCTCGCCGCGACGAGCAACCCGGAGGCACGGGTGCTGCAGACCGCGGTCCTGGCGGAGGGCCCGCGTGCCGGGCGGTCCGTCGCGGCCGGTATCGTCTTGGACGTGGCAGACGACAACCGGGCCGCGGGCGACCAGGCCCTCGGCGACGTCGGGCTCGTGCTCGGCGCGACCCTTCACCTCGACGACTTCGGCATCGACGCGGACACGATCGGCACCGCGCCGGTGCTCGCCCCGGGCTTCGGTGCCCAGGGCGCCCGGATCGAGGACCTCCGCGCGCTGTACGGTGCGCGTGCCGAACAGGTGCTCGTCAGTGAGTCCCGCGGCCTGCTGACCGACGGTCCGGACGGCGTCGCGGCGCTGGTCACCGACCGCGCCGACCGGATCCGCGCCGCCCTCGGAGCCGCAGCATGACCACCGACGGCGACCGCACCAACGGCGCAGACGGCTCCGACCTGCCGGCCCACCGCACGCCACCGGAGGTCGACCGTGTCGCGGCGGCCCAGGCGGCGGTCGCCGCGCGACGCGCCCGGGCCGCGGTCAAGTCCCAGGTCGCGTCGGGGGAGCGCTCGGCGCTCGAGGTCGCTCGCTCGGCATGGGACGACGCCCTCGTCGACACGACCTCGGCGGAGCGCTCGCTCCGGGTGCGCGACCTGCTCGTCAGCCTGTCCGGCATCGGTCCGGCACGTGCCGAGTCGATCATGGGCACGCTGCGCATCGCGCCGTCGAAGCGCCTCGGGGGCCTCGGCACCCGGCAGCGCACGGCCCTGGCCGACTGGCTCGCCGCCCGCGGTCGCAAGCGCGGTGCCTCGAAGCTCGTCGTCCTCGCCGGGCCGACGGCGGTCGGCAAGGGCACGGTGAGCGCGTACATCCGCGAGCAGTACCCGGACGTGAACCTCAGCGTCTCCGCCACCACCCGGAAGCCCCGCCCGGGCGAGGTCGACGGCGTGCACTACTACTTCGTCGACGACGCCGAGTTCGACCGGATGATCCGCGAGCGCGAACTGCTCGAGTGGGCCACGGTGCACAACTCCTACCGGTACGGCACCCCGCGGCCGCCGATCGACCGTGCGCTCGACGCCGGCGAGCGGGTCATGCTCGAGATCGACCTGCAGGGTGCTCGCCAGGTCCGTGACGCCATGCCCGAGGCCGTGCTCGTGTTCCTGCTGCCCCCGACGTGGGAAGAACTGGTGCGTCGACTCATCGGCCGCGGCACCGAGTCGCCCGAGGAACAGGCGCGTCGACTCGACACCGCGAAGGTCGAACTGGCCGCCCAGGACGAGTTCGACGTCCGCATCGTGAACTCCGATGTCGGCACCGCGGCACGACAGGTCGTAGACTTGTTCTCTGCGCCCTGACGGGTGCACCGACGACGAGGAGACTCCATGGCCAACCCCCAGGGCATCATCGACCCGCCCATCGACGACCTGCTCAGCAAGGTCGAGTCGAAGTACGCGCTCGTCATCTTCGCTTCCAAGCGCGCGCGCCAGATCAACGACTACTACGCCGACCTGCACGAGGGCTCGCTCTTCGACAACGTCGGCCCGCTCGTCGACTCGACGATCGACGACAAGCCGCTGTCCGTGGCTCTCCACGAGATCAACGAGGACAAGCTCACCGTCACCAAGCAGCAGCAGCCCTCCGTCTGATCCCGGTGACTGCAGCTGCTCTGCGCCTCTTCACGTCCGAGTCGGTGACCGAGGGGCACCCCGACAAGATCTGCGACCAGATCTCGGACAGCATCCTCGACGCACTGCTCACGGTGGACCCGCACGCTCGGGTCGCCGTCGAGACGATGGTGACGACCGGGCTCGTGCACGTCGCCGGCGAGGTCACGACCTCGGGCTACGTCGAGATCCCCAAGCTCGTCCGTGACGTCATCACGGGCATCGGCTACAACTCGTCGGACGTCTCCTTCGACGGCGCCACGTGCGGCGTCGAGGTGTCGATCGGTGCGCAGTCGCCGGACATCGCGCAGGGCGTCGACGAGTCGCTCGACTCCCGCACCGGCGCGGTCGACCCGCTCGACCGCCAGGGCGCCGGCGACCAGGGCATCATGTTCGGCTTCGCGACGAACGAGACCCCCGAGTACATGCCGGTCGCGATCTGGCTGGCGCACCGACTGGCCGAGCGTCTGGCCGCCGTGCGCAAGTCCGGCGAGCTGGCGTTCCTGCGCCCGGACGGCAAGACGCAGGTCACCGTCGGCTACGACGGCGTCGTGCCGAAGACCGTCGAGACCGTCGTCCTGTCGACGCAGCACTCGCCGAGCGTCACGCTGGAGCAGCTCACCGCCGAGATCACCGAGCACGTGATCCGTCCGGTGCTCGACCTCGTCGACCTCGACTCCTCGCACGTCGACGTCATCGTCAACCCGACGGGTCGCTTCGAGATCGGCGGCCCCCAGGGCGACGCCGGACTCACCGGCCGCAAGGTCATCGTCGACACCTACGGCGGGGCCTCCCGTCACGGCGGCGGCGCGTTCAGCGGCAAGGACCCGTCTAAGGTCGACCGCTCGGCGGCGTACGCGCTGCGCTGGGTCGCGAAGAACGCGGTCGCCGCGGGCCTCGCCGACCGGCTCGAGGTGCAGGTCGCCTACGCGATCGGCCGCGCGAAGCCCGTCGGGCTCTACGTCGAGACCTTCGGTACCGGACACGTCGACGACGCCACGATCGAAGCCGCGATCCGCCAGGTGTTCGACCTGCGTCCGGCCGCGATCATCCGCGACCTCGACCTGCTCCGTCCGATCTACGCGCAGACCGCGACGTACGGACACTTCGGCCGCGAGCTCCCCGGGTTCACCTGGGAGCAGCTCGACCGCGTCGAGGAACTCCGCGCCGCCGCAGGGCTCGTCACCGCCGCCGTCTGAGGCACCGCGTGACCACCGTCGCGCGCGTCGTCCTCGACTCGCCGCTCCCGCAGTTGGACCGTCTGTTCGACTACCGGGTGCCGGCCGAGCTCGAGGACGACTGCGTGCCGGGGGTCCGCGTGAAGGTCCCGCTCCGGACCGGGGCCCGGATGTCCGACGGCTACGTCGTCGAGATCGTCGACGAGGGCGACTACCCGGGTGAACTCAGCGCGATCGAGACCCTGGTGTCACCCGTCCCGGTCCTGGCGCCGGAGATCTGGAAGCTCGCCCGCGCCGTGGCCGACCGCGCTGCCGGTGTGGCGTCGGACGTCCTGCGCCTGGCCGTGCCGACCCGCCAGGTCCGCGCCGAGAAGGCGTGGCTCGCGCGGGACACCTCGTGGTCCCCGCCCCCGGTGTCCGCACCGCCGGTGACCGGCTACACCGCGGGCATGCTCGAAGGCGTGATCGCCGAGCACGATCGTGCTGCGGTCGCCGCCGTTCCCCACCCCGTGGCGCTGGCCGGACGTTCCGGTGCGGACAGCGACGGAGGCGACGACAGCGACGCCGACCCCGTCTGGGTCCCCGGATGGGCAGCGACGCTCGCCCAGGCGGCCGCCCACACCCTCGCGGCCGAGCAGTCCGCCGTCATCGCCGTCCCCGACTTCCGCGACGTGATCGACCTCGAGCGCGCGCTGCTCGCGGTGCTGCCACCGGAACGTGTCGTGCGCTTCGACGCCAAGCAGACGAACGGGCAGCGGGCCAAGGCACTGCTGCAGGCGCGGACGCACCCCGTCGTCGCGATCGGCAACCGCACGGCGGTGTACGCACCGGCGACCGACCTCGGGCTCATCGCGATGTGGGACGACGGCGACGCCTCGTTCATCGAGCAGCGCGCGCCGTACGTGCACACGCGTGACGTCGCCCTCGTGCGGGCTGCGCAGTCCGGCGCAGCACTGCTGTTCGTCTCGCACGCCCGCAGCACCGACGTGCAGCGGCTCGTCGAACTGCACTGGCTGCAGGACGTCACGCCGTTCCGGGTGAAGACCCCGAAGGTCATCCCGACCGTGCAGCAGACCTCGGCCGAGGGGTACGCCGCGCAGGCACGCATCCCGAGCTCCGCCTGGCGTGCGGCGCGCGAGGCCAGCCAGCACGGCCCGGTGCTCGTGCAGGTCGCGAGCCCCGGGTTCGGCACCGGACTCGTCTGCGCGGAGTGCGGTGAGCGGGCGCACTGCCGGATCTGCGGCGGTCCGCTCGGCAGTCCGCACCGCGGTGCCACGCCGCAGTGCCGGTTCTGCGGTGCCCTCGCCGTGGGGTTCCGCTGCCCGACGTGCGGCAACGGCACCGTGAAGCCCGTCGGACAGGGTGCCCAACGCACCGCCGACGAACTCGGGCGGGCGTTCCCCGGCACCCGGATCGTGGTGGCGGACGGCTCACGCCCGCTCGACGAGGTCCCTGCGAGGCCCTCCGTCGTCGTCGCAACCCGTGGCGCTGAGCCGAGCGTGCCCGGGGGCTACGCGTGCGTCCTGCTGCTCGACGGCGAGAAGATGCTGGCGCGCGAAGGACTGCGCGTGCAGGAGGACGTGCTCCGGTTCTGGACGAACGCCGCCGCGAAGGGTGCTCCCGGGGCCGAGGCGTACCTGGTCGGCATCGGCGGCAAGCTCGCGACGGCGATGGCGCTCTGGCGGCTCGACGGTCCCGCGCACGACGAACTCACCGACCGGCGCGAACTGCACTTCCCGCCGGCGGTCCGCGTGGCGACGATGACCGGCACCGACGAGGCCGTGACAGCTGCGGTCGAGGCCCTCGAGGGGGCGACCGCCGGACCGGTGCTCGGCCCGGTACCCGTCGAGGACGACGCCCTGCCGGGCACGGTCCGGGCGATCGTGCGGTTCCCGTACGCCCACGGTGCCGAGGTCGCGGCGACCCTGAAGGCCGAGGTCATCCGGCGGTCGTCGACCCGGCGAGTGCTCAAGGGCGGCAACCGGCGTCGGGCGGCACCGACGCTGCGGGTCCGGCTGGACGACGCCGAGCCCTTCAGCGAGGTCTGACCCGCACGGCCGCCGGACGAGACCTCCGCGGCGGAGCTGCACCGGGCCTCCCGGACCGCATGCGTTCGCATCTTGCGACGTTCCACGCGTCGATCACCTCGTGTTCTGTCGGCCCATGCGCACGCACCCGATGCGTGTGCACCTTCCGACGGACCACGCGTCGATCAACGAGTGGTTCGTCGGAAAACCCGCCCGCGCCAGGGGCCGCCCCTCAGGCACGCGCGGCCCGCCCACCGACGCGCGGGAACACCACGCCGAGCGCGACCATCCCGACCGCGAGCACGAGGTGCAGCCAGTTGTCCGCCCAGTTCAGCGGCACGAAGTTCGCACCGAACGAGTGCCCCGCGGTGAACAGCCCGTAGACCCAGAGCACGAAGTAGACGACCCCGCCGAGCACCAGGTACATCCGCGAGCCGGTGGCGTACCCCGCCGCGAGCACCCCGACGACCCCGAACAGCAGGTGCACGATGTTGTGCAGCACCGACACCTGGAAGACCCCGAGCAGCATCGCCATCGACCCGTGGCCGGCACCCGCGAGCGAGCCGGACGTCAGCCCGGGCACGAACCCGGCGATCCCGACGAGCAGGAACACGACGCCGACGAGCAGCGCGACCTTCTGGATGCTGGACCCTGCGAAGCGGTCGGTGGACGTGGTGACGTCGGACATGGGAACCCCTCTCGTGCTGTGCCGCAGACCGTACCCACCCGGCGCGGGCCCGGTTCGGGTCAGTCCACCGAGCGCGCGCGTGGGAGGATCGAACCCATGCGTCTCGTCGTCGCCGGCAGCCCCGCTGCGGCCGTCCCCACCCTCCGTCGCCTGGCGGCGTCCGACCACGAGATCGCCGCGGTCCTCACGCGTCCGCCGACACCGCAGGGCCGGAAGCGCATCCTGACGCCGACACCGGTCGCGCAGGTCGCCGCGGAGCTCGGGCTGCCCGTCATCGAGGCGAGCCGCGTCGACGACGAGGTGACCGCGCGCATCGCCGCGCTCGACGTCGACCTCGGTGTCATCGTCGCCTACGGCGCGTTGCTCCGCCGCCCCGCGCTCGACGCTCCGCGCCTCGGTTGGGTGAACCTGCACTTCTCCGACCTGCCGGAGTACCGCGGTGCCGCGCCGGTCCAGCGGGCCGTGATGGCAGGGGACACCCGCACCGCCGCGTCGGTCTTCCAGCTCGTCGAGGCGCTCGACGCCGGCCCGGTGTTCGCGGCGGACCCGTTCACGATCGAACCGGAGGCCACCGCCGGCGAGGTCCTCGCCGCCATGGCCGAGTCCGGCGCCGAGACCGTCGCCCGTGTGGTCGACGACATCGCCGCAGGCACGGCCATCGCGACCGAGCAGACCGGCGAGCCGACGCTCGCGCCGAAGACCACCATCGACGACGGGCGCATCGACTTCGGTGCTCCGGCGACGGTCGTGCACGCCCGTCTGCGCGGGGTCACCCCCGAGCCCGGCGCGTACGCCCACCTCGGCGAGACCCGCGTGAAGCTGCTCCGCAGCAACCGCCTGACGGGAGGCACGGCGGACCCCGCCCCGCACCTCGCGCCCGGTGCGCTGGCACTCCACGGCGGTCGGCTGCTGGTCGGGACCGGTGACACTCCGCTGGCGCTGCTCGAGGTGCAGCCGGCCGGCAAGAAGGCGATGGACGCCGCAGCCTGGGCCCGTGGCCTGGGTGAACTGGACGGGAAGGTCCTCGCATGAGCCAGCCGACGAACACCCGGGGCGCCCGCCGCGGACCCCGCCCGGCGAACGCCCGTCGTGTCGCGTTCGACGTGCTCCGTGCCGTGCAGGTCGACGACGCGTACGCGAATCTGCTGCTGCCGACACGCATCCGTCGCGCCGGCCTCACGGCCCGCGACGCCGCGTTCGCCACCGAGCTCACCTACGGCTCGATCCGGATGCTCGGTCGCTACGACGTCATCATCGCGCTGGCGTCCGGTCGTCGGCCCGAGAACATCGAGGCCGACGTCCTCGACGTGATGCGGCTCGGCGCCCACCAGCTGCTCGCCATGCGCACCCCGACGCACGCCGCGGTCGACGCCACGGTCGAGCTCGCCCGCGAGGTCGGTGCCCGCCGTGCCACCGGCTTCGTGAACGCCGTGATGCGCAAGATCGCCGCGCGCACCGACGACGAGTGGGACGCGCAGATCACCGAGGGCCGTGGCGGCGACGCCCTGCTCGCCACACGGTGGTCGCACCCGGTCTGGGTCGTCTCGGCACTGCGCGACGCCCTCGCCGCCGAACGCTCCCGCGACGAGCTCGCCGCCCTGCTCGCCGCCGACAACGCCGCGCCCCGCGTGCAGCTCGCCGCGCTGCCCGGGCTCGCCACCGACGAGGACATCGCCACCGCGACCGCGCGCACGGTGCCCGACGAAGGCGAAGGCGAAGACCACGACGCCGATGCCGCGTTCGCCGACGCGACCGGCGCGGCGGACGTGCCGGCGGCCCTGGTGCCCGCCGACGACGAACCGGAGGCCGACGGCGCGACCGGCACCGTGCCTCCCGTCCGGACCGCCGACCCCGTGCCGGCCGCCGACGCCCTGCCGGTCTCGCCCGTCGGGATCCGCGGCATCTCCGGTGACCCCGCGCGCGTGCCGGGCGTCGCTGCCGGGCGCCTGCGCGTGCAGGACGAGGGCTCGCAGCTCGCCGCCCTCGCGCTGAGCCGGTCGTCCGCGGTCCGCGCGGGCGAGCGCTGGCTCGACATGTGCGCCGGCCCCGGTGGCAAGGCCGCGCTGCTCGCCGCCGAGGCGCAGCAGGGCGGCGCGACCCTCGTCGCGAACGAGCTCGTGCCGGCACGTGCCGGACTCGTGCGGAACGCCCTCGGGGTGTTCGGCGACCACGTCCGCGTCGTCGAGGGCGACGCCCGGCGCTACGGCCGCGACGGCACCGGGATGACCTTCGACCGCATCCTGCTCGACGCGCCGTGCACCGGCCTCGGCGCCCTGCGTCGGCGTCCGGAAGCGCGATGGCGCAAGACCCCCGAGGACGTCCAGGAGCTCGCGGCCCTGCAGGCCGAGCTGCTCGACGCCGCGGTCCGGGTGCTCGCACCGGGCGGGACGCTCGCGTACGTGACGTGCTCACCGCACCTGGCCGAGACGCGCGGGCAGGTGGACGGGCTGATGGGGCGGCACGGGGGAGTCCTCGAGCAGCTCGACACCGCGACGATCGTGCGCGGCGTCGCCGCTCGTGACCCGGAGATCGCGGACGGGAACACGGCGCAGCTCTGGCCCCACCGGGTCGGCACCGACGCGATGTTCATCGCGTTGTTCCGTCGCGTCGGCTGAGCGGGTCGCCCGGCGTTCAAGCCGCGCGCCGGTAGGCGCTGCCGTCGCACGTGTGCACGGCCGTGTCGTCGAACAGCGCCCGCAGGTTGTACGCGGCGCAGTCCCGGAACGTGCCGATGCTGATCCACCGCGCCGACCGGCGGAGCTCGCCCTTCGTGGGACCGTCCGAGCCGATACCGGCCCGGTGGACGGTCCAGGCGATGTCCTGCGCTTCGGCGTCGAGGTAGCGCATGACCGCCTCGTTGTCCGCGTGCTGGCCGAGGTAGTCCCGCGCGAGCGTCGACCGGACGACACGGAGCACGGGGGCGAGCCGCTTGCCGGGCGGGGCGCTCAGCCCGCCGGCCTGGTACAGCAGGCGCCGGGTGCCGTTCCGGCGCATGGCCGGCACGAGGGCGCGGACGAACTGCGTGTTGACAGGTCGCTCGCGTTGCGCGGCGACGTCCCCGAGCATCACGACCACGCCCGTCACGCCGTCGAGCAGTGCGTCGAGGTCGAGGTCGTCGGTGACCGAGCCCTGCACGACCTGCAGGTCGTCGTGCTGGACGGCCAGCTTCGACGGCGTCCGGACGACGGCGCGGACGCGGTGACCGGCGTCGAGCGCGAGCCGGGTGAAGTGCTGGCCGGTCTGGCCGGTCGCGCCGAACACGAGGAGGGTCTGATCTGCAGGCATCTGGTCAAACTAGGCGTCGCCTAGAAAATAGTCAATGCCTAGTTCGGGTTTAGGATGTCCTCATGACCGAGCGGCCCTTCCACCACGGGAACCTGCGGGCGGTGCTGCTCGACGAGGCCGTCGCGGTGCTGCGGGAGTCCGGGGTCGACGGACTCTCGCTCCGCGACCTCGCCCGGCGTGCCGGGGTCAGTCACGGCGCCCCCCGGAGTCACTTCGTCGATCGTCAGGCACTCCTCGACGCCCTCGCCGAACTCGGCTTCGACCGCCTGACCGCTGCCGTGCGCCGGGCGTTGTCCGGTGCCGACGGGCTGGAGGACCGGTTCCGCCGGGTCGCCCTGGCGTACGTGGACTTCGCCATCGACGACGCCGCGCTGATGGACCTCATGTTCCAGGCGAAGACGACCGGCCGCCCCGGGCCGGTGCAGGCTGCCGCGGAGTCGCTGTTCGCGGTGCTCGAGGGTGCCGTGGGAACCGCGGCGGCAGGCGACGACGGTGCAGACGCCCGACTCCTCTTCAAGCTCCTGTTCGCGGCGACCATGCAGGGGATCGCCACGCTGGTCGTCTCGCGCCGGATCGACCGGGCGCAGGGCGAGCGGCTTGTCGACGCCGCGCTCGAGACGATGCTCGGCTCGGAGCTCGGCACCCGGGTCGTCGGCGCCCGCTGACGTCGCCGCGGAGCGGCCCGGCGCACACGCGCCGGTAGGCTTGCCCGGTGACGATCCGCATCTCGCCGAGCATCCTGTCCGCCGACTTCGCGAACCTCGAGCGTGAACTCCACCGCATCGAGAGCGCCGACCTGGTGCACGTCGACGTGATGGACAACCACTTCGTGCCGAACCTGACGCTCGGGCTGCCGATCGTCGAGCGCCTGCAGCAGGTCTCCCCGGTGCCGCTCGACGTCCACCTCATGATCACCGACGCCGACGTCAACGCGCCGAAGTACGCCGAGACCGGTGCGTCGAGCGTGACGTTCCACTTCGAGGCCGCGGACGACCCCGTGGCCACGGCCGCCGCGATCCGCTCGAACGGGGCCCGTGCCGCCGTCGCGGTGAAGCCCGGAACCCCGATCACGCAGGTGCTGCACCACCTCGACGCCTACGACATGATCCTGCTCATGACCGTCGAGCCCGGCTTCGGCGGGCAGTCGTTCATGCCGTCCGTGATGCCGAAGCTCGCCGACGCACGTGCGGCGGTCGACGCCTCCGGGCTCGACGTGTGGCTCGAGGTCGACGGCGGCATCTCGGTGGACACCGTGCCCGAGGCCGTCCGCAGCGGCGCCGACACGCTCGTCGCCGGGTCGGCCGTCTACGGCGGTGAGCCCGCCGCGCGGATCACGGACCTGCGCGAAGCGGCCGCGCGGGCGCGGGCATGAGCGCGACCCGTCCGGACGGTACGTCGGAAGCGTCAGCGGAGACCGGTAGCCTGGACCGCGTGAAGACGTTCGACGACCTGTTCCAGGAGCTCACCGAGAAGGCGCGCACGCGCCCCGAGGGCTCCGGCACCGTCGCCGAACTGGACGCCGGCGTGCACCAGATCGGCAAGAAGATCGTGGAAGAAGCGGCCGAGGTCTGGATGGCGGCCGAGTACGAGGGCGACGAGCGCACCTCGGAGGAGATCTCGCAGCTCGTGTACCACCTGCAGGTCCTCATGGTCGCGAAGGGGCTGTCCCCGGCGGACATCTGGCGACATCTGTAGGACGCGCTCGGGCCCGCCCGTGCACCGACCTCGATCCGCCACGACACCGACCAGAAAGCAGACCCCCTGATGCTCCGCATCGCCGTGCCCAACAAGGGCTCCCTGTCCGAGACCGCGTCCGACATGCTGCGCGAGGCCGGGTACGCCGGTCGCCGCGACCCGAAGGCGCTGCACCTGCTCGACGAGCGCAACGGCGTCGAGTTCTTCTTCCTCCGCCCGCGGGACATCGCGACCTACGTCGGCTCCGGCGCACTCGACGTCGGCATCACCGGCCGCGACCTGCTGCTCGACTCCGGTTCCGAGGCGCACGAGGTCGACGCGCTCGGCTTCGCCGACTCCACGTTCCGGTTCGCCGGCACGCCGGGCAGGTACAGCACCCTGCAGGACCTCGACGGCGTCCGCGTCGCGACGAGCTACCCGGGCCTGGTCGGCGACTTCCTCGCTCGCCACGGGGTGACGGCGACGCTCGTCAAGCTCGACGGGGCGGTCGAGAGCGCCGTGCGTCTCGGTGTCGCCGACGCCGTGGCCGACGTGGTGTCGACGGGCAGCACGCTGCGGCAGGCCGGCCTCGAGATCTTCGGTCCGGTCATCCTCGAGTCGACCGCGTTGCTGGTGTCGACCGACGAGACGATCCCGGGCATCGACGTGCTCCGCCGTCGACTGCAGGGTGTGCTCGTCGCGCGCGGCTACGTCATGCTCGACTACGACATCCCCACCGCGCTGCTCGAGCAGGCGACGGCCGTCGCGTCCGGCATCGAGTCCCCGACGGTGTCGCCGCTGCACGGCCGCGACTGGTCCGCGGTGCGCGTGATGATCCCGCGCGACGACGCGAACCTGATCATGGACGCCCTGTACGACCTCGGGGCGCGCGCCATCCTCGTCAGCCCGATCCACGCGGCGCGGCTGTGACCGCGGCAGCCACGGCGCCGGGCGGCGTGGCCGTCCGGGTCATCCCGTGCCTCGATGTCATGGGCGGCCGGGTCGTCAAGGGCGTCAACTTCCTCGACCTGCAGGACGCCGGTGACCCGGTCGAGCTCGCCGCGCGCTACTACGAGCAGGGTGCCGACGAGCTGACCTTCCTCGACGTCGGTGCCACGGTCGAGAACCGCGCCACGATGTACGACACGGTCACCCGCACCGCCGAGCAGGTCTTCATCCCGCTCACGGTGGGTGGCGGCGTGCGCTCCGTCGACGACGTGTCCCGCCTGCAGCAGTGCGGCGCGGACAAGATCGGCGTGAACAGCGCCGCGATCGCCCGACCCGACCTCGTCGGCGAGATCGCCGACCGGTTCGGCGCGCAGGCCGTCGTGTTGTCGCTCGACGTCAAGCGCTCCGACCGCACCGCGTCCGGCTTCGTGGTCACCACGCACGGTGGCCGCACCGAGACCGACATCGACGCGATCGCCTGGGCGCGCGACGCCGTCGAGCGGGGTGCGGGGGAGCTGCTCGTCAACTCCATCGACGCGGACGGCACGAAGAACGGGTTCGACCTCGAACTCGTCGCCGCGGTGCGGTCGGTCGCGCGGGTCCCGGTCATCGCTTCGGGAGGCGCGGGTCGGGTCGACCACTTCGCCCCCGCCGTCGACGCGGGTGCGGATGCCCTCCTCGCCGCGTCCGTCTTCCACCGTGGCGAGATGACGGTGGGCGACGTCAAGGCCGCGCTGCGCGCGACCGGCCACGCCGTCCGCTGAACCGCAGCCGCCCGCTGATCCGCCGCCGTAGGCTAGGAGTCTCATGACCGACAGCACCAGCACCGACACCGACGCGGTCCTCGACCGCGCACGTTTCGGTGCGGACGGGCTGCTCCCCGCCATCGTGCAAGAGGAGTCGTCGAAGGACGTCCTCATGCTCGGGTACATGGACCGGGAAGCGCTCCGCCGCACCCTCACCGAGGGGCGCGTGACCTTCTGGTCGCGGTCGCGGAACGAGTACTGGCGGAAGGGCGACACGTCGGGGCACGCGCAGTACGTGCGCGACGCGGCGTTCGACTGCGATGCCGACACCCTGCTCGTCACCGTGCAGCAGGTCGGGGCCGCGTGCCACACCGGGGCGCACCGCTGCTTCGACGTCGACCCGCTCGCGCCCACGACGGCGTCAGCCCCGACCGGCACAGCGGCGTCGGCGCCGACGGACGCGACCGCGTCTGCCCCGGCCGACACGGCAGTGGAGGCGACCCGATGACGACCGCGACGATCTCCGATGCGCCGCACACGACCTCCCGGCCGGAGTTCGACGCCCTGCTGAGCGACCACCGCGTCGTCCCGGTGGTGCGCGCGCTCTACGCCGACAGCGAGACGCCGGTGGGTGTCTACCGGAAGCTCGCCGACGGTCGGCCCGGGTCGTTCCTGCTGGAGTCCGCGGGCCAGGGCGGCCTCTGGTCGCGCTGGTCGTTCGTCGGTGTGCGCAGCTTCGGCGTCCTCACGCAGGAGGGCGACCGCGCCGCCTGGATCGACACGGGCATCGACGCCGAACGTGCGGTCGGCTCGCTCGACGGCGAACCACTCGAGGTCCTGGCACGCCTGCACGAGCGCTGGGCCACACCGCGGGTGCCCGGCTCCCCGCCGCTCGTCGGCGGGACGGTCGGGTTCATCGGGTGGGAGGCCGTGCGCCAGCTCGAACACCTGCCGAACGTGCCGCCGGCCGACTTCGACGTGCCCGGACAGGCGCTGTCCTTCGTCTCCGAGCTCGTCGCGCTCGACCACCGCACGGGGCTCGTCCTGCTCGTCGCGAGTGTGCTGAACGACGGCACCGACGACGCCGACACGCTCTGGTCCGATGCGCAGCGCCGCCTGGACCGCCTGCAGGCCGATCTCGTCCAGCCGAGCCTCGCGACCGTCGCCGAGGCGTTCGAGATCGCCGAGCCGACGCCGACGCACCGTTCGACGCCGGACGAGTACATGGCCGCGGTGGAGCGCTCGAAGGAGTTCATCCGCGACGGCGACGTGTTCCAGGTCGTGGTCTCGCAGCGCTTCGACCACGAGGTGACCGCCGACCCGCTCGACGTGTACCGGGTCCTCCGGACCCTGAACCCGAGTCCCTACATGTACTTCCTCGCCCTGGCGGACACCGCCGACGAGCGGTACTGGATCGTCGGCGCCTCGCCAGAGGCCCTGGTGAAGGTGCAGTCCGGCCGCGCCATCACGCACCCGATCGCCGGGTCCCGTCCGCGTGGTGCGACCCCGGAAGAGGACGTCCGCTTCGGTGACGACCTGCTCGACGACCCGAAGGAACGTGCCGAGCACCTGATGCTCGTCGACCTGGCCCGCAACGACCTGCAGAAGGTCTGCGAGCCCGGCACCGTCGCGGTCACCGAGTTCATGACGGTCGAGCGCTTCAGCCACATCATGCACCTGGTGTCGAGCGTCGAGGGTGCGGTGCGCCCGGGGATGTCCGCCATCGACGTGTTCCGGGCGACGTTCCCGGCGGGCACCCTGTCCGGTGCGCCGAAGCCCCGCGCGCTGGAGATCATCGACGAGCTCGAACCGGCGAAGCGCGGTGCCTACGCCGGTGTCGTCGGCTACTTCGACTTCGCCGGCGACGCGGACATCGCGATCGCGATCCGCACGGCCCTGATCAAGGACGGCGTGGCACGGGTGCAGGCCGGTGCCGGCCTGGTGGCGGACTCCGACCCCGCCACCGAGCACGAGGAGACCATCAACAAGGCTGCGGCACCCCTGCGGGCCGTCGCCACGGCCAACCGGATGCGCGAGGTGTGCTCGTGAAGCGCTCACGCCCGATCGTCGTCGTCGCCGGACTGCTCGTCGCCGGCATCATCATGCTCGCGTGGACGCAGACCTGGTTCACCGTGGACCTGCACGCCGGGGCCGCCGTCACCTCGACGGTCGACGCCGACGGGGCCGCGGTCGTGCCGCAGTACACCGCCCTGGCGATCGCGAGCCTGGCCCTGTTCCTCGCGATGACCATCGCCGGCCGGGTGCTGCGCATCGTGCTCGCGTGCGTCGAGATCCTGCTCGGACTCGGCGTCGTGGTCAGCGGCATCACCGCACTCGGCGACCCGGTCGCCGCGGCGAAGGGTGCCGTCGGCGCGGTGGCCGGGGTCAGCGACCTGACCGCCGTGCGCCGCGTCGTGTCCGGCGTCGACGTGTCGCTCTGGCCTGCCGTGGGCATCGCCGGTGGCGTCCTCGCCGTCCTGCTCGGCATCGTCGTCATCGTGGTGCAGCGTGCGTGGCCCGGTCCGAGCCGGAAGTACGGCGCGGCGACCGCCGGAGCCGCCGCCGACGCCCGCGCCGCAGCCCCGGTCGTGCGCGACGCCGTCGTGGACTGGGACGACCTCAGTGCTGGGGTCGACCCGACCGACGGCACGGTAGGATCGGATGGGCGTCGGTCGACCGACGACGCCGGAGCAGAACGAGGAGCACCGTGAGCAACACTGAGCCCGCAGAACTCGGCGAAGGCCACTCGCCGGCCGCCTGGACCGCCGTCGTGATCATGCTGATCGGATTCGCGGCAGGCACGCTGTTCTTCTGGTTCGACCAGCCGTGGGGCGTCTGGGTCTCCGCTGCCGTCGTCGTCATCGGTCTCGTCATCGGCGCGGTCATGGCGAAGGCCGGCTACGGCGTGAACGGCCCGAAGTACGTCGCCAAGCACCACGCCGAGTAGGACTCGCATGCCGAACGTGCTCGAGACCCTCGTCGCGGGCGCGCTCGAGGACGCAGCCGCCCGTCGTGTCGACCGCCCGTACTCGGACGTCGAACGCGACCTCGACCGGGTGGCATCGCCGCTCGACGCCCTCGCGTTCCTCGCCCCGGGCGACCGGGTGAAGATCCTCGCCGAGGTCAAGCGCGCCAGCCCGTCCCGTGGCTCGATGGCCCCCATCGAGGATCCGGCTGCTCTCGCGGCCGACTACGAGCGCGGCGGCGCGTCGACGATCAGCGTCCTGACCGAGGGACGCAAGTTCCTCGGCAGCCTCGCCGACCTCGAAGCCGTCAAGGCCCGCGTGGGCATCCCCGTGCTGCGCAAGGACTTCATCGCCGACCCGTACCAGGTCGTCGAGGCCCGGGCCGCCGGAGCCGACGTCGTGCTGCTCATCGTGGCCGCGCTCGAGCAGCAGCAGCTCGTCGAGCTCCACACGCTGGCTGAAGAACTCGGCATGCGCGTGCTGGTCGAGGCGCACTCCGCCGACGAGGTCTCCCGTGGCCTCGACGCCGGTGCGCGGATCCTCGGCGTCAACGCGCGCGACCTCACCGACTTCTCGCTCGACCGCGACCTCTTCGGGTCGCTCGCCGACCGCATCCCCGACGGGGTCGTGCGCGTCGCCGAGTCCGCCGTCGCCGGTCCCGCCGACGTCGCGCACTACCGCGCAGCGGGTGCCGACGTCGTCCTGGTCGGGGAAGCGCTCGTCACGGGTTCAGACCCCGCCACCACCCTCGCGTCGTTCATCGAGGCCGCCGACCGCGGCTGAACGTTCCACCCGTCCGACCACCGGCACCGCCGGTCGCGTCGGACACGTCCCGGGAAGACCCATCGTGACCTCACTCCGCGACCTGCACGGCCCGTACTTCGGTGACTTCGGCGGACGCTTCGTCCCCGAGTCGCTCGTCCTCGCGCTCGACGAGCTCGAGGCAGCCTTCCGCACGGCATGGGCGGACCCGGCCTTCCGTGCCGAGCTCGACGAGCTCCAGCGCGACTACACCGGTCGTCCGTCGATCATCACCGAGGTGCCGCGGTTCGCGAAGCACGCCGGTGGTGCCCGCGTCATCCTGAAGCGCGAGGACCTGAACCACACCGGGTCGCACAAGATCAACAACGTGCTCGGTCAGGCGCTCGTGGCCCGTCGGCTCGGCAAGACCCGCCTCATCGCGGAGACCGGTGCCGGCCAGCACGGCGTGGCCACGGCGACCGCCGCGGCGCTGTTCGGCATGGACTGCGTCGTGTACATGGGTGCCGTCGACACCGAGCGGCAGGCGCTCAACGTCGCCCGGATGCGCCTGCTCGGCGCCGAGGTGATCCCGGTTGAGACCGGATCGCGCACGCTGAAGGACGCCATCAACGAGGCACTCCGCGACTGGGTGGCGAACGTCGACTCGACCCACTACCTGCTCGGCACGGTCGCCGGCCCGCACCCGTTCCCCGAGATGGTGCGCGAGTTCCACAAGGTGATCGGCGAAGAAGCCCGCCAGCAGGTCCTCGACCGCGTCGGGCGTCTCCCGGACGCCGTTGCCGCGTGCGTCGGCGGCGGCTCGAACGCGATGGGGATCTTCGAGGCGTTCCTCGACGACGAGTCCGTCGCGCTGCACGGCTTCGAGGCCGGTGGCGACGGCGTCGAGACCGGTCGGCACGCCGCGAGCATCACGCTCGGTCGCGAAGGCGTCCTGCAGGGCGCGAAGTCCTACCTCATGCAGGACGAGGACGGCCAGACCATCGAGAGCCACAGCATCTCCGCCGGGCTCGACTACCCGAGCGTCGGGCCGGAGCACGCCTACCTGGCGTCGATCGGTCGCGCGCAGTACGCGCCGATCACCGACACCGAGGCGATGGAGGCGTTCCGCCTGCTCAGCCAGACCGAGGGCATCATCCCGGCGATCGAGTCGTCGCACGCGCTGGCCGGTGCGATGAAGGTCGGCAAGGAGCTCGGCCCCGAGGGCGTCGTGCTCGTGAACCTGTCCGGCCGTGGCGACAAGGACGTGGCGTCCGCCAGCCGCTACTTCGGCATCCTCGACGAGAACGCGGTGCAGCTGTGACCACGAACCAGACCGTCGCCACGACGATCGACACCGCCAACGCCGAGCGTGCCGGGGCCGTCGTCGGCTACCTGCCCGCCGGGTACCCCGACGTGCAGACCAGCGTCGAAGCTGCCGTCGCCCTCGCCGAGAACGGCGTGGACGTCATCGAGCTCGGCCTGCCGTACTCCGACCCCGTCATGGACGGACCGGTGATCCAGCGTGCGGCCGAGGAGAGCCTGGCGAACGGCTTCCGCGTCGCGCAGGTCTTCGACGCCGTGCACCAGATCACCGAGCGCGCCGACGTGCCGGTGCTCGTGATGACGTACTGGAACCCTGTGCTCCGCTACGGTGTGGACCGCTTCGCCGACGACCTCGTCGCCGCCGGTGCCGCCGGGCTCATCACGCCCGACCTGATCCCGGACGAAGCCGCCGAGTGGATGGCCTCGTCGGAGCGGACCGGCCTGGACCGCGTGTTCCTCGCGGCACCGTCCTCGTCCGACGCCCGGATGCAGCAGGCGGTGCAGGCGAGCCGCGGGTTCGTCTACGCCGTCTCGACGATGGGTGTCACCGGAGCACGGGCCGGCGTCGACGTCGCCGCGCGCACCGTGGTGTCCCGGCTCCGAGACGCCGGCGTCGCGCGCACCTGCGTGGGCCTCGGCATCTCGACGGCCGAGCAGGTCGCCGAGGTCCTGGAGTACGCCGACGGCGCGATCGTCGGCTCGGCGTTCGTCCGCGCGCTGGCCGACCTCGGGGTGCAGGGGGTCGCCGACCGCGCGGCCGACCTCACCACCGGCGCCCGCCGCTCCTAGTCCAGTTCCTGGCGGGCCCACGGTCCGCGCTACAGTGAGCGGGGCCGACGACACGTCGACACCGCGCCCCGTCAGTTCCGAAAGGCGACCGTTCCTCCATGCCCCTCCTGAGCATCCCGAGCCCGAGCACCGCCTGGCAGTACTTCGACCTGACCGCCTGGCTGCGCGACGCGTTCGGTTGGTCGCTGCCGCTCGACTTCCGCATCCACGCGTACGCGATCTGCATCCTGCTCGGGATCGTCGCCGCGGTCCTGCTCGCGAACCGCCGCCTCAACGCGCGCGGCGTCGAGCGCTGGATCATCATCGACATCGCGATCTGGGCGGTGCCCGCCGGCATCATCGGCGGCCGGCTCTTCCACGTGTTCACGCACGTGTCCGACTACTTCGGCCCCGGCATCGACCCGCTGTCCTTCCTGTACATCTGGGAGGGCGGGCTCGCCATCTTCGGCGCCCTGATCCTCGGGTCCGTCGGTGCCTGGATCGGCTGCCGCCAGGTCGGCCTGCGGTTCACGTCGTTCATCGACGCGGTGGTGCCCGGCGTGCTGCTCGCGCAGGCGTTCGGCCGGCTCGGCAACTACTTCAACCACGAGCTCTTCGGCATGCCGACCAGCCTGCCGTGGGGCCTGCAGATCGAGTCGACGAACGCCGCGTTCCCGAAGGGCCTGCCCGAGGGCACGCTGTTCCACCCGACGTTCCTCTACGAGATCATCTGGAACGTCCTGGGCGTCGTCGTCATCCTGCTGCTCGACCGCAAGTTCACGCTCCAGTGGGGCAAGGTCCTCGCCCTGTACCTGATCTGGTACGGCGTCGGCCGGTCCTTCCTCGAGTCGATCCGCGTCGACACCAGTGAGACGTTCGCAGGCATCCGCACGAACGTCTGGATGTCGTTCGCGGCCATCCTGCTCGGGATCGTCATCTTCATCGTGCAGACCCGTCGGCACACCGGCAAGGAGCCGAGCCCGTACCTGCCCGGTCGCGAGCCACGTCCGAAGTCCGATGTAGACTCCGACGACACCTTCTCGGAGCACGAGGACGACGACGAACGCCTCGTCGCCCAGGGCTCCGGAGCGGTCACGACTCCCACTGACCGCGCCTAGGAGCACTCCTCCCCGCCACAAGCGGGGCACGGGCACCAGTCCCGCCCGTCTGGGCGGAACGCACCACCGGGCCACCGCTGTCCCTGTTCCACTTCCTCGTGAGGACGGTTCCCCCATGGCGCTCCAGCCACTCCAGCCCTCGGCACCGAAGTCCCTCGTGCCGCCGCACCGTCGGTTCTCGGCGATCCCCGACGCCACCGGCATGTACGACCCGGCGAACGAGAAGGACGCCTGCGGTCTCGCGATGGTCGCGACGCTGCGCGGGACGCCCGGCCACGACATCGTCGACGCTGCACTCGGCGCCCTCCGCAACCTCGAGCACCGCGGTGCCGTCGGTTCGGACGCCGGCACCGGCGACGGCGCGGGCATCCTGTGCCAGGTGCCGGACGAGTTCCTGCGCGCCGTGGTGCCGTTCGACCTGCCGGCGGCGGGGGAGTACGCGGTGGGTACGGCGTACCTGCCCACCGACGAGGGCGACCGGCACGCCGTCAAGGGCGCCGTCGAACGACTGGCGCGCGAGGAGGGCCTGAAGGTCCTCGGCTGGCGCGAGGTCCCGGTGCGCCCCGAGGTGCTCGGCACCCTGGCGCGTGCGGCCATGCCCGCGTTCGAGCAGCTGTTCGTCGCCTCGGTGCGCCACGACGTGCACGGCGCGTCCTGGAGCGGCATCGCCCTCGACCGCCAGACCTACCGGCTGCGCAAGCGCGCCGAGCACGCGAACGACCTGTACTTCATGTCGCTGTCGAGCCGCACCATGGTCTACAAGGGCATGGTCACGACGCTGCAGCTCGAGCCGTTCTACCCGGACCTCAGCGACGAGCGCTTCGCCTCGAAGCTCGCGATCGTGCACTCGCGCTACTCGACCAACACGTTCCCGTCGTGGCCGCTCGCCCAGCCCTTCCGCACGATCGCGCACAACGGCGAGATCAACACGGTGCGCGGCAACAGCAACTGGATGCGCGCACGGCAGTCGCAGCTCGAGAGCGAACTGCTCGGCGACGTGGCGCCGCTGCTGCCGATCGTCAGCCCCGGTGCGAGCGACTCGGCGTCGTTCGACGAGGTCCTCGAGCTCCTGACCCTGACGGGCCGGACGCTGCCGCACGCGGTGTCGATGATGGTGCCGGAGGCCTGGGAGAACCAGGTCGGGATGGATCCGGAGCTCCGGGCGTTCTACGAGTACCACTCGATGCTCATGGAGCCGTGGGACGGTCCGGCCGCCATCACCTTCACCGACGGTTCGCTCGTCGGCGCGACCCTCGACCGCAACGGGCTGCGTCCCGGGCGCTTCCTCGTCACCGACGACGGACTCATCGTCATGGGATCCGAGACCGGTGTCATCGACGTGCCCGCTGCGAAGGTCGTCCGCAAGGGCCGTCTGCGCCCCGGCCGGATGTTCCTGGTGGACACCGAGGCCGGCCGGATCATCGAGGACGACGAGGTCAAGCAGGGCCTGGCGTCGTCCGGCCCGTGGGCTGAGTGGCTCGACGAGGGCCGCATCAACCTGAACGACCTGCCCGACCGCGAGCACATCGTGCACACCCCGGCGTCGGTCACCCGCCGCCAGCGTGCCTTCGGCTACACCGAGGAAGAAGTCCGCATCCTGCTCCGCCCGATGGCGCAGGTGGGCGCGGAGCCCCTCGGTGCGATGGGGTCCGACACCCCGATCGCGGTGCTCTCGCAGCGCCCCCGGCTGCTGTTCGACTACTTCACGCAGCAGTTCGCCCAGGTGACGAACCCGCCGCTCGACTCGATCCGCGAGCAGGTCATCACCTCGATGGGCATGGGCCTCGGTCCGGAGCGCAACCTGCTGTCGGCCGGTCCCGAGCACGCGAAGCAAATCACGCTCGACTTCCCGGTGATCGACAACGACCAGCTCGCCAAGGTGCAGCACTTCGAGACGGAGTCGGGTCGGCACCTGACCGTCACGATCAAGGGCCTGTACCGCGTCGATGCCGGCAAGAAGGCGATGCAGAAGCGCATCGCCGCCGTGTGCGACGAGGTCGACGCCGCCATCGAGTCGGGCAAGCAGTTCATCGTGCTGTCGGACCGTGACGGCAACGCCGAGCAGGCGCCCGTGCCGAGCCTGTTGCTGCTCGCCGCCGTGCACCACCACCTGATCCGCACCGAGCAGCGCATGAAGGTCGGCCTGATCGTCGAGGCCGGCGACGTGCGAGAGGTCCACCACGTGGCGTCCCTCATCGGGTACGGCGCGTCGGCGATCAACCCGTACCTCGCGATGGAGACCTGCGAGAACCTGGTCCGTGCCGGCATGATCACCGGGATCACCCCGGAACAGGCCGTCAAGAACGTGATCAAGGCGCTCGGCAAGGGCGTCCTGAAGATCATGTCGAAGATGGGCATCTCGACGGTGTCGAGCTACGCCGGCGCCCAGGCGTTCGAAGCCGTGGGGCTCAGCCAGGAGTTGGTCGACAAGTACTTCACCGGTACGTCGTCGATCCTCGGTGGGGTCGACATCGACGTCATCGCGAAGGAGAACGCCGAGCGGCACGCCCAGGCGTACCCGCAGGACGGCGCGGTCCTGTCCCACGAGCGGCTGCAGACCGGCGGCGAGTACCAGTGGCGTCGCGAAGGCCCGCCGCACCTGTTCAACCCGGACACCGTCTTCCGGCTGCAGCACGCCACCCGTGCCCGCCGCTACGACATCTTCCGTGAGTACTCGAGCGCCGTGGACGACCAGTCCGAGGAGCTCATGACGCTGCGCGGGCTGTTCCGCTTCAAGCACGGGGTCCGGAAGCCCGTCGCGCTCGACGAGGTCGAGTCGATCGAGTCGATCGTCAAGCGCTTCAACACCGGCGCGATGTCGTACGGCTCCATCTCGAAGGAAGCCCACGAGACGCTCGCGATCGCGATGAACCGCCTCGGTGGTCGCTCGAACACGGGTGAGGGCGGTGAGGACGTCGACCGGCTGCTCGACCCCGAGCGTCGCAGCGCGATCAAGCAGGTCGCCTCCGGGCGGTTCGGCGTGACGAGCATGTACCTCACCCACGCCACCGACATCCAGCTGAAGATGGCGCAGGGTGCGAAGCCCGGCGAGGGCGGCCAGCTGCCCCCGCAGAAGGTGTACCCGTGGGTCGCACGCACCCGGCACGCCACCGCCGGAGTCGGCCTCATCTCGCCGCCGCCGCACCACGACATCTACTCGATCGAGGACCTCAAGCAGCTGATCTTCGACGTGAAGCGCGCCAACCCGGCCGCCCGCGTCCACGTGAAGCTCGTGAGCCAGTCCGGCATCGGCGCGGTCGCGGCCGGCGTGACGAAGGCCCTGGCCGACGTCGTGCTCGTTTCCGGGCACGACGGTGGCACGGGTGCGTCCCCGCTCAACTCGCTCAAGCACGCCGGCACCCCCTGGGAGATCGGCCTCGCCGAGACGCAGCAGACGCTCATGCTGAACGGCATGCGCGACCGCGTCGTGGTGCAGGTCGACGGTCAGATGAAGACCGGACGCGACGTCGTCGTGGCAGCTCTGCTCGGCGCCGAGGAGTACGGCTTCGCCACCGCTCCGCTCGTCGTCGAGGGCTGCATCCTGATGCGCGTGTGCCACCTCGACACGTGTCCGGTGGGGGTCGCGACGCAGAACCCCGAGCTCCGCAAGCGCTTCTCCGGCAAGCCCGAGTTCGTCGTGAACTTCTTCGAGTTCATCGCGCAGGAAGTGCGCGAGCTCCTCGCCGAGCTCGGCTTCCGCACCCTCGACGAGGCGATCGGCCGGTCCGACGCCCTCGACGTCGACCGTGCCCTCGAACACTGGAAGGTATCAGGGCTCGACCTCGCACCGGTCCTCGCGGGTCCGCACTTCGAGGACGCCGAGCCGCGTCGCCACCAGCGGGAGCAGGACCACGAGCTCGAGCAGCACTTCGACGTGGGGCTGATCCAGCAGACCGCCGACGTGCTCGACCACGGCGGCTCGATCGCGCTCGACCTGCCCATCCGGAACACCGAACGCGCGGTCGGCACGATGCTCGGCCACGAGGTCACGAAGCGGCACGGCGAGCACGGGCTGCCGAGCGGCTCGATCGACGTCACGCTGCGCGGTTCCGCCGGGCAGTCGCTCGGCGCGTTCATGCCCGCCGGCATCACCCTGCGCCTCATCGGCGACAGCAACGACTACGTCGGCAAGGGCCTGTCCGGTGGCGAGATCATCGTCCGGCCGGACGCCGGCTCGGGCTTCGACCCGGCGCAGAACGTCATCGCTGGCAACGTGATCGGCTACGGCGCGACCCAGGGCAGCATGTTCATCCGCGGCATCGTGGGTGAGCGCTTCCTGGTGCGCAACTCGGGGGCGACCGCGGTGGTCGAGGGTGTGGGCGACCACGCGCTCGAGTACATGACGGGCGGCCTCGCGCTCATCCTGGGCGAGACCGGTCGGAACCTCGGGGCCGGCATGTCCGGCGGCACCGCGTACATCCGTGGTCTGCGCGAGGAGCACGTCAACACCGACGCCCTCGCGACCGGTGAACTCCGGCTCGAGGCGCTCGACAGCGCCGACGTCGAGATCGTCACCGACCTGCTCACCCGGCACGCCGAGGAGACCGGTTCGACGCTCGCGTCCGACCTGCTCGAGTCCGGCGACCTGAGCGACTTCGTCAAGGTACTGCCGCGCGACTACGCGGCGGTGCTCGAGACCCGTCAGCGCGCCGTCGACGAGGGGCTCGACCCCGACGGCGACGTCGTGTGGAACCGAATCATGGAGGTGACCGGTGGCTGAGCGTCACGCACGTGTGGAACCGGCAGCGCCCAACACGACCACGGAGGTGACCGGTGGCTGAGCGTCACGCACGTGTGGAACCGGCAGCGCCCAACACGACCACGGAGGTGACCGGTGGCTGACCCCAAGGGATTCCTCAAGGTCCAGGAACGCGAACTGCCGGCACGGCGCCCCGTGCCCGTCCGGCTCATGGACTGGAAAGAGGTCTACGAGCAGCAGGAGTCGGGCGCCCTCAAGCGCCAGGCCGGCCGCTGCATGGACTGCGGCGTGCCGTTCTGTCACCAGGGCTGCCCCCTCGGCAACCTGATCCCGGAGTGGAACGACCTGACGTGGCGCGGCGAGGGCCGTCAGGCGATCGAGCGACTGCACGCGACGAACAACTTCCCGGAGTTCACGGGCCGGCTGTGCCCGGCCCCGTGCGAGTCCTCGTGCGTGCTCGGCATCAACCAGCCGCCGGTGACGATCAAGCAGGTCGAGGTCTCGATCATCGACGACGCGTTCCAGAACGGCTGGGTCACCCCGCACCCGCCGGAGCGCCTGACGGGCAAGACCGTCGCCGTCGTCGGTTCCGGCCCCGCCGGTCTGGCCGCCGCGCAGCAGCTCACGCGCGCCGGGCACACCGTCGCCGTCTACGAGCGCGACGACCGCATCGGTGGGCTGCTCCGCTACGGGATCCCGGACTTCAAGATGGAGAAGCGCCAGATCGACGCGCGCCTGTCCCAGATGCAGGCCGAGGGCACCCGCTTCCGCGCGGGCGTCGAGATCGGCCGTGACATCACCTGGGACGACCTGAAGTCGCGCTACGACGCGGTCGTCGTCGCCACCGGAGCCACGGTGCCGCGCGACCTGCCGATCCCGGGGCGCGACCTCGAGGGCGTGCACTTCGCGATGGACTACCTGGTCCAGCAGAACAAGGCGAACGCCGGCACCCGGGTCGACAACCAGCTGACCGCCGAGGGCAAGCACGTCGTCGTGATCGGCGGCGGTGACACCGGTGCGGACTGCATCGGGACCGCGCACCGGCAGGGCGCCCTGAGCGTGACGAACCTGGCGATCGGCAAGCAGCCGCCGCTGGAGCGTCCGTCCGAGCAGCCGTGGCCGATGTTCCCGACCGTCTTCGAGGTCACGAGCGCCCACGAAGAGGGCGGCGAGCGGCACTTCCTCGCCTCGACCGTCGAGTTCCTGGCGAACGAGGCCGGCGAGGTCCGTGCGCTCCGCGTCGCCGAGACCGAGTACCTCGATGGCCGTCGCGTGCCGAAGGCCGGCTCCGAGCGTGAGATCCCCGCAGACCTCGTCCTCGTCGCGATGGGCTTCACCGGTCCCGAAGCCGACACGATCGAGCCCCAGCTCGGTCTGCCGACGACGGTGTCCGGTGCGCTCGACCGCCGCGCCGACTACACGACGAACGAGGCGGGCGTGTTCGTCGCCGGTGACGCCGGCCGCGGGCAGTCCCTGATCGTCTGGGCGATCGCCGAGGGCCGTGCCGCGGCGGCGAAGGTCGACGAGTACCTCGAGGGCTCGACGATCCTGCCGGCGCCGGTGAAGGCGACCGACCGCGCGATCTCGGTCTGAGATGACCGATCGCCGCATGACCGACCACCACCAGATGCTCACCCCCCGGTGAGCGAGGGGCCACCAGCACTCGATAAGGTGCTGGTGGCCTCGCTTCGTTCCGCGCGGCCCCACAGCGCGGAAACCAGAGCATCACCCACCACCACGAAGGAATCCATTGAGACGCGCAAAGATCGTTTCGACGCTCGGACCGGCAACGTCGGACTACGAGACCGTCAAGGAGATCATCGAAGCGGGCGTCGACGTCGCCCGACTCAACCTCAGCCACGGTGACTACAGCGTCCACGAGGCCAACTACGTGAACGTCCGTCGCGCTGCCGAGGAGCTCGGCAAGCCGGTCGCGATCCTCGTCGACCTGCAGGGTCCGAAGATCCGTCTGGCCAAGTTCGCCGACGGCCCGCACGACCTGGCGGTCGGCGACGTCTTCACGATCACGACCGAGGACGTCCCCGGGTCCAAGGAGATCTGCGGCACGACGTTCAAGGGCCTGCCCCAGGACGTGAAGCCCGGCGACCCGCTGCTCATCGACGACGGTCGGGTCCGCCTGCGCGTGCTCGACACCGACGGCGTCCGCGTGCGCACCGAGGTCGTCGTCGGCGGCACGGTGTCGAACAACAAGGGCATCAACCTGCCCGGCGTCGCCGTCAACGTCCCCGCGCTGAGCGAGAAGGACGAGGCGGACCTCCGCTGGGCGATCCGCCAGGGCGCCGACCTCATCGCGCTGTCGTTCGTGCGCAACGCCGCCGACGTCGACCGCGCCCACGAGATCATGGACGAGGAGGGCAAGCGCCTGCCCGTCATCGCCAAGGTCGAGAAGCCGCAGGCCGTCGACGCGCTCGAGGAGATCATCGACGCGTTCGACAGCATCATGGTCGCCCGCGGTGACCTGGGCGTCGAGCTGCCGCTCGAGGCCGTCCCGATCGTGCAGAAGCGCGCCGTCGAGCTGTCCCGCCGCATGGCGAAGCCGGTCATCGTCGCGACGCAGATGCTCGAGTCGATGATCTCGTCGCCGATCCCGACCCGCGCGGAGACCTCCGACGTCGCGAACGCCGTCCTCGACGGTGCGGACGCGGTCATGCTCTCGGGCGAGACCAGCGTCGGCGAGTACCCGGTGCAGACCGTCCGCACGATGGCCCGCATCGTCGAGTCGACCGAGGACCACGGCCTCGAGCGCATCGCGCCGCTCGGCACGAAGCCGCGCACCCTCGGCGGTGCGATCACGCTCGCCGCGGTCGAGATCGCGGAGTTCACCGAGGCGTCGTACCTCTGCGTGTTCACCGAGTCCGGCGACTCGGCGCGCCGCATGTCGCGTCTGCGCCACGGCCTGCCGATCATCGCCTTCACCCCGAACGAGGCCACGCGTCGCCGCATGGCGCTCACCTGGGGCGTCCGGTCCTTCCTGGTCGAGCGCAAGACCCACACCGACGAGCTCTTCTCGCAGGTGGACGACGTCCTGCTCGAGAACGGCCTGGCCGCCCCCGGCGACCGCGTCATCGTGACGGCCGGCTCGCCTCCCGGGATCGAGGGCTCGACGAACGACCTGCGCGTGCACCGGGTGGGCGATGCCCACGCCGAGGCCGCTCCGGCGTACGTGCGGGACTGATCCGCAGGATCCCGACGCCGACAGGGCGCGGACAGGAGGCACGGCGCACGACCACGCGTCGCCTCCGGTCCGCGCCCCGCCGCGTCTCCACGGCCCTGGTGATGACCACCGGTCGGCCGCAGGCGGCAGGATGGCTGCTGTGAGCCTCCAGACCGAACACCCGGCGCCGCGCGCCGACGTCCGCCGCTGGCGCCGCTACCTGGCCGACGAACGCGCCGAGGGCGCTGTGTACCGCAACCTGGCCGCGCGGCGGTCCGGCGAGGAACGCGAGATCCTGGCCGCGCTGGCCGAGGCCGAGGGACGGCACGAGCAGCACTGGCTCGACCTGCTCGGTGACGACGTCGGACGTCCGCAGCGGGGCAGTCTGCGCACCCGGGTCCTCGCGACGCTGGCGAAGCGGTTCGGGTCGGTGTTCGTCCTCGCGTTGATGCAGCGCGCCGAGGACCGCTCGCCGTACGCCGACGACGACGACGCGACCGCGAGCATGGCGGCCGACGAGCGCATCCACGGCGAGGTGGTGCGCGGGCTCGCGAACCGCGGTCGGATGCGGTTGTCGGGCACGTTCCGCGCGGCGGTCTTCGGCGCCAACGACGGACTCGTGTCGAACCTGGCCCTCATCATCGGCATCAGCGCGTCGGGCGCCGACCGGCACTTCGTCCTGCTGAGCGGCATCGCGGGTCTGCTCGCCGGCGCCCTGTCGATGGGTGCGGGGGAGTACGTGTCGGTCCGGTCGCAGCGCGAACTGCTCGAGGCCTCCGCACCGCACCCCGAGGCCGGCCGCGCCGTCGCGGACCTCGACGTCGACGCGAACGAGCTGGCCTTGGTGTACCGCGCCCGCGGGATGTCCGAGGCCGAGGCGACCGAGCACGCGGCGCAGGTGCTGTCCGGCATCGGTGAGCGACACCCGTCGACCGGTCCGGTCACCGTCACCGACGACCACGAGGCGGTGGGCAACGGCCTGAGCGCCGCGGTGTCGAGCTTCCTGTTCTTCGCGTCGGGCGCCATCATCCCGGTGCTGCCGTTCCTGTTCGGCATGCAGGGGTGGGCGGCGATCGCGGTCGCCGGCACGCTCGTCGGACTCGCCCTGCTCGGGACCGGTGCGGTCGTCGGCGTGCTGAGCGGTGCGTCGCCGGGCAAGCGGGCGTTCCGGCAGCTGGCGATCGGGTTCGGCGCCGCGGTCGTGACCTACGCGCTCGGGCTGCTGTTCGGCACCGGGGCCGCCTGACGCCTAGCGGCGGACGGCGGCTCGCGGCGGGAGCAGCAGCAGGGCCGCGGCGCCGACGACGATGAGGGCGATCCCGGCGAAGACCATGAACACGGTGAGTGCGAGGCCGGGTGCGACGAGCACGACGACGCCGCCGAGGATCGACAACACGCCACTCACCAGGGTCGGGACCCGGGACGACCCGGGGTGGCCGACGAGGCCGCCCACGATCGACACGATCCCCTCGACCACGAAGCCGACCCCGGCGAGCACGGCGTAGACGACCAGGGGGATCGCCGGGTCGAGCAGCGCGACGAGTCCGGCGACCGCGACGAGCGCACCGACGACCCCGGAGGTCCACCGCCACACCGTCGGCGTCCCGTGCCCGCGCGCCGCAGCCACGACCCGCAGGGCGCCGGCGACGACGAGGTACACACCGAACAGCAGCGCCACGAGGACGAGCGACGGCCGCGGCCACACGATGGCGACGATCCCCAGGGCGATCGCGACGACCGCCGTGACGACGACGAACACCCGGAACGTGCGGACGGCACGAGAATCCACGGACACTCCTCCTGATCGGACCCGCTGGAGTCCCGAACGCTACCCGGCCGACGGCGAGCCCGTGCGGTCCTCGGACCCGAGCGGGCGCGAGCCCGTGCAACCGGATGCAACCCTCGCGCTCGTACGGTGCGAGCAGCACGCGAACCGTGCGTGCCCCGACAGCGTCGTCGAAAGGCCACCACCATGACCATCGCACCATCGCCCACCAGCTACGCCGCACCCGGCGAACCGGGCTCCCTCGTGCAGTACCGATCGCGGTACGACCACTTCATCGGCGGCGAGTACGTCCCGTCGGCGAGCGGGCAGTACTTCGAGAACCCCACCCCCGTCACCGGCAAGGTCTTCACCGAGGTCGCGCGCGGTGACTCCACCGACGTCGACCGTGCGGTGGCGGCGGGCTGGAAGGCGTTCCCGACCTGGGGGCGGACGAGCGCCGCCGAGCGCGCGGTCATCCTCAACAAGATCGCCGACCGCATGGAGGAGCACCTCGAGATGCTCGCCGTCGCCGAGACGTGGGAGAACGGCAAGCCGATCCGCGAGACCCTCGGCGCCGACATCCCGCTCGCGATCGACCACTTCCGCTACTTCGCCGGAGCGATCCGCGCGCAGGAGGGCTCGGCCGGCGAGATCGACCACGACACCGTGGCGTACCACTTCCACGAACCGCTCGGCGTCGTCGGACAGATCATCCCGTGGAACTTCCCGATCCTGATGGCCGTGTGGAAGCTCGCGCCGGCCCTGGCCGCGGGCAACTGCGTCGTGCTGAAGCCCGCCGAGCAGACCCCGGCGTCCATCCACGTGCTCGTCGAGCTCATCCGCGACCTCCTGCCCGCCGGCGTGCTCAACGTCGTCAACGGCTTCGGCATCGAGGTCGGCGCACCGCTCGCCCAGCATCCGGACATCCGGAAGATCGCGTTCACCGGCGAGACCACCACCGGTCGGCTGATCATGCAGTACGCCTCGCAGAGCCTCATCCCGGTGACGCTCGAGCTCGGCGGCAAGAGCCCGAACGTGTTCTTCCCCGACGTCGCCGCCGAGAAGGACTCGTTCTACGACAAGGCGCTCGAGGGCTTCACCTTCTTCAACCTCAACCAGGGCGAGGTCTGCACGTGTCCGTCCCGGGCGCTCGTGGCGAAGGAGATCTACGACGGGTTCGTCGCCGACGGCCTCGACCGGGTGCGCGCCGTCAAGCAGGGCCACCCGCTCGACCTGTCCACGATGATCGGCGCCCAGGCGTCCAACGACCAGCTCGAGAAGATCCTGAGCTACATCGACATCGGCAGGCAGGAGGGCGCGAAGCTCCTCACCGGCGGGGAGCGCGCGGACCTCGGCGGGGAGCTCTCCGGCGGGTACTACGTCACGCCGACGGTGTTCGAGGGCGTCAACTCGATGCGGATCTTCCAGGAGGAGATCTTCGGTCCTGTCCTCGCGCTGACGTCCTTCAGCGGCTACGACGACGCGATCGCCACGGCCAACGACACCCTCTACGGACTCGGCGCCGGGGTGTGGAGCCGCGAGGCCACCACGCTGTACCGCGCCGGCCGTGACATCCAGGCCGGACGGGTGTGGTCGAACACGTACCACCAGTACCCGGCCGGTGCGGCGTTCGGTGGGTACAAGCAGTCCGGCATCGGGCGCGAGAACCACAAGATGATGCTCGACCACTACCAGCAGACGAAGAACCTGCTCGTGTCCTACGCCGACGGTCCGATGGGCTTCTTCTGATGCCCGACACCGCTCGCGTGGCGGTCACGCCGGCGGCGGGGGAGCTCCTGCGCACCCTCGCCGCCCGGCACGGCCCGCTGATGTTCCACCAGTCGGGCGGCTGCTGCGACGGCTCGAGCCCGATGTGCTACCCCGTCGGCATGTTCCGGACGGGCTCCGGCGACGTGCTGCTCGGGGCACTCGAGGTCGACGGCATCGACCCCGTCGAGGTGTACATGTCGGTGTCGCAGTTCGAGTACTGGAAGTACACGCACCTGACCATCGACGTCGTCGACGGGCGCGGCGGCGGGTTCTCGGTCGAGAGCCCCGAGGGCAAGCGGTTCCTGACCCGGTCGCGGATGTTCGACGACGCCGAGCTGGCGGATCTCGGCCTGGTCCCGGTCGCGCACCGGACGTAGGCTGGCCGTACTCGTCGCGACGGTGCGGCGGGTGGGGTCGATCGGAGGACGCATGCGCGCACCCGACCCGCTCCGCCCGCTCGTCGCCGCGTCCTGGCGACGGTCTGCGGCGGTCGACCCGGACGGTGTCCCCGCCCTCGCGCTCGGTGACGACGAACTCGACGCCGCCCGCCGGGACGGCCCCCTCGCCACCCTGCTGCCCGTCGTCCGGCACCTGCTGCTCGACGACACCCGGTCCGCCGGCTGCGTCGTCGCCGTGGGTGACGCCTCCGGTCGGTTGGTGTGGGTCGACGGCGCGCGGACGGCCCGGCGTGCGGCCGAGGACATGGGCTTCGTCCCCGGGGCCGACTGGGCCGAGGACCGTGTGGGCACGAGCGCGCCCGGGACCGCCCTGCGGCTCGACCGGCCGGTGCAGATCCGCTCTGACGAGCACTACGCCAACGCCGTCAAGCCGTGGTCGTGCACCGCCGTGCCCGTGCACGATGCCCACGGGGCCACCGTCGGCGTGCTCGACCTGACGGGTGACGACCGGGCCGTCGAACGGCACACCCTCTCACTGCTCGCGGCCACGGTCGCCGCCGCCGAGGCCCAGCTCGCGCTGGCCGCGAGCCGGGTGCCGGGGTCCGCCGCGTCGACGCCGCGCGCACCGGACGCAGAGCTGTCGGTCCTCGGCACCGACACCGCCGTCCTGCGCGTCCACGACCGCCGGGTCCACCTGTCCGCGCGGCACTCCGAGCTCCTGGTCGTCCTCGCCGCCCACCCCGACGGGTTGGCGGCCGCCGACCTCGCGCAGGCCGTGTACGGCGACGCCGGCGCCGTCGTGACGCTGCGCGCCGAGGTGGTGCGGCTCCGACGGGTCCTCGCGGAGCACGCGTCGGGCGTGACCGTGACGTCGCGACCGTACCGGGTGACCGGGATGGCGACCGACGTCGACACCGTGCTGTCCGCGCTCGACCGCGGGGCGCGCCTCCAGGCCGTCGACCGGTACACCGGACCGGTCCTGCCGGGGTCGGCTGCGCCGGGGGTGGACGCCGTGCGCGACCTGGTGCGCGGTCGGTTCCGCGAGTCGGTCGTCGCGGACGGCAGCGTCGAGGCGCTGCTCGCGTGGGCGCGGACGCCGGACGGGGCGGCGGACGCGCGCGTGCTCCGCGCGCTGCTCGCGGTCCTGCCGCGGCGGTCGCCGCGACGGGCTGGTCTCGTGGCGGCGATCGAGGCGCTCGAGGGTCCCTGAGCCGGTCGGGACGACCCGGCCTGGAGGCACGCCCCGCGCGGTCGGGACCGCTGACGGCGCGCGCCTCCCGGCCTGGTGATCAGGAGCCGGAGGTCGGCGCCGCCGTGGTGGTCGCGTCGGGCACCGGCGGGGTGGGCGTCGTGGCCTTCGCGCCGTCCTTCGGCGGGGTGGGCGTCGTGGCCTTCGCGCCGTCCTTCGGCGGGGTGGGTGCCTTCCCCTCGGCGCCCTTCGGCGGCGCGGGCACGGTCGCGGGACCGCCGGCCTTCGGCAGTGCGGTGCAGCCGGGCGCCGTCGCGGGGCCGCCCTCGGGCGGTGCGGGCACCGTCGCGGTGTCGCCGTCCGACGGAACCGGGGCCGGTGTGGCCGCGCCGGTCGGGGCGCTCGGCGCCGGGGTGGTCGTCGCGGCGTTCGCCGTGGCGATGCCGAACCCGCCGAGCACCAGCGCCGCGGCTGCGGCCGTGCCGATCCCGACCCGTCGCAGGAGTGCGCCGCGTCGCGGGGTGGCGGTGGTGGTCGAGTCGTCTCGTTCGTCGAGCATGGTGGTTCCGTTCCGTGACCGGGCGGATCCGGGTGATCCGCCGCTGGAGACGACGCTCGAGTCCGAATCTGAAGCATGCCTGAAGCACAGGGGTTCTCCAGCGTCCTCCATGCTCGGTGGCCGCCGGAGCGCCCTACGGTGTCCGCCGTGCCTGTTCCCGCTCGAATCCTGGTCGTCGACGACGACGACTCCATCCGGACCTCCGTCGCGACGACCCTGCGTGCGGAGGGCTTCCTGGTCGCCGAGGCGTCCGACGGACGCGACCTCGTCGAGGACCTCCGCCGCGCCGCGCCCGACCTCGTCCTGCTGGACTGGATGCTGCCCGGGCCGAGCGGCATCGTGCTCGCCGGTCGGGTGCGCTCCACCTCGGACGCCGCCGTGGTGATGATGACCGCGCGGGACGAGCTCGACGAGCGGTTGCGCGGCTTCGCCGAGGGCGCCGACGACTACGTGGTGAAACCGTTCGCGATGGCCGAGCTGGTGGCGCGGGTGACGGCGGTGCTCCGGCGGCGCGGGCGGATCCCGTCGGTCGTCGAGGTCGGCGACCTCGTCCTCGACCCGGACGCCGCCACCGCTCGGCGTGCCGGGGTCCTGCTCGACCTCACCGCGACGGAGTTCCGCCTGCTGCGGTTCCTCGCCGAGAGCCGGGGGCGCACCGTGTCGAAGGGGCAGATCACGACGCAGGTGTGGGGCTACGACGACGTCGCGGCGAACGTCGTCGAGGTCCACCTCAGCGCCCTCCGACGGAAGATGGAGGCGCACGGGCCGCGGCTCGTGCACACCGTGCGCGGCATCGGGTACCGGCTGAGCGACGAGCGGACGGCAGCGTGACGGTCGACAGCGGCCCGCTCCGCACGACCTCGTTGCGGCTGCGCACCGTCGTCGCGATCGTGGTCCTGCTCGCGGTGCTGCTCGCCGGACTGGCGGTCGCCGTCGAGGTGCTGCTCGGCATCCGGCTGCGCGCCCAGGCCGAGGATCGGCTCCGCGACCGCGCATCGGCCGCCGCCGCACTCGTCGGGACCGTCGACGCCGAGGACCTCGCCGACCGGCTCTCCGCGCAGGGGCTGTCGGTGCGCATCGTCCGGCCGGACGGCGGGGCAGTCGAGGCCGGTCCGACGCCGGACCAGCTGCGGACGGGCCCGCCGGACCCCGGCGGCCTGCCGGCGACGGTGCCGCGCGGCAGCGGACTCGTCGGCGGGACCACACCCACGGCTGCGGCGACGCCGACGACCACCGCGGACGGCGCCACGGTCACGTCGTCGTCCGTGCGCGAGGACGACGGGGTGCTCACCCTCGTGAGCCGGCTCGACGACGGCACCCGCATCACGCTGACCGTCGGCACCCGCGACGTGCAGGACACCCTGGTGCAGCTCGGCTGGGTGATGGGCGGTGCCTCCGCGGCGTTCCTCGGCGTCGCCGTCCTCGGTGTGGTGCTCGTCGTCCGGCGGTCCCTGCGGCCGCTGGACGAGATGGCGACCACCGCGCGGTCGATCGCGGGCGGCGACCGCGGACGGCGACTCCGACCCTCGCGGCAGGACACCGAGATCGGTCGCGTCGCCGTCGCCATGGACGAGATGCTCGACGCCGTCGAGGGCGCGGAGCGCGAGGCCGTCGCGGCAGAGGCACGGGTCCGCTCGTTCCTCTCCGACGCCGCGCACGAGCTGCGGACGCCGGTCGCCGGGGTCCGGGCTGCGGCCGACACGCTCGTGCGCGACGGTGGCGGCGACGCCGCCACGCGCGAGGTGCTCGCCGTGCACGTCGTCCGCCAGGCAGACCGAGCCGCGCGGCTCATCGAGGACATGCTCACGATGGCCCGGCTCGACCGGGGGATCGAACTCGACCGACGACCGGTGGACCTCGGCGCCTTCCTCGTGGCGGAGGGCGACCGGCTGCGGTTGCGGCTGCCGTCCGTCGCGCTCGAGGTCGTGGTGCCCGAGCGGCCCGTGTGCGCCGACGTCGACGCCGAGCGGCTCGCCCAGGTCGTCGGCAACCTCGTCGACAACGCCGCCCGCGCTGCCGGACCCGCGGGCCGGATCGTCGTCTCCCTCGAGGGCCGGGGAGCGCGCTCCGTGCTCCGGGTGGAGGACGACGGTCCGGGGATCCCGGCCCAGGACCGCGTGCGGGTGTTCGACCGACTCGTCCGCCTCGAGGCTGCTCGCGACGCCCGTTCCGGTGGGGCCGGACTGGGCCTGCCGATCGCACGGGGCATCGCCGAGGCGCACGGCGGGTCCCTGCAGCACGCCGACGACCGTGAAGGCGGCGAGGGCGACGTGCTCGGCGGTGCGGTGTTCGAGCTGCGGCTGCCGGCGTCGGTCGAGGGGCGGGGGCCCTGCTAGCCTGGAGGCCTCGCGAGTGTGGTGGAATCGGCAGACACGGGGCACTCAAAATGCTCTGCCTCACGGCGTGCGGGTTCAAGTCCCGCCACTCGTACAAGGCAGGCTCACGGCGTGCGGGGCTGTTCCGGTACCGCGTCCCGCCACTCGTACAACGCTTTCTGGCAACCTGAGCCGTGTGCTGACATGAAGCACTTCTGACGTCTAGTAGGCTTGCGGCTGTGAGTGACACAGAAGCAACTGCAACAGCACCCCGTCGCGTCGTCGTCGCCGAGGACGAGTCGCTCATCCGCCTCGACATCGTCGAGATCCTCCGCGACAACGGGTTCGACGTGGTCGGCGAGGCCGGCGACGGCGAGACCGCCGTGCAGCTCGCCACCGACCTCCGTCCCGACCTCGTCGTGATGGACGTCAAGATGCCCCAGCTCGACGGCATCTCCGCAGCCGAGAAGCTGTCCAAGAACCACATCGCTCCGGTGGTCCTCCTCACGGCGTTCAGCCAGAAGGACCTCGTCGAGCGTGCCACCGAGGCCGGCGCGCTGGCCTACGTGGTCAAGCCGTTCACCCCGAACGACCTGCTCCCCGCGATCGAGATCGCCCTCTCGCGGCACCAGCAGATCATCACGCTCGAGGCCGAGGTCGCCGACCTGGTCGAGCGCTTCGAGACCCGCAAGCTCGTCGACCGCGCCAAGGGCCTGCTCAACGAGAAGATGGGCCTCACCGAGCCCGAGGCGTTCCGCTGGATCCAGAAGGCCTCGATGGACCGCCGCCTGACCATGCACGACGTCGCCAAGGCGATCATCGAGCAGCTCAGCGCCAAGAAGTAGCACCACCCGTCGCTCACACCAGCGCCGTCGGACCCCGGTCCGGCGGCGCTGCTGCGTCCCCGGGCGCGTGGGGCGGTGGAGGCGACCACCTGGCAGGCTGGAGAGGTGGACGACGTGGTGATCCGGGCCTCCCGGCCTGAGGACATGCCAGCGGTGGCCGACCTGCGGTGGCGGTGGAGTGTCGGCGAGGGCGGCGCCGAGCCGGCCGCGACGCCGGACGACTACCGCGCGGCGATGACGGCCTTCGCACTCGAACACCCGGACACGCACCGGTGCGTGGTCGCGGAGCGCGACGGCTGGGTGCTCGGGATGGCGTGGCTCGGACTCGTCGCCCGGCCGCCGACCCCGGACCGGCCGGGGCGACGCCTGACCGCCGACGTGCAGACCGTCTACGTGCACCCCGACCTGCGCGGGCTCGGCGTCGCCGGACGACTCGTCACCGCGCTGCTCGACATCGCGGACGACCTCGGCGTCGAGCGGACCTCGGTGCACTCGAGCGTGGACGGGGAGCGGCTCTACCGGCGGCTCGGCTTCGGCGACGCACGGCTGCTGCTGCAGCGTCCGCCCGAGGACTGACGACGAGTCAGCGTGCCTCGCGGATGAGGTTGGTGATGCGGACGGTGGAGCAGCGGCGCCCCTGGTCGTCGGTGAGCACGATCTCGTGCGTGGTGAGCGTGTTGCCGAGGTGGATCGCGGTGCAGACACCGGTGACGGTGCCGGACGTGGCGCTCCGGGTGTGCGAGGCGTTCAGCTCGATGCCGACGGCGTAGCGGCCCTCGCCGGCGTGCACGTTGGCGGCCATCGAACCGAGGCTCTCGGCGAGGACGACGTAGGCGCCCCCGTGCAGCAGGCCGACCGGTTGGCGGTTGCCCTCGACCGGGATGCTGCCGACGGCGCGGTCGGCCGACATCTCGGTGATGACCATGCCCATCTTGTCGGCGAGCTCACCCATCCCGCGGGCAGCGAGCCGCTCGTCGACGTTCCCGGTGATGGTGGCTTCGTCGGTCACGCGCTCGAACTCCCGTGTCGGATGGCGTCGGTAGGCTGTCCGGGTGTCGGACTCCGCAAAGCCTACCCTCATGGTCATCGACGGCCACTCGCTCGCCTTCCGGGCCTTCTACGCGCTGCCGGTCGACAGTTTCGTGAACCGCGACGGGCAGCACACGAACGCCATCCACGGCTTCATCTCGATGCTGCTCATGCTCCTGCAGCGCGAGAAGCCGACGCACCTGGCGGTGGCGTTCGACATCTCCCGGTTCTCGTTCCGCACCCGTGAGTACGAGGCGTACAAGGGCACCCGCTCCGAGACCCCGGCCGAGTTCAAGGGGCAGATCCCGCTGCTGCAGCAGGCGCTCGAGGCGATGGGCATCACCACCGTGACGAAGGAGGACTACGAGGCCGACGACATCCTCGCGACCCTGTCGTCCCAGGGTGCTGCGCAGGGGTACCAGGTGTACGTCGTCTCCGGCGACCGCGACGCCATCCAGCTCGTCAACGACGACGTGACGCTGCTGTACCCGTCGGTCCGTGGCGTCTCCGAGCTCACCCGGTACGACCGCGACAAGGTGTACGAGCGCTACGGCATCGAGCCGCACCAGTACCCGGACATCGCCGCGCTCGTCGGCGAGACCAGCGACAACCTGATCGGCATCGACAAGGTCGGCGAGAAGACCGCGGTCAAGTGGGTCACGCAGTACGGCTCGCTCGAGGGGGTCCTCGAGCACGCCGACGAGATCAAGGGCGTCGTCGGCAACAACCTGCGCGAGCAGCAGGACCGTGCCGTCCGCAACCGCCGGCTGAACCGCCTCGTCACCGACGTCGAACTGCCCGTCGGCCCGGCGGACGTCGCGCTCCGTCCCCTCGACGAGACCGCCGTGCGCGAGCTGTTCGCCAAGCTGCAGTTCCGCACGCTGCTCGACCGCGTCTTCAAGGTCGCCGGCTCCGGCGAACCGTCCGAGCAGCCGGCCGAGGGCGGGGTGACCGACGGCACCGCGACCCCGCCGTCGGTGAAGACCCTGATCGACGAAGAACTCGGGTACTGGCTCGAGCGCCGCAACGCGTCCGAGGCGGCGAACGGCTACGGCGTCGCGGTCGAGGTCATCGACGGCCGACTCAGCACCATCGGCATCGCCACCCACGACGACGCCGTCCAGGTGCCCGGCGGCAGCGGCGCGAAGGACTACGAGCAGCTGTCGGCGTGGTTCGCCTCCGACGCCCCGAAGCACTTCCACGATGCCAAGACCGCGATCAAGGTGCTCGCGACCGCGGGCTTCGTCGTGAACGGCATCGCCGGCGACGCCCGCATCACTGGGTGGCTCGCCCAGCCCGGCAAGCAGGGGCAGCCGCTGGCCGACCTCGTCTACCAGGAGCTCGGCGAAGAGCTCCCCACCGCCGACCCGAACCAGCTCGTGCCGGAGACCGACCCGGTCAACGTCGGCGTGCACGCGTGGTTCGTCCTGCGGGTCACGACGGCGCTCCGTGCCCGGATCGACGAGTCCTCGCTCAAGGTCCTCGACGACATCGAGCTCCCGCTGGTGTCGGTGCTCGCGAGCATGGAGACGATCGGTGTCGGCATCGACCGCCCGGTACTCACGGGGCTGTCGAAGGAACTGGGAGAGCGTGCCGCCGACCTGGCGCAGCAGGCGTTCGCCGAGATCGGGCACGAGGTGAACCTCGGGTCCCCGAAGCAGCTGCAGGAAGTGCTGTTCACCGAGCTCGCGATGCCGAAGACCCGCAAGACGAAGACCGGGTTCTCGACCGACGCGGCCAGTCTGGCCGACCTGCAGGAGCAGCATCCGCACCCGTTCCTCGGCCAGCTGCTGCAGCACCGCGACGCCACGAAGCTCCGCCAGATCGTCGACACGCTCGACGCGGCGATCGTCGACGGGCGCATCCACACCCGGTACGAGCAGACGGGCAGCAGCACCGGTCGCATCTCGTCCACCGACCCGAACCTGCAGAACATCCCGGTGAAGACCGCGGTCGGACGCCGGGTCCGGTCGGCGTTCGCCGTCGCCGAGCCGTACACGACGCTCATCACGGCCGACTACTCGCAGATCGAGATGCGCATCATGGCGCACCTGTCCGGCGACCCCGGTCTCATCCAGGCCTTCAACGAGGGCGAGGACCTGCACCGCTTCGTCGGCGCCCGCGTGTTCGGTGTCGAGCCGTCCGAGGTCTCCGCCGAGATGCGCACCAAGGTCAAGGCGATGTCGTACGGCCTGGCCTACGGGCTGAGCGCGTTCGGGCTGTCGAAGCAGCTCCGCATCGAGCAGTCCGAGGCCCGGACGCTCATGACCGAGTACTTCGCCCGGTTCGGTGCCGTGCGCGACTACCTGCGCAACGTCGTCGAGCAGGCGCGCGAGGACGGCTACACCGAGACGATCTTCGGTCGTCGCCGGCCGTTCCCGGACCTGAAGAGCCCGAACCGCGTCCTGCGCGAGAACGCCGAGCGTGCCGCGCTGAACGCGCCGATCCAGGGCTCGGCGGCCGACATCATGAAGATCGCGATGCTCGGCGTCGACGAGGACCTGCGCGACGGCGGACTCGAGTCGCACCTGCTGCTCCAGGTGCACGACGAGCTCATCCTCGAGGTCGCGCCCGGCGAGCAGGACCGCGTCGAGGAGATCCTGCGCACCCGGATGGGCAACGCCGCCGAACTCACCGTGCCGCTCGACGTCTCGGTCGGTCTCGGTGCGAACTGGGAGAGCGCGGCGCACTGACCGCGTGCCGGACGGCGCTGGTGGATAGGGTCGGAGCATGAGCGAAGAGCGTCCCGTCCGCCAGCAGACCGCCGTCGACCACGTGGCCGAGGGATGGGTCGCCACCCTCGTCGACCTCGACCCGACGACGGCCACGTACATCGGTGTTCCGGGTCGCACGGGGGAGTACGGCGACACCTCACCCGCCGGCGCGGCCGCCCTGGCCGACGCGGCACGGGCCGCGAAGCACGCGCTCGACGCCGCGGCGGCGGTGGACCCCGTCGACGAGGTCACGAAGGCGGACCTCGGCGCCGAACTCGACCTGGTGCAGGAGTCGTACGCGCGGAAGCTGCACCTCCGCGACCTCAACGTGATCGCGAGCCCGGCGCAGTCGGTCCGCGAGATCATCGACCTGATGCCGACGGCGACCGAGTCGGACTGGCACGACGTCGCCAGCCGGCTGCACGCGTTGCCGGACGCGCTCGAGGGCATCCGCGAGACCCTGCTCGAGGGCACGCGCGAGGACGTCACCCCGGCGAAGCGGCAGGTCGCCCTGGTCGCGGAGCAGGCCGCCCGCAACGGTGCCGAGGACGGCTTCTTCCGCCGGCTCGCCGAGGGTGCGGCGTTCGACGACGGCTCGCCCGTGCCGGACTCGCTCCGTGCCGAGCTGACCCGCGGGGCCGAGGTCGCCTCGGCCGCGTACCGGAGCCTCGGACAGTTCCTCGAGCACGAGCTGCTGCCGCTCGCCACCCCGGTCGACGCCGTCGGGCGCGAGGCCTACGAGCTGCACTCCCGCCGGTTCCTCGGCGCCGTCGTCGACCTCGACGAGACGTACGAGTGGGGCCTCGAGGAACTCGCCCGCATGCGTGACGAGCAAGAGCGGATCGCGGACCGGATCGAGCCGGGTGCGAGCGTGGCCCGGGCGATCGAGGTGCTGGACACCGACCCGTCGCGGATCCTGCACGGCACGGACGCCCTGCAGCGCTGGATGCAGGAGACGAGCGATGCCTCCGTCGCCGCGATGGCCGGCACGTACTTCGACATCCCGGACCCGATCCGCCGGCTGGAGTGCCGCATCGCCCCGACGCAGGAGGGCGGGATCTACTACAGCGGCCCGTCCGACGACTTCTCGCGCGCGGGCCGGATGTGGTGGTCGGTGCCCGAGGGCGTCACCGAGTTCGGCACCTGGCGCGAGAAGACGACGGTCTACCACGAGGGCGTCCCCGGGCACCACCTGCAGATCAGCCAGGGCGTCTACAACCGCGGTGAGCTGAACACGTGGCGTCGCCAGCTGTCCGGCTCGTCCGGACACGTCGAGGGTTGGGCGCTCTACGCCGAGCGTCTGATGGAGCAGCTCGGGTTCCTCGACGACGACGGCGACCGGCTGGGCATGCTCGACGGCCAGCGCATGCGTGCCGCCCGCGTGGTGCTCGACATCGGCGTGCACCTGCAGAAGACCAACCCGGACGGCGGCGGCTGGACGTGGGAGTACGCCCTCGACTTCATGCGCGAGAACGTGAACATGGACGACGCGTTCGTGCAGTTCGAGGTCGCGCGGTACTTCGGGTGGCCCGGACAGGCGCCGTCGTACAAGGTGGGCCAGCGCGTGTGGGAGTCGATCCGCGACGAGGTCGCCGCTCGCGAAGGCGCCGACTTCGACCTGAAGTCGTTCCACCGTCGCGCGCTCGCCCTCGGGAGCGTCGGTCTCGACACGCTGCGGAGCGCGCTGCTCGGCTGACGCGCGGGCGACACGCCCGGTTGTGGGGGCTCCGCCGGTGCGGTTAGACTTGTGCGGCGCAATCCGCGTCACACAATCAATCGCCACGGCGGTGCACCACGGGGGTCTCGACTCCTCGCCCGCCACGGCCCGACTCATGTCCGTTCGGAGCAATCTCTACATGACAACCACTACGACCAAGGCTCCTAAGCAGGTCGCCATCAACGACATCGGTTCGGCTGATGACTTCCTGGCCGAGGTCGAGAAGACCCTGAAGTTCTTCAACGACGGTGATCTCATCTCCGGCACCGTCGTGAAGATCGACCGCGACGAGGTCCTCCTCGACGTCGGTTACAAGACCGAGGGCGTCATCCCCTCGCGCGAGCTCTCGATCAAGCACGACGTCGACCCCAACGAGGTCGTCAAGGTCGGCGACGAGGTCGAGGCCCTGGTCCTCCAGAAGGAGGACAAGGAAGGCCGCCTCATCCTGTCCAAGAAGCGTGCGCAGTACGAGCGCGCATGGGGCGACGTCGAGAAGATCAAGGAGTCCGACGGCGTCGTGACCGGCACGGTCATCGAGGTCGTCAAGGGTGGCCTGATCGTCGACATCGGTCTCCGCGGCTTCCTCCCCGCCTCGCTCATCGAGCTCCGTCGCGTCCGCGACCTCACGCCGTACCTCGGCCAGGAGATCGAGGCGAAGATCCTCGAGCTCGACAAGAACCGCAACAACGTGGTCCTGTCGCGCCGTGCGCTCCTCGAGCAGACGCAGTCCGAGTCCCGGACCACGTTCCTCAACAACCTGCACAAGGGCCAGGTCCGCAAGGGCATCGTGTCCTCGATCGTCAACTTCGGTGCGTTCGTGGACCTCGGTGGCGTCGACGGTCTCGTCCACGTCTCCGAGCTCAGCTGGAAGCACATCGAGCACGCCAGCGAGGTCGTCGAGGTCGGTCAGGAAGTCACCGTCGAGATCCTCGAGGTCGACCTGGACCGTGAGCGCGTGTCGCTCTCGCTCAAGGCGACGCAGGAGGACCCGTGGCAGGTCTTCGCCCGCACCCACGCGATCGGCCAGATCGCACCGGGCAAGGTCACGAAGCTCGTCCCGTTCGGTGCCTTCGTCCGCGTTGCCGACGGCATCGAGGGCCTGGTGCACATCTCCGAGCTCTCGAACAAGCACGTCGAGCTCGCCGAGCAGGTCGTCTCGGTCAACGACGAGGTCTTCGTCAAGATCATCGACATCGACCTCGACCGTCGCCGCATCTCGCTCAGCCTCAAGCAGGCGAACGAGGGCGTGGACCCCGAGGGCACCGAGTTCGACCCGGCGCTCTACGGCATGCCGACCGAGTACGACGACAAGGGTGACTACAAGTACCCGGACGGCTTCGACCCGGAGACGAACGAGTGGCTCGAGGGCTACGACACCCAGCGCACCGAGTGGGAGGGCCAGTACGCGGCCGCCCAGGGTCGTTGGGAAGCCCACAAGGCGCAGGTCGCGAAGACCATCGCCGACGAGGAAAAGGGTGGCTTCGACCTCCCGGCCGGCGCATCGACGTCGTCCGCTTCCTCTTCGTCGTCGTTCTCGAGCGAGACCGGTGGCGCAAGCCCCCTCGCCGACGACGCTTCGCTGGCGGCGCTCCGCGAGAAGCTCAGCTCGACCAACTGATCGAGCGAGTCGCACTGACCGGAAGCCCCGGCATCCCCCAGGGGGTGCCGGGCTTCCGGCGTTTCCACGCTGCGGGTCGTTAACCTGTCGCAGTGCGCATCATCGGTCTCACGGGCGGCATCGCCGCGGGCAAGTCGACGGTCTCCAAGCGGTGGGCGGAGCACGGCGGCGTCGTCGTCGACGCCGACCGGCTGGCGCGGGACGCGGTCGCACCCGGCAGCCCCGGGCTCGCGCAGGTCGCCGAGCGGTTCGGCTCCTCGGTGATCGCGGCCGACGGCTCGCTCGACCGTCCCGCGCTCGGAGCGATCGTGTTCTCCGACCCCGCGGCACGCAAGGACCTCGAGGCGATCACCCACCCCGAGGTCTGGCGGCTCGCCCAGCGTGCCTTCGACGCGGCCGAGGCCGTCGACCCGGACGCGGTCGTCGTGTACGACGTGCCCCTGCTCGCCGAGGCCCGCGGATCCCGCCCGCTCCGGTTCGATGCGGTCGTGGTCGTCGACGCCCCCGCCGCGCAGCGCATCGAGCGGCTGGTGGAGCACCGTGCCATGGCCCGCGACGAGGCCGAGCGCCGGGTGGCTGCACAGGCGAGCGACGCCGACCGACTCGCGCTCGCCGACCACGTCGTCGACGCGACGGGCACACTCGACCAGACGATCCGATCGGCCGACGAAGTGTGGTCGCGGATCACCTCGTGAAGCACCGTCTGCTGCTCGTCCTCGCCGCGATCGTCCTCGTCGCGATCGGCGGCGGTGCGCTGGTCGCGGCGAACCTGCTCGGTGCGCAGCGCATCGAGGACGAGGGCCGCGTCCCCACGATCGACCGCTCGCACGCCGACGAGCCACCGTCGGGCGACGAGCGCGGACCCGAGGGGGAGTTCCACCGATTCCGGCTCGGTACCGTGGGCGGCGAGCGGCTCACCCCGAACCGCGACGACTTCGCCGCCCGCACCTCGGCGGACGGCCCCCTGCTGCTGTTCCTGCCCGCGACGAGGTCCCGCCCGGCGGAGTACCAGCGGTTCCTCGGGCAGGCCCTGGCCGACGGCTACCACGTGCTCGGGTTGGACTACTGGAACCTCGGTCGCACCCTGTCCGGCACGTGCGAGGCCGACGCCCGCTGCTACGGCATGGTGCAGCGCAACCGGTTCGACGGCACCCGCCAGTCCGAGTTCAGTTCGGTGACGCCCGCCGGGTCGATCGTGTCCCGCTTCCGCGACGCGGTGGCCTACCTCGACGACCACGACCCCGACGGCGGGTGGGGCCGCTTCGTGCAGGGCGACGACGACATCGCCTGGCAGGACATCGTCGTGGCCGGGCACTCCCAGGGCGGCGGCGAGGCGGCGTACATCGCGCACATCCGGTCCGTCCGCGGGGCACTGATGTTCTCGTCGCCCGTCGAGTCACGGGGTCCGTCGCACGCGGCGTGGATGAACCGTCCCGGCAAGACCCCCGTCGCCCGGATGTTCGCCGTCGACGACGTCCGCGACACCTTCGGCGCGCGGATCACCGGATCGTGGCGGGTGCTCGGGCTCGACGGTGTCGACGGCCCCTTCCGGACGGACACCGATCCGCCGCTCGCCGGCGCGGAGCCGCACGCGATCCTGACCGACGTCCGGGGCCGGGGGAAGGCGCACTCGTTCATCATCAAGGACTCCACGCCGCTCGGACCGGACGGGGAACCCCGGATGACCGCGCTCTGGCAGTGGATGCTGCACCGGTTCCCCTCTGACGGCTCATAGGCTCGCGCAATAGCCTCTGCTGGTGCAGCCCGTCGACGGAGAACCCGACCTGCGCTCGCTCATCCGCGACCGCGCCGCGGAGAACCCCGAGCGCCCCTACCTGGAGGACGCCCGTTCCGCGCGCGTCCTGACCTACCGAGCGCTCGAGGACGCCGTGACCGCCTGGTCCGCGACGTTCGACGCGATCGGCGTGCCCGCCTCCGGAGCCGTCCTCGTCGACGTCGGCGACCCCCTCGCGTTCGCCGTGGTGCACCTGACCGCCGTGGCGACCGGGCGCCGTGCCGTCCCGGTGGACACCGGACAGCCGGCGACCGAGCCGGCCCGCCTCGCCGACCTGATCGGCGGGGCCTCGATCGTGGTGTCGGACCGTGCCGTGGACGGGGCCGTCCCCGGGGTGCCCGCCAGCGGGATCGACGCGGCCACGTTCCTCCCGGCCGCCGTCCGTGACGGTGACGTGCCCACGCAGAGTCCGGACGCACCGGGCGAGGGGTCCGTGGTGCTCTTCACCTCGGGGTCGACCGGCGCTCCGAAGGGCGTCGAGCTGCCGGAGTCGCAACTGCTGTTCGTCGCGCGGGCGGTCGCGCGGCACAACGGGCTGACGGGCCGCGACCGCGGGTTCAACTCGCTGCCGCTGTTCCACGTCAACGCCGAGGTCGTCGGCCTGCTGGCGACGCTCGTGGCCGGGGCGACGCTCGTGCTCGACGTGCGCTTCCGGCGGACCGGGTTCTGGGAGCTGCTCGCCGAGCGGCGCATCACCTGGCTGAACGCGGTGCCGGCGATCCTCGCCGTGCTCGCGAAGACCGGGCCGCTGGACTTCCCGGAGGGCCTCCGGTTCGTCCGGAGCGCTTCGGCACCGCTGCCGGACCCGGTGCGCACTGCACTCGGGGACGTCCCGCTCGTCGTGAGCTGGGGGATGACCGAAGGCGCGTCGCAGATCACCGCGACGCCGCTGGACGCGCCCGCTCGCCCCGGGACCGTCGGCGTGCCCGTCGGGTCCGAGGTGCAGGCACGCGACGAGGACGGCGCAGCCCTGCCCGCCGACGAGGTCGGTGCGCTGTGGGTGCGCGGCCCGGGGATCGTCGGGCGCTACCTGTTCGGGCGCGCGGCGGACCGCTTCGACGCCGACGGCTGGCTGAGCACCGGCGACGTGGGCTCCGTCACTGCGGACGGCTGGGTCTCGCTCGCCGGGCGCTCCGACGACGTCATCAACCGTGGCGGGGAGAAGGTGTACCCGGCCGAGGTCGAGGACGTCCTGCTCGGCGACCCCCGGGTGCTCGAGGCCGTCGTGGTCGGGCGGCCGGACGACGTGCTCGGGGCTGTCCCGGTGGCGTACGTGATCCTGCAGCAGGACGCAGCGGCGCCGGTCGACGCCGCTGCGCTCGTCGCCGACCTGACCGCGCGCGCCGAGGCCCACCTGACCCGCTTCCGCCGCCCCGTCGAGATCATCGTGGTCCCCGACCTGCCGCGTGCGCCCACCGGCAAGGTGCAGCGGGCGAAGGTGCGGACGATGGCGCAGCCGTCGTGACCGGCGCCCAGCCGAAGCCGCAGGCCCAGCCGCAGCAGCTGCAGGTCCAGACCCCGACCCGCACCGCGGCGGGCAAGCCACGCCACCTGTACGAGGTCGACGTCCTCCGGATCCTGACCTTCGCCTGCGTCATCGGCGTGCACACCACCAGCCACACGGCCGCTTCCGACGACGTCGGCCTGAACGCGCTGCTCGCCCTGCTGCACTTCACCCGGCTCGTCTTCTTCTCGTTGACGGCGTTCGTGCTCGTCTACAGCTACACGTTGCGACCGCGGCCGATGGCGCAGTTCTGGCCGAAGCGGTTCCTGCTCGTCGGGGTGCCGTACCTGGCGTGGTCGGTCGTGTACGTCGGCTCGAGCTGGCTCCTCAGCAGCACCCGTCGGGGCGACGTGCCCGACCTGGTGCGCACCCTCGCCGAGGGCGTCGTCACCGGCACGTCCTGGTACCACCTGTACTTCCTGCTCGTGACCATGCAGGTGTACCTGCTGCTGCCGGTCATCGTGTGGCTGGTCCGGAAGACCCGCGGGCACCACGTCACGACGCTCGTCGTCGCGCTGATCGTGCAGCTCGTCGTGTTCGCCGGGTACAAGTACTTCCCGGCGAGCGATGCCTGGCTGCACGGGTACCAGAAGCAGTTCTTCTTCTCGTACGTGTTCTTCATCGTCTCCGGGGCGATCGCCGCCGACCACGCCGACGCGTTCCTCCGGTTCATCCGGGTGCACCGACGGTCCGTGCTCTGGGCCTTCGCCGGCGTCGGCGCACTGACGCTCGGCGTCTGGGCGCTCCAGGTCGCCCTCGGCCAGTCGCTCTACGCCGCCGGGACACCGCTGCAACCGATCGAGGCCGTGTGGAGCACCGCGGTCTTCGTCGGCTTCCTGGCGATCGGTGCGCGCTGGGCGGACCGTCGGCGCCCCGGCAGCCCGGTCGCGCGCTTCGTCGACTACGCCTCGGACCGGTCGTTCGGGATCTTCCTGAGCCACCCGTTCCTCATCTGGATCCTGCTGTACGGCGACAGCTGGCTCGAGGCCGTGGTGCCGCGGCCGTGGCTGACCCTCGTCACGTACCTGCTGGTGGTGGTGTTGTCCGTGGCGGTCACCGAGGCGTTCCGGTGGACCCCGCTGAGCGTGCCGCTCACCGGCCGGCCGTCGCTCGCGTCCCGCGCCCAGCGTCGGGCGCGCAGCCCGCAGCGCTGACCCGTGCGTTCCGGGCGTCCCTGGTCGGTCCTCCCGACCAGGGACGCCCGTTCCTGCTTGCTGTGCGCGGCGGCGGGTGCGCTTCGCAGCGGTGGACGCGCTGCGCGCCGGACGGGAGGCGCGGGTCGGGCCGGACTCGGGCCTCCCGTCCGGCGGGTGGGGACCACCAGGGCCGCGCGCACGCCCGGTGGGTCCCGCACCGGACAGCGGAATCGGGCGTACCTGGTCGTTCCTCTCGACCAGGTACGCCCGATTCGGCACGGCGTGCCGCTGACGGCGCGCGTCGCGGGTCAGGCGGCGCGCTGCTCGGCGGCGGGGGTGCCGACCTCGAGGACGCCGTTCGTCGACGTGAGCCGCTGCGGCTTCATGAACCACGCGACGACCGCCGCGGCGCCGAGCAGCACGCACGACAGGGCGAACGGCAGCTGCCAGCCGGACGCGTCGATGAGCAGCCCGAAGACGATCGGGGAGACCACGCCGGCGATGCCGAAGCCGGTGTTCATGAAGCCGGACGCGGTGCCGGACCACTGCGGGGCGACGTCCATCGGGATCGCCCAGAGGTTCGCGTTGCAGAGCTCCAGGAAGAAGAACGACAGCGCGAGCGAGATCGTCGCGACGAGCAGGCCCTGCCCGATGACGAGCGGGATGAGGCAGACGAGCGACCCGCCGAGTCCGATCACCAGGACGGTCAGGCGGGCGTTCCGGGTGTTGCCGCCGCGGTGGATGATCCGGTCGCTGAGCATGCCGCCGACCGTGTCCCCGACGACGCCGGCGAGCAGGATGAGCGTGGTGAACAGCGCGAAGTCGCCGATCTCGAGTCCGTAGGTCGAGCTGAGGAACGTCGGCAGCCACGTGAGGAACACCCAGAGGGTCCAGCCGTAGCCGAAGTCGACGAAGGTCACCGGCAGGATCTGCCGCGCCATCTGCCGCCACGGCACCGGCGGACGGGTCGCACGGGTCTCGACGGGCGGGAGCTCGTCGATCTCGACCTGCGTGATGCCCTTCGTGGACTCGGGCTTGTCGCGGAACCAGACGAACCAGACGATGCCCCAGGCGAAGGACAGGACCGCCGTGGCGAAGAACGCCCACCGCCAGCTGCCCGTCGAACCGATCACCCAGGCGACGAGCAACGGGGCCAGCGCGTTGCCGAGCCGAGCCGCGGAGTGCACGACGCCCTGCGCGAAGCCGTTGCGGTCGCGGGGGATCCAGCGGGTCATGGCCTGGGTCGCGGTCGGGAACGCCGCGGCCTCGCTGAGCCCGAGGAGCGCCCGGGCCGCGAACAGGGTCCAGAAGCCGACGGCGAACCCCGTCCACAGCGTCGCGACGCCCCACACCACGGTGATGACGAAGAGGGCCTTGCGCGGTCCGAACTTCTCGCTGATCGTGCCGCCGAAGACCTGCAGCAGCGCGTACGGCAGCGAGAACGCGGACACGATCAGGCCCGCGGTGGCCTCGTTGAAGCCGAACTCCTCGGTGATGTGCGGCAGCGCCGTCGAGATGTTCGTCCGGTCGATGTACGAGATCGCGTACATGAAGCAGAGCAGGAGGAGCACTCGTCCGCGGATGCGACCGCGGAACGGGGTGCCCTTCGTCGGTGCGGCGGGGGTCGCCGTCGTCATGGGGCCTCTTCGGGTGTGGCTCGTGCTGGCTCGTCGGGGACGTGCGGAGCGATCGGGTTGCTGAACGGACCGGACGCTATGCCCGCTGGTTATCAGCGGACTTGGAGGCTGCTTGGCGAGGACGATACGCCCAGGGCGAGCAGGGGCGCCGGTGTCAGGGGTGCCGACTACCGTTGAGGGCATGGGTGTTGCGATCGAACCGACCCGAGCGGTACGTCCGTTCGAGGTCATCAGCGAGTACACGCCGAGTGGCGACCAGCCAGCGGCGATCGCCGAGCTCGCCGGGCGCATCAACGCCGGTGAGACCGACGTCGTGCTGCTCGGTGCGACCGGTACGGGCAAGTCGGCGACGACCGCGTGGCTCATCGAGCAGGTGCAGCGGCCGACGCTCGTGCTCGCGCACAACAAGACCCTCGCGGCCCAGTTGGCGAACGAGTTCCGCAGTCTGATGCCGAACAACGCGGTCGAGTACTTCGTGTCGTACTACGACTACTACCAGCCCGAGGCGTACGTCCCGCAGACGGACACCTTCATCGAGAAGGACTCCTCGGTCAACGCCGAGGTCGAGCGGCTCCGGCACTCGACGACCAACTCGCTGCTCAGCCGGCGCGACGTCGTCGTGGTGTCGACCGTGTCCTGCATCTACGGCCTCGGCACGCCCGAGCAGTACATGAACGCCTCGGTGGCACTGCACGTCGGGCAGACGATCTCGCGCGACCAGCTCGTGCGCAAGTTCGTCTCGATGCAGTACCAGCGCAACGACGTCGACTTCGCCCGCGGTACCTTCCGCGTGCGCGGCGACACCATCGAGATCATCCCGATGTACGAAGAGCACGCCATCCGGATCGAGATGTTCGGCGACGAGGTCGAAGCGCTCTCGTCCCTGCACCCGCTGACCGGCAACGTGATCAACGACCTGCCCGCCGTGTCGATCTTCCCGGCGTCGCACTACGTCGCCGACACCGACGTCATGCACCGCGCCATCGTCGACATCAAGGCGGAGCTCGCCGAGCGCCTGGCCGAGCTCGAGGGGCAGGGCAAGCTGCTCGAGGCCCAGCGGCTCCGCATGCGCACGACGTTCGACATCGAGATGATGGAGCAGATCGGCTTCTGCTCGGGCATCGAGAACTACTCGCGGCACATGGACGGCCGCGTCGCGGGCGAGGCGCCGCACTGCCTCATCGACTACTTCCCCGACGACTTCCTCATCGTCATCGACGAGTCGCACGTCACCGTGCCGCAGATCGGCGCGATGTACGAAGGCGACGCCTCGCGCAAGCGCACCCTGGTCGACCACGGGTTCCGGCTGCCGAGCGCCCTCGACAACCGTCCGCTGCGGTTCGAGGAGTTCCTCGACCGCGTCGGGCAGAAGGTCTTCCTGTCGGCGACGCCCGGTCGGTACGAGCTCGGCATCACGGACAGCGTCGTCGAGCAGATCATCCGCCCGACCGGCCTGGTCGACCCCGAGATCGTGGTGAAGCCGAGCGACGGCCAGATCGACGACCTGCTCGAGGAGATCAAGCAGCGCGTCGACAAGGACGAGCGCGTGCTCGTCACGACCCTGACGAAGCGCATGGCCGAAGAGCTGACCGACTTCCTCGGCAACGCGGGCGTGCGGGTGCGGTACCTGCACTCCGACGTCGACACGCTCAAGCGCGTCGAGCTCCTGACCGAACTCCGACAGGGCGTCTACGACGTGCTCGTCGGCATCAACCTGTTGCGAGAAGGCCTCGACCTGCCCGAGGTGTCCCTGGTGGCCATCCTCGACGCCGACAAGGAAGGCTTCCTGCGGTCGTCGACGTCGCTCATCCAGACGATCGGTCGCGCGGCCCGCAACGTGTCGGGCCAGGTGCTCATGTACGCCGACAAGATGACCGACTCGATGAAGACCGCGATCGAGGAGACCGATCGTCGTCGCGAGAAGCAGGTCGCGTACAACCTGGAGCGCGGCATCGACCCGCAGCCGCTCCGCAAGAAGATCGCCGACATCACCGAGGTGCTGCAGCGCGAGAACGACGACACCAAGGCACTGCTGCAGGGTCGTCCGGGCGCCGACGGTCGCCGCTCGCCCACGCCGAACCTGAAGCGCGGCGGCATCGCGGGCGAGGGCGCGACCCAGCTCGAGGCGACGATCGGCGACCTCAACGACCAGATGCTGCAGGCCGCGGCCGAGCTGAAGTTCGAGCTCGCCGCGCGACTCCGTGACGAGGTGCAGGACCTGAAGAAGGCGCTGCGGCAGATGGAGTCGGCCGGGCATGTCAGCTGACGGTCGCCGCACGGTCGTCGTCACCGGAGCGAGCGCGGGCCTCGGGTACCACGCGGCCGAGCAGCTCGCCGCGTCCGGGCACCGGGTCGTGCTCGCCACCCGCGACCGCGGTCGGGCGGCGGCGGCGGAGCACAGCATCCGCCGTCACGTGGACGGGGCGTCGTTGGCGCACGTGCACCTCGACCTCGCCGACCTCGACTCCGTCCGTGCCGCCGCCGACGAGCTCGCGGCCCTCGAACCGGACGGCGTCGACGCGATCGTGAACAACGCCGGAGTCGTCGGGGCCTCGACCCCGAGCACCACCGCACAGGGCACCGAGCTGCAGATCGGCACGAACCACCTGGGCCACTTCGCCTGGACGGCGCTGACGCTGCCGCTGCTCGAACAGCGTGGCGGTCGCGTCGTGCACCTCGGGTCGATCGCACACCGGTGGGCCAGCCTCGACACGGGCGACCCGTTCCGTGTCGGCCACTACTCCAGCTACCGGCAGTACGGCCGCAGCAAGCTCGCGGTGATGCTGTTCGGCTTCGAACTCGCCCAGCGGTTGGCGGATGCGGGCTCGTCCGTCGCCAGCGTGGTCGCGCACCCCGGGTTGTCGCTCGACGCGCTCTCGCCGGAGCGCCCGGACGTCGCACCGTCGCGCCCGGAACCTGCGTGGACCCGGCCTGCGCAGCGGCTGTACGCCCAGGGCAAGGACGCCGGTGCCGAGCCCCTCGTGCACGCTGCGGTCGCCGCGGACGTGCGCTCGGGGGAGTCCTGGGGCCCGGCCGGGTGGATGCAGCTGCGCGGACCCGCCGCCGTGGTCCGTGCCGAGCCGCGTGCACACGACCGGACCGCTGCCGCGCGTCTCTGGACGGCCAGCGAGGGTCGTTCCGGGGCCGCGTTCGCTCTCGACGCACTCGTCTGACCACCGACTCGCGGGCGGATGTCGGACCCCTTTCGTACAATCGACGGCGATGACAATCACCTCTGACCGCGGCACCGCGACCTCGGGCCGGAACGCCTTCGGCGAGCCGACCGACCCCCACCTCCCCGGCGTGACCGTCCCGACCGGCTCCTCGACGCTCAGCGTCCGCGGGGCCCGGGTGCACAACCTCCGCAACGTCGACCTCGAGATCCCCCGTGACTCCCTCGTGGTGTTCACCGGCCTGTCCGGATCCGGCAAGTCGTCGCTGGCCTTCGACACGATCTTCGCCGAGGGCCAACGACGCTACGTCGAGTCCCTGTCCGCCTACGCGCGGCAGTTCCTCGGGCAGGTCGACCGGCCCGACGTCGACTTCATCGAAGGGCTGTCGCCCGCGGTGTCGATCGACCAGAAGTCGACGAACCGCAACCCGCGGTCGACGGTGGGCACGATCACCGAGGTCTACGACTACATGCGTCTGCTCTGGGCGCGCATCGGGGTGCCGCACTGCCCGACGTGCGGCGAGGTCATCAGCAAGCAGACCGTGCAGCAGATCGCCGACCAGCTCATGGAGTTCGAGTCCGGCACGCGCTTCCAGGTGCTCGCCCCGGTCATCTCCAAGAAGAAGGGCGAGTTCGTCGACCTCTTCCAGGAACTCGCGGCGTCCGGCTACGCCCGCGCGATCGTCGACGGTGAGCGCATCCAGCTCAGCGATCCGCCGAAGCTCAAGAAGCAGGTCAAGCACGACATCTCGGTGATCGTCGACCGTCTGGTGTCGAACGAGGACATCCTCGGTCGGCTCACCGACTCGCTCGAGACGGCACTGCGCCTGACCGGTGGCACCGTCGGCATCGACCTGGTCGACCACGACGGCCCCGGCGCCGTGCGCACCTACTCCGAGAACCTGTCGTGCCCGAACAACCACCCGCTCGCGCTGACCGAGATCGAGCCCCGCACGTTCTCGTTCAACGCGCCGTTCGGCGCCTGCCCGGAGTGCTCCGGGCTCGGCACGCGCATGTCGGTCGACCCGGACCTGGTGCTCGGCGACCCCGATGCCTCGCTGCGCGACGGCGTCCTGCTGCCCTGGACCGGAGCGAGCGGGCTGTACTCGTACTTCGAGAAGCTCCTCGCCGGCCTCGGCAAGGACCTCGGGTTCACGCTCGACACCCCGTGGAGCCAGCTCGACGCCTCAGTGCAGGCCGCGATCCTGACCGGCAAGGACTTCCAGGTGTCGGTCTCCTGGCGCAACCGGTTCGGCCGTGAGATGCGCTACACCAGCGGGTTCGAGGGCGTCATGCCCTACATCGAGCGCAAGTTCGCCGAGGCCGAGTCGGACTCGCAGCGCCAGCGCTTCCAGGGCTACCTGCGCGAGGTCCCGTGCCCGGTGTGCGACGGTACGCGCCTCAAGCCCGAGGTCCTGGCGGTCACGGTCGACGGCCGCAGCATCGCCGACGTCACCGACATGTCCCTCGACAACGCGTACGCGTTCATGGACACCCTGACCCTCACCGACCGCGAAGCGCACATCGCCGCGGCGGTCCTGCGTGAGATCCGGGCGCGCCTCGAGTTCCTGCTCGAGGTCGGCCTGAACTACCTGACCCTGGCGCGCGGCGCCGGCGGGCTGTCCGGTGGCGAAGCACAGCGCATCCGTCTCGCGACCCAGATCGGTTCCGGCCTGACCGGGGTGCTGTACGTGCTCGACGAGCCGAGCATCGGGCTGCACCAGCGGGACAACCGCCGCCTCATCGACACCCTGGTCAAGCTCAAGGACCTCGGCAACACCCTGATCGTCGTCGAGCACGACGAGGACACCATCCGCACGGCCGACTGGGTCGTCGACATCGGCCCCGGGGCCGGCGTCAACGGCGGCAACGTCGTGCACTCGGGCTCGTACGAGGGCATCATCGCGAACCGCGAGTCGGTGACGGGGGACTACCTCGCCGGCCGTCGTGCGATCGAGGTCCCGGCCGAGCGTCGCAAGGTCAACCTGAAGCGCACGATCAGCGTGCAGGGCGCACGGGCGAACAACCTGAAGACGATCGACGCCGACTTCCCGCTCGGGGTGTTCACCGCCGTCACCGGCGTGAGCGGGTCGGGCAAGTCCACCCTGGTCAACGACATCCTGTACAAGGTGCTCGCGAACCAGCTCAACGGCGCCCGGCACATCGCCGGCAAGCACACCCGCGTCAAGGGCCTCGACCAGCTCGACAAGGTCGTGCACGTCGACCAGGCACCGATCGGCCGCACGCCGCGGTCGAACCCGGCCACCTACACGGGTGTGTTCGACCGGATCCGGCAGCTGTTCGCCGAGACACCCGAGGCGAAGACCCGCGGCTACCAGCCCGGTCGGTTCAGCTTCAACGTGAAGGGCGGCCGGTGCGAGAACTGCTCCGGCGACGGCACGATCAAGATCGAGATGAACTTCCTGCCCGACGTCTACGTCGCGTGCGAAGTCTGCGGCGGTGCGCGCTACAACCGCGAGACGCTCCAGGTCCACTACAAGGGCAAGAGCATCTCCGAGGTCCTGGACATGCCGATCAGCGAGGCGGCCGAGTTCTTCGAACCGATCTCCGCGATCCACCGGTACATGGCGACGCTCGTCGACGTGGGCCTCGGGTACGTCCGTCTCGGCCAGAGCGCGACCACGCTCTCCGGCGGCGAGGCACAGCGCGTGAAGCTCGCCACCGAGCTGCAGCGCCGCTCGAACGGCCGGACCGTCTACGTGCTCGACGAGCCGACGACGGGTCTGCACTTCGAGGACGTCCGCAAGCTCCTCCTGGTGCTGCAGAGCCTGGTCGACAAGGGGAACACCGTCATCACGATCGAGCACAACCTCGACGTGATCAAGTCGGCCGACTGGGTCATCGACATGGGCCCAGAGGGCGGTGCCGGCGGCGGTACGGTGCTCGCGACCGGCACCCCGGAGCACGTCGCCGACGTGCCGGAGAGCTTCACGGGCGTCTTCCTGCGGGAGATCTTCGACGCGCAGGACGCCCGGGTCGGCAAGCAGCAGGCGGTCGAGGCCCGCACGGCGAGCCGACCGAAGAAGTCGACCAAGCAGAAGGCGGGTGCACGGTAGGTGGCGGACACCGTCCCGTGGCGCCCGAAGGCGGGGGAGATCCCGACCGACCCGGGCGTCTACCGCTGGCGTGACGAGGCCGGCCGGGTGCTCTACGTCGGCAAGGCGAAGAACCTCCGCGCCCGGCTGAGCAACTACTTCGCGCCGCTGCCGACGCTGCACGAACGCACCCGGCGGATGGTGCTGACGGCCCGCAGCGTCGAGTGGACGACGGTGGGCTCCGAGATCGAGGCACTGCAGCTCGAGTACACCTGGATCAAGGAGTTCGACCCGCCGTTCAACGTCAAGTTCCGCGACGACAAGTCGTACCCGTACATGGCGATCACCATGGCGGACGAGGCCCCACGGGTGATGGTGACGCGGAACCGGAAGATCAAGGGTGCGAAGTACTTCGGGCCGTACCCGAAGATCTGGGCGGTGCACGACACCATCGACCTGATGATCAAGGTGTTCCCGATCCGCACCTGCTCGGACTCGTCGTACAAGCGCGCGATGCAGACGGGCAAGCCCTGCTTCCCCGGGCAGATCGGCAAGTGCGGCGGTCCCTGCTCGCAGCGCGTCACCATCGAGGAGCACCGTGCGCTCGTCGAGGAGTTCGTGCGGTTCATGAACAGCTACGACCGCCGGGTGATCACCGAGCTGCGCCAGCGCATGGGCGCATCGGCCGATGCGATGCAGTACGAACAGGCCGCGAAGTTCCGCGACCAGGTCGAGTCGCTCGAGGCGGTGCTCGAGAAGTCCGCCGTGGTGCTCCGCGACTCGGTGGACCTCGACCTGTTCGGCATCGCCGAGGACGAACTCGCCGCCGCCGTCCAGCTGTTCTCGGTTCGTGGCGGGCGCATCCGCGGTGTCCGCGGGTGGGTCGTCGACAAGGAGCTCGACATCTCGACCGGTGACCTGGTCGAGCAGATCGTGCAGGGCGTCTACGCCGACAACGAGCTCACGCCGGCGGCCGTCGCCGAGGAGCCCCCGCGCGAGGTCGTGGTGCCGACCCTGCCCGAGGACGCCGACGCGCTGCAGCAGTGGCTCAGCGAACGGCGGGGCGGCCGCGGCACGAAGCTCAGCACGGCGCAGCGCGGTGACCGTGCCGGCCTGGCCCGCACGGCCGCGCAGAACGCTGCTCAGGCGCTGATGCTCTACAAGACGAAGCGGTCCGCCGACTACACGACGCGCTCCGCGGCCCTCGCCGACATCCAGGACGCCCTCGGCATGACCGAGGCCCCGCTCCGCATGGAGTGCTACGACATCTCGCACCTGCAGGGGACCAACGTCGTGGCGTCGATGGTGGTGTTCGAGGACGGCCTGCCCCGCAAGGACCAGTACCGCCGCTACACGATCGCCGAGACCACGGACGACACCGACAGCATGTACCAGGTGCTCACCCGGCGTCTGGCGCGCCTCGACGAGGACGCCGACCTGCCGGACGTCCCCGACGTGACGAGCGCCGAGGTGGTCGAGGGCTCCAAGCCCTCGAAGCGGTTCGCGTACCGGCCGCAACTCCTCATCGTCGACGGTGGACAACCCCAGGTGCAGGCCGCCAAGCGTGCGCTGGACGAAGCCGGGGTGCGTGACATCGCGTTGGTCGGCATCGCGAAGCGTCTCGAGGAGCTCTGGCTGCCCGACGACGACTTCCCGGTGATCATGCCGCGCAACTCCGAGGCGCTCTTCCTCATCCAGCGCATCCGTGACGAGGCACACCGGTTCGCGATCACGCACCAGCGCACCCGCCGCAAGCGCGACGTGCGGTCCCGGCTGTCGGAGATCCCCGGGCTCGGGCCGTCGCGGGTGAACGCGCTGCTCAAGCACTTCGGGTCCGTGGCACGGCTGCGCGAGGCCACGGCCGACGAGATCAGCGAGGTCAACGGCGTCGGGCCCGCGACCGCCGCGGCAGTCGTCACGAAGCTGCAGCAGACCCCGACGAGCGCGCCGGCCACCAGTGCGGCGAGCCCGACGAGCGCGCCGGAAGCCGAGACGGACCCCGCGGACCCCGCGGGCATCGCGGACGCTGCGCCGCTCCCAGGAGGCCCGGTGCGGGTCCCCGACGTGACCCACGACGGTCCGCAGCTGCCGAGGTGACGCATCCCGTGCCTCCCGACACCTGTCGGGCGATACCCTGGTCCCGCAGCCGAGACCTCCCCGGGCGACGCGCCCGGGCCGCCACGACGGAGCCCACTCCCAGATGACCGACAGCGCCACAGCGACCGCGCACGCGTCGCAGCACGACATCCTCATCGTCACCGGCATGTCCGGCGCCGGGCGTTCGACGGTCGGCAAGGCCCTCGAGGACCTCGGCTGGTACGTCGTCGACAACCTGCCGACGCAGATGCTGGCACCGCTCACCGAGCTGGCCGACCGCGCCGGCGAGAAGATCCCGAAGATCGCCACGGTCGTCGACGTCCGCGGCGGACGGTTCTTCACGGACCCGGAGCACGCGGTCGAACAGGTGCGGTCGACCACGTCCGCACGGGTCCGGGTGCTGTTCCTGGAAGCCACCGACGCCGTCCTGGTGCGGCGCTTCGAGCAGGTCCGACGGCCGCACCCGCTCCAGGGCGAGGACACCCTGCTCGACGGCATCGCGCGCGAGCGGACCCGGTTGGCCGGCCTGCGCGAAGCGTCCGACATGGTGATCGACACCTCGGACCTCAACATCCACCAGCTCGCGAACACCGTCACCGAGCAGTTCGCCGACGATCACTTCGTGGGTGTTCAGGTGACGCTCATGAGCTTCGGTTTCAAGTACGGACTGCCCGCCGACGCCGACATGGTGGCCGACGTCCGGTTCCTGCCGAACCCGTACTGGGTCCCGGAACTCCGGGCCCACACTGGCCTCGACCAGCCCGTCTCGGACTACGTCCTGGCCCAGGCCGGAGCCCGTCCGTTCGTCGATCGGTACGTCTCCGTGCTCGAGCCGGTGCTCGAGGGGTACCAGCGCGAGAACAAAAGACACGCTACGATCGCCATCGGCTGTACCGGCGGGAAGCACCGCTCGGTCGCCATCGTCGCCGAGTTGGCGAACCTCCTCCGCGGGATGCCTGGCGTCGCCGTGCGTGTGAAGAACCGAGATCTCGGCCGGGAGTGACCGTCCCTCCGGCCGCTCCCCACGCACGTGCCGCCGGAATCGCGGGACCACCAGATGAACGTTAGGAATGATGCTGTGCCGTTGACTGCCGAGGTCAAGGACGAACTGGCCAGGGTCGCCGTGAACCGCAACACGGTCCGCGCCGCCGAACTGGCCACGATCCTCCGGTTCGCGGGTGGCCTGCACGTCATCTCGGGCCGCATCGCGGTCGAGGTGGAGCTCGACACCCGGATCATCGTGCACCGGGTCCGCAAGGACCTCGCCGAGCTGTACGGCGTCCGCAGCGAGGCGTCGGTGGGTTCGTCCGCGTCGTCCCGTCGTGGCACCCGCTACCTGGTCCGCGTGCTCGAGGCGGGGGAGACGCTCGCACGCCAGACCGGTCTGATGGACGCCCGTCGTCGCCCCGTCCGCGGGCTGCCGAACCGGCTCACCACGGGCAACCGCGAGGACCTCGCCGCGATCTGGCGCGGTGCGTTCCTCGCCTCCGGCACCCTGACCGACCCGGGCCGGGCCGCAGCGCTCGAGGTCACGTGCCCCGGCAACGAGGCCGCCATGGCCCTCGTCGGTGCCGCGTCGCGTCTCGGCGTCGCCGCGAAGGGCCGCGAGGTCCGTGGCGTCCACCGCGTCGTCATCCGCGACGGCGAGGCCATCGGCCAGATGCTCACGGTGATGGGTGCGGCCCGCACCACCGCCGACTGGGAGGAGATGCGGCAGCGTCGCGAGGTCCGTGCGACCGCGAACCGCCTCGTCAACTTCGACGACGCCAACCTCCGCCGTTCGGCGCAGGCCGCCGTCGCCGCCTGCGCGCGCGTCGAGCGCGCGCTCGAGATCCTCGGCGACGAGGTCCCCGACCACCTGCAGTACGCCGGCGCGCTGCGCCTGCAGCACCGCGACGCGTCGCTCGACGAGCTCGGCCAGCACGCCGACCCGCCCATGACGAAGGACGCCATCGCCGGTCGCATCCGCCGACTCCTCGCCATGGCCGACAAGCGCGCGTCCGACCTCGGTATCCCCGGGACGGAAGCGAGCGTCCCCGAGGAGCTCGAGGGCGTCTGAGACGGGTCGTCCGACCTGCACGACGGGAGGCGCGGTGCCAGCTGGCACCGCGCCTCCCGTCCGTTCTGTGGGGGCGTCCACGGGCCGCACCGACGTCGTTCCGGACGTCGCGGACGACCGTCCGGACGGACCGTCACACCGCACTGCCTGGCAGGGTCCGACTGCTAGGGTCGTTACGGCGACGTTACGGGGCGTATCGTCCACCACACGCGGGCCCGACAGGGCCAGCGCCCTCCGAAAGCAGCGCCCCTCGGGCGCTCCACACCCAACAGGAGATCCATTGACCGTCAAGATCGGTATCAACGGCTTCGGCCGTATCGGCCGCAACTTCTTCCGGGCCGCCCTCGCGAAGGGCTCCGACCTCGAGATCGTGGCGGTGAACGACCTCACCGACAACGCCGCTCTGGCGAACCTGCTGAAGTTCGACTCCATCACGGGTCGTCTCGGCGTCTCCGTCGAGCTCGACGGCGACAACATCGTCGTCGACGGCAAGGCCATCAAGGTCCTCGCGGAGCGCGACCCCGCCAACCTCCCCTGGGGCGAGCTGGGCGTCGACATCGTCATCGAGTCGACCGGCTTCTTCACCAAGGCCGCCGATGCGCAGAAGCACATCGACGCGGGCGCCAAGAAGGTCATCATCTCCGCCCCGGCCACCGGTGACGACGTCACCATCGTCCTCGGCGTGAACGAGGACCAGTACGACCCGGCGAACCACAACATCATCTCGAACGCGTCCTGCACCACGAACAGCCTCGCGCCGCTCGCCAAGGTGTTCAACGACAAGTTCGGCATCGAGCGTGGTCTCATGACCACGATCCACGCCTACACCGCCGACCAGAACCTGCAGGACGGCCCGCACAAGGACCCCCGTCGTGCCCGTGCGGCCGCGCTGAACATCGTCCCGACCTCGACCGGTGCCGCCAAGGCCATCGGCCAGGTCATGCCGGAGCTCGCCGGCAAGCTCGACGGCTTCGCGCTCCGCGTCCCGGTCCCGACCGGCTCGATCACCGACCTCACCCTCGAGACCAAGTCCGAGGTCACCGTCGACGAGATCAACGCCGCGTACAAGGAGGCCGCAGAGGGCCCGCTCAAGGGCATCCTGCTCTACAGCGAGGACCCGCTGGTGTCGACCGACATCACGACGGACCCGCACTCCTCGATCTACGACTCCGGCCTGACCAAGGTCATCGGCGGTCTCGTGAAGATCACCTCGTGGTACGACAACGAGTGGGGCTACTCGAACCGTCTCGTCGACCTGACCGAGTACGTCGGCGAGCGTCTGTAACACATGGCCCTCCGCACCCTCGAGGACCTCGGCGACCTCGCCGGCAAGCGCGTCGTCGTCCGTTGTGACCTGAACGTCCCGCTCAAGGACGGCACGATCACGGACGACGGCCGCGTGCGGGCGTCCCTGACGACCCTCAACACCCTCATCACCGCCGGCGCACGCGTCATCGTGATCTCCCACCTGGGCCGCCCCGACGGGGAACCCAAGCCGGAGTTCTCGCTCGCGCCGGTCGGCCAGCGGCTCTCCGAGCTGCTCGGCAAAGAGCTCACGTTCGTCGGCGAGACCGTCGGCGACGAGGCGACCGCAGCCGCCGAGGCCCTCGAGGACGGTGACGTCCTGCTGCTCGAGAACCTCCGGTTCAACCCGGAGGAGACCTCGAAGGACGCAGCCTCGCGCTCCGCGTTGGCGGACCGCATCGCAGCACTCGGTGACGCGTTCGTCTCCGACGGCTTCGGTGTCGTGCACCGCAAGCAGGCCTCGGTCTACGAGCTCGCGTCCGCGCTGCCCAGCGCAGCCGGTTCGCTCATCGAGACCGAACTGCGGGTGCTCGAGCGCCTGACCACCTCGCCGGAACGGCCGTACACGGTCGTGCTCGGCGGGTCGAAGGTCAGCGACAAGCTCGGCGTCATCGACCACATCCTGCCCAAGGTCGACACGCTGTGCATCGGCGGCGGCATGCTCTTCACCTTCCTCGCGGCCCAGGGCCACGGGGTGGCGAAGTCGCTGCTCGAAGCCGACCAGCTCGACGTCGTCCGCGAGTACCTCTCGCGGGCGAAGGAGCTCGGCGTGACGATCGACCTGCCGACCGACGTCGTGGTGGCCTCCGGGTTCTCCGCCGACGCGGCGCACGAGACGGTGGCGGCCGACGCGATCGAATCGTCGTCGTTCGGCACCGACGGCATCGGCCTCGACATCGGCCCGGAGACGGCGGCGCGGTTCGCGTCGGCGGTGTCCGGTTCGAAGACGGTGTTCTGGAACGGTCCGATGGGCGTGTTCGAGTTCCCGGCCTTCGCCGCCGGCACGAAGACCGTCGCCAAGGCCCTGACCGAGGTCGACGGCCTCGGTGTGGTCGGCGGTGGCGACTCCGCCGCTGCGGTCCGCTCGCTCGGCTTCTCGGACGACCAGTTCGGGCACATCTCGACCGGTGGCGGTGCGAGCCTCGAGTTCCTCGAGGGCAAGTCGCTTCCCGGTCTCGAAGCACTGGGGTGGTCCGCATGACCCGCACGCCGCTCATCGCCGGGAACTGGAAGATGAACCTGGACCACCTCCAGGCCATCGCCACGGTCCAGAAGCTCGCGTGGACCCTGAAGGACGCCCGCCACGACTTCGACGACGTCGAGGTCGCGGTGTTCCCGCCCTTCACCGACCTGCGGAGCGTGCAGACGCTCATCTCGGCCGACAAGCTGCCGATCCACTTCGGTGCGCAGGACCTGTCGCAGTACGACTCCGGTGCCTACACCGGCGACGTCTCCGGCGCGTTCCTGTCGGCGCTCGACGCGCAGTACGTCATCGTCGGACACTCCGAGCGGCGCACGCTGCACGGTGAAACCGACGAGGTCGTCGCGGCCAAGACCGCCGCGGCCGTCAAGCACGGCCTCGTGCCGGTCGTCTGCGTCGGCGAGACCGGCGAGCAGCGCGAACAGCGCGGCGCCGGCGTCGTGCCGGTCGAGCAGCTCCGCGTCGTGCTCGACGCCGTGCAGCCGTCCGACATCGTCGTCGCCTACGAGCCCGTCTGGGCGATCGGTTCCGGCCAGGCGGCCACTGCCGAGCAGGCGCAAGACGAGTGCGCCGCGATCCGTCGCGGCATCGCTGCTGCCTGGGGTGACCAGGCCGCTGCCGACACGCGCGTCCTGTACGGCGGTTCGGTCAAGTCCGGCAACATCGCCGGGTTCCTCCGTGAGCCCGACATCGACGGCGCCCTCGTCGGCGGCGCATCCCTCGACGTGCAGGAGTTCGCGGCGATCGCCCGGTTCCGCCAGCACGTCGGGCTGTAGCAACACCTGCTGGCGTCGGGCTGTAGTCCGCACCACTCCCGTCCGTGTACCGGCCGTGCCCCGCGCGGCCGGTACACTGGTACGGCTGACTGACACGAAAGGTACGTCGTGGCGATACTCTCCGTCGTGCTGCAGGTCCTGCTCGCAATCACGAGCCTCCTGCTCACGCTCCTCATCCTCCTGCACAAGGGCCGCGGTGGCGGCCTCTCCGACATGTTCGGTGGCGGCGTGACGAGCAACCTCGGGGCGTCCGGCGTCGCCGAGCGCAACCTCAACCGCATCACGGTGATCCTCGGTCTGGTCTGGATCGTCTCCATCATCGTGCTCGGTCTCATCAACAAGTTCACGGCGGGGGTCTGATCCATGGCTAGCGGAGGCAGTGCAATCCGAGGGTCCCGCGTCGGCGCAGGACCGATGGGCGAGCAGGACCGTGGGGTCCAGGCCGAGCGTGTGGCGATCTCGTACTGGGACGCCCTCGGCAACGAGGTCGTGCGGTACTTCGCCGCCAACCTGCCGGACGAAGAGATCCCCGAGACGGTCGATTCGCCGTCGAGCGGGCTCCCCGCCGGGCGCGACAAGGAGAACCCTCCCGTGGTCTCCAAGACGGAGCCCTACAAGACGCACCTCGCGTACGTGAAGGAGCGTCGTACCGAGGAAGAGGCAGCGCAGCTCCTCGAGGACGCGCTCCAGCAGCTCCGCGAGCGTCGCGGTACCGCCGCCAAGAAGGCGTAGCGCGCACACTGACGAAGGCCCCCACACCGTGATGGTGTGGGGGCCTTCGTGCGTCGCCGATGACGGACGCTCTGCCGAGGTGTGCCACGAGACGCCGAGCGCGCGTCCCGCCGGGGCTCCACGACACGCCGCGTGCGTTCCGCGGAAGTTCCACGACCTGCCGCGTCCGCCTCGCCGAGGTTCCACGGCCAGCCGGTACGAGCGCCGAGGTTCCGAAATCTCGCGACCTGGGGGAGGGAGCGCGATCGGCGCGGGAAGCGCGGCGTGCTCGCTCGAGGCGCCGGCAGCCCAATGGTGTGGGCGTCTCGAGGTTCCACGACATGCCGCGTGCTCTCCGCCGAGGTTCCACGGGCAGCCGGTGCGATCGCCGAGATGCCGAGATTTCGGAACCTCGGGGGCAGGGGGGCGACAGGGAAACAGACGGGAGGCCCGGTGCCAGCTGGCACCGGGCCTCCCGTCAGGCAGGACGCTTGTCTAGTACGTCGACGCGATGAGGTTCTCGGGGACGTCGCGCGCTGCGTCCTGGTCCACGAAGAAGACGGTGCGCTTGCGACCCTGGACACCGCCGACGGGGACGTCCTCGACGGAGGCGCCCGCCAGGGCGAGTCCGAGGACCGACGCCTTCTCGGCACCGGACAGGATGACCCACACGCGCTGCGAGGCGTTGATCACCGGGTAGGTGACCGTCAGACGCTGCGGCGGCGGCTTGGGGGAGTCGTCGACCGACACGACGGCGCGGTCGGTGACCGTGAGCTGCGGGAACTCGGGGAAGAGCGACGCGGTGTGCCCGTCGGGGCCGACACCGAGCAGCGTGATGTCGAAGCGCGGAGCGACGGCACCCTCGTACGCGGCGTCCTGCAGCTCGCGCTCGTACTGTAGCGCGGCCGCTTCGATGTCGATGCCGGCGTCGGAGGCGGGCATCGGGTGGATGTTCGACTCCGGGATGTCGACGTGGTCGAAGAAGTCGGTCTGCGTCCCCGTGGTGTTGCGGTCGGCGTCACCTGCCGGCACCCAGCGCTCGTCGACCCACCAGACGTGGACCTTCGACCAGTCGACGCTCTCGCGCGCCGGCGACTGGCCGATCGCGGCGAGGACGAGGGACGACACCGAGCCACCGCTGATCGCGATGTCGGCCCGCTCCTGCTCGTCGAGCACGTCGATGATCTTGGTGATGAAGCGTGCGGCGACCGAAGCGCCGAGGGCCTGCTTGTCCGGGTGCACGAGCACCCGCCGTTCGTTGGTCACGTGACTCCCGTGTTCGTGGCGGCCGACCGGTCGTACGACCGCCTTCGGTCCGGTCGGGCCGCCTGCACCAGACAGGCGGCCCGACCGTTGTGGGGTGCTCAGCGGGCGATGGTCTCGCGCAGCTGGGGCACCCCGTGCTTGACGACGTCTCCGAAGAGGACGTCCGGGTCGAGTCTACGGAGTTCCTCGGCCAGGCAGTCACGCAGGTTGCGGCGTGGCAGCGACAGGTCGTGCGTGGGCTGACCGGGCATCGAGAGCGTTGCGACGTCCACCAGGGAACGCTCGAGGTCGATGGTCCCGGACTCGCGCACGAGCTTGACGCCGTGGATGCCGCTCGAGCCGGTCGCACGCGGCGACGTGGTGACCGTCACCGGCACCTCGAGCTGGAGCTGCAGCCACGCGGCGAGCAGGATCGTCGACGGGCTGTCCGACGCGCCCGTGACCTCGACGCCGGTGATCGGCTCGTACGGCGGCTGGTCGAGCGCCGCGGCGAGCTGGTTCCGCCACAGGGTCAGTCGGGTCCACGCGAAGTCGGTGTCGCCCGGCACGTACGAGGCACCGAGGGCCTCGATCGCGCCGTTCGGGTCCTTCTGCGCGGCGGCGTCGGTGATCCGGCGCTGGGCGATGCGGCCCAGTGCCGAGGCCGACGGCTGCGACGGCGCGGTCTGCGGCCACCAGGCCACGACCGGAGCGTCCGGCAGGAGCAGGCCCGTGACCAGGCTCTCCTCGTCGGTCGCGGTCTCGCCGTAGGCACGGAGGACGATGACCTCGCTGGCGCCCGCGTCGCTGCCCACGCGGATCTGCGCGTCGAGACGGCCGGGCGACTTCGTGTCACCGTCGTTCTTCGACACGATGATCACGCGCATCGGGTGCTCGCGGGACGCCTCGTTCGCAGCCTCGATCGCTTCTTCCTCGTGCCCGAGGGCGGTCGAGATGATCAGCGTCAGGACACGACCGAGGGCGACGGCGCCGCCCTCCTCGCGGATGTGGACGAGCTTCTTCTGGATCTTCGAGACCGTGGTGTTCGGCAGGTCGATCTTCATGGACGCCTCCAGGTCCGGCCGTCGCGGGCGAGCAGGGCATCGGCGGACGCCGGACCCCACGTGCCGGGACGGTACTGCTCGGGCTGGCCCTGCGTGGCCCAGAACTCCTCGATCGGGTCGAGGATCTTCCAGGACAGCTCGACCTCCTGGTGCCGCGGGAACAGCGGCGGGTCACCGAGGAGCACGTCGAGGATGAGTCGCTCGTACGCCTCGGGGGACGCCTCGGTGAAGGCGTGGCCGTAGCCGAAGTCCATCGTCACGTCGCGCACCTGGGTACCGACGCCGGGGACCTTCGAGCCGAACCGGAGCGTGACGCCCTCGTCCGGCTGGACACGGATGACGAGCGCGTTCTGACCGAGGGGGGACTGCGAGTTGCCGTAGACGTCCTCGGGGACGCGCTTGAAGACGATCGCGATCTCGGTCACCCGACGGCCGAGCCGCTTGCCGGCGCGCAGGTAGAACGGGACGCCCTGCCAGCGACGGGTCGCGATGTCGAGCTTGATCGCCGCGTACGTCTCGGTGCCGGACTCGGGGTTCATCCCGGCCTCGTCGAGGAAGCCGAGCACCTTCTCGCCGCCCTGCCAGCCGCCGGCGTACTGCCCGCGCGCCGTGGCGGTCGACAGGTCCTCGGGCAGCCGCACGGCGGACAGCACCTTCTCCTTCTCGGCGCGCAGGTCGGCGGCCTTGAACGAGACGGGCTCCTCCATCGCGGTGAGCGCGAGGAGCTGCAGCAGGTGGTTCTGGATGACGTCGCGCGCCGCGCCGATGCCGTCGTAGTACGCGGCACGTCCGGCTACGCCGATGTCCTCGGCCATCGTGATCTGGACGTGGTCGACGTAGTTCGAGTTCCAGATGGGTTCGTACATCTGGTTCGCGAACCGGAGCGTCAGCAGGTTCTGGACGGTCTCCTTGCCGAGGTAGTGGTCGATGCGGAACACGTCGTCGGGCGCGAAGACGCTCTCGACGATCGCGTTCAGCTCGCGCGCGGTGCGGAGGTCGGAGCCGAACGGCTTCTCGACGACGACGCGGCTCCACGAACCCTCGCGCTTCGCGGTGAGGCCGGACAGCTTCAGCTGCTCGGTCACCACCGGGAACATCTTCGGCGGGATGGACAGGTAGAACGCGTGGTTGCCCAGCGTCCCGCGCTCGGCGTCCAGGTCGTCGACGGTCTGCTTGAGCTGCAGGAACGCCTCAGGGTCGTCGAACGAGCCCTGGACGAAGCGGATGCCCTGTTCGAGCTGACGCCAGACGTCCTCGTCGAACGGGGTGCGGGAGTGCTCCTTGACGGCGTCGTGCACGAGCTGGGAGAAGTCTTGGTCCTCCCAGTCGCGACGGGCGAACCCGACGAGCGCGAACCCCGGGGGCAGGAGCCCCCGGTTGGCCAGGTCGTAGACCGCCGGCATCAGCTTCTTGCGTGACAGGTCGCCCGTCACGCCGAAGATGATGAGCGTGCTCGGTCCCGCGATCCGGTTCAGTCGACGATCCGTCGGCAGCCGGAGCGGGTTGTGCTCCGGGGTGATTGCCACCGGTGACATGAGTCGGTGAACTCCTTACGAGTCAGTGGGAGACGGCGGAGGCGATGGCCGCGGTGGCGGCGCGCACGTCCGACGTCGTGAGGGTGAGGACCGGGCGGCCGTGCTGCGCGAGGACACTCGCGTCACCGGCTGCCTGGGCCTGGAGGAGCTGGCCGAACGTGAACGGCCGGCCCGGGATCGCCAGGTCGTCCGGTTCGTCCGCCACGATCTGCAGGAACACTCCCGTGGCGGGGCCGCCCTTGTGGTACTGCCCGGTCGAGTGCAGGAACCGCGGGCCGTACCCGAAGGTGACCGGCCGACGCGTGCGCGCCGCCAGGGCGTCGCGGAGCGTCTCGAGGTCACGGTTCGTGGTGCGGTCGACGTACGCCTGCACCGCCACGTAGCCGGTGGCGTCCAGTTCGGACAGGAGGCCCGTCACGGCTTCTGCGAGCGTCGTCCCGACCGGCAGTCCCGGCGTCGCGGAGACGGCGATGCCGTCCTCGGTGAACGCGGGTTCCGCAGGCGCGGGACGGTCGTCGAGCAGCGCACGGGTCGCGACCTTGGCGGCCTCGACGTCGGGCTGGTCGAACGGGTCGATGCCGAGCAGACGCCCGGCGACCGCGACGGCGTACTCCCAGACGAGGATCTGACCACCGAGCGTCCCGGTGATCTCGACCTCGCCCTCGGCGACGTGGCGCTCGTCCTCGCGCGAACCGACGAGGCGGATGACCTGGACGTCCGGCAGGGCTGCGGAGACCTCGGGGGAGTCGGCGTGTAGCACGACGGGCAGCAGGCCACGTCCGCTCTTGCCGGTCGACTCCGCGATCAGCTGTTCCACCCAGTCGCCGAACCCGACGATGTGGGTGCCGTCCGGGACGATGGCGATCTTGTCGCGCAGCGGGTCGGTGCCGGCGAGGACCGCACCGAGCACGAGCCCGGGGTTCTCGTCGAGGTCGACCGACAGCAGCGCGGAGATCGCGTCGGCCTCGTCCAGCAGCTCGGCGATGTCCGCTCCGGCGAGACCGGAGGGCACCAGCCCGAATGCGGTGAGGGCCGAGTAGCGGCCGCCGACGGTCGGGTCGGCGGTGAAGACCCGGTAGCCGGCGTCGATCGCGGCGGCCTCGAGCGCAGAGCCCGGGTCGGTGACGACGACGATGCGGCCGGTGGGGTCGATGCCCGCGTCACGGAACGCCTGCTCGTAGACGCGGCGTTGGGAGTCGGTCTCGAGCGTGGAGCCGGACTTCGACGAGACGACGAGCACGGTGCGCTCGAGGTCCGTCGTGACGGCGGCGCGGACCTGCGCGGGGTCGGTCGAGTCGAGCACCGTCAGCGGGACGCCGGCGGTGCGCGTGATGACCTCCGGCGCGAGCGACGAGCCGCCCATGCCGGCGAGGACGACGTGGTCGACCCCTTCGGCACGGAGCGACTCGCGCAGCGCGGTGATCTGGGCGACGAGGGGGCGGGAGACCGAGACGGCCTCCACCCAGCCGAGGCGCTCGGACGCCTCGGCCTCTGCGTCCGGTCCCCACAGCTCGGGGTCCTGGGCGGTGATGCCCGAGGCCACCAGGTCAGCGACGAGCCGCGGGACCACCGAGTCGATGGCCCGCGCGGCATCGCCGCTGGCAGCGATGGAAACCGTCACTACTTGGCGCCCTCGAGCGCGGTCTTCACGGTGTCGACGAGCTCGCCCCACGAGACGTTGAACTTGTCCACGCCCTCCTTCTCGAGCAGCGCCACGACGTCGTCGTAGTCGATGCCCTGCGCGGCGAGCTGGTCGAGGACCTGCTGCGCGGCGTCGAAGGTGCCGGCGATGGCGTCGCCGTGGATCTCACCGTGGTCGAACGTGGCGTCGAGCGTCTTGCCCGGCATCGTGTTCACGGTGTTCGGAGCGGCGAGCTCGGTCACGTAGAGCGTGTCGGGCAGCGACGGGTCCTTGACGCCGGTCGAGGCCCAGAGCGGACGCTGCGTGTTCGCACCGGCCTCGAGCAGGCCGAGGGCGCGCTCGGAGGCGAACGCCTCGGTCCAGACCTGGTAGGCGAGCTGCGCGTTGGCGATGCCGGCCTTCGACTTCAGGGCCTTGGCCTCGTCGGTGCCGACGGCGTCCAGGCGCTTGTCGATCTCGGAGTCGACGCGCGACACGAAGAACGAGGCGACCGAGTGGATCTTCGACAGGTCGTGGCCGGCGGCCTTGGCCTTCTCGAGCCCACCGAGGTAGGCGTCGATGACGGCGCGGTAGCGCTCGAGCGAGAAGATCAGGGTGACGTTCACCGAGATGCCCGCGCCGATGACCTCGGTGATGGCCTCGAGGCCTTCGACCGTTGCGGGGATCTTGATGAGGACGTTCTCGCGACCGACCTTCTCGAACAGGAACTTGGCCTGCTCGATGGTCTTGGCGGTCTCGTGGGCGAGACCCGGCTCGACCTCGATCGAGACGCGGCCGTCGAAGCCCTTGGTCTCGTCGTAGATCGGCTTGAACAGGTCGGACGCGTTGGCGACGTCCTGCGTCGTGATCTCGAAGATCGCGTCGGTGAGCTCGGTGCCGGCGGCGGCCAGCTCCTTGACCTGTGCGTCGTAGCGCTCGCCCTTGGCGAGGGCCGACGCGAAGATGGTCGGGTTCGTGGTGACGCCGACGACGTTCTTCTGCTCGATGAGCTCGGTGAGCTTGCCGGTCTCGAGGAGCTCGCGGGACAGGTCGTCGAGCCAGATGCTCACGCCGACCGCGGAGAGGGCGGCAGTGGGGGTGTTCTCAGCCATGTGTTTCTCTTCTTTCCTTCATCGGCCTGGTGGCCGGGGTCTGGGGGACCGGGGGCGCGTGGCGGAGCCGAACCGCGCCTCCCGGCAGAAGGGCCGGATCCGGCGAACCGGACCCGGCCCCTGCGGGTCAGGAAGCCGCGATGGATTCCTTCGCGGCGGCCACGACGTGTTCCGTCGTGAAGCCGAACTCCTTGAAGAGCGTCTGGTAGTCGGCCGAGGCACCGAAGTGCTCGATCGAGACGCTGCGGCCCTTGTCGCCGACGATGTCGCGCCAGCTCATGGCGATGCCGGCCTCGACCGACACGCGAGCGGTGACGTCCTTCGGGAGCACCTGGTCCTGGTAGTTCTCGGACTGGGCGCGGAACCACTCGATGGACGGTGCGCTCACGACGCGGGCGTTGATGCCCTCGGCCTTGAGCTGCTCGCGTGCCTCGACGGCGATCTGGACCTCGGAACCGGTCGCGATGAGGATCACGTCCGGGGTGCCGTTCGGCGCCTCGGCCAGGATGTACGCACCCTTGGCGACGTTCTTCGCCGAGGCGAAGACCTCACCGGAGGCGTCGCCCTCGCCACGCTCGAACACCGGCAGGTTCTGACGGCTCAGCGCGATGCCGGCCGGGCGGTCGGTGTGCTTGAGCATCTCGAGCCAGGCGTACGCGACCTCGTTGGCGTCGGCGGGGCGGACCACGTCGAGACCCGGGATCGCACGGAGCGACGAGACCTGCTCGATCGGCTGGTGCGTCGGGCCGTCCTCACCGAGGGCGACGGAGTCGTGGGTCCAGACGTAGATCGCCGGGGCGCCCATGAGCGCGGCGAGACGGACCGCCGGACGCATGTAGTCGCTGAAGATCAGGAACGTGCCGCCGAAGGGGCGGGTGTTCCCGTGCAGGACGATGCCGTTGAGGATCGAGCCCATGGCGTGCTCGCGGATGCCGAAGTGCAGCACACGGCCGTACGGGTCGGTGCTCCACGTCGTCGTCGAGGCCTCGGCCGGACCGAAGGACTTGGCGCCCTCGATCGTGGTGAGGTTCGACTCGGCGAGGTCGGCCGAGCCACCCCAGAACTCGGGCATCAGCGGTGCGATGGCGTTGATGACCTTGCCGGAGGCGGCACGGGTCGAGACGGCCTTGTCGGTCGGGAAGACCGGCAGTGCTGCCTCGAGGTCCGCGGGGAGCTCCTTGGCGTTGACGCGGTCGAACAGCGCCTTCTTGTCGGCGTTGGCGGCAGCCCACGCGTCGAAGGCCTTCTGCCACTCGGCGTGCTGCGCCTGGCCCTTGGCGACGGCGCCGCGGGTGTACTCGAGGACCTCGGGAGCGACCTCGAAGGTCTTCGCGGTGTCGAAGCCGAGGACCTCCTTGAGGCCCTTGATCTCGTCGGCGCCGAGCGCCGAACCGTGGATCTTGCCGGAGTTCTGCTTGGTCGGCGACGGCCAGCCGATGATCGTCTTGAGGACGATGAGCGACGGCTTGTCGGTGACCTGCTGAGCGGCCTCGATCGCGGCGTGGAGCTCCACGGCGTCCTCGGAGTACTCGCCGGTCTTCTTCCAGTCGACGATCTGGACGTGCCAGCCGAGCGCCTCGTAGCGCTCGGGGACGCTCTCCGAGAACGCGATGTCGGTGTTGTCCTCGATCGAGATCTGGTTCGAGTCGTAGAACGCGATCAGGTTGCCGAGCTGCTGCCGGCCGGCGAGCGAGCCCGCCTCGTTCGTGACGCCCTCCTGCATGTCGCCGTCACCGGCGATCACGTAGGTGAAGTGGTCGAACGGCGACTGGCCGGCCGGGGTCTCCGGGTCGAACAGGCCGCGCTCGAAGCGCTGGGCGTAGGCGAAGCCGACCGAGGACGCGAGGCCCTGGCCGAGCGGGCCGGTGGTGATCTCGACACCGTCGGTGTGGCCGTACTCCGGGTGACCCGGGGTCTTCGAGCCCCACTTGCGCAGGTGCTGGAGGTCTTCGAGCTCGAGGCCGTAGCCGTGCAGGTAGAACTGCACGTACTGCAGGATCGAGGCGTGACCGGCGGAGAGGATGAAGCGGTCGCGGCCGATCCAGGTGGAGTCGCTCGGGTCGCGACGCATCACCTTCTGGAAGAGCAGGTGTGCGAGCGGCGCGAGGCTCATCGCGGTGCCGGGGTGACCGTTGCCGGCGGCCTCGACCGAGTCGGCGGCGAGAACGCGGGCCGTGTCGACGGCCTTCCGGTCGATGGCGTCCCAGGTGAATTCAGCCACTTGGATGTTGACCCTTCTTGATGCGACATGTGCGAGGGCTCGTGCCATCGCACGGACATGTGGCCATCCCGGGGCCGAGTCGTGTCGCCGTCTGACGGCGGCCGACCGGCTCATCGCGGCCGACGTCATCGGGGCGCGCACTGCGGGAGGGCAGGTCCAGCATAGTGACCAGCCACTCAGAAGGGGTTCAGGTGACGCCCGATGTTCACCAGTCGGGTCACCCGGGACCTCGTCCGCCGGGCGTGTCGTGCTCCGCGGCCCGTCGTTCTGCACGGGATGGGGGAGCGGGGCATCATCGCGGCGCTTCCATCACGTAAACTGTCGACGACCCGTGGACATTCCGGGTCAGCGCATGCCCGGACGCCGCCGCAGTCGTCCACCGAGTGTGCGAGCTGATGCGAACAGACTGAGGTTCCCTTGCCGACTGCCACCGTGACCAGGCCCGACACCGATCGACCCCGATCGACGCTGTCCCGCAAGGTCCGTGCGTACGTCTCGTTGACCAAGCCGCGGGTCATGGAGCTGCTGCTCGTGACCACCGCGCCGACCATGTTCCTGGCCGAGCGTGGCGTGCCGGACCTCTGGCTCGTCTTCTGGACGATGCTCGGCGGCGCGATGTCCGCCGGTTCGGCGTCGGCCTTCAACTGCTACATCGACCGTGACATCGACCGCCTGATGAAGCGGACGAGCACCCGCCCGCTGGTGACCGGTGAGCTCTCGGACCGCGAAGCCCTCGTGTTCTCGTGGATCCTCGGCGTCCTGTCGACGGCGGTGCTCGGGTTCCTGGTGAACTGGCTCGCCGCGGCCCTGAGCGTCATCGCGATCCTCATCTACGTGTTCGTCTACACGCTGTGGCTCAAGCGCCGCACTCCGCAGAACATCGTGTGGGGCGGCTCGGCCGGCTGCATGCCCGTGCTCATCGGCTGGGCGGGCGTCACCGGATCGCTCACCTGGGCCCCGGTCATCCTCTTCATGGTGATCTTCCTCTGGACGCCGCCGCACTACTGGCCGCTGTCGATGAAGTACCGCGACGACTACGACGCCGCCGACGTCCCGATGCTCGCCGTGGTCCGCGGTCGCACCGTGGTCGGCCTGCAGGTCGTGCTCTACGCCTGGGCGACGCTCGTCTGCTCGCTCCTGCTCATCCCCGTTGCGCACATGGGCCCGCTGTACACCGTGGTCGCACTGGCCGGTGGCATCTGGTTCGTCGTCGAGTCGCACCGGCTGTACTCGCGGGCGATCCAGCACGTCGAGCACGTGCAGCCAATGCGGGTGTTCCACAGCTCGATCACGTACCTGACGCTGCTCTTCATCGCCGTGGGCATCGACCCGCTGCTGCCCCAGGTCTTCACCTTCTAGGCGCTGCGCGCCGCCAATGGGCGACGTCGTACGACGAACTCGATGTCGTACGACGTCGCCTTCGTCGTCGGTGCGCCTGTGCGACGGTTGCGCGCGCGGGGATGCGACGTCCTCGACGTCGCACGACGTCGAGGACGTCGTTCCGGGTCGGCGCGCGACCTGGCGCGGCTGTGGACGTGCGCACAGGGCGGCCGGGAGGCCCGTGGCGGACACGGCCACGGGCCTCCCGGCCGCCGCGTGCGAGCCCTGGCCGCAGGGCGGACGCACGCACCTGATGCGTGCGCAACGGACGACACCCCACGAGTCGATCGACTCGTGGGGTGTCGCAGAAGCGGTGTCGCGCGCGCGACGCGCCCGGGCGTCAGGCAGCGTCGAGTGGTTCGCGCACGGCCTCGCGACCGGCGCTGGCGCGCGTGGCGAGCACGACCGCCGTGGTGGCACCGACGAGCAGCCCGGCGAGCACCATGTGCGTGCCCACCAGTCCGACGGGCAGGCCCGTGCGGGCCTGGGTCAGGCCGACGGCGATCTGCAGGAACTCGACGACGAGCAGCAACAGCGCCCACTTGCTCGAGATCCGGAGCCGGACGGCGCCGACGACGAGCACGAGGGTCAGCGCGAACAGGGCGTACGCGGGCCAGGCGTGCACGTGCTCCATGACCGCGGGGTCGAAGCCCGTGCGGTGCAGCATCCCGCCGTCGACGGCCTCGTCGGCGCCGGCGTGCGGGCCGCTGCCGGTCGTCAGGATGCCGACGAGCACGGTGACCACGACGGCGGCGACGGTGCCGCGGACGACGCCGGTGTACCAGCCGGGCACGAGGCGGTGGCTGGTGCGGGGGCCGTGCATCGTCCGGTAGACCAGGGCCGCGGTGACCGAGGTCAGGGCGGCGGACACGACGAAGTGCAGCCCGACGACGAAGGGGTTGAGGTTCGTGAGCACGCTGAGCCCGCCGATGACGGCCTGGACCGGGATCGCCACGCCCTGAGCGAACGCGAGCCAGAACAGTTCGGGGCGCGTGCGGAGCATCCGGACGACCGCCAGGAACATCGCGATCGCCACGATGACGAGCACGAAGGTGAGCAGTCGGTTCCCGAACTCGATGATCCCGTGGATGCCCATCTCGGGCGTCGACACGAGCGAATCCGCCGTGCACTTGGGCCAGGTGGGGCATCCGAGGCCCGACGCGGTCAGCCTGACGAGGCCGCCGGTGCCGATCAACACGACCTCGACGACGAACGAGGCCCACGCCAGCGCGATGACCCGGCGATCGACCACCCGGGGGAGCGACCACCACCGTGCGGTCCGGAGATCCTGGTCGACGGGGGGTCCGACGCGAGTCACGAGGGTGGTGCCTTCCTGTTGTTCCGTGCAGTGAACCTGTAGGATTCGAGGGTTCAGCAGCAGTCAAGTCTAGGCAGGCGCCGGCTCCGAATGGGCCGAGATCGCCGATCACTCCACGGACTGCGTGGAACCATTGTCGTTGCGAGGGAGCAGCACCGTGACCGCTTGTCAGCGGTCTGCGGTGGAATGGCGTCCAGGCGCCACGGGTTCACACCTGAAGACGCTGTCCCGCGAGAAGGAAACGAGGAGACCATGTCCGACGTGCTCATCGACCGTCCCGAGCTCGAAGGGCTCGGGCAATACGAGTTCGGCTGGTCCGACTCCGACTCCGCCGGGGCCTCGGCCCGCCGTGGGGTCTCGGACGAGGTCGTGACCGACATCTCGAACCTCAAGCACGAGCCCGAGTGGATGCTCAAGAACCGGCTCAAGGGCCTGCAGCTCTTCGGCCGCAAGCCGATGCCGACGTGGGGTGCCGACCTGACGGGCATCGACTTCGACAACATCAAGTACTTCGTGCGCTCGACCGAGAAGCAGGCGCAGTCGTGGGAGGACCTCCCCGAGGACATCCGCGCGACCTACGAGAAGCTCGGCATCCCCGAGGCCGAGCGCCAGCGCCTCGTCGCCGGCGTCGCCGCGCAGTACGAGTCCGAGGTCGTGTACCACCAGATCCGCGAGGACCTGGAGCAGCAGGGTGTCATCTTCATGGACACCGACACGGCGCTCCGCGAGCACCCCGAGCTCTTCCAGGAGTACTTCGGCACCGTGATCCCGGCCGGCGACAACAAGTTCGCCGCGCTGAACACGGCCGTGTGGTCCGGTGGTTCGTTCGTCTACGTCCCCAAGGGCGTCCACGTCGAGATCCCGCTCCAGGCCTACTTCCGGATCAACACCGAGAACATGGGCCAGTTCGAGCGGACGCTGATCATCGCGGACGAGGACTCCTACGTGCACTACATCGAGGGCTGCACCGCGCCGATCTACAAGTCGGACTCGCTGCACTCGGCCGTCGTCGAGATCATCGTGAAGAAGAACGCCCGCGTGCGCTACACGACGATCCAGAACTGGTCGAACAACGTCTACAACCTGGTGACCAAGCGTGCGATCGCGCACGAGGGCGCCACGATGGAGTGGATCGACGGCAACATCGGCTCCAAGGTGACGATGAAGTACCCGTCGATCTACCTCGCCGGTGAGCACGCCAAGGGCGAGACCCTGTCCGTCGCGTTCGCCGGCCCCGGCCAGCACCAGGACGCCGGCGCGAAGATGATCCACATGGCGCCGTACACGACGTCGTCGATCGTCTCGAAGTCGATCGCCCGTGGCGGCGGTCGTGCGGGCTACCGCGGCGAGGTCCGGGTCGACCCGGCGGCGCACCACGCAGCGAACACCGTGCGGTGTGACGCGCTGCTCGTCGACACCATCAGCCGGAGCGACACGTACCCGGCGATCGACATCCGCGTCGACGACGTCCAGCTCGGGCACGAGGCCACGGTCTCGCGCGTGAGCGAGGAGCAGCTCTTCTACCTGATGTCCCGCGGCATGGCCGAGGACGAAGCGATGGCGATGATCGTCCGTGGTTTCATCGAGCCGATCGCCCGCGAGCTCCCGATGGAGTACGCGCTCGAACTCAACAAGCTCATCGAGATGAGCATGGAAGGATCCGTCGGCTAGATGTCCAGCACCACCCCTCCCCACATCGACCAGCCGATCGAGCCCGCGGCACCCGCCCAGGGTGCCGAACAGCACGGCGCCGGAGCCCACTCCGACGGCGGCTGGGACGCCCCGGACAAGAAGATCCCGGTCCAGACCCGCTCCGAGCGGTTCCAGTCCGGCGACCTCGAGGCGTTCCCGACCGTCACCGGCCGAGAGGTCAACTGGAAGTTCGCGCCCCTGGCGAAGCTCCAGCCGCTCCTCGACGGCGGTCTCGACGGATCCGCCTACCGGTTCCTCGCCCGCCAGTCCGACGGTGCCGACGTCGAGTGGGGTCGCAGCGACGACCCCCGCGTCGGCACCGCCGGTCTGCCCGAGGACCGTGCAGCGGCCGCTGCGTGGTCCGCGCGCGACGCCGTCCTCGCCGTCACCATCACGGCGACCGAGGCGCACGAGTTCATCACCATCACGCGTTCCGACTTCGGCACGCAGCCCCGAGCGGCGCACACGGTCATCACGGCCGAGCCGCACGCCCAGGGCATCGTCGTGCTCGACAACCGCGGCAGCGCACTGCTCAGCGAGAACATCGAGATCGTCGTGCAGGACGGCGCACGCCTGACCGTCGTCAGCCTGCAGGACTGGGACGACGACGCGGTGCACGTCTCGACGCACTTCGCCGAGGTCGGCCGCGACGCCTTCCTGAAGCACGTCGTGGTCTCGCTCGGCGGCGACGTCATCCGGGTCAACCCCTCGACGCACCTCGGTGCGCAGGGCGCCGACACCGAGATGTACGGCGTGTACTTCGCCGACGCCGGTCAGTACATCGAGCAGCAGGTCTACGTGAACCACGATGCGCCGAACACGCGCGGTCGGGTCAACTACAAGGGCGCGCTGCAGGGCAAGGGCGCGCACACCGTGTGGATCGGTGACGTGCTCATCGGTCGCGCCGGTGACGGCACCGACTCGTACGAGCAGAACCGCAACCTCGTGCTGACCGACGGCACCCGTGCCGACAGCATCCCGAACCTCGAGATCGAGACGGGCAACATCGAGGGCGCCGGCCACGCGAGTGCGACCGGTCGCTTCGACGACGAGCAGCTGTTCTACCTGCAGGCCCGCGGCATCCCCGAGGAAGAAGCGCGTCGTCTCGTCGTGCTCGGCTTCCTGGTCGAGGTCATCCAGAAGATCGGTGCGCCCGAGCTCGAGGAACGACTCATCGCCGCAGTCGAGCAGGAGCTCGCCGACGGTCGCTCGGCGGTCGTCGCGCCGGCGGAGGCCGACGCCTGATGCCCACGAAGGTCTGCGCGGAGTCCGAGATCGCGGTGGACAGCCCCATGCGCGCCGTCGTCGACGGCACCGCGGTGGCCATCGTGAAGGACTCGTCCGGCACCGTGCACGCCATCGGCGACACCTGCACCCACGGGGACATCTCGCTGGCCGAGGGGTTCATCGAGGGCGACACGCTCGAGTGCTGGGCCCACGGCTCCCGCTTCTCGCTCGCCACGGGGAAGCCGCAGAACTTCCCGGCGTACGAGCCCGTCCCGGTCTTCCGGGTCGAGGTGCGCGAGGGCGACGTCTACGTCGACGTGCACGATCCCGTCCCCGTCGACTGACACCGCCGCCCGGCCCCCACACTTTCCGCGGCCCGTCCGCGACACGACAGAAAACCGAAGGAACCCACGCAATGTCCACTCTGGAAATCCGCGACCTCCAGGTCTCGATCGACACCGATCAGGGCACCAAGGAGATCCTCAAGGGTGTCGACCTCACGATCAACGAGGGCGAGATCCACGCGATCATGGGGCCGAACGGCTCCGGCAAGTCCACGCTGGCGTACACGATCGCCGGGCACCCCCGGTACAACGTCGTCGGCGGCTCGATCACCCTCGACGGCGAGGACGTCCTCGCGATGAGCGTCGACGAGCGCGCCCGTGCCGGCATGTTCCTGGCGATGCAGTACCCGGTCGAGATCCCCGGCGTGACGGTGTCGAACTTCCTCCGCACCGCCAAGACGGCGATCGACGGCGAGGCCCCGGCCCTGCGCGGCTGGATCAAGGAGCTCCGCCAGTCGATGGCCGACCTCAAGATGGACTCGTCGTTCGCCGAGCGCAACGTCAACGAGGGCTTCTCCGGTGGCGAGAAGAAGCGCCACGAGATCATGCAGCTCGAGCTCCTCAAGCCCCGCTTCGCCGTGCTCGACGAGACCGACTCCGGCCTGGACGTCGACGCGCTGAAGATCGTGTCCGAGGGTGTGAACCGCGCCAAGGCCGCGACCGGCCTGGGCGTGCTGCTCATCACGCACTACACGCGCATCCTGCGCTACATCAAGCCGGACTTCGTGCACGTGTTCGTCGCGGGCAAGGTCGCCGAGCAGGGTGGCCCGGAGCTCGCCGACCGCCTCGAGAACGAGGGCTACGACCGCTACGTGCAGGCCGCGGCTGCGTCCGCCGCCGAGGCGCAGGCCTGATGATCGCGGCACTCGCCCCGGAGAAGTTCGACGAGGTCGTCGAGGGGCTGAAGGAGGTTCAGGACCCGGAGCTCGGCGTCAACATCGTCGACCTCGGTCTGATCTACGACCTCGCCTGGGACGACGAGGCCTCGGCGCTCGTGATCAGCATGACGTTGACCAGTGCCGGCTGCCCGCTCACCGACGTCATCGAGGGCGACACCGCGAACGCCCTCGACGGCATCGTGGACGCCTTCCGCATCAACTGGGTCTGGATGCCGCCGTGGGGCCCGGAGCGGATCACCGACGACGGGCGCGAGATGATGCGCGCGCTCGGGTTCGCGATCTAGTCGCGACCCCCTGACGGACGGGAGGCCCGGTGCCAGCTGGCACCGGGCCTCCCGTCCGTCCGTGGTCGCGTCACGCGCGGGGCGCGCCGCCGAGTGGTCGCAACCGCCCGCTCGCGTTCGCCGAGTGGTCACGTTCGGTCGGCCGACCGCGCTCCAGGCGACGGAATGTGACCACTCGGCGTCCGGCTGCCGGGGAGTCGTGACCGCACTGACAGCCCGTCACCCCGCACGCAGCAGGCACAGAACGGCCCCGCACCGATCGGTGCGGGGCCGTTGTCGTGCGACGGGTCAGCGGCGGCCGACGGCCTTCCACGCCAGCGGCACGATGCCCGCGGCGATGAGCGCCTTCGCGATCCCACCGACGATGAACGGGTACAGGCCGGCGGCGAGCACCGACTGCAGGTCGTTCGGTGCGCCGAGCTGCCCGAGCACGACCGCCAGGTACGGCAGGCCGGTCACGAACGGGATGGCGCTCGCGAGCAGCATCGCCACGGCTGCGCGCCCGAAGTGACGGTCCCAGTTGCGGCGGGCCAGCCAACCGACGACGCCGGCGGCGGGGATGAACCCGATGACGTAGCCGAAGCTCGGCACGGCAAGGGCCTGCAGGCCGCCGGTCATGTCGGCGAAGAACGGTGCGCCCGCCAGGCCGGCGACGGCGTAGACGAGCAGCGAGAGCATGCCGCGGCGGGCACCCAGGGTCGCACCGACGAGGACGACGGCGAGCGTCTGCCCGGTGATCGGGACCGGCCACATCGGGACCTCGAGCTGTGCCATCGCAGCGGTGAACAGGGCTCCGCCGGCGACGAGGGCGGCGTTCGTGGCCAGCCCGTGCGTCCGCAGATGGTCGGCGAGGACTGCGCGGGGAGCGAACCCGGTGGCGTTCGTCATGGATTCTCCTAGAATGGACTGCTGGTCCCGTTCGGAACCATCGGTCCCGTCAGCGTAGCGGTGCACCTCACGCACACGTCGTTGTGCAAACCCACCAACTGATTGGACGTCCACTGTGCTTGCCGTGCACGAACTCGAGATCCGCGTCGGAGCTCGTCTCCTCATGGAAGACGTGTCCTTCCGTGTCGAGAAGGGTGACAAGATCGGACTCGTCGGCCGCAACGGCGCGGGGAAGACGACGATGACCAAGGCCCTCGCGGGCGAGACGCAGCCGAACGGCGGGACGATCGACCGCGGTGGTGAGATCGGCTACCTGCCGCAGGACCCGCGCTCCGGCGATCCGGAGGAGACCGCGCGCAAGCGCATCCTCGACGCCCGCGGGCTCGGAGAGCTCGTGGAGGGCATCCGCCTCGCCACGCTCGACATGGCGAGTGAGGACGCGGCCGTCGCCGAGAAGGCGATGCGCCGGTACAGCCGGCTCGACGACCAGTTCAACGCGCTCGGCGGCTACGCGGCCGAGGCCGAGGCGGCGTCGATCGCGTCGAACCTCAAGCTGCCGGACCGCATCCTCGACCAGCAGCTCAAGACCCTGTCCGGTGGGCAGCGTCGTCGCATCGAGCTCGCGCGGATCCTGTTCTCGGACGCCGAGACGATGATCCTCGACGAGCCCACGAACCACCTCGACGCCGACTCGGTCGTGTGGCTGCGCGAGCACCTGAAGACCTACCCCGGCGGCGTCATCATCATCTCCCACGACGTCGAGCTCGTGGACGAGGTCGTCAACCGCGTGTTCTACCTCGACGCCAACCGCCAGACCATCGACATCTACAACATGGGCTGGAAGCTCTACCAGCGGCAGCGCGTCGCCGACGAGGAGCGTCGCCGCAAGGAGCGCGCCGGCGCCGAGAAGAAGGCCGCGACGTTGAAGGACCAGGCCGCTCGGTTCGGTGCGAAGGCCTCGAAGGCCGCCGCGGCGCACCAGATGGTCGCGCGTGCCGACAAGCTGCTCGCGGGTCTCGAGGACGAGCGCGTCGCGGACCGGGTCGCCAAGATCCGCTTCCCCACGCCGGCCCCGTGCGGCCGCACGCCGCTCATGGCCGAGGGGTTGTCGAAGTCCTACGGGTCGCTCGAGATCTTCGCGGGCGTCGACCTGGCGATCGACCGCGGTTCGCGCGTCGTCATCCTCGGGTTCAACGGTGCCGGCAAGACGACGCTGCTCCGCATCCTCGCGGGTGCCGACCTGCCCGACACCGGTGAGATCCAGCCCGGCCACGGCCTGCGCATCGGGTACTACGCGCAGGAGCACGAGAACATCGACATCAACCGCACCGTGATCGAGAACATGGTGTCGGCGTCGACCGACCTCAACGAGACCGAGGCCCGTCGCGTGCTCGGTTCGTTCCTGTTCACCGGGGACGACGGCTACAAGAAGGCCGGGGTCCTCTCAGGTGGTGAGAAGACGCGTCTGTCGCTCGCGATGATCGTCGTCTCGGGCGCGAACGTGCTGCTGCTCGACGAACCGACGAACAACCTCGACCCGGCGTCGCGCGAGGAGATCCTGAACGCGTTGGCCGGGTTCGAGGGCGCGGTCGTCCTGGTGTCCCACGACGCCGGCGCAGTCGAGGCCCTCAATCCGGAGCGCGTCCTGCTGTTGCCGGACGGCACCGAGGACCACTGGAACAAGGACTACGCGGAGCTCATCGAGCTCGCCTAGCGGGCGGTCACGACACCCCGCTCAGGTTCGCCGAGTGGTCACCATGTGTCGTCGCCGTCGCCGGTGAGCGACGGTTCGTGACCGCTCGGCGGCACGCGTGCGAGCGCGTCGTGACCAGCGGCCGGGCGGCGTGCGGTGGTCGACGTGACCGGAGGACGGACGGGAGGCCCGTGGCGACGCCGCCACGGGCCTCCCGTCCGCTGTCCCGTCGGTCAAGGCAACCCGCTCACGTCCGCCGAGTGGTCACCACGTGTCGACACCGGCGTCGACGGGCGACGGTTCGTGACCGCTCGGCGGCGCGCCCGCGGCGAACGGCCCGGCGCAACGCGTCAGCGGCGGGACGCGATCAGGTCGTCCTCGATCTCCGCGTCGGTCTTCGGCTTGGCGTCCTTGCGGCGCTGCCGCTCCTGGGCGCGCTCGCGTTCCTCCGGGTCGTCCTGGTTGAGGTTCCGGTACTCCTGCACCATGACGTACGCCAGGAACCCGAACCCGCCGGCCGCGAACAGGAACCACTGGATGAAGTAGCTCAGGTGCAGGCCGGTGTCGGCGGTGGGACGCTCCCAGCCGAGCGGACGCGCCTCGGTCGGGGCGGGGGACTCGGAGGCGAGCTCGCCGTACGCGCCGGTCCAGATGGGGGTGTCGGCCTTCTTCGCGACGTCCGCGAGCGTGACCGACTGCACCTGGTCGGTGTGCGCGGGGTCGGTGCGGCCGGGGATCCGGGGCTCGCTCTGCTGAAGCCGGACGATCGCCGTGACCTCGCCCGACGGGGGAGCGGGCACGTGGTCGGGGGCGTCCTGCGCGTTGCCGGTGGGGACCCAGCCGCGGTCGACGATGAACGCGCGGCCGTCGTCGGTGACGAGGGGGGTGAGGACCTCGAAGCCGGGCTGGCCGTTGTGCACGCGGTTGCGGACCAGGAGCTGTGCGTCGACGTCGTAGCGCCCGGTCACGGCGACGCGGAGCCACTCCTGCTCGTCCTGCCAGCTCGATGCCGTCGGCAGCGCCTGGTCGAGGGGGACCGGGGTGTGGTCGTAGTTCTGGGCGACCTGCTCGTTCTGGCGCACGGCTTCGTTGCGGCGGTCCCACTGCCACATGCCGAACAGGGCGCAGACGATCGCGAAGGCCACGGCGATCGCGAAGTACCCGAGCCAGCGGCGACTGCGGACGAAGTGCCAGCCGACGAAGGGCTCGTCCGGGTCCTGGGTGGGACGTTCGTCGTCCGGTGCGGATCGCCGTGCGTGGTCGGCGGCGCGCTGCAGCTTGGCAGCGTGCTTCCGGCCGTACCGGGAGTGCGGGTCGAAGTCGTCGGTCATCGACCGGTGCCGGTGGAGCGCACCCCGACGTCGTTCTTCGGCGACGATGCCGGATCGCGTTCGTCGTCGAGCCGGTCGACGTCCTCGTGCATGCCGGTGACACGAACCGGGAAGGTGCGCGACCGCAGGTAGTCGGCGAGGAAGTCGCGGTGCTCTTCGCACGCGGCCCAGATCTTCACGCGGTCGGCGGAGTGGATCCGGGGGTTGCGCCAGTTCACCCGCCACGCTGCCGTGTTGGAGCAGCCGGCTCGGGAGCAGACGGGGGTCGAGCCCGGTTCGGTGTGCAGGTCGAAGGTCGCGCCCATCAGCGGTGTCCCCACATCTTCGAGCGGTCGCCGCCACGCTGCCACTCGTCCTGTGCGTGCTGGGCCTGCTGCCGGAGGCGGTCCTGCTCGTCGCGGTAGGCCTGGGCCCGGTCCTCTTCCTGCTGCTCACGGAGGCCCGGGTCGACCGCGTCGTAGAGCTGCATCGCACCGGCGGGCGAGATCATGTCGCTCTCGGTCCGACTGCCGGCGTTCGCGACGATGACGGCGACCCAGGGGATCACGGCGGCGAGGACGATCGGCACGACGGCGATCCAGGAGTGCCAGATGGAGTAGACGAGCACCGCCACGACGAAGAGGACGACGCGGATCGCCATCTGCCACACGTAGCGGGACAGGCGGTGCGCCCGGTCCAGCTCCGGCGAATCCGGGAGCGTGGTGATGCTGGTGTGCGTGCTCTTCATACAGATGGTCTCCGTCTACCCGTGGTCCAGCCTAAGCCTCCGGGGCCGATCGTGGGTGCGCCGCGCGCGAACGGGCTGCGGTGCTGGCTCCGCTACGCTCGTCCGGGCGTGTCCGCCGACCCGTCGGCACGACACGACCGCACACCACCACCGAACGGAGCGACCATGAGCACCCCCCGTACCGTCCTGATCACCGGCGGCAACCGTGGCATCGGCCACGCCCTCGCCGAGCGTTTCGTCGCCGCCGGGCACCGCGTCGCGGTCACGTCGCGCAGCGGACAGGGCGGACCCGAAGGGGCCCTCACCGTGCAGGCCGACATCACCGACACGGCCTCGGTGGACGCCGCCTTCACGCAGGTCGAAGCCGAGCTCGGACCGATCGAGGTGCTCGTGGCCAACGCCGGCATCACGAACGACCAGCTGCTGCTCCGCATGTCCGAGGACGACTTCACGAGCGTCGTCGACACCAACCTGACCGGCACGTTCCGGGTCGTGAAGCGCGCCACCAAGGGCATGATGAAGGCGAAGTTCGGCCGCATCGTGCTCATGTCGAGCGTCGTCGGCGCCTACGGCCAGATCGGCCAGGTCAACTACGCGTCGTCGAAGGCCGCCCTGGTCGGCATGGCCCGGTCGATCACCCGTGAGCTCGGCTCGCGCGGCATCACCGCCAACGTCGTCGCGCCCGGGTTCATCCAGACCGACATGACGGCCGCGCTGTCCGACGAGCTGCAGGCCGAGTTCAAGAAGGCGATCCCGGCGGCCCGCTACGGCACCGTCGACGACGTCGCCGACGCCACGCTGTTCCTGGCGAGCGACGGGGCCGGCTACGTCTCCGGCGCGATCATCCCGGTCGACGGCGGCCTCGGCATGGGCCACTAGCCAGCCCGCCCGGCCTGGCCGGCCTGGCCCGAGTCTCGGCCTGAGCGACACTGCTCGGGCCGCGCGAGCCGAGAAGTGTCGCCGTGCGCGAGACTCGGCTGCGAGGAGCGGTCCGCTCAGCCGCGCAGGCCGAGCGTCGCGAGCACGGCGGACAGGTCGCGGTCCACGACGGCGACGTCCGCCTGCTCCCGCACGCGCGGCTTCGCGTCGAACGCCACCGACAGGGCGGCGACGCGCATCATCTCGAGGTCGTTCGCCCCGTCGCCGATCGCGACGGTGCGGACCGCGTCCACGCCGTCGGCCTCGGCCCACTCGCGCAGGGCGACGGCTTTGGCGTGCGCGTCCACGACGTCGCCGAGCACACGGCCGGTCAGCACGCCGTCGGCCACCTCGAGTCGGTTCGCCCGGCAGTGGTCGAGACCGAGCTGCTCGGCGAACGGGTCGAGGACCTCGTGGAACCCGCCGGACACGACACCGACGGTCCCACCGGCGGCGTGCACGCCGCGGACGAGTTGGTCGGCGCCCCGCGTCACGCGGACCGCCTGCTGTGCGCGTCGGAAGACGTCGACCGGGAGGCCCGCCAGGGTCGCGACACGCTCCCGGAGGCTCTCGGCGAAGTCGATCTCCCCGCGCATGGCGCGCTCCGTGATCGCCGCGACCTGTGGCCGGGTGCCGGCGGTGTCGGCGAGGAGTTCGATCACCTCGTCCTCGAGGAGGGTGGAATCGGCATCGAGGACGACGAGGAAGCGGGGCACGGACCAACGGTACCGACACACGGAGGCACGGCTCGCGTCCGTGACGCGAGCCGTGCCTCCTGACCGTGCGTGTCGACGTGACCGGCGGACGCTACGCGTCGACGCGGACGCCCTTGCCGACCCATGGGCGGAGCCCGGACTCGGCAACGGATCAGGCGTCGACGCGGACGCCCTTGCCGACCCATGGGCGGAGCCCGGACTCGGCAACGGATCAGGCGTCGACGCGGACGCCCTTGCCGACCCATGGGCGGAGCCCGGACTCGGCAACGGATCAGGCGTCGACGCGGACGCCCTTGCCGACCACGGTGATGCCGGAATCGGTCACGGTGAAGCCGCGGGCCTCGTCGGCCTCACGGTCGATGCCGACCTGCGCACCCGGCGCGATGACGACGTCCTTGTCCAGGATCGCCCGGTTCACGACCGAACCGGCGCCGATCGTCGCCCGCTCGAAGACGATCGAGTCGAGGACCTTCGCGCCGGAGTCGATCCCGCACCACGGGCCGATCATGCTGCGTTCGACCTGCGCGCCCGACACCAGGCAGCCGAGTGACACGAGCGAGTCGACCGTCGAGCCGGTGTTGCCGTTGGCGTCCCGCACGAACTTCGCCGGCGGCAGGTTCGTCTGCTGGTTGAAGATCGGCCAGTCCTGGTTGTACAGGTTGAACACCGGCACCGGGGCGATGAGGTCCATGTGCGCGTCGAAGAACGAGTCGATCGTCCCCACGTCGCGCCAGTAGTACTTGTCGCGGTCGGTGGACCCGGGGACCTCGTTGCGCTGCAGGTCGTAGACACCGGCGTCGCCGCGGTCCACGAAGTCGGGGACGATGTCGCCGCCCATGTCGTGCGCGGACGACTCGACCTGGCCGTCGCGGAGCACCGCGTCGACGAGGGCGTCCGCGTTGAACACGTAGTTGCCCATCGAGGCCAGGACCTCGCCGGGGGAGTCGGCGAGCCCGACCGGGTTCTTCGGCTTCTCGAGGAAGGCGTCGATCTTCGTCGGGTCGTCGGCGTCCACCTGGATGACGCCGAACTGGTCGGCGAGCTCGATGGGCTGACGGATCGCCGCGACGGTGGCGCTGCGACCCGAGGCGATGTGCGCCTCGACCATCTGGTGGAAGTCCATCCGGTACACGTGGTCGGCGCCGACCACGACGACGATGTCCGGACGCTCGTCCCGGAGCAGGTTGAGCGACTGCAGGATCGCGTCGGCCGAACCGGCGAACCAGCGCTTGCCGAGTCGCTGCTGCGCGGGGACCGACGCCACGTAGGACCCGAGCAGGCCCTCCATGCGCCAGGTCTCGGCGACGTGCCGGTCGAGACTGTGCGACTTGTACTGGGTGAGGACGACGATCTTCTGCAGACCGGAGTTCACCAGGTTCGACAGCGCGAAGTCGATGAGACGGAAGTTCCCGCCGAACGGGACTGCGGGCTTCGCCCGGTCGGCCGTGAGCGGCATGAGCCGTTTCCCCTCGCCGCCAGCGAGCACGATGCCGAAGACCTTCTTTGGTGCCATGCCGCTCACAGTAGGCGTCAGCACTGGGAACCGGTTACCTTGAACCCGTGCGAGTCGATCTACTGACCAGGGAGTATCCGCCGGAGGTCTACGGCGGAGCGGGCGTCCACGTGGCCGAACTGACTGCTGCGTTGCGGTCGGGGACCGACACCGACGTCCGGGTCCGGGCCTTCGGGGCCTTCCGCGACGAAGCCGACGTCTGGGGGTACCGCACGCCGGCAGGCCTCGAGCAGGCGAACGGTGCACTGCAGGCGCTCGGCACCGACATGGCCATCGCCGCCGACGTCGAGGGCGCCGACCTCGTGCACTCGCACACCTGGTACGCGAACTCGGCGGGCCGGATCGCGCAGTTGACCTACGGGATCCCCCACGTCGTCACGGCGCACAGCCTCGAGCCGCTCCGCCCGTGGAAGGCCGAGCAGCTCGGCGGTGGCTACCGCCTGTCGAGCTGGATGGAACGCGAGGCGTTCGAGAACGCCGACGGTGTCATCGCGGTGTCGAAGGCCATGCGCGCCGACATCCTGCGCTCCTACCCGTCGATCGACCCGGCGAAGGTGCACGTCGTCTACAACGGCATCGACATCGACGCCTGGAAGCCGCAGGTCGACGAGGACGCCGTCCGCGCCCTCGGCATCGACCCGTCGCGCCCCAGCGTCGTCTTCGTCGGTCGCATCACCCGGCAGAAGGGCCTGCCCTACCTGCTCCGCGCCGTGGCGTCGCTCCCCGAGGACGTCCAGATCGTGCTGTGCGCCGGTGCCCCGGACACCCCGGAGATCCTCGCCGAGGTCACCGGGCTGGTCGAGGGCCTGCGCGAGCAGCGCGAGGGCGTCGTCTGGATCGACCGGATGCTCGCGCACGAGGAGATCGTGAACGTGCTGTCCTCGGGCACCGTGTTCGTGTGCCCGTCGATCTACGAACCGCTCGGCATCGTGAACCTCGAGGCCATGGCGTGCGGCATCCCCGTCGTCGGCACCGGCACCGGGGGCATCCCCGAGGTCGTCGCGGACGGCTTCACCGGTCGCATCGTGCCGATCGACCAGGCGCAGGACGGCACGGGCACCCCGACCGACCCCGACAAGTACGTGGCGGACCTGGCCGCGACCCTGTGTGAGGTGCTCGCCGACGAGGGGCTCGCGAAGCTCATGGGCCGCGCCGGACGCCTGCGCGTCGAGTCCGAGTTCACCTGGGACGCGATCGCCACGAGGACACGGCAGGTCTACGACGAGGTGCTCGGCCGGACCCCGTAGGCTGGTCGCATGCCCTCGGTCGTGCGCTTGTCAGACGTCTCCGTGGTCCGCAACGGGGCCACCATCCTCGACTCGATCTCGTGGGGGGTGCAGGACGACGAACGCTGGGTCGTGCTCGGTGCGAACGGCGCCGGCAAGACCACGTTGCTGCAGGTCGCCGGTGCCCAGACGTTCCCGACCTCGGGTGACGTCGAGGTGCTCGGCACCGAGCTGGGCGGCGCCGACCTGTTCGAGCTCCGCCCGCGCATCGGCTTCGCATCGACCGCCCTGGCCCGTCGCATCCCGGTGACCGAGAAGGTCATCGACGTCGTGCTGACGGCCGCGTACTCGGTCACGGGTCGCTGGAACGAGGAGTACGAGGAGCTCGACGTCCGCCGTGCCCAGCGCGTGCTCGAGGAGTGGGGCCTGGGGTCGTTCACCGACCGCACCTTCGGCGAGCTGAGCGACGGCGAGCAGAAGCGCGTCCAGATCGCCCGTGCCGTCATGACCGACCCGGAGATCCTGTTCCTGGACGAGCCGGCCGCCTCGCTCGACCTCGGTGCCCGTGAGAGCCTCGTCCGCACCCTCGGCGGCTACGCCCAGAGCGCCGACTCGCCGGCCATCGTGATCGTCACCCACCACGTCGAGGAGATCCCCGCCGGGTTCACCCACGCGCTGGTGCTCGCCGACGGCCACGTGCAGGCCGCCGGGCCCATCGACGAGGTCCTGACCGACCAGACCCTGACCGAGGCGTTCGGCATCGCGCTGTCCGTCACGAAGGACGCCGGTCGGTACACGGCGCGCGCGTCCTAGCGCTGCGATCGCGCCGTCCGTCTGGTAACGTTGACGGCTGGCGCAAGCCGATGACTTCCCGCGCATCTCGCGCAATCCCACCACCGCTACCGCTATCGAGGAAACTCCATGAAGACCGACACCCACCCCGAGTACCGCGCCATCGTCTTCCGTGACCTGGCCTCCGGTGAGACCTTCCTGACGCGTTCGACCGCGAACAGCGACAAGACGATCGAGCTCGACGGTGCCACCTACCCGGTGATCGACGTCGAGATCTCGTCCGCTTCGCACCCGTTCTACACGGGCAAGCAGCGCATCCTCGACTCGGCCGGTCGCGTCGAGAAGTTCAACCAGCGCTTCAAGGGCTTCTCCAAGTAGTCCTTCGGCAACAGCAGAACGGGCGGTCCTCCTTCGGGAGGACCGCCCGTTCTGCGTCGTGCGAGCGGTGCGCGGGTCAGGCGCCGTTGCGGTGCGGCCAGCGACCGTCGGCGGTGAAGGACGGGTCGCGCTTCTTGCGCATGTACTCCTGGAACGAGGTCGCCTGCTCGGCGCACCACCCGACCTGCTTGCGGTGGAGTTCCTCTGCCGAGATGCCGAGCTCGTCCTGGTACTTGCCGGCGATGGCCTGGGCGACCCGACCGGCCGCGATGGCGTCGGCACCGGCGTCGTGCGCGTCGTCGAGGGTGACGCCGTACAGCTCGGACGCCGCCTCGAGCGTGCGCTTGCCCTTGCGGAAGGTGTCGAGGGCCTTGTCGATCACGAGCGGGTCGACGACGTTGCCGATGACGGGGGAGGCGAACCCGTGCCGCTTTGCCTCGCGATCGAGGACCGTCAGGTCGTACGGGGCGTTGTAGATCACCAGCGGGACGCCGCGGGCGAACACCGCCTCGATCGCGGCGATGATCTCGGCGACGACCTCGGCCGCGGGACGCCCCTCGGCCTGGGCGCGCTCGGTGGTGTAGCCGTGCACGGCCGCGGCGCCCTCGGGGATCGCGATGCCCGGGTCGGCGATCCACGCACCCTCGGCGATGGAAGCACCCGTCATGTCGATGAGGCCGACGTGCGCCGTGACGATCCGCGCCGTCTCGACGTCGACACCGGTGGTCTCGAGGTCGAAGACGCCGAGAGCGTGCCACCAGGGGCGTCCGGAGAGGTCCTGCGCCGGGGCGGGCGTGTCGAGCTGTGCTGTCGGATCCAGCTGTGCTGTGGGGAACGTCACGCGGTCAGGCTAACGGGACGCACCGACACGACCGGTGCTACCCGACCGGCGCGCCGACGTGCAGCCAGTAGAACGACTGCGTCCCGAGGGTCAGCGTGACGGTGCCGTCCTCGTCGAACGCGGGGAACGAACCGCCGCCGAACAGGTCGTAGAGCGGTCGACCGGCGAACTCGGGTGCTGAGACCGTGACCGACGTCGGGTTCGTGGCGAACGAGAACACGCACAGCACGTCCTCCGCCGACGGCCCGAACTGCTGCCCGGAGCCCTCCCACGAGCGCACGAACGCGAGCACCGACTCGTTCGAGGTCTCCTGCACGTGCAGGGTCCCGAGCCCGAACACCGGGTGGGCCTTCCGCACGTGGATGACGTTGCGCACCCAGTGCAGCAGGGAGCGGGACTGGGCGAGCTGGGCCTCGACGTTGACCTGCGCGTAGTTGTACACGAGCGACTGGACCACGGGCAGGTAGAGCTTGCCGGGGTCTGCCGTGGAGAACCCGGCGTTGCGGTCGGGGGTCCACTGCATCGGCGTACGGGACGAATCGCGGTCGGGGAGCCAGATGTTGTCGCCCATCCCGATCTCGTCGCCGTAGTACAGGAACGGCGAGCCCGGAAGCGAGAACAGCAGCGCGTGGATGAGTTCGAGTTCGGCACGCGAGTTGTCGAGCAGGGGAGCGAGCCGGCGCCGGATGCCGATGTTCGAGCGCATCCGGGGGTCGTAGCCGTACCAGCCGTACATGGCCTGCCGGTACTCCTCGCTGACCATCTCGAGCGTGAGCTCGTCGTGGTTGCGGAGGAACACGCCCCAGGCTGCCGCGGACGGCACGTCGAGCGTCTCCGACAGGATCGCGGACAGCTCCTTGGCGTGCTGGGCACGGAGCGAGTAGAAGATGCGGGGCATCACCGGGAAGTCGAACGCCATGTGGCACTCGGGCTCCTCGTCGGTGCCGAAGAAGGCGGCGGTCTCGCGCGGCCACTGGTTCGCCTCGGCGAGCAGGACACGACCGGGGTACTCGTCGTCCACCATCGCGCGCATCTTCTTGATGAACTCGTGGGTTTCCGGCTCGCCTTCGCCGTTGCCCTCTTCGGACTCGAACAGGTACGGGATCGCGTCGAGCCGCAGACCGTCGACACCGAGGTCGAGCCAGTGCCGCACGACGTCGTACACGGCCTCGACCACCGCGGGGTTCTCGAAGTTCAGGTCGGGCTGGTGCGAGAAGAACCGGTGGAAGAAGAACTGCCGGCGGACCGGGTCGAACGTCCAGTTCGACTCCTCGGTGTCGACGAAGATGACCCGGATGTTCGGGTACTCCTCGTCGGTGTCCCGCCAGACGTAGAAGTCACCGAAGGGGCCGTCAGGGTCCTCGCGCGACTGCTGGAACCACTCGTGCTGGTCGCTGGTGTGGTTGATCACCATGTCGATGACGATGCGCATGTTGCGCTCGTGCGACTTCGTGACGAGCTCGCGGAAGTCGTCGAGCGTGCCGAACTCCGGCAGGATCGCCTTGTAGTCGGCGATGTCGTACCCGCCGTCGCGCATCGGCGACTGGAAGAACGGCGGCAGCCACAGGGCGTCGACGCCGAGCCACTGCAGGTAGTCGAGCTTGCCGATCACGCCCTGCAGGTCACCGATCCCGTCGCCGTTCGAATCGACGAACGAGCGGATCATGCACTCGTAGAAGACCGAGCGCTTGTACCACTGCGGGTCGAGCGTCAGGCCGGGCAGCTGGATCGGGGCTGTGAAGGTCACCGTGCTCCTCGTCGTCATCGACGGGCCGGTCGACGGCCCGCCCCGGACACGATAGGCGCGCGATGCTGCGGGTGTCCGGGGTTTCGTGCGGTTGTCTTCGTAGACTGGCGCCGATGCAACCGCCCGTGCTCTCCCCGTACCAGTCGCTCATGGCCGCCACACCGGTGGTCCACCGGTCCGTGCAGGTCGACGGCCGCACCACGCACTACTGGGAGTACGGGCCGTCCGACGCGACGCAGACCGTCCTCGCGGTGCACGGGTTCCGCGGAGACCACCACGGCCTCGAGACGATCGCCGCGCACCTGCAGGACGTCCGCGTGATCGTCCCCGACCTGCCCGGCTTCGGCGTGTCCGACCCGTTGCCGGTGTCGGACATCGAGTCGTACGTCGGCTGGCTGCGCGCGTTCCACGACGCGCTCGGGCTCGGCCGCGACGCCGTCGTCCTCGGCCACTCGTTCGGGTCGATCGTGGTGTCCGCCACCGTGGCCGCCGGGCTCGACACCCGCCTGCTCGTCCTCGTGAACCCGATCGCCGCGCCGGCGCTGCAGGGGCCCCGCGCGGTGGGCACCGGGATCGCGATCGGCTACTACAAGGCCGGCGCGGTGCTGCCGAAGCCGATCGGGCTCGGGATCCTGCGGAACGCCGCCATCGTCCGCGTGATGAGCATCGCGATGCTCAAGTCGCACGACCGCGGGATGCGCCGCTGGGTGCACGACCAGCACGACCGGTACTTCTCGGCCTTCGCGAACCGCACGAGCGTGCTCGAGGCGTTCCGCACCTCGGTCACCCACGACGTGTCCGAGTACGCGGACCGCATCGACGTGCCGGTGCTGATGATCGCTGCCGAGCACGACGACATCACGGCCGTCCCCGAGCAGCGTGCCCTGGCCGCCCGCCTGCGCGATGCCGAACTCGTGGTCATCCCCGGGGTCGGCCACCTGGTGCACTACGAGACACCGGCTCCGGCCGCCGCCGCGGTGCTGCGCCGGATGGCGGACACGGCCGCGCGCCCTGAACGGGGCCGCGGCACCAAGGCAGGCCGACCGTCGGGCGCGGGACGGGCCTCCCGGACGACCGCGACGAAGACGACCGCGACGAACACGACGGCGACGAAGACGACGGCGATGAACGCGAGCTCGCCGAAGACGACGGCGACGAAGGCGAGCGCGCCGAAGGCGGACGACTCGACGGCGAGTGACGCGAAGGAGTCCGACGCGTGACGCGTCTGCGCATCGGCCTCGACTGCCGCTACGTCCGGATCGGCCGCCACGACGGCATCAGCCGGTTCACCGCCGGGGTCGCCTGGAACCTGCCCGACCGGCACGACGTCGTGCTGCTCGTCCACGACGAGCGCCAGCTCGAGTCCCTGCCGCGCGACCTGCCGTGGGAGCTGCTGCCGGCGCCCACCGACGCGGGGGAGCCGCTCGTCGCACGACGGGTGAACCAGCTCGGCCTCGACGCGGTGTTCTCGCCGATGCAGACGATGGGCTCGCGGGGGCGCGACTACGCGCTCGTGCTCACACTGCACGACCTGATCTACTACCGGAACCGGACGCCTCCGCGCGAGTTCTCGTGGCCGCTCCGGCTCGGGTGGCGCGCGTTCCACCTGTCGTGGGTGCCGCAGCGCGTCCTGCTGAACGGTGCCGACGGGGTGGTCACGGTGTCCGAGACCACCGCGGGGCTCATCGCCGAGCACCGGCTGACGAAGCGTCCGGTGACGGTGGCGTACAACGCTGCCGACCCGGCGGCTCCGCGTGCGGCGGGTGCGCCGCGGGAGCGCTCGCTCGTCTACATGGGCTCGTTCATGCCGTACAAGAACGTCGAGACGCTGGCGGCCGCGCTGCCGCTGCTCGGAGCGGACTGGACCCTGCACTGCATGTCGCGGGTGTCCGACGCCGACCGCGCACGGCTCGAGGGGCTCGCGCCGGCCGGCTCGATCGTGTTCCACGACGGTGCGACCGACGAGGAGTACCTGTCGGTGCTCCGATCCGCCACGGCCCTGGCGACGGCGTCGTACGACGAGGGCTTCGGCATCCCGCTGGTCGAGGCGATGGGCGTCGGGACCCCGGTCGTGGTGAGCGACATCCCGATCTTCCGCGAGATCGGGGGCGATGCGGCCGAGTACTTCGACCCGGCGTCGCCGTCGGCGGTGGCGGCTGCGGTGCGGCGGGTCGAGGAGCGGTGGGACGACGCCTCGGCGCAGTCGGTCGAGCGGGCCGCGCGGTTCCGGTGGCAGGACTCGGCGGAGCAGGTCGTGCGGGCGGTCGAGCGGGCCGTGGCCGACCGGCGCGCGCGGTAGCGAGGCGTGTCGGTCGATGCGACACGAGATCGTCGACGTCGTGCGACATCGGATTCGTCGTTCCGCGTCGGCCACGCGACCGCCCGACCGCTACTTCGCCGCGACCACCTCGACGCTCGCCCCGGGGAACACCTTGTGCGTCTCCTCGGTCACCCGCGCCACGATCGGCGGGACGGCGGCCCCTCGCCCCGGGGTCTCGACGACGATCGACTGGTCGGCGGCGCGGTCCGACGGGGTGCCGCCGCGTTCCCACGAGCAGCGGACGGCCGTGACCCCGCCGATGTGGTCGAGCGTGTCCGCCAGTACCAGGCGCTTCGCGGTCACCGTGCGCGAGTCGGAGACACCCACCTCGAGGGCACCGAGGTTGGCGATCGCGACGACCCGGACGCCGTTGCCGCCGGCCGAGTCGGCCGCGCGGCTCAGCGTCTCGACCAGGTCGGTGCGCTCGGCGGCGTCGAGCGACGGGTCGGCCGTGATCGTCGCGGTGGCGTCGTAGCTCGCGAAGCCGGTCTTCTCGGCCGGGTGGTGGCGGACCTCGGTGACACCCGGCACGTCGGCGAGCCGGTCGTCGAGGCGGTCGAGTGCCAGGTCCGGCCGGGGGAACACGCCGCCGATGCCGGTCTGCACGCTGCCGATGATGGTGCCGAGCACGAGGGCGATCACCCCGGCGACCACGACGGTGCTGCCGCCGATGACGAGCCAGGTGCGAGCCCGCTGCCCCATCGTGCGGGTCTGCACGCTGGCGGTCTCGGGGCCGAAGGCACGGTCGAGGTCGTCGTCCTGCTGGTCAGTGGCTTGCCAGCCACCCGGGTCGGTTCCGTCGGTCACCATGTCGCCCCCTGGTTCGGGTGCGTCGGAGCCTAGTCGCAGGACGGCCGCGCCGTCCGCGCACTGTGGTGCGGGAGCCGCTCGGCGCCCCGTCCGCGCAGGGCGCTCGTCAGCCCCGGCGTTCCAGCGGGTTCTGGTAGTCGAACGCGTACCGCCCCGGCCCGTCCGAGACGTCGTCGATCGGGTCGTCGAACCGGACGAGCTCCGCGTGGAAGCGTTCCGGGTCCCAGCGGAACGAGTGGATCGAGCCGTTGCGGATCGGGGTGGCGTGCCGGTCGGCGGTGCCGGGCGCCGCCTCGTTCACCACGCTCCGGATCACCGCGCCGTGGGTGGCGACGACCACGACCCCGCCGTCGAAGCGCACCGCGATCTCACCGAGTGTCTCGGTGATGCGGGCGAGCAGCGCGGACCGGGACTCGCGGCCCGGGATGTCGTCGTGCGGGTACTTCGCCGTCACCTCGGTGTCGGTGAGCCCCTCGGCTTCGCCGTAGGAGCGCTCGGCCAGCCCGGCGTACGTCACGGGCGCCGCGAGCCCGAGCCGGTCGGCGATGATCGCCCCGGTCTCGGCGGCGCGGGACAGGGGTGAGGCGACGACGGCGTCGAACTGCCGGCGGGTGAGGAGTTCCGCGGCCTCGGCGGCCTGTCGCCGCCCGGTGTCGTTGAGCGGGATGTCGGTGGAACCCTGGATGCGGCGCTGCGCGTTCCAGTCGGTCTCACCGTGCCGGACCAGGTACAGGAGCGTCGTCACCCGTCGATCATCCCAGAAGGCGAGGCCGGCCGAGCCGCTCGGCCAGGTGCACCAGCGTCTCGGTCGTCCCGCCGTCGAGCTTGACGGCGGCACGGCGGTCGCTGCGGGTCGCACCGCGGTTCACGATGACCACCGGGTTCTTGCGGCGAGCAGCGTGGTCGACGAGCCGCACGCCGGAGTTCACCGTCAGCGACGACCCCACCACGAGCAGCGCCTCGGCGTCGGCGACGATCGACACCGCCTCGTGGAACTTCTCAGTGGGCACGAACTCGCCGAAGAACACGACGTCGGGCTTGAGCATCCCGCCGCACACCGAGCAGTCCGGCACCACGAAGCGCTCGACGTCGGTGATCTCGACGTCGCCGTCGGGCTGCAGCTGCACCGAGCCGGGCTCGTCGATCCACGGGTTGGCGCGGTCGATGGTCGTGGCGAGGTCGGCACGGGAGAACACCTGCCCGCACGTCAGGCAGAGGGCGCGGTCCATCGACCCGTGGATCTCGACCAAGCGGCGGGACCCGGCGCGCAGGTGCAGGCCGTCGACGTTCTGCGTGATGACGCCGGTGACGACACCGGCGTCCTCGAGGGCGGCGAGCGCCCGGTGCCCCTCGTTCGGTCGGGCGGCGGCGAAACTCCGCCAGCCGAGGTGCGAGCCCGCCCAGTACCGCTGCCGTTTGGCGGCGTCGGCGCGGAACTCCTGGAAGGTCATCGGCTTGCGCACGACCCGCCCGGCGCCGCGGTAGTCGGGGATGCCGGAGTCGGTGCTCAGGCCGGCCCCGGAGAGCACGGCGACGCGTTTGCCGGCGAGCACGTCGAGCACGCGGTCGAGGTCCGCTGCGGTCGGCAGAGCGGTCGACTGACCGGTCGGCGCCCCGGTGGGCGGTCCGGTCGTCGACGCAGCATCATCCAGCACCCTGTTCACGGTACCCTCAACAGCCGACCGTCCCGGTCGCTTCCCCCTTCGGCGAGACGCGGCGAGACATCAGCTGGCCCACCACCTGCACCACACCGAAACGAGCCCCGTGCACCCCGTCCGCATCGACTCCCTCGACGACCCCCGCCTCGACGACTTCGCCCGTCTGACCGACGTGGCGCTCCGCCGGGTGAGCGAACCGGAGGGCGGCCTGTACATCGCCGAGTCGAACACGGTCATCGAGCGCGCGGTCCGTGCCGGGCACACCCCCCGGAGCATCCTGGTGCAGGAGAAGTGGCTCGACAGCGTGCTGCCCCTGGTCGCGGAGCACGACGGCCCGGTCTTCGTGGGCCCGGACGCCCTGCTCGAGGAGCTCACCGGCTTCCGCATGCACCGTGGCGCGATCGCCGCCGTGCAGCGCCCCGAGTTGCCGACCGTCGCCGAGGTGGTGCGGGACGCGAAGCTCGTCGTCGTGCTCGAGGACATCGTCGACCACACCAACGTCGGCGCCGTCTTCCGCAGCGTCGCCGGTCTCGGCGCCGACGCCGTGCTGGTCAGCCCGCGCTGCGCGGACCCGCTGTACCGCCGGAGCGTCCGGGTGAGCATGGGCACGGTCCTGCAGGTCCCGTGGACCCGGATCGGTGACTGGCCGGCAGCGGGCGAGGAGCTCCGTGCGCAGGGCTTCCACCTCGCCGCGATGGCGCTGACCGACGAGTCGGTCGACCTCGCCGAGTTCGTCCGCGACGTCCCCGGCAAGGTCGCGCTCGTGATGGGCACCGAGGGGCAGGGACTGACGCCCGCCGCGATCGCGTCGGCCGACACCACGGTGCGGATCCCGATGGCGCACGGCGTCGACTCGCTCAACATCGCTGCGGCGAGCGCCGTCGGTCTGTGGGCGGTCACGCACGCCCAGCGGCTCGCTTCCTAGCCACGCCAGGGGCGGACCGGGAGGCGCGGCTCGCCTCAGTGCTGCAGCATCCGTCCGGCGCGGATCACCAGGGCACGGTCGGTGCCCGGTTCGCCGACCAGGCACACGCCGACGGGGGCCCCGTCCACGGTGAGCGCCGGTGCGCTGACCGCCGGCGTGCCGCCGACGCTCGCGAGGCTCGTCATCGCCGTCGTCGCGGTCCGGGTGCGTTCGAGCGACGCCGTGTCGGCGGCGAGGAGTGGTGCCGGCCCGGGGACCGTCGGGAACAGCAGGGTCCGGCCGGCGAGCGCCGTGCGGATCGTCGTCCGGACGTCGTCGAGCCGCGCGACGGCGTCGGCGGTGGCTGCGGGATCGTTCGCCCGGGCGGCGGCGAACCGGTCGCCGACGACGGCGCTCAGGGCGCCGGGGTGGGCGTCGATCCAGGCACCGTGTGCGGCGACGGCCTCGGCGGCCTGCACGAGGCGCAGCAGTTCGCGCAGGTCGTCGAGGGGCGGGATCCCGAGGTCGGCGAGCCGCACGGTGCCGATCGGTCGGCCGTGCCCTGCGACGAAGGCGGTGAAGGCGTCGGCGACGGCTGGCTCGACGAGGTCCAGGAGTTCAGCGGGCACGAGCAGCTCCGGATCGGCCCCGGCTGCGGTCGACGGCACGGTGGCGTCGAGCGCCGCGAGCAGGACGTCGGCGCTCCGGGTGAGCCACCCCACCGTGTCGAACGACGGCGCGAGGGGCAGCAGGCCCTGTCGGGAGACCGCGCCGTGGGTCGTCCGGAGGCCCCAGAGTCCCTGGTACGAAGCGGGGACCCGCACCGATCCCGCGGTGTCCGTGCCGATCCCGATCTCGGCCGTGCCGAGACGGACAGCCGATGCGGATCCGCTGGACGAGCCTCCTGGCAGTCGGGTCGGGACCGCCCCGTTGGGCGGGGTGCCGTGGTGTTCGTTGCGTCCCGTCAGGTTGTAGGCGAACTCGTCGGTGCGCGCGATGCCGCGGATCGCGGCGCCGGCGTCGAGGAGCGCCGCGACGGCCGCTGCCGGCGTCGCCTGGACGGTGGACTCGCGCAGGTACGTCGGGTTGCCGCCGCCGACGGGCTGGCCGGGGACGGCGTAGAGGTCCTTCACCGCGACGGTGAGCCCGTCGAGCGGTCCGGACGCCGTGGGGGCGACGAGCGGGTCGCCGACGGCGCGCCAGACGGTGGTGTCGAAGGCCTTCGGGCGGCCGGTGACGTGGGCTGCCTCGATGCGCCAGCGCGGCGCGGCGTCGCCGTGGTCGCTGTCGCTGTCGCGTCGCCACAGCTGCGTCTGGAGGCCCTGCCCGCCCGCCGCGAACTCGGACACCGACACGACGAGGGCGAGTCCCTCGGCCAGGGGACGGACCTCGACGCGCGACAGCGACCGGGCCAGGACCCCACCCCGTGCACCGCGGAACGCGCTGATCGCGTCGTGCCCGACGAGCAGGCCGCGGTCGTCACCGCGCATCGTGCCCGGGGCGTCGACGAACGCGGCGTCGAGGGCGTCGAGGTCGTTCGCGGCGAGGGCGGCCTCGTACGCGTCGAGCGCGTCGAGCAAGCCCTCCGGTGCCGCAGTGCTCGTCTCGTGCGTGCTCGTCTCGTGCGTGCTCATCGGGTGGGCTCCTCGAAGTCGGCCTTGCGGATGCGGGCGTGCGCGCCGGTGACCAGGTCGACCACCTGCGAGATGTTGAAGTCCGTCGCCGCCGACAGGTAGGCGTACGCCAGGTGCGGCTCCATGCCCCAGCGGGCGCCGAGGATCGCGACGGCGTGCCGGACACAGGCGCGGACGGCCTCGTCGAGGTCCGGGTCCATGCCCGTCGGCACGAGGAACTCGTGGGTCTCGACGAGCGGCCAGGCCAGGTCGCCGAACTGCTGTGCGGCGTCGGCGGCAGGTGTCACGTCGAACCGGACGGTCGCGCGGAGCGACGCCTCCATCGCGGTGAGCGCGACCTCGCCGTCGCCCTGGGCGAAGTGCGGGTCACCGACGTACGCGAGCGCCCCGGGGACCAGGACCGGCAGGTGCAGCTGCGCGCCGACCTGCAGCAGGTTGACGTCGACGTTGCCGCCGTGCCGGCCCGGCGGCACCGAGTGCAGCCGTTCGCCGGGGGTGGCGACGCCCATGATCCCGAGGAAGGGGGCGAGCGGGAAGTGCGCGAAGCGGTCGCGGGCGCCGGTCAGGGGGATGCGGCCCCGCTGACCGTCGGCCGTCTCGACCACGTCGGCGAAGACGCTGACCGTGGTGCCGTCGACCGGGTACTCGCCGTGCAGGGCGCCGCGGCCGTGCCGGTTCGACACGACGCCGTAGTGCACCCGCGGCAGCGTCTCGAGCACCGTCATGGTCAGGACGTCGCCCGGCTCGGCGCCCGCGATGGCGATCGGACCGGAGACGACGTGCGGACCGTCGGTGGCAGGGTCCCGGTGGCCGCTCCTGGCGATCGCGACGGCGTCGTCGAGGACGTGGTCCGCGGCGACGCCGTGCGACGCGAAGTACGCGCGGGGGTCGCTGCCCTGGTCGGGCAGGATCCCCTCGTGGCTGACGGTGTCGATCGTGACGTCCTCACCGGACGCGATCGTGATGACCGGGCGGTCGTCGGCGTTCGGCAGCCGACCCCACAGGACCGTGTCCGGGTCGACGGGCAGGTAGCGGTCGGACCGGATCGGGCCGGCGCCGGGCTGCAGGGTCGGGATCGCGGGGGTGCTCACGGAGCCACTTTTGCACACGCGACACCGCGGCCCGCTCGCAGCCACGCGGGACTCGTCACCGGTACGCTCGGTTCCCGTGTCACGAGTCGTCCGTCGCCCCCGCTCCGCCGTCCGGAGGCCCGTGACGATCTCCGTCGTCGCGGTCCTGGTGCTCGTTGCCGGGTACCTCGTGGCCGCCGCCGTCGTGCCGTTCGGTCCGGCGAGCGCCGCGACCACCACGTACTCGGCCCCGACGTCGAGCGTGCCGGCGCTGAGCTTCCCCGGCTACGGCGCCACCGCGGTCGAGGCCACCGACTTCCCGGAGAGCCTGCGCACCAGCGGTGACACGAAGCCCCGGTCGATCGCGAGCATCACCAAGATCGTCACGGCGCTCGTGGTCCTCGACGAGAAGCCGATGGCGGCGGGGGAGTCCGGCCCGGCGATCACCTTCACGCCGAAGATGGAGTCGCTCTACGCCAAGTACGCGGCGATGAACGGCGAGGTCGCGCCGATGCCCGCCGGCCTGAAGCTCACCGAGCACCAGGCGTTCCAGGTGATGCTCATGAAGTCGGCGAACAACTACGCCGGCGCTCTCGCCATCTGGGCCTTCGGGTCGATCGCCGAGTACGAGCAGGCGGCGACGAAGTGGCTCGAGGAGCACGACCTCGACGACACCACGATCCACGAGCCGACTGGTCTCGATCCGCAGAACACGTCGACCGCGACCGACCTGGTCGACCTCGGGCAGCTCGCCCTCGCGAACCCGGTGGTCAAGGAGATCGTCGGCACCAAGGACGTCACGATCCCGACGGTCGGCGAGATCGAGAACTCGAACAAGCTGCTCGGCCTGGACGGCATCGAGGGCATCAAGACCGGCACCCTCGACGAGGCCGGCGCCTGCCTGCTGTTCGCGGCGACGTACGAGCGTGGCGGCCGTGACGTCACCGTCATCGGTGTGATGCTCGGCGGGGTCGACCACGACTCGCTCGACGTCGACGTGCAACGGCTGCTCCGGTCGGTCGCGGACAACTTCCAGGTCGTGCCCCTGACCCACGCCGGCCAGACCTTCGGCACGTTCTCCACCCCCTGGCAGGACGAGGCCGACGCGGTCACCGCGAAGGCGGCCGAGGTCCTGGTCTGGGGCAAGACGAAGGTCCGGGCGAAGGCGCACCTCGACGAGGTCACCCTCGGGACGAAGGGCGAGCGGGTCGGGAAGGTCCGCTTCACGGTCACGAACCACGACCCGGTCACGGTGCCGCTCGTGCTCGAGCGGACGATCGACGACCCCGGCGTCTGGTGGCGCTGGACGAACCCGTTCCAGGGCTGACGGTGCTCGCGCGCTGACGCGCACCACCCGGAGTCCGTACTGTCGGACGGGTGACGACGACGAAGACGTTCCCCCGGACCACCCCCTCCGCCCGCGACATCGATGCCCGCGGTGTGCTCGCGTTCGTCGACGCCCTCGAGTCGACCCCCGGCGTCGAACCGCACAGCCTGATGCTGCTCCGCCACGGCCAGGTCGCTGCCGAGGGGTGGTGGCAGCCGTACGCAGCCGACCGGGTGCACCTGCTCTACTCGCTCAGCAAGAGCTTCACCGCAGCGGCGGTCGGCATCGCCGTGCGCGAGGGACTGATCGACCTCGACGCGACCGCGCTGTCGTACTTCCCCGAACTCGACGACGAGATCACGGACGAACGCAGCCGCCGCATCCGGGTCCGGCACCTGCTCGCGATGGCGAGCGGGCACCGCGAGGACTCGATCGACCGGGCCCGTGAGCTCGACCGCATGGACGTCGTGCGTGGCTTCCTGCTCCTGCCGCCGGACGAGGAACCCGGCTCGCTCTTCACCTACAACCAACCGTGCACGTACACGCTCGCCGCGATCGTCCGGCGGGTCAGCGGCGGCTCGCTCGTCGACTACCTGCGTCCCCGGCTGCTCGACCCGCTCGGCATCGACGACCTGTCCTGGCGCCGTGACGAGTCCGGCGGCGAGCTCGGCTTCAGCGGCTGCTACACCACGACGTCGGCGGTCGCCGCGCTCGGGCAGCTGTACCTGCAGCGCGGCGTCTGGGAGGGCGAGCGGATCCTCGACGAGGACTGGGTCGCGGCCGCCACGAGCACGCAGGTCGAGAACCCGGCTGAGGAGAACCCGGACTGGTCGCAGGGCTACGGCTTCCAGTTCTGGATGGCCCGCCACGGCTTCCGCGGCGACGGCGCCTACGGTCAGTTCTGCGTCGTCCTGCCGGAGCACGACGTCGTCCTCGCGATCACGGGACAGAGCCTCGACATGCAGGCGGTCCTCGACGCGGCCTGGCAGCACCTGCTGCCCGCCGTCGACCGTCCGTCCGCCACGGGTGCGGACACCGCCCTGGAGGCCCGGCTCGCCTCCCTGGGGCTGCCCGCGGTGAGTGGCGGCGCGGTCCCCGAGCACGTGGCCGGTCGTGCACTCCGCGTGCTGCCCGGTGCGGCGCTCGACGCCGTGGGCTTCGACCGCGGGACCCACGGGATCCGGCTGACCGTGTCGGCCGACGGAGCGTCGGCGTCGGTGCCGGTCGGCGAGGGGGAGTGGGCCGTCGAGGGTGCCCTCGCAGCGAGCGCCGCGACCCAGCCGGACGGCGCCGTGCTCGTCGCGCTCCGTTTCGTGGAGACGCCGCACCTGCTGTGGCTCCGTGTCGACCTCGCTGCCGGCACGGTCGACACGACGTGGGAGACCGAACCGCTGCACGACGGCGCGCTGACGCTGCACCGGCCCGCCGACTGACGGGCGCCGACCACGGGGTGCACGACCCGGTTCGCGCCCCACCGTGGTCATCGCGCCCTGGGGAGTCGGGGCGCGATGACCGTGGTGGGGCGCGGTCGGGGAGGCGTGCGGACTCCGATGGCCCTCGTTCCGCTACGGGGTGTCGGACTTGTGCTCGACGACGTCCTGCAGCTCGGGGCGCTTGGCGGAGACGCCGTCGCCCGACGACGTGTGCTTGATGCGCCGGACGACCCACGGCACCAGGTACTCCTTCGCCCAGCCCAGGTCCTCGGCGCGGGCTTCACGCCACGGCCGGGCCTCGAGCGGTTCGGGGTTGAACGGCTCCAGGCCGTGCGGCACGCCGAGGGCGTCGAGCACCGCGGCGGCGATCGTGGCGTGCCCCGTGGGGGAGTGGTGCAGTCGGTCCGGTGCCCACATGCGCGGGTCGCGGAGCACCCGGAGCGCCCACATGTCCGCCACCAGTGCGCCGTGCTTCAGGGCGATGGCGTGCAGGTTCTCGTTGTAGATCGCCGTCTTGCCGCGCACCATGCCGAGCACCGGCGTCATGCCGACGTCGGGCCCGGTGAACAGCACGACGGTGGCGCCGTCGCTCCGCAGCCGCGACACCATCGCGTCCACCCGCTCGGCGAGTTCGTCCGGATCGGAGCCCGGCCGGATGATGTCGTTGCCCCCGGCGGACACCGTGACCAGGTCCGGACGGAGCGCGAGCGCCGGTTCCACCTGCTCGTCGATGATCTGCTGCAGCAGCCGCCCGCGGATCGCCAGGTTGGCGTACGCGAAGTCGTCGGACCCGTGGGCGAGCACCTCGGCGACCCGGTCCGCCCAGCCCCGGTTCCCACCGGGGACGGTGGGGTCGGGGTCGCCGATCCCCTCGGTGAACGAGTCACCGATCGCGACGTACCTGGACCACGGATGACGATCTGACACGCTCCGGACCATAGTCTCGTGCCATGACGAAGGCCAACACGGGCGCAGCCGCCGGCGCGGACGGCGGCACGGACGCAGCCGCTTGGACCGTGCCGGACGACCTGCTCGCCCGCATCGCCGAACGCGCCCCCGGGTACGACGCCGCGAACGCGTTCTGCGCCGAGGACCTCGAGGAACTCCGCGCCGCGGGCTACCTGCGCATCGGGGTGCCGGTGGCGCAGGGTGGCTCCGGGCTCGGCCTCCGCGCCACGGCCGCCGTCCAGCGGACCCTCGCCCAGGCCGCGCCGGCGACGGCGCTCGGTCTCGGGATGCACCAGGTGTGGGTGCAGGCGGCGCGCGCCGTCACTGCGCGGGGTGCGTCGTTCCTCCAGTCCGTCACCGACCACGCGTCGGACGGCCACCTGCTCGCCTTCGGGGTGAGCGAACCCGGCAACGACGCCGTCCTGTTCGACTCGTCGACGACGGCGGAGCCGGACGGCGACGGCGGGTACCGCTTCACCGGCACCAAGGTCTTCACCTCGCTCGCACCGGCGTGGGACGTCCTGAGCGTGTTCGGCAAGGATACCTCCGGGCCGGAACCGCGGCTGGTGCACGGCTTCGTGCTCCGGTCCGACGGCGACGTCGAGCACCTGGACGACTGGGACACCCTCGGCATGCGGGCGACGCAGAGCCGCACGACGAAGCTGCACGGTGTGCACGTCCCCGCCGACCGCATCGTGCGGTCGCTGCCGGTCGGGCCGAACCAGGACCCGCTCGTGTTCGGGGTGTTCGCGGCGTTCGAGCTGCTCGTCGCCTCGGTGTACGTCGGGATCGCCGAACGTGCGATCACGCTGGCGGTGTCCGCCGTCGGACGTCGCGTCGCGGCCGACGGCTCGCTCCGGTCGCAGGACCCGGACGTCCGGCGTGCGATCGCGGACCTGCGCGGCGCCGTCGACGCGATCACCCTGCAGGTCGACGCGCTCGCCCGGTCGGTGGACGAACAGGACGACCTCGGTGTCCGGTGGTTCCCGCTGCTCGTCGGCACGAAGGCGCGGGCGGTGGACACCGCGCAGCACGTGGTGGACGAGGCGATGCGGGTGGTCGGGGGCTCGGCGTTCCGGTCCTCGAGCGAACTCGCCCGCCTGGCGCGCGACGTCCGAGCCGGCCAGTACCACCCGTCGTCGCGGGACTCGGCGGCGCGCACGCTCGCGGCGTCGGTGCTCGGCCCGCCCGCCTGACGCGGTCGCGTGCCCCGTCCGCGTGCCCCGGTGCGAGGTTGATCACTCCGTGCAGTCTTGTAGCGCCGCACCGAGTGATCAACCTCGCACCGTGCGACTGCCGCCCGCACGACCGGATAGTTAGCATCCGGTACGATTGGCCTCCCGAGCGCAGAGGAGGCGGCCGACTCGTGCCGAGGACCGACACCACGAACCGGACCGCTCCCCGTCGACGGACCCGCTCCCGGCGACTCGCCGACGCGGTCCTCGCGCTCGACCCCGGGCTCGTGAAGACCGACGGTGCCCTCCGCACCCTGGTCGCGGTGCCCGCCGGCATGGCCGTGGGGTACGCCGTCGCGACCGCGTTCGGCCTGCCCGCGATCCTGGGCGTGATGATCGGCGCGATGCCCGCGTTCATCACGTGCCTGGTCATCGTCGACCCGAGCACCGGCCGGACGGCTGCCCGCACGGGAGCCGTCCTCGTGCCGTTCGTCGTCGCCCTGGCCGGCAGCATCGCCCTGCAGTCGTTCCGGCTCCTCGAGCTCGTGCTCATCGTCGTGCTGCTGTTCCTGCAGTTCGCGGCGGCGGCGTGGGGCGCGTGGGCCGCCGACGCCGCGATCGTCGGGTTCGCCGGGTACCTGTGCGGGCTGCTCCTCCCGCTGCCCGAGACGAGTGTCGTGCCGCTCGGCCTCGTCGTGGCAGCCTCGCTCGCCGCGACGATCCTGGTCCGCCTGGTGCTCCGACCGGACGCCCACCGTGCCCTGTTGCGCACCCGCCGCGGCTTCGTCGCCCGTGGCTCGGCCGTGCTCGAGGCCGCTGCCGCCGTCCTCGCCGCGGCGGACGACCCGGCCGCACGCCGCCGCACCCTGCGCCGCCTCGGTCGCAGCCGCGACCGGTACCACGAGATCGCGTTGACGGTCGACGGGATGCTCGCCGCGAGCGGGGTGGACGCCGACACCACGGCCGAGGAACTCCACCGGCTCGTGTTCGACACGCACTTCGCGGTCGACGAGCTCGGGCGCGGGGCAGGAGCCCTCGTCGAGCACGGCGCGCCGTCGGACGTCCGGCACGCCGCGCTCCGTGCCGTCACGATCGTCCTGCGCCACGGTGGCGGGCACGGTGAGGACGCCGCGCAGACACTGCTCGCCCGCTACGGCATCACGGCGTCCGCCGGCGACCCCGGCTCGCGCACGACGGCCGTCGTCCGTCGGATGGCCGCCGAGTTCACCGACCTGCAGGGCGCCGGGCTGCGGTGGCGCGAGCTCCGCGACGAGCTGCCGCACCGCGGCGACGGCGTCGCGTTGGCAGCGCCCTTCGTCACGCCCGTCGTCCTCGCCGGCGGCCGCCCGGCCGGGGCCGTGCCGGTGCTGGCCGACACCGTCGCCGACGGCCCCTGGCGCCGCTGGCGACTCTCCGTCTCGCTGCGCACCGCGGTGCACGCCGCGATCGCCGTCGCGATCGTCGAGCCCCTCGCGCTGCTGCTCGACGGCCCGCGGTTCTACTGGGGCGTGATCGGCGTGATGATCGTCCTCGCCGGCACGAACACCACGCACGAGCGGGTCCGCAAGGGCCTGCACCGCGCGGTCGGCACGGTCGTCGGCGGCGCAGTCGGCATCGTCCTCGTGCACGTCGTCGGCACGGCGCACCCCTGGTTCACGCTCGTGCTCGTGTGCGTCCTGCTCGCGGTCGGCACGTACGGCTTCGGCGGCGTCTACTCGGTCTGGGTCGCGTGCCTGGTCGTCGTCCTGTGCCAGGTGTACGCGTTCTCCGGCAGCTTCACCGACTCGCTCATCCCGATCCGCCTCGCCGAGAACCTGCTCGGCGCCGCGGTCGCCGTGCTCGTGAGCGCCGTCGTCTTCCCGATCGCAACACGGGCCGTCATCCGACGGGCCGTGCGACGGCAGCTGACCGCGATCCGGGCGTTCGTGCTCGCGCTGGTCGGGGTCGATGCGGACGCCGAGGCGGACGCGACCGACGGTGCGGGCGCGAGCCGGGCCTCCCGGTCCGCCGCCACGGCCACCGACGCCGCCGCACCGGACCTGCGCGCACGATCGCGCGCCGTCGACGCGGCCACCTACCAACTGGACGCCGTCCTGCGCCCGATGGTGCGGTTCCCGACGGGCGGACCCGCCCGCGCGGACGCCAGGACCCGGACGTCCCTGCAGGCGGCGGCGACGTTCGCGCGCGAGGCGGCCGGGAGGCTCGGCTCGCCCCCGCAGGACCCGCCCGCCGCCCTGGCCGGTGCCGCCCACCGCCTCGCCTCGTCGATCGCGGACCTGGCGGACGGCATCGTGGCCGGGCCCCGGTCCGCCGCGCCGGCGCCGGTCTGGGCGCGGGTCGGCGACCAGCTCGACACGGCGGTGGCCGCGGCGGCGGGCGGTCCGGACCAGCAGGCCGTCGAGGTCGCGGCGCACGCGCTCGGCCGCATCGACGAGGCGCTCGCGCTGCTGGCCGACCGGCACCGGGCGACCGTGCTCGGCGAGACCGCCACGCGTTCGGCGGCCACCGGCGCACGGTGAGCCCGGCGATGTCGGTGGTCCCTGGCATCATCTCGGTGTGAGCAAGCAGGACGGAAGCAACCGGCTCGTCTCCGACGCACCGGTGGACGACGTCTCGGCGACCGTGCTGCACGTCGACATGGACGCCTTCTTCGCGTCCGTCGAACTGCTCGACCGACCCGACCTGGTGGGTCTGCCGGTCATCGTCGGCCACGACTCCGACCGCTCCGTCGTCACCGCTGCCACCTACGAAGCCCGTCGGTACGGCGTGAACTCCGCCATGCCGATGGCCATCGCGAAGCGCCGCTGCCCGAACGCGATCATCGTCGAGCCGCACTTCGAGAAGTACCGCGACCAGTCCGCCGCGGTGATGGCGGTCTTCGACCGGTTCACGCCGCGGGTCGAACGGCTCGGCATCGACGAAGCGTTCCTCGACGTCGCCGGCGCGCTCCGGCTGTACGGCACGCCGTGGGAGATCGGCCGGGCCATCCGGCGCACGGTCCACGCCGAGACGGGCCTGCACTGCTCGGTCGGCGCCGCGTCGACCAAGTTCGTGGCGAAGCTCGCATCGAGCCGGTCCAAGCCGGACGGGCTGCTCGTCGTGCCCGCAGCCGACACCATCGCGTTCCTGCACCCGCAGCCGGTCTCGGCGCTGTGGGGCGTGGGCGGCAAGACGCAGGAGACCCTCGAGCGCCGCGGCATCCGCACCGTCGGCGACCTGGCGAACACGCCGCTCGGGTCGCTCGTGTCCGCGCTCGGGCCAGCCGGTGGCCAGCGTCTGCACGACCTGTCCTGGGGGCGCGACCCACGCGTCGTCGACACCGGCGTGGGCGAGAAGTCCATCGGGCACGAGGTCACGTTCGGCCACGACCTGACCGAGCGGGACGACGTCGCGCGCGAGCTCCTGCGCCTCGCCGACAAGGTCGCCGTCCGCCTGCGCCACGCCGACGTGCAGGCCCGCACCGTCGCGCTGAAGGTCCGCTACACCGACTTCACGACACTGACCCGGTCGCGCACCCTCGCCGAGCCCACCGACGTCGCCAAGCGGCTGCACCGCGAAGCCGTCGAGCTGTACGACGTGCTGCACCGACCGGGCAACCGGATCCGGCTCATCGGGGTCCGCGGTGAGAACCTCGTGCCGGCCGCCGCGAGCAACGCGCTCTGGGACGACGACGCGCCGTGGCGCGAGACCGAGACCACGGTCGACGCGGTCGCCGCGCGCTTCGGCGCAGGCGTGCTGCGTCCGGCATCCCTGGTCCGTCGGACCCCCGACGGCCACGTCCCGCACGCCAGGCAGGACTGACGGTGGCGGTAGAATCAGGTCCAGTGAGCGCAGCGGAGTACGAACAGCAGCAGCCCGCCACGCTGTGGGCCGAGTCGGGGGACGACCACACATCGTCGACGGATCCTTCGTCCTCCGCACAAGCCGATGCGGTGGCACGCGACGAAGCCGACGCGGCCGCCCTGGCCGAAGCAGCCGGCAACTCGGCCGTCCAGCACCTGTCGCCGGCGTTCCCGGACCGAGCCGCGTGGGGCACCGCCTCCAAGCTCCGCGCGTGGCAGGTCGAGGCCCTCACGAAGTACTTCGAGTCCGAGCCGCGTGACTTCCTGACGGCCGCGACACCCGGCGCCGGCAAGACGACGTTCGCGCTCCGCCTGGCCACCGAGCTGCTGGCGCGCGGCACCGTCGACCGCATCGTGGTCGTCGCCCCCACCGAGCACCTGAAGCGGCAGTGGGCGGACTCGGCCGACCGCGTGGGCATCCGCATCGACCCGATGTTCAAGAACGGCGACGGCATGTTCGGCCGGCACTACCAGGGCGTCGCGATCACGTACGCCCAGGTCGGCATGAACCCCGAGGTGCACAAGAAGATCACCGAGGGCGGGCGCACCCTGGTCGTCCTCGACGAGGTCCACCACGGCGGCGACGCGCTCACCTGGGGCGACGGCATCAGGGAAGCCTTTTCCGGTGCCACCCGACGGCTCTCGCTGTCCGGCACGCCGTTCCGCTCCGACACCGCACCGATCCCGTTCGTCCAGTACGCCCCCGACGAGCAGGGCATCCGCACCTCGATCTCCGACTACAACTACGGCTACGGCCGCGCGCTCAAGGACGGCGTCGTCCGGCCGGTGCTGTTCATGGCCTACGCCGGCCAGATGCGCTGGAAGACCCGGATGGGCGACGAGATGTCGGCTTCCCTGGGCGAACAGGTCACGAAGGACATCACCGCGCAGGCCTGGCGCACGGCGCTGTCGCCCGAGGGTGAGTGGATGCCGGCCGTGCTGTCCGCCGCCGACAAGCGCCTGACCGAGGTGCGTCGTGGTGTGCCCGACGCCGGTGGTCTGGTCATCGCGACGGACACCACCACGGCCCGCGCCTACGCCCGGATCCTGCAGCAGATCACGGGGGAGCGGCCGACGGTCGTCCTCTCCGACGAAGCCGCCGGGTCCAGCCGGATCAGCGCGTTCGCCGACGACACCTCGCGGTGGATGGTCGCCGTGCGCATGGTGTCCGAGGGCGTCGACGTCCCGCGGCTCTGCGTCGGCGTGTACGCCACGAGCGCGAGCACCCCGCTGTTCTTCGCCCAGGTGATCGGCCGCTTCGTGCGTGCCCGCCGTCGTGGCGAGATCGCCTCGGTGTTCCTGCCGAGCGTGCCCGGACTGATGGCGCTGGCGGCGACGCTCGAGCTCGAACGCGACCACGCCCTCGACCGTCCGAAGGACGCCGACGACGGCATGTACAACCCCGAAGACGCGATGGTGGCCGAGGCCAACAAGGAAGACCGCGCGTCCGAGAGCCTGCTCGAGGTCCAGCCGTTCGAGGCGCTCGACTCGCAGGCGTCGTTCGACCGCGTCCTCTACGACGGCGGCGAGTTCGGCACCGGCGGCGAGGTCGGTTCGCTCGAGGAACTCGACTTCATCGGGATCCCGGGGCTCCTCGAACCCGACCAGGTGCGTGACCTGCTCCGGGCGCGACAGGCGACCCAGGCGAAGCGCTCCAAGGGCCGGGCGGTCAAGGACGGCCAACCGAAGGCCGCCGAGCCCGAGAACCGCCCGATGTACATGACCATCAAGGAGCAGCGGACCGAGCTCGCGCGCCTCGTGTCGATCTGGTCGAGGCACTCGAACGAGCCGCACGGCTCCATCCACGCCGAGCTCCGGCGCATCAGCGGTGGGCCGGCCGTGGCACAGGCGAGCATCGAGCAGATCCAGAAGCGCATCGACGTCCTGCGCTCCCGCATCGGCGGGCGCCGGTGACGGGTCCGGTCCGGGCGGTCCGCCCGTGATCGAGTCCGTCGACGACCGCACCTGGTACGTCAAGCGCGACGCCGAGTCCTCCCCAGAGGCGATCATCGACCGGTTCGGTGGTGGCTACCGGTTGCGACGGTTCTCGCTGACCGAGTCCCGACGCACCCCGCACGGGGTCTACATGGGCCTCGACCTCGCTGAGACGGCCTGGTGGCGACTCCGAGAGCGCTGATTCGCTCAGGAAGTGCGGCGTTCATGACGTTGACGGCCCGTATCCGGTAGACCGGAGGAATGGCAGACTCGATCCCTCACGTCCTCGTCCTCGGCGGCGGCTCCGCTGGCTACAGCACCGTCAAGCAGCTGCAGAAGCACGCCGCGACCGTGCCCATGCGCATCACGCTCGTGGACCAGAACACCTACTACACGTACCTGCCGTTCCTGCCCGAGGTCGCCGGCGGCCACATCGCCCCGAAGGACGTGACCGTCGAGCTGCGCCGTGCGCTCCGCAAGACCCGCGTCATCCAGGGCAAGGTCACCGGCATCTCGTCGAAGGACAAGACCGTCTCGATCGCGACCGCCGGTGGCGACGACCGCACGCTCGGCTACGACCAGCTCGTCGTCGCGCTCGGCTCGGTCACCCGCACCTTCCCGACCCCCGGGCTCGAGGAGTACGGCGTCGGCTTCAAGAGTGTGGAAGAGGCCGCCTACGTGCGCGCCAAGCTCCTCGACAACATCGCCAAGGCCGCTGCCACCCGTGACGAGGACGAGCGTCGTCGTCTGCTGACCAGCGTCTTCGTCGGCGGTGGCTACACCGGCGTCGAGGCGATCGGCGAGCTGTTCGACGTCTCGCAGGCCGCCATCAAGACCTACCCGTCGCTCGCGGGGGAGCAGCCCCGCTGGATCCTCATCGACGCGCTCGACCGTGTCGCGCCCGAGGTCGGCCCGGAGCTGTCCAAGTGGACGCTGGAGTCGCTCCGTGCCCGCGGCATCGACGTGCGCCTGAAGACCACCATGCCGAGCGCCGAGGGCGGCATCGTCAAGCTCTCCGACGGCGACGAGATCCCCACGGGGCTGCTCGTCTGGACCGCCGGCGTGAAGCCGAACCCACTGCTCGACGCCTCCGACCTGCCACGCGGACCGAAGGGGCACCTCGCCGCCAACGCGAAGCTGCAGGTCGAAGCCGAGGACACGCACGAGGTCGTCCCCGGTGTCTGGGGTCTCGGCGACGTCGCACAGGTGCCCGACCTGACCGCCGACAAGCAGCCGGCGTTCTACCCGCCGAACGCGCAGAACGCCGTCCGTCAGGCCGTCGTCGCGGCGGACAACGTCGTCGCGACGATCACCGGCAAGCCCCTCGAGGAGTACCGTCACCCCTCCATCGGCACGGTCGCCTCGTACGGTGTCGCCAAGGGTGCCGCCAACATCAAGGGCATCAAGATGACGAACCTGCTCGCCTGGCTCGCCCACCGCGCGTACCACGTGTACGCGATGCCGACGCTGAACCGCAAGGCGCGCATCGTCATCGGCTGGGTCACCGGTGCCGTCTCGGGCCGCGACGCGACCTCGCTCATCAAGGAGACGGACCCGCGCCGCAACTTCGTCGAGGCGTCGAAGAGCTAGGAGACCGAACGCGGCATCAGGCCGCAAGTTCGTCGAGGCGTCGAAGAGCTAGGAGACCGAACGCGGCATCAGGCCGCAAGTTCGTCGAGGCGTCGAAGAGCTAGGAGACCGAACGCGGCATCAGGCCGCAAGTTCGTCGAGGCGTCGAAGTCGTAGACGCGACCACCTGACGGACAGGAGGCGCGGTGCCAGCTGGCACCGCGCCTCCCGTCGTCCGTGCGGGTCGCGCGCAGTGCCCGGGTCGGGCAGACTGACTCCCTCGGCGCCGGCGCGCGGAGGTCCCGGAAGCCGAACCACCACGTGAACACGAACGACATGCCCTCCTGCGCTCGCTGCGGTGCTCCGCGTCGCAGCGCCGAGGTCCACCGGTGCCCCGGCCCGGCAGAGCCGTGGCGCGACCTCGGTCTCAACGGCGGGGCACGCGCTGCGCTCGACGCGCTCGCGGGCACCGGACGACCGTTCGTCGTCGGCGGGGCGGTCCGCGATGCCCTGCTGCGCGAAGCCGGCCGCACCGTGCCGTCTGATGGGGACCGGGACGTCGACATCGAGGTGCACGGCTGCGACCTCCCGACGGCCGCTGCCGCGCTTCGGGCTGTCGGCGCCGTCGTCGTCACCGCGGGCACCCGGTTCGCGGTGCTGAAGGTCGTACTCGACGGCACCCACCTCGACGTGGCGGTGGTCGACGGAGCCGGCGACGACGGCGCACTCACCGACTCCGCAGCGCGCCGGGACTTCACCGTGAACGCGATCGCCTGGGACCCGGTGACGAACGAGTACGTCGATCCGTCCGGCGGTGTCGACGACGCCGTCCGGGGGATCCTGCGGCACGCGTCGGATCGTTTCGGCGAGGACCCGCTCCGGGTGCTCCGTGCCGTACAACTCGTGTCGCGGTTCGGGTTCGCGGTGCACCCGGCCAGCATCCGGGTCGCCCGGACCCTGCAGGGCGCGTTCACATCGATCGCCACCGAGCGGATCTGGCCCGAGGTCCGGAAGACCGCCGAGGGCGACCACCTGTCGGCTGCGCTCGGGTTCCTGCACGCGAGCGGGTGGGAGCGACACTTCGCCGAGCTGGCCGCCGTCCGCGACGTCCCGCAGGACCCGCGGTGGCACCCGGAGGGGCCGGTGCACGTGCACGCCGGGCTGGCCGGCGACGCGGCCGCACGCGCCTGCACGGCGGACGGTGTGCGGGGCGAGGACCGTGTGGTGATCGTCCTCGGAGCGGTCCTGCACGACCTCGGGAAGGCCGGTGACGGCACCCGGTTCGTCCCCGACGGCGACGGGACGGTCCGGATCCGGAGCCTCGGACACGAGACCTCCGGCGCGGATGCGGCCCGGTCGCTGCTCCGTCGACTCGCCGCGCCACGAAGCACCGTCGAGCGGATCGTCCCGCTCGTCCGGGAACACATGGTCGCGCACTCGACGAACGGTCGGGCGCCGTCGGTCCCTGCGGCACGACGGTTGGTCCGTCGTCTCGGCGGCTCGCTGTCGGCGGTGGAGGCGTGGGCCCGTGTCTGCGAGGCGGACTCGCAGGGTCGCGGCGCGGCGTCCGGTCCGTCGCCGGCGTGGGCGTGGTTCGCCGTGGCGCTCCGGGATGCACTGTCGCGCCGACCGGACCGGTTGCTCGCCGGCCGCGACCTGATCGAGGCCGGGCTCGCACCCGGACCGGTGTTCCGCGAGGTCCTCGACGCTGCGAACGAGGCGCAGGACGAGGGCCGCTTCGTCGACGCCGCCGGGGCGCGCGCGTGGCTGCGCGAGGCACTGGACGCGCGTCCTTGACAGCCAGGAGGCCCCGTACCGCCGCCCCGTGCCTCCCGTCCGCTTCCACGCCCCCCGCCGGCCGCGAGCCAAGCGAACCGGCCGAGTCTGCAGCGGTGGCCGTGAGCGCAGCGAACTGGCCCCACCCTTGGCCGTGAGCGCGCGAACTGGCCCCACCCTTGGCCGTGAGCGCGCGAACTGGCCCCACCCTTGGCCGTGAGCGCAGCGAACTGGCCATCCCCGAGGCGGTGACGCCCTGAGCGCAGCGATGGCGGCACTCGCCGGGAGACGGAACAGAAAATGCCCCCGGACCGAAAGGTCAGGGGGCACCGCATGTTTCTGTGTCCGAAGGGGGACTTGAACCCCCACGCCCTAATACGGGCACTAGCACCTCAAGCTAGCGCGTCTACCAATTCCGCCATCCGGACTGGATGTGTGGCGATTTCCCCGGGTTTCCCCGGCGTCCCTGCCGAGAGAAAACACTAGCACGGGTCTGAACGCCCGATGAACACGGCCGCGCATCCCGGGCGCGTCCAGAAGGCTGGGTCACCGGCGCGTCCCGCGGCGTCACCGGGCCGGGTCGCGTCGGTGCGGACCGATACCGTGGAGGCATGACGAACCCGGAGCCGCCCGTAACCGAGCTCGAGGCCACCGCGGCGATCGCACGTGACCTCATCCGCATCGACACCACGAACTGGGGTGAGGGGAAGTCACGCGGCGAGACCGAGGCGGCGCACTACGTCGAGGACAAGTTGCGCGGGCTGGGCCTCGAGCCGCAGTTGTTCGAGTCCGAGCCGGATCGCGTCAGTGTCGTCGCTCGGGTGCCCGGCCGCGATCGTGACAAGCCGGCCCTCGTGGTGCACGGGCACCTCGACGTGGTGCCGGCCGATCCGGCGAACTGGTCGGTCGACCCCTTCGGCGGCGTCGTCAAGGACGGCTCGCTGTGGGGGCGGGGAGCCGTCGACATGAAGAACATGGACGCGATGATGCTCACGTCGCTGTCGGACGTCATCGCGGCGCAGGGGGCTCCCGAGCGCGACCTGGTGATCGCGTACTTCGCCGACGAGGAAGCCGGCGGAGTCCTCGGTTCGCACCACGTCGTCGAGCACCACCCAGAGGTCTTCGCCGGGGCCAGTGCCGCCATCAGCGAGGTGGGCGGGTACTCGATCACCCTCGGCGACCGTCGCGCCTACCTGCTGCAGACGGGCGAGAAGGCGCTGATGTGGATCAAGCTCGTCGCCCGCGGCACCGCTGCGCACGGTTCGCACGTCATCCGCGACAACGCCGTGACGAAGCTCGCCGCGGCGGTCGCCCGGATCGGCAGCGAGGAGTGGCCGGTGCGTCTGTCGGCCACGACGGACGCGATGGTCGCCGAGGTCGCTCGGTTCCTGGGCGTCGACCCGACCGTGACGGGCCCGGACGAGGTGGCGCTCGCCACCGGGTCGGCCTCGCGGTTCATCCACGCCGCCCTGCACACCACGACGAACCCGACGGTCCTGACCGCGGGCTACAAGCACAACGTGATCCCGGACACGGCCGAGGCGCTCGTCGACATCCGCTGCCTGCCGGGGGACGAGGAGTCGGTGCTTGCGCGCGTGCGGGAGCTCGCCGGCGACGAGGTCGAGGTCGTGATGTCCTTCCGCGACATCGGCCTCGAGCAGGACTTCGGCGGACCGCTCGTCGACGCCGTCCGTGACGTCCTCGGCCGCCACGACCCGGGCGCCCCGGTGCTGCCCTACCTGCTGTCCGGCGGCACGGACAACAAGGCGCTGTCGACGCTCGGGATCGCCGGGTACGGCTTCGTGCCGTTGCAGCTGCCCGCCGGCGTGGACTTCCCGGCGATGTTCCACGGTGTCGACGAGCGGGTGCCGCTCGACTCGCTGGCCTTCGGTCGGCGCGTCCTCGGGGACCTCCTGGCCACGTACTGATATTGTTCATGGTCGCCTGCGTGGCGGTGTCCTGACCGCCCTCCCCCCGAAAGGCCCGTGCGTGCACATCCTCGAGGCGATCTTCCTCGGCTTCGTCCAGGGGCTCACCGAGTTCCTGCCGGTGTCCTCCAGCGCGCACCTGCGCATCGTCGGGCTGTTCCTGCCCGACGCGAAGGACCCGGGCGCGGCCTTCACCGCGGTGACCCAGCTCGGCACCGAGACCGCGGTGCTCATCTACTTCTGGAAGGACATCACCCGGATCATCGGGCGGTGGTTCCGTTCCGTGTTCCGGCGCGACGTCCCGAAGGGCGACCCCGACGTGCGCCTCGGGTGGCTCGTGATCCTCGGCACCATCCCGATCGGCATCGCGGGGCTCCTGCTGAAGGACTCCATCGAGACCACGTTCCGTTCGCTCTGGATCGTCGCGATCGTGCTCATCGTGTTCGGCATCGTGCTCGGTGTGCTCGACGTCGTCGGCCGCAAGGAACGTCGGATCGAACACATGACCTTCGGTGGCGGCATCCTGATCGGGCTCGCGCAGGTGCTCGCACTCGTCCCCGGGGTCTCCCGCTCCGGCGCGACCGTGTCGATGGGGCTCGCGCTCGGCTACACGCGACCGGCAGCGGCGCGGTTCGCGTTCCTGCTGGCCGTCCCCGCGGTGTTCCTGTCCGGACTGTACGAGGCCGCGACGAGCCTCGGTGACCACGGAGCGCCCTTCGGACTCGCGGACACGCTCATCGCGACGGTGGTGGCGTTCGTCGTCGGGTTCGTGGTGATCGCGGCGTTCATGAACTACATCAGCAAGCGCAGCTTCATGCCGTTCGTCGTGTACCGCATCGCACTCGGTATCGTTCTCATCGTGTTGTTGTCGCTCGGAGTGATCCAGCCGTGAGGGCCTGGCAGGCCCCGTCCGTCCCCGACGTCCCCGGCGCAGCGCCGCGGCCCGTCGTGCACGACACCGCCACCGGCAAGCCGGTCGACCCGACGCAGGGCGACGAGCGCGCCGCACTGTACGTCTGCGGGATCACCCCGTACGACGCCACCCACCTCGGGCACGCGGCGACGTACCTGGCGTTCGACACGCTCGGCCGCGCGTGGCGCGACGCCGGCCTCGACGTCGAGTACGCGCAGAACGTCACCGACGTCGACGACCCGCTGCTCGAGCGCGCCACCCGCGACGGCGTCGACTGGCGCGAACTGGCCGCGTCGCAGATCGACCTGTTCCGCCGCGACATGGAGTCGCTGCGGATCCTGCCGCCCGACGACTTCGTCGCCGTCACCGACGAGGTCGACCGCGTCGCCGAGGCCGTCGCGTTCCTGCAGGAGACCGGCTCCGCCTACGAGGTCCCCACCCCGGACGCCGAAGGCGACGACCTGTACTTCGACGTGAACCACCCCACCGACGCGTGGTCGCTCGGCGACGAGAGCGGCCTGGACCGCGAGACCATGCTCACGCTCGCTGCCGAGCGCGGCGGCGACCCGGAGCGCCCCGGCAAGCGCGACCCGCTCGACCCGCTGCTCTGGCGTGCGGCCCGCGACGGTGAGCCGAGCTGGGACTCCGAGATCGGCCCCGGCCGGCCCGGCTGGCACATCGAGTGCAGCGTCATCGCCGGCGACCGTCTCGGCCTGCCGATCAGCGTGCAGGGCGGCGGTAGTGACCTCGTCTTCCCGCACCACGAGATGAGCGCGGGACACGCAGCGGCCCTGGCGCACCAGCCCCTGGCGCACGCGTTCGTGCACACCGGGATGATCGCCTACCAGGGCACGAAGATCTCGAAGTCGCTCGGCAACCTCGTCACCGTGCGCGGGCTGCTCGACGACGGTGCGGACCCCCGGGCGATCCGGCTCGCGCTGCTGTCGCACAAGTACTCCGACGACTGGGAGTGGTTCGACGCCGAGCTCACGAGTGCCACGACGCGCCTCGCGACCTGGGACGCCTGGGCATCGGGTGCGTCTGCGGGGCACGCCGACGACGCGGCCGACGTCGCGTCCCGGATCCGGGCTCGGGTCTCCGACGACCTCGACACGCCGGGTGCGGTCGCCGCAGTCGACACCGCGATCGCCGGGGGCACGGCGTGCACGCCGGAGCTCGCCGACCTGATCGACGCGTTGCTCGGCATCCGTCTGGCCTGAGCTCGGGCCGGCGGCGTCGTTGTCGGCCTGCGTCGACAGGTGACGACACGTCGTGTGCCGGTCGCCGTTCGGTCAGGAACTGTCGCCTGAGCGAGCGGCAACAGACAGTTCGCGACCACCCTGCGGAGGTGAGCGGGGTGTCGTGACCGTTCGCGACCCCCGGACGGGAGGCCCGTGGCGGACCCGTCCCGCGCCTCCCGTCCGCCGTGCGGTCGCAACACGTCGTGTGCCGGTCGCCGGTCGGTCAGGAACTGTCGCCGAGGCGGGCGGCAACCGACAGTTCGCGACCGCTCGGCGGAAGTGAGCGGGGTGTCGTGACCGCACGCGCCGGGGCCGCCCGCCCTACTGCTGGGGCGGCTGCGGGGGCCGCCAGGGCCCCTCGCCACCAGCGGTGCCGCCGTCCTTGCCGTCCTTGTGCTCGCGGCGCCGCAGGTACTGCTCGAACTCCTGCGCGATCGCGTCGCCCGAGGCCTCGGGGGAGTCGACGGTGTCGCGTGCCTGCTCGAGCTGCCCGATGTACGAGGCCATGTCCTCGTCGTCGGCGGCGAGGGCGTCGATGCCGTCCTCCCACTCGGTGGCGTCGTCGAGCAGGGTGCCGCGGGGCACGGTGACGTCGGTGAGCTCCTCGATCTTGTCGAGCAGCGAGAGGGTGGCCTTGGGCGACGGCGAGTTGTGCACGTAGTGCGGGACCGAGGCCCAGAGTGACAGCGTGGTCAGCCCGGCCTTGTCCATCGCGTCGGCCAGGACGCCGAGGATGCCGGTCGGGCCCTCGTACGAGGACTTGTCGACGTCGAACGCGGTGCGGACGCCGGCGTTCTCGCTCGACACGAAGACCGAGATCGGACGGGTGTGCGGGACGTCGGCCAGCATCGCGCCGACGAAGACGACGGCGTCGATCGAGTAGACGTCGGCGAGGTCGATGACCTCGGCGCAGAAGCCGCGCCAGGTGCGGGAGGGCTCCGGACCGACGAGCACGAACACGTCGCGGTCGGTCGGGGAGCCGGTGGCGCCGATGACCGGACGGCCCTCTGCTCCGGGGCCGTGCAGCACGATGCGGGGCCACTGCACCCCGCGGGCACCGGTCTCGTCGGACCCCATGGTCGGACGGTTGAACTGGTAGTCGACGTACCGCTCCCCGTCGAGTTCGCGCAGCTCGTCGAGCCCGAGCGACTCGACGATGCGTCGGGCGAGTCCGCTCGCGGCTTCGCCGGCGTCGTTCCAGCCCTCGAAGGCGACGACGAGCAACCGGCCGTCGCTGAAGGGGGAGTGCTGTGGCACGGAGCGGACCTCCTGGTGGTGGAGCGGAGCGGGGCGGGCACGACGAGGCACCCGGCCGGACACGATGCAGGCATCCACTGTAGGCCCCGGCGACGCCCGCGGGCATGCGCGTCCGCGCCCAGCGGAACGGCAAGGCGGCCCGCGCCCGCCGCGGCGCACGGCCCGCGCCCGCCGCGGCGCACGGCCCCGGTAGACTCGTCGCCCGTGACCGCGCATCCTCCTGCCCTCGTCCCGCCCGCAGCCGTGCTGTGGGACATGGACGGCACGATCATCGACACCGAGCCGATCTGGCAGCGCTCCCAGGTCGACCTGACGAACCGCTACGGCGCCGAGTGGACCCACGAGGACGGCCTGTCCCTGGTCGGTTCCGGCCTCGAGCGCTCCGGCGAGCTCCTGCGCGCCAAGGGCGTCGACATGGAGGTCGAGGAGATCATCCAGTGGATGACCGACTACGTGATGGAGCACCTGCGCGCAGGTGAGCTGCCGTGGCGCCCGGGTGCCCGCGAACTCGTCGAGGAGCTCCACGCCCGCGGCATCCCCACCGCGCTGGTGACGATGTCCCGCCGCAAGATGGCACTCGTCGCCGCCGAGGCACTGGGCGAGCGCGGGTTCCGCGTCGTCGTGGCCGGAGACGACGTCGACCGTCCGAAGCCGTTCCCGGACGCGTACCTCTCCGCCGCCGCCCAGCTCGGCGTCGAGCCGACCGCGTGCGTCGCGATCGAGGACTCCGCCACCGGCGTCGCCTCGGCCGTCGCCTCCGGCGCCGTCACGGTCGCCGTGGAGCACATCGTCCCGCTGTCCGAGATCGCCGGCGGTGACGTGCACCTGACCACCCTGTCGGGTGTCGACGTCGCCCGCCTGGTCGAGTTGACGACGCCGGCGCTGGCCGCACGCGCTGCCGTGACGGGAGGCCCGGCTCCTGACCCGGCGCACGCTGCGGACACCGAGGGAGTCACCCGATGAGCCACACCGACGACCCGACAGCGGCCCTGCCGCACACCGCCGGAGGCGCACCCCACACGCCCCCGCGTGGCCCGTTCCGGGCCGGCGACCGCGTGCAGCTCACCGGCCCGAAGGGCAAGCTCACGACGCTGTCCCTCGAGACCGCCGGCGAGTACCACACGCACCGCGGGGTCCTCCGGCACGACGACGTCATCGGCCAGCCCGACGGCTCGGTGATCCGTGCCAGCACGGGCGACGAGTACCTGGCGCTCCGTCCGCTGCTCAACGACTACGTGATGTCGATGCCGCGTGGTGCGGCCATCGTCTACCCGAAGGACGCCGCCCAGATCGTGGCGTTCGCGGACGTCTTCCCGGGCGCCCGGGTGGTCGAGGCGGGCGTCGGTTCCGGTGCCCTCTCCCTGTTCCTGCTGCGGGCGATCGGTCCGACGGGGCAGCTGCAGTCGTTCGAGCGTCGCGAGGAGTTCGCCGCGATCGCGCAGGGCAACGTCGGCACGTTCCTCGGCGCCGTCCCGGACAACTGGTCGGTGACCGTCGGTGACCTGGTCGAGGAGCTGCCCGGCGCGGTCCAGGGGCAGAGCGTCGACCGCGTCGTGCTCGACATGCTCGCGCCGTGGGAGTGCGTCGACGCCGCCGCCGACGCACTCGTGCCCGGCGGACTCATCGTCTGCTACGTCGCGACCGTCACCCAGCTGTCCCGCACGGCCGAGGCCCTGCGCGACACCGGCCGCTTCACCGACCCGATGCCGAGCGAGACCCTGGTGCGTACCTGGCACGTCGAGGGGCTCGCCGTCCGACCGGACCACCGCATGGTCGGGCACACCGGGTTCCTCATCACGGCCCGACGTCTCGCCGACGGCACCGTCCTGCCGAACCTGAAGCGCCGCGCGGGCAAGGTCGAGTTCTCCGACGAGGACATCGAGGCCTGGACCCCCGGTGCCGTGGGCGAGCGCGCGACGAGCGACAAGAAGCTCCGCAAGGTCGCGCGGCAGTCGGCGGCGCAGGCCCGCAAGGTCGCCGCTGCCGAGGCCGGGTCCGCAGCCGCTGCTGCCGAGGCCGGGTCCGCAGCCGCTGCTGCCGAGGGGTCCGAGCCGGTCAGCGACGCGTCCGAGTCGGTCAGCGACGGGTCCGAGCCGACCGACGGCGAACGGTAGGCTGACGGACGTGCCCGTCCTGCATCGAACGGAAAGAGGGTCCGTGCGCACCATCCCCGCACTCCTGGTCACCATCGGTCTCGTGGCGTCGCTCACGGCGTGCGCCTCGAACGGCGCCGGCACCACCCCCTCGAGCTGCGCCGCACCCGGTGCGGCCTCCGAAGCGGTGACCGCCACCGGCGCGTTCGGCAAGGAGCCGAAGGTGTCGATCCCGAGCGGACTCACCACGAAGGGCACGCAGGTCTCCGTCCTGAAGCAGGGCGACGGCCGCACCATCGACGACGGCACGCCCGTCCTGATCGAGTACACGCTCGTCGACGGTGCCACCGGCGAGGTCGCCCAGACCAGCGGGTACTCCGGGCAGACGGCCCCGATCACCGCCGGGGCGAGCAACTACGGCGCCCTCGGCGAGTCGCTCGAGTGCGCGCAGGTCGGCGACCGCCTGGCCGTCGCGCTGCCGAAGAGCGCCCTCAGCAGCTCGGACACCAGCGCGACCACCGACAGCGGCTCGTCGACGAAGACCGAGGACGCCGTCATCGCCGTCATCGACGTCAAGCGGGCCTTCGACGCCCGCGCGACCGGCACTCCGCAGCTCGCCGGCGACAAGATGCCCGCCGTCGTGCTCGCACCGTCCGGTGCCCCCGGCATCACGATCCCGTCGTGGAACGCGCCGAAGTCGAACGAGACGCACCTGCTCCGCAAGGGGTCCGGTCGCGTGCTCTCCGCCAAGGACACCGCGGTCATCAAGTACACCGCCGTGACGTGGGGCGCTGACCCGTCCGTTGCCGGCTCCAGCTGGACCGACGGCTCGGGTGCGCAGACCGTGCCGCTCACCAAGGGGCAGGTCGACGAGGGCGTTCGCAACGCCATCGTCGGGCAGCACGTCGGCGACCAGGTCCTGGCCGTCGTGAACCAGCAGGGCACCGCCTACGCGTACGTCATCGACGTGCTCGGAGCGATGTCGAGCTGACGCTCCCACACCGTCCACCGACCGCGGCGCGGGTGCACTCCGGTGCACCCGCGCTGCCGTAGGATCGCCTCGTGCCAGCGACCCGTGTGCCCCGTGTGCCCGCAGAGGAGCGGCTGTTCAGCCTCGTGCTCGCGCTGCTCTCGACGGAGTCCGGGCTGACCAAGGCGGAGATCCTGACCAACGTGCAGGGCTACCGCCAGCGGTTCACGCCGGGTGGGGACAACGCCTCGCTCGAGCGGCAGTTCGAGCGTGACAAGGACGACGTCCGCGAGCTCGGCATCCCGCTCGAGACCATCGAGACGCCGGGTGCCGCCGGCAACAACCAGACGCTGCGCTACCGGATCCCGAAGGGCGAGTACGACCTGCCCGTCGACGTCCGCTTCACCCCGGACGAGTCCGCCCTGCTGTCGCTGGCCGCCATGGCCTGGCGCGAAGGCGCCCTGTCCGCTGACTCACGTCGCGGGCTGCTGAAGGTGCGGTCCGCGGGCTCCGAGGACGACGACGGCGCACTCCAGCTCGGCGTCGACGCGTACGCCCCGCGACTCCGGGCCCGCGACGCAGCGTTCGAGCCGCTCCGCTCCGCCCTCGACCGCGGTGCCGCCGTCCGGTTCGACTACATCACCCCGGGCCAGCACGAGGCCCGTCGTCGCGAGGTCGCCCCGCTCGCCCTCGTGCAGCACGGCGGCCGCTGGATGCTCGCCGCACACGAGTTCGCCACGGACTCGGACAAGAACTACCTGCTCTCACGCATCGTCGGACCGGTCACGCAGTACGACGTCGGGCAGCACACCGCCCCGGTGGGCGCGGGGGAGCGCACGCTCGCCGAGCTCGAACGGATCTGGTCCGCCCGCACGGCGCGCATCGCGGTGACCCCCGGCTCCGACGCCGAGCGGCGGCTCGCCCGCCGTCGTGACACCGAGACCGACGCCGACGGCGCACTCGTGCTGCACCACGTCGACCCGCAGATCCTGGCCGAGGAACTCGCGGCGTTCGGACCCGAGGTCCGGGTGCTCGAGCCGGAGGACCTGCGGCTGCGCGTCGTCGAGCGGCTCCGTGCGCTCGTGCGCGACCACAGCGACGGAGAGGAGTCCGCCCGTGGCTGACGCCCAACCCCTGCAGGCGCAGGACAAGCTCGCGTTCCTGCTCGCCCTGGTGCCGTACCTGATCGACCGCGAGCGCGTCTCCGTGGCCGAGGCCGCGCGCCACTTCGGCGTCCCCGAGGCCCGCATCCGCCGCGCCGTGGAGCTCATCGCGGTGTCGGGGGTCCCCGGCGAGACGATGCAGTACCAGCACGGCGACCTGTTCGACATCGCCTGGGACGACTTCGACCAGAACGAGATGATCGTCCTGACGAACCTCGTCGCGATCGACGACTCGCCCCGGCTGTCCGCGCGAGAAGCTTCTGCGCTCATCGCCGGGCTGCAGTACCTCTCCGCGCTGCCCGAGGCCGCTGATCGCGACGCCATCCGAGCACTCATGGCGAAGCTGTCGCGCGGTGCCGGCGGTGCCGCGTCGACGGTCGCGGTCGGTCAGGACCTGCACGACGTCGCCCTCGCCACGATCCGTCGTGCGATGGCCGACGGCCGCGGCTTGTCCTTCGAGTACGCCGGTCCGCGCACCCAGGGCGGCACCCGCCGGGTCGACCCGCTGCGCGTCGAGTCGATCGACACCGACTGGTACCTCCGCGCCTGGGACCTCGACCGGCAGGCGCTCCGGACCTTCCGCCTCGACCGGATGTCCGGTGCACGGGTCGACGACCGTGCGGTGGAGAAGTCGGCCGACCAGGTGGTGATCCCGGACACGCTGTTCCAGCAGTCGGCAGAGGACGTCATCGTCACCGTCGAGCTCGACTCGTCGTCGCTGCCGCTCGTGGCCGACTTCCTCGCCGACACCGCGGACGCTCCCGACGCCGAGGCGCGCGTGCGCATCCGGCTCGCGGCGTCGAACGGCTTCGACGGCGTGGTCCGGCTCGTCGCGGGGCTGCCCGGCCGTGCCGTGGTGCTCGACCCGCCCGCAGCGCGGGACGCGGTGCGGGACTTCGCCGCCGCCGCCCTCGCCGCCGGCTGACGCAGCCGCTCGCCGACCGACGCGGCCGACCGACGCGGCTGACCGCCCCGCCGACCGCTCCTGCATGTGCGTTCGCACGGAGCGCGCCGAACTGTCGGCCCCCACCCCGTAGGATCGACCCATGGCTTCGACGACCGCGCGCGGGCGAGCGAGGCGGCAAGGGCGCCGTGACAACGACGCCGAAGGCCGCATGTCGCTCGGGCAGCACCTCATCGAGCTGCGCAACCGCCTGTTCCGCGCAGTGATCGCCGTGGTCATCGCGGCGGTCGGTGGATGGTTCCTCACCCCGTTCGTGCTGGACTCGCTCCGGGCACCGGTTGCCGAGCTCGCCAAGGTCGGCGGCCACACGGCCGAGCTGAACTTCCCGATGATCACGGGTGCGTTCGACCTCAAGCTGCAGATCGCGATCACGATCGGCATCGTCATCGCCAGCCCGGTCTGGCTCTACCAGATCTGGGCGTTCATCGTGCCCGCCCTGGTGCGGCGCGAGAAGCAGTACGTGTGGGGCTTCCTCGGCACCGCGATCCCGCTGTTCTTCGCCGGGTGCTACTTCGGGTGGTACATCCTGCCCCACGTGGTGGGCATCCTCGGCAGCTTCGTGTCGAGCCAGGACACCTCGATCGTCGACGCGAAGGCGTACTACGACTTCGTCATCAAGCTCATCGTCGCGGTCGGCATCGCGTTCGTGCTGCCGGTCTTCATCGTGCTGCTGAACTTCGTCGGCGTCCTGTCGGCGGCGGCGATCATCAAGTCCTGGCGCATCGCGATCCTGTGCATCCTGGTCTTCTGCGCGATCGTCACGCCGAGCGCCGACGTCATCTCGATGTTCCTGCTGGCCGTCCCGATGGTGGTGCTCTACATCGCCGCGTGCGTCGTGGCCTGGTTCCACGACCGCAGGGTGGCGAAGAAGCAGGCCAAGCTCGACGAAGAGTACGGCCTGTGACGGGCGCGGACCTCAGCGCGGCCGAGCGCTTCGCCGCCGCCAAGGTCCGGAACCGCTCCCGCAACCTGGAGCTGTTCCGCGCCGACCTGCGCTTCGACCTCGACCCGTTCCAGTTCGCCGCGTGCGACGCACTCGACCAGGGCCGCAGCGTCCTCGTGGCCGCGCCGACCGGTGCCGGCAAGACGATCGTGGCCGAGTTCGCGATCTGGCTGGCGATGCGGCAGCCGACGGCGAAGGTGTTCTACACGACGCCGATGAAGGCCCTGAGCAACCAGAAGTACGCCGAGCTGGTCGAGGTCTACGGCGAGTCCGAGGTGGGCCTGCTCACCGGTGACACCAACGTGAACCCGCGCGCGCGGGTCGTCGTGATGACGACCGAGGTCCTGCGGAACATGATCTACGCCGACTCCGACCTGCTCGACGACCTGGCCTGGGTCGTCCTCGACGAGGTCCACTACCTGGCCGACCGGTTCCGCGGTGCAGTGTGGGAAGAAGTGATCCTGCACCTGCCGACCGAGGTCCGGCTGGTGTCCCTCAGCGCCACGGTCTCCAACGCGGAGGAGTTCGGCGACTGGCTGCAGGCCGTCCGCGGGGACACCGACGTCATCGTGTCGGAAGACCGCCCGGTCCCGCTCGAGCAGCACGTCCTGGTCGGCTCGAAGATGGTCGACCTGTTCGACTCCAGTGGTGCGGCGGCGACGAACCGCGTCAACCCGGAACTGCTCCGCATGGTCGGCGGTGCTTCACGCAGCGAACGGCACGGCGGCGGCCACCGTGGCGGACGAGGCCGTGGGGGATACCACGACCGCCGTGGGCCGCGTACCGAGAAACTGCACCGCGAACGCATCGCGCACATGCTCGACGAGCGGATGTTGCTGCCCGCGATCTTCTTCGTGTTCAGCCGCGCCGGGTGTGACCAGGGCGTCCGGAACGTCCTGCGCTCCGGCCTGTCGCTCACCACCGTCCCGGAGCGCAACGAGATCCGCGAGACCGCGGAGTACCACTGCCGCACGCTTCCGGACGAGGACCTCGCCGTCCTCGGGTACTGGGAGTTCCTGGAGGGCCTCGAGCGCGGGGTCGCCGCACACCACGCCGGCATGCTCCCCGCGTTCAAGGAAGTGGTGGAGAACCTCTTCCAGCGCAAGCTGCTCAAGGTCGTCTTCGCCACCGAGACCCTGGCGCTCGGTGTGAACATGCCCGCGCGCACGGTGGTGCTCGAGAAGCTCGAGAAGTTCAACGGCGAGGCCCGTGTCCCGATCACCCCGGGGGAGTACACGCAGCTCACCGGGCGTGCCGGGCGCCGCGGCATCGACGTCGAGGGGCACTCGGTCATCCAGTGGACCGACGGCCTCGACCCGCAGGCCGTCGCCTCGCTCGCCAGCCGACGCACCTACCCGTTGAACTCGTCGTTCAAGCCGACGTACAACATGGCCGTCAACCTGATCGAGCAGTTCGGGCGGCAGCGCACGCGCGAGGTCCTCGAGACCTCGTTCGCGCAGTTCCAGGCCGACCGCTCCGTGGTCGACCTGGCCCGCAAGGTCCGCTCGCAGCAAGAGTCCCTCGAGGGCTACCGCGAGGCCATGCAGTGCCACCTCGGCGACTTCACCGAGTACTCGACGCTCCGCCGCGAGCTCTCCGACCTCGAGCGCACGAACGTGCCCGGTGGGCGCGAGGCCTCGCACGGCGCGCGGCAGGAACGGCAGGCCGCGATCACGGCGGTCCGTCGACAGATGCAGCGGCACCCCTGCCACGCCTGCCCCGACCGCGAGGCGCACGCTCGTTGGGCGGAGCGCTGGTGGAAGCTCAAGCGCGTCAACGACAAGCTGCTCCAGCAGATCCGGTCCCGCACCGGTGCCGTGGCGACCACGTTCGACCGGGTCACGGACGTGCTCCTGCAGCTCGGCTACCTCGTCGACGCCGGCAACGGCGAGGCCACCGTGGCCGCTGGCGGCCGCCGACTGCAGCGCATCTACGGTGACCGTGACCTGCTCGTCGCCGAGTGCCTCGAGGCGGGCGTCTGGAAGGACCTCACGCCGGCGCAGCTCGCCGCGATGGCCGCGACGATCATCTACCAGCCCCGTCGCGACGACGCCCCCGGCACCGAGCACGCACTGCCGCGCGGCGCGTTCCGTCCGGCGCTCGACGACACCCTGACCATCTGGTCGCGCCTCGACGACATCGAGCGCGACGCCCGTCTGGCCGGGTCGGTGCCGCCCACCCCGGCGATGGCGGTCGGCATGTTCCGCTGGGCCTCCGGTTCGGCGCTCGACGACGTCCTGCGCACCCTCGACCTGCCCGCCGGCGACTTCGTCCGCTGGTCGAAGCAGGTCATCGACCTGCTCGACCAGATCCGGAACGCCGGTGACGACGACCTCGCCCAGACCGCCCGACGTGCGACCGACGCGGTGCGCCGCGGCATCGTCGCCTACGCCGCGGTCTGACAGGAGGCACGGTGCGGGTTCCGGAGACCGGTGTGCGTGGGGTGTCCGCGCGCGTGGGCCGCGGTGCGGTCGCGGACGGCCCGTTCGCGGCGCTCCCGCTGGGCACCGCGCTGCCCCTGGCCGTCATCGGCGGGGTGCTCTTCGCGCTCGCGTTCCCGTCGCCCGGCTGGTGGTTCCTGGCCTTCCCGGCGCTCGCGTGCATGCTGCTCGCCGCGATGGGCCAGCGTGCCCGCAGGGCCGCGTGGCTGGGCTACGTGGCCGGTGCCGCGTTCTGGATCCCGGCCATCTCGTGGGCCGGCCGCTACCTGGGGCCCGTCCCGTGGTTCGCACTGGCGTTGTTGGAGGCCGCGTTCTTCGCCCTCGGCAGCGTCGCGATCGCCCTCGCGTACCGCTGGGTCGCGCGCGTGGTGCCCTCGACCGCCGGACGTGTGTGGGGCCTCCCGGCCGTGGTCGCCGCACTGTGGACCGGACGCGAGTGGTTCTCCGGGAGCTGGCCGTACGGCGGTTTCGCCTGGGGGCGCGTCGGCCTGTCGCAGTCGCAGGGGCCGTTCACCCACCTCGCCGCGTACGTCGGCGTCCTCGGGGTGACGTTCGTCGTCGTCTACTGCGTCGCGGTCGTCGTGTCGCTCGCCCTCGTGTCCCCGCGGGCGCCGGGAGCGACCCTGCGGCTGCCGGTCCGGGTCGCGACCGCCGGTCTGCTCGTCGCCGCCGTGCTGGCGGTGCCGGCCTGGCCGACCGCGACCTCCGGCACCGTCCGGATCGAGTCGGTGCAGGGCAACGGTCCGGCCGGGTACTTCGACGGTGCTGCGCCGGGCGAGGTCCTGGCGGCACAGGTCGCGGCGACCGACGTCGAGGCGAAGGGCGTCGACCTCGTCGTCTGGCCCGAGGCCTCCGCCGAGTTCGACCCGCGCCAGCAGCCCGTGATCGCGTCGTCGCTCGACGCCGTCGTCGACTCGGTCGGGGCGCCGCTGGTCGCCGGCGCCATCACGCAGACCCCGTCCGGGGTGCTGCACAACACCTCGTTCGTGTGGACCGCTGACGGGTGGCAGTCGTCCTACGACAAGAAGCGCCCGGTGCCGTTCGGCGAGTACGTGCCGGACCGGTGGTTCTTCTCGAAGCTCGCGCCGTCCCTGATCGGCCTGCTGCAGCGCGACTACACGCCGGGCACGAAGCCGAACGTCCTGCCGGTGGCGGGGATCAAGGCGGGCATCGCGATCTGCTTCGACATCGTCGACGACGGGCTGTCCCGCGACATGGTGCGCGGAGGAGCGCAGGTGATCCTCGCGCAGACGAACAACGCGGACTTCTCCGGCACCGACGAGAACCTGCAGCAGCTCGAGATCGCACGGATGCGGGCGATCGAGACCGGTCGGTCCCTCGTCAACATCTCGACCGTCGGCGCCTCGCAGGTCATCGACCCGTCCGGACGCACCATCGACCGGGTCCCCGAGTACACCGCGACCTCGATGGTGACCGACGTGCCGCTCGGCACCTCGACGACCCCGGCGTCGCTCGCTTCGGGGTCGATCGCCGTGTTCCTGTCGCTCGGCGGGCTCCTCGTGCTGCTCGCCTGCGCGCCGTGGGGACGCCGTACGCGCTCCTGATCCGCCGCCGCGTCCCTGTGCGTCCGAGGCCGTGATCCTGTGCATCGGGGCCACGCACTGGGAACGGACTGTGAATGCGCCCAGTCGGGAACGACGGCGCGTGGGACAGTGTTGTGGAGGGCAGACGAGCGAGAGGAGCACACACATGGCTGATCGGAGTCTCCGCGGCATGCGGCTCGGGAGTCAGAGCCTCCAGAGCGAAGAGGGCGTCGAGCTCTCGGACCGCAAGCGCGCGGTCTACCAGACCGATTCGGGGGAGACCTTCGACATCGTCTTCTCCGCTGACGCAGACGTGCCCCAGACCTGGTCGGAGCCACGCTCCGGTCGCGAAGGACGCCTGCTCGGTGACGACGGCATCCCCGTCGAGGTCGCAGCAGAGGACGTCAAGGCGCCCCGCACCCACTGGGACATGCTGCTCGAGCGTCGCTCGCGCGAGGAACTCGAGGAGCTCCTCGAAGAGCGCCTGCAGGTCCTCCGTGCACGACGCGGTGCCTGACACCACCACCTGACGAACGACGATGCCCGCCCCGGTTCCCCGGGGCGGGCATCGTCGTTCGTGGTGGTGCGGGTCAGCGTCGGCCGGAGCCGTCGCTGGTGCGGTGCCCCGACGCTTCGTCGTTCGGGTGCTGCGCGGCGTCGGCCCGCGGGGCCGGTGCGTCGTCGACCTTCTCGGCGGTCGCGTCGTCGGCGGCTGCGAGGTGCGCGTCGACGCTCCGGTTCGACTCGGCCAGTCGTGCGTCGAGGTCGGACTCGGGGACGATGTCCGCGGCGGTGGCGTCCGCACGCGGCATGGTCGTGTCGGCCGACCCGGCAGCGGCGGTGTTCGCCAGGCTCTCGTTCGCGAGCTTGGAGATGCGGGAGAGGAAGTCCCCGCCCGTACCGGCGCCGGCGACCGGGCCGCTGCCGCTCCGTCCGCCGGAGAAGCCCTTCGCGATGCCGGACAGTGCCTCGGTGAACTCGCTCGGGATCATCCAGAGCTTGTTCGCGGTGCCCTCGGCGATCTTCGGGAGCATCTGCAGGTACTGGTAGGAGAGCAGCTTGTCGTCCGGGTCACCGGTGTGGATGGCCTCGAAGACCGTGGCGATGGCAGAGGCTTCACCCTCGGCGCGGAGCACCTGGGCCTTGGCGTCACCCTCGGCCGCGAGGATGGCAGCCTGCCGCTGTCCCTCGGCCTCGAGGATCTGGGACTGCTTGGTGCCCTCGGCCTGCAGGATCGCGGCACGACGGCTCCGCTCGGCACGCAGCTGCTGCTCCATGGCGTCCTGGATGGACACGGGCGGCTCGATCGCCTTGAGCTCGACACGGCCGACGCGGATGCCCCACTTGCCGGTCGCTTCGTCGAGCACGACGCGGAGCTGACCGTTGATGTTGTCGCGGCTGGTCAGGGCCTCTTCGAGGTTGAGGCCACCGACGACGTTGCGGAGCGTGGTGGTGGTGAGCTGCTCGACGGCGCCGAGGTAGTTCGCGATCTCGTAGGTCGCCGCGCGGGCGTCGGTGACCTGGAAGTACACGACGGTGTCGATGGAGACCACGAGGTTGTCCTCGGTGATCACCGGCTGCGGCGGGAACGACACGACCTGCTCGCGCATGTCGAGCAGGGGCCGCAGGCGGTCGATGAACGGCACGAGCAGGTTCAGGCCCGGCGAGAGCGTCTTGTGGTACTTGCCGAGGCGTTCCACGATGCCCGCGGTGGCCTGCGGGACGATGCGGATCGCCTTGGCCAGGACGACGATCACGAAGATGACGACGACGAGGATCAGGACGAGCAGTGCGATCGTCCCGGGTGAGATGGTCACGAGGTGGCCCTTTCTGCGAGGCGCACGACCGCGGTCGACCCCTCGATCGACTCGACGACCACGGGGGTGCCGAGTGGCGGTGTGCGGTCGATGGCGCCCACGGCGAACCGTGCGCTCCAGGTCTCGCCGTTGGCCAGGCGGACCTGGCCGGGAGCAGATGATGTGAACGCGACGGCGACGGTGCCCGGGAGCCCGATGAGCCCCTCGATGTTCGTGCGGTGCGGGTCGGCGCCTCGACCGAGCATGAGCAGCAGGCGCGGTCGCACGAGCGACAGCAGCACGAGCGCGAGCACGGCGGAGATGATGGCCGACAGCCACCACGGGGCGCCGAGCAGCGCGGCGATCAACCCACCGGCGGCTCCGGCCGCGAGCATGATGAAGATGAAGTCGAGGGTGAAGATCTCGACCACTCCCAGCAGCAACACGAGTCCGATCCAGACGATGGTCTGGATCCAATCGATTCCGTTCACGCGATCTCCCTCCCTCGGTCGCGCGCCGTGGCTCGCAGCGTCGCGACGGCCGGTACAACTCCGTTCAACATATCAGGAGGGTCGGTCGGCCGTGCAGGCGATTGGTAGGCTCGGTGCGGCCGACCGGCCGGAACACGACCTGGAGAACACGACTGTGAGCAACCCCCTCGCCCCCGGATCCCTCACCGACACGCGCGCCGTCGTCACCGGCTCGTCGCGCGGCATCGGCGCCGACACCGTCGGGTACCTGGCCGAGGCCGGCGCCAAGGTCGTCGTGAACTACCGCAACAAGGCCAAGCGCGCCGAGCAGATCGCCGAGAAGGTCGTCGCCGCCGGCGGCTCCGCCCTGGCGATCGGCGCCGACCTGACCGACCACGAATCGGTGCAGGCCCTCGTCGACACCGTCGTGCAGGAGTGGGGCGGCATCGACCTGCTCGTCCTGAACGCCTCGGGCGGCATGGAGTCCGGCCTCGGCGAGGACTACGCACTCCGCCTGAACCGCGACGCGCAGGTCGACATGCTCCAGACCGCCGTGCCGCACATGCCCGCCGGGTCGCGCGTCGTGTTCGTGACGAGCCACCAGGCCCACTTCGTCGAGACCGCCGAGACGATGGACGAGTACGTCCCGGTCGCCAAGAGCAAGCGCGCCGGCGAGCTCGCCCTCCGTGAGCTCATCCCGCAGCTCGAGGCCGCGGGCATCGAGTTCGTCGTCGTCTCCGGCGACATGATCGAGGGCACGATCACCGCGACCCTGCTGAACCGCCTGAACCCCGGCGCGATCGAGGGCCGCCGGCAAGAGGTCGGCAAGCTCTACAGCGTGTCGGAGTTCGCCGCCGAGATCGCCCTCGCCGCGATCGAGCCGATCCCCGCCGACCACACCAAGCTCGTCGGCGACGTCAGCGGCTTCGTCGGCTAGCGTCGGGCGGGTGACTGCCACGCCCGGCCTGCGCCGAACCTCCCGCATCATCCTGCTCGACCCCGAGGGTCGCGTGTTCCTGATGGACACGAACTCCCCGTCGTCGGACGGCGCCCACCGGTGGATCACGCCGGGTGGCGGGGTCGACCCCGGTGAGGACCACCGCGACGCGGCGATCCGCGAGCTGCGCGAGGAGACCGGCATCGTCATCGACGACCCGGGCGAGCCGGTCTGGTCCTGGGACTTCACCGTCGAGTGGGACCTCGCCGACCACGACCGCGGCCACAGCGAGTTCTACGTCGTGCGCACACCGGGCTTCGAGCTGTCGGACGCCGAGTGGACCGACGACGAGCGGGTCGACATCCTCGCGTCGCGGTGGTGGACCGCCGACGAGCTCGACGCCACCGACGAACCGTACGAACCGGCGGAGCTGCCGGACCTGGTCCGCCGGTTCGCCGCGGCCTGACCGCTCCGGCCCGGCACGTGGAAGCGCGCAGGGGTGAGAAGGTGCGCACGGTGCTGACGGGAGGCGCGGTGCGGACCCGACCCGTGCCTCCCGTCCGGTGATCGGGTGCGTCCAACGCACGGTGCGGGGTTGCCTTGTCGGTGTCGGTACCCGCCGGTACGCTGATCGACATGCACACCAGTTCCGGTGACGACGCCGCACCGAGCCGGAGCGTGCACGCCGCCGACGGCCACGACCGCATCCGCGTGCGCGGTGCCCGCGCCAACAACCTGCAGGGGATCGACGTCGACCTGCCGAAGCGTCGACTCACGGTGTTCACCGGTGTGTCCGGGTCCGGCAAGAGCTCGCTCGTCTTCGGCACCGTCGCCGCCGAGTCGCAGCGGATGATCAACGAGACGTACAGCGCCTTCGTGCAGGGCTTCATGCCGTCGCTCGCACGACCCGACGTCGACCTGCTCGACGGCCTGACCACCGCGATCGTCGTCGACCAGGAACGCATCGGAGCCGACCCGCGGTCGACCGTCGGTACCGCCACCGATGCGAACGCGATGCTGCGGGTGCTCTTCAGCCGTCTGGGCGACCCGCACGTGGGTGGTCCGAACGCGTTCTCGTTCAACCTGGCGACGGTCACCGCCGGGGGAGCGATCACGGTGCAGAAGGGCAAGGACGCCAAGGCCGAGAAGGTCTCGTTCACCCGGCTCGGTGGCATGTGCGCCGATTGCGAGGGGCGCGGGCTCGTCAACGACATCGACCTGACGCAGCTGTTCGACGACTCGAAGGCGCTCGGCGACGGGGCGATCACGATCCCCGGCTACGGCACCGACGGGTGGAACGTCCGGATGTACGCGGAGTCCGGGTACTTCGACAAGGACACCCCGATCCGCGACTTCACCGAGCAGGAACGCGCCGACTTCCTCTACCGCGAGCCCACGAAGCAGAAGATCGCCGGCATCAACATGACGTACGAAGGGCTCGTCCCCCGGGTGCGCCGCTCGATGCTGCAGAAGGACCGCGAGGCGATGCAGCCGCACATCCGCGCCTTCGTCGACCGCGCGGTCACCTTCACGACGTGCCCGGCGTGCGGCGGCACCCGGCTGAACGACATCGCCCGCTCGTCGAGGATCAGCGGGAAGAGCATCGCCGACGTCTGCTCGATGCAGATCACCGACGTCGTCCCGTGGCTGCGTGCCATCGACGACCCCGGCGTCGCGCCGCTGCTCGACGGCCTCCGCGACCTGCTCGAGTCGTTCGTCGAGATCGGTCTCGGTTACCTCTCGCTCGACCGCCCGACCGGCACGCTGTCCGGGGGAGAGGGACAGCGGGTCAAGATGGTGAAGCACCTCGGGTCGTCCCTCAGCGACGTCACGTACGTCTTCGACGAGCCGAGCACCGGTCTGCACCCGCACGACATCGAGCGGATGAACGGCCTGCTGCTTCGCCTGCGCGACAAGGGGAACACCGTGCTCGTGGTCGAGCACAAGCCCGAGGTCATCGCGATCGCCGACCACGTCGTCGACCTCGGCCCGGGCGCCGGCTCCGGCGGCGGGACGCTCTGCTACCAGGGCCCGGTGCAGGGGCTCCGGGGGAGCGGGACCATCACGGGTCAGCACCTCGACGACCGCGTCTCGGTGAAGACCGCCGTCCGTCGGTCTGACGGGGCGATCGCGATCCGCGGTGCATCGGCGCACAACCTGGACGACGTCGACGTGGACGTCCCCACCGGGGTGCTCACCGTCGTGACGGGCGTCGCCGGGTCCGGCAAGAGCACGCTGATCCACGGGTCGCTCGCACATCGCGAGGGTGTCGTCGCCATCGACCAGAGCGGGATCCGCGGCTCCCGACGCAGCAACCCGGCGACCTACACCGGACTGCTCGAACCCATCCGCAAGGCGTTCGCGAAGGCCAACGGCGTGAAGCCCGCGTTGTTCAGCGCGAACTCCGAGGGCGCGTGCCCCGCGTGCAACGGCGCCGGCGTCGTCTACACCGACCTCGGGATGATGGCGGGCATCGCCACCCCGTGCGTGGAGTGCGACGGCAAACGGTTCGACCAGTCGGTGCTCGGCTACCAGCTCGGCGGCAAGGACATCAGCCAGGTCCTCGGCATGTCCGTCGCCGAGGCCGTGGTGTTCTTCGCCGACGGTCCCGCCGCGCTGCCGGCTGCGCACACGATCCTGGCGCGCCTGGCCGACGTCGGTCTCGGGTACCTGACCATCGGGCAGCCGCTCACGACGCTCTCCGGAGGGGAACGGCAGCGGCTGAAGCTCGCGACCCACCTCGGTGAGCCGGGTGGCATCGTCGTGCTCGACGAACCGACCACCGGACTGCACCTGGCGGACGTCGCCCAATTGCTCGGGCTGCTCGACCGTTTGGTGGACTCGGGCAAGACCGTCGTGGTGATCGAGCACCACCAGGCCGTCATGGCCCACGCCGACTGGATCATCGACCTCGGGCCCGGCGCGGGGCACGACGGCGGACGGATCGTGTTCGAGGGCACGCCCGCCGACCTCGTCGCCGCCCGCTCGACACTGACCGGCCAGCACTTGGCGGCCTACGTCGGCGCCTGAAGCAGGGGACAGGTTCGTGCAGGGAACCTGAACGTTGCCGGTGCGATTCGGATAGCGTTTGATCGACGCTCACGATCGGCTACCCGGCCTGGATCGGCGTCCTGATCGAAGGAGCTCTCATGTCCAACCCCGGCAACGCGCCCGCTCAGTCCAACACCTTCGGTGTCGTCTCCCTGGTGCTCGGCATCGTCGGCGTCGTCGGTGGCATCTTCATCGCCCTGATCGGCATCATCGCCGGCGTCATCGGGCTCGTGCTCGGCATCCTGGCGCGCAAGCGTGGTGGCAGCCGCGGCACCGTCCTCGCCGGCATCATCCTCTCCGTCGTCGCGATCGTCATCGGCATCGTCGGCTACATCCTGACGGCGGTCATCCTCACCCAGTCGTGAGGCCCGTCCGAGGGCGTACTCGTGACGTCCGCGGGCGTGCATCGTGAGCAGAAGAGGTCGAGTCCGCCATCGGAACTCGACCTTTTCTGCTCACTCGATCGGCATCGGCGGCGTACCGTCCGGCGCATGAGCTACAGCCAGCCAGACCCAGCCGAAGAGACCACCCAGAGCGAGGCGCCGGAACAGCCGGACACCGACCAGGAGAACCTGGAGGAACAGGGCGGCGAACCAGCAGCGCTCGAGATCGACGCCGACGACGTCCCGACGAAGCCAGTCGACTGACGTTCCTGACGTTCCTGACGTTCCGCCATCGAGTGAGCAGAAGAGGTCGAGTCCCACGTGTGGACTCGACCTTTTCTGCTCACCAAGCCCGTTCGGCGCCACTTCCGAGTGTGCGCCGATAATGCATATTATGTCAACTCAGGTCCGGACAGGGGCTTCCCGTGCGTGAACTCGTCCTCAAGATGTCGATGTCGTTGGACGGCTTCGTGGCCGCTCCCCGAGCCGAGTCGAACTGGATGTTCCGCGGCGGGAGTCCGGACTCGATGGCCTGGGTGCTCGACGTCGTCGCTGGTGCGGGCGTGCACGCGTTCGGTCGGAAAACCTTCGAGACCATCTCAGGTTTCTGGCCGACGGCACCCGGTCCAATCGCCGAACCGATGAACCGGATCCCCAAGGTCGTCTTCACCACGCAGCGCGAGTTCGATCCGCGAACGGTGGCAGTCCCCGACCCCGGCTCCCCCGCGGCGGCGACCTGGACCGGTGCGCGGGTTGCAGCCGGACTGCTCGAGGCCGAAGTGGCAGCGCTCAAGCAGGAGTTGGACGGGTACGTCCTCGCCCAGGGCGGAACGGGGTTCGGTCGCAGCCTCGTCCGGGCCGGCCTGGTCGACGAGTACCGGCTTGCCGTGCTTCCGGTGGTGCTCGGCTCCGGGGACGGTGTGTTCGCGAGGCTGCCGGACGAGCTCGACCTGCACCTGGTCAGTTCCGAGGCGTTCGCCGGCGGTGCGCTCGGGCTGGTGTACCGTCCGACGTCGCGGTGACCGCCGAGACGCCGACGGCGTCGCATGCGTAGCGTCGTCGCCATGACACTCACCGATGTCCAGATCGGCCGGAACCTCCGGGGCGTCCGCGAACGACTGGCCGGTTCCGATCCTGACGACCGGGCTCTCCGGATGCGGCTGAGCGGCTGGCACGGGGACGCCGCGACCGTCGACTCGGTCGAGGGCGGCGCTCGTCCACTGCTCCGGTCCGACGCCGACGACCTCGTGGGGATCCTCGGGTACTCGGACGGCTTCCTGACGGCCGAGACCGACGCTGAGCACGAGGCCGACATCACCGATCAGATGGTCCGTCGAGCCGAGGGGCACCTGCGACGGGCGACCGAGTGGTGGCAGGAGGTCGCCGACCGCTACCGGATGTCCGGGCTGACTCCCCCGATCGACATCGACACGGTCGTGGCAGAGGCGCACCGCGCCCACCGCGACCCCGACGCCGCACTGGGTGTCCCCCTGAGCGACGACCGCACGACGCACCTGGCGGACTGGGCAAACCGACCGGAGCGGCCCGTGCACCCCCTCGACACCATCGAGGCCGGTGCGGTGTGGACCGCCGAGCAGATCGCGAGGCAGCTCGACCACGACCTGCGCGAGGCATCGGACGCCGTCCGGTACGCCACCGTGCAGCTGCTCCGCGTCAGCGCGGACGGCTAGAAGACGGCGACGGTCATCCCGGTCGACGTGGCGGGACGGTCCATGGCCACGATCGCGCCCGGCAGGTCGTCGAAGCCGATGGTCCGGCCGATCGAGTCGTCCGGGCGCAGTCGCCCGATGACGACGTCGGCGAGCATTGCCGCGTACTCCCCCACTGAGATTCCGTGGCTCCCGAGGAGTTCGAGTTCATCGGCGATGACGCGACCCATCGGGATCACCGGCTCGGCCTCGTCGTCGAGCAGCAGGCCGACCTGCACGTGACGTCCCCGAGGGCGCAGGGATGCGACCGCTGCGACGGAGGTCGCTCGGCTGCCGAAGGCGTCGATCGAGACGTGCGCGCCGCCGTCGGTCCGAGCGCGGACCGCGGCGACTGCCCCTTCGTCCATCGGCACCGTGATGGCACCGAGAGCCGCCGCGCGTTCGAGTGCGGCGGACGAGACGTCGACCGCGATCACCTGGGCGCCCGCCGCGACCGCGACGATGATCGTCGACAGGCCGACGCCGCCGCAGCCGAACACGACCACCCACTCCCCCGCCGCGACCCGACCTCGGGCGTGCAGGGCGTGGTACGCCGTCCCGAACCGGCACCCGAGTGCCGCGGCTTCGGCGAACCCCACGGCGTCCGGGAGTGCGACCACGTTGACGTCGGCGTGCGGGATGACGACCGACTCGGCGTAGGAGCCGGGCAGCGTGAACCCGGGTTGCTGCTGTCGCGTGCACACCTGGGTGGCGCCGTCGACGCACTCCGGGCACGTCCCGCAAGCGAACACGAAGGGTGCGGTCACGCGGTCGCCGACCGACACCCGGGTCACCGAGTCCCCGACGGCCGTGACGACACCGGCGAACTCGTGCCCGGGGACGTGCGGCAGTGCGACGGAGTCGTCGTGCCCCTTCCAGGCGTGCCAGTCACTGCGGCACAACCCGGTCGCTGCGACCCGGACGACGACACCGTGGTCCGGTGCCACCGGATCGGGCAGGGCGACGATCGACGGGGCGGATCCGAACTGGTCGTACTGGACTGCGCGCATCCGACCATCGTCGCAGACGGCGTCGAAGAACGACGGTGACGGAGGCGTCAGCGCCGGTGCCCCTGGTTCCGATTCGTCCCGAGCATCGCGGCCCCGAGCGCCAGCAGCAGCAGGGCACCACCGAGGATGAGCGGCATACCTGAGGTGCCGGTGAAGGCGAGCTCCTGGCCGCCTCCGGGTGCACCGGCCGGGGGTGCGACCGTCGGACTGGTCGTCGGGCCGGTCGGCGTCGTCGTCCCGGTCGTCAGACCGGAGCTCGGGCCCGGAGCCGGAACCGGGCGGGTGCCGGGGTCGGGCCCAGGGGCCGGCGGCGCATCGCCCGGCAGCACCCCGGCATCGATGGTGCGGTTCCGGGTGATGGACTCCTTCGCGCCTTCGTCGGTGCGTTCCCATGCGATCGAGACCCCGGACGTCTCGCCGTCCTGGCCGGCGTCCGAGTCGACGGCGCGATCAGTTCCGACGTGTTCCTTCGTGAACCGCCGGCCGTCCGGAGCTGCGAAGTCCACGACGTAGTTCCCCGGGCGGAGCCCGTCGAAGTGGTACTCGCCGTCAGCACCGGATTCGGTCTCGCGTTCGACGTCGGCACCCCGGTCGTCCGTGCCGGACAGACGAACCGGAACGCCGTCGACTCCCGCCTCGTCGGCATCCTGGAGACCGTCGCGGTTGCTGTCCGTCCAGACCCGGTCCCCGATGCTGCCGGCGACCAGCCGAACGGTGGCGCGGTTCGACAGCGCGGTGAGCTCGAGGTTCGAGGCGCGGAGCCCGAAGCGGTTCGTGTACGTGTCGCCGTCACGCTCCCCGCGAGTGCGCAGCGCGAGGTGGTGTCGGACCGACTGACCCGGGGCGACTTCGTCGGTTCGTTCGATCCGGACGGCGGTCACGTCGGCGAGTTCCGCGGACCCACACGCGGCGTCTCCGAGGTCCTCCGCCGCGCACCAGACGGTGCTCCCGCCTGGCTGGTTGGACGCGGCCGTCCCGTCGAGCGCGATCGAAGCCGGATCGGTCGTGGTGTAGCGCACGGTCTCACGGGCACCAGGCGCGGTGTCGACGCGATCCGCCAGCGAGACCGTCCCGTGGAAGGCCGATCCCTGCGGGTCGCCGTGGTGCGGCAGGACGTCGATGACGTCGAGGCCGCTGATGCCCCGGGCATCGCGGTTCGTGTAGGTCAGGTCCCACTCGAGCTGGTCCCCCGTCGCGACGACGGGTTCGGTCGCCACCTTCTCCACACCGACACCGGCCGCGGCGACGACCTGCACCGCTCGTTGGGTGTCGCGGCGGAACGACTCGGAGTTGTCCGTCGGCGACACGATGGTCGCGTAGTTCTGCACCGGCCCGGCGGGCGCGAGTCTCGACACCTGCACCTCGTAGGTGATCGGCGTGATCTTCGTGTTCGGCTGCACGTCGTCGAGTGTCCAGGTGAGGCGCTGGCGGAGGTTGCCGGCACTGTCCGTGATGGTGTCGATCTCAGCCGGACGGGATGCGCTCTCGGGGAGGTAGTCGGTGTGCATCGGCAGGACATCGCGCACCGTCACGGTGGTCGGCTGCCCATCGGAATGGCCGTTGGTGAGGGTCGGGTAGAGGGCGTACTCGAGGGTGCTCCCGGAGACGACGAAGCTCGTCTTGTCCGGTGTGTCGTCTGCGGTCGAGCCTGGATCGACGATCTTCTTCCCGATGCGCGCCAGGTTCTCCGTGACCAGGACGCTGTCCGCCATCGCTCCGGCACCGTTCTCCGGACGGGTCGTGTCGTGGGTCCAGGTGTCGGTGTGGTCGCCGAACAGCGCGTGGCCGAAGTCGTGGGCGCGGGTACCCGACGGCACGGACGCCACCGCGACGTACGTGTGCAGCACCGCAGTCGCCCCACCGGCGACGTCGCCGACCGCGCGCACGGCGCCGACGGCGGTACGACCACCGGGCACGTCATCCGGACTGACGAACCACGGGCCGTCGTCGGCGCCGCACGTGTGCTGCTGCCCGGACGCGGGGCTCGTCATGTCGTAGGCCGCGTACTCGACCCTCGATCCACTCAGCCCGCTGGTCCACGCGGTGGCCCCGGGGGTGCCACCGCTGGTGAGGTGCTGAGTCCCGCGGTCGAACGTGTCGCAGACGATCGTGCCGACGTACCGGCTGAACCCGTCGTTGTGGACGGTGACGTCGCTGCGCAGGACCTGCCCGTGCGTCACCCACGGATCGCCCGCGCGGGCGGACCCCTCGACCACCGTGCCGGCGCGGTCGATCACGCGCCAGAGTCGTTTGCCGGCGGTGCCGGATCCACGACCCACCAGGTTGCGCGACGTGGAGTTGTCGGCGAGCGGTTCCTCGCGGCCGGGGTAGTTCTGGCCGCCGCTCGCCGAGGTGGTCTGCAGGGCCGAGTACCGGTTGACCGACAGGACGGAGTTGCCGTCTGGTGGGTAGGGCAGCCACAGGCTCAGGTAGCCCGACACGAAGTACGCCCTGGTGCCGCCGGTGACCGGGCCACCGTTGAGGGACTGCGTCGGGATGCGGTCCGGATCCGTGACCGTGTCCGTGATCGTGACATCGACGTCCGCACCGGGCGCGGACTGCTCGCAGTCGATCGCCCCCGAGTCGACCACGTTGCGCGCTCCGCCGCCGCGTCCGCCCGGGAGACCGTCGAACCGCCAGCCGTTCGCCGCGTTCACCCCACAGGCGGGCGCTGTCCCGTTCCAGAGCACCGCGGTCTGCGGCAAGTCGCCGAGGATCTCGGAGAGGTCGTCGGTGAAGGTCATCGGCCCGGCGCTCGACTCGAAGCCGAGCAGGCCCTGTCCGGCGATGACGGGCTCCCAGTTGACCGCGATCGGGTAGACGAGACGCAGGCCTGGCTCGCCGTCGGGACCGGCGAAGTCGGGGGTGAGTGACGAACGGACGACGTCCTTGCTGAGGTTGTAGCGCGCGGCCGCCGAGACCGTCACGGTCGGCGCGTCTGCCGTCACGACGCCGTTGTCCGCGTTGTCCGCTGTGGCCTCGGCCGTCACGTCGATCGCGTCGCCGTGACGCATGCTGCCGGAGACGTCGAGCACCACGGGGACCTCGACGAGGTGGCCCTCGTCCAGGTCACCGACCGAGCAGGTGAGGCGCTGGCCGTCGATGCGCGACGCCGCCCCGGTGCACGGCTTCGGCAGCCCGGCCCAGGTCGTGCCGGTCGGAGCGCTGACGACGAACCGTTGGTTGACGCTGCCGCCGTCGTTCACGCTCATCTCGACGCTGTAGGTGATCGCGTCGAGTGTCCGCACGATGCCGTTCATCGGGCTCGAGTCGCCACCGGGTCGGTCGTCCGGGCTGAACGGGCCGTTCCCGTCCTTCGTGACCTTCACGGCGAGACCGACGATCCCGGCCGGACCGACGGACGCGGTCGGGCCGATTGCTCCCCTGACTGCGGTGGTCGCGCTCGCCGGGGCGACGGCAGCGAGCGGGAGCGTCATCGACAACGCCGTGGCGACTGCTGCTCGGATCGGGAAGCGTGTTCGCATGGGGACTCCTCGGGCGGACGGGTGCACGTTGCACCGGTTGTCCAGGAGTGTAGGAATTCATCTGACACGATGCAATAGATATTTCGCATTGCAGCTCACGGCTACCGCTGCGATGGGCCGACCTGCGGTCCACCGCCTGCGGATCGGCCGTCGCCCGTCGCTCACGGCTCCGGTTGACTGAGACGATGACCGCACTGCACTTCTCCGCCGACCCCGCCGACCTCGACGTCGACCGCGTGCACCGCTGGCTCAGCGAGCAGTCGTACTGGGCGCGGGGTCGCAGTCGTGCCACCCAGGACGCGGTCATCGCCGGGTCCCGCAACTTCGGCGTCTACGACACCGCGACGGGCGCGCAGCTCGGGTACGCCCGGGTGATCACCGACGGGGTGACGTTCGGCTGGTTGGCCGACGTGTTCGTCGATCCGGACGCTCGTGGCCGTGGCGTCGGCGTCGCCCTCGTGCAGGGCGTGACCGAGGCGATCGAGCCACTCGGGTTGAAGCGGTTCGCCCTGTTCACCGCCGACGCGCAGGGCCTGTACGAGCGGTTCGGGTTCCGTCCGCTCCCCGACCCGGAGGGCTGGATGATGCGCCCTGGGCCGGGGTTCGGTGCCGATGTGCACGACTGAAACGGATACCGCGAACGTCCGCGCCCGGCGAGCGTCAGTACTCGATGCGGCCGTCCCGGTTGTGGAACTCCCCCGTGGGCCCGTCCGGCCCGACCGTGGCGAGCGCGACGGTCGCGTCGGTGCCCTCGGTGATCGTCTGGTGTCCACCGAAGCCGTTGAACTCCGTGGCGGTGTACCCGGGGTCGCTGACGTTGACGCGGAACCCGGGCAGGTTCTTCGCGTACTGCACGGTCAGCGCGATCACCGCGGCCTTCGACGCGGCGTAGGGCACAGCCGGCACCGGGTACTCGTCGTGGCCCGGGGTCGTCAACCACCTGGCGAACCCCACGCCCGAGGCGACGTTCACGATCACGGGGTGGTCGGATGCCCGCAGGAGCGGGAGCGCCGCCTGCGTGACCCGGACGATGCCCGTCACGTTGGTGTCGAGCACGGTGGCCATCGCGGCGGCGTCGAGGTCGTCGACCCCGAACGACGTCCCGAGGATGCCGGCGTTGTTCACGAGCACGTCGAGGGCGGGGATGGTCGCGATCGCGGCGTCGATGCTGTCCTGGTCGGTCACGTCGAGCTGGACCACCTGGGCGCCGAGGGCACGCGCCTCGTCGCCCGTGGCGGGGTCGCGCATGCCGGCGTACACGGTGTGGCCCGCGTCGACCAGGCGGCGGACGGTCTCGAGCCCGAGGCTGCGGTTGGCTCCGGTGATGAGTGTCGTTGTCATGCCCCCACTCTCCGCCCGAGCGGCTGACTTCCCCAGGCACCGTGCGACGGTGGGACCACCAGTACCAGGAAGGACAGGAGGCGCGGGGCGAGGATGGTGGACATGAGCGAGTTCGCGAGTGTGTTGCGTTCCTGGCGCGACCGCGTCCGTCCCGAAGAGGTCGGCCTGCCGGCCGGGCCCGGCCGACGGACCCCCGGTCTCCGACGCGAGGAGCTCGCCGCGCTCGCCGGGGTGAGCGTCGACTACGTCGTCCGCCTCGAGCAGGGCCGCGCGCTGAACCCCTCACCCCAGCTGCTCGGCGCCCTCGCCACCGCGCTCCGGCTCACCGCGGCCGAGCGCGACCACCTGTGCCGGGTCGCCGGCGTCGCTCCCCCGTCGTTCCAGGTCGTCCCGCGGCACATCACCCCCGGGGTGCAGCGGCTCGTCGACCGGCTCGGCGACGTCCCGATCGCGGTGTTCACGGCGACGCACGACATCGTGCTGTGGAACGACCTGTGGGCTGCGCTGAACGGAGACCCCTCGCGCGCGGTCGGGATCGAGCGCAACCTGGTGTGGCGGCACTTCATGCACGCACACGACGGCGTCGAGTGGGACGACGAGCACCAGGAGGAGTTCTCGAGCGACCTCGCGGCGGACCTCCGTCAGGCGTCCGGCCGCTACCCCGCCGACCGCGATCTGGCCGAGCTCGTCGCGCGGCTCCGCCGGGAGTCGCCCGAATTCGAACGTCGCTGGGACACCGGGCGCATCGCCGAGCACCGGGCCAGCCGCAAGCAGGTGCACACGCCCGTCGGGCCCATCGAGATCGACTGCGACGTGCTGACGGTGCCGGGCGGCGACCTGCGGATCGTCGTCTACACCGCGGTCCCCGGCACCGAGGACGCCGCGAAGCTCGACCTGCTTCGGGTCACCGGCCTCCAGCAGTTCACGACGGCGCCGTGAAGACCGCCGGCGCGTGCTCGGTGGTCCGGAGCTCGGCCGTGGATCACCGGTCGATCGGTACGAGCCGCGATGGGTTGATGCGGACTTGCTTGCGCAGCTCCCTTCGGTGCCGGACGCAGCGATGCGCGCGGCGACTCTGGTCTTCGGAGAGCGGTCATCGCCGATCCTGATCCGGACGGTCTCTACTGTGGTGTGATGCGCTCGCTCGTCAAGCTCGATGACTGGTCACCGTCCGACGTCCATGCGGTCTTCGACCTGGCTGACGCGTTCCGCACGGGGCGAGGGCCCGCGACGGCAGGCGCGGCGGTCATGTTCTTCCCGCCGACGAGCCTGCGCACCAGGGTCACCTTCGAGCGGGGCGCCTCGCTCATGGGACTCGAACCGATCGTGTTCCCGGACACGACACTCGACAAGCCGGAGGCCCTGGCAGACGTCGCCCGGTACCTCGACAACTGGGTCGACATCGTCGTGGTGCGCCATCGTGACCTCGCCGTGGTCGAAGCGTTGGCCGCGGCGCATGCGTTGCCCGTCGTGAACGCCATGACGGACGAGAACCACCCGTGCGAGGTGCTGTCCGACCTGCATGCCCTGCAGCAGCGGGGGGACATCGAGTCACTCCGCTACCTCTTCGTGGGCGCAGACGGCAACATCGCCAGGGCGTGGCAGGAAGCTGCTCGCGTCCTGCAGCTCGACCTGGTCCAGTGCTGCCCGAGTGACCTCGCAACCCCGGGCGCTGCGTGGACCGACGACCTCGAGGCGGCTATTCGATCAGCGGATGTGATCCTCACCGACGGTCCCGGTGCACACGCGGCGGCCCTCGAGCCGTACCGGATCACAGCGGCGCTCCTGGACCTCGCGCCCGCGGGAGTCCGCTGCAACCCGTGCCCGCCGTTCGTGCGTGGCCGCGAGGTCAGCGCAGAGGCTGTGGAACACGCCGCGTTCGTCGGACACGACTTCAAGGCCGGACTGCTCCCGGTGCAGCAAGCCGTCATGGCGTTCTGCCTCGGCCTCGACTGACGAGCGTGCCGTGCGCGGGGCGATCGACCGACGCAGGAGCCGTCCTCAGACCGAGGACGCGCTCGGGCGCAGGGCTTCCTCATCCGCCGCGACGTCCTTCTGCACGGCGAACTGGGTCCGGTGCAACTCCTCGTGCCGTCCGCCCACGGCCAGCAGTTCGTCGTGGGTCCCACGCTCGACGATCGAGCCGTCCTCGACCACGAGGATCAGGTCCGCGCTGCGGATGGTCGACAGCCGGTGGGCGATCACCATCGCCGTCCGCCCCTCGAGTGCCTCGCTGAGCGCAGCCTGCACCGCGGCCTCGGACGTCGAGTCCAGCGCCGCGGTGGCCTCGTCGAGGATGACGACGCGCGGCTGGGCGAGCAAGAGCCTGGCGATGGTCATCCGTTGGCGCTCGCCGCCGGACAGCCGGTAGCCGCGCTCCCCGACCATGGTGTCCAGCTGGTCCGGCAGGGAGCGGATGAGCGGTTCGAGGCGCGCGCGCCGGACAGCGTCCCACACCTCGTCCTCGGTCGCCTCGGGCCGCGCGAGGCGCAGGTTGGAGCGGATGGTCTCGTGGAAGAGGTGACCGTCCTGCGTCACCATCCCCATGGTGTGTCGCATGGAGGCGAACGTGACGTCGCGGACGTCTGATCCCGCCAGGCGGACGGCGCCGCTGTCGACGTCGTACAGGCGGGAGAGCAGTTGCGCGATCGTGGACTTGCCGGCTCCGGAGGTGCCGACGAGGGCGACGGTCTGCCCCGGCTCGATCCGGAACGAGACGCCGTGCAACACCTCGTCACCGCCGCGGGTGTCCAGCGTGGAGACCTCCTCGAGCGAGGCGAGGGACACCTTGTCCGCAGCGGGGTAGGCGAAGCGGACGTCGTCGAACTCGACCGCCACCGGGCCGTCGGGGACGGTGCCGGCGTCGGGCTTCTCCTGGATGAGCGGTTCGAGGTCGAGGACCTCGAAGACGCGCTCGAAGCTGACCACCGCGCTCATGATCTCCACCCGGGCGTTCGCGAGGCTGGTCAGCGGCGCGTACAGGCGGGTGAGCAGGAGGGCCAGCGTCACCACGTCGCCCGTGTTCAGCTGGCCACCGAGTGCGAGGGCGCCGCCGACCCCGTAGACGAGCGCGAGCGCGAGGGCGGAGACCAGGGTGAGGGCGGTGACGAAGACGAACTGCAGCAGGGCACTCCGCACCCCGATGTCGCGGACACGGGCGGCGCGCACCCGGAACTCCTCGGCCTCCTCGTCGGGCCGGCCGAACAGCTTCACGAGGGTGGCGCCGGGCGCGGAGAAGCGCTCGGTCATTTGCGTGCTCATGGCGGCGTTGTGGTCGGCGGCCTCGCGACGCAGCGCGGCGAGCCGGCTGCCCATGCGCCGCGCGGGGACGAGGAAGACCGGGAGCATCACGATCGCCAGGACCGTCACGAGCCAGGACGTGCTGAGCATGACGGTCAGGGTGAGGATCAGCGCCACGAGGTTCGTGACCACGCCGGACAGCGTGCCGCTGAAGGCCTGCTGCGCACCGATCACGTCGTTGTTGAGGCGGCTGACGAGGGCGCCCGTCCGTGTGCGGGTGAAGAAGGCGATCGGCATCTTCTGCACGTGGTTGAAGACGGCGGTCCGGAGGTCCAGGATCACGCCTTCGCCGATGCGTGCCGAGAACCAGCGCGTCGCGAGCGACACGCCTGCGTCGCCCACGGCGACCAGGGCGATGACGACCGCGAGCCAGATGATCGTGCTGAGCGCGCCACGGGCGACGATGACGTCGACCACCCGGCCGGCGAGCACCGGTGTCGCGACCGCGAGGACGGCGCCCACGACGGAGAGCGCGATGAAGACCACCAGCTTGGCCCGGTAGGGCACGGCGAACGTCATGATCCGCCGCACGGACTCGCGTGAGATGCCGTGCTTGCCGTCCTTGGCGGTGGAGATCTTGTAGAGCGAGCTCCAGGCCACGCCTTCCATGCTCATTGCAGTTCCTTCCGTGGGCGACACCCCCGACTGCGGCGGCGACGAGCAGGCAGTCAGGATACGTCGGTCCCCGCGCCCCTCAGACCGCGGTGAACACCAACGAGGCGTTCTGCCCGCCGAACCCGAACGAGTTGCCCAGCGCCGCACGCATGGTCGCGGTCCGAGCGGTCCCCACCACCACGTCCAGGTCGATCGACGGGTCCTGGTGCTGCAGGTTCAGCGTCGGCGGCACGACCCCGGTCTCGAGCGCCCGGACCGTCAGGATCGCCTCGACCGCTCCCGCAGCACCGAACATGTGCCCGATGGCGCTCTTCGGCGCGGTGACGAGGGCACCGGTCCCGACCGCCCGACCGATCGCCGCTGCCTCACCGACGTCCCCGACCGGGGTCCCGGTCGCGTGCGCGTTGACGTGGTCGATGTCCGCACCGGTGAGCCCGGCCATCCGGATCGCCGCCGTCATCGCGCGCTCCTGTTCGCTGCCGTCCCCGAGCGGGGCGGTGATGTGGAAGGCGTCAGAGGTGATGCCCCACCCAGCGAGCGTGCCGTGCGACCGCTGTGCGCGGGCGGCGGCGTGCGCGGCCCGTTCCAGGACGACGAACCCGGCACCCTCGCCGAGGACGAACCCGCGGCGGTCGGCGTCGAACGGCCGCGACAGTGTGGTGGGGTCGTCGCCGTCGGGCTTCGCGAGGGCCTGGGACTGCGCGAACGAGGCCATGGTGACCGGGGTGACCGCTGCTTCGGTGCCGCCCGCGATGACGACGTCGGCCTCCCCCGTGACGATGAGCCGCGCGGCCGTCGCGATCGCCTCGGCACCGGACGCGCACGCCGAGACGGTCGTGTACGCACCGGCGCGGGCGCCGTACTCGATGCTGATCTGCGCCGCGGCCCCGTTGGCCATGAGCATCGGGACGGTCCGGGGTGACACCCGACGCGCGCCCGACGCACCGAGCACGTCGTGCGCGTCGAGCAGCGTCTCCACTCCCCCGATGCCGGTCCCGACGACGACGGCCAGGCGGTCGCCCGCGACGGCAGGCGCGCCGGCGTCGGCCCAGGCCTCGCCGGCGGCGACGAGCGCGAGCTGCTGGCTGCGGTCGAGGCGGTTCGCCCGGACGCGACCGAGTGCGGACTCGGCGTCGAGTGCTGCGTCGGCACCTACCATGATCGGCACCCGTTCCCAGAGCTGCCCGTCGCGGTGCAGCTCGTGCACACCGGAGCGTCCCGCGACCAGGGCGTCCCACAGCGGCGCGACGCCGTGGCCGAACGGGGAGACCGCGCCGTAGCCGGTGATGGAGATGTCCACGAGTGCTCCTTCTTGTACGTTGAACAAGTCGAGTTGTACCACGTACAATTCGAGAATGGCAACCACCGACGGCACCGGGACGACCCGCGGAGCAGCGACCCGGGCGAGGATCCTCGCCGCGACCGCCGGACTCCTCAGCGCAGGGGCAGCCGGTGACGTGGGCGGAACCAGCGCCGCACGCCATGCCGTCACCGTCAGCGAGATCGCCCGTGCGGCCGGGGTCTACCCGAACCAGATCACGCACCACTACGGCTCGAAGGACCGCCTCGTCCTCGACGCCGCCTTCGCGCTCTTCCTCCGCGACACCACGCGCCTGCAGGCCGCCGGTCGGCGTGCCGGGTCCGCCGACGCGTTCCGTCAGGTGCTCGCACGCACCGCACTCGCCATGCCGTCGACACTGCTCGTCGTGCGCGCGCTGGCCGCCGCCGGCGACGACGACGCCCAGCGCGAGCGCGTGCGGCTCCTGCTCGCGGTCCTGTTCCGGCAGTCCGAGCGTTACCTCGAGCGTGTCGTCGCCGAGCACGGCTGGACGAGTCCGAGCGGTGTCGGCCGTGATGCCCGGACGTTCTGGAGCGCGGTGTTCGGCGCGACGCTCCTCGCCGATGCGGGCGTCACCGGCGGGCCGTCGGACCTCGACCTGGCCGGCACGGTGTCCATCCGCTGAGCGCGAGACGGCGAGCGGTGACGCTTACTCGCCGAAACCGCTCCGCACCAGCTCCGCCAGTGCGTCGACCGCGACCTGCGCATCGGCTCCACTCGCCTCGATCGACACGGTGGCGCCCTTCGGCAGCGCCAACGCCATGATCGCCAGCAGGCTCTTCGCGTCCACGCCGTTCACGCGCACCGCTGCGTCGTACTTGGCTGCCGTCTTCACGAACTCCGCCGCAGGGCGGGCGTGCAGGCCGGTCTCGTTCACCAGTTCGACGCTCTCGGACGCGGCCACGTCGTCGACGCTGCCAGCCCCGTCACCCGGCCCCGTGCCTCCCGGATGGTCACCGGTCGGACGGGAGGCAGTGCTCGCGTCGTCCGCGGACCCTGCGGCGGACGCCGCGGCAGCGAGCACTGCCTCGGCGTCACCACCCGTCTGGGCCGCGACGGCCGCGGCGACCGCGCCCTCGACGAGGGGTGCCTGTGAAACGTGCACGCGTGCGCGGACGTCGTCGTCGAGGAAGTCGAGCGCCGTGTCGGTCGTCAGGTAGGCAGAGCCGAGGTCGCACAGGACGACGACGGCGTCGGCGTCCGAGAGCTCCTCGACGCCGGCGGTGATCGCCTCGAACGACGTGCCGATGCCGCCGTCGTCGGTCCCGCCGGCCGCGACGAGCGGCACGTCGGCCGCCATCTGGCGGGCGAGCTCGACGGTGCCGGAGGCGATCGCGGCGCTGTGCGAGACGATCAGGATGCCGACGGTCACGCGGCGGAGCCCGTCGTCGCGTCCACCGCGGCACGCAGGATGTACGCCGTCGACTGCGCACCCGGGTCGCGGTGCCCGACGGCGCGTTCGCCGAGGTAGCTCGCACGACCCTTGTGGGCGACGAGCGGTTCGGTGGCCTCGGCGCCCGAGGCGGCGGCGTCGGCTGCGGCGGCGAGCACCGCAGCCGGGTCGTCACCGGCTGCGGCGGCAGCGGTGGCGGCATCGACCGCGGGGGTCCAGGCGTCCACCATCGTCTTGTCGCCGACGGCGGCCTTGCCCCGCGAGACCACGCCGTCGCGGGCAGCGGCGAACACGGCGACGAGCGTGTCGGCGTCGAGCTCGGACGCGTCGCCAGCAGCCTGGGCTGCCTTCAGGTACGCGGTGCCGAACAGCGGACCGGCGGCGCCGCCGACGGTCGAGATGAGCTTCGTCGCGACCGTCTTCAGCACGGCGCCGGGTGTGTCGAAGGAGCCGCCGTCGACGGCCTCGAGCACGGCGCGGAAACCACGGTCGAGGTTCTCGCCGTGGTCCCCGTCACCGATCTCGCGGTCGAGCGTGACGAGCTCTGCCCGGTGTTCGTCGATCGTCGCAGCCGTGCGACGGACCCAGTCGATGGCCCATGCGGTGTCGAGCGCCAATGCGGTTCCCTTCGTGTGTCCGGCCCGGTGGGCTCGGTGTCGTGGTCGGTGCTCTCGCGGTCGATGGCGGCCGCTCAGCGACCCCAGCGCAGTGCGGGGGTCTCCACCGGTGCGTCCCAGAGTGCCGTGAGTTCCTCGTCGAGCACCGTGACGGTGAGCGAGAACCCCTGCATCTCGAGGGACGTGACGTAGTCGCCCACCAAACTACGCGTGACGTCGTACCCGCGATCCGTCAGCACCTCGGCGGCGCGGCGGTAGGCGATGTACAGCTCGGACAGCGGGGTGCCGCCCATGCCGTTGACGAGCAGGAGCAGCTTCGAGCCGGCCGGAGCGTCGAGGTCGGTGAGGATCGGTTCGAGCACACGGTCGACGAGCTGGTCGGCCGGTGCCATCGGGATGCGCTCTCGCCCGGGCTCGCCGTGGATGCCGATGCCGAGTTCGACCTCGTCGTCGGCGAGCGTGAAGGACGGCTCCCCCGCGTGCGGCACGGTGCCGGACGCCAGGGCCAGGCCCATCGACCGCGTGACGTCGTTGACGTGGCGGGCGACGGCGGCGACGGCGTCCAGGTCGTCACCGCGCTCGGCCGCGGCGCCGGCGCACTTCTCCACGACGACGGTGCCGGCCACGCCGCGGCGACCGGCGGTGTAGAGCGAGTCCTGCACCGCGACGTCGTCGTCGACGACGACGGACTCGACGCGGATGTCGTCCATCTCGGCGAGCTCGGCGGCGGTCTCGAAGTTCAGGACGTCGCCGGTGTAGTTCTTCACGATGTGCAGGACACCCGCGCCGCCGTCGACGGCCTTGGTGGCCGCGACGATCGGGTCGGGCGTCGGGCTCGTGAACACCGGGCCGGGAACGGCGGCGTCGAGCATGCCGTACCCCACGAAGCCCGCGTGCAGCGGCTCGTGTCCGCTGCCGCCTCCGCTGACGATGCCGACCTTGCCGGCGACGGGGGCGTCGGCGCGGTGCAGGTGGATCGGGTCCTCGACCAGGACGACGTGTGCGGCGTGTGCCCGGGCGAATCCCCGGACGGTCTCGTCGACCACGGCCTGCGGGTCGTTGATGAGCTTCTTCATGCGCGTGCCTCCACGGGTACGGGGCCGAGCCGAGGCGAACTGCACACCGCCGTCGTCGACCGGAGTGCGCCCAATCTACATCCGACGCCCGGGCGCTCGTTCGTCCGGTCTGCACGTTCGTGCAGTGCGACGGGGACGCGTCATCGGCTCGCGATCCCCCGCAGCGCACGCCGCTTGCACGTTCGTGCACGATCGCGGACTTCCCTCAGGAATTCGTCGCCCCGTCGTTCTCCGCGTCACTATGCTCGGCCTCAATCACTCAACGGGGAGTGCGGCGCAGCACCACCGGACCCCCACCTCACGCACTGGAGGTCACCGATGGACGACATCGGCGTCAAGTTCCTGTCCGAGCTCGTCGGTACAGCGATGCTCATCATCCTGGGTGGCGGTGTCGTCGCCGCCGTCTCCCTCTCGAAGTCGAAGGGCTTCGGGGCCGGCTTCCTCATGGTCACGATCGGTTGGGGCTTCGCGGTCTTCGCCGGTGTCACCGTGTCGTACAAGTCGGGTGGCCAGCTCAACCCGGCCGTCAGCCTCGCCCAGGCCATCCTCGGCAACATCACCGTCGGCGCGATGCTCCTGTTCTGGCTCGCCCAGCTCATCGGTGCGGTCATCGGGGCCGTCATCGTCTGGCTCGCCTACAAGCAGCACTTCGACGAGGAGCCCGACCCCGCCGCCAAGCTCGGCGTCTTCTCCACCGGCCCGGCGATCCGGTCGTACGGCTGGAACCTCGTGACCGAGATCATCGGCACCTTCGTGCTGGTGTTCGTCGTCATCGCCTTCACCAACGGCCAGACCCCGGCGCAGCTCGGCGCGATCCCCGTCGCCTTCCTCGTGATCGCGATCGGTGTCAGCCTCGGTGGCCCGACCGGCTACGCCATCAACCCGGCCCGTGACCTCGGCCCGCGCCTCGCGCACGCCTTCCTGCCCATCAAGGGCAAGGGCTCGAGCGACTGGTCGTACGCCTGGGTGCCCGTCGTCGGACCGCTGATCGGTGGCGCCATCGCCGCCGGGCTGTCCTACGCCCTGCTGCCCGTCGTCAGCTGACCCAACCCAACCCCGGGGTGAGCGGCACGCGATCGCGGGCCGCTCACCGCACCGAACACCCGTAAGGAGCACCAATGGCCGACTACATCGTCGCCATCGACCAGGGCACGACCTCCACCCGAGCGATCGTCTTCGATCACTCCGGCTCGATCATCTCGACCGGGCAGAAGGAACACGAGCAGATCTTCCCGCGCGCCGGGTGGGTCGAGCACGACCCCGCCGAGATCTGGGACAACACCCGCGAGGTGATCGGTCAGGCACTGTCGCGTGCCGACATCACGCGTCACGACGTCGCCGCCGTGGGCATCACCAACCAGCGCGAGACCGCCGTCGTCTGGGACAAGACCACCGGCAAGCCGATCTACAACGCGATCGTCTGGCAGGACACCCGCACGCAGTCGATCGTCGACAAGCTCGCCGACGGTGACACCGACCGCTACAAGGCCATCGTCGGCCTGCCGCTCGCGACATACTTCGCCGGCACCAAGATCATGTGGATCCTCGAGAACGTCGAGGGTGCGCGTGAGAAGGCCGAGGCCGGGGACCTGCTCTTCGGCACCACCGACACCTGGGTCCTCTGGAACCTGACCGGTGGCGTCGACGGCGGCGTCCACAAGACCGACGTCACGAACGCGTCCCGCACGCTGTTCATGGACCTCGAGACGCTCCAGTGGCGCGACGACATCCTCGCCGACTTCGGTGTGCCGAAGTCGATGCTCCCCGAGATCGTCAGCTCCTCCGAGGTCTACGGCCACGTCGAGTCGTCCAACCTGCTCCGCGAGGTCCCGATCGCGGGCATCCTCGGCGACCAGCAGGCCGCGACCTTCGGCCAGGCGGCGTTCGACCAGGGCGAGTCGAAGAACACCTACGGCACCGGCAACTTCCTCATCTTCAACACCGGTACCGAGATCGTCCGTTCCGAGAACGGCCTGCTCACCACCGTCGGCTACAAGCTCGGCGACCAGGAGACGCACTACGCCCTCGAGGGTTCGATCGCCGTCACGGGCTCGCTCATCCAGTGGCTCCGCGACAACCTCGGTCTCATCGGCAGTGCCCCGGAGGTCGAGGCGCTGGCCAAGACCGTCGAGGACAACGGCGGCGTGTACTTCGTGCCGGCGTTCTCCGGGCTGTTCGCGCCGTACTGGCGTCCGGACGCTCGCGGCGCCATCGTCGGCCTGACCCGCTACGTCAACAAGGGACACATCGCACGTGCGGCGCTCGAGGCGACGGCGCTGCAGACCCGCGAGGTCCTCGACGCGGTGAACGCCGACTCGGGCGTGGACCTGACCGAGCTCAAGGTCGACGGCGGCATGACCGCCAACAACGAGCTCATGCAGTTCCAGGCCGACATCCTCAACGTGCCGGTGGTGCGTCCGGTGGTCGCCGAGACGACGGCGCTCGGCGCGGCCTACGCGGCCGGTCTCGCCGTGGGCTTCTGGGCCAACCTCGACGAGCTCCGTGCCAACTGGCAGGAGGACAAGCGCTGGGAGCCGCAGCTCGACGCCGCGGAGCGCGAGCGCACGCTCCGTCTCTGGAAGAAGGCCGTCACGAAGACCTTCGACTGGGTCGACGAAGACGTCCAGTAGCGACGCACGCGCGCGCTGACCGCGTGCACTGAACGCACCGACGGGAGGCCCGGTGCCGGTTCCGTGAACCGGCACCGGGCCTCCCGTCGGTTGCGTCTACTGCGCGTCGGTCGCGGTCGGGACCGCGGTCCAGTCCGCCAGCTTGCGGGTGCCGGCGCCGGAGTCGATCGCCTCGGCCGCGACCGCGAGCTGCTCGCGGAAGCGCTGCAGGATCGGTCGGTCGGACTCGGCCGGGTCCTGCGCCAGACGGAACGAGACCAGGCCCGCCGCGGCGTTGAGCAGCACGATGTCGCGCACCGGGCCGGTCTCCCCCGACAGCACGCGGTGCACGACGCCGGCGTTGTGCTCGGGGTCGCCACCGAGGAGGTCCTCGGTGCGTGCACGTGCGATGCCGAGGTCGCGCGGGTCGAGGTCGTGCTCGATGACCCGACCGCCGGTGACCTCCCAGATGTGGCTGTGGCCGGTGGTGGTGAGCTCGTCGAGGCCGTCGTCTCCGCGGAACACCAGGGCGGTCGCGCCGCGGGTCTGGAACACGCCCGTGATGATCGGCACGAGCTCGAGCTGCGCGACGCCGACGGCGTTCGCTTCGCACCGTGCGGGGTTGACGAGCGGCCCGAGGAAGTTGAACACCGTGGGCACACCGATCTCGCGGCGGACCGGCCCGGCGTGCGCGAAGCCCGGGTGGAACGCGTTGGCGAACGCGAAGGTCAGTCCGACACGCCGGAAGGTGTCCGCGACACGCGCGGCGTCCATCGTGAGATCGAGCCCGAGTGCGGCGAGCACGTCGCTCGAACCGGACTTCGACGAGCTCGCCTTGTTGCCGTGCTTCACGACGGGCACCCCGGCGGCGGCGATGACGATCGCCGCCATGGTCGAGACGTTCACGGTGCCGACGACGTCCCCACCCGTGCCGACGATGTCCAACGCCATCGGGTCGACGTCCAGCGGAACGGCGGCGTCGAGGATCGCGTCGCGGAACCCGACCACCTCGTCGACGGTCTCGCCCTTCGCGCGGAGCGTCACGGCGAACGCGGCGATCTGTGCCTGGGTGGCGCGCCCGTGCACGATCTCCTCCATGGCCCATGTGGATTGCCTGATCGTCAGGTCCTCGCGCGCCATGAGCGCGCTGATCACTGCAGGCCAAGAGAGTGCGTCAGGCATGGCTCGATCGTAGTGAATTCGAGAGACCCGCCAGTCTCCTGCGAAAACACTGTCTGGGGTTTCGGCCATAATGGAGGACGTGACTAGCACCCCTCTCTCCAGATCCGCCAGCGGTCCGGCCCTGAACAGGCCGAACGCCGTTGCCGTGGGGACGATCGTGTGGCTGGGCAGCGAGGTCATGTTCTTCGCCGGCCTGTTCGCGATCTACTTCACGCTGCGCAGCACGTCCCCCGAGCTCTGGGCGGCCGAAACCTCCAAGCTCGAGGTGCCCTTCGCCTCGGTGAACACGATCATCCTGGTGCTGTCCAGCTTCGCGTGCCAGTTCGCCGTGTTCGCTGCAGAGCGTTTCCAGGTGCACCGCACGAGCTGGAACCCGCGCCACTGGGGCATGACGGAGTGGTTCTTCGTCACCTACGCGATGGGCGCGATCTTCGTCTGCGGCCAGATCTTCGAGTACGCCAACCTCTGGCACGAGGGCGTCACGCTCTCCTCCAGCGCCTACGGCTCGGCCTTCTACATGACGACCGGGTTCCACGGCCTCCACGTCACGGGTGGCCTCATCGCCTTCCTGCTGACGCTCGGCCGTGGCTTCGCCGCGAAGAACTTCGGTCACAAGGAAGCGACCACCGCCATCGTCGTGTCGTACTACTGGCACTTCGTCGACGTCGTGTGGATCTTCCTCTTCGCCGTCATCTACCTTCTCAAGTAGGAACTGGACACCCCCGAGCACATGTTCAACAGAACCAAGTCCAAGAAGGGCCGCCGTTCACCGATGGCGACCGTCTCGCTCATCGTCGTGGGCCTCATGACCACCGGCGGTGCGTACGCGCTCTTCAGCTCCACGGCCAACGCCGACGACAGCACGAGCACCGTCGCGGCGACCAGCCAGTCGAAGGTCAACGAGGGCCAGAAGCTCTTCGCCTCGAACTGCGCGACCTGCCACGGCCTCTCCGCCCAGGGCACGAGCGAGGGTCCGTCCCTCATCGGTGTCGGCGCCGCCTCGGTCGACTTCCAGGTGGGCACCGGCCGCATGCCGATGGCCGCCCAGGGCCCGCAGGCCGAAGAGAAGCCCGCGCAGTTCACGGACGAGCAGGTCGACGCCCTCGCCGAGTACGTCGCCTCGCTGGGCCCCGGCCCGGCCGTCCCGTCCACCGAGCTCACCAACGGTGAGGACGGCGACGCGGCCGAGGGTGCCGAGCTCTTCCGCATCAACTGCGCCATGTGCCACAACGTGGCCGGCGCCGGCGGCGCCCTGACCGAGGGCAAGTACGCCCCGAACCTGTCGACGGTCTCGGGCAAGCACATCTACGAGGCGATGCAGACCGGCCCGCAGAACATGCCGGTCTTCAACGACCTGAACCTCACGCCGGAGCAGAAGGCCGACATCATCACGTACCTCAAGTACGTGCAGGACAACAAGTCCCCCGGCGGGTTCGCACTCGGCTCCCTGGGCCCGGTGGCCGAGGGTCTGTTCATCTGGATCTTCGGACTCGGCGCGGTCGTTGCGATGACCGTCTGGCTGACCGCGAAGTCCAACTGATCGTCCGTGTCGAACGACACTGAAGGGAACACCATGGCAGAGCACGACGACGAGACGCTGAACTCGTCCTCGGCTGTCGAGAAGCACGGCACGACCACCTCCCCCGGGATCGCGGTGCTGCCCACCGACCCGTTCGAGAACCCGGGTGAGCCGCCGCACCGAGCGCGCCGCACCGACGTCGACCCGAAGAAGCAGCGCCTGGCCGAGCGTCAGGTCGCGACCTTCTTCTACCTCTCGATCGTCGGCAGCGTCCTCTCGATCGCGGCCTACGTCGCGTTCCCGATCGACTCGAACGACTTCGGGACGGTCCGCACCGCGAACCTCTTCCTCGGCCTCTCGATCGCCCTCGCGCTCATCGCGCTGGGCCTCGGCGCGGTCTACTGGTCGAAGTCGCTCGTCGTCGACCGCGAGATCACCGAGCTCCGCCACGGCACCCGCGGCACGGACGCGACGCGCGCCAAGGCCGTCGAGGCCTTCCAGCTGGCCGACAAGGAGTCCGGCTTCAGCCGTCGCAAGCTGATCCGCAACTCGATGATCGGTGCGCTGGCCGCGTTCCCGCTGCCGGGCATCGTCCTGGTCCGCGACCTCGCTCCGGCCGAGGACCCGAACGAGCTCCTGCGCCACACCTTCTGGAAGCAGGGCCTGCGCCTGACGAAGGACCCGACGGGTCTGCCGATCAAGGCCTCGGACGTGACCATCGGTTCGGTGTTCCACGTCATCCCGGACGGCATGCTCGACTCCGAGCACATGCTGGAGGAGAAGGCCAAGGCCTCCGTCCTCCTCATGCGTCTCGACCCGAAGGACCTCAACCCCTCCAAGGGCCACGAGAACTGGGGCTACGACGGCATCGTCGCGTACTCCAAGATCTGCACCCACGTCGGATGCCCGGTCGCGCTCTACGAGCAGCAGACGCACCACCTGCTGTGCCCGTGCCACCAGTCCACCTTCGATGTCTCGAACAACTGCGAGGTCATCTTCGGTCCGGCCGCACGCCCCCTCCCCCAACTTCCTATCGCGATCGACGACGACGGCTACCTGGTTGCCCAGAGCGACTTCCACGAGCCGGTCGGACCGTCCTTCTGGGAGCGTGAACGCTGATGACCAGCACCCCCACCACCACGGCACCGAGCAGCACGGCGAACAAGCCGGCTCCGGAGCGCGGATCCCGCATCATCGGCGGGGTCGCCAACTACATCGACGAGCGCACCAGCATCTCGGGGCTCGTCAAGGAAGTCGGCCGGAAGATCTTCCCGGACCACTGGAGCTTCATGCTCGGCGAGGTGGCGCTGTACAGCTTCGTCGTCGTCCTGCTCTCCGGCACGTTCCTGACGTTCTTCTTCCAGGCCTCCATGGCCGAGGTCGTCTACAACGGCTCGTACGTCCCGCTCAAGGGCGTCGAGATGTCGACGGCGCTCCAGTCCACGCTGGACATCTCGTTCGACATCCGCGGTGGACTCTTCGTCCGCCAGGTCCACCACTGGGCAGCCCTGCTGTTCGTGGCGTCGATCATGCTGCACATGGCCCGCGTGTTCTTCACCGGCGCCTTCCGCAAGCCGCGTGAGCTCAACTGGGTCTTCGGCTTCCTGCTCTGGGTCCTCGCCATGGGTGAGGGCTTCACCGGCTACTCGCTCCCCGACGACCTGCTCTCCGGAAACGGTCTGCGGATCATCGTCGGCATGATCGAGGGTGTTCCGGTGATCGGCGTCTGGATCGCCTACCTGCTCTTCGGTGGCGAGTTCCCGGGCACCGACATCGTCGGCCGCCTCTACACGCTGCACATCCTGCTGCTGCCGGCGATCCTCGTCGCGGTGCTCGGTGTCCACCTCGTGCTCGTCGTGATCAACAAGCACACCCAGTTCGCCGGCCCGGGCAAGACCAACGACAACGTCGTCGGTGTCCCGATCCTCCCGGCGTTCGCCGCCAAGGCCGGCGGGTTCTTCTTCATCGTCGCGGGCATCATCGCCCTCATCGCGTCGATGTTCACGATCAACCCGATCTGGAACTACGGTCCGTACGACCCCTCGCCGGTCTCCGCCGGTACCCAGCCCGACTGGTACATCGGCTTCGCCGACGGCGCACTGCGTCTGGTGCCGCCGCACTGGGAGGTCGTGTGGTTCGGCTACACGGTGTCGTTCAACATCCTGGCGCCCATCGCGGTCCTGGTGCTCCTCATCCTCGCGATCCTGCTGTACCCGTTCCTCGAGTCGTGGATCACCGGCGACAAGCGCGAGCACCACATCCTGGACCGCCCGCGCAACGCCCCGACCCGCACGGCGATCGGTGCCGCAGGCATCACGCTCTACGCCAGCCTCTGGGCTGCGGCGTCGTCGGACATCATCGCGACCCACTTCCTGGTGTCGATCGAACACGTAATCCACGTGATCCAGGCAACGACGGTCCTCGGCCCGTTCGTCGCCTTCTGGATCACGAAGCGCGTGTGCCTCGCACTCCAGAAGAAGGACCGCGAGATCGTCCTGCACGGCTACGAGTCCGGTCGCATCGTCCGACTCCCCCACGGTGAGTACATCGAGGTGCACGAGCAGCTCGACGAGTACGAGCGCTGGAAGCTGCTGCAGTTCAACGAGTACAAGCCGCTCATGATCCGCCCGAACGCCAAGGGGCAGATCACCGTGGTCCAGAAGGCCCGTGCGAGCGTCTCCCGCTTCTTCTTCGAAGACCGCATCGAGCCGGTCTCCAAGGCCGAGCTCGAGGCAGCGCACGCCGCCCACCACGGCCCGGACCTCGAGGGCAGCCTCCAGGCCCCGCAGGTCGAGGAAAAGCACTAAGCAGTCCGACAGGAACCCCCGCCACCACGTGGCGGGGGTTTCTTCGTGCGATGGGCGAAACGCCGCCCCCAGTTCACGGCTGGTTCACCGACACGTGCTGGACTCATCCAGGACGGTGTGGCAACGTGTTGCACCACGCATCCGCCAACGGAATGAGACCCCGATGGACAGCCGGACGGCCGAACACCCCAGGCCGAACCACTTCCTCCTCCACCTCAGCGACACCCACCTCGTCTCCGGCGACGGCGATCTGTACGGCGGGGTCGACTCCGCCGCCCGGCTCACCGAGATCGTCGCGGACATCGAAGCATCAGGCACCCGGCCCGAAGCGATCGTCGTCACCGGCGACGTGGCCGACAAGGGCGAACCGGGGGCCTACGCCCGCGTCCGTGAGATCGTCGAGCCGGCCGCCCGCCGGATCGGTGCCCAGGTCATCTGGGCGATGGGCAACCACGACGAGCGCGGCGCGTTCCGTCAGGAGCTCTTCGGGCTGCACCCCACCGACCGTCCGGTCGACTTCGTCTACGACGTCAACGGTCTCCGGGTGATCACCCTCGACACGAGCGTCCCGGGCCACCACCACGGCGAGGTCTCCCCCGAGCAGCTCGACTGGCTGGCCGAGGTCCTGTCCGAGGCTGCGCCGCACGGCACGATCCTGGCGATGCACCACCCGCCCGTGCCGAGCGTGCAGGACCTGACCGTCCTCGTCGAGCTCCGCGACCAGCAGGCCCTGGCCGAGGTCGTCGAGGGCAGTGACGTCCTGTCGATCATCGCCGGACACCTGCACTACTCGACGAGCGCGGTCTTCGCGGGCATCCCTGTGTCGGTCGCCAGCGCCACCTGCTACACGCAGGACCTCACCGAGTTCCAGGGTGGCACGCGTGGGCGGGACGGCGCGCAGTCGTTCAACCTGGTGCACTCTACGGCCACAACGTCGTGCACTCGGTCGTCCCGATCGGGCACTACTCCACGGTCGGCGAACCGGTGTCGGCCGTCGAGACCGAGGCCCGACTCGCAGCGCACGGGGTCACGATCCCGCCCGCTGTCGAGCCGGCTCCGGTGACCTCGAGCATCCCGGTCTTCACGCTCGACGCGGTGCCGGTCTCCCCCGTCCACCGGTAGGTCGCCGCACTTCGTGAGCAGAAGACGTCGGGTCCGTCATGCGGACCCGGCGTCTTCTGCTCAGCAAGTGTGGGCGCGTGGTCACGACTCCCCGCCGCGCCGGGGTCGAACGGTCACGTTCCGTCGCCCGGCGATGCTTCTGGCGACGGATTGCAACCACTCGCCGTATTGCCGATGGGGTGTCGTGACCGACCGCGAGCGTGTCACCCGCCTGGACCGGGCGGGGCGGTGGAGCGGTCGCCTGTCGGCCGGGAGGCCCGTGGCGGCCCGGCCACGAGCCTCCCGGCGCGCGGTGTGGTCGCGACACACCGCCGGCGCCGCGTCGCGTGGTCACGATCCGTCGACTGCGGGCGGCGCAGGCGACGGTCTGTGACCGCTCGGCGTGCGGTTGCGTCCGAATTACGTGGCTGGGTTTCGGCGCCGGGCTCGCGGGCTCGCCCGGAGCGCCCCGGCAGGACGCTGGCGCGTCCTAAGCGCCGGGGCGCTCCCACGGCGCGGGGAAGGGGAAGTAGCGCTCGAGGAAGTCGGTCACGCGCTGCGTCCGCTCCTCGTCGCTGACCTCGGGGAAACTGCCGTCGTTCAGGCAGAAGAAGTCCGCGTTCCGCTTCTTGAGCAGCTCGTCGAGCGACCGCAGCCCGGACTGCATCGTGGTGTCGATGTAGCGGACGTCGGCGTTCTCCTGCACGATCGCGCGACCCGTGAGCAACGAGTAGTAGTGGTACAGCGAGTTGGTCACCGAGATGTTCTCGGCAGCACGGAAGCGCGAGGCCGCCGTGGCACGGAACTCGTCGGCGAACTCGTGCTCCATCTCCGTCATGATCGAGGACCGGAGCGGGGTCGGCGCGTGCTCGAGGTGCCGCGTCGTGACCGCGCCGAACCGCTGCTGCAACAGGCGACGATTGACCCGCGCGGAGTTCTCGAACCCGCTGCGCGCGGCGTTGTTCACGCCGAGGCCGATGCGGGTGGTGGCGAGGATGAACTTCGACACCGACCCCGGGCTGAAGAACACCGAGGGGTCGACGGTGCGGCCGAAGAACATGTCGTCGTTCGAGTAGATGAAGTGCTCGCTGATGCCCGGGATGTGGTGCAGCTGCGACTCGACGGCCTGCGAGTTGTGCGTCGGCAGCACGGACGGGTCGGCGAAGAACTCCTCGCTGCGCACGATGCGGACCTTGGGGTGGTCGGCGAGCCAGTGCGGCGCGGGTGAGTCGGTGGCGATGTAGATCTGACGGATCCACGGTGCGAAGGTGTGCACCGAGCGGAGTGCGTACTTGAGCTCGTCGATCTGGCGGAACCGTGCGGGGGCGTCGTCGCCCTCACCCAGGACGGCCGTCGCCTGCGCTGCCTGGCGGGCGCGCTGGTACTCGATGGCGTTGCCGTCGACCCACGAGAAGACGATGTCGATCGGGAACCGGATGTCGGAGACGTGGTCGTCGAACATGTGCTCGACGGTGCGCCAGGTGCGGCCGTAGCGCTCGATGTCGACGAGCACGAACTCGTCGACCGGCAGGCTGCGGCGCATCAGTGCGTTCTCGACGGGCGCGAGCACCTCGGTGTCGGTGAGTCGCCAGAACTCGAGCTGCACGCTCGTCTCGGCGCCGTAGCGCAGACGACCGAGGGGCTCGAGGCGCGGGCGGAAGACGCGCAACACCGGCTCGTCGACCGGCCCGAGGCCGTCGTCCTGCACGAGCACGGCCGGTTCGCCCGGCGGCTTCGCGTAGAACGGCTCGTTGACGGCGGCGGCCATGACGGCGCTCTCCGCACGCTGCCGGTCGCGCTCGTCGATCGCGATGACCGGACGCTCGTCGTTGCCGCGGATGAGCAGGTGGTCGACGTCGGCCTCGGTCAGCGCGTCGTCCAGGAACAACAGGTCCTCGATCATCGACTGCTGCGGCGTCAGGTGGCCGTTGAGCAGCGTCAGGCGCCCCTTGCGGACGACGACGTCGGGCCGGTCGAGACCGCCGGAGGACGGTCGAGGGTTCAGCAGAGGACTCTCGGTCACCGGCTCGGTCTCGTCGTTCATCCATGCCCTTCGGATCGTGCTGCCGGGTCCTGTACCCGACCCTGCGATCCTACCGTCCGCCCGCCAGCTCGGTTCTGCAGGCGGTCGCCGGCGCCGGTCAGGAGGCCCGGGGTGCGTCCGCCTCGCGCGGCACCTTGACGGCGATGCCCACCACGATGAACAGGGCGGCGACCAGGATCTGCAGCGCGGCCCACACCTGGCCGGGGATCGGCACCGTGACCAGGGGGTTCCAGCAGACGGCGACGGCGGCCATCAGCACGGCGGCCCACCACGTCTTCCCGCGCACCGCGAAGACGAGCACGATGAGGGACAGCACCGTGACACCCCAGCGGGCGAAGACGAAGCCCGACGAGTCGATGATCGCCACGCAGGCGAGCAACACGATCGCCGCGATCAACGACGGCGCCAGTGCGGGCCGAGTGAACGCGGGGGTTTCTCGGATCTTCGGTGCACCGGCAGCCGGTCGCACGGGTGCGGCGGTCACACCGTTCTGCGACGACCCCACCGGGGGCCGTCCCTTGCGGGCAGCCATCAGGCGGGGGCCTCGTCGAGGTCGATGGCCGTGAAGGACCGGGACATCGGCGGGAGGCCGCGCACACGCTCGAGCGCGGGGACCAGCTCGCCGAGGTAGGCCCGGTAGCCCTCGTCGGTGAGGTGCAGGCCGTCGTCGGTGAAGCGGTCGTCGAGGTGGTCGCCGTCGGCCAGCGCGGGCCAGGCGTCGAGGTACTGCGCGTGGCAGGTCGCGACGAACTGCCGCAGGTGCCGGTTCGCCTCCTCGATCTTCGTCGTGTACTCGGCCTGGCGGGGCAGGACGGAGACGAGCAGCAGGCGGACACCGGGCAGCTCACGCCGCAGGGTGACGAGGATCGTCTCGACGTTGCGGACGACGTGTTCGGCGCTCGCGCGGTGGTTGCCGAAGTCGTTCGTGCCGATCAGCAGCACGATCACCTCGGGCTGTTCGGCGACGACCGCGTCGAGCCGCGCGAGCACGCCGTCCGTCGTGTCGCCGCTGATGCCCTGGTTCAGGGTCTGCTCGTCGGGGAGCCAGGTGTCCCACGACCCCTGGGCCGTGATGCTGTCCCCCAGGAACAGGACGGGACTGCGTTCCTCGGTCATGCTGCCTCCTCGTTCGCCGGTTCCGGACTCCCATTGTGCTGGGTCCGGTTGCGCTGCGTCGACTCGGCGTTGTCCGACTCGCGCTCGGCGGCCGCGGTGATGCGCTCGACCATGCCGGGGAAGATGATCCCGTGGAAGGGCAGGATCCCGTACCAGTACAGCCGGCCGGGCAGGCCCTGCGGGAAGTAGATCGCCCGCTGGTGGTAGTCACTGCCGCCCTCGGGGCTCGGGGTCACGGTCATCTCGAGCCAGGCGCGCCCGGGTGACTTGAACTCGGCGCGGAGCCGCAGGTAGTGACCGCGCTCGAGGCGTTCGACGCGCCACCAGTCGAGTGCGTCGCCCTGCTCGAGTCGGTCCTGATCGCGACGGCCACGGCTGAGCCCGACACCGCCGGCGACCTTGTCCATCCAGCCGCGCGCGACCCAGGCGAGCGGGAACGAGTACCAGCCGTTCTCGCCGCCGATCGACTCGACGACGCGCCAGACGTCCTCCGCCGAGGCGGTCGAGTGACGCTTCCGGTCGTCGACGTAGACGGTGTGGCCGGCCCAGTCCGGGTCGGTCGGCATCGGGTCGGCCGAGGCGCTCGACAGGGTGGCGCTCCGCCAGCTCGTCTGCACCTCGCCGGAGCGCATCTTGTTCAGGGCCAGTCGGACGGCTCGGCGGTACGACGTGAGCCCGCCCTCGGGCTGCGGGACGACGTCGTCGATGTCGTGCTCGCGCTGGACGCACTCGAACTGCAGCGACTCGATGATCGGCGTCGCGAGCTTGCGCGGGATCGGCGTGACGGCGTTGAACCAGTGCGCGGCGAGGCGCGGGGTGAGCACCGGCAGGACCGTGATGGGGCGCTGCCGCAGCTTCGCCTCGACCGCGTAGCCGTTGAGCATCTGCCCGTAGCGCAGGACGTCCGGCCCGCCGATGTCGAAGGTGCGGTTGACGTCGGCGGGGACGTCGAGCGCCGCGACCAGGTAGTACAGGACGTCGCGCACGGCGATCGGCTGGATGCGGTTGCGCACCCACCGCGGTGCCGGCATCCACGGCAGGACGTCGGTCACGTGCCGGATCATCTCGAACGAGGTGCTGCCGGAACCGATGACGACGCCGGCCTGGTAGGCGATCGTCGGCACGCCGGAGCGGAGCAGGATCTCCCCCACCTCCTTCCGGCTGCGCAGGTGCTTCGACAGGTCGCCGTCGGGGTGCAGACCGCCCAGGTAGACGAACCGGCTGACACCGGCGCGCTTCGCCGCGTGCGCCATCGTCTCGGCCGCCTGCCGTTCCGCGGACTCGAAGTCGCCGTCGGCACCCATCGCGTGGGCGAGGTAGTACACGGCCTCGACGCCGTCGACCGCGGCGCGGACCGCGTCTGCGTCCTGCAGGTCTCCTTCGGCGACGTCGACGTCGCTGCTCCACGGGACGTCCTGGAGCTTCCGGGGGTTGCGCACGAACACGCGCACGGAGTGTCCGGCTTCGAGGAGACGGGGGACGAGACGACCGCCGATGTACCCGGTGGCGCCGGTGACGAGGACCTGCATGCCCGGAACGCTACGCGGCACGCCTGACGGGTAGGCTTGCCGGGTGGACAACGCAGCCTTCCCCGTCACCACCGATGCCGTCCGCGGCCTCATCGACCACGCGATCCTGAAGCCCGAGCTCACCCGCTCGGACGTCGACGCCCAGCTCGACGAAGCCGCCGCGTACCGGGTCTTCAGCGTGTGTGTCCGGCCCAGCGACGTCGCCTACGCCGTCGAGCGTCTTCAGGGCACCGGCGTCGGCGTCGGGACGGTCATCGGCTTCCCGCACGGCACCACGTCCACCGCGGCCAAGGTCGCCGAGTCGCTGCAGGCCCTCGCCGACGGTGCCTTCGAGCTCGACATGGTGCAGAACATCGGCGTCGCGAAGTCCGGCGACTGGGAGCGCGTCGAGCAGGACGTCCGCGCCGTCGTCGACGCAGCCGGGTCCACCGTCGTCAAGGTCATCCTCGAGACCGCGTTCCTGACGGACGACGAGATCGTCGCAGCCTCGCGTGCCGCCCAGTCCGCCGGTGCCGCGTTCGTGAAGACCTCCACCGGGTTCGCCGGCGGCGGGGCGACGACCGAGCACATCGCACTGATGCGCCGCACGGTCGGTGCCGACACGGGCGTCAAGGCCTCGGGCGGTGTCCGCGGGCTCGACACCCTGCTCGAGATGGTGGACGCCGGGGCCAACCGCATCGGCACGAGTGCGTCCGCGCGCATCCTCGACGAGGTCGCGCACCGCGTCGAGACCGGTGCCGCGTCGTCGCAGGGCGACGACACCAGCTCCTACTGACCCACCGCGACACGACCTGATCCACCGCACGACGACCTGACCCGACCGACCCACCACCTGCCAGGCCGGGGCGCACCGGACGCGACGCCGCGTCCGGGAGCCGCCCCGGGCCTCCAGACCGCCGCATCGGAGCGCGCATGTCCAGCACCGCACCCCAGCCCCCCGCCCTCGCACTCGCCGTCGACCTCGGCGGCACCAAGGTCGAGGCCGCTCTCGTCACCGACCAGGGCGTCGTCCTGCCGGGCACGCGCTTCCGCAGCCCCACCGGGCCGCAGCGCACGTCCGACGAGCTGCAGGCCGCCGTCGACGAGGTCGTGACGAGCGCGCTCGGCACGGTCCCGACCGACGCGACCCTGGTCGGCGTCGGGGTCGGCTCGGCCGGCCCCGTCGACGAGGAGCACGGCCTCGTCTCCCCGCTCAACATGCCGGTGTGGCGCGGCCACCCCCTGCGCGACCGCATCGCCGCGCTCGTGCCCGAGGGCGTGCCGGTCACGCTGCGCATGGACGGCCTGGCGATCACGCTGGCCGAGCACTGGGTCGGTGCGGCGCAGGGGTACGACCACGTCATGGGCATGATCGTGTCGACGGGCGTCGGCGGAGGTCTCATCCTGCACGGCCGCACCGTCAGCGGCCCGACCGGCAACGCCGGGCACATCGGGCACGTGGAGTGCGGCGGCTACGACGACCCGTGCGCCTGCGGCGGCACCGGCTGCCTCGAGGCGATCGCCAGCGGCCCGAAGACCGTCGCCTGGGCGCAGCGCCAGGGCTTCGACGGATCCACCGGCGAAGAACTGTCGGCGGCGTACGCGGCCGGCGACGAGATCGCGGTCGCCGCGGTCAAGCGCAGCGGCCGGGCGCTCGGGCAGGCGATCGCAGCGGCGACCAGCCTCGTCGACCTCGAGGTCGTGGCGATCGGCGGCGGGTTCTCCCACGTCACGCCGGACCTGTTCGAGTACGCACGCGAAGCAGTGGCGGAGCGCGTCGAGTTCGGGTTCGTGACGAAGGTGCGCATCGTGCCGACGGCGCTGTCGCAGGACGGCCCGCTCATCGGCGCCGCAGCACTCGTGCACCGCGCCGACGTCCTGCGCTGAGCGGACCGCGCCGACGTCCTCCTGCGCTGAGCGGCGCTGTCGGCGCCGATGTGCCCGGCCTCTCCACAGGGGGTGTCGGCCGGGTGTCGCGGTCCGGCAGGATGACGGGGTGCCCGGTTCCCGTCTCCTGACCACGGACGACTGGCCCGAAGCGGAACTGCGCGCAGCGGTGCTCGCTGGCGAGCTGGTGCCCGTCGGGCCGTGCTGGGCCTCCCCCGCGACGCCGCAGGACCCGGCGCTGCGCGCGACCGCGGCGTCGTGGGTCTTCGGCGACGCGCGGCTCGTCGCCTCCGGCCGGACCGCTGCGTGGATCTGGGGCGCGGCGTCGCGGCCACCGGACCCCGTCGAGGCGAGCGTCCCGCCGCAGCTGCGCATCGCGGTCGGCCCGGGCCTGCACCTGCGCGAGGTCGCGCTCCGGCCCGACGACGTGGTCCGGTTGGGGTCCGTGCAGACCGTCGTGACGACGCCGGCGCGCACCGCCGTCGACCTGCTCCGCACCCCGGGTTACTGGGACCCCGAGCGGGCAGCGGCCGTCGACGGGCTGCTGACGATCGGGGCGGTGACCGTGGACGAGCTGCACGCGCGCCTGAGCGGCCTCGGGACCATCCCGATGGCGCGGCAAGCCGAGCGACGGCTGCGCGGGCTGCTCAGCGCACGCTGACACGTGCGTGGACCGTGCTCAGCCCGCGCTGACGCGTGCTCGGGTCGTGCTCAGCCCGCGCTGACGCGGTAGACGTCGTAGACGGCGTCGATGCGTCGGACCGCGTTCAGCACCCGGTCGAGGTGGATGGTGTCACCCATCTCGAACACGAACCGACTGAGCGCCAACCGGTCGGACGAGGTCGAGACCGTCGCCGACAAGATGTTGACGTGGTGGTCCGTGAGCACCCGGGTGACGTCGCTGAGCAGCCCTGACCGATCGAGCGCCTCGATCTGGATCTGCACGAGGAACACCGACTTCGACGACGGGGCCCACTCGACCTCGATCATCCGGTCGGGCTCGTTCATCAGGGACTTGACGTTCGTGCACGACGACTGGTGCACCGAGACACCCTGCCCGCGGGTGATGAAGCCGACGATCTGGTCGCCCGGCACCGGGGTGCAGCACTTCGCGAGCTTCACCAGGATGTCCGGCGCACCACGCACCAGCACGCCGCTGTCGCTCGTGCGCAGCTGACGGCTCGTGACCTGGCGCGGGAACGTGAGCTCCGGCTCGTCGGTCTCCGTGTCGCTCTGGACGCTGCCCAGGACCTTTTCGATGACGGACTGCGTCGAGACGTGTCCCTCGCCGACCGCGGCGTACAGGGCCGAGACGTCGTCGTACCGCATCGACGAGGCGACCTCGGCGATGGTGTCCTGGCTCATGATCCGCTGGAGCGGCAGGTTCTGCTTGCGCACGGCGCGGGCGATGGCGTCGCGGCCCTGCTCGATCGCCTCTTCGCGACGCTCCTTGGTGAACCACTGCTTGATCTTGTTGCGCGCACGCGGGCTCTTGACGAACTTCAGCCAGTCCTGCGACGGACCGGAGTCGGGGTTCTTCGACGTGAAGATCTCGACGACGTCACCGCTCGACAGCGAGCTCTCGAGCGGGACGAGGCGACCGTTGACCTTGGCGCCCATGGTGCGGTGCCCGACCTCGGTGTGCACGGCGTACGCGAAGTCCACCGGGGTGGCGCCGGCGGGCAGTCCGATGACCTTGCCCTGCGGCGTGAAGACGTAGGTCTCCTTCGCGCCGATCTCGTAGCGGAGTGAGTCGAGGAACTCCCCCGGGTCGCTCGTCTCGGCCTGCCAGTCGGTGATGTGCGCGAGCCACGCCATGTCCTGGTCGTCGGTGGTCGACGAGGTGCCGACGTCGCGGCCGGCGGCGCGCTGCTTGTACTTCCAGTGCGCCGCGACACCGAACTCGGCGCGCTGGTGCATCTCGTGCGTGCGGATCTGGATCTCGACGGGTCGCCCCTGCGGCCCGAGCACGCTGGTGTGCAGCGACTGGTACAGGTTGAACTTCGGCGTCGCGATGTAGTCCTTGAACCGGCCGGGCAGCGGGGTCCACCGCGCGTGCACCGAACCGAGCATGGCGTAGCAGTCGCGCACCGTCGGTACGAGCACCCGGATGCCGACGAGGTCGTAGATCTCGTCGAACTCGCGACCCCGCACGATCATCTTCTGGTAGATCGAGTAGTACTGCTTCGGCCGTCCCATGACCTCGCCGCGGACCTTCGCGGCCTTCAGGTCCTTCTTGAGCGTGCCGATGACGTTCTGGACGAACTGCTCGCGCTTCGGCTGCCGTTCCTTGACCAGGCTGTCGATCTCGACGTAGAGCTTCGGGTGCAGGACCGCGAACGACAGGTCCTCGAGCTCGAGCTTGATCATCTGGATGCCGAGCCGGTGCGCGAGGGGCGCGTAGATCTCGAGCGTCTCCTTCGCCTTGCGGGTGGCGGAGGTGGACTCGACGAAGCCCCAGGTGCGGGCGTTGTGCAGCCGGTCGGCGAGCTTGATGACCAGCACCCGGATGTCCTTCGACATCGCGATGACCATCTTGCGGACCGTCTCGGCCTGGGCGCTGTCGCCGTACTTGACCTTGTCGAGCTTCGTGACGCCGTCCACGAGCATGGCGATCTCGTCGCCGAAGTCGACCTGCAGCTGGTCGAGCTGGTAGTCGGTGTCCTCGACCGTGTCGTGGAGCAGCGCGGCGGCGATCGTGATCGGCCCGATGCCCAGGTCGGCCAGGATCTGGGCGACCGCGACGGGGTGCGTGATGTACGGCTCGCCGGACTTGCGCTTCTGGCCGTCGTGCGCGCGCTCGGCGACGGAGTACGCGCGCTCGATGAGCGTGACGTCGGCCTTCGGGTGGTGCGAGCGCACCGTGCGGATCAGGGTGTCCACGGCACCGGCCGGCTGGGCGCGGGAGAACAGGCGCGGCAGCAGCGAGCGGAGGGAACCGAGGTTGCCCGTCGTGTTCGGCCCGAGGGGGCTGGTCGGCCGCTGGGCGGAGCCGGGGCGGCTCGGCGCGGACGGCTCTTCGCGGGTGTCCGTCATGATGCGCCTCCCAGGACTCGGTCCGAGAGCTCGATCCGAGCTCGATCCGCCAACACTACGCGTGTCCGGTCAGTGCTCGTGACCCGGTTCGCCCTGGGCGTCGCGGACCACCGGTGCGCCGGACTGCTCCCAGGCGACCATGCCGCCGGTCAGGTTGACCGCGGAGACACCGGACTGTTCGAGTGCCGCGACCACCCGGGCCGAACGAGCACCCGAGTGGCAGACGATGATCGCCGGTTCGTCGCCGCCGTCGATCTCCTGCCAGCGGTTCACCAGCTCGGACATCGGGACGAGCGTGGCCTCGGGAGCGTGGACCTGGTCCCACTCCCCCTGCTCGCGGACGTCGAACAGCCGTGACCCCGACCCGAGCCGACGACGCGCCTCGGCGACGTCGACCTCGGTGATCTCGATCGGCATCAGGCGGTCGCCTTCGCGTCGGCGTCGGCGTCGACCTCGCGCTGGCGCTTCTCGGCCGCCTGGGTCTTCTTGGCGTCGGCCTGCTTGATCTTCGGCTCGTTCTCGCGCAGCTGGGCGTACATCGGCGACGCGATGAAGATCGTCGAGTAGGTGCCGACGATGATGCCGATGAACAGTGCGAGCGAGATGTCACGGAGCGTGCCCGCACCGAGCACGTACGACCCGATGAACAGGATCGCCGCGACCGGCAGCAGCGCCACGACCGAGGTGTTGATCGAGCGGACGAGCGTCTGGTTCACCGCGAGGTTCACCGACTGCTTGAACGTGCGGATCGACTCCTGCGCGGTGTTCTCACGCACCTTGTCGAAGACCACCACGGTGTCGTAGAGCGAGTACCCGAGGATCGTCAGGAAGCCGATCACCGCCGCGGGCGTGACCTCGAGCCCGACGATGCCGTAGACACCGGCCGTGATCAACAGGTCGTGCAGCAGCGCGGCCATCGCGGAGAGCGACATCTTCCAGGTGCGGAAGTACAGCGTCATGAACACGGCGGCCAGGGCGAGGAAGATCACCAGACCGCGGATCGCCTGGGCGAGCACGTCGGCGCCCCACGTGGCACCGATGAACGTCGCCGCGACCTGGCTCTCCGGCACGTCGTAGGCCTTCGCCAGGGCGTCCTGCACCTCGGTCGTCTGCCGGTCGGTGAGCTGGCCGGTCTGCACGCGGATGCCGTGCGTGCCGAGCTGGGAGACGCGCGGGATCTCGTCCGAGACGACCCGCTCGACGGTGTCCGTCGCGATGCTCTGGTCGGTGTTCTTGACGTCCGACAGGGTGAACTCGGAACCACCGGTGAACTCGATGCCGAGCTGGTACCCGCCGCGCAGCCACGGGGTGACGAGCGAGATCACGATCATGACGAGCGCGATGAGGTACCAGGTCTTGCGTCGCCCGATGATGTCGTACGACCGCTTGCCCGTGTAGAGGTCGCTGCCGAACTGGCTGAAGCTGGCCATCAGTCGTCCTTCCCGTCCGGGGTCGAGCCGTTGTCGCCGGAGGCCTGCTGGGCCTTCCGTTCCGCGATCGTCTGTCGGCGCTGCGCCTCACCGGCACTGCGCTGGCGCTTGCCGTCCACCACGGGGGCGCGGAACTGCGCACGCCCCTTGTAGACCGCACCGAGCGCCGCCGGGTCGAGCCCGCTGAACCTGTGCCCGTCGCCGAAGAACCGGCTGCGGGAGATGAGCTGCATCATCGGGTGCGTGAACAGCGCGACCACCACGATGTCGATCAGCGTCGTGAGGAGCAGCGTGAACGCGAAGCCCTTCACGTCGGCGACCGCGAGCACGTACAGGGTGACGGCGGCGAGGAAGTTCACCGCGTCGGACGCCAGGATCGTGCGGAGTGCGCGCTTCCAGCCCGACTCGACCGCACTCTCGAGGGCACGACCGTCGCGGAGTTCGTCGCGGATTCGTTCGAAGTAGACGATGAACGAGTCCGCTGTGATGCCGATCGCGACGATCAGGCCCGCCACACCCGCCAACGACAGGCGGTAGTCGACGCGCCACGACATGATCGCGATGACCAGGTAGGTCAGGACCGCTGCGACCCCGAGCGAGAGCACCGTCACGAACGCGAGCGCCCGGTACTGGATGACGGAGTAGATGATCACCAGGCCGAGGCCGATCAGACCCGCGACGAGACCACCGATGAGCTGCGCCGTGCCGAGCGTCGCCGAGATGTTCTCGTTCGACTGCACCTGGAAGTTGATCGGCAGCGCACCGTACTTGAGCTGGTCGGCGAGCGTCTTCGACGACTCGGCCGTGAACGAGCCGGTGATCTGCGCCTTGCCGTTGGTGATGGCGGAGTTCGTGGACGGGGCCGTGATGACCGAGCCGTCCAGCACGATCGCGAACTGGTTCTGCGGCGCCTGCAGCGAGACGAGGCGGTTCGTGACGGTGCGGAAGTCCTTCGTGCCCTGGCCGTCGAAGGTCAGGTTGACGGCCCACTGGCCCGTCGACGTGCCCTGCGAGTCGGTGGCGAGACCCGAGGTGGCGTTGCTGATGTTCGCACCGGAGACCTCGACCGGGCCGAGGATGTACTTCGACGCACCGTCGGCGTCACACGTGACGAGGGGCTCGTCGTCCGGCGCCGTGGTCACGTCGTCCGGAGCCGCGCAGTTGTAGTTGGTGTACAGGTCCTGCAGCGCCGGGGTGATCCAGTTGACGTCGCTGGCGTTCGTCGGCTTCGCGCTGGGCGTCGCCGCGAGCGAGGCCGGCGGCGAGTAGGGCGTCGGCGAGGCGGTGGACGTGCCGTCGTCACCGACGGCGGAGTTCGTCGCGGCCTCGGTGAAGAGCACCGGGCGGAAGGTCAGCTTGGCGGCTGCCTCGATGCGGTCGATCGTGGCCTTGTCGGGCCGACCGGGGATCGACACGACGATGTTGTTCGCACCCTGCGTGTTGATCTCGGTCTCGGAGACGCCGGTGGCGTTGATGCGCTGGCGGATGATCTCCACCGCCTGGTCGAGTTGCTGCTTGGTCACCGACCCGCCCTCGGTGTTCTGCGCCGCCAGGGTCAGCTGCGTGCCACCCTGCAGGTCCAGTGCGAGCTCGGGGACCCAGCTCGCGCCCTGGTACCACTTGTCCGTGTCGTCCTTCGAGCTGCCGGCGAGGATCGACGCGGCGGTGTTCAGGCCGGCGAGGATCGCCATCAGGATCACCAACCAGGTGAGCGAGCGCAGCGCCTTCTTGACGGGTGTCGATCGTGCCACCGGTCGTCTCGTCTTTCTGTTCAGGACCGTCGGCGTTCAGGCACGACGGCAGCGGGAAGCCGCCGGGTCAGACGACCCGGCGGCCGAGGGCGTCAGTCGTCGGACTTGCGCTTCGAGTCGGTCTCGTCGAGGCGGTCGTTGTCGACCCGCTCGCCGTAGACCGGCTCCCCGTTGAGTTCGGCGACGGGCTTGGCCTCGTCCTCCGGCGTCGCGGTGGTCTCGATGTCCGACGCGCTGTCGTCGACGACGCGCGACAGGGTCTGGCGGTGCACCGTGACGACGGTGCCCGGTGCGATCTCGACGTCGGCGGTGACCTTCTCGTCGTCGACGGAGAGGAGCGTGCCGTACAGGCCGAAGGACAGCATCACGCGAGCACCCGGCACCATCTTGGTGGCGAGCTCGCCCTGCTGCTTCTTGCGCTTGCGGCTGTTGTAGAACATGAAGGCCGCGAACGCCACGACGATGACGATGAGGATGACTTCTTGACCCATGATGCAGTTGCCTTCTCTGGTTGCTCGGTTTCGGGCCGTAGCAGTCTAGGGCACGCCACTGTGCGTGGCATGTCACCCGACCGATCGGCCGCTAGTCGGTGGTGTCGGTGTCGTCGAACAGACCCGGGAGCGGCCCGACGCCCTGCCCGGGGGTGAGGCCGAGGTGCCGCCAGGCGACCGGGGTCGCGATGCGGCCGCGCGGGGTGCGCGTGACCAGACCGACCCGGACGAGGAACGGTTCGACGACCGACTCGATGGTCTCGGACTCTTCTCCGACCGAGACCGCGAGGGTGTTCAGCCCCACCGGTCCGCCGTCGAAGCGGGTCAGCATGATCTCGACCACGGCGCGGTCGAGGCGGTCGAGGCCGAGTTCGTCGACGTCGTACAGGTCGAGCGCACCCTGGACGGCCGCCATGCCGTCGGTGGTGCGGTGCACGAGGGCGTAGTCGCGGACCCGGCGGAGCAGCCGGTTCGCGATGCGGGGGGTACCACGGGAGCGCCCGGCGATCTCGCGCAGGGCCGATCGGTCGATGTCGAGCTCGAGCAGGTGCGCGGCGCGGATCAGGACCTGTTCGAGCTCGTCCTTCTCGTAGAACTCGAGGTGCGCCGTGAAGCCGAAGCGGTCGCGGAGCGGGTTCGGCAGCAGGCCGGCGCGGGTGGTGGCGCCGACCAGGGTGAACGGTGCGAGGTCGAGCGGGATGCTCGTCGCGCCGGCGCCCTTGCCGACCATGACGTCGATCCGGAAGTCCTCCATCGCCAGGTAGAGCATCTCCTCTGCCGAGCGCGCCATCCGGTGGATCTCGTCGATGAACAGGACCTCGCCCGGCACGAGCGAGGACAGGACGGCGGCCAGGTCGCCCGCGTGCTGGATCGCCGGACCGCTCGACATCCGCAACGGACGGCCGGTCTCGTGCGCGACGATCATCGCGAGCGTGGTCTTGCCGAGGCCGGGAGGACCCGCCATCAGGATGTGGTCCGGGGTGCGGTCCTGCATGCCCGCCGCCTTGAGCAGCAGGTCGAGCTGCCCGCGCACCTTGCGCTGGCCGACGAACTCGTCGAGCGACCGCGGCCGGAGTGCACCTTCGAACGCGAGTTCTTCCTGCGACTCGGCTCCGGCTGACGTGATGCCGCTCATCGACCGGCACCGGCGGGCCGGAGCGCACCGAGCGCGGCGCGGAGCAGCGCCTGCGTGCCCATGGCTGCGGCCCCTGGCTCGTTCGCGACGGTCTCGTCGACGGCGGTCTGTGCTGCGTCCTCGCGCCAGCCGAGGCCGATCAGTGCGGAGACGACGTCGGTCGCAGCCGGGTGGGCAGCAGTGCCACGACCAGCGGTGACGACGGCGGCCTGCTCGAACGCCGCGAGCTTGCCGGTGAGCGCGAGGATGATGAGCTTGGCGGTCTTCGGGCCGATGCCGGAGACCTTGCGGAAGGCGCCGTCGTCGTCCTTCGCGACGGCGTTCGCGACCTGCGACGGGTCCATGTGGGCCAGGACGCCCATCGCGGACTTGGGCCCGACGCCCGTGACGCTGCGCAGCAGGTCGAACACCTGGAGGGCGTCGGTCGACTCGAAGCCGAAGAGCAGGTGCTCGTCCTCGCGCACGATCATCGCGGTGCGGACGAACACCTCGGACCCGTGGCGCATCGTCAGTGCGTGGGCCGGGGTCACGGTGACGGCGTACCCGACTCCCCCGGCCTCGATCACCACGCCGGAACCGGCGATGTCGATGCAGGTACCCCGGAGACTCGCGATCATGCTCCGAGCCTACGGCCGCCCACCGACGCGGCCGACGAGCCACGCGGTCGGGCCGCGGCAGCGGCCGCACGGGCGAGCGGGGAGTCGACGGTGCCGCCCTGTGCGTCGCGCCACGCGCGTTGTGCCGGGGTGAGGTTCGTGGCACGTTCGCCGGCGACGTCAGGTGATCCGAGCCTCCAGGCGTGGCACACGGCCAGCGCGAGCGCATCGGCGGCGTCGGCCGGCTTCGGGGCCTCGGCGAGACCGAGCACGCGCGCGATCATCGTCTGGACCTGGCGCTTGTCGGCGTTGCCGTAGCCGGTGACGGCCGCCTTGACCTCGGACGGCGTGTGCAGGCCGACGGGCAGCCCGCGGGCCGCCGCGGCGTGCAGCGCGAGCCCGGCCGCCTGGGCGGTGCCCATCACGGTGCGGACGTTCGCCTGGGCGAACACACGCTCGACGGCGACCGCGTCCGGGTGGTGCTCGTCGATCTCGGCGGCGATGCCGTCGGCGATGCGGAGTAGCCGCTGCTCGAGCGGCATGTCCGCCGGGGTGCGCACGACCGTCACGTGGACGAGCCGTGCACGACGGTTCGGTGCGACCTCGACGACGCCGACGCCGCACCGGGTGAGCCCGGGGTCCACCCCGAGCACACGGAGCACGGCTACTCGCCCTCGTCCTCGTCGAGCTCGGCCTGGACGTCCGCCGGCACGTCGAAGTTGGCGTAGACGTTCTGCACGTCGTCGCTGTCCTCGAGCGCGTCGATCAGGCGGAAGACCTTGCGGGCGGTCTCGGCGTCCACCGGCACCTTGAGGCCGGGGACGAACTCGGCGTCGGCCGAGTCGTAGTCGATGCCGGCGTCCTGCAGTGCGGTGCGGGCCGCGACGAGGTCGCTCGCCTCGGTGATGATCTCGAAGCCGCCGCCCTGGTCGATGACGTCCTCGACACCGGCGTCGAGCACGGCGGTCATGACGGTGTCCTCGTCGAGGCCGTCGGTCTTCGTGACCGAGATGACGCCCTTGCGCGAGAAGTTGTAGGCGACGCTGCCCGGGTCGGCCATGGTGCCACCGTTGCGGGACATCGCCGTCCGGACCTCGGCCGCTGCGCGGTTCTTGTTGTCGGTGAGGCACTCGATCAGCATCGCGACGCCGTTCGGGGCGTAGCCCTCGTACATGATCGTCGTGTACTCGATCGACTCACCGGTCAGGCCGGCACCGCGCTTGACGGCGCGGTCGATGTTGTCGTTCGGGACCGAGGTCTTCTTGGCCTTCTGGATCGCGTCGACCAGCGTCGGGTTGCCCGACAGGTCGGCGCCGCCCATCTTCGCGGCGACCTCGATGTTCTTGATGAGCTTGGCGAAGGACTTGGCACGGCGGCCGTCGATGACGGCCTTCTTGTGCTTGGTCGTCGCCCACTTGGAATGCCCGGACACGGTTCTCCTTGCGTCTTGCGGAAAGTCGGGGTCAGTTTACCCAGCCGGGAGGCCCGGTGCCGCCCCGCCCCGCCGGTGCGGGCGCGCAGACGGCCGGGCCCAGTGCCCGCAGCTCGCGTCAGGCGCTGCGCACCATGGCGAGGAAGCGGCGGTGGAAGCGGTCCTCGCCGGCGACCTCGGGGTGGAACGCACTCGCGAGCACGTTGCCCTGCTGCACCGCGACGACCTGCCCGTCCGCCAGCGCGCCGAGGACCTGGACGCCGGGGCCGTGCTGCTCCACCACCGGGGCGCGGATGAAGACCGCGTGCACGGGGGCGTCACCGAGCTCGGGCATCGGGACGTCGACCTCGAACGAGTCGTTCTGGCTGCCGAACGCGTTCCGTCGCACCGTGGTGTCGAGCACGTCGAGGGTCTGCTGGCCGCTGATGCCGTCGGTGATCCGCGACGACAGCATGATCATGCCGGCGCACGTGCCGTACGTCGGCAGGCCGTCGCGGATGGCAGCAGCGAGGGGCTCGGCGACGCCGAACGCCCGGGACAGCTTGTCCATCACGCTCGACTCGCCACCGGGGATCACGACGCCGTCGAGCGCCGCGATCTCCTCGGGGCGACGGAGCGGCACCACGTCGGCGCCGAGCTCCGTCAACGAGGCGATGTGCTCGCGGAAGTCACCCTGCAGTGCCAGGACCCCGATGCGGGGCCGAGCGCTGCCCGTCGTGCTACCAGCCACGCTCGGCGAGGCGGTGCGGCGCGGGGACGTCGGCGACGTTGATGCCGACCATCGCCTCGCCCAGACCACGCGAGACCTCGGCGATGACCTTGGGGTCGTCGTGGAAGGTGACTGCCTTGACGATCGCCGCGGCACGCTTCGCCGGGTCGCCGGACTTGAAGATGCCGGAGCCGACGAACACGCCGTCCGCGCCGAGCTGCATCATCATCGCGGCGTCGGCCGGGGTGGCGACGCCACCGGCGGTGAAGAGCACGACGGGGAGCTTGCCGGTGCGGGCGACCTCGCGCACGATCTCGAACGGCGCCTGCAGTTCCTTGGCGGCGACGTAGAGCTCGTCTTCCTTGAGGTGGCGCAGCGCCGCGATCTCCTTGTTGATCGTGCGGATGTGCTTCGTGGCCTCGGACACGTCACCCGTGCCGGCCTCGCCCTTGGAACGGATCATCGCGGCGCCCTCGGTGATGCGACGGAGGGCTTCGCCCAGCTCGGTGGCACCGCAGACGAACGGCGTGGTGAAGTTCCACTTGTCGATGTGGTTGACGTAGTCGGCGGGCGAGAGCACCTCGGACTCGTCGATGTAGTCGACGCCGAGCTCCTGCAGCACCTGCGCCTCGACGAAGTGGCCGATGCGGGCCTTCGCCATGACGGGGATCGACACAGCGGCGATGATCTCCTCGATCATCGACGGGTCGGACATGCGGGCGACGCCACCCTGTGCGCGGATGTCGGCGGGGACGCGCTCGAGGGCCATGACCGCGGTCGCGCCGGCTTCTTCCGCGATGCGGGCCTGCTCGGCGTCGACGACGTCCATGATCACGCCGCCCTTGAGCATCTCGGCGAGGCCGCGCTTGACGCGGTCGGAGCCGGTGATCGAGGTGCCAGGGGTGCCGGAGGTGCTGGTGCTGTCGCTCATGATGCCGATCAGTCTAGTCCGCTGCAGGCCAGCCCTCGGCGACCAGTCGGCGGGTGTCCCCGAGCATCTGGGACATCGACTTCGTCCGCGCGATGATCGGGAAGAAGTTCGCGTCGGACTGCCACCGCGGCACGACGTGCTGGTGCAGGTGCGCGGCGATGCCGGCCCCCGCGACCTCGCCCTGGTTCATGCCGATGTTGAAGCCGTCGCAGTGCGACACGGTGCGCAGGACCCGCATCGCGGTCTGGGTCAGCTCGCCCATCTCGCGGAGCTCGTCCGGCGTGGCCTCGTCGTACAGCGGCACGTGGCGGTACGGGCAGACCAGCAGGTGTCCGTTGTTGTACGGGAACAGGTTGAGCAGCACGTAGGCGTGCTCGCCCCGGGCGACGATGAGGGCGTCCTCGTCGGACTTCCGCGGTGCCTCGCAGAACGGGCAGTCGTCTGCGTGCCCGCGGCCCGTGCCCTCGCGCCCGGCGTCGATGTACGCCATCCGGTGCGGGTTCCACAGGCGCTGGAAGGCATCCGGGACGGCCGCACCGGTGGCGGCGTCCCGGATGACCAGCGGGTCCTGCTCGTCCGTCATCAGACCTGCGCGCGCTCGCGGATCGCCGTCAGGATGCGGTCGACCGCTTCGTCCACGGGCACGGCGTTGTCCTGCCGCCCGTCACGGAAGCGGAACGACACCGCACCGGCGTCGCGGTCGTCGCCGCCCGCGATGAGCTGGAACGGCACCTTCGCCTTGGTGTGCGTGCGGATCTTCTTCTGCATGCGGTCGTCCGAGTGGTCGACCTCTGCGCGGACGCCGTGCGACCGGAGCTTCGCGACGACCTCGTCGAGGTAGTCGCCGTACTCAGCCGCGACGGGGATGCCGACGACCTGCACCGGGGACAGCCAGGCCGGGAACGCTCCGGCGTAGTGCTCGGTCAGCACGCCGAAGAACCGCTCGATCGAGCCGAACAGTGCACGGTGGATCATCACCGGGCGCTGGCGGGAGCCGTCGGCCGCGGTGTAGTCGATGCCGAAGCGCTCGGGCAGGTTGAAGTCGAGCTGCACGGTCGACATCTGCCACGTGCGGCCGATGGCGTCGCGGGCCTGCACCGAGATCTTCGGGCCGTAGAAGGCGGCTCCGGCGGGGTCGGGCACGAGCTCGAGGCCGGACTCCTCGGCGACCTCGCGCAGGGTGTTCGTCGCGACGTCCCAGACCTCGTCGTCGCCGACGTACTTCTCCGGGTCCTTCGTCGAGAGCTCGAGGTAGAAGTCGTCGAGGCCGTAGTCGCGCAGCAGCGAGAGCACGAACTCGAGGGTCGTGGTCAGCTCCTCCTTCATCTTCTCCTGCGTGGTGAAGATGTGCGCGTCGTCCTGGGTCATGCCACGGACCCGGGTGAGGCCGTGGATGACGCCGGTCTTCTCGTTGCGGTAGACCGTGCCGAACTCGAACATCCGGAGCGGCAGGTCACGGTACGAACGCGGCTGCGACCGGTACGCCAGGATGTGCATCGGGCAGTTCATCGGCTTGAGGTAGTAGTCGGCTCCCTGGCGGGTGACGTTGCCGTCCTCGTCCTTCGCCTCGTCCATGTGCATGGCCGGGAACATGCCGTCCTTGTACCAGCCGAGGTGCCCGGAGGTCTCGAACAGGTCGCCCTTGGTGATGTGCGGCGTGTAGACGAACGAGTAGCCGTTCTCCTCGTGCCGACGGCGCGAGTAGTCCTCCATCTCGCGGCGGATGATGCCGCCCTTCGGGTGGAAGATCGCCAGACCGGACCCGATCTCGTCGGGGAACGAGAACAGGTCGAGTTCGGCACCGAGCTTGCGGTGGTCGCGCTTGGCGGCTTCTTCGAGCCGCACCAGGTACGCCTTGAGCTGGTCCTTGTCGGGCCAGGCGGTGCCGTAGATGCGCTGCAGCTGCGGGTTCTTCTCGGAGCCGCGCCAGTAGGCAGCGGCGACGCGCATGAGCTTCGCGGCGTTGCCGATCCAACGGGTGTGCGGCACGTGCGGGCCCCGGCAGAGGTCCTGCCAGACGACCTCACCCGACTTCGGGTCGACGTTCTCGTACACGGTGAGCTCGCCGGCGCCGACCTCGACGCTCTCGCCGGAGTCACCGTCGGTCGCAGCACCCTTGAGCCCGATGAGCTCCTGCTTGTACGGCTCCCCCGCCATCAGCTCGCGCGCCTGCTCGTCCGATACGACCACGCGGCGGAAGCGCTGGGCCTGCTTGACGATGCGGTCCATGCCCTTCTCGATCGCCTTGAGGTCCTCGGGGGTGAAGGGCTCGGCGACGTCGAAGTCGTAGTAGAAGCCGTCGGTGACGGGCGGCCCGATGCCGAGCTTGGCCTCGGGGTTGATCTGCTGCACGGCCTGCGCGAGCACGTGCGCGGCCGAGTGGCGGAGGATGTCGAGCCCGTCCTGCTCCTGCAGGGTGACGGCCTCGGCGGTCTCGCCGGCGGCGACGTCGGCAGCGAGGTCCTTGAGGACACCGTCGACGCGGATCGCGACGACGCCGCGCTCACCGTCGAAGAGCTCGGTGCCCGTCGTGGTCGTCGTCGCGGTGCGGGGCTCGGGTGCCTGGGGCACGGCTGCGGGCTCGGCGCTCTCCGGCGCTGCGGCGACTGACTCGGTCACGATGATGGGACTCCTCGATCGAAATGGTGCGTCAAGACTAGTGCGCGCGTGGGGTTCAGGCGGGCACGGCGCCGAGCGTCGTGACGGGCAGGCGCGGCTCGAGTCGCTCGCGTCCGTTCAGCCCGTCGAGCTCGAGCAGCGCGGCGAACCCGACCGCCTGGTAGCCCGCGCGTTCGAGCAGCGTGATGGTGGCGGCGCCGGTCCCACCGGTGGCGAGGACGTCGTCGACGACCAGGACCCGGGTGCCCGCGGGGAGCTGGCCCGGACGCAGCTCGAGCTCGGCCTCGCCGTACTCGAGTGCGTACTGCTCGCTGAGGACCTCGCCCGGCAGCTTGCCGGCCTTGCGCACCGTGAGCACGCCCACCTGGTGCTGCGCGGCGATCCCGCCGGCGAGGGCGAAGCCCCGTGCTTCGATGCCGGCGACGGCGTCGAACCCGGCACCGACCGCGAAGGGCGCGGCGAGTGCCTCGCACACGCGGCCGAACGCCACGGCGTCCGAGAACACCGGCGTCACGTCACGGAACAGCACCCCCGGCTCCGGGAAGTCCGGGACGACGGCGGTCAGGCGTTCGACGAGTGCAGCTGCGGTTTCGGTCACCCACCAACGGTACGGGAGGCCTTGGGTGCGTCCGAACGCCCCGCACGGTGCGAGGGGTGTCCGGGGTGGTGCGAGGTTCCGTACTCGGTGGCTCCCGGAGGGGCGGTCACCGAGTACGGAACCTCGCACGGTTCGTGCGGTGGGCGGCCGGGCGGCCGGCTCAGCGCCAGGCGCGCATGAGTGCGGCCTGCAGGAGCAGGTCGTTCTCGCGCTGCTGCCGCTCGCGGTCGAGCTGCAGCCGTGTTGCGTGGTCGATCACCGGGTGGACCCGGCGGGTCCGTCGGCTCCAGATGAAGAGCGACATGCCGATGCGCAGCGCGACGCGGTCGGAGAAGGAGACCCGGCGGCGCGGCGCGCCGGTATCGGGAGGACGGGTGGCGGTCTTCGATGACACGGTGATCCCTTTCAGGGCATGACGGAGTTGCCCGGCACACGGGCAGGAGTGGACTGCCCGGGTACACGGGCAGGACGAAATGAATGCGTGAGAATGCATTCCGCGGTCACCGGAGGAATGTCCGACGACGCGGTACTGAATGACTTCCGGTACCGAGAGCGTCGCACCGACCGCCGACATTCTCCGGCGACGATCGACGCAGTCCGATCGCGTGCACGGAGCACACGGATCGGGACCGATCGGCGATCGACGGAGCCGGTTCGACGCGAGCCAGAACGGCTCAGCGCGAGGTGTCAGGCGACGAACTCGTCACGAGACGAGGATCGAACGACACAGATGTCGGAAGAAGGCGGAACGCTCCGGGTCAGCGGACGCGGAACGGGGCGCCGACGCGTCCACGGATTCCACGGAACGGAGTGGTTGCGGTGATCATCATGGTCGGCCCCCTTTCGGTCTCGAGCTGTCGGAGTCGTCCCCCGGCTGGAGTCCAGCGGTTCGCGACGAGTGAACACTATCGGCACCGCAATTCGCAGCGCAACCCCTTTCTTCGATTTCTCCGGAATTGCATTCCCGAACACCCCGCAGCGCACCCGGGCGCGACGAAGGCCCGGTACCGAATCGGTACCGGGCCCCCGTGGTCGAACGGCTGCTACAGCGTCGCGGGTTCCACCACCGCTGCCGTCAGCACGTCGTCCACGACGTCGATCCGCACGGTGTCCCCGGCGGTCACGCCACCGTCGACCACGAGCGTCGCGATGCGGTCGTCGACCTCGCGCTGGATGAGCCGGCGGAGCGGACGGGCGCCGTACTCGGGCTCGTACCCGTGCTCGGCGAGCCAGTCGACCGCGGCGTCGGACACGGAGAGCACCATGTCCTGCGCGACGAGCCGGAGCGCCGTGTCCTGCAGCAGCAGCGACACGATCGACGTGATCTGCGACTGGTCGAGCTTGCGGAAGAGCACGATCTCGTCGATGCGGTTGATGAACTCCGGCCGCATGGCCTCGCGCAGCTTGCCCATCACACGGGCGCGGAGGTCGTCGTCGCCGTACCCGTCGGTCGTGCCCACCGGCGCGAAGCCGAGGGCGCCCGACCGCGAGGCCAGGAACTCCGAGCCGATGTTCGACGTCATGATGACGACGGTGTTCCGGAAGTCCACCGTGCGCCCCTGGCCGTCGGTCAGCCGCCCGTCGTCCAGCACCTGGAGCAGCAGGTTGAACACGTCGGGGTGCGCCTTCTCGACCTCGTCGAGCAGGATCACCGAGTACGGGTTCCGGCGCACGCGTTCCGTGAGCTGCCCGGCTTCGTCGTAGCCGACGTACCCGGGAGGAGCACCCACCAGCCGCGAGACGGTGTGCCGCTCGCCGAACTCGCTCATGTCGAAGCGGAGCATGGCGGACTCGTCACCGAACAGCGACGACGCCAGGGCCTTCGCCAGTTCGGTCTTGCCGACACCGGTCGGGCCGAGGAACAGGAAGCTGCCGACCGGTCGACGCTGGTCGCCCATGCCGGTCCGGCTGCGGCGGACGGCCTTCGCGATCGCCGCGACGGCGTCCTCCTGTCCGACGACGCGCTCGTGCAGTTCCTGCTCGAGCACGGCGAGCCGCGAGCGGTCGCCCTGGGTCAGGCGCGTCGCCGGGATGCCGGTGGCACGCGACACCACACCCGCGATGTCGCGTTCCGTGATCGAGGTGCCCACGGATTCCGGACGGGAGGCGCGGGGAGCGTCCGCCGACGTGGCGGCGGCGATCCGGGCCTCCAGTCCGACCGTCTCGTCGCGCAGGCGCGACGCCTCTTCGTACAGCTCCTCGGCGACCGCGCGGTCCTTCTCGGCCAGCAGCTCGGCGACCTGGTCGCGCAGGGCCTCGACGTCGACGGCACCCGAGCGGGCGAGCCGCCGGCGCGCGCCGGCCTGGTCGATGAGGTCGATGGCCTTGTCCGGCAGGTGCCGGTCGGTGACGTACCGGTGCGAGAGCTCGACGGCTGCGCGCAGCGACTCGGGCGTGTAGACGACGCCGTGGTGCTCCTCGTACCGGGGTGCGAGGCCGGTCAGGATCGCGACGGCGTCCTCGACACTCGGCTCCCCGACCGTGACCGGCTGGAAGCGACGCTCGAGTGCGGCGTCCTTCTCGATCCGGCGGTACTCGTTCAGGGTGGTCGCACCGACCAGGTGCAGGTCGCCGCGGGCGAGCCGGGGCTTGAGGATGTTGCCGGCGTCCATCGAGCCGCCCTCACCGCCACCACCGGCGCCCACGACGGTGTGGAGCTCGTCGACGAAGACGATGAGCTCGTCGGCGTGCGCCGCGATCTCGTCCATGGCCTTCGTCAGGCGCTCCTCGAAGTCGCCGCGGTACCGGGTGCCGGCGAGCATGCCGGGCAGGTCGAGTGCGACGACGCGCTTGCCCTGCAGCAGGGACGGGACGTCGCCGTCGACGATGCGCTGGGCGAGTCCTTCGACGATGGCGGTCTTGCCGACGCCGGGCTCGCCGATCAGGACGGGGTTGTTCTTGGTGCGGCGGAGCAGGATCTCGACCGCCTGCTCGATCTCGTCGGCACGACCGATGACGGGGTCGATACGGCCGTCACGGGCACGCGCGGTGAGGTCGGTGCCGAACTGGTCGAGGGTCGGGGTGTCGCTGACGGCACCGGACTCGTCCGTTCCGGTCGTCGCACCGGTTCCTGGCATGGGGCGCCCCTCTCGTGCTGCTGCCGCGGCCTGCTGGGCGTAGTCCTGCATGGCCTGCGGGGTGACACCGGCGCTGGCGAGCAGCTGCCCGGTGACGGTCTCCTGGTCGGTCACGAGCGCGAAGAAGACGTGCTCGGGGTCGGTGTAGGTGCTGCCGAAGCCCCGCGCGGCCTGGGTGGCCTCGACGAGGATGCGCTGCGCCGTGCCGGTCAGGGCCGGGCGGCCGGTCTGCTCGGGCTGCGGCTCGCGGGCCATCGGCAGACGCTGTTCGATCTCGGCGGCGAGGCGCTCGGGGTCGACCCCAGCGGAACGGACGACGGCGTCGAACGGCTCGGTGCGGACGAGCACGTGCAGCAGGTGCAGTGCGTCGAGCTCGTGCTGCCCCTGCGACACCGCGTACTCGGCGGTGTGCTGGAGCAGCTCGTGGGTACGGCGGCTGAGGAGCCGCGTGATGTCCACCGGTCGGCCGAACGCACGGGGGCGCTGCGGGTCACCGGTGTTCTGCGCCGCGAGGAGGCGGGCGAGGAACTCGTCGAACGAGTCACTGCCGCCGGTCGGGCCGAACGTCTCTGGCAAAGGGACCTCCTGGGGAACTTGAGTGCCTTCGACTCAATGCAACGCAGGAATGCCGGGGTCATTCCCGACGACGAAAAAACTTGCGGCGACCTGACTCAGGTCCGCGCGATCGCTGCCGAGATCGCCTCGGTGACCCGCGCGAGGTCGGCCGGAGCCACCTCGATGTCGAAGCCGCGGCGCCCGCCGGAGACGAAGATGCTGTCGTACGCCAGGGCCGACTCGTCGAGCACGGTCCGGATCCGGGACTTCTGGCCGACCGGGCTGATGCCACCGACGACGTACCCGGTGCGCTTCTCGGCGAGGGCTGGATCGGCCAGCGTCGCCTTCTTGCCACCGACCGCCGCCGCGATGGCCTTGAGGTCGAGCCGGTTCGCCACCGGCACGATCGCCACCGCCAGTGCGCCGTCGACCGAGACGACCAGGGTCTTGAAGACCTGCTCCTCGCGGAGCCCCAGGGCTGCGGCGGCCTCCTCGCCGAAGTTCGTGGCGCTCTCGTGGTGGTCGTACACGTGCGGCGTGTACGACACCCCGGCTCGGTCGAGCGCGACGGTCGCTGGGGTGCTCGGCGAACCTGCGGTCATGCGGCGATCCTCCCCCGCGCTGCCGTCCTGTCCGTGGCGGCACGCGGGCGTTACGCTGAACCGACCATGACCGTCGCCCTGCTGATCCTCCGCGCCGCCGCCGCGCTGGTGCTCGGTGCGCCCGCGGTCGGCGACCCCGCGGCCGGCGTCCTGCCGCTGCTGGCGGTGGCCGCGCTCGGCCTGACGGCCGTCGCCGTGGCGGTCGTCGTCGCGCAGGTCATCGCCACGGTGCTGGCGGCGGTCCTCGGGCTGCGGCCGACGGGTGTCGAACACGCTGCGGTGCCGGACCTGGTCACCCGCATCGCGTGGAGTCACCCCGATGCCGACGGGCACGTCCGATCGCGTGCCCCGGGAGTCGTCGCCCCGGCCTGACCACCGACCGGTGGCCGGCCCCCTCGCGACCCCTCCTGCGAACCACCACCGATCGGAACCGTCATGGACCTGTCCACCCTGCCCCTCGTCGGTCCGCTGCTGCACGGCGGCGCGGACCTCGTCGCCGCCCTGACCGCGGCGCTCTCCCCCACCACGGGGTCGTTCGCCGCGGCGATCGCCGTCGTGCTCCTGACCCTGGCCGTCCGGGCCGTGCTCGTGCCGTTGTCCGTTCTGCAGGTCCGAGCGGAGCGCGACCGACGTCGGCTCGCGCCGCAGCTCGCCGCCCTGCGGAAGCGGCACGGGAAGAACGCCGAGCAGCTGCAACGCGCGGTCCAGCAGCTCTACACGAACGAGAAGGTCTCACCCCTGGCTGGCTGCCTGCCCGTCCTCGCGCAGGCCCCGGTGCTGTCCCTCGTCTACGCCCTGTTCACGCACGCGTCGATCGGCGGCACGGTGAACGCCCTGCTCGAGGCCACCCTGGTCGGCGTCCCGCTCGGGCACTCGCTCGTCATCACACTGACGTCGCCGCTCTGGGTGCACGCCTGGGTCGTCGTCCTGCTGCTGGCCGTGCTCGCTGTCATCGTGGAGCTCAGCCGTCGCGCGAATCTGCGCTGGAACCCGGTCCCGACACAGGAGCCGGGAGCACAGGTGCCCGGTGCGGCAGCGACCGCCGCGATCGGACGGTTCGCGCCGTTCATCACGGTCCTGTTCGCCGCGATCGCGCCACTCGCCGCCGCGCTGTACGTCGTCACCAGCGCCGCGTGGACGGCCGGCGAGCGGGCCGTGCTGCGCCGGGTGATCCGGTAGCGCCGGCGCGCGGCGTCGGCCCCGGCGTCAGCCGCCTTGGCCCTCCTGCTGCGGCCCCTGGTCGACCGGGTCGTACTCGGTGCCGCGCCCCTGTTCCTCGTCGGCGGTCGGCACGTGGCGCTCCGTGCCGGTCCCGCCGGGGCTCGTGGCCACGTAGTCGGCCTCGCCGGACTGGGTGTCGTGGCTCAGCGGTTCGAGGGTCTCCGGGTCGGCGTCGTGCCGCGGTTCGGGTTCGGTGCTCATGCGTCACGCCTACTCCCCTCGTTCTGGGTGCGCGCCGCCGCCCCGGCAGTGCCACGATGAAGGGAGTCCACGCGACCGGCAGATCGGGAGTGCGCATGGCCCACGACGACGTGGCAGCGGAACGGGCACGGCTCGAGGCCGTCGCCTGGGGAGCGGCATCGAGCCCCGCCGACGCGGCGCGCGCCCGGATCGCGCTGCAGGACATGGCGAGCCCGCGGCGGTCGGGTGGTCGGCGAGCGAGCGCAGGTGCCGCTTCCGCCTCGGGGCCGGACGAGCGGCCGGGAGGCACGGCCCCGGCCACCGGCCAGGTCGCGTCCCCCGAGCGGTCGGCTCCACCGCCCCACCCGTCGCCGAAACTGACGGCTCCACCGCCCGCGCCCTCGCCGGAACGGTCGGTGCCGCAGCATGCGGCGGCTGCCGCCGAACCGCAGCCGTCCCGGCAACCGGATCCCTCCCTGCGAACGTCGGCCGGACCGTGGGCGGCGACCGAGGCCCGAGGACCCGACCGCCCCGACGACGCGGGTGACGACGACGGGGGTGAGCCGGGCCTCCCGGTCGGACCGACGCGACGGTCCCGGTGGCGCACACTGCTCTGGACGGAGCGGCCACGCGTCTGGATCGCGCTCGGCGCGGCAGCGGCGGTCGGTGTGGCGTTCGCCGCCGGCACCGTCGTCGGGCCCGTCCGCGGCGACGTCGCGGCGGCACCGAGCGTCACGCCGACGGCGGGCACGGTCACGCTCGAGCAGCTGCTCGACGTGCCGCAGACCTACGCCGACCAGCTGCCGGGGCCGGTGGAGGCACCCGTGAGCCTGCACTCCACGCGGCTCGTGTTCACGAACCGGGCGCTGGACGGCGGCTCGTTCGACACGCCGTGGGCCGTGTGGGCCGGGGTCGGCACGGACCGGTCGACGATCTGCCTGGTGGCGACGGCGAACCGGATCGAGTCGTCGACGGCGTGCTTCCCGCGCGAGGCGGCGCTGCACGGCTCGGTGTCGATGTCGGCGCAGTCGATGAGCGGGACGTTGACGATCGCGCTCCGGGGCGGCGGCGTGCAGGGTCGGGTGACGAACGAGAACTGAGGGCGCGGGCTGTTGGACGCGCTGTTTGTTGGAGCGCTCCGAGAATCTCCTCGGATCCCCTCGCGGGCTGCGGTCCATCGTGCAACACTGGATGAGCGCACTCGCCGTGGAGTCGTACCCACATCACCCACATCCACAGCGAGCGCGCCCCGCAGACCTCCCGGTCATCGTCGTTCCCCCGAACGGCACCGTCGCGCGCTCGCCCGTGCCCCGGAGGAGGTCAGCAGCGTGTCCACCAACACCACCACCTCGGCCGTGTCGACGAACACGCGGCCGATCACCGTCACCACCCAGTCCATCGTCGGCATCGCCGTCCTCGGGCTGGCGACGTTCTTCGCCATCACCACCGAGCTCATGCCCGTCGGGCTGCTCGGCACGATGAGCGCCGACCTCGGTGTGTCCGAGGCCACCATGGGCATCGTCGTCACCGTGTACGCGGGGGCCGTGGCGCTCCTGGCGCTCCCGCTCACCGCCTTCACCGCGAAGCTCCCCCGCAAGGCCGTGCTCGTGTCGACGCTCGTCGGCTACACGGTCTCGAACCTCATGATCGCGTTCGCTCCGTCGTTCGCCGTCGTCTGCGCCGGCCGGGTCGTCGGCGGGATCGCGCACGCGCTGTTCTTCTCGGTCGCCTCGGCGTACGCCACCCGGATCGTGCCGCCGCGCCTGGCCGGCCGTGCCATCGCGTTCGTGTACTCGGGCAGCTCGCTCGGGTTCGTGCTCGGCGTGCCCGTCGCCACCTGGGTCGCGCAGCACATCGGCTGGCGCCCCGCCGTGTTCTCGATCGGTGTCGCCGCCGCCGTGCTCGCCGCCGTGGCGCTGCTGTTCCTGCCCGCCGTCAGCGGTGCCTCGTCGCCGCACATCGGGTCCCCGAAGGCCTGGGCACGCACCGGGCTGCTGTCCGTCGTGATCGCCGACCTACTCCTGTTCGCCGGGCACTACGTCGTCTACACCTACGTCGGGCCGTACGCGATCGACGCCGGACTCGACGCCTCGATGGTGAGCGGTGCGCTGCTGGTCCTGGGCGGCACCGGGGTGATCGGGCTCTGGCTGGCGGGCATGTTCGTCGACCGGGCGCCCCGCCAGACCCTCATCGCCGCCGTCGCCGTGATGGCCGTCGCGTTCGCCGCGATGCCGTTCGTGCACGGCTCCCTGGTCGGCACGATGGTCGTCGCCGGCGTGTGGATGGCCGCGAACGGCACGACGGGCACGCTCTTCATGGCGGCCGCGATCCGCTCCGGAGGCGTCTCCCCCGACATCGCCGGCGCGCTCATCAACGGTGCGTCGAACATCGGCATCGCCGGTGGTGCAGCGATCGGCGGCCAGGCCCTCGGGATCGTCGGCTTGCAGTACCTGCCGTTCGCCGGTGGTGCGGTGCTGCTCGGGTCGCTCGGGGTCGTCGTGCTGGCGCGTCGGGGATTCCCGGTGCACACGGTCGGGCAGGAGCACCTGTCGACGTCGTCGATCGAGGCGATCACGTCCTCGCTCGCGGTGGTCACCACGTCGGTGCCCGTCGTCGGCCGGGCGATCCAGACCCTGACGGGGTCGGTCGCGACGGTCACGGGTTCGCACCGTACGCACCGCACGCAGTAGCGCGGCGAGGCTGGGCGTCGCGTCGGCCCCGTGCGGCGCCGAGGTTCCGAAATCTCGGCATCTCGGCGGTCCTGGCGGCGATCCGTGGAACCTCGGCGGTGGGGCGGCGGCATGTCGTGGAACCCCGGCGGCGAGGTCCGGGCGTGGCGTCGTCGTGGCAGAGTGACGCGGCGTGTGGCGGCGTGTGGCGAGGGGCCGCGGCGACATGCCGTGTGCGTGGCGCTGAGGTTCCACGAACCGCCGCCGGCACCGCCGAGATGGGCAGATTTCGGAACCTCGGGGGTGGGGCGGCCGCCGACGACGAAGGGCGGGTCCGGCATCGCGCCGGGCCTGCCCCTCCGTCGTGACCGATCAGTCCTGCAGGTGGCTCCGGCGACGGTTGCGCACCGCGCGGTAGGTCAGCAGCGCAGCGCCGAGCAGCACGAGCACCCCGGCAGCGATCAGCCCGGGCTTCAGGTCCGCACCGGTGTAGGCCAGCGGACCGCCGTCACCGACGTCACCCGAACCAGAGGCCGGCGCGTTGCCCGATCCTCCGGCAGCCGGCACGGTCGGCACCGCGGTCGGCGAGTTGCTCGGTGTCGGCGCACTGGGCGACGGGGACGGAACCGGGGTCACCGCGGCCTCGATCACGAAGGCCAGCGGGGTCGCAGCACCTTCCTCGGGCGTGACGACGGTCACCGGAGTGGCGCCGTCGACGTCGACCGTGATCGTGTACTCGGTCGTCGGCTGCAGGTCGACCAGGTCGAAGGCGCCGTCGTCGTCGGTGGCCACGGTCACCGGCGGGCCGGCCTCCGGGTCGGTCGGCGTCGCGACGACGTCCACGCCGGCGACCGGGTCGCCGTTCGTGTCCACGACGGTGCCGGGCTGGTCGGTCGTGATGACCTCGGGCGCAGCGGGGGCCTCGAACGGCAGGTCCGACGTCACGCTGGTGCCGGCGACCGCGGCGATGCCGGTGTTCGCGGTGTCACCGGTCGCTCCCGCGGCGGGGACCACCGTGCGGACCGTGTAGGTGCCCGCAACCGTGGCGAAGGTGTACCGCCCGTCGGCGTCGGTGGTGTCCGAGCCGACGACGGCGCCGGACTCGTCGAGGAGTTCGACGACCACGCCGGCGGGCACGGGCGTCCCGTCGAGGGACACGACGCCGGTCACGGTGGCGATGACGGCGGGCGGGGCCACGATCGTCGGATCGGCGGGAGCGGCGCCGACCTCACCCGTTGTGATCGGCTGAGGCTCCCCGTCGGCGACGGAGACGTCCAGCTCGGTGCCGGCGGGCAGGTCGGAACCGGTGTACACACCGTCGCTGTTCGTCGTGGTGTCGACCAGCGTGTCGCCGGTGTCCGGGTCGGTGATGACGACCGGGATGTTCGAGACCGGGTTGCCGTCGTCGTCGGTCACCGTCCCGATCACCGCGACGGTCTCCGGTGGCGATGTGAACGCGAAGTCGGCGACCCCGTCGACGCCGCCTGGGGTGCCGTCAACAGCGAGCGACACGCGCTGCGGTTGCTCCGGACCGTCAGCACCCGCCGGCGGGGTGACCTCGACGCGGTAGTTCGCGATCACCGGCAACTGCGGGAACACGTAGTTGCCGTCGGCGTCGGTGGTCGTCGTGTAGACGGTGCCGCGCGGTGCGGTCACGGTGACGGTGGCTCCCGGGATCGGGGTGCCGTCGAGCGTTGCGGTGCCGCTGATCGCCGCGGTGCGGTTGGCGAACCAGGTCTGGTACACCGGGAACCCGCTGCGCTGCTGGTACGTGATGGTCAGGCTGGTGAGCGAAACGGTGGGGGTGAACCACGCTGTGGCGCCCGCGGTGTCCGACGCGGCGGCGTTGCCGGTCAGGGTGCGCGTGGCCTCGTCCCACGTCGGCTTGTCCTGGCCCGTCGTGCCGTCGGGGTCCGGGGTGCAGGACCAGCCGCCTGCCACGGCAGCAGAGCATGAGTTGTATCCGGTCGTGCCACCGGCCCTGCCGTTGAAGCCGAGCTGCTCCCCGGTCGCAGCTCCGCCGCCGGCCACCGTGGCCGAGATCGTGGCCTGGTCGGCGTCGATGTCGCCGAGGACGAACGACCAGCTCTGCGCGCCGGGCGTCGCGCCGTCGAACGTGTAGGTGGTGGTCGACGCCGAGTCCGAGTTCGGACGGTCGGCCTGTGGCCGCTGGTTCATGTACGTCTGGCCCCGGCTCGTGCCGTAGACCTGGCCCGGAGGCGTCCCCGCCGACTGCCACGTCGACGCCCCGCTGATCACGGTCGACTGCCGCGAGTTCGAGGTGAACGTCGTCGCGGGGAACCCGGCCAACGTCATCGTGCCGGTGTACGCCTTCGAGGCCCCGCTCAGGGTGAACGTGCCCCAGTTGCCCGCGGGCTCCGCCGAGGCGCTCGTCGCGCCGCCGATCGCGAGTCCTGCTCCGAGTGCGAGGGCGGTGAGCCCCGCCGTGACCGCGCGCCAGCGCCGCATGTGTACTCCCCTGGTGGTGACGTCGGCGTGCCCCGACGTCCGTGCAGGCTATCCAGACGGCGCGGACCCGGTCCACACCGACACCACATCGTGATTCAGGCGGGTCGGTCGAGCAGCACGAGCAGCGCGTCCACCGCGGCGACCTGGCCCGCGACGAGCAGCTCCCGCGCCTCGGCGACCGGCACCCACCGGGCGTCGTCGACCTCCGGCACGTCGACGAACCGTCCCGAGCCACGTGGCAGCTCGAGCCGGACGGTGTTGCTCCGCACGACGGCGACCTCGAACCCCGGGGCCGGGGCGGCGAACACCCGGACGCGCTTGCCCGAGGCCTGCCGGAACTCGCCCAGGTCCGTGACGTCGTCGACGGCCACGGGTGCGGGGACCCCGATCTCCTCACCGAACTCGCGCATGGCAGTCTCGAGTGGGTCCTCGCCGGGTTCGACGAGTCCCTTCGGGATCGACCAGGCACGTGGCCGGTTCCGCCAGAACGGCCCGCCCATGTGCGCGACGAAGACCTCCGGCCCGGCCGGACCGGTCCGGTGCAGCAACAGTCCGGCGCTCACCACCACGCCTGCGAGACTACGCGGCGTCGGCCAGGAGGCCCGGTCCGCGTCCGCCGCCCGCGGTCACCACCGCGCACGGCCGGTTCCACCGCCCCCGGCCGGAGTACCGTGTGGCGCACGGAGCGCCATGTGACGCCCCCGGAGCCTGCGATGGAGGAGGCCGATCGGGATGGACGAGCGATGGACGACGGTGACGTTGGCCGCCGACGCGGCGATGCCCCACGACGAGGCCCTGCGGTGGATCGTGGCCCGCGCCGGTGCCGGTGTCGAGCGGCTGCGGATCATCGGCGCGGACCACGCGCTGGAGGGCCGGACGCCGGTCGCCGACCAGCTCGCCGAGGCCTCGCGGACCGCCCTGCCCGGTGTGGCGGTCGAGGTGCACCGGCACGCGGGCCCGTTCGCCGCAGCCCTGGTCGAGGAGTCGGACGGCAGTGACCTGCTCGTGATCGGGAGCTTCCGCCACCGGCGCGGATCGACGGCCGGCGGTGACCCGGCGCGGGTCGCTGAGCGTGCTGCCGTCCCGACCGTGGTCGTGCCGGAGGGTCCGCACCCGATCGACGGCGACGTGGTGCTCGCGGTGGAGGACCCGATCGACGAACGTGCGGTGTCCATCGCCGTCGGCGAGGCCGTCCGGCGGAACCGACGGCTGACGCTGCTGCGCGCGTGGGAGATGCCCGTGCTCACCCGGACCGGGCTGACCGACTTCGCCGAGGACCCGCTCCGGTGGCGCACCAGCAACGCCGAGCTGCTGCAGCGGGTGACGTCCGTGCTGGCCGCGCGGTACCCGTCACTCCGCATCCGTCCGCTGCTGGTCGAGGGCCACCCGGGTCACGCGATCGCCTCGCACACCCGCCGCGCGTCGCTGGTGGTGCTCGGTCGCGGGCACGTGCGCGCGCTCTCGGGCTCGTTGCTCCACGACGTCGTCCGCGAGACGGCAGCCCCGGTCTGCGTGGTCCCGCCAGCGGCGCACGCGGATTGCGGAGCAGCCACGGCGACCGAGACCGCCGGTGGGATCAGCCGGCGAGGGCGCGGATCGCGGCGGCCATCCGCGCGGTCAGGTACGTGACGCCGCGCTCGTTCGGGTGCAGGGCGCCGGCCTTCAGGTCGATCTTCCGCAGGTCGCCGGAACCGGTGAGGGTCACGCCGGCCACGTAGCGCTTCGACGCGGCGCACGGCGAGTGGTCCTGCGTGCTCGCGAACACGTCGACGAACCGCACCCCGGCGGCGGCGGCAGCGGACCGGGAGACCTCGTTGAGCTCGTCCTGGACCCCGTGCAGGTACTCGACGTCGGTGTCCGTGAACGGGTAGGTGTCCGACGGGAACGAGCCCGCCAGGGTGCCGAGGTCGAGTGCGGACCGGAAGCAGCCCTTCGCGGGGGTGTCCTCGGCGTCCGGGAAGATCGCCGGGTACCCGAGGAACACGACGACGGCGTTCGGGGCGGCCCGCTGCACCGCGCCGAGGGTGTCGGCGATGCCGAGGGCCACGCGCGACTGGATCTTCACGGCGAGCTGGTCGACGCCGTCCTGCACCAGGGTGCTCTCGCACGACGGGGCGTCGCGGCCCGAGAACACCGGGCCGTTCGCGGAGATCGCCAGGCACGAGGCCGCCGTGCCGAACAGGTCCGCGTCGTTGCCGCCGATCGTCAGGGTCACCAGTCGGGTGCGGTCGGACAGCGACTCGATCTGGGGTGGGACGCCCTTGAACTGGTGGCCCGTGGTGACGTCGTCGCTCGTGGCGCCGGCGCACGTGACGTCGGTCAGGGCGAGCCCGAACTGGGCCGCGAGCCGGTGTGGGTAGTCGCGCGCCGACTGCACGCAGGCGTTCGTGGGCAGCCCGGTGCGGTCCCCCAGGCCGTACCCGGCCGAGTAGGAGTCGCCGAGCGCCACGTACTCACTGCCTGGGGGGATCGCGTCGAGCGTCTCGGTGGGGTCGGCGGTCACGGGGTACGGCTCGGGCACCGGCCACATCGGCGCCGCGGAGGCCGGCGGCGCGCCGACGGACCCGCCGAGGCCCGCCGCCACGAGACAGACGGCGCCGACCACCGCCAGGGCAGCGCGCAGTGGTCGGCGGGCGATCCGGAGCAGTCCCGGCCTCAGCGGCGTCCGAGGCGACGCTCGCCGCCACTGCCCGTGCGGTACTCGAGGCCGTAGTGCTGGAACAGCTCGGGCTCGGTCGCGGCGTCGAGTTCACCGTCGGTCGCGATGGAGGGTGCGTCCTTCACGAGCTTCTTCGGGAAGGTCACGCGCAGGTGCTTCGGTGCGACGGTCGCCCCGACGAGGGGGACGAACACGAGCTTCTGGAAGCCGACCATCCCGGTCGTGAGCGCACCGAACGCCGGCTCGGACGTGGCGGTGTCGTAGTAGATGCTCTCGAGCGTCCCGACCTTGTCCTCGGCCTCGTCGACGACCGGCAGGCCGATCCAGTCACGGATGTTGGCGGCTTCGAACACGAAGGACTCCTTCCGAGTGCCCGGTGGGTCCGGGTGGCTCTCGGTCGACGCTACCGGTCGGTCGCCTGTGCGGTCACCCTGAGCACGTCGAGCCGGTCGACCGCGGCGAGCACGTCGGCCGCGCCGACCGCCAGGATCGCCGGGTCGGGGTCCTCGGCGAAGACGTCGCCACGCCGGACCGAGGCATCGGTGAGCACGATGTGCGGACCCGATTCGGGCGGTCCCCAGGCCTCCGGCGGTGCCGGCCCGAAGAGCACCACCGACGGCACGCCGTAGGCGGTCGCGAGGTGCGCGGCACCGGTGTCGACGGTGACCACGAGCCGCGCCGCGGCGATGACGCCGGCGAACTCCTGCAGCTCCAGGGAGCCGGCCAGGACCGCCCCCGGCGCCAGCCCGGCCGCGTCGGCCACGGCACGTGCGCGGACGACGTCGTCCGCGCCTCCCGTCAGGACCACGTCGGCACCGCGCTCCCGCAGTCCGCGCACCACGTCGGCGAAGCGGTCCGTGGGCCAGTGCCGCGCCCCGTGGAAGGCACCCACGTGGACGACCGCGGCGTCGGCGACCACGGGCGGTGCCGCCGGGCGGTCGACGGCCACGTCGTCGGCGTCGGCGGGGACGCCGTGCCAGGTGAGCAGGTCCGCCCAGCGGTCGCGTTCGTGCACGTCGGACGGCCACTCCGGACCGTCGTAGCCGTGGGCCGGGTCGGCGTGCCCGATGACCCGACGGGGCTGCAGGGCGGCGATCAGGTCGGACGACTCGGGGCCCGCGCCGTGCAGGTTCACCGCGACGTCGACCGTGCCGGCGGGGACGTTGATCGGGTGGTCGAGCCCGTGCTGCGCCAGGTGGACGTCCACGGCGGGGACGAGCTCGACGACGGGCGCCAGCCACGCGGTCGTCGCGAGGGTGATGCGGTGGTCGGGGAACGCCCGTCGCAGGGCGCGGAGCGCAGGGACGGCGACCAGGAGGTCGCCGAGCTTGATGGCACGGAGGACGACGAGTTCCGGGCGTCCGTCGGCGGCGGGCAGGGTCTCGAGTGCGGTCACGGGCGCGACGGTAGGCGGTGCCCGCTGGTGGCGTCGGCAGCGGGCGCGTTCCCCGGCTGTCCTGAGCCGGCACGCGGCCGCCGACCGGTACTCCGGTGCCATGCCCCTCGCTCCGGACCGCGCGATCCGCGGCCTGCTCTTCGACCGCGACGACACCCTCGTCGTGGACGTCCCGTACAACGCCGACCCGCGCCTGGTGGTGCCGGTCCCCGGTGCCCGTCGCGCCGTGGAGCGGGCTCGTGCAGCCGGGCTGCTGCTCGGCGTGGTCACGAACCAGTCCGTGGTCGCGAAGGGCCTGGCGACGCGCGAGCAGGTCGACGCGACGAACGCCCGCGTGGACGCACTCGTCGGGCCGTTCGACGTCTGGTGCGTCTGCCCGCACGACGCCGGCGACGACTGCGCGTGCCGGAAGCCGCGGCCGGGCATGGTCCTCGACGCCGCCGAGCGACTCGGGGTCCCGCCGGAGGCGCTCGTCGTGGTCGGCGACATCGGCGCCGACGTGCAGGTGGCGCGGACCGCGGGAGCGCAGGGCGTGCTCGTGCCGACCCCGCGCACGCGGCCCGAGGAGGTCGACGCCGCCGAGACCGTCGCGGCGACCCTCGCCGAGGCCGTCGACCTGGTGATCGCCGCGGCCGGACCGTCGACCGTCGAGACGGACCGCACGTGAGCCGTCCCCGCGTCCTCGTGGCGCGCCTCGACTCGTTCGGTGACGTCCTGGTCGCCGGCCCGGCCGTCCGCGCCGTCGCCGCCGGGGCCTCGCACGTCACGATGCTGTGCGGACCGCAGGGCGCCCCGGCCGCCGACCTGCTGCCCGGCGTGGACGGCGTGCGGGTGTGGGCAGCGCCCTGGGTCACCGAGACCGCGCGGCCGATCGACGACGCCGCGCTCGCCGAGTTCCGCGCGCTCGTCGCCGAGGAGCGTCCCGACGAAGCGGTCGTCCTCACCTCGTTCCACCAGTCGCCGCTGCCCCTGGCGCTGCTCCTCCGCCTCGCCGGTGTCCCCCGCGTCTCCGGGGCCTCGGTCGACCACCCCGGCTCGCTCCTCGACGTCCGCCTGCGACCCGGCGAGGACCTGCCCGAGGACATCCCCGAGCCCGAGCGCGCGCTGCGGATCGCCGAGGCGGCCGGGTTCCGGCTGCCGCCGGGGGACGACGGGAGGCTCGTGGTGCGGCACGACGCCGTCGCGCCCCTGTCCGTGGCCGGGCTGGGACGGTACGTGGTCGTGCACCCCGGCGCGAGCGTGCCCGCCCGGTCGTGGCCGGCGTCGCACCACCGGGAGCTCGTCGCTGCCTACGCCGAGCGCGGCGTGCCCGTCGTCGTCACCGGCTCCCCCGGGGAACGCGACCTGACCGCCGCCGTCGCCGGCGCCACCGGCATCGACCTCGGCGGCCGGACCACGCCCGCCGAGCTCGCCGCGGTCCTGGCCGGTGCCGAGGTCGTCGTCGTCGGCAACACCGGGCCCGCGCACCTCGCCGCGGCGGTCGGCGCACCGATCGTCAGCCTGTTCTCGCCCGTCGTCCCCGCCGTCCGGTGGGCGCCGTACGCACCGCTGGTCGAACTGCTCGGGGACCAGGCGGCTCCCTGCCGGCTCAGCCGGGCCCGGGAATGCCCCGTCCCCGGCCACCCGTGCCTGTCCGCGGTGCGCATCGAGGACGTGCTCGCGGCCCACGAACGGCTGCTCGACCGCGCTTCGCGGATGGAACGGAGAAGTCTGCGGAGCGCGCCAGAAGGTGCTGCGTAGCGTCCGCCACTGCTCCCCCTTCTCCTCGTGTCCGACCGACCGAAAGGCTCCGCATGCGCATCCTCGTCTGGCACGTGCACGGCGGCTGGATGGACGCGTTCGTCCGCGGCCCGCACGAGTACCTGATCCCGACCACGCCGGCGCGCGACGCCTGGGGCCTGGGACGTGGTGGGCGCGCCTGGCCGGCGTCGGCGATCGAGATCGACCCCGCCGACATCGCCGACGCCGAGGTCGACGTGGTCGTCCTGCAACGCACCGAAGAACTCGACGCGGCGAAGCGCCTGCTCGCCGGTCGCGACGTGCCGATCGTCTTCGTCGAGCACAACGCGCCCCGCATCGACGTGCCGAACAGCTTGCACCCGTTCCGCGACCGCGACGACCTGACCATCGCGCACGTCACGCACTGGAACGCGCTCATGTGGGACTGCGGCACCACGCGCACCACGGTCGTCGAACACGGCGTCGTCGACCCCGGCCCGCGCTACACCGGCTCGCTCGACCGCCTCGGCGTCGTCATCAACGAGCCCGTCCGTCGGGACCGCGTCGTCGGCACCGACCTGCTCCCCCGCTTCGCGGCCGTGGCACCCGTCGACGTCTGGGGCATGGGCACCGGACGGCTGCCGGAGCTCGGCTTCGGCGACGCCGTGGTCGCCCGCGGTGACGTGCCCTCCGACCCGATGCACACGGCACTCGCCGAACGCCGCGCGTACGTCCACCCGAACCGGTGGACCTCGCTCGGCCTGTCACTCCTCGAGGCGATGCACCTGGCGATGCCGGTCCTGGTGCTCGCGACGACGGACGCGGCCCGCACGGTGCCGGGCGAGGCCGGCGCGATCGCGACCGACGTCGAGGAGCTGGTGCGGGCCTCCCGGATCCTCATCGAGGACCCCGACGAAGCGCGCCGACGGGGCGCCGTGGCACGGGAGGCCGTGCTCGCACGGCACGCGCTCGGCCGCTTCACCGCCGACTGGGACGACCTGCTCGACGACGCCGTGACCCGCGGCGCCGCACGCGACCGTGCGGCTGTGGCCGCGTTCGAGGGGAGCCTCCGATGAAGATCGCGATGGTGTCGGAGCACGCGAGCCCGCTCGCCGTGCTCGGCGGTGTCGACGCCGGTGGACAGAACGTCCACGTTGCCGAACTGTCCGGGGCGCTCGCGGACCGCGGGCACCAGGTGACCGTCTACACCCGGCGCGACGACGCATCCGCGCCGGTCCGGGTGCCACTGCGTCCGGGGGTCGACGTCGTGCACGTCGACGCCGGTCCGGCGCGGCACGTGCCGAAGGACGAGCTGTTCCCGTTCATGGGGACGTTCGCGTCGGTGCTCGCCGCGGAGTGGTTCGTGGACCGGCCCGACGTCGTGCACGCCCACTTCTGGATGTCCGGGCACGCGGCACTCGACGCCGTCGCGCAGGTGCAGGCCCGGACCGGCGGCACCCGCATCGCCGTCGCGCAGACCTTCCACGCGCTCGGCGTCGTGAAGCGTCGGCACCAGGGATCGGCCGACACGAGCCCCGCCGAGCGCGAGTGGCTCGAACCGGCCGTCGGACGGAGCGCCGACCAGGTCGTCGCGACGTGCTCCGACGAGGCCTTCGAACTCAAGGCCCTCGGCGTCCCCCTGCAGCGCATCTCCGTCGTGCCGTGCGGCGTCGACGTTGCGCTGTTCCGCGCCGACGGACCCGTCGAGGAGCGCGGCCGCACGCAGCGGGTGCTCACCGTGTCGCGGCTGGTCCGGCGCAAGGGCGTCGGCACGACCATCGCCGCACTCGCCGCCTTGGTCGCCGAGGGGCGCGACGTCGAACTCGTGGTCGTCGGTGGTGCCGGCGTCGCCGGGGCCGACCTGGTGGACGACCCCGAGTACCAGCGGCTCGACGCGCTCGCCCGGTCGCTCGGGGTCCGTGACCACGTGACCTTCCGCGGGCAGCTGGGACAGCACGAGATGCCCGCCGTGTACCGGAGCGCCGACGTGGTGGTCTGCGCACCCTGGTACGAGCCGTTCGGCATCGTCCCGCTCGAGGCGATGGCCTGCGGTCGACCCGTCGTTGCGTCGAGCGTCGGTGGGCTCATCGACACCGTCGTCGAGGACGGCACGGGCCTGCACGTCACGCCGCGCGACGAGGCCGAGGTCGCTGCTGCCGTCGGCGCCCTGCTCGACGACCCGGACCGCCGCGGATCCCTCGGACGGGCCGGCCGTGCACGCGCGGAGTCGCGGTACACGTGGCAGAAGGTCGCCGCGGACAGCGAGCGCGTCTACGAGCGGCTCCTGGCCGGTGCCGTCGCCGTGGCCGCGCCGACCACCACGGCGGGTGCACCCCAGCGCACCGCCACGGCGGGCGCACCGCAGCGCACCGCCACCCACGCCGGACGGGTCCCGCGTGCCGCACAGCCGACCGAGAGGACCGCCCGATGACCATCGACCAGCAGCCCGGCATCGACGAGCACACCACCGCGAGTGCACGCATCGTGCTCGACCACGTCGCCGCCTCGGTCCCCGTGATCGCCTCGCTCGTCGACCACCACGACCACATCGCCGCCTGGGCCGACGACATCGCGGCCCGTCTCGTCGCGGGTCGCCGCCTGCTCGCCGCGGGGAACGGCGGCTCGGCCGCCGAGGCGCAGCACCTGACCTCGGAGCTGACCGGACGGTTCGACGGCGACCGCCCCGCCTACTCCGCGATCTCGCTGCACGCGGAGACCTCGGCCGTCACGGCGATCGGCAACGACTACGGCTTCGACCAGGTCTTCGCCCGACAGGTGTCGGCGCACGCCCGGGCTGGTGACGTCGTCGTGCTGCTGTCGACCAGCGGCAAGAGCCCGAACCTGCTCCGCGCCGCCGAGGCGGCCCGTGCCGTCGGCGCCCGGACGATCGCGATGACCGGGCCGCGGCCGAACCCCCTGGCCGAGGCGGTGGACGACGCGATCTGCATCGCTGGGCCGTCCGCCAACGTGCAGGAGGCGCAGCTGGTGCTCGTGCACGCCCTGTGTCGGGCGATGGAGCCCGCACTGCGCCGCGGGGTGCGGCGATGACGCCGCGGCGCCTGCGGATCGTCGTCGTCGGCGACACGTTGCTCGACGTCGACGTGGCCGGCACCAGCGATCGGCTCAGCCCGGACGCCCCCGTGCCCGTCGTCGACGTCACGACCGATGACCGCCGCGCCGGGGGCGCCGGTCTCGTCGCCACGATGCTGGTGCGTGACGGACACGACGTCACGCTGGTCACCGTCCTGGGCGACGACACCCGCGCGCAGGAGCTCCGCGACCTGCTCCCCGACGTCACCGTGGTGGCCGGGCCCTCCGGTGCCCCGACGCCGGTGAAGACCCGCGTGCGCGTCGTCGACCACGCGCTCGTCCGCATCGACGAGGGCTGTGCCACTCCGCCGGTGCCCGAGGCCACCGACGCCATGACGGCCGCCCTCGACGACGCCGACGCGATCGTCGTCGCCGACTACGGCCGCGGGGTCGCCGCCGCTCCGGCGCTGCGGGAGGCCCTCGCACGCGTCGCCGAGCACACCCCCGTGGTCTGGGACCCGCACCCGAAGGGCGCCGCACCCGTGCCCGGGATCACCGTGGCCACCCCGAACGCCGCCGAGGCCCGCCGGTTCACCGACGTCGAGGGCCACGGCGTGCCCTTCGCGACCGTGGCCGCCGCGGCCCTCGTCGAGCAGTGGGGTGTCGGCGCCGTCGCCGTGACGCTCGGCGACCGCGGAGCCCTGCTCGCCGACGACCGGTCGGACAGCCGCTTCGTGCCGGCACCCTCCGTCACCGCCGGCGACCCGTGCGGCGCCGGCGACCGGTTGGCGGCCGGTGTCGCCGTGGCACTGGCCGGTGGAGCGGACGTCCCCGACGCCGTCGCCGCCGGCGTGGTCGCGGCCTCCGAGTACCTGGCTGCGGGCGGCGTCACCGCGCTCCTCGCCGACGACGGCCCCGCGCCGCTCTGGGTACCGGGCGCGGACCACGACGCGCTGCGCACCGTGCACGAGGTCCGGAGCGCCGGCGGCACCGTCGTCGCGACCGGCGGCTGCTTCGACCTGCTGCACGCCGGGCACGCCCGCACGCTGTCGGCCGCGCGGGCGCTCGGCGACTGCCTGGTCGTGTGCCTCAACTCGGACACCTCGGTCCGCGCGCTCAAGGGTCCGGACCGGCCGATCATGACCCAGGACGACCGCGTCGAACTGCTGCTCGCCCTGGACTGCGTCGACGCCGTCGTGGTGTTCGACGAGCACACCCCCGACGACGCACTCCGCCGCTTCCGCCCGGACGTCTGGGCGAAGGGCGGCGACTACACCGCGAGCGAGCTGCCCGAGGCCGCGACCCTCGCCGAGTGGGGCGGACGCGTCGTCACCGTCCCGTTCCACCCCGGCCGCTCGACGACCCGGCTCGCCGCGGCCCTCGAACACGTCGGCTGAGCCCGACGGATCCACGCCCCTACGGAAGGAAGTCCATGCCCGTCCCCACCACCCCCATCGGCCGCGTCCTCGTCACCGGAGGCGCCTCCGGACTCGGCGCAGCGGTCGTTGCCGCGGTCGTCGAGGCCGGCGGCACCCCGATCGTCCTCGACCTGCGCGTCGACGCGGTGTCCGAGGGCATCGACGCCGTGGCCGTCGACGTGTCGGACACCGACGCGGTCGAGCAGGCGGTCCGCCAGGCGGCCGAGCGTCACGACGGACTCGACGCGGTCGTCACCGCCGCGGGGATCGACACCCCGGCACCGATCGACGCGATCTCGTCCGGCAACTGGGAGAAGATCGTCGCGGTCAACCTCATCGGCACCGCCTCGGTCGTCCGCGCCGCGCTGCCCGCCCTCGAGGCGGCGCACGGCCGAGTGGTGACGATCTCGTCGTCACTCGCCCTGCGCGGCGTCGGCGACGGCACCGCCTACTCGGCGTCGAAGTTCGGCGTCCGCGGCTTCTCGCAGGCCCTGGCCGCCGAGACCGCCGGCCGCATCGGTGTCACCAACGTGATCCCGGCCGGCATGCGCACGAACTTCTTCGCCGACCGCACCGAGCAGTACAAGCCGGGTCCGGACGCGCAGCTCATCGAGCCCGAGTACGTCGCGAACGCGATCCTCTTCGCGCTGTCGCAGCCGGCCGGCTGCGAGATCCGGGAGCTGTCGATCATGCCCGCGACGGAGCCGAGCTGGCCGTAGGCGCTCGCTGCCGCCGCGCCTCCGCCTGGTGCGAGGTTGATCACTCGGTGCGGGGACGGAGACCTGCACGGAGTGGTCAACCTCGCACCGCGCGTTGGTCGTCGCCACGGGGCGGCCGGGAGGCACGTGCCGGGTTGGCACCGTGCCTCCCGTCCGTCCGTCTTGTCACGTTGCCTGCGCGGTGCGGCGACGCGCGCACGGTGCGGTCAGACGGTGCGGAGCAGGTCGGCGACGTCGTCGAGGACCCGCTGCGGGTCGACCTCGTCGACGTAGGACGGGTCGTGCGCGCAGCGCTCGGCCGTCCACCCCACCTGCGTGACGTCGATCCCGCAGACCGGGCAGCGCGTGACGTAGGACAGGTGCACGCGGTGGCGTCCGCGATCGAACGGCCCGGCGTTGACGACGTTGCCGAACCAGAACACGCCGACGGTGGGCGTCCCGACGGCGACCGCCAGGTGCCGCGGGCCGGAGTCGTCGCCGACCATGACGTCGGCGGCCGCGAGCACGGCGGGGAGCTCGCGGAGCGGCACGGCGCCGGTCAGGTCGTGCACGCGTCCGGCGAGGTCGGCGGGCAGCGCGTCGACGATGGCGGTCGACGCCGGCACGTCCGACGCGTCGCCGACGAGCACCACGTCGTCCCCGGCGGCGAGCCGGACACGGGCGACCTCGGCGAAGCGCGAGGGGCTCCATCGGCGGCGCGGATCCGTCGCCCCGGGGTGGATCGCCAGGAGCCGGGTGCCGTCCCCGGCGACGCCGAGCCGCTCGCGGACCGCTGCCCGCTCGTCGTCGGACACGCGCACCCGCGGGTCGAGCGTGACGGGGGCGGCCCCCGCGAGCGACACGACCTCGAGGGCACGCAGGACCTCGTGCTGGTAGTAGACGTAGCGCACCCAGCGCTCGAGGACCTCGGCGTCCTCGGTCGCGGTGCCGACGGTGTGCCGGGCGCCGAGCCGGAGCAGGAACGGGTTCGAGTTGCGGCCCCCACCGTGCAGCTGCACCGCGAGGTCGAACCGGCCCCACAGCCGGGCGAAGAAGTCCTCGGCATCAGGAGCATCGTCGCCGGCGTCGCGGACACCCGGTGCGACCGGGAGTTCCTCGAAGGCGTGCACGGCGTCGGTCCGGCCGCCCAGGAGCGCTGCCGCGGCGGGCGTGCCGAGGAGCGTGATGCGCGCGTCCGGGTAGGCCGCGGCGAGGGCTTCGAGGGCCGGCACGGCGAACATCAGGTCGCCGAGGCCCCCTCCGCGGAGCACCGCGATCTCGGTCACGCCGTCGAACCGCTCTCCGCCCACACCGATCTGCTGCACGCCTCTCGTCTACCGGTCGGATGCCGGTGGGACGTCCAGCACCGGGCGACGGACGGGCACCGATGGACACGAAGCGCGGAATCGAGTCGGCACACAGCGGTGTCCGAGCACCGTCTGACCCCCGTACGCCCTCCGGAAGGACACCATGACGATCGCACCCGCCGCTGCCGACGCCGCCACGGACCTGGTGGTGACCGACCCCGTCGACGGGACGGTCGCGTCGACCCTGCCCCGTGCCTCCGAAGCCGAGGTCCGCGATGCGGTCGCCCGCGCCCGGGCCGCTGCCGGCTCCTGGGCACGCACCGCCCCGGCCGAGCGCGGGGCGCTGCTGCACGCGGCGGCCGAGCACGTGCGCGCACACGCGCAGGAGCTCGCCGACCTGAACACCCGCGAGACCGGCAAGGTGCCGGGCGACGCACTCGGTGGGGTCGAAGCCGGCGTGGGGACGCTCGTGCAGTACGCCGAGCTCGGGCCGGTGCACCGCGGCGAGGCCCTGCGCGGGCAGTTCGGGGCAGCCGACTGGGCCGTCCCGCACCCCCGCGGAGTCGTGCTCGCCCTGACGCCGTGGAACGACCCGGTCGCCGTGGCCTGCGGCATCCTCGGTGCCGCGATCGTGGCGGGCAACACCGTGGTGCACAAGGGCAGCGAGCGGTCCCCCGCCACCATCGCGCGCCTGAACGCGCTGCTCGCCGAGGTCCTGCCCGACGGCGTGCTCGTCGGCGTGGACGGGGACGGCTCGACCGGCGAGCTGTTGCTCGCCCAGGACGGCATCGACGTCTACGCGCACGTCGGGTCCACCGCGACCGGTGACCGGCTGTCCGAGGTCGCCGTCGCGACCCGAGCCCACGTGGTCCGTGAGAACGGCGGGAACGACGCGGTCGTCGTCGACGCCGAAGTCGACCCGGAGTGGGCCGCCGCCCAGGTGGCGCTCGGCGCGTTCGCGAACACCGGGCAGATCTGCACCAGCGTCGAGCGCGTCTACGTGCACCGCGACGTCGCCGAGCCGTTCGTCGCCGCCCTCGTGGCCGAGGCGGAGCGCCGCACCGCCGCACCCGCGACGAGCTACGGACCGTTGGTCGACGACCGGCTGCGCAGCACCGTGCAGTCCCACGTCGACGACGCCCTGCAGCGCGGTGCCTCGGCACGGACCGGTGGGGTCATCCCGGACGGCGTCGGGTCCTTCTACCCGGCGACCGTGCTCACCGGGTGCTCCGACGACATGCTCGTGATGACCGAGGAGACCTTCGGTCCGATCGCACCGGTCCGCGTCGTGGCCGACTTCGACGAGGGTCTCCGGCTCGCCGCCGCCGACCGGTACGGCCTGGCCGCCACCGTCCTGACGAACGACACCGGTCACGCCCTGCGCGCCGCCGCGGAACTGCCGGTGGGCACCGTCAAGGTCAACGCGGTGTTCGGTGGTGCACCGGGCGGCAGCGCCCAGCCGCGCCGTGCCTCCGGAGCGGGTTTCGGGTACGGCCCGCACCTGCTCGACGAGATGACCACCACTACGGTCGTGCACCTCGAGCCCGCGCCCGCACGCACCGCCGGCGGCACGCGATGAGCGTCGACGTCCGGCTCGTCCGCGACCTGGTCGCCACGATCGACGACCGCGAACCACTCGTCGTCGTGATCGGCGACTGCATCCTCGACCGGTGGACCGTGGGCGAGGCCGAGCGGGTCTCGCGCGAGGCACCGGCACCGGTCGTCCGGGTCACGGAGACCATCGCGGTGCCCGGCGGCGCGGCGAACACCGCGGTGAACGCCCGCGCGCTCGGCGCCCGCGTCCGGATCGTCGGACTCATCGGCGACGACGAGCCCGGTGACGTCCTGCGCGAACGGCTCGAGACCGCGGGCGTCGACACCGCGTTCCTGGTCGAGATCGCCGGTGCGCGCACCACCACGAAGTCCCGCGTGGTCGGTGGCGACCGGGTCGTGGTGCGGGTCGACGACCTGGCCGGCACGCCGACCGCCGACCACAACGAACGGCTGGCACGTGCCGTCGCCCGAGCCGTCCGCTGCGCCGACGCCGCGGTCGTCTGCGACTACGGACTCGGCGTCCGTGCCGAGGACGTCGTCCCGGTGCTCGACCGCGACCGCCCGGGGTCGATCGTCGTCGACGCGCACGACCTGCCCCGCTGGGCGTCGTTGCGACCCGACCTCGTCACGCCGAACGCCGGCGAGGCCGCAGCACTGCTCGGACGCGACCTCGGGACCGGCGCCGACCGGGTGGCCGCCGTCCTGGGCGCACGGGCCGACGTCCTCGCCCGGACGGGTGCCCGCGCGGCCGTCGTCACGCTCGACCGCGACGGCACCGTGCTGCTCGAGCCCGACACGGACGAGGGCTTCCGCACCCGAGCGGTGCCGGCCTCCGAGCAGCAGGCGTCCGGCGCCGGGGACACGTTCTGCGCCGCAGCGACGGTGGCGCTCGCGGTCGACGCGTCCGTCCGCGACGCCGTCTCCGTGGCGCAGGCCGCCGCCGACGTCGTCGTCCGCGAAGCCGGCACGTCGGTCTGCAGCGCAGCCGCCCTGCTCGACTCGGTGACGGCACCGGCAGCCACCGTCGTCGACCACGACGAACTCGCGATCGCCGTCGAACGGGCCCGTCAGGCCGGTCGGCGCGTGGTGTTCACGAACGGCTGCTTCGACGTCGTGCACCGTGGGCACACGACGTACCTGCGCCAGGCCCGGGACCTCGGCGACCTGCTGGTCGTCGCGCTGAACGACGACGACTCGGTGCGACGGCTGAAGGGCCCGGAACGCCCGATCAACCCGGCCGAGGACCGCGCCGGCGTGATCGCCGCCCTGGCCTGCGTCGACCTGGTGACGGTGTTCGCGACCGACACACCGATCCCGCTCATCGAACGGCTGCGCCCCGAGGTCTACGTCAAGGGCGGTGACTACTCGCCCGAGATGCTCCGCGAGACGGCGGTCGTGCGCGGGTACGGCGGCGAGGTGGTGATGGTCGACTACGTCCCCGAGCACTCCACGACGGCCGTGGTCCGGCGCATCCGTGAAGCCGCCGCCGCGACAGCCGGGCCCGCGACGGCCGTGCCCGCAGCGACCACCGCGACCGCAGCCGCGACCGACCCCGAGGGGACCACGGACGGAAAGGTCATACCGCAGTAGGGGGTCGTCGAGACCCCGGCGGGATGGCAGCGCTCGCGGTGCTCCGTAGCGTCGAACCCGTCGACGAGGTCCGTCGACGGAGGGAGCGTCGCCGTGTTCGACCAGATCACCCCGTTCGTCGTCGAGTTGGCCGCGAGCCCGCTCGTCTACGTCGTGCTCGTCGCCCTGTGCTTCGTCGACGGCTTCTTCCCGCCGGTCCCGAGCGAGTCGGCGCTGGTCGCCGTCGCCGCCATCGCTGCCACGTCCGGCCAGCCGGTGCTCGCCGGGGTCCTGGTGGCCGCCGCGGTGGGGGCGATCGCGGGTGACTCGGTGGCGTACTGGATCGGCCGCCGGATCGGACTCGCGCGCCTGGCGCAGTCCCGGTGACCGCGGATCGCTGCGGCGTTCGCGTTCGCCGAACGGCAGATGCAGCGCCGGTCCGCGAGCCTGATCCTGGTCGGCCGCTACATCCCCGTGGGCCGGGTCGCGGTGAACATGACCGCCGGCGCGACCCGGCTGCCCTACCGTCGCTTCCTCGCCATCAGTGCGATCGCCGGGACGGCGTGGTCCGCGACGTCGGTCGGGATCGCCCTGGCCGCGTCGCAGGTGCTGCACGAGCCGCTCGTCGCCGCCCTGGTGTCGATGGTGGTCGCGGGTGGCCTCGGCATCGCGGTCGACCGGGTCATCGGTAGCATCAGCCGCAGGCGCGATGCCCGTGCCGCCCGAGCGGCCGCCGCGATCGTCCCCACGACCGGCGTGCCCGCGACCGGGGTGCCCGCGACCGACGTGCCGACCGCGAGCACCGCACCCGTCGCGCACGCCCCGTCCGCCACACCCCGCATCGTCCCCACCGGAGAGATCGTCCGACCGTGACCACCGCCCTGCTCCGCCCGCGACCGACCTGGCTGCCGCTGGCGACCCGGATCGCACTCGTGGTCGCGGTGGTGTCCCTGTTCAGCGTCGCCGCCCCGGTGACCTCGGTGTACTACGCCGTCGCCGTCCCGCTCTCCCTGCTCGTGTCGGCGGTGCTCGCGGTCAGCATCGGCATCGCCCCGTTCGTCCCCCGCACCGCCGCCGCCGCCCACCTCGTCGGTCTCGTCGCGCTCGGCCTGCTCACCGCCCCGGTCGAGACGAGCCCGTGGCCGATCCCGGTCACCGGCATCATCGGCCTGAGCGTCCTGCTCGTCGTGCTCGGAGTCCGCTCGACCTGGCGGCTGACCGCGATCGTCTGGGCCGTCGCCGCCGTGCTCCCCCTGCTGCTCGTCGCCGTGACGCCGGGCCGCTGGGACCAGCCCGCCGTCTGGGCGACGAGCTTCGTCGTGTCGGCTGGTGACACGCTCCTGGTCGCCGCGGCCGCCGTCGTCATCGGGCAGCGCCGCAGCATCCGCCAGGAGCTCGTCGCCGCCCGCCGCGACGCCGAGCTCGAGCAGGCCCGGCGCCGCACGGTCGAGGAACGCTCCCGGATCGCCCGCGAGCTGCACGACGTCGTCGCGCACAGCATGTCCGTCGTGCACATGCAGGCGGAGTCGGCCCCGTACCGGGTCGCCGACCTGCCGCAGGAGGCCCGCGCCGAGTTCGCCGCGATCGCCGAGACCTCGCGCACCGCGCTGCGCGAGATGCGGCAGCTGCTCGGCACCCTGCGCGGGGACACCGCCGCCGAGCGCGCCCCGCAGCCGGACCTCGCCGACCTGCCCGCGCTCGTGCAGGCCACGCGCGCCGCCGGCATCCCCGTGGAGCTCCGCGTCGACGTCGCCGACGACGTCGACCGGCTCGCACAGCTCACTGTCTACCGGGTCGTGCAGGAGGCGCTCGGCAACGTCGCCCGGCACGCGCCCGGCGCGTCCACCGTCGTGACGGTCAAGAGGGACGAGACGCGTCTCCGGGTCGAGGTCGCCAACACCGCTCCACCCGCTGGCACCGTGCCGACCGCACCACCCGACGACGGTGGCTTCGGCCTGGCCGGTATGCGCGAGCGGGTGACGGCGCTCGACGGCACGATCGACAACGGCCCCGTGGCGGACGGCGGCTTCACGGTCGTGGTGACGCTTCCCGTCCGCGTACCGGCAGCCGACGGGGGCAGCCGATGACGCGGGTGATGGTGGTGGACGACCAGCAGATGTTCCGCATGGGACTGCAGGCGATCCTCCAGGCCCAGGACGACGTCGAGGTCGTCGGCGAGGCCGCGAACGGTGCCGAGGCGGTGGTCGCGGCGATCCGACTGCAGCCGGACGTGATCCTGATGGACGTCCGGATGCCGGAACTCGACGGGATCGAGGCGACCCGACGGATCACGGCGGCGCCGACGGACCGACCCGTCCGCGTGGTCATGCTGACGACGTTCGACATCGACGACTACGTGTTCGACGCCCTGCGCGCCGGGGCGAGCGGCTTCCTGCTCAAGGACGCGAGCGCCGACGAGCTCGTCGCCGCGGTGCGCACGGTGGCCGCGGGCGAGGCACTACTCGCGCCGCGCGTGACCCGGCACCTGGTCGAGGCGTTCGTCGCCGGACCGGTCACCGCCGCTCCGCGCACCGAGGTGCTCGACGTCCTGACCGACCGGGAGCGCGACGTCTTCCTGCTCATGGCGCGCGGGCGGTCGAACGGCGAGATCGCGGGCGACCTGTTCATCGCGGAGCAGACCGTCAAGACCCACGTGGGGCGGGTGCTGGCGAAGTTGCAGTTGCGCGACCGGGTGCACGCCGTGGTGCTGGCGTACGAGGCCGGCCTGGTCCGCCCGTCCGCCTGACGCGCCGCTCACGTCCCGTCCGACGCGCCGCTCACGTCCGACGCGCCGCTCACGTCCGACGAGGTTCCGAAATCTGCACATCTCGCGCGCCGAACCGTCGGTCCGTGGAACTTCGGCGTCGTGCCAGCGGCGTGTCGCCCAGCCGCGCGCCGGGTCGACGCAGGTCGCGGTGGGCAGACCCGACGACACACGGACGGGAGGCCCGGTGCCAGCCGGCACCGGGCCTCCCGTCAGTAGGTGGTCGCGACTCAGGCGGCGAGGTGCGCCTGCAGGAACCAACGGTCCTTCGTCAGACCGCGCTCGATCTCGATGACGACGTCCTGGCTGTTGAGGTCGACCTCGTCGAGACCCTCGACGGCGCGACGGACCTGCAGCAGGGCCGCGTCGATCTGGGCGATGACCTCGGTGATGGTGACGTCGGAGTTCTGGAAGCCCTGCGACAGCGGCGGCAGCGTCGTGTTGGCGGCGACGGTCGCGATGCGCGAGTCGACCGGCAGGCCGAGGGCGACGATGCGCTCCGCGGCGGTGTCGGCGTAGGCCTGGGCGTGCTCGACGATGTCGTCGAGGAGCTCGTGCACACCGACGAAGTTGCGGCCGCGGACGTGCCAGTGCGCCTGCTTGCCGTTGACGACGAGTGCCTCGAGGTCGATCACGACGGGGGCGAGGAACTGTGCCACTCCGGCGGCGAGCTCCGGCGTCGTCGAGAACGGGGACGTGGTGGTCGTGGTGCTGGTGGTGGTCGTGGTCATGTCTGAACCTCCTGCGTCGTGGTTACACCGGATCGCTGGGCCTGTCCTGACCAGTTCGGTGCTGCCGATGGACACAACCATGCCCGCTTCTCTTGTATGCCGCAAGGAAGCGGAGGCTGCCCTTACCGGCACCAGCAGCGGGCAGCGGTCAGCCGACGAGCGTGTCGAAGCCGGCGTCGCTCAGCTCGATCTGGACGGCGGAACGCGCGCGCTCGACCCAGGGGCTGTCGGTGCACCCGATCCAGACGCTCGTGCGCGGCTCGCAGTCGGCGACGCACCACTCGGCCGCCCAGCCGGTCAGGGCGTGCGCGAGGGCCTCGCCGTGGTCGGCGAAGACGAGTGGCGACACCGCCGAGGCGCGGGCGCTGCGGACCAGCCACGTCACGGTCACGCGGGGCGGTGCGGGCAGGTTGCGGATCTGCTCGTCGAGGGCGACCTCGACGAAGACCTGTCCGTACGCGTTCTCCGGCAGGTCTTCGAGCTGACGGCGGATCTCCGGAAGGTCCTCGACGCCGCCGGCGATGAGGATGCGTTCGCTGGGCTGTCGCCGGGTCCGTGCCATGCTGCAACGGTAAGGCAAGCCTTACCTCATCACAAGGGCTGCTGGCCGGTTCCGGCGATCTCCACAGCCGGCACACCGAGTTCGTGCGCCAGGAACGTCCACATCCACGACAGCGCGACGGTGTTCGTGAGCCCGGGGACGCCCTGGGCGATCTGCGTCGCGACACCGTCGCTGTAGGCCGCGAGCTTCAGGGCCACGGTGTCCGGGTCGATCGGTCCGGCGCCGCCCGGGAACGTGCCGGCGTCGGCACCGCGGCGGATCACGCGGACCAGACAGGCCTCCCAGACGCGGATCCGTTCGGCGTACTCGGCGGCCACCTCGGGCCGGCGGGCGACCGCGGTCCAGTAGTCGGACCAGATCCGCCAGTGCTGCCGGACCTGTTCGGTGTCGTCGAACAGCGGCGCGACGAGCATCCGCAGCGCCTCGACGGGGTCGGACTCGGCGTCGACGGCGATGACGATCGCCCCGTAGAAGCGCTCCGTCTCGAGCACGACGACCTCGTTGAGGATCTCCGCCACGCTGCCGAAGTGGTACGTCACGGTGCCGACGGACACCCCCGCCTCGGCGGCGATGTCCCGCAGGCCCGTCGCGCCGACGCCGTTCCGGACGATGACGGCGCGGGCGGCCGCGACGATCATCGCGCGCCGGACCGCGGGACGCTGCCGGACGCGCGGCGCAGCCCCCGCTGCCGCCCCCGCCGCGCCGGTCACGCCGAGGTCCTCGGGACGTCGTCGGCGAAGGTCTGCTCGGTGACCAGCACCTCGGGGACGTCCGGGCCGCCGACACGGGCCCAGGCCCGCACGGTGTTCACGACGTGGAAGGCCTCGGCGTCGGCGGTGACCTCGGAGGAGGTCTCGAGCCGCGCCGACCAGTCCGGCTTCTCCAGGCCGATCGCCCAGCGCGACGACGCCACGGCCGAGTTGGGGTCGTCCGACCGGATGCGGTACGTCTCACGGGCGTCCTCGCTGAAGACGAGCCCGTCGGGGTAGACCCGTCCGCCGCCGTACCCGGGGTCGACGTCGAGGGTCCACTCGCCCGTCTCGACGTCGTGCGTGACGGTGCGCTGCGGCAGCTGCTCGGTCGGTGCCACACGCTCGATCGCGAGCGGCGTCGACCGCTCGGGCTCGTCGAAGCGCACGTCGTCGTCGGTGTCGCGCGTCCAGACCGGCAGGCACACCTCGGACGCCGTCGGGTCGATCGTGACGGTGGCCTCGGTGCCGTGCGGCCAGACCCAGGGCCAGTAGGACGACGACACCGCGATCCGCATGCGGTGCCCGGCTTCGAACCGGTGTCCGGTCGCGACGAGCTGCACCGGCAGCGACGCCGGTTCGCCGGGGACCAGCGGGTCGTTCCGGTCCATGCCGTCCCGCTTCGCGGCGTTGAGCACCCCGCGCGTCACGAGGGTCGACGAGCCGTCCGGCGCGACGTCGCACAACCGTACCGTCAAGGTGGCGCGGGGCTGGTCGCTCGTGACCGACAGGGTGACGAGTGCGTTGCCGAGCAGGTCGAACGCCCTGCCGACGGGCAGGTCGAAGCAGACGGAGCGGCCGTCCTCGGCACGCTGGTCGGGTGGCAGGTCGGTCGCGTTGCCGAACGGGAAGAAGCGTCCGGCGTCGGCGCCGGTGTGCTGCGGCGACCGGACGACCACAGGCCCGTCCTCGCCGCCGCGCAGCGTCGCGAGGGGCAGCGCGCGCCGGTGCGTCGCCGTCGAGGGCCACGCCTCGGCGCCGACCCACCGGCCCCGTCGCGCGGCGTAGTACGTCGCCGGTGCTTCGCCCTCGTTGATCCAGGCGCGGAGCGCGGGGTCCGCTTCCACGCCGGTGTCGATCCCGCGGAGCCAACGGTCCCACCAGCGCAGCGTCTCCTGCAGGAACCCGATCGACGGTCCGGGTGCGAGACCGCGGTCCGGGTACTGGTGCGACCACGGTCCGACGATGCCCTTGACCGGGGACTGCACGTTCGACACCAGTCGGAGCACGGCGTCGCGGTACGGGTCCGCCCAGCCGCCGACGGCGAGGACCGCTGCGCCGATGGTGCCGTAGTCCTCGGCGGCGCTGCCGTGCCGCCAGTAGTCGTCGCGCTCTTGGTGCGCGAGCCACACCGGCGTCATCGGGCGGTTCGACTCCAGCCGCTCGCGCCACCGGTCGACCCAGTCCGTGCCGACGACCTCGGGCCGCGGCGGTCGCGAGTTGAACGCGAACATCGTCGCGCCCCACGCCGCCATGTCGATGCCGAGCACCGCTCCGCCGACGTAGTGCACGTCGTTGTCGTACCGGTCGTCCGTCGAGCACACCGTGACGATGGCCTTGAGCGCGGCGGGCGCCCGAGCTGCGAGCTGCAGGGCGTTGAACCCGCCCCACGAGATGCCGAACATGCCGACGGCGCCGTTCGACCACTCCTGCTCGGCGAGCCAGGCGATCACGGCCTCACCGTCGCGGAGCTCCTGCTCGCTGTACTCGTCGTCGAAGAACCCGTCCGACGAGCCGCTGCCCCGGATGTCGACCCGCACCGAGGCGTACCCGTGCTGGGCGTACCAAGGGTGCCGTTCCGAGTCGCGGGGCGCGGTCCAGTCGTCGAGCCGGTACGGCAGGTACTCGAGCAGCACCGGCACCGGACCGTCGGGCGACGCCGGCGACCAGATCCGGGTGTGCAGCCGGACGCCGTCGGGCATCGGGATCCACTCGTCGCGGACGGTCACGCCGTCCGGCAGCGCGTCCGGCGCGCCGATGGCGGTGAAGGTGGCGGGAGTGGTCCCGTCGCTCATGCGTCCCCCCAGTTGCGGGTGCGGTGTCCGTCGCCGTGGTCGGTCCAGCCCTCGGTGTGCCGCCAGCGCGGCACACCGTCGCCGACGTCGGGCAGCTCCGTGCTGCCCGGTTCGAGCGTCGCGGCGAGCAGCGTCGACGTGTACGGGTGGTTCGGGCCGGTGAAGACCCGCTCGGTCGGTCCGATCTCGACGATCCGGCCGCCGGTCATCACGGCGACCCGGTCGGCGACGCCCCGGACGACGGCCAGGTCGTGGCTGATGAACAGGCAACTGAGCCCGCGCGAGCGCTGCAGGTCGGCGAGGAGCGCGAGGATCCCGGCTTGCACCTGCACGTCGAGCGCGGTGGTGATCTCGTCGGCGATGACCAGGCGCGGCTCGGCGGCGAGGGCCCGGGCGATGCCGACGCGCTGTCGCTGCCCACCGGAGAGCTGCGCCGGCAGCCGGTCGGCGAACTCCGGGGCGAGGCCGACCTGGGTGAGCAGCTCGCCGACGCGCTGCCGCGAGGACGTGCCCGTGAACAGCTTGAGCGGTCGCCCGATCGCCGCGCCCACGGTGCGCCGCGGGTTGAGCGACGTGTCGGCGTTCTGGAACACGAGCTGCACCGCACGACGAAGGTCCGGGGACCGTCCGGCGATCGGCTCGCGCAGGTCGCCGCTCACGGTCCCGTCGTCGAACGAGAACGTGCCCGACTCGGCGGGCACCAGGCCGGCGAGGGCCGTCGCGAGCGTCGACTTGCCACTTCCGGACTCCCCCACGACCGCGAGCGTCTCACGCGGCGCGATCGTGAAGGAGACGCCGTCGACGGCGGCCGGCAGGCCGCGTCCGTAGCGGATCACCAGGTCCTCGGCGGTCACCACGGGACGGACGAGCGGTTCGGGGCCCACGCCGCCGGTTCCGGCGCGACGCGCCAGCGGCGGGCCGGCCGTGCCGGTGGGGACAGGAACGGTTCGGCCGGCCCTGGAGGCGACCGCCGACGAGACGGTCGCCGTCTCGGGCACGTGCCCCGATCCTCCCGGCCGTCGCCCGTCCGGCACCGCGGCCAGCAGGGCACGCGTGTACTCGTGCTGCGGGGCGGCGAAGAGCGCCGCCGTGGCGGCGTGCTCGACGACCTCGCCGTCGCGCATGACGGCGATCTCGTCCGCCATCGCCGACACGACCCCGAGGTCGTGGCTGACCAGCAGGACGGCCATGCCGAGCTGCCGGCCGAGGTCCGCGATCAGGTCGAGGACGGCGGCCTGGGTGACGACGTCGAGCGCCGTCGTGGGCTCGTCGAGCACGAGCACCCGGGGGCGTGCGGCAACGGCCATCGCGATCGCGATGCGCTGCTGCTGCCCACCGGAGAGCTGGTGCGGGTAGCGGCGGACGATCGCGTCGGGGTCTGGCAGCCGGACCAACCGGACCAGCTCGGCGACGCGCTCGGGGCCGTCGGGTTCGCGGTGGGCGCGCAGGGCCTCGCGGATCTGCTCGCCGACGCGCATCGACGGGGTGAGTGCCTGGCCGGCGTTCTGCGCGACGACGGAGGCGACGCCGCCGCGGAGCTCGCGGCGGCCGGACGGCGAGAGCGCGAACACGTCGTCGCCGCCGACGCGGACCGAGCCGCCGACGATCGTCGAGCCCGCTCGGAGGTGCGCGAGCAGGGTCCGGGCGACGGTGGACTTGCCGCTGCCGGACTCCCCGACGAGCCCGAGGGTGCGGCCGGCGGGGATCGCGAAGGAGACGCCGCGCACCACGGGGACCAGGCGCTTGCCGGCCGCGTAGGAGATCGCGAGGTCGTCGACGCGGACGATGGGGTCCGTCGCGGTCGCTGGTGCGGCCGGTGCGGTGTCGGTGTGCGTCATGCGCTCACTCCCTTCGTGGCGCGGTCGACGCCGAGCGACTTGCTCAGACCGTCGGCGGCGAGGTTGAGCCCGATCACCAGGGTCGCCAGGGCGACGATCGGTGCGAGCGTGCCGAGCGGCACCACGGTCAGCGCGGTGCGGTTCTCCTGCACCATCAGCCCCCAGTCGGGCGTCGGTGGGTTGGCGCCGAAGCCGAGGAAGGACAGCGACGCGACGAGCAGCACGATCCACGAGGCCCGCATGGCGTACTCGACGAGCACCACGTCGAGGACGTTCGGCAGGATCTCGCGGAACACGATCGACAGCGCGCGTTCACCGCGGGCCCGGGCGGCCGTCACGTAGTCCTGCGTGATGACGGTGCGGGCGGCACCGCGGACGACGCGGGTCACGGCGGGCGCGTAGACGACGGTGACGGCGAGGACGATGACCCAGAGCCCGGCGTCGAAGACGGTGACGACGACGAGGAGGGCGAGGATCGACGGCACGCTGAGCAGGGCGTCGACGACGCGCATGACGGCCTCGTCGAACCAGTTGTCCGCGTACGCCGTGATGCAGCCGAGCACCGTGCCGACCGCGACGGCGATCGTCGTGGCCAGGAACGTCACGAGCAGGGCGTACCGGCCGCCGTTGAGCGTCCGCGACAGCACGTCACGGCCGTACTGGTCGGTGCCGAGCCAGTGCGTCCAGGTCGGGCCGGCGAGGACGTCACCGGCGTTCGTGGCCACCGGGTCGTACCCGGCGATGACCGGTGCGAGCAGGGCGAGCACGACGTGCAGGGCGATGAGGCCGAGACCGATGCTCAGCGCCGTCGAGCCGCGCAGGGGCGCGAGGGCCCCGGCGAGGACGACGCGTCCGGGGCGGCGGGTGGCGGTGGCGGTCATGCGGCGGCCTTCCTGGTGCTGCGCGTCGTGCGGGTGCGCGTGCGCGGTCGCCGCTGGCGGGTCCGCAGCTTCGGGTCGAGGGCGAGCGCCACGAGGTCGGCGGCGAGGTTGCAGACGACGTAGATGACGGCGCTCAGGAGCGCGATCGCCTCGATCGTCGGCAGGTCGCGGTTGAAGACCGACTCGAGCATGAGCTTGCCCATGCCGGGGTAGTTGAAGACGTTCTCGACGACGACGACACCGCCGAGCAGCCAGGCGACGTTGAGCGCGACGACGTTCAGCGTCGGCAGCAGCGCGCTCGGCACCGCGTGCTTCCAGACCACGCGGCGCATCGTCAGGCCCTTGAGCTCCGCCGTGGTCACGAACTCGGACGCCATCACGTCGATGGTCGAGGAGCGGGCGGTGCGCACGATGTAGGCGGCCATCGCCAGGGTGAGCACGATGATCGGCAGCCAGATCGTCGGCAGGAGTTCGCCGACGGTGGCGTCGCTCCCCCGCAGCACGACGGCGGGGAAGATCGGTAGGCCGATCGCGAAGAGCAGCACGAGCACGGTCGCGACCATGAACTCGGGCACGCTCATCACGACGAGACTGACGATCGAGATCACCTTGTCGGACGGGCGACCCCGACGGACCCCGGCGAGGACGCCGAGCGTCAGGGACACCGTGACGCCGACGAGCATGGCGGGCACGGCGATGAGCATGCTGTTGCGGAAGGCGGTGAACAGCGTCGGCGCGACGGCCTCGCCGCTGACGAGCGAGGTGCCGAAGTCGCCGTGCACTGCGCCACCGAGCCACTGCAGGTAGCGGAGCCACACGTTCTGGTCGAGGCCGAGGGTCTCGCGGAGCTGCTTCACCGCGTCCGGGGTGGCGTTCTGGCCGAGGAGCTGCTGCGCGACGTCGCCGGGCAGCGCCTGCACGGCCAGGAACACGAAGAGCGAGGCGAGCACGACCGTGAGCACGGCGATGCCGACCCGGCGGAGGACGAGGACGAGGACGTCCGACGGGGTGTTCTTGGTCGTCATCGGCGCAGTCCGATCCGGAGGTAGTCGAACTCGAAGCCGTACTCCGAGTAGTTCACGACGTCGCGGGACAGCCCCACGAGCCGGTCGCCGAACATCGGGGTCATGTCGGCCCCGTCCTCGACCACGAGCCGCTGGGCGTCCTGGTAGAGCGTCAGCCGCTTGGCGTCGTCCATCTCGGCGCGGGCGTCGTCGAGCAGCCCGTCGAAGGTCTCGTTCGACCACGCGCTCTCGTTGTAGGACGAGCCCGTGCGGAAGATCTGGTTGAGGAGCTGGTCGATCGGCCGGCCGGTGAACCAGTAGCTCACCATGAGCGGCTTCTGCATCCAGATCTGCGTGTAGTACGAGTCCGAACTCGCGTTGCGGACGGTCAGGCGGATGCCCGCGTCGGCGACGGCGTCGCGGTAGGCGACCGCCATCGGCGTGAAGACCGACTCGTAGCTCGACGTGTAGATCGAGGTCCGGAACCCCTCGTGACCGGCCTGCTTGAGCAGTGCCTTCGCCTTGTCCGGGTCGTACTCGCGGTGGTCGTCGACGAACGCGGCGAGCTGCGGCGGGACGGGGTTGTCCCACCCGGGCGAGCCGGTGCCCTGCAGGGCCGTGTCGACGATCTGCTGCGGATCGTAGGCGAGCTTCATCGCCTGGCGGACCCGCGGATCGCTGAACTCGTCGCTCGTGGCGAGCATCGGGATCGTGTACCACTGGGCGTTCTTCGACCGGGCGACGGTGGCGCGGTCGGACGCGGACACCACCCGAGCGGTCGCGAAGTCCAGGTTCGTCTGCGAGATCAGGTCGATCTGGCCGGCGAGGAGCGCGTTCACCCGGGCGGTGGTGTCCTGGATCGAGTAGAAGTCGATGCCGTCCAGCGCGGGACGCCCGGCGAAGTGGTCGTCGAACGCCTCGACGCTGCCGGCACCGGCGGGGGTGAACGCGGAGAGCCGGAACGGACCCGTCCCGATCCCGGTGCGGCCGATGTCGGCGATCGCGGCCGCCGGCACGATGTAGCACTGGTACGCGGTGAGCAGCGACGGGAACTCGGCGTTCGGCTTGGTCAGCGAGAACCGCAGCGTGTACGGGTCGGTCGCACGCATCGAGTCGGCGTCCATCACCTCGCCGAGGACCCCGGCCTGCGGGCTGCCGGTCTTCTCGTCGAGGATGTGCCGGATGCTCGCGATGGCGTCGTCCGCGGTGAAGCGGCTGCCGTCGTGGAAGGTGACACCGCGGCGGAGCGAGAACGTCCACTCCGTGCCGTCGGCGTTCGCGGACCACTCCTCGGCGAGGTCGGGCACGGTGGTGCCCTGTTCGTCGAGCTTGACGAGCCGGTTGTACAGCGCGCCGAGGTACTCGTACGCCGACAGCGAGCTGGCGGAGTCGAGGGTCTCGGCGGCCGAGGCGGCCGGGCGCGCGATGCGCAGACGACCGCCGCGTCGGGCGACGCCGGTGGCCGCCGCCTCGGGGATGGTGGGCGTGCCGGCGTTCGCGCCGGAGCTGCACCCCGTGAGGGTGAGCAGGCCGAGGCCGGCGAGGCCGGCGGCGCCGGTCAGGAGCGCTCGGCGGCTCGGGCCGCGGGCGTTCCGGGGTTCGGGGACGATGGGCTGCATTCGGGGTGGCCCCTCCTGTAATCGTTCCGGTGAACGATAGAGGGAGACCGGCGATCCCCCAACTCCTGCTCCTCGTCCGTCCGAGTGTTTACGAACTCGTTACACGGGCGCCGCCGGCGCGGAGCATGATCGGACCATCCCGTCCGAGGAGGATCATGGCGACGTTCACCAGGGGGTTCGGTGGCCGTCGGGCCGACCGAGACGACACCCGCATCCCGCCCGGCCAGACCCTGGTGCGTGACTGGCCGGTCCTGTCAGCCGGTGCCACGCCCGAGGTCGACCCGGCGTCGTGGAGCTTCTCGATCCGCACCGAGAACGGTCTGCACACCTGGACGTGGGACGAGGTGCACGCGCTCGGCGTCGAGGACGTCACCGTCGACATCCACTGCGTCACCCACTGGACCAAGCTCGACATGCCCTGGCGCGGCGTCCCCCTCGACCGCCTGTTCGAGGACGTCGACACGTCGCTCGACCACTGCATGGTGCACAGCACCGGCGGCTACACGACGAACGTGCCCCTCGACGAGCTGCTGGACGGCAAGGCGTTTATCGCGTTCGAGGCCGACGGTGAACCGCTCGAGCCCGAACACGGCGGTCCGGCGCGCCTGCTGGTGCCGCACCTGTACTTCTGGAAGAGCGCGAAGTGGGTGAGCGGGATCGTCATGCAGGCGGACGACGAGCCGGGCTTCTGGGAGAACGCGGGCTACAACCTGCACGGCGACCCGTGGAAGGAAGAGCGGTGCTGGTGACGGTTCCCGACACCGACCTGGCCACCGACCTGGAGGCCCGGATCGCGCCCGCCGGTCGGCCCGCGCCCCGCAGACGGCCGGCCTGGCACCCCGCGACGGTCGCTTCGGTGGAGCGCGAGACCCCGAACGCCCGTCGGGTCGTCCTGGACGTCCCGACGTGGCCGGGGAACGACCCGGGCCAGCACCTGGACCTGCGGCTCACGGCCGAGGACGGCTACCAGGCATCCCGCTCGTACTCGATCGCCTCGGCGGGCGACCGGACCGACGTCGTGCTCGCCGTCGACCGCGTCGAGGGTGGCGAGGTGTCCCCGTTCCTGGTCGACGCGGTCGAGGTCGGCGACGCGCTCGAGGTGCACGGGCCGCTCGGCGGCTGGTTCGTGTGGCGCCCCGGCGCGTCCGACCGTCCAGTGCAGCTGATCGCCGGCGGCTCGGGGATCGTGCCGCTCGTCGCCATGGTCACCGCGCACGCCGATGCCGGGGACCCCGCACCGTTCCGGTTGCTCGTCGCCGTCCGGACCCCGGACGACGTCTTCTTCCGCGCCGAACTCGACCGCGCCGTCGCTTCCGACGCTCCGCTCGACGTGACCACCGTGTACAGCCGGACCGCTCCCCCAGGGTCCGCCGTGCCCGCGGGACGGCTGACCCGCGATGCGCTCGCCGCCGCGGTCTTCCCACCCGACGCCGGGGCGCTCGTCTACGTGTGCGGCTCGACGCCCTTCGTCGAGCAGGTGCTCCGCTGGCTCGCCGACCTCGGGCACGACACCACCGACATCCGTGCCGAACGGTTCGGGGGCAGCCGATGATCGTCGTCGACGGCAACGCGCTCGCGGGGGGCCTGTCCGAGGTGCTCGGTCCGGAGCCGACCGTGGCGGTGCTGTGTTGTGCGGGGTGCGGGGCCCGCGGATCGGTCGCACGCACCGCCGTGTACTGCTCGGCGATGGGCTCCGTCGCCCGGTGCCGGACGTGCGACACCGTGCTCGTCACGGTGGTCGAGGCCGGCTCCGCGCGCTGGATCAGCCTCCCCGGTACCCGTGCCGCGCTGATCCCAATACCCGAGGATCGCGGCTCGCGCAATCACTGACCGCATCTCCTGCGGAGTTCTTGCGGTTTTCCGCATGCCCCGAACTGGGGTCCAATCCGACCGCGACGATGCTCCGGATGACTCTTCGGGACATCGCTGGGCCACCCACCCGGCGTCTCCACTCGGGGCAGTGCGGCCTCTGCGTCCGGTGGGCGCGGGTACCCGAAGCCTGCGCCCCCGGATGCGCCCGCTCACGGCGCCCGGGAACGACAGAACCCCCGGTGCTGCTCTGTCGAGCAACCCCGGGGGTCCTGTTCTGTCCGAGCGGATGACGAGATTCGAACTCGCGACCCTCACCTTGGCAAGGTGATGCGCTACCACTGCGCCACATCCGCATTCGCACGCCGTGTGGGCCGTGCGGAGTCGACTGTACCCGATCCCGGGCCCACCGACGTGTTCTGCGGCAGATCCGGGCGTGTCCGGTGTCGCGAGGCGCGGTCGTCAGGCGCGGTCCTCAGGCGCGGAGGAGTTCGATCGGAGCATGAGCTACGTGCACGACAACCCGGGCGGGACCGAGGCCCACGGCGTCGACCTGATCGACGGTGACACCCCCGCCATCCGCATCCTGGTGCACGGCGACCTGCCGACCACGATCGAGCACGAGGGGCGGACCTGGCTCGCCACCGGCGACGCGCACGACGACGGTGACGACCAGGCGCCCCCGATCGCGATCTACCGCCCGGTCTGAGCCGCGCTCGGCGACGGGCCGGGCGCTCGACTGCGGTCAGTGCCCGCGGACGTCGCCCGTCAGGATCGCGTGCTCGGCGCCGGCCGACAGTTCATCGTGCAGCGCGTCCGCGAAGAACTCCCCGGCACCGAGGCTGACCAGGTGGGTGAGCGCACCGGTGACGTCCGCCAGGGCGGGGTTCCACTCGTCGTGGAGGGACGCCCGGACGTGCCCGGACTCGTGCACGACGACGACCCCGATGTGGTCGTGGGCATCGCCGACCTCGAGCACGGCGTCGTACACGACGGGTTCGGTGTCCTCGCCGAGGGGTTCCAGGTGCACCTCGCCGATCCCGGGCCACTCGGTGCGGAACACGGGCAGGTCCGGTGCGTGCAGGTGCGGGGCGCGCTCGTCGGTGACGGACTCGATCTCCCCCGACGTCAGGTACTCGTCGACGACCTCGTGGATCCGGTCGTGCAGTCCGGGCTCGTACTGCCACCAGCGCTGGTGCACCGCCCGGAGCCAGTCCTGCGTCGCGGCGTCGGCCGAGGCCGAGGTCCCGACCAGCTGCGGTGCCGTGCCCGGCGAACCGACGACCTCGAGCTGCTCGTCGTGCGTCTCGACGGTGATGGACCCGGTGGCCTCGTCGGGGTGCACGCCGTGGACGTCCTCGGGGGCGGCGGCCCAGATGCTCGCCGGCAGCTTCGGCGGCAGGGCGAACGCCACCGCGATCGCCGGACGTGCCAACGCCTCGTCGAGCGCGTCGCCGAGGTGCACCTCGTCCGAGCGGGAGCCCATGACGATGCCGCCGGTCGGGGGCACGGCGGCCAACCGCTCGAGGTCCTCGTGGTCTGCGTTCATCGACGCGAGCACGGGGGTGTCCGCCCACTGGACGAACTCGCCGGCCGCACGGTCCTGGTCCTCGAACGGCACGTTCCACACCGAGGGGTCCGCGAGCACCCACGACGCCGAACGACCGGCGGGGCCACGGCGCACGGCGTCGAGCACGGCGGGGACGAGCCCGGGCAGCCCGCGGTACGCCGGACGGACGGTGAGCCGGTCCAGCGCGAGCAGGTCCGGCTTGCCGAGCATCTCGGCGGCGTGCGTCTGCAGCGACAGGAAGGTCTCGCCGGTGGCGTCCGGCACCACGATCGCCGCGGCGAAGTCCCCGTCGACGTCGGACACCTGGTAGCCGAGCACCAGTGCCTCGACCGACTCCGGTGACCGGCTCGTGTACGCGGCGACCTCGGCGACCGACACCGCTTCGGCCTCGTCGTCGGTGATGGGCACCCGGACGTCGATCACCCACCGATCGACGTCCTGGCCGGGGTAGGCGTCGCCGTCCTCGTCCGAGATCGTGATGTGCACGAGCCGCAGGGAACCGTCCCACGCGTCGTGGACGTGCTGGGCGATGGCGGCTTCAGGGTCGTCGGTCACGGACGCCACCGTATCGGTGGCGGACCGGTGACGTGGTCAACCGTGCTGCGCGACCATCGCGTCGACGCTCCGCATCGCGGTCGCCAGGATGGTGAGCACCGGGTTGACCCCGCCGTTCGTGACGTGCACCGAGCCGTCGGTCACGCGGAGGTTGTCGTGGCCCCACACCCGGCCGAACGGGTCGACGACCGACGTCGCCGGGTCCGTCCCCGTCCGGAGCGTGCCGGCCTGGTGCTGGCCACCGCTCGTGCCCCGGACCGGACCGTGCAGCTCCGCCACGCGCGTGGCGCCCGCCGCGCGCAACCAGTCGCCGCTCCGGGCGCTGGTGTGGTCGCGAGCACGGACGTCCTCGGGGTGGACCCCACCGCTGAACGACGCCACCGGGATGCCGTACCGGTCCGTCACGGCGGGGTCGACCCGGACGCGCGCGTCGGCCGAGGTGACCTCCTGGATCGGCCCCATGATCCGCATGCTGCGCCGCGCCAGGTCCCGCATCGCGTGCTTGCCGTCGAGCCCGGAGCGCGGCGCGAGCCCCGTGCCGACGAGGTACTGGTACGTGTTCGACGGCGTCGCGATGAACTCGTTCGCCAGGATCCCGCCACCGATCTGCCCGGGCACGCCGTGCCGGTAGTCGGTGGTGGCGATCGACGGCCCCGGTCCGAGACCGTCGTCCACCACGTCGTCGAAGACCCCCATCGCGCCGCCGTAGACGTGGCCCTGCAGGTGCCGGCCGACCTGGTCCGCACGGTTGCCGATGCCGTCGGGCTCGCGGTCGCTCCGGCTGTTCAGCAGGAGCCGTGCCGATTCCACCGCCCCGGCCGCGACGACGACCTCGGCGGCGTCGACCTCGGCCCGCCAGTCGTGGCCGTCGACCGTGCCGACGATCGTGACGCCGACCACACGGCCAGCACCGTCCGTGCGCAGCCGGGCGACCCGTGACTCGAGCACGATCGAGGCGTTCCCGGTGGCGAACGCGCGGGTCAGCATGGTGTTCTGGCTGCCGTTCTTGGCGTCGACCGGGCACGCGAAGCCCACGCACATGCCGCACTGTTCGCACGCGCGGCGACCCAGGTACGGCGTCGAGTTGATCAGGAGCGGGACGTGGACCGTCGAGATGCCCAGGGCGTCCGCGGCGCCGGCGAGCCGATCGCGCGCCGCCCCCGACGGCAGCGGTGGCATCGGTCGCGCGCGCGAGCGCTCCCCGGACCACGGACCGTCGACGTCACCGCCGCTGACCCCGATCTCCCACTCGGCGCGCTCGTACCAGGGCTCGAGCTCGTCGTACCCGAACGGCCAGTCGGCCAGGGCGCTGCCGTCCGGCACGCCGTACGCCGACGCCATCGCGAAGTCCCGCGGCCCGAACCGCCAGGCCTGGGCACCGTAGACCCGTGTGCCGCCCCCGGCCGTGACCGCGTTGTTGTGCCACCCCGGTGACGAAGGCCGGAGCACCAGGAGCTCGCGACCGTCCGCCACCGTCCGCGGGTTGCCGACGTCGGACGGCCCCGACCGCGGTGCGACGCCCCAGCTCGACCGCGGGTTCCGGATGTGGTCACGACTGAGTTCCGCGGTGCCGGGCCACCCACCGGCCTCGACCACGAGCACGCGCCGACCGGACTCGGCGAGCCCGCACGCCGCGACACCCCCGCCGGCGCCCGACCCGATGACGACCGCGTCGTACCGGTCGGCCAGCTGCGACGGGTGCACGACCGTGGGCGCTGCGGTCGGTACCGGTACCGGCACGCTCCAGCCGTCCGGCGGACCGGGCTGCCACCCCACCATGTCCCATGACCGCTCCCCCGCGTTCCCGCCGTTCCCGGCGTCGGCGTAGAAGCCCGCGGCCACGAGTTCGGCGAACCAGGTCCAGTCGGGATCGTCCTCGTCCCGGGGCTCGTCGACGCCCTCGTGCGCGACGACGGCTCGGAGCCGGTCCATCCAGTCCGGCCGGTCGACCAGCACCCCGGCCAGGAAGTCGAGCGCGCCGGCCTCGGACGCCGACGGGTACTCGTCCGCGGGCACCACCCGGTCGACCAGGGAACGGAGCCGTTCGTCGTGCGTGCGGAGGAACTCCTGCGCCGCGGTGGCCGCGTGGTCCGTCATCGGTCCTGCCTCTCGAGCAGCGCCGGTGCCGCTCACGAGCACCGTAACGGACACGGCGGGGTACGGGCCGGGCTCAGCCGCCGATGCCCTCGAGGTCGAGCAGGTCGTCGTCGCTCAGCACGACGGAGGCACCCTCGATGTTCTCGCGCAGGTGCGCCCGCGACGACGTGCCCGGGATGAGCAGGATGTTCGGGGACCGGCGCAGCAGCCACGCGAGGGCGACGGACATCGGCGTCGACCCGAGTCGTGTCGCCACGGTCGAGAGCACCTCGGACTGCAACGGGGCGAAGCCGCCGAGCGGGAAGAACGGCACGTAGGCGATGCCCTCGGCCGCGAGCCGGTCGATGAGCGGGTCGTCCTGCCGATTGGCCAGGTTGTACATGTTCTGCACCGACACGATCGGTGCGATCCCCTGCGCTTCCGCCACCTGGTCCGTCGTCGCGTTGCTCACCCCGAGGTGCCGGATGATGCCCTGCTGCTGCAGGTCGACCAGCGTCTCGAAGGCCGAGGAGATCGGCCCTACGACCGGACCGTTCGCGTCGCCCAGCCGCAGGTTGACGAGGTCCAGCACGTCGACGCCGAGCGTCTCGAGGTTGTCGTCGACCTGCGCACGCAGTTGGTCGGGTTCCCGAGCAGTCGGCCAACCGCCTCGGGCGTCCCGCCGCGCGCCGACCTTGGTCGCGATGACGAGGCCGTCGGCGTACGGGTGCAGCGCCTCGTGCAGCAGCTCGTTGGCGACACGGGGGCCGTACGTCTCGGCGGTGTCGATGTGCGTGATGCCGCCGGCGACGGCGTCCCGGAGCACGGCGACGGCCTCGTCGTGGTCCTTCGGCGGCCCGACGACCCACGGACCGGTGAGCTGCATCGCGCCGTAGCCGAAGCGAGCCACCGGCCGGTCGCCGAGGGTCCAGGTGCCGCCCGGCAGGCGAGGGGTGGTGGTGGTCATCGGATCTCCTTCGAGGACTTGTGGAGCGGTTGCTCGTGTTTCACTCTTGACGAACTGCTTCCCGTTCGGAAGGAGTTACCCAGAAGTGCGTTGCTACCCGAGGAGCCCTGTGCCGACCACGACCGCCGCCGAGCGACGAGCTGACGCCAAGGCGCAGTACAACGCCTACCTGGCAGCCTGCCCGAGCCAGCAGCTGCTCGCACGGGTCTCCGGCAAGTGGGTGACGCTCGTGCTGTCGGCACTCGGGAGCGGCCCGGACTGCGACAGCGACCCGAGGCCGATGCGGTACTCCGAACTCGGTCGCGTCCTGGCGGGCGTGAGTCCGAAGATGCTGTCGCAGACGCTGAAGTCGCTCGAACGCGACGGTCTCGTCGTCCGCACGGCGACGGCGACGGTGCCCGTGACGGTGACGTACGAACTCACGGACCTGGGGCTCTCGCTGCACGGAACCGTGCGGCAGCTCAAGCGCTGGTCGGAAGCCCACCGCGACGAGGTGGCCGCGCACCAGGAGCGCTACGACGTCACCGGCTAGCCTCCGGCGCGCTTGCACCGGACGTCCGGCGGGACGTATGGTCTTCGCAGAGGGCAAAACGCCTCGTCGCCCCGGCGGCCTGGCACCCACACGCGGTCTCGGACGAGTCGCCACTTCTTCTTCGAAGGAGTGCACGTGTCCAACCGTTCCCCCGCCCGGCTCCGCGACGCCGGGATCGCCCTCGCCGGCCTGTCCGCCGTCTTCCTGTTCGAGATGCTCGACAACTCGGTGCTGAACGTCGCCCTGCCCACCATCGGCCGAGAACTCCACGCGTCGACGACCGGCCTGCAGTGGGCCACCGGTGCCTACTCGGTCGTGTTCGGCGCCCTCATGCTCCTGTTCGGCGCGGTCGCCGACCGGTTCGGCCGACGTCGGGTCATGCTCATCGGTCTGGTGCTGCTCGCGCTCTCCGCCCTGGCGACCACCCTCGTCACCACGACCGGCGAACTCGTCGCGGTCCGCGCGTTGATGGGGCTCGCAGCGGCCATGACGACGCCCGGGTCGATGGCCCTGGCCTTCCGGCTCTTCGACACCGATGCCCTGCGCGTCCGCGCCTTGACGGTCATCTCCACCGCGGGCCTGGTCGGGCTCGCGGTCGGTCCGACGGCGGGCGGCTTCGCCCTCGCTGTGGCGCCGTGGCAGGCCCTGCTCCTGGTGAACGTCCCGATCGCGGCGCTCGCGTTCGTCGGCATCCGAGCCGGCGTGCCCGCTGACCGACCGGAGGACCTGCACCCCGACCGGATCGACGTGACCGGCGCGCTGTTCGGGACCACGGCCCTGGTCGGTGCACTCGGGACGCCCACCCTCTTCGCGGAGGCGGGCAGCGCCTCCTGGCCGGGGTGGATCGGGGTCGTCGTGACGGTCGCGGCGGTGGCGGCCTTCGTGCAGCGGGAGCGCACTGCGGCACAGCCGCTGCTCGACCTGCGCCTGCTCGCCCGTCCGCTCGTCGCGAGCGGTCTGGCGTACAAAGCGGCCTCCGGGCTGGCCGTCTCCGGCCTGTCCTACCTGGTGACGCTGCAGCTGCAGTTCGCCTGGGGGTGGTCGCCGGCGCTGGCCGCGATCGGGACGCTGCCACAGGTGGTGGTGCTCCTGGCGTCCGGACGCTTCGTCGGCCCGTTCGTGCAGCGGGTGGGCCTCGGCCGTGCGGCCCGGCTGAGCGCCGGCGCCGTCGTGGCAGGACTCGCGCTCTTCACGGTCGGCGGCCGTGCCGGGTACGGCTGGGTCGCCGCGGCACTCGTCCTCGTCGCCGCGGGGATGCGGGTCGTCGGGGTCGTCGCGGGCAACAACGTGCTCCGGGGCCTGCCGTCGAACCGGACGTCGGTCGGGGCGGCGCTCGTCGACACCTCGAGCGAGCTCGCGACCGCGGTGGGCATCGCGGCGACCGGGACGGTGCTGGCGCTGCTCGTGCCGGGCAGCATCGCGACGACGTCCTGGAGCGTCGATCGGCTGGCCGCGTTCGAGGGCGGGATCACCGTCGCAGGCGTGGTCCTGACGGTCGTCGCCGCCTTGCTCGTCGCCGTCGGCATGGCCCGCGCGACGACCCGCGCGGGCACGCCGGTGGCCGAACCGGCTCAGACGGCGCTGTAGCCGCCGTCCGCCACGAGCACGGATCCGGTGATGAACGACGCTGCGTCGCTCGCCAGGAACACGACGCTCGGCGCGATCTCCTCGGGCAGGGCGAACCGCTGCTGCGGTGCGTCCTCGATCCAGTAGCGCCGGAACTCCGGGGAGTCCACCGGGGCCATCTCGGTCTTCACGTACCCGGGTGCGACGGCGTTCACGCGGATCCCGTACTCCGCCCACTCGACCGCGAGCGACTTCGTCAGGTGGTGCACGGCGGCCTTCGACGCGTTGTACGCCGGCTGCCACTGCGGCCGGTTGACGATGAGCCCGGACATGCTGCCGATGTTCACGATCGAGCCCGAACCGGCGTCGCGCATGTGCGCGCCCACCGCCGTCGACGTCTTCCACAGTGCGCGGACGTTGAGGTCGAACACGTCATCCCACTCGCTGTCGGGCACGTCGAAGGCGTCGCGGTGGTGGCACGTGCCGGCGTTGTTGACGAGCACGTCGATGCGGCCGAGGGCGGTCATCGCCTCCTCGGTCATGCGCGTCACCTGCTCGCCGTCGGTGATGTCCGCCGTGATGGTGACGAAGTCGTGGCCGACGTCTGCGGCCTCGGCGGCGACGCGGGCGTTGCGCTCCCCGGAGCGCCCCACGATGGCGACGCGGGCGCCGGCCTCGGCGAGACCGAACGCGAACGCCCGGCCGAGTCCCTGGTTGCCGCCGGTGACGAGGGCGGTCCTGCCGGTGAGGTCGAACGGAGAAGTCATCTGGCGGGCGCCTTCCTGAGGTGGTCGACGCCGTGCACCGCGTCGACGCGGTACTGCCCTGCGTACACCCTCGAGCGCTCCGCCTCCCGACCCGGCGGTGGCGCCCGTCGCCCGTCGGTCCGACACGTGCTCGGTGGTGGCCACCCTAAGATGATCGCGTGCCGACGAGTCCTGATGATCGCTTCCGGTTCTTCGACACCCTGGTGCGGGCCGAGATCCGGCTCTGGGGCGCGGTCGACGGGGCGGTCTCCGAAGCCACCGGGACGAACCTCGGACTGATCACCGCGCTGCGCACGATCGACGAACTCGACGGGTCCGCTCGGGTCCAGGAGGTGGCCGACGAGATCGGGATCACGGTCGGGGCCGCGAGCAAGATCGTCGACCGGCTCGAGCGCGCCGGACTGGCCGAGCGCGTCCCGAACCCCGCCGACCGCCGGTCTTCCCTGCTCCGGATGACGAAGCCCGGGCGCAAGACGCTCGCCGACGGGCTCCGCGCCGCGCGACAGGAGCTCGGTCGCCGCACGGACACGATCACGCAGGCGCAACTCGACGCGACGACCACAGCCCTCGCTGCCCTCGCGGACGCCTTCTCGGTCGACGACTGAGGCGACGGAGTAGTATCACTCCACGGAACATTCCTCCACGGAATGCGCCGAGATCCGACGCCGCCGTGGAGGCGGAAGAGGAGCACACATGTCCCGCGCCGAGAACGGCAAGGTCGCCCTGGTCACCGGAGGCGGACAGGGCATCGGACAGGCGATCGTCGAGCGGTTCCACGCCGACGGGTTCGCGGTCGCGATCGCCGACCTCAACATGGACACAGCGAACGCGGTCGCCGAGGGACTCGGAGGCAAGGCCGGCAGCGCGATCGCCGTCCCCGTGAACGTGTCGGACCGCGACAGCGTGTTCGCTGCGGTGGAGACCACCGTCCGCGAGCTCGGTGGGTTCGACGTGATCGTGAACAACGCCGGCATCGCACCGCAGTCCCCCATCGAGGACATCACGCCCGAGAGCCTCGAGAAGATCTTCTCGATCAACTTCAACGGCGTCGTCTGGGGGACCCAGGCCGCGGCGAAGGCGTTCCGCGAGCTGGGTCACGGTGGGAAGATCATCAGCGCCGCATCCCAGGCAGGACACGAGGGCAATCCGGGCATCGCGCTGTACTCCGCCACCAAGTTCGCGGTCCGTGGCTTCTCGCAGACGGCTGCGAAGGACCTTGCGCAGTTCGGCATCACCGTCAACACCTACGCGCCGGGGATCGTCCGCACGCCGCTGATGGCGGACCTCGCGAAGAAGACCGCCGAGTCCGCTGGGCAGCCGGAGGAGTGGGGTTGGAAGCAGTTCACCGACGGGATCACCCTCGACCGCCTCGCGGAGGCGAGTGACGTGGCGAACGTGGTCGCCTTCCTCGCCGGTTCGGACTCGGACTACATCACCGGGCAGTCGATCATCGTCGACGGCGGCATGGTCTTCAACTGAGTTGCCGGGACCGACGCGCGTCGATCACGGAACGCGTCAGCCCACAGGACGGGAGGCCCGGTGCCAGCTGGGACCGGGCCTCCCGTCCGTCACACAGCGGACCGGACCCGTCGGAGCGCGGCAGCGGGGTGCGATGCCGGCAGCCGTGAGCCGGCGCCGAGCAGACGGTCCCGTAGCGTCACGCCGGGACGGACGTCCGTGGGCAGCATCCCGGCGACGCGGAGTGCCGGCGCGACCCAGTCGACGAAGTCGTCGTAGGTCTGGGGCGTGACGTGCGGCTGCACCAGGAACCCGTCAGCGTCCGTCTGGTCCACGAAGGCCGCGACCTGGTCTGCGATGCCGGGGCCGTCGCCGACGAAGACCGTTCCGTTGATGCCGTTGTCGCGGTACTCCTCGAGTACCTGTCGGACCGTCTTCCGGCGACCCGACGCGGGGTCCATGAACCGGTCGACCGAGGACTGCCCCTGTTCTGTGCGCAGGTCGGGCATCGGTTCGTCGAGTGGCAAGGCGGTGAGGTCGATCCCTGTGACCCAGGCGTAGGTCGTGGCGGCCTGCTCGAGGGTGGCGAGCGCGACCATCTCGGCGCGTTTGTGCTCGGCCTCCTCAGTCGTTGCCGCCGCGACGAAGTGTGCGCCGACCAGGAACCGCAGGGCGTCCGCGCCGCGACCGGCCGCTTCCGCTCGGCGACGGATGTCGACGATCTGGTCGCGGATGAGGTCCGCGTCGCCACCACCGATGAAGATCACTTCGGCGTACCGTGCCGCGAAGTCACGACCGGCCACCGATGTACCGGCCTGCAGCAGGAGCGGGGAGCGTTGCGGCGAGGGCGGGATGCCGAGGACGCCACGGGAGCTGAGGTGGCGGCCCGCGTACCTGACCGCGCGGACGCCGTCCGGCCGGGCGTACACGCCGGCGTCAGCGTCCTCGACGAGCGCATCGTCGTCCCACGACCCCTCCCAGAGCCCCAGACAGATCGCGAGGTGGTCCTCGGCCTGTGCGTACCGCTCGTCGTGCGCGATCATCGGCTCGCCGAAGAGCTCCGCGGAGGAAGCCTGCGCTGCACCGGTGACGATGTTCCAGCCGATGCGTCCACGTGTGAAGTGGTCGAGGGTGCCGTACCGTCGCGCAACCGATGCGGGACGCTCGACCGTGGTCGACGACGTGACCACGATGCCGAGGCGTTCGGTGGCGGCCGCCACGGCGGAGACGACCGTGATCGGGTCCGCCATCGGGATGTACATCGCATCGGTGAGCGCGGTCGGGATGACCTCGCCGTCGATCATCGGGTAGCCGTACGAGTCGGCGAAGAAGAGGAAGTCGAACCCGCCCTCCTCGAGTCGCTTGCCGAGCCCCGTCCAGTGGTCGAGGTCGAGGTACCGGACGTCGGTGTTGCCGGGCACGCGCCAGCTGGCCCCGATCGTGCCGTTGGGGTTCATCGTCTGGAACGCCCCGAGGATGAGGTCCTTCATGCGGTTCGCCAATCCTGTTCGTGTTCGTGTTCGTGTTCGTGTTCGGGGACCCTTCGCGGGTCCCGGATGAGTGCTGCGGTCTCCCGGCGCCAGTCCTCCCGGCGCGGGTCGTCGGTCGCGAGCCATGCCGCGTCGAGGGACGCGGCGGCGACGGCGGCCGTGGTCTGACGGTCCCAGCCCCAGGTCCGGCTCGCGAGCCGGTACTCCTGCGCGGAGTCCGTGTGGAACATCGCTGGGTCGTCGGTGTGCAGCGACACCTGCACCCCGGCGTCGCGGAGCTGCTGGAACGGGAACGCCGACGCCGTGGGGAAGAGCCCTGGCAGCATCACGAGGCAGCTCGACAGCGCCATGGTCACGGGTGTGCCCGCGTCGGCGACCCGCCGCTGCAGGTCCGGCCGCCCGCCGAGCTCCCACGCGTGGTCGATGCGGTCGAGGCCGAGTTCCAGGACGTCGAGCACGTCCTGGGCCTTGTTCGCGTGCGCCGTGGTCCGCAGGCCGGCGTCGCGCGCACGTGCGAACACCGTTGCGAAGTCACCGAGCGCGCGCGACGGTGATCCGTCGTTGCCGATCCCGAGGACGGGCACGCCCCGTCGGCGCGCCGCGAGCACCTCGGTGAGGGCGTCCGTGGCCACGTCGGGTCCGCTGTTCCGATCGGTCGCGAACACGATCCCGCCGCTGAGTCCGGTCCGGTCGGCCATTTTCGCGAACGCATCGCCCACGGCGTCCAGGAACGTCGCGGTCGGGAGTCCGCCGACCCGGCTCTCGACGTGGTTCACCGAGAGTTCGACGTGCCGGCAGCCGGTGTCGACGGCGTTCCCCAGGACGTGCAGCGTCGCCGCATGCACCCGCTCCGCGGTGCGGAGCTCCGCCGCGAACCCGTGGTGGCGCACGAAGAAGTCGGGGACGTCGGCGTAGTCCCAGCGCCGCTCGGACCGCACCCCATCGGTCCCCCCACCGACGAACGAACGGCGGAGCGCACCGGTGAGGTGCATGTGCAGTTCGGCCCGTGGCAACCGCCTGGCCAGGACGTCGAGCAGGTAGGACTCGTCCGGCTCGCCGCGCCCCTCCGCGGTCCAGTCGTTGTCGACCGGTGTCGCGGTGTTCACAGCACCTCGCTGCGTTCCGAGGCGCTCTGCGTGAGCTGTTCGAGCAGGAGCAGCTCGCTGCGTCGGAACTCGTCCGTCTCCATGTACGACAACGGACGCGGTCGCGGCTCTGCCTGCTCCAGTACCGTCCGCACGACGGCCGGCCGGTTGGACAGCACGTGCACCCGGTCCGACAGGAACAGCGCCTCGGGTACGTCGTGCGTGATGAGGATGACCGACAGTCCGTCCCGGACGCAGAGGTCGGCGAGCCAGAGCTGCAGCTCTGTCCTGGTCAGGTAGTCGAGCGCGCCGAACGGTTCGTCGAGCAGCAGCACCGGCCGGTCCTGGACGATCGTCCGGAGAAGCGCCACGCGCTGTCGCATGCCGCCGGACAACTCGAACGGGTACGAACTCGCGCGACCGCCCAGCCGGAAGGTGTCGAGGAGGCCGCGGACCCGGCCGCGGGCGTCCCGTTTCGACGCTCCTTGGAGCACGAGCCCGAGCGCGGCGTTGTCCTCCACAGTCAGCCACGGGAAGAGCAGGTCCTCCTGTGGCATGTACGCGGAGAACGGCTGGCCGCCCGTCGTGGGCCCCGTGTACCGCACGCTGCCGGACGTGGGTGCCACGAGTTCGGCGAGCACGTTGAACAGGGTCGACTTGCCCGACCCGCTCGGTCCGACGACCGAGACGAATTCGCCTGGCGCCAGCTCCATCTCGATGTCGCGCAGCACCTCCGTGCGCTGGCCGCCCGGGGCGGTGAACGACTTCGCGACGTGCTCGATCCTGAGCAGCGGTTCACTCATCGCTGCACCGCCTTCCTGCGCCGTTCCCATGGCATGACGAGCGCCTCGACGACGTAGGAGAGCGCGAAGAGCGCGAGTCCGATGACGATGCTGATCACCACGGCCGCGAAGACCAGGTCGGTCCGGAAGAGGTTCTTCTGCAGCTGCATGTAGATGCCCAGACCGTCCCGGGCACCCACGTACTCACTGAAGATCGCCGACACGACGACGAAGCTCGAGACGATCCGGAGCCCGGTGACGAAGTGGCCGAGGGCGCTCGGGACACGGAGCCGGACGAACACCTGCCACGTCGACGCACCCATCGACCGCATCAGGGTGACCGCCTTGGGGTCGGCTCCGATCAGCCCTTGCAAGGTCGAGATCGTCATCGGGAGCATGCTCACGATCGCGACGAGCAGGATCTTCGGGCCCGAGTCGAAGCCGAACCAGATCACGAACAGCGGTGCGAGCACGACGATCGGTACGGACTGCGCGGCGATGAGCAGTGGCAGGAGCGTCTGCCGGAGCGGTGCGACGAAGGTCAGGGCCGATGCGACGACGACCGCGACCAGACACGCGGCGAGCAGTCCCAGGACACTGATGGTGAGGGTGGGCACCGTCGCCGCAGCGAGTGCGGCACGCTCTCCCCAGCCGCTCGTGACGACGCGCACCGGGGACGGGAGGACCGTCGGGTCGACGTCCCCGACGGTGGTCACGATCTGCCAGATCACGAGCAAGCCGACGAGCGTCGCCGTCGGAGCGACGACGTTCACGGCGCGAGAGCGGGACGACGCGGCGCGAAGCCGCTCAGCGCCAGTACCGGAGATGACCCGGACTTCGCGATCGGGTGCAGTGGTCTGGCCGACCAGCGCAGTGTCGGTCATCGCAGGTACTCGTTCGTGACGAGGTCGGAGACGTCGTACGCCTTGAGCACCTTCCCGGTGCTGTCCTTGAGCAGGCCCTGCTCGATCAGCCAGTCGGCGTTCTCCTGCCAGCGGTCGACGCTCTGGGAGTTCACGACGCCGTCCTCGCTGCGGTAGAGATCCTCCGTCTGCTCCTTGCTCACCACGTCGACCACCTTCCGGTCGAGGTCCTTGGGCCAGGTCTTCATGAGGGCGTCGTCGGCGGCATCCGGGTCGTCCAGAGCGGCCTCGTAGCCCGCCTGGAACGCGTGCATGAACTTCTTCGCGACGTCCGGATGCGCCTTCAGGTACGAGTTGCTGGAGATGACGACCGTCGCGTAGCCGTCGGGCACCCCGTAGTCGATCGGATTCCACGTCGTCACCTTCGGGCCCTGCAACCCGAACTCGGCGATCTCGTTCGGGAACGACAGCACGGTGTCGACCCGCTCCGACTTGAGCGCGTCGAAAGCGGCGGTGCTCAGCGTGACGGCGTCCGCGTCCTTCGTGCCGCCGTCGTGCTCGATCATCTCGTTCACGACGGCGACCTCCATCGGCGAACCGAAGCCGCCGTACACCTTGCCGGCGAGCTCCTTCGGCGATGAGTACCCGGCCGAGGCGAGGGTCGTGAGCACGTAGGGCGAGTGCTGGTAGACCGCTCCGAGGGACACGAGGTCCGAACCGGCTGCGTCGGCGAGCAGCGCCGTCCGCACGTCGGTGGCGAACCCGAGCTGTGCCTGCCCCGACGACACCAGTGCCTCCGGAGCCGTCGAGCCCCAGGGCAGGAGGTCGACGTCGAGTCCTGCCTTGCGGAACAGGCCGTGCTGCTGCGCGTACGCCAGTCCGTTCAGGTCCGGGTCCGGCAGGAAGCTCAGGGCGAAGTCGATCTTCGTGAGGCCGCCGTCCGTAGATGCGGAGGGCTTGGAAGCGCACCCGGCGACGACGACGGCGGACACAGCCACCATCGTGACGACTCCGAGGATGCGTCTGGGGCGACGACTTGCTGTTTTGGTCAATTTGGGGGTCATTTCGACAGTAAAAGCGATGTGTGTTCCCTCTGGATGCCGCTTGCGTTTCAGGCGTGTAAATCCGCTGCTGCGTGCCATCGGCGCCGGAGACGCCAGACGAGGGGCTCCGTCCCGTGGTCGACGCCGAACCCCAGGACACGCAGCAGCACGAGGTCGTGGTCGCCGACCGCGTGCACCTCGTGCACCTCGGTCTCGTACCACGCGGCACAGCCGGCCAGGACGACCGCGCCGCCGGGCAGCCGATCGAGATCGACGCCGACGAGCCGGCCGTCACGGTCACGTGACGCGATCTGCCGGGTCAGCGCGCCCTGCCCCGTGGACAGCACCGACACACCGATCCGTGCTGCGCGCCCCAGCACGGGCCACGTCCTGGACGTTCGCTGCAGCGCCACTGATGCGAGCGGAGGCTCCTGGGACACACCCACCGAGAACGACGATGCGATCATCACCTCGACTTCTCCGCCCTGCTCCGCCGCCAGTGCGACCAGACCGGTCGGGTACGCGGCGAACGCGTCGCGCACGTCGAGGTCCGCGGCAGCTGGTGGCGTCGACTCCATCAGGCACGCACCCAGGTGTCGATGGCATCGAGAGCCGCACCCCGGAGCGCGTCGGGCATGCTCGCCGCTCGGATCGAGGTGCGAGCACACGTGGCGAGCTCATCGTCAGACAGGCCGAGATCGCGCCGTGCCAGTTCGTACTCGCCGAGGACGGTGGTGCCGAACAGGAGCGGGTCGTCCGCGTTGATGGAACAGGGAACCCCGGCGCTGAGCAACGCGCGGAGCGGATGGACGCTGAGGGTCGACACGACGCCGAGCGCGACGTTCGAGGTCGGACACACGTCGAGCTGCACACCCTCCCGCGCGAGCCGTTCGACGAGCACCGGGTCCTCGACGGCCCGGACACCGTGCTGGACGCGATCGGCGCCCAGGACGTCGATCGCTTCCCGGACGGCGTCCGGCCCCACCAGCTCGCCCGCGTGCGGCGCCACGCGGAGCCCGGCGGCCCGGCCGAGCGCGAAGGCCCGGGCGAACGGCGTCGCCGGGTGGCCGACCTCGTCGTTGGCGAGCCCGAGTGACACCACTCCCCTGCCGGCGTGCGCGACGGCGGCGCGTACCAAGCACTCGGCCTCCTCTGGGGATCGTGTCCGGTCCACCGTGACCATGAGCCTGACCGACACCCCGGTGTCGCGCGACGAGTCGAGCGCGGCTTCGGTCATGACGGCCAACACCTCCTCGACCGTGTGGCCGGCGTCGACGGCGAACTGCGGACTCACGGCGAGTTCCAGCGCGACGACGCCCTCGTCGAAGGCGTCCTCGGCCGCCTCGCCGATCACGCGCCGCATCGCCGCCGGATCGGCAAGGACAGCCGCGAGCGCCGTGTAGGCCGCCGCGAATCCGGCGAAACCGCCGCGGTACGGCAACTCGAGGTCCGGCAGGCCCGCTGCTGCGAGCAGATCCCGCGCGGTCGTTGCTCGGGGCACCGCCTCCAGATGGACGTGCAGGTGCGCTTTCGGGAGCCGCCTGAGGTCCTTGCGGTCAACGGTTCTTGTATCAGAACGGTTCATCGTGCCAGAAAACACGACCCACGTGACGCTGGAAGGGCGGTGCTGTTTCCGGCATGTTACGAAGCGGTGGATCAGGCCTCGACCCACGTCATCCGGTCGCGAACCGTGAGGAGCGGGGTCGTCCGCGCGTCCCGCACGTCCACGTCCACCGTGATCGAGGCCACCGCGCGAGCCAACTCGGCGGTGTCGGGCGCCACGACGAAGCAGGCGAGCGGCCACGGGCCCGTCTGTTCGACGACGTACCGCACGGCGTCCTGCCGCAGGAGACGCTGGGTGACCGCGGCAAGCCGGTCCGGACGGACATCCAGGTCGACCGATGCCTCCGACCGGAGCGCTCCGGGGTGGTCGAGCAGCGTCGCGAACCGGATGAGACCGTCCTCGACCAAGCGGAGTACGCGCCGCCGGGTCGCGGTGACGGTCAGGCCCACCGCCGCGCCGAGGTTCGTGAAGCTCGCTCGACCATCGTCCCGCAGCAGCGCGATCAGCGCTGCGTCGACGACGTCGACGGCACGGCGGGGTCGTGATGCCCAGATGGCGTCGTCGGGACGGTCGGCCTCCCACCGGGCTCCGACGTGGACCCGCCAGAGCACCGACGTGGCGATCCCCAGCGCGCCGGGCTGGGACCGTACCGCATCGACGACGACGGTCAGAGCATCGAGGTCCGGCGCGGCGACCTGGACGCGCAGAGCGCCACTGTCCGCTTCGCGTGCCGACCACGGTGCGGTCGCGAGCACCCCCGCGTCGAGGAAGGATTCCGGTGAGCAGCTGTCCTCGAGTTGGATGCGGAGCGACGCGAGCGCAGGTCGGCCGGCCACATCGGGGTGAACGAGCACGGTCGGTCGCAGCCGCCCGCTCGCGATCAGTCGACCGAGCCGCGTCCGCGCGGTCGACTCGGCGACGCCCAGTTCCTCCGCGATCCGCCGACTCGTGATCCGCGGGTGGTCCACAACGAGTCCGATGAGCGGGTCCTCGCCCCGATCCACCGCTTCTCCTCTCCGTCGCCGCGCCTGGTGCGGCATGACCCCTCGTCGATTCAACACGACGGAGGACCGGGAATCGTCGAGCGACTCGGCAGGGTGCCGGACTGCGGTGGACCTTTTGATTACATGGAATAGACTTTCCTGGAACTCGAACTGATCGGAGCACCGTGACCACCACAGCAGTCCTCGTCGTCGACATGCAGAACGACACCGTCCACGCAGAAGGAGCCTTCGCCGAGACCGGCGCAGCTGCACACGCGGCGTCGCAGAACGTCATCGAGAACGTCCGTCGCATCACTGAGGCCGCCCGGACCTCCGGATCGACGGTCTTCCACAACCGGATCGTCGTGTACCCCGGCGAACTCGGCGGGTCGAACGCGCCGATCTTCCGCATGCTGGGCCCGGAGTCCTTCAAGCTCGGAAGCTGGGGCGCGCAGATCGTCGACGAGTTGACCCCGGTCGACGGAGACATCGTTCTCGACCGCAACCGGATGAGCGTCTTCAACGGCACGGGTATCGACTTCATGCTCCGCAACCTCGGCGTCGACCACGTCGTCGTCGTCGGCGCGTGGACGAACATGGCCGTCGAGCACAGTGTGCGTGACGCTGCGGATCACGGCTACGCCGTGACCATCGTCTCCGACGCGACCTCCAGCCTGAGCGAGGACTGGCAGCACGCAGCACTGAACTTCGCGCTGCAGAACATCGCGACGGTGACGACCACCGACGAGGTCGTCGCGGACCTCGCCGTCTGATCCCTGACGCGATGGCCCCGGTGAGCGCGAGCCGCTCCCCGCACAGGAGACCCCTGCCCGTTCGATCGGGCAGGGGTCTCACCTCGTGCAGGCCGAGGCCACGACGGCTCCACGTCCGGTGAATGCGCGGTCGGAGCGCGACGTGCCGCGAAACCGACGGGACCGAAGACGTCGCTCCGGCTCAGGGCCCCGGTCAGCCGAGGAACGTCGCTGCTGCGAGTGCAACCGGGAAGGAAACCCCGGTGCTGACGAGCACGATCCGTCGAACGGTGCGGGCTCCGACCCCGAAGTCCGCTGCGATGGCGTAGATGTTCTGCGCGGTCGGGAGCGCCGCGATGACCACCAGAGCGAGGAGCGGGGTTCCCGAGAGGCCGAACAGGAGACCCGTGCCGAGTGTCAGCGCAGGCACGACGAGCACCTTCACGACGGTGGGCACGACGACGTCGGCCGTCGCCCGTGCTCGTCCGCTCCCGGACGGCTCCTCGACCGACCGCCGCCCGGCGAGGGACATGCCGAACGCGATCAACATGATCGGGATGGCGGCCTGCCCGACGAGGTCGACGGGCCGCAGGACCGGGTCGGGCACGGGCACACGGGCGAGGAGGACCGCGACCCCGACGACCGCTGAAACGATGATCGGGTTCCGGAAGGGTCGTCGGAGCACCGATCGTAACGGGGCACCGCGGTCCCTCGTCGTCTCGAGGACGATGAGCAGGGCCGGTGAGACGACCAGGACCTGGATGAGGATCATCGGTGCGATGAACGTCGCCGACCCGAGGACGGCCGTGGCGATCGGTACTCCGATGTTGCCCACGTTTGTGTAGATGCTCGTCCCGGCGAGCACCGCGACGTCGGCGAACCGCCGCCGGCCGCGGACGGCGAGCGCAGCAGTCGTGAGGAGCGCGCCGCAGACCAGGGGCAGCAGCGAAGCGAGCGTGAACGACGACACCAGGGTGTCAGGGTCTGCCCGCACCAGGATCGTGAAGTACAGCGCGGGAGTGGTGACGGCGAGTGTCAGGCGGTTGAGGACAGCCTCGGAGGAGGCCGGCACGACGTTCCCCCGGCGGATCGCGTAGCCGAGGACGAGCACCACCGCGACCGAGCCGTACCCGGTGGCGACCGACGCCGCGTTGGCGAGGTTCACCGTACCGTCCCCGTGCGCGGCCCCGCCGAAGCCGTGGCGTCGGCCATCCGAGGGCGGTCGCTGCCGCGTCCGGTCAACCGATCTCCCGGAGGAGGCGGTCGACGTCGGCGGCAACGAGCGGGACCCCGGGGAACTCGACGATGGTCGCGAGCGGGAACCCGACTGCCGAGTCGCGGCCGGCCTCGTCGGCGTACAGGTCGCCGATCCGTCCACCGAGCCCACCGCGCTCGTCGATCAACGCCGTCAGGCGGGGCCCGGCTTCCGGGTGGTCGAGCCACTCCGCGAAGGTGGACTCCGGGGTGAGCGGCACGACCACCGGGGTCCCCGGGACGAGGACCCGACGATCCAGCGCGAGCGCTGCCGAGGAACCCCCGACGTGCACCACGAGCGGCCCACCACCGAACACCCATGCGCCGACACCGGTGTGCCAGTGCCGCAGCGTCTCACGCCGGACCGGGACACGGACGTCCTTCGTCTCACCGACGTCGAGCCGCACCTTCGACCAGCCGCGCAGCTCGAGCGCGGGCACGGTCACATCGCCGGTCTCGTCGGTGACGTAGACCTGCACGACCTCGCTCCCCGCTCGTCCGCCCACGTTGCGCAGACGGACGACGACCTCGAACGCCGTGTCGTCCGCTTCGTCCCGGACGTCCACCCGCAGGTCTTCGTAGGCGAACTCCGTGTAGGAGAGTCCGTGCCCGAACGCGTGGTCCACCGCCACGTCGCGGGTCGCGTACCAGCGGTACCCGACGTGCACCCCCTCGGAGTAGCGCACCGTCCCGTGCTCTCCAGGGAAGTCCGAGAACGAGGGGGTGTCCTCCAGCCGGACGGGGATGGTCTCCGCCAACTTGCCACCGGGGTTCGCGTCGCCGAGCAGCACATCGGCGATCGTCTCGCCGTTCGCTTGTCCCGTCAGCCAGAACTCGACGATCGCGTTGACTGCTCCTCGCCATCCAGCTGTCGTCACGGCCGATCCGTTCGACAGGGATGCCACGACGGGCGTGTCGACGTCTCGGAGGCGTTCGAGAAGCTCGAGCTGGTCGGCGGGGAGGTCGATGTCCGTGCGGTCTCGCCCCTCGGCCTCGTACTCGCCCGGGAGCCCGAGGAAGAGCAGGACGACGTCCGCCCGCTGTGCCGCGGCAACGGCCGCGTCGAGGTCCTCCTCGGTGGTCGCGCCGCGCTCGAGCGAGTAGCCCGGGACGAACTCGACGAGGGCTTCCGCGGCGTGTGCGCGACGCGTGAGCTCCTCGACCGCGGTCACGACGCGGGTCGGGTTCACCCGTGAGCTGCCGGCTCCCTGGTACCGCGGAGCACGCGCGAGCTCCCCGAGGACGGCGACGCGCAACCCCGCGCGGAGCGCCACCGGCAGCACGCCGTCGTTCGTCAGGAGCACGGCCGACTCGGCTCCGGCGCGACGGGTCAGCTCGTGGTGTGCGGCCAGATCGGGCGCCGGAACGTCGCGACCGTCGCTCCGTGTTCGGTCCGCCAGGAGCCGCAGGCGTTGGATCGAAGCGTCGACAGTGGCTCCGTCCAGGGCACCGTCCGCGAGCGCCTCCGCGACCCGTGGGTCCTCCGGCCGACCGGGCATGCGGAGGTCCAGCCCCGCGGCGACGGCTGCGACCGGGTCGTGCACCGCGCCCCAGTCGGACACGACGACGCCGTCGAACCCCCACTCCTGCCGGAGGACGTCCGTGAGCAGCCAGCGGTTCTCGGACGCGAACACGCCGTTGATCCGGTTGTACGCCGACATCACCGACCACGGTGTCGACTCGACGACCGCGATCTGGAACGCTCTGAGGTAGATCTCGCGCAGTGTCCGCTCGTCGATCTCGGCGCTCACACGGAGTCGATCGGTCTCCTGGTTGTTCGCCGCGAAGTGCTTCAGGCACGCGGCGACGCCGACGCCCTGCAGTCCGTTCACCATCGCTCCGGCCATCACGCCGGCGAGCAGTGGGTCCTCCGACATGTACTCGAAGTTGCGCCCGCACAGCGGGCTGCGCTTGATGTTCAGGCCCGGTCCGAGGACGATGTCGACACCGGCGCCCCGGGCTTCGCGCCCGAGCGCTGCGCCCACCTGTTCGACGAGTTCGGGGTCCCACGACGACGCGAGGGTGACGGCCGGCGGGAAGCAGGTCGCCGGAGCGGACCGTTCGAGTCCCAGGTGATCGGGGTTCTCGTCGTCCTGGACTCGGAGTCCGTGCGGTCCGTCGGCGAGCCGCAGGCTCCGGACGCCGAGGGCCTCCGGTGTCGTCCAGTAGTCGGCGCCGGTCGTCAGCGCGGCACGGAGACGGTCGATCTCACCCGTCTCGGGCATTTCGGGAACGGCTGCGTCAGCACGGTCGGACATGGTGTCGGTCATCGGACTCCTCGGATGAACTGGATGAGCAGCGCGCCGGCGAGCGAGAGTGCCGCCGCGCACAGGTACAGGGACGTGTAGTTGCCGGAACCGCCGTCGGACGCGATGAGGAGGAGCGCCGGCGCGAGGAGTGGGGCGATGGTCTGCGGGATCGTGCTCGACAGGTTGAACACGCCCATCCCCTTCGCCGCAGCCACCGAGCTGTCCGGGAGGATCTCGGCCACGAGCGCGTAGTCGACCCCGAGGTAGAGGCCGTTGCCGAGCCCCGCGATGGCGATGCCCACGAGGAACATCTCGACGCTGGTCGAGAAGGCCACGACGAGCATCGCCGCGACGAACAGGAGCGACGCGAGGATCACGAACGGCTTGCGGCGGCCGATCCGGTCCGACAGCCAACCACCGCCGATGCTCGACACCGCGACACCGACCGCGAGCACGAACATCGCGAGGGTGAGGATCGGCGCGACGTCCTCGGTGGTGTACCCGAGGTGGTCGATGAGGAAGTACGTCTTGTAGGTCGTGAGCAGGTAGAGCGAGGTCCACGCCAGGAACCGGCCGGCCCACGCGAAGCCGAAGTCACGGTGCTGGAAGGGGTTGATCCAGAGCGCGGAGAAGACGGTGGAGAGCGTGAAGCAACCGACCTCGTCGCGGCTGCGCGGGTGTTCGCGGAGGGTGAGCACGCACGGGAGCACGAGCAGCGCGCCGACGACCGCCGGCCAGATGAACATCCCGGCCCCGTCGGTACCGACGATCTGGGCGAGGAAGGTCCCACCGACCACGCCGACCTGGCCGGTCATCCCCATGAAGCCCGAGACCCGACCGCGCAGCGCAGTGGGGACGCGCTCGGGCATGACGGCGATGAAGGCCGCGAGCGCCGCGTTGAACGCGACCTGCGCGAGGGCCCAACCGACGGCCACGAGGGCGATGTTCGGTGCGAACCCGATGGCGAAGACCGCTGCGCCGCCGATCACGAAGCCGGTGATGATGTAGGGCCGGCGTTGCCCGAACCGCGATGTCGAGCGATCGCTCATGGCGCCGAAGATCGGGTTCGCGAAGAGCGCGGCGGCTGCTCCGACACTTGCGACGAGAGCCAGCGAGCCGGCCTTGCCGTCGGGGTCGAGCTGTCCGACGCGGATCGCGAGGGTCACCGACGCGGGCGTCACGAGGGCGACGTAGATGCCGATCATCGCGGCGATGTACCGCGCGACGAACCAGCCGCCGATCTGTTGGCCGGTCAGTTGGATGTTCCGAGTGGGTGGGTCCAGGGCGCGGGATGCCGCTGCGGTGGGCACCGGGGAATCGATCATGGCTACTCCGTTGTACGAACCGATGTGAGAGCGACCAACAGATAGGTCGACCGACCTGTACGTTAAGCCGTCCGTTCCGAGATCGCAACCACCCTCGCGGAAGGGATCAGCGAGCGGCCGCGATCTCGGCCCGCACCAGGTCGGCGACCAGCTCGACACCGCCGACGAGGTCGACGGAGGGATCCCGCAGCCACTGCATCTGCAGGCCGTCGCTCGTGCCGACGAGGACCGTGACCGCGCGGTCGATCCGGCCCCGTGCAGACGGACCAGCGACGCCCCGAGCACGGAGGATGGCTTCGGTGAAGCCGTGCCGTACCCGTCGGTACCGCTCCTCGAAGAAGGCGTGCGCCGGGTGGTCCTCGGTGAGCGACTCCCCCGTCATGACCGAGAAGAACCGGACCAGCACCGGGTCGTCGACGTTGTGCCGCACGGCACGGAGCATCTCGTCGACGAAGTCGGTCTCCCCTGCGGCGATGGCAGCCATGTCGGGGCGGTGCTGCCCCGTCGGGTAGTGCGCCTCGAGCGCCGCGGCGAGCAGGCCTTCCTTGCTGCCGAAGTGGTGGTGGAGTGCGGACTGGACGACGCCGGCCGCCCGCGCGATCTGGTTGAGGGAGGTGCCTCGGTACCCGTTCGCCCCGAAGAGCTCGACCGCCGCGTCGAGCGCGGCCGCCCTGGTCAGCTCGCCCTGCTGGGCGATGCTCTCTGCGCGCGGTGACATCGTGCCCCTCCCGATCGGTTGCCGTCCGAGCGTACCGACCACCGGCGCACGACGCGCGCCGCCCCACGTCGGGGTCGTCAGCCGTCGCGTGCTTTCCGAGACGTACAGGTCGGCGAACCAGGCACGCGTGCCGATGTCCACCCAGATCCCGACCGCCCCGGACGGCGCGCCCCGGTGCAGCCGCACCGTGTCGACCGTGACGATGCCGTCGACCTCGACGGCCACGTGGTCGTCCGTCACCGAGACAGCGAGTCGGTGCCACTGTCCCGGACGGACGTCCGCCGGAGATTCGTGGGGCCCGTCCGGCCACCGCTCGCGGAGGACGTCGAACGACCAGTCCGGGTACGCGAAGTACTGCACCGCGCGACGGTCGCGCGGTGGTGGCGGCAGGAGACCGGTGCCGTTGCATGGTCGGATGTACACGCACTCGAAGGTGCCGACCGCATCGTCGATCCCGAACGCGATCCCGGCGAATCCTCGCGCGTACTCCGGCGCATCGGCGTGGGTCTCGGCCGCGACGGACACCTCGATCCGACCGGTCCGGAAGTGCACCGGGAGCGCGAGGAACGTCGGTTCGTCGATGTAGTCGACGCCGGGCACCCCGTCGCGTTCCACCGCCGCCGTCAGGCGCACCCGGAGGGCACCGGTCCCCTGGTGGACGTCGGGATCCACCCGGACCGACCGCGCCTGTGCACCGTCCGGGACGGAGTCGAGCGGGAAGGACCACCGGGCTGCACTCACGGCCGCACCGCGAGGTCGGTCGCCGCGCCGACCGTTCGCTGGTTCGCGACCCACCGTGCGGTCGCCGCCGCGTCACCGAGGGCGAAGACGTGGAGGCGGAGCGAGCCGTGGCGACTCTGGTCGAACCGGGCGCGGATCGAGTCGACGAAGCCGTCCGCTGCGACCACGCCGTCCGCGGTGACCTCGCGACCGGCGTACCGGGCGATCGACGCCGGCCCGTGGGTGCCCCTGAACTGCGACGCGAACTGCAGCACCGCCGCCGTCCGAGCGGGCCCGGGCACCCCGATCCGCACCGGCAGTTCGACGCCGCGTCCCCTGAGCCGCTCGATCCAGTCGAGCACCCCTGCAGCGTCCAGGGTGACCTGGGTGATCATCTCCCCGGCGACGCCCCGGGCGGAGAGTGCGCGGACCTTGCGGTCCAGAGCACGGTCGAGTTCCGCGGTCTCGACGTCGGGGTGCCCGTCCGGGTACCCGCCGATCCCGATGGTCGTGGGTCGGTACCGGGCCAGGACGTCGGAGTCGAGCACGTGGAGGGCTTGGTCGTACGGGCCCAGCGGGGTCCGTGGGTCCCCGCCGATGACGAAGAGCCGGCTGTCCGCCCCGACGGCACGGAGCGCCTCGAGGTAGGTGTCGAGCTCCCCCGACGAGACGAGGCGGCGAGCGGCCACGTGCGGCTCGGCGACGAAGCCGGCGCGGACGACCCCGGCCGCAGCGACGACGCGGTCTTCCATCGATTCACCGTCGACGAACCCGATGTTGACGACCGTGCCGGCCTCGAGGGCCCCCACCGCGACGAGTGATCGTGCCTGACCCGCGGTGACACCGATCGAGATGTCGGCGATACTGGTCGTCGTCGTCGGCCAGGTCATGGCGTCTCCTTCATGTAGGTTCCGTGGAATCATCTTCCGTGTAATACTAATGGACGACGGCGGTCACACGACGAGGAGGATCCATGACGGCGACGATGCGTGCAGTGGTGCTGGACGGTCCGGGCACCCCTGAGGCCCTCAGCATCCGGGACGTCCCGCGCCCTGAGCCACGGGACGGCCAGGTCCTGATCCGCGTCGAGGCGTTCGGACTCAACCGTTCGGAGCAGCACTTCCGCGAAGGCCTCGGATCGTTCGGCTCCTTCCCGCGCATCCCGGGCATCGAAGCGACCGGCACGGTGGCGGCGGCGCCCGGCGGGGAGTTCGAGCCCGGCACCAAGGTCGCAGCACTGATGGGTGGGATGGGCCGGACGATCGACGGTGGCTACGCCGAGTACGTCACCGTCCCGGCATCGATCGTCGTCCCGTTCACGAGCACCCTCGACTGGGCGACGCTCGGAGCGCTCCCCGAGATGATCCAGACCGCGCACGGCTCGCTCACGACGGGCATCGACGTCCACCCGGGCGACACCGTCCTGATCCGCGGCGGCACGTCGTCGGTCGGACTCGCATCCGCCGTGCTCGCGAAGCGACGGGGTGCGACCGTGGTCTCGACCACCCGTTCCGCCGAGCGGGCCGACGTCCTGCGCGACGCGGGCGTCGACCACGTCGTCGTGGACGACGGCACGATCGCCGACGCGGTCCGGGCCATCGCACCGGACGGCGTCGACGGTGCGATCGAGCTCGTGGGCACCGGCACCCTCCGTGACACGCTCCGCGCGGTGCGCACGCACGGGACCGTGTGCTTCACCGGGATGCTGTCCAACCAGTGGACGGTGCCCGAGTTCTACCCGATCGACTTCCTGCCGAACGGGGTCCGCCTGACGGCGTACTCGGGTGAGCCGAGCGACCTGCCCGCCGCGGTGTTGCAGGACGTCATCGACGCCGTCGAGTCCGGGTCCCTGCGGATCCCGATCGGACGCGTCTACGCCTTCGACGAGATCGTCACCGCGCACCGCGACATGGACTCCGGAGCGGTACACGGCAAGCTCGTCGTCCAGACCCGCTGATCGAGTTCCGCGGGCACCGTCGCCCGGGAACCGCTCGACCTGCTGGTCGCGGCGAGCTCGACGACCGCGCTCGTCGGGTCGTCAGGTTCCGGCAGGACGACGCCGGTCCGTACCGTCAACCGCACGGTGCGGACGCACGCCGACGACTGACCGCACGCGAACGATTGACCGCACGCGAACGTCTTCATCTGGCGTAACATAGTTCCACGGAAGATTCTTCACGGATGACGCCGACGACTGACGCCGACGTGGAGTCGAAAGGGAAACCCCATCATGCAGATCACCGCCGCCGTTGCCCGCGAGCACGGCGAACCACTCTCCGTCGAACAGCTCGAGCTGGACGACCTGAAGCCCAACGAGGTCCGCGTGCGGATGGTCTCGGTGGGCGTCTGCCACACCGACGCGATCGTGCGCGACGGCATCTACCCGACCCCGCTCCCCGCGGTGCTCGGCCACGAGGGCGCCGGCGTCGTCGAGGAGGTCGGCTACGCCGTCCGCAGCGTCGTCCCCGGCGACCACGTCGTCCTCGGTGCCGCGTACTGCGGGTACTGCCGTCGTTGCCGTTCCGGTGAGATGGCCTACTGCGAGAACCTGTTCGCCGAGGACTTCGGCGGCCGCCGCCGCGACGGCAGCACCTCGCTGTCGAAGGACGGCGAGGTCATCTCGTCGCACTTCTTCGGACAGTCCGCCTTCGCCACCCACGCGAACGTGGTCGAGGAGAGCGTGATCAAGATCGACAGTGACGTCCCGCTCGAGCACCTCGGGCCGCTCGGGTGCGGTCTCAACACGGGTGCCGGGACGGTGCTCAACGAGCTGCAGCCGCCCGCGGGCAGCAGCATCATCGTGTTCGGCACCGGCGCCGTCGGCAGCGCAGCGGTCATGGCGGCCGGCGTCGCCGGGTGCACCACGATCATCGCGGTCGACATCGTCGACTCCCGACTCGAGATGACGAAGGAGCTCGGAGCGACCCACGCGATCAACTCGAAGACCGAGGACGTCGCGGCCCGGATCGCCGAGATCACCGACGGTCGCGGGGTTGACTTCGCCGTGGACACGACCGCCCGTGGCGAGATCCTGCGGACTGCGTCCGAAGCGCTCGGCGTCCGCGGGACGCTCGCCCTCGTGGGTGCTGCGAAGCCCGGCACCGAGGTGGCCTTCGAGATCGGGAACTCCCTGGTCAAGGGGTGGACCTTCAAGACGGTCGTGCAGGGCAGCTCGGTTCCGCAGGTCTTCATCCCGCACCTGATCGACCTGTGGCGCGAGGGCCGGTTCCCGTTCGAGAAGCTGATCGGCGAGTACGACCTCGAACACATCAACGACGGGTTCGAGGACTCCCGCAACGGCAGCGTCATCAAGCCGGTCGTCGTCTTCCGCTGATCGCTCACCGCGAGGCGCCCCGTCCGGCTCGGGCGGGGCGCCTCGTCACGGCAGCACAGAGAACCATTCCATGGAAGAATCACGGGATGGAGCACGACGGACTGGCACTCGCCGCAGACGAAACCAACCACCACCAGCCGGCAGCGCCCGGGCTCGCCTCGGTGCACGTCCGGGCGCTCGTCACCTGGATCTCCATCTTCCCGATGGCGATGCTCGGCATGTTCGTCGAGTCGTTGGTGATCCCCTCGTGGCCCATCCCGGCGCGAGCGCTCGTCCTCACCGCGGTGGTCGTCCCGCTCGCGGTCTACGTGCTGGTCCCCCGGCTGCTCGTGCTCACCCGTCGCCTCTTCGCGCGGCGCTGACGGGTCCACCACCACGACGCACGTGCAGTCACCCTCGCGTCCACCGAGATGCGTCCGGCTCCCACCGTGCTGCGCCCTGCGGACCAGTGAGCGGCGAAGGGTGTCGGTTCAGCCCACGGATGCGACGACGGTGCGCACGAAGGTCCGCACGTCGGCGACCTCCTGCGCGCTGATGCCGTGCGCGAGGCCCGGGTAGACGTGCGTCGCGGCCGAGACGTGCCGCTCGACCCAGTCGGTCGTGCGGACGACCGCGTCGGCGGTGATGACCGCATCGTCCGCGCCGCGTCCCCAGAACAGCCGGGGTCGGCCCGCCGCGAGCTCGTCGTCCCCCGCCTGTACGGCACCGAGCACGAACCCGCCGAGCACGACCGGCGCGACCACGCGCTCGGGCCGCGTGCGGAGCAGCTGCGTCGCCATCAGACCACCCTGCGAGAACCCGATCGGCAACACACGGGTGCCCTCAGCGAGGTGCTCGTCGACCCACGCCCAGATCATCTCGGTCGCCTGCAGGACGGGAGCGGCCTCGGGGTTGCCGGGGGTCGAGATCGGGAACCACGCCGCACCCCCGTTCGGCGTGTCGACGGGTGCACGGAGTGAGGCCCACGGGAGGTCGAGGGCGAGGGCGTCGAGCAGACCGACCAGGTCGCGTTCGTTCGACCCGTAGCCGTGGAGGGCCAGGACGACCACGTCCGATCCCGAGAGTGACGCACCGGTGGCGACCGCCTTGAGCGCTCTGTTTGATGACACGTCACCATCCTAGTCGGTCGCTCCGCGACCACGGTCTTCCGGGAGACACTGCGCCGGCCCGGTACAGCGCCGGGTTCGAGGAGCAACCCCGTCGTCGACTCGTTCTGGGATCGTCCCCTTCCCCTCCGGCCGGGGAGCCCCTCAGGGGACGATCACCCACGTGCCGCTCAGTCGCTCACGCACGCACGGCGGAGGTCGCTCCGTCGTGCCGCAGTGCTGCGCGGACCGCCGGAGCGACCTCGGTCGCGAGCAACTCGATCGACCGGAGTGTGGCGTCCTGCGCGACCGATCCGAGCCCGACCTGCGCGAGGAATCGTTCGTGCCCGAGGACCTCGTGCTCCCACAGGATCTTGTCGACGATCTCCGCGGGGCTCCCGACCACGAGCGCGCCGCGCGGACCCGCCCACGCCTCGAATGCCGGCCGGTCGAGGCGTCCGACCCTCGGCATGTTCTGCCCGATGTACCCGGCGTACGGCTCGTGGAACTCGTCGCGCGCGCCCTGTGAGGTCGGGGCGGCGTGGAAGTGGCTCGTGACGCCCAGACGTGCGGACGCGAGCGCTGCGGGACCCGCCTCCGCTGCGGACCGACGGTACAGCTCGGCGAGCGGTGCGAACCGATCGGGCGCACCGAGCACGGCCAGGTAGGTGGGCAGCCCGAGTCGACCGGAGCGGACCACGGACTGCGGCGTCCCGCCCACCGCCACCCAGACCGGCAGGTCGCCGACGGGTCGAGGGTGCACCGGTGCACTGTCGAGCGGCGCCCGCGTGGTCCCGGACCAGGTGACGTCCTCGTCCCGCCGAAGCGCCAACAACAGGTCGAGTCGGTCCTCGAAGTACTCGTCGTACCGCTCGAGGTCGAGTCCGAAGAGCGGGAAGGACTCCAGGTAGGCCCCGCGGCCGGCGGTGATCTCGGCACGCCCGTCGGACAGCAGGTCGACGGTGGCGAAGTCCTCGAACACCCGCACCGGGTCGGCGCTCGACAGCACGGTGACCGTGCTCGTCAGCTGCACGCGGGCGGTCTCGCGGGCGATCGCGGCGAGGACCACCGGCGGTGACGAGATCGCGAAGTCGGAGCGGTGGTGCTCCCCGACGCCCACGACGTCGAGGCCGGCCCGGTCGGCCGTCCGCGCCCACCGCAACACCTCCTCGAGCCGCTCGCGCGGCGCGACAGCGGAGCCGTCGGCGCGGCGCGTCCGTTCACCGAACGTGAAGATCCCGAACTCGAACCGTTCTCCGGACATGGTCGCCTCTCCTGGATGGTGCGGAAACTGCGGACGGGAGGCGCGGTGCGGGCGTGCACCGTGCCTCCCGTCCGGAAGGGGGTCGCGTCAGCGGACCGCGGTGAAGCCGCCGGTCCACGCGATCTGCTCGCCGATCGCGAGGGCCATCTGCAGGTAGCCGACGGACTCGAGCTGCGTGGCGCGGCTCAGGGCGCCGGCGTCCAGGACCTGGGCGCCGCTGGCGGCGACGAGCTCGACGAAGGCCTGCTTCGCCTCGGCCGCATCGCCCGCGACGAGCACCGTGAGCGGGGCGTCCCCGACGGCACCCGCGGAGAGGGTGGCGGCGAAGTTGGTGTTGAAGGCCTTGAGGACGTGCGAGTTCTGCAGCAGCGTGGCGAGCTCGGTCGCGGCGTTGCCGGCCTCGATCGCGACGGGCGTGAAGTCGCTGAAGTCGACCGGGTTGGTGATGTCGACGACGGTCTTGCCGGCGAGGCGCTCGCGGCCTGACGTGGCGATCTCGGCCAGGGCCGGGTACGGCACGGCGAGCACGACGACGTCGCCCTCGATGGTGGCGGTGCCGAAGTCGCTGTGGGCGATGGTCTGCACGGTGGCACCGCTGCGCTCGAAGAGTGCGGCGAGTGCGGAGCCCATGTTGCCGGTACCGACGATGCTGACGGTGCTCATGATTCCTTCTTCCAGTTGGTTGTTCCTACAAGCAATGACCGTACGCCCATTCGGGTGACGCGTCAACTACCTGCAGTGTCCCGTCCGGTCGGGACGGACAGTGGGACCCCCGCCGCGCCGGCGTACGTGCAGACGATCTCGGCACGTTCGTCTCCTGTGAAGCCTCGGTGTTCGTCGCCGACGGACTCGGCGAAGGCGTCTCCCGCGCGGAAGACGTGCTCCACGCCGGCGATGCTCTGGAGCGTGATCGACCCCGAGATCACGAACGCCGTGTTCGGGGCGTCGTGCCGGTGCCACGGCAGCGAGCTGTGCGGCGGGATGCTGTAACGCACCACCGTGAGCTGCGGACGTCCCGCCGGATACGACTCGTACCGCGTCCCGTTCCACGCGGTGTCACTCCGGAGACGGACAACACTCGCCGCTGCATCCGGATCCCGTATCTTGCTCGAGACCTCGACGAAGGAGCGAACACTGTCCGCGACCATTCCGGGCGCCGCGGCACCGGCGTCATGCCCCTGCCCTTCGAGTTCGACGAGCGATCCAGCGGGGATGAGGCCAGCAATCTGCTCGCTCGAGTGGCGAAGCCATGCGGCGCTCTCGGTACCGCGCAGCACCAGCGTCGGGACACGGATGTCGGCGAAGTCCGCCGGAACGACGGCGAGCGTGTCGAGTGCACGGAGTTCACGGGGCCACGTGTCGACGAGCGCGAGTTGGTCGCCCCACGTGGGCGACGCATGCGCCGCACGGATGGCGCGATCCGGAACGCCAACGACCTCCCGCCAGCCGGTCTCGAGCACCCGCTCGAAGTCACCATCCACGAGGGCGCGCTCCATGATGCCGACCGTGGGGCCACCGACCGGACCATCCAGTCGGAGACCGGGTTCGTAGAGAACGAGCGCTCCGAGTTCGGCACCCCGCGCCACCTCGGCCGCGACCGCGCCGCCGAACGAGTGACCGATCAGAACCGGTCGATCGCCGACTGCGGCGAGCACGGCTCGGACGTCTTGGATCTCCCGCTCGATGGAGTAGTCATCCGCATCACCGCTGCCCCCTCGACCGCGCCTATCGAAGACAGTGACGCGGTACTGGTCGGCGAGGAGTTCGGCGACGTGCTGCCAGGCAGCGCCCACAGCCAAGCTTCCGTGGACCACGACGACGGGGTCTCCCGAACCGACCGTCCGGCAGGCCAGGATCGTGCCATCGTCCGAGATGACGGTCCAATCTTCCGCAGGCCGGGCTTGCGCTGCGATTGCCGCTTTTGATTCCATGGAACTATCTTAGCGTCTGGTAACCAGGGTCTCTCGGAGCGCAAACGGTTCCAGCCCGGGAGTGGAGGGGCCTCCTCGACTGCCCACCCACGACCGGATGCCATCGGGACCCACTGCGGAGCCGACAGTCAGTTCCCCGAGCAGGCGAAATCGGAAGAGTTCGGCTCATCCGGTCCAGGGACTCGAAGCCTGGCGGGGTCTTGACGAACCCGCTGCGCCGAGACGACCGAAGATGACCGATGATCCACGGACACTCCCACACTGCGACGACGAACCGCACACGCCCCGTCGTGGCGATCGCGATCGCCAGCACGTTCGTCGTCGCTGAGATCGTCGCCGCGGTCGGGACCGGGTCCTCGCGCCGTTGGTCGACGTCCGCCACATGCTCACCGATGCGGGCAGCCCCGGGGTTGCCCTGCTCGCCGCACGTTGGGATCCGCCCGCGCCGAGGTGATCGCCGCCACCGCGCAAGCCACCGTGCTCCTCGTCGACGACCTGCTCGTGCTGGTCGAGGGCGTCCAGCGGCTGGCGACGCCGCAGGAGATCCCATCAGCGGTTGCTGCTGTTCGGCGCGATCGGCCCCGCGGGGAACATCGTGTCGATCCTCGTCCTCGCACCAAGACGGAACGCGAACCTGAACCTGCGGGCGGCGTTCCTCGACGTCGTCACCGACGTCCTCGGCTCGGCCGACATGATCCCTGCGGCGATCGTGATCGCCGTCATGGGATGGAGTGGCGTCGATGCCATCACGGTGATCCTGATCGCTGTGCTGATGCTGCCGCGCACCTTCGCGCTGCTCCGCGACGCGGTCGACGTGTTGCTGGATCCACCCCCGCCGCCCTCGACCTCGACTTCGACCTCGACCTCGACCTCGACGACGTCAGCGTGGAGCACTCCACGTTCCGGCTGGAACCGGAAATGCACTGTGAACACGAGCAGACACCGCGTGCATGCATTGTGCGGTTTGACAGCATCGGTGACGATGACTGTGGCCGTCTCGAACCGGTCACTTCTCGCCATGACGACTCTTCGCCTCCTCTCGCTGCGACTGCTGCGTGCGGTCACTGCAGTCGCGGCTGCCGTCTTGCTGCTGCTCGGCGCTGTCACGTTGCAGACCAACACGGCGCACACCGACACGCCCGTCACCGCACTCACGACGACGGTCGCCGACGGGGTGACGGCGATGCAGGCGGTCCCGGGGACGGCGTACCTGGACGCCCACGACGGCTCCGCTGGGATGTTCTGTGCCCTGCCGGGGTTCGCGGCACTCGTGATCACCGCGGCGGTCACGCTGGCCCTCGCCTGCGCTGTCGCAACACGCAACCGGCCGCTGTTCACGCTGTCCGGACTCCTCGCCCGGAGCCGCCCACGGCGGGTGTTCGACCGCTGGTCGACGGTGTCGCTGACCCGCCTTGCTGTCTCGCGGATCTGATCCCCCTTCCGGACGTCCCCTCTGGGTCGTCAGCTGCGCCTGCCCGCGTTCGCCCGGAAGCCACTGATCGGAACCGTGACCTCTCTCCAGCTCGACTCGTCCCTGCCCATCTCGTATCCCACCCACCGCCGCGGCGGCGGCGGAGACCCAGGAAGCGGTCAGCGCTCCCTTGGGTACCGCGCAAACGCTGATCGTTGCCGCTTCCGCACTGGGATCGGCGCTGCAGCGTGACAGCTTCTCCGTCACCCGAACGTCCTGGTCGCAGTGATCTCGAGCTCGCCGTCCTCCGTGACCGGACCCTCAGCACCGAGGCCGCCTACCGGGAACCAGATCGACGCCGAGCAACAGCGTGCGCGACAGCCGCAGTGGAAGCCGCCCAGGCAACGCGGACACGGCCGAGGCCGTCGACGACACCCGGCGCCGTGTCCGCGGCGGGGTCGACGATGCCGATTAGCTCCTACGGGTCGTTCCAGCCCTCCGGCAACCGGCTGCACCCGGTTCTGGGCTACTACTCCATGCACGCCGGCGACGACTTCGGTGCCGCATGCGGCACCGGCCCGTACGCCGCAGCCGGCGTCACCCCCGACGACGCGCACGTGTTCCCGGCCGGTGTCCTCGTCCGCCCAGGGCAACGCGTCACTGCGGGACAGAACATCGCCGAGGTCGGCAACGCCGGCCTCTCCGCCGGCTGCCACCTCCACTTCGAGGTCCGACAGAACGGCACCGCGACCCCGCCCACGCCCTTCCTCGACGCCCACGGCGTCTGACACGCAAGGAGCCCTGCCCCCATGACCCGAAGCACCCGCATTGGCATCATCTCCGGCGCTATCGCCGGTGTCGTCATCCTCATCGTCGTCATCGCCGTCGTCCTGCGCCTCGCCACCGCACCTCCCGCGACGGGCACCCGCGACGTGACCACGTCCGACGTCACACCGCTGACTCGCGGTGACACGCATGTCCTCGGCGAACCCGGCGCCAGCGAGGTCACCGTGGTCGAGTTCCTCGACTTCGAGTGCGAAGCCTGCGGCGCGTTCTACCCCTATGTCGAGCAGCTGCGGAAGGACTACGCCGGCGAGGTCACCTTCGCGTTCCGCTACTTCCCCCTCCCCGGGCACGGGAACGCCCAGAACGCCGCCGCAGCCGTCGAGGCCGCGGCCCAACAGGACCAGCTCGAACCGATGTACCAGCGCATGTTCGAAACGCAAGCCGAGTGGGGTGAGCGCGGTAGCGACTCGCAAGCCGATCGGTTCCGCGGCTACGCGAAGGACCTCGGTCTCAATGTGACCCAGTACGACCGCGACGTCGCCAGCGGCAGGGTCGCAGACCGCATCCAACGCGACATCGACGACGGAACCGCACTCGGCATCCAGAGCACACCGTCCTTCTTCGTCGACGGGAAGCTCCTCCAGCTCACCAGCTACGACGACCTCGACACCGCGATCGCGGACGCGCTCGAACGGCGCAGCCGCTGATGCGCCGTTCGAGCGGAGACTCCCCACGGCGGAGCACACGCCGGTGGGAAACGGCCGCCGCTGGACCCGGTAGCAGCACTGGCCGTCACCGGGTGCACGAACGGGTCTGCTGCACGATTCGGTGTCGTCGTCACGCCACGAGGGCGAAGAGGCTCCGCATCGCGTCGTCGTCGCCGCCGGAAGCGACCCTGTCCGTCGATCCGATCATGCTGTGGCGGGTCAGTGCCTCCGCAGTCCCCGGCTCCGAGATTGCGATCCTCTGTCCGAGTGCAGGACGTGACCGGTCCTCATCGCGCAGAGGGAGAACTTGCCTTCACCGGTGTTGTGCTCGGCGATTTCGGTCGGCCACAGATGGTTCGGCGCCTCGGGCGTGAACACATGCCGGATGCAGCCGCTCTCGTCGGTCACGGTGCACAAGTCGTCGTGGACCGCCGGGCTGGGCTTCTTGACGTTCCTGCCGCGTTTCTTCCCGAACCCGCTCCACCAACGGTAGTCCGGAACGATCGTCCACGCCGTCCGGTCTGCCACGTGCTCGCCGGCGCCACGGGTCTCGTCCGCAAGGAGCCGGTACCCGAACTCGGGATCATCGCCGCGAGCTCGCTCACGAGCGCGGAGGGCCTTTCCCGGCAGGTTCGCCTGCGACAGGTACGCCGCCGCACGAGGGAGTACCTCGGCTTCCTGCTCGAGGAGCCGGTTCCGTCGCCGCAGCTCGCGGACTTCATCGGACTCGACACGCATCGCTCCGGGGCGCCCTCGTCCTCCACGGCGGTGCGGCGCAGCCACTTCGGCACCGTCATCGGGTGGACGCCGAACTCCGTGGCGATCTGCTCACTCGTCACTCCTGGCTCGCCGTTCCGAGCCACGCGCACGACATCGTCGCGGAAGTCCGGCGGGTAGGGGTTGAGCACGAGTGCATCTCTCCGGGCCTACCCGCGATGCACGGACAGGTCAGATGTCACCTGTCCGTGCAGCAGACCCGACCCAGGCGCTGGAACGGTAGCCATCGTGATGGGTGTCGCCTCTGAAGCTCTTGAACAAGGTGATCTCCAGCCGCGGGTCGTCCCAGCGGACGGGGTTTCGGCGGCGTGGGTTTCGATGAACGCGACGGCGACCGCCAGGCGCGCCGGCATTGGCGTGTTGATCGGGGTGGTGAGACCGGTCGGGTACTCGTTCGGGTCGGCACCCGACCGGTGGCTCGGGGTACCCGATACCGGAACGTCGAGGGAACAACGCTGCGATGTCACGATGTCCTCTTGGTCGTCATCGGAATGGGGTGGTGTTCCGGCGACCAAGGGCTGGGGCAGCTGAGACGCAACCGTAGGTGGTCGGTTCCCGCTCGCGCAAGACCAGCGTCGTGATCTGGAGAACCGCGCAGTGTCACGCGTCCTCGTTGACGGTGGGGATGACCGTCTCGCGGCGCACGACCGAACGCGCGAGGTCGGCGAGCCGGATCTGGTGCGAACGGGAGTAGCCGCGGAGCAGCTGGAACGCTGTGTCCATGTCGACGTGGTGCGTGTGGGAGACGAACCCCTTGGCCTGTTCGATGACGACGCGGCTGTTCAATGCCTGCTGCAGTTGCGCCTGCGCCAAGGTGGCGTGGTCGACGTTGCGTTGTTGCAGGATGCTGATCGTTGCGACGTCGGTGAGTGCCCGCGCCGCGATCGCGTCGTCTTCGTTGAGTGCGCCGGGTGTCTCGCGGAACAGGTTCATCGATCCGAGGACGGTGTCGCGCAGCCGCAGCGGGATGGAGTGCACGGAGGTGTAGCCGGCTTCCTGCGACGCTGCCGCGAACTGTGGCCACCGTCGACGCATCTCGTCGGCGTCCTGTACGGACACCGGTGACCCCGTCGTGAACGCCTCCACACACGGCCCCTCCCCGGCTTCGAGCTGCAGCAACCCGACGAGCGCGCTGCGCTCACTGGTGGAGACCACCACTTCCAGGTCCTGCGACTGGTTGACGAGCAAGATCCCGGCCGCAGTCGCGTCGAACAGATCGGTGGCGTTGTCGACGAGGGACTGCAACAGTTCGACGACGTCGTAGTCGGCGACGAGTGTGTCGGTGAGGGTGACGAACGCGTCAACGAGTCGGTGCTCTCGAGTGTGTGCCAAGGTCTGCCTTCTTCCCTACGATCCTGCGTCGTGGTCGGTGAAGTCCACGACCCGGGCGACCACGTCAGCGGCCAGGTCACGGACAGAGCGGCCAGCTGCGTAGGCGTGGCCGCGGAGGATGAGCAGCGAATCATCGACGTCGCCGTCGGTCTGCGCCGCGAGCATGCCAGACGCCTGGTGTACTTCCCGACGCGAGTAGCGTCCGGCGTCCGTGACCGGACGACCGTCAGCATCTGACTCCGCGCGCTCCAGTGCCTGCCGGAGCACCCGCCGTGACACAGCTGCCGTCAACGCGACCGCACGGGCCTGGTGCTCAGCAAGCAGCGCGCCGGGTACGTCCGTGTACAGGTCGACAGCACCGATGTCGAGTGCGCCGAACCGCATCGGGAACGCGAACACCGCGCCGAGCCCAGCCGCTTGCAGCCCCTGCAGTGCAACCGGCCACCGCCTCGAGGCGGCACCCTGCACATCCTGGACGAGTACCGGGGATCCGGTCCGGATCGCCTCCCAGCAAGGGCCTTCCCCGAGGTCCAGCTGGATCTCGTCCAACCGTGCGGCCGCGGCGTCGCTGGCGCAGATCGTCTCGGAGCCGAACGGGTTCCCCACCGTCGAGATCGCAACTCCCGTCACCGGCAGCATGTCCAGGAACGGCACGCAGAGGTCACCGTCGGTGTCCCTGCCGTGCAGGGCAGCGACGGCCGCTGCGAGATCGTCACCATCCATCAGCCGCACCCGTCCGGGGTGCAGGCAACAGCGACCGAACCTGCACAGCACCACCCCCGAGAGTTCCACCAGCGCGGGGTCCGGGCACTGAACGTTGCTCCGACCGTAGCGCCTTCCGCGCATCAGCGACAAGCGCGCGGAACACATCGTCTTCCTTGCGACGGTGCCGCATGGGTCGTACTGTGAGCAACAGCTGCCCCAGCCCCCGGCCGCCGGAGCCACCACACTCCGATGACGACCGGTGACGACGTGAGGACGTGAGGACGACGCAGCAGACTCCGCACGGATCCCACCGCACCGTGTACCGGGCGGGCGCAACCCTGATCCCGTGCCCGCCCGGCTGTGGGTGTCGGAGGAACCTGATGAAACCGACGACCTACCGGCCGCCAGCCCGACCGGAACAGCTACCCACCACACACGAGGCCTGGCGACAGCGGACAGGCCTCACCGATCCAGCAGTGATCGCCGTGCTCGTGGAACGCCGGCTCGCCGCGATCCCCGGCGAACCCCGCTACGCAGACTTCTTCCACGCCGCTTGACGCCTACGAGAACGCCGAACCACGGAATCGACAGAGAGAACCGTGACGGTTTCTCTGTGGAAGACGCGGACGACGCTGCTCCCTCGCCGCGTACCGTCCTGGTGACTCAGCTCGCGGTGAGCTCGGTTGCCGGACCCCGTGTGGAGCGCGGGACGATACCGCTGGCCGATCACGACGCCCGCCGGGTCTCACCACGATGGCGGCGGATGGCGCGGTCGGCGCGGAGGTGTTCGTGCAGGTCAGTGCGCAGGTGGCCGCAGCCTTGGACGAACAGACACTGGTAGATCGTCTCGTGGGACACGTGCATCTCCGGCCGGTCAGGGAAGGACCTGGCCAGGTCATCACGAGTCTGCTCCGGGGACCGGTTCCGCAGCAATCGGATCTCGATCTGCAGGGCGAGCTCGACCTGGTCGAGTTTCCGCGGCTTCGGGCGCCGCGCTCGTGCCCGGGACCGCCTCTCAGCGGAACAGGGCCGGCAACTCCCACCAGGCGCGGCGTTCCTGGCCAGCTCGCGGCAGATCGACGACGGCACCCTACCGAGTGCTTTCGGGACCGCGCGTACACCCCCGCCGTTCAGACGCAGGTCGACGATCCGGGGGCCGCTCTTCCTGGCTCAGGTACCGGTCCGAGCGAGGCTCGTCGGCGAACATCCGCCCGCTGCTGTGACCGCTCGGTTTCCTTGACGTCGCTTCACACCGACACCAGCACAGGCCGCTGTGGGGCTGAGGCTCTGTCTCGATGGCTCCCAGAACCGCACCTCACGACCACGGTTCTCCAGCCCCGACCCCGTCTGCAACACTCCGGATCACGGTGGTGTTGCAACGGCCAGCTGAACCAGAGGATCCCACTCCCGGAGAGCGGCGGGACGTGGTGGGTGCACTGGGCACGCCGTCGCGGTGGGTCTCAGGTCAGCGCATGACATGCAGCACCTGCCGAACGGCGCGCGGCGTTCGATCGGCGGTGAGTCACGTCCGGCCGGCAGACGATGCAAGGCCGAGCAGGTCGGCGGCAGTGTCGCGGGCAGCGCGAAGTGGCTCACTGAAGGTGCGCATGGCAATGGAAACGAGGGCTCCGTCGAACAGGAGCATGAGGCGCGCAGCCTGCTGGTGCGGCATCGGGAGGCCCGCTTCAGCACACAGCGTGGTGAAGCGATCGAGCAGCCACGCCTTCTCACTGAGCACCTCGGGCAACACTGGGTCGTCGTCGCCGTCGAGGCGTGTCTCAGCACGTGCGTTCACAGCGCTGCACCCTTTCGCCGAACTCCCGCCGTGCCAAACCATCGCAGCGTCGAACACGGCGAGAATGCGAGGGATGCCGGGCTCCGGCTCGTTGGCGAGGTGGTCGGCGAGGATGTTCCGCCAGCCGTCCTCTCGGCGCCGCAGGTACGCGAGCACCAGTCGTTCCTTGGAACCGAACCGGTCGTAGAGGGTCTTCTTCGTGACGCCGGCAGTCTCAGCGATGCGCTCCACGCCAACCGCGTGGATGCCCTCGGCGTAGAACAATTCAGAAGCTGCATCGAGAACTCGCTGCGCGCCCGGTGTCAGCGCGTCCTCTGCACCCAATGCCGTCATGCCCCGAGCCTACTGAGTAACCCGATCGGTATAGTCGACGCGTGCAGTCCGTCAAGTTCCACCGTTTCGTGACGATCCTCGCCAGCGTCTTCTTCGTTGCTGCGTGGTCGTCGGGCTTCCTGGTGGCGAAGTTCGCCACATCGGACGCATCGCCCCTCACCTTGCTGTTCTGGCGATTCCTCCCCCTCGCACTCGGACTCGGCCTCTGGGTGGGCGTTCGCGGCGGCTTCCGCGGTATCACCGGCCGTGACCTGCGCCGCCAGGCCGCGATCGGGCTGCTCGCGCAGCTCGGGTACTGCGTGTTCGTCTACGCCAGTGTCTTCCACGGCGTTGCCAGCGGCACGACAGCGCTCACTGACGCCGTCCAGCCGATCGTGATCGCTACGCTCGTCGGCCCCCTGCTGGGCGTCGCAGTCGGGGCGACGCAGTGGCTCGGTCTCTTGATCGGCGGTGCTGGCGTCGCCGTGGTGGTGTGGTCGCAGACGGGGACGATCGAAGCTGCCCCGCTCGCCCTGCTGTTCCCGCTTGCAGCGATGGGCTGCCTCATCGCAGCGACATTGCTGGATCGTCGGTTCCCGACGAACGTGTCCGTGACCGCCACACTGGCGGTACACGCCATCGCGACGACGGTCGCGCTCGTCGTGCTCTGCGCGATCACTCGGTCCTTCACGCCACCCGATGACGTTCGCTTCTGGCTGGCTACCCTGGTCGCCGCTGTCGGACCGACGCTCGCGGGCTACGCCGCCTACTGGTTCCTCCTGCGACGTATCGGGGTGACGGCACTGAACGGACTGCGGTTCCTGGTCGCGCCCTCCACTGCCGTCGCCGGAGCGGTCCTCTTCGCCGAGACCCTGACCATCGCCACTTGGACAGGGTTCCTGCTCTGCGCCGCTGGTGTCACCCTCGTCCTCGCCTGGGGATCGCAGCGGTCACGGAATCCTTCTCCGGGACGATCATCGCCCCGGACCAGGTGTCCGAGGAACTCCGGACAGGTCAGCAACGAGGAGTCGGGGTGTCGCGTCGGTATGCTCCGAAACGGAAGAAGGGTGCAGGCGTTGTCACAAGAGAACACACCGGAGGACACACTCATCACGGCGCCCGCAGGTGTCCTACGAGGTCAGGTGGTCGATAGCGGCGTCATCCGGATGCTGGGTGTGCCGTACGCGGAGGCACCCGTCGGTCCACGCCGATTCCAGCGCCCGGTTCGCCGGGCGCCGTGGAAAGGATCGCTCGACGCCACCGGTTACGGTCCGACCGCCCCACAGTCTGCCGCGACCGGTCCCCTCGGCGAACTCCTCCCCCGACGCATCATCACTGGTGACGACTACCTCAACCTGAACCTCTGGGCGCCCACGATCGGTGACGGCCAACCGGTGATGGTCTTCGTGCACGGTGGCTCGTGGACGAGTGGTTCGGGCGCCGTCGGCGGCTACGACGGTACCCGTTTCGCACGAGATGGCGTGGTGCTCGTCACGATCAACTACCGGCTCGGTGCGGACGGCTTTGCCTGGTTCGGTGACGGACCCGCCAATCTCGCGCTCCTGGACCAGATCTGCGCGCTGGAATGGGTGCACGACAACATCGCGGCGTTCGGAGGCGACCCCGGGAACGTCACGGTGTTCGGTGAGTCCTCTGGGGCGATGAGCATCGGTGCGCTGCTGGCGATGCCGGCAGCACGAGGGCTTTTCCGGCGGGCGATTCTCGAGTCCGGGAGCACGTTCCACAGCATCAGTAGCGAATCCGCACGACTCGTGGCGACGCGTATGAGCGAGATCCTGCATGTGCGCCCAACCCGAGAGGCACTCGCGGAGGTGCCGCTCGATGCGCTTTTGGACGCGCAGACGCAGTTGGCCGCCGAGGTCTCCAAACGTCCGCGCCGCTCGCTGTGGGGTGACGTCGCGGTGAACGGGCTGGTGTTCGAACCCGTCGTTGATGGGCGCTCGTTGCCGACTTCGCCGATCGAGGCGTTGCGAGCCGGCGCTGCAGCGGACGTCGATCTCCTGATCGGATGGAACAGGGAGGAAGCCAACATCGCTCTCGTCCTCGAGGGACCAGATCGCATGAAGAACTGGATGGTGCCGCTGGCAGCCGCCCGCACCAAGCTGCCACTCGGGAAAGGCACCCGAACGTACCGGCGAGCATTTCGTGGAGAGCGCGCGGCGGCAACCATCGGCGGGATCCTCACGGACTGGTTGTACCGGATCCCGGCGATCCGCACAGCAGAGGCACATCCCCGAACACACCTGTACGAGTTCGCATGGCGGTCCCCCGCCTTTGACGGACGGCTCGGCGCCTGCCATGGGGTCGAGCTCCCGTTCGTGTTCGACAATCTCGACCATGCGGACTGGGAAGAGCTCGTCGGAGCATCACCTCCACAGCACCTCGCCGACGACGTGCACGGTGCCTGGGTCCGTTTCGCCCGGACAGGGGACCCCGGGTGGGACCCCTATTCCAGCACCCAGCGCACCACGCACCGCTTCGACACTGCGGGCATCACCCTCACTGATCCCGATTCAACGAGACGAACGATCTGGGAAGACCGCCGCTGACCGCGTCAGGCTGCGTCCTCGACACTCCGCGATCACGCCCCCGGACGGGTGCACCACGACACGGGATTCTCCCTCAGGCTGTTCTCCGAGTGCGAGGGACAGCGGTCGCGATGACGGCGAGGGCGATGAGCCCGGTCGCGACGAGGAAGGAGAGTCGGTACCCGCTGACGAGGTCTCCCGTCGTGTCGGTGCTGGCTGCGGCAATGGTGGCCAGGACCGCGATGCCGATCGCGCTGCCGACCTGTTGCCCGGAGGCGAACAGCGCCCCGGCGATGCCGTGCTGATGTGGGGGCGCCTCTGCGGTGAGCGCGAGGGATGCGGCGGGCAGGGCGAGTCCCATTCCGGCTGCGGTGAGCAGGATGCCGGCCAACACATTGACGACGTAGCTGCCGGTCGCTGTCACCTGGGAGAGCCACAGCTGTCCCGCACCGACGAGCAACAGAGCCAGCAGAAGTTGCCGCCGGAATCCGAGGCGTGGCAGCACGCGGCGGGCCACCTGGGTGGAGACCACGAATGCGGTCAGGGTGGCAGGGACGAGGGCGAGGCCGGTCTGCAGTGCCGAGAACGCGAGCACGCGCTGTAGGTACATCGACACGAAGTACACGTAGCCGGCGAGCACCGCTCCGATCACCAAGATGGCGACGAGCGCAGCGGGTCGTCCGTCACCGCGCAGGAGCGAGAAGGGCAGCATCGGGTCGGCGATGCGCCGTTCGACGGCAACGAACGCGACCGCGAGCACCGCGGCCGCCACGAGGGCGATCCACGAGCTCGGACTGCCGAAGCCGTTCTGCTGGCCCTGGCTGACGCCGAGGATGAGCGCGGCGGTCGCACCGGTCGCTGTGAGCGCGCCCGGCAGGTCGAGCCGGATGCCGCTGTGGCCGGGGATCGCCGGCACACGCCAGAGGATGAGGGCGATGAGGACCAGGATGAGCGGCGGATTGATCAACAGCACCGACCGCCACCCGACGTACTGAGTGAGGACCCCGCCGAGAACGATGCCCGCGGACGCTCCCGCCGCCACGCTGCCCTGGAAGATGCCCATGGCTCGGATGCGCGCCCTCGGCTCAGGATGAGCATGGGCCAGTAGCGCGAGCGCGGCAGGCGCGATGAGCGCCGCACTGGCACCCTGCACCATCCGGGATGCGACGAGCACTCCACCGCCGGTCGCGAGGCCGCCGGAAAGGGAGGTGAGAGCGAAGAGCGCCAGGCCGCCGATGACAGCGCGGCGGTAGCCGATGAGGTCACCGAAGCGTCCGCCGACCAGGAGCAGTGCGCCGAAGGTCAGCGCATAGCCGGTGACGACCCACTGCAGGCCCGCCTCGGTGAAACCGAGATCGCGCTGCACGGTGGGCAGGGCGACGTTGACGATGGCGAAGTCGAGCTGCAGCACGAACTGGGCTGCAGCGGTGAGGGCGAGAACCCATCCGGAGGAGAGTCTTTCAGGCACAAGCGCTCCAGGCATGCGGGACGGGTCGGAGCTCCCGTCGCGTGATCGCGAGGGGAGCTCCGACGGAGGTGATGGGGATGCGGCGACGGTTCAGGCGGTGAAGGCGGGCTTGAGCGTGTCCTCGACCCACTCACGGAACGTCGTCGGGGTGGTGTTCTCACGGGTGCGGGCGACCGCGTTGTCGAGGCCGTTGTCCTTTGCGACGGCCATGTCGACCATCCCCGCCGCCATCGCCTCGGAGTAGCCGCGACCGAGGAAGCCGTCCTTCTGCTGCTGTGCCGGGACCTGCTGGAATCGGATCGGGGTGCCCAACACGTCGGTGATGATCGCAGCCATGTCGTTGAAGGAGAGGTCCTCCGGGCCAAGCACGGGGACGTCCTCGCGGCCGGTCCAGGTCGGGCTCAGCAGCAGGCGTGTGGCCTCGGCGGCGATGTCGCGGGTAGCGACGGCGGGCAGCTTGAGGTCACCGCCGATCGGGGAGAAGAACGCGCCGGCGTTCTTCATCGCGCCGACCTGCCAGATCAGGTTGTCCACGAACGAGGGCATGACGAGTGCACGGAGGTGGACGCCGGTGCTCGCGATCAGGTCCTCCATCGCGTTCGACGCGGAGGCGTAGCCGGCGTAGATCTGCGTGCCGCGTCCGAGGGCGGAGACCGTGACCACACGCTTGACGCCATGGCGGACGATCGCGTCGGCGGCGGGGATGCTGAAGCCGACGTAGGCTTGGTAGACGCTCAGGGCTCGTTCGTCCGCTGGCACGAGCCAGAACACCGAGTCAGCACCCGCAAAAGCCCTGTCGACCACGGCGGCGTCGCGGTGCGAGCCCTCGATGACCTCGACCCTGTCGCGCAGCTCGGCCGAAAGCCGGCTGGCGTCGCGCACGATCACACGAACGGGCTCGTCTCCTTCCAAGAGCCCGGCGAGAACTTGACTTCCGATGAGGCCTGTTGGGGCGGTTACGACGATCATGGGTGGATACTCCTCGTTCACTAAGTAGACTCTACTGTACCGTTTACTTCAATGGAAGGCAACACATGGCGCGCCGCGGTAACGAGCTTCGCGAGCACATCCTCGCCGAGGCCAAGAACGTCTTCCTCGAGCTCGGGTTCGACCGCACGTCCATGGACCTCGTCGCCCAGAGGGCTCAGACCTCGAAACGGTCCCTGTACGCACACTTCGAAACGAAGGACGTACTCTTCGTCGCCGTGATCGGACGCATTCAGGAACTCTTCGACGGGCGGATGAAGACCCCAGAGCGCTACGCCGACGACCCTACGGAAGCGGCAGTCCTCTTCTGTGGACGATTCGCGCAGATGCTCACCTGGGCGCCCATCTTGCGGACCTGCCGACTCGGCATCGCCGAGGCAGAACGGCTCCCCGAGGCATCGTCGGGACTTTACGAAGCGTTCTTCGGCAAGGCACACGCACGCTTGTGCGCGTTCCTCGAGGAGCGATTCGCGTTGGACGGCGCGACGATGACACTGCTCGCCGATCAGGCACTGACCAGCGCCGTCCAGCCTTGGTTCACGCGCGCGCTGTTCGGACTGGAGGAACTGCGCGACGAGGTCCCCGATCAAACGACCATCACCACCGACGTCGAACTCGCCCCGCTCCGGGCGTCGCTCGAGATCTTCATCCAGAACCACGTCGGCGCCTGAAGACCTCCGAGGGTCCAGTTGCTCGTCGACCGCGATGCGGTCTGACGTGGGCTGGTCCGGTGAATCCGCGGCGGTACGGGCATACCCGCAGGCTGCAGAGCGATCGGGAAGTCTCAGGAGGGGAACCGTTCTGCAGCGCCGGACGTGTAGGGGTGAGCGGTGAGGCCGTGGCCGGCGTCGACGAACTCGCCCCGACCGCCGCGGAATCGCAACCGGGCACGGAAGAGCGTTGCGAACGCGGATGCGCGTTCGAAGTGGTCTCGGGTCGCGGTCTCCGCGGAATCGACGGCTTCGCCGAGGGGCCTCGTGGTGGAACACCTCGAGGCCCCCGAGCAGGTCCGCGGCGAGCGCCCCAGAGGCGAGCCTTTGCCCATGACGCGGTCCAGAGTGACGTCGGACAGGGCTCCGGAGATCCCGCGCGCCGACCGTGCCGTCGTTGCGATCGTGGAGCCCGCGAGCACGGCGGGAGCAGGACGCATCGCTGCCCCACGATCTGTACTCACGACAGCGGGCCGGCGAAGGTGTGCGGAATGTCTGGGTCATTCCGCACACCATCAAGACAGCACCTGTAACCGAGCCTTCGGCCTCGGCGGCTCGTTCACGACCTGTACCAGCCGGCTCCGGTAGCGGATCGGCTGCCGGGCTGGCATCGGGTGTCTCGAACGTGGGATTGCATCGCATCGGCTGCGGTGGTTCCGTTGATCGGAGAGAAGGGGACGGTCGCGTTCCTGCATGCGCTGCTGGCGGCGCATGCGAAGGAACCGGCGACAGCCGATCAGATGTCACGGCGTCGACATGGTTGGCTCTGTGTGTGTACGATCTGCACAGTCGGCGACTGCGCCGATGCGTGGGGAGCGTGCCTCCCGGGTGGGTGGGCTCCATTTGTGGAGCTCCCATGACCGTCGTCTACCGACGCCTGCTCGCTCACCGTTCTTTTGCGATCGGTGTCGGAGCGGTTGCGCTATCGGCCGTGGCTCTCGGGATGGTTCCACTGTCGCTGATCTTGTCTTCCGGCGATTCCCTTGCCTGTCGGGCGGCCGCTGCTGGCGCATTCGGGTTGGCGAATGCCGTGGGCGTGCCGGTTCAGGGGGCGTTGATGTCTCGCGTCCCTGCGCGCTGGGTGGTGAGCATCGGCGCGGGTGTCAGCTGCTGCTTCATGCTCTTGGTGGTCGCATCCCCGTCGTCGACAACGCGGTCGCTCCTCCTTGCTGGGGCCGGGGTGTCGTTCCCGGCTCTGGCTGCAGCCCTTCGCGCATCGATCCCGCGCTCCTTCTCCGAGCCTGCGGAACGATCCGGTGCCTACGCGCTGCTCTCAGTCGCGTTCCAAGCGGGACTCGCGATGGGGCCGACGCTGGCAGGCCTGCTGGTGATCTCGGCACCTTGGCGCCTGACCTTCTTGGTCATCGCCGCGGTCATCGCGGCCGCAGGATTCCTGCTGGCAGTGACGATGGGCAGGACCGAATCTCCGTTGCCCGCCTCTTTGCCACTTCCGCTGGCTGGTGTGGCGACATTCGCTCGAATCCTCGCGATCGGTGCTCTCGTGAGCGTGGAAACGGGGTCGTTGACGGTGATCGTGCCGGCAGTCGCGGATGCGGCCGGGAGGGAGGGACTGGCAGGACCGGTCTTGGCGGGCCTGGCGATCGGGGAAGCGGCTGGTGCGCTGCTCTATGGTGCGCGACCGGTTCCGGACATTCGGCGGGCGCGACTCCTCACCGCCCTGGCGCTCACCGCCAGCGGATACGCGACGTTGGTGATCGTCGGCGACCGGGTTGTTCTCCTGGCCGCCATGGTGTTCGTGGTCGGGTGGATGTCGAGTCCAGTGGCGATCATCCTGACCACCGCCCTCGACGTCGTTGTGCCGCCGCGCTTGATCGCCAGCGCGTACGGCCTCGTCGTCGTGGCTGCTGTCGGGGGCGCTGCGCTCGGAACGAGTGCCGCGGGGCTCGTCGTCGAGAGATCGGGTGGCGTCGCTGGTGCAGCGATCATCGCCACCGCGGTAGTCGCGATCGCAGGGGCGCTTTCTGTTCGACACATCGAGCGCAGAACGAAGTCGCAGTGAGCCACTGGCTGCCGAGATCGTGTTCGCGCGGGTCCGGGAAGGAGCAACGACGATTCGCAGGTACGTGCTGTGGAACGCCTCGGTAGCTCGTCGCATCCTGCGCGCTCACCACCAGGACTGGGGCACGATGTGGGAGCAGCAAGTGGCGCGTAGTCACCTTCCGGCCGACCAGCGGTCACGGTGCGCACAGTGCGCGGATTCACTGCCCGAGCGCACACTGATCACCGCGAAGGAGTTTCCAAGCCGACACGATCGCGCCATGGTCACCCGGCCAGCCAGCCGGCCTCGCAGCGCGCGAGATCGGCTCGCACAGGCGTGCGCGGTCGATGAGTGGGATGCCGGCACGCCTTGGCTTCGCCGATGATCGAACCACAGCCCGGAGGTGACCGGCCCGAGCGCCACAGTGATTGTCGGCCGAACATCGCTGGGGACGACGAGAGCCCCGGCCGGACCTGACGGTCCTTCCGGGGCTCCTGCTGTGGGCGATACTGGGATCGAACCAGTGACCTCTTCCGTGTCAGGGAAGCGCGCTACCGCTGCGCCAATCGCCCAGATTCCCTGTCTGAACCGGAGTTCGCACAGGATCTGGAGGGTGTTGCTGGAGGTGGGGACGGGATTCGAACCCGCGTGGACGGCTTTGCAGGCCGCTGCCTAGCCTCTCGGCCACCCCACCATCGAGGTTCACGTCTCCGTGAGTACCCGAACGGTGGGATACCCTCTGGTGAGTCGCAGGGCTTCGAGAAGCCCCACACTCGAGCGGATGACGAGATTCGAACTCGCGACCCTCACCTTGGCAAGGTGATGCGCTACCACTGCGCCACATCCGCATTTGTCTTTCCGCTGTCGCGGCGACGACGTAAACTCTATACGAACCCAGGGGCATCCGCCAAAATCCTTCCCGTTCACCGGGCGTGTCCCCCGAGTTCATGCGGATCCGGCCGGTTCGGGCACCCTCGTCAGCAGCGCGCCACACCCGGGCAGCGCACTGTGTTCGGTGCACCGCCGGACTTCCGCTACTATCGACTCGCACGAACAGTGCAGGGGGCGATTGGCGCAGTTGGTAGCGCGCTTCGTTCACACCGAAGAGGTCATCAGTTCGAGTCTGGTATCGCCCACCCTTGAGACAGAGCCCGACGCAGCAGCGTCGGGCTCTTGTCATCTCACCGGGCCGCAGCACGCGGGCCACACCACCAGCACGATCGGACGAAGGGGCGCATGACCGACGTCGACCTCGAGTTCGCCCGGGTCCGAGCGGTCCTCGACCGTCCGACCCTGCGCCTCATGTCCCGCCCGACGAGCGCGACGGTCCTCGCCGTGTTCCGCACGGTGTTCGACCGCGACGTCCAGTACGTCCCCGCCGACCGCATGCACCTGCAGGTCGAGGAGCACGTCGCCCGCCTGCAGGCATCGGGTGCACGCGTGCCCGCGAGCGAACAGCACGAGCAGAGCGAGCAGGACCCCCGACCGAACGGCCGTGCCCTCTGCCGTGAGTGGGTGGCGGCCCAGTGGCTGGTCCGCTCGAACTCCCCCGACGGCGACGAGCAGTACTCGCTGACCAGTCACGCGCTCGAGGCCCTGAGCCTCGTCGACGCCCTGTCGGCCGACCGCGCCCTGATCAGCGAGAGCCGGCTGGCGATGATCGTCGACGCCGTGCACCGCTGGGCCGCCCGCGCCGAGCCGGACCCCGACGTGCAGATCCGCCGCATCGACGCCCAGATCGCCGAACTGCAGGCCGAGCGTGAACGCCTCGAGCACGGCGACGACGTCGTCACGGTCGAGGACGACCGGATGCGCGACGGGTACACGAACATCTCCGACCTGATCCGGCAGCTCCCGAGCGACTTCAAGCGTGTCGAAGAGGCCGTCGCGACGATGCACCGCTCGATCGTCGAGGACTTCCGGCAAGAGGTCCGCCCGATCGGCGAGATCCTCGACGACTACCTCGCGCGCACCGACAACCTGATGCAGGCGACGCCCGAGGGCCGCGCGTTCGAGGGTGCCTTCGAGCTCCTGCGCGACGACGCCCTGCTGCTCCGCCTGCGCGACGACATCGCGACGATCCTGTCCCACCCCTTCGCCGAGGGCCTCGGCGCCGGTGAGCGTCGCGCGTTCCGCAACACGGTGACGATCCTCCGCCAGGGCATCGAGGACGTCCTCGCCCAGCGCCGCCAGCTCACCGCCACGCTCCGCGACCAGATCGTCGCCCACGACGTGGTCCGCGACCGCGAACTCGACGCCGTCATCCGTTCGATCAACCGCGGCCTGGCGACGCTGATGGACCAGGGCGGGGCGCGCGACCGCATCCCGCTCCCGCTGCTGCCGGCATCGGCCGAGGTCGGCACCCTGCGCGAGCGCTTCTACGACCCGGACGCCGAGTCGGTGCCGCCGCCCATCGAGGAACCCGACGACGACGTCTTCGAGGACCTCGACGTCGAGATGCTCCGCAAGCACGGCGGTCCGCTCCTGACGGAGCTGCGCGCCGCACTCCGGTTCGCCGAGGCCGACTCGAGCGTCGACGCGTTCCACGGGCTGCCGCCCGAACAGCGTCGACCGGTCGAGCTCTTCGGCCTCGCCCACCTGCTCACCGGACGCGACGACTTCGAGTCCGCCGCGCACGTCGCCGAACACCGGACAGTGCGTCCGGACGGCAGCCCGGTCACCTTCCACATGCCCACCGCTGCGCTCGCTGCCGAGCACGCGCCGGCCGGCGAACCCCACGACGACACACAGAACGCACAGGAGGCACGGTGAGCGACACGACGCCGGCACCGGTCGACGAGACCGTCCCGTACGACGACCCCGCAACGGTCCTGCAGGACGACGAACGCGACGAGTCCAGCTTCGCTCTCTTCGAGGGCGACGAGGGCCGGCTCGACGAGCACCAGCGCCGCGCCCTGGTGGCGCTGCTCCGGCACTCGTACCTCAGCTCCCGCACGCACCCCGACGAGTGGCGTGCCGTCCTCGACGCCGAGTACCAGCTGCGGTCGCGTCTCAACGACCTGTTCCTCGAGCTGCACGTCGACCGTGACCGCGAGGTCGCGTGGAAGCGCCAGGCCCGCTCGGAGAGCCAGCGCCGCACGTTCCCCACGCTGCTGCGCGACCTGCCGTACACCCGCGAGGAGACGATCGTCCTCGTCTACCTGCGGATGCGGCTGCGAGCCGATGCCCGACCGGGGCCGGACCAGGTCGTCGTCGACCGCTCCGAGATCCTCGGGCACGTCGCCGGGTTCCGACCGGCCACCGCGACCGACCGCACCCGTGACGAGGGCCGTGTGGCGAAGGCCGTCGAGCGTCTCGTCACCGCGCGCATCCTGATCCGCACGTCCGACCCGGACCGCTTCCGGGTGGCGAGCGTCGTCGAGGTGCTGCTCCCCCTGGAGCGCCTGCTGGAACTGGACACCTGGTTGCGGACCACCACCGCGCAGGAAGTGGCGACCGCCCCGGGCGGCGAGCCGACCGACGGAGCCGACCCGGGCCTCCCGACTGACGACACCGACACCGACGACGAAGGCGAGACGGAAGCGTGACCGACACGTTCGAGATCCCGGCGCTCTTCGACACGGTCGCGCAGTGGCGCGCCGAGTCGATGCAGGTCGTCAACTGGGGCGGGTTCCACGGTCACCGCCAGGTCGAGCTGTCCGGCACCGCGACGCTCATCTCCGGCGCGTCCGGCACCGGCAAGTCCACGCTCATGGATGCGTACCTGGCCGTGATGATGCCGTCCGACGTGCCGTTCAACGGCGCCTCGAACGACGCCACGACCGGTCGTGCCCGCAGCGCCGACCAGCGCAACCTGCTCACGTACCTGCGCGGCAAGGTCGACACCCGCCGCGACCCCGAGTCCGGCGCCCTGCGCGACGTGAACCTGCGCGGCGACGACCAGACCACCTGGGGCGCGGCCGCGGTCACGTTCCGGAACGACGACGAGCGCCGCTTCACGGTGTTGCGGGCGTACATCGTGCCGAAGCGCGCGCGGGGCGTCGGCGACATCCAGATGACCATGGCGACGGTCGACGACACCTTCGACCTGCGCCGGCTCGAGGAGTTCGTGCCGACGCGCTTCCACCACCTCGAGCTGACCGGCCGCGTGCCGGGGCTCGTGATCCGCGACACCTACCAGGAGCTCGCCTACACGCTGCAGACCCGCCTCGGCATCGGTGACTCCGGTGGCGGCAACCGGGCGATGCGCCTGCTCGCACGCATCCAGGCCGGGCAGCACCTGCCGACGGTCGACGCGCTGTACAAGTCGCTCGTGCTCGAGACCCCGGGCACCTACGAGGCGGCCGACCGTGCCCTCGCGCACTTCTCCGCACTCGACGAGGCGTACGAGGCGATGGACACCGAGGAGCGCAAGGTCCGCATCCTCTCCCCCATCACCGACCTGCACGACGAGATCGAACGGTCGAAGGCCGCGGCCGAGGCCCTCGACGGCATCGCCACCGGCGCCGAGGTCTCCCCGTTCGCGCACTGGACGGCCTCGCGGAAGCGGGACCTGCTCGACGCCGAGGTGGACCGCAACGGCCGGGAGCGCACGGCGTCCCGCGCCGAGGTCGCCGCCGCCGAGGCCCGGCACGCCGCCGTGGAGATCGAGCTGCGCGACGCCGAGGCACGGCTGCGCGACCAGGGCGGCAACGCGCTCGCCCAGCTCGAGGACCGCATCGAGCGACTCACCCGTGAGCGCGACGCGGTGGTCCGGACCCGGGCGACCTTCGACGAGCGCACAGCGGTGCTCGGCACGTCCGTCGCGACCGAGGCCGACTTCACTGCCGCGCAGCGCAGCTCGCACGAGTTCCTCGGGTCCTACGCTGCTTCGCGCTCGTCGTTGGACGATCGCCGCGATGCCCTGACGCGCGAGGAGTACCCGCTCCTCGACCGGGAGCGCTCGCTGCGCCAGGAGCGGCAGTCGCTCGAGCACCGTCAGGGCGCGATGCCCCTGCCGATGCACGAGGCCCGGCTCGCGATGGCCCGGGCTGCCGGCATCGACCCCGCCGACCTGCCGTTCGTCGCGGAACTGCTCGACGTGCAGCCCGGCGAGGAGCGCTGGCGCACGGCCATCGAGTCCGTGCTGGCCCCCGTCGCCCGCACCCTGCTCGTCGACCAGGACCGCCTCGGCGCGTTCAGCGAGGCGATCGACGCACTCCGCCTGCCCGTCCGCGTGCAGTTCGAGGGCGTGCCGACCGGACCGCACCTGGACCTCGACGGCGACCCCGCGATGGTCTCCGGCAAGCTCGCCATCAAGCACTCGCCGTTCAGCACCTGGGTGCGGGAGCGGATCGAGTCGGACCGCACCGATGCCCGCTGCGTCACCGACGCCTCGGAGCTCGGTGGTGGTGGCCGGCGCGTGACCGAGTCCGGCCAGCTCCGCGACGGCCGGCGTGGTGCGCACGGTGACCGCCGCCAGGCCAACGTCATCGGCTTCACGAACGAGGCCCGCGTCGCCGCCGTCGAGCAGGAGCTCGCGTCGATCGCGCAGGACCTCGCCACGCTCGAGGCCCGTCGCACCGACGTCGCGCAGGACCTCACCGCGCTCGACGTCCTCCGCGCCGCGCACCAGCACGTGGTCGACGTGACGTGGGACGCCATCGACGTCGAGGGCGTCGAGACGTCGCTCGCCCGCCTCGACGAGGAACGCCAGGCGCTGCTCGCCGCCGACGACGGCCTCCGGACCCTGCGCGCCTCGGTCGCCCGCCTGCGGAAGTCGCTCGACGAGACCGCCGACCGACGCTCCGCCGCACGGCTCGCCGTGCAGCGGCTCGAGGAGCGGCACGCCGTGCTCGTCGACGGCCAGGACGCCGCCGCCGAGATCCTGTCGCGTTTCGACGACACCCCCGAGTCGTTGCCCGACGACGAGCAGTCGCGACTGCTCGCCGAGACGTTCGCCGAGGTCGGGGCACCGGACGGTGTGGACGGTTTCGACGACGCCACCCGACGGCTCCGACGCCGGCTGGAGGAACGGCTGTCGCAGGCACTCGACGGTGCCGCAGCGGCCTCGACGTCGTTGACGCTCACGTTCCAGCGGTACCAGGACGCCTGGCCGGACCCGAACCTCGGCACCGGCGTCGCGTCGTTCCCGGACTACCACGCCATCCTCGACCAGATCGTCGCGACCGGTTTGCACGCACGTCGCACCGAGTGGCGTCGACGGCTGTCGCAGTGGAGCGGCGAGGACCTCGTGCCGCTCGCCGGGGCCTTCGACCGGGCCGTCGTCGAGATCGAGGAGCGCCTCGAACCGGTCAACGAGATCCTGCGGGACCTGCCGTTCGGCGCGAACCGCGACCGCCTGAAGATCCAGATCCGGCGGGTCACCCGCGAGGACGTCACCGCGTTCCGCCGCGAGCTCCGCGCCCTGTCCGCCTCGGTCGACTCCGAGCTGACCGACGACGTGCTCGAGACCCGGTTCCGTCGGCTCCGGCGCTTCATGGCCGTCATCCGCCCCGACCCCGACGCCGCCCGTGGTCGCACCACGCAGCGCGACGCCGTACTCGACGTCCGGCGGCACATGGAGATCACGGCGGTCCGCTACGACACGTCGGGGGGCGACCTCGGTGTGTACTCGTCGCTCGGTGACAAGTCCGGTGGTGAGACGCAGGAGCTCGTGGCGTTCATCGTGGGTGCGGCGCTCCGTTACCAGCTCGGCGACGAGACCCGGCCCCGGCCGCGGTTCGCCCCGGTGTTCCTCGACGAGGCGTTCATCAAGGCGGACTCGGAGTTCGCCGGTCGTGCGGTCACCGCGTGGCTCCGACTCGGGTTCCAGCTGGTGGTGAGTGCGCCGCTCGACAAGGTCACGGCGCTCGAGCCCTCGATGGAGCGGCTGCTCTCGATGCGCAAGCACCCCGAGACCGGCCACTCGTCCATCACCGAGATCGCCCGGGTCCCCGCCGACGCCTGACCCGGGCGGGGGCGCCGTCCCGCTCAGGTCGGCCGAGTGGTCACGAACTGTCGCCTGGCGGCCGCGCTGCCGACAGTTGGTGACCACTCAACGCGCTTCCGGCGGGGTGTCCTGACCACCCGGCACACGCTGTGGGGGCGACCGACGACGGCCTGGAGGCGCGGCGCGGGCCCGCCACGGGCCTCCCGGCCGCTGTTCCGCCGGTCGCGACACCCCGCTCACCTTCGCGCACTGGTCACGATGCGTCGCCTGGCGGCGCCGCCGCCGACACTTCCTGACCACCCGACGGGGTGCGGACGGGGTGCCCTGACCAGTCAGCGCGCACCCGGCGGGCGCGCCATCAGCGTGCCGACAGATGCCGCACAGACGTTCCATGACCAATCGCCGCTACGGTGATGGCGTGTTCGGACGCCGCTCCCCCAAGCCCCGCCCCGACGACGCCCCCGGTCTCGGCATCGGCGCGCTCGTGCAGGTCATCGACTCCGCGGAGGGCGGTGACCGGTGGGCCGACGAGCCGATCGGCGTCATCGTGGCTCCCGGCGGCAACCAGATCGTCGGCTACCCCGGCGTCGGCGAGCCGCTGTCGTGGACCGTCGCGTTCGAGGAGCCCGTGTACACGAAGGACGGTCGCGGCCCCTTCGAGCGCGCGACCGTCCTGAGTCGTCAGTTGGTGCCGATCACGACCGGCAGCGGCGAGTAGCCCAGCGGGCTCAGTACTCTTCGGAGCCGCTCTTCATCATGGCGGCGACCGCCATGCAGCAGCCCACACCACCGAGGACGCCGATGCCGATGATGATGCCGGCGATGAGTTCGAGCATGGGGTGACTCCTTGGTTGCTTCGGCCGTGTGGCTTCCCTCAGGTTAGCGGATGCCGCGACGGATCAGCGGATACCGCGCATGAGCTTCAGGACCGGCTTGGCCAGGACGAGCAGGACCACGCCGACCGCGACGGCGACGAGACCGAGCACGGCGAAGTACGGCGCCTCGTTCGCCGGGTCGTAGTACTGCGACAGCACCCCGGTGACGGCGGTGCCGAGCGACACCGACAGGAAGAACAGCGCGACCATCTGCGTCTGGAACTTCGGCGGCGCGAGCTTCGTGGCGACGGACTGCCCGACGGGTGACAGCAGCAGTTCGGCCAGCGTGAAGACGAGCAGGATGCCGACCAGGGCGAGCAGCGGCGTGCCGTTCTGGCCCGAGCCGACGAAGGGCAGGAACAGCAGGAACGCGACGCCCATGATGCCGGTGCCCAGGCCGAACTTCGTCGGCGTGGACGGCTGTCGGTCGCCGAGCTTGGTCCAGAGCGCCGCGAAGACCCCGGACAGCACGATGATGAAGACCGGGTTGATCGACTGCACCCACGACACCGGCATCTCCCACCCGAACAACGAGCGGTCCAGTCGCTCGTCGGAGTAGACCGTGACGACGGTGAACTGCTGCTGGTAGAGCGACCAGAACACGGCGCTGCCGATGAAGAGCGGGATGAACGCGAACACCCGCGACCGCTCCTGCGCCGTGATTCCGCTGGTCAGGATGACGACGAAGTACCCGATCGTGGCGAGGATCACGATCGCGACGACCACGGTGGGCAGGTTGCCGACGTTCAGCAGCCCGGTCAGGACGGCGACCGCGATCACGACCAGGGCGACGACGACCCCGACCCCGATCAGCGGCAGGCGTCGGCGGTCGACCGGGTTCGTGACGTGGCGGACCGTGTCGGGCAGGTTCTTCCGACGGATCGCGTACTGGACCAGGCCGGCTGCCATGCCGACGGCGGCGAGCCCGAAGCCGTAGTGGAAGCCGAGCGAGCTCTGCAGCAGGCCGGTCAGGAGCGGCCCGAAGAACGCACCGAGGTTGACGCCGAGGTAGTACAGCGAGAACCCGGCGTCGCGGCGGGGGTCGTCGCGGCGGTAGAGCCCACCGACGATCGTCGTGGCGGTCGCCTTGAGTCCGCCGGACCCGAGCGCGATGAGCACGAGCCCGACGCCCACGCCAGCCACCCCGGGGGATGACCGCCAGGGCGATGTGACCGAGCATGACGACGATCGCGCTGCCGAACAGTGTGCGGTCGGCACCGAGCAGCCGGTCGGCGATCCACGCGCCGATGATCGTGAACAAGTACACGGCGCCGCCGTACGCGCCCATGATCCCGCTCGCGATGCCCTTGTCGATCCCCAGGCCGCCCTGCGTGACCGTGTAGTACATGTAGATCAGGACGATGCCCTGCATGCCGTAGAACGAGAACCGCTCCCAGAGCTCCACCGCGAAGGGCGTCGACAGCTCGAACGGCTGTCCGAAGAAGGTGCGTTGGGGCTTGGGATCGTGTCCCGTGGTGGAGCCTGACATGTCGGCCAGTTTGCCCCGCGGGCCGGTGGCACGCCCAATCGTCGATGGGTGCTCAACGAATTCGTCGGCACGTCCACTTGGAGGGTTCCCACGGCCGCGACCCCCACGCACCGATCGCCGGTTGTCCGAGCCACACCGCGTTCGCCCGGCTCCCGGCGGCGGTGTCTAGCGTGGGGAGCGCAACACCGGACACCGCAGTTCAGGAGGACTCCGACCATGGTCGACACCGCATCCGCGCAGCACACCGGCACGCCCACGGCGAAGCACGAGGCCGGCGAGAAGGCGAGCAAGAGCGCCAGCGAGAACCCGGGCACGAACGCGAGCAGGCACACGAGCGCGAACGCGAGCAAGCCCACCGACATCCGCATCGACGTCGACATGGTCGAGACCCTCCTGCTCGGCCGCTGGGCCGAGGACCGCCGGATCTCCCGCCGCCTCGTCCTCGACCCCGCACTGCACAAGACCGAGGGTCTCGGCACCATCGAGCACCGGGCCCGCGCGTTCGAGCAGCTGCAGATCCTGGTCGACGCCGGAGCCATCCAGCGCCCGTACCCGCCGGAGCTCGGCGGTCAGGACAACCACGGCGGCAACCTGGCGGCGTTCGAGGAGATCACCACCGCCGACCCGTCGCTGCAGATCAAGGCCGGCGTGCAGTGGGGCCTGTTCGGCTCCGCGGTGCACCACCTCGGCACCGCGCGGAACCACGAGGAGTTCCTGCCCGGCATCATCGGGTTCGACGTGCCCGGCTGCTTCGCCATGACCGAGACCGGCCACGGTTCGGACGTGCAGAACATCGCGACGTCAGCGACCTACGACCCCGCCACGCAGGAGTTCGTCGTGCACACGCCGTTCCGCGGGGCGTGGAAGGACTACATCGGCAACGCGGCCCTGCACGGCAAGGCGGCCGTCGTCTTCGCCAAGCTCGTCACCCAGGGCGTCGACCACGGCGTGCACGCGTTCTACGTGCCGCTCCGTGACGACGACGGCGCGTTCCTGCCGGGCGTCGGCGGCGAGGACGACGGCGTCAAGGGCGGCCTGAACGGCATCGACAACGGCCGACTGCACTTCGACCACGTCCGGGTCCCCCGCACGAACCTGCTGAACCGCTACGGCGCCGTCGCCGAGGACGGCACCTACAGCTCGCCGATCGACTCGCCCGGACACCGCTTCTTCACGATGCTCGGCACCCTGGTGCAGGGCCGCGTGTCGCTCGACGGCGCCGCGGTCGTCGCCCAGAAGATCGGGCTGCAGATCGCGCTGACGTACGCGATGCAGCGCCGGCAGTTCCCGACGGTGGGCGGCGTCGAGGGCGTCCTGCTGGACTACGGCCGGCACCAGCGCCGACTCATCCCCCGTCTGGCGACGGTGTTCGCGCAGTCGTTCGCGCACGAGCAGCTGCTCCGCACCTTCGACGACGTGTTCAGCGGGCGAGCCGACACCCCGCAGCGCCGCGAAGACCTGGAGACCCAGGCCGCCGCGTTCAAGTCACTGTCGACGTGGTCCGCGCTCGACACCCTGCAGGAGTGCCGCGAGGCCTGCGGCGGCGCGGGCTTCCTCGCCGAGAACCGCCTGACGAGCCTGCGCGCCGACCTCGACGTCTACGTGACGTTCGAGGGCGACAACACCGTCCTGCTGCAGCTCGTCGGCAAGCGTTTGCTCACGGACTTCCGCAAGCGGGCGCCGCGCGACGCCGCATCGACCGCGAAGTTCGTCGCCTCGCAGGTGGGCGCGAAGCTCGCGGACGCCTCGGGCCTCCGCCGCCTGGGCCAGACCGTCGCCGACCGCGGCTCGCTCGCCGCGAGCGTCACGGACCTGCACGACCCCGCCACGCAGCGCGCGCTGCTCGCCGGCCGCGTGGACACCATGGTCACCGAGATCGGACTCCGGCTGAACACCGCCGGCAAGGACCGCGCCCGCCAGGCCGTGCTCCTGAACCGGTCGCAGCACGAGCTGATCGAGGCTGCACGCGCCCACGCGGAGCTCATGCAGTGGGACGCCTTCACCGAGGGGCTCGACGCGGTCCCCGAGGGCGACACCCGCCGGGTGCTCGTGTGGCTGCGCGACCTGTTCGCGCTCGGACTGCTCGAGCAGCACCTCGACTGGTACCTGGTGCACGGCCGCCTGAGCGCGCAGCGTGCCCGTGCGGTGTCGGCGTCGATCGACCGGCTCGTGGCGCGGCTCCGTCCGGTGGTCCCGCAGCTCATCGAGACCTTCGGCTACGAGCCCGGCCACGTGCGGGCGCCGATCGCGCTCGGCGAGGAGCAGGCGCGCCAGGACGAGGCCCGTGCGTGGTTCGCCGCCGAGGCGGCAGCCGGACGACTCCCCGAACAGGAGAAGAAGCCCCGCGCGTAGCTGCCCGGTGCGGACGGTCCGGCCTGGAGGCACGGGTCGGGTCGTCCCCGCCGGCCGCGCCCCGCCGAGCCCGCGTCCACGGCGCGACGCACGAAGAACGTCGCCCCGTCCCGTCCCGTCCCGTCCGCGCCCCGCCAGCGTCGTCGCGCCCCGACTCTTCGGGGCGCGACGACGCTAGCGGGGCGCGCTCGACAACGAACGCTCGACAACGACCGTGCGACGGGCCGGACTACGCCCGGTCGGCCCCGCCGCGGTCGCCGAGCGCGGCACGCAGCCGTGCCTCGGCGTCGTCGCCGGAGGCACCGGTCGCGCCGGCAGCCGCAGCGGCCTCGGCGTTCGCCTCGGCGACCGCCCGCACGACCTCTTCACGCTGGATCTTCACCCCGCGTGGTGCGTCGATGCCGATCCGGACGCCGTCGCCCCGGGCGTCGAGGACCGTGATGACGATGTCGTCACCGACGAGGATCCGCTCGCCGACCTTCCGCGTGAGTACCAGCACCCGCTCAGCCTAGCGACAGGACGGGGACCCCCAGCAGGTCGACGGACTCCGGCGTGGCGGTCTCGCCCGCGCCGATCGCGACGACACCGGCCACCGGCAGCCGTCCGGCCACCGCGGACACCATGGCCGCGGAGTCCTCGGGCTTCCGTCCGACGTCGACGACGACCCAGACCTGGTCGGCCTCGATCCGTTCGCCGGTCGCGCGGTCGTCCCACGCGGCGACGGCGAGCACCGCGTGGCCGTCGCGCACGCCGTCGGCGCGGGCGAGGATCGCGGACCGCCGGTCGGCGGCGTCCGTCGGCCGCAGCGCGTGCCGGACGGCGAACAGCCCGGCCGCGGCGTCGACGTCGTTCGCCCGGCCGACCAGCAGGACCAGGTCACCGTCGGCCGACCGCACTGCCGGAACAGCAGACCGCACCGCCGGGATAGCAGATCGCGCGGCAGGGGCCGTGGGCCGGGCCACGCGCACGGCGGGCGCGGCGTCGGGGACGGTGGCCGGGCCTCCTGGCAGGGTGTCGCTGACGGCCTGGAGGCGCGGGACGACGTCCGCAGGCCCGTCCGGCTCCGGCAGGGCGCGCGTCGGGCGCGGGGCGCTCCCCGTGATCCCGTCCGCCACGAAGCCGTCGAGCACCGACGCGAACGCGTCGGCGCGCGTGGTCGCGGTGCCGTCACCACCCGCGATGCGGGCCTCGGCCTCCTCGGCGTCGGCGAGCAGCGCCGCGATCCCGATCCGCTGGACGGGCGAGTCGGCGATGACCACGCGTGCGGTCGGGGTCTCCCCCGGTTCGGGCACCTCGACGGTGGCCTCGACGTGCGCCTTGCGGAACAGCCCGCCGATGCCCGGCGTGGTGACCCGCTCGGCGGCGACGATCCGTGCACTCGCGCCGAACTCGGTCCGGACGGCGTCGCGGACCTCGTCGAGCGTTGCGCCGTTACGCTGCAATCGGGTCGGCGGCACGGACCACTCCCACGGTCTCGATGGTGGAGCCCGCGGCGGTGGCCTCCTGGTACGACAGCACCGGGAGCCCGTTCGACTGGGCGGCGACCATGCGGTGCACGGCCGGGCGGAGCTGCGGGGCGCAGACGAGGACGGCGGACAGGCCCTGGTCCTCGATGCTGCGCACGGCATCGCGGACGGAGCCCAGGACCTGCTCGATGCGGTGGGCGTCGAGGACGATCTGGCTGCCCTGCTCGGAGGGTCGCAGGCCCTCGAGCATCGACTGCTCGAGCAGCGGGTCGATCATGATGACCCGGAGCGTGCCCTGGTCGGTGTAGCGGGCGGCGAGAGCGGGACCGAGCGCGGCGCGGGCGGCCTCGACGAGCCCCTCGGGGTCGGTGGAGGCCTTGGCGCGCAGGGTCAGCGCCTCGCAGATCCGGCCGAGGTCGTTGATCGGCACCCGCTCGGCGAGCAGGCCCTGCAGCACGCGCTGCAGTTCGGCCATCGAGAGCATGCCCGGCACGAGTTCCTCGACCGCGGCGGGGTTGACCTGCTTGACGCCCTTGGTCAGGACCTTGACGTCCTCGCGGGTGAGCAGGCGGGCGGCGTTGTCGCCGATGACGGCCTGCAGGTGCGTGACGAGCACGGACACCCGGTCGATCACGGTGGCGCCGGTCATCTCGGCGGCGTGCCGGAGTTCGGCGGGCACCCACTTGCCGGTCAGGCCGAACACCGGCTCGACCGTCGAGGTGCCCGGCAGGCCGTCCAGGTGGTCACCGAGGGCCAGGACGCTGCGGGCCGGGGCGGTGCCGCGGCCCGCCTCGACGCCGGCGATCCGGATGGCGTAGGTCGACGGCGGGAGGTCGATGCTGTCGCGGGTGCGGACCGGCGGCACGACGATGCCCATGTCGACGGCGATCTTGCGACGGAGGGCACGGACCCGGCCGAGCAGGTCGTCGGAGGCGCCGGACACCATGTCGACCAGGTCGGGCGCGAGCAGGATCTCGAGGGCGTGCACGCGCATCTGCTCGATGAGGTCCTCGGGGGTGTCGCCGGAGGGCGCGGCGGCTTCGAGGGCCTGCTGCTCGGCGGCGGCCGACTCGGCGTTCGCGGCGTTCCGGCCGATGCGCCACGCGGTGAACAGCAGGGTCGCACCGACGAGCAGGAAGGGCAGGATCGGCATGCCGGGGATGAACCCCATCGCGACGGCGGCGACGCCGGCGATCATCAGGGCGTTGCGCGACTGCGACAGCTGTGTGGCGGCCGAGGCACCCATCTCGGACTCCGCGCCGGAGCGCGTGACGATCATGCCGGTGGAGACCGCCATGAGCAGCGCCGGGATCTGCGTGACGAGGCCGTCGCCGATCGTCAGGATGCCGTACTTCGACAGGGCGTCGGTGGCGGAGAGCCCGTTCTGCAGCATGCCGATCGCGATGCCGCCGACCAGGTTGATGATGATGATCAGGATGCCGGCGATCGCGTCGCCCTTGACGAACTTCGAGGCGCCGTCCATCGCGCCGTAGAAGTCGGCCTCGGCGGAGACCGCGGCGCGGCGGTCCTTCGCCTGCTGGTCGGTGATGAGCCCCGCGTTCAGGTCGGCGTCGATCGCCATCTGCTTGCCGGGCATGGCGTCGAGGGTGAACCGTGCCCCGACCTCGGCGACGCGCTCGGCACCCTTCGTCACGACGACGAACTGGATGACGATGAGGATCAGGAAGATCACCGCGCCGATGATGATCGACCCGGACACGGCGACGTGGCCGAACGCCTGGATGACGTCGCCGGCGAAGCCCTCGCCGAGCACGAGCCGGGTCGACGCGACGTTCAGGCCGAGGCGGAACAGCGTCGCGACGAGCAGCAGCGACGGGAACACCGAGAAGTCGAGCGGCTTCTTCACGAAGAGCGTCGTGAGCAGGATCACCAGCGCCAGCAGGATGTTGATGATGATCAGGAAGTCGAGCAGGAACGACGGCACCGGCAGGATCAGCAGCAGGATGATGCCGACGATGAACACCGGGACGACGAGCTTCGGCAGGTCCTTGCGGTTCATGCGGGGAGTCCTTCGGTCGGGGTCTCGGCGATGCGCGGTGCGCGGAGCTTGCGGGGGCGGAGGTCACCGGTCAACGTGGCCGGGTCGATGACGCTCGCGACCTCGTCGGGCGTGGTCGGCCTCGGCGGTGCGTGGGTGCCGGCCGCTGCGCCGCGGGCCTTCAGGGCCATCACGAACGACAACACTCGGGCGACCGGCGTGTACAGGTCGACGGGGATCTCGTGCCCGAGCTCGCACGCGGCGTGCAGCGCGCGGGTGAGCGGGACGTCGCGCACGATCGGCACACGGTCCTCCTCCGCCCGGGCACGGATGACGTCGGCGACGGGCCCGGCGCCCTTCGCGACCACCCGCGGTGCGGCCTTGCCCGGCTCGTACTTGAGCGCGACGGCGTAGTGGGTCGGGTTCGTCATGACGACGTCCGCGGTGCCGACCGCCTGGATCATCCGGTTGCGGCTCATCGCGAGCTGGCGGGAGCGGCGCTGGCCCTTCACGAGCGGGTCACCGTCGCTCTTCTTCTGCTCGTCCTTGACCTCGCGCTTGGTCATCATGGTGCGCTTGCGGTTGCGGCGGATGACCACGAGCACGTCGATCGCGGCGAGGACCAGCCCGGCGGCGATCGCGGCGCGGAGCAGGGTGCCCGCGCCGTCCGCTGCTGCCTCGAGCACGGCGGACAACGGCAGCGAGCCGCTGGTCATGAGCACGGGCATCAGGCCCTGCACGGCGAACCAGAGCACGAGCCCGACGACGGTGGTCTTCAGCAGGGCCTTCGCCCCGTTCCACAGCGCCTGGACGCCGAACACGCGCCTCAGGCCCGCGATGGGGTCGAAGTGCGAGGCCTCGGGCGCGAGTTTCCGGACGTGCACCCCGCCCTGCGCGACGGCGGCCGCGGTGACGGCGACGAGCACCACCGCGAGCATCGGGCCGAGGGTCGCGCCGACGCTCGCCATCGCATCGCCGAACACGTGGTTCATGGTGCCGATGGTCGGGTTCGCGATGACGGACTGCACGGCGACGAGCTGTGCTGTGCCCGCGGCTGCCGCGTTGCCGATCATCGACGGCACCATGAGTGCGACGACGGCGATGCCGATCCACGCACCGAGGTCTTGGGACCGGCCGAGCTGGCCCTTCCGGTGGACCTCCTGCATGCGCTTCTGGGTGGCCTTCTCGGACTTCTCACCACTATCGGACACGGTGCCTCACCCCCGTCCCGTGATCGCCTGGACGGCGTCGCCGGTCAGTGACGACACCACCGAGGGCAGGGCCATGAAGAGCGCTCCGGCGAACAGGACCGTCAGCCCGATCTTGATCGGGAACCCCATCTGGAACGCGTTGAGGGCCGGCGCGACGCGGGTGAGCAGGCCGAGGCCGACATCGGCCAGGAACAGCACGACCACCAGCGGCCCGGCGATCTGCAGCGTCGCCAGGAACATCTGCGACATCGCTGCCACGAGCAGGTGGGCCAGACCGTCGACCGCGAAGCTGCCGGTGAGCGGCACGGCGTCGAACGACCGCACGAGCCCACCGACGATGAGCTGGTACCCGCCCGAGGTGAACAGGAGCGCGAGCGCCGCCATCTGGAACAGCCGGGTGAACTGGGCGCCGTTGACCTGCGACTGCGGGTCGAACGCCTGCGCGAGCGTGAACCCGCCGAACAGGTCGATGAGCGCACCGGCCGACTGCACCGCGGCGAACACCAGGAACACCAGGAAGCCGAGCGACAACCCGACGACGAGCTGGGTGAGCAGCGCGAGCAGGAAGGGCCCGGTGTCGAGCGACTCGTAGCCGACGGCGACGCGGGGGGCGACGCCGATCGCCAGGCCGAGCCCGAGGATCACCTTCACGGTGCCGGGGAACGCCCGGTACGAGAACGGCGGCGCGATCACGAAGAACGCCACGAGCCGGACGCCGGCGAGCATGGTCGCCTCCAGACGGTCGGCGTTGACCGCGAGCTCCATCAGCCGCTCCCGAGGAGCTTCGGGATCATGTCGAAGGCGACGTGCGTGAACGCCACCATCTCGGAGATCATCCAGTTGCCGCAGACGACCAGGGCGATCGCGACCGCGACGGCCTTCGGCACGAACGAGAGCGTGACTTCCTGGATCTGGGTCACGGACTGGAACAGCGAGATCGCGAACCCGACGACGAGCGACGTGACGAGCACCGGAGCGGCGAGCTTGCCCGCGACCAGGAGCGCCTGGAGGACCAGGTCGATGACGGCCTGCTGGTTCATGCCTGCCCCCTAGACAACGTGGTAACTCTCGATGAGCGACGTGATGATGAGGCCCCAGCCGTCGACCAGGACGAAGAGCAGGATCTTGAAGGGCAGCGAGATCATGACCGGCGGGAGCATCATCATGCCCATCGACATGAGTGCCGCCGAGACGACGAGGTCGATCACCAGGAACGGGATGAAGATGACGAACCCGATGATGAACGCGCTGCGGAGCTCCGAGATGATGAACGCCGGGATGACGGTCGTCATCGGCACGTCGGCCATCGACTTCGGGTTGTCGAGCCCCGCCGCGCGGGTGATCAGGGCGACGTCCTCGTCGCGGGTCTGGTGCAGCATGAAGGTCCTGAGCGGCTTGGTGCCGATCTCGACGGCCTGGTCGAAGTCGAGGTGGCCGGCGAGGTAGGGCTGCAGGGCGTCGTCGTTGATGTGCCCGAGCACCGGTGCCATCACGAACAGCGACAGGAACAGCGCCAAGCCCGCGATCACCTGGTTCGGCGGGATCGACTGCAGGCCCAGGGCGTTCCGGGTCATCGCGAGGACGACGAAGATCTTCGTGAACGACGTCATCATGAGCATGAGCGCCGGGGCGACGCTGAGCAGCGTGATGCCGATGAGCGTCACGACGGCTGACGACGGGGTGCCGTCCGGGCCGTTCACGCTGACGCTGAAGTCGCCGTTCGCGGGAGCGGTCGGCGTCGCGGGGGCGGTCGGTTCGACGACGCCGGCGGCGTGGGCACCGGTCGCGGTGAGCATGAGGAAGCCGGCGACGACCGCCAGCCCGAGCAGGACGAGGGCCAGGACACGCGCCGAGCGGACGGCGGTCACCCGACCCGCCGGTTCCGCAGTGCGGCGGCCGCCTGCCGCCAGGTGTCGACCGACAGGATCGAGCCCTGCAGCTGCTGCGCGGTCGGCACGGTAGTGCGCTGCGGACGGCGGTTGCGGGGGCGCATCGGGAGGGGCTGCGCCGTCGCTTCCGTTCGGTCGGACGGGAGGTGGGCCCCACCAGCCGGTTCCGGATCGACGCGCCCGCGGCGCTCCGGCCGTGCCTGGAGGGACGTGGTGGCGTCCGTCTGCAGCGCCAGTTCCTGACCGAACGCGTCGGCCGACGGGGCGGGATGCACGGGCAGCTGCACGGGTCCGGTCACGATGGTGAGTTCTGGAGCGGGCGCCTGCCCGCTCCTCAACAGGTTGACGCCCTGCTCGGAGACCCCGAGCACCAGACGCTCCCCCTCGACGTCGACCACCACGACGCTCGCCTTGCCGCCGAGGCCCTGGCGACCGACGACCTCGACGGTCGCCGCACGGCGTCCGGAGGTCTTGCCGGCGAAGCGCTTCTTGCTGGCACGGTGCAGCACCCACATGAGGGCGAGCACGACGCCGAGCGACAGCGCGACGCGGAGCGTGATGAGGAGGGTGTCCACGCGGGGCTCAGAGGGATTCGGCGACGTCGAGGATGCGGGTGATCCGGACGGCGTAGTCCTGGTCGACGACGACGACCTCGCCGTGCGCGATCAGGCGGCCGTTCAGCAGGACGTCGGCGGGCGCGCCGGCGCTGCGGTCGAGTTCGACGACCGCGCCGGGCTCCATGCCGAGCACGTCGCGGACCGACATGCGGGTGCGGCCGATCTCCACGGTCAGGGTCATCTCGACGTTGTTGATGCGGCCGAGGTTGCCGGCGGGCACCCCGACGGGCGCGGCAGCCGAGACCGTGCCGTGCTCGCGCACCCGGATGCCGAACCAGCCGCTCGGGACACCACCGGCGGTCAGCTCGAACACCACCGTGTCGGGGTCGGCCAGCAGCGCCGCTGCCGACTCGCGGCTCGCCTCGCCGAGGACCCCGACGCCGAGCACGGACGCGGCGGCCTCGAGCGACGGACGCAGCACGTCGGTGACGGCCACGATCCCGTTGTCGGTACCGCCGGCAGCGATGACGGCCTCGAGGTCGGTGAGCACGAGGGCCAGATCGGCCGACAGGCCGCCGACGAACGACGCGACCACGGCGTCGGTCGCCGCTTCGAGCACGACCGGGGTCGCGCCTCCCGGCAGCAGCAGCGCACCCAGCGGGACCGCCGTCGGGAGCTGCGCCGCGAGCGACTCGGCCGCGGTGGTCTGGAGGGTGGTCGTTTCGGTCATCAGTGCTGCTCCGTGCTCGTGGTGGTGACGACGATGCCGGCGAGGCGCGAGCCGTTCGCGCCGACCGCGGCGGTGCCGACGGGTTCACCGTCGACCGCGATGGTGAGGGGGCGGTGCTGCGGGTGCGGCAGCCGCAGGACGTCGCCGACGGCGAGCCGGAGCACCTGCGTGGGCAGGACCGTCGCCGGGGCGAAGCGCAGGCTGACGCCGACGGGGACGCCCGCGAGCTGCGCGTCGAGCAGGGCCTGGGCGTCGGCGGGCGACACGTGGGCGGCGGCCTCGCCGAGCTGCGGCAGCACGGCCTCGGCCGGCAGGGCGAGCGTGCCGGGGGCGACGCGGTCGCCGACGCGGATCGAGAACGCCGCGACGATCATCAGGTCGCCCTTCTGGGCGGCCTGGGCGAACTGCGAGTTGAACTGGAAGCCACCAGCCGTGACGTCGTGCGCGAGCAACCCGCCGAACGAGTAGCGGAGGTCGTCGAGGGCGTCCTCGACGATCTTGCGCACGAGGGCCTGCTCGATGGGCGTGAAGGTGCGCTCCGGGGTCGGCAGCGGCTTCGAGGCGCCGAGGGCGTGCGAGACCCAGGTCAGCGCGGCGTCGAGCGGGACCTGCAGGACGCCCTTCGGGACGACGTCCGCGATCGGCAGCAGCACCATGCCGGTGAGCGCGGGCAGCGAGGCGGCGTACTCGTCGTACGTCACCATCTGCACCTGCTCGCAGGTGACCTGGCTGACGGCACGCACCTTCGCGGTGAGCTGCGTGCCCCACTGCCGCGCGAAGGTCTCGAACGCGAGCTCGAGGACCCGGGCGTGCTCGCGGGCGAGCGTCGACGGGCGCGCGAAGTCGTACACCTCGGGCGCTGGCAGGGTCTCGGTCACGGGTGCGTCTATCGGTCGCCTGTACGGCACCCGTCAGTGCTGTACCCCGTACTGGGGATGCGGGGTCTCCAGCCCCGTCGGTCGTGCGTCAGCCCTGGCGTGCTCCGTCCTGCGCCTTCGCCAGTGCCGGCATCAGCGCGCTGACGTCCTGGTCGGCGTTCGACAGCACCACGATGTCGACCCGTCGGTTCAGGGCGAGGTCCTGGTCCGTCCCGCCCTTCGCGAGCGGTCGGCTCGACCCGAAGCCGACGCTCTGCACGTGGTCGCCCGGCATCCCGCCGCGCTCGACCAGGTCGCGCAGCACCCCCGTCGCCCGTGCCGCGCTGAGCTCCCAGTTGGTGGCGTACGGCGCCGTCGAGTTCCGCTGGTCGGCGTGCCCCTCGACGCTGACGTCGTGGTGGCTCGTCTTCAGGACCGGGGCGATCGCGTCCATGATCGACTTCGCCTGGTCGGACAGGTCCGCGCTGTTCGTGCCGAAGTAGGTCTCACTACCGACGAGCCGGACGATCAGGCCACGGGCGTCGACGGTGAACTGCACGTTCGCGGTCTGGCCGGCCTTCGCGAGGTTCTGCTTGATCGCCTGCTCGATCGCGGTGAGGTCGTCCAGCTCCTTCTGGGCGTCGGCGAGGTCCTGCTTCGTCGCGGTCACGGGCACGACGGTCGACGCGGGGTCGACGTTGGTGTCCTTCGTGCCGGACGACGCCGTCGAGTGGTCGGCCTGCGACTTGTCGGTCGAGTACCCGGAACCGTCCTCCACCTGGTCCTTCGTCACCACCGTGCCGCTGGCGGTGTCGACCTTCTGCGACTTCACCTCGCCGAAGCCGGTCGCGAGCGAGTTCTTCAGGGCGATGTACTTCTCCTGGTCGACCGTCGACATGGCGAACAGCACCAGGAACATGCACATCAGCACCGTGATCATGTCCATGTAGGACGCCATCCAGCGCTCGTCGGGGTGCTCGGCCTCGTCGTGGCCCTTCTTCGCACGACCACGGCCACGGCCCCGGGGGTTGGCGCTCATCGTCAGGCCGCCAGCTGCTGGTCGTCGGCGTCGGCGTCCTGGTCGTTCTTGCCGGCTTTGCGCTTCGTGGTCTCGGCGCGTGCGGCCGGCGGCACCATCGCCTTCAGGCGTTCACCGAGCAGGCGGGGCTGGCTGCCGGCCTGGACCGCGAGCAGGCCCTCCATCAGGAGCGTCTGGCGGTCCGACTCGAGCTGTGCGAGCTTCCGGAGCTTGCCGCCGATCGGCAGCCACATGAAGTTCGCGGTGAGCAGGCCCCACAGGGTCGCGACGAACGCGCTCGCGATGAGGGGGCCGAGCTCGTCGGGCTTGCCGAGGTTCGCGAGCACGTGGGTCAGGGAGACGACGGTACCGATGATGCCGACCGTCGGGGCGAAGCCGCCGAGCCCCATGAAGAACGCACTGGCACTGCGCGTGGGGGCCGCGTTCGACTCGATCTCGTCCTCGAGCAGGATCCGCAGCTCGTCGCCGTCGGTGCCGTCCGCGATGTTCTGCAGCGCCTTCTTCATGAACGGGTCGTCGTGCTTGTCGGCCTCCTGCTCGAGGGCGAGCAGACCGTTCGACCGAGCCGTCTCCGCCAGGCCCACGACGTCGTCGATGACCGACTGCGGCGGCGTGACCTTGCCCGTGAACGCCTTCGGGACGGCCTTGAAGCTCGCGATGGCGTCCTTCAGCGTGGTGCTCGCGATCCCGCAACCGATGGTGGCACCGAACACGAGCAGCATCGGCGCGGGCAGGAACAGCCCGGCGAGTTCGACGTGCTCCATCTCGACCATGCCGAACAGGGCGCCGAAGGCGAGCAGGATCCCGATGATCGTCGCGATGTCCACGTCAGCGACCCCCGTCCTGCGTGCGGAGGGGTGCGACCGCGGTGAGCGTCGGCTGGGGGCCGGTGGCGTTCCGCGTGTTCGGCAGGTCGGTGCCGTAGGCCATGCCGACGATGCGAGCGCGGTACGCGGCGATCAGGTCGATGACGTCGGCCATGGACTCGCGGACGATGTACTTCGCCCCGTCGACCATGATGAGTGTCGTGTCCGGCGTCTCGTGGATGCGCTCCACGAGGTCGGGGTTCACAGCGAATGCGCTGCCGTTGAGTCGTGTGACGACGATCATGGCCCGTCCTGGTTCTCGATCGTCCCGCCGCCGTCCGTGGGGCGGGATGCCGCCCGTCCGTGGGCCTGCACGGAGGTCTATCGGCGGACCACACCTGTCCGTTAGTTCATCTCAGATACGAGTTGTTGTGCCCCGATGGCTGGGAATCTGGTGCATCACCACCCCGGTTTTATCTCATGAGCGTGTTACGTTGGCGCCATGTCCGACACCACCACCGTCGTCTCGCCGGCCACCCCGGCATCCGCCGCCCCGCTCCGCGAGGTCGGTGCCCTCATCCGGGGCGCCCGCAAGGGCCGCAGCATGACCCAGGCGCAGCTGGCCGAACGCGTCGGCACCAGCCAGAGCGCGATCAACCGCATCGAACAGGGCGGGCAGAACCTGTCCCTCGAGATGCTCACCCGCATCAGCGACGCCCTCGACCAGCGGATCGTCTCGATCGGCGGCGCCCCGCAGCGTGCCCACCTGCGCGTGCAGGGCGGCCGGAAGCTCAGCGGGTCCATCGCCGTCAACTCGAGCAAGAACGCCGCCGTCGCGCTGCTCTGTGCCTCGCTGCTCAACCGCGGCGTCACCCGCCTGCACAAGGTCGCCCGGATCGTCGAGGTCGACCGGATCATCGACGTGCTCCGCAGCCTCGGCGCGAGCGTCACGTGGTCCGAGGACGGCGAGACCCTCGAGATCGTCGCACCGTCCGACCTGCACCTCGACGCGATCGACGCCGACGCCGCCCGCCGCACCCGCAGCGTCCTGATGTTCCTCGGCCCGCTCAGCGGCCGGTACGAGTCCTTCCGGCTGCCGTACGCCGGTGGCTGCGACCTCGGCACCCGCACGGTCGAGCCGCACCTCATCGCGCTGCGCCCCTTCGGCGTCGACGTCGAGGCGACCTCCGGATGGTACGAGGTCGGCGTCGCGAACCAGGACGTCCCCACGAAGTCCGTCGTCCTCACCGAGCGCGGCGACACGGTCACCGAGAACGCGATCCTCGCCGCGGCCGCCCGCGACGGCGAGACCGTCATCCGCAACGCCAGCCCCAACTACATGGTGCAGGACCTCTGCTTCTTCCTCGAGCTGCTCGGGGTGCAGATCGAGGGCATCGGCACCACGACGCTCCGCATCACCGGCAAGAGCCGCATCGACGAGGTCGTGGACTACTGGCCGAGCGAGGACCCGGTCGAGGCGATGAGCCTGCTGACCGCCGGCATCGTCACCGACTCCACGCTCACCGTCACGCGTGCACCGATCGAGTTCCTCGAGATCGAGCTCGCGACCCTGGCCGAGATGGGCCTGCGGTTCGACGTCACCGACGAGTACCCCGCCGCGAACGGTCGTACCCGCCTCGTCGACATCACCGTGCACCCGTCCGAGCTGCACGCCCCGATCGACAAGATCCACGCCATGCCGTTCCCCGGGTTGAACATCGACAACCTGCCGTTCTTCGTGGTCATCGCCGCGATGGCCGAGGGAACCACGCTCGTGCACGACTGGGTGTACGAGGGCCGGGCGATCCACCTGCTCGACCTGACCCGCCTCGGCGCGAGCGTCACCCTGCGCGACCCGCACCGCCTCGACGTCACCGGACCGACGCACTTCTCCGGTGCCGAGATCAGCTGCCCGCCAGCACTCCGACCCGCGGTGGTCATCCTGCTGGCGATGCTCGCGGCGAAGGGTGAGAGCGTCCTGCGCAACGTGGGCATCATCGCCCGCGGCTACGAGCAGCTCCAGGAGCGCCTCAACTCCCTCGGCGCGTCCATCGAGACGTTCCACGACTGAGCCGACCACCCACCCACGTGACCTGACGGCCCGTCCCCGCAAGTGGGGACGGGCCGTCACCCGTTCTGCGCGGATCGACCCGCGCCTCCAGGCTGATGCGCAGGAGCGCTCCACCGCCCACCCAGGCGACCGGTGCTGGATGGGGTGATGGCCACGAGATCGCTCTTGACCGTCCCCCTGCTCATCACCGTCGCGGCCGCCGCGGCGGCATGGTTCGTCCTCGGCCCCGCCGCCGCCCTGGCGTTCGTCGCACTCGCGCTCCTGGAGATCGCGATGGCCGCCGACTCGTCGGTGCCGATGGCCGGCATCGCCGGACGGCTGCACTCCCCTGCCCGACGGCTGTTCCTGTCGCTCGGGATCGTCGCGGGCGTCCTCGCGATGCGGCTGCTCCTGCCGCCGGCGGCGGTCGCGGTCGGCGACGCGACCGACCCCGCGAGCTCCGTGCAGGAGGCCGTCTTCGCCCCCGGCTCGTTCTCGGCGCACCTCGCCGAGGTGCGCCCCGCCCTCGCCGCCTTCGGCGCCGCCTTCATCTGGCTCGTGTTCGCCGAGTACCTGTTCAACACGGACCGTGCGCCGCGCAGGTCCTGGCTGGGCCGCCTGGAGGCCCGGCTCGCCTCTGTCGCGCGTCCTCGCGTCTGGTCGCTGGTCACCGCTGCGACGGGGGTCGCCGTCACGGCCGTCCTCGTCGGCGTCGACCGTGCGTGGTCGCCGGGTGCCCTGCTGCCGGTCGTGCTCGGCGGTGCGGCGGGCATCGCCGCGTACCTCGGGTCGAAGCGCGTCGCCGCGTGGGCGCTCGACGGGGTCGGCTCGGACACCGCGTCGATCGGGGTCGGGCGGGGTGCCTGGCGGATCCACGCCTACGCGTCGACGGTGGTCTTCGAGCGGGGGCTCGTGGTGTTCATGCTGTTCGAGATCCTGGACGGCGTGTACAGCCTGTCGGGCTCCGGAACCCTCGGCGCCGACGGCCTCGGCGCGCTCGAACAGGCGGCGGTCGCGGTGGCGGCGATCGGCGTCGGTGCCGTGTTCCTGGCGCGGTTGACCTCGCGGTTGGACGAGGCCGCGGGACTGAAGCGGCTGCGGTACCTGAAGGCCGGGGCGGCGTACGTGCTCGGCGTGCTCGCGGTGCTGCTGTGGGCGAGCCTGCTCGTGCCGATCCCCGGGGTGGTCGTCGCCTGGTTCGGCAGCGTGGTGATCGGTTCGGCGCTCGCGAGCTCGTTGCCGTGGCGTGCGTGGTGGCGTCGGGTGTCGCGGCGTCCGCACGCCGTCTGATCGCGCGTCTGGAAGGATCCACCGGTGATCGGCGTTGACTTGCGGGTCGGACGACGATCGGAGTGCACGTGCTGGGTCCTGAACTGGTGGTCGTCCTCGGCCTCGCCATCGCGCTGACGGCGGGGATCGCGGACCGGATCCGGGTGGCCCCTCCGGTGCTGCTGCTCGTCTTCGGGGCAGCCCTGGCGTTCGTGCCGCAGTTCGCGGACGTCGAATTGCCGGCCGACGCGGTCCTGCTGCTGTTCCTGCCGGCGCTCCTGTACTGGGAGAGCCTGACGACGTCGTTGCGCGAGATCCGGAAGAACCTGCGCGGGATCGTCCTGATGGGCACCCTGCTCGTGGTGGTCACGGCCGGCGCCGTCGCCGTGCTGCTCCACCTGCTCGGCCTGCCCTGGGGTCCGGCGTGGGTGCTCGGCGCCGCCGTGGCCCCGACCGACGCCACCGCGGTCGGCGTGCTCACGAAGATGCTGCCCCGCCGGAACGTCACGGTCCTCCGTGCCGAGAGCCTGGTGAACGACGGTACGACCCTCGTCATCTACGGCATCGCCGTCGCCGTCACGGTCGGCACGCAGGAACTCACGTTCTGGGGCGTGTCGGGGATGCTCGTCCTGTCGTACCTCGGTGGGGTCGCCGCGGGGCTCGCCGCCGCGTGGGTCGGCACGCTCGTGCTGCGCCGGGTCGACACCGTGGTGCTCGAGAACCTCGTCACGCTCCTCGTGCCGTTCGGGGCGTTCCTGGCGGCCGAGGCGATCGGCGCCTCCGGCGTGCTCGCGGTGGTGGCGGCCGGCATCGTCGTCAGCCAGGTCGGACCGAAGCTCGACCGGGCCGAGACCCGGCAGCAGGTCCGGGCGTTCTGGTCGTTCCTGACGTTCCTGCTCAACGGCGCACTGTTCGTCCTGGTCGGCATCGAGGCGATGGTCGCGGCCCGGGCGCTGACTCCGTCCGAGTTGCTCCGCGCCGTCGGCGTCGTCCTGGCCGTGGCGGTCGTGCTCGTCGTGGTCCGGTTCGCGTTCCTCAACGCCGCGGGCGGCACCGTCTGGCTCGTCACCCGTCGGACCGGCGGTGCACCCCGCGAGGGCCACCGCGACCGGCTCGTGAGCGGCTTCGCCGGGTTCCGCGGCGCGGTCTCGCTGGCGATGGCCGTCGCCGTCCCCCGCGTGCTCGAGTCCGGAGCGGACTTCCCGGACCGCGACCTCATCGTCTTCGTGACGGCCGGCGTGGTCGTCGTCACCATCGTCGGGCAAGCCCTCGTGTTGCCGGCGGTCCTGCGGCGGGCCGCGCTGCCCGAGGACGAGTCGGTCGGTGAGGAACGTCGCTACGCCGAGCGGACCGCGATCGAGGAAGCCCTCGACGCCCTGCCGCGGTTGGCGCGGTCGACCGGCGCCGACCAGGCCACCGTCGACCGGGTGCGCAAGGACTACGAGGCGCACCTGGACGTCATCCAGGCACGCGAAGAGGACGACGACGACCACCCGGCGGTGCAGCGGCACGACACCGCCGTCGCGCTCGAACTCGCCCTGGTGCAGCACAAGGCCGCGACCCTGCTGCGGCTCCGTGACTCGGACGAGATCGACGACCTGGTGCTCCGCCAGGTCCGCGCCGGCTACGACGCGGAAGAGGCGCGACTCGACGGCATCACCCCCGCCTGACCTCCGCCGCCCGACGGCGCGCTCGATCAGCGCTCCCGGACGTCCGCCCGCGGGAGCACGACGACCGCGATGACGGCGCTGGCCACGAGGAAAACGGTCGCGATCGTGAGCGCCGTGTCCGTGCGGGCGACCACCGCCGCCGCGTCCGACCCGGCGGTAGCGGTCGTGGCGACGGCGACGAGGACGGCCAGCCCGAGCGAGCTGCCGAGTTGGTGCGCGGTGTTGACCAAGCCGGAGGCGGCGCCCGCATCCGACGCCGTGGCGCCGTGGATGCCGAAGCTCGTCAGCGGTGCGAACACCAGACCTTGCCCGCCACCGATCAGGACCATCGGCAGCGCGACACCGGTGGTGAAGGAGGAGTCGACGTGCACCTGGGCGAGCCACCACATCCCGATCGCGGTGAGGACCGCACCTGCCACGAGCACCCAGGCCGCCGGGACGCGACGGAGCAACCGGGGCACCGAGACGGCGACCGCGAAGTTCACGACGCTCATCGGCAGGAAGCCGAGCCCGGCCTGCAGTGGCGTCCACCCGAACACCTCCTGCAGGAACTGCGTCGTGAAGAAGAAGAAGCCCATCATCGCGCCGAGGTACAGGAAGCGGATCGCGTAGGCGCTCGACCGGATCGGGCTGCGGAAGAGCCGCAGCGGCATGATCGGCTGCTCCGCACGCCACTCGTTCACCACGAGGAGCGCGAGCAGCACCAGCCCGACGATGACCGCCGTCAGGGTGACCGGCGACGCCCACCCCCGTGTCGAGGACTCGATGACCCCGAAGATCAGCGCGCCCACGCCGATGGTCGCGGTGAGGGCGCCGACGACGTCGAACCGGCCGGGAGCGCGACGAGTCTCGACCAGGTACCGCACCCCGAGCACGATCATCACGGCACCGATGGGCAGGTTCAGGAAGAAGCCGGCGCGCCAGGAGACGAGGTCGGCGGTCACCCCGCCGACGACCATGCCGAGGCTCGCGCCGATCCCCGCGACCGCCGAGTACAGCGCGACTGCTCGCGAACGCTCGTCACGGTCCGTGAACGTGCTCGTGATCAGCGACAACGACGTCGGAGCGAGGATCGCGGATCCGATGCCCTGCGCAGCGCGTGCGGCGATCATCCACCAGCCGGTGGGCGACGCCCCGACGAGGCCGGAGGCGACCGTGAAGACGACCAGCCCGATGATGAACATGCGGCGCCGGCCGACGATGTCCCCGGCGCGCGCCCCGAGCAGCAAGGCGCCGCCGAAGGTGAGCGTGTACGCGTCCTGGACCCAGGTGAGCTGGGTCTGGGTGAAGTGCATCTCGCGCTGGATGGTCGGCAGCCCGGTGAAGACGATCGAGTTGTCGAGGATCAGCATGAAGTAGCTGATCAGGATGATCACGAGGATCGCGGTCGTGTGGACGACGGTCCGGTTCGTGCCGGTCGCGGGCTGCAGGGTGTCGGTGGTCACCGGACGATGCAATCGCCGATCCGACCGCGCTGACAGGGGCTGTCAACCCCTGGTTCACCCGTACCGCCCGGTGCCGGACGGGCATACCGTCGTGGGCATGGAGACGATCACCCTGAACAACGGACTCGAGTTGCCGGCCATCGGTTTCGGCGTGTTCCAGAGCGCACCCGACGAGACGGTGGACGCGGTCCGCACGGCACTGGAGACCGGGTACCGCCACATCGACACCGCCGCCGCGTACGGCAACGAGCGCGAGGTCGGCGAGGGCATCCGCGCGTCCGGGGTGGACCGCGCTGAGATCGTGGTCGAGACGAAGATCTGGGTCTCCGACTACGGGTACGACGAGACCCTGCACGCGTTCGAGAAGGCCACCGGCAAGCTCGGCTTCGACACCGTCGACGTGCTGATCCTGCACCAGCCCGCTCCTGACCGCTTCGACCGGACGGTGCAGGCGTACAAGGCGCTCGAGAACTTGTACGCCGACGGCAGGGTCCGGGCGATCGGCGTGAGCAACTTCATGCCGCACCACCTGCGCTCGCTGCTCGAGCAGGCGGACGTGATCCCGGCGCTCAACCAGATCGAGCTGCACCCGTACTTCACGCAGCCCGACGTGCAGCGCGCCGACGCGGAACACGGCGTCCTCGACCAGGCGTGGTCGCCCATCGGCGGGATCACGTTCTACCCGGGGTGGGGTGACGAACGTGTGAGCGTGATGGACGACCCCACGATCACCTCGATCGCCGAAGCGCACGGCAGGACACCAGCGCAGGTCATGCTCCGCTGGCACGTGCAGCAGGGCCGGAACGCCATCCCGAAGTCCACGAACCCCGGGCGCATCGCCGAGAACTTCGACGTGTTCGACTTCGCACTCACCGACGACGAGCTCGCGCGGCTCGATGCCCTCGACACCGGGCGCCGCAACGGGCCGGACCCCGACGGCGCGGACACGAGCCGGTTCGAGCGGGTGATCCCCGAGGCATGACCGGGCGTGGCGTCCGATGGTCTACGCGTCGTCGGACGCCGCAGCGTCGGACGCGAGCGCCTTCCGACGCTGCGCGACCTGGACCGCGATCGCGACGGGGACCGCGGCGAGGGCGACCGCCCGCAGCCACGGGCGGTCGAACACATGCCGGGTGGCGTGGTCGAGCGACACCGGACCGGGGCCACTGAGCGCGAACATCGCCGCCGAGAAGCCGAGGAACGCCGGGAACTCGAAGCCGCCGTCCGCGTTGAAGAAGCCGTTCGGGGTGTGCACGCTCGACGCGACACCCATCGTCGTCGCGGCGCCTGCGCCGGCGATCGGGGTGGCGAGCCCCAGTGCCAGGGCGGCGCCGGAACCGGCCTCGCCGATGCCGGCCAGCACGGCGTTCCGTTTGGCGGGGCGGAACCCCATGGCGTGCATGCCCTGCGCGGTGCCCTCGATGCCCCCGCCGCCGAACGCACCGAAGAGCTTCTGGGAGCCGTGCGAGACGAGGACGGCGCCGAGTGCGATGCGGAGCAGGGTCTTGGCGGTGACCGATGCGGTGCTGGTGGTGTGCGAGCTCATGCGTTCTCCCGATCGTCCGTGGTGGTGGTCCGGGCGACGGTACGCCGGCACGGCTGCGGTGTCCTCGGGCTGGTCATCGATCGCGCAGCATCACGCCTGACGGGTCGGGGTCACGCTGAACGTGTCGAGGTTCCCGATCGTCTGCCGGACGCCCTCCGCGGCGTGGTCGGCGACGTGCGTGGCGTCCTGCAGATCCGTCGTCATCACCTCGACCGTGGCCGATCCGGTCAGCCGGTGCCCGATCCACCGGAGACGGAGGTCGTGGACCCCGTGCACGCCGTCGGTGTGCTCGAGGGCGTGCTCGGCACGTTCGACGAGCGCCGGGTCGACGGCGTCCATCAGCCGCGCGCCGATCGACGGCACCGTGCCCCAGAGCAGCACCAGGATCGAGATCGAGATGAGCAGGCCGATGACCGGATCGGCGAGCGGGAAACCGAGCATGACACCGACCGCACCGAGGACCACGGACAGTGAGGTGAAGCCGTCGAGCCGAGCGTGCACGCCGTTGGCGACGAGCGCCCGGTCCCGGAGCGGCCGAGGAGACTGCACCAGCGCGGGATCTGCAAGGAGGAGCGCTGCGGCTGTTCACGCTCCGATCACGCAACACTGCACCACCGCCAGCAGGAGGCCGATCACCTCACGACGAGGTCTCCTCGCCGACGGCGGAAGCCGCCGCCGACGGCGGGCGGAGCACGGTCGGCGCTGCGTCGTGGGTCGCGAGGAGGCGGGGGTCGCCGACGCGTCGAAGCGGTGACGCGACCACCCAGACGACGGTGAGCAGGGTGCCTGCGCAGCCGAGCGCGATGCCGGCACGGGTGCCGACCGACTCGCCGACGATGCCGCCGACCGCGGCGCCGATCGCGATGACGCCGTAGGAGAGCCACCGCATGGTCGCGTTCACGCGGCCGAGCAGGTGATCCGGCGTGCGCAGCTGTCGGAGGGTGAGCGCGACGACGCTCGACAGCGAGGTGCCCGCGCCGTTGACCGCGAACACCGTGACGAGGACCGCGATGAGGACCGGGACCGGCCAGGACGCATCGGCCACCGGCAGGGCGGCGAGGGCGACGCACTCGACCGCAGCGCAGGCGACCATCACGGGGCCACCACCGAACCGGCGAACACTCGACGGGGCGGCTGCTGCCCCCAGGACGGCCCCGATCGCTCCGAGGCTGAACACCAGGCCGAGCTGGCCGGCGGTCAGGTTGAGTTCCCGGACGGCGTGGACGGTGAACAGGACCATCACCCACTGCGCGAAGAGGTTGTAGATGCCCGCGAACCCCACCAAGGAGACGAGGTACCGGTCGCGTCCGACGAACCGGAGACCGTCACCGAGGTCCCGGAGGGCGCTCCGTCCGGACCGCTCGGGCAGACGCTCGGTGGCGGCGATGCCGAACAAGGAGAACGCTGAGACCAGGTAGGTCACGGCATGGGCGAGGAGCGCCCACGGGGCGGACAACGCCTGGATGAGGAATCCACCCAGACCGGGGCCGCCGACCTCGGCCGCCGACGCCGTCGCCTGCAGCCGCCCGTTCGCGCGCTCGAGGTGCTCCCGGCCGACCACCGTCGGGAGGAAGGACTGGTACCCCACCTCGAACGCCACGGTGAACGCACCGAGCAGGCAGACCAGGAGCACGAGGACCGGCAGCGTGAGTGCGCCGGAGAACGCGAGGACGACGACTCCGACGGTGAGGACGGCGCGGGCGAAGTCCGACGCGATCAGGATCGGCCGTCGTCGGCAGCGATCGACCAGCACACCGAGCGGAAGCGCGAGGACCAGGAACGGTACCCATCGGGCCGCACCGAGCAGTCCGACATCGCTCGCGGAAGCATGCAGCACGAGCACGGCCAGCAGCGGCACCGCGAGTTCGCTGATCTGGCCGCCCACCGCCGATGCGCCCTGTGCGGTCCAGAACCGGGCGAAGTCCGCCCCGAGGCGCGGAGGCCGGTACCGCCTGGTGCTAATGGCTTCATAGTCCTTCACGCATTAGACAGTGACAGGCTCGATCTAATGGCGCAACCTGAAATCAGGCATTAGCCTGGACTCATGGTTGCGGCAGGCACGACGACGACGTTCCCCGAGGTGGGCGGTCACGCGGGTTTCGACCTCGTCGACACGGTCCACTGGCGTCTCGACGACCGCCGCGCGATCGACACGCTCGCGTCGTACGACGACGTCGTGCGGTGGTGCAGCCAGACGGGCGTCGTGCCGGAGGGCACCCGCGAACTCCTGGACACGGCGTCGGGAGCGCCGCAGACCGCAGCACGCGAACACACGGCCGTCATCGCGTTGCGCGAGGCCATCTACGAGGCTGTGTTCGAGTCGTCCGAATCGGCCGTCGAGCTGATCGCTCGGGAGTACGTCGACGCACTCACGAGGTCCGTGCTCGATCACGACCCCGCCGGGCACTCATGGTCGTGGCGGGTCCCGAGTGACCTGACCGGACCGCGCGCTGCGATCGCCGTGCTCGCACACGAACTGATCACCTCGGACCTCGGCGCCGCTCGGCAGTGCGGGGACGACGCCTGCGGGTGGGTCTACCTCGACACGTCGCCTCGCCACAACCGGATCTGGTGCACCGCCGCGGGCTGCGGGAACCGGAACCGGGTCGCACGGCACCAGGCCAGGAAGCACCCGTGAGGTGGCCGTCACCGACGGCGGCCACACGGGTCACTCGACGGAGAGGAACCGCAGGACGGCGAGCACGCGTCGGTGGTCCGCCGTGGTCGCTTCGAGCCCGAGCTTCGCGAAGACGGCCGTGACGTGCTTCTCGACGGTCCCGCCTGACAGGAACAGCGTCTCGGCGATCGCCGCGTTCGACCGTCCCTCGGCCATGAGCCGCAGGACGTCGGTCTCGCGCGCGGTGAGCCGGTCGAGCCGGTCTCGGAGCGGCCGCGGAGCCTGCACCAACGCGGCAGCGACCTCGGGGTCGAGCACGACGTTGCCGGCCGCGACCTGCTGCAACGACTCGATGAAGGTGGCGACCTCGGCGACCCGGTCCTTCAGCAGGTAGCCGACACCGACGGTCGCGACGTCGAGCAGGGTCCGCGCCCACCGCACCTCGGCGTACTGCGAGAACAGCAACACGCCGACCTCGGGCCGCGCTGTCTTGAGGGCCACGGCGGCCCGGACGCCCTCGTCGGTGTGGGTCGGCGGCATCCGGATGTCCATCACGACGACGTCGACGTGCTCGGACGCGAGCGCGGGGAGGACGGCCGCGCCGTCACCGACGGCAGCGACGATCTCGTGACCGCGCCCCTGCAACAACGACGCCAGTCCCTCGCGGACGATCGTGTTGTCGTCGGCGATGACGATCCTCACGTGGTCGTCCCGGAGGGCATCGCCATCCGGATCGTGGTGGGTCCGCCGGTCGGGCTCTGGACCGCGAGCGTGCCGTCGACCGCTCGGAGGCGTTCGAGCAGTCCGGCGAGACCGGTTCCCTGCCCGTCCGGAAGCGGCAACGAGACGTGGGCGCCGCCCGCGCCGTCGTCGGCCACCGTGACGACGAGTTCGGGCCCCGCCAACGCCACGTCGACCGTGGCCACGGTGGCTCCCGCGTGCTTCGACACGTTCGTGAGCAGCTCGAGGACCCCGAAGTAGGCGATGCCTTCGACGACCGGCGACGGGCGGACGGGAAGGTCCACGTGCAGCGTCACGGGGAACGGGGCGCGGGAGCACGCCGACGCGAGTCCGGCTTCGAGCCCCTCGTCGAGAACGGGCGGGTGGATCCCCCGAGCCAGCGCACGCAACTCGACGAGTGCTTCCTTCGTTGAGGCGTGTGCCTGGGCGACGAGCGCCTCAACTCCAGACCCGTCGGCGTCCTGATTGCTCTGGAGTCGGTCACGGGCGTCGCCGAGGGTCATCGCCAGACCGACCAGACGCGCCTGCGTGCCGTCGTGCAGCTCTCGCTCGATGCGGCGCAGCGTGCTGTCCGCATCCACCACGGCGGCGTCCCGGGACGCGGTGACCTCGGCGAGGCGCCGCTGCCGGAGGTCGGCGCCGAGCATCGAACGGATGACCGCGCGCTGCAGGGACCCGAGGCCGTGGTTGACGGCCGGCCAGACCGCGACGAGCACGACCAGGCCGACCGCGGCGAACGCGATCTGGAGCGGGACGGTGTCGACGAACACCCCGAGGAACTGCGCACCACGGTGCCGCAGCCCGTCCGAACCGGTCTGCTCCGGCAAGAAGCGGCCCCAGATGCTGTGGGACAGTGCGCCGAGCGCCGACACGAGCACCGCGACCGAGACAGCGAAGGATGCCGTCGTGACGACGAAGCCGACCAGCAGGTACGCGAACGCCCGCCACGTCGAGCCGTCCGTCAGCCGGGTGGTCGCCCATGCCAGGGGGCCGCCTCGACGCGGACGGATCGTCGGCGCGACGACCTCCTGTCCCAGCAGCGCAGCGGACATCCGCCGGGTGACCGCCGCGAACCACGCGGAACCGCCGACGAGGAACGCCGTGACGACCAGGCCGAACCACGTGACCGCGGACGGGACCCCGACAGCGATCGCCAGGGCGAACCACGTCACCGCCCCGATCGCGATCGGCAGGTGCGCGGCATGGAACGCGAACTGCCGCCAGGTCGCTACGGCGAACAGTCCGGAGACGAACCGGAACCGGGGAACGGCGGTGAGTTGCGGGATCAGGGCGGTGGTGCGGGACATGAGACCTCTTCGTGGGGACCGGGAGTGTGGTGCGCTGGTCCCAGCCTCGGGGGACGCAGGCGTTCGCGGGACCGGGCAAGCCCTCCGACTGCTGGGGGGAAACCCGAACAGTGGGCGCCGCCGTACTCAGTCGGCGTGTTCGGGTGGCCAGACCACGGAGAAGTACTCGAACACGATCTCGTCGAGCTCCGACCAGACCGCACCCCGAGCAGCGCAGGTGCGCTCCCAGTACCGCTGGTGCTCGCGTCGCCAGCTCTCCAGGGAACGATCGTCTTCGCCCTCCGCGACGGCGAACGCCGCATCGGCACTGTCGAACGGACCGACCCGCAACGCGGTGCTCCGGATGATGATCCGAGGTGCGCCCGAGCTGTCGCACGCGATCCAGTGCGACCCGATCCGGGGCAACGGGTCGCCTCGGTGCGCGAACTCGGAGACGAGCTCGGCGGTTGCGCGCTTCCCACCGGACAGGACGATCTGCAGCAGCCCGTCAGCGAGCCGGGCAGTGTCACCGAAGTGCTCCACCGTGTGGTCGCGTTCCTCGGCAGCCTGCGGACGGGTCGCCGTGTACTCCGCCCACATCGTGGTCGCGGCGTCGAGGTCCGGCGGTGCGACCGGGACCACGTCGTGAAGGTCACTCATGAGCATCATCGTGGCAGACGCGGCGCCGGGAACGAGCCCCGCGGCCGGTCAGTCTCCGTCGAGCATGCTCGTGGCCTCGTCGCCGGTGGGTCCCACCCGCGGCCTCGCGCTGTTCGCCAGGAGATCGGCAGCGAACGCCGCGATCTCGTCGGCGATCGTGCCCGGGACCTGCCAGGCGGTGAAGTGCGCGCCGTGGTCGAGGTGCGTTCTTCGCATGGCGGACAGGACGCCGGTGCTCGGGGTGGACGACGACGTGAACGTGCTGCTCGGCATCCGTGTCGCGCTCGAGACCGACGAGCACCGGACGGTCACGGCTGAGGGCGGCCGGGCACGGTTGGCCGCGGTGGTGCGCGAGGACCCGGACGCCGTGGTGCTCGACTCGCGATGCCGTTCGCTCCGCCGAACAGCTCGACCTCGCCGAGAAGACCGTGAAGAACCACGTCTCCGGCTTGCTCGCGATGTTCGGGATGGAAGGACGGACCCAGGCCGCGGTCTCCGGAACCACCGACCGCCCGACGGGTCCGGGCGGTCGGTGGCCGAGGGAAGCGCGCCTACCGCTTCAGGTTCGTCAGCTCCTGCAGCACCTCGTCCGAGGTCGTGATGATGCGCGCGTTCGCCTGGAACCCGCGCTGCGCCACGATCAGGTTCGTGAACTCCTGCGACAGGTCGACGTTCGACATCTCGAGCGTTCCGGAGGCGAGCGAGCCGACGCCCGCCGATCCGGGGGTGCCCACCGAGGCCTGGCCCGAGTTCGCGGTCGCCCGGTAGCCCGAGGCACCGGTCTTCTCGAGACCGGCGGGGTTCGCGAAGGTCGCCAGGGCGATCCGTCCGAGGGCCAGCGAGGCGCCGTTCGAGAACGACCCGGTGACGGTGCCGTCCTTCGAGATCGAGTAGCCCTGCAGGGAGCCGGCCTCGTGGCCGTTCTGCGACGAGATCGACGCGGTGTTGAGCGACGCGAAGCCGGACAGCTGGGTCATGTCGACGGTGATCCCACCGACCGCCAGGGTGGAACCGGACGCGATCGAGCCGTCGGTCTTGAAGGTGATCGTGCCGGTGGCGGAGGTCCCCTGACCGTTCGACGCCGAGACGTTCCACCCGGTGGTCGTGCGGGTGTACGCGAGCGACATGGTGTGCTTCGTGCCGTACTGGTCGTACACGGTGGCGTCACGGTTGAGCGTCTCGCCCACGGCGGTGTCCGACGGCAGGTTGCCGCTGACGGTGGCCGAGGTGGTCGACGTGGCCGGTGCCGCGGCGTCGAGGGGCAGACGGATGTCGGTCAGCTGGCCGCCGTCGTTGACGACGCCGTTCGTCGCCGAGTACCCCTGCACGATCTTGCCGTCGGCGGTGACCAGACGGCCGTTCGCGTCGAAGTCGAAGGCCCCCGCACGGCTGTACACGGTGTCGTTGCCGAGGCGCGTGACGAAGAACCCGTCGCCCGAGATCATCAGGTCGGTGGCCTTGCCGGTGGCCTGGGCCGAGCCCTGCGCGAAGTTCGTCGACACACCGGCGACCTGGACGCCGAGGCCGATCTGCGCGGGGTTCGTCCCACCGATGCCGGACTGCGGTCCGCCGGCACCCTGGGTCATCTGCGACAGGGTGTCCTGGAAGACGGTGGTCGACGACTTGAAGCCGACGGTGTTGACGTTGGCGATGTTGTTGCCGGTGACGTCGAGCATCTGCTGGTGCGAGCGGAGGCCGGAGATCCCGGAGTAGAGCGAGCGGAGCATGGTGCGTCCTTTCGGAGAGGCAGGAAGAGCAGGAAGAAGAAGCGGAAGAAGAACGGTCAGGAAGCCGGTGCGGTGGTGGTGATGCCGGAGATCACGTCGAGAGCGACCTCCTTCCCGTTCACGGTGACCGTGGGCACGCTGTTCGCGTAGGACACGGCCGAGGCGGTCCCGGTGACGGCGGTGCCGGTCGCAGCGTCGGTGTAGCTGACCTGCTTGCCGACGAGGTTCGCGGCGGCGATGCGCATCTGGAGCGAGAAGTTCTCGTTCCCCGTCGTGGTCTGGTTGGTGATCTGCTCCATCATCGCGAGCTGCGTCTGCTGGCTGATCATCTGGTTGGTGTCCATCGGCGACGACGGGTCCTGGTTCTGCAGCTGCGTGACGAGCAGCTTCATGAACACCTCGGAGTCCATCGTCTGGGACTTCTTCGCGGTCGAGCTCGCGGCGAGGGCCGCGGCCTGGGCAGCCTGGTCCACGCTGCCGGTGATGCCGTCGATGGGCATGGTCTGGTTCCTGTTCGTGAGCCGGTCAGGCGAGGACGTCGAGTCCCGCGGTGCGGATGGTGGAGGTGGTGGCTGCGGAGGCCGGCTGCGCGGCGGAGGTGCGCCGTGCCTCCAGGCCGGTGTCGGTACGCAGGCGGCCGTCGGCCGGTCGCTGGTCGCGACCCGCCGACGTGCCCGGGTGGTTCTGCGACGACAGGTCGAGCGTGGTGCTCAGCCCGGTGCCGGCGGCGTCGCGCCGCAGGTCCGGCAGCACCTGGCGGACCGCGTCGCGGCCCGCTTCGGACGCCGCGAACAGCTCGACGTGCATGCCGTGCGCCGTCACGTGCGCGCGGACCGTGACCGGTCCGAGGCTGTCCGGCACGACCTGCACGGTGACGACGTGTTCCCCGGGTCCGGCATGCGCGAGCGAGAACACCGGTCGCGCGAGCTGCTGCCCGAGGGGTGCGGGCGTGGACGTCGGTGCCGCGGCGGCCGTTGCCGGGGCGGGCGCGGCGGTCGGCGTGGTGGGCAGGACGAAGGGCGTCTCGCCGCCGCGCGTGGTGGTGACTGCCGGGAGGCCCGGATCACCCGCCGTCGAGCCCTGCTGGTCCGTCCCGTGGCCGGTCTGCCCACCCCGCGCCGCGATCGCCGCTGCCACCGTGACGACGGCCGGGGTCGCGGTCGCGGAACCGTCGGTGGGCTGGGTGGTCTGGGGGGTCTGGGTAGCCGAGCTGGTCGGCTGGAGCGTCACGGCGGCAGCAGCGGCAGTGGCAGTGGCAGCAGGCGCGCTGCTCGTGCTCGTGCTCGAGACTCCGACGGTGCCGGTGACGGTGACGGTGCCGGTCGTCCCGCTGGACGTGGTGCCGGGTCTCAGGACGTCGGACGCCGGCGACGGTCCGGGCACGTCGGCGGGGACTGCGGCGGTCGTGCCCGGTGCCGGTGCGGCGGCGGATGCGGCGGACGCCGTCGTGCTGGCCGACGGCGCCGTGGTGGCAGCCAGCGGGAGCGCGGCCGCCGTGGCAGCGGCAGCTCCGATGGTGGCGGCGGGGGCGGCTGCAGCCGTCGTCGGCGCGACCGTCGTCGGCGTGATCGTCTCCGGGGCCGTCGTCGCCGTCGTCGCGGTGACGTCCGGCGCCGTCGGCTCGGGCGCGGTCGACGTCACCGACGTGACCGTCTCGGCAGGGGTCGTCACCACGATCGGAGGGACGGGGGCGGGCACCGTCCCGGTGAGCGGGAGCGTGGGCGGGAGCGTGGGCGGGAGCGTGAGCGCCTGGGCCTCCCCGGCGGCAGCGCTCGCGCCGTCAGCGACAGCCGCGACGTCCGTCCCGGTGCAGGTCGTCGATGCGTTCGGCGACGTGGTCGACCCGGTGTCGTCGGCTGCGCGGGAGTCGTCGCTGCGCACCGGTGCACGCTCACCGGCGCGGCGATCGGTCGCGGCGGCCGCGGACAGGGCGGCGTCGAAGGAGCCGGCCCCTGCAGGGTCGGCGCTCGCGCGGGCCGGCGCCGCGGTGTTCGTCGGAGCGGGTGCGGGCTGGGTGGCGATGGTCAGGCTCATGCGGCGCTCCCGGACTGCATCATCGACAGCAGCGCGGCGGTCTGCAGGTCGGTGGCGCTGCTCGCGCCGGTGGTCGCGGTCGTCGCCGGGGTGGTGGACGCCTGCGCCGGCACGATGCGGCGGATGGTGGCGATGTCGGCGTCCGAGTACCAGTTGTCGACGATGCGGACGTCCTTGCCGGGGCGCGGCGCGTGCAGCACCTTGCCGTCGCCGACGTAGATGACGACGTGGCCCTCGCCCTTCGGGATGATCAGGTCCCCGGGCTGCGCGTCCTTCAGGGAACCGACCTCGACGCCCATCTTCGCCTGGTCCGGCACGACCCGCGGCATGGTCACGCCGAGGTCCTTGAACACCGTCTGCACCAGGCCGGAGCAGTCCATGCCGGCGGTCGTGGTGCCGCCGAACACGTAGGGCACGCCGAGGTACTTCTTCGCGTCCGCGACGACGTCGGAGCCGGTGGCGCCGCTGCCCGTGGCGAGCGTGCCCGCGCCGGCGTCGACGGACGTTGCGGGCGCGCTGCTGGTGGTCGCCGCAGCGCCGGCAGCAGCGGTCGCGGTCCCGGTGCCGGTGGTCCCGGTCGCCGTGGCCAGGGCATCGGCGAAGGCGCTCGACGACGCGCTGGTCGACGCGGCGGACGACGACGAACTCGTCGCCGCGGCCGGGCCACCGCGCAGGGTGTCGATCTGGGACCGGATCTCGGAGATCCGGGAGAGCACCGCTTCGACGCTCATCGGGCACCACCTTCCGTGCGGCGTCGTGCCGCGATCTCGTCGAGGGCGTTCTGTTCGGTGCGGAGTTCCTCGGCGGCCTGCTCGGCGGCGTGCTTGCCCTCGAGCTTCTCCAGGCCGACCGCGGCACGTCGTGCGGCGGTGTACTCGTCCTGCGCACGGTCGGCGTCCGCGCGGCGGGTCCGGACCACGGCGTCGAGCTCCTCGAGCATCCCGCGGGTCGCAGCACGCGCAGCGGCGACGGCGCTCAGGGTCGCGGCGTCCTCGATCGGCTGCGCGCCCTCGGCGTCGGCGAGGCTGCGGCGCGCGGCGATCCGGGCGTCGGCGGCGTCGCGCACGCGCTCGTTCGCGGTGGCGAGCGAGGCAGCGGCGCGGTCCTGTTCGGTGTGCCGCAGGCGCAGGAGCCCCGCGAGCGGGAACCGACGGGCCATCACGACACCCCCAGCTGCTGCACGAGACCACCGAGTCGCTGCCAGGACGCGTCGGCGGTCGCCCGCTCGTCCATCCCCTGGCGCAGGAACGCGTCGATCGCGCCCTGGTGGTCGACGGCGGCGTCGACGAGCGGGTTCGAGCCACGCTGGTAGGCGCCGACGTCGAGCAGGTCCTGGGCGGCGGCACGCGCGGCCATCACCTTGCGCAGGGTCGTCGCGGCACCGCGCTGCGCCGGGTCCGTCACCTTCGAGGCCACTCGGGACACCGAGCCGAGGGCGTCCACCGACGGGAAGTGCCCGGTGATCGCGAGTTTCCGGTCGAGCACGACGTGACCGTCCAGGATGCTGCGGGCGGCGTCGGCGATCGGCTCGTTGTGGTCGTCGCCGTCGACCAGCACGGTGTACATGCCGGTGATGCTGCCGACGCGGTCCGTCCCGGCACGCTCGAGCAGCCCGGCGAGCACCGAGAACGTCGACGGCGGGTAGCCCCGGGTGGCCGGCGGCTCCCCCACCGAGAGTCCGATCTCACGCTGCGCCATCGCGACGCGGGTGAGCGAGTCCATCATGAGCACGACGTCCTGGCCGGCGTCGCGGAACGACTCGGCGATGCGGGTGGCCACGAACGCGGCGCGCAGACGCATGAGGGCGGGCTCGTCCGAGGTCGACACGACGACGATCGAGCGGGAGAGCCCCTCGGGGCCCAGGTCGTCCTCGAGGAACTCGCGTACCTCGCGGCCACGCTCCCCGACCAGCGCGATCACGTTGACGGTGGCGTCGCTCCCCCGGGCGATCATCGACAGCAGCGACGACTTGCCGACACCGGAGCCCGCGAAGAGCCCCATGCGCTGGCCGCGGCCGACGGTGGTGAGGGTGTCGAGCACCCGCACGCCGAGCTGCATCGGGGTGTCGATGCGGGTTCGTGCCATCGCGTTCGGGGTCGCGTGGTCGAGCGGCACCCAGTCGACGGGCTCGCCACCGGCACCGACGAGCGGTCCGCGGTCGTCGATCGGCCGACCGAGCCCGTCGAGCACACGGCCGAACAGCCCGGCACCCGTCGGCACGAGCACCGGCCGGCCGGTGGGGCGTGCGGGGGTGCCGGCGGTGACACCGGTCAGGCGGCCGAGCGGCATGCAGCGCACGCCGGAGGCATCGGTGGCGACGACCTCGACCGTGGTCGGCTCGGAGCCGTCGCGGCCGACCGACACCAGTTCGCCGACGTGGGCGTCGAGCCCGGCGATCGTCAGCCCGAGGCCGACGGCGCTCGTGACGACGCCGACCCGCTGGGGCGCGGCCTGCCGCAGGGCGTCGTCGAGCCCGCGGGGCCGGAGCAGCGTGGCGCTCATTCGGACGCCCCCTGCAGGTCGACACCGAGCGCAGTGCGGGCGCGGTCGAGTGCGGTGGCGATCCGGGCGTCGAGGATGCCGTCCGGCAGGTCGACGACGGCGTCGCCGTCCCGCAGCGCGGGGTCCGCGACCACGGGCACCGGCAGGTCGACGTCCGCGACGCGGGCGGCGTCCGCCGGGCTGAGCCGGACGGCCACCGGGACGCTGCGGTCGATGGACGCGAGCGCCCGCCGGACGGTGGTCTCGGCGCCGGACGTGATCCGGGCCTCCCCTCCGTCATCGGTACCGACCGCCGGACGGGAGGCACGGATCTCGTACCCGACGATCGCCTCGGCCAGGTCCGTGGCCGCGCTGGCGACGGAGGCCTCGGCGTCGCTGAGGACGGGCGCGACCGTGGACAGCATCGCGTTCGTCGCGGCGTCGAGGACGGCGATGCGGCGGACGGTGTCCGCGCGCAGCGACGCGGTCAGCGCGGCGTGCTCGGCCTGCAGGCGGGCGCGCAGGGCGTCCGTCTCGGCCTGTGCGGCGCGGAGCCCCGCGGTGTAGCCGGCGGCGTGGCCGCGGACGTCGGCGCCCGACGCACGGTCGGTCGCTGCGGCGGTGCCGATCGCGGGGAAGGCGATGCGCTGCACGGTGCCGGCGGTCGTGGTGTCAGTCAACGAGCTCGTCCTCCTCGGCACGGTGCACGGTGATGACGCCCTGCGCCTCGAGCTCGCGCACGGAACGGACGACCTCGGCGCGCGCTTCCTCGACCTGCGAGACGCGGACCGGGCCCATGGCCTGCAGCTCGTCGTCGAGCAGCGAGCGGTTGCGCTCGGACACGTTCGCGCGGATCGTCTCGACGACGGGTCCGGCGGCACCCTTCATGGCGGTCGCGAGGAGCTTCGAGTCGATGCCGCGCAGTACCTGCTGGATGTCACGGGACTCGAGCTTGACGATGTCCTCGAAGGTGAGCATGCGCGAGCGGATGTCCTCGGCGAGCTCCGGGTCGCGGGCCTCGAGCCCGTCGAGCACGGCCTTCTCGGTGGCGACGTCGGAGCGGTTGATGATGTCGACCAGGGGCGCGATGCCGCCGACGACCTCGACGCTCTCGCGCGGCGACACGACGGCGCCGGCGCGCTGCCGCAGGACACCGGCGACGATCCCGACGGCCTCCGGGGTCGCGCTGCCCATCGTGGCGAAGGCCTGCGCGACGTCGGTGCGGACGCGCTCGTCGACACCCGCGAGGACGGCGCTGGCCTGACCGGGCTTGAGGTGCGCCAGGACGAGGGCGATGGTCTGCGGTAGCTCGCCCTCGAGCAGGGTGATGACCTGCCCGGGCTCGGCGTCGTCGAGGAAGTCGAAGGACTGACCGGCCAGGTTCGAGGCGAGCCGGTCCATCACGCCGGCGGCGCGCTCGGCGCCGAAGGACGCCTCGAGCAGCCCGAGCGCGGTCTCCTTGCCGCCACGCTTCTGCAGTCGGCCGCTCATCGTGATCCGGTGGAACTCCGACATGGTCTGGTCGACGACGGTGTCCTCGACGCGGCGCATCCGGACGATCTCGGCCGAGATCTCCTCGGCCTCCATCTCGGTGAACTGCTTCATCACCTCGGCCGCGCGGTCGGTGTCCATCTGCATGAGGATGAGCGCGACCTTCTGGGCGCCGGTCAGCGCTCGGTCGTTCGAGCCCTTGCCGGTGCCCGGGCCGCCGGCGCTCGGCATCAGGGCGCTCACACCGGTGCCCGGTCGTCGAGGAGCCCGCGCAGGAGTTCGGCCGTGCGCTTCGGGTCGCGTTCGGCCAGCGCGGAGATGTCCTGACGGCGGCGCTCGGCCGTGATCTCGTCGGTCGTCAGCACCTCGGTCGGCGGGTCACCGGCGGGCATGGTCGACAGCACGGCGGTGGGGGCATCACCGGCGCCGAGGGTCGCGCGGTCGGCGGCGCCGTCCATCGCGAGGGGCAGCTGGAACGTCTCGCCGGCGAAGGCGTCGAGTTCGCCGAGGTCGACGGCCTCGCGCTCCTGCTTCCGGCTGCGACGGGCGATGACGAACATGACGGCGATGAGCGCGAGCAGGATGCCGATGACGATGCCGGCGGTGCGGATCGACGACCACAGGGCTTCCTGCTGGTCGGCCTTCTGCTGCGCCTCGAGGGCCTTCGCGGCCTGGTCGGCACCACTGGTGTCGAAGTCCATCATCGCGACCTTTACCTGGTCGCCGCGGTCCTGGTCGACACCGGCGGCGGCCGACACCAGGTCGTTGATGCTCTGCAGGTTCGCGTTCTGCACGGCGTCGGCCTTCGAGTTCAGCGCCACCGAGATGGTCTGCCGGTCGAGGGACCCCGAGGGGATCTGCGTGGTCTCGGTGGTGTGGTCGACGGCGTTGTTCTTGGTCGCCGACTCGTTGGTGTAGCCGTCGTCACCGGTGCCGCTCGTGGCGGTGCCGTTCGGCACCGCGATGTTGTCCGGGCCGAGGACCCCGGTCGCGCCGCTCGACGCGCCCGCGGCACCCGAGCCGTACTGCTCGGTGGTGCTCGACTCGTTGAGCGCGACCGGACCGGAGGTCGGGGTCGTGTAGCTCTCCGACGTGCGGGTGCCGGACTCCTGGTTCATCGTGCCGGAGACCACGACGGTCGCGTTGCCGGCGCCGAGGGTGGTGTCGAGCAGATCCTGGATCTTCTTGCTCGTCGCGGCGTCGTAGTCGGCGGCCTGGTCTGCACCGCTGCCGGTCGCACCGGTCCCGACGGCGGACAGCGTCTGCCCCTTGGCGTCGACGACCGAGACGTCGGTGGTCTGCATGCCCTCGACCGAGGCGCTGGTCAGGTGCACGATCGCCTGCACCTGGTCGGTGCTCAGCTGCGTGCCGTTGTCGGTGGCGATGAACACCGACGCCGTCGGGTCCTTCTCCTCGGACACGAACACGGACTTCTCCGGGATCGCGAGCTGCACGGTCGCGGTCTGCACGCCGTCCATCGCGCCGATGGTCTTGGCGAGCTCGCCCTCCATCGCCCGCTTGTAGGTGACGTCCTGCTGGAACTCCGAGCTCGTCACGCCCATCTGGTCGAGCAGGGAGTAGCCGCCCTCGTTCGACGACGGCAGCCCGTTCGAGGCGGCCTTGAGACGCTCCGAGTACACCTGCGCCTGCGGCACCAGGATCGTCGCGCCACCGTCGGTGAGCTGGTACGGCACACCGTCGGTCTGCAGCTGGTCGGTGATGGAGCTCGCGTCGGCGGCGGCCAGCCCGGTGAAGAGCGGCGCGTAGGACGCCTTGCCGAGCCACGACGCCAGGGCGATCCCACCGAGCACGAGCGCGGCGATCACCAGGATCGCGATGGTGCGCTGGGCGGCGGAGAAGCCCTTCACGTACGCGGACAGGCGCGCGAAGACGTTCTTGACGGCGACGGGCATCAGGCCTGCATCCTCATGATCTCGTTGAACGCGTCGACGCCCTTGTTGCGGACGGCGGAGACGAGCTCGAGCGTGACCTGCGCGCGGGTGGCGGCGATGGTCGCGTCGTGGATGTCGTCGAGGTTGCCGGTGACGGCCTTGAGCGCGAGGGTCTTCGAGTCGCTCTGCAGCGCCTGCAGCCCGTCGACGGCGTTCCCGAGGCTGGCGGCGAACCCGCTGCCGTCGGTGCTGGTCGCGCCGGCGGCGCCGGTGACGTCGCTGGAGGTGCCGGACACACTGGTCAGTGCGTTCGTCATCGCGTTGGTGGTCACACCGTTGACGGCGTCGATGGGCATCAGTTCTTCCCGATCTGCAGTGCCGCCTCGTAGGCGGTCTTGGCACGGTCGACCACGGCGGCGTTCGCCTGGTAGCCGCGCTGGGCCATGATGAGGTCCGCCATCTGCGTGCCGAGGTCGATGTCCGGCATGCGGACGTAGCCCTCGTCGTTCGCGAGCGGGTTGTCCGGGTCGTAGGTCACGCGGCCGGCGGCGCTGCCGAACGCGGCGCCCTTGACGTAGGCGCCGGACACGCCGTTGCCCTCCTGCACCTCGACGTAGCGCGCCTGGAACGCGGTGTCGTCCATCGACTTCACGGTGTTCGCGTTCGCCATGTTGTCGGCGACGGCGTCGAGCCACTTCCGGTGCACGGTCATGCCGGTGCTCGCGATGCCGATCGCGTCGAAGGTCGTCACGAGTTCGTCCGCATCGCCGCACGGACGCTGGTGAGCTCGGAGTTCATCGCCTGCGTGGCGAACTGGTACCGGAGCACGGTGTCGACGTTGGAGAGCGTCTCCTCGTCGAGGTTGACGTTGTTGCCGTTCGTGTTCGTCGGCTCGAGGCTGCGGGCGACCGTCGGCGCGGTGTTCCCGCTGCCGTCGGTGATCGACTTCGCCAGGGCGTCCTCGAACTGGACCTTCTCGGCGTGGTAGCCCGGCGTGTTGATGTTCGCGATGTTGTTCGCGATCACCTTCTGGCGCATCGACAGGCCGTCGAGTGCGCTCTGCAGCGCGACGCTCGTCACGGAATCGAACACGGTGGTCCCCTCGTCAGGCGTCGCCCGTGGGACGTCGCCGTGCGGTGGTGGCCGATCCGTGGCCGAACTGGTGAGCGATCCGTGCTCGTGTGGCGCTATCGGTGCCCGTCCCCGGCCGCGTTAGCCCTCGCCCCGAACGGGGGTAGCACCACTTCTGCGACAGACCACTCGTCGAACGACGCGTGCTTCGTCGCGGCACAGGTGGCGGGAGCGCGGGGTCAGGCGGACGCGTCGAGGTACACCGCGCCACGGGGCTCGCGCGTCGCGTCGACGGCGCGCAGCGCACCGAGGTGCTCGAGCGTCGCCCGTCGGCTCGACTCCAGTTCCGCGATGCGGCCGCGCTGCGCAGCGAGCAGCCGGGAGGCACGCCCCACCAACTCGCGCGGCACCGGACCCAGCCCGGCCGGCTCCGACCACCCGGTGCCGTCGTCGAGCGCCACATCCTGTTCCAGGGAAGCGAGTGCCGCCTCCCAGGTGTCAGGCGACACCGAGGGCTCCGCCCGTCGCCTGCTGGCGGGCCGGCGTCGCCGGCAGCGACGCGGCGGCGTCGTGCCACGACTGCCGGAGGGGTTCGAGGATCCGGATGCAGTCGCGCGTGGCCTGCACGTCGCGGTGCACGTTCGCGGTGATGAGGGACGTCGACGCGTAGTTGTAGACGGCGAGCAGACCCTCACCCCCGTCCCAGACGTCGATCCGCAGCGTGGACGACAGCTCGCCGACGATGGCCTGCGCGTGCAGCAGTTGTTCGCGGGCGGCGTCCCAGTCGGCCGTGGTCTGTGCGGCCTCGGCGCGGTGCAGGTCGAGCAGCAGCCGGTCGTAGAGCATCGTGACGAGCTGCGCCGGGGTGGCCGACAGGACGGCCTCGTTCGTGTACTGGGCGCGACGCTGGTCGGTCACGGTGCGGGGCTGCGCGGCCTGGCGGAAGGCGGCGGCCTGGAAGTCGAAGGTCATGGTGATCCCGTCAGCTCGTCGTCGCAGCGAGCTGGCTGGCGAGCCAGCTCGACTGGGACTGGAGCTTGCTGAGGCTGGTCTCGAGCGACGAGTACAGCGTCTGGAGCGATGCGCGGCGCATCGTGAGTCGGTCGGTCCAGCTGTCGATCTGGGTGTTGAGGTCCTTGGCGACCGCCTGCTGGCCGGTGATCGTCGTGGTGATGGACCCGTCGTACTTGTCGGACGCCGCGGTGGCAGCGGCACCGACGTTCGCGGCGACACCGGACAGCATCGCCTGCGTGCCCTCGGGGTCGGTGGCGAGGGCCTTCTGGAAGACCTCGGCGTCGAAGGTGAAGCTGCCGTCCTTGGTGATCGAGATGCCGATCGACGACGGCGACTGCCCACCGACGGGCGCCGACATGGTGCTGCCCAGGCGCTGTACGGCGTCGCGCGTGGTGCCGTCGCCCATCAGGACCCCGGCGGTCGTGGTCGTCGATCCGCTGGTGGCACTCGTGCTGCTCGTCACCGCGGTGTTCGTCTTGTAGTAGGCCGAGACCGCGTTCATCGCGTCGACGAGTCCGGACGCCACGGACTGGGCCTTCGTGGTGTCCTGTGTGACGCCGACCGTGACCGGATCCGTCGAGGCCTTCGACACGGTGACGCTGAGCCCGGGGACCAGGTCGGTGAACGTGTTCGTCGCGCTCGTGATCGTCTGCTCGGCGGCGGTGCCGGCCCACAGCGTGACGCTGGCGTCCTTCGCCTGGGCGACGACCGCGGCGCCGACCTCGGTCAGCACGTTCGTCGCGGTGCCTGCGGTCACCTGGTCGGCAGTCCCCCGGTACACCTCGAAACCGCCAGCGGCCCCGGTCTTGGCGGACGTCAGCTGCAGCCGGTAGAGCTTGGTGCCGTCGGCGGCCGCACCCGCGGCGACCTTCGTGGCGGTGACGCCGGCCCCGGACTTGTTGATCGCCGACACCGTGTCGTCGAGGGAGCCCGACGACGGCGTGACGGTGGTCTTCGTGCCGTCGGCGCCCACCAGGGTGATCGGTTCGGCAGCGGCCGACCACGTGGACATCGCGGCGGTGACCCCGACCTGGGCGGACGCGGTCGAGCCGACGCTGAACGTCAGCGACCCGGCGCTCGCGTTCGTGCCGGTGACGGCGGTGACGGCCGACGACGAGCTCGTGGCCGTGAACAGGTCGAGCGAGGTCGCCTTCGCGGCGTCCTTCGCCTTGGTCGCGAGGGCCTGCACCAACCCGTTGATCGTCTGCAGTGACGAGATGAACGAGTTGGTGCTCGTGAGCTTGTTCTTGAGCAGGGTCTGCGGCACGCCCTCGACGCTCATCAACGAGTTGATGAGGTCGGTCGTCTTGAGCCCGCTGACGAGCCCGTCGATCGCGAGGCTGGTGCTCGAGGACACGGACGATGACATCGTCGACACTCCCTGGCGTCGTGGGGATGGTCAGGAGGGCGACGCCGCCTCCCGGGAAGCCTGAACGATCCCGGAAGGCGGCGTCGTGGGTGCTAGCGCAGGAGCGAGAGCACGCCCTGCGTGCTCTGGTTCGCCTGCGCGAGCATCGACGTGCCGGCCTGGCTGAGGATGTTGTCGCGCGTGTACTTGACCATCTCCTCGGCCATGTCGACGTCGGTGATGCGCGAACCGGCAGCGGTGAGGTTCTCCTTGGCCACGTTCGTCACGTTGATGGCGTGGTCGAAGCGGTTCTGGACAGCACCGATGCTCGAACGTGCCGAGGACACGTACTTGATCTGCTCGTCGATCGCGGTGATGGCGGCCTGAGCGTTCGTCGCGCTGTCGAAGGTGAGGGCGCCGACAGCGGTCGACACGGACTCCACGTTGGACTTCGACAGGTCGACGTCGATCTGGCTCGCCGCGTCGCCGTTGGCGCCGACCTGGAACTTCAGGACGCCTGCGGTGCCGGCGGAGCCGTCGAGCAGGTTGATGCCGTTGAAGTTGGTCGACTGCGAGATGCGGGTGAGCTCCTTGGTGAGCTCGCCGACCTCGGTGGTGATCGCCTTGCGCGAGTCCTCGTTGTTCGAGTCGTTACCGGCCTGGACGGCCAGGTCGCGCATGCGCTGGAGGATCGAGTGGGTCTCGGTGAGGCCACCTTCAGCGGTCTGCACGACGGAGATGCCGTCCTGCGCGTTGCGGGCGGCGACCGTGAGGCCACCGACCTGGGACTTCAGCCCCTCGGAGATCGACAGACCGGCCGCGTCGTCGGCAGCACGGTTGATGCGGAGACCCGACGAGAGCTTCTCGAGGGACTTCGACAGGTCGTTCTGCGTCGAGTTGAGGTTCCGGTACGTGTTGAGTGCCGAGAGGTTGGTGTTGATGGACATACCCATGGTGGTTTCCTCCGTGAATGCTGGGTCGTACTACAGCCCGTCCGTGGGCTGACGTGGATGACTCTCGACCGGGTGCCGGGAGCCGTTAGGGAATCGACGGAAATACCCGTCGACGGTTCAGCTCGCCGCCACGGCGACCGGCGCGGTCGCGTCGTGGACGGCACGTGCGACGCCGGCGGCGGCGTTCGACGCGACGCGTGCGAGGTAGGCGCTCCGGCGGGCCGCGGTGGTGCGCGAGGCGGGTTCGGCAGCGGCACCGCCGTCGCCGTAGTGGGCGGCCAGTCCGTCGCGGAGCAACCGCATCGCCTCGGAGCGCTGCTGCGACACGGCGGAGTGCGTGATGCCGAGTTCCGCCGCGACGTCGGTCACCGAGCGGTCCCCGAAGTAGACGGCCTCGACGACGAAGCGCATCCGCTCGGGCAGCGCCTCGACGGCCGCACGCAGGTAGCGGCGCTTCTCGGTCTCGAGCAGGTCGTCACCGGGCAACGGCAGGTCGGCGGCGACGAGGTCGTGCACGGTCTCGTCGAGGGGCGCGACGATGCGGGCCGCGTCGCTCATGGCGTCCGAGGCGGTCTGTCGGTCGACGCCCATCGCGTCCGCGACCTCCTGCACACCGACGCTCCGGCCGAGTCGGGCGGACAGGGCCTCCTGCGTGGCGAGGGTCTCGCGGATCCGCTTCCGGGTGCCACGGGACGCCCAGTCGGCCGAGCGCATGTCGTCGGCGAGGGCTCCGGCGATCCGGGTCCGTGCGTAGGCCCCGAAGGGGACGCCGAGAGTCGGGTCGAACGCGTCGGCAGCGGCGACGAGGGCGAGGGACCCGACGGCTGCGAGGTCGTCGCGGTCGAGGTGCGTGGCACGGGAGCGGACGTCGGCGACGATGTAGCCGACGAGCGGGAGGTGCTCCACGATCATCGCGTTGCGTGCGGTGCGGTCCATGCTGATCCCTTGATCGACCTGAGGTGAACGTCCTGACTCACCCGTCCGTGGGCACGGCGAACGCCGGCCTCGGATGGCCGGTGCGTACGCCGAAGATCCGCCCGGTTCCCTCCGAGCGGCGCACCCCGCGCCTCGTTCGCGCGGTTCGAGGTCGCCCTCGTGGTGCGTTCTGAATGTATCGGCTGGCAAAGTCCTGAACAGGGGTTCATCCGTCCCCAGTGCGGGGGCAATCACGGTGTTTCGCGGTCCGCATTTGGGGGGACCCACCCGGTAGAACGACCGTTCCCGGCCCCCGGACGGGGTGGATACGGGAGGCCCGGGGGTCGTCCGCCTCGCTTGTCACGTCCCCCACCGCTTACGGCGACCGCCGTCGGGTCGATAGGTCTCGGTGTCCGCCGGATGGTGGACCCGAACACCCGACGACGACCCACACGGGAGGAGCTGATGAGCGTGAACGACCTGTCCGCCGTGCTCTGGCGCGAACGCGAACTGCTCGAGCTGCTCACCTTCAAGCTCGAGGAGGAGCAGCTGCTGCTCACCGCGGGCCGTTCCCGCTGGGTGTCGCACGCCAGCCGCGAGGTCGAGCAGGTCCTCGAACGACTCCGCAGCACCGGACTCGAGCGCGCCGCGTCGAGTGCCGAGGTCGCCGAGGAGTGGGGCGTCCCCGCCGATGCTCCCCTGCGCGACGTCGTCGCCGCCGCACCCAACGGCCCGTGGGGCGAGATCCTCGCCGCGCACCTGACCGCGATGGTCGAGCTGACCACCCAGATCGGCGCCCTGCGCGACGAGAACGACCGCTTCCTCCGCACCGCCGCCCAGGCCACCGAGGAGACCCTCGCCGGCACCGTGACGACCGCAGCGACCTACGACGCCTCGGGCACCTCCGGTTCCGGCTCCGACGGCGCCCGCCTGTTCGAGGGGACCCTGTAACCCCGTGGTCAGCACCTTCGGCGCCCTCGCCACCGCGTACTCCGGCCTCGCCGCAGCCCGCGCCGGCATCGACGTCACCGGCCAGAACATCGCGAACGCCGGCACCGCCGGGTACACGCGGCAGCGCGTCACGCAGAACTCGATCCCCGCGACCCAGACCGGGTTCATGCGCGGCACCGCCGCCCTCGCCGGTCAGGGCGTCTCCGTCGACGGCATCGCCCGCCTGGCATCGCTGACGCTCGACGTCGGCGTCCGGGTCGCCGCGGGGTCCTCCGCTTATGCCGACGCCCGTGCGACGGCACTGTCCGCCCTCGAGACCGGCCTGCACGAGCCCGGCAAGGACGGCCTGAGCGCCAAGCTCGATGCCTTCTGGTCGTCGTGGAGCGAACTCGCCAGTCACCCCGACGACCCGGGTGCCGCCAGCGCCGTCCTCGGCGCAGCGGGCACCGTCGCCTCGGCCCTGGCCGCCGGGTCGAAGGCGGTCGACGCGCAGTGGTCCTCGGTCCGGGGCACCGCGGCCGGCCAGGTGACCCAGCTGAACGACGCCGCGAAGCAGGTGGCCGACCTGAACGGGCGGATCCGCACCACGCTGGCCTCCGGCGGCAACGCGAACGAACTCCTCGACCAGCGCGACCAGCTCACCGAGCAGATCGCGACGCTCGCCGGCGGGACGACCCGCACCAACGCGGACGGCACGGTCGACGTGCTGCTCGGCGGCAACCCGCTCGTGCAGGGCACCGACGCCCGCGCCGTCGCCCTCGGTGGTGGCGAACGCCTCGCGGACGGTGCCGCTGTCACCCTGACCTGGACCTCCGGCACCGCCGGCGCGGTGTCCCTCAGCGGAGGGTCGATCGGTGGCGCCCTCGCCGTCCTCGCCCCGGCGAACGGGGACGGCACGGGCGGCGCACTCGCCCAGGCTGCCGCGTCCTACGACGCCGTCGCGACCCAGCTCGCCACCACGGTCAACGCCGTCCACGCCACCGGCACCACCCCGGCCGGCACCACCGGCACCGCGTTCTTCGCCCTCGCGGCGGGGGTCCCGGCAGCGCAGGGCCTGTCGGTCGTCCCGACGGACGGCAGCGGCCTGGCGACGCGGAACGCGGCGGGGCAGCTCGACGACTCGTTCGCCGACGCGCTCTCGCGACTCGGCACGGGCCCTGGAGCCGCCGACACGACCTGGGCGACGTTCGTGGCGGGGGTGGGCACCGCCTCCCGGTCGGCCGCGACGGAGTCGACGCTCACCGGACTCGCCCTGACCAACGCGCGCACCCAGCAGCAGTCGAGCGCCGGCGTCGACCTCGACGAGGAGAACGTGAACCTGCTGAGCTACCAGCACGCGTACCAGGGCGCGGCACGCGTCCTGACCGCCGTCGACGAGATGCTCGACACCATCATCAACCGCGTCGGACTCGTCGGGAGGGGCTGATCGTGATCACCCGGGTGACCACCCAGATGTCGATGGCCGCGGCCTCGGCACGGCTGCAGACCGGTGCGGCGCGCGTGGCGCAGCTGACCGAGCAGGCCACCACGCTGCAGGCGATCCAGAAGCCGTCCGACGACCCCGTCGGCACCGCGTCGTCGATGCAGGTGCGCAAGGAGCAGGCCGCCGCCGCGCAGTACACGCGCAACGCGAACGACGCCGTGGCCTGGCTCGCGACCACCGACAGCGCCCTGTCCAGCGTCTACTCGGTGCTCAACAGCGTGCGGGACCTGACCGTGCAGGCGGCGAACTCCGGCACCATGAGCGACACCGACCGCGACGCCTTCATCACGCAGTTCCAGTCGCTGAAGTCCGACCTCGAGGCACGGGCCAACACGACCTACGGCACCCGCTCGGTCTTCGCCGGTGCCTCGACCGCCACCGCCGCGTACGACCCGGCGACCGGGTGGGCGGCCTCCGGCACGGACGTCTCCCGCCGGATCGGCGACGGCACCACCGTGCGCGTCGACACCGCCGGGGCCGACGTCTTCGGCACCGGCGCGTCGTCGGTGTTCGGCGTGCTCGACTCCATCGTCAGCGACCTGCAGAACGGGGTGAACGTGAACGCGCGGATCAACGACGTCGACAGCGCGCTCGGGGCCGTCCGCGGCGCCCAGGCCGACGTCGGTGTCCGGCACGCGACCGCTCTCGCCGCGCAGGACTCGCTGAAGACCGCGGCCGTCTCGCTCGAGAACCGCCGCGCCGGCATCGAGGACGTCGACCTCGCCAAGGCCGTCCTCGACCTGCAGGTGCAGCAGACCAACTACCAGGCAGCCCTCGCCGTCACCGCGAAGGTCCTGCAGCCGACCCTGATGGACTACCTCCGATGAGCATCTCCCTGACCTTCGCCGTCCCGCCGTTCGGCCTGTCCCCCGCACCGGTCTTCACGCTGACCCCGGTGGACGGCGCCGAGGGCCTGTTCACCCTCGTCGGGGGTTCCTCGCGCTTGTTCGTGCTCGACGCCGCGGTGCACCTGCCGTCGTACTCGCCCGAGCTCACCGACGAGCAGGCCGCGGGGCTCGAGCTGACCGACCCCGCCGACGCGATGCTGCTCGTGGTGGCGAACCCCGGCGCGTCGGGCACGACCGTCAACTTGCTCGCGCCGATCGTCGTGAACGCCCGGACCGCCGTGGGCGCGCAGCTCATCCTGGAGGACCAGGACCTGCCGCTGCGGGCGGAGCTCGCGCGGGCGTAGGTGCTGCGGGGGCCGGTCGGCCGCACGCGTTTTGCGACAATCCACGAGTCGATCGGCGCGTGGTTCGTCGGAACATGCGCACGCAACTGTTGCGTGTGCATGAGTCGACAAAGCACGAGGTGATCAACACGTGCATCGTCGCAAGATGCACACGAATGGAGCGCCCTCGTTCCTCCACACAGGGCGGTTGCGCTCGACTGTCCACAGATCGTCGCGGTAGGTCTCTCGCTCCGACTCGCTTCCACCAGCCTGTGGGCATGGGCAGAGCGAACGACATCGAACTCATCCGCACGACCGGCCTTCCGGATCCCGAACGCCGGGCGCTCGAACGTGATGTCCACCGCGGGGTCCTCGAACGGATCCGACCCGGCGTCCTGGTCCGGCCCGGGGCGCTCGAACAGCTCCACCCTGGTGAACGACACCACGTCCTCGTCCGAGCATCGCTCCACCGCATCCGCGCCAGCGACCTCGTGTCCCACCAGTCCGCGTGCGCCGTGCTCGGGCTGCCGCTCGTCGGCAACGCGCCGACGAAGGTCCACGTGTCCGACCCGACAACGACCCACACGCGCGTGACCGCCTGGTTCGTCCGGCACGGCACTGCAGCACGGCCACCGACCGCGTACATCGAGTCCGGCGGACTGCGGACCACCGGGTGGGCGCGGAGCGCGGTGGACGTCGCTGCGACCCGTCCGCTGCTCGAGTCGCTGCCCGTCGTGGACCAGCTGCTCGCGGATCGCCGGACGACGCCCGAGGCGCTGGCCGCTGATCTCGAACTGCGGGGCTCGGCGCAGACGAAGGCGGGGGTGGCGATCGGGATGGGGTCGGCGCTGTCGGGGTCGCCGGCGGAGTCGGTGTGCCGGGTGCGCTTCCGGCAGGTCGGGGCACCGGAGCCGGTGCAGCAGTACGAGTTCCGACGGACCGGAGGTGGGACGGCCGTCGTGGACTTCTGGTTCCCGGATCAGGGCGTCGTGGTCGAGGTCGACGGCCGCGCGAAGTACGAGGACCCGACGATGCTCGAGGGGCGGAGCACCGCCGAGGCGCACTGGCAGGAGAAGCGTCGCGAGGACTTCATCCGGTCGTTCCCCGAGGTCCGGTTCGTCATCCGGTTGTCGTGGGCCGACCTCATGCAGCCCGACCGCGTGCGTGCAGCACTCCGCCGGGCGGGTGTCCCGTGCCGGTGACGCGCAGGCGAGCGGCTCCGAGGGCCCGGCCGGGGTCAGTGGCTCGGCGCCTCCGGGTGGTGTGCACGCTGCCGTTCGACGACGAGCGGCGCACTCGGCACGCCGCCGCCGACGATCACTTCGCCGGTACCGACCCGCACGCCGTGGACCCGCCCGACACCCTTCACCACACCGGCACGCCGATCCGGGTCGGGTTCGCGGTGGTCGCCGCCGGCTGCGAGCTCGGCGTCACGGACGGCGACCGTCCCGAGCACCTGCGCACCGGCACCGAGCTCGGTGGGGCCCTCGACGAGGCAGCCGCCCGACAACCGAGCCCCGTCCCCCACGAGCACGTCCGCCCCGGTCGCCGTGATCGTGACGGGCCCCGGGCCCAGTTCGGCACCGGAACCGATGGTCACCCGGGCCGCGGTGGCGACGACGGTGAGCGGGCCCGGACCGAGCCGCGCGCCGGATGCGACGGTGATCGAGCCCCCGGCACGGGTCTCGAGCACGGCTCCGGGGTAGAGCACCACCCCGGCTGCAAGGGTGACGTCCGCGCCGACGAGCACGGAGCCGGGGTCGAGCACCACGACCTCGGGCAGCAAGCCGAGCACCTCGGCGACCGTCAGGAACCCGGAGGCCCGCCGAGCGTCGTCAGCCGGACCGGGCGCGCCGTCGATGTCCATCCAGCGAGCCTCCCACATGCCCGGCGTACGGTGAGCGCATGGCCCGCTCCCCGAAGGACCAGGCGATCGTGCCGCTGCCGAACGCCCAGGTCTCCCCCATGCCCGACGACTCCCGGACCCCGCAGCCGCAACAACCCGGCGGGTGGGTCAAGTGGCTCGACCGCGCCATCAGCGTCCAGCGCCCGGTGGTCGTGGCGCACGTCAACGCGATCCGCCGACGCAAGCCGGACGCCACCCCCGCCGAGGTCATCCAGATCCTCGAGCGGCAGTACCTCACCGCGGTCACCACCGGTGGCGCAGCGGTCGGTGCGAGTGCGGTCATCCCCGGTGTCGGGATGGTGGCAGCCCTCGGGCTGAGCGGCGCGGAGACGGTCGGGTTCCTCGAGACGACCGCGCTGTTCGCCCAGTCGGTGACCGAGGTCCACGGCATCGCCCTGGACGACCCCGAACGGGCACGGACCCTGGTGATGGCGATGATCCTCGGCGCTCCGGGCACACAGCTCATCAAGCAGCTCGGCGGGCAGATCGCTGGCGGTCAGGCGCGCACGGCGTTCTGGGGCGAGATGGTGACCTCGTCCCTGCCGAAGCAGGTCGTGAACGGCCTCGGCGGGCAGGTCCGCGACCAGTTCATCAAGCGGTTCGCGGTGCGTCAGGGGACGTCGGTGCTCGGCCGTGCACTGCCGTTCGGGATCGGCGCCGCCGTCGGCGGGCTCGGCAACCACGCGCTCGGGCGGAAGGTCATCCAGGCCTCGCGGACCGGGTTCGGGCCGCCGTCGGCACACTTCCCGATCGTGCTCGAGCCGAAGCCCACCAAGCCGGAGAAGCAGCCGAAGGACAAGCAGCCCAAGGAGAAGCAGCTGAAGGCGCCCAAGCAGCCCAAGCAGCAGAAGCAACTCGGCTGGCGCCGAGGCTCGGCGAAGGACGAGGACCTCTGGTCGGAGACGCCCGAGCGCTGAGCCGGGCGGCAGGCCCGATCAGAACGACCGCACCGGTGTCCTGACGACCTGTCCGGCGTGCGCGAACCCGCCGCCGAAGCCGAACAGCAGCGCGGGGACGCCCTCGGGCAGGTCGCCACGCGCCCACGCCTTCGACAATCCGAGCGGCACGCTGGCGGCCGAGGTGTTCCCGGACTCGACGACGTCGCGGATGACGAACTTCGACTCCCCGCCGAGGGCGGTGACGAGCGGCTCGATGATCCGCAGGTTCGCCTGGTGGAACGCGAACACCTCGATGTCGTCCATGGTGAGCCCGGCTGCCTCGACGACCTTGCGGGCGTGCCCCTCGGCCTCGGTGATGGCCCAGCGGTAGATCGAGCGGCCCTCCTGGTTGAACCGGCCGGGCGTCCCTTCGACCCGCACCGCGTCGAGCAGGTGCGGCACGCTGCCCCACGAGACGGGCCCGATCTCGGGGACGTCGGCGGCGCCGAGCACGGCGGCACCGGCCCCGTCACCGACGAGCACGCACGTCGACCGGTCGGTCCAGTCGGCGATGGCGGAGAGGGTCTCGGACCCGATGACGAGCGCGACGTCGGTGGACCCGACGCGGATCGACTGGTCGGCGAGGGCGAGTGCGTACTCGAACCCGCTGCACGCGGTGTTGATGTCGATCGGCGCCGGGCCGTTCGTCATGCCCAGGGCGGCTGCGACCCGACCGGCGGTGTAGGGCGCACGGTCCTGGTGCGTGGTGGAGGCGACGATGACGAGTCCGACCGCCGAGGGCGACACGCCGGCGTCGGCGAGGGCGTTGCGGCCCGCTTCGATCGCCATCGACGTGACGGTGTCGTCCGGCCCGGCGATGTGGCGGGTCTGGATCCCGGTCCGGGTGCGGATCCACTCGTCGTTGGTGTCGACCATGGTCGAGAGTTCGTCGTTGGTCAGGATGCGTTCGGGCTGGTGGTGACCGAACCCGAGGATCCGGCTGCCACGGAGTGCTGGGGTGTTCACCGTCGTCACGGTACTCCTCCCCCGAACCAGAACATGCCCCCGAAGGCATGCAGCACCACAACGACCCCGCATGCAGAACCGGTACTCCCAGGGCCTGGCAGGGTGCCCCTCGGAGCGCGTAGACCGGACCCATGGACTACACACACCTCGGACGGACAGGGCTGTCGGTTTCACGGGCAGTGCTCGGCACGATGAACTTCGGCCCGGAGACCACTGAAGACGACTCGCACGCCATCATGGACCGGGCCCACGAGCTCGGCGTCAACTTCTTCGACACCGCCAACGGCTACGGCGGCTCGGTGGGCAAGGGCGCCACCGAGGAGATCATCGGCCGCTGGTTCGCGAAGGGCGGCGGCCGTCGCGAGAAGACGGTCCTGGCGACCAAGGTCTACGGCGACATGATCGACTGGCCGAACGGCGGCAAGCTCAGCGCGTTCAACATCCGCCAGTCGCTCGACGCCAGCCTGCAGCGTCTGCAGACGGACCACATCGACCTGTACCAGTTCCACCACGTCGACCGTGCGACCCCGTGGGACGAGATCTGGCAGGCGATCGACGTCGCCGTGCAGCAGGGCAAGGTCCTGTACGTGGGGTCGTCGAACTTCGCCGGCTGGCACATCGCCCAGGCGCAGGAAGCCGCGAAGCACCGCCACACCTTCGGCCTGGTGAGCGAGCAGTCGATCTACAACCTCGTGGTGCGCGACATCGAGCGTGAGGTCCTGCCCGCCGCCCGCGAGTACGGCCTCGGCGTCATCCCGTGGTCGCCGCTGCAGGGCGGCCTGCTCGGTGGTGTCATCGAGAAGACCGAGAACGGCTCCCGCCGTCTGTCGGGTCGCAGCGCCGAGTACGTCGAGGGGCACCGCGACCAGCTCACGGCCTACGAGTCGTTCGCCAAGGAGCTCGGTCACACGCCCGGCGAGCTCGCCCTCGCGTGGCTCCTCCACCAGCCCGGCGTGACCGCGCCGATCACCGGCCCCCGCACGATGGAGCAGTGGGAGTCCGCGGTCCGCGCCGTCGACATCCGCCTCGACCAGCGTGCGCTGGACCGGCTCGACGAGATCTTCCCGGGGCACAAGACCTCGCCGGAGGACTACGCCTGGTGAGCTGACGGAACGGGCCGGAACCACGGCCCACGATCAGGGCCACGGACGGGAGGCACGGTGCGCGTCGGACGCGCACCGTGCCTCCCGTCCGCCGTTGCGACCACCGCACGTGGCGAGCCGCCAGGACGACGCACGCCCGTCAGAGCGCCGCGATCTCCGCGTCCGTCAGTCCGGCCCAGCGCAGGTACGCGGCGACGCTGCCCCACCTCGCCTCGACGTGCCGGACCACGGTGGTCATGGTCTCCGGCACGCACCGTTGCGCGACGGCGGTGGCCTCGGGGTCGGTGCTGACCGCACGCTCCCCGGCGAACCGGTCCGCCAGCCCGGCAGCGCTGGCTGCGTAGTCGTCGCCGATGGCCTCGATCGACGCGCCCCAGAGCCGGGCGAGCAGTCCGCTGACGACGCCGGTGCGGTCCTTGCCGGCGGAGCAGCAGACGAGCACGTCGCCGTCGGACCGGGCGATCGCGCGGAAGGCAGCGGCGATCCCGGTGCGGTGGCGCTCGAGCCAGTCGATGTACTGCTCCTCGAGCTGCACGGCCTGAGCGCCGGACTCGACGGTCGACGGGTCGAACAGCGGGACCAGCCGGTAGCCGTCGGTGGTGCCGAGCGGGTGCGGGACGCGGGCGACCTCGTCGTCACGGCGCAGGTCGACCACGGCCGCGAGTCCGTGCGGGTAGGCGTCGGCACCGACGCGTTCGGTGTTCGCGCGGTACACGGTGCGGGGACGGGCGTCCTGCAGGCCCGGTCCCCCGACCTCGCGCAGGTTGGTGAGGGTCGACGTCGTCGTCATGCGACCACCCTGTCAGACGTCCGACGACAGACGACCGACGACCGACGACAGACGCAGGACCGCACGACGACGGGCCCCGCGCTTGCTGTGTGCGCGGGGCCCGTCGTCGTGCGGGTGGTGCTGGTGGAGCTGGTGTCTGCTGGCTAGCGGACCGAGACCGGCGAGTCGTCGGTCTGCTCGTAGAGGACGTAGCCCTCTTCACCGTGGACCGCGGTGTCGATGCCGGCGACCTCGTCCTCGGTCTTGACGCGGAAGCCGATCGTCTTCTCGATGAGGAAGCCGATGACGAACGCCAGGACGAAGGAGTAGATGCCGACGGCCAGGGCCGCGGTGGCCTGCTTGCCGAGCTGCTCGAACGAACCGGAGTAGATCAGGCCGGTGTCGTTGGCGAAGAAGCCGAGGTACAGCGTGCCGACGATGCCGCCGACCAGGTGGACACCGACGACGTCGAGCGAGTCGTCGAAGCCGAGACGGTACTTCCAGTCGATGGCGAAGCAGCAGATGATGCCGGCGACGAAGCCGAGCAGGATGCCCCAGCCCGGCGTCAAGTTGGCACATGCCGGGGTGATGGCGACGAGACCGGTGACGGCACCCGAGGCGGCGCCGACCGAGGTGGCCTTGCCGTCCTTGAGCTTCTCGACGAGCAGCCAGCCGAGGATGGCGGCGGCCGGTGCGGCGAGGGTGTTGACCCAGGCGATCGCGGCGATGCCGTCAGCGGCGCCCTCGGAGCCGGCGTTGAAGCCGAACCAGCCGAACCACAGGATGGCAGCACCGAGCAGGACGAAGGGCGGGTTGTGCGGCTTGTGCGCGCCCTTGGCGAACCCGACGCGCTTGCCGAGGACGAGCGCCAGGGCGAGACCTGCTGCACCGGCGTTGATGTGCACCGCGGTGCCACCGGCGAAGTCGATGACGCCCCACGTGGCAGCCCAACCCGAGGTCAGGTTGAAGACCCACGAGGCGACCGGGAAGTAGACGACCGTGACCCAGATGCCCGCGAAGACCATCCAGGCGCCGAACTTGGCGCGGTCGGCGATGGCGCCGGAGATGAGCGCGACCGTGATGATCGCGAAGGTGGCCTGGAAGCCGACGAACGCCATCGACGGGTACGCCGCCTGGATGTTCGAGGACTGCGCCTCCTCGAAGGCCTGGCCGAGACCGATCTGGTTCCAGTCGATGCTGAAGAACCCGACGACACCGGAGACCGCCGTGCCGTCACCGTGGTTGGCGAAGGCGATCGCGTAGCCGTAGAGCACCCACAGGACGCTCACGAGTGCGATCGCACCGAACGACATCATCATCATGCTGATGACGGACTTGGCCTTCACCAAACCGCCGTAGAAGAAGGCCAGGCCGGGTGTCATGAACAACACCAGCGCCGCCATGACCAACACGAACGTCGTGTTGCCCTGATCAAGCATCTGTTCACCTCTCGATTGCACGAGCGGCTCTTGGACCGCCTCGGGTGACACCGAGTCTGGCGAGGTGACGTTTCACGAGGGGGCACGATGTGTTTCGCGGATGTAACGCGACGGCGCGGTTTGTAAACGTCGTGTTTCGCATGGCCCGATGCCCCCTGGACAGGGGGTGCACCGACCGGTCAGCGGATGCCCCGGGCGGTGGGCGTCAGTCCTGGGCGCGGCTCAGGGCCACGACACGGCTCGCTGCGCGCAGGTACTTCTTGCGGTAGCCGCCGTCGAGCATGGCGTCGGGGTACACCTGGTCGAGCGGCGTGCCCGAGGCCACGATCCGGACCTGGGCGTCGTAGAGCCGGTCGACGAGCGCCACCCACCGGAGCGCGTCGGTCTGGTCCGTGAACGCCCGGACGTCGGTCAGCCCGACGGCGTCGAGGTCCTCGACGAGCGCGACGTACTTCGACGGGTGCACCGAGCCGAGGTGCGCGACCACGGCCGAGAAGTCGTCGAGCGTGACGGTGCCGGCCGGCAGCGCCGCGGCCACGTCGGACACCACACCCGCAGACTCGTCGACCGCGCGGCGGCGGTAGTCCAGCCCGTCGATCCGCATGGTGTCGAACCGGTCGGACATCGCCTGGATCTCGCGCAGGAAGTCCTGCGCCGCGAACCGACCCTCGCCGAGCGCGCCCGGAGGCGTGTTCGAGGTGGCGGCGAACCGGGTGCCGGTCTCGGTCAGCTCCTTGATCAGACGGGTCATGACCATGGTGTCGCCCGGGTCGTCGAGCTCGAACTCGTCGATGCAGACCAGCGCGGTCCCGCGCAGCAGGTCGACCGTGCCCTGGAACCCGAGCGCACCGACGAGGGCCGTGTACTCGATGAACGTGCCGAACGTCTTCCGCCCTGATGCGGCGTGGTACGCCGCGGCGAGCAGGTGGGTCTTGCCGACACCGAACCCGCCGTCCAGGTAGACACCGGACTTCGCAGCGGGCTCGACCGACTGCTTGCGGCGGCCGAACAGCCCGCGACGTGGTGCTTCGGTCGGACCCGCCGCGACGAACGCTGCGACGGCGTCGCGCACGTCGGCCTGCGAGGCGTAGTCCGGGTCCGGCCGGTACGACTCGAACGAGGCGTCCGCGAACTGGGGCGGTGGCACGAGTGCCGCGGCCATCTGCTGCGGGGTCACCTGGGGGTCACGGTCGACGAGGTGCGCTGGCAATCGAGTGGGCCTTCCGGGAAGCAAGTCGTGCGGTGTCACGTTGCGGCTGGGGCACGGTACGTCCGCGTACCGTTGCCCACAGGCACCGACGACCGATCCTAGTCCGGTGCCGGATGACCACCTGGAGGTAGCCCACCATGACCGCACCGGTCGACCCGTCCGAGAAGTTCACCGCCTACGCCCACCCGGAGCGTCTCGTCTCCACCGAGTGGCTGCAGGAACAACTGGACGCCCACACCCCCGACCTGGTCGTCGTCGAGTCCGACGAGGACGTCCTGCTCTACGAGACGGGCCACATCCCCGGCGCCGTCAAGATCGACTGGCACACCGACCTCAACGACCCGGTGCAGCGCGACTACATCGACGGCGAGGCCTTCGCGGAACTCCTCGGCAGCAAGGGCATCGGCCGCGAGACCACCGTCGTGGTCTACGGCGACAAGAACAACTGGTGGGCCGCGTACGCCCTCTGGGTCTTCTCGCTGTTCGGCCACGAGGACGTCCGCCTGCTCGACGGCGGCCGTGCGAAGTGGATCGCCGAGGACCGCGCCCTCACCACCGACGAGACCGCCGTCACGCCGGCCGAGTACCCGGTCGTCGAGCGGATCGACACCGAGATCCGTGCCTACAAGGACGACGTGCTCGCCCACCTCGGCAAGCCCCTCATCGACGTCCGCAGCGCGCCGGAGTACAGCGGTGAGCGCACGACCGCGCCCGACTACCCGGAAGAAGGAGCGCTGCGCGGCGGCCACGTCCCCACGGCGGTGAACATCCCGTGGGCCACCGCCGCCGCTCCGGACGGCACCTTCAAGCCGCGCGCGGAACTCGACGCGATCTACCGCGAGGGCGCCGGCATCGGCGACGCGGACGAGGTCATCGCGTACTGCCGCATCGGTGAGCGGTCGAGCCACACCTGGTTCGTCTTGCAGCACCTGCTCGGTTACGACAGCGTCCGCAACTACGACGGTTCGTGGACCGAGTGGGGCAGCGCCGTGCGCGTCCCGATCGTGCAGGGCGCGGAGCCGGGTACAGTCCCGAACCGATGAACGACAGCACCGAGGCCACTCTCCCCGCCACCCTCGCCGAGATCCGCGACGACTTCCTCGCCCTGGGCCAGAAGGACCGCCTGCAGCTCCTGCTCGAGTTCTCGAACGAACTGCCCGCGTTGCCCGAGCGCCTGCAGGGGCACGAGGACGAACTCGAACGGGTCGAGGAGTGCCAGTCCCCCGTGTTCATCACGGTCACCGTGGGCGAGGACGGCGACGCACCCGACGTCGTCCGCATGCACGCCACCGCCCCGCGCGAGGCGCCGACCACGCGCGGCTTCGCCTCCATCCTGGCGCAGGGCCTGAGCGGCCTGACGGCAGCGCAGGTGCTCGCCGTGCCGGCGGACTACCCGCTGACGATCGGGCTGTCCGAGGCGGTCAGCCCGCTGCGGATCCGCGGCATGGTGGGCATGCTCGGTCGCGTGCAGCGTCAGGTGCAGGCTGCGGTGTCGTAGACGCAACCGGAAGGCGGACGGGAGGCCCGTGGCGGATCCGCCACGGGCCTCCCGTCCGTCTCCCCTCGGCACGCATGCCGTCCTCTGGAATACCAGTCCGGATCCGTGCCAGGATGGTGCGGTCAACACCAGGGGGGAATGACGATGGCGAAGATCCACGGGAACGATCCGACCGGTTACTCGTACAGCGCGGCGGATGCGCTGAAATCGGCTTCGACGGCGCTCGCGTCGTCGATCGGCGGCCAGTCCGGTTCGCGCTCGTCATCGGTGACGACTGCGCGTGCGGAGTTCCGCGGGTACTTCTCCGAGGTCTTCGCGGACAACGCCGACATCGGTTCGCGCAGCGCGACGAAGCTCGTCGAGTCGCTGCAGAGCCTGTCGGGGTTCGTGCAGCAGCTGCGCGACGCCGCGAAGGACGAGGACGACCGGCGGAAGCAGGCGAAGGAGTGGACCGCCCGCAAGCGTGAACGCGAGGAGAACCTCCTCGTCGCCGCCGGGCACGAGGTCTCGACGTGGTTCGGCGGGGGCGACGACCCGAAGCCGCCGGAGCCCGAGCCGGAGCCACGACTGCAGGCGGACGAGGTCAGCGTCACGGGGCGGGAGTTCCCGGCAGGCGGCGGGACCAGCGGTGGGACGTCGTCCGCCGTCCCCGCGGACCTCCGCTCCTTCGAGGCGAATACCCGGACACTCGACGCCGATCTGTCCGGCGCCGTCTCGACGTTCCGGAACGCCCTGAGCGACTACGAGGCCGAGTGCAACCCGTGCTGGGGCACCCTGAACGCCCAGTCGCTGCTGACCGCGGTGACCGACTGGCTCACGGCGAACGGGAAGGACGCCGACTGGGCGGGCACCGTCGCAGCGCAGTTCGAGGCCGCCGGTGGTGGTGCCGGGCCCGCGACGCTGTCAGACGCGGCGATCGCGGCAGCCCTGTCCTCGGCGGGGATCGACGCCGGACGTGATGACTTCACCATCGGGCCGTTCTCGGCCCTGGGAACACCCCCGACGAACGGGTTCGCCGACGACCCGGTCAACACCGCTACCGGCAACTTCCTCGAGCCCGAGACCGACCTGTCCTTCGCGGGGCAGGCCGCGTCGCTCCGGCTCGCCCGCATGTACAACTCACTCGACGGCCGCGTCGGGGTGTTCGGACTCGGGTGGTCCTCGATCCTCGACGTCCGGCTCGAGGTCAGCGACGAGGCCGCCTCGGTCGTGCTGGACGACGGTCGGCAGATCGACTTCCCGCGGCAGGGGGACGGGTGGAGCCGCGGCGTCGGCGAGGACCTGTGGCTCCGGGCCGAACAGGACTCGCTCGTCGTGCGGGACAACGCCGGCGGTCGGTGGGCGTTCACACCGTCCGGACTGTGGCTGAGCAGCGATCGTGGTGCGGGCACCGCCGTGACCGTGCGCCGCGACGAGCAGGACCGGATCACCCGGCTCGCGCACGTGTTCGGGCGGTTCGTCGACATCGAGTACCGCGGCGACCGGGTGGCGTCCGTGACGGCGTCGGACGGTCGCCGCGTCGAGTACCACTACGACGACGCCCGCCGGCTGGTCCGGGCGACCGACGCTGTCGGCAGTCGTCGGTACCGCTGGAACGCGGACGGGCTGATCGACCGAGTGACCGCGGCGACCGGGGTCGTCGAGTGCGAGAACACCTACGACGACCGCGGCCGGGTCATCGAGCAGCGCACACCGTTCGGTCGACGGGTCCGGTTCACGTACCTGCCGGGTCGGGTCACCTCGGTCTCCGACGTCGACGGGGACCACGCGAACACCTGGATCGCCGACCGGAAGGGCCGCGTCGTCGGGATCATCGACACCGACGGGCAGCGCCAGTCGATGTCGTACGACCCGCACGGCAACCTCGTCTCGGTGACCGAGCGCGATGGTCAGGTGACCGTCCACGGGTACGACGACCGCGGGCGTCGGGTCCGGACCGTGACGCCGGAGGGCGCCGATCTGACCTTCGGGTACGACGAGCAGGACCGCATGACCACGGTGGTCACCGCGAACGGCGGGGTCGCCGAGTACGAGTACACGGGCGACGACCGGAACCCGTCGGCCGTCGTCGATCCCGTCGGCGGACGCACGCTGCTCGACTGGCAGGACGGGGTGCTCGTCCGCACCACCGATCCGACGGGCGTCGTCGTCACGTTCCACCACGACGCGTCCGGTGAGCTCGTCGGCGTCGAGAACGCCGTCGGCGACACCGCGCGGTTGGTCCGCGACGCCGGAGGTCGGATCGTCGAGGCCGTCACACCGCTCGGCCACCGGACCCGGTACCGCTACGACGCCGCCGGGCTACTCACCGCGCGCGAGGATCCGGACGGCGGACTGTGGCGGTTCGAGCACGGCGACGGCGGCCGGGTCACCGCGACGATCGATCCGACCGGTGCCCGCACCGAGGTCACCTACGGCCAGCACGGCGAGATCGTGTCCACCACGGATCCCCTCGGTCGCGTCGTGACGAAGGACTTCGACGCGTTCGGCAACGTGTCGACGATGACCCTGCCCGGCGGTGCCGAGTGGGCGTTCGTCCACGACGCGCTCTCGCGGCTCGAAGCCGTGGTCGACCCGGCCGGCGGCACCTGGAGGCGCGAGTACAACGCGGTCGGAGCCCTCGGCGCCACCGTCGACCCGACCGGTGTCCGCACCGAGGTGGGCCACTCGCGCACGGACGGCGTCTCCACGGTCCGCGACGCCTTCGACGCCGTGTCCGTCACGACCGACGAGTTCGGGCGTCCGACCCGGCTCGAGCACGCGGATTCCTCTGCTGAGCTGACGACGTACGACGCGTGCGGCCGCCCGGTCGAGCTCGTCGACGCAGACGGTGGCCTCACCCGCATCCAACGTGACCTCGCCGGACGCGTCGTCGCCGTCACCACCCCGGCGGGCCGCACCACCCGGTACGAGTACGACGCGTGCGGCCGACCGGTCTCCGCGATCGATCCCGCCGGCGCACGCACCACGCTGACCTACGACGCGGATTCGCGGGTCGTCGCGCGCACCCTGCCGACCGGCGAGGTCGCTCGGACCGAGTACGACCGCCAGGGTCGAGTCGTCCACGCCGACGTCCCCGGGGTCGGCACCGTCCGGTACCGGTACGACCGGGTCGGTCGCGTGGTCTCGGCGCGGGACACCCGCTTCGGCCAGCGGACCTTCCGGTACGACGCCGCCGGACAGCTCGTCGCCGCGGTGAACGGGCTCGGCGGCACCACCCGCTACGAGTACGACCAGCGTGGACGACTCGTCCGCACCGTCGATCCGCTGGGTGGCGTGACCGTCCGGACGTACACGCAGCTCGACAAGGTGGCCTCGTCCACGGATCAGCTCGGGCGCACGACGACGGCGACCTACGACGCTGCCGGACGACAGCTCACCCAGACCGATCCGGACGGCACCGTGCTGCGGTGGGAGTACGACGCAGCCGGTCGGGAATCCGCGCAGTACGCCGACGACCGTCTGATCGGCCGCATCGACCGTGATGCCCGCGCCCGCACGGTGACGATCACCGATGAGACCCGTCCGGGCTCCCCCACTGCACACGTCCTCGAGTTCAGCCGCCTGGGCCAGCTCGTCCGACGCTCGACCGGCGCGCGCGAAACGCGGTGGACCCACGACGCCGACGGGCTCCGCACCTCGGTGCAGTCCCCCGACGGGTCCACGACCCGGTACGAGCACGACGCCACCGGACGGGTCGTCCGGGTCGAGCACTCCGCTTTCGGCGAGGCCCGGTACGAACGCGACGCAGCCGGTCGGATGCTGCAGGCCCGGGCCGGCGACCAGTTGCAGACCTGGGAGTACGCGAACGGACACGTCGTCCGGCACGCGCGCATCGACTCGGACGGCACGCACCTCAGCACCATCGGGCGCGACGCCGACGGGCGCATCACCCGGGTCGACGGACCCGGCGGGAGCACCACCTACGAGCACGACGATGCCGCGCAGCTGGTGGCGTCCGTCCAGGACGGCAATCGCACGGGTTGGGTCTACGACGCAGCGGGTCGCCTGGTCGAGGAACGAACGGACTCCGGGGCCCGACGGTTCTCGTACGACGCCGCCGGACAGCTGACCAGGGTCGACGCTCCGGACGGGGCGCCCGGGGCGGAGTACGCCTACGACGGCGCAGGTCGACGGATCCAGACGGTCCGAGCCGACGGCGTGACGACCACGTACGCCTGGACCCCGCAGGGTCACCTCACCGGGGTGGCGGAGACCACCGCGGCGGGCAGCACCACGACCGACCTGCACGTCGACGCCCTCGGTGAACTCGCCGATGTCGACGGCGTTCCGATCGACTGGGACACCGCCGCGTTCGCGCCGACGCTCCTCGCTGTCGGCGACACCCCGGTCGTCCGCGCTCCCGGTGGTCTCACCGGGGTGGGCGACGGGTGGGCAACCAGCGGTCGGCGCACCACGAGAGCAGCCGACGACGCCGACCCGTGGCAGACGCTCGTCGACCTCGGCGGCTCTGGCCTGCCCGGCGGGATCGCCCTCGGCGCCGACGGTTCGCTGCAGGTCGCCAGCCTGGAGTGGATGGGTGCCCGCGCCTACGACTCGTCGTCGCGCGGCTTCCTGTCCGTCGACCCGGTCGCCGCGCCCGCCGGAGCAGCCTGGGCGGGCAACCCCTACTCGTTCGCCGGCAACGATCCGCTGCACGCCATCGACCCGCTCGGTCTCGCGCCCGTCACCGACGCGGAGCTGGAGGCTTACGCGGCGGCCGAACAGGGTCCGCTCGCCCGGGCCGCTGCGGCCACCGGCGACTGGTTCGCGGACAACTGGGAGTACGTCGCCGGCGGCGCGATGGTCGTCGCGGGCGGTGTGCTCGTCGCCACCGGCGTCGGCGGTCCGGTCGGCGCGATGCTCATCAGCGCCGGTGCCGACACCATCATCCAGAAGGCCACCACCGGCGAGGTCAACTGGGGCCAGGTCGCCGTCAGCGGGGCCTTCGGTGCCGTCGGCGGTGGTGCCGGTGCCCTGATCGGCAAGCAGCTGGTCAAGAACGCAGCAGAAGGTGCGGCCGAGAACGTCGCGAACTACGCGGTGAGTGGCCAGCCGGTGACCCCCGGTGGTCTGCTCCGGAACGCTGCCGAGGGTGCGGCGACGTCGGCGGCCACCGGCGGCACGATGTCGAAGGTCCACCTCCCGACTTCCGTGGCGAAGCTCGGCGACGAGACGCCGGTACCACCAGGCATCATCTACCGGCGCACGGACATCACTGGCGACCTGAAGCCCTACATCGGACAGACCAAGAGTGAAGACCACTTCCTCCTGCGCCAGGCCGCTCACGCACGAGAACACCCGGATGCCGCATTCAGATTTGAGAGGATCGACAGAGGCCACCCAGGAGTCGACCTGGACCGCCGAGAAGAGTTCCACATTCGCAACGAAGGCGGACCCACGAACAAGGGCAACCCGGATGGCGGCCTATCCAACAAGCGCCACCAGATGAGCGAAAAGCGTTACGACGCGGCAGGAGGAAGCCCGTATTGAGTACGAAACAGCAGGTCTACAAGGTCTCGATCGGCGACATCTTCACAGTGCCCCTCGGCGACGGCAGGGCTGCCCTCGGACAAGTGATCGGTAAGTACAAGAGTTCGTTGTACGTGGTCGTCTTCGATCTCGTCGTGCCTGAAGATGCAGTTCAGAGCCTTGACCTCAGCGACGTGGCCGCAACTCCGCCGCTCCTGGCCCGGATGACGTTCGACGCCCGGTTCCGACCGGGGATGTGGCAGATCGTGGGCAATCGCGCTCCGGATCAGCGACGGTTCCTTCCCGCCTTCAGCTATGGCTCAGACGATTATGACGGGGTACAGGTGACGAATTTCGACGGGACTAGAACGCGCCGGGCGGTGGGACGCGAGGCCACCCAGATCCCGCGACTCACGATTGACTCCCCGATCATCCTGGAGAAAGCAACTCGCGCTCACTACGGCTTGGAACCGTGGCTTCCCGCGTACGACGATCTTCGGTATCGCCCTACCCCCACGTCGTCCGACTTGTTTGGCGACGAGCGGTTCGCGGGGGAGCCAGCGGCATCGCCGCTGGCCTAGAGCACGTTCAGGGGTCCGGTCGGCATGATGCTCATCAGCTCCGATGAGGCATCAGATGAACCAACAGCGTAACGACAACACAGGGGTAACCTCGAATGACACCGAAGCGGAGGCTGCACTGGCGGACCCTTCGTCCGGGAAGTACACGAAATGCACCCAGTCACGCGGCTCCGACAGGTCGCCGCCCCGCAGCACGATCTGCTGCAGCACGGGGTTCGTCGGCAACGAGGGCTCGGACTCGGGGCGCTTGCGGAACGGCCACATGGGTCGAGTTTCGCAGACGGCACCACCGACAGACGGGAGGCGCGGTGCCAGGTGACACAGCGCCTTCCGTCCGTCTGCTCTTGCGTCTACCGCGCGCTGGCCGCCCGTGACGCCGGACCACCTCGGTGAGTCACGCGAGGATCCGGGCGTCGTGTCTCCGGCGGAGATGCTCAGGCGACCGGTGCCGCATGGTCGCCGTCCCACCCTGGTTCTGTTGCCGATCACCGCGCCGTCGCAGGACTACCGTCAGGGAAGACCGAGCCCGATCACAGCGTGAACTCGGGGCAGTTCCTGCTCGAAGGAACGTTGCGCGACCCCTCCCGAACGGCATCGAGAAGGGCGCGATCCAGCTCGATCGCGTCAGCGGCATCAATCCGGAGTTCTGACATGCAAGAAGTCTTCTTTCTCTCGTCCATGGACAGCAAGCGGTTCTCGTCTGTCTTCCGGTGCGAAGTGCAACGACCGATCGTGCTACCGAACGGTCACCATGCGCTGATGGTCAGCTGCGATCCGCCGCTGAACGGTCAGGAGCTCGGCCACCCGCTGGGCGTCGGCGAGCTGTTGCTCTGGAGTCGCTTCGAAGACGAAGACCTCTGGACCTTCCCCACCTTCCCGCACTTCGTGCAGATCTGTCTCCCTGACGTCGATCTGCCTGTCCATGCCATGCCTCCGAGCATCGCATGGGGCGAGATCTACAAGAGCGAGGCAGACGCGCACGCCCACGAGATGAGCGCTCGCCCGCGCTCCTCGACGAAGTGATCGATATGGGAACATCGATCCTTACGTTGACCAATCCAAGTCGTTGGATCGATACGAAATCCGCCAAGAGGCCGCGGCGTGATCCTCAGCACAGATCTCGAGCCGTACCGGAGCAGGGTAGTTCCCGGACCTGACGAGTTCGGTGAGTCCGAAGTCCTCATCCGCGGAGTCGTCCGTGGCGCAAAGGTGGAGGGGTACGAGAGTTGAGCGAAGTCATGACTGTCGAGGTGCTCGAAGGGATGATCGAGCGCTCGGGATTGAACGTTCCAGCAGATGCGCTGACCCTGTTGACAGAACTTAGTTGAACTTCTAGCGCCAGTGCATGATCTTGGCAATGGACCGATCCTGTTTTGCCAGGCCGAGGCGGGCGAGCGGATCGCGTCCTTCGTCGTAGACGCCGAACACCAAGTTCCGCTCGCAGCGACATACCTCGATCGGGCACCGACGCAAAAAACAATCTCCGTAGGAGCACTTCGTCATCTCTTGAAGGAATTGACAACCCCGGCCGCTTTGAAGGCGTCCGCGGCGCTTCTGCCTCAAGCCTGTGAAGAAGATCTCCGACTCAGCGTACAGGACGCCTCGAGCATCGCGCGGACACTTTGGACGAAGTACAACTTGGCCAGGGAGAAAGGTGTCGTAGTGATTGGGTTGGAAGAATTCACGACGAATCTCGCTCTCCTCGGTTCTACCGAGGTTCGCCTGTGTTTCGAGTGGCTTGAGGACTCCCTCGTGACTGTCGCACTCGAAAAGGAAAGGGACCAGGTGATGGGTGCGCTGTTCGTCACCAACTTCATCGGGAAACCAGGCGAACGTTGAGAACCAGTCTGGTCGCGGCCGATGACGACACCGCGTATCACCCGCGACGGCGGATCCAGTTGTGCGCATCGATTCTGTCGACAGCACCACGGCGACAGTCGTCTTCGACGAGGCAGTAGTCAACCCGACGATGAGATTGGACGACTTCCTGGGGCGGTCTTCCGCAACCTTGACGAATCGATGTACGCTTTCCGGAGCGGTAAGTACGTCGTTTGGCCAAAAGAAACGGAGATGACATGCGCCTGTCCGTTGTGGGAGAAACCGTCAATTTCATCGGGATCGACCACATGGTCACGTTGCGCTTCTCCAACGGTGCAAGCACGGCTTTCGAATCCACATTCACGGTGCGTGAGCCGAGCGGAGCCATTTCCCAAGTTGCCCCGGACGGCGACAAGTCTTCGCTCGTTCCAGCCTTGCGTCTGCACACCCAGACGGTAATCGAGGCCCGGATCGACGAAAGCTCTCTGGAGCTGACCTTCTCCAGCGGAGTCGTGATGAGAGCCGATCCTGACGCGCAGTACGAGTCTTGGCACTACACCGGCCCGGAAAGACCGCCGGTGCGGGTGATCGCTCTCGGGGGCGGATATCTGTTCACCTCGATCCCAGACGACGAAGATGACCGAGCTGAACAACGCTGAGGACTGACGATGACCAGAACACAGCCAGACCTCTCGATCGCACACCTTCGAGCGGTCACCTGCAGGACGACCATCGAACCACCCGGCGGTGTCGTCTCGATGACCGCCGCGATCCCGGCCGACGCTGAGGTGCACTGCGACGCTGTCCCCTCGGACTTCACCGGTGCAGTCCGACGGCACTCCACGAAGAAGGAAGACCCTCTCCGACCGTTCATCGGTCCACTCGACGCCTTCGCGGACGCGCTCGGTGACTACGCACCCTCGTTTCGCTCGGTCAGACCCCGATCGTCAGCGGGATCAATGAAACGCCTCACGAGAAGGCTGCGGATCATCGTCATGCCGAGCGAGGGGCCCGCGATCTGGCTCACCAACACCTGATGACCGGCCGACGAGAGGCCGCTCAGCGGTTCTGGTTCTTCCGGAGGGGCCCCTCACACGAGGGGCCGCTGCCTGGCTTCCGGGACGTGTTCGAATCGTTGAACCTCACGCCCCTGCACTGGCTCGTCACGGAGCTCGACATGGTCATGCAACCGAGCTCGACTGTCGACGTGCACGAGTGGGACCGGCGACTCATGGCAGCGTCGGGACCCGGGCTTGGTTCTCGCACGACGAGATGCTGACGCTCGTCCAGGAGAACCACCAGATGATCGACTGCGAGTTCTTCGGCGTTCCCGTCGCCGCCGGAACCGATCCGGCGCAGGCAGTGCTCCGCATCGACTTCTTCGACAGCACTGAAGTCACCGTGTGCATCGACGGATCAGTCATCGAGATCTCGAACGCGATCGAGCGGGCTCTCGGACCCGCGGTGGCTTCGCACGTGGTCGGCAGTCGGGAGGGCGACACCACGGCACACCACATCGCGGCGATCCTGCGGACGTGCTTTGACGCGTCGCCGGACCCCAGGTCCGCCTTGCTGCGCGACCAGGTCGAGGCGGTGCGGACCGTCGACGAGTCGGTGCCGCGGATCTTCGACATCGTGCTCGCCGAGGCACCTCGGTCCGACTACGCCGACGGTCCTCTCCCATGGGCCGTGTACTACTGCTCCGACGAGGCCCCCCTCGCGGGCGAGGTACTCGTCTGGATGCTCGAGGGTCGCATCAACTTCGTCGAGTTCCCGTGGTTCACCACCGACATGCCGGCCGAGCTGCCTCGACCGGACCAGCTCATCCTCACATCCACCGACGAAGACGGAGTCCGCGATGTTCGGTAGACGGAGCAAGCCCGATCGGTCGACGCAGCAGTTTCACCAGGCCGACAGCGGCGCACAACTGTTCGCGCAGCTCCTGACCGAGACGCGCGCTGACCCCGAAACGTTGTTCACAATCGAAGTCGTCGACCACGGATGGCCGGGTCGGGACCTCGACGAGCGCGCACGCCAGCTCCGGCGCACCAGGGTGCCACGGACACCACTCGCGGCACCGGATCCAAGGGGACCCAGCACCCCCTCCGGGACAGCCAGTGTGTTCTACCCATGCAGCCGTCCGCCGTTCGCGGCCGCCGCCGGCGACGTCTTCCTCATACCGGACGGAGCGGGCGGTGTTTTGCTCGGGCACGTGATATCGGAACATTTCGATGCCGTCTACGTCGCCGTCTTCCAACGTCCCGAAGGAGTACCGCCGCCGGCGGATCCGCTCGTGGTGCTCGCGACGCAGCCCGTCATCGCCGGACTGACCCTGCCGGCGCGGTTCCAGCCAGGCATGTGGGAGGTCGTCGGCACCACGACGCCCGACTCTGACCGGCTCCTCCCCGCGTACTCCTGGGGCACCGCCACCGACGTCGAATACGTCACGGATTTCTCCGGCAAGAGGTCGCGGCCGGCGAGCGAGGTCGAGGCAGAGACCGTCCCCCATCGGATGGTCGTATCCCCGTTCTTCGTCGACATCGCCGTCCGTGCGGTGGTAGGCCTGGTCGACTGGCACCCGGACTTCGAACACCTGCGATACCGGGCTACGCCACGGTCAGTCGATCTCTTCCCACGGACCTGACGTGCGGGCGTGCGGCGCAAGCATCGCCGTCCTCCCAGCCTTCCTCCCACACCGTGGCGAGTGCCGGCCCATGTCCTTTTACCGTTCTGCGCGCTCGGCGGACCAGGGGTCACCGAAGAGGCGACGACGTGAGCAGATAACGGACGGGAGGCGCGGTGCCATCTGGCACCGCGCCTCCCGTCCGTCTGCTCTTGCGTCTACCGCGCGCTGGCCGCCCCGCGCCGCTGGACCACCTCGGTGAGCCACGCGAGGATGCGGGCGTCGAACCAGTCGGCGTCGTGGTTCCAGAGCTTGGTGTGCCGGGCCGTGGTCTGCACCTCGAGCCGCACCAGGTCGGGTCGGGCGCGCGCCAGGTCGTGCGACGCGGAGGACGGCACGAACCCGTCGTCGTCGCTGTGCAGCAGGAGGATCGGCACCGTCAGCTCGGCGGACCGGGTGACCATGTCGAGCTCCCGCAGGTCGACCGGCTGCTGGAGGCCGGCGAGCCGGTGCAGCACCGGCGTGCGGAGCAGACGCTGCGCGACCTTGCGCACCGGTCGCGGCAGCCCCATCAACTGGCTCTGCGACTTGAGCACCGCGTGCCAGTCGACCACGGGCGACTCGAGCACCACACCGTCGACGAGCCCGGCGAAGCGCGAGCGCAACAGGGTCTGCAGCACGACGGCGCCGCCCATCGACCAGCCCATGAGCACGACGCTCTGCGCGTTCTGGGCGCTGAGCCAACGGAGGACGGAGTCGATGTCCTCCCACTCGGTGCTGCCGAGGCCGTACCTGCCGTCGACGCTCGGCGGTGCGACGCCGTCGTTCCGCCACGATGCGAGCACGACGGAGTAGCCGGCGGCGCGGAAGACCGGGACCGCGCGGATGGTCTCGGCGCGGGTGACGCCGCGCCCGTGCACCAGGACGGCCCACGGGGCATCCGGGTCGTCGGCGCGCACGATCCAGGCGGGTGCGGGCCCGTTCGGGGTCGGGATGTCGATGTCTTCGACGGGCACGTCGAGCTCGCCGGGCGTCAGGTAGAGCCAGCCGCCCCAGCGGCCGCGACGTGCAGCGGTCGGGTCGCCGGCGTCGATCGCGATGATGCGGCGCGTGACGGTGGTGTCGGTGGCGCCGAGGACCTCACCGACGCGCATGTGCCCGGTGCCGGCGCCGAACCAGAGGGAGTAGCGGCCCTGCAGCTCGGTGTCGGCGGTCCGCTCGATGGTGACCGTCATCCGGACCGGGTCCACGGCGTGGATCGGGACGCGTTCGGTGCGTTTGCGGTCCGGGGTGACGACGGCGCGGGCGACAGCGGCGACGAAGCCGCCGATGACGGCCGTTCCCACCGCGGCGGCGGCCAGACCGGCGCCGAGCGCGATGAACCCGGCCGATCGTGCGGTCTCCTGGACGGCGTCCTCGGCGGGTCGCGCGGATCGGGACATGGCCCGGAGCCTAGTCTGCATGTGTGTCCGAAACCCGAGAGCCCGACGCCTTCGCGCGGCTCCGCGCGTTCGTGTCCTCCGGCAGCAGCCGCTCCGAGACCACCGTCACCGAGATCCCCTCGCCCACGCGGATCGCACCGTTCTCGATCGCCCTGGCGGCGGACGTGTCCGGCACCGCGCACGGCGTCGAGTCCGACCTCGGCACCGGACGGTTCATCGCCCTGTACGACCCCGAAGAACCCGAGGGCTGGGGCGGCGCGTTCCGGGTGGTCTCGTTCGCGCAAGCACCACTCGAACCGGAGATCGGCGTCGACGAGTTCGTCGCCGACGTCACGTGGAGCTGGCTCGTCGATGCGCTCGAGACGCATGGGGCCGACTACGACCACGCTTCAGGTACGGCCACCAAGATCATCTCGCGCGGGTACGGCGACCTCGCCGCACAGGGCGACGGCGCCCAGCTGGAACTCCGCGCGTCGTGGACGCCCCGCGGCGACGACCTCACCGCACATGTCCAGGCATGGCAGGACATCGTCGCCATGCTCGCCGGTCTGCCCCCTGCCTCGGACGGTGTGACCCTGCTGGCCCCGAGGAGGCTCGCCAAGTGACCGACCCCGCCAGCTCGACCCCCGGTGCGCCGGACCCCGCGTTCGAGGACTCGCACGAGGCCGTCAAGGTCATCGAGTCGCGCGACGACTACCTCGAGGCCGTCGCGGCGATCGCCGCCGGTCACGGGCCCGTCGCCGTCGACGCCGAACGCGCCAGCGGCTACCGCTACTCGCAGCGCGCCTACCTGATCCAGGTGTTCCGCCGCGGTGCCGGCGCGTTCCTGTTCGACCCGATCCCGATCGGCGACTTCTCCGAGTTGCAGGCGGCCATCGTCGACGAGGAGTGGCTGTTCCACGCCGCCTCGCAGGACCTGCCCTGCTTGCAAGAGGTGGGCCTCGTCCCGACCCGCATCTTCGACACCGAACTCGGAGCCCGCATCGCCGGGTTCCCCCGGGTCGGTCTCGGCGCCGTCGTCGAGCAGCTGCTCGGGATCACGCTCGCCAAGGCGCACTCGGCAGCAGACTGGTCGACCCGGCCGTTGCCGCAGTCGTGGCTCGTCTACGCGTCGCTCGACGTCGAGCTCCTGCCCGACCTGCGTGACGCCCTCGCCGCGAAGCTCGACGAGGCCGGCAAGTCCCGCATCGCGGAAGAGGAGTTCGACGCGGTGCTGCACCGCGCCCCGAAGCCCGTCCGTGCCGAGCCGTGGCGTCGCCTGTCCGGCATGCACGCGCTCCGTGGCGCCCGCGCGCTGGCGATCGCCCGGTCGCTCTGGGTCGCCCGTGACGAGTACGCCCGCGCGGCCGACATCGCTCCGGGGCGCACGATCCCCGACGCCGCGATCGTCGCAGCGGCAGCCGCCGCACCGTCGTCGCGCACCGAACTCGGCGGTCTGAAGGCGTTCACGGGTCGCGCCAGCCGGTCCGAGCTCGACCGCTGGTGGGCCGCGGTCGACGAGGGCCTGACGACCGAGGACCTGCCGAAGCTCCGCGGCTCCGGTGAAGCGACGCTCCCGCCGCCCCGTGCCTGGGCCGACCGCAACCCCGCCGCCGACCGCCGGTACAAGGCCGCACGGGCCGCGGTGACGAAGCGGTCGGAGGAGCTCGACATCCCGCTCGAGAACCTGCTCACCCCGGAGACCCTGCGTGTGGTCTCGTGGGCACCGCCGTCGCCGCCGTCGACCGAGCTGGTCGGGGCCGCCCTCGCCGCACACGAGGCCCGCCCCTGGCAGGTGGAGGAACTCGCCTCGATCATCGCGTCGGCCTTTGTCGCTGCTGCACAGCAGCCCGCGCCGACGGATGACGTCGAGTCGTAGGAACCGCCCAACCGGCATGCGGCCGCCCAGCCTGGGGGCATAGCGTCGGGAGCGTCGCCGGGCGAGGCCCGGCCGGCCGGAGCGACCAGCGTTCCGGCCCGATCGATGAGGATCTGGGAGGCCCGGATTGCCAAAGGCATCAGACGTCGTGTTCGTGGACGGAGTACGGACACCGTTCGGACGAGCCGGCGAGAAGGGGGTGTTCTGGAAGACCCGGTCCGACGACCTCGCGGTGCACGCGATGCGCGGACTGCTCGACCGGAACGCCTCGCTCGACACCGCAGCGGTGGACGACGTCGCCGTCGCGGCGACCACGCAGCAAGGTGACCAGGGGCTGACCCTGGGCCGCACCGTCGGCATGTTGGCCGGCCTGCCGAAGTCGGTCCCCGGGTACGCGATCGACCGCATGTGCGCCGGGGCCATGACGAGCGTCACGACGCTCGCGGGTGCCATCGCCTTCGGTGCCGCGGACATCGCGATCGCCGGTGGCGTCGAGCACATGGGGCGCCACCCGATGGGCTTCAACTCGGACCCGAACCCGCGGTTCATCGCCGAACGCATGGTGTCGAGCGACGCGCTGGTGATGGGGTCCACCGCCGAGCGCCTGCACGACCGCTTCCCGGCGATCACGAAGGACCGCACGGACGCCTACGCCGTCCAGTCCCAGCAGCGCTACGCCGCCGCCTGGGCCGCCGGCAAGCTGCAGCCCGACGTGATCCCGGTCGAGGTGAACAAGGGCGACGGGTGGGACGTCATCAGCACCGACGAGCCGCCGCGTCCGGGCACGACGCTCGAGGCACTGGCTGCGCTGAAGACGCCGTTCCGCCCGCACGGACGGGTCACCGCCGGCAACGCCGCCGGCCTCAACGACGGCGCGACCATGAGCCTGCTCGCCTCGGCCGAAGGCGCCAAGGAGCACGGCCTGCCCACGAAGATGCGGATGGTGTCGTTCGCCTTCGCGGGCGTCGAGCCCGAGGTCATGGGCGTCGGCCCGGTCCCCGCGACCGACAAGGCGCTGTCGAAGGCCGGCCTGTCGATCGACGACATCGGCTTGTTCGAGATCAACGAGGCGTTCGCGGTGCAGGTACTCGCGTTCCTCGACAACTACGGCATCGCGCAGGACTCCGCGAACGTCAACGCGTGGGGCGGCGCGATCGCCGTCGGCCACCCGCTGGCATCGAGCGGTGTCCGCCTGATGACCCAGGTCGCCGCGCAGTTCGCCGAGCGGCCGGACGTCCAGTACGGCATCACCACGATGTGCATCGGACTCGGCCAGGGCGGCACCGTCATCTGGGAGAACCCCGGCTTCAGCAAGTCCGCAGCACGTTCGGCTCGGAAGGGGGCATGAGCATGACCACCGTCGACACCGACCGTCTGTCCGAACTCAGCGAGGACGAGGTCGTCACGCACTCGTTCGTCAAGCACGTCACGATGCCCTCCGGCGGCACCCTGGCGCTCATCACGCTCGACAACGGCAAGGACTACAAACGTCCGAACACCCTCGGGCCGCGTACCCTCCACGAACTCTCCGGGGTGCTCGACACCCTGAAGACCGAGGCCACGGCCGGAACCATCCAGGGCGTCGCGATCACCGGCAAGGAGTACTGCTTCGCCGCCGGGGCCGACCTGTCCCAGGCCGCCGCGGTGCCCTCCCGCGAGGCCGCCCACGACCTGGCTGCCCTCGGGCACGCCACGCTCCGCAAGCTGTCCGACCTCGGGGTACCGTCGTTCGCCTTCGTGAACACGCTCGCCCTCGGCGGTGGGCTCGAGATCGCCCTGCACTGCACGTACCGGGCGTTCTCGTCCGCTGCGCAGGGCATCGGCCTGCCCGAGGTCTTCCTCGGCATCATCCCCGGCTGGGGCGGCGCGACGCTGCTCCCCCGCCTGATCGGTCCGGAGCGCGCGCTGCGGGTCATCGTCGAGAACCCCCTCAAGAACAACCGCCTGATGGACGGCCCGGCCGCGGTCGAGATCGGCATCGGCGACGTGCTGATCCCGTCGGTGACGTTCCTGCCGTCGGCAGTCGCCTGGGCCGACGGCGTCATCGCCGGTCGTGTGTCGGTCAAGCGGCCAAACGAACCCGGAATGCTCGAGAAGGCTGCCTGGGGCACGGTCGTCAAGGTCGCCCGTGGGCAGGTCGCGTCGAAGATCGGGACGGTGCCGAAGTCGCCGTTCCGCGCGCTCGACCTCGTGGCCGCCGCTCGCGGCGGTTCCCTGGACGAGCGGTTCGCCGACGAGGACGACGCCCTCGCCGACCTGCTCTCCGGTGACCAGTTCGCCGCGTCGATGTACGCGTTCGACCTGGTGCAGAAGCGTGCGAAGAAGCCCGTCGGTGCACCGCAAGGCGTCGAGCCGAAGAAGATCACGAAGGTCGGCGTCCTCGGCGCCGGTCTGATGGCCTCGCAGTTCGCGCTGCTGTTCGCCCGACGACTCGGCGTCCCCGTCGTGATCACCGACGTCGACCAGTCCCGCGTCGACGCCGGTGTCGAGCGGATCCGCGGTGAGGTCGGCAAGCTGCTCGAGAAGGGACGGATCTCCCCCGACGACGCCAACCGCATCACCGCACTCGTCAGCGGGTCGGTGTCGTACGACGCCTTCGCCGACGCCGACTGGGTGATCGAGGCCGTCTTCGAGGAGATGAGCGTCAAGCAGGAGGTCTTCCGGAAGATCGAGCAGGTCATCGCACCGGACGCCATCCTCGCCACCAACACCTCGTCGTTGTCCGTCTCCGAGATGGGCTCGGTACTGTCCGACCCGTCGCGCCTGGTCGGGTTCCACTTCTTCAACCCGGTCGCCGTGATGCCGTTGCTCGAGGTCGTCCGCACCGCCGACACCTCCGACGAGACGCTCGTCACGGCACTCGCCGTCGCGAAGACCCTCAAGAAGACGGCGATCATCACGGCCGACCAGCCGGGCTTCGTCGTCAACCGGGTGCTCGCACGGGTCCTCGGTGAGGCGATGCGCGGAGTCGAGCAGGGCACCTCGTTCGACGTCGTGGCGGCCGGTGCCGCACCGCTGGGACTGCCGATGTCGCCGTTCGAGCTGCTCGAGCTCGTCGGTCTGCCCGTCGGGGCGCACGTGCTCGACTCGCACCACGCCGCCTGGCCGGAGCGCTTCTACCCCGGTGACGGGCTGAAGAAGATCGCCGAGTACGGGAAGATCCTGACCCGCGACAAGAAGGGCAACGCGACCGGGTACGACCCCACAGCCGTCAAGCTCGTCGCGCCGTCGAAGAAGGACGCGAAGCCGGTCGACGCCGCCGCGATGCAGCAGCGCTTCGAGGACGCCCTGGCCGACGAGCTGCACCGCATGCTCGAGGACGAGGTCGTCCAGCACGTCGAGGAGATCGACCTCGGCCTGATCCTCGGCGCGGGCTACCCGTTCCAGGCCGGTGGGATCAGCCCTTACCTCGACCGCAGTGGTGCGTCCGAGCGCGTCTTCGGTGGGAGCTTCCACGACCCACTGATCGTCGGCCCGGCTTCCCGGTAGCCGGCGCGGGTCCCCCTCGCACCAGCAAAGTCGCCCCGAACCGCGGATCGCCGTGGTTGGGGGCGGCTTCGGTTGTGCGCTGGGATGGAGCGCCGGCCTCGGGAACGCTCGCCCCGGCGTACGGTGCAGGGATGACGCAGGAGTGGTGGGCACCGAAGGCCGCCGCAGGGCCGTCCGTGGTCCTGCCGGTCCCGCTCGACGCTGTACCGGCCCTGCTCCGACGGGCAGTGGACTCCGTTCCGGGTGCCGCGGCCATGGAGATCCGAGACGACGGCGCCGTCATCGCCCGCCGGACGTCGTTCGCACTGCGGGCCGAGAACATCGTCCTGGCCTTCCGGCGCGAGTCGGCCTCCTCGTCCCGCGTCCAGATCCTGCGCGAGGGCCGCGACGGTCTCGACTCCGGCCAGGTCCTCTGGGTGACGCCGATGGCGCGCGCAATCCTCGCTGCGCTGCGCTCAGCAGCTGCACCAGATCCGGCAGCGCCCCTGTCGTGAGCCGCCGTCAACCACCGACGCAGTCGTTGCTGCCGCTGAAGCACGGCGGCACCGACGGCCGTGGTGCCGGCGGCGCGGGCGGCTCGTTGTCGTACGACGTGAAGTACGCGGCGCTGTGCGTCACGACGAGCACGTAGTCCGCCCCGCTCGCCCGGACCGCGTCGTCGCGTCCGTCGACGCCGAGACCCGGTGCGGACTGCACGACGGACGACCCCTCCGACTGCCACAGTCCGAGTGACCCGTCCCAACCGCGGACCCGCACGACCGCGAACCGGTCCTGCCCGAGGTCGTTGCCGAGTGCGATCGACTGCCGCCCACCGATGTCGACCAAGTACGGTGTCGAGCCGTCCGGCTGGATCGCCTGTGCCACGAGGTCCTCGTCGGTCAGGCCGCCCGTGCGCAGCGCCGGTCCGGCGATGCGCACCGCGTCGACCGGTGTGGTCGCACCGTCGATCGTGTACACCGCCCCGGCGTCGATCCGACACGTCGTGCCCGAAGCGGGCTGGAAGAACCCGGAGTTGCTCGCGTGGCCGCACGAGTCGGTCCAGGTGGCATCGACCCGGTGGACCGCGACGGTGCCCTCCCAGTCGACCACACGGTGCATCGTCTGTCTGGCGCCGATCCGGGCATCGGCACCGAGACCCGGCGTGACCGTGCCGTCGTTCATCGCTGCGCACCCTGAGGACAGCGCCACCACCGCGAGACCGATCGCAACCGCCGTCGTCCTGAACCCCCGTCGCATGCGGCGATCATGTCAGACGTCCCCGAGGGACATGCCCGCGCCGGCATGGACGGCCCGCGCGATCCGCGCGCGCCGCCGAGCGCCGCGCGGTCAGCACCTACCGGTCGGCCGACTCCCGCGACCGGGCGGGCTTCGCCTGGGGCAACTTCGTCCCGACGACCTGGTCGATGACGTCGCGGGCGATCGCCTGCGCGGTCAGCCCGACGTCGGCGAGGATCTGCGACCGGGTCGCGTGGTCGATGAACTCGTCCGGCAGCCCCAGCTCGTTCACGCCCGTGTCGACCCCGGCGGCCCGCAGGTCCTGCCGGAGCCGGGTCCCGACGCCACCGACGCGCACGCCGTCCTCGATCGTGATGACGAGCCGGTGCGTCCGCGACAGCTCGATGAGCGAGCCCGGGATCGGGACCACCCAGCGCGGGTCGACGACGGTGACGCCGATGCCCTGCGCCTCGAGCAGCGCCGCGGCCTCGAGCGCCGTCGGCACCATCGAGCCGACGGCCACGAAGAGCACGTCCTCGACGCCGTCAGCGGCGGCGTGCAGCACGTCCACACCGTCGGGGAGACGACGGACGGCGGGGATGTCCGGCCCGACCTGGCCCTTCGACCACCGGAGCACCGTCGGGGCGTCGTCGACGGCGATCGCCTCGCGGAACTCCTCGCGCAGGGTCGCCGCGTCACGGGGCGCCGCGATCCGGATGCCGGGCACGACCTGCAGCAACGCGAGGTCCCACATGCCGTGGTGCGACGGTCCGTCCGGTCCGGTGATGCCGGCGCGGTCGAGCACGAACGTCACGCCGGCCTTGTGCAGCGCGACGTCCATCAGCACCTGGTCGAACGCCCGGTTCAGGAAGGTCGCGTAGAGCGCCACCACGGGGTGCAGGCCGCCGTAGGCGAGACCCGCCGCAGTCGTCACGGCGTGCTGCTCGGCGATGCCGACGTCGTAGACCCGGTCGGGGTGCTGCTCCTGGAACAGGTGCAGTCCGGTCGGTCGGAGCATCGCTGCCGTGATGGCGACGATCCGAGGATCCGAGGCGCCGGCGTCGGCCAGGGAAGACGCGAACACCGAGGTCCACGACGGACCCGACGCAGCGTCGAGCGACTCCCCCGTCTCCGGGTCGATGTGTCCGACGGCGTGGAACTGGTCGGCCTGGTCGCGGAGCGCCGGCTCGAACCCGTGGCCCTTCTCGGTGATCGCGTGCACGATCGTCGGGGCGCCGTAGGCCTTCGCCTGACGCAGCGCTGCTTCCATCGCACGCTGGTCGTGGCCGTTGACCGGCCCGATGTACTTGATGTCGAGGTTCGAGTACAGCGCTTCGTTGTTCGTGAAGCGCGACAGGAACCCGTGCAGACCCCCGCGCATCCCGCGGTACACGGCCCGGCCGGGGGCGCCGAAGCGGTCGGCCACGGCCCGGGAGGTCTCGTACAGCGCCCGGTACTCACGCCGCGTGCGCACGGAGCTGAGGAACCGCGCCATGCCGCCGATCGTCGGAGCGTACGAGCGGCCGTTGTCGTTCACGACGATGACCAGCCGGCGGTCGTTGTCGTCCGAGATGTTGTTGAGCGCCTCCCACGTCATCCCACCGGTGAGGGCGCCGTCACCGACCACCGCGACGACGGTGCGGTCGGTCTGTCCGGTCTGCCCGAAGGCGCGGGAGATCCCGTCGGCCCAGGACAGGGACGACGACGCGTGCGAGGACTCCACGATGTCGTGCTCGGACTCGCTCCGCTGCGGGTAGCCGGCGATGCCGCCCCGCTCGCGGAGCTTCGAGAAGTCCTGCCGGCCGGTGACGAGCTTGTGCACGTACGACTGGTGCCCCGTGTCGAACACGAAGGGGTCGTTCGGCGAGTCGAACACCCGGTGCATCGCGAGCGTCAGCTCGACCACACCGAGGTTGGGCCCGAGGTGCCCACCGGTCTTCGCGACCTCGGCCACCAGGAACCGGCGGATCTCGGCGGCGAGTTCGGTCATCTGCACGTCGGAGAGACGCTTCAGGTCGCGCGGCGACGTGATGCTGCTGAGCAGGCTCACGGGCGCTCCTTTCGTGGGGCTGTCGGCCCACTCTATGCGCGTGGGGACAGAACGGACTGGAGGCGCGGTGCCAGCTGGCACCGCGCCTCCAGGCAGTATCCGGGTCGCGTCAGACGAGCGACCGGAGCACGTACTGCAGGATGCCGCCGTTGCGGTAGTAGTCGGCCTCGCCCGGGGTGTCGATGCGGACGACCGCGTCGAACTCGACCGGCTGCTTGCCGGCGGGCGAGTGCTCGCTCGGCGTCGCGGTGACGTGCACGGTCTTCGGGGTGCGCCCCTCGTTCAGCTCGGTCAGCCCCGAGATCGAGACGACCTCGGTGCCGTCGAGCCCGAGGGACTCGACCGACTCGCCCGCCGGGAACTGCAGCGGGACGACGCCCATGCCGATGAGGTTCGAGCGGTGGATCCGCTCGAAGCTCTCGGTGATGACGGCGCGGACGCCGAGCAGGTTCGTGCCCTTGGCCGCCCAGTCGCGCGACGAGCCCGAGCCGTACTCCTTGCCACCGAAGATGACGAGCGGGATGCCCTGCTCCTGGTAGTGCTGCGAGGCGTCGTAGATGAACGACTGCTCGCCGTCGGCGGTCGTGAAGTCACGGGTGTAGCCGCCCTCCACGCCGTCGAGCAGCTGGTTGCGCAGGCGGATGTTCGCGAACGTGCCGCGGATCATCACCTCGTGGTTGCCGCGACGCGAGCCGTAGGAGTTGAAGTCCTTGCGGTCCACGTCGTGCTCGGCCAGGTACTTGCCGGCCGGGCTGTCCGCCTTGATCGAGCCGGCGGGCGAGATGTGGTCGGTCGTGACCGAGTCACCGAGCTTCGCCAGCACGCGGGCGCCGGAGATGTCCGACACCGCGTCGGGCTGCATGGTCATGCCCTCGAAGTACGGGGGCTTCCGCACGTAGGTCGACTCCTGGTCCCACTCGAAGGTGTCGCCCGTGGGGGTCGGCAGGTTCTTCCAGCGGTCGTCGCCCTCGAACACGGAGCCGTACTCGTGGGTGAACATCTCGGTGTCGATCGACTCGTCGATGACCTGCTGCACCTCGGCCGCGTCGGGCCAGATGTCCTGCAGGTAGACGTCGTTGCCGTCCTGGTCCTTGCCGAGGGCGTCCTTGTCGAAGTCGAAGTGCATCGACCCGGCGAGGGCGTACGCGATGACCAGGGGCGGGGACGCCAGGTAGTTCATCTTGACGTCGGGGTTGATGCGCCCCTCGAAGTTGCGGTTGCCCGAGAGCACCGCGGTGACGGCGAGGTCGTTGTCCTGCACGGCCTGCGAGATCTCCTCGGGCAGCGGGCCCGAGTTGCCGATGCAGGTGGTGCAGCCGTAGCCGACCGTGTAGAAGCCGAGCTGCTCGAGGTAGGTGGTGAGACCGGCCTTCTCGTAGTAGTCGGTGACGACCTTGGACCCGGGGGCGAGCGTCGTCTTGACCCACGGCTTCGAGGTCAGGCCCTTGGCGGCGGCGTTCCGCGCGAGGATGCCGGCCGCCATCATGACGGACGGGTTCGACGTGTTCGTGCACGAGGTGATCGCGGCGATCGCGACGGCGCCGTGGTCGATCGTGAACGGGTCGGCCCCGTCCATCGCGACCTTCGTCGGGGCCGAGGCCGTCGACGGGGCGCTCGACACGTAGACGTGCTCGTGCAGGTTGGTGTCCTCGTTGGTCGAGCCCGCGGCGATCGGGTCGGAGGCCGGGAAGGTCTCCTCCACCGCGTCGTCGAGGTCGGTCTGCTCGCTCGGGGTCGTGTAGTTGTTCAGGTCGACCTCGAACTGGTCCTTCGCCTTGGACAGTTCGATGCGGTCCTGCGGACGCTTCGGCCCGGAGATCGACGGCACGACGGTGGAGAGGTCGAGCTCCATGTACTCGGAGTACGCCGGCTCGACCGAGGCGTCGTGCCACAGGCCCTGGGCCTTGGAGTACGCCTCGACCAGGGCGATCTGCGCCTCGTCGCGACCGGTCAGGCGCAGGTAGTCGAGCGTGACGTCGTCGACCGGGAAGATCGCCGCGGTCGAACCGAACTCGGGCGACATGTTGCCGATGGTGGCGCGGTTCGCGAGCGGGACGGCGCTGACGCCCTCGCCGTAGAACTCGACGAACTTGCCGACGACACCGTGCTTGCGGAGCTCCTGCGTGATGGTGAGCACCACGTCGGTCGCCGTCACGCCGGCCGGGATCTCACCGGAGAGCTTGAAACCGACGACCTTCGGGATGAGCATCGACACCGGCTGGCCGAGCATCGCTGCCTCGGCCTCGATGCCGCCCACGCCCCAGCCGAGCACGCCGAGCCCGTTCACCATCGTGGTGTGCGAGTCGGTGCCGACGAGGGTGTCCGGGTAGGCGTAGGTCTCGCCGTCGAAGTCACGCGTGTAGGTGACCTTCGCCAGGTACTCGATGTTGACCTGGTGCACGATGCCGGTGCCCGGCGGGACGACCTTGAAGTCCTCGAACGCGGTCTGGCCCCAGCGGAGGAACTGGTAGCGCTCCCCGTTCCGCTCGTACTCGAGGTCGGTGTTGCGCTGGAGTGCGTCCGTGCTGCCGAAGAGGTCGGCGATGACCGAGTGGTCGATGACCATCTCGGCCGGGGACAGTGGGTTGATCTTGTTCGGGTCGCCGCCGATGTCCGCCATCGCCTCGCGCATGGTGGCGAGGTCGACGATGCACGGCACCCCCGTGAAGTCCTGCATGACGACGCGCGCCGGCGAGAACTGGATCTCGGTGTCCGGGTCGGCGTCGGGGCGCCAGGAGCCGAGCGCGCGGATCTGCGCCTCGGTGACGTTCTTGCCGTCCTCGGTGCGGAGGAGGTTCTCGAGCAGCACCTTCAGGCTGTACGGGAGCTTCTCGTGCCCGGGCACCGTGTCGATCCGGTGGATCGCGTAGTCGACACCCCCAACCGACAGTGTGTCCTTCGAGCCGAAGCTATTGACTGCAGCCACCGTGCCGCCTCCCTACTGATCGGTTTGCCCTCATCATCGCGGGCCGTGGTCCGTCCCACCAGCAAGGCAAACCTAATCCCGCTGACGCCGGAGCGCCGGACGGGAAAGTCTCTTGATGTCGAGACAACTCTACACCGTGGCGGCGTCGTCCCTCCGCACGAACACGGTGCGCACCAGCAGCCACGTGACCCAGAGCACGGCGGCGTAGAGCGGGACACCGAGGATGAGCTTGAGGCCGGCGAGCAGCTCGACCTGCGCGGTGAGGTAGAGCGGCACCTCGACGGCCAGGCGGAGTGCGAAGAGCCCGACCCAGATCCAGGTGGCGACCGTCAGCACGCGGCGCTTGACCGGGTCGGCGCGCCAGTCGACGTGCGAGCCGTCCTCGTTCGCCGGCAGGAGGAACCCGACGACCAGACCGATGAGCGGCCAGCGGACGGCCAGCGACACCAGGAGCCCGACCAACCACACCGAGTTGATGATGATGCCCGGGATGAAGTTGCTCTCGGCGCGTCCGGTGATGAGCGCGAGGCCGGCCGACACCGCGACGCCGAGGATGCCCGCGAAGGACATCGTCAGCGACTGTCGCTGCACCAGGCGGAGCACGACGAACACCAGGCCGACGACGACGGGGATCACGACGCTCGGCACGAGCTCCTTCGTGATCGCGTAGACGACGAGGAACGCGAACCCGGGCAGCACCGACTCGGCGAGCCCGCGGATCCCGCCGACCGCTCCGAGCAGGGCGCGCCCGGAGGGCGCCTCGCCAGGGGCGACGCGGGCGATGCCCGCGTTCTGCACCGCGTCGCGGAACTGCGATGAGAACGACGGCGCAGCCGACGCAGCGTCAGGGCTCCCAGCGGACGCGGGCACGGCTTCGGACCCGGCCGTCTCGGGTCGGTGGGTGTCGTCGTGTTCCGGCACCGTGCCTCCAGGGCGGGTCAGGTCGTCAGATCGCGGTCTGCGTCGACTTCGGCATGTGCAGCGGGATGAGGTCGCGCGGCGGCATCGGCGTCGTGCCGCGCACGACGACGACGGTGCGGAACAGCTCCTCGATCTCGCTCGCGTCGTCGGGCTGCTCGGCGGCCTTGCCGGCGATCACGCCGCGCAGGAACCAGCGCGGGCCGTCGACGCCGACGAAGCGGGCCGGCCGGACGCCGGCGGTGCCGCCGTCCCCGTCGACCGCGACGGGCACGGACGCACGGAGCTCGGGGCCGAACGGGCCGTCGACCTCGGTCACGACACCGCCCTGGCGCTCGATCTGCTCGGCGATCTGTGCGCGGATCTCGTGCCACAGACCTGTCGAGCGGGGTGCGGCGAACGGCTGGACCTGCAGCGTCGAGTCGTCGTAGTCGAGCCCGACCGCGACGACGCGCTGTGAGCCCTCCTCGACCTCGAGGCGCAGGTGCAGGCCCTCGCGCGGCAGGACCTTGACGCCGCCCAGGTCGACGTACGGACGGACCAGGTTCGCCTCGGTCTCGTCGTGCGGGCCGTTCTCGGCACGGTCCTCGGGTGCGGACTTGTCCGTCGGGGCGACCCCGTCGACCTCGTCGAGGTCCGCGTCGGCGTCCGTCGCGATGTCGACCTCGGGGGTCGTGTCCGCGATCTCGACCTCGTCGGCGACGGCCTCGGCCACCTCGACCTCGGCCACCTCGCCCTCGTCACGCTTGCGTCGACCGAACTTCATGCGCGCGTTCCTTCCTGAACATCATCGGCGGCGCCGGTCACGGCACCGCTCCGGTCACCGTAGCCGGACGAGCCGAAGCCACCCTGGCCCCGGACGCTGTCGGGGAGTTCCTCGACGTGCGTGTAGGTCACCCGCGGCACGGGCATGACGATCAGCTGTGCGATGCGGTCACCCACGTGCACCTCGTACGGCTCGGACCGGTCGGTGTTGAGCAGCGAGACCTTGATCTCCCCGCGGTACCCGGAGTCGACCGTGCCCGGGCTGTTGACGATGGTGATGCCGTGCTTGGCGGCGAGCCCGCTGCGCGGGACCACGAACGCGGCGTACCCCTCGGGGAGCGCGATCCGCAGTCCGGTCGCGGCCAGGTGGCGCTCGCCCGGCTGCAGCACGAAGGCCTCGGTCGAGACGAGGTCGGCACCGGCGTCGCCGGGGTGGGCGTGTCCGGGGCGGTTCTCCCCGGTCCAGAGGACGTCGACTGGTTCGGTCACGTGTCGAGGGTAGTGCAGAGACGTGACCCGACCGTGACCTGCCCCGAGTCGTGGTCGAATGGACCCGTGACCCTGTACCGCGAACGACTCTGGGCCCCGCCCGCCCTGTACCTGGCGACGGCGCTCGTCATCCCCGCCACCCTGCTCGTGTTCCTGCCCATCAGCGTGCTCGCCGGTGTGCTCGTGGCGATCGGCATGGAGCTCGGCGTCCTCGTGCTCCTGTGGGCACTCGCACCCACCATCGAGGTCACGGACAGCGAGTTCCGCGCCGGCAAGGCGCACCTCCCCCGCGCACTCGTCGGCAGCGTCGAGGCGTTCGAGGGCGCCGAGGCGACCACGCAGCGCGGCCCGAAGCTCGACGCACGAGCGTGGACGCTCTTCCGCGGCTACGTGCGCGGGGTCGTCAAGGTCGAGGTCCGCGACGACGCCGACCCGACGCCCTACTGGCTGGTCAGCGTCCGGCAGCCCACCAAGGTGGTCGAGGCGCTCCGGTCCTGACGGACCGCGACGGGCGGACGGGAGGCCCGGCGCGCGTCCGCCCCGCACCGTACGACGAAGGCCCCGCATCCTGGAGGATGCGGGGCCTTCGGTGATCGGTGCGTCGAGAGCGCCGCGGCTGTGTCCGCTACAGCGCTGCGCATTCCGCGCAGACCGGCCCGAGCTTCGACTCGTGGTCGAGCTGGGAGCGGTGCTTCACGAGGAAGCACTCGACGCAGGTGAACTCATCGACCTGCGGGGGCAGCACCACGACGTCGAGGTCGACGTCGCTCAGGTCCTGCCCGGCGAGTTCGAAGCTGCCGGGGTTGTCCGAATCATCGTCGACGACCCCCGACATCTTGTCGGGAACGCGCTCCTTGAGGGCCTCGATCGACTCCGAATCGGAGTTGTCATCGGTCTTCCGGGGGGCGTCGTAATCGGTGGCCATGCCCATCCATTTCTCGTATCGAGAGGTCGTCGCCGGGTGATCGGCGGCGACAGTTTGCACTACGTCCCGCCAGAGTGCAAACCGAGATCTGCGGCGGGTCGTCACGGCGCTGCAACCCGTGACCGGATCGGGACATTCCCGACACCCGTCGCCACTGATGCGCAGACTCCGCGGCACGCCCGTGCGCCTCCGTGGAAACCGTCCGCGACCACTGCATACTCACGGGGTACGACGCACGACCGTACGCGACGCTGGGAAGGCTGGACCATGCAAGACGTGAGAGTCATCGGAGTCGAGGCAGGCGCACTCCTCCTGGCGACCGACGGCGGTACCGAGTTCCGGTTGCCCGTCACGTCCTCGCTGCCGGGGCAGGTCCGTCAGGCCAACCCCGACGCCGGTCCGCAGAAGCGGGTCTCCCCCAAGGACGTCCAGGCACGCATCCGTGGCGGTGCCGACGCCGTCGACGTCGCGGCCGCGCTCGACGTCGACGTCGAGTACGTCCGACGCTTCGAGGGCCCGGTGCTCGCCGAGCGCGCGTTCGTCCTCGACGCCTCGCACCGCGTCCCGGTGACCCCGGTCGACGACGAGGCCCCCGACACCTTCGGCGCGGCGATCACCGCGAAGCTCGAGGCCGGCGAAGCCACCGCGATCAGCTGGGGCTCGTGGAAGCACCCGGAGAGCGGTTGGCAGGTCCGGGTCCGCTACACCGCGGCCGAGGTCGAGCACGACGCCCAGTGGCGCTTCGACCCGAAGACGTCGACGCTCGTGCCGGACAACGGCGACGCGCACCGGCTCTCGCACACCGACGACGAGGGCATCGCGCCCCGCCTGCGCGCCGTGGAGTACGAGCAGCAGGACGACGACGGCACCCGCTTCGACTCCGGCGCCTTCCGCGTCGAGGAAGAGGACGAGGCCGTCACGAACCCCGACGTCCCCGACCGCGCCCCGCTCCGTGCACCGCTGCCCCGCATCGGTCAGGCGGCCGTCGAGGAGCGCGCACCCGGCAACGAGACCGCCGACCTGCTCGAGGCGCTGCGCCGCCGCCGCGGGGAGCGCGAGGCCGCATCGTTCGGCGAGCAGCGTGACGAGCCGGCCCGCGGCACCTCGATCAGCGTCGTCGACATCCCGCTGCAGGGGTTCGAGGACGAGCCCGAGGGCGACACCGTGCCGCCGTCCGCCGACGCCCGTCCGGCGTCAGCGCCCGAAGCAGAGGGCCGTGCGGAGCGCAAGAAGCGCAACCGCCGGTCGATGCCGAGCTGGGACGAGATCGTCTTCGGCACCCGCCCGGAGGACCCGGCTTGATCAGCTCGGACTGATCCGCAGCCGGCTGCTACTGCGCGAACGCGCCGGCGAGCCGCAGCGGGACGAACGTCTCCTCGTCGGTCATCGCGCCGTGCTGGCCGATCATGCGCTTCGGGACCTCGCCGTCGCGCAGCGCGCGGTCGTCGTTGAACGCCCACGACCCGCGTGCCACGACGATGACGTCGCCGATGCGCGGGACCACCTGCGGCGAGACCGCACCGAACCACCCGGCGGCGATCGCCTCGTCGCGGCTCGCGACGTACGCCTTCTTGCCGTAGCGCGCCCGGAACGCCCCGACGAGCCCGCGGACGTCGGTGCCCGGCGCCACCGTGAGCTGACGACACCGCGGATCGCCCGCCACCCCGACGACGTCCGTCAACAGGAGCGGGTCGATGGCGATGTTCGCGTGGTCGGGCACGTCGAGCACACCGTGGTCCGCGGTGACCAGGACGCCGACGTCCGGCGCACCGCCGGCGTCGAGGCGGGCGAGTTCACCGTCGAGCAGCTCGAGCGTGGCCGTCCACCGGTCGGACTGCCACCCGGACTTGTGGCCGATCGAGTCGAGCTCCGGCACGTACAGGTACACGAGCGACCGCCCGGTTGCGGTCTCGGCCAGGGCGGCGTCGATGCGCTCCGGGATCGTGTCCGCCGACACGTACCGTGCGCCGCCGAGGACGTTCGCGGTCATGCCCGACGCCCGGTACCGGTCGGGGCCGACGACGACGGGGTCGACGCCGAGCTCCGCGGCGCGGGTGAAGAGCGTCTCGGTGAGGAACCAGTCCGCGGGGACCTCGGTGTCCCACCCGCCGAGCAGGTTCATCACGGCGCCGGTGTCCGGGTTCCAGCCGCTGTAGCCGACGATGCCGTGCGTGCCGGGCGACCGTCCGGTGGTCAGGGTGCTCAGTGCCGCGGCCGTCGTGGTCGGGAACCCGCTGCGCAGTTTCTTCGCGGTGCCGGACCCCTTCGCGGCCGTCAGCCAGCGGGCGTGCCCGGCGCGAGCCGACAGCGCGGCGCTCCCGAGGCCGTCGACCAGGACGACGATCGCGGAACGGGCGGGACGGAGGGCGATCCGGGCCTCCAGGCCGTGGTCACGCGACCACGCGCCGTCCGCAGCCCCGAGTGCGACGAGGCAACTCGGGAAGACGTCGGCGAGGTTGGCGGCGGCGTCGGGGGCCGTCGGTACGCTGGTTCCCATTCCAACGAGTCTTCCAGAAAGGTGCCATGGCACGCACGGACGCAGTCGGCCTGCCCGACGGTGAGCGCATCGAGGACGTCGACGTCTCCGAGGAGATGCAGGGCTCCTTCCTCGAGTACGCGTACTCCGTCATCTACTCGCGGGCGCTGCCCGATGCGCGCGACGGCCTGAAGCCCGTCCAGCGGCGCATCCTGTACCAGATGGCCGAGATGGGCCTGCGGCCCGACCGCGGGCACGTCAAGAGCGCCCGCGTCACCGGCGAGGTGATGGGCAAGCTGCACCCGCACGGCGACGGCGCGATCTACGACGCCCTGGTGCGGATGGCGCAGCCGTTCACGATGCGCGTGCCGCTGATCGACGGCCACGGCAACTTCGGGTCGCTCGACGACGGTCCCGCTGCAGCCCGGTACACCGAGGCACGCCTGGCCGAACCGTCGATGGCCATGACCGAGGGCCTCGGCGAGGACGTCGTCGACTTCGTCCCGAACTACGACAACCAGATCATGCAGCCCGGCGTGCTGCCGGCGGCGTTCCCGAACCTGCTCGTCAACGGCGCGTCCGGCATCGCGGTCGGCATGGCGACGAACATGGCGCCGCACAACCTGGGCGAGGTGGTCGAGGCCGCGAAGCACCTGCTGATGAACCCGCAGGCCACCCTCGAAGAGCTGATGGAGTTCGTGCCGGGGCCGGACCTGCCCTCCGGCGGCACCATCGTCGGGCTCTCCGGGGTCCGCGACGCCTACGCCACCGGGCGCGGCACGTTCCGTACGCGCTCGAAGGTGAGCGTCGAGAACCTCACCCCGCGCAAGGTCGGACTCGTCGTCACCGAGCTGCCGTACCTGGTCGGTCCCGAGCGCGTCATCGAGAAGATCAAGGACGGCGTCCAGTCCAAGAAGCTCGTCGGCATCTCGGACGTCAACGACCTGACCGACCGCAACCACGGGCTCCGGCTCGTCATCGGCATCAAGAGCGGCTTCAACCCCACGGCGGTGCTCGAGCAGCTGTACAAGCACACCCCGCTCGAGGACGGCTTCGGCATCAACAACGTCGCACTCGTCGGCGGGTCGCCCCGCACCCTCGGGCTGCGCGAGCTGCTCGACGTCTACGTGCAGCACCGCCTCTCGGTCGTCACCCGGCGGTCGGAGTACCGGCTCGCGCGTCGCCGCGAGCGGCTGCACCTGGTCGAGGGACTGCTCATCGCGATCCTCGACATCGACGAGGTCATCCAGGTCATCCGCACCTCGGACGACTCCGAGGCCGCACGGAGCCGGCTCCGTGACGTCTTCGACCTGTCCGAGGTGCAGGCCGAGTACATCCTCGAGCTGCGGCTCCGACGCCTGACGAAGTTCTCGCGCATGGAGCTCGAGTCCGAGCGCGACCAGCTGCTCGCCGACATCGCCGCCCTCGAAGAACTGCTGGCGTCCGACGAACGGCTGCGTGCCCAGGTCGCGCTCGAGCTCACCGAGGTGTCCGACAGATTCGCCACCCCGCGCCGCACGCTGCTCACCGAGGCCGACGCTCCCGTCAAGGGCGGTCGCAAGGCCGCGGTCGACCCGGAGTCCCTCCAGGTCGCCGACTCGCCGTGCCGCGTGCTCCTCTCGACCACCGGACGGCTCATCCGCGTCGACATCCCGACGTCGGAGCTCAGCATCGTCCGCGTGCCGAAGCGCTCCAAGCACGACGCCGTCCGGTCCGCCGTGGTGAGCACCGTCCGGGGCCAGGTCGGCGCGCTGACCTCGACCGGGCGGGTCCTGCGGCTCTCCCCCGTCGACGTGCCGGCGGTGCCGCCCGCCGCGGTCCGCCTCGACGCCGGGGTGCGGGTCACCGACTTCCTGGTGCTCACCAAGGGCGAGACGGTCGTTGCACTCGTCGACCTGTCCGGCGCCTCGTCGGACTCCCTCGCCATCGGGACCGCGCAGGGTGTCGTGAAGCGCGTCGTCCCCGGAACCTGGCCCGACAAGCCCGAGTTCATCGCCATCGGCCTGAAGCCCGGCGACGCGGTGGTCGGTGCCGCCCAGGCACCCGAGTCCGACGACCTGGTGTTCATCAGCTCGAACGCCCAGCTGCTGCGCTTCCCCGCGTCCGGCGTCCGTGCTCAGGGGTTGCCGGCCGGCGGTGTCGCGGGCATGGCGCTGGCGTCCGGTTCCTCGGTGATCTGGTTCGGGTCCGTCGCCCGTTCCGACGACGCCGTGGTCGCCACGGTGTCCACGACCTCGACGGCACTGCCCGGCACGGACTCCGGTCGCGCCAAGGTCTCCGCGCTGTCCGAGTTCCCCGCCAAGGGCCGGGCGACCCAGGGTGTCCGGGCGCACGCGTTCCTGAAGGGCGAGGACGGGCTCACCGTGGGCTGGGCGGGCATCGCTCCCCCGCACGCGGTCGGCACGGACGGCGCGGCGCGGACCCTGCCCGACTGGCTGTCGAAGCGTGACGGGTCGGGTGCGCCGCTCGAGGCCGTCATCGGCTCGATCGGCGGGAGCGCCGCGGCGCTCGACGGGACCGCTGGCGACGCGTAGCGCGCGGCGGCGCTCCGGCATCCTTCCGCGAGAGCGACGTGGCGCGCTGGCGGCACCGAGACTCGGGCTGCGCGACCGAACTCGGAGTACGCAGCCCGAGACGAGTCGCTGACCACGAGACTCGGGCCAGCGCCGCCGAGACTCGGGCCAGCGCCGCGGGCGTCAGGCGTCGATGCGGTCGCGGTCCAGACCCTCGCCGGCCAGGATGAACTCCTTGCGCGGGGCCACGTCGTTCCCCATGAGCAGCTCGAACACCTTCGCCGCGCTCTCGGCATGGGTGATGTTCACCCGCCGCAGGGTGCGGTGCGCTCGGTCCATCGTGGTCTCGGCGAGCTGGTCGGCGTCCATCTCGCCCAGGCCCTTGTACCGCTGGATCGGCTCCTGGTACTTCTTGCCGGTCTTCTCGAGCTTCTTCAGCACGGTCTGCAGTTCCTGCTCGGAGTACGTGTACAGCGTGTCGTTCGGCTTGCCGCGGTTCACGACGACGACCCGGTGCAGCGGCGGCACGGCCGCGAACACCCGGCCCTGCTCGATCATCGGTCGCATGTACCGGAAGAACAGGGTGAGCAGCAGCGTGCGGATGTGGGCACCGTCGACATCGGCGTCCGACATGATGATGACCTTGCCGTAGCGCGCCTGGTCGATCTCGAACGTCCGGCCGGAACCGGCGCCGATGACCTGGATGATCGACGCGCACTCGACGTTCGACAGCATGTCCGACACGGACGCCTTCTGCACGTTGAGGATCTTGCCGCGGATCGGCAGCAGCGCCTGGTACTCGCTGTTGCGTGCGAGCTTCGCGGTCCCCAGGGCTGAGTCGCCCTCGACGATGAAGAGCTCGGTACCCTCGGTCTCCTGCGACCGGCAGTCGGCGAGCTTCGTCGGCAACGAGGAGTTCTCGAGCGCGTTCTTCCGGCGCTGCGTCTCCTTGTGGGCGCGGGCCGAGATGCGGGTCTTCATCTCCGCGACGACCTTCTCGAGCAGGGTCGCGGCCTGGGCCTTCTCGGTGCGCTGCGTCGACGTCAGGATCTCGGTGATGCGCTTCGACACGACCTGGTCGACGATCTTGCGGACCGCCGGCGTGCCGAGGACCTCCTTCGTCTGCCCCTCGAACTGCGGCTCGGGCAGTCGCACGGTCAGCACGGCGGTCATGCCGGCGAGCACGTCGTCCTTGTCGAGCTTGTCCTGCCCGACCTTGAGCTTGCGGGCGTTCGCCTCGACCTGCGCACGGACGGCCTTGACCAGACCGGACTCGAAGCCGGCCTGGTGCGTGCCGCCCTTCGGCGTGGCGATGATGTTGACGAAGCTGCGGAACACCGTCTCGTAGCCGTCGCCCCACCGCAGCGCGAGGTCCACCTCGCAGGAGCGCTCGACCGAGGTGGACACCATGTGGCCCTTGTCGTCGAGCATCGGGACGGTCTCGGTGAAGGTCCCGGTGCCCTGCACGCGCCAGACGTCGGTGACGGCGGTGTCGGCCGCGAGGTGCTCGACGAACTCACCGATGCCGCCCTCGTAGCGGAAGCGCTCGACGACCGGGCCGGCCTCGACGGCGGTCCCCGTCGCCTCGGCACGCGCAGCGGCGGCCTCGATCGAGGACACGCGCTCGTCGGTGATCGTGATGCCGAGCCCGGGCACGAGGAACGCCGTCTGCCGTGCCCGGGTGACCAGGTCGTCGGTGCTGAACCGCGCATCGGCGGTGAAGATCTGCCGGTCGGCCCAGTACCGGATCCGGGAGCCAGTGACGCCCTTCTTCACCTTGCCGACGACCCGCAGCTCACTGCCCGAGGTGAATGGGCTGAACGGGGCGTCCGGACCGATGCCCTTCATGTCGTCGAACGTGCCGGGCTCGCCGCGGTGGAAGGACATGGCGTAGGTCTTGCCGCCACGGTCGACCTCGACGTCGAGGCGCTCGGACAGGGCGTTGACCACCGAAGCGCCGACGCCGTGCAGACCACCGGAGGCAGCGTAGGACCCGGAGCCGAACTTGCCACCGGCGTGCAGCTTGGTGAACACGACCTCGACCCCGGTCAGACCGGTCTTCGGTTCGACGTCCACCGGGATGCCGCGGGCGGTGTCGCGGACCTCCACCGACCCGTCGGCGTGCAGCACGACACCGATCTCGTCGCCGTGCCCCGCCAGGGCTTCGTCGACGGAGTTGTCGATGATCTCCCACAGGCAGTGCATGAGCCCACGGGAGTCGGTCGAACCGATGTACATCCCCGGACGCTTCCGGACCGCCTCGAGCCCTTCGAGGACGGAGAGATGGCGTGCGGAGTAGTCGGAGCTCACCGTCCGATGCTACCGAGCGCTACCGACACCCTCGGCGTGGACACTCGCACTGGGGACAACCGATCCGCGCTCAGCGAAACAGCGCTGCACAATGCATCGTTCTCAGGCATCACGTGTTGAAATGGTGCAACCACCCGGCACCACCTGCGATCCGTGAGGAGCACAGCAATGACCCAGACCGTGCAGGACCCCTCCATCGACGAAGTCAGCAACCACCAGCTGACCGCCGCCGACCGTTGCGACAGCTGCGGAGCGCAGGCCTACATCCGAGCCACCATGTCGAGCGGCGAGCTCTTCTTCTGCGCGCACCACGGCGCCGAGTTCAAGGACAAGCTCGCGGCGACCGCCATCGAGTGGCACGACGAGAGCAGCCGACTCTACGAGTCGAAGTAGCGCGCGAAGGCGCGAGCACAGCAAGACGGGAGGCCCGGTGCCAGCTGGCACCGGGCCTCCCGTCTGTCTGTCGCCCGTCTCAGAACGCGCCGAGACGACGAAGGCCGGGTCCCGTCGGGACCCGGCCTTCGTGGGCGTCACGCGATGCGCTTGAACGCCTTGTCGACGTAGCGGTCGACCGTCGCGCGCGCTTCGCGGGCGTAGCGGTCGATGGTCGCCGTCCGCTCCGGGTCCGTCGCGTACTCGCGGCCCAGCCGTGCGGCGGCCGCGGCGAGGACACCGTCGGTCAGCTGCGGGTTGAGCGGCAGGATCGGCCCCTGCGTGTGCGTGCCGAACGACGTGCCGACGATCGCGCCCTCGACCGGCTGCCCGGCCTGGTTGCCGCCGCCGGACACGACGTCGGCGAACGGGGTGACCCCGGCCGCGAGCTCGATCGTGGTGGCGTGGTCCTCGAAGCCGGCGAGCCGCTTCGGCGCACCGGGGAGCAGCGGGTAGCGGGTCTCGAGCACGAAGTAGTTCACCCGACGTTCGGCCCCGCGGACGGCTCGGGCGTCGAACACGCCGAACCCGGCGAGCGGAGCGCCCTCGGTGGGGACGACCTCGTTCGTCGCCAGGTCGAACCCGCCGCCGACGGCGATGACCGGCACGCCGTCGCTCGCGAACGAACGGAGCGGAGCGGCGATGCGGGCGACGTCGGCACCGAGCGAGCGCATCGCGCTGAGCGGGCCGTTGCCGATGACGACGACGTCGGCCGCGGCGGGCAGGTCGTCGCCGGGCGCGTACTCGAGCACCTCGGTGTCGAGGCCGGCTGCGGCGGCACGGCGGACGAGGGCTGCGACGTTGCCGCGGTCCCCCGAGACACCCATCTGCCGGGGGTAGACGTGCAGGATGGTCAACCGGTCGGCCGTCATGCGGTCTTCTCCATGTCCGGGTGGCCGAGGGCCTTGCGGGCGATCATCATGATCTCGTAGTTGACGATGAAGTTCTTCGTCCCGTTGGTCGTCGACCCGAGCTGCTCCATGTGCTTGATCGCTGCCTCGACGTCGGGCTCGACCCGACCGATGCGGACACCGGCGTGCTCGAGGGCGATCGCGATCTGCCAGGCCTTGTCACCGGAGACGACGTCGACGTGGTCGAGCTTCGAGAAGTCGATGTCGTAGATCCACGAGATGTCCGGCGTGCCCTCGTCGATCGCCATGAGGACCTGCTCGGGGCGGTCCGGCAGCGCGTCGAGGTTGAGCTGGAGGCTCGCGGCGTTCTTGAACATCGTGAACTCGGCGGACTCGCCGGCGATCGGGAGTCGCTCGCCGCGGCCGTACGCCGGCTTCATCGTGCCGAAGGCCTTCGTGACGGCGTCGGCCCGGAACTGCGTGCCGAGTGCGGCGCTGGCCGTGGCGGTGGCAGCAGCAGCGTCGACCGCGTAGTGCAGGCCGCGTGCGGGCAGGCGCACCGCGATGTCGGCACCGTCGTACCGGATCGTCGCACCGTCGCCGGTGTTCACGACGACCTCGGACTCGGCGACGTTCGGCTGGGCGTCCTGCCGGTCGAAGTCGTCGGCGTTCTGCAGGCCGTTCGGCGCCGCGGCGACGACCTCGGCGCTCGCACCGAAGCGCAGCACGCGCTGGCCGGTGCGCGCCACGTAGGCGTCGAGGAACTGGTCGTCGCGGTTCGTGATGACGTTCGCCGTGGACAGTGCCGCGGTGTCGAGCATCATGTCGGCGACGCGCTCGGTCTCGAAGAACCGGTACAGCTGGTCGACCTGCACGTTGAGCATCGTCACCGTGGACGGCGACAGGATGCCGGCGAGCTCGACCGCGAAGGCCTCGTCGACCTCGAGGATGCCGATGTCCGCCTTCAGGCGACCGGTCAGCGACACCTCGGACAGCAGCGCCGACGCGATGCCCTGCGGCAGGTTCGCCCCGGACGGGTTCGTGAAGACCCGGAGCCCGTGCGCCCGGACGATGTCCGAGATCATGTGCGTGGTCGTCGACTTGCCGTTCGAGCCGAGCACGAAGACGACGCCGTTCGGGAACTGCTTCGTCACCTGCTGCAGGAAGTCCGGCACGAGCTTGAGCACGATGAAGCCGGGGTACGCGGATCCCCCGCCCCGCGCTCGCGCGAGGGCACGGAGGATCCGCCCGATCAGGATCGGGATGAAGAACCGCATCGGCCTACTCGAGGTAGTCGCGCAGCGACTGCGACCGCGACGGGTGGCGGAGCTTCGCCATCGTCTTGGACTCGATCTGACGGATGCGCTCACGCGTCACGCCGAACGTGTCACCGATCTGGTCGAGGGTCTTCGGCTGGCCGTCACCGAGGCCGAAGCGCATGCGGATGACGCCCGCCTCGCGCTCGGACAGGGAGTCGAGCAGGCTCTCGAGCTGCTTCTGCAGCATGGTGAAGCCCACCGCGTCGGCCGGTACGACTGCCTCGGTGTCCTCGATGAGGTCACCGAACTCGGAGTCGCCGTCCTCGCCCAGGGGCGTGTGCAGGGAGATCGGCTCGCGACCGTACTTCTGCACCTCGACGACCTTCTCCGGGGTCATGTCGAGCTCGCGGGCGAGCTCTTCCGGAGTGGGTTCGCGACCGAGGTCCTGCAGCATCTGGCGCTGGACACGAGCGAGCTTGTTGATGACCTCGACCATGTGCACCGGGATGCGGATGGTGCGGGCCTGGTCGGCCATGGCGCGGGTGATCGCCTGGCGGATCCACCACGTCGCGTAGGTCGAGAACTTGAAGCCCTTGGTGTAGTCGAACTTCTCGACCGCACGGATCAGGCCCAGGTTGCCCTCCTGGATGAGGTCCAGGAACTGCATGCCACGGCCGGTGTAGCGCTTGGCCAGCGACACCACGAGGCGGAGGTTCGCGCCGAGCAGGTGCGACTTGGCGCGCTGACCGTCGCGGGCGACCCAGCGCAGCTCACGCTCGGCCGGCTTGGTCAGCCCGGTCGAGTGCTGCAGCTTGTCCTCGGCGAACAGGCCGGCCTCGATGCGCATCGCGAGCTCGACCTCCTGCTCGGCGTTGAGCAGGGCGACCTTGCCGATCTGCTTGAGGTAGTCCTTCACCGGGTCGGCGGTCGCACCCGTGATGGTCGTGGAGTAGACCGGGGCTTCGTCGTCGTCGGTCTGTGAGATGACGAGCGCGCCGGCGGCGACCGCAGCGGCGGCGTCGGGCTTGATCGCCTTGTCGTCGGTGTCCTCGACGTCCTCGGTCGGCTCGTCGGTGGCTTCGTTCGCCTCGTCGACGGGGTCGACCTTCTTCGCCTTCGGGGCGGCCTTCTTGGCCGGGGCCTTCTTGGCGGGGGCCTTGGTGGCGCGCTTCCTCGGCGCGGCGGTTCCCTCGGTGTCCGTGGCGTCCTCTGCCACAGCACCTTCGGGCTGAGTGTCCTTCGTGGGATCGATCGTCGTGCTCCGGGCAGCCATGCGATCACCTCTCTCGTCGTGCCACGTTCGTGGGGTCGTGGCCTCCCTCGCCGCCCAGGGCCCGAGCCGCAGTCCCCCGCGTCGTCGAGTCCTACCGTTCCGGGCAGCACTAAGACCCATGTCAAGTCCCCCGGGTTGATCGGCGCTCCGAAGTGCTCCGACAGGATGGGGGTCCTGAGTGGGTCCGTGATCATTATTGCACGTGCCGCTTCCGCAGGCGCGCAACGAGTGCAACCCAGAGCGGTCCGACGCGTATTCCCTCTTCCGTGTGGAGCACCCGGCGCGTGCGGTGCCGGGCGTGCAGGAGCATCGCGACACCGAACCCGACCACCAGGTACTGCACCGTGAGGGCCACGCGGAAGTTGTCCCAGGCGAACACGGTCTCACCGGTGACGCGGGACATCACGTCGAGCAGCAGCCCGATCAGGTACATCATCACGAAGGCCGCCAGGAAGCCCCCGACGTTGACGACCCCGTTCGCGGACCCGAGGGAACCGACGGGATTGAACGTCCGGGCGAAGTCGAACCCGATCAGCGAACCGGGGCCGCCGATGCCCATCGCCACGACGAGGAGCACGAGCAGCCAGGTCGGCGGGTGGCCGGGCCAGAGCAGGATCGCGGTCCACACCACCGCGAGCAGCACGACCACGCCGAGCACGAGGTTCGAGCGGCGCATCGGGAACCGCGCGCACAACAGCCCGAGCACCGGCCCGGCCACGAAGCCCACGGCGACGATGATCGTCAGGAAACCGGCGGCCTCGGCGGGGCTGTACCCGAGCCCGCGGAGCATGGGGACGCCCCACAGCAGCGAGAACACCGTGCCGGACGACTGCGTCACGTAGTGGGACCAGAACCCGAGCTGCGTGCCCGGTCGACGCAACGCGTGCCCGAACGTCCGGAACGCGGCGCCCCACGAGTGCGGCAGCGGGATCGTTCCGGTCCGCACGACCACCGGGCCGTTGCGGACGAAGACGAACGCCAGGACGAGCCCGACGGCACTCGCGGCGGCGGCGACCCCGAACGCCGGCGTCCACCCCGCGGCGTGCAGGAGCACCGCGAACGGGAACGCCGACAGGATCTGGCCGATCTGCCCGAGGTTGCCCGTCTACTGCGAGATCTGCGGCAGGATCCGGCCGCTGAACCACATCGGCACCAGGCGGATCACCGAGATGAACGTCATCGCGTCGCCGGCACCCACGAGCACCCGGCCCGCGATCGCCGGGCCGATCGTCGGCGAGAAGGCCACGACGGCCTGGCCGACCACGAGCAGCGCGGCGCCGAGCAGGACGAGCCTGCGCGGCCCCACCCGGTCGAGCGCGACGCCCACCGGGATCTGGAGTCCGGCGTACACGGCGATCTGCACGACCGCGAGCGTGGACAGCACCGCCGCCGAGACGGCGAACCGGTCCTGCGCGTCCACTCCGGACACCCCCAGCGAGGACCGCTGCACGACCGCGAGGACGTAGGCGAGCACCGCGATGCCCCAGATCAGGTAGGCGCGACGGGAGTTCACCCCGACAGGCTACCGATCCGGCGGAGCCGGATACGCGACGTGTGTCGCCGACGCGGGTGACGTCCTGATCGGGACCAGACGCCGACCGGGAGGCGCGGCGCGGGCCCGCACCGGGCCTCCCGTCCGCCGTTCCGGACCGTTCAGGGCCCGACCCGGCTACTCGCCGCCGTCACCCTGGGTGCGCCGGTCGGCCAGGAAGCGCTCGAGCTCGGCCGCGATCGCGTCCGCGGTCGGCACCTCGCCGTCGACGTCCGTGAGCGGCGACGCGACCGGGTTGCCCTCCATGTACGTGTCGTGCCGCTCCTCGAGCACACCGACGAGTCGCTGCAGCTCGGCGTTGCCGGCGACCTGCTCCTCGACCCGGGTGAGGAACTCGCGACCCGCCTCGCGCAGGGCGTCCGTCGGGAAGATGAGGCCGGTGGCCGCAGCGATGCCGGACAGGGCGGCGACGGCCGCGTCCGGGAACTCGGTGTCCGACAGGTAGTGCGGGACGAGCAGGACGAGCCCGGTGACCTGCTCGCCGGTGGATGCGAGCCGGTGCTCGACGAGGTGCAGGACGTTCGCCGGCGCCTGGGTCTCGGGCTTCCAGACGCTCATCTGCTCGACGAGGTCGGCGCGGGTGCCGGAGACGGTCAGGCTGATCGGGCGGGTGTGCGGGACCGGCATCGGGATCGACTGCACCCAGGTGGTGTCCGCGACCTGGAGCTGGGCGGCGAGGCCGGTGACGGCGTCCACGAACCGGTTCCACTGGAAGTCCGGCTCGTACCCGGACAGGAACAGGAACGGCTGGCCGATCTCGTCGCGCACGAGGTGCAGCGCCAGCCGGGGCGGCTCGACGGCGGCGATGTGGTCGTGCTCGAAGGTGATGACGGGCCGGCGAGCACGCCAGTCGAGCAGCACGTCGGGGTCGAACTCGGCGACGAGCTGGGTGTCGAGGTCCTCGAGCACCGACGCCGTGACCTGGGCAACGGCCGAACCGGCGTCCGCGAAGCCGGTGAGCCCGGCGACCAGGTGCAGCCCGGCCGGGACGGTCGGGGCGGCCTCGTCGAACGTGTAGAGCTCCTCGGGGTGGTTCACCGTCCCCATGCTAGGCGGGGCCACCGACGTCCCCGCGCGGGACGACCACGCCGACAGCGAACAGTGCGTGGATAGGGTTGGAGCATGGTCCGACCGACGCTCTCCACCGACTCCTCCGCCCCCTCCTCGATCTCCGCCGACGTCCTCGTGGTCGGCGTCCGGCCCGGTGCCGACGGTGCCCCCGCGACGATCGCGCAGCCGGCCACGACACCGTTCTCGGCGCTCGACGACCTCGACCTCGCGGCGATCGGCGCGACGGGCGCCAAGGACCAGCTCGTGCGCATCCCGGCCGTCGGCGTCGACGCCGCGAGCATCGCGCTCATCGGGCTCGGCTCCGGCACCGACGCCGCCGCGTACCGTTCGGCCGCCGGCAGCGCCGTCCGCCAGCTGCCGCACGCCGCGTCGATCGCCCTCGCGCTGCCGACCGACACCGACGCCCTCGCCGAGGCAGCGCTCGAAGGCGCCGCGCTCGGCGCCTACGCCTTCACGCGGCACAAGGGTGCCGGCACGACCGGGCCGACGCGTGGCGACCAGCGCGTGACGGTCCTCGCACCGTCCGCCGCGGCGGACGCCGCGGTCCGTCCCGCGATCGTGGCCGACGCCGCGTCGCTCGTCCGCGACCTCGTGAACACCGCGGCCGGCGACCTGGGACCACAGGACGTCGCCGACGTGGCGGCCGGGCTCGCCTCGGACCTCCCGCTCACCGTCGAGGTCCTCGACGAGCAGGCACTCGAGGAGCAGGGCTTCGGCGGCATCCTGGGGGTCGGCCGTGGTTCGGCACGTCCCCCGCGCCTGGTCGTCGTCCGCTACGCACCGGAGTCCGCCACGAAGCACCTCGCCCTCGTCGGCAAGGGCATCACGTTCGACTCGGGCGGGCTCTCGCTCAAGCCGGCGGCGTCGATGCTCGGCATGAAGACCGACATGACCGGCGCCGCCACCGTGCTCGCCGCAACCGTCGCCGCCGCACGCCTGGGCCTCGACGTGCGCGTCACCGCCTGGCTCGCACTCGCCGAGAACATGCCGTCGGGCACGGCGACCCGCCCGGGTGACGTCCTCACGCTCAAGAACGGCAAGACCGTCGAGGTCACGAACACCGACGCCGAGGGCCGCCTCGTGCTCGGCGACGGCATGGCCGCCGCCTCGCTCGAGCAGCCCGACGCGATCGTCGACGTCGCGACCCTGACCGGCGCGCAGGTCGTCGCGCTCGGCGACCGCACCACCGGCCTGATGGGCAGCGACGACCTCGTCGCGAAGGTCCGCGCCGTGGCCGAGGGCGTGTCGGAGCCGATCTGGCCGATGCCCCTGCCCGAGGAACTCGACGCCCGGCTCGCCAGCGACGTCGCCGACATGGTCAACGCCACGGTCGGCAACCCGGCCGGCGGCATGCTGCTCGCCGGCAAGTTCCTGGAGCGCTTCGTCGGCGAGGGCATCCCGTGGGCGCACCTCGACATCGCCGGTCCGTCCGAGCACAAGGGCGGCGGCTACGGGTGGCTCGGCAAGGGCGCGACGGGTGTGATGGTCCGCACGCTCATCGCGCTCGCAGAAGACCTCCAGTCCGAGTAGTAGGTTTGGTACCGGTGGGACGGGGCATCGACGCGCCTCCCACCGGTACTGCACGGGACGGGACCGGAACCACGCGGTCCGACCGTCGGACGCCGCCCCCGCGGTGTCCACGTAGGGCCCGATCGGCCCGACACGCACGAGGGAGTTGCACCAGGTGACGGAACAGACTTACGACGTCGTGGTCCTCGGTGGCGGGAGCGGTGGCTACGCCGCTGCGCTCCGGGCCGCCGAACTCGGCATGAGCGTCGCGCTCATCGAGGGCGACAAGCTCGGAGGGACGTGCCTGCACCGTGGCTGCATCCCCACCAAGGCGCTGCTGCACGCGGCCGAGGTCGCCGACGCGACGCGCGACGCCGAGAAGTACGGCGTGATCGCGGAGTTCGCTGGTGTCGAGGTCCCGAAGGTCATCGAGTACCAGCAGGGCGTCATCACCTCGAAGTACAAGGGCCTGCAGGGCCTCATCAAGGCTCGCGGCATCACCGTCGTCGAGGGTTGGGGTCGACTCACCTCGCAGAACACCGTGCAGGTCGGCGACCAGAACATCGTCGGCAAGAACGTCGTGCTCGCGACCGGCTCCTACTCGAAGTCCCTGCCCGGGCTCGAGATCGGCGGCCGAGTCATCACCTCCGAGACCGCACTGCGCATGGACTACGTGCCGAACAAGGTCGTCATCCTGGGCGGCGGCGTCATCGGCGTCGAGTTCGCCAGCGTCTGGAAGTCCTTCGGTGCCGAGGTCACGATCGTCGAGGCGCTCCCCCACCTCGTCCCGGCCGAGGACGAGTCCATGTCGAAGCAGCTCGAGCGCGCCTTCCGCAAGCGCGGCATCGAGTTCTCGCTCGGTGTCCGGTTCCAGGGCGTCGAGCAGCACGAGAACGGCGTCGTCGTGACGCTCGAGGACGGCAAGACCTTCGACGGCGACGTCCTGCTGGTCGCCGTCGGTCGTGGCCCGGTCACGCAGAACGTCGGCTTCGACGAGGTCGGCGTCGCCATGGACCGCGGCTTCGTCACCACGAACGAGCGCCTCGCCACCAACCTGCCGAACGTCTACGCAGTCGGCGACATCGTCCCCGGGCTGCAGCTCGCACACCGCGGCTTCCAGCAGGGCATCTTCGTCGCCGAGGAGATCGCCGGCCTGAACCCGGTGGTCATCGAGGACAAGAACATCCCGAAGATCACGTACTCCGACCCCGAGGTCGCCTCCGTCGGCCTCTCGCAGGCCAAGGCCGAGGCCGAGTACGGCGCCGACAAGGTGGACTCGTACGAGTACAACCTGGCCGGCAACGGCAAGAGCCACATCATCGGCACGTCCGGTTCGGTCAAGGTCGTCCGCGTCGTCGACGGCCCCGTGGTCGGCGTGAGCATGATCGGCGCCCGCGTCGGTGAGCTCATCGGTGAAGCGCAGCTCGCCGTGAACTGGGAGGCGTACCCGGAGGACATCGCTCCGCTCGTGCACGCGCACCCGACGCAGAACGAGGCCCTGGGCGAGGCGTTCATGCACCTCGCGGGCAAGCCGCTGCACGCGCTGTGACCCGCACGAGTCCGCGCCCTGTGACAATGACATCAACAACAACTGCAACCCCCCGCGAAGAGGAGTCCACCCGATGAGCGAATCCGTCAGCCTCCCGGCGCTCGGCGAGAGCGTCACCGAGGGCACGGTGACCCGATGGCTGAAGAACGTCGGTGACCGGGTCGAGGTCGACGAGCCGCTGCTCGAGGTCTCGACCGACAAGGTCGACACCGAGATCCCGTCGCCAGTCGCCGGCGTCATCGAGGAGATCCTCGTGCAGGAGGACGAGACCGTCGAGGTCGGCACCGCGCTGGTGAAGATCGGCGACGGCTCGTCCGACTCCGGTTCGTCCGACTCCGGTTCGTCCGACGAGTCCTCGAACGAAGCCGCTGCCGAGGCAGAGGCCCCCGAGGCCGAGCCGAGCACCGAGCAGGAGTCCGAGACCCCCGCCCCGGAGCCCACCGAGCCCGAGCCGGCCCCCGCCGGACAGACGCAGCCCGCAGCCCCGCAGGCGCCGTCGGCACCGCCCGCGGCCGCCCCGGTCCCGCAGGCCGCTCCGGTCCCGCCGCCCGCCGCCGCACCCCCGGCCGCCGTCCCGGCGCCGGCCGCTGCCGCACCCGCACCGGCCGCGCCGAGCGCAACCACCGCCGCTGCGGTGCCGAACCCGACGCAGGACGGCGCAGCCTCCGGCTACGTCACGCCGCTCGTCCGCAAGCTCGCCAACGAGCAGGGTGTCGACCTGTCCACCGTCACCGGTTCCGGTGTCGGCGGTCGCATCCGGAAGGAAGACGTGCTCGCGGCCGTCGCGAAGGCCCCGGCCGCCGGTGGTGCAGCTGCACCTGCCGCCGCGTCCGGTCCGTTCGTCGCCGAGGTCTCGCCGCTGCGCGGCACCCGCGAGAAGATGACCCGCCTGCGCAAGGTCGTGGCCGAGCGCGCCGTGCAGTCGATGACCTCGACCGCACAGCTCACGAGCGTCGTCGAGGTCGACGTCACGAAGGTGGCGCAGTTCCGCGACGCCCACAAGGCGGAGTTCCTCGAGAAGACCGGTTCGAAGCTCTCCTTCATGCCGTTCTTCGCCCTGGCAGCGTCCGAGGCTCTCAAGGCCCACCCGAAGATCAACTCGACCGTGGAAGGCGACGAGATCGTCTACCCGGAGTCCGAGAACGTCTCCATCGCGGTGGACACCGAGCGTGGCCTGCTGACCCCGGTCATCAAGGACGCAGCCTCGCTCGACCTGGCGCAGTTCTCGAAGTCCATCGCGGACCTGGCGGAGCGCACCCGGAACAACCAGCTCAAGCCCGACGAGCTCGCCGGCGGCACGTTCACGCTGACGAACACCGGTTCGCGTGGCGCGCTGTTCGACACCCCCGTGGTGTTCCTGCCGCAGTCGGCGATCCTCGGTACCGGCATCGTCACGAAGCGTCCCGCGGTCGTGAAGGTCGACGGCCAGGAAGCGATCGCGATCCGTTCGTTCGTCTACCTCGCGCTGTCGTACGACCACCGGATCATCGACGGTGCGGACGCCTCGCGCTACCTGGTCGCGGTCAAGAACCGCCTGGAAGAGGGCAACTTCGCCCCCAACCTCGGCTACTGACCCCAGTACCACGGCCGACGGCCCCGGTTCCCCCTCGTGGGGAGCCGGGGCCGTTCCCGTTCCCGCTCCGGTTCGTCGGCGTCCGGGGCGTCACCCACCACCACCCGCACCGGCTCCGGCTCCCGGTCCGGCACCGAGCACGGACACCGCGGCGACGACCGTGCCGATCGCGACGACGACACCGACCACGGCGCGGCGGAGCGGCAACCGCCGACCAGCACCGAGCGGGATGCCGAGCTCGACGACCTCGCGCAGCCGAGCCGCTGGGCCCGTGGTGTCGAGCAACGGGTCTGCCTCGACGAACACCAGGTCGGCCGGCGGCGGGGCCCACCGGAACGGCCGTGGAGGCGCCGCAGCCCGGACCGCGTCGAGCGCCGCGCACACCGTGCTGCGGTCGCCGTCGAGGGCCGCGAGGAGCGCAGCGTCCACCTCGTCGCGGCTCGGATCGCGCGGGTCGACACGGTCCCAGACGACTCTGGCAGCGAGCACGAGGACCCGTGCAGCATCGTCGCCGGGCAGCTCCGTGCCGTCGCGGACGGTGCCCGCCGGGTGGTCGCACAGCACCACGGCACCGGCGTCGTCCACCAGGACGTCGTCGATCCCGGCGACGCCGAGCCGCACCGCGCCGTCCACGGCCGCGACGAGGAGCTCGAGCAGCGGTACGCAGAGGGTGACCGCGACCCCGGTCGTCGGGGTGCCGAGGCGGTCCAGCGCCACCGGGAGCGACGTCCCGCGTGGGCGGTCGAGCAGGGTCACGAGCCCGCCGGCCCCGGTCCGGCCCACCGCCTCGACGGGCACCAGGTGCCGGTGTCCGGTGGCGCACCGGTCCGCGATCCAGGACGCCACGGCAGCGTCGTCGGCCGGCGCGACCCACCGGTCGCTGCGGGCGTCGTCGACGCTCTGGTCGGTGCTCGTGTCCATGGTGACGAGCGTGGCGGAGGCGGGTCGGGGCTCCTGTCCGTCCTGCCCGGTCTGTGGACAACGCGTGTTCGCGCACAGCCGGACCGACTGCGGTCTCCCCCGGACCGCGGAGGCCGTATCCTGTCAGCATGGCACGCAGCACTTCCACAGACACGAAGGCGAAGGAGCCGGGGCGTCTCAAGCAGATGTTCCAGGTCTTCCAGATGACCCGACGGGCCGACCCGTCGTCCGTCTGGTGGTTCGCCCTCGCATTCGTCGGCCCCGTCGTCCTCGGCATCGTGCTGGCGCTGGTGCTCCCGGGCCAGAACTGGCTCGCGATGATCCTGTGGATCGTCGCCGGTGTCCTGATGGGCGTGCTGCTCTTCCTCATCGTGCTCGGCCGGCTGGCCGAGCGGGCGGCGTACTCGCAGATCGAGGGCCAGCCCGGCGCCGTCGGTGCGGTGCTCTCCAACTCGCTGCGTCGGCAGTGGCGCTCCAGCGAGATGCCCGTCGCCGTGCACGGTCGCTCGCAGTCCGCGGTCTACCGCGCGGTGGGGCGTCCCGGCGTCGTCCTCATCACCGAGGGCCAGCGCGGCAACCTGAAGCGTCAGGTCGACGAAGAGCGTCGCAAGGTGCAGCGCATCGTCCCGAACGTCGCGGTCCACGTGGTCAGCGTCGGAGACGGCGACGACACCCTCACCCTGCACAAGCTCCCCCGTGCCATGAACAAGTTCAAGAAGTCGCTCAACCGCAACGAGGTCCTGGCCGTCGCGAACCGCCTCGACTCGCTCACGCAGAGTCCCGCCGCTGCGATCCCGAAGGGCATGGACCCGATGCGTGCCCGTGCCGGACGTCCGCGCTGACCCGTCCCCGAACCACCACGCAGAACGCCCCCGACCGTGCCAGGTCGGGGGCGTTCTGCGTGCGGTGCGGCCGGTGGTCAGCGGCGGACGAGCACCGTGCCGGCGATGCGGTCGTGCGCGCCGCGGCTGTCCCGGTCGATGATGAGCGCCGGCACCACCAGGCAGAGCAGGACGGTCCGGACGACCGGACGCCACACCCCCACGTACCCCCCGCGCATCGGCACGACGCGCAGCCCGACGCAGATGTGCCCGAACGAGCCGGACAGCAGGCAGATGAAGAGCACCTGGAGCGCGGCGAAGATCGCCAGCTGCACCCACGAGTGCGCGATGTCCCCGGAACCGTTCACCGGCGACCAGACCCCGGTCACGTAGGCGATGAGGTCGGCGAGGGCACCGTCGATGAGCAGGGCGACGATCCGCCGTCCGATCCGCCCGACACTGCGGGGTCCTTCCTCCGGCAGACCGAGGTCCTTGCCCGGCCAGCCGTCGGGGTGCTCGGAGGGCGTGGACGGACTGGAGGAGCTGCGTGCCATGCCCCCAAGCGTAGGCGACGGGCCGCCCGTAACACGCCCGAAACAATTCAGTCACGTCCGGGAAACCCCGTGTCAATAGCCTCGTCGGAGGTGCCTTGATCGGTACCTCCGACATCACCCAACCCATTGGAGATCGGCCCCCATGTTCAGCGATTCCTCCGAGGTCCTGGCCTTCATCAAGGACACCGACGTCAAGTTCCTCGACATCCGATTCACGGACCTGCCGGGTGTGCAGCAGCACTTCAACATCCCCGCCTCGACCGTCGACGAGGACTTCTTCTCGGTCGGCCAGCTCTTCGACGGCTCCTCGATCCGCGGGTTCGCGTCGATCCACGAGTCCGACATGCAGCTGATCCCCGATGTGACCACCGCCTACGTGGACCAGTTCCGCGCCGAGCGCACGCTCATCATGATCTTCGACATCTACAACCCGCGGAACGGCGAGATCTACGGCCGCGACCCGCGCCAGGTGGCGAAGAAGGCCGAGAAGTACCTCGCGTCGACGGGCATCGCGGACACCGCGTTCTTCGCCCCCGAGGCCGAGTTCTACATCTTCGACGACGTCCGCTACTCCGTCACCCAGAACGAGTCGTTCTACGCGGTCGACTCCGAAGAGGGCGCCTGGAACACCGGTCGTGACGAAGAGGGCGGCAACCTCGCCAACAAGACCCCGTACAAGGGCGGCTACTTCCCTGTGTCGCCGGTCGACAAGACCGCCGACCTGCGCGACGACATCACCCTCAAGCTGATCGACGCGGGCTTCGAGCTCGAGCGCTCGCACCACGAGGTGGGCACCGGCGGCCAGCAGGAGATCAACTACAAGTTCGACACGATGGTCCACGCCGCGGACGACATCCTGAAGTTCAAGTACATCGTCAAGAACACGGCGGACCAGTGGGGCAAGGTCGCCACGTTCATGCCGAAGCCGCTCTTCGGCGACAACGGCTCGGGCATGCACACCCACCAGTCGCTCTGGTCGGACGGCAAGCCGCTCTTCTACGACGAGAACGGCTACGGCGGCCTGTCCGACCTGGCCCGTTGGTACATCGGCGGTCTGCTGAAGCACGCTCCGGCGCTGCTCGCCTTCACCAACCCGTCGATCAACTCGTACCACCGCCTGGTCAAGGGCTTCGAGGCTCCGGTCAACCTGGTCTACTCAGCCGGCAACCGTTCGGCTGCGATCCGCATCCCGATCACGGGCACCAACCCGAAGGCCAAGCGCATCGAGTTCCGCGCGCCGGACGCCTCGGGCAACCCGTACCTCGCCTTCGCCGCGCAGCTGATGGCGGGCCTCGACGGCATCCAGAACCGCATCGAGCCGCACGAGCCCGTCGACAAGGACCTCTACGAGCTCCCCCCGGAAGAGGCCAAGGGCATCCCGCAGGTCCCCGGCTCCCTCGACGAGGCGCTCGACTTCCTCGAGGCGGACCACGAGTTCCTCACGAAGGGCAACGTCTTCACCGAGGACCTCATCCAGACCTGGATCGACTACAAGCGTGAGAACGAGATCCTCCCGCTGGCGCAGCGCCCGCACCCGTTCGAGTACGAGCTGTACTTCGGCGTCTGATCCTCGCTGACACACGAAGGCCCCGCACCGTCAGGTGCGGGGCCTTCGTCTGTGCCGCGACAGCGACGGTGTGCCGCGAACCATCCGCAGGAATGTGTCGCTTCAGGGGGTGGGCGGTTGCGGCGACCGCCTGGAGGCCCGGTGCCGGTCCGGCGGGCCGGCGACGGGCCTCCCGGCTGGTCGCGACGCACGTTCCTTCCCATCGCACCCGGACTGGGAAGCCGGATCGGGCGTACCCGGTCGAAAGTTCCGACCAGGTACGCCCGTTTCGGCACGGTACGCCCGTTTCGGCACGGCACCCGCGCACACGGGAACGGGGCCCGTGCCGCCCGGCACGGACCCCGCTTCGCGAACGGTGACTAGCGAGCCGTGGCCAACGAGTCGTTCGTCCCCGCTGCGACGCTCACGGGTGCACCCGTGACCGGCGTGGGCCGCCCCAGGGAACGGACGGTCCACCCCGCTTTGACCCAGTCGTGGACCGGGAGGCAGTTGCGCGCGTCGATCACGACGCGGCGACCGACGAGGTCACCGAGGGCGACCGGGTCGGCAGTGATGATCTCGTTCCACTCGGTGAGCACCAGGACGACGTCGGCGCCCTCGATCGCGTCCGTCATCGACGCGGCGTAGCTCAGCGTCGGGAACGAGCGCTTCGCCGGCTCCATCGCCTCGGGGTCCCAGAGGGTGACCTGGGCGCCGCGCAGGTGCAGCGCAGCGGCGACGTTGAGCGCCGGGGAGTCCCGCACGTCGTCGGTCAGGGGCTTGAACGCAGCGCCGATCACGGCCACCCGACGGTTCAGCACCGATCCCCCGGCCGAGTCGATCGCCATGTCGATGACCCGCTGACGCTGGCCCATGTTGATCTCGTCGACCTGCTGCATGAGGCCGACGACCTGGCCGGCCCCGATCTCGTTCGCGCGGTACATGAGCGCTCGGATGTCCTTCGGCAGGCACCCACCGCCGAACCCGAGGCCGGCGTTCAGGAACTTCCGGCCGATGCGGGCGTCGTGCCCGAGGGCGTCGGCGAGCGTCGACACGTCGGCGCCGGTGATCGCGCACATCTCGGAGATCGCGTTGATGAACGAGATCTTCGTGGCGAGGAACGCGTTCGCGCTCACCTTGACGAGCTCGGCGGTGGCGAGGTCGGTGGTGATGACCGGGGTGCCCTCGCTGATCGGCGCGGCGTAGACCTCGCGGATGACGGCGTCGGCGGCCTCGGACGCGCCGCCCCAGACCAGACGGTCCGGGTGCAGGGTGTCCTCGACGGCCTTGCCCTCGCGGAGGAACTCCGGGTTCCAGATGAGCTCGGCGTCGATCCCCGAGGGCGTGAACTCGCGGACGATGCCGCGCAGTCGCGCCGCGGTGCCGACCGGGACCGTCGACTTGCCGACGATGAGTCCGGGGTGGGTGAGGTTCTCGGCGACGCCGCGGGTGGCGCTCTCGACGTACGCCAGGTTGGCGGCGTGCGAGCCCGCCTTCTGCGGGGTGCCGACGCAGACGAAGTGGACGTCCGCGTCGGCGACGGCCGAGGCGATGTCGGCGGTGAACCGGAGCTTGCCGCTCGCGACGTGCTTCGTGATGAGCTCCGGCAGGCCGGGTTCGAAGAACGGGACCTCGCCAGCGGACAACGCGGCGAGCTTCGCCGGGTCGACGTCCACGCCGATGGTCTCGAAGCCCATCTCGGCCATGGCGGCCGCGTGGGTGGCACCGAGGTAGCCGGTGCCGATGACGCTGATGACGGGTGCGGGACGGGTGTCGGCCTGGTCGGGCGACTTCTTGGACGCGGTCATGGCGTGACCTCCTGCAGGTCGTAGTCGATGTCGTTGCGCTTGATGCCCTCGGCGAAGGCCGCCAGGGAGTCGGCTCGCGAGTTGAGCCGCCAGTCGTTCGTGGTGCGTTTGCCGTCGACGATCGTGGTCGCGGTCTCGCTGAAGTACGCGAAGCCGATGATGTCCGAGTTGGCGGGGTCGGCCAGGGCGTCGAAGAGCGAGTTGATCCACTGGGTCTTCTGGGGGTTCGAGACGCTGCCCCCGGTCTCGGTGGCCCCGATCTCGTTGAGCACGATGCCCTTGCCCGGCGCGACCTGCCGGATCTGCGCGAGCGTCGCACCGAAGGTGTTCTCGAAGGTCGGCTGCTCGGCGGCGTCACGGTAGTAGCCGCTCATGCCGACCCAGTCGACGTACTCGGCGCCCGGGTAGTAGTTCTGCATGTACTCGAGCGTCTGGTACTTCGTGTTGCCGAGCTTGTCGATGCGCGACGGCGACCAGTCCCAGATGGCGTACTGGTTCGCCCCGTTGGCCTGGAAGACGTTCCAGACGTGCTGCCACATCGCGGTGTACGAACCGGCGGCGTTCTGCTGCTTCGCGGATTCGGACCAGTTGTACCACTGGCCGTTCATCTCGTGGTCGAACCGGATGACGAGCGGCTGGCCGTTCGCTGCCAGGGACTTGGCGTACTGCGTCAGGTAGGCGTCGAACTTGCCGGAGATGACGTCCTCGTTGGTGTAGCCCTCGACGTAGGGCTCGTCGTTGCCCGTCTGCGCGGGCACCGACTCCCACGTCATCATCGGCAGACGGCCGTTCGCCCACGAGCGCTGGACCGCGTTCTGGTTGAAGTCCTGGTCGAAGCCCTGGAAGAAGCCGACCATGTTCGTCGCCTTCCCCACCTCTTGCGACACCTGGTCGTACTCGGACCAGTTGAACGGGGACTGCGCCGTGTACAGGCCGTACCAGCGGGACTGCTGCGCGAGGATGTCCGCCTTGGTCGGGACCGCGACGGGCGTGGTGCCCGGGTCGGTCGACGGTCCGGGGTTCGGGTTGGTGACCCCACCGGAGCCGCCGCCGGAACCGTCGGACCCGCCAGACCCGCCAGACCCGCCGCCCGAGCCGCTCCCGCTCCCCGAGCCGGACCCGTTGTCGGACACACCGGACCCGCCGGTCCCGCCGGTCCCGGAACCCGAGCCGGAGCCCGAGGTGCCGGCCCCGTTCGCACCGGAACCCGACGCGGTGACGGAGGACGAGCCTCCCGAGCCCTTCGCGGAACCGAGCTGTGACTGGAGCGACGCGATCTGCGCCTTGAGCTCCGTGATCTGGTCGCCACGCGACCCGGCCTGAGCGGTGCGGGAGTCGAGCTTGCCCTCGAGCGCCCAGATGCGGTCCTGGGCAGCGTCGAGCTGCGTCTGCAGTTCGGCGGCGGACACCTTCTTGGCCTTCGGGGCGGTGACCCCGAGAGCCTGGTGCACGGCGGTGGAGACGGGGCCGGCCGGGGAGACCCAGACCGACCAGGTGATGAGGGCGAGGGCGAGGACGATGGCGGTCGTGCCGACGGCCGTCCAGCGGGCGTGCTTGCTCGACTGCGCCCACCAGGTACTGGAGGAGCGGATGATGTCAGACAATGAGGAAGGCCTCCAGGACGAAGATCGCGATGCCGATGCAGTACGGGATCGCGGCGTACGGGTTGTACCGGCGGGCCTTCACGGGGGCGGTCCGTGGGGCTGCGGGCTGCACTGCTGCTGCAGCAGCGGCCTCGCGCCGGGTGGCGAGCACGGTCGTGGTGGAGTTGGTGGTGGCGTCGGCCCCGAAGAGCTCGTCGAACGCGCGGTCCACGGCAACCTGGTCGCTCCCGAGCGGCACGCGTCCGTCGACGGCCCGGGCACGGTCCGCGGCGTCGATCGGGCTGACCGGGGTCTGGGCGCCGAACGACGACGGCTGCGCGGCGTCGGACGGGTCCTCCTGCATCGGACCGCCGGCGTAGGCGCCCGCACGGGTCCCCCAGCCGGACGCGTGCGCCAGGCGGAAGAAGCCGATGAGCCGGATCGGCATGAGGAAGAACGTCGACACGATGATGAACATCGGCAGGCGGAAGAAGTCACTCGGCTTCTCGGCCAGGTGGCGCATCTGCCGGATGGCCATGCTGAGCACCGACGAGACGACCATCAGGGCGGCGACGTACACGAAGCCCGTCGAGAAGCCGTACTGCGACAGGATGCCCTGGTACAGGTTCTCGCCCTGCCCGGTGAAGGCCCGGTAGATCCAACCGGCGATCACGCCGAAGAGCATGAACGGCAGGATGATGTCGGTGATGAAGAACGCCGCGAGCACCGGGGCGTGACCGAGCATCCACGGCAGCATGCGCAGCGTGTTGTACTGCGAGCCACGGGCCCAGCGGAGCTGCTGCTTGAACAGCTTCTTCACCTGCAGCGGAGCGTCCGTGTAGACCAGCGAGGTGTACTGGTAGACGGTCCGGTACCCCTCCTTGAGCGTGAGGTTCGTGAGCGTGCGGTCGTCGGAGACCTCGAGGAACACGCCCATGAACTTCTCGTGCATGAACTTGTCCATGACGCGCATCAGGATGCTCCGCCGGAAGGCGATCGTGCGCCCGGGCAGGCAGCCGATCTGCCCGAGGACGCTCTGCGCGGGCATCGAGTAGAGCGCACGCGAGTTCTCGAGCCAGTCGGCCCAGCGGGTGATCCAGCTGCGCTCGGGTTCGAGGATGCGCTGCCGGGTCGTGACACCGCCGACGGACTCGTCGGCGAACGGCTTGAGGAGCTCCTCGAGCGCGCCGGGGGTCCAGACGGTGTCCGAGTCGACGAGCACCGTGATGTCGCCGTTGGACATCTCGGTGCCGACCTTGACGGCGTTGCGCTTGCCCGGGATGGGCGTGTGCGTCCAGCGGACGAGCGGGGCGAACTCGTCGCAGACGGCTTCGAGCGCCTCGTTGCGGGCGCCGTTGATGACGACGATGATCTCGCCGGGTCGCTGCTCGACCATGCGACCGATGACGTCGCGGAACAGGTCGAGCGGTTCGTCCACGACCGGGACGACGACGCTGGTGGTGCCGACGAAGGTGCCGGTGAACGGGCGGTAGCGGGCGGAGATGACGACCTTGACCAACCAGAGCAACCAGATCACCGCGGAGTACACGGCGAACAGGTAGAACTCGGGGTGGCCTTCGACCATCTGCCTGATCTGCAGAATGAAGGTGAACACTGATCCCTGCTTCAACGTTCGAGGTGGAGATTCCGCGACGTTGGGGAATCAGGGTCGGTTCGGGTGACCCAATTGACGCAGAAACCTGAACCCCCGCGCAACGCGACCCCCGTCCGGGGGCGTTACGAGCGCGTTACGGGGTACACACTTGTCCCCATCTCCACCGAGACCGGTGGTCCCCCCTCGTGCTGACAGCACTCCTGCGGACCACCTGCCCGACATCGGCCGCCGGTACACCCGTGGACCGGGGCCGGGAGGCGCGGGTCGGCTCGGACGGAAACCCCCGGTCAGCAGGTGGTCGCGTGGCGTGTCGGGGGGCACCGGAAATGAGCGCCTGGAGGTCCGGTGGGAGTTCGGTCACGACGTGGTAACGGTACCGGCGCGGTCCGAACAGGGGTACGGCCGGCGTCGCAACGGGGGACACTGCGCGACACGGAGATTTAACCTCCGACGACTGCTCGGTTCCGTGCCGTGCGTGCGACCTCGGGCGTGTCGCCGCTGGGTCAGGCGCCGTAGAACTCGCGCTCGAAGACCTGTCGTGCACGCCGCGTGACGCCGAGGTAGTCCTCTTCCAGCTCGCTCGCCGAGCCGGGCGGGTACTCCATCAGCCGCGCGACGCCCTCGAGCTGGACGCGGTCGACGGGCAGGACGTCGGTCGTCTTCCCCGACCAGAGCACCAGCGCACTGCGCGTCCGCGAGGCGAAGCGCCAGGCCGCCCCGAGCCGCTCGCCGTCGTCGGCACTGATGAACCCGGCGGCCACGGCGCCGTCGAGCGCCTCGAGCGTCGAGGTCGTGCGGAGCGCGGGGACCTCGAGCGCGTGCTGGAGCTGCAGGAGCTGGACGAACCACTCGACGTCGCTGAGCGATCCGCGCCCGAGCTTCAGGTGGCGAGCCGGATCGGCCCCGCGTGGCAGCCGCTCGGACTCGACGCGGGCCTTGATGCGTCGGACCTCGCGCACCTCGTTCTCGTCGATCCGCTCCGGGTACCGCGTGCGGTCGGCCAGGTGCTCGAAGTCCCGGAGCAGCTGGGCGTCGCCGACTGCGCCGCGGGCACGGAGCAGCGCCTGCGCCTCCCACGTCAGCGACCACCGGGCGTAGTAGGCGCCGTAGGACTCGAGCGTGCGCGCCACCGGGCCGTTCTTCCCCTCGGGGCGCAGGTCGATGTCGAGGTCGAGCGGGTGGACGGTGTCCTCGGTGAGCCGGTTCAGCTCGCGCACGATGGTCTGTGCCGTGCGGGAGGCCACCTCGGTCGCCAGGTCCGGCGCGCGGTACACGTAGAGGACGTCGGCGTCGGAGCCGAAGCCGAGCTCGCGCCCGCCGTAGCGTCCCATCGCGATGATCCCGAACTCGAAGTCCGCGGGGGCGTCCCGTCGGGCGAGCGCGAGCGCCCCGGCGAGCGTCGCCTCGGTCACGTCGCTGAGTGCAGCACCCAGGGCATCCACGTCGAGGTGGCCGAGCACCGCGGCCATGCCGAGGCGGAGGGTCTCGCGGCGGCGCGCCGAGCGCAGCAGGCTGGCCGCACCGTCGACGTCGTTGCCGTGCCGCGCCGTCGTCGCGGTCATCTCGGCGAGCAACGAGTCCATCGGGCGGGCACGCAGGAGCGACTCGGGCTCGTCGAGCCAGGCGACGGCCTCGGGGAACCGCTCGAGCAGACCGGACAGGAACGCCGACTCCGACAGCACGGTGGTGAGCGAGTGCGCAGCCCCGGACGAGTCGCGGAGCATCCGGAGGAACCAGCTGGACTCCCCCAGGGTGTCGCTGAGCCGTCGGAACGCCAGCAGGGCCCGGTCGGGCGCCGGCCCCTCGGCCATCCACCGCAGGAGCACCGGCAGCAGGTTCCGCTGGATCGCCGCGCGTCGACTCGTGCCCTGTGTGAGCGCCCGGATGTGCCGCAGCGCACCGGGCGGGTCGACGAACCCGACGCCTGCGAGCCGGTCGACGACCTGGTCGTCGGTCAGCACGATCTCGCCCTCGGTCGTGGCGACGGCGGACAGCAGCGGACGGTAGAACAGCCGCTCGTGCAGGCCGCGGACCTCGAGCTTGACCGCACGCCACCGGGTCTCGAGGGCTGCGGCCGAGGTGGCCAGACCGCTCGACCGGGCGAGGACGCGGAGTTCTTCCTCGTCGGTCGGCATCAGGTGCGTCCGCTGTAGCCGGCGGAGCTGGATGCGGTGCTCGAGGACCCGGAGCAGCGCGTAGTCCGGACCGAAGTGGGCGGCCTCGGCGCGTCCGACGTACCCGGCGGCGGTCAGGGCGTCCATCGCCTCGAGGGTGGAACGGACCCGAACGGACTCGTCGTCACGACCGTGCACGAGCTGCAGGAGCTGCACGGTGAACTCGACGTCGCGCAGGCCGCCCGGACCGAGCTTGAGCTGCCGGTCGACCTCGCCGTCGGGGATGTGGTCGGTGACGCGCTCGCGCATCCGCTGCACCGACTCGACGAACCCGGGGCGCGCCGACGAGCTCCACACGAACGGTGCGACGGCCTCGGCGTAGCGCGCACCGAGGTCGGCCGAACCGGCGATCGGCCGTGCCTTGAGGAGCGCCTGGAACTCCCACGACTTCGCCCAGCGCTCGTAGTACGCGACGTGCGAGTCGAGCGTGCGGACGAGGGCGCCGTCCTTGCCCTCCGGTCGCAGGTTCGCGTCGACCTCCCACAGACCGGGTTCGGCAGCCAGGTCGGTGATCGCGTGGGTCGCGGCGATCGCGATCCGCGTCGAGATGAGGACGGCACGGTCGGTGCCGATGTCGTCGGTGGCCTCGGTGACGAAGATGACGTCGACGTCGCTGACGTAGTTGAGCTCGCGTGCACCGGCCTTGCCCATCGCGATCACCGCGAGCGGGGTCGCGGCGACGTCAGCGGCCGGGAACGGCACCTCGCGCCGGGCGACGTCGACCGCGGCGTCGAGCGCTGCCCCGGCCAGGTCGGCCAGTCCGGCAGCGACGGCCGGGAACGCCTCGGTCGGCGACGAGTGCAGCACGTCGTACAGGGCGATCTGCGCGAGGTGCCGGCGGTACCGCACCCGCAGGCACATCCGTGCGTCCTCGCCGGTGGCACCGTCGATCGCCTCGAGCAGGGACGCCGTGTACCGCTCCTGCGACCACGGCGCGACGACGGGCTCGAGCAGCAGTGCGAGCTCGGCAGGACGACGGTGCAGGAACTCACCGAGGCCGACGGAGGCACCGAGCAGGCGGATCAGCCGCTCCGTCGCGGCCTCGTCCGCCAGGACGGGGCGGAGTTCATCCGGAGCACGCTCCAACAGCCGTTCCAGCAGCCGCAGCGCGCCGTCGGGATCCGCGGTGATGCCCCAGAGCGCCGGGGTCCCGCTGACCGGCAGCGGCACGACGGAGCCGAACCGCGCCTCCAGGTCGGCGATCCGCTCCAGGCTCTCCGACAGCTCGGCGAAGCCCAGGCGGGCCAACTCGGAACGCGACGACGTCGTCCGACCGGTCATGTGGTGCGCTCGCTCAGAGGGCGCCGAGGTTGGTGTCGAGCTCGAACGGCGTGACCTGGTCGCGGTAGCGCTTCCACTCCTGGCGCTTGTTGAGGAGCACGAAGTTGAACACGTGCTCGCCCAGCGTCTCGGCGACGAGTTCGGAGTCCTCCATCAGGCTGAGGGCGTGGTCGAGGCTCGACGGCAGCTGGCTGTAGCCGAGGGCACGACGCTCGGCGTCGGTCAGGCTCCAGACGTCGTGCTCGGCCTCGGCCGGCAGCTCGTACTCTTCCTCGATGCCCTTGAGCCCCGCAGCGAGCAGCAGCGAGTACGCGAGGTACGGGTTCGCCGCCGAGTCGATGCCGCGGTACTCGATGCGCGAGGACTGCCCCTTGTTCGGCTTGTACAGCGGCACGCGCACGAGCGCCGAACGGTTGTTGTGGCCCCACGTCACGAAGGACGGGGCTTCGTCGCCACCCCAGAGGCGCTTGTACGAGTTCACGAACTGGTTCGTGACCGCGGTGATCTCCGGTGCGTGCTTGAGCACACCGGCGATGAAGTGCTTGGCGGTGCGGGACAGCTGGTACTCGCCGCCGGCCTCGTAGAACGCGTTCTGGTCGCCCTCGAAGAGCGAGACGTGCGTGTGCATGCCGGAACCCGGCTGACCGGAGATCGGCTTCGGCATGAACGTCGCGTAGACGCCCTGCTCGATCGCGACCTCCTTCACGACCGTGCGGAAGGTCATGATGTTGTCCGCCATCGTCAGTGCGTCGGCGTAGCGGAGGTCGATCTCGTTCTGGCCCGGGCCGGCCTCGTGGTGGCTGAACTCCACCGAGATGCCGAGGTCCTCGAGCATCCGGACGGAACGGCGACGGAAGTCGTGCGCGCTGCCGCCGGGGACGTTGTCGAAGTAGCCGGCCTGGTCGACGGGCTGCGGTCCGCCGTCCTTCCACTCGCGGCTCTTGAGCAGGTAGAACTCGATCTCGGGGTGCGTGTAGAACGTGAAGCCACGCTCGCTCGCCCGGGCCAGCGTGCGCTTCAGCACGTTGCGCGGGTCGGCGACGGCGGGCTGGCCGTCCGGCGTCGTGATGTCGCAGAACATCCGCGCGGTCGGGTCGACCTCGCCGCGCCACGGCAGGATCTGGAACGTCGAGGGGTCCGGGTGCGCGAGCACGTCGGCCTCGTACGAACGCGACAGGCCCTCGATCGCGGAGCCGTCGAACCCGATGCCCTCGGCGAAGGCACCCTCGACCTCGGCCGGGGCGATCGCCACCGACTTCAGCGTCCCGATGACGTCCGTGAACCAGAGTCGGATGAACTTGATGCCGCGCTCCTCGATGGTGCGGAGCACGAAGTCCGTCTGCTTGTCCATGCACGACCTTTCCGTGTATCGGGTGGCCGCGGGCGGGCCTCGTCCCAGGCTAGTGGTCCCGCGGCGTGCGCGGGGCCGTGCGACGCGTCAGTGGTCCGTCACCGTGCCATCGCAGGTCCGTCACTGGTCGTCGGCGTCCCACTTCTCGTTGTTCGCCGCGATCCGGTCGAGCGCGTGCTGCGCTTCCTCGCGCGTGTCGAACGGGCCGATGCGGTCGCGCTGCGGGGACTGCGGACCCTGCTCGACCTGGCCGGTCTTGTCGTTGAACCACCACTGGGACTCGATGCGTTCGTCGCTCATGTCGCCCACCGTACCCAGGTGACGGCCTGGAGGCCCGGTGCCGGTCCGCCGGACCGGCACCGGGCCTCCAGGCGGTCACGCCCACCCCGTCGGGCCGCACCGTGAGGCGGTTGCGCTCGGCGCGTCGCGCCGCGGCTAGAGTGGTCGGCATGCCCCGGGACGAACACGGACACCTGACCGCCGGCCGCATCTCCCCGCTCCGGACCGTCCCGAAGGACATCGAGCGCCCGGAGTACGTCGGCAAGGTCGAACCGCACGAGCACGGCCTCGGCGACACGTACTCCCCCGACGAGGTCGAGCGCATCCGCACCGCCGGCCGCATCGCCTCCCAGGCCATCGACGCCGTCGGCGCAGCGATCCGTCCCGGCGTGACCACCGACGAACTCGACCGCATCGGCCACGAGTTCGTCGTCGCACACGGCGCCTACCCGTCGACGCTCGGGTACCGCGGCTACCCGAAGTCACTGTGCTCGAGCCTCAACGAGGTCATCTGCCACGGCATCCCCGACGACACCGTCCTGCAGGAGGGCGACCTCGTCAACATCGACATCACCGCCTACAAGGACGGGATGCACGGCGACACGAACCGCACGTTCATCGTCGGGCAGGCGTCGCAGGAGGTCCAGGACCTGGTGACGCGGACCGAAGAGGCGCTCCGACGCGGCATCAAGGCCGTCGCCCCCGGCCGGCAGGTGAACGTCATCGGCCGCGCCATCGAGGCCTACGCGAAGCGCTTCGGCTACGGCGTCGTCCGCGACTACACCGGCCACGGTGTCGGTCGTGCCTTCCACTCCGGCCTGATCATCCCGCACTACGACGCGCCGCAGTACGACGACGTCATCGAGCAGGGCATGGTGTTCACCATCGAGCCCATGTTGACCCTCGGCGGGATCGAGGCCGACATCTGGTCCGACGACTGGACGGTCTCGACGCGCGACAAGTCGTGGACCGCGCAGTTCGAGCACACCCTCGTCGTCACCGAACGCGGCGCGGAGCTCCTCACCGTCTCCTGACCGGACACCCCTTCCTGACCGGGCACTCCGGCAGGCAACCGAAAGGCACGACAACCTCATGACCTCCCTCGCAGTCGGCGTCGACATCGGTGGTACGGGCATCAAGGGCGCGATCGTCGACGTCGCGTCCGGTGAACTGACCACGGACCGCATCAAGAAGGCCACCCCGGAGGGCGGGAAGCCCCACGACATCACCGCCGTCGTCGCCTCGATCCTCGACGAGCTCGCCCCCGCGGCCGACGTCCCCGTCGGCGTGTGCTTCCCCGCGATCGTGCGGGACGGCAAGACCATGTCTGCTGCGAACGTCTCGAAGAAGTGGATCGGCTTCGAGGCCGAAGCGCTGTTCGAGAAGGAGCTCGGCCGCGCGATCCACTTCGTCAACGACGCCGACGCCGCCGGGTTCGCCGAGCAGCAGTTCGGCGCGGCGAAGGGCAAGGACGGCCTGGTGATCGTCACGACGCTCGGCACCGGGATCGGCAGCGCACTCATCAACGACGGTGTGCTCATCGTGAACTCGGAGCTCGGACACCTGGAGATCGACGGTCATGACGCCGAGTCGCGCGCGTCCTTCGCTGCCAAGGAGCGCGACGACCTGTCGTGGAAGCACTGGGCGAAGCGCCTGCAGACCTACTACTCGACGCTCGAGGCCCTGCTCTCCCCCGAGCTCTTCGTCGTCGGCGGCGGCGTGTCGAAGCAGTACGAGGAGTTCCTGCCGCTGCTCGACCTGCAGGCAGAGATCATCCCCGCGACCCTGCGCAACAACGCCGGCATCATCGGCGCCGCGACCCTGGCTGCCCGCAGCGCCTGAGTCGTCGGTTCGAGCAGATCGCACACCGGCCCCCACCGGCCTGCACCGTGCGGCGTGGGAGTCGTTCGGAGCGGTCCGGCGCGCCCGGCCGCTGGCGCCCAGGTTCCACGACTCGCCGTCTGCGGTGCGCCGAGGTTCCACGGAGCCCCCTCGTGCGCGCCGACATGCCGAGATCTCGGAACCTCGGGGGCCGGGCCGGGCGGGGCCGGGCGGGGCCGGGCGGGGCCGGGGCACGGGCCGGGGCACGGGCGCGGGGCCGGTAGACTCGCAACTGCGAATGGGTCGGTGAGACGGTCGCGTCACTCCTCCGGGAGTGCCGAGGAACGTCCGGGCTCCACAGAGCAGGGCGGTGGGTAACACCCACCCGGAGCAATCCGCGAGACAGTGCCACAGAAAGCAGACCGCCGGCGGCAACGTCGGTAAGGGTGAAACGGTGGTGTAAGAGACCACCAGGGGTCCGGGTGACCGGATCCGCTCGGTAAACCTCGCCCGGAGCAAGGTCAGACAGAGGACGCTGAGGCTGCTCGCCGAGTCCTCGGGTAGACCGCTGGAGGCCGACGGCAACGTCGGTCCGAGAGAGATGGCCGTCACCGCCGTGCAAGCGGCGGGACAGAACCCGGCGTACGGCCGGCCCATTCGCCCCACTGCTCGTCGTCCGCTCCCTCGCACCGTGCGAGGAGCGGACGATTCCGTGCGGGGTTCCGTACTCCGTGCGGCGCCGGCCGCCTCTCACCGAGTACGGAACCTCGCACCGGACGGGCTCCTCGCACCGGACGGGCTCCTCGCACCGGACGGGCCCCTCGCACCGTGCGGGGCTCGCACCGTGCGGGCCCCTCGCACCGCGCGACCGCCGCGGCGCGCTACAGCCCCGACTCGGCCGTCCGCACCAGGATCGCGTCGCTGTCCGGGCACAGCACCACGTCGTCCGGCGCGGCCCGGCGGATGTCCTGCAGGTCCGAGTTGTTCAGCGCCACGCCCGACGCCGTCGACACCCCACCCTGCAGCAGCGACGCACCGAAACCGTAGCGGGCACGCTGCCGGTCGTAGAGCGCGAGCAGCTCGGCCGGCACCTTCGCGGCGACGTCGGCCCGGGCCTGCTCGGCAGAGGCGCGGTCGGACGACAACCGCGCGATCTCGGCGTCACGCTCGGCGACCAGGCCGGAGCGCGCTGCCTCGACGTCGGCGAGCTGGGCCTCGACGTCGCCGACCCGGGCGCGGAGCCCGTCGAGGTTCTCCATGACCTCGAGCTCGGCGGTCTCGAGGCCACCGATGCGGCGCTGGAGCGACTCGAGCTCGTTCTGCAGCCCGGTCGCGTCCTTCGAGTTCGACACGTTCTGCAGCATCGTGGTGTCGCGTTCGACGCGGGCCTGCGCAGTTGCGGTGTCTGACTCGAGACGGGCGAGTTCGCGTTCGGCGTCCTCGACGAGGCCGGTCGCGGCGACGAGTTCGCTGCGCAGCCCGGCCGCCTTGGTGCCGAGTTCGGTGAGCTGGTCGCCCTTCTGCAGCGACGTGATCCGGTGCGCGATGCGGGTGACGTCGTTGTCGAGTCGTTGGACGTCGAGGAGGATGACCTGGTCCTCGGGTGCTGCCTTCATGGTCAGACTCCTTCAGTGGGGGTGGTGGGTTCGGCCGCCGGCAGGACCGCGAAGTCCCACGGGTCGGTGCGGAGGTCGCTCACGGTGACCCGGACGCCGGCGGCGTCGCGCAGTTGCGCGGCCGCGACGTCGAGCCAGAGCCACTCGGTGGCCCAGTGCGAGGTGTCGATGAGTGCGGGGCCGCCGCCGAGCAGGGCCTGTTCGCGGAACTCGGACGCCGGGTGGTGGCGGAGGTCGCTCGTGATGTACACGTCGGCCGCGAGGACGGCGGGGTGCCCGAGCAGCGAGTCCCCCGCGCCGGCGCAGAGCGCCACGCTGCGCACGGGCTGGTCGAAGTCGCCGGAGACCCGCACGCCGGTCGCGGTGGGCGGCAGCAGGTCGACGAGCTTCCGCGCCAGTGCCCCGAGCGTGGTGCCCTCGGCGAGGACGCCGACGCGGCCGATGCCCGTCGCGGGGTCGGAGCCCGGGTCCGAACCGGGGTCGAGGGGGCGCTGGTCGGTCAGCCCGATGCGGTCGGCGAGCACCGCCGAGGTGCCGGTGGTGACGACGTCGGCGTTGGTGTGGGCCGCGATCAGGGCGCTGCCACCGCGCACGAGGGTCGCGAGGACGCTGCCCTTGTAGGTCGACTCGGCGATCGTCGTGACGCCGCGCAGCAGCAGCGGGTGGTGCGTGAGGAGGAGCCCGGCACCGAGCTCGACCGCTTCACGTGCGGTCGCGGGGACGGCGTCGACGGCCAGGTGGACGTGCTCGACGGTGGCGTCCGGGTCCCCGGCGACCAGTCCGACGGCGTCCCACGACTCGGCTCCTGCGGCGGGCCACAGGTCTTCGATCACGGCCTGGAGTTCGCGGAGCGTCGGCATCCGGTCAGTCTACCGAGGCGACCGCGTCGGCACCGGCAGCCGGTCCGCGCGGGGTGATCCGGGCCTCCCGGTCAGCGGCGACCGAGCGCACGGAGCAAGCCGGCGACGAGTCGCGACCACCAGCCGGCCCGGGCCGGCTCGTCGGTGTCGGTGCCGGTGTCGACGCTCACCGGTGCGGCCGACTCGACGACGGGAACGGCGATCGCGTCCGGCAGCACGACGGGCGTGCTCGCGGTCGTGCCCTGGTGGGCGGTGAGCGCGGCCGCGAACGCGGCACGGTCGATGACCGTCGGCCCGGTGGCGGGCTGGACGAGCGGCGTGGGTCGCGTGGTCGCAGACACCGGCGACACGGCCGGGAGGCCCAGCACCGGTCGCACGGGCTCGTCGCGTTCCGGGGCGACCAGCGCCACGGCCGGGGTCGCCGTGACGACGTCGGCTTCGGGTGCGGCTGCTGCCGCCGGTGCGGGGCGGACCACGGCCACCGCGGGAGCGGGGGCGCCGCCGGTCACGACGGCGACCGGAGTGGTCGCGCCACGGCGGGCGGCTGCACGGTCGCGTCGGTCCGACTCGGCGGCGGCGTCCTCGAGCAGGTCCGCGAAGACGGTCTGGGCGAAGGCGCGGGCTGCGGTGACCTCGGGGCCGTCCGCGCCGTCGACGGTGGCCTCCCAGGCGGCGAGCCGGGCGAGGTCCTCGTCGCGGCGACGGACCTCGTCCTCGAGCAGGACGATCCGCTCGATGGTGCTGCGACCGGTGGACGACGAGACCTCGATCGCGAGGTCCTCGATGCGCAGGGCGAGGCGCTCCGGAGGTTCGGGGAACGAGGGTGCGCAGACGGCGGCGTGCCGGGCACGGTCGCGGCGGAACGCGGGGGCTGCGGGCGCGGTGCTGGCTGCGGGCGCAGTGCTGGCTTCGGGCGCGGGGACTGCTGCAGCCGCGGTGCTGGGGTCCGGCGTCTGGACGGCGGTGGTGTCAGCCACGGCGCCGGGGCGCTGCACCGGGCCGGTGACGGGCGGGACCACGAGGTCCGCCACGTACGGCGTGCGCGTCGCCGGGGCGTCGCGGAGCCACTCCTCGACCTCGCGACCGAAGGGGTCGACGAGGGGGGTGCGTGCACCGGACTGGGTCTCCATGTCCGAAGGGTAAATATCGCGCGCGCCGGAACTGCGGACATCCGCGGTGTGTCGCCGGAATCCCTGCCATATCGCCCCGAACGTGAACGGCGTGTCGCCCGTCGCCCCGGGGCTCGGGTCAGAGCGTCTGCTCGAACGCTCCGAGGAGCTCCCGACCTGCGGCCCAGGTGCCGACACCGCTGGCGACGTTGACGTGGCCGAGCGGGCCGACCCGCAGCACCGCGGCACCCATCGTCTCCGCGAACGCCAGGGCACGATCGGCGGTGCAGTACGGGTCGTCGTCGCTCACCACCAGGCGGGTCGGAACCCGGGCCGCGGCGGTGCCGGCCGGGATCGGACGGGGCGCGGGGAACCCGGAGGCGGCGGCGGGGAAGCCGGGTGCCGCGGGGTCCGGCGGCGCGACGAGGAAGGCGCCGGCGACGGTGGGACCGGCGGTGTCCGCGGTGTCCGCGGCTTCTGCTGCGAGCCAGTCGGCGACGGCGAGCACCCCCAGGCTGTGCGCCACGAGCACCGGCGGTTCGGTGCACGAGGCGACCGCACGGGAGATGGCGTCCCGCCAGCCCTCCGGGTCCGGCTCACCCCAGGACGCCGGCGCGATGCGGACGGCGTCGTCGCCGTGCTCCCGCTGCCACACCGATTGCCAGTGCTCCGCGTCGGAGTTCCAGATCCCGGGCACGATCACCCACGGTCGACGTCTGCTCACCCGGGCAGCGTAGCGAACCCCGGACAGGGCTACCGCTGCAGGGTGTCGCGCGGGTACTCGGAGAAGCGCGCTGCGTACGCCGCCGAGAACCGGCCGAGGTGCGCGAAGCCCCACCGCATCGCCACGCTCGCCACGGTCAGGTCGCCCGCAGACGCACGGCGGAGCTCCTCCCGCACGCGGTCGAGACGGATCCCGCGGAGCATCGCGTTGGGGGCGGTGCCGACCTGCCGCTGGAACACCTGCTGCAGGCCGCGGACGCTCAACCCGACGTGCTCGGCGACGTCGGTGGTCGAGATCGGCGTGTGCGCGAAGGCGTGCATGTACTCGACGGCCTCGCGGACGCGACCCGTGGCGCCCTGCGGCAGGGGGACGTCCGGGGCCAGCAGCTTGTGCGGGAACGTCCGGAGCAGGGACTGGGCGGTCTCGCGTGCGACCTCGGCCAGGGCGAGGGGGCTGACGGAGGAACGGCCGAGGACGGTCTCGGCGGCGCGCTGCACCTGGGTGTTCCAGTTCCGAAGGTCCGCTTTCCGGGGCGTCGCCGTGTGGTCGAACACCAGCGGACCGGGCTGCTCCCCGTGGACCTCGGCGGCGATGCGCTCGAGGGCGGTCCGCTCGAACTGCACCAGGCTCTGCCGGACGTCGCGCAGGTCGAACGCGAAGGGGCGGCCGGTCGGGAACATCATCGGGGTGCCGGGTGTGAACGCGACCTCTTGCCGGCCGACGTCGACGCGCCCGCCGCCGTCCGTGGTCCACATGACGACGTACTCGTCGCGGACGTCCAGCTCGCCCTGCATGCGGGCGTCGAACCGGGTCGATCGGAACGACATCACGTCGTCGCCGACGACGCGGAAACGGTACGCGAACGGTCGCTCCGTGCGGGTCGCGGTGAAGCCCACACTGGCGTAGGCGTCCTCGTACATGTGCACGGCAGCGTCGAGATCGGCCCCCGACGTCTCGAAGCTGATCCTGGGATCCGGTTCGGCTGTCATCGCGCGAATCGTGACACGGCGGCCAGGAACCCCGGGAATCCTCCGCGGCACCTTGCGGATTGTGGCCCGCGGAGTGCGCGAGACGGACGAAGCGACGGTTCGCCGGGGGGTGATGCCGGTCAGTGACGGGCGCGCAGGACCGTCCACCGGTTCTCGTCGGCGATCCGCTCGTACCGCAGGTCGTCCACGACCATCCGGACCAGGGCGAGTCCGCGGCCGCTCTCGGCGAGTCCGTCGGGCAACTCGGCCGACTCGGTGTCGACGGTGGCGGCGACGCCGTCGTCGGAGAGCAGTGCGGCGAACCGGTCTGCTCCGATCTCGAGGCGCAGGCGGCAGGAGACGCCCTCCGGGCGTGTCCCGTGCTCGATCACGTTCGAGGTCAGTTCGACGATCGCGAGCTCGAGGGCCATCCGGTCCTCGACGGAGACCGAGGGTTCGTGCTGCCACACGCCCGCCAGGAACTCGTGCACGGCGGACACGTCGTCCGGCGGGCACGACAACGCGAGCGTGTGCTCGGCGGCCGAGGCGGTCATCACCAGTCGGTGACCGCAGCGTCCCCGTCGGGGTACGTGCGGAGGATCTTGTCGATGTTCGAGAGCTGCAGGACCATCTGCACCTGCTCGGACGGCGCTGCGATGCGGAGGTCGCCGCCCGCCTGCCGCGCGGTCTTCAGGCTGCCGACCAGCGCGCCGAGCCCGGACGAGTCCATGAACTCGACACCGGAGAGCTCGACCACGACGCGGGCACGTCCGTTGTCGACGACCTGCGCGACCGCCTCGCGGAACGCCGGGGCGGACACCATGTTGAGGCGCCCGCTGCACTCGAGTACCGCGGTGTCGGGCTGCGCTTCGTGTACGACGATGTCCATGCCGGGTGGTCTCCTCTGATCGGTGCGCCTTGCAACCAGCAACCTACCGGCTCTGCCGCGTCAGGTCCCGCTGCGGTCCCGACGCGTCGCGGTGACCTGCACCACGACGGCTGCAGCCATGAGTGCCGCCATGACCCCGCCCATCGCCAGTGCGGTCCCGCCGAGCGCGCCGGCGAGCGGTGTCCCGAGGCCGCCGATGCCGAACGTCAGGCCGCCCTGCAGGGCCGCCGCCGTCCCCGGGTGCGCCGCCCCGACGTGCTGCGTCCGGGTCATCGCCGCGGGCAGGACGAAGCCCCACGCGCCCGTCACGACCGCGAGGGCGCACCAGACCGGCACCGGACCGAGGCCGAGCAGCGCCGAGACGAGGACCGCCGCCGCGCCCGCGGTGCCGACGAGCAGTCCGACGGTGAGCAGGGAGTCCTCGGAGAACCGTCCGACGACCCGACCGAACACCAGCGTGGTGACGATCATCATCGAGGCGTTCGTGGCGAAGACCAGCGTGTACATGCCCTCGGAGAAGCCGAACTGGGTCTGGAACACGAACGAGCTGGTCGCGATGTACGCGAAGAACCCCACGGTGGAGAGCACCCCGCTCAGCACGTAGGCACGGAACCGCGGGATCGCCAGCAGTTCGCGGATGCGTCGACCGTTCGCGGCGAAGCCCACGCCCCCGCGTCGCTCCGGCGGCAGGGTCTCGCGGAACCGCAGCACCACCATCGCGAAGAACAGCGCGCCGAGCACCGCGAGCACGACGAACATGATCCGCCACGTGCCGAAGGTCAGCACGGCGCCTCCGGCCAGCGGCGCCACGACGGGGCCGATCGCGTTGATCGCGGCGAGCGTGCCGAAGACCTTCGCCATCCGGGTCCCGCTCGCCACGTCCGACACCATCGCCCGGCCGGCGACCGCTCCGGCCGCTCCGCCGAGCCCCTGGGCGATGCGGGCGAGGACGAGCGTGACGACGTCCGGCGCGAGTGCGCACCCGACCGAGGCGAGCGCGAAGACCGCGGTGCCGGCGACGAGCATCGGCCGCCGACCGACCCCGTCGCTGACGGGCCCGACGAGCAACTGCCCGACCGCGAAGGCGACGAGGAACGCCGTGAGCGACAGCTGCACGGCACCGGGGGTCGTGCCGAGGTCGTGGGCGATCTGCGGCAGCGCCGGGATGTACATGTCCGTGGCGAACGGCGACACCCCGACGATCAGGGCCAGCGGCACGATCGGCGGCAGGGTGGTCGTGGTCGGCTTCCGGGTGCGCTCCGTCGTCACGACCGACACGCTACGCGCACCCGAATCGATTCGACGGGGGTGCGGGGTGCGCTCAGGCGGACAGGAGGGCCGCGGCGGCACCGCCACGGGCCTCCTGTCCGCCTCGGCGGCGTCAGCCGGTGTTCTGCAGGCCGGCGGCGATCCCGTTCACGGTGAGCAGGAGCAGACGGTGGTCGGCGTCGGTCGGGTCGGTGCTGCCCGTCGTCCGGATGGACCGGAGCGCGCGGAGCTGCAGGTGCGACAGGGCGTCGACGTAGGGGCTGCGCAGGCGCACGGCCCGAGCCAGGACCGGACGGTCCTCGAGCACGTCGCTGCCACCCGAGATCCGCAGCACCCAGTCACGGGTCCGCGTCATCTCGTCGAGCACCTTGGCGGCGAGGTCGTCGCGGTCGGCGAGCTCGAGGTACCGGCGGGCGATGTGCTCGTCGGTCTTCGCGAGCGACATCTCGACGTTCTTGATCATGGCGCCGAACAACGGCCACTCGGCGTACGCGGCACGCAGGACGTCGACGTCACCGACCGCCTCGAGCGCGGAGCCGAGCCCGTACCAGCCGGCCAGGTTGATCCGCGCCTGGGTCCACGAGAACACCCACGGGATCGCCCGGAGGTCCTCGAGCGACTCGACCGACAGCCCGCGGCGGGCCGGGCGGGAGCCGAGCGGGAGCAGCCCGATCTCCTCCATCGGGGTGACCCGTGCGAACCACGGAGCGAACCCGTCCGCCTTGACCAGCTCGTAGAACGCGACGCGCGAGACGTCGTCCAGCTGCTGCGCGAGGTCGGCGAACCGGGTGGCCGCAGCGGCCGTGCGCGCCTCGTTGGACGGCGACGACGCGAACAGGGTGGCCGAGGCCATCTGCTCGAGGTGACGGGCCGCGATGTCCTGGTCGCCGTACTGCGCGAAGATGACCTCGCCCTGCTCGGTGAGCTTCAGGCGACCGTCGATCGATCCCGGCGGCTGCGCGAGGACGGCCTCGTTGGCCGGCCCGCCGCCGCGGCCGAGCGAACCGCCGCGGCCGTGGAACAGGGTGAGCTCGACCTCGTTGTCCCGCGCCCAGTCGGCGATGCGAGCCTGGGCGTCGTAGAGCGCCAGGTTCGCTGAGACCGGGCCGACGTCCTTCGACGAGTCCGAGTAGCCGAGCATGACCTCGAGCCGACGGCCGGTCGCGGCCAGGCGACGCTGGAACGTCTCGGTGCGGACGGCCTCGTCGAGGATGTCGACGCTGGCGTGCAGGTCGGCGAAGGTCTCGAACAACGGGATGACGTCGAGCACCGGCGCGGCCTCGGGCGAGCCGAGTGCGGCGACGGCGAGCTCGTGCACGTTCGCCAGGTCCGCCGCCGACTGCGTGAAGGACACGATGTACCGGCTGGCGGCACGGACCCCGTAGCGGTCCTGCAGGTCGGCGATGGTCCGGAAGACCGCGAGGACCTCTTCGGTGGTCTCGCTCAGCGCGCCACCGGCCCGGATCTCCGCCAGGGCCGTGCGGTGCACCTGCGAGTGCTGCCGGACCTCGAGCTCGGCCAGGTGGAACCCGAAGGTCTCGACCTGCCAGATGAGGTTCTGCAGCTCGCCGTTCGCCGGCCGGATCGCGCCGGCGGCGACGAGCGACGCCTGGATCGTGCGGAGGTCGGCGAGCAGGGCGTCCGGGCCGTCGTACGCGAGCGGCGTCGTGCCCTGCCTGGTGGCGTCGATGCGTGCCGCGACGAACAGCAGTGCGCGACGGTGCGTCTCGTTCGGGGCGCGGACGCCGATGCGCTCGGCGATGCCCGGGTCGAGCGACTCCTGCGCCGCCACGAGCGCGGTGAGCCCGGCGTCGGCCGGGGTGTCGCTCGCGTCGAGGGTCAAGGCACTGCCGATGCGGGTGGTGGCACGGGTGAGCCCGATCAGGATGTGCTCGGCAGCGATCTCCGCAGCCTGGCGCGTGATGTCGGCGGTCACGTGCGGGTTGCCGTCGCGGTCGCCACCGATCCAGGTGCCGAACCGCACGAACGCGGGCGCCGTCACCGGTGCACGTCCGGCGTCGTCACCCTGCAGCCGGTCGTCGAGCAGGCGGTAGACCTGCGGGACGATCTCGAACAGCGTCTGGTCGAAGACGCTCATGGCGGTGCGGACCTCGTCGAGCGGGGTCGGGCGCGTCGTGCGGAGCGGCGAGGTGCGCAGGAGCGTCGTGATCTCCTCGAGCAGCCGTCGCTCGTTCTCGGCACGCGCGGTGGCGTTCTTCGCGCGGTCGCGCTCGTCGATGAGGTCCGTGATGCGCCGCACGCCCGTGGTCACGGCACGACGGCGGGCCTCGGTCGGGTGTGCGGTCAGCACCGGGTGGAACCGCAGCGTCCGGAGTCGCTCGGCCGCCTCGGCCTCGCCGACCTCGGCCACGAGTTCCGCGTAGGTCGCCGGGAACGAGTCGCCGGCCAGGCCGCCGTCGTCGCCGCGCTGCCGGAGCACCCGCACGCGGTGGTGCTCCTCGGCCAGGTTCGTGAGGTGGAAGTACGTCGTGAAGGCCTGCGCCACCGCTTCGGCGCGCTCGGCCGACATCGCGGACACGAGGGTCTGCGCACGGGCAGCACCCTCGGCGTGGTCGCCCTCGTAGGCGTCGATCACGGCCGCACGCAGTGACTCCACGTCACGCAGCAGCTCGTCGCCACCGTTCTCGCGCAGCACCCGGCCGAGCAGGTTGCCGAGGTAGCGCACGTCGGCGCGCAGGTCACTGTCGACCGCGCCGCTGACGTCGTCCCGAGCGCGCTCATGGCGCGCCGATCCGTCGATCGCCGTCATGGGGTCCTTTCGGGGTCGTCCGGGAACACCGTCCCGGCTCCGAGCAGCGTATCGGCCCGCGGCCACCCGTGACGTCGACCGTCCGGACGGACCAGCGGGCACGGCACCCGGAACGCGAACGCGCGCAGCGCGAGCCTGCGGGGGGGGGACGCCGGGATCGCGACGCGTGGCGGGAGCACCCCTGCAGTTGCGACGCGGTCCACGATCCCGGCGGGTCTGTGGTCGGCGCGGATCGACTCGGATCAGCGCGGATCGGATCGGTTCGGTTCGGTTCGGCTCAGCTCGGTTCAGCGAGCTGGGCCTGCGCGGCGGAGTGGACCTCGACGATCTGCACCCGCGCCGAACGGCGGTCGGTCAGCGGCGACGTCCAGGGCACGATGACCTGTTCCTCGTCGCCGTCGTCGAGCCGGGCGAGCCAGACACCGGCGATCGCGTCGATCTCGGTCATCGTCGCGGCCACGGCGGTCGCGGCCCCGTTCGCGCGGACGATCGCCAGGTTGTCGACCGCGTGGTCGGCGTTCATGTGCCGGAGGATCGCTCGGCGCGCCTCGTCGTCGAACGGCTCGGTCACGCGGTCACCGCCACGTCGCCGGCGCCGTCGGTCACCGGACGACGCCGGGCGTCGAGCCCCTCGAGCAGGCCGTTGTTGAGCGAGTACGCCAGTTCGACCTCGGCGATCACCCGCTCCTGCTCGTCGGCCGTCCAGGGCGCGGCGTCGAGCTGCGCGCGGTAGGTGTCCTTGAAGGCACTCGGGTCCGCGACCTGGTCGAAGATGTAGAAGAGGACGCCGTTCGTGTCGAAGCCGAACTGGTCGGAGAGCATCCGACCGATCATCTGCCCGCCGGACAGGTCACCGAGGTACCGCGTGTAGTGGTGCGCGACGAAGCCGCCCGGCCACTCGGCCGCGACCTCGTTGAGCCGCCGCACGTACGCCGTCGTGGCGGGGAGCGGGCAGACCAGCTCGGACCAGTCCGGGCCGATCAGGTACTCGAGGTCGGCGCGGATCGCCGGCATCCGGGTGAGCTGCGAGGTGACGAACGGCGCCGCCACCGGGTGGTCCGTCATCCGCTCGGCCGCACGTTCGAGGGCGTCGTAGACGAACGAGTACTGTCCGAGCAACGCCGCGTAGTCGGCGACGTCGCACTTCCCGCCGAGCAGGTCGTGCATGAAGCCGTTCCCGGCCGAGGAACCGTGCGAGCGACGCGTGCGCTTGCGCAGCAGCTCGGAGAACGGGATGACGGTCGTGTCCATGAGGTAAGGCTAACCTTAGTTCGACAAACGTCAAGCAGGAGAGAGGACGCTCGTACCGATGAGCTCCAAGCCCAAACGCCCCCAGCACGTCTTCGTCGTCGCCCGCACCGAGCGACTGTCGCCCCACATGGTGCGCGTCCACCTCGGCGGACCGGCCTTCGACGACTTCGTGGGCACGGCCGACCCGGACAAGCTGGCCGCCACCGACAAGTACGTCAAGCTCCTGCTCGCCAAGCCGTCGCTCGGCCTCGAGCCCCCGTACGACCTCGAGGAACTGCGCGAGACGCTGCCGAAGCAGGACCGACCGGCCCGCCGCACGTACACGGTGCGGGCCGTCGACCACTCGGCGAAGACGATCGCCGTCGACTTCGTCGTGCACGGCGACGACGGGCTCGCCGGGCCCTGGGCCGCAGCGGCGCAGCCCGGCGACAAGCTCGCGCTGTCCGGTCCCGGCGGCGGCTACGCGCCCGTCGACGACCCGGACGTCACCCACGTCCTGCTCGGCGACGACAGTGCCCTGCCGGCCATCGGCGCCGCGCTGGAGTCGATGTCCGACACGGCCACGGGCGTCGCCCTGGTCGAGGTCGCCGGCCCTGCCGACGAGCAGGACATCGCGCACCCGGCGGGGGTCGACCTGCGGTGGCTGCACCGCGACGCCACCGGCGCCCAGCCGGGCACGCTCCTGCTGGACGCGGCCCGGGCGCTCCCCCGTGCCTCCCGGCCGGTCCAGGTGTTCGCACACGGCGAGCGGACCGCGATGAAGGCGATCCGTCGGCTGCTGCAGGACGACTGGGGGCTCGAGAAGCGCGAGATGTCGCTGTCGGCCTACTGGGCGCTCGGGCGCGGTGAGGACCAGTTCCAGGAGGAGAAGCGCGAGCCGGTCGGCGTGATCTTCACCGACTGACGGGTCTCGGCCTGCACGGTTCTCCCCAGAGCGGTTGCGAGGGGAAGCGGAAACGGGCGTACCTGGTCGTTCCGACCGACCAGGTACGCCCGTTTCCGGCAGGTACGCACCGGCCCGGCGCGGGTGCGCAGGTGCGCAGGGCGGACGGGAGGCCCGGGGCGCGTCGGTGGGTCCGGCTAGCGTTCCGGACATGGTCACCTCGTCGTGCTGCGTGCCGGGTTGCGCAGGCCCCGCTGCGGACGCGCTCACGGGCGTGCCCCTGTGCACGACGCACGTCACGCTGGTGACCGAGTTCGCGGCCGAGCACGTCGGCGTCGAGGACGCCCTGCCGGGGCCGTGCCCGGTGTGCGGCGCCCGTGTCGGGGTACGGTTGCCGACGGCGTTCGTCTGCGCACGGTGCGAGTGGCGGTGGGGCGACGTGCCCGACGGTGACCTCGCTCCCCCGCGGGTCGACGTCGTGTACTACCTGCGGATGCGCGACGACTTCGGCGACCGGGTGAAGATCGGCACGACGATGAACCCGAGGCAGCGGCTGGCCGTGATCCCGCACCAGGACCTGCTGGCGTTCGAGCGGGGCGACCGGTCGCTCGAACGCCGGCGGCACGCGCAGTTCGCGGCCACCCGGTTCCCCGGCACCGAGTGGTTCCGGGCGACACCGGAGCTGCTCGCGCACGCCGCCGCCGTCGGCGCCGGTGTGGACGACCCGTGGGACCTGCACGCCCGGTGGACGAGCGAGGCGCTCGCCCTGCGCGGCTGACCGAGCGGGCCCGAGAGCGTCCGCGCCGTCGGCCCGCCCACGCCGTCAGCCCGCCCACGCCGGTCAGGCCGCGCGGAGCATCCGGTCGGCGGTGCGCAGGGACAGCGCCATGATCGTCAGCGCGGGGTTCGCGATGACGGCGCTCGGGAACACCGAGTTGTCCGCGATCCACAGGTTCGGGACGTCCCACGAGCGGCCGTCCGGGTCGACGACCGAGGTCTCGCGGTCCGTGCCCATACGGGCCGTGCCGATGGTGTGTGCGGTGCGCTCGAGGACCCGGATGTCCTTGCCTCCGGCAGCCTCGACGATGGTCGTCATGGTGCGGACCGCGTGGCGGCGGATGGCGTCCTCGTTCGCGCCCGGGGTGAACGAGACCCGGGCGCGTGGCACGCCGTGCTCGTCGACCTCGTCCGCGAGGACCAGCCGGTTGTCGTCGTAGGGCACGCACTCGGCGTTGATGCCGACGCCCGCCGAGTGCGGGTAGTCCTGCAGCGCCCGCACGAGCTCGGCGCCGCGCAGACCGCCGCCCCGGATGAGCGTGTTGGCGAAGGTCTGCGGCTGCACGCCGAGGCTCTGGATCAGGTACCCGCCGGCGAAGTCCGCGTCGGCGGGGCGCACGAAGTCCTCGGTGATGATCGACGACGGGTAGCCGCGGTAGGACCGCATCGACTCGTCGAACCGCGCCCAGACCTGGGTGGCGCCGTGCGCGGTGAAGTTGCGGCCGACCTGGTCGTTGCTGTTCGCGAGCCCGGTGTGCAGCAGCAGGCGCGGGGTCTCGATGCCGCCGGCGGCGAGCACGAGGGCACGGCAGCGCTGCCGGTGTTCGCGGCCGTCGTGGGTGTACAGCACGGCGCTGACCTCGCCGGCGGCGTCGAGCTCGATGCCGTGCACGAACGAGTCCGGCCGGATCTCGGCGCCGAACGCCACCGCGGCGGGCAGGTAGGTCGTGTCCATCGAGACCTTCGCGCCGTTGCGGCAGCCCTGGTGGCACGACCCGCAGGAGACGCAGGCGTGCCGCAGGCCGTGGTGCTCCTGGTGGCGGTCCTCGGTGGTCAGCCCGACGGGGGCGTCGGTCGCGGTGATGCCGGCGGCCGCTGCCCCGCGCATCATCATGTCCGACGAGGCATTGCGCGCCGGCGGACGCATCCGGTAGCGGCGCGACGGGTCCCACGGGTAGTGCTCGGGTCCGGCGACCCCGACGTCGTGCTCGACCTGCTCGATCCATTCGGTGAGCTCGGCGTGGCTGATCGGCCAGTCCTCGCCGACACCGGACGCGGAGCGGAGCGACAGGTCGTGCGTGCTCGGACGCGGGGTGAACGCGCCCCAGTGCAGCGTCGAACCACCGACCCCGGTGCCGCTGTTGTTCGGGCCGAACGCCGTCGGTGCGCCGCCGCCACTCAGCCGCTCGTCCATCCAGTTGATGTCACCGGGGGCGGCGACCTCGTCGGGCACGTGGTCGTCCGGCTCGGTGTTGCGACCGGCCTCGAGGGCGACGACCCGCAGGCCACGTCGGGCCAGGGAAGCCAGCAGGGGCGCTCCGCCGGCTCCGGTGCCGACGACCACCACGTCGACCACCTCGTCCGTGCCGTACGTGCGCTGTCCGTCGAGTCTCATCGTGCTGCTTCCGTCGTCGTGGTGCCGTCGTGGGTGTCGTCGTGGGTGTCGTCGTGCGTGTCGTCGCGGGTGCGCTCGCGGCGGTCAGGTGCCGCCGGTTCCCAGGCCTCGCGCTGGTCGGCGGCGAGCAACTGGAAGCCCTGCTTGCGGACGCCGTCGCCCCCGTTCGCGAAGCCGTCGAAGTCGATCGCCGCCATCGTCGCGGGGTGCGCGAGCCAGTGCTTCACGAGGTCGACGCTGGCGTCCTCGTACCAGGCGCGCAGCTGCTCGGCGTCCAGCACGGCGTCGTGTCCGGCATCGGGCACACCCTCGGCACGGTACCGACCGGCGGCCACGTCGCGCAGGGCGCTGTTGAGCACGCCGTCCTGTGCCGGGCCGGCCAGCATGTCGAGCGCTGCCCGGTACGCCTCGAGGTCGGTGGGCATGCCGTCGACGCGCCATCCGTCACCGAGCCCCGCGGCGAGCTGGTCGTCGACGCGCAGGGCGAGGTCCACCTGACCGTCGCCCGGCTGCGGCACGACGATGCGCGCGACCGCACGGAGGGTGTCGAGTTGCCGAGCAGTGAGCGCTCGCGGCTCGGCGGTCGGGTCGTCGGGCAGCGCGCGGGCCGCCAACAGGGAGCGCATGCGGGCGCTGACCCGCGGCGAGGCGATCACGCGCGCGAGCTCCATCGGGACCGCGGGCGCCCCGGCGAACCGGCGGGTCCAGAAGTCGCGGATGCGGTCCGCCACCGCCTCGGGCTGCTCCCACGGCAGCAGGTGGGCAGCTCCCTCGACGACGTGGAGCTCCGAGTCGGGCCAGTGCGGCAGCGTCAGGCGACGCTGTGCCTCGGCGTCGAGGTCGCCGTCCTCGGCACCGGCGAGCACGAGCGCCGGCACGGGGTTCGGGGCCGCGTCGGACCAGTCCTCGCGGCTGCCACGCGTGAGCCACGCCGTCCACGCGCCGGGGTCGGCACGCTCGACGTCCTGCACGGCCGTCGTGTGCCGCTCGGGTGCCAGGGTGGACGCGGTGTTCGCATCGACGAACTCGGCGGCGTGGGCGGCACTGATCGGGCCGTCCGCCGCCCAGGACAGCATCGCGGCGCGGCGGTCGTCGTCCATCGGTTCGGGCGCCAGCGGCGAGGCCGCCAGCAGCACCACGGCGCGCAACCCGAACAGGCCGTTCGCGCCGGACATCGTGCGGTCCGCGACGACCGTGGCGACCTTGCCGCCCATGGAGTGACCGACCAGTACCCACTCGCTCGCGCCACTGGCGCCGATCGCGCGCTCGACGAGCACGGCCATCTCCTCGACGGTCGTGCCGGACGACGCCGGGCTGCGGCCGAAGCCGGGCAGGTCGATGCCGATGAGTTCGAGGTCGTCGCGGATCAGGGCGCGCCGGAGCAGGGCGAACTCCTCGGAGCTCGCACCGAGGGCGTGGAGGCAGAACGCAGGGGTCACTCCTCTTGCCTACCGGTCGCTCCGCGGTGGACCCAGGCGGGGTGTACCCCGTCGGCCGGTCTTGTCCCCCGATCGGTCACCGTGCGTACGCGTCCACGAAGAGGTCCCCACGGATCTGCCGCAGGGTGTCGGCGAGCCGATCGACGGTCCGGCCGGAGATGCCGAACACCTGCAGGTCGTACGGCCCGAGCGCCGGCAGGCGTCCGGTGCGGATGCGCACGACCTCCCAGCCGACGGCGCGGACGGCGCGGTCCTTCCTGCGGTCGGTGTCCTGCCGCGGGCCGACGTGCTCGAGGCCGTGGCGGCCGGTCGAGTCGTACTCGATCGCGACGCGCAGCTCCGGCAGGATGATGTCCGGCCAGACCTCGACGTGGTCGAAGAACGGCCGGTCGAGGCGGATCGCGGAGTGGTCGTAGGTGAACGCGAACCGGTCGGACAGTGCGGCACGCAGCTCGGCCTCGACCGCGGAGGCCGTCGCCGGGGCGCAGACGCTCGTGAAGGACTCGCCCGAGGGCAGCCGCGGAGTCTTCGGGCAGATCGTGCGGGGCACCGGCTGGCTCGGACGTCGCGGCGTACCGAGCACCGGTCGACGTGCGCGCGTGCGGCTCGAGGCGACGGCACCCGCCGGGGTCCCGCGGGAGGGCGCTGCCGGCAGGGTCTGGCGACCGGTGGCCCGGACGACCCGCTGCGGGACCGGCACCTGCGACGGCCAGTCGGACGGCAGGACCGGCCAGCGCTGGGGCTGCGCCTGCACCGCGCACTCCGGGCACCACACCGAGCGCCGGCGTTCACGACCCGGTCGGGACCGCTGTTCGGCCGGCGTGGCGACGAAGACGTGGCCGACGTCGCACTCCCACGTCAGCAGGACCTCGGCCGCCGGCGGGACTTGGGTCAGGACGACGCCGTGGTTCCAGTCCGGGTGGTACTGCCGGATGAGCACCGGGTACGGCGCCCAGTCGGCGCGGAACTGTCCGACGGCGTAGGGAACGGCCTCGCCGCGCGACCACTGTCGGCGGCGCCACCACGCGTCAACGGGTTCGGCCACGTCCACACGCTAGGCACCGCCACCGACACTGCGGCAGACCGGGGTGTGCTCAGCCCGCGAGGGCCTGCTTCGCGGAGGCGACGAGCGCGTTCGCATGGCCGTGGCCGAGCCCGTGCTCGGTCTTCAACCAGGCCACCACCTGCATGTGCGGGTGGTCGTCGAGCTGCTCGGCGACCAGGTCGAGCCACTCCTGGACCGGGCGGCCGGAGGTCTTCTCGATGCTCGGGAAGTACGACGCCGGTCCCTCCGGCTTGCTGCCGTCCGCCGGGGACGCCGGAGCGGTCACGCGGTGCGCTGTCATGGCAGAACAGTACTGCGCACCCGGCGTCACGGAACGTCATGCGCGCGGCGACTGTGACGCAGCGTTCCGCCCCGTAGCGATGTGTTTCGCGGTGCGTTGTCCAGGTTCCGCGACCCTTCTACGGTCGCGACATGACCGACACCAGAACGGGACTGCCCCGCGACGCGACCAGCGCCGTCGCCGGCACCGACGGGGTCGACGCGACCGGCGTCGACCACGCGGCCGGAACGCCGGGCGCACCACGGGCCTCCCGGCCGACCGTCGCGCCCGACGCGACCGACACGTCCGTCGACGCCGCCGGACGCGCCGCACTCGACCGACCCGTGCTCCCGCTGCGGCACCCGCTGCGCTGGATCGCCGCGGCCGTCGTACTGGTGGTGCTCCTGAACTTCGTCGAGACGCTGTTCACGAACGAGTCGTGGGGCTGGCCGGCCGTCGGGAAGTGGCTGTTCAGCCCGGCGATCCTGACCGGCCTGCAGCTCACACTCGTCGCGACGGCGCTGAGCGCGGTCATCAGCTTCACCGGCGGCATCGTCGTCGCGATCGCCCGGCTCTCGCGCAACCCGGTGTTGTCCGGGCTGGCGTGGGGGTACGTCTGGCTGTTCCGTTCCGTGCCGCTCATCCTGGTGCTCGTCTTCCTGTACAACCTCGGGTCGCTGTACCCGACGATCGGGATCGGGATCCCGTTCGGGCCGCAGATCGAGGTCACCACGGCCAACGTCCTCGGCGACCTGGCCATCGGTGTGATCGGCCTGAGCCTGAGCGAGATCGCCTACGCGTCCGAGATCGTCCGCGCCGGCGTGCTCGCCGTCGACCACGGCCAGCACGAGGCCGCGCAGGCCCTCGGGCTCCCCCGACGCCGCCAGTTCGTGCGGGTGATCCTGCCGCAGGCGCTGCGGTCGATCGTGCCGGCGTTCGTGAACCAGGTCGTCGGGCTGCTCAAGGCGTCGTCGCTGCTGTTCTACGTGTCGCTGCTCGACCTGTTCGGCGTGGTGCAGAACCTGTCCAGCACCTACCCGACCGACATCATCCCGCTGCTCGTCGTCGCGACGCTCTGGTACCTCGCGCTCACCAGCGCGGTGTCGGTCGTGCAGTACTACGTCGAGCGGTGGACCGCCCGCGGCTCGGTCCGGGCGTTGCCGCCCACGCCGTTCCAGCGGGTGCGGGACGCCGTGCGTCGCGGCTCCGGACGTGGGCCGGGACGGCCTGGAGGCCCGGATCGCGCCCGGCAGGCCGCCTCCGCCGCGCGCGGGGTCGCGTCCGGCCCCGGTTCCACCATCGACGACAGGACCATCTGATGAGCGCAGCGATCAGCATCCGCGGAGCCGTCAAGGCGTTCGGCGACACGGTCGTCGTCGACGGTGTCGACCTGTCGTTGCCGTCCGGCAGCGTCACCGTGGTGCTCGGCCCCTCGGGGTCCGGCAAGTCCACGCTGCTGCGCGCGATCAACCACCTCGAACCGCTCGACCGCGGCGTCGTCACGGTCGGCGGCGAGACGATCGGCGTCCGGCTCCGGACCGGGCGCGACGGGGTCCCCCGGTACAAGGAACTGCCCGAGCGCCTGATCCTGCGGCAGCGGTCGCGGATCGGGTTCGTGTTCCAGCACTTCAACCTGTTCCCGCACCTGACCGCGCTCGAGAACGTGGCCGAGGGGCCCATCGCCGCTAGGGTCCCCCGTGCCGTGGCGCGCGACCGTGCGGCGGCCCTGCTCGAGCGCGTCGGACTCGGCGACCGTGGCGACACCCGGCCGCGGCAACTCTCCGGCGGGCAGCAGCAGCGCGTGGCCATCGCGCGGGCGCTGGCGCTCGAGCCGTCGGTCGTCCTGCTCGACGAACCGACCTCGGCGCTCGACCCGGAGCTCGTCGGCGAGGTGCTCGGGGTCATCCGGGGGTTGGCGGACACGGGCACCACGCTCGTCATCGTCACCCACGAGATCGCCTTCGCCCGCGAGGTCGCCGACCACGTCGTGTTCCTCGACCACGGCCGGGTCGTCGAGCAGGGCTCCCCCGCCCAGGTGCTCGACGATCCGCAGCACGCTCGCACGCGGGACTTCCTGTCCCGCGTGCGCTGACGCCGTCCCCTCGACGTTCCTTCTTCCCCTTCCACCCGATCCCAGGAGAACCATGTCCCCCACCACCCCCGCACGCTGGCGGAACCGCGCCGGAGCCCTCGTCCTCGCCACCGGAGTCGTCGTCGCCCTCGCCGGGTGCGCCACGTCGGCGACGGCCGGCTCCGGCTCCGGCTCTGGCGCGTCCGACGGCACGGTCACGATCGGCGCCGCGTCGAACGGTGCCGCCACCGAGACGAAGGTCACGGTCGACGCGGACGAGAAGCTGCACGACGAACTCCCCGCCTCGATCAAGAAGTCCGGCAAGCTCGTCGTCGGCATCGGTGCCCTGCCCGCCGGGTTCCCGCCGCTCGCGTTCACCGGCGACGACCAGAAGACGCTCACCGGGTCCGAACCCGACCTCGGCCGGCTCGTCGCCGCGAAGCTCGGCCTCGAGGCCCAGGTGCAGAACGCCACGTGGGACAACCTGTTCGTCGGGATCGACGGCGGCAAGTACGACGCCGGGTTCTCGAACATCACGGTGACCGAGCAGCGCAAGGAGAAGTACGACTTCGCCTCGTACCGTCAGGACAACCTCGCGCTGCAGGTGCCGGAGGACTCCTCGTTGACGTTCGACGGCGACCCGTCCGTGCTCGCCGGCAAGACCGTCGCGGTGAGCTCGGGCACCAACCAGGAGCTCATCCTGCTCGGCTGGAAGGCCGACCTGGCGAAGCAGGGCAAGACCATCACGATCAAGTACTACCCGGACGGCAACGCCGTGAAGCTGGCGCTCGACTCCGGCAAGATCGACGCCTACTTCGGGCCGAACCCGACGGTCGCGTACCAGAACACGTTGAGCGCGGACGGCGCGAACCCGACGAAGACCGCGGGCACGTTCTCCGGCGCGGGCGGGGACCTGCAGGGGCTCATCGCCGCGACGACGAAGAAGGACAGCGGGCTCGCCGAACCCATCGCGGACGCCATCGACGAGCTGATCGACGACGGCACGTACGCGAAGTGGCTGGGGGCGTACAACCTGTCGAACGAGGCCGTGGAGCACTCCGAGGTCAACCCCGAGGGGCTGCCGCTCGACGCGAGCTGAGCCGGGTCAGCCGGGTCGGACTCGGCTCATCCGACGCGGAACGACTCCCTCGATGTCGCACGACGTCGAGGGAGTCGTTCTGTGCGCGCGGGGGTGGTCGGCGCCGATGCGGAACGACATCGTCGACGTCGGACGACGACCACGGTGTCGCTCGTTGCGCGTGCATCGTCCGACAGTCCACGAGGTGATCGACGCGTGCGTCGTCGGAACATGCACACGCACTCGATGCATGCGCAAAGGACGACGATCCACCTGACGATCAACGGGTGGATCGTCGGAACATGCACGTGCACCGACCGCTCGGGCCGCACGGGCCCCGACGCCGACCCCGACGCCGAACAACATTGTCGACGTCGCACGACGACCACGATGTCGCTCGTAGCAGGCGCCACTGGTTGCACGCGCGCACGAACGACGAGCCCGATGTCGTGCGACATCGAGCTCGTCGTTCCGGGTCGACACGGACCAGTACGGTCAGCGCACCCCGGCACCCACGCCAGCCCCCGCACGCGCAGCACCAGCACCAGCACCAGCACCAGCGTCACCACCTGCAGCACGCGCCGCCCACTCCGCCGCGAGCAGCTCGTACGAACGCACCCGGGCGTCGTGGTCGTGCGTGATCGTCGTCACCAGGAGCTCGTCCGCGCCCGTCGCCCGCTGCAGGACCTCGAGGCGGTCCGCGACGGCCGCAGCGTCGCCAACGAACCGGGTGGCGAGCCGATCGGCGACCGACCCTGCCTCCGCCGCAGCGAGCGGCGTAGCACGTGCCGCGGACGGCGTCGGGTACTCGATCGCCCCGACGCCGGAGCGGATCGAGTGCACCCACTCGGCGTACCCGAGCGCCAGCTCCGCGGCCTCGGCCTCCGTGCGCCCGACGACGACGTCCGCCGACACGATGACGTGCGGTACGTCGAGCACCCCAGGGCGGAACGCGTCGCGGTAGGCCTGCACCGACGCCAGGACCGTGCCGGGCGATGTGTGGTAGTTCGCGCCGTAGGGCAGTCCGAGTGCTCCGGCGACCCGGGCGCTCTCGCCGCCGGTCGACCCGTGGATCCACAGTTCGACGGACGCTCCTGCTGCCGGCGGTGCCTCGACGACGGCGCCGTCACGCGACCAGGTGCCGGCGAACAGCGCCCGGATGAGCGACAGCTCGCCCTCGAACCGGTCGACGTCACCGGGGACGCGTCCGAGCAGCTCCCCCTGCAGGGCGAACCGGCTGCCCGGTGCGATGTGGAAGTCGAACGGCGCGGGTACGAGCAGTCCGTCGACGACCTCGTCCGAACGGGGCGCGAGCGACGGCGGCTTGGGGGTACCGGGTGCCGGCGCCCCGGAGCGGCCGAGCCCGAGGTCGATCCGCGGCCCGTACAGCGCAGCGAGGGTGCCGAAGGTCTCGGCGATCTGCAGCCCGCGGACGTTGCCGACGAGCGTGGCCGCACTGCCGACCCGGATCGTCGACGTGGCCGCGGCGACCGCTCCGATCACGATGGTCGGCGCGCTGCCCGCGACACCGGGGTTGAGGTGGTGCTCGGCGAGCCAGTAGCGGGCGTACCCGGCACGTTCCGCGGCGACGGCCAGGTCGACGGTGCGGTGCAGCGCCGTGGCTGCTGACGACCCGGCGGTGACCGGCACCAGGTCGAGCACCGAGAGCGGGACCTGTCCAGCGGCGCTCACGAGGCGTCCTTCCACGCGCCGGTCAGCTGGTCGAGCCGGGTGTCGGCGCCGAAGACGATGCCGTGCACGTCCGTCGCCGGCGCGATGATGCTGGTGAGTTCGTGCACCGGGACGAAGTCGACCTGGGACGCGACGCGCTGCTGGATCTCCCCGAAGGTGGCCGACCGGTCGGACGCCGACGACTGCGACAGCTCCTTCGTGAAGAGCGCGTCGAGCGTCGTGTCCGACGCACCGATGGACTGGGCACCCGAGCTGGAGAACTTCGACCGCAGGACGTCACCGTCGGCGCGCGAGCTGTTGTCCCACGACAGGTCCCAGTCGCCGCTCGTCAGGTTGGCGAGGTACTGCGGCACGGTGCCGCTCTCGAGGGTGACGCCGACGCCGATCTTCTTCAGCTCCTGCTGGATGAGTTCGAGCGAGGTCTGGTTCGGCCCGAAGTTCGTGATCCAGACGAGCTTGAGCTGCAGCTTCGTCCCGTCCTTCGAGCGGATGCCGTCGGAGCCCTTCTCCCACCCGGCGGCGTCGAGCGCCTTCTTCGCCGCGGCGGGGTCGTACGAGATCGTCGACGACGTGTCCGTGTACCCGGGCGTCGTCGACCCGAGGACCGAGTCCGCGACCTTGAAGAGGCCGTTGAGCGAGGTGTCACGGACCGCCTTCGGGTCGACGGCCTGTGCGATCGCCTTCCGGACGACCAGGTCGGACACGATCGGCCGCTTCTGGTTGAACGTCAGGCCGAACACCTGGCCCGGGTTGGCGCGGGTGACGAGGTCGTACTGCGACTGCAGGGTGTCGACGTCACTCGGCTGCACGCTGCTGATCGCGTCGAGCTGCCCCGACTGCAGGCTGCCGGTGCGGACGCTCGCCTCGGGTACGACCTGGAACGTGACCTTCGACAGGTGCGCCGCTCCGGAGCCGCCGCGGGCTGCGGGACCCCAGTCGTAGTCCTTTCGCTTCGTCAGGATCGTGGACGTGTTCTTCGTGTACGACTGCAGCGTGAACGGTCCGGTGCCGATCACGGCTTTCCCGTCGGCGCGGTCCTCGAACGGGGTCTCGGTGGTCTTCGGGGCGACGATGCCGAGGGCGACCGACGACGTGGCGTTCGGGAACGCGGCGTTCGGCGCCCCGAAGTCGACCTCGACCGTGTCGTCGTCGACGACCTTCGTCCCCGTGTAGCCGGAGAAGTACGCGGCGGCCGTGCTCGACGCGCCGGCCGAGGCGATGTCGTCGAAGGTGTCCTTGACGGCCGTCGCGTCGAACGCGGTGCCGTCCGAGAACGTGACGCCGGAGCGCAGGTCGAACGTGAACGCGGTGGCGTCGGCGTTCGCCGAGTACTTCGTCGCCAGCCACGGCTTGAGCGAGCCGTCGGACGGGTCCTGCCAGAGCAGCGAGTCGACGAGCTGCCGGGTGATCGCGAGCGTGTCGTTGCCCGCGCCGGTGCCCGTCGGGTTGAGCGTGATCGGGTCGTTCGCGATGGCGTAGGTGAGCGAGCCGCCGTCGACGGGCTTCGACGACGAGGACGTCGACGCGGTACCGCCCGACGAGCAGCCCGCCATGACCAGGGCCGCCGCGGTGCCGGCCGCGATCGCGGCCACCAGACGGAAGGGGGTGCGGTGGGTGGTCATGAGACTCCTTCGGTGGTGGGGACGCGCCGGGATCGTCCCGGGATCGCGTCGAGCAGTGCGCGCGTGTACTCGTGCTGCGGGTCGTGCAGCACCTGTGCCACGTCGCCGTGCTCCACGACGCGGCCGCCCCGCAGGACGGACACCTCGTGCGCGATGCGACGGACGACGGCGAGGTCGTGCGAGATGAACAGGTAGGAGACGCCGAGCGTCGACTGCAGCTCCGCGAGCAGGTCGAGGATCTGCGCCTGGACGGACACGTCGAGTGCGGAGACGGGTTCGTCGAGGACGATGAACGACGGGTCGAGTGCGAGCGCGCGGGCGATCGCCACACGCTGCCGCTGTCCGCCGGACAGCTCTGCCGGTCGACGACCGAGCACGGACGACGGCAGCGCGACGAGGTCGAGCAGCTCCGCCGCCCGTACCGCGCGGGACCGCCGGGTGCCGATGCCGAAGGCCGCGAGCGGGTCCGCGATCACCGCACCCACCGACAGCCGCGGGTGCAGCGCCGCGTACGGGTTCTGCTGCACGATCTGCGCCTGCCGCCGGTACGCCCGCAGCGCCGCACCGCGGGCTCCGCCCACGTCGGCACCGTCGAACCGCACGCTGCCGGCGTCCGGGCGTTCGAGCCCGAGCACGAGGCGCGCGGTGGTCGACTTGCCCGAACCGGACTCCCCCACCAGCGCCAGGGTGCGGCCCCGCGGGACGGTCACGTCCACCCCGTCGACGGCGGTCACGCGGTCGAAGGACTTCCGCAGTCCGGTCGCGACGACGAGTGGGTCGCCGTCTGCCGGGAGGCCCGTGCGGAGTCCGACGGACACGGTCACGTCGTCGAGACTGGGCGCCGCTGCGATCAGTGCGCGCGTGTACGCCTCACGGGGTGCGCCGAGCACCTCGGCCGGGGTGCCCTGCTCGATGATGCGCCCCTCGGACATCACGACGATGCGGTCGGCCCGGTCGGCGGCGACCCCGAGGTCGTGCGTGATGAACAGCACGCTCGTGCCCCGTTCGGCGACGAGCCGGTCCAGGTGGTCGAGGATCGTCCGCTGGACCGTGACGTCGAGCGCGCTCGTCGGTTCGTCCGCCACGAGCAGCTCGGGGTCGCCGATCAGGGCGATCGCGATGAGTACCCGCTGCCGCATCCCGCCGGACAGCTCGTGCGGGTACTGCCGCGCGCGGAGCTCAGGACGGTCGATGCCGGCCCGGCGGAGCTCCTCGACGGCGCGTTCCCGAGCCTCGGCACCGGTGGCGAGCCCGTGGATCCGGAGCACCTCGGCGACCTGGGTGCCGATCCGCGTCACGGGGTTGAGCGACACCGTCGGGTCCTGCGGCACGAAGCCGATCCGCACGCCGCGCACGGACCGCACCTGGCGGTCGGTCGCGGTGACCAGGTCGAGGTCCCCGGAACCGTCGGCCGCCCCGGAGAGCCGCACCGTGCCTCCTGTCAGGTCCGCCGCTGCGGGCAGGAGCCGGAGGACCGCGTGCGCCGTCGTCGACTTGCCCGAACCGGACTCACCGACGATGGCGACGCGCTCGCCGCGGCCGACCTCGAGCGTGACGCCGTGGAGCGCGGTGCGCGCACTGCTCCCGCGGCCGTAGGTGACGGTCAGGTCCTGGATGCTGAGCAGGCTCATCGGACGGCCCTCCGTTCCGTGTCGAGCGCGCGGGCGACGCGGTTGCCGGCGAGCACCGTGACGGCGATCACGAGGCCGGGGATGGTCGTGAGCCACCACGAGGACGCGATGTAGTCGCGCCCGGTGGCGACGAGCGAGCCCCACTCGGGCTGCGGTGGCTGCGCGCCGTAGCCGAGGAAGCTCAGGCTGGAGACGGCGAGGATCGCGGTGCCGAACTCGAGGGCGGCGAGCACCAGGACGGGGCCGGCCGCGTTGGGCAGTACGTGCACGGCCAGCACGCGCCACCAGCGGTTGCCGTTCGCGCTCGCCGCCTCGACGTACGGCGCGGTGCGGACCCGGACGACCTCGGAGCGCATGATGCGGGCGATCGTGGCGATGCTCGCGACGCCGACCGCCACCGCGACGTTCACGGTGCCGAAGCCGAGCACGGTGACGATCGTCAGCGAGAGCAGCAGGCTCGGGATCGCGAGCAGGACGTCGGCGACGCGCATGAGGACGGCGTCGACGACCCCGCCGATGAAACCGGCGACGAGCCCGACGAGCGAGCCGCCGACCAGGCCGATGACGATCGCGACGACCGCGGCCTGCAGTGTGACCGCGGTGCCGTGCACGACGCGGGCGTACAGGTCGCGGCCGAGCTGGTCGGTGCCGAACCAGTGCGCGGCGTCGGGAGCGGTGAGCTTGGCGGCCGGTTCGGCGGCGAGCGGGTCGTGGTGGGTGAGCGCTCCAGGCAGGAGCGCGGCGAGGACGACGAGGGCGAGCCAGACGAGGGCGACGGTGAGCGTCGGCCGGGCGACGAGTGCACGGAGCGCTGTCGGGGTGCCGCCGGGGACGCGGTCGGTGGCGAGCGACGCGGGGCGGCCGATCGCGAGCTGCGTGGTCTCGGTCATGCGGGGACCGCCTTCGGTTCGGTGGCGCTGGAGGGGGTCGCGCCGGACGGGCTGGCGCCGGGCGTCCCGCCGGGCGTCGCGCCCGGTGTCCCGCCGTCCTGGTCGCGGAGCTTCCGACGGCTGCCGGCGACGACGACGCGCGGATCGAGCAGCGGGTACACGAGGTCGACGACCAGGTTCACCACGACGAAGATCGCGGCGGCGAGCAGCACGATGCCCTGCACGACGGGGATGTCCTGCTGCTGCACGGCGGTGGCGGTGACCCGGCCGAGGCCCGGACGGGAGAACACCGTCTCGGTCACGACGGTGCCGGAGAACAGCTGCCCGACGATGAGTCCCGTCACGGTGAGTGCGGGCAGCGCAGCGTTCTTGAGCGCGTGCCGGAGCTGCACCCGCCACCGCCCGGCGCCCTTGCCGTACGCGGTGTCCACGTACGGCTCGCGGAGCGTCTGGACGAGGGACTTCGACAGCAGCTGTGCGATCGTGGCACCGGTCGGCAGAGCCAGGGTGATCGCCGGCAGGACGACCGACGCTGGGCCCTCGCCACCGAACGCCGGGAACACGTGCAGCCCGAACGAGAACCACTGCACCAGCAGCAGCGCGAACCAGAACCCGGGGACGGCGACGCCGATCGGGGGCAGCTGGAGCAGGAACTGGCCGAGGGCCCGGTTCCGGGTCCACGTCGCGAGGACCGCGATCCCGCCGCCGAACACGATCGCGAGCACGAGGCCGGCGACCGCGATCTGGGCGGTCGGCGCGATCGCTTCGCCGATGACGTCGGCGACCGGTCGACCGACGCCGATCGAGCGGCCGAGGTCGCCGGTGAGCAGGGCGCCGAGGTGCTGGACGTACTGCACGAGCACCGGCTGGTCGAGGCCGTACTGGTGCCGGAGCGCGTCGAGCTGCGCCGCCGTGACGTCGGTGGCGTCCGGGCCGACCATGATGCGGGCCGGGTCGCTCGGCAGCACGTAGAGGACGAAGAACGAGATCGTCCACGCCGCCCAGAGCACGAGCACGGCCTGGCCGATGCGGGAGAGCACGTAGCGGGTCATGCAGCCACCGCCGTCCGGGCGCGCGTCCACCCGAGCGCCGGTGCCACCTTCGCCACGACGTCCGAGACGATCTGCTCGTACTCGTCACCGGCGAACTCGTAGGGCAGCTCGACCCGGAACTCGTCGACCTCGGCGAGCGTGGCGTCGTGCACGAGCTGCTCGACGATCTGCTCGGCGGGCCCCACCAGGTCGGCCGAGAACAGGGTCCGCCGCGGTCCCTGGGGCGCGGTCTGCCGTGCGAGACGGGACTCGTACCAGGTGCGGTACCGCTCGCGCGAGACCCGGTCGGCCGAGTCGGTCGGCACGACGCACCGGCCCCAGGCCACGCGGGGCGTTCGCCCGGTCGGCAGCGCGGCGCGGTACGCGGCGAGCTGGTTCCGCTGGGCGGTGCCGTAGTCGTCGGTGCCCTCGCCCGAGGTGAGGTTGCCGAGCAGCAGGTTGAGCCCGGAACTGCCGGCGAAGGAGGCCGACCGGAGCGACCCGCCGCCGTACCAGACCCGGTCGACCAGACCTGGCGCGTAGGGCTGCAGCCGGGGGCGCTGGACGTTCCCGGGGCTCTGGATGACGGTGTCGTCCGCGCCGAGGAACGCGCCGCGCAGGTTCTCCACGAACCGGGAGACCCGCCCGTACCCACGGTCGAAGGCGCGCCAGTCACCGTCGAACACCAGGTCGCCGAGGATCTCGGCGTGCGGCGACCCGGTGGACAGCCCGACCTGCAGCCGACCGTGCGACAGGACGTCGGCGAGCGAGAAGTCCTCGGCCAGGCGGAAGGGACTCTCCCACCCGATCGGCACGACGGCGACGCCGAGCTCGATGGACGTGGTGCGCTGCGACGCCGCCGCCAGGAAGACCGCGGCCGAGCCGATGCCGTGCTCGAGGTGCCGGTGCCGGACCCAGGCGCCGTCGACGCCGAGCCGCTCGGCCGTGGCGAACAGGTCGAGGGTGGCCTCGAGACCGTCGGCTGGGGCGTCGTCCTCGAAGTTGCCGGGGACCAGGATCGCGAGGCTCGAGATCGTCACGCGAGCACCCCGGCGGACGCTGCCGCACGCGCCGGACCCGCCGCAGCGGCCGTGCGTGCGGCGGCCGAACGGTCGCGGATCGTGCCGGGCAGGTCGAGCGTCTGCCGGAGGGTCGCCCCCTCGTCGTAGGACTGCCGGTAGACACCGCGCTCCTGCAGCAGCGGGACGACCGTGTCGACGAACTCGTCGAGGCCGTACGGGTTGGTGTGCGGCACGACGACGAACCCGTCGGTGGCGCGCTCCTGCACGTACCGGTCGATCTCGGCGGCGATGTGCGACGCCGTCCCGACGAACCCGCCGCGGGTCGAGGCGCGGATGACGAGGTCGCGGATGGACAGGTGCTCGGCCTCGGCCAGGTCCCGCCAGGACTGCACCAGGGCGGGGACGTCGCGGGTGTGCCGTGCGCGCCCGCGGGTGATCGCGGTGCCCTCGTAGTCGGGTTCGATCGTCGGCAGCGGGCCGTCGACGTCGTAGGACGACAGGTCGCGGTTCCAGACCTGCTCGAGGAACGCGATCGCCGTGGCCGGGCTGACCTGGGCGCGACGGATGGCGTTCGACCGTTCTTCGGCGTCCTCCGCCGACGAGCCGATCACGAACGTCGCGCCGGGCAGGATCAGCAGCTCGTCCTTCGACCGTCCGACCCGTTCGAGCCGCTCGGTGACGTCGCGGTGGAACGCCTGCGCGTCGTCGAACTCGGTGTGCAGCGAGAAGATCACCTCGGCGTTCGTGGCGGCGAGGTCGCGCCCCTCGTCGGAGTCACCGGCCTGCACGATCACCGGGTGCCGCTGCGGACTGCGGGGCACCGGGAACGTCCCGGTGACGTCGAACTGCGCGCCGTGGTGGTCGACGTCGCGGATGCGGGACCGGTCGGCGAACACGCCGTCCGCCAGCGCGCCGCCCGCGCCGGTGCCGGCGACGACGGCGTCGGCCTGCCACGAGTCCCAGAGCTCGCGGGACAGCGCGATGAACTCGGCAGCCCGCGTGTACCGGTCGGCGTGGTCGAGGAACCCGCCGCGGCGGAAGTTCGCGCCGTGGAACGCGTCCGAGCTCGTCACGACGTTCCACCCGGCACGACCGTCGGTCAGGTGGTCGAGCGTGGCGAGCTGCTTCGCGAGCTCCACGGGCTCGTTGAACGTCGTCTGCAGGGTGCCGACCAGACCGATGTGGTCGGTGACCCCGGCCAGGGCGGCCAGGACCGCGAGGGTGTTCGGGCGCCCGACGACGTCGAGGTCGTGGACGCGGCCCTTCTGCTCGCGGAGCCGCAGGCCCTCGGCGAGGAACAGGAAGTCGAAGAACCCGCGCTCGGCGTTGCGGGCGAAGTGCTCGAACGACGAGAACGCGATCTGGCTCTCGGCGCGGTCGTCGCTCCAGATCGTGGTGTTGTTGACGCCCGGGAAGTGGGCGGCGAGGTGGACCTGACGCTTGGTGCTCATGCTGAGACCTCCAGAGAGGACGGACGGGCGTACCGGCTGACCGCCGGGGCGATGCCGAGCCGCGTGCGCAGGTCGGCGGTGGGACGGGACGCCACGTCGGCGCGGAGGCCGGCGGTGACGAGGGCGGGGACGAGCTGCCTGGCGATGGCGGTGCTGTCGATCGGGATGCGCAGGGGGCGGAGCCGGACGCCGGCGAAGCCGAGGCCCCGCAGGTCCCCGATCAGCGACACGAGTTCGGGCACCGTCGTCGCGAACACGGACGTGTCCGATCCGGAGCCGACCGCGTACGGGGTACCGGCAGCGGCGTCGAGCGCGGCGAGCTCGTCGGCCGCCGCAGCGGTCGAGGACCCGATCAGCACCGCGAGGTCGGCGAGGACCGGGCGACGGACGTCCGACCCGGCCACCTGCTCGAGGTGACGGACCTCGTCCAACAGGTCCCGCGCCTCTCCCCACCAGCTCGGCCCGCCCGCCGCTTCGCGACGGTCGGGTACCGGCTGGCGTGGGCCCAGGCCGTCGTGGCCGGGCGTGACCAGCACGACGTCCGCGGCGTCCACGGCGAACGCCGCAGCGTCGGCGCGGTGCGCCAGCGAGAAGACCGGTGGACGGCCCTGCGGCGACCGCGGCACGATCGACGCGCCGTGGACGGACAGGTGGCGGCCTTCGTACTCGGCGTTGTGGATGCGGTCACGGTCGATGAACCGGCCGGTCGTGACGTCGCGGACGATCGCGTCGTCGTCCCAGCTGTCCCAGAGGCGGGACACGACCTCCGCCGCCTCGCGGGCCTCGTCGAACAGCGTGGCCGCGTCGTCGCCGCCGGGTCGACGGCCGAACAGGGCCGCCTCGCGGGTCGTCGGACTCACCTGGATCCGCCAGCCGGCTCGCCCCAGCGAGACGTGGTCCAGGGTCTGGAGGCCCGTGGCGACGTGGAACGGTTCGGTGTGCGTCACCGAGACGGTCGGCACCAGACCGACGGCGCGGGTCGCGGGGGCGACCGCGTTCGCGACGAGGAGGGCGTCGAGGCGTCCGACGACGGTCGTGGTGTCGAGGTCGTCCGCCGCGTCCACCGGGCCGGCGGTGAACGAGTCCTCGATGGTGACGGCGTCGATGCCGAGCCGGTCCTGCTCGACGACGACCTCGCGCCAGTGCCGGAGGCTCGACAGGCGCTGCGCGGCCGGGCCGGCGACGCGCCAGGCGGCGGGGTGCCAGCCGGCGCCCTGCAGCGCGGTGACGAGGGTGATGCGGTCGGGCATGGCAGTCCTCCTAGTGGGTGTGCGCGGCGTGGTCGGCGGCAGCCGGCGCGGGGGACGCGTCGGCGCCGAACTTGAAGCCGAGTCGGCCGTGCGCGAAGCCGCCGCCGGCGCGGACGGCGGTGGCGACCCAGGCCGCCTCGGCGAGTTCGGCCTCGGTCGCTCCGGCCGTCACGGCGCGCTGGCTGTGGCCGTCGATGCAGTAGACGCACTGCGTGGTGATGCCGACGGCGAGGGCGATGAGCTCCCGGTACTTGAGCGGGATCGCGCGGCCCTCGGCCTGGAACACCGACTCGTCGAACTGGACGAAGGCCTTGAGGATGTCCGGGGTCTGCTGCTTGTAGACCTTCGTGAAGGTCTTGTCCTGTTCGCGGTCGAGGTAGTCGGTCATGTCGGCGACGCTAGGGCGGTCGGGGCCCCGAGGCGACGGGTGTTGCGGACCGTGACCGGCGGTGTCGCCGTGTGACACGGTGCCGCCGGCTGGCCGTCACACGGCGTCACGCGCGGCGCCGGGCGCAGGTGTGGTGCGAGGTTCCGTACTCGGTGCGGGGCCGCGCGGCTCGCACCGTCTCCGGAACCTCGCACCGTTCGGCGGGCGGCTCGCACGGTGCGAGGTCAGAGCCCCCGGGCACGCGCCGCGAACCGCCCGCGCAGCGTCACGTCCTCGTACGACCGGTGGAACACCCCGCGGCGCTGCAGGATCGGCACGAGCTCGTCCACGACGGTCTCGAGGCCCCGCGGGAACTCGTCGATCATCAGGTTGCAGCCGTCGGCGGCACCGGTGCGGTACCAGTCCTCGATGGTGTCGGCGGCCTGTTCCGGGGTCCCGACGACGATCCGGGCGCCGTACCCGCCGAAGCCCCGCAGCACGTCCCGCAACGAGGTGTTGTTGGCGCGCACCCACCGCACGACCGTCTCGTGGTACCCGAGCGACGGCCCGTAGGTGACCGGGTCGACCTCGCGGTCGAGGATCGCCGACGGGATCGGCGCGTCCGGGTCGAGCCCCGACAGGTCGGCGTCGAGGTGCGTCCCGAGCGCCCGCAGCGAGTAGCCGTCCGGCGCCAGGGACTCGAGCTCGTCGAAGCGGCGCTGCGCCTCGGCCTCGGTGCTCCCGAGCACGAGCGACAGTCCGGGCACGATCGCGACGTCCGACGCGCTGCGCCCGTACGTCTCGGCGGCGGCCTTGACGGCGCGCCGGTGCTCCCGCGCGGGTTCCGGGGTGAGTTCGACGGCGAAGACGCCCTCGGCGACCCGCGCCGCCAGGTCACGACCGTGCGGCGATCCCCCGGCCTGGAACACGACCGGGTGGCCCTGCGCCGACGGCGGGACCCGGAGCACGCCCTCGAGGTCGAGGAACTCGCCGTGGTGCACGACCGGCTCCCCCGTCGCGGCGGACCGCCAGAGCGCCGTCACGAGGTCCACGAACTCCCCCGCGCGGGCGTACCGCTCGGGCCGGTCGGGGTTCGTCGCGACACCGAAGTTCGCGGAGACCGAGCAGTCGTAGGTGGTGACGGCGTTCCAGGCGACGCGCCCGCCGGACACGAGGTCCAGCGACAGCAGCCGCTCGGCGACGTCGAACGGGTCGTTGTACGTCGTCGATGCGGTGCCGACCAACCCGAGGTGGCTCGTCGCGTCGGCGATCGCCCCGAGCGCCACGAACGGTTCGAGCAGTCCGTAGGCCCGGACGTTCGGGTCGCCGAACGCCGGGTGGTCGGCGAAGAAGACCATGTCGAGCAGGCCGCGTTCGGCGGTGCGCCCGAGGTCGCCCCAGAACTCGGCCGTGAGCAGGTCGGTCGGGTCGACGTCCTGCGTGCGCCAGGCCGCCGGACGCTGCCCGAAGCCCTGCAGGTTCACTCCGAGGATCAGGCCGGCGTCGCCGCCTGCGCCCGTCACGCCGTCACCGCCGCGGCGTCCGGCACGGCGAGCCCGAGCAGGGCGCGGAGCGTCGGACGTGTCGGTCGCGTCGGTCGTGGAGGTCGCGTCACGGTCGACCGGGAGGCCCGGTGCGGCTCCGCCCCGTCCGTCTCCCCCGGCAGCGGTGCGAGCGGGTGCGCCGCGCCCCCGAGCACGAGGTCCGCTCCGGGCACGTCGACGTCGTGCCAGACCGCGAGGAGGGGTTCGCCCTGCCGGCTCGACGGCGTCGTGAGCGGTCCCCGGACGCGGTAGCCGTCCGGTCCGCCGTCGTGGTCGAGCGGTCGGATCCGGTCGGTGTGCGCGAAGACACCCGACGCGCGGTCACCGACGATGCTGTCGAGCGGCCAGGTGCGCCACAGCCCGCGGAGCACCCGGGCGAACTCGGCAGGGTCGTGCGGTGCGCCGGTGCTCGGGGCTCCGGTGCTCGGTGCGCCGTGGTCCCGGGCGCCGACGACGATGCCCACCCGGCCGTCCAGGACGTGGTCGAGCGAGAGCACCCGACGGGCGACGTTGTACGGGTGCTCGCGGGTCGGTGCCACGGCGACGAGGAACCCGTGCTCCGGCAGGGCACGGCCGAGGGTGAGCGCCGCGGTCGTCGGGTCGAGTCGGTGGCCGGTGCTCGTCGCCGCGTCGAGGCGATCGGTGCCGATCGCCACGACGGCGGCTCCGGAACCGACGATGCGGACCGCGAGTCGGGCGATGCCGCCGGGTGTGGCGGCCGCCGCTGCGAGGTCCGCGTCGGGCACGGCGACGATGAGCGGTGCGGGGGTGCTGGGCGCGGTGGTCACGGTGGTCCTCCCGTTCGAGGTGCGCAGAACGGCCCGCCACGGTCACCTCCCCAGCGTCCGTGGCGAGCCGGTGCACCGACCGTAGGTGCTCACCTCGGCACGCTGCACGCAGGTGTCGGCGGGTTGCGCCCCGTGACGGTCCGTTACGGCGGAGCGCTCAGCGGTCTGCCGTCAGCGGTCGAGTGGACTCGCACCGTTGACGAGCAGGTCGGCGACGATGCGGCGCTTGTGCACGCGCGGGTTGTGCGACGCCAGGGTGCGGGCGTTCCGCCAGTGCCGGTCGAGGCCGAGCGAGCGGAACGTCCCCGAGGACCCGAGCGCGTCGAACACGAGCGTCGTCGCGTCGAGCACGGCGTCCGTGACGATGGTCTGGGCGCGCGCCACCGCGACCCAGCTGCGCTCGAGCGCCGCACGCAGCGCCGGGTCCGTCGACGGGTCCGCACCGGCCGCACGCAGGGCGGTGTGCCGGTCGACGGCCGCGTCCACCGGGCCGAGGCTCGCGGCGAACGCGGCGTCGGCGGCGTGCACCCGGGCGTCGACGGTGCCGATCACGCCCAGCAGCTCCGGATCGTGGGTCGGATCCGCCGCGGTGCCGTTGTGGTGTCCGCGCGCCCGGGACCGCAGCGCCTCGACGCCCTCGCGCAGGGCAGCTCGGCCGATGCCGACCAGGATCGCGTGCATCACCGTCTGGTAGTACTGCTCCTGGTACGGGTACCGGGTCGCGTACGGCAGCACCCGCTCGTCGGGCACCGGCACGTCGGTGTAGGTCACGCTCCCGCTGCCGGTGATCCGCTGGCCGAAGCCGTCCCAGTCGTCGCCGATCAGCACACCGGGGTCGGAAGCGTCGACGAGCGCGACGGACTTCGCGCCGGTGTCGTCGACCGCCAGCACCGTGATCCACCGGGCGTACACGCTGCCCGTCGAGTAGAACTTCCGACCGGTCAACCGCCAGGACCCGTCCGGGTCACGGACGATGCGCGTGGTGAGGTCGACCCCGGTCGTGTTCGGCGACTCGCTCCACCCGCCGCCGACGAACTCGCCGTCGCCGAGCCGCGTGACGATCGCACGGTCGAACGCGGTGCCCTCGGCGTGCACGCGGTCCTCGACGAACGAGAAGTGGTTCCGCCACACGTGCGCCAGGCTCGGGTCGACCTCGGCGATCTCGGCGATCGCCCGGAACACGTCGGACAGACGGGCACCGACCCCGCCCCACGCGACCGGCGTCCGCCACCGTGCGAAGCCGGCGTCGACGAGCCAGCCGAGCTGGTCCGTGGCGAGACGCTCCTCACGTTCCCGTTGGCGGGCGTCGAGACCGATCCGCTCGATGACCGGCCGGAGCGGCGCGATCAGCGCGTCGTAGCGGTCGTCGGCCGGGAGCTCACTCGGACACATGGCGGCACGCTACCCAGGTGCGCGCGGCGATCGGCAGGGCGACGCAACGCGGGGCAACCGAGCGCAACCGGACGTCACACGGTGCGCGGACGGCCTCACCACACGATGCGCGCGAACTCCTCGCGGAGCCGTCGGGCCCGGCCCGGGTTGGCCTGCTCGACCCACCCGATGCGCCCGAGCAGGTGCGCCCGGAACTCCGGGTGTCCCGCACGGTTCTGGGAGGCCGGCCCGTGCACCACGGCGTTGTGCAGGACGGCGTGCAGCCGGTCGACCTCGCGGCGCCCGGGCGAGGTCCGCTCGTTGACGACGACGCCCGTGACCGACTGCCGGACCCCGCGGCGCCGCACCCGGGTCTTCGACGGGTTGAGGCGGTGTCCCTGTTCGGTCACGATCCGGTCGACGCCTCGCAGGAACGCGTCCGGTCGCGCGGCGAGCTGGTCGCCCCCACTGAACGTCAGGTCGTCGGCGTAGCGGGTGTACACCGCGTCGACGGCGCCTGCCCACCCGGCCAGCCGGGCGTCGAGGTGCCGGAGCGAGGTGTTCGCCAGCGCGGGCGACGTCGGTGCGCCCTGGGGCAGGTGCGCCGTCGCCAGCGCCTGGCGGAGCGCGTGGCGCTCCTCCGGCGAGCCACCGGCGGGCATCGCGCTGAGCACGTGCACCGGAACCCGGTGGGTGCACAGCCCGGTCAGCACGTGCGCGAGCGGTTCGGCGAACCCAGCGGCCCGGAAGACGCCGTAGGCCGTCGGGGCGCTGACGCTCGCGAAGAACGTCGTGAGGTCGGCGGTGACCACGACCTGCTGGCCGGTGTGCACGGCCGCTCCCGTGACGACGCTCCGGCCGGCCACGAACCCGTGCGCGGCGTCGTGCACGGGCAGCATCGTCAGGAGTTCGTCGAGGATCGTCCGTTGCGTGCGGCGGAGCATGTCCATCGGCTTCTCGAGCAGGCGCGGTGCTCGACCGGGTCGGGTGATCCACTCGTGTCGGTAGTGGTGGAGCGGGCTCGAGGGCCCGGAGCGACGGTTCCACGCGCGGGTGTCGGCGAGCCAGAGCAGCCGGCCGACGGTTAGGTCGAGTGCCCGGGCGAGCTCGGGCAGGGTGTCGACGAGCAACGGGCTCGCGGTCTCCGGACGGGCACGCACCGCGGTGGCCCGGCGCACGAGCACGCGGACCGGCCGGCGGTCCTCGCGCGACCGGTGCAGCGCCACGAGCCGAGGCGCGACGGCCAGCACGGCGGCGAGCTGGCGCGGAGCGTCCACCGGTGGCCGGGGGTACGCCTCGAGCGCGGCGGCGACCGCGAGCCCGACGTACGCGCGCTCGACGCCGACGACCACGTACCCGACGGCCGTCAGCTCGTCCGCCTCCCACCGCTCGGCGGTGAGGAACGCGTCGGCCAGCGCCGCGGTGACGACGGAGCGGGGCGTGGGGTTCCCGGAGGACCTGTCGGTGCCTCCGTGCAGCGGCGCGCGCGGAGCGCGCTCGCCTGCTCGGGGCGTGTCGTCCTGCTGGTCCTGCGTGCCCCGGGGTGACCCCGGAGAGGTCGACGCGTCACGCGCGCCGGCCGCCTCCCCCGGGAACTCCACGCGCTCACCCTACGGCGACGCGGTGACACCCGGCACCGGTCAGAGGGTGACGAGTGTGCCGTCCGCGGTGCGGACGGTCAGGCGGAGCGCGTCGGACTCCCCAGCGACGATCGGCGCGAGGGACCCCTCGGGCAGGCCGAGGGCCGCGGTCGCCGCAGCGGTGGGCGCCGGGTCGGCACGGACGACGTCGAGTGCGACGAACTCGACGGTGGGCAGCTCGCCGAGGCCGGGCTGCTGCGTGCTCCCCCAGTCGATCAGGAACGGCACGTCGAACCGGTCGCTCCGCGCCAGCCGCCACTCGAGCAGCGTGCCGTCCGGCGTGCGGCGCGACAGGTCGGCGACCTCGCCCGCGTCGTGCCCGGCGGCGTGCGCAGCGGCCACCGTCGCGGCGACGTCGTCGGGGTGCACGGCGTACGTGACGACCGTCGGCTCGGTCAGCCCGTCGATCCCGAAGGTCGTGGGGACGACGTCGCGGGACGGGTCCGGCCCGATGAGCTCGACGTAGTGCGGCGCCCGCTGCCCGTCCACGGTCAGGGCCACGAGGGCGTTCGCGGTGCCCGTCGGGTGCACGCCACCGGGGGCGGCGGTCACCCCGGTGCGGTCCGCGAACCAGGCGACGACGTCGGCCAGCACCGGGCCGGCGATGACGACGTGGTCGAGCAGGCCGGCGGCGCTCACGAGGTGGCCCGTCGGCGCGCCGGGACCTCGGGTTCACCGAGGGACAGCATGAGCCGGTTCGCCCAGTTGAAGAACGCGGCGCCGTTCACGACGTCGACGATCCCGGCGTCGTCGAACCCGGCAGCGCGGAGCCCCTCGACGTCGGACGCGCCGAAGCCGAGCGGCGTGTCCGCCAGGGCCGAGGACGCTGCGGCGACGGCGTTCCACCGCTCGTCGCCGAGGTCGGCGTCCACGCCGTCGTCGAGCAGCCGCTGGACGTCGTCCTCGCGACCGGATTCGCGGGTCGCGGCGGCCGCGTGCACCGAGGCACAGAACACGCAGCCGTTGCGGCGCGAGGTGACGGCAGCGGCGAGTTCCCGCTCGGCGCGCCCGGCGCCGGCGTCGATGTTGTGGAAGATGTCGAGGTCGGTGCGCGTGCGTGCCTCGAGCGCCGCCGGGTCGCGTGCCAGCAGCCGGAAGTACGGATTGGCGGCACGCGCCGGTTCGACCAGGGCCGCCACGTGCTCCCCGGTCAGCGCATCACGCTCGAGGGGCGACACCCACGGCACCCAGCCGAGGCCCTGCTGGGTGAAGGCGTCCGGGCGGTGCAGGTCCGGGTACTCGTGGACGATGCTCATCGGAGGACTCCTTCGACGGGGACGGGAGCGCTCTGCAGCACGGACAACGCCCATGCGGAGCGGAGCTGGAACGACAGGAACGCGACGAGCTGCGACAGCGTGACGATCCCGTCCGCGTCCCACCCGGCGTCGACGAGCGCGCGCACGGCGTCCGACGACGCCTCGCGCGGCCGCAGGACGAGCAGCTGCGCGTGCACGAGCGCCGCCGTCAAGCGCGCACCGAACACGTCAGCCTCCGACGCCTCCGGCGTCCACACCGCGGCGACGGTGCTGTCCGCTGCCAGGCCGGGTTCGCGGTAGGAGCCGGCCGGTCCCGCGGCCGCAGCCTGCGCGACGGACCGGTGCAGGGCCTCCAGGACGGCTGCGTCGGCCTCGTCGGCGAGCAGGTCGGCGTAGAACGCGGTGGCGCGGTCGAACCCGTGCAGTCCCGCGACGAACGCGGCGACCACGTACCGGTCGACGAGCGGGAACGCGCCCGGCGTGGCGGGTTCGAGCAGGGCGGCGAAGCTGCGCTGTGCGTTCGCGCGGGCCTCGGGGCGCCGCGCGCGGATCGTGTCCAGGTGGCTGCCGGGCGCGATGCCCGCCAGCAGGTCGATGACGTCGGCCGTGGGCTGGGTCATGCTGTCCTCTCGGGGGTGCGGGTGCGGTGGGCGTCGCGGAGCGCCGCGGCGGCGTCCGGGCCGGTGGCCAGGCCGAGGCGCGGGGCGACCTCGGTCGCGAGCAGTTCGATCGACCGCAGGGTGGTCTCGTGCCGCGGTTCGACGGAGTGCACCTGGAACGTGACGTCGGTGGCGACGGTCAGGGTCTCGTCCCGCGCGAGCGAGGCGACGACCTCGTCGACGGTGCCGACGTGCGTGTCCGTCACCCGGACGAGGCCGTCGAGGTCGAGCTCGGCCGCGCGGTCGGGCCCGACGATCGTGGCCGCGAACCGACGGAGGTGCGGCTCGGCCTCCTCGAGCACGCGCGTGCGGTCGGACTCGTCGACGACCACCGCGGACCGGGACGCCAGCACCCGGTACGGCGCACCGTCGGGCAGGGCTGCGCGGTACGCGTCGACGATCGGCAGCTGCAGGTCGTGCAAGAGCAGGTCGGGGGTGCCGTCCGGGCGGGGCTGGCTGCGCGAGAGCATCAGGCCGTGGCCCGCTGCGCCCGCACGGGTGCCGCCGCCGACCGAGAAGGTGCCCTCCCACAGCCGGTCGACGAGTCCGTCGGCCGGCGGGTAAAGGGTCGCGTCGGTGCCGCGGATCCCCCGTCCGGCGAGGGCGTCCGTGAAGACGCCGAGGTGGTCCGCGAAGACCGCCCGGCGGTCCGCCGCATCGCGCCCGAACGGCGGGAACGAGGACGGTGTGCCGCCCGCGGCGACGCCGAGCTGCATGCGACCGCCGCTGATCGCGTCGAGCACGCTGGCGTCCTCGGCTGCGCGGAGCGGGTCGTCGATCGGCAGCGTCACCACGCCGGTCGCCAGCGCGATGGTGCTCGTGCGGCTGGCGGCCGCGGCGAGCAGGACGAACGGCGAGGGCAGCCCGCCCTCGTGCTCGTGGAAGTGGTGCTGGGCCACCCAGGCGCTGGCGTGGCCGAAGCGCTCGGCGGTCTCGATCTGCTCGAGCGCGAAGCGGTAGCGGTCGGCGGCGGGGGCGTCCTCGAGGATCCTCGTGAAGAACCCGGTGCGTGCGGGGGCGGGCTGCTCGTGGTCCGTCATGCGTGTGCCTCCTGTTCCTGCGGTTCTTGCGTGGCCGGCGTGGACGGCTGGTTCGACTGGGCCGACGCCCTGCCTGCGCGCCCGGGGATCGCCGCCAGCAGCTGGCGTGTGTACTCGTGCTCCGGCTGGTCGAACACCTGCTCGGCGGTGCCGTGCTCGACCTGCACCCCGCGGCGCAGCACCGACACGGTGTCCGCGATCTGCCGCACCACGGCCAGGTCGTGCGAGATGAACACGTAGGTCAGGCCGAGCTCCTCCTGCAGCCGCGCGAGGAGTCGGAGGATCTGCGCCTGCACTGTGACGTCGAGCGCCGAGACGGCTTCGTCGAGCACCACGAGCCGCGGTTCGAGCACCAGGGCGCGGGCGATCGCGACGCGCTGCCGCTGTCCGCCGGAGAGCTCCCGGGGCAGCCGGTCCGCGATCTCTGGTGCGAGACCGACGTGCCGCAACTGCTCCGCGACGCGGTCGCTCCGCTCGGCCGCGTCCCCGATCCGGAAGTTGTCGAGCGGCTCGCGCACGATCCGCCGCACGCTCTGCCGGGGATCGAGCGAGCCGTACGGGTTCTGGTACACCAGCTGCGTCGTGCGCCGCAGGTCGCGGAGCGCGCGTCGCGACCGCAGCGCGGTCACCTCGGTGTCGCCCACCGTGACCGTGCCGGCGGTCGGCCGGGCGAACCCGGCGACCACCCGGCCGGTCGTGGTCTTGCCGGAGCCGGACTCCCCCACGATGGCATGCGTCGTGCCGACGGCGACCCGGAACGACACGTCGTCCACGGCGACGAGCGGCGTGGCGCCGCGCCGGGGGAACTCCTGTCGCAGGTCGCGGACGACCAGCAGGTCGCTGCGGACGGGAGGCCCGGATCGCCCGGCCGTGTCCGTCGCGTCCGCGCGTGGCCGGTCCCGGACCACCACCTGCATCAGCGACGGAGCGTCCGTCAGCAGCGTGCGGGTGTAGTCGGACTGCGGTGCCGAGAACACCCGGTCGGCGGGGCCGGACTCCTGCACGGTGCCGTTCCGCATCACGACCACGCGGTCCGCCCGCTCGGCGGCGACGGCCAGGTCGTGCGTGATGAACAGCACGCCCGTCCCGGTCTCGGTGCGCAGGCGGTCGAGCAGGTCGAGGACCCGCTGCTGGACGGTCACGTCGAGCGCGCTGGTCGGCTCGTCGGCGATCACGAGTGCGGGCTCGAGGGCGATCGCCGCCGCGATGAGGACCCGCTGCCGCATGCCGCCGGAGAGCTCGTGCGGGTACTGGCGGATCCGGGTCTCCGGGTCGTCGATGTCGACGCGCTCGAGCAGTTCGAGCACACGTGCCCGGGTCTTCACCCGGTCCTTCCACCCGTGGATCCGCAGGACCTCGGCGATGTTCGCGCCGATCGTCGCGACGGGGTTGAGTGAGTTGCCCGGGTCCTGCGGCACGAGCCCGATCGCGCGACCGCGGACGCTCCGGAACTCGCGCTCGGACAGGCCGGTGAGCTCGCGGTCGCCGAGGCGGATCGACCCGTGGGCGACCCGACCGTTGCTCGCGAGCAGCCCGATCACCGACTGGGCGACCGACGACTTGCCGCTGCCGGACTCGCCGACCAGGGCGGTGACCTCGCCGGGGGCGACCTCGAGGTCCACCCCGTCGACGGCGGTGACGTCGCCGCGGGCCGTGCGGTAGGCGACACGCAGGTCCTGGACGGTGAGCAGGGCGGTCATCGGACGCCTCCTCGGATGGCCTGGCTGAGCCGGTTGGTGGCGAGGACCACCAGGACCACGACCACCCCCGGCAGGACGGTGAGCCACCAGGCGGTGGCGACGTAGTTGCGGCCCTCGGCGATGAGGAGCCCCCACTCCGGCGTGGGCGGCGGTGCGCCGTAGCCGAGGAACCCGAGCGTGGAGATCTGCAGGATCGCCGACCCGAACTGCAGGGCGGCGAGGGCGATCACCGGGGTCAGCGAGTTCGGCAGCACGTGGCGGAGCAGCACGACGACACCGCGACCACCGGAGCCGTAGGCCGCCTCGACGTACTCGCTCACCCGGACACGGACGACCTCGGACCGCGACAGTCGAGCGAACACCGCGATCGAGGTGACGCCGACTGCGATCGCCGCGTTCGTGGTGCCGAACCCGAGCAGGATGACGACGCTGAGCGACAGCAGCAGGGCGGGGATCGCGAGCAGGACGTCGACCACGCGCATGAGCACGTCGTCGAGGACCCCGCCGGCCGAACCCGCCGCGACGCCGATGGCGGTGCCGACGACCAGTCCGACGAGCACGGCGACCAGGGCACCGACCACCGACTGCGATGCGCCGTACACGACGCGCGTGTACAGGTCGCGTCCGGTGGAGTCGGTGCCGAACCAGTGTGCGCCGCTCGGAGCCTGCAGCGAGGTGCCGACCGAGGTCGTCGGGTCGCCGTGTGCGAAGAGCTGCGGGAACACCGCCGCGACCAGTGCGACGGTGATGACGAGTCCGGGCAGCACGAGTCCGGGGACGAGTCGGACGGCGACGCGGGAGCGCCCGAGCGTCCCGGTGGCGATGGTGGCCGCGGTCATCGGGCGCCTCCCGTGCGCAGGCGTGCGTCGAGCACCGGGTAGAGCAGGTCGACGACCAGGTTGATCACGACGAAGACGACGGTGGACAGCACGACGACCGCGAGCAGGACGGGGGTGTCCCGGTTCGCGACGGCCTGTGCGGTCAGCTGGCCGATGCCCTCGCGAGCGAAGACAGCCTCTGTGACGACCGCGCCGCCGACGAGCTCGCCGAACAGCAGGCCGCCCATCGTCAGCGTCGGCAGGAGCGCGTTCCGGCTGACGTCCTTCCAGAGCAGCCACGAGGTGCTCGCGCCGCGCGCCCGGACGACGGCCACGAAGGGCTGCTCCGACACCTCGTCGATGCTCCGCATGAGCACCTGGGCCAGCGGGGCGGCGATCGGGATGGCGATCGTGATCACCGGCAGGATGAGCGACTGCAACGGGTTCGCGTTCAGCACCGGCACCAGGCCGAGCCGGAACGAGAACACCTGGATCAGGATGATGCCGATCCAGGCCACGGGCAGCGACACGAAGAACGGCGGCAGCGAGCGGAACACCCGGCGCAGCCACCGGCCGCGGCCGTACGTCGCCGTGAAGGCGATGGTGCCGGCCAGCAGGAGCGCCAGCGCGAAGCCGAGGGCGGCGAGCACGAGGGTGGCCGGCAGTGCGGTCGCGATCAGGGTGGACACCGCGGCGCCGCTCTGCACGGAGTAGCCCCAGTCACCGGTGAGGAACCCGCGGGCCGACCGCCAGAGCCGCACCGGGAACGCGTCGTCCGCGCCGTACGACGCCCGGATGTCGGCGAGCTGGTCCGGCGACAGCCCGAGTTCGGGGCTGCCGTACCGGGCGAGCACGGCGTCTCCGGGCAGGAGCGCGAGGAGCACGTACGCGGCGACGAACGCCACGACGAGCACGACGAGCGCCTGCCCGGCACGCCTGGAGAGGAAGGTCATCGGGTCGGCGTCCTCGTCAGTTCGACTTCGAGACGTCGTAGAACGACGGACGGCCGACGGACTCGGTGGCGAAGCCCCGCACGGTGTCACGGAGACCGAACACCTGCGGCTCCTCGAAGATCGGCAGGATGTACGCCTGTTCGGCGAGCCGCTCCTGGGCCTTCTTCGACGCGGCCGCGCGCTCCTCGGTCGTCGGTTCGGACGCGATCGCGTTCAGGTCGTCGTCGAGCTGCTCGTCGCCGATGCTCTCGTCCGCGGTGTCGAGGTTGAGCAGGGTGTTGCGGTTCTTCGAGAAGTACTGGGACTTCAGGACGTCGAAGTCCGCCCGGCCGACCATCGAGTGGTACACCTGGATCGTGTCCGGGTCGAGGGCTGCCTCGGTCTGCGCGGCCTGGTCGCCGGAGAACAGTTCGACCTGCACGCCGATCTCCTTGAGCTGCTCTTGGATGAGCGTCACGACCTCCTTCGAGCGGGGCTGCGGGAGCGCCTCGTTGAAGGTCAGGCTGAGCGTGACACCGTCCTTCTCGCGGACACCGTCACCGTTCTCCTTCCACCCCGCGTCGTCGAGCAGGTCCTTCGCCTTCGCCGGGTCGTACTCGTAGTACTCCGACGTGTCCACGTAGCCGGCGGCGGTCTTCGCGAGCGCACCGGTCGCGAGCGTGTAGTTGTCGGTGAAGAGCTTTGACAGGATGTCCTCGCGGTCGATGCCGGCGATGATCGCCTTCCGCACCGCGACGTCGGAGAGCTCCGGCGTCCGGAAGCGGAAGCTCAGACCGTTGTTCACGCCGTTCGTCGGGGCGGCGACGATCGACAGGCCGCTCGCGTCGAACTGCTTCTCGTCCGGGGCTGGGATCTGCCGGGCGACGTCCGCCTGGCCGCTGGTGACCGTCCCGACGCGCACGCTGTCCTCGCCGGCGAGCACGATGTCGATCCCGTCCAGGTGGGCGCGACCGTCGTGGTCCGCCGACTCCGGCGCCCAGTCGTAGTCCTTGCGGACGGCGAGGTCGATCTCGGTGCCGACCTTCTCCTTCGCCACGACGAAGGGGCCGGAGCCGATGACGTCCTCGGCGTTGCCCGGGCCGAACTCCTCACCCGTGCGGTCGAGCGTCTCGTTCGAGACGAGCCCGGAGTTGATCGTCGAGGTCGCCTGCGCGAAGCCCGGGGCGGGCGCCGAGAAGAAGAACTTCACCGTGTGGTCGTCGAGGGCCTCGCCGTGGTCGTAGTTGTTGATGGCCTCGGAGACGGTGAGCGCGCGATCGGTGTCGCCCTTGCCGTACAGGTCGAAGTTCTTCACGACGTTCTCGGCGTCGAGCGGGGTGCCGTCCGAGTAGGTGACGCCGTCACGGAGGGTGAAGGTGTACTCGGTGGCGTCGGCGTTCACCTTCGGCAGCGCCGTGGCGATCCACGGCTCGAGCTCGAGCGTCTTCGGGTCCTGGTACAGCAGACGGTCCGTGATGTTGTTCACGATGCCGCCGTTCGGGTAGAAGCCGGCCGACGGCGGGTACAGCGTGTTCCAGGTCTGCGGCTCGAGGTACGTGAGCGTGCCACCGTCCTGCGGCGTGCTGCTGCTCGACGCGGTGCTGCCGTTCGAGCAGCCGGCGACGAGTGCGGAGACGGCTGCGACGGACAGGGCCGCGAGGAGTGCGCGACGGGTTCGGGTCATCGGGGTTCGCTTCCGGGCTGTGGAGCGGTCGGGGGAATGCTTCACCTCATCACAGGAACGCTCCCAGGAAGCGACGGAGCTTCACGGTCCGTAACACGGCTGCTCGGCGCCGCTGTGGGTCCGTGCCAGGATCGGCGGATGGTCTCGTACTTCCTGAGCCACGCCGAGGTCGTCGTGGAGCCCGCCGAGCCGATCGAGTCGTGGGGGCTCTCCGCAGCGGGACGCGCACGCGCAGCGCGGTCGGGTCCGCTGGCCTGGGAGCCGGGCGTCCGGACACTCGTGTCGAGCACGGAACGCAAGGCCGTCGAGACCGCCGAGCTGCTCGGGGCCGCGGTCGGGCTCGTGCCCGCGCAGGATCCCCTGCTCGGCGAGATCGACCGCAGCGCGACGGGCTACCTGCCGCCGACCGAGTTCGAGGGTGTCGTCGACCGGTTCTTCGCGGAGCCGACCCGATCGGTCCGCGGATGGGAGCGGGCCGTCGACGCCCAGGCCCGCATCGTCGGAGCGGTCCGGCGGCTCACAGCGGCGGGCGACGCGACCATCGTGTCGCACGGTGCCGTCGGGGCGCTCCTGCTCGCCGACCTGACCGGAGCGCCGGTGGCACGCGCGCTCGACCAACCCGGTATGGGCAGCGTGTTCGCGTTCGATGCGCGGGCGTGGCGGGCGACGAGCACCTGGCAGCGCGTGCCCTCCGGCTGACGCACCCGCCGACCGGCGCGCCCACGGCCGGTGCGCGTGCATGTTCCGACGTTCCACTCGTTGATCAACGGGTGGATCGTCGTCTCGTGCGCACGCATCGAGTGCGCGTGCATGTTCCGACCAACCACGAGTCGATCACCTCGTGGAATGTCGGACGATGCACGCGCAGCGAACGACGCCGAGGACGTCGTTCCGCGGCACTCCGCGGCGGCGGGGTCAGACGGGCAGGCACTCCCCCGCCTCGACCGCGACGTCGAGCCGGTTCTCGGCCGGCGGCAGCGGGCACGTCGCGTGCGCGGTGTACGCGCACGGCAGGTTCGTCGCGCGGGTGAAGTCGATCCGGGTCGCGCCGGCGGCATCCGGGGCGGCGATGTCCAGGCTCCGGTTCGCGGCGGAGGTCGTGACGCCGCTGGTGCGGTCGGTGAACAGGACGTGCAGGCCGTCGCCGTGCCCGTTGAACGCGAGCAGCGACCGCGGCCCGTCGAGGTCGAAGGTGAGGACGCCGGGCGCCGAGTACACGTGCTGCAGCCCGTCGACGACCGAGCCCACGGTGACCTCGCGCGGTTCGTCGAACGGTTCGAAGTGCGCGTCGACCACGAACCGGTCCGACGGCTCGTACGTCGGGGTGCCGGGGTACTCGGTGCGGGTCGGGTTGCCCGGGTGCCGGGGCCGGATGACGTCGCTGCCGCCACGACGGGCGACCTCGATCACGACGGTCTCGTCGCCGTCCTGCCACACGACGTTCGTGCTCGAGCGCTCGGGCAGTGGTCCGAAGCGGTGGGTACCGGTGGTCGACTGCCCGTCGACCGTGATCGTCTCGCCGTCCGCGAGCTCGACGACGGGCCCGTCATCGCCCGTCGACCACGTGCCCGGGGCGTCGTCGAACCGCTCGGGCGTGCTCGTCAGCCACCGGATGCTCGTGATGGCGAGGAAGCCGTGCTCGCTCGCCCGGGCTCGTTCGTGGGCGTCGTGCCAGGCCGCCCACTCGGTGGCGGAGTCGGGTGCGGTCGGCGTCGTCGTGCTCATGCCCCGACGCTACGACGCCCGGGCCGCGAACGCGACGTCGCCGTCGCGCGACGTCACGCGCACGGCCGACCCGACGCCCTGGACGGTCCCGCTCACCAGGGGTGGGCGATGCTGCGGACGTGCACCGGGCCTCCTGGTCGACGCCCCGTACCGACGTCGGTACCGCGGCCGACGGGGGCAGGCACGGCGAGGTCGGCCTGCAGCACCGCGCAGGCGGCCCCGCGGGCCACCGAGGCCTCGCCGAAGGCGGTGGCGGCGACCGTCGGGAACGGCCCGTGCGGCAGGCGGACCGCGAGCCGCTCGCGGACGGCCGCGATGAAGACGTCGCCGCCGGCCAGAGCTGCACTGCCACCGATCACGACGCGTGGCACGTCGAGCAGCTCGACGACGTGGGCGAGCGCGGATCCGAGGGCGGCGCCGGCCTCGGCGACCAGCGGCACCGCGGACGGCGTCGCGCAGAGCCGCTCGAACGCGTGCCGGACGTCGCTGGCGCGGTCGAGCGGGATGCCCCTGGGGAGCAGGCCGGCGTCGGTGGCGCGCCGGACCTGCTGCAGGGGCTGGCAGGCTTCCCACACCTCGGTCCAGCGGCCGTGCGCCTCGACGGGCATGCCACCGAACTCACCGGCGTTGCCGGTCGCGCCGCGGACCACCTCGCCCGCGGCGACCGTCGCGGCGCTGATGCCGTGGCCGAGGAACACGGAGACCAGGTCGTCGGCGCCGGCAGCGGACCAGACCTCGCCCAGGGCACTCGCGACGCCGTCCTTCTCGAGCCGCACCGGCAGACCGGTCCGGGCGACGAGCTCGTCGGTGACGGGCAGCGACCACCAGGCGGGCAACTGCGCGGGGGTGCCCATCCGCACGCCGTCCGGGTCGATGGAGCCGGGGACGGCGAGGCCGATGCCGACGGGAGCGGGCACGCCGGTGCGCGAGCGGGCCCGACTGCCGTCGCCACGGACCCGGTGCACCGCCGCCGCCATCGTGTCGAGCGTCCGCGCCGGGTCGTCCGTCGCGTCCAGGTCGACGTGCTCGACGGCCAGCACGGCTCCGGTCAGGTCGGTGCGCACGACGACGAGGTGCGCCGGGTCGAGGTGGACCCCGATCGCCGACCGCGACCCCGCGACGATCTCGAGTCGTCGTCCGCCGCCCGGTGTTTCGCGCACGAGTCCCGCTCCCACGAGTCCGGCCGCGATGTTCGACACCGTCTGCGCGCTGAGCCCGGTCGCACGCATCAACTCGGCGCGGGCGAACGGTCCCCGGCGACGGACGAGATCGAGCACCAGGGCACGGTTCTGGACCCCGACGCGCACGAGGTTCGTGCCGCCCGTTCTGCCCTGCACCACGGTGTCAGGAAGGGGTTGACGCGGCTCGGACATGGTCCCTAGCATCTCTGGTCATACGAATTTGTCAATCAATTGGATTGAAACCGCGACGGAGCGATCGGTTCGCCCGTCCGACGACGGATTCGCCCGTGCCACACCGGCGTGGCACGGGGTCGGAAGGGACGCTCGTGACGACGACCGCACGATCCGGAACCACTGCACCACCACGGACGCGCACGGGCGGTGACGTCGCGGTCCGTCGACGACCACGCGAGAAGCATCCGTGGACCCCGGCCGAGAAGCGCCGGCTGCGCGTCGGCATCGCGTTCATCTCGCCGTGGATCCTCGGCGTGCTGGTGTTCATCGCCTACCCCCTGATCTACTCGTTCGCGATCAGCCTGACCCGGTACTCGGGCATGGCCGACATCACCTGGGTCGGGTTCGCCAACTACGTCGCCGCGTTCATCGACCCGCTCGTGCACACCGCGGTCGGCAACACCCTGTTCTACGCCGTCATCGCGGTGCCCGTCGGGATCGTCATCGCCATCGTGATCGCCATCGCGATGAACCAGGACGTCCGCGAGATCGGCTGGTACCGGACGGCCCTCTACATCCCGTCGCTCATCCCGACCTTCGCGCTGGCGTTCATCTTCGTGGTGCTCGTCAACCCGCAGACCGGCCTCGTCAACCAGGTCATGAAGCTCGTCGGGATCCCGGCGACGAACCTGCTCGGCGACCCGACCACGGCGAAGCTCGTCATCGTCGCACTCGCGCAGATGGGTGCCGGCAACGCGGCACTGATCTTCCTCGCCGGGCTGCGCGGGATCCCGAAGACCCTGTACGAAGCCGCTCGCGTGGACGGGGCCGGACCGCTCCGGCAGTTCTTCGCGCTGACGCTGCCGCTGCTCTCCCCCGTGATCCTGTTCAACCTGATCACCGGCATCAGCAACGGCCTGCAGGTCTTCACCGAGGCGTACGTGATCTCGTCCGGCACCGGAGGACTCGGCAGCCCGGACAACGGGACGTTGTTCTACATGCTCTACCTCTACAAGAACGCGTTCAGCTACGCGCAGCTCGGATTCGCCAGCGCCATGGCCGTGCTGCTGTTCCTGGCCGGCATGATCCTGTCCGGGCTCGTGTACTGGCTGTCCAAGCGCTTCGTCAACTACGACGTGACCGGGGAGTGACCGATGACACTGCGCACTGAACGACACCCGGACCGCGACACGGTCACCTCGTCGATCGAGTCCGTCCGGCCCCGCGGTCGCAAGGGTGCCGACGACCGATCCCGGAACGCCGACGGCTCGATCCGCTCACCGTGGTCGTCCGTCCTCGCCCGCGTGCTCCTCATCGCGATGAGCCTGCTGTTCCTCATCCCCATCTACTGGATGGTCATCTCGGCGCTGAAGGGCAACTCCGAACTCGGTGCCTTCCCGCCCACCTGGTTCCCGCAGTGGCTCGACTGGTCGAACTTCGGCAAGGCGATCGACGCGATGCCGTTCTTCACGTTCTTCCGGAACACGCTCATCATCACGGTCTGCGTGACGCTCTTCTCGATGGTCTCGAACCTCGTGATCGCGTACGGGTTCTCGTGCCTCGAGTGGCGCGGCCGCGACAAGGTGTTCTACGTCGTGCTCGCCACGCTGTTCATCCCGTTCCCCGTCACGCTCATCCCGATGTTCGACCTGTACGCCCGACTCGGCTGGATCAACACCTTCCTGCCCCTCATCGTGCCGAGTCTGTTCGGGTCCGCGTTCTACGTGTTCCTGCTCCGGCAGTTCCTGCTGCAGATCCCGAAGGACCTGCTCAACGCAGCGCGGATGGACGGCGCCTCCGAGTGGGGCATCCTCTGGCGCATCGTGTTCCCGCAGGCCAAGGCGGCGCTCGTCACGGTCGGGATCTTCGCGGCGGTGGGTGCATGGAACGACTTCCTCGGGCCGCTCATCTACCTGCAGGACGAGAACGTGCAGACGCTGTCCATCGGGCTGCAGATCTTCCGCCTCAACAACTCGCAGGACTTCCAGTTCAACCAGCTGATGGCGGCATCGGTGCTCATCATCCTGCCGCTCGTGGTCCTGTTCTTCGTGTTCCAGCGGACGTTCATCAAGGGCGTCCAGATCGGGAGCTTCAAGTGAGCAGCGCATTCGACCGACGAACGTTCCTGCGCGGTGCGGCCGCGACCGGCGGTGCGGGGGCGCTCGCACTCCTCGCAGCATCGTGCGCCTCCGGCTCGAGCGGCCGGAGCAACCCGAACCAGGTCACGATCTGGGGTGTCACCGGCACGTTCGTGCCGTTCCAGACGAAGGTGATCAAGGACTTCAACAAGGTCCACCCCGAGGTCGACGTCAAGGTGAACGTCGTCCCGTCGCAGGGCACCGGCGACGCCACGAGCATCATCACGGCCGTGCGCGGCGGCACCGCCCCCGACCTGTGGCTCCTCGACCGGTTCAGTGCGGCGCAGTACGCGGCGATCGGGCTCATCGAACCGATCGACGACATGATCGAGGAGTTCGAGGACCAGCCGAAGGACGAGGTCCTGGCGCAGTGGCTCGGGTTCACGATCGGCGAGGTCAGCTACCAGGGCAAGACCTACGGCCTGCCCCACGACACCGACGCCCGCGGCATGTTCGTGAACCGGAAGATGCTGACCGGCGCCGGGATCGACCCCGACGAGTTCGACTGGGAGCACAACGGCCCGGTGAGCATGGACCGGATGTGGGACGTCAGCGAACGCATCACGAAGAAGTCCGGTGGCGACTACACCCACATGGGACTGCTCCCCTGGTACGGCGAAGGCTGGCCGTTCACGTGGGGGCTCGGCCTCGGTGCGTCGTACTTCGACCAGCAGGACTCGAAGATGACGATGGACTCGAAGAGCGTCCGCAGCATCTTCGAGTTCTACGAGGACTGGGCGAAGCGGTACGGCTACAAGGACGCCGACACCTTCATCGCCACCTACGAGCCGACCGGGCACCCGCCGGGACAGACCGCGTTCATGGCGGACCGGATGGCGTTCATGGTCAGCGTCCCCTCCACCATCCAGACCTTCGACAACTACGGCCCGAAGGACCTCGACTGGGGCACCGCGTACCTGCCGACCCAGCAGGACGGCGGCGACAAGTACACGTGGTCCGGTGGCTTCGCGCTGTGCGTGCCGAAGGGCTCGAAGAAGAACAAGGCCGTGTGGGAGCTCATGAAGTACTTCACGAGCAAGCAGGGCCAGGAGACCTACATGGTGCCGGCCACCAGCGTGCCGTCGAACATCGCGGCGCTGAAGGACCCGAAGGGCTCCGCGAAGTCGATCCGCTTCTTCACCGAGTCGATCGGCGCGTCCACCTGCCGCCCGCCGTTGCCCGTCGGCGGCGCGTGGTGGGACTCCCTCGCGGACGCGCGGTCGAGTGTCCTGCTCGGCACCGCGAGTCCGCAGGAAGCCGTCGAGCGGGCGCAGAACCGCGTCGACCCGATGATGCAGACCTACTCGCCGTTCACGTTGCCGAAGGACTACGACAAGGTCCGGATCTGAGCGGGAACGCTCTGGTCGTCCCCCACGAAAGGAACCACCGACACATGCCCTCCACCCCCTTGCGCGTCGCCGTCCTCGGCTTCTGGCACGTCCACGCCGGCGACTACGCACAGCAGACCGTCGACCACCCCGGCACCGAGCTCGTGGCCGTCTGGGACGACGACACCGACCGCGGCCGAGCCGGCGCCGAACGGTTCGGTGTCGAGTACACCGACGACCTCGATGCGTTGCTCGCCCGCACCGACGTCGACGCCGTCACGATCACGACCTCGACCGACGTCCACCGCGACGTGATCGAGCGCGCAGCAGCGGCCGGCAAGCACGTCTTCACCGAGAAGCTCCTCGCCCCCACCGTCGAGGAGTGCGACGCGGTCATCGCCGCCTGCGACGCCGCCGGGGTCAAGCTCGTGGTCTCGCTCCCGCGGCTCTCCCACGGCTACACGGCCGCGATCCGGCGCGAGCTCGACGCAGGCCGCCTCGGCGACGTCACGTACTCCCGCGTCCGGCTCTCGCACGACGGTGCCGTCGCACCGTGGCTGCCGGAGCGCTTCTTCGACCCGGCGACGGCGATCGGCGGCGCCCTCACCGACCTCGGCTGCCACCCCGTCTACCTGACGCAGCTGTTCCTCGGTGCCCGCCCCGACACGGTCGAGGCCGTCTACCGCTCCTACACCGGCCGCGCGGTCGAGGACCACGCGGTGGTCACCGTCGGCTACGCATCGCAGGCGATCGGCGTCATCGAGGCCGGCTTCGTCGCGGGCACGCCGTTCACGATCGACGTGGCGGGCACCCGGGGCTGGCTCGCGTACTCCGACCAGGAGGCCCGGCTCACCGCCGGCGGACCGGCCTACGGCGACGAGCCGGTCACCCTCGACGTCCCCGCCGACGCCCAGGACGCGTTCGGTCAGTGGGTGGACCACATCGCCGCCGACACGCGTGCCGACGACAACCTCGCCCGCGCCGTCGAGCTCACCCGCCTGGTGGTCGCCGCGAACGACGCCGCGGGCCAGTCCGCCACCAGCGACGCCCTCGTCGGCGCACCCGCCTGACCGCCCCAGCAGTCCAGCACCTCGAACCAACCACAGGAGCCACCATGTCCAGCGACATCATCCGCGTCGGCCTCATCGGCGGGGGCGGCATCGCGTCCGCGCACATCGCCGGCTACGCCGAGCACCCCGACACGATCCGCATCGCCGCGGTCGCCGACGCGTTCGCGGCCACGGCCGAGGAACGCGGGGCGGAGCTCGGCGTCCCGTTCTTCACCGACTACCTCGCGATGCTCGAGCAGGCGGACATCGACGCCGTCGACATCTGCCTGCCGCACCACCTGCACCGCGACGCGATCGTCGCCGCGGCGAAGGCGGGCAAGCACGTGCTGTGCGAGAAGCCGCTGTGCCTGAGCCCCGACGAGGCCGCCGACGTGCAGCGCGCGGTGTCCGAGTCCGGCATCACCCTGATGTGCGCGCACAACCAGCTGTTCATGCCCGCGGTCGCCAAGGCCAAGGAACTCATCGACGGCGGGGCGCTCGGCACGGTCTACGAGGTCCGCACCACCGACTCGTTCCGCAACGAGTTCGACCCGTCGAACATGGGGTGGCGTGCCCACGCGTCGACGAGCGGCGGCGGTGAGCTCATCGACACCGGGTACCACCCGAGCTACCTGCTCATGCACCTGGCCGGTGGCGTCCCCGTGCAGGCCACCGCGATGCTCTCCACGCACCGGCTGGCGTTCATGGAGGGTGAGGATTCGGCACAGGCCCTGTTCCGCTTCGACAACGGCGCCGTGGGCCAGCTCGTGACGAGCTGGGCGTACGACCCGGCCGCCGGCACCGAGCGGTTCAGCGTCGTCGGCGAACACGGCGCCCTGACGAGCGACGGCACGACGCTGCGGTGGGACCTGCGGGACGGCACGAGCGAGTCGGTCACCTTCGACGAGGTCGACACCTTCGCAGCCGAGATCGGCGCGTTCGGGGCGTGCCTGCGCGACGGCACGCGACCGATCCACACGGAGCGCGAGGGCATCGCGGTGCTCGGCATGATCCTGGCGGCGTACGAAAGCGCCCGGACGGGGACGATCGCCCCGGTGCTCACGGCGGACGAGACCGTCAGCGCCTGACCCGCGCGGATCCGTCGCACCGCGCACCCGTTCCGCGACGAGCCACGAGTCGTTCGACGCGTGGTTCGTCGCAGAACGGGTGCTGACGCACCGCGACACCGTCGGCTCCGCATCACCGTCAGCGCCGCGTCAGTGCGTCGCGGGTGCCGCGTCCTCGTCGTCGGCGGCGTGCAGCACCGACTCGGCCTGCCCGAGCAGGTGCCGCGCGGCCAGGCTCAGGGACCGCACCCCGACCACGAGCACGAGCACGTTGAGCAGCACGAGCAGCACGGTCGTGGGCACCCACGCCACCGGCAGGTCGAGCACCCGGAACCACTCGATCGCCGCCGTCGCGACCGCCGCAGCCGGGAACACGAACGACCAGAACCCGAGCGAGAACCCGAGCCGGACGTACCGGGGCAGCAGGGCGAGCTGCACGAGGAGCATGAGGACACCGAGGCCCGCGATCGCCTGCACGGGCAGGGTTCGGGCGTCGTCGGTGAGCGCGAACAGGGACACCGTCGCCACCGCGGGCGGAGCCACGAGGATCGCCATCGTGGGGACGAGCGGGTCGGGCAGTGCGGGGCGGAACGACAGCCGGATGAGGAGCAGTCCGGTCATCACGCCCCAGAAGAACACGCCGACGCCGAAGCACGCCCAGGACAGCCAGACCACACCGACCTCGTGCGTGGCGACGGCGGCGACGAGGGCCGCGGCGACCGTCGGCAGCAGGTAGCCGCCGTGCACGGCCTCCAGGGTCAGGCGCCCCTCGAACCACGTGCTCAGCAACCACGCCGCGAACCCGGCAGCGACCGCCACCGCGAGCAACACGAGGACCTGCCCCCCGATCTCCCAGAACCGCGCGAGGTCGACGCCGAGGAGCATCGCCGTCGCGGGAACCAGGGCCGCGATCGGGCCCTGCGCGGGGTGGCGGAGCTGGTCGACCAGGCGTTCGTCGACCCGGACGCCCCGCAGGACGTGCGCGCCGAGCAGCCACGACCACGCCACCGCCGCGACCACCCAGAACACCTGCGGGACGACGGGCGGCAATCCGAGGACGGGTGCCGCGTACGACCAGGTCTCCGCGAAGCCGGCCAGGCCGAACGGTGCGGCGAGGGTGTTGAGCGGGATGCGGGAAGTCGGGCGCGCGCTGGGCATGGGGTCCCATTCTCTCCGGCTCGCGTCGTGCCACGTAACGGAGCCCGGCTCGGAGGCGGCCCGTGGCACATTGGGCCGATGCCCTTCGAGAACAGCGACCACGTCCAGGCCACCACCGCCGGGTCGCTCCCGCGCACGCCGGAGCTCATCGCCGCGAACGCCGCCCGCCCCGTGGGCGCCGACGGCTTCACGTTGGAGACCACCGACGAGGTCCGCTCGATGACGAGCGCGGCCGTCGATGACATCGTCGCGCGCCAGACCGCCCTCGGCATCACGCAGCCGGGTGACGGCGAGTTCGGCAAGGCGATGTCGAACAGCGTCGACTACGGCGCGTGGTGGGGGTACTCGTTCCAACGTGTCAGCGGACTCTCGCTCACGGACGCCGACATCTTCACGCAGCAGCCGGTCCGCTCGAGCCCGGGCAACGTGCAGCTGACCAGCTTCCCGGACCGTCGCGACTGGACGATCTTCCGCGAGGCCTACACCGACCCGGCGTCGGGCATCGGCACCGGCAAGAACGCCACCGCGTTCCCCACCACGACCGGCCCGATCGCCTACACCGGACACGAGGCCGCACGCACCGACGCCGCCAACCTCGGGCACGCGGTCGAGGCCGCCGGTGCCGAGAACGGCTTCATCACGGCGCTCTCCCCCGGCTCCGCGGCCCGGGTCGCGAACGAGTACTACGCCACCGACGAAGAGCACATCTGGGCCTGGGCCGACGCCCTGCGCGAGGAGTACCGGATCATCCTCGACGCGGGCCTCGTGCTGCAGATCGACGACCCCTCGATCGCCGAGAACTGGGACCAGATCAACCCCGAGCCGAGCCTGGAGGACTACCGCGCCTTCACCCGCATCCGCGTCGAGGCGCTCAACCACGCGCTCAGGGGCCTCGACACCAGCCGCGTCCGCTTCCACCTGTGCTGGGGCTCGTGGCACGGCCCGCACACCACTGACATCGAACTCCGCCACATCGTCGACCTCATGCTCGACATCGACGCCGGCGCCTACTCGTTCGAGGCCGCGAACGCCCGCCACGAGCACGAGTGGACCGTCTGGCAGGACGTCACCCTGCCCGACGGCAAGGTCATCGTGCCGGGTGTCGTCGGCCACGCCACGAACGTCGTCGAGCACCCCGACCTGGTCGCGCAGCGCATCGAGCGGTTCGCCTCGGTCGTCGGGCGCGAGCGCGTCATCGCCGGCACCGACTGCGGCCTGGGCGGCCGCATCCACCCGCAGATCGCCGCCGCGAAGCTCGAGTCGCTCGGTGAGGGCGCGCGCCGCGCGAGCGCGAGGCTCTTCTGAGCCGCCCGTTCCTTCCCAGAACGTCTGCGGTACCAAACGAGAACGGGCGTACCTGCCACGAAGATCACGGCAGGTACGCCCGGTTCCGGTCGGTACGCCCGCTACCGGCAGGTACGCCCGGTTCCGGTGGGACTAGCGCCGTGTGCGGCTGAGGACGACCGCGCCGACCGCCGCAGCCGCGCCGAGCCACACGAGCGGACGCGTGACGCGCCGTCGCTTCGCGACCCAGCCGCCGTTCGTGGCGTTGTCGGCGTCCGCCGGGGCGTAGAGGTTGCCGTCGGTCGGGTCGCCCTTCCCGCGCAGCGCGAAGGTCTCGACCATCGGCTTCGTGATCTTGTGGAACAGCCCCGGGAACACGTACTGCAGCGGGACGAGCGACGCCTGGATGCGGCCGACGTAGCGGTACCGCTTCGGGTGTGTGGCGGCGGTGACGACGGCACGACCCGCGCGCTCGACCGACACCGTCGGCGGCAGCGGGTGCGAGTTCTTGCCGGTGTAGTTCGCGCCGTTCTGGTAGATCGGGGTGTCGATCGTCGACGGCAGCAGCGTGGTGAAACGGATGCCGGTGTGCGCGAACTCGTCGCCGAGGACGTCGACCAGGCCGAGCGCCGCGTGCTTGCTCGTCACGTAGGCCGACTGGTACGGCGCTGACAGCAGCGACTGGATCGAGCCGACGAGCACGTACGTGCCCGTGCCGCGCTGCTTCCAGTGCGGGAGCAGGTGCGTGATCGCGTTGAGGTGGCCGTAGAGGTTCGTGTCGACGACCCGCTTGAACGCCTCGGTGGGGGTCTGCTCGAACAGGCCGTAGACGAACAGCGCGGCATTGCCGACGAAGACGTCGATGCGACCGTGCCGACTCGTCACCGTGCCGATGAGGTCCTTGACCTGGTGCTCGTCGGCGACGTCCGTCGGGATCGCGACCGCGTCGGCCCCGAGTGCACGGCACTCGGCGGCGGCGGCTTCGAGGGAGTCGTGGCCGCGTGCGGCGAGCACGAGCGTGGCACCCTGTCGGGCGAACTCGTGCGCCGCGGCCCTCCCGATGCCGCTCGATGCTCCGGTGACGACGACGATCTTCCCGCGGTACCGATGTCCCATGCGTCCTTGGTACGCGCCTGCTGGTCCGTTCCCGCACAGACGAGCCGTACCCCTCGCCCCGGTGCGAGGATGGAGCATGCGCAAGGACGACCTGACCGTCGACGAAGCCACGGTCATCGCCGAACACGCCCGGTCCGGTGCCCTCGAGCTGGACGACCCCGAGGTCCGCAAGGTCGTCGAGCAGGCCAACCGGGTGCTGGTCCGCGCGCAGATGTGGGGCGAGGAGCGGAGTCCGAAGCTGCGTCGTCGCCGTCGGTTCATCGCGATCGGTGCGCTCGTGATGGTGCTCGTCTGGGTGGCCGGGCTGCTCGTGCCGCTCGCGCTGCGCTTCGGCGCGTAGCCGGAACCGAGACCGGAGACGAAGCGGCGGCCCCCTCGGGTCAGCGGCCGGTTCGGGCGTTCCGGGCGAGCAGCCAGAGGTACGTGCTGTGCCCGACGAGCGCCAGGCCGAAGAAGATCGCGGCGACGGCGTAGACGCGGTCGAGCTTCCCCTGCCCGATCACGAGCATCACGATGCAGAAGGCCACAGCGATCGCCAGCACACCGACCTGCACGGTCGACCAGATCCGTCGGAAGCGCGGCATGCCCGTCTCGTTCACCCGGCCATTCTCCCCCATGCCGAACCAGTGCCGATGTCAGCCGACGTCAGCCCGCGGTACGACGCGGGCGAGGCGCGTCGGTACCGTGCTCCGATGTGCGGCCCCGCACGCCGGACCTAGCGTGCAGGCATGGACACGCACCACCCCACGGCCACCCCCACCAGCACCCCGGCCCGCCCTGCACGCCGGCGCCGTCGCCCGCTCCGGATCATCGGGTTCTCGCTCGTCGGGCTCGTCGGCCTCGGCGCCCTGACGCTCGGCGGCACGGCCACCTACGACGCGATCGCGACCGCTGCGGAACGGGACGACATCCGCCCGTACGGCGAACTCGTCCCCGTCACCGGCGGCCGGGTGAACGTCGCCGTCACCGGGTCCGGGGCGTCGACCGTCGTGCTGCTGCCCGGCTTCGGCACGGCATCCCCCGTGATCGACTTCGCCCCGCTCGTCGACCGGTTGCAGGACACGCACCGGGTGGTGGTCCTCGAGCCGCTCGGGTACGGCCTGAGCGACGGCACCGACCGGCCCCGCACCAGCGCGAACATCGTCGACGAGGTGCACCAGGCGCTGTCGACGCTCGGCATCGACCGGTACGTGCTCGCGGGGCACTCGGTCGCCGGGATCTACGCGCTCGAGTACACGAACGCGTACCCGGACGAGGTGCAGGCGTTCGTCGGCATCGACAGCAGTGTGCCGACGCAGCCCGGCATCGACGAGGCCGCCGGATCTGGCCTCTTCCGCTTCGTGAAGGCCACCGGGCTCGCCCGCGTGCTCACTGCCGTGTCCGGCGACGCGTACGCCGGGCTGCCCTACACCGATGCGCAGAAGGAGCAGATGACCCTGCTGTCACACCGCACCAGCATGCGCGCGACGTACCTGGACGAGTACGAGCACCTCAGCGCGAACTTCCGGCACGCCCGCAGCCGAACATTCCCCACCGACCTGCCGGTCCGCCTGTTCGTCGTGGGCGACGACCCGGAGGTGCCGGGGTGGGAGCGCCTGCACCGTGAGCAGGCGGCGTCGGTCGCCGACGGCCAGGTCGTCCTGCTCGACGGCGGGCACTACCTGCACCACACGCACGCGGCGGAGATCGCCGAGGGCATCGACGCGGTCGCCGACCTCGGTCAGTGATCCCGGAGCGCCTCGACGAGCTCGGCCTTGCGCTTCGACGAGTACCCGGTCAGGCCGAGCTCCTTCGCCCGCTCCCGGAGGTCGGCGACGGTCCAGTCGTCGTAGGAGCCGGACTCGCCGCCCTTCTTCCCGACTGCCTCCTCGCCGCGGGCCGCTGCGGCGTTGCTGATCCGCGCGGCCTTCTCCTTCGAGTTGCCCTCCTTGCGGAGTCCCTCGTACATGTCCGGCTTCTTGAGTTGGTTCGGCATGGTGCGTCACGGTACGCGCGCCGGCCCGGCGTCGTTCCGAGCCGGCGGCGGCTCAGCGCTTCTCGGGGTCGTGGCCCCAGTTCATCAGCGACCACCGCCACGGGGTGTCATGCACGTCACCGTCCGGCCGCTGTTCCGAGTGCCGGGCGACGTAGCCGACCACCTTCCGCATGTGGGCGTGGTCGTCGTCGGTCCGGTCCGCCTTGTGCTTCTCGAGGATCCGGATGACGTGCCGCCCGCTCTCGTGCCCGGTCGACTCACCGCCGCCCGGGGGCTTCTGCCCGACGTGCTTCGACTCGTCGGTGTCGAGCCACTCGCGGAGCTCCGACGGGGTCATGTTCACCGCATCGGCGAAGTCGCGCTCGGTCTGCTGGTCGTCGTCGTCACTCATGGTCCCGAGGCAACCCCGCGGTCCTGGACGGGTGCGCAGGGCGGATGGCGCTCCGCCGCCGTCCAGCCGGGACGGGTTCCGTGGAGGCACGAGCAGGAAGGAACTCGCATGCCCACCGACCAGTACGAACACGGCGACCCGCGCACCCGCTACCCCGATGTCCAGCCGGAGCCGCAGACGCAGGACGAGCCGGGCCTCCAGTCCGCCATGGACCCGGTCCCCGACCTGGGCGAGACGAGCTACCGGGGCACCGGCCGGCTCGCCGGCCGCAAGGCCCTGATCACCGGCGGTGACTCCGGCATCGGCGGCGCCGTCGCGATCGCGTTCGCCCGCGAGGGCGCCGACGTCGCGATCGCCTACCTGCCGGAGGAGCAGTCCGACGCCGACCACGTCCTCGAGCAGATCCGTGCCGCCGGACGCACCGCCGTGGCGATCCCCGGCGACCTGCGTGACAAGGCGTACGCGCAGGAGCTCGTCGACCAGGCCGTCGCCGGACTCGGCGGTCTCGACGCCCTGGTGAGCGTCGCCGGCAAGCAGCGCTGGCAGCCGGACGTGCTCGACATCACCGACGACCAGTTCGAGGCGACCTTCGACGTGAACGTCTTCGGGCTGTTCCGCCTCGTCAAGGCGGCGCTGCCGCACCTGGAACCCGGTGCGACGATCACCACGACGGCGTCGATGGAGGCGTACAAGCCGGCACCCGACCGGCTCGACTACGCGGCGTCGAAGGGCGCGATCAACAACCTGTCGAAGGGGCTGTCGCAGCTGCTCGTCGAGCGCGGCATCCGCGTCAACGTCGTCGCGCCGGGGCCGACGTGGACGGTCCTGCAGCCGAGCGGCGGCGTCGACCCGTCGACGCTTCCCGAGTTCGGCAGCAGCGAGTCGCCGATGGGGCGCGCCGGGCAGCCAGCCGAACTCGCACCGGCCTACGTGTTCCTGGCGTCGGACGAGTCGAGCTACGTCGTCGGCGAGACGCTCAACGTGAACGGCGGCATGGTCACGCCCTGACCGGGACCGCACTCCACGGCAGCGGGTGGGAATGGATCGGACCCGCCCGCTGTCGAACTCTGCACCGATCACGAAGACCACGAAGGAGCACACCATGAGCCTGGAACCCCACAAGTGCGCAGCGATCGTCGACGAGCGCACCTGCACGCCGAAGCCCGTCCTGACCAAGCTGCACGACGCCCGCACTCCGGCGTTCGGCCGGTGGCTCGGGCAGATCAACCGCCAGGACTGAGGCGCCGCCCGGCGCACCGCGTCGCCCTGCTAGCGTGCAGACGTGTCCTGGGGCCGGCTCTACTTCGCACTGCAGGCCATCGGCGGCGCGGTGTGGTGGATCACCGTCGCGACCGTCCCCGCCGTCCGGACGCTCACGCTCGGCTCGCTGGACCCGGTGGCCGTCGCGGCCCTCGACGTCCCGCTCTTCGTCGTGGCCTCGGCGCTCGCAGCGGTCTCCGCGGGCACGGTCGGACGGATCGCGGCGACCGTCGCCACCGTGTGGACCGCGCTCGTCCTCGCCGGACTCGCCGTCTGGGCGACCGTCACCGGCGAGGCCGGCTGGGGCGTCGTCGTCATGACCGCGGCGACCGTCGGCTCGGCGCTGGCCCTCGCCCTCGTCCTGCTCGGTCGGGTACCGACCGAGTGGTTGACGTCCGGTCCGCTGCGGTTCCGCACCGCCGACCCGGGTGCCGCGACGTCACGGCACGTGGTGGCGACGACCGTGCAGATCGTCGTCTTCTGGGGGCTGTTCCTCGGGGTGTTCCCCGTGGCCATCGCCGTCGCCGAGCACCGCTGGCGGCTGCACCCCGCACTGCCCGAACCGGTCGTGACCGCGCTGCTGGTGGTCGGGCTCGTCGTTCTCGCGCTCGCCAGCGCGCTCGGCATCGCGTCGGCGGCGGCGATGTCGACCAAGGGCGCTGGCACCCCGCTGCCGTCCGCCAGTGCGAACCGCTTGGTCGTCGCCGGCCCGTACCGCTCGGTGCGCAACCCGATGGCGCTCGCCGGCATCACGCAGGGCGTCGCCGTCGGGCTGCTGCTCGGGTCGTGGATGGTCGTCGTCTACGCGCTCGCCGGGTCGATCGTGTGGAACTGCGTGGTCCGGCCGCTCGAGGAGGCCGACCTCGAGGCCCGTTTCGGCGACGACTTCCGCCGCTACGCCGCGCGTGTCCGGTGCTGGGTGCCACGGTGGCCGATCGCCGCGAGCGTGGGCGCGGTCCCCGTCTCCGTCAGCTCGCCGGACCGCTGATGTTCACGAGCCACGTGACCCGGAACCGGTCGGTGAGCATCCCGAAGGTGTCGCCCCACGGGGCCGTCGTGAGCGGTTCGATGATCGACGCGCCGTCGGCGAGTCCGTTCCAGTAGCGGGTCAGGGCCTCGTGGTCGTCGCCGCTGAGCGAGAGCGAGATCGTGCTCTCCGACGGCGTCTCCATGCCCGTCGGCGCGTCCGAGGCCATCAGCAGCAGGCCGTTCTCGCCCTCGAGCTGCCCGTGCATGACCTTGTCGGCGTCGGCGGGGTCCTGACTCATGCCGGCTTCGCCGAAGGTGCCGATCGTGAGCTCGCCGTGGAACACCGAGTGGTAGAAGTCGAGGGCTTCGCGGGCCCCCGAGCGGAAGCCGAGGTACGGGTTGAGACGCACGGACATGGTGGACTCCTCACGACGGGCGGGCGTCGTCGCCCGCTGCGCGCCCATCGTCGCAGACGCGACGTGCCCGCGGAAGGGCACGGTGCCCTGGACGGGCGTGCGATGCGGCCTGGAGGCCCGTAGCGGCGCCGCCACGGGCCTCCAGGCCGTCAGGCGGTCGCTCTGCGGTCCGTGGCCGGTTCCGCCCCGGCCAGGTCGCGGATGCGCTTCGCCGGCACGCCGGCGTAGACGCCGTGCGCCAGCAGTCGCCCGGTGACGACCGCGCCGGCCGCGACGACCACGTCGTGCTCGATGTGCGCGCCGGGCAGGATCGTCGCACGGCCGCCGATCCACACGCGGTCCTCGATGACGACCGGACGGCCGGTCGCGGTGTCGCTCCACCGGCCGTCGGCGTCGATCGCGTGGTGGCTCGTCATGATGAGGACCTGCATGCCGATCGCGGCGTTCGCACCGATGCTGACGGGGGCGATGGCCTCGATGGTCGTCCCGCGGTTGAAGTAGACACCGCGCGCGACCGACAGGTTGCGCGGGTCGCCGGTCAGCGAGAACCCGGGGCCGGGAGCCGACTCGGCACGGGCGCCCGCGGCGGTCAGCAGCAGCCGTCGCACCACCCGCGGCAGGAACGGCGAGCCGAGCAGGGCCGTGAGGAGGACGTGCTCCCGGGCGTGCGCGACGTCCTCGCGGAAGCGTCGGGAGAACGTGGAGGGGACGGGGACGGCTGGCGTGGCCATGCGGCCTCCTGGGCTCGAGGGAGTCGTGCGGCGACACCACACACCGGAAACGTAAGCGCTCCCCAGGAGACCGACAACGGACTCTCGGGCCGTTGCGTGATCCTTGCGGTAATGCCCCGGACCGCTACTCCCGCGCCGCCAGCGCCGTCTGCCGCGGCAGCTCCCCGAACTCCTGCCGGTAGCTCCCGGCGAACCGGCCCAGGTGCGCGAACCCCGTCGCCCGGGCGATCTCGGCGACGCTGCGGTCGTCGCCGGCCTCGAGCTGCTCCCGGGCGAGCAGGAGCCGGATCCGACGCAGGTACATCGTCGGCGTGATGCCGTGGTGCCGCTGGAACGCCGCCTGCACCCCGCGGACACTCAGCCCCGCGGCCTCGGCGACGTCGTTGACGGTGATCTGCTCGGTCGCGTGGTCGAGCAGGAACGTCTCGGCGCGGGCGAAGCGCGCGGTCGACGCCATCACCGGTTCGTGCTGCCCCACCGGCCAGTGCGGGATCGCGGTCAGCAAGCCGCCGGCGGCGAACCGGGCGAGCTCGCGCTCACGCTCGAGCGGCACGTCCGTCGGACCCTGCAGGACCTCCTGCGCGACCGACCGGACCATGAGCCACCAGGCGGCGAGCGGCGCCCCCTCCGGCACGTGTCGGGGACGGAACTCCAGCGGACCCGGAGCCCAGTCACCGCGCTCGGCGGCGACCTGCTCGACGATCGTCCGGTCGATGCGCAGCACGTCGTGCTGGAAGTCCACCCACCGGAACCGCTGCGGGTCCTGTCGGTAGAGCACGGGGCGGCCGATCTGCACCGGGTTGTCGTCGACGTGCGCCGAACCGGACTTCACCCAGACGATCATCATCGCCCGCCCGGGCTCGACCGCGCCGCTCAGGGCGCCCGTGCACCGCGTCGACTCGAGGGAGAGCAGGGCGGTGCCCCGCACGCGTTCCTCGAAGACGAAGCCCGCTCCGGTCGCCTCGACGGTGAGTCCGTGGGTCACGTGGGTCACCGACAGCGCCTCGGCCGCGACCGACGGCTCGTCTGTCCTGATCTCCCGCTGCGTGCGGTGCATCATCTCGGGCACGTGATGATCCTCGCGACATGTCGGCATCCGCGCAACGCACGACGCGCCGGGTTTCCTGGACGTCGACCAGCATCCGCGCGTTTGACTGATCCGACATGAAGTACATCCAGTACGACCGCTCCACGTTCCTGACGAGCGACGACGTCGCCGACGCCGTGATCGAGTACGCCGCAGCGCTCGCAGGCGGCAGCCGCGCGGACGCGATCGCGATCCCGACGGTGGCGGAGGACGGCACGATGACGACCACGAAGATGCTCATCGGCCCGTCGAGCGAGATCGTCGTCGTCGATGCGGACGACGACGAGCTCGAGGTCGAGAACGGTGAGTTCGTGGAACGTCTGCGGGCGGCAGCGCGGACGTTCGACCACCCCGAGACGATCCACGCCGACACCCGCTCGGACCTGACGGGCGACGGACCGGTCGCCTGACCGCAGCGCGGTCGGAGCGACGCGCACCGCGCGCACCGCGCTCACCGGCCGAGGTCGGTCGGGAACCTGCTGGAGTCGACCGCCAGGACCGCCTCGGTCCGTCGGCTCAGTTCAGCCAGGAACGCCCCGCCCTCGGGTTCCAGGTCGTCGTCCGGCGCCGGTTCCAAGGCGACCGCCACCGCGGGTGCGAGGAGCAGCTCCACCGTGCTGGCCGCGCCGAACTCGTCGGTCGTCGGGACCGACACGACGTCGCTCAACCGGCTCTGGTGCAGGGCGGCCGCGTACCGGATCACCGCGTCGGCGACCGTGTCGCCGGTCAGGACCCGGACGGTCCCGGCGTAGTTGACGTACTTCATCGGCGCTCCCTCGTGACGAGGGGCACCCGCCGCGGTGACGGTTCCCTGATCCTGCTGGACAGTAGGCCGTGGTCGCCGCGCGCGTCACAGACACCGACGCCGGAGACGGCGCCGAGGGGTCTGTCCAATCCGCGCTGTCGCTCGGGATCCCGCTGGTAGCAACGAGGTGCGTGCCGCCACCCGTGCGGCGCGGGAAGGAAGCGACTCTTGACCGAGATCACCGCCCACCACGGGCTCTTCAAGGACACGAACCTGCACGTCGACGACACCGGCGGCTCCGGCCGCACCGTCGTCCTGATCCACGGCTGGCCGCTCTCCGGCGAGTCCTGGAGCAAGCAGGTCCCGGCGTTCGTCGACGCCGGACACCGCGTCGTCACCTACGACCGTCGCGGCTTCGGTCGCAGCGACAAGCCGAAGACCGGCTACGACTACGACCACCTCACCGAGGACCTGCACACGATCCTCACCGAGCTCGACCTGCAGGACGTCACGCTCGTCGGCTTCTCGATGGGCGGCGGCGAGGTCGCCCGCTACTTCTCGAAGTACGGCACCGAGCGGCTGCACAGCGTCGTCTTCGCCTCGGCTGTGCCGCCGTACCTGCTGCAGACGTCGGACAACCCGGACGGCCCGCTGCCGAAGGAGCAGGCGGCCGAGATGACCGCGGGCCTGACGAAGGACGAGGACGCGTTCTACGACCAGTTCACGACCGACTTCTTCTCGGTGGACGGCACCCTGGTCGTCTCCGAGGAGGACCGGCAGCAGGCACTCACGCTCGCGAAGCAGGCGTCGAAGACCGCCGCGCTCGAGGCGATGGCCTCGTTCGCGAACACCGACTTCCGTGACGACCTGTCGAAGGTCACCGTGCCGACGCTCGTCATCCACGGCGACGGCGACGCGACCGTGCCGTTCGAGGGCTCGGGTGCCCGTACGCACGCCGCGATCGCCGGCTCCGAGCTGCACGTCGTGTCCGGTGGTCCGCACGGCGTCAACGTCAGCCACCCCGACGAGTGGAACCGCGTGGTGCTGGAGTTCCTCGCGAAGTAGCGCGGAACGCTCGGCGTCCGCGGCGGTGAACGCGACCGACAGGGCGCACGTCTCAGGCCCCGCTCAGGCCGCGGGAGCCACCAGACCGGCGCGCCGGCGCAGGTCGAGCGCGGCCGCGACGAGCTCGCGGGTGCGCGGGTGCGCGTCTGCGTCGAACAGCCGCTCCGCGGGGCCCACGTCGACGACATGACCGCCGTCGAAGACCGCGATGCGGTCGGCGACCCGGCGCACGACGGCGAGGTCGTGCGAGATGAACACGCAGGTCGTGCCGGTGGTGCGCTGCAGGTCGAGCACCAGGTCGAGGATCCGCGCCTGCACCGAGACGTCGAGGGCGGACGTCGGTTCGTCGCACACCACGAGCGGCACCGGTCCGGCGAACGCCCGGGCGATGGCCACGCGCTGCTTCTGCCCGCCGGACAGCTGCGCGGGCCGGCGGTCGAGGACGTCGGCGGGCAGCCCGACACGCGCCGCGAGCTGTTCGGCGGTGCCGTCGCCGTGCAGCAGCCGGATCGCCCGTCCGAGCACCTGTCGGACCGTGCGCCGCGGGTTGAGCGAGGCGTCCGCGTTCTGGAACACGACCTGCACGGGTGGGGTACCGGTCGGCGTCTCGTCGCCGGCGTCCAGCCTGATCGTGCCGTCGTGTCGGACCAGTCCGGCGAGGGCTCGGCCGAAGGTCGTCTTGCCGGAGCCGGACTCCCCGACGACGCCCAGCACCTCACCGCGGCGCACCTCGAGGTCGATGCCGTCGAGGGCGACGGCGCCGTCGTACTCCTTGCGGAGGCCCCTGATCGTCGCGAGGACGTCGTGCTGCGCGGTCTCGGCGGTCGTCCCCGTTTTGCCCGCCGTTCCCGCCTTGCCCGTCGTGATGTCGGGCAGGGCGTCGACGAGCTGCTTGGTGTACGGCTCCGTGGGGTGGAGCAGCACCTGGGCCGCGGTGCCCTCCTCGACGAGCACCCCGTGGCGGAGCACCCCGACCCGGCCGCAGTGCGCGGCGACCAGCGGCAGGTTGTGGCTGATGAGCAGGGTCGCGAAGCCGATCTCGGTCCGGAGCTCGTCGATGAGCGCCATGATGCCCGCCTCGACCGTGCTGTCCAGGCCGGTGGTGGGTTCGTCGAGCACGAGCAGGCGCGGACGGGCCACCAGGGCCATGGCGATCGCCACCCGCTGCTGCTGACCGCCGGACAGCTCGTGCGGGTACCGCACGCCGATCGTCGTCGGTGACGGCAGGCCGACCCGCGTGAACGACTCGATCGTCGCGGTGTCCGCAGCCGTGCGGCCGGAGCCCGTGGCGCGCAGGACCTCGGCGACCTGGCGCCCGACCGTCATCGTCGGGTTGAGGGCGAGGCCGGGTTCCTGGTGGACGACCGCCACGACGTCGCGGCGGAACCGCCGGAGGCGCTCACCGCGCAAGGACGCGACGTCGACGCCGTCGACGACCAGCGCCGACGACCCGACGGCGGCGTCCGGGCCGAGCGACGCCGTCAGCGTGCCGGCCACGGTGCTCTTGCCGGAGCCGGACTCGCCCACGAGCCCGTACGAGCCACCGGGCTCGATCGCGAACGCGACGTCGTCGACCACCCGGGTGCCGCGGTACGACACCGTGAGCCCCTCGACGCGGACCAGTGCGTCGGTCGTGCCGGTGGTCCGGGGCTGCTCGCGCGTGCCGGTCTGCTCGGTCACTCGGAGACCTCCTTGAGGTTGTCGGCGATCAGGTTCGCGGACACGACGATCGACGCCACGGCGACACCCGGGAACACGACCGTCCACCACGCGGCCTGCAGGTAGGCGCGGTTCGCGTTGATGTCGAGCCCCCAGTCGGCGGCCGGTGGTTGCGAACCGAGCCCGAGGAACGACAGCGACGCGGTGATGAAGATCGCGGCACCGAGGCTCAGGACCGCCTGGACCACGAAGACCCCGACCACGTTCGGCAGCAACTCGGTGACCATCGCCCGGAAGGCGCTCTCGCCCTGCAGCCGTGCGGCCTGGACGTAGGACTTGCCCATCTCGACGAGCACCGCGGCGCGGACGATCCGTGCGATGCCCGGGGCGAAGAGCACGCCGACGATGAGCACGAGCGCGGGCGTCGACACGCCGAAGGCGCCGACGAGGACGACCAGGAAGATCAGGCTGGGCAACGCGAGCAGCACGTCGAAGAACCGCATCAGTGCGGTGTCGACCCAGCCGCGGTGGTAGCCGGCGAGCAGGCCGAGGGTGCCGCCGACGACGGTCGCCAGCGCCGCGCCGAACGGACCGATGACGAGCGCCGGCCGGGCTCCGGCGGCGACACGGGCGAAGACGTCGCGACCGAGCGAGTCGGTGCCGAACCAGTGCGCGGCGCTCGGTGCCTGCAGGAGCTCGCCGGTGCGGGCGAAGGGCTGCAGGCCGAGCAGGTGCCAGCCCACGGCCAGGACGACCCACCAGAGCAGGACCGCCACGGAGACCAGGAACGTGGGACGCCGGAGCAGTCCGCGCCACCCGCGGCGGGTGACCCGTGCGGTGCCCGTGGTGGTCGACGCCGGCGGACGTCCGGCGAGGGCGTCGGTCTCGACGGCGCCGGGGACGACGGCGGTCATGCGGTGGCCGCCCGTTCGAAGCGGATCCGGGGATCGACCACCACGAACAGCAGGTCGGTGAGCAGGAGCGCGCCGAGCGAGAGCGCCCCGGCGAGCATCACCCCGCTCTCGAGCAGCAGGGCGTCCTTGCGCTCGGCGGCCGACACGAGCAACGCGCCGAGGCCCGGGTAGGAGAACAGGGTCTCGACGATGACGCTGCCGCCGAGCAGGGTGCCGAGGTAGATGCCGAGCACCGAGAACGTCGGGATGAGCGCGTTCCGGACGACGTGCCGGCGGACGACCTGACCGGTCGTCAGGCCCTTGAGCACGGCGGTGCGGTGGAACTGCGACCGGATGGTCTCGATCGTCCCCGCACGCACCATCCGGGTCAGGACGGCGAGGTACGCCAGGGCGAGCACCACGGCGGGCAGTGTGAGCACCCGGAGCCGCTCGCCGAACCCGGCGTCGAGCGCACCGGACGCCTGCACCGGCACCACCCGCAGCCAGACCGCGAAGACGAGCAGCAGCACGATCCCGACGACGAACTCCGGCACCGCCGAGATCGTCAGCAGCCCGACCGTGACGGCCCGGTCGGAGCGGCGTCCCTGCCGGTACGCCTGCACGGCGCCGAGCGTGATCGCGACCGGCACCATGATGACGAACGCGTACGCGCCGAGCAGCAGGGAGTTGCCGAGGCGGCCGAGCACCAGGTCGCGGACCGGCTCGGAGTAGACGAAGCTCGTGCCCCAGTCCCCCGTGACGAACCCGCCGATCCAGTGCAGGTACCGGCTGACGAGGGACCCGTCGAGCCCGTGGTCGACGTTCCACGCGCGCACCTGCGCCGCCGTCGCGTACTGCCCGAGGGCGTTCCGGCCCGGGTCACCCGGCACGACCTGGACGAGCCAGAACGTCAGGACGGAGACCACGACCAGGACGAGCGGGATCTGGACGACCCGTTGCCCGACCAGGGTCAGCAGACGACGGCGGCGCGCGGTGCTCATGACGCGGTGACCCCGATGCCCCGGAAGTCGAACCCGCCCGAGAAGTCCTGCCCCGACCGGAAGGTGCCCGTGACGCGCTTCTGCAGCAGGATGCTGCTCGACGCGAACGCGGGGACGATCACGGGCAGGTCGGTCCACTCGATCTCGGCGATCTGGTTCGCCAGGTCCTGCCGCTCCGAGTCGTCGGTCGTCGACTCGTACCGGTCGGTCAGCTGCTCGAGCTCCGGGCTCGAGTACTTCGAGGCATTCCAGACGGCGCCGTCGCGGTAGATCAGGTCGACGTACTGCGCGGGCAGGCGCTGCGCCCAGTTGGTGATCGTCACCGGCGCGTTCAGCCACGGGGTGTCGTCGCCGTCGGCGTAGTACTGCGCGCTCGTCAACACCTTGAGGGTGACGTCGAACCCGCCGACCGCCTCGAGCTGCTGCTGCACCACCTGGGCGAGGGCCTTCTCGGCGTCGAGCGTCGTGATCTCGAAGGACACGGTCGTGCCGCCGAGCAGGTCCGCGACCTTCGCCTTGTCCTGCTCGCGCTGTTCGAGCCCCTTCGGCTGGATCGCCGAACTCGGGAAGAACGTGGTGTCGTTGCCGACCTCGGCTGCGCCGCCGTAGACCGTCTTGACGATCTCCTCGCGGTCGAGCGCGAGGGCGAAGGCCTCACGGACCTTCGGGTCGTCGAACGGCGCCTTGGTGACGTCGAGGAAGATGCCGTCGAACTTGTTGAAGTACGGCTCGGTCTCGGTGTAGTCCGAGGCCTGCAGCGTCGACGTCGCGGTGGGGCTTGCGGCGATCTGGTCGATCTCCCCGCTCTGGAACGCGAGCAGCTGGGCCTGGTCGTCAGCGTAGAACTTCACGTCGACCTCGTCGAGATCGACGTCCTTCGCGTCCCAGTAGTCCGGGTTCTTCGTGAACGTGGCGCCCTGGCCGGCCGAGTACTTCGTCAGCACGAACTGCCCGGCGCCGACGGGCTGCTTGGCCCAGTTCGTCGAAGCGTCGAAACCGGCCGGCTGGATGGTCGTGTTCGAACCCGTCAACAGGTACGGGAAGTCGGCGTACGGCTTGGCGAGCGTGAAGTCGATGGTCGAGGCACCGTCGGCGGAGACCGACTGCAGGATGCCGTCGAAGCTCGACTTGCCGGGCGACTGGCTGTCCTTGCCGATGATCGAGTCGAACGTCGCGACGACGTCCTTGCTCGTGAGGGCGGCACCGTCGGAGAACTGCAGGTCGTCGCGGAGCTGCACCGTCCAGGTGCGTCCGTCGGACGACGCCTTCCACGAGTCGGCCAGACGGCCCTCGAGCTTGCCCTTCGCGTCCTGGCTGAGCAGTCCCTCGGACGCCAGCCCCACGATGAACATCGCGTTGTAGTCCGAGGTGGTGAGGGGGTTGATCGTGCTGTCGGGCTCCTGGAGTCCGAGCGTGTAGGTGCCGCTGTCCGAGGACGATCCGGGCGAGGCGTCGCCGCCGGACGAGCACGCGGCGAGCGTGAGGGCGAGGGCGGACGCGGTGGCCGCGAGGGCGAGGCGCTTGAGGCGACGCCGCCGCGACGTGAGGTCGACGGTCACGGATGACTCCTAGGGGGTTCGGGGTGCAGGGGTGCGGTGCTGGGAGGGGGTGGAGCGGTCAGCGGTGCGCGCGGTCCGGCACCCGAGGGTGGCCGAAGCGCTCGCGCAGGGTGAGGTCGTCGTACGCCGTGGCGGTCCGGCCGCGGCGCTGCAGTTCCGGCACGACGTGGTCGACGAACCGGTCGATCCCGCCGGGCAGGTACGGGAACTGCACGATGAAGCCGTCGGCGCCACCGTCGTCGGCGAGCTCCTCGAACCGGTCGGCGATCTCCGGTCCGGTGCCCGTCAGCAGGCTGCGGCGGTACGACCACGCGTAGACGTCGCGGGGCGTCGCCGGGCCGTCGGCGAGCAGCCGGTCGACCGCGGGCTTCGGCGAGCGGGTCTCGTTCGAGGTGTCGAACTCCTCGGCGTAGTCGAACGGCACGTCGACGTCGCGGCCGGACAGGTCCTGCCCGATCTGGTGCGACACGTCCTCGAGGATGAGGGCGTCCGGCGTCAGGGCGAGGATCGCGTCCGCCTCGGCTCGGGCATCGGCGGCGGTCTCCCCCACGACCGGCATCACCGACGGCATGATCTTCACCGCGTCGGCGGAGCGGCCGTGCCGGACGGCCCGGGCGCGCAGGTCGTCGACGAAGCGTCGGACGTCCGCGGTGGAACCGCCCCGGGTGAACACCGCGTCGGCCGTGTCCGCGGCGAGTTCCAGCCCGGACTCGGACCCGCCGGCCTGGAACAGCAGCGGGTGGCCCTGCGGCGGCCGGGCGATGTTGAGCGGCCCGCGCACCCGGAAGAACTCGCCCTCGTGGTCGAGTCGGTGCAGGCCGTCGCGGTGCGCGAAGACCCCGGACGCCGGGTCGGCCACGATCGCGTCGTCGTCCCAGCTGTCCAGCAGCCCGTTCACGACGTCGACGAACTCGCGACCGCGCTCGTACCGCCGAGAGTGGTCGATGTGGGCGTCACCACCGAAGTTGCGGGCCTCTTCGTCGTAGCGGCTCGTGACGAGGTTCCACGCGGCTCGCCCCCCGCTGAGGTGGTCGAGCGAGGCGAGGGTCCTGGCCACGTGGTACGGCTCGTTGTACGTCGTCGACACGGTCGCGGCGAGGCCGATCCGCGACGTCACCTGGGACAGCGCGGCGAGCAGCGTGAACGGTTCGGGCCGCAGCGCCCCGTAGTGGTCGACGCCCGACGGGTACCGGTCCCAGAAGTACAGGCCGTCGGCGAGGAAGAGCGTGTCGAACACCCCGCGCTCGGCGGTCTGCGCGATGTGCCGGTGGTGCCGGATGCTCAGGTGCTCGGCGGGACGCGAGGACGGATGCCGCCACCCGGTGACGTGCGCGCCGCCCGGGTGGAAGGCGAAGGCTCCCAGCAGGATGCGGCCGCTCATGCGGACGCCTCCTGGTCGACGGCCGCGGGCGCGGGAACGGCCGCCGAACCGTCGTACCGGCTCTCCGGTCGCGCCAGCCCGAGGTGATCCCGCAGGGTGTCGCCGCGGTACGCGCGGTCGTACACGCCACGACGCTCGAGCTCCGGCACGACCTGGTCGACGAACCGGTCGACGCTCACCGGGATCGACGAGAACGCGAGCATGTAGCCGTCGGCGGCGTCCTGCTCGTACCGCTCGGTCAGCCAGTCGGCGATCTGCTCGGGCGTGCCCGGCAGGAACCGACGGCGCAGGATCGTCCGGTAGACCTCGCGCAGCGTGGTGGCCTCGGCGGCGATGCGGCGGATCGACTCGTAGACGGACTTCGACTGGTTGATCGCCGTCTCGTCGAAGACGTGCTCGAACGGTGCGTCGAGCGGCCGGTCGGACAGGTCGGTCTGCAGGTAGTGGGACAGCAGGTCGAGCGAGACGCGGTCCGGGGTCAGCTCCTCGATCTCGTCGAGCTGCCGCAGCGCGTCGGCCTCGGTGTCGCCGATCACCGGCGACACCGCAGGCAGGATGAGCATCGACGACGCGTCACGTCCGTGCTCGACGGCGCGGCGCTTGTAGTCGGCGTACAGGGCCTGCGCGTCGGCGAGGTCGTCCTGCCAGAGGGTGAAGACGCCCTCGGCCTTCGCACCGGCCAGCGCACGGCCGGCCTCGGACGCCCCGGCCTGGAACAGCACCGGGTGGGCCTGCGGCGGCCGGGCGATGTTGAGCGGCCCGCGCACGCGGAAGAACTCGCCCTCGTGGTCGAGCACGTGCAGTCCGTCGCGCTTCGCGAAGTACCCGGACTCCTGGTCGTAGAGGAACGCGTCGTCGTCCCAGCTGTCCCAGAGGCCCTGCACGACGTCGACGAACTCTGCGCCCCGGCGGTACCGGACGGCGTGGTCGAGGTTCGCGTCGCGACCGAAGTTCCAGGCCTCTTCGTCCGAGGCGCTCGTGACGAGGTTCCAGGCGGCCCGGCCCTCGCTCAGGTGGTCGATCGACGCCAGCTTCCGGGCCACGTGGTACGGCTCGTTGTAGGTGGTCGAGACCGTCGCGGCGAGCCCGATGTGCTCGGTCCGCTGCGACAGGGCGCCGAGCAGGGTGAAGGGCTCGGTGCGGATGTTCACGGCGTGGTCGATGCCCGACGCGAAGCGGTCCCAGACGTACAGCTCGTCGGCGATGAACAGCGTCGCGAACCCACCGCGCTCGAGCGTCTGCGCGAACCGGACGTAGTACTCGACGTCCAGGTAGGCGTCCGGTTCGCTGCCCGGCAGGCGCCAGCTCGTGACGTGCTCGCCGCCGGGGTAGAACACCATCCCGCCGAGCACCAGGCCGCCGTCGCGGGTCATGCCGTCACCGCCTCGTGGGCCAGGACGGCGCCGAGCCGCGGGGCCACCTGCTCGGCGAACAGCGCGAGGGCGTCCGTCCGTGCACCGACGTCGGCGTAGCCGTCGTCGACCTGCACGTTGAGCTGCGTCGCGTAGCGGGAGTACGGCTTCGACGCGATCGACTCCGCGATGTCGTCGGCCGTGCCGTAGTGCAGGTTGAGCGACGCGGCCTTCTCGGCCAGGGTCGTCGCCGGCGGCAGGAACGACTCGCCCCACGCGTACTTCGCCTCGATGCCCGCACGCGCTTCGCGCAGCGCGGTCTCGCGGTCCGGGGCCGGGTAGATCGCCGTCGAGAGTGCGACGCGGGGAACGGCGTCGTCCGGCAGCGCGGCGTAGTAGGCGTCCGCGGTGACCTCGGCCGGCACGGTCTGCGTGGTGCCGATCAGCACCCCGTGCCCACGGTGGGCGGCGATGGCGGCGCTCTCGGCGCTGAGCGTGGCGTCCCAGATCCGGTCGAGCAGCCCGCTGCCGTCCGGGTTGAGGCGTGCGGTCCCCGTGCCGAGTGACGCACCACGCAGCGCGTCGAGCAGCCGTGCGAGCTGCTCGTCGAACGCTGCACGACGGGTGTCCTGGTCGGCGCCGACCAGACCGGGCGCGAAGACGTCGAGGGTCTCCGGGCCACCACCGTTCGCGACGCCGAGTTCCACCCGGCCGTCGCTGATCGCGTCGAGGACGGCGGCGTCCTCCGCGACCCGGACCGGGTCCTCGTGCGGCAGCGTGACCGCGCCGAGCCCGAGGCGCAGGAAGGATGTCCGTTCAGCGAGGGCGGCGAAGAAGACGAACGGGGACGGCAGTCCGCCGCGAGCCGGTGCGTCGTCGTGCCGGAAGTGGAACTGGCGGACCCAGGCCCCGTCGTACCCGAGGCGTTCCGCCGCGGTGAACAGCTCGAGCTCCTCGCGGTAGGCCCGGGTCGCCGGCGGCGCCTCGGTGCCGTGCGAGAACACCGCGATCCGCAGCGGCACCGTGGCCGCGCGGGCGGTGCGTTCGACGTGCGTCATGCAACACTCCCTCGTCAGTGGAGCGATGCAAACACGAGCGAGCGACGCGCACGAGCGGCGACGTAACGCAGCGCAGTGATTCGTCACGGAACGTAGGAGAGCGCGCGCAGCTCGGGACAGGAGCATCATCCCCGCTCTTGTGCCCGGAGCAGGACCGACGTAGCTTTGCGGCAGCTGCCCCGGACCCCGGTCGCCGGAACTCCTGTGTTCCTCGAGACGATCAGGGATATTCACCGTGCCGCAGCAATCCGTCGACGAGACGTCATCCGCGAACACCCCCGAGCGCACCACCGTGACCGCGGTCACGCCGGTCCGCCTGGAAGCCTCGGCGTCCACGCCCGAGCAGGCCCTCGAGCAGTTGCCGGGCCTCGTCACGGGCACCGCCTGGCAGACGCGCCCGACCACCGGCGCGTACTCGTTCCGGTACCTGGCCGTCGGCGACGGCAACGTGACGCTCCGCCGGTCGCAGATGCGCGGCTACGTCCGCGGCACCGTGGCCCCCGACGACGCGTACGTCGTCGTCCTGGTGCTCGGCGGTGTCGTCTCGCTCGACCTGCTCCGCGGCGGTGGAGCGGTCGACAACGGCACCCCCGCACTGATGCCCACCGAACGACACGCCGTGGTCGAGGCCCGCAACCACGACGCGGTCATGGTCCACCTTGACCGCGCCTTCGTCCGCTCCGTCGCCGAGGAGCGCCACGGCCTGCCCTCGGGCGGCCTGCACCTCGACGAGCATACCGCACCGACCGCGGACGCCGTCACCCGGTGGCGTCAGGTCCTCGAGTCCGCGCGGCGGGTGCTCGCCGAGCACGGTGTCGCGACGACCGCGTGGTCGGACGCCACACGCGCCGTGGCCGTCGCGTTCCTCGCCCTCTACCCGCCGAAGGCCGCCGAACCGTCGAGCGCCCTGTGGGCACCGCGGAACGCCCGTATCCGCCGCGCGGTCGACCACGTGCACGAGCACGCCGCGGAACCCATCGCCGTGTCGGACCTCGCGGCCGTGTCCGGATTGAGCGTCCGCGCCGTGCAGGAGTCGTTCCAGCGGCTGTTCGGGATGCCGCCGTCTGCGTACGTCCGCTCCGTCCGGCTGCAGCGGGTCCGTGGCGACCTGCTCCGCCTGGACGCCGCCAGCAGCTCGGTCAGCGAGGTCGCCCGGCGCTGGGGCTTCGCGCACCTCGGCCGGTTCTCCGCCGAGTACACGACCCGCTACGGGGAGTACCCGAAGACGACGCTGCACCGCTGACCGGCCGGACGCACCTGGGTCGCTGTGCACCGACCGTCGCCTACCGTCCCGGCCATGTCCCCGCGAACGAAGTCCACCGCCGCGCTGTTCGGTGCCGCCACCATCGCCTTCCTGCTGACCGGCTGCGACCCCGGCGGAGCCCAGAACCCGAACCCCGTCGGGCAGCTCCCCGGTTCCGAGGAGAAGTCGCAGGCCGCCGAGTGCGACCTCGCCTCGGGTGCCGCGGTCGACCTCATCGCGGACGCCGTCGGCCCGGACGACACCGTCACCGCCGCCAACATCCAGAAGGGCGACGGCGGCTGGTACCTCGGCGCGACGATCATGCCGAAGGGCGACGACGACACGAACGAGGACGACGAGGAAGACGCCGTCTCGGTCTGGGCGAGCACCGCCGACCCGACCGCCGACGACTTCGACGGGCCGCTCTACGCCGTCAACGACACCGCGCAGGACGCGGTGTCGGACACCGCCGCGACCGCGGCGCCGAACTCCTTCAGCGACGACTCGCAGCTCGCGCAGCAGGTCGAGGACTGCGTCGACGGCGAGACCGACGGCTGATCCTGCCACGCGCCTTGGGCAGGGCCGACGGGCGGACGGGAGGCGCGGGGCGGGCCCGGACCGCGCCTCCCGCCCGTCAGGTCGTCCCGTCCACCGCCCTGGCGGACGTCACGCAAGCGGTGTCGCGTCGAGCGCGATGACCGCGACCTGGACCACCGCGTCGTCCGGCATGTCCGGGTAGTAGTTGGCGCGCAGCTGCCGGGCGAACTCGACCATGTCGGTGTCGGCCGGCTGGTGCGCCGCCCGAGGGGTGAGTTCCGTCAACCGGTGGTCGGTCACCTCGGTGACCTGGCCGGCCAACGGGGTCGCCGAGGGGTGCTCGTCGAAGACGAACACCGCGGGGCCGGTGCGGACGTCCTCGTTCCATCGCACCGTCGTGACCTTGTCGCCGCGCTGGACGGCGTCGTGGTGCTTCTGGTGGAAGTGGATCGTCTGGGACACGGATCAAGTCTGGTCGATGTCGACCAGGTCCGCGTGCCGCGCGGCGTAGGCCGTCGCACGGCGGATCCGGCGGAGCGTCAGCGGGACGATCCAGACGAGCACAGCCACCATGAGCACGAGGAACACCGGCGGCAGGATCCCGAGGTCGCCGCGGATCCACGTCGACACCATCTGGAACGCGAGCGCCGTGTAGAGCAAGCCGATGTACACGAGCTGGAACCGCAGCGCGAGTGGGACAACCGTGGCGTACCGGACGGCGCCGACCTGCTCAGCCGGGTCGAGCGGCAGGTCCGCGCCGCGGAGCACGATCTTCGAGAACCGGCGGAGCCGACCGAGGTCGTGGCCGGCGGACGCCCGCAAGAGCCCGTTCAACGGCAGCGACTGGAGCAGGGCCGCGAACGCGGTCGCAGTGAAGACCAGCTGGCCGGCGAGGAAGGCCGCCTGGGTGAGTCCAGCGGGGTCGTCCCCGGTGAAGGCGGCCAGGACCACCACGCCGATCGTCACGACGACGATGGACACGCCGAAGGTCACCGCCATCACCACGATCGTGTGGCGGAGTTCGGCCGGTCCGAACCGGTAGCCGACCGGGTACGCCGACGGCGACGGCTCCGTGCGCCGGAACAGCGCACCGAGTGGCCGCGCGATCACCAGCAGCACCGCCGCTCCCCCGATCAGCACGACCGGCACCCAGACCGGCGCGCCGGCCGAGACCGACGCGAGCACGACGACCACCGCACCCGCCACGTCCACGGCGACCACGCCCAGCAGCCACCACCGCAGGTACCGGGAACTGTCCGTGGACGACCGGTGGTCCCAGTAGCCCGCCAACGACCCGACCACCGCAGGTCCGACGACGAACATCGGGATGCTGACGCTCACCGCGATGATCAGGACGTCCGGAACGTCGCTGAGTTCGAACACCGCCAGCAGGGTGCCCCCGAGGGTGAGCGCCGTGATCAGCACGATGAGCAGGACGTAGCTCAGGACCCGCATGGGGTGACTCCTCTTCCGGCAGGACGACGCCTCCCAGTGCATCCTGGCCGAGCTCCGACGGGCCGGCCCACATCGTGCGGAGAACCGCAGCACGTCAGGTCGGCGAGGTCGCCGTCCCTACGCTGAGGACATGGCGCATCTGCGAGCGGTCGGGTTCGACCTCGACGGGACGCTGTTCGACCACCGTGGCGCAGCGACCGCCGGTGCCGCCCGGTTCCTCGAGTCGCTCGACGTGCCCGCCTCGGCGTTCGCCATCGCCCGCTGGTTCGCCGCCGAGACCGAGCAGTTCGAGCGGTGGCGAGCCGGGCAGATCAGCTTCCCCGAGCAGCGGCGCGAACGGCTGCGGGCCGTGCTGCCCGCGCTCGGCGTGCCGATCCCCGCCGACGACCGGAGGCTCGACGAGCTCTTCGAGGCGTACCGGCACCACTACGAGGCATCGTGGCGCGCGTACCCGGGGTGCCTGCCGCTGCTGCGGACGCTCCGTGTGCGGGGGTACCGCATCGGCGTGCTGACGAACGGCACCGAGACGCAGCAGGTCGACAAACTGCGCCGGACCGGCCTGCTCGACGCGGTCGACGTCGTGTGCACCTCGGAGCGGATCGGAGTGCAGAAGCCGGACCGTCGAGCGTTCGAGACCCTGTCCGCCGAACTCGGCGTCGAGCCGAGCGGCTGCTTGTTCGTCGGGGACAGTGTCGCGCACGACGTGGAGGCGGCCCGGTCGGCCGGGATGCACGGGCTGTTGATCGACCACGGGGCCCAGGACGGCCCCGACATGGAGACCCTGGTGCTCACGGCGCTCGGCGACCGCCGCGGGTGACTTGGCCGCTCGGCCGCTCGGCCGCCCGGCGGCTCGGCGGCTCGGCGACTCGGCCGCTCGGCGGCGGCAAGCGGCCGTAGAGTGCACCATGACCCAAACACCGGCAGCATCGCCGCTGCTGCACCTCGGGGTGCTGGCCGAGTCGCGGAAACCCGACGAACGCCGCCTCCCGATCCATCCCGCCCACTTCGAGCGCATCGACCCCGATCTGCGCGCGAACATCATCCTGGAACGCGGGTACGGTCGCCGCTTCGGCGTCACGGACGACCAACTCGAACCCCTCGTCGGCGCCGTGGCGGACCGTGACGAAGTCATCGCCGCGTCGGACGTCGTGCTGCTGCCCAAACCCCAGGTGTCCGACCTCGAGGACCTGCGGGACGGACAGGTCCTGTGGGGCTGGCCGCACTGCGTGCAGGACCCCGCCCTCACCCAGGTCGCGATCGACAAGCGCCTGACCCTCATCGCGTGGGAGTCGATGAACCACTGGCGGTCGGACGGCGGCTTCAGCCTGCACGTGTTCCACAAGAACAACGAACTCGCGGGCTACTGCTCCGTCATCCACGCCCTGCAGCTCTGCGGCTCCACCGGGGACTACGGCCGCCGCCTCACCGCGGTCGTGATCGGCTTCGGGGCCACCGCCCGCGGTGCCGTCACCGCGCTGAACGCCCACGGGATCCACGACGTCCGCGTCCTGACCAACCGCGACATCGCGGCCGTGGGGTCGCCGATCCCCTCCGTCGACATGCTGCAGATCAGCCAGGACGACCACGACCCCAGCGGCAACACGGTGAAGACCGAGGACGGTCCGGTGCCGCTGGCGCCGTACCTGGCCGAGAACGACATCGTCGTCAACTGCACGCTCCAGGACCCGAACGCTCCGCTCACGTACCTGCGCACCGAGGACCTGGGCGTGTTCCGTCCGGGCAGCCTCATCGTCGACGTCTCGATCGACGTGGGGATGGGGTTCGAGTGGGCGCAGGCGACGACCTTCGCGGAACCGATGATCACCGTCGGCGAGAGCACGAACTACTACGCCGTCGACCACAGCCCGTCGCTGCTCTGGAACTCGACGACGTGGGAGATCAGCGAGGCGCTCATGCCGTTCCTCCGACCGGTCATGGAGGGCCCGTCGTCGTGGGCCGACTCGGACACGATCCGACGCGCCGTCGAGATCGAGGACGGCCACGTGCGCAACCCGGCGATCCTCGCGTTCCAGGGGCGCTCGGACGAGTACCCGCACGTGGTGGGCGGCTGACGCGGGCGCTGGGGGCGCTGGTCGGCGCTGACCCGATGCGGAACGACGAGGTCGACGTCGTTCGACAACGACCTCGTCGCACCGCGTCGCATCCTGATCGCGGTGTGGGTCAGTCCCCGGGCGCCGACACCCAGACGTTGGGGGCGAGCTCCTGGAGCGGGTCCGGTCCGCCACTGGTGTAGCCGTCGGACACCAGGAGGGTCTGGTGCTCCTGCTCGTCGATCATGCTCGTGATGACCGATGCCGGCTCGAGATCCTGCCCGCCGGCGCACACCGCGTAGTTGTCGACACTGTCGGGGTCATCGTTCCGTGCGATCAGGCACGCTCCGCCGTCGGCGACGGCAGCGATCCAGTACTTCGTGCCGTCGCGCTCGACCGCGAACCGTGCACTGTCCGGGACCATGTCGGCAGCAGCGGTCGTCCGGTCCTCCTCGGCCAGCGCGTCCGCGGCGGTGGCCGGCTGCCGCAGGATCGAGAAGTAGTCTGCCGCGTCGGTCGTCGGGTTCGGACGCGGCGTCGTCGACGCTCCGGTCGGGTGCGCACTCGGCGATGCACGTGGCGCGGCATCACCGTCCGAGCAGCCGGTGAGGGCGACGGCCGACACGATCACCGCACCGATCAGTCCAGCGAACAGTCGGACGAACCCGGGTCGACCGTTCACGAGGTCAGTTCCCCCACACGAAGAACGCGATGACCCCGCCGATCAGGACCGCGCCGATCGGGACGAGGTACACCCAGTCGTGACGGATCGGACCCTGTCCGGGCTGGTGGTCGCGCTGGAACGGCGCGACCGGGTTCCCACTCGTTCCCGGCAAGGAGTCGACGGAGTGCTGTCGGACCGGCTCGTGTCGTCGGCTGTTCATCGGACCCCCCGTGATCGCGTCTGCGGTGGGCTCTGGCGGGCTCGAACCGCCGACCACTTCGGTGTAAACGAAGTGCTCTACCAACTGAGCTAAGAGCCCGCGACACGATCCTAGAGGTCGATCCCCCGTATCGTTGCGCTGGACAGCCCGGCTGCTGGCCAGTTCAGCGCTCGGCTTCATTTCGCCGATAGTAAGCCGTACACTTAACCCATGTCCGACGAGCCCGTCTACGCCGTGATCCTCGACCTCGTCGACTCACGCACGCTCGACGACCGCCCCGCCGCACAGCGCGACGTCGAGCAGGCGTTCCGCGAGACGACCGACGTCACCCCGGTGGACCCGGTGCACGCGACCGTCGGCGACGAGTTCCAGGTGATCTACGCCACGCTCACCGACGCGCTCGTCGCCAGCACCGCCGCGATGCTCGCGCTGCCACCGACGGTGCAGGTCCGGCTCGGGATGGGTCGCGGGACGGTGCGGACGGTGGGGTCCGGCACGAGCGGTCCGCTCCAGGACGGCCCGGCCTGGTGGTCCGCCCGCGACGCCATCAACGAGACGCACCGCCGTGAAGACGGCAGGACGTCCTTCCTCCGGTCGTGGTTCCACGCGTCCGACGATCGCCACGGCACCGAGGAGCGACTCGTGAACGCCTACTTCCTCAGCCGCGACCACGTCCTGGCCCGCTTGACACCCCGGGCAAGACGCATCGCGCTCGGCCTCGTCCAGGGCCGGACCCAGGCGCAGATCGCCGCGACCGAGGGGATCACCCCGTCAGCGGTGTCCCAGTCGGTGCAGAAGTCGGGCGTGGCCGCGATCGTCGAGGGCCTCCGGGTACTCGTGGGACAGGAACGCTGATGCTCGCCGGGGTCCTCCTCGCACTCATCGGTCTGGGCGACGTCGTCCGGGCTCGTACCGGTGCCGACGCGCACCAGCAACGCACGCTGACCACCATCTCGGTCGTCGTGCTGTGGGCCGGGGTGTCCGCCGTGGCGTGGCTCGGTCTCGGCGTCCCGGTGTGGAGCGTCCTCGTCACGGTGGCGCTCGGGGCGGCGTGGATCGCCACGACCGCGCCGGTCCGAGCCGGTGCCGGGACCGCCGACGACGACGACCGTGACGCGCCGACGACCCGGGGGCGGCTGCGGCGGTCCGGGTCCTGGCCCGCGGTCCTGCTCGCCGTCGCCGTCGCCGTGCTGCTGCTCTGGGGGCCGCTGCCCGACGGCGCGGGCTTCGTGGTCGACTGGCACGACGGCTCGGGCCTGGCGTTCGTCGACGCCGTTCCGCTCGCCGCCGTCGTGGGCGGTGTCGGCTCGGCGCTGTTCCTCGTCGACTCCGCGAACGTGGTCGTCGCCCAGGCACTCCCGCCGGGACTGCAGCGCGGAGCCACCACGGGCGCCGAGGCCGATGACCTCCGCCGCCGGTTCGGGCGACGCCGACGCTCCGACGCCGACGCCGAACAGTCCGGGGACAGCACGGTGCGCCTCAAGGGCGGACGCCTGATCGGCCCGATCGAACGGCTGCTGCTGGCCGGGTTCGCGGTGGCGGGAGCCTTCCCGGTGGTCGCCGCACTGATCGCGGCCAAGGGCATCGTCCGGTTCCCCGAGATCCGACGCGAGACGACCGGCTACCAGGCGGAGTACTTCCTGATCGGCAGCCTGGTGAGTTGGGCGATGGCCTTCGCCGCCGCCGGCATGTGCTGGCTCCTGGCGCACAGCTGACGCGCGCGGAGCCCGTCGCGTCCCCGTCCCCGTCCCCGTCCCCCGAGGTTCCGAAATCTCGGCATCTCGAGGCCCCGAGCGTGTCGCCGTGGAACCTCGGCGATGAGCGCACGGCGAGTCGTGGAACCTCGGCGCAGTAGGTCCGCCCGGCATCGGGGTGCTTCGGAGCCTCTTCAGGCCGCGCGGCGGGCCCGACCCTCGACCTGGCGTTGGACGAACGCCTGTCGGAGTCGCTCGAACAGCACGGCCGGACGCCCGGTGTCGGCAGCTGTCGCGTGGATGACGATCCAGCCGTTCACCGCGAACCCGTTCGACCGGCGCTGATCGTGCTGGAAGGTCCGGCGGTCACGGTGGTGGTCGCCGTCGTACTCGAGGGCGATCCGGAGCGTCGGCCAGGCGAGGTCTGCTCGGCCGAGGAACGAACCGTGGTCGTCCACGACGTCGACGTTCACCTCGGGTTCCGGGAACCCGGCGTCGACGACTCCGAGCCGGAGACGGGTCTCCATCGGCGACTCGACCCCCGCCCGCACCTTGTCCAACGCCGCTCGTGCTCGTCGTGCCGAGCGACTCCCCGCGACGACCGCGGCCGCCAGTCCGTCGATGGTGGCGAGCCCGCTCGGGCCGACGAGGTAGTCGCCGAGGACGACGAGCTCGACCGGGGTGAGCAGCGATGCCGACTCGAACCACGCGCGGGCCGGAGGGCTGACCGGGATGCCACGGACGAGATCCGGCCGGAAGCCCTCGACGCGTGTCCGGTGCGGGACGACCTGCGGCCGACGCATGATCGGCGCGGTCCCGATCGCCGTCACGTGCACGAGTTCGTCGTCGAGACGCGACGGAAGTGGTGCTCCCCAGAGCCGAGCGGCCGTGGTGTGGCTGACGAACTGGTCGCTCCGGAGGACGACGGCGATCGCTTCGACGACCGTCACGGGCACGTCCGCTCCGACGCGGACACCGTGGATCGGTGCCCTGAGGTCGCGACGGGTCAAGCGTGACGGTTTCGCTCCGGCGGCCAGTGCCTGCCGCACCAGGAACGGCCTCGGCGAGTGGTCGTGTCGTGCTCGGCTCCCCATCACGAGAGCATTGCGCACGAGGTGCCGGGCCCGACCACGATCGGGCGCATCTGTGGAGAACGACGCCGGACGGGCCTCCAGTCCGAACCCGAAGGACGCGGTGAGGTTCCAGGACACGCCGCGCGACGATCGCCGAGGTGCCGATCCCGATCGAACGGGGCCACGAGATGCCGAGATTTCGGAACCTCGGGGCGCACCGCACCCGAGAACCCCGGGGGTGGCGCGTACCGTATCCCTCGTGAACGGTGCCGGTGTCCTCGACGAATCCGGGCGGCTGCGGCTCCTCGGCTCCGGGGTGACGGGTGCCGCCTTCGCGGTCGTCCTCGTCATGCTCGTGCTGTCGTCGTGGACCGAGGCGACCACCACCGTCCTGGTCTCCGTCGGCATCCCGTCCGCGGCGGCAGGTGCCGCGATCGCCGTGTACCTGCAGCTGCGGTCGTGGCGCGCCGAGGGCGGGTACGAGAACTCGGTCCTGGTCCGCGACTGGGTCGCCGAGGGCCAGATCCCGGTCGGAGTACCCGCCGAGCTGTGGATCCCGCTCGTGCAGGCGCAGGCCGACCGCGAAGGAGCCGGCTGGGGCAAGGTCGTCCTCGGCACGCTGTGGATCGCGATGACGTGGTCGATGCGTGACCAGCACGACGCCCTCATCACGACGATGCTCATCCTGCTCTGGGCCGGCATGGTCCTGTGGGCGGCGGTGTGGGTCATCCCCCGCGCTCGAGCGGCCCGCGCGCTGCTCCGCCGCGGCGTCTCCACGATCGGCTGAGCGACCGCCGGAACCCACTGACTACGCTCGGCGGCATGCAGAGTCGCACCCTCGGTCGCACCGGCCGCGAAGTCTCCCCCATCGGTCTCGGTACGTGGCAGTTCGGCGGTGACTGGGGTCCGGTGAGCGAAGCGGACGCGAACGCCGTGATGGACGCCTCGGTCGAGTCCGGTGTCACCCTCTTCGACACCGCCGACGTGTACGGCGACGGTCGCAGCGAGCAGCTCATCGGTTCGTGGCGCGCATCGAACCCCGACGTGCCGCTGACGGTCACGACGAAGATGGGTCGCCGCGCCGGTCAGGTCCCGGCGAACTACGTCGCGGCGAACTTCCGCGAGTGGGTCGACCGCTCCCGCACGAACCTGCGACAAGACACGCTCGACCTGGTGCAGCTGCACTGCCCGCCGTCCGAGGTCATCGGCGACGACGCCGTGTACGACGCCCTCGACGCGCTGGTCGCCGACGGCTCGGTCGCCGCCTACGGCGTCAGCGTCGAGACCGCCGACCAGGCACTCGCCGCGATCGCCCGGCCCGGCGTCGCGAGCGTCCAGATCATCCTCAACGCGTTCCGGCTCAAGCCGCTCGACCGCGTGCTGCCGGCGGCCCTGGAGGCAGGGGTCGGCATCCTCGCGCGCGTCCCGCTGGCCTCGGGGTTGCTGTCCGGCAAGTACACGACGGAGACGTCGTTCGCCGAGGGCGACCACCGCAACTACAACCGCCACGGCGAGGCCTTCGACCAGGGCGAGACGTTCAGCGGTGTGGACTACGACGACGGCGTGCGCGCGGCGCAGACCTTCGCAGCGTCGCTGCCCGACGCCGTCTCGGTGCCGCAGGCGGCGCTCGCGTGGGTCATCGCGCAGGACGGCGTGACCGCGGCGATCCCCGGAGCACGGAACCCGGAGCAGGCCCGGTCGAACGCGGCGGCCGGCGACCTGCCGGAGATCGACGGCCTGGACGCCACGGTGCGCGACCTCTACGACACGTGGTTCCGCGCCACGGTCCACGACCGCTGGTGAGGACCCGCGTCGTCGCGGTCGCGGTGGCCGCACTCCTCCTGCTGTCGGGCTGTGCCACGCCGGGGGCGGGGACGTCGCGCGACGCTCCGCCCTGGCCACGCCCGACCGACCTGTCCGCCCGTGCCGACGCGGCGGGGCTGCGGAACGTGTGGGGCGAGCGGCTCGCCGAGCACGTCCACACCCACCTGACGATCCTCGACGGCGACACCCCGGTGACGGTCCCGGCGAACATCGGGCACTCGGACCGGGGGAAGTTCGCCGCCGAGATCCACACGCACGACACCTCGGGGATCGTGCACGTCGAGTCCCCCACCGAGCAGACGTTCACGCTCGGCCAGTTCTTCGACGAGTGGGGCGTCTCGCTCGGTCCGGAACACGTCGGCGGCCTGCGCGGCGAGCTCACGGTGTGGGTGGACGGGCGCCGGACGATCGGCAACCCACGGTCCATCGAGCTGACGAACCGGCGCGAGGTCGTCCTGATCGTCACGACGATCGGCGAGGTCCCGCGCCTGCCGGCCCCCTTCGACTGGCCGCCGCAGTACGGCTAGCGCGAACGGTGCGGGGTTCCGTACCCGGTGCGCCCCGCCGGGAGTCGCACCGAAGACGGAACCTCGCACCGAACCGCACCGCACCGCCCCCGCTCACGCCTCCTTCGGCGCGACCCACGCCAGGTCGAGCTCCCACTGCTCCACCGAGCCGGCCGGCAACTGCCACACGTACTCGTTCTTGAGCTTCTTGCCGTCCTCGCGGAACGGCCCAGTCCGGTACGGGTAGAACGCCACCGTCGGCAGCGTGCCGGGCGGCGCCGTCCGGATCGCGTTCGAGAAGTCCTTGTTCAGCCGCCGCAGTTCGGCGATGACCGCGGGGCGCGCCGCGTCCGAGTCGAAGGACCCGGCGCCCGCAGCGAGCTGGAACGCGATGTGCAGCTGGCGGTCGCCCCGGTCGTCCTCGTAGCTGATGAGCCGGTGGTTCTCGACGGCCTCGAGCAGCTCCGGGTCGCCGTAGACCACGTCGCGCACGACGTCGGGTGCGACGACCGCGCCGTTGTAGTCGACGGACAGGTCGGACCGGCCGTAGTGGAACAGCAGCGGCAGGTCGAGCTCGGCGGCGTCGGCGAGCTCGTCGAAGCCGTGTGCGCGGAGCGTCTGCCGCAGTGAACGCATCCGCACGACGTGCCCGCGGTCGTGGATGTTGTACCGGATCCGCGGACTGATGTTCTCGGATCGGGTGATGGTCACGACGAGTTCGCCGAGTTCGTTCGTCTCGATCAGGTACCCGAACGGGTTGAACTGGAACACCATCGGCAGCACGCCGTACTCGGCCTGCTTCGTCAGCGCGGCGGACAGCTCGGGCGACGTCGCGATCGCCCGGCGCAGCTGCACGCTGAACGGCGTCTCGATGCCGAGGTTGATCTCCAGGTCGCTCGCCCCGTACGACCCGAGGACGGCCTGCGCGTACTGCTCGATGTGGGCGCGCATGTTCTCGCTGATGCCCTCGCCACCGAACGCCGCGACGATCGTGTACTCGCTCCAGTCGAGCCGGTCGTCCTCGAACAGCGCCTTCAGGAACGGCGGGTAGCTGCAGATGATGTACGTGAAGTCGGTGCCGAACTCGCGCATCGTCTGCACGATCTTGTCGCGGTCCGGCCCGATCGACTTGATCATCGACGACTCGGTGAGCGACGCCGTCACGTTCATGCCCGTGGCCCACGCCCCGAGCGAGAACGCGTTGAGCACGAACGGCTGCTTCGGCAGGTCCTTCGCGGTGCGCGAGAACCCGAGCTGCAGCAGTTGCCGTGTGGCCTGCCGTTCGTCGGGCCCGCGCACCCAGCTGGTCGGCGTGCCGCTCGACCCGCTCGACTCGTCGACGACGACCCCGCGCCGCGGCAGCCGCCCGTCGACGCACCGCTCGGGGATGCTCCACCGCTTGACGTACGACTCCTTGTCCATCTCGGGCAGCCCCGAGATCGCCGCGGCGATCCCGCCACGCGTGTCGAGACGGAACGGACGGGAGGCCCGCCCCGCCTCCGCCAGGAACGCCCCGTACGCGGGCACCCGCTTCGCAGCCCGCTCCACGGTCCGCCAGGCACGCCAGCGTCCGAGGGTCCAGCGGAGCGGCTCGATGCCCGGCGTGAGCAGGAGCTTGTGGGTGCCGACCCGCGGCATGAACAGCGCCACGAAGGTCTCGACGACCCACACGACCGTGAAGACCGCCGCGCGCTTCACCGTGCACCCCCGACCGTCATCGCGGCCGCCGGTCTGCGGTGTGCCAACGGCGGTGGCGCGCTGTGCCCGAAGCGGAAGAGCATCCACGCCATCCGGCCGTCGGACTCGTCGACGCCGGCCCGCTGGACGAAGGCGGCGTGCGACCGCGGGTTCGTGATCACGGTGCCGAACGGGTGCAGGGCGATCCCCCGCGCGGTGAACTCGAGCCAGATCCGCATGAACACCCGGCCGGCCTCGACGTACTCTGCCGGGGTGCGGAACGGCCCTTCGAGCCAACCGACCTGCCGCACGCCGCGCATCGTCGACAGGTACACGCGCTTGAAGACCCCGCCGACGCCGGGTGCTTCCCAGAGCCCGCGGTGCTCCATCGCGAACCGGAGCACCGGTCCGGGCATGAGCATCGTCTCGGCCGACAGCCCGTCGCCGGTCGTCGCCGCCTGCCGCTTCGAGAACCGCAGCCAGTGCAGGATCTCGTCGTGCACGGCGTCGTGCCGCAGGTCGTCGAACAGGGTCTCCTGGTTGACCCGCACGATCTCGTCGACGGTCGCCCGGTCGGACGTGGTGCGGAAGCGCTGCCCGGCTGCCGTCGCGATGGCGGACGCGGCCTCGATCGCGGCGTCGTCCACCAGGGTGGCGTCGTAGGGCCTGCGTGAGGTGCGCCGCGCGAGGAAGCGGGCCAGGGCCTCCCGGTCGTCCGCCGTGACCGCCCGCGGACGCAGGGTCACGCTGCCCAGGCGGTGCAGGTGGTCGTCGTCCGCGCCCTGCGGCGAGCCGGCGTCCAGCCGGCCGAAGTCCATCTCGGCGTGGTCGAGCCGTTCCTGCACGGTGAAGCCGTGCGCCCGGGCGACGACCTCGAGCCCGGCCAGGAACACCCCCGCGCAGACGTGCCCGAACGGGATGCCGAAGGACTCTGCCGGCAACCCCCGTCGCAGGTCGTAGAACACGGTCGCGGTGCGGTCGTCCTCGACGCGCACGACGATCGGTTGCGAGTTGTGCGGCGACGGGTAGTGTCGCGCGTCCTCGATGATGCCGGTCCACGGTGATGCCATCGGTTCCCCCTCGGTGGTCTCTGGCACCGATCATACGAACCTCCGCCGACGCCCATGCCGCTGCGGGCATGCGGGGCCGCCGCGACCTGCGTAGCCTGCTGCCATGGGCACGATCCGGACCGGCACCGACCTCGCTGCGGTCGAGGACGTCGTGGCGGGCATCTCCGCCCACGGTGAGCGGTACCTGGACCGGCTCTTCACCGTGCGGGAGCGCACCGACGCGGGCGACGACCCGGAGCGTCTGGCCGCACGGTTCGCGGGCAAGGAAGCGGTGGTCAAGCTCCTCCGCCCCGCGCCGGACCAGGCGATCCCGCTGCGCGACGTGGGGATCGTCCTCGACGAGCACGGGGCGCCGACCGTCGAGCTGACCGGGGCCGCCGCCGCGCTGGCCGAGTCGGTCGGGTGCGGCCCGATCGCGGTGTCGCTCGCGCACGAGCGCGGGCTCGCGGTCGCGACGGCGGTCGCGCTGTCCGACCGCTGACGGGGCGCACCGGCGGCACCACCGCCCGCACTGCCGACTCGGAACGACGAACGCGATGTCGTACGACGTCGAGTTCGTCGTTCCGAGTCGACCCACCCCGCACCAGCCGTGCGGTTTCGCGCACCCGCACGGCGGTTTCCCGAGGCCCGGTCTTCCTTATCGTTGCCGTCATGGACCAGGAACCGAAGCACTCCGGCGCGACCGCGCCGACGTCGACGACCACCGCGACCCTCGCCGACCCGGCGATCGAGCAGGCCGTCCGCCGCGCCCTCGCCGACCACGGGCGTCTGACCGTGGATGCGCAGGACGTCGCGTCGATCGCCGACCTGTACGCGCTCGGGCTGTCGTCGCACGCCACGGTGAACGTCATGCTCGCCGTCGAGTCCGAGCTCGACGTCGAGTTCCCCGACTCGGTCCTGAACCGGTCCACCTTCGCCACCGTCGAGTCGATCGTGGCCGCTGCGGAGCTCGCCTCGTGACCCTGACCCTCCCCGCGACGTCCGTCGTCGACCGGTTCGCCGAGCGTGCTGCCGCCGTCGCCGCGGTCGCCGCGCAGTTCGCGGACGAGGTCGACCGCGACGCCCGTCCACCGCGCGAGGCCATCGCGGCGATGCGCGAGTACGGTCTGCTCGCCGCCGCCGTCCCCGCCGAGCACGGTGGCGAGGGCGCCTCGGTGTCCGAGCTCTCCGCGATCGCCACCGAGCTCGGGCGTGCCTGTGCCGCCACCGGGATGGTCTTCGCGATGCACCAGGGCCAGGTGATGGCGCTCTGGCGGCACGGCGGCGACGGTGCCGGCGTGCTCGAGACCATCGCAGCGGTCCGCGACGGCGCGCTCGTCGCCTCGGCGACCACGGAGCGCGGGGTCGGCGGCGACGCCCGTCGTTCCACCTGCTCCATCGAGGCCACCGACGACGGCCGGATCCGCCTGCGCAAGGACGCGCCGGTGATCTCGTACGCGACCGAGGCCGACGCGGTGTTCGTCACCGCCCGACGCGACCCGGACGCCCCGGCCTCCGACCAGCGGCTGCTCATCTGCCGGACCGACTCGATGGTGCTGTCGCAGACCTCCACCTGGGACACCATGGGGCTGCGCGGGACCTGCAGCAACGGCTGGATCCTCGACACCGAGACCACCGTCGACCGGGTGTTCCGCGACGACTACGCCGCGATCTCGGCGCAGACGGTCCTGCCGGTGTCGCACGTGCTCTGGGCCTCGGTGTGGCTCGGCATCGCCGCCTCGGCGAGCGAGCGCGCCCGGACCGCCGTCCGCAAACAGGCGCGCGCCGCGATCGGGACGACCCCGCCCGGAGCACTCCGGCTCGCCGAGCTCCTGGTCGACCTGCAGGCCGTCGCCGACTCCGTCCGGCACGCCGCCGAGCGGTTCGACGACGCCGCCGACGACCCCGAGGTGCTCGCCTCGAGCGCCTACGCCCTCGCCGCGAACGCCCTGAAGATCGGTGCGTCCGAGCGCGTCACCGACATCGTCACGAAGGCGATGCGGATCGTCGGGATCGCGGGCTACGCGGCCTCGGGTCCGATGAGCATCGCCCGACACCTCCGAGACGCCCACGGTGCCGCCGTCATGGTGAGCAACGACCGTCTCCTCAAGAACGACGCCGACCTGGCCCTCATGACGGGAGTGATCCTGTGACCATCACGGACCCCACCACCACCAGCACCACCGCCGCGCCGGACCTCGACGCGGCGCGCGCCGCGCTCCGCACCCGCTTGCTCGCCGACCGCGTGCTCATCGACCTCGGCTCCCCCGGGCTGTACGGCCGCACCGGCGTGTTCGAGCGCGTGTACACGGCCGTCGACGCCGCGGCCGTCCGCAGCCAGCAGGACCTCGACGCCGAGGTGCTGCGGTTCCCGCCGGTCGAGCCGCTCGCGGCGTTCGAGCGCACCGACTACATCGCCTCGTTCCCGGACCTCGCCGCGTCGATCTCCGGGTTCACCGGCGACGACCGCACGCACCGGGCACTGCTCGCCGCCCGCGAGCGGGGTGAGCGCTGGGAGGGCTTCCTCGAGCCCGCCGACCTCATGCTCACCCCCGCGGTCTGCCACCCGGTGTACGGCCTGGTCGGCGACACGATCCCGCAGGAGGGCCGTTTCTTCGACATCGTCGGCGACTCCTTCCGCCGCGAACCGTCGCTCGACCCGATGCGCCTGCAGGCCTTCCACATGCACGAGTTCGTGCACATCGGCACGCCGGCGTCGGCCCAGCAGCACCGCGACGGCCGGATCCCGGTGATGCGCGAGCTGCTCGAGTCGTTCGGGCTCGAGATCGACGTCGTCCCCGCCAACGACCCGTTCTTCGGCCGCGTCGGGCAGATGCTCGCCCGCAACCAGGTCGAGCAGGCGCTCAAGTTCGAGTTCGTCACGCCGGTCTACGGCGACGACCACCCGACCACGGCGATCAGCTCGGCGAACCTGCACGAGGACCACTTCGGCACCTCGTTCGCCCTCCGCACCGCCGACGGCGAGGTCGCCCACAGCGCCTGCATCGCCTTCGGCCTGGAGCGCATCACCATCGCCCTGTTCGCCGCACACGGCACGGACGTCGACGCCTGGCCGGCGTCGGTCCGCGCGGCACTCGAGCTGTGACGACGCTGCACGGATGGTCCGGTTCACCGGCCGTCCGCGCCGCCGTGCAGCTGCCGCCCGCGGCGCGGGCCGGCGTCGTCATCTGCCCGCCACTGGGACAGGAAGGCGTGATCGCGTACCGCACGCTCCGCCTGCTCGCAGACCGCCTGGAGGCCCGTGGCATCGCCTCGATGCGCTACGACCCGTCCGGACGTGGTGACGGCGCACCCGACACCGACCCCGACGCGCAGGTCCGGTCCGCACGCCACGCGGCCGCCGTGCTCCGCACGTCGGGAGTGCAGCACGTGGCGTTCGTCGGGCTCGCCTCCGCAGCCCTCGTCGCCGCAGCCGCCGCGGAGGACACCGACGCCCTGCTCGTCTGGGACGCCCCGGCGTCCGGTCGGGGCTGGCTCCGTCGGCAACGTGCCCTCGCGACGATCACCATCGGCAGCGAGCGGGTCGTCGACGGCGTCGAGAGCTTGATCGGCATCGAGGTCGAACCCGACGAGGCGACGGCGCTCTCCGCGCTCGCCTTCGCGCCGCGCACCGGTCCGACCGTGGCGCTGGTGCGGCCCGAGACCCGTGCGCCGAAGTCCCTCGGACCCGTCGAGACCGTCGAAGTGCCCGGCAGCGCCGAGTTGCTCGACGGCACCAGCATCCACGCCCGGATCCCCGGAGCCGCGGTCGACCGAGCCGTCGCCTGGCTCGATGCCTGGGCGCCGACCGCTGCGGCGCAGGTGGTGCCGCCCGTGCTCGACGAGGTCCTGGACGTCGACGGCCGCGTGTCGGAGCGCATCGTCCACCTCGGCCCCGACGCGTTGTTCGCCGTCGAGACCGTGTCGTCCGCCCAGCACCACGACGCCCCGCTCGTCGTCCTGCACAACGGCGCCGCCGAACACCGGGTCGGTGCCACCGACTACCAGGTCGACCTCGCCCGTGCGCTCGCGCGGGACGGCGCCCGCGTCGTCCGGGTCGACCGCCGTGCCACCGGCGAGAGCACCAGCGTGCGCGAGGACGAACGCAGCTTCCTGTTCGCCCAGGAGTGGGTGGAGGACCAGTCCGCCGTCGTCGCCGACCTCGGCACCCCCTCGGACCGCCTGGTGCTCGTCGGCATGTGCGCCGGTGCGTGGCTCGCCGGTCGGTCGGCGGACGAGGCTCCGCGCCTGGTCGTCGAGATCAGCCCGAACGACTACCGCCGGCAGCCGGCGGCACCGGGCAGCTACGAGGACGCCGTCCGCGCTGTCGATGCTCCCTCGGCCGGTCGGCTGTGGGTCCGCCAGCGGTACAACGCCGTCGTGCCGAAGGCCCTGCGCGAGTGGATCGCCCGGCGGGACCGCGTCGGCGGCGTCGTCGAACACGTCCGACCGCTCGTGGAGCACGGCACCGACGTCGTCGTGATCGCCGCCCCGGAGGACGCCGCGCTGTTCGACCGGCTCGGCGGGCAGAAGGCCCTGCGCCGCTACGGCGGTGTCGGTCGGCGCGGTTCGGTGTCGATCGTGCGGGTCGAGGACGGCGACCACTCGCTGTTCTCCCCCGTGATGCGTCGCGCCGTGCGAGCCGAGGTGCGTTCCCGCGTCGCGGCGACGTTCCCCGTCCCCGCCTGACCCGTCGACCGTGTCGGTGCGTGTGCATCGAGCGACGTTCCACGAGCGGACCGACTCGTGGTCTGTCGCAGTATGCGCACGCATCACGTGCGTGTGCATGTTGCGACGGTCCACCGGTCGATCGACGCGTGCTTCGTCGGAAGATGCGCGCGCAACGACAGCCCGCGCGAGGATCAGGCGAGTCCGAGCTCGCGCGCCACGGCGTCCGGGTGCTCGACGTGCGCGAAGTGCCCGCAGTCGTCGAGCAGCAGCGTGCGGACCTGCGGCACGAGCTCCCGCAGGGCCTCGAGGTCCGAGACGCGCGCGAACACGTCGTCGCGCCCGGCGATCGCGGTCACCGGGCAGGTGATCCCCCGCCAACGGTCGAGGTCGTAGCCCGCAGCGGTCCGCGCCGCGTCGGTGAACCGGGTCGGCCGGAGTTCCTGGACGAAGGCGTCGAGCACGCTGCGGTCGAGCTGCCGGACGTGCGTGAACACCGGCGCGGCGAGCAGCGGCAGCAGCCCGACGCGGGACAGCGCCCGGAGCATCGGCCGGGCGGCCTCGCCGGTGATCGACAGGCCAGCCCGCAGCAGGGTGAACGCCGGCAGCGTCCGGAGCCCTCGGAAGGGGTGCCGTGCGGCGTCCGCGGTCGCGACGGTCGTTCCGGACACCAGGGCCACCGACCGCACGAGCCGGGGCGCGACGACCGCCAGGTGCATCCCGACGAAGGCACCCATCGAGTGCCCGAGGACGTCCACCGCGGTGATGTCGAGCCCGTCGAGCACCGCGGTCAGCGCCACCGCGACGTCGTCGAGGTCGAACGGGTGCTCCGGAGCCGGGGACGAACCCCAGCCCGGCAGGTCGACGAGCACCAGGCCACGGTCACCGACGCCGTGCGCCGCGGTCAGCAGCGGGGTCCAGGTCGACCACGAGCCCGCGACGCCGTGCAGCAGCAGGAGCGGGTCCGGACCCGGCCGGTGGTGCACCACGACGGGCCCGGCGGGCGTCAGGACCTCGGTGCGCCGGAGGTGCCACGCGGCGGGCGTGGGCGACACCGGCTGGGGGGCGTAGGCCTCGGTGGTGACCACACGGTCACGTGCGTCCGTGTCGATGGCGTGCACCGGGCCTCCTGTCCGCTGTCGACGCGGAAGCGTCGCAGGAGGGATTCGGAACGCTAGCCGACCGGGACGGGTGCGGTGCAGGCGGCGAGGCGGTCGAGCGCGGCCTTGTACTCGGCGACGTCGCGCTGCAGGCCGGGCTCGGTGATGATCGAGGCCTTGATGCGCCCCTGCACGTCGATGACGAAGGTCGCGCGGGTGGCGAAGCCCTTGTGCTCGAGGAAGACGCCGTACTCCTTCGAGACCGCGCCGTGCGGCCAGAAGTCGGCGAGGAGCTCGAAGTCGTAGCCGTTGAGCTCGGCGAAGGAGCGGAGCGTCGCCTTGGAGTCGACCGAGATGCCGATCAGCTCGACGCGCTGGTCCTGGAACATCGCGACGTTGTCCTGCAGGGCGCAGAGCTCGTTCGTGCAGTTCGACGAGAACGCGAGCGGGAAGAAGACGAGTGCGACCGGGCGGTTGCCGCGGAAGTCGCTGAGTCGGACGTGCTCACCGAACTGGTTCGGGAGCTCGAAGTCCGGCGCGAGAGAGCCGATCTCGAGAGCCATCGGGACGTGTGCTTCTTCCTCGGGTGTGGGGTGTACCCGTCGGGTCCGTGCGCACGCGGGTCGCGTGTGCACGATCGGCCATGCTACGCCGACCGCACCCGAATGCAAGCACCCGCCACGTGCACCGCACCATCAGCATCACCGTCGGTGCTGGGGCCTAGAGTGGACGGGGCCCCATCCGGTCGTGACCCGACCACCGGAGCCACCATGTCCACCACCACGAGAACGAACGAGGTCAAGGGTGACGGTGAACGACCAGGACCCGTACAGCACCGGGGCGAACGACCAGGACCCGCAGGAGACCGCCGAATGGCGTGAGTCCCTCGACGGATTGGTCCAGACCCACGGACACCAGCGCGGTCGCGAGATCATGCTGAGCCTGCTCAAGCGGTCCAAGGAACTGCACCTCGGTGTGCCGATGGTCCCGACGACGGACTACGTGAACACCATCGCGCCGGAGAACGAACCCGAGTTCCCCGGCGACGAGGAACTGGAGCGCCGGTACCGCCGGTGGATCCGCTGGAACGCGGCCATCACGGTGCACCGCGCGCAGCGTCCGGGCATCAGCGTCGGCGGCCACATCTCGACGTACGCGTCGAGCGCCGCGCTGTACGAGGTCGGCTACAACCACTTCTTCCGCGCGCAGGACCACGCGTCCGGCGGCGACCAGGTGTTCTTCCAGGGCCACGCCTCCCCCGGCATGTACGCCCGCGCCTACATGGAAGGGCGTCTCGGCGAGGACCAGCTCGACGGGTTCCGTCAGGAGAAGTCCCACGCCGGCGGCGGCCTGTCGTCGTACCCGCACCCGCGCCTCATGCCGCACTTCTGGCAGTTCCCGACCGTGTCGATGGGCATCGGCCCGATCAACGCGATCTACCAGGCGCAGCAGGCCAAGTACCTGACCAACCGCGGCATCAAGGACGCCTCTGACCAGCAGGTCTGGGCGTTCCTCGGCGACGGCGAGATGGACGAGGTCGAGTCGCGCGGACAGCTCCAGGTCGCCGCGAACGACGGCCTCGACAACCTGAACTTCGTGATCAACTGCAACCTGCAGCGGCTCGACGGTCCGGTGCGCGGCAACGGCAAGATCATCCAGGAGCTCGAGGCGTTCTTCCGCGGTGCGGGCTGGAACGTCATCAAGGTCGTCTGGGGGCGTGAGTGGGACGACCTGCTCGCCCGCGACACCGAGGGCGCGCTGCTCAACCTGATGAACCAGACGCCGGACGGCGACTACCAGACGTACAAGGCCGAGAACGGCGCGTACGTCCGCGAGAACTTCTTCGGGCGCGACCCGAAGGCGCTCGAGCTCATCGAGGGCTACAGCGACGACCAGGTCTGGAACCTCAAGCGCGGTGGCCACGACTACCGCAAGGTCTACGCCGCGTTCAAGGCCGCGACCGAGCACAAGGGCCAGCCGACGGTCATCCTGGCGAAGACGGTCAAGGGCTACGGCCTCGGCCCGAGCTTCGAGGGCCGCAACGCGACCCACCAGATGAAGAAGCTCACGCTCGACAACCTCAAGCAGTTCCGTGACGAGATGCGCATCCCGGTCACCGACGCGCAGCTGGAGGAGAACCCCTACACGCCGCCGTACTACCACCCGGGCAACGACGACGAGGCGATCCAGTACATGCACGAGCGTCGTCAGGCGCTCGGCGGCTACGTGCCGGAGCGTCGCACGAAGTACACCTCGATCACCCTGCCCGAGGACTCGAAGTACCAGGTCGTGAAGAAGGGCTCCGGCAAGCAGGAGATCGCCACCACCATGGCGTTCGCCCGACTGCTGAAGGACCTGCTCCGCTCCCCGGACTTCGGCGACCGCGTCGTCCCGATCATCCCGGACGAGGCACGCACGTTCGGCATGGACGCCTACTTCCCGTCGGCGAAGATCTACAACCCGAACGGCCAGCACTACACGTCGGTCGACCGCGAGCTCCTGCTGGCCTACAAGGAGAGCCCGCAGGGCCAGATCATCCACGTCGGCATCAACGAGGCGGGCGCCCTGGCGGCGTTCACCGCGGTCGGTACCTCGTACTCGACGCAGGGCGAACCGCTCATCCCGGTCTACGTCTTCTACTCGATGTTCGGGTTCCAGCGCACGGGTGACGCGATCTGGGCGGCGGGCGACCAGATGGCTCGTGGCTTCATGATCGGCGCCACCGCCGGTCGCACCACCCTGACGGGTGAGGGCCTGCAGCACGCCGACGGCCACTCGCTGCTCCTCGCGACGACGAACCCGGCCGTGGTGGCGTACGACCCCGCGTACGGGTACGAGATCGGGCACATCGTGCAGGCCGGCCTCGACCGGATGTACGGCACGAACGAGGACGGCTCGCCGAAGCACAGCGACCCGAACGTCATGTACTACCTGACGGTCTACAACGAGCCGATCGTCCAGCCGGCCGAGCCCGAGGGCATCGACGTCGACGGGATCGTCAAGGGCATGTACCTGCTCAAGCCGAGCGAGCACGACGGCCCGAAGGCCCAGCTGCTCGCGTCCGGTGTGGCCGTGCCGTGGATCCTCGAGGCGCAGCAGCTCCTCGCCGAGGACTGGGGCGTCTCCGCCGACGTCTGGAGCGTCACGAGCTGGGGTGAGCTGTACCGCGACGGTCTCGACGCGGAGCAGCACGCGTTCCTCAACCCGAACGAGTCGCCGCGCACGCCGTACGTCACCGAGCGCCTGCTCGCCACCGAGGGGCCGGTCGTCGCCGTCAGCGACTTCATGCACCAGGTGCAGGAGCAGATCCGCCCGTTCGTGCCGACCGACTACGCCACGCTCGGCGCCGACGGCTTCGGCTTCTCGGACACCCGTCCGGCCGCTCGCCGCTTCTTCCACATCGACGGCCCCTCGGTCGTCGTGCGGACGCTGCAGCAGCTCGCCCGCCAGGGCAAGGTCGACGGCGCACTCGTCCAGCAGGCGATCGACAAGTACCGCCTGCACGACGTGACCGCCGGCACCACGGGCAGCGCGGGCGGCGAGAGCTGATCAGCAGGTGACGCCAGTCCAGCCGGACACCGAGGGCCTGTCGAAGGCCCAGAGCCAGGAGAGCGCGCGCGAGCGGGCGCTCTCCTGGCTCCGTCAGGTGTCCGGAGAACTCTCCACCGCCACGATCAAGCGGCTCGAGGACACCCTCCCCTGGTACAGCGAGATGCCGCCGGGGCGCCGCTCCGCCGTGGGCCTCGTCGCCCAGGCGGGCATCACCTCGTTCATCAGCTGGCTCGAGGGCACCGCGTCGACGCCGTGGATCGCCGCGGCCGACGTCTTCGGTTCAGCCCCGCGTGAGCTGCTGCGCTCGGTGAGCCTGCAGCAGACCCTGCAGCTCATCCGGGTGGTCGTCACGGTGGTCGAGGAACGCGCCGCCGACGACGAGATGCTGCAGGAAGCGATCCTGAAGTACTCGCGGGACATCGCCTTCGCGGCGGCGGACGTCTACGCCCGGGCGGCCGAGGCCCGCGGGCTGTGGGACGCCCGACTCGAAGCGCTCGTGGTCGACTCGATCCTGTCGGGCGAGTACGACGACGAGCTGCCGTCCCGCATCGCGGCCCTCGGGTGGCACGGGCACGGCGAGGTCGCGGTGCTCGTCGGCACGGCGCCGAAGCAGCTCGAGGTCGACCAGGTCCGCCGCACCGCCCGCCACATGGACGCCGACGTGCTCGTCGGCGTGCAGGGCTCGCGGCTCGTCGTGGTGATCGGGCGCTCGACCCCGCGGGACGACGTGCCCGAGGGCGAGGACCCGGTCTCGTTCACGGCCATCGCGCAGGCGCTCGAGCCGCTGTTCGGCGAGGGCCACCTGGTGCTCGGCAACGAGGTCCCCGGGGTCGTCGACGCGTCGACCAGCGCGAAGGCAGCCCTCGCCGGGTTCGCCGTCGCGCGGGCATGGCGCGGGGTCCCCCGTCCGGCGCTGGCCGACGACCTGCTGCCCGAACGCGCCCTGGCCGGCGACCCGCTCGCCCGGTCCGCCCTGGTGCAGCGCATCTACGTGCCGCTCAAGGACCAGTCCACCGAGCTCCTGCAGACCCTGTGGTGCTACCTGGACACCGGTCGGTCGCTCGAGGCGACGGCGCGGGAGCTCTTCGTGCACCCGAACACCGTCCGCTACCGCCTACGCCGCGTCGCGGACATCATCGGGTGGGACGCCACGCACGCTCGGGACGCCCTGATCGTGCAGTCGGCCCTGATCCTCGGCGCGATGTCCGAATCGGCCACGGGTCGTCGCCGGATCACCCCACGCCGGTAGGGAACCGACAATGTCACGCGGGGTTTCGTGTGGGAAGCCCACACGGGCCCCGCGGTGCATGAGCGACAGGATTGTCCGGTGATCGTCGTCGTCGCGCCCGGACAGGGCTCCCAGACCCCCGGCTTCCTCGCCCCCTGGCTCGAGGACGCCGCCGTTCGTGAACGTGTCGGGCAGTGGTCCGAGTCGATCGGGGTGGACCTCGCCGCACACGGCACCACGTCGGACGCCGACACCATCAAGGACACGGCGCTCGCGCAGCCCCTCATCGTCGCCGCCGGTCTCGTGACCGCCGACGCCCTGCTGGCCGACGGCCGCCGTGCGCTGGTCGGCGGGGTCGCCGGGCACTCGGTCGGCGAGTTCACCGCCGCCGCGGTCGCCGGGGTCCTCGAGCCCACCGACGCCGTGTCGCTCGTCGCCGAGCGCGGCCGGGCCATGGCGGACGCCGCTGCCCTCGAAGCGACCTCGATGGCCGCCGTGCTCGGTGGCGACGCCGACGCGGTCGCCGCAGCACTGCAGTCGCACGGGCTCGTCCCCGCGAACCACAACGGTGGCGGCCAGACCGTGGTCGCCGGCACGGCCGCCGGCATCGCCGCGCTCGTCGCCGACCCGCCCGCCAAGGCGCGCGTGATCCCGCTCGCGGTCGCCGGTGCGTTCCACACCCACTTCATGGCGCCCGCGGTCGAGCGCGTGGCCCCGGTCGCCGCGGCCGCCACGGTGCAGGACCCGACCCTGCCGATCTGGACCAACGCGGACGGTTCACGGCTCGACGACGGTCGCCGCTTCGTCGACCTGATGGTCCAGCAGATCGCGAGCCCCGTGCACTGGGACGCCGTGATGGAGTCGTTCGCGGCCGCCGGGGTCACCGGCATCATCGAGCTCGCGCCGGCCGGTGCCCTCGTCGGCCTGGCGAAGCGCGGCCTGCGCGGCACGCCGTCCGTCGCCATCAAGACCCCCGAGGACCTGCCCGCAGCGATCGACCTGCTGCAGCGCGCGGGCCAGGAAGCAGACGCATCCGCATGACCGAACGCCCCGCACTCTCCCAGCGCCGCGGCCACGAGTTCACCCGCATCCTGGCGTTCGGCGCCGCCCGCGGCGAGAACGTGGTGCCGAACGACGACCTCGTCGGCCCGATCGACTCGTCCGACGAGTGGATCCGCCAGCGCACCGGGATCATCACCCGCAAGCGCGCCGGCAAGGACGTCGAGGCCGTCGACCTCGCCGAGACCGCCGCGCGCGAGGCGATCGAGAAGGCCGGCCTGTCCCCCGACCAGATCGGTGTCGTGCTGGTCAGCACCGTGACGCACACCGTCGCGACGCCGTCGATGGCGTCGCTGCTCGCCGAGCGGATCGGCGCGACGCCCGCCGCCGCGTACGACATCAGCGCCGCCTGCGCCGGGTACGCCTACGGCATCGCCCAGGCCGACTCGTTCATCAAGTCCGGACTCGCCGACCACGTCCTGGTCGTCGGGGCCGAGAAGCTCAGCGACGTGGTCGACCCGACCGACCGTTCGATCTCGTTCCTGCTCGGCGACGGTGCCGGCGCGGCCGTCGTCGGCCCGAGCGACTTCCCCGGCATCGCCCCGACCATCTGGGGCTCGGACGGCTCGAAGTGGGACGCTATCGGCATGACGGCGACCTACAACGAGTGGGAAGCCGGTGCGCCCCGCCCGACCATGCGCCAGGCGGGCCAGACGGTCTTCCGCTGGGCCGTGTGGGAGATGGTGAAGGTCGCCCGCGAAGCGCTCGAGACCGCCGGTGTCCGACCGGAGGACCTCGCGGCGTTCGTGCCGCACCAGGCGAACATCCGCATCATCGACGAGTTCGCGAAGCAGCTCGGCCTGCCCGAGTCGGTCACGATCGCCCGTGACATCACCACCACCGGCAACACCTCCGCCGCGAGCATCCCGCTCGCCACCCACCGCCTGCTCGAGGAACACCCTGAGCTGTCCGGCGGGCTCGCCCTGCAGATCGGCTTCGGTGCCGGGCTCGTGTTCGGCGCCCAGGTCGTCGTGCTCCCCTGACTCGCCCGACCGGCGAACCCGAACCCACCCGGCCGCGCATCCCGCGCGACCAGCGACCACCCCGACGAGTCTCCGGGCGCGAGCACGCTGCGTGCCCTAGGCTGGTCCACGGTCAAACGACACCCCCCTCAAGGAGAAACTCATGGCCCTGTCCAACGAAGAAGTCCTCGCCGGCCTGGCCGAGCTGATCAACGACGAGACCGGTATCGCCACCGACACCGTCGCCGCCGACAAGTCCTTCACGGACGACCTCGACATCGACTCCATCTCGATGATGACCATCGTGGTCAACGCCGAGGAGAAGTTCGACGTGAAGATCCCGGACGAAGAGGTCAAGAACCTCAAGACCGTGGGCAACGCGGTCGACTACATCGTCAAGGCCCAGGCCTGACACGAGCTTCCTGAGCGCCGCGGCCAGCGGTCACCGTCGGCCGCGGCGCTCATCTTGTTCCCCAACGAAAGAACCGTCGTTCCATGACCAAGAAGACCGTCGTCGTCACCGGGATCGGTGCGATCTCACCCCTCGCCGCGACTGCCCCGGAAACGTGGGACGCGCTGCTCGCCGGCAAGTCCGGCATCACCCGCATCGAGGACCCGCGCTACGCCGAACTCGAGCTCCCCGTGGAGTTCGCCGGCCAGGCACGTCGGTTCCTCACCGACCAGCTCACCCGCCCCGAGTCGAAGCGCCTGGACCCCTCGTCGCAGCTGTCGCTCGTCGCGGCGCGTGAGGCGTGGGCCGACGCCGGCATCGACGCCGAGTCCGTCGTCCCCGAGCGCCTCATCGTCGACTGGGCGACCGGCATCGGTGGCGTGAACACCCTGCTCGACGCCTGGGACACCCTGCGCGAGAAGGGCCCGCGTCGGGTCCTGCCGATGACGGTCCCCATGCTCATGGCGAACGGTCCGGCCGCTGCCATCGAGATGGAGTTCGGCGCCCGCGGCGGCGCCCGCACCTACCTGTCGGCCTGCGCCTCGTCGACCGAGTCCCTGGCCGAGGCGTACCGCCACGTCGCTGACGGGGACGCCGACATCGTCATCACCGGTGGCGCCGAGGCCGCACTGCACCCGCTGCCCCTGGCGGCGTTCGCGGCGATGCAGGCCCTGTCGCGCCGCAACGACTCCCCCGAGACCGCGTCGCGCCCGTACGACGTCACCCGTGACGGCTTCGTCCTCGGTGACGGCGCCGCGGCGCTCATCCTCGAGTCGAAGGAGCACGCCGAGGCCCGCGGTGCGAACATCTACGCCGAGGTCGCCGGCGCCGGCATCACCTCGGACGCGTTCCACATCACGGCACCGGACCCCGAGGGCAGCGCGGCCGCCCGTGCGGTCCTGCAGGCCCTCGACCACGCCGGTGCCAGCCGCGAGGACGTGGTGCACGTCAACGCGCACGCCACCTCGACCCCGGTCGGCGACGTCGCCGAGTACCACGCCATGCGCCGCGTCTTCGGCGACCACCTCGACGACATCGTCGTGTCGGCGACCAAGGCGTCGACGGGTCACCTGCTCGGTGGCGCCGGTGCGATCGAGGCCGCGTTCACGGTCCTCGCGCTGCACAACCGTGTCGCGCCGCCGACGATCAACCTCAACGACCAGGACCCGGAGATCGTCATGGACGTCGCGCGCGAGCCGCGCGCACTGCCCGACGGTGGCCTGCTCGCGGTGAGCAACTCGTTCGGCTTCGGCGGCCACAACGCCGTGGTCGCGTTCCGCAGCGTCTGATCCGTCGCACCCTGCCAGGAGGCCCGTCCCGCGTCGTCGGGGCGGGCTTCCGTCGTTCCAGTGCCGGTCGGAGTGCCCGGCACGAGTCTCGCGGTGAGCGACACCTCCCGCGCGACGGGCCGCGAGGACTGTCGCACAGGCCGAGTCTCGGCCAGCGCGGCCCGAGTCTCAGCCGACGCGGTGCAACCAGACGACGGGGTTGCCCTCGGCCGCGTGGCGGAAGGGCTCGAGCTCGTCGTCCCAGGCCTGTCCGAGCGCGAGCCGGAGCTCACGGTGGAGTTCGAGCGCGTTGCTGCCCGCGACCTCCATGGCGTAGCGGACGCGGTCCTCGGGGATGACCATGTTCCCGGTCACGTCGGTCTGCGCGTAGAAGACGCCGAGGTCAGGCGTGTGCATCCAGCGGCCACCGTCGGACTCGGTCGTCGGTTCCTCGGTCACCTCGTAGCGCAGGTGCTCCCAGCCACGCAGCGCGGAGGCGATCGCGGCACCGGCACCGACAGCGCCGGTCCAGGTGAACTCGGTCCGCCGGGCACCGTCCTGTGCCGGCTGGTCGAGCCACGAGAAGTTCACGGCACGGTTCATCGCGCGACCTGCTGCCCATTCGACGTGCGGGCAGAGCGCGCGGGGTGAGGAGTGCACGTAGAGCACTCCTGTCGTCGTTCCGTTCACGGTTCCTCCGATACGTCAGGTGCGACTTCCCCATCGACCTGGTGCGGAGGATCCGAGCGGCGGTGAGCCGCGGAACCATTCGGTATGCGATTGTGATGTCCGGACAGGACACGCCCATTATGCAGCGTTCCGGCTGGGAACGGCAAGGACCCCGCCGAGCGCGGTCCGGTTCAGTGCAGGACGGTGCCCGCAGCGTCGACGGGGTGCCGCTCCCCCGCCGTGATCGGCACGGGCACGCGGTTCTCGGCCGGCGGGATCGGGCAGGCGAACTGGTACGAGAACGCGCAGGGCGGCAGCACGAGCAGGTTCCAGTCGAGCTCGACCGTGCCCGCGGTGCCAGGGTCGTCGAGGTACAGGAAGCGGCCCATCGAGTACGTGCTGCCGGCGTCGTCCTCGGCGAGGGCGCTCGTGGCGTCCTGCACGATGAGCTGCAGTCGCGGAGCACCCCGGAACGCCGCAGACCGGACCGCGACGAACCGCATGGTCGTGCTGCCGACGGCCGTCTCGATGTGCCCGGCGACCGGCAGGGCGTCGCCGGCGGCGTCGAGGACGCTGCCACGGGCCTCCTGGTCGTCGCCCGCACCGGCGTCCAGCGGGACGTACGTGCCGGAAGCCACCCAGTCGTCGGACCGGTCGAACCGGGCGATGCGCGCGAAGCGGTGGATCGGCTCCGCCGCTGGATCCCAGACGCGCAACGTCGAGCCGGACACCGTACCCGCGAAGCCGTCGGGGAACGCGACGGCGGACGGCACCACGGCGGTGTCACCGGCGACCAGCACCGTGCCGTCGACCGGGACGCCGTCCACGACGACACCGTCAGTGGCGGCGGCCGTCACCGCGAGGCCTCCGACCGTCGGTGCCCAGGTGCCGGGGACCGGCCACACCGACTGCGGGTGGTCGACGTGCTGGGCGTTCACGAGGGCCAGCGGGCCACGGGGACCGCGTGCCCAGCGATCACGTTCCGCGACGTGGTCGGCGAAGCCGTCCGTCACGCCTGCTCCTGCCGCGGGTAGATGACCTTCTGCACGATGATGATGATCGACGCGGCGACGGGCAGGGCGACCAGGGCACCGAGCACGCCGCCGATCGTGCCACCGGCCACCGCGGCGATGACCACGAGGGCTCCGGGCACCTGCACGGCACGCGACATGATGCGCGGCGAGATGAGGTACGCCTCGACCTGCATGTAGACGAGGTAGTAGATCGCCGCGGCGAGGGCGGTCGCGGGCGACGCGAACAGGCAGAGCAGCGAGATGACGACCGCGGCGCCGAGGGTGCCGACGAGCGGGATGAGCGAGCCGAGGAACGCGAACGACGCCAGCAGCACCGGCAGCGGCGCACCGATGATGAGCAGGAACACCAGGCTCAGGATGCCGTTGATGAGCGCCTGCGACACCTGGCCGACGACGTACCGACCGACCGCCTGGATGATCTGCTCACTGACGTCGATGAAGTTCTCGCGGCGGGACGCCGGCACGAACCGGGACGCCGCGCGCTTCATGCCCCGCATCGACGCGAGGAAGTAGAGCATCAGGATGAGGACGATGAGCACGCCGGTGAGCCCCGACAGGATGCCGCTGCCGACCGCCAGGATGCCGCCGCCGACGCTGAGCAGGTTGCCCGGGTTCTCGACGAAGGACTGCACCGACTCGAGCGCGTGGTCGATGTCGAACGACCCGGCGAACTGCTTCGACAGGTCCTGCACCCACTGCTGCTTCGAGATGTCGTCGACGACCTCGGGGAAGTTCTGGATGAGGTTCGTCGCCTGCTCGACCAGGATCGGGACGACCGCGAAGACGACGCCGGCGAACACTGCCAGGACCCCCACGACGACGACGGTGATCGCCGCCCACCGCGGGATGAGTCGCTCGAGGAACGACACGAGCGGGTCGATGCCGAGCGCCAGGAACAGCGCGACCCCGATGTAGACCAAGACGGTGCTGAGTTCGCCGATGATGGTGCCGGCGAGCAGCGCGACGAGCACACCGATGGCACCCATGAACCCGATGCGGAAGGCGTTGACGCGCACGCCGGTGCCACCCCGGGTCACCTCGAACGTCACGTTCGGCGTCGGGCTGTGGTCCTCTTGCTGCGGTGTGTCGCGCTTTCTCGGCAGGTGCACGTAGGGCGGGCGGGACTTGAACCCGCGAATCGTTCGGTTATGAGCCGACTGCCTTGACCAGCTTGGCTACCGCCCCTCGACGACCCTCAGGCCACCGGTTCCCCACGATACAGCGCCTCGAACGTCGTGAGCGTGCGGTTGATGTCGTGTGCCTCGATCATGGCCGAACTGCGCTCCCGCATGGCCGTGTACTCCGCTTCCGATGCCGTGAGCACCGCCTCGAGCTTGGCGGCGAGGTCGTGTTCGTCGCCGGGGGTGAACAGGTACCCGTTGCCGTCGATCAGGTGGGGCAGCGCCATCGAGTCCGCGGCGACGACCGGCAGCCCGGACGCCATGGCCTCGAGCGACGAGATGCTCTGCAGCTCGGCGGTGGAGGGCATCGCGAACACCGTGCCGTTCGTCAGGGCGGTGCGCTTGGCCTCGTCCGAGACGAACCCGAGGAACCGGACGCGGTCCTCGAGCCCGAGCTCCTTCGCCAGGGCGGTCAGCTTCGGGATCATCTCGCCGTCGCCGACGATCGTCAGGGTCGCCGCGAGCGAACCGGGCAGCAGCGCCACGGCGCGCACGAGCACGTCGAGGTTCTTCTCCGGTGCCACGCGGCCGACGAACACGATGTCGTTGTTGACCGGACGCCCGTCGCGCGCGACGTACCGCGACGCGTCGATCCCGCACGAGATCGCGAGCACCCGCTGTCCGGCGATGGCCTTCCGCAGGTAGTCGGCGGCCAGGTTCGTCGGCGTCGTGATGGTGTCGGCGAGCCGGTAGGTCTTCGCGGCGTCGCTCCACGCGATCTTCAGCGCGATGGGCAGCGTCCACTTGCCGAACGGCGTGTACTCGAGCAGGTTCTCGGGCATGAAGTGGTTCGTCGCGATGACCCGGATGCCGCGCGCGTTCGCCTCGGGGACGATCCCGCGACCGATGACGACGTGCGACTGGATGTGCAGGACGTCGGGCTTGACGGCGTCGAGGATCGGCCCGGTCCACTTCTTGACGCTCCACGGCCACACGAAGCGGAGCCAGGCGTGCAGCGGCCACTTGTACGACTTCAGGCGGTGCACGACGAGGGTCACGCCCTGGTGTTCCTCGTCGAAGGTGCCGTAGTTGCGGCTCGAGGCCGGGGCGACGACGTGGACCTCGTGCCCGCGCTCGGCCAGGCCGACGGCGAGCTGCTCGGCGAAGGTGGCGGCGCCGTTGACGTCCGGCGGGAAGGTGTCCGCGGCGATCAGGATGCGCAAGGGTCGGTGTCCGCCCGTCGCACCCGTCGGTTCGGCGGTGGCGGTGGTGACGTCTCCTGACACGGCTGGCGTCGTCCTCTCGTGGGCGATTGCTGGTCGGACTGCCGACGGTACCGCACCTGGTTCGGCGGCCGCGTCAGCCGCGCGGAGGACCCCGTGCTACCGCGGGGTGACGGGGTGACGGGGCGACGGCGCTGCGCCGCGCCCGTCCGCGGTCAGGCGCGGGTCTGCGGGTGGTGCTTGGCGAGCAGGAACACCCCGGTGATCGCGATGCCGGCCGCGACCACGAACCCGGCGACCGCACCCCATGGTGCCCCGGACGCCTCGTCGAGGACGACCACGCCGATCCCGACGGCGACGATCGGGTCGATCACGGTCAGCCCCGCGATGACGAGGTCCGCCGAACCAGCCGAGTACGCGTTCTGCACGAAGTACCCGCCGAGCGACGCCGCGACGACCACCCCGATGATCGCCAGGACCGTCAACCAATCGAACGTGCCGTTCACGAACCGGTTCAGCACGACCTTGGCGAGCGTCGCGACGAACCCGTAGAGGATGCCCGCGCCGACGATGTAGTAGAGCGCGCTCTTGTGCTTGGCCACGAGTCGGAACGACACGAGCACCAGCACGAGCACCACGGCCAGGATGATCAGGACGGTCACCAGCTGCTGCCGGGTGATCGCGCTCTCGTGCCCGACGAACGCCGCGATGCCGACGAAGATCGCGACACCGATGATGCAGGTCCACACCGCACGCTTCGCCCGACGGCCCAGCGGCACGCCCGACGACCGGGAGGAGAACCATGTGGTGATCACGAGCGCGACCGCCCCGAGCGGCTGCACGACGATGAGCGGCGCGTACGTGATGCTGATGAGCTGCAGCACGACGGCGATGCCGAGCATCAGCGTGCCGAGCACCCAGTAGCCGCTCGAGACCAGGCCCACGACGTGCCGGACGCTCAGTCCCTTCGACTGCCGCCCCAGCCGCGCCTCGACCCGCTGCACGCCCCGGCTCTGGAACTGCGCTCCCAGCGACAGGAACACCGCACCGATGAGCGCGACGGGGATCATGAGCGCCTGGAACGGCGTCAGGTTCACTGCGTCGGGCAGCTGGAGGTCCGTCGTCACGCGTCGAGGCTACCGTCCACCGCCGGATAACCTGGGTGAATGGCCGTTCTCCCGATCCGCATCACCGGCGAACCCGTCCTGCACGAGCGTGCAGCCGAGGTCACCGAGTTCGATGACGACCTCCGTTCCCTCGTCGCCGACATGTTCGAGACCATGGACCTCGCCCCCGGCGTCGGGCTGGCCGGACCCCAGGTCGGCGTCGGCAAGCGCCTGTTCGTGTACTCGTACACCGACGACGACGACGTCCTCCACCGGGCCGCCGCCGTGAATCCCGTCCTCTGGATCAGCCCGCCGGTCCCGGAGTCGGTCGACGAGCTCGACGAGGACGACGAGTCCGAGGGCTGCCTGTCCGTGCCGGGCGAGCGCTTCCCGCTCCGACGCTCCGGCAGCGCACTGCTCCGCGCGTTCGACGAGCACGGCGAACCGTTCGAGGTCCGGGCCGACGGCTGGCTCGCGCGGATCTTCCAGCACGAGTACGACCACCTGGACGGCTGGCTCTACGCCGACCGCCTGGTGCACCCCTACGGCAAGCAGGTCGCCAAGGCCATCCGCAAGAACAGCTGGGGCGGCCCCGGCCAGTCGTGGCTGCCGGGTCGCGACCACCCCGAGGGCTGACGCCGGACGCCTCCCGCGCGTCGGTCCCATCGGTCCTGTCGGTCCTGTCGGTTCTGTCGGTCCCGTCGGTCGACCGGGAGGCCCGGCTCAGCTCCGGTACGTCGACAGCGCGTCGCGCAGGTGGTCGGTCTCCGGGTGCCCCGGGCAGTACTGCAGGAGGCCGGCGGCGAGGTGTGCTGCGCCGTCGTTGGCCACGGCCGACGTCCACGGGTCCGTGCCGGTCACGGCGCAGGTGCTCGCGAGCTCGACGAGGGTGGCGTCACCGCGGGTCGCGTCGACCGCGGCCTGCTGCTGCGTCGACGGCACCGAGCCCGTGAGCCGCTTCGCGGTGCACGACGTCCGCTCGTCCTCCCACACCGCCGAGTACGTCGTGTAGGTCTCGCGGTCGCCGTCGTCGCACACGAAAGCGAACACGACCGGCGAGGCACCCGACCCGAGCCCGGTCTCCGAGCTCGTGGGCTCCTCTGACGCATCGGTGTCGGGTCCGGCACCACTGCACCCGACCAGCACGGGCGCGATGACCGCCGCGAGCAGCGCGCCGAGGAGCACGGCGCGAGGCGGGTGGGATCGGAGCACCTGTGAACGCTAACAGCTTCCTCCGTGAAGGAGTGCCGCGCGACCGCCGCTCAGCGCGTCGGACCGGTGACGGTGATGGTCGCGCGCTGGTCGAGCCGGCCGCCGCTGCGTGCCTCGGTGCTCATGCGACACCGCACCTCGGTCGCGCCCACCGGTGCCTGGACCTCTTGCCGGACGCAACTGGTCGACGTCACGCCGCGCGGCAGGTCGAGACGGATGGGCACGGTCAGCGGCCGGCCGTCGGTGCTGCGGAGTGCTCGGTCCGCGAGCTCGAGTGGCGTGCCGCGGACCGTCATCCCGGCGATCCGCGCATCGGTGAGGTCGACGCCGTCGATGCGCGCCGCACTGATGTCGGCACCCGACAGGTCGGCACCGGTGAGGTCAGCGTCGCGCAGGTCCGCTCCGGTCAGGTCGACGGCGTACAGGTCGACGCCGTGCAGGTCCGCACCACGGAGGTCGGCACCGCGCAGGTCCGCACCGAACAGGACGCTCGCCCCGAGGTCCGCGCCACGGAGGTCGGCACCGCGCAGGTCCGCGAGACGGAGGTCCTCGGTGGCGAAGTCCGCGCCGGCGAGGTCCTGGTCCGAGCACGTCGTCACCGAACCGGGTTGCGGCGCGATGCGGACCGTGCACGAATCCACCCGGCGTTCCCCCGCGCTGGTTCCGCCGGTGCGTGCGAACGCGGCGACACCGATGACCACGAAGAAGAGGACGGTCAGGGCGAGGACGACGACGGTCCGGAGGCGCGACGACCCGGTCACGTGTCGAGTCCGGTCAGCCAGTGGGGCAACACCGCACGAGCCCAGCTTGAGTACCAGGCAGCCGAGTCGGCGTACGGGAAGAACGCGCTGATCGGGTTGTAGAACGCGAACAGCACGACGCCGACCGCGATCGTGGCCACCCAGGCGATCGTCGCCCCCCGTCCGCGCAGTCCGCGGAGCCACGACGACACCGCGAGCAGGATGACCGCGACGATCATCGGCATCACCGGGAGCAGGTACCTGCCGGAGAACGCGAAGTCCTGCCGGAGGTTCACGGCGGTCGCGGCGTTGAAGCACAGGACCGCCACCGTGTAGGCGATGGGCACGGTGGCCAACCAACACATCGAGGCCGACCGGAGGACCCGACGCAGCTGGGTGACGGCGATCGCGACGGCAGCGAGCGAGGCCGCCGCTCCGAACACGACGACGCCGAGGTTCGGGCGCCAGGCCAGCGACGGACCCCAGAAGAAGAACAGCGACCGGAAGTACGTCGTGATCCACATCCACAGGAACGCCAGGGGGTGGAACGGCTCGAGCGTGCCGTTGACCACGGCCAGGTCGTGGGCCCGGACGGCGTTGTAGTTCCGGCGGAAGATCCCGAAGTTCATGCACGCAGCACGGCTGTGGATCTCCGCGCAGTCCGGGTTCAGCGCCCGGTAGACGAGCAGGTTCACACCGAAGCGCTCGAGGACGAGGGCGAGGAGCGCGGCACCGACGACGACGAGCACGATCGAGCGCCCCGGCCGACTCCGGAATCCCGCGACCGCGCGCCGGACGGGGTTCCGCAGCCACGAGAAGCCGTCGACCCGGTACCGGAAGAGGATCGCGAAGAACGCCCCGGCGAGGATCAGTGGCGCCTGGGAGTACTTGAGCATCAGCGCGAGCATCGCGGTGACGACCAGCCAGGCGAGCGTGCGGAGCCCCCCGTCACGCGCGACCTTGACGGCGACGGCGGCGAAGAGGAAGAACGCTGCCATCGACGGCGCGTCGTAGCTGATCGTCGCGGCCTGCCAGGCGTACCGACCGGTGAAGGCCGTCGCGATGATGGCGAGGAGCCCGATCGCGCTCGGGACCCCGGCGTTCCGGAACATCGCTCGGAGGGCGACCAGACCGGCCCCGGCGGCGAGGACGTCGATGCTCCGGAGCACCATGACGGTGTGCTCGTAGTCGAGCCCGAGCGCCTGCGCCCCCTTCGCCGGGAAGGACATCAGGTAGTAGTACAGGTACGCCGGGAAGCGCGTGACCTCGCCGAGCCACAGCGTCGACGCCTTGACGTCGTGCAGGAACGGTCCGTCCGTCCAGGGGCGCGCCGCGTAGAGCAGGATGTTGCCGATGTGCCGCCGCTCGTCCGGTGCGGCCGACGCCGGCACGTGGATGGTGACGGCGAACAAGAAGCTGACCAGCAGGAACGCGACGAGCACGACCACGAACGCGATCGGGGAGGACAACACCCGGTTCGCGCGCCAGAGGACTGGCTCGGTCCGCACGTCGACCATGCGCCCGGTGACGGGCTCGCGGGTCAACGACATCGAACGGTGGCCTTCCGGGATCTGGGGACTGGTTCAGGCTAGCAGCGCGTCCGAGCGGAGCAGGCGAGCCGGCTGCACGACCCGTCGCGTCGCGGACACACGCAAAAGGCCCGGATCCGTGGGGATCCGGGCCAGACGCTCCCCGAGTTGGACTCGAACCAACAACCTGCCGGTTAACAGCCGGCTGCTCTGCCAATTGAGCTATCGAGGATCACTGTCCGCTGGCGAATGTCGTGCGAACAACGGGTAACAGCATAGCAGGACCGCGGGGCCCCTCACCGCATCGGACACGCCGCCCGGGCGCGCCGCGCTCCGGCCACGCCAGGCGGCACCGCGTCAGTACCCGGCGACCGGGTCGACGACGCCGACGAACCCCTCGCCCGTTCCGGCCAGGAACGCCGTGGTGTTGAGTCGCACCCGCTCGGCGAGCAGCGGCGCGACCATCTCCGGGGTGTCCGCCTGGTGCGGCGTGATGACCGCGCCGGACTCGGACCAGAGCGGGTGGCCGTCGGGCAACGGCTCGGGGTCGGTGACGTCGAGCCCCGCCGCCGCGATCGCACCGGTGCGCAGGGCCTCGACCAGCGCGTCGGTGTCGACGAGTCCCCCGCGGGCGATGTTGACGAGCCGGGCGGAGGGCTTCATGATCGCGAACTGCCGCTCGCCGAAGAGCTTGGCGGTGCCCGAGGTCATGGCCGCCGCGATCATCACGACGTCCGCGTCGGGCAGGACCTCGTCGAGCTGGTCGGTGGTGACGGTGCGCGATGCGCCGTCCACCGGGTCGGTCGAGCGACGCACCACGGTGACGTCGACGTCGAACGGGGCGAGCAGACGGATGTACTCGAGCGCGATCCCGCCGGCGCCGATGACGACGACGTTCCGGCCGTACAGCGACACACCCTCGGGCTCGGTGGCCCACGAGTGTGCACGAGCGCGCTTCTGCAGGACCCGCAGCGTCCCGAGCGTCAGCGCCAGGGCGTGCTCGGCGACGGGCTCCGCGTACGCGCCCTTCGCCGAGGTGAAGAGCACGCGGTCCCCGTGCTCCTGGATGAGGTGCGCGAAGGCGTCGACCCCGGCGAACGGCAGTTGCACCCAGCCGATCCCCGGTGCGGCGTCGAGCGCGTCCGCCAGGCCGGACGGGTCGCGGGGGTCCAGCCAGACGAGCCCGCGGGTGTCCGCGTCGAGCGGCGCGACGGTCCCGCCGGCCTCGGTCACCGCGGTGACGTGCAGGTCGGTCGGCTCCGGCAGCACGGCGACGGCGCCGGACTGCGGGGCGCCGATCGGCAGCGGGGCGCCGGACGTGGGGACGACGGCGCGGTGGCCTCGGGTGGCGGTGCTCACTTGTTCTCCTGTCGGTCCGTGCGGGGGCCCGTGCCGGCGGCGACCGGTCGGCGCGGCGCCGTCGAGCGGCGCGGGGCGGTGGGTGCCGGGCGGCGCTTCACGCCGCGGGCCGCGGTCGCGGCCAGGGTCTTGACGTAGGGGTCGACGGGGTTGTCGAGGACCTCGTCGAAGGTGCCGAGGCCGACCAGCCGGGCATCGGCCATCACGGCGACGCGGTCGGCCAGGGCGCCGGCTTCGCGCAGGTCGCTGGACACCACGACGGCGGAGAACTGCCGGTTGCGCTGCAGGGTCGCCAGGGCCTCGAGCACCGACTGGCGCACGAGCACGTCGACGCCGCGAGCGGGTTCGTCGGCGACCAGGAGCTGGGGTTCGAGCACGAGTGCCCGCGCCAGGGCGACACGCTGCCGCTGTCCGCTGGAGAGTTCCCAGGTGTTCAGCCGCATCACGCCGAGCGGCAGGTGCACGGCGTCGACCAGGCGCGCGACGATCAGTCCCGCTTCCTTGCGGCCGAAGCGGCGATCGCGCTGGTAGATCGGTTCGGCGATGGCCTCGCCGACGGTGAGGTCCGGGCTGAGCCGGTCGGCGCCGTCCTGTGGCAGGTAGCCGATGCGGCCGCTCAGTCGCTCGAGCTTGCGGGACGAACCGCGCAGGCCGCGGGTCTTCTGGCCGAGGACGGTCAGTTCGCCCCCGACGATGTGCCGGCGCAGCGCACCGTCACCCTCGCCGTGCGACCCGAGCTGCCCCGCGATCGCGGCGGCGAAGGTCGACTTGCCCGACCCCGACTCACCGAGCAGCGCGAGGATCTCGCCCTGCCGCACCGTCAGGCTGACCCCGTCGACCGCTCGGATCGACTCGGACCCCCGTCCGCCCCGGTACTCGATCGACACGTCGTCCGCGACGACCGCCGGTCCGTTGACCGCGATCATGGGTCCCCTTCCACGCCGCCCCCTGGCGGCGGTTCGCGACGGACCGCGCTGGCAGGACCGTCGTGCGTACAGCTGTGGAGGCGACCGTCCAGGAGGCCCGGCGTGCGTCGACGACGCCGGACGGGCCTCCTGGGCGGGTCACGTCGGGTCAGGACCCGGCGTTCTCCAGTTGCTCCAGCGTACGCCGTCGCTCGGCCTGCTCCGCAGGGTCCGGCACCGGGAGCGACGCCAGCAGGCGCTGCGTGTACGGGTGCTGCGGGGCACCGAGTACCTGCGCCGTCGTGCCCACCTCGACCAGGTCGCCGCGGTAGAGCACCGCGATCCGGTCGGACAGCGCGCCCACGACCGCCAGGTCGTGGCTGATGAACAGCGACGCGAAGCCCAGGTCCTGCTGGAGCTCGAGGAAGAGCTCGAGCACGCGGGCCTGCACCGACACGTCGAGCGCACTCGTCGGCTCGTCGGCGATGAGCAGCTTCGGCCGGAGCGCGAGCGACCGGGCGAGCGAGGCGCGCTGGCGCTGCCCACCGGACAGCTCGTGCGGGTAGCGGTCCCCGTACGCCTTCGGCAGCTGGACCGCCTCGAGGAGTTCGTCGACGCGCCCCCGTGCCGCACGCGGGCTCGACACCTCCTTGTGCACGACCAGCGGCTCGGCGACGCACTCGGCGATCGTGAGCAGCGGGTTGAACGACGTCGCCGGGTCCTGGAACACGAACCCGATGTCCTTGCGCAGGTGCTTGAAGTCGCGCTCCCGGTAGCCGAGCATCTCGGCGCCCAGGACCTTCAGCGACCCGCCGGTGACCTTCGTCAGACCGGCCATGGCGCGACCGATCGTGGTCTTGCCGGAGCCGGACTCCCCCACCAGCCCGAGGACCTCGCCGGGACGGATCGCCAGGTCGACGCCCTTCACGGCACGGAACGCGGGCGAGCCGAGGCGGCCGGGGTACTCGATCTCGAGCCCCTTCGCCTCGACCAGCGGGGTGACGTCCTCGGTGATCGCGGCGCGGCGGGCGGTGCCCGTCGACGCCTCGAGCCGGGGCACCGCGGCGAGCAGTCGCTTCGTGTAGTCGGCCTGCGGACGTGCGAACAGGTCCGTCGCCGATGCCTCTTCGACGATCTCGCCCTGGTACATCACGGCGACGCGGTCGGCCAGGTCGGCCACCACGCCCATGTTGTGCGTGATGATCACGATCGCCGTGCCGAACTCGTCGCGGCAGCGGCGGAGCAGGTCGAGGATCTCGGCCTGCACCGTCACGTCGAGCGCCGTGGTCGGCTCGTCGGCGATGATCACCGACGGCTCGAGTGCGAGCGCGCTCGCGATGACGACACGCTGCTTCTGGCCGCCGGAGAACTGGTGCGGGTAGTGGTCGACGCGGGTCTCGGGGTCGGGGATGCCGACCCGGCCGAGGTAGTCGATGGCCTTCGCCCGCGCCTCCTTCTTGGACATGCCGCCGTGGGCGCGGAGCCCCTCGGCGATCTGCCACCCGACCGTGAAGACCGGGTTGAGGGCGGTCGACGGCTCCTGGAAGACCATCGCACCGGCGGTCCCTCGGAGGCTGCGGAGCTTCTGCGCGCCGACGGTGACGACGTCGGTGCCGTCGAGCAGCACCGCGCCGCCGAGCGTCGCCGTCTCGGGCATGAGTCGGAGCATCGCCCGAGCCGTGACGGACTTGCCGGAGCCGGACTCGCCGACCAGGGCGAGGACCTCGCCGGGGCGGACGTCGAGGCTGACGCCCTTCACCGCGTCGACGGCGCCGCCGTCGGTGGCGAAGGTGACGGTGAGGTCGTCGACGACGACCACGGGTGCGTTCTCGGTGTCGGTCGTCATGCGCCCGCTCCATCCGCGGTGGCCGTGTTGCGCGCGTCGCGCGTGGACACCAGCTGCTTCAGCCGTCGGCGCGCACGCAGACGGGGGTCGGAGATGTCGTTGAGGCTCTCGCCGATGAACGTCACACCGAGCACGAGGACCACGATCGCGACACCCGGGTAGACACCGGTCCACCAGACGCCGCTCGCGACGTCGGACAGCGCACGGCTGAGGTCGTAGCCCCACTCGGCGCCGGACGTCGGACCGATGCCGAACCCGAGGAAGCCGAGGCCGGCCAGGGTCAGGATCGCGTCGCTGGCGTTCAGCGTCAGGATGAGCGGCAGGGACCGCGTCGAGTTCCGCAGCACGTGGCGGGTCATGATGCGCCACGGGTTCGTGCCCATCACGCGCGCCGACTCGACGAACGCGTCGTTCTTCAGGCGCACGGCCTCGGCACGGACCACCCGGAAGTACTGCGGCACGTAGACGACGGTGATCGAGATCGCCGCCGCGATGATGCCGCCCGAGTAGCTCGAGTTGCCGCCGGAGATCACGATCGACACGACGATCGCGAGCAGCAGCGAGGGGAACGCGTAGATCGCGTCGGCGACCACGACCAGGACCCGGTCGAGCCAGCCGCCCAGGTAGCCGGAGACCAGGCCGAGCAGGACGCCCACGATGATCGACACGACGACCGCGACGATCACGACGAGGACCGCGGTCCGGGCGCCGTAGACCACCCGGCTGAACACGTCGAACCCACCGACCGTGGTGCCCCAGATGTGCTCGGCGCTCGGTGCGCCGGTGCGCGGGAAGCTCTCGCCGTCCGCACCCTGCAGCTGACCGAAGCCGTACGGGGCCAACAGCGGCGCGAAGACCGCGACGAGCAGGTACAGGGCGCAGATGACCACGCCGACGATGAGCATGGCGCGCTGCCAGCCGGTGCTCTTGCGGAGCTGGACCACCACGGGCAGCCGCTTCCAGAGCGGCTCGTGGCGGTCGACGAGGGTGGTGTCGGCCATCGTCAGAACCTCACTCTCGGGTCGATCAGGGCGGCGACGACGTCGACGATGAAGTTGGTCACCGCGACGATCACCGCCAGCATCGCGACGATGCCCTGGACCGCGACGAAGTCACGGGCCGACAGGTACTGGTTGAGCTCGAAGCCCAGGCCGCGCCACCCGAAGGTGGTCTCGGTCAGGACCGAACCGCCCAGCAGCATCGCGATCTGCAGGCCCATGACCGTGATGATCGGCACGAGGGCGGGGCGGAACGCGTGCGTCCGGACCAGCCGCGCCTCGCGGACACCGCGGGAGCGGGCCGCGTCGACGTACTCGGAGCCGAGCGACCCGATCATGTTCGCGCGCACCAGGCGCAGGAAGATGCCGGCGGTCAGCAGTCCGAGGGTCAGCGCCGGCAGGACGGCGTGCTGCAGCACGTCGCCGATGACCGCCGCGTTGCCGGTCCGCAGTGCGTCGATGATGTAGATGCCGCTCGCGCCGGGGATGCCGTCGAGGATGAGCTCCACCCGGGTCGATGCGCGGTCGCCGAGGGGCAGCCAGCCGAGCCACACCGAGAAGACGAGCTTGAGCAGCAGACCGCCGAAGAACACCGGGGTCGCGTACGTCAGGATCGCGAGGGCACGGAGCAGCACGTCGGGCCACTTGTCGCGCGTGTACGCGGCCAGCATGCCGAGCGGGATGCCGAGCACCAGCGCGACGATGAGGGCGTAGAAGACGAGCTCGGCGGTCGCGCCGCCGTACTGCAGGATGATCTCGGTGATCGGCCGGTTGTCGGTCGACGCGTTGCCGAAGTCACCGCGCAGGATGCCGCCGAGGTACTCGAAGTACTGGACGAGCACGGGTCGGTCGTACCCGGCGGCGTGCAGGCGTTCCTGCAGCTGCGTCGGGGTGAGTCGGCCGCCGACCGACGCGGTGATCGGGTTCCCGATGACGCGCATCAGGAAGAACACGAGCGTCACCAGGATGAAGACGGTCGGGATGATGAGGAGGAACCTGACGAGGACGTACCGGCCGAGTCCGCCGCCACTGCTCTTGGCACGACGTTGTGCCTGTGGCTTGGTCGGATCGGTGCCGTTCACGTCCTGGGTCGCCTCGGGGGTGCTCAGGGTCACGGGGAGGGGTGCCTTTCATGCCGGTGCGCAGGCACGCGGGCGTTCCTCGTGAGAACGCCCGCGGCCTGCGCGAGGGGCGTGGTGCTACTTGCTGAGGGTGGCGTACCGGAACTTGAACGAGGCGTCGAGGGTCAGGCCCTTGACGTCCTTGCCGGCGACGGCGACGGACTTGCCCTGCAGCAGGGGCAGCGTCGAGATCTGCGAAGCCTCGCGCTCCTGGGCCTGCTCGATCAGGTCGGCACGCTTGTCCGGGTCGGACTCCGCCTGCTCCTTCGCGATGAGGTCCTGGATGACCGAGTCGTCGTAGTGGTTCTGGACGAAGTTCTCCTTGGTGAAGAACGGCGACAGGTAGTTGTCGGCGTCGGAGAAGTCCGGGAACCAACCGAGCTGGTACTCCGGGTACGCGTCCTTCGTGCGCTCCTGGGCGTAGGTCGTGTAGACCGTCGACTGGATGTTGACGGTGAACAGCCCCGAGTCCTCGAGCTGCGTCTTCAGCAGCGCGTACTCGTCGTCCGACGCCGAACCGTAGTGGTCGGGCGCGTACTGGATGTCGAGCTGCACCTTGCCGGAGACACCGGCGTCGGCGAGGGTCTTCTTCGCCTTGTCGACGTCGGGGCCACCGTCGCCGTCGCCGTACATGTCCTTGAACGGCTGGACCGCACCGGTGAGGCCGTCCGGCACCATCGAGTACAGCGGCGTGAAGGTGTCGTTGTAGACCTCCTTCGCCAGGGCGGCGCGGTCGACCACGTCAGCGGCGGCCTGGCGCACGGCGAGGGCCTTCGCCTCGTCGGCGTCGTCCTGCCCGGTGCCGAACGGCTGCGTCTTGAAGTTGAAGACCACGTAGCGGATCTCGCCGCCGGGGCCGTCGGTGACCTTGAGCTTGTCGTCCTTGCGCAGGTCCGAGATGTCGGTCGGCGTCAGGGAGCGGTACGCAACGTCGACGTCGCCCTGCTGCACGGCGAGCTTGAGGTCGGTCTCCTTGGTGTAGTAGTTGGCCGTCACCTCGGAGGTCTTCGCCTTGCCGAGCAGGCCGTCGTACTTCGGGTTCGTCTTGTACTGGATCAGCTGGTTCTCCTTGTAGGAGCTGATCTGGTACTGCCCGGCGAACGCCTTGCCCTTGACGATGTCGTCGGCGCTGGTGAGCTTCGTCGCGCTGAAGACGTCCTCGTCGACGATCGGGCCGGCGGGGCTCGAGAGCACCTGCGGCCAGGTCTGGTCGGCGTGGTCGAGGTTGAACACCACGGTCGTGTCGTCCGGGGTGTCGATGCTCTTGAGGTTGGCGAGCAGCGACTGCGGGCCGTTCTCGTTGTTGATCTTGAGTTCACGGTCGAACGAGAACTTCACGTCGCTCGAGGTGAGCTTGTTGCCGTTCGCGAACTCGAGGCCGTCCTTGAGGGTGACCTCGTACGTGGTCGGGCTGGTGAACTCCGCCTTCGTGGCGATGTCCGGCTCGACGTCCGGGCTGCCCACGGGCGTGTTCATCAGGAACGGGAAGACCTGGTTCTGCACGGCGAAGGAGCCGTTGTCGTAGGAGCCGGCCGGGTCGAGGGACGTGATCTTGTCCGTCGTCCCGATGCTCAGGCCGTTCAGCTCGGTGTCGCTCACGCTGCTGCTCGCGCAGCCGGTCAGCACCAGCGCCGTCGCTGCTGCTCCGGCGCCGAGCGCGATGCCGCGCCTGCCCCACGTGCCTGTGTGCTTCTTGAACACGGATGCCATGTTCGATGCCTCTCTTGAAGATGGGTGCAAGTGTCCTGACCGGCGGGTGGAACGTCTGTGTGCCCGGCCAGGAACGCTCATTGGTATCACCCTGTCACGGAACAGATCGAACCGGGAGCGATTTGTTTACACCGCTGTAATGCAAGCACCCGCTACGTGATGCATCATTCGTGCGCAGCGGCCCGGCGCGCCGCACACGAATGTTGCGCCGTGCAACCGGCTCCCGACCCGCGTGCTGTGCCGCCCGCCTGCCGCGCTCCCAGGTCCCGCCAGGCCCCCGAGGTTCCGAAATCTCGGCATCTCGACGCTCGTGCGGCCGGTCATCGGAACCTCAGCGCAACGCACGCGGCATGTTGTGGAACCTCGGCAAGCCGACCGCAAGGCCCGCCCTCGCCCACCACGCCCGCCCGCCACGCCCCCCTCCCCCACCAGTCATGTCCCGCCGCCCCGGCCCGCCCCTCCCCAGGTTCCGAAATCTCGGCATTTCGACGCTCGTACAGCCCAGTATTGGCACCTCGGTGCAACGGACGCGGCGTGTTGTGGAACCTCGGCACGCGGACCGGGAGGCCCGGCACATCTCCGTCGCGACCGTCACCTCTGCGACGCGGTTGCGCCGCACGGCCCCAGTCACGTCGTGCAGCCGCGTCACCTCGGCACTCGTGCTCGCCGAGGTTCCACGAAGAGCCGATCGAGTGCGGCCAGATGTGCAGATTTCGGAACCTGGACGAACAGCAGGCGGCAGGTCGAGCAGGTCGAGCGAGTCAAGGGGGTCGAACTCGTCGAGCGGCCGGCACCCGGGCGGCCCGGCACTCGGGCGGCGAGGGGCTAGGACGCCTCGGCGTCGGCGCGGAGCCGCATGCGCTGCGCGTCGATGTCCACGAGCTGCCGCTGGATCTCGGCGCGCCGCTCGGCCTGCTCGTGCGGGTCCGCACGCTGCAGTTGTCCGAGCAACGAGGCCTTGCGGGCGAGCAGGTCGCGCTCGACCAGGGCGACGACGATGCTCCGGCAGTACGCGGCGAGGTCTTCGGCGTTGCGCGCGGGGATCGGTGCCAAGGCCAGCTCGTGCGTCAGGGTGCGCAACGGGGTCGGCACGTCGGCGAGCAACCGGTCGAGCCAGTCCCCCGCCCCGATCACGTCGACGTTGGCGACCACGGCGTCCCGCACGACGGCGAGCATCGGCGCCGAGAACGTGGCGGATGCGGCGAGCCCGAGCAGCGGCGCTCCGACCGAGGTCGGCTGCTGCACCATCGCCATGACGGCGTCGCGCTCCATGCGGCTGATCGGGTCGTTCGGCAGCGAGCGGATCCCGGCGACGGGCTCCTCGACCACACCAGCCCCGTCGGTGGCGTGACCGGCGCGACCGTCGCGCCCCGGGCCTCCTGACCGATCGTCCGTCGACCCCGCACGCCGACGCGCGGTCTCGACCGATCGACGGACCTCTGGCATGTCCATGCCGAGCCAGCCGGCGAGCTCGCGGACGTAGCCCTGGGTGAGCGAGCGGTCGCGGATGCCGGCGAGCACGGGCGCGGCGGCGCGGAGGGCGCTGACGCGGCCCTCGACCGTCTCGAGGTCGTGGCCCTCCAACGTGCGGCGGATCATGAACTCGAACATCGGGCGCTTGTTCGTGATCAGGCGGCGGATGGCGTCGTCGCCGCGGGCGAGCCGGAGGTCGCACGGGTCGAGGCCACCGGGCGCCACGGCGACGAAGGTCTGGGCGGCGAACCGCTGTTCCTCGGCGAAGGCGCGGGATGCGGCACGCTGTCCGGCCTCGTCCGGGTCGAAGGTGAAGACGACCTCACCGTTGGCGTTCGGGTCGGCGCCTGCCAGGTCGCCGAGCATCGGGCGCAGCACCTTGATGTGGTCGACGCCGAACGAGGTGCCGCACGTGGCGACCGCGGTGGTGATGCCGGCGACGTGGCAGGCCATGACGTCGGTGTAGCCCTCGACGATCACGACCTGCTTCTGCTTCGAGATGTCGCGGCGGGCCAGGTCGAGCCCGTAGAGCACCTGGCTCTTGTGGTAGATCGGGGTCTCGGGCGTGTTGAGGTACTTCGGCCCCTTGTCGTCCTCGAGCAGGCGACGGGCACCGAACCCGATCGTCGCCCCGGTGACGTCGCGGATCGGCCACATGAGGCGCCCGCGGAACCGGTCGTACGGCGATCGGTCGCCCTGGCTGACGAGCCCGGCCGAGGTGAGTTCCTCGAGCGTGAAGCCCCGACCGCGCAGGTGGTCCTTGAGCATGTCGTACGACTTCGGGGCGAAGCCGACACCGAAGTGCTGCGCCGACGAGGGGTCGAACCCGCGCTCCCCCAGGAACCGCCGTGCGGGGTCCGCCGCGGCGGTGGTGAGCTGCGCCGTGTAGAACTCGAGCGCGGCTTCGTTGGCCGCGATCAGCCGGGCGCGGGTGTTGTAGTCGGTGCGCGGCCCGTCGCCCTCTTCGTAGTGCAGGGTGAAGCCGATCTTCGCGGCCATGCGCTCGACGGCCTCGGCGAAGGTGGTGTGGTCCTGCGCCATGATGAAGCTGAACACGTCGCCGTCCTCACCGCAGCCGAAACAGTGGTACCGGCCGACCTGGGGCCGGACGTGGAACGACGGAGAGCGTTCGTCGTGGAAGGGGCAGAGCCCCTTCATCGAGCCGACGCCCGCGTTCTTCAGCGTGACGTAGTCGCCGACGACGTCGGCGATGTTGACACGCGAGCGGACCTCGTCGATGTCGTTCCGCGCGATCCTGCCAGCCACCCTCTGATCCTAGTTCGTGGGACCGACCTCGGCCGACCGCGGCCCCGAGATGTGGACGAGCCACCGAGCCGACCGCGGCCCCGAGACGTGGACGAGCCACCGAGGCCGACGGAGCACCCCGCTCACACCGGGATGTGGACCGCTTCCCGCTCACCGACGACCAACCGACGGTGCCAGGCGATCGCCCCTTGGTCCGTCAGGCTCGCGACCTGGTCGACCACGGCGCGGAGTCGCCCGTCGTCGTCGGACGCCGCACGCCAGTCGGCCGCGAAGCCGGGCTCGAGATCCGACGCACCTGACGCCGCCAGGGCGTCGAGCAGCTCCGTCAGGATCCGACGCTGGTCTTCGTACACGGGCTGCCGGTCGCCCTGCGTCATCACGAACGCCGCCACGATGCCCTTGAGGACCGCGATCTCGCCGATGATCTCCGGCGGTGTCACCACCGACGCCGCGAACCGGACCAGGGACCCGGAGGCGTAGGACTCGCGGGTCGCGGCCGTCGCCGTCCGCGCGAAGCGTCCGATCAGCTGCGAGGTCAGGTTCTTCAGGTGCGCTGCGTCGCGCCGGGACCCGTCGTACGAGGTCATCCAGAGCGGCAGGGCCCGGAGGCGGTCGAACGCCTCGAGCAGTTCCTCACGACTCAGGTCGTCACCCACCCACGCGTGCATCGCGGTGACGATGTCGTTCTCGCCGACCCGGTCGCCGAGCGCCGCGACGTCGATGAACCCGGCGACGACGGCGTCCTCGAAGTCGTGCACCGAGTACGCGATGTCGTCGGACAGGTCCATGACCTGCGCTTCGATGCACCGCTGCCGCCGGGGCGCCCCGGCGCGGAGCCACTCGAAGGCGTCGTGGTCGTCGTCGTAGAAGCCGAACTTGGTCCGACCCGATGACGACTCGGAGACACCTTGCGCGGCCGGCCACGGGTACTTGCAGCTGGCGTCGAGCGACGCGCGGGTCAGGTTCAGCCCGAAGGGACGCTCGACGCCAGCGCCAGCGCCAGCCCCCGCCCCCGCGCCAGCGGCGCCCGACCCCGGACGGAGTCCGTACACCTTCGGCTCGAGCCGGGTGAGCAGCCGCAGCGTCTGCGCGTTGCCCTCGAACCCGCCGATGCCGGCGGCCCAGGCGTTGACGGCGGTCTCACCGTTGTGGCCGAAGGGCGGGTGGCCGATGTCGTGCGCCAGACACGCGGTGTCCACCACGTCGGGGTCGAGGCCCAACGAGTCCGCGAGCTCGCGACCGACCTGCGCCACCTCGAGCGAGTGGGTCAGGCGGTTGCGGGCGAAGTCGAGCCCGGTCGTCGGGCTGAGCACCTGGGTCTTGGCGGCGAGGCGTCGCAGCGCGCTGGAGTGCAGCAGCCGTGCGCGGTCACGGGCGAAGTCCGATCGCCGGTTGCCGTGCTCCTCGGGGAGCCAGCGCTCGGCGTCGGCCGGGCCGTACGAGGCGGTGGCGCTCATCCGCCGCTGTGGTGCAGCTCGGCGGCGGCGAGGACCTTGCGGAACTCGCTGTCGACGTCGCGGGACTCGAGCCAGCGGTCGGGCAGGGCGGTGCGCTTGGGGTTGCCGGAGCGACCACGGGGGCCCTCGGCGCCGTCGCCCGGGTACGGTGCGTCGCGGTCGAGCTGGCCGAGCAGGTCGTCGATCTCCTGCAGGCTCGACGACAGCGCGAGACCGGACCGCACGTCGCTGCCGATCGGGTACCCCTTGAAGTACCAGGCCACGTGCTTGCGGGCGTCGCGGCAGCCGTGGTCTTCGGACCCGAAGAACTCGACGAGCAGTTCGGCGTGCCGGCGGAACCCGTCGGCGACCTCGCCCAGGGTCGGCATGTACCGCAGCCCTTCGCCGCGGAACGCCGCAGCCAGGTCGCCGAACAGCCACGGACGCCCGAGGCACCCGCGTCCGACGACGACGCCGTCGACGCCGGTCTCGTCGACCATCCGCAGGGCGTCGGCAGCCGACCAGATGTCCCCGTTGCCGAGGATCGGGATGTCGGTGACGGTCTCCTTCAGCGTCGCGATCGCCGACCAGTCGGCGTAACCGGAGTAGTGCTCGTTCGCCGTGCGGGCGTGCAGCGACACCGCGGCGACGCCGGCGTCCCGCGCGATGCGGGCGGCGTCGAGGTAGGTCAGGTGGTCCTCGTCGATGCCCTTGCGCATCTTCACGGTGACCGGCACGTTCCCTGCGGCGCGGACGGTCTTCGTGACGAGTTCGCGGAACAGCTCGAGCTTCCAGGGCAGGGCCGCCCCGCCGCCCTTGCGGGTGACCTTGGGCACCGGGCAGCCGAAGTTCAGGTCGATGTGGTCGGCACGGTCCTCGCCCACCAGGATCGAAGCGGCCTCGGCCACGGTGTTCGGCTCGACGCCGTACAGCTGGATCGACCGCGGGGTCTCGGACTCGTGGTGCTGGATGAGCTGCATCGACACGGGGGTGCGTTCGACCAGTGCGCGCGAGGTGATCATCTCGCAGACGTAGAGACCGGCGCCGTACTCGCGGCAGAGCCGGCGGTACGCCATGTTCGTGATGCCCGCCATGGGCGCGAGCACGACCGGCACGTCGACCTCGATCGGGCCGATGCGCAGAGGCCGTGCTGGGGCTTGTGTGATCGTCATACCTGTTCCATCCTCCCACGTCGGTGCTCGCCGGTAGCGTTCTCCCCATGACGATCGACGCCAGCACCCGGTTCGACACCGACGCAGCAGCCCGCGGCCTGACGGTCGAGGTCGTCGAACGCCCCGCCGCGGACTCCCTGCAGCAGGCTGCCGGACTGCTCGGCATCGACCCCGGCGACATCGTCAAGACGCTCGTCGTGAAGCGCCACGACGGCGGCTTCCTGCTCGCGCTCGTCCCGGGCGGACGGAGCATCGCGTGGAAGAAGCTCCGCACCGTCGTCGGGGTGAACAAGCTCTCGATGCCCGACGCGGCGACCGCGCTCCAGGCGTCGGGCTACGAACGCGGCACCATCACGCCCATCGGAGCGACCGGCGACCTGCCCGTCTACGCCGACGAACGCATCGTCGGTCGACGGGTCGCCCTCGGCGCGGGCCGGCACGGCGCGAGCGCCTTCGTCGACGCCGACGACCTCGTCGCCGCCTACGGCGCGACGGTCACCGACATCACCGACGAGGAACCGCAGCGCGACTGATCGATCCGGCGACCGACGGATCGCGCCCCCGTGCTGTCGTCGCGCCCCGCAGAGTCGGGGCGCGACGACAGCACGGGGGCGCGACGGCACCAGCGCGCGGCGCGCGACCGACGGAACCGTCAGTCCGGAACCTCGGTCCAGTCGCCCTCGGCACCGGCGAACGATCCGGCGTCGATCAGGCACGAATCGCCGTCGCAGACCGGCGCACCGCCGGGCGTGACCAGCGTGAGCAGGCCGGGGCGCGCCTCCAGACCGGAGATCGCATCCGGGACCGACGCGGCGGACGGGAGGCCCGCCCCACCCCCGACGGCGACCGTCGCGCCCGTCATCGGGTCGCCGCCACGTCGGCGCTCGCGTCGTCCGCAGCGCGCTCGGTCGCCGAGGCGACCTCGTCCGGAGTCGTCCCGCGCAGCGCGACGACCTGCGTCAACACCTGCTCGAACGCTGCCGGGTCCTGCGCACCGGAGACGCCGTACTTGCCGTCGATGACGAAGAAGGGGACGCCGTTGATGCCGAAGGCCTGCGCCTGGGCCTGGTCGGCGCGGACGGCTGCGAGCTGCGAGTCGTCACGGAGCGTCGCGAGGACCTCGTCGCGGTCGAGCCCGATCTCGGCGGCCAGGTCGGCCAGCGTCGCGTCGTCGCCGACGTGCTCGCCGCGCTCGAAGTAGGCGGTGAACAGGCGCTCGACCATGTCGAGCTGCTTGCCGTGCTGCTTGGCGAGGTGGATGACCTGGTGCGCCTTCACGGTGTTCGTGTGGTGCATGGCCTCGAAGTCGTAGTCCAGCCCGACCGAGGCCGCGATGCCGGTGACCTGGTCGAGCATCTGCTGCGCCTGCTCGACGGGCATGCCCTTGTGGTTCGACAGGAACTCGGCCTCGGTGCCTTCGAAGTCGACGGGGGTGTCCGGGCTGAGCTCGAAGGAGTGGTACTCGACCTCGACCGGGCGGCCGTCCGCCGAGGCGCCGAACGCGGCGACGCCGGCCTCGAACTTGCGCTTGCCGATGTAGCACCAGGGGCAGGCGATGTCCGACCAGACATCGACCTTCACGGAGTCGTTCATGCTGATCCCAACGCGGACGTTGCGCGCGCATTCCCGCCGAACCTGGTTCCGGACACCGCACCGTGGATCTTCGTGGTGCTGTGTCCGGAACCTGGTTCCGACGCGCCGCGACGCCCGCGAAACCCCTACGCGCCGAGCAGGCGCTGCGCCAGGTAGCCCTGCAGCTGGTCGAGGGCGACCCGCTCCTGCGCCATCGTGTCGCGCTCGCGCACCGTCACGGCCTTGTCCTCGAGCGTGTCGAAGTCGACCGTGATGCAGAACGGCGTACCGATCTCGTCGTGGCGACGGTAGCGACGGCCGATCGCACCGGCGTCGTCGAAGTCCACGTTCCAGTTCTTGCGCAGGTCGTCGGCCAGACCGCGCGCGACCGGCGAGAGCTGCTCGTTGCGCGACAGCGGCAGCACCGCGGCCTTGACGGGCGCCAGACGCGGGTCGAGCCGCAGCACGGTGCGCTTGTCGACGCCGCCCTTCGCGTTCGGTGCCTCGTCCTCGTGGTACGAGTCGAGCAGGAACGCCATGAGCGCACGGGTCAGGCCGAAGGACGGCTCGATGACGTACGGCACGTACTTCTCGTTGGCGGCCTGGTCGAAGAAGCGCAGGTCCTGGCCGGACGACTCGATGTGGTTGTTGAGGTCGAAGTCGGTGCGGTTCGCGACGCCCATGAGCTCGCCCCACTCCGATCCGGTGAACCCGAAGCGGTACTCGATGTCCGCGGTGGCGTCGGAGTAGTGCGCCCGCTCGCCGTCCGGCACGTCGAAGCGGCGCAGGTTCTCCGGGTCGATGCCGAGGTCGGTGTAGAACGCGACCGAGTCGGCGATCCACTGCTCGTAGTGCTCGCCCGCCTCGGCCGGCGGCACGAAGTACTCGATCTCCATCTGCTCGAACTCGCGGGTGCGGAAGATGAAGTTGCCGGGCGTGATCTCGTTGCGGAACGCCTTGCCGACCTGGCCGATGCCGAACGGGGGCTTCATGCGGCTGGTCGTGACGACCTGCGCGAAGTCGACGAAGATGCCCTGCGCGGTCTCGGGGCGCAGGAAGTTCAGGCCCTCTTCCGACTCGACCGGGCCGAGGTAGGTCTTGAGCATCCCGGAGAACTCACGGGGCTCGGTCCACTCACCGCGGGTGCCGCAGTTCGGGCAGGCGATCTCGGCCATGCGGCCCTCGGGGTCGCGGCCCTTCTTGGCGACGAACGCCTCGATCAGGTGGTCCTCGCGGAACCGGTGGTGGCAATGCAGGCACTCCACGAGCGGGTCGGTGAAGGTCGCGACGTGGCCGGAGGCCTCCCACACCTTGCGGGGCAGGATGACGGCGGAGTCGAGCCCGACCATGTCGCCGCGGCCGCGGACGAACCGCTGCCACCACTGACGCTTGATGTTCTCCTTGAGCTCCACACCGAGGGGCCCGTAGTCCCACGCGGAGCGGGAACCACCGTAGATCTCACCCGACTGGAAGACGAAGCCGCGGCGCTTGGCCAGGGCGATGACGCTGTCGAGACGGGAGGGCTGTGCCAAAGGGTGCTCCAGAGGTCGCCGAGCTGGATGCTCGGTGCGGAAACGGTCCGGGCAAGACTACCGGCGTTCGTGACCCGGGAGGCCCGCCCCGCGTCCGCCGTGCGCCCTCACGATCGCGACGCGGCGGGGGCGACCCCGACCAGCGCGTCCGCCACGTCGGTCACGTCGGTCACGTCGTTCCACAGGTGGAACGCGATCCGGAGTCGCCCGGCACGCCCCGACGCGGTGAGCCCGGCGGCGGTGAGGGCCCGGAGGGCCGACCCGTCGGCGTCCGCGAACGTCACGATCGCCTGCCCGTCGCCCTGCCGAGGCGACCCGAGGGCGTCGCACAGCCGATCTGCGAGACCGGTGGCGTGCCTCCAGACCGCCTGCTGGTCGAGCGCGACTGCGTGTTCGAGGGCGGCCAGGGCACCGGGCCACGCCTGCCAGGCCGGCGAGACGTCGAGGCGACGGGCGTCGTCGGCCAGGCGCATGTCGGGGCCGTAGCAGGACGACCACACGTCCGCGCCGGCGTACCAGCCGGCCTGGACCGGGCGGAGCCGACCGAGGGCGGTGTCGGAGAGTGTCATGAAGGCGACCCCCCGCGGTGCGCAGAGCCACTTGTAGGCGTGCGTGAGCGTCACGTCGAACAGTGCGGCGTCGACGGGCAGGACGCCAGCTGCCTGCGTGAGGTCGCAGAGGGTGAGGGCACCGACCCGCCGGGCCGCGGCGACGACCGGATGGGGGTCCGTGACCGCGCCCGTGGCGGACTGCACCGCGGACCACGCGACGAGCGCGGTGTCGGGCCCGACGGACGTGGCGAGCCGGTCGAGCGGGACGTGCCGGACGCGGACGCCACGGTGCGCCTGGGCGAGGAACGGGAAGACGACCGAGCTGAAGTCGCCGTCGGGGACGACTACCTCGGCTCCGTCCGGCAGGGCGTCGGCGACGACCGCGGCCATCACCGAGGTCTGCGAGCCGGTCGCCACGTGGGTCACCGGCACCCCGACGAGGGCGGCGAACAGCGCGCGGCCCTCCTCGACCAACGCCCCGTAGTGGGCCGGCGAGGTCTCGGCGCGGGACCATGCGTCGAGGTCAGCCCGCTGGGCGGCGAGCGTGGCCCGGGTCGGCAGACCGGCGGTGCACGCCGCGAGGTAGCCACGGCCAGCGGGGAAGGAGTCCATCCGGACAGCGTCCCGGCTCGTGCCCCATCACACCAGGCCGGGTTCGTTGTGCAGCCGATAACATCGCATGATGGACGAGATCGATCCCCAGCTGCTCCGGGTCCTGCGCGCCGTGGCCGACGGCGGGTCGATCACCCGCGCAGCCGCAGCGCTCGGGTCGAGCCAACCGGCAGTCAGCCAGTTGCTCGCCCGGGCCGAACGGCGACTCGGGCACACCCTGGTGCTGCGGTCCGGGCAGGACGGTCGCGGCGGTCGCGGTGCCACGCTGACGGACGCCGGTCGGGTGCTCGCGGACCACGCCCTGCACGTGCAGGCCGCGCTGACCGCCGCGCGCGAGGACCTCGACGCCGTCGGGGGCCTGACCCGCGGCCGAGTGCGCCTCGCCGGGTTCCCGAGCGCGTCCTCGGCCCTCGTGCCTGCCGTGCTCGCTCGGCTGGCGTCGACGGCTCCGGGGGTGACGACCTCGTACGTCGAGGTCGAACCGCCCGAGGCGCTCGACCTGCTGCGGAGCGGGGAGGTCGACGTCGCCCTGACCTTCACCTACGTCGGCGACGAGGTCGGGTCCACCCCGGACCCCGGGCTCGTCACCCGGGCACTCGGGCGGGATCCGCTCGCGCTGGTGACGCCGTCCGGAGGCTCGCTCGGCGTCCGCACCGTGGGCTCCGGCGCCGTGGGCTCCGGCGCCGTGGGCTCCGGTGCCGTGGGCTCCGCTGCCGTGGGCTCCGCTGCCGTGGGCTCTGGCGCCGTGGGCTCTGCCGTGGACCTCGCGTCGCACCGCGATGCCCGGTGGATCGGCGGCTGCCCGCGCTGCCGTGGTCACCTGCTCGCCTCGTGTGCGACGGCCGGGTTCACCCCGGACATCGTGCTCGAGACCGACAACGCGGCTGCGGTGGTGGGGCTCGTCGCCGCCGGACTCGGCGTGGCCCTGCTCCCTCGGCTGGCGCTCGCGACGACGGTCATCCCCGCCGAGGTCCGGATCGACCCCGTGGACGACGACCTGGCCCGGCGGGTCGAGGTCGTCATCGCCCGAGGGGCCGAGCGCGTCCCGAGCGTCCATGCGGCCCTGGACGCAGTGCGGTCGGCGGCGCACCTGCTCGACGGGCCGCTCCCCAGCTGACGGTCCCGCTACGCCGTCGGGGCGTCGACCGCACCGCCGTAGCGACGGTCGCGGCGTGCGTACTCCTCGATCGCGCCCCACAGGTCGGTGCGCCGGAAGTCCGGCCACAGGCGGTCCAGGAACACCATCTCGGCGTACGCCGACTGCCACAGCAGGAAGTTGCTCGTGCGCTGCTCCCCCGAACTCCGCAGGAACAGGTCGACGTCGGGCATCTCGGGCACGTAGAGCCGCTTCGCCAGGGCCTTCTCGGTGACCTGGATCGGCTTGAGGCGTCCGGCGGCGACCTCTTCGGCCATCCCCCGCACGGCGTCGACGATCTCGTTCCGGCCGCCGTAGTTGACGCACATCGTCAGGGTGAGCACGTCGTTGCCCGCGGTCATCTGCTCGGCACGGTCGAGCTCGTCGATGACGCTCCGCCACAGCCGGGGGCGACGTCCGGCCCACCGCACCTTGACGCCCCACTCGTTCAGCTGGTCGCGCCGGCGCCGGATGACGTCGCGGTTGAAGCCCATCAGAAAGCGGACCTCTTCCGGCGACCGCTTCCAGTTCTCGGTCGAGAACGCGTACGCCGAGATGTGCTTGACGCCGATCTGGATCCCGCCGGCGACGACGTCGAGCAGCGAGGCCTCGCCCGCCTTGTGCCCCTCGATCCGGGTGAGCCCGCGCCCGTTGGCCCAGCGGCCGTTGCCGTCCATCACGATCGCGACGTGGTCCGGCACGAACCGGGCCGGGACCGCCGGCGGCGTCTCACCGGTCCAGTCGATCGGGCGGAACGGCTCGGCGTCGTCGGGGCGGCGGGGGCTCATGCGGTGGGGGTTCCTTCGACAGCGGGATCGGGTTCGGGGAGTGCGGGTGCCGGGGTGGAGGCCACCGCGCGTGCCGTCGCCTCGGGTCCGTCGTGGGTCAGCGGCACGGGCAGCGGATGCTCCGAGCGGTCGACGTGCGGCAGGGACCGGAGTGATCGTTCCAGGTGCCACTGAGCGTAGGCAGCGACCACGCCGGAGGCCCGCGACCGCGTCCGTTCGTCGGTGGCGTCGACGCTCACCCAGTCGCCGGCGAGCAGCGAACCGAGCACGCCGAGGGTCGCCGGGTCGAGCCGCGGCGTGCCGGGGGGCGCAGCCCGGTCGGCGACGACCCCGCCGAGCTGCACCACGAAGGCGGAGTGCGGCCCGGGCTCGCCCGTCACGGCACAGTCGCTGAACGACGGCGCCCACCCCGCGATGCTCATCGCACGGAGCAGGTAGGAGTCGAGCGTGGCGCTGGAGTGGTGCTCACCGCGCGACAGCGACCGCAGCGCGCCGACGAGCAACAGGTACTGCTGCAGCCCGGCGTCGGCCTCGCTCAGGCGGTCGGCGGTCTCGACCATGGCGCTGGCCGCCGTGTACGCGCCGTAGTCGGCGACGATCTGCGCCCCGTAGGCCCCGAGCGACTCGGCCTGCGTGACGATGTCGAGCGAGCGGCCCTCGTAGAACTGGGCGTCGACGACCATGAACGGCTCGAGCCGGCTGCCGAACTTCGACGCCGTCCGCCGCACACCCTTGGCGACCGCACGGATCTTGCCGTGCTGCCGGCTGAGCATGGTGACGATGCGGTCGGCTTCCCCGAGCTTGTGGGTGCGCAACACGACGCACTCGTCCCGGTACAGCGGCATGCCCCCAGTATCCCCCGCCCCGCCGACAGCGCGCGCTGCGCGCGCGCAGGTGTACCGAGCGGAATCGGGCGTACCTGGTCGGAAGAAAGCACCAGGTACGCCCGATTCGACCTGCCATCGCGCGTGACGGGGGAAAGACCGGGCGCAGACGGGAGGCGCGGTGCGAGTCCAGCCCGCACCTGGGCCCACGCCGGCCGGGACCTGGTCGACGCGCCAGCGGCGATCAGGCGGTGCCCGGTGGGGAGCCTCCCGGTCTGGTCGTGTCTCAGGCCGAGACGAGCTCCGGCGAGTCGGCGCCGGCCGCGGCCCCCGCGCGCACCGCGCGGTTCACCGCGGACACGATCGCCTTGAGCGACGCCGTGGAGATGTCCGCGTCGATGCCGACGCCCCACAGGCGCACGCCGTCGACGTCGAGCTCGACGTAGGACGCCGCCTTGGCATCACCGGAGGCGCTCATCGTGTGCTCCGAGTAGTCGTACAGCGTGACCTGGACGCCCTGCTCGGCGAGGACCCTGAGGAACGCGTCGATCGGACCGGTGCCCACGGCGTCGGCGGTGACGGAGCCCTCGTCGACGCGGAGTGCGACCGACAGCGAGGTCGTGCCGTCGAAGTCGCTCGATGTCGCGGTCTTGGTGAGCTCGTACCGGCCCCACTTGTCGTCGTCGGTCGAGGCGGGCAGGTACTCGTCCTGGAACACGTCCCAGATGCGCTGCGACGAGAACTCGCCGCCCTCGGTGTCGGTGTGCCGCTGCACGACGCCGGAGAACTCGATCTGCAGCTTGCGGGGCAGGTCGAGGGCGTGGTCGGTCTTGAGCAGGTACGCGACGCCGCCCTTGCCGGACTGCGAGTTCACGCGGATGACGGCTTCGTACGAGCGGCCGATGTCCTTCGGGTCGACGGGCAGGTACGGCACCGCCCACTCGATCTCGTCGATGTCCTTGCCCGCGGCGGCGGCCTTGGCCTTCATCGCCTCGAAGCCCTTGTTGATGGCGTCCTGGTGCGAACCGCTGAACGCCGTGTAGACGAGGTCGCCCGCCCACGGCTGACGCTCCGGCACCGGCAACTGGTTGCAGTACTCGACGGTGCGCTTCACCTGGTCGATGTCCGCGAACGAGATCTCCGGGTCGATGCCCTGCGTGAACAGGTTCATGCCCAGCGCGACGAGGTCGACGTTGCCGGTGCGCTCACCGTTGCCGAAGAGGCAGCCCTCGATGCGGTCCGCGCCGGCCATGTACCCCAGCTCGGCGGCGGCCACGGCGGTGCCGCGGTCGTTGTGCGGGTGCAGCGACAGGATGACGTCTTCGCGGTGCGCGAGGTTGCGCGACATCCACTCGATCGAGTCGGCGTAGACGTTCGGCGTCGCCATCTCGACGGTGGCCGGCAGGTTGATGATGACCTTGCGGTCGGGGGTGGGCTCGAAGACCTCGAGCACGGCGTTGCAGATCTGCAGCGCGACCTCGAGCTCGGTGCCCGTGTAGGACTCCGGCGAGTACTCGTAGTAGACCGTCGTGTCGTGCTGCAGCGTCGCCTCGGCCGCCTTGCACAGCTTCGCGCCGGCCACCGCGATGTCGACGACACCCTGCACGTCGGTGCGGAAGACGACCTCTCGCTGCACGATCGACGTCGAGTTGTACAGGTGGACGATGGCCTGCTTCGCGCCGTCGATCGCCTCGTACGTGCGCTGGATGAGGTGCTCGCGCGCCTGGGTCAGCACCTGGATGGTGACGTCGTCGGGGATCGCGCCCTCGTCGATCAGGCTGCGGACGAAGTCGAAGTCGGTCTGCGAGGCGCTCGGGAACCCGACCTCGATCTCCTTGTACCCCATGCCGACCAGCAGGTCGAACATGGCGCGCTTGCGCTCGGCGTCCATCGGGTCGATGAGGGCCTGGTTGCCGTCACGCAGGTCGACCGCGCACCAGCGCGGGGCCCGCTCGATGCGCTTCGTCGGCCAGGTGCGATCGGGCAGTTCGACCGAGATCTGTTCGTGGAAGGGGACGTACTTGTGGATCGGCATCCCGGAGGGCTGCTGCGTGTTCTGCATCGTTCGTCGCTTTCGTGTGCTCTGGGTGAGGGCGGCCACGACGGACTCCGCGACGAGGTGGGCCGGTGTGTCAGGCCTCGTCGCGGCAGCGAAGGAGGAGGAGTGCCGAGTACATCGAGTCCACGGTAGCACCGGCGGGCTGCTGTGTGACAAGCGCGTCGGTGGTCGGCGCCCGAGTGGTCACGACATGCCGCCGGTCGGTCACCGAGGTTCCACGAAGCGTCGCCAGCGCCGCCGAGAGCTGCGGATCGTGGAACCTCGGCGAAGGCGAGCGGCGTGGCGGGCGCCGGCGCGGCAGTGGACGCACGGAACGGCGGACGGGAGGCACGGTGCCAGCTGGCACCGTGCCTCCCGTCCGCCGTGTGGTGCGACCAGAGCGCCGCGTCAGTCGACCGCGAGCGCCTCGGTCGGGGGCACGCGCATCGCGCGCCGCACCGGCGCGATGGTCGCGACGACCGCGAGCACGAGCGCCCCGACGACCACGATCCCGATGGTGAGCGGCGGCAGCACGGGCGTGACCGGGGTGCCGAGCGACCCGAGCAGCGTCTGCCCGCCGACCCAGCCGTAGAAGGTGCCGAGCACGAGCCCCGAGGCGACGGCCGCGACGACCATCTGGACGGCCTCGGTCACGATCATCCGGCGCACCTGCGCCCCGGTGAGACCGAGCACCCGCAGCAGCCCGAGTTCGCGTCGGCGCTGCAGGACCCCGAGTGCCAGTGCGTTGACGACCCCGACGGCGGCGATCACGGCCGAGAACCCGACGATGACGCTGACGACGGCGTTCAGCTGCACGAAGAAGTCGCGCTGCGCCTGCACCATCTCGGTCGTCGTCTGGCCCTGCCCCATGCCCTCGAGCTGGGCCTCGAGCACGTGCTGCATGATCCCCAGTGCGACGGCGAAGGTGACGAGCAGGGTGACGCCGATGACGAGCCCGATCGTCGCCCGCGAGGACCGGCCCGGTGCACGCATGGCGTTGCGGCCGGCGAGCAGGACGACGGGGTCGTGCGAGCCGATCCGGCCGATGAGCTGCAGCACCGGCGGCATCACGATGGTCGCTCCGACGGCGACGCCGGCGAACGACACGAACCCGCCGAGGGCAGCCGGCAGCACCGCGATCGGCGAGCTCGCGCTGACCGCGAGCCCGATGAGCATGAGCGCCGCGCCGCCGGCCATGAGCACGATGGCCCAGACCTTGCGGGCGGTGCCGGAGCGGACGTCGTCGTGGCTCGGTTCGACGCTCGAGGACAGCGCCTCGAGCGGAGTGACGGTCAGCACCCGGCGGGAGCCCGCGGCGAAGGCCCCCCAGGTCGCCAGGACCACGGCCACGACGGGCAGCACGAGCTCCCACGGCAGGAGCGTGTAGTCGGTGTCGGGCAGGAACCCGTTGCCGCGCAGGACGACCACGAACACCGCGGACAGCCCGGTGCCCACGACGGCCCCGATCAGTCCGCCGAGCACCCCGACGACCAGTCCGGTCCGGGTGATCCGGGCCCGGAGCGTGGCGCCGGTGGCACCGACGAGTCGCTGCAGCGCGATGATGCGGGTCTGCCCGGCGATGAGGGTCGCGCAGGTGTTGGCGGTGACGATCGCGCCGACGTACAGCGCGATGCCGAGGAACAGCCACCCGACGACGGACAGGATCGCCCTGACCGGCCCGAGGTCGGCGAGCCCGGCGGCGCCGAGCGCCTCGGTCACGATGCCCGGGGCGATGACGAGTGCTGAGCCGAACGTGGTGCCGAGCGCCGCGACCAGCACGGTGGGGGCGAAGGAACGGACGCCGTTCACGCTGCCGCCTCCATCCCCAGCATCGTGGTGGAGATCGCGCCGGCGTCCATCGCCGGGCGGTCGGCGACGACCCGGCCGTCGGCGAGGAACAGGATCCGGTCGGCGTTGGCGGCGGCGACGGGGTCGTGCGTCACCATGACGACGCTCTGGCCCCACTCCTGCACGGCCCCGCGCAGGATCGCGAGCACGTCACGGCCGGTGCGCGAGTCGAGGGCACCGGTCGGCTCGTCGGCGACCACGACTGCGGGCCGCGAGGCGAGCGCCCGGGCGATGGCGACGCGCTGCTGCTGCCCGCCCGACAGCTGGTGCGGCCGGTGCGACAGCCGGTTGCCGAGTCCGAGCTGGTCGACCAGGCGGTCGATCCACGCGCTCTCGTCCTTCGACGGCTTGTGCCCGCCGAGCAGGAACGGCAGCCGGATGTTCTCGCTGACGTCGAGCGTCGGCACCAGGTTGAACGACTGGAACACGAACCCGAGCCGGCGGCGCCGGAGCTCGGTCAGGTCCTTGTCGCCGAGCCCCGTGATGTCGACCCCGTCGATCTCGATGCGGCCCGCGGACACCGCGTCGAGGCCCGCGGCGACGTGCATGAGGGTCGACTTGCCGGACCCGGACGGCCCCATCACGGCGGTGAACTCCCCCGCGCCGATGTCGACGCTGACGTCGTCGAGTGCCGTCACCCGGCGCGCGGCGTCGCCGTAGTGCTTGGACACGTGGTCGAGTCGGATGATCGGAGCGTGGCTGGTGGTCATGCACCAACCATGACGGCCGGGAGGCCCGCCCCGCGTCCGTCGGGCGGCTCCTGTGGATGAGCCGCTCGGCTCGACTTCCTGTGGACGGGTCATCCGATCGGATGACGTCCCTCAGTCGGCCTTGCTCACCAGCCCGTGCTCGTGCGCGAACACGACGAGGCGCACGCGGTCGCGGAGTCCGAGCTTCGTCAGGACCCGCGAGATGTGGGTCTTCACGGTCGCCTCGCTGACGTACTCGTGCTGCGCGATCTCGCTGTTGCTGAAGCCGCGGGCCGCCAGGTCGAAGATCTCGCGCTCGCGCGGGGTGAGGTCGTCGAACGTCGCCGGTACGGTCGCGGCCTGCTCGACGGAGTCGTCGTAGCGCCGCAGGAGCTCCCGCGTCGCCGAGGCCGCGAAGACCGCGGTGCCGGCGTGCACGGTCCGCACGGCGGCGAGCAGGAACTCGGGGTCGGCGTCCTTCAGCACGAAGCCGCTCGCCCCGGCTCGGATGGCCTTCGCCGCGGCCTCGTCGAAGTCGAACGTGGTGAGCACGAGCACCTTCGCGCCGTCGGTGCCGGCCTGCTCGACGATGTGCGCGGTCGCCGTGATGCCGTCCATCACGGGCATCCGGACGTCCATGAGCACGACGTCCGGTCGGGTGCGCCGGACGAGTTCGACGCCCTCGGCACCGTCGCCCGCCTCGCCCACGAAGTGCAGATCGGGCTGGGAGCCGATGAGCATCCGGATGCCGGTGCGGAAGAGTGCCTGGTCGTCGACGAGGGCGACGCGGATCCGGCCGTCGGCCGGCGGGGTGGTGGTCATCGGGCGGTGCGCTCCTGCTCGGTCGGACTGGCGGTCGGGGCGGGGGTCGACTCGGCGGTCGGGCTGATGCGTCCGCGGGGCATCTGCCCGCTGGCGGGGACGGCGGGCATGCGGACGGCGACCTCGAAGTCGGGGCCGCGGACCCCGGCGGTCATCGTGCCGCCGGTCATGGTGGCACGCTCGCGCATGCCGACCAGGCCGTGCCCGGTGCCGGGACCCCGGGTGCCGTCGTCGGCGCGGCGGTTCACCACCGCGATCTCGACGGTGTCCGGGCGGTAGGTCAGTGATGCGTGGACCGGGGTGCCGGGCTCACCGTGCTTGTAGGCGTTCGTCAGGCTCTCCTGCACGATCCGGTACACCGCGAGCTGCGTCGTGGTGGGGAGGCCGGTCGGATCGCCCTCGCGCTCGACCCGGACGTCGAGGCCGACCTGGCGCATCTCGCCGACGAGCCGGTCGATGTCGTCGATCTCCGGCGTCGGGACGGTCCCCTGCTCGTGCCGCAGCGCACCGAGGAGCTCGCGGACGTCGCCGAGGGCCCGGCGTGCGGTGGTCGAGATGGTGCCGAGGGCCTGGTCGGCGACGGCGGGGTCCGCCTTCAGCGCGTAGCGGGCTCCGTCCGCCTGGGCGATGACGACCGCGAGCGAGTGCGCGACGATGTCGTGCATGTCGCGGGCGATGCGCACGCGTTCCTGTTCGACCGCGACCGCTCGGTCGGCACGGGCGGCGTCGCGTTCGGCGAGCAGCTGGGCCTCCCGGCTCATGCTCGCCGACCGCCGGGTGCGGACCACGAGTCCGGCCAACCACGGCAGCAGCAGCAGGAGCAGGACGACGGCGAAGTACGAGACCGTGACCTGCACCGACTCCTGGAACGGCGTCGACGCGGTCTCGATCGTCAACCGGTTCCGGTAGTCGTCGACGCCGATGTAGAGCGCCGCGGTGACGGACCCGACGATGGCCGAGACGAGCCCGGCCAGCCGCACCCGCCGACTGCCGTAGGCGCTCGTCGTGTAGAGCACCGCGGCGATGAAGGCGTTCGACAGGTCGGGCATCTGGCCTGTGACCATCTCGAAGACCGCGAACACCCAGGCGACGGCCAGTGCGAGGCCGGGCGACAGCCGTCGGAGCGCGAGGGCAGCGGTCATGCCGACGACCGTGACGACCGCGAGCGGGGAGTCCATGCCCCGCGCCGAGGTGATCAGCACGAGCGAGCCGAGCACCACGGCGATGACGACGTCGGTGATGACCTGCGCGCGCAGCATGGGACGGAACACGCGTCCACGGTACGGCGCTCGGCTCACGGGCGCGTCCCTCGTGTGGATGACTCCTGCCGCCGGACGCTCAGAAGCCGAGGCGTCCGAGCTGCTTGGGGTCACGCTGCCACTCCTTGGCGACCTTCACACGGATGTTGAGGTACACGTGCCGACCGCCGAGCAGCGACTCGATCTCGACGCGGGCACGGGAGCCGACGTCCTTCAGGCGCTCGCCCTTGTGGCCGATGACGATCGCCTTCTGGCTGTCGCGCTCGACGAACAGGTTCGCGAAGATGCGCAGGGGTCCGTCGGCGTCGTCGTCCTCGTCCGGCTCGACGATGTCCTCGATCACGACGGCGAGCGAGTGCGGCAGTTCGTCGCGGACGCCCTCGAGCGCGGCTTCGCGGATGAGTTCGCTGATGCGCTCCTCGTCGGTCTCCTCGGTCACGGCCGACGAGTCGTACAGCTGGGGCGACTCCGGCAGCAACGAGGTGATCTCGCCGAGGAGGTCCTCGAGCTGCAGCCCCTTCGTGCCGGACGTCGGGATGATCGAGTCCCAGTCGCGGAGCCGGGAGACGGCCAGCAGCTGCTCGCCCACCTTGTCCTTCGAGGTGCGGTCGATCTTCGTGACGATCGCGACCTTCCTGGCCCGCGGGTACTGGTCGAGGGTGTCGTTGATGAAGCGGTCGCCCGGGCCGATCGGCTCGTTGGCGGGGACGCAGAACCCGATCACGTCGACGTCACCGAGGGTGGACTGCACCAGGTCGTTGAGCCGCTCACCGAGCAGGGTGCGGGGACGGTGCACACCCGGGGTGTCGACGATGATGACCTGGCCGTCGGGCCGGTGCACGATGCCGCGGATCGCGCGACGGGTGGTCTGTGGCTTCGACGAGGTGATCGCGACCTTCTGGCCCACGAGCGCGTTCGTCAGCGTGGACTTGCCCACGTTCGGACGCCCGACGAACGAGACGAAGCCCGCGCGGTAGGGCGTGCCCGAGGCGGTCGGGGTGGAGTCGGAGTCGGTCATGCGTGCGGGGTTCCCGTCGTGGTGGTGGTGTCGTCGAAGGCGTCCTCGACACCCGCGAGGGCGTCGGTGCGTTCGGCGAGCACGGTGATGAGGTGGCGGCGTTTGCCCTCGACCCGGTCGGCCGTCAAGACGACGCCGGACACCGTGACGGTGTCGCCGGAGATCGCCAGGTGGCCGAGCTCCTTGGTGAGCAGGCCGCCGGCGGTGTCGACGTCGTCGTCGTCGAGCTCGATGCCGAACAGGTCGCCGAGCTCGTCGACGGGCAGTCGGGCCGAGATGCGCCAGAGGCCGGGCTCGACCTCGACCCGGTCGACCACGGCGCGGTCGTACTCGTCGGAGATGTCCCCGACGAGCTCTTCGATGAGGTCCTCCATCGTGACGAGACCGGCGACGCCGCCGTACTCGTCGACGACCAGGACCAGGTGGTTCTTCGCGACCTGCATGTGCCGCAGGGTGTCGTCGGCGGCCTTCGACTCCGGCACGAACTCGGCCGGGCGCAGCAGCCGGGTGACCCGCTCGCTGCCGGACCCCGGACGCTCGTACAGCGCCCGCGAAACGTCACGCAGGTACAGGACGCCGAGGACGTCGTCGCTGTCCTTGCCGGTGACGGGCATGCGGGACACCCCGGCGGCCAGGAACTGCTCCATGCCCGCGGCGAGCGTGTCCGAGCCGTCGACGGTGAGCATGTCGGTGCGCGGCACCATGACCTCGCGCACGAGGGTGTCGCTGAACTCGAAGACCGAGTGGATGAGCTCGCGGTCCTCGTCCTCGAGCACGTTGCTCTCGGTGGCCTCGTCGACGAGGGACAGCAGTTGTTCCTCGCTCGACACCGTCGAGGCGCTGCGGCCGCGGCCCGGGGTGACGCGGTCTCCGATCCGGACGAGCAGACCGGCGAGCGGACCGAGCACGATCCGGACGGCACGGACCAGGCCGCCGGTGGACGCCAGCAGCCGTTCGGCGTGCGCCCGTCCGACGCTGCGCGGACTCGACCCGACGAGCACGAACGACACGGCTGTCATGATCGCGGCGGAGACGATGAGCGCCACCCACCAGCTGTCGAACGCCCGCACCAGGGCGATCGTGACGAGCACGGCTGCGGCGGTCTCGGCGAGCACGCGGAAGAAGTTCAGGGCGTTGACGTGCGCGCCGACGTCGTCCGCGATCGCCTCGAGCGCACGACGACGCTTGTTGCCGCGGGCGATCTCGTCGAGGTCGGCACGGGACACCACGGAGAGTGCGGCGTCGCTCGCGGCGAGGAGCCCGCCGAGCACGACGAGCCCGAGCGCGACCGCGAGCAGACCGACGACGACGAGCATCGGCTACCGACCCCGGCGCTGGGCCGCGAAGGCCGTCAGGATCTCGCCCTGCAGCCCGAACATCTCGGCCTTCTCGTCCGGCTCGGCGTGGTCGAACCCGAGCAGGTGCAGGATGCCGTGGCAGGTGAGCAGCAGCATCTCGTCGGTGCTCGAGTGCCCGGCGGTCTTCGCCTGTTCCTCGGCGACCTGCGGGCAGAGCACGATGTCGCCGAGCAGGCCGGCGGGCGTGGGGTCCTCTTCGGTACCCGGTCGGAGTTCGTCCATCGGGAAGCTCAGGACGTCGGTGGGGCCGGGCTCGTCCATCCACCGCACGTGCAGCTGCTCCATCGCGCCCTCATCGACCAGGACGATCGCGAGTTCGGCGTCCGCGTGCACGTGCATCGCGTCGAGGGCGAACGCGGCGAGCCGCTGGATGGCTGCCTCGTCCACCTCGACCCCGGACTCGTTGTTGAGCTCGATGCTCACCGGTTGCCTCCTCGGGCGTCGTTCTGGGGGTACGGGGGTCGCTGGCGGTCCTGCGGCGGCCGACCACGGCGCTCGGCACGGTTGGCGCCGTCGGGGTTGCCGGCCGGCGCGGTTCCCCGGCCACCGGGACGGTGCCCGGCCTGCTCGGCGAGGCGCTCCTCGTCGTAGACGGTGTAGGCGTCGACGATGCGGCCGACGAGCGTGTGCCGCACGACGTCCTCGCTGCCGAGCCGGGCGAAGTGGATGTCCTCGACCGTCCCGAGGATGCGCGTCACGAGCCGGAGCCCGGACACGTTGCCCGGCAGGTCGACCTGGGTGATGTCACCCGTGACGACCATCTTCGAGCCGAACCCGAGACGGGTCAGGAACATCTTCATCTGCTCGGGGGTCGTGTTCTGCGCCTCGTCGAGGACGACGAACGAGTCGTTGAGCGTCCGGCCGCGCATGTACGCGAGCGGCGCGACCTCGACCGTGCCCGCAGCGAGCAGCTTCGGGACCAGCTCGGGGTCCATCATCTCGTTCAGGGCGTCGTAGAGCGGCCGCAGGTACGGGTCGATCTTGTCGGTGAGCGTGCCCGGCAGGAACCCGAGCCGCTCGCCGGCCTCGACCGCTGGACGGGTCAGGATGATGCGGGTGACCTCGCGCCGCTGCAGGGCCTGCACGGCCTTCGCCATCGCCAGGTAGGTCTTGCCGGTGCCGGCGGGACCGATCCCGAACGTGATGGTGTGTTCGTCGATGGCGTCGACGTACGCGCGCTGCCCGTCGGTCTTCGGCCGGACGGACTTGCCGCGGCTCGACACGATCGGCGTGCCGAAGGTGTCGGACGGCTTGCGGTCGTCGTCGAGGATGCGCGCCGACATCGGGATGTCCGAGGGGCCGATGTCCTGCCCGCGCTTGACCATGCCGACGAGCTCGTCGACGAGCGCCTTCGCCCGCGCGACCTCGCGCTCGGGTCCGGTGAGCGTGACCTCGTTGCCGCGGACGACGACCTTGACGCCCGGGTACTGCCGTTCGACGGTCTTCAGGAGCCGGTCCTGGGGACCGAGCAGCTGGACCATGGCGATGCCGTCGACCTGGAGGGCGACGGAGACGACCTGGTCGTCGTCGGTGGTGGGCTGTGCTGGTTCGTTAGCCGGCAAGGGTGCCTTCCTGCAGTTCACCTGCGAGTACGTGCGCGTGCACGTGGAACACGGTCTGACCGGCGGCTTCGCCGGTGTTGAAGACGAGACGGAACTGGCCGCCGGCGCGCTCGTCGGCGATGCGCTGCGCGGTGGCGACCAGGTGGGCGAGGAGGTCGGGGTCACCGGCCGCGAGTTCGGCGACGTTCGCGTACTGCTCGGTCTTGGGGACGACCAGCACGTGGACGGGTGCCTTCGGGGCGATGTCCTCGATCGCGATCACGCGGTCGTCCTCGGCGACGACGGTCGCCGGGATCTCGCGCGCGATGATCTTGCTGAAGACGCTGGGCGTGCTGGTGCTCATGACTCCATCGTAGAACGCAGGACCGACCTCGGGCCTTCCCTCACCAGCGCCCGAGTCCGGCCTGCAGGATCGCGAGTGCCGCGGGACCGGCGGTCGAGGTCCGCAGCACACTGTCGCCGAGCCGGACCCTGATCGCTCCCGCAGCCTCGAGCCGGTCGAGCTCGGAGCCGTCGATGCCGCCCTCCGGCCCCACCACGAGGGCGATCTCGTCGAGGTCCGCCGTCGGTTCCCAGGTCGCGAGCCGCACGGTCGCGGTGGGATCGAGCACGAGCACCGCAGCACCGGCACCGAGGGCGGGGACGAGCTGCGCCGTCGTGACGAGCGGCCCGACCTCGGGCACCCGCGACCGGATCGCCTGCTTCGCGGCCTCGTGCGCGATGGCCGTCCAGCGCGATCGCCCCTTCTCGACCTTCGGGCCCTCCCACCGGGAGACGCTGCGCGCGGCCGACCACGGCACGATCCGGTCCACACCGATCTCCGTCGACGCCTGCACCGCCATCTCGTCTCGGCCGCCCTTGGCGAGGGCCTGCACGAGCGTCAGCGACGGCACGGGCCGCGGGTCGACGGACAGCGATGCCACGGACAACACCAGCGAGTCGCGGTCGACGGCGTCCACCGCGCCGGACACGACGGTCCCCCGTCCGTCCGAGAGCCGCAACGTCTCACCGACCCGTACGCGCGAGACGGTCACGGCGTGCCGCCCCTCTGCCCCGTCGAGCGTCACGGAGCCACCGACGGCGACCCCGTCGAGCGACTCCACGACGTAGAGCGATGCCATCAGAAGTTGAAGAAGCGGTCGCGGAGCTTGCCGAACATGCCCTGCTGGAACCGGGCGAGCTGCGGGGCCGAGGCCTTGTGCGACTTCGCGAGCTGCTCGACGAGCTGGCGTTCCTTGTGCGACAGCTTCGTCGGGGTGACGACCTGCACGCCGACCCGGAGGTCGCCGCGGCCGCTCCCGCGGAGCTTCGTGATGCCGCGGTCCTTGATCACCAGCACGTCGGCGCTCTGCACCCCGGGACGGATCTCGAGCTCGACGGGTCCGTCGAGTCCGTCGATCGTCGTCGTGGTGCCGAGCACCGCATCGGTCATCGCGACCTCGAGGGTGGCGAGCAGGTCGTCGCCGTCGCGGCTGAAGACGTCGTCGTGCCGCACCCGGATCTCCAGGTACAGGTCGCCGGAGGGGCCACCGGCGGGGCCGACCTCGCCCTGGCCGGGCATCTGCAGGCGCAGGCCCGAGTCGACGCCGGCGGGGACGTCGACCGGCACGGTGCGACGGGCGCGGACGCGGCCCTGACCCTGGCAGGTCGGGCAGGGGCTCGGGATGACGGTGCCGTAGCCGCGGCAGGTGCCGCACGGGGCGCTCGTCACGACGTTGCCCAGCAGCGAGCGGACCTGGCGCTGGATGTTGCCGGACCCGCCGCAGATGTCGCAGGTGCGCGGGCTGGTGCCGGGCGCGCAGCACGACCCGTGACAGGTCTCGCACAGGACGGCGGTGTCGACCTCGACGTCCTTGTGGGTGCCGAAGACGACCTCGTCGAGGTCGACGTCGATGCGGAGCAGGGCGTCCTGTCCGCGCTCGGCACGGCTGCGGGGACCACTGCCCCGGCCGCCACCGCCACCGCCACCGAAGAAGGCGTCGAAGATGTCGCTGAACCCGCCGGCGCCGCCACCGAAGGGGCTGTCGGCCTGGGGCCCGGCGTCGTACCGGCGCCGCTGCTCCGGGTCGCTCAGGACGTCGTACGCGTGCGTGACGTCCTTGAACCGCTCGGCTGCCTCTGGAGCAGGGTTCACGTCCGGGTGGAGCTCACGCGCCAGGCGGCGGTAGGCCTTCTTGATGTCGGCATCGGAGGCGTCTCGCTGGACGCCGAGGACGTCGTAGTGGTCTGCCACGTATCCCTCAGTCGGTTGTGTTCGGTCGGTCGGTCGGTGTTGCAGTCGATCAGTGTTCGCCCAAGAGCTTGGACAGGTACCGTGCGACGGCCCGGACGGCGGCCATGTTCGTGCCGTAGTCCATCCGGGTCGGTCCCAGGACACCCAGGCGTGCCACCTCGCCGCCACCGGCGAGGTACCCGCCGGCGACGATGCTCGTGGCGTCGAGCCCGTACTCGGCGTTCTCGACGCCGATGCTGGCCGCCACCGCGATGTCGTCCACCTGCATCTCCCCGAACAACCGGAGCAGGGTGACTTGTTCCTCGATCGCTTCGAGCACCGGGAAGAGGCCGCCGGAGAAGTCCTGCTCGCTCTTCGCCAGGTTGGCGGCGCCGGCCATCACCAGGCGGTCCTGCCGGTTCGCCGCGACCTGCTCGATGAGGGTCGCCACCACGACCCCGCCGAGCGTCTGGGCGTCGGGCCGGAGCTGTTGCGGCACCGCACGGAGCGCGGTGGGCACGTCCTGCAGCAGGAGTCCCACGGCCGCGCCGTTCAGGACGGTCCGGAGTTCGGTCAGCAGCGGCTCGTCGAGCGCGACGTCGGTCTCGACGACGCGTTGTTCGACCCGGGCGGTGTCGGTGATGAGCACGACCATGAGCCGGGCGTCGCCGAGTCGCACCAGCTCGACGTGCTGCACCCGGGCGCGCACCATCGAGGGGTACTGCACCAGGGCGACCTGGTTCGTGAGCTGGCTGAGCAGGCGCACGGTGCGGCCGAGGACCTCGTCGAGGTCGTTCGGGGCGCCGAGGAAGGTCTCGATGGCGTGCCGCTGGGCGCTCGTCAGCGGCCGGGCTGCGGCCAGGTGGTCGACGAACAGCCGGTAGCCCTTGTCGGTCGGCACACGGCCGGACGAGGTGTGCGGGGCGACGATGAGCTGCTCGTCCTCGAGCAGGGCCATGTCGTTGCGGATCGTGGCGGCGCTGACGCCGAAGGCGTGCCGCTCGACGATCGTCTTGGAGCCGACCGGTTCGCGGGACGCCACGTAGTCGCGCACGATCGCCTTCAGGACCTCGAGGCTGCGTTCACTGACCACGAGCGCTCCTTCCTGGTCGACCTGGCACTCGGACGTGTCGACTGCTGATCCTACGCCCGCACGACTGCACCCCCGATACGCTTCCGGCATGACCTACGGACAGCAGCCCGGTGGCCCGCAGAACCCGAACGGACCCCAGTACCCGAGCGGGTACACCCCGCCGCAGCCGATGAGCCCGGAGGACCAGCGCCTCTGGGCCACGCTGACGCACATCGGCGGGATCTTCTTCAACTTCGTCGCCCCGCTCGTGGCCTACCTGGTGCTGCGCGACCGCGGCGGCTTCATCCGCGAGCACACCCGGGTCGCACTGAACTTCCACATCACCGTGGCGATCGCGTACGTCGCGTGCGGCGTGCTGAGCGTCGTGGTCATCGGACTGGTGCTGTTCCCGATCGTCGCCGTCCTGACCGTCGTCTTCGGCATCCTGGCGGCCGTCGCGGCGAACCAGGGGCAGTTCTACCGCTACCCCCTGTCGATCGAGTTCATCAAGCAGTAGGGACGCCGGTCAGTCCAGCAGCTCCCGCACCACCGCGTCGGCCAGCAGGCGACCCTGCAGGGTCAGGTCGATGCGTCCCCGCACCGCGGCCGACCCGTCCACGAGACCCCGCGCGATGAGTCCCGCGACCCGGCCACGGGCCTCCTGTCGGATCTCGCTCGTCGCGAGCTCCCCGCGGACCCGCGCGGCGAGGAGCAGGCGCTCGACGTAGCGGGTCTCGTCGTCGATGACCTCGCGCCCGGCGGCCGGCGACTCGCCGGACAGCACCCGGTTCGCGTACGCGGCCGGGTGCTTCACGTTCCACCAGCGCGTGCCGGCGACCGCGGAGTGGGCGCCGGGGCCGACACCCCACCAGTCGTGGCCCTTCCAGTAGGACAGGTTGTGCCGGCTCGCGTGGCGCGCTGTGCCGCCGTCCGCGTCGACGCGGGCCCAGTTCGACACCTCGTACCAGGAGTACCCGGCGTCCCCGAGCACCTGGTCGGCGAGCTCGTACATGTCGGCGGCCAGGTCGTCGTCGGGGGCGGGGAGCTCCCCGCGCGCCACCATGCGGCCCATCGCGGTGCCGTCCTCGACGATGAGCGAGTACGCCGACACGTGGTCGGGCTCGCAGGCCAGGGCAGCGTCGAGCGAGGTGCGCCAGTCGTCGAGGGACTCCCCCGGCGTCGAGTAGATGAGGTCGAGGGAGACGTCGAGGCCCTGCTGCTTCGCGAGGTCGACGACGACCGGCACGCGCAACGGGTCGTGTGTGCGGTCGAGGGTCGCGAGGACGTGCGGGACGGCCGACTGCATGCCGTAGCTGATCCGGTTGAACCCGCCCTCGCGCAGTGTCTGCAACGAGGACGCGTCGACCGAGTCCGGGTTCGCCTCGGTCGTGACCTCGGCGCCGGGCAGGATCCCCCACGTGTCGTCGATGGCCCGCAGGATCATCGCCAGGTCGGAGGCCGGCAGCATCGTCGGGGTACCGCCGCCGAAGAACACGGTCGACACGGGCCGACGCGGGACGCCGGAGCGGTCGAGCACGGTCGCGGCCCACTCGATCTCCCGCACGGCGTGGCCGGCGTAGTCGTCGCGGCGCACGCCGCGCAGCTCGGACGCCGTGTACGTGTTGAAGTCGCAGTAGCCGCAGCGCACCCGGCAGAACGGCACGTGGACGTAGACCCCGAACGGCACGGCCGCCGGGTCGGAACCGGCGGCGGAGCCCGCCGCCGCTCGCGGCACGATCAGTCCGTCAGCGGGTGCCGGATCGGCGATCGGGAGAGCACTCGGCATGGAGTCCATTGTCCGTCATGATGGACGCATGGAGCACCACCCCGTCCCCACCACGGTCCTGTGGGACATCGACGGCACCCTCGTGATGAACGCGTCGTCCCCGGGCAACCTCTACCACCTGGCGCTCGAGCGGGCGGTCGGCCGCGACCTCACCCTGCGGGTCGGGCACCAGCACGGTCGGACCGATGCCGGGCTCATCGCCGAGCACGTCCGTGCCCACGCGTTCGAGGACACGATCATCCCGACGGTCAGCGGGCACCTGCGCGACCTCACCGCCGAGCGGCACGCCTCGGGCGACCACCGGTCCCCCGTCCCCGGTGCCACCGCGCTGCTCACCCGCTTCGCGGAGCTCGGGTGGCGGAACGGTCTGCTCACCGGCAACTCCGAGTACCGCGCCCGCGTCAAGCTGGCCGGTGCGGGGTTCGACGAGGGCCTGTTCGACTGGGACCACTCCTACTTCGGCGACACCGAGGTGGAGCGCGCGGACGTCACCACCCGCGCGGCGGCGGAGCTCGCCGGCACCCGCGCCGTCATCGTCGGCGACACCCCGCGTGACGGCGAGGCTGCGGACGCCGCCGGCATCCCCTTCCTGGCGGTCGCCACCGGGGTGTTCGACGTCGAGGCGCTGCGGGCCACCAACGCGGTCACGGTCGCGCGCGACTGCCGGGTCGACGCCGCCCTGATCGAGGACGCCATCGCGGCGTTGCCGCCGCTGCGCTGACCCAGCGCGCAAGCACACGCGCACGCAAGCACGCGCTCGCCGCTAGTCGCCCCGCAGCGCCGCCAGGTACTGCTCCGCCATCACCTTCTGCTGCCGACGCAGCAGCGGCGCGACGAACTGCCACTTCCGGCTCGACGGCTGCGAGAACTGCCGGATCTGCAGCCACACGGAGCCGTCCGACGTGCGCTCGACGACGAACGACTCCTCGCCGGAGAGCGGGTGCCCCTCGAGCGTGCCGTACGCGAAGCCCTTGCGGTCGTGCTCGTCGATGATCGACACGACCCGGACGGGCGCCTGCACCGTCCGCCCGAAGGCGTGCATCGTGAGCGTCGCCGACGTGCCGGCGGTCACCAGCGGGGTGCCGTCCGGCGCGAACTTCTCGACCCGGGGCGTGCCGATCGAGGCGGGGGCGATCGGGACGCCGTCGTCGTCGAACGTCACCGGGTTGTACCGGACCTCGTCGTCGTCGGGCTGTTCCTCGACGCGCACGCGGATACCGCTGCGCTCCTGGATCTGCCACGTCAGGGCCTGCGTCACCGCGGTCTCGAACCGCTGGTCGCCGTGCCCGATCCGAGCACGTGACTCGGTGGGGGTGAACCCCTCGGGCGGGTACGTCATGAGGTCCGACGCCTGGGTCGCCCCCACCGCGCCGTAGGTCAGGGCGGTCCGGTAGCTCCCGCGGATGCTCATGCCGCCAGCCTACTTGCGCCTGCCCCGTCGGATCGAACCGATCACCGCTCAGGTCGCGTCGCCCGGGCCGCGTCGTCCGGTTCGCGTGCACCCCGAACTGGAGGCCCGACACCCGCCCGCAGCGCCCCTATCGTTGCAGCGTGCCCCGCTCCACCCCCGCGCCCTGGCGGTCCGTCGACCGTCGGACCGCGACGCTCGCCGCGCTCACGCTCGTCGCCTTCGGCGCCGCCGCACTCGCGCGTGTCCTCGTCGACGCGACGACGGCGAGCATCGGCTCGTCGACGCGGTACGTCGCCGTGCCGGCCGCGCAGTGGGACGCCTTCGACACCGCCAACGTGATCGCTGGCGTCGGTGCGTGCTGCGCCGGGACGGGTGTCCTGCTGTTCGGAGCCACCCTGGTCGTGGCGGTCCGTCGGCACCGCGCGGCGCGACTGCCGCGCCTGCTCGCCGCCGTGACGCTCACGATGGCCGTCGGTGCCGTGCTCGCCGGGATCGCCGCGGGGGCGCAGGACGACTTCGCCGCGGCTGCGGGCTGGACCATCCTGCGGACCGCGCTGGCGGGACTGGCCGCCGCGAGCCTCCCGGCCCTCTGCCTGGCCGCCTTGCGGACCCGCGCCGCACGCCTCCGCTGACGGCGCCCGGCGCCCGGCGCGACGCGCGCTACTTCTTCTTTTCTTCGACGTCGCCGGAGAGCGCGGCGATGAAGGCTTCCTGCGGGACCTCGACCCGACCGATGGTCTTCATGCGCTTCTTGCCCTCCTTCTGCTTCTCGAGGAGCTTGCGCTTGCGGGTGATGTCCCCGCCGTAGCACTTCGCCAGGACGTCCTTGCGCATCGCGCGGATGCTCTCGCGGGCGATGATCCGCGCGCCGATGGCCGCCTGGATCGGGACCTCGAACTGCTGGCGCGGGATGAGCTTGCGCAGCCGCTCGGTCATCAGCGTGCCGTAGGCGTAGGCCTTGTCGCGGTGCACGATCGCGCTGAACGCGTCGACCTGGTCGCCCTGCAGCAGGATGTCGACCTTGACGAGGTCGGCCGCCTGGTCGCCGATGGGCTCGTAGTCGAGCGACGCGTAGCCCTGCGTCTTGCTTTTCAGCTGGTCGAAGAAGTCGAACACGATCTCGCCGAGCGGCATCTCGTAGCGGATCTCGACGCGGTCCTCGCCGAGGTACTCCATGCCGAGCAGCGAGCCGCGGCGCGACTGGCACAGCTCCATGATCGCGCCGACGTAGTCCTTCGGCGCGAGGATCGCCGCGCGGACCATGGGCTCGCGGACCTCGACGATGCGGCCGCCGGGGAACTCGGACGGGTTCGTGACCTCGGTCACGGAGTTGTCCTCGTTCGTGACCTCGTAGATCACGCTGGGCGCGGTCGTGATGAGGTCGAGGCCGAACTCGCGCGAGAGCCGCTCGGTGATGATCTCGAGGTGCAGCAGGCCGAGGAACCCGCAGCGGAAGCCGAAGCCGAGCGCCACGGAGGTCTCGGGCTCGTAGACCAGCGCCGCGTCGGAGAGCTTGAGCTTGTCGAGCGCGTCGCGGAGGTCCGGGTAGTCCGACCCGTCGATCGGGTACAGGCCCGAGAACACCATCGGCTTCGGGTCCGTGTAGCCGGGCAGGGCGTCGGTCGCGGGCTTCTGCGCGCTCGTGACGGTGTCGCCGACCTTGGACTGGCGGACGTCCTTCACGCCGGTGATCAGGTACCCGACCTCGCCGACGGAGAGCCCCTTCGTCGGGATCGGCTCGGGGCTCGACACCCCGATCTCGAGGATCTCGTGCGTCGACTTGGTCGACATCATCTGGACCTTCTCGCGCGGCTTGATGGAGCCGTCGATCATCCGGATGTAGGTCACGACGCCGCGGTAGCTGTCGTAGACCGAGTCGAAGATCATCGCGCGCGGCGCGGCCTCGACGTCGCCGACCGGTGCCGGCACACGCCGGACCACCAGGTCGAGGAGCTCGGGGACGCCGACGCCCGTCTTGCCGGAGACCCGCAGGACGTCCTCCGGCTTGCCGCCGATCAGCTGCGCGAGCTCGGCCGCGTACTTCTCGGGTTCGGCCGCCGGCAGGTCGATCTTGTTGAGCACCGGGATGATCTCGAGGTCGTTCTCGAGCGCCAGGTACAGGTTCGCCAGCGTCTGCGCCTCGATGCCCTGGGCGGCGTCGACGAGCAGGATCGCGCCCTCGCACGCCGCCAGGGAACGGGAGACCTCGTACGAGAAGTCGACGTGCCCGGGGGTGTCGATCATGTTGAGCGCGAAGGTCTCACCGTCGAGTTCCCACGGCATGCGGACTGCCTGCGACTTGATCGTGATGCCGCGCTCGCGCTCGATGTCCATGCGGTCGAGGTACTGCGCGCGCATCGCGCGCTCCTCGACGACACCGGTCATCTGCAGCATGCGGTCGGCCAGCGTGGACTTGCCGTGGTCGATGTGCGCGATGATGCAGAAGTTGCGGATCGCGCCGGCCGGGGTCGCGGCGGGCTCGAGCGGAGCGGATGCTTGTGGGCTCACGGTTCCTCAGGTGGGTCGGACGGTCGGCCCAGTCTCCCATGCTTGCGTGCCGGCGTCGCGCAGCGCGGCTCGCACGGTGCGAGGTCGGTGCGAGTTCGTGCGTGCGGCGCACCGTGCGACGCCGTTTCGTCGTGCGGTGTTCCGGATTCCGTGCGAGGGGCGGGACCTCGCACGGAATCCGGAACCGGGCACGGAACGTGACCAGACCTCGCACGGTGCGATGCGTGGCGGACGCGGGGCGGGCCTCCCGGCCGCACGCGCCGAGCGTCAGACGGAGGCGTGCGCCGGTGCGGGCAGCGCGCCCAGGCCGCGACGCAGGTCGTCGGGGGTGGCGGCCAGGCAGACGCGGATCCAGCCCTCGCCGGTGCGGCCGAAGGCGCTGCCGGGCGCGACCGCGACGGCCTCGCGCTGCAGGAGGCCGAGCGCCCACGCCGCGACGTCGCCGTCCGAGGCGTGCGACACGTCGACCCAGAGGTAGAAGGCGCCGCGTGGGTCGAGGTACCGGATGCCGGCGGCGTCGAGGACCTCCTTCGCGACCTCGAGGTTCGCGCGGTAGTGCTCGCGGGCGTCGCGCACCGCGGAGTGGTCCCCCACGATCGCCGCCAGCGCCGCGTACTGGTCGGGTTCGGCGACGCAGCTGATCATCGCCTCCTGCGTGGTGCGCATCGTCGGCCCGAGGCCCTTCGGCGTGACGAGGTACCCGACCCGGACACCCGTCATGGCGTAGGTCTTGCTCAGCGAGAACGCGGAGAACACCCGGTCGTCCTCGTCGAGCGCAGCCAGGCTGACGTGGCGGGTGCCGTAGGTGAAGTACTCGTAGACCTCGTCGCTGATCACCCAGAGGTCGTGCCGCTTCGCGAAGGAGAGCAGCGCGCGGAGGGTGTCCTCGCCGAACACCGAGCCGAGCGGGTTCGACGGCGAGTTCACCACGAGCACGCGAGTGCGCTCGGTGACGCTCGCCTCGAGTGCCTCGAGGTCGGGTTCGAACCCGTGCTGCGGTTCGAGCCGGTACGGCACCGGCGTGGCCCCGAGGATGTGCGCGTTCATCGTGAAGGTCGTGTAGCCGGGGTCCGGCACCAGGACCTCGTCCCCGGGGCTCAGCGTCAGCGTCATCGCCTGGAACAGGGCCTGCGTCGCACCGATCGTCATCCAGATCTGTTCGAGGTCGGCCTCGATGCGGTTCTCGCGGCGGAGCTTGTCGCGGATCGCTTCGCGCAGGGGCGCGATCCCGCCGTTCGGCGTGTAGTCGGTGCGGTCCTCGGTCCACGCGCGACGGGCCGCGTCACCGATGTGCGGCGCCACGGCCACGTCCGGTTCGCCGATCACGAGCATCGTGACCGTGGTGCCGGCGGACTGCAGCAGCGCTGCCTGCTCGAAGACCCTCCGGATGCCGGAGGCGGGCACGGTGTCGATCCGAGGTGCGAGGGATGGCATGCCCGTCACCGTATCCGGTGCATGTTGCCGCGAGATCACGCCGATCCGGCGGTGTTTCGTGCTTTGGTGGCGGGCCGTTCGCCTGGTAATGTTGGTGGCTGGCTTGCGCGTTCCCCGCCCACGGGTGGAACGCGATGCGACCGAGGGCCCCTCTACCCCGCGGTCGCGCCCACCCGTACGAGACGAAGCAGGAGCTACACATGGCGAACATCAAGTCGCAGATCAAGCGCATCAAGACCAACCTCAAGGCCACCGAGCGCAACAAGGCCTACAAGTCGGAGCTGAAGACGTTCATCCGTCACACCAACGACGCCGTTGCCGCTGGCGACAAGGACAAGGCCGTTGCCGCCCTGGCCACCGCGTCGAAGAAGCTCGACAAGGCCGTGAGCAAGGGTGTCATCCACCGCAACCAGGCCGCGAACCGCAAGTCGGCCATCGCGAAGAAGGTTGCGTCGCTCTGATCTCCTGAGCGCTGCACGAAGGCCCCGCACCGTTCGGTGCGGGGCCTTCGTCGTGTGCGGGGCCTTCGTCGTGTGCGGGGACTTCAGGGGGCTCACTCGGCGCACGACCGGGAGGCGCGGGTCGCCTCAGCGCACCTCGCCGCGTCGGGCGATGGTGCGGACCATGACCTCGAGTGCGTAGTGCGCGTCGCGCGAGCCGCCCTTCACCGCGGTGTCCGCCTCGGCGATGCTCGTGATCGCGTTCGCCAGACCGGTCTCACTCCACGAGGCGACGTCACGCTGCGCGCGCTGCACCTGCCACGGGGCCATGCCGAGCGCCGACGCTGCCTGACCGCTCGGCCCGCGGAACGCGCTGACCTTCGCCATCGTGCGGATCTTGCTCGCGAACGCCGCGACGATCGGCACCGGTGCTTCGCCCGTGGCCAGGGCATGCCGCAACTCGACGATCGCCGGAGCGGACCGTCCGGCCAAGGCGATGTCGGCCACCTTGAACGCGTTCGTCTCGACGCGACCGCCGTAGTACTTGTCGACGACCTTGTCGGTGATCTCCTGCGCTTCGTCCGCCAGGAGCTGCCGGCACGCAGCGGCGAGCTCGGCCAGGTCGTCCGCGAAGGCGACCACGAGGGTGCGGACCGCCGACGGCGCGATCTTGCGTCGGGCGGCGCGGAACTCGGCGTTCACGAAGTCGATGCGGTCGGTCTCGCGCTTGAGCTCGTCGCACAGGACCTCGACCCCACCGCCGACCCCGCTGCGGATCGTGTCGAGCAGCTTCTTGCCGCGCACCCCGCCGCCGTGCCGGAGCACCAGGGTGACGTCGTCGGCCGGGGCCTGCAGGTACGAGATGGTCTCGGTGATGAAGGCGTCGGTGCACTTCTCGACGTTGGTGACCCGCACGAGTCGCGGCTCGCCGAACAACGACGGGCTGGCGAGGGTCGCGAGCAGCCCGGGAGCGTACTGGTCGGCCTCGAGATCGTGCACCTCGAGCGCCGGGTCCTCGCCCACGAGCAGGTCCTTGAGCACGCTGCTGGCCCGGTCCGCCAGGAACGCCTCGGGCCCGGTGACGAGCACGACCGGGGCCGGGCGGATCCCCGACCAAGGGACCTGGTCGATCTTCGCTGCGGCGCGCGCGGGCTTCTTGGCGGGCATGCGGTCCTTCCGGTGGTGCCGACGCGGACGGTGCCGGTGCGACGAGTGCTCCGACGATCCTACGGGCGGCCACCGACGGCGTGCGCTCGGTCCACACCCGCAGGTCGTCGGTGGCCGTCCGAGCGACCACGACGGTGCCGAGTTCGTCGGTCCGGTACGCGGCGGTCCCGGACGATGCGAGCATCGACAGCGCCGACCGTGTCGGGTGGCCGTAGGTGTTGTCCGCGCCGACGCCGACGAGTCCGACGCGGGCCGCGAGCTGCCGGTACAGCAGCGGGTCCTGGTCCGCCGAACCGTGGTGCGAGACCTTCACGACGTCGACGGGCCCGTCGGGGAGTGCACTGCCGGAGCGGACCCGACACTGGGCGGTCTCCCCCAGGTCGCCGAGGAACACCCCGGACAGGCACGTGGGGCAGTCGTTCCCCGGCAGCGGTTCGGTCACGAGCACGATGCTCGCGTCGTTGCCGGCGTCCGGACTGTCCGCCCGCGGCCACACCACGCGCCAACCGAGCGGCCCGAGCACACCGGACACCCGGTCGTCGGCCTGCCGGACGTCGACGCCACCGCGCTGCAGGTCCTGCACGACGCGGCTGTCCGACGCACGGCCGACGGGTCCGACGAGTGCGGTGTCGACGATGCCCGCGACCTCGTCGACCGCCCCCACGTGGTCGCGGTCGAAGTGCGTGAGGACGAGCAGGTCGATCCGGCGGACCCGCAGCAGGTCGAGGCAGACCCGGAGACGGTCCGGGTCGTCCCCGGTGTCGATCAGGGCCGTGCTGTCGCCGCCACGGACCAGCACGGCGTCACCCTGTCCGACGTCGCACGCCGCGACCGCCCAGTTGCCCGGAACGGTACCGCGCACGACCAGTACGGGAACCGCGACGGCGGCGACGCCGACCACGACGACGACTCCCGCGACGAGCAGCAGGCGGCTCCGCACCGTCGGAGTGCTCAGCACGGCGACCGCGAGGCACGCGCTGACGACGACGGCGCCGATCACCCCGACGGTCCCACCCGGCCACGGCGCCGACGCGTACGGCAGCAGCGCTGCGCCGTGGGCGATGCCGCCGACCGCCGACGCGGGGGCCCAGGCGACGGCTGCGAGCACCGAACCGCCCCACGGCCAGACCGGCGCGAGCAGACACGCACCGAGGCCGACGACGGTGACGATCGGTGCCATGGGCTCGGCCAGCAGGTTCGCCGGCACCGCGTAGGTCGGCAGCGCCGCCGACAGCGGGATCGTCACGGGCCAGCAGGTGACCTGCGCCGCCACCGGCACCGCGAGGGCGGCGGCGAGCGGGGGCCACAGCCGCCGGGCGAACAGCGCTGTGAGCGGTGGCCCGAGCACCACGATGCCGGTCGTGGCGAGCACCGACAGCGCGAACCCGAACGACCGTGCGAACCAGGGGTCGACCACCAGCATGCCGATCGTGGCCAGGGCGATGAGCGGCACGCCGCGCACGGGGCGGCCGGACAGGTGCACGACCAACACGACGACCGCCATCACCGTGGCCCGGACGATCGACGGGTCGGGCCGGACGAGCACCACGAACGCGAGCAGCACGGCGACGGCCGACGCTGCCCGGAGCCCCCGAGGCATCCCGCAGAGTCGCCCGACCACCACGACGAGGCCGACGATCACCGCGCAGTTCGCCCCGGACACCGCGGTCAGGTGGGTCAGCGCCGAGGTCTCCATCGCTGCCTCGGTCGCGGCGTCGAGACCGGACCGGTCGCCGATCGCCAGTCCGCGCAGGAGCGCGGCTCCGGGCTCGGGCAGCTCGGCCGTCGCACGGACGAAGGCCCGGCGGGCGGCGTCGGTGGCTCCGAGCAGTCCCCCGGGTGGCTCGGTGGCGTGCACACCCCGGAGGAACAGCACGAACGCGGTCGCGGAACCGGGGACGTCGGCCTCGAATGTCCCGGTGCCGGTCACCCGCGTGCCCGCGGCGAGCACCCGGTCGTGATCGTCGCCCGGGACGAGCGCACCGTCGCCCGGCGGCACGAGCCGGACCGGTACGCGCAGCGCACGTACCGTGTCGGCACGCTCGAGCGTCGCGAGCACGGAGCGGTCACCCGGGCCCAGGTCGCGCGACAGAGCCGCGTCGAACGAGACGGTGCCCGACCCGGAGGCGAGGGCCCGGAGCACCTCCGGCGTTCGTCGGGTCTCCCCCACGGTGACCGACACCGCGAGCACCGCGGTCAGTGCCGCCGCGACGAGCACCAGGCCGGCGCAGGCGGTCACGGTGCGGCAGCGACGGCCCGGTCGACGACGACCAGCGATCATCGCGCTCCCTCCGGCCAGCACAGCCAGCACGGCGCCCACGATCCCGACCACGGGCGCTGCCGCCGGTCCCCCGACGAGCACGGTCGTCACGATCCAGGCGATCGCCACCGGCACCGCCACCCGCAGGTCCGTCGCACTGGGTCGCAGCTGCACGGGCACGGCTCAGACCCGCACGCGGCCACGCAGCTCCGCGAACCGGACGTCGCCGATGCCGCTGACGTCGAGCAGGTCCTCGACCACGGTGAACCGGCCGTGTTCGTCGCGCCAGGCGAGGATCCGGCCGGCCAACCCCGGGCCGATGCCGGGCAGGGTCTCGAGCGCAGCCTGGTCGGCGCTGTTCAGGTCGACGACGGAGTCAGCGCCGGTTCCCGAGGCACCCGTACCGTCGTCAGCGCCACCGCCCGCCGCGGCCGCACCGCCGTCGACCGGATCGAGCGCCGCCGGAACCTCGTCCTCGCCCACGCGGGGCACGTACAGCCGTTCCCCGTCGGTCAGGACCCGCGCCAGGTTCAGTCGGTCCAGGTCCGCGTCCGCCGTCGCGCCGCCGGCCCGCTCGATCGCGTCGGTCACCCGGCTCGACGGCGGCAGGCGCACCACGCCGTCGCGCTCGACCGCCCCGAGCACGTGCACCACCACACGCGCCGCACCAGTGGCAGCTGCTTCCCCACCGGATGCAGGACCAGCGGTCGACGACCCAGTGGTCGGCACCCCGGCGAGGGGCACCCCGGCAGTCGGCGCACCGGCGGTGGGCGCACCACTGACGACGACCCCGCCCGCCCCTGCACCACCGCGCCCCGGCAGCGACCCGACCAGGACCACCACGAGCGCGACCGCCACGACGACCCCGGCCAGCACCACCGCGGCCCGCGGCGACAGCACCAGGCGCGACCAGAGCACGCGTCCCGATGCGGGCGCGCCGTCCGTTGACCGAGGGTCCGGTGACGAGGGCGACGACATGCCCCGAACGCTACGGAGCCCGGCCGATCGGCCGGGCTCCGGAGTGCTGGTCTGTGGACAGGTGCGTCGGACGCCCACCCTGTGGACGGCCGACGACACCCGAGGACTACCCCTTGATGGCGATGTTCACGAGCTTCGGCGCCCGCACGATGATCTTCACGATCTCGCGGTCACCGATGTACCGCTGCACGTTCGCCGAGTTCCGCGCGAGTGCCTCGAGCTCGGACGGCTCGATCGACTTCGACACCTCGAACGAGTCGCGCACCTTGCCGTTCACCTGCACGACGGCGGTGAGGGTCTCCTGCACCAGCAGCGTCGGGTCGGCCTTCCGCCAGCCGTGCAGCGCGACGGTGGCCTCGTACCCGAGCTGCTCCCACATCTCCTCGCCGGTGTACGGCGCGAACACGGCGAGGCCGAGCGTGACGGTCTCGACGGCTTCGCGCACGGCGGGGTCGGCGGCACCGGGGCCGCTGTCGATCGCCTTGCGGGTCACGTTGACCAGGTCCATGAGCCGCGCGATCACGACGTTGAACTTGAACGACTCCATCAGGCCCGGCGCATCGGCCAGGAACCGGTGCGTCACCTGGCGCAGGGCGCGGTCGCCCTCGGCCCAGACGACGTCGGGGGTCGACGTGACGTCGGTCGCCAGGCGGTAGGCGCGGGCCAGGAAGCGGGCCGAGGCGGACGGGGAGACGTCCTCCCAGTTGATGTCGTCCTCGGGCGGGCCGGCGAAGCCCATCACCAGGCGGATCGCGTCGACGCCGTTCGCGTCGAGCTCGTCGCCGAGCGAGACACCACCCTTGGACTTCGACATCTTCGAGCCGCCGGACAGCACCATGCCCTGGTTGAGCAGTGCCGAGAACGGCTCGGTGAAGTCGAGGTAGCCGAGGTCGAAGAGCACCTTGGTGACGAAGCGCGCGTACAGCAGGTGCAGGATCGCGTGCTCGATCCCGCCGATGTACTGGTCGACCGGCGCCCACTTGCGAGCGATGGCGGGGTCGAACGCCTGGGTGTCGTCGTTCGCGGCCAGGAAGCGCAGGAAGTACCACGACGAGTCGACGAAGGTGTCCATCGTGTCGGTGTCACGGAGCGCGGGCGTGCCGTCGACGGGGTTCGGGACGTTGACCCAGTCGGTCGCTCCGCCGAGCGGCGAGGTGCCCTTGGGCTTGAGGTCGAGCCCCTCGGTGTCGGGCAGTCGCACCGGCAGCTGGTCGAGCGGCACGGGGTGCTCGCTGCCGTCGGCGCCGTGGATGATCGGGATCGGCGTGCCCCAGAAGCGCTGGCGCGAGATGAGCCAGTCGCGCAGGCGGTAGGTCTTGGCGGCGCGACCGGTCCCGCGTTCCTCGAGCAGGGAGATCGCGGCGGTGATCGCGTGCTGCTTCGACATGCCGTCGAGGGGGCCGGAGTTCATCATCCGGCCCTGACCCGTCAGTGCCTCACCCGTGGTGGCGGGGTTGAGGTCGGGCAGCTCGGTGTCCTCGGTGATCACCGGGATCGCTCCGGTGACCGCGGCGTTGGTGTCGACGACGACCTTCACCGGCAGGTCGAACGCCCGGGCGAAGTCGAGGTCGCGCTGGTCGTGTGCCGGCACGGCCATGACCGCGCCGTGGCCGTAGTCGGCGAGCACGTAGTCGGCGGCCCAGATCGGCAGGCGCTCCCCCGTCAGCGGGTGGATCGCGAAGCGGCCGAGCGGCACACCGGTCTTCGGGCGGTCGGCGTTCTGCCGGTCGATCTCCGACGTCTTCTGCGTCGCCGTCAGGTACTCGGCGAACGCGGAACGCACGGACTCGTCAGCGGACTCCACGAGCGACGCCGCCAGGTCCGAGTCCGGTGCGACGACCAGGAACGTCACGCCGTGGATCGTGTCGGGACGCGTCGTGAAGACCGTGACGGGCTCGTCCCGGCCCTCGATGACGAAGTCGACGTCGGCACCGACCGAGCGACCGATCCAGTTCCGCTGCTGCGCGATGACCTTGGCGGGCCAGCGGCCCTCGAGCTGGTTGAGGTCGTCGAGCAGGCGGTCGGCGTACTCCGTGATCTTGAAGTACCACTGCGTGAGCTTCTTCTTGACGACGACGGCGCCGGAACGGTCCGAGGTGCCGTCCGGCAGGACCTGCTCGTTCGCGAGCACGGTCTGGTCCACCGGGTCCCAGTTGACCCAGCTGTCCTTGCGGTACGCCAGGCCCTTCTCGTACATCTTCAGGAACAGCCACTGGTTCCACTTGTAGTACTCGGGGTCCGAGGTGTGGATCTCGGTGCTCCAGTCGAACGACGGCGCGTAGCGCTTGAAGGACGCCTTCTGCTGCGCGATGTTCGCGTAGGTCCAGTCCTTCGGGTCCACCCCGCGCTTGATCGCGGCGTTCTCGGCGGGCAGGCCGAACGAGTCCCAGCCGATGGGGTGCAGGACGTTGAAGCCCTGCTGGCGCCAGTAGCGCGCGACGAAGTCACCGAGCGCCCAGTTCTCGGCGTGCCCCATGTGGAGGTCGCCGGACGGGTACGGGAACATCTCGAGGATGTACTTGCGCGGACGGGTGTCGTCGAGGTCGGTGGTGAAGAGCCCGAGCTCTTCCCAGCGGGGCTGCCACTTCTCCTGGATACGACGGAAGTCGTAGGCGTTCGGGTCCTCGGCGTGCTGCTCGGTGGTCACGGTCGTCAACGATACAAGCCGGGAGGCCCGTCCCGCGTCCGCCCGTCGGCTCATCCGGCGAGCAGGCGCCCGTCCCGCATCCGCAGGGTGCGGTCGACCAGGTCCGTGCTGACCGGCACGTGCGACACGATCACGATCGTGCGGCCCGCTGCGCGGGCCGTCGTCACGAGGTCGCGCAGGACGGCGTCGCCGAGGTCCGGGTCGATGTCCGCCGTGGGTTCGTCGAGCACCAGCACCGGGAACGCGTGCAGGAGGGCGCGGGCCAGGGCGAGACGGTGCGCCTGGCCGCCGGACACCAGACCGCCGCGCTCCCCCACCGACGCGTCGAGCCCACCGCGACGCCCGACCCACTCGCCGAGGCCGACCCGGTCGAGCACCGCGAGCAGCTCGTCGTCGGTGGCGGTCTCGCGGGCGAACAGCAGGTTCTGCCGCACGGACTGGTCGAAGACGAACGGGTCCTGCTCGATGAGCCCGATGCGGGCACGGACGGCGTCGGGGTGCATGTCCTTCGCCGAGATCCCGTCGAGCGTGTACGAGCCCTGGTGGTCGACGAACCGGACGAGCGCGTCGACGAGGGTGGACTTCCCCGCGCCGCTCGGCCCTTCGAGCACGACGACCTCGCCGGGGTGCAGGTCGAGCGAGACCCCGTCGACCGCGGGCGTCGTGGCTCCGGGCCACTGCACGGTCAGGTCGCGCACCGCCACGGTGACCGGCCCGGACACCGTCAGTTCGGCCGGGTCGGCGTCCTGCTCGGGTTCGGGCACGATACCCGCGGGCACCCGTGCCGGGACGACCTGCTCGACCCGCTCGGCGGCGGCACGCACCCGGCGCAGCGTGAGGACGGCGAGCGGGACCCCGCCGACGACCTCGAACAGCGCGAGCGGCACGAACACGGTCAGCGCCCAGAGCGGCCCGTCGAGCGCCCCGGACACCACGGCGGGTGCACCGACGGCCAGGATCCCGATGACCGCGCCGCCGCCGACCAGCCCGACCAGGGCACCGACGAGCGCCTCGACCGTGCCACGGCGGCGGACCGCACGGGTGACGCCGGCGTCGAGACGGGCGATGTGCGCCAGGCGCTCGTCGAGGGTGCCGTAGGCCGCGAACACGTCGAGCGTCCGCACGGTGTCGAGCACGAGGTCGGCGACCCGACCACGGTCCGCCGCGGTCTCACGGTCGGAGCGCTCGGCGATCGTGCGCGTCACGACCGACCCGAGCAGCGCCGCGACCGCCAGCGCGAGCACGAGTACGAGGGCGGCCGGCACCGACACGATCGCCACCGCGACGACGGACAGCACTGCGACGACCCCGGCGGACACCAGCGGCCCGACGACGCGGATGGGCAGGTCCTGCAGTCGGTCGGTGTCGGTGACCAAGCGGGTCATCAGGTCGCCACGGCCGGTGCTGCCGAGTCCAGCCGGTGCCACCGAGGCGAGTCGCCGGTACATCTCGGTGCGCACCACCGCGAGCTGTCGGAAGGACGCGTCGTGGCCGGCGAGCCGGTCGACGTAGCGCAGCGCCGCACGCCCGAGTGCGAACGCACGCACGCCGACCATCACGAGGGTCAGGTAGAGGATCGGCGGGTGCTCCGCGGCACGGGTGATGAGGTAGCCGCTCGCGGCGAGGAGCGCCACGGCGCAGACCGCGCTGAACGCACCGGCGGCGACCGCCTTGGCCCAACCCGACCCGTGCGGCATCGCGAGCCGCAGGACGGACGCTCCACGGCCCTGGCGGCTCATGCGCGCACCTCCGTCCGGACGGTGACCGACCCACCGGTGCCGATGTCGACCCGGACGTCGGCCGCGGCCACGACCGCCGGTCGGTGGCTCGCAACCACGACGACCGCACCGTCGGCTGCGAGGCTGCGGATCGCGGCGACGACGTGGGCCTCGGCCTCGACGTCGAGCGCCGACGTCGGTTCGTCGAGCAGGACCAACGGTGTGCCGACACGACGAGCGCGGTACAGCGCCCGCGCGACGGCGACGCGCTGCGCCTGGCCGCCGGACAGTCCGCTGCCGCCGGCGCCGATCGGGAGGCCCGGGTCGACCCCCAGCCCCGCGTCGCGCAACGCGGTCTGGACGTCCACGGCGTCGGGGGTCGCGCTGAGCGCGACGTTCTCGGCGACGGTCCCGCGCACGAGGCGGGGTCGCTGGTCGGCCCAGGTGGTGCGGCCGGCGGTGGTCGTGCCGGCGGCGCCGGGGACGACGACGCTTCCGTCGTGCGGCAGGACCCCGCGGAGTGCGGCGATGACGCTCGACTTGCCCGAGCCGCTCGGGCCCGCGAGCACGACGACGGTGCCGGGGTCGGCGTGCAGGTCGAGCGGGCCGATCACCACGTCGGGCCGGCGGACGGTCAGACCGTGCACGGCCAGCGCCGTGGCAGCCGGAGCGGTCGCCGCGGGGTCCGTGTCGTGGTGCGGCGCGGGCTCCGTGTCGTCGTCGAGGACGTCGAGGACCGCTGCCGATGCCTCGACGCCGTCCTGGGCGGCGTGGAAGTCCGCGCCGACCTGGCGGATGGGGGCGAACGCCTCGGGGGCGAGGACCAGGACGAACATCGCGGCGCCGAGCCCGAGCGAGCCGTCGACCAGCCGGATGCCGATCGACACCGCGACGAGGGCGACGGACAGGCTCGCGGCGAGCTCGAGCGCGAACCCGCTGACGAACGACAGCCGGAGCACCCCGAGCGTGCCGCGACGGTACTCGTCCGTGACGGCGCCGATGCGGCCGACCTGGCGCCGGGCGCGACCGAACACCTTGAGGGTGGCCAGACCCTCGACGGCTTCGAGGAAGGCGCCACCGAGCTTGGCGAGGGCGTCGGACTGCTTCCGCTGCAACGACTGGGTCGCGAGTCCGATCAGGATCATGAACACCGGGATGACCGGCAGGGCGAACAGGATGATCAGCCCGCTCGTCAGGTCACCGAGGCCGATCGCGACCAGCAGCAGCGGTGTGGCGATCGCGGTGAGTGCGAGCTGCGGCAGGTAGCGACCGAAGTAGGCGTCGAGCGCGTCGAGGCCCGGCCCGAGGGTGGTGGCGAACCCCGCGCTCGACCGGCCTGCCAGCCAGGACGGACCACGCTCGGCGGCGCGGGCGAGCACCGTGGTGCGCATCTCGCTCTTCACCTTCGCCGCGGCGCGGGCCGCCAGGTCGTCGGTCGCCCAGGCCGCCACGGCACGGAGCACGAACGCGCCGCCCAGCACCGCGAGCGCTTGCCCGAAGGTGTCCGGGACACGGCCGTCCTGGACCGCGTCGATGCCGAGGGTCACGGCGGCGGCGATCCCCCAGGCGATCGCGATGGTCGCGACCGTGCGGAGGACGCCGGTGCCGGCGGCCGCGACGATGAAGCCGCGCGCCGTCCGCGACAGGCGCAGGAGTCGCGGATCGAGCGGCTTCACCGTCGCCTGCCTAGTGCGCGGCCTGGGTGACCTGGGCCCGCGAGACACGCTTGCGGAACACCCAGTACGTCCAGGCCTGGTACGCGAACACGAGGGGGACGAAGATCAGCGCCACCCAGCTCATCACCGTCAGCGTGTACGAACCGCTCGAGGCGTTGTACACGTTCAGGCTGTTCGCCGGGTCGTTCGTGGCGGGCATGACGTCCGGGAAGATCGCCGTGAACATGGCGAGCACGATCGCGGCGATGGTGACGGCCATGAGCGTGAACGCCCGGCCCTCCTTGCCCCAGGCGTTGCACAGCACGGCCAGGACGAGCGCGAGTGCCGCGACCACCGAGAGCACGAGCGAGGCCGGGGTCGCCCGGACGAACGCCATCCAGACCAGGAACGCGGCGCCGACGACGATCGTCAGGATGCCGGCCCGGGTCGCCAGGCGCTTCGCCCGCTCGCGGATCTCGCCCTCGGTCTTCAGCGCGACGAACACGACGCCGTGCGTGAAGAACACCAGCAGCGTCGCCACGCCGGTCAGGAGTGCGAACGGGTTGAGCAGGTCCAAGAGCGTGCCCGTGTAGTTGTGCCCGGAGTCCATCGGGATCCCGCGGACGACGTTGCCGAACGCGACGCCCCAGAGGAACGACGGCAGGGCGGACCCGACGATGATCATCAGGTCGAACCGGCGCTTCCACTCGAGGTGCTTGTTCTGGTGGCGGTACTCGAACGAGACACCGCGCAGGATCAGCGCCGCGAGGATGAGCAGCAGCGCCAGGTAGAACCCGGAGAACATCGTGGCGTACCACTCGGGGAACGCCGCGAACAGGCAGGCGCCGGCGACGATGACCCACGTCTCGTTGAGGTCCCAGACCGGGCCGATCGTGTTGATGAGCACCCGGCGGTCGGTGTCGTCCTTGCCCAGGAAGGGCAGGGACATGCCGACACCGAAGTCGAAGCCGTCGAGGACGAAGTAGCCGACGAAGAACACGCCGACGATCGCGAACCAGAGGACAGGCAGATCCATCTCAGTACACCGTCACTTCGTGCTTGACCTCGCCGGTCTCCTCGTCGATCTCTGCCGGAGCGGCAGGGCCCTCTTGCGCGACCTTCTTGATGAGCTTGAACTCGACCACCGCCAGCGAGCCGTAGATCACGGTGAACACGATGAGCGAGATGAGGACCTCGAGCCCGGTCACGTTCGGCGAGACGCCGTCGCTGGTCTTGAGCAACCCGAACACGAGCCACGGCTGGCGACCCATCTCGGTGAAGATCCAGCCGACGATCATCGCGGCCATCGGGAGCGGGACGGTCCAGGTGGCGACGCGCCAGATCCAGCGCTTCGTCGGGAAGCGGCCCTTGCGGGTCAGCCAGAGGCCGGCGAGCGACACCATGACCGCACCGACGCCGAGCGCGATCATCCAGCGGAACGACCAGTAGGTCACCCAGATGATCGGCTTGTAGTCGCCGGGTCCGTAGACCTGGGTGTACTGCGCCTGCAGGTCGTTGATGCCCTCGACCGTGCCGTTGAAGGTGTGCGTGGACAGGAACGACAGCAGGTAGGGCACCCGGATCGAGAACAGTTCGTGCACGCCGTCGGGGGTGCCGAGCGTGAAGATCGAGAACGAGGCGTCCTTGCCGGTCGCCGTGTTGTACAGCGCTTCGGCTGCGGCCATCTTCATCGGCTGGGTGTCGACCATGGTCAGGCCGAGCTGGTCGCCGGTGAGCACCGTCAGGGCGCCCGCCGCCACCATGGTCCACATGCCGAACTTGAGCGCCGGCATCATCGTCTCGAGGTTCTGGTTCCGTGCCAGGTGGTAGGCGGCGACCGAGATGATCACTGCTGCGGCGACCATGAAGCAGGCGAACAACGTGTGCGGGAAGGCCGCCAGGGCGACCTTGTTGCCGAGGACCGCCCAGATGTCGGTGAGCTCCGCGCGCCCCTTGGCCTCGTTCATCGAGAAGCCGACCGGGTGCTGCATGAACGCGTTCGCGGCGATGATGAAGTACGCCGACATGATCGTGCCGGCGCTGACGCACCAGATGCTCGCCAGGTGCAGCCCCTTCGGCAAGCGGTCCCAGCCGAAGATCCAGATGCCGATGAACGCCGCCTCGAAGAAGAAGGCCAGGATCCCCTCGAGCGCGAGAGGTGCGCCGAAGACGTCTCCGACGAAGCGCGAGTAGTTCGACCAGTTCATGCCGAACTGGAACTCCTGCACGATGCCCGTCACGACGCCCATCGCGAAGTTGATCAGGAAGATGCGTCCGAAGAACCGGGTCAGCTGCAGGTAGTGCGCGCGACCGGTCCGGTACCAGGCGGTCTGGAACACGGCCACCACGGCGGCCATGCCGATCGTCAGCGGGACGAAGAGGAAGTGGTAGATGGTCGTCAGACCGAACTGCCACCGCGACAGGATGAGCGGGTCGAGGAGGTCGGTCATGCGGCACTTCCCAGTCGGGTCGCCGCGCGCAGTCGGTGCACGTCAGTGTCTTCCTGTGGAACGGATACATCAGATGTCACAGCCGTTGGGACTCTTCAACGGTACCGCGTCACCACCGACTTCGACAACTTGTAGAAATGTTCCGTGCACGAACGTGCAAGGGTGTTGCACGGCACAACCGTGCGGCACGGATGTGCCGATTCCCGTTCCGCGGAACGACGACAGGCGCCGGGCAGTTGCCCGACGCCTGTCGTCTAACGCTCGAGGACCGCTGTTACAGCAGGCCCTCGTCGGTCAGGAACTCCTTGGCGATGGTGGACGCCTTCTCCTTGTCCGCCGTGCTCTTGGTGTTGAGCTCGATCAGGGCCTCGGGCGTCAGCTTCTCGTTGACCGAGTCGATCGCGTCCGCGGCCTTGTCGTTCACCTTGTCGGAGACGACGGGGATGACGTTCTGCGGCAGGATCAGGTTCTCCGGGTCCTCGAGCGTGACGAAGTCGTTCGCCTTGATGCTCGGGTCGGCGCTGTAGATGTCGGCGAGCTGGACGGTGCCGTCCTTCAGCGCCTTGACCGTCAGGGCTCCGCCGGAGTCCTCGACCGCCTTGAAGTCGACGTCGACGCCGTAGACCGACTTCAGGCCCTTCGGACCGTACGGACGGGTCTGGAACTCGGAGTTCGCACCGACGGTGAGCTTCGACTTGACGTCCTTCAGGTCGGCCAGGCTCGTCACGTCGTTGTCCTCGGAGAACTTCTTCGTGACGGTGTAGCTGTCCTGGTCGGTCGCCTCGGCCTCGTCGAGGACACGGAGGCCCTTCGGCAGCGCCGTCTCGAGGCCGTCGTCGATCTCGTCGGCGGTCTTCGCCGTGGAGTCCTTGTCGAAGTACTGCAGCAGGTTGCCGCTGTACTCGGGCATGACGTCGATCGCGCCCTTCTCGAGCTGCGGGATGTAGACCTCACGCTGCCCGATGTTGAAGTTGCGCTTGACCTCGAAGCCGTTCTTCTCGAGGACCTGTGCGTACAGCTCGGCGATGATCTCGTTCGAGTAGTACTGCTGCGAGCCGACGACGATCGTCTTGGAGTCGGACGACGCGCTGGAGCCGCTGTCGAGCGGGTCGCTCGACGCGCAGCCGGTCAGGGCTGCGGCGACGCCCAGTGCGAGCGCTGCTGCGACGCCCGCACGGATCTTTGCTGTGATCACGATGGATTTCCTTCCGGGATGGGATTGCGGGCTCGCTCGCGCGATCCCTGGCGCTGCCGGGCCGACGGGTCGGCGGTGCCCTTGGGCACCGACGCCCGCTGCAGCACGGCGAACACGATCTCGAACGCGATCGCGAGTGCGATCACGAGGATGGAGGCGCCGAGCATCTCGGCGTAGTCCTGGGTCTTCAGACCGAGGAAGAAGTAGCCGCCGAGGCCGCCGGCACCGACGTACGCGGCGAGCGTCGCCGTGGCCACGACCTGCAGCACGGCTGCGCGGAAGCCGCCGATCAGCAGGGGCAGGCCGAGCGGGACCTCGACCTTCCACAGGATCTGCCAGCCCGTCATGCCCTGGGCCTTGGCGGCGTCGACGGTCACGGGTTCGACCGACTCGATGCCCGAGTACGCGCCGGCCAGCACCGAGGGGATGGCGAGCACGACGAGCGCCAGGAGCGGAGCCTGCAGACCGATGCCGAGCAGGAGTCCGAACAGGGAGAGCACGCCGAGCGTCGGCAGTGCGCGGATTCCGCCGGACACGGCGATCGAGAAGCCCCGTGCGCGGCGCGTGTGACCGATGGCGTACCCGATCGGCACGGCGATCACCGAGGCGATCACCACGGCGAGCAGCGTGATCCAGATGTGCTCCCAGAGGCGGCCGGGGATCGCGTTGTACCCGGAGTAGTTGGTGGGGTCGAAGACCCAGGCGAAGGCCTGTCCGATGATCACGAGGCGACCTCCGCTGCTTGCATGACACGGCGGGTCCGGCGGCGCGACACCGAGGTCGTCCGGGTCCACGGCATGACGATCCGGCCGAGCAGCACCAGGATCCCGTCGAGCACGAACGCCAGGACGAGGACCATGACGATGCCGGAGATGATCTCCTCGTAGATCCCACGGCCGAGGCCGTCCGTGAACAGCGACCCGAGGCTCTGGATGCCGAGGACGGCGCCGACGGTGGTCAGCGAGATCGTGGACACCGAGACCACCCGCAGCCCGGCGAGCAGCACCGGCCCGGCCAGCGGCAGCTCGACGCGGAAGAACCGCTGCGCCGACGAGTACCCCATCGCGGTCGAGGCCGACTTCGTCCCCGAGTCCACCGAGGTGAGCCCGTCGACGGTCGACCGGACCATGAGCGCGAGGCCGTACAGGGTCAACCCGATCACGACGTTGACCGGGCTCTGCAGCCCGGTGCCGATGATGCCCGGCAGTGCCACGAACAGCGCCAGGGACGGGATCGCGTAGAGCAGTCCGGCGAACGTCACGATGCCGCTGCCGACACCTGAGGCGAACCGCGATCCGCCGGGTCTCTGGAGTCGGACGACGAGCCAGCCGATGGGGATGGACAGCAGGAACGCGATGATGATCGGCGGGATGGCGATGGCCAGGTGCGCGACCGTGGCGTCACGGATCGTGTCGAGGTTCGCGAGGACCCACTTCACCGCGTGCCCTCACCCTGCGCCGGAGCACCCGGGGCGTCGAGTGACGCTCCGGCCTGGTTCGATGCGGGGTCGGCCTGCACCGCTGCGGCGGCGTCGACGACGTTGACCGGTCCGGTGAGGACACCGGCTGCACGCCCGTCGCCGTCCACGACGATGGGGCCCGTGGGCGTGTGCTCGACGCGCAGCGACCGACGCCCGCGGCCGACGCCGATGAAGTTCGCGACGAAGTCGTCCGCCGGCTCGGCCAGGATCTCGGACGGCGTGCCCTGCTGGGCGATCTCGCCGCCCTTCTTCAGGATGACGACCTGGTCGCCGAGCTTGAACGCCTCGTCGATGTCGTGCGTCACGAACACGACGGTCTTGCCGAGTTCGCGCTGCAGGCGGATGAGCTCGTCCTGCAGGTCGTTGCGGACCAGCGGGTCGACGGCGCCGAAGGGCTCGTCCATGAGCAGGATGTTCGGGTCGACGGCCAGACCGCGAGCCACACCGACGCGCTGCTGCTGTCCGCCGGACAACTGGGACGGGTACCGGTCGGCGAACGCCCGGTCGAGTCCCACGGTGTCCATGAGCTCGAGCGCACGCGTGCGGGCCTCGGCCTTCGACACCCCGGTGAGCAGGGGCACGGTCGCGATGTTGTCGACGACCTTGCGGTGCGGCAGCAGACCGGAGTTCTGCATGACGTACCCGATGCTCCGCCGGAGCTTCACGGGGTCGACGCCGGAGACGTCGGACCCGTCGATCTGCACGGAACCCGAGGTGGGGTCGACCATGCGGTTGATCATCCGGAGCAGCGTCGTCTTGCCGCAGCCGCTGGAGCCGACGAAGACGGTGGTGGTCCGGGACGGGATCACGAGGTCGAAGTCGTCGACCGCGGTGGTGCCGTCCGGGTAGGTCTTTCGTACCGAGCGGAACTCGATCATGGGTGCCCTTCTGTTCGGAGGTAGCCCGACTCCGGATGAGAGTACCCGTCGGGTCCGACAGCGGTTCACCCGTTCCGGTACGCGGCGCGTCCCGGACAGGTGCGCACCGCCGTGGACCGGACCGAGCGCACGACGGAACCAGCACGGACGACGACGCCCGCGCCTCCTGTTCGAGAAGCACGGGCGTCGGCGGATGGGTGCGGGACCCCGCGGCGGTCAGCCGGCGGCGACCACCGACTCCATGTGGGCGCGGCTCATCGTGCGGTACTCGGCGATGAGCGCCGTGTCGGGGTGCTCGCGGTCGCGGTGCGCCCGCGCCAGCACGGCGTGGCCGGACTCGGCCAGCACGACCCAGGCCCGTGCGATGCGCTCGTTCTCGGGCAGCCCGAACCGGTCGCGCATGATCTGCCCGACGGCGGCGCCGAGCGCTCCCATGCGGTCCTCGGCGTCACCGGTGCCGGTGTCCGCGGTGTCGCCGAAGCGGATCGCGCGGAAGCCGGGCTCGGTGCGGTACAGCTCCGCGGTCTCGTCGATCAGCACGTCGCAGGCCTGCTGCCAGGTCTCCGCGCCGCTCGCGTCGAGCGCCGCGACGAAACGCGCTGCGAGCCGCTGCGTGCAGCGGATGGCGAGCGCGTCGACCACGGCGATGCGGTCCGGGAAGTAGCGGTAGACGGTGCCGATGGACGCTCCGGCCCGCTCGGCGACCATCGCGGTCGTGAGTCGCTCGAACCCGATCTCGTCGATCACCGCTGCAGCAGCGTCGAGCAGACCCGCGAGGCGCGCCGAACTGCGGGCTTGGACCGGCTCGTTCCTGAGCAGTGATGATCCCCCCGGCAGAGCGTTCGTTACCTCGGTGACGAGCACGTGTTCTCCTCTTGCGCTCCAGCGCGGTTCGTTGGTGTGACGAGGACGATTTTCGCAGAGACCGGCTGGAACATGGCTGCGACTCACCACAGGTGCCGCGGGACGTGGACTTCCGGGTCCTGCATGGGATGATGGGGCGATGCCCGACCCGACGCCCCACGAGCCGTCGTTGGCCGAGCCGCTCCTGCACCGTGCGGCCCGCATCGAGGACGCCGTCCAGGAGTTCCGCGAGCACCGCGCCCGAAGCCGTGGCCTGGTCCCGACCGTCGTCCCCTACACCGGCTACGGCGCTCCCGGATGGGTCCGCATCCTCTGCCGCGTGCTGCTGACCCGCCGTGGCCTCGCCTCCGACGTCTCGTACGCCGGTGTCCGCGGGTGGAAGAGCTTCACGAGCGTCGCGGTCGACCACGCCGAGGTCACCGTCACCGCCGGAGGGGTCTCGCACGTCGTCGAGACCGACCGTGGCGGGGTCGTCGACACCATCGTGCCGATCGACCTCGAGCCGGGCTGGCGCACCGTCCGCTTGTCGGCCGGCGGCGGGCGCGACGTCGAGGCGGACGTGTTCGTCGTGCACCCCGACACCCGCTTCGGGCTGCTGTCCGACATCGACGACACCGTCATGGTGACCTCGCTCCCCCGTCCGATGCTGGCGGCGTGGAACTCCTTCGTCCTCACCGAGCACGCCCGCCGCCCCGTGCCGGGCATGTCCGTGCTGTACGAACGCGTGCAGGCGCAGCACCCCGGTTCCCCGACCGTGTACCTGTCCACCGGTGCCTGGAACGTCGCGCCGACCCTGCAGCGCTTCCTGACCCGCAACATGTACCCGTCCGGCACGCTCCTGCTCACCGACTGGGGCCCCACGCACGACCGGTTCTTCCGGAGTGGGCAGCTGCACAAGCAGCAGAACCTGCGGCGTCTGGCGAAGGACTTCCCGGACGTGCAGTGGCTGCTCGTCGGCGACGACGGCCAGCACGACGAGTCGCTGTACGGCGAGTTCGCCCGCGAGCACCCGGAGAACGTCGCGGGCGTCGCCATCCGGCAGCTGTCCACGAGCGAGGCGGTCCTGGCCGGCGGACGCTCCCGGGCGCAGGAACGTTCCCGCGACACCTCGGCGCCGTGGGTCTACGCACCCGACGGTGCCGGGCTCTGGTCCGAACTCGCGCGGGTCGGGCTCGCCGAGGCAGACGCCTCCGACCCGGCCTGAGCGAGGCTTCAGGCACACCGACGGCACGCGGCCGCCAGACGGCCGGCGGTCCGTCCGCGCGGCCACGACGCTCGGCCTCCGGGTGTTCGATCGGGGCATGAGCACCGACACGGACCGGACCGCCGACACCGAGCGAGCACCCGCGCCCCCCGCGACTCCCCCGAACCTGATCGAGGACCACGCCGTCATCGGCGACACCTCGACCGCCGCACTCGTCGGCCGCGACGGCACGATCGACTGGGCGTGCCTGCCGCGCTTCGACAGCGCCGCCACGTTCGCCTCGCTGCTCGGCACCGAGGACCACGGGCACTGGACGCTCCGACCGAGCGACCCCGCGGCGACGGCGCACCGGAAGTACCACGGCGACACGCTCGTCCTGTCGACGGTGTGGACCACGGCGGACGGGGTCGTCGAGGTGACCGAGTTCATGCCCGTCGGCGCGCACCGGCCGTCCATCGTCCGCCGTGTCCGCGGACTGAGCGGCACGGTCGAGGTGCAGCAGACCCTGCGGATCCGGTTCGACTACGCCCTCGCGCTGCCGTGGGTACGACAGATCGGCGGCGACGAGGACCCGGCACTCCTCGCCACCGCCGGCCCCGGGTCGGTCATCGTGCGCGGCCCGCGCTTCCGGGCCTCCGACCACCGGCACACGGCCACCGCGATCATCCACGACGGTGACGTGCTCGACACCGTGCTCACCTGGTACCCCTCGCACCGGGAACCCCCGGAGCCCGTCGACGTCGACGCCGAGCTCCGCAGCACCGTGACGTGGTGGACGGACTGGATGGCGACGGCGCGCACCGAGGGTCGCTACGCCGACGCCGCCCGCCGCTCCCTCCTGCTGCTCCGCGCGATGACCCACGGCGAGACCGGCGGCGTGGTGGCCGCCGTGACCTCGAGCCTGCCGGAGGACCCGGGCGGCGAACGCAACTGGGACTACCGCTACGTGTGGCTCCGCGACGCCTCCCTCGCCCTCGCCTCGCTCATCGCGCACGGCTACCGCGACGAGGCGGCGCACTGGCGCGGCTGGCTGCTCCGCGCCATCGCGGGTGACCCGGCCGACGTGCAGATCATGTACGGCATCGCCGGGGAGCGCGAACTGCCGGAACGGGAGCTCCTGCACCTGCCCGGGTACGCCGGCTCGACGCCCGTCCGGGTCGGCAACGGCGCGTACACGCAGTACCAGGGCGATGTGTTCGGCGAGGTCCTGGCAGCCCTGCACGACGCCCGCGAGCTCGGGGTCGAGGAGAACGCCGACTCGTGGGCCCTGCAACGCGCCCTGCTCGGCTACGTCGAGGAGCACTGGCAGGAGCCCGACAACGGCATCTGGGAGATGCGCGGTCCGCGACGGCACTTCACGCACTCGCGCGCGATGATCTGGGCCGCGTTCGACCGTGGGGTCGCCGCGGTCGAGGAGTTCGGTCTCGAAGGGCCAGTCGACCGCTGGCGCACCCTGCGCGACCAGGTCCGGGCCGAGATCGAGGAGCACGGCTGGAACGCTGCGCGCGGCAGCTACCGGCAGCACTACGACACCGACGAGGTCGACGCGAGCCTGCTCGTCCTGCCGCAGATCGGGTACGTCTCCGCGCACGACGCCCGCATGACCGGCACCGTCGCCGCCATCGAGCAGGACCTGTCCACCGGCTCCGACGGCCTCGTGCTGCGGTACCGGACGTCGTCGGGGTTCGACGGGCTCACCGGCGCGGAGCACCCGTTCCTGGCGTGCTCGTTCTGGCTCGTCGAGCAGTACGCGGCATCAGGCCGGATCGACGACGCCGAGCGCCTCATGGACGTGCTCGTCGGGTACGCCAACGACGTCGGCATGCTCTCCGAGGAGATCGACGTCGCCACCGGGCACCACGTCGGCAACACCCCGCAGGTGCTGTCGCACCTGACGCTCGTGTCCGCGTCGGACGCCATCGCGCGGGCGCGTGGTGCGTCGACCGGGCACCGCACGCGGCTGCCCGTCCACGACGGTGGCACCCGCTCGTGGACCGGCGAGGGCGAGCGCGCCGGCACCCCCGCCTGATGCGGTGGTCCTGACCACGAAACGGACGGGAGGCACGGTGCCAGCTGGCACCGTGCCTCCCGTCCGCAGTTCCGCCCGTTCAGGGCGCGACGGTGACGTCCGTCAGGACGACGACTCCCAGTCCGCCGGGCCGCGCGAACCCGCGCGGTACTCCTCGAGCGGGACCTCGTCGGCCTTCCAGGCCTTGACGACCGGCTCGACGATCTCCCAGCAGCGCTCGGCCACGTCGCCGCGGATCGAGAGCAGCGGGTCGTCGTGGAAGATGCCGTTCAGGACCTCGCCGTAGGGGGTCAGCTCGCCGTCCGCGAAGGACGACGACAGGGTGACCTGGCCCATCTCGAACGGGTTGCCACCGCCGTTGGCCGACACGGTCAGTTCGATCTCGTCCGGGTTCAGGACGATGCGGAGCGTGTCGGTCTTCGGGCGACCGCTCAGGCCGGAGGGCAGGCGGGTGACCGGCTTGAAGGTGATCAGCACCTCCTTGCGGCTGGTACCGAGGGCCTTGCCCGAGCGCAGTGTGAAGGGGACGCCGGCCCAGCGGGCGGTGTCGACCTCGACCGAGATCTCGGCCAGGGTCTCGGTCTGGCGCGAGGGGTCCACGCCGTCCTCGTCCTGGTAGGACGGCAGGTCTTTGCCGTCGATCGTGCCGGCCGTGTACACGGCACGGCGCGAGGCGATCTTCGGGTCGCCGCCCTTGAGCTCGGTCGAACGGAGCACCCGGGCCAGGGACGAGCGGAACTCGACCGCATCGATGTCCGCCGGGGCGTCCATCGTCACGATGCCGAGGATCTGCAGCAGGTGCGACTGGATCATGTCGACCATCGCGCCGGCCTCGTCGTAGTACTGGGCGCGGTTCTCGAGACCGAGGGTCTCGTCGTAGAAGATGTCGACCTTCTCGATGTTGTCGGCGTTCCAGATCGGCTCGAACAGGCGGTTCGCGAAGCGCAGACCGATGATGTTCAGGACCGTGGTGCGTCCGAGGAAGTGGTCGGTGCGGTGCACGCGCTCTTCCGGGACCAGCTTCAGCACGGTCTCGTTGAGGGCCTGGGCGCTCGCGACGTCGGTGCCGAAGGGCTTCTCGAAGGCCAGGGTCGTGCCAGCGGGGAGCTCGACCTGCTGCAGTGCCTCGCAGATGTCGGAGGCGATCTGCGGCGGCAGGGCGAAGTAGAGGATCGGCTCGGCCTCGGCCGCGTCGAGCAGGGTCTTGAGGTGCTCCGGGTCGGTGGGGTCGCCCTGGATGAACTGGGTCGACGCGAGCGTGGCGTCGACCTCGGGTCCCTTGACGTCCTGCGACGCGAAGGACTTCGTGACGATGTCCTTCCACTGCTCCTCGCTGCGGGCGCTGCGGCCCGTGCCGATGAGCTGGACGGGAACCGCTCGACCGCTCTGCAGGAACGTGCCGAGGCCCGGCAGCAGCAGGCGGGAGGCGAGGTCGCCCGTCGCGCCGAAGATGATGAGGGTGCGCTTGTCGGTCACCTGAGGTGACTCCTTTCGCTGTGGTGGGAGGTCCGCTCCAGTCAAGCCTCGGGCGGGCCCGTTTGTTCCGGATCGGGGACCGGAGTTCGTGGGGCGCTGCGGCGTGCAGCGCCGGGTCGTGCTGCGGTGTGCAGCGCCGGGTCGTGCTGCGGTGTGCAGCGCCGGGTCGTGTGCTGCTGTGTGCAGCGCCTGGACGCACTTCGGGCGGCACCGGATGTGGTGCCGCCCGAAGTGTCAGGTGCGTTGCAGCGTCAGGTCAGTGCCCGAAGTTGCCGCGGTAGTACTCGTAGACCCAGCCGACCAGGGTGACCGCCACCAGGGCGAGTCCGATCGGGACGATCCACAGGCCGGCTGCGACACCGAGGAAGCAGACGGCGACCGCTGCTGCCAGCAGGATCGGCCACCACGACCACGGGCTGAAGTGCCCGAGCTCGGCGTCGCCGTCCTCGATGTTGGCGTCGGGGCGGTCCTCGGGCAGCACGCCGCCCTGGGACGCCATGACCTTGCCGAGGTAGAAGGCGATGAACGCGGACATGATGCCGGTCAGGCCGATCGCCACGGTGCCGACCCACTCCGGGTGGCCGTAGTAGAGCAGCGCCCAGATCGTGTACGCGGCGTCCGCGAGGATGAAGAACCCGAAGAGGATCCAGAACAGGTTGGTGTTCGCGCGCATCGGCTTACTTCACCTCGCCCTTCGCGGCGTCGTAGGTCGGGGCATCCGGGGCGTCCTTCGCGGGGCCGACACCGATCGGCACACCTGCCTCGGGGTGGTTCAGGTCGAAGGCCGGGGACTCGGAACGGATCCGCGGGATCGACGTGAAGTTGTGGCGGGGCGGCGGGCAGCTGGTGGCCCACTCGAGCGAGCGGCCGTAGCCCCACGGGTCGTTCACGGCGACCTTCGGTGCGTTCCGGGCCGTCACGTAGACGTTGAAGATGAACGGCAGGAACGAGATCGCGAGGATCATCGAGCCGATCGTCGACAGCTGGTTCATCCAGGTGAAGCCGTCGTTCGGCAGGTAGGTCGCGTAGCGACGCGGCATGCCGATGACGCCCAGCCAGTGCTGGATGAGGAACGTGGTGTGGAACCCGATGAACAGGAGCCAGAAGTGGATCTTGCCGAGACGCTCGTTGAGCATCTTGCCCGTCCACTTCGGCCACCAGAAGTAGAAGCCGGAGAACATCGCGAAGACGACGGTGCCGAAGACCACGTAGTGGAAGTGCGCCACGACGAAGTACGAGTCGGACACGTGGAAGTCGAGCGGCGGCGACGCCAGGATCACACCGGTGAGGCCACCGAACGTGAACGTGATGAGGAAGCCGACGGCCCACAGCAGCGGGGTCTCGAAGGTCACCGAGCCGCGCCACATGGTGCCGACCCAGTTGAAGATCTTCACGCCGGTCGGGACCGCGATGAGCATCGTCATGAGTGAGAACCAGGGCAGCAGGACGCCGCCGGTGACGTACATGTGGTGTGCCCAGACCGTGACCGACAGGGCCGCGATCGCGATGGTCGCGTAGACGAGGGTCTTGTACCCGAAGATCGGCTTGCGGCTGAAGACCGGGAAGACCTCGGACACGATGCCGAAGAACGGCAGCGCGATGATGTACACCTCGGGGTGCCCGAAGAACCAGAACAGGTGCTGCCAGAGCAGCGCACCGCCGTTGGCGGGGTTGAAGATCTGTGCGTCGAACACCCGGTCGAGCCCGAGGCCGAACAGCGCGGTGGCGAGCACCGGGAAGGCCATCAGGACGAGCAGCGCCGTCACGAGGGTGTTCCACGTGAAGATCGACATGCGGAACATCGTCAGACCCGGGGCGCGCATCGTGATGATGGTGGTGATGAAGTTCACCGCGCCGAGGATCGTCGAGAAGCCGGTCATGCCGAGTCCGAAGACCCAGAGTGTGCCGCCGAGCCCTGGTGTGAACGTCGTGTCACTCAGTGGCGCGTAGGCGAACCAGCCGAACGAGGCCGCACCCTGCGGGGTGAGGAAGCCGCCGACCGCGATGAGCGAGCCGAACAGGTAGAGCCAGAACGCGAAGCCGTTGAGTCGCGGGAAGGCGACGTCGGGAGCGCCGATCTGGAGCGGCATGATCGCGTTCGCGAAGCCCGAGAAGAGCGGTGTCGCGAACATCAGCAGCATGATCGTGCCGTGCATCGTGAAGAGCTGGTTGTACTGCTCCTTCGTCGCGACCACGTGCAGGCCGGGCTCGAACAGCTGGGCACGGATGACCAGGGCCATCACACCCGCGAGCAGGAAGAAGACGAAGGACGCGATCAGGTACATGTACCCGATGGTCTTGTGGTCGGTGGAGGTGATCCACCGGACGATGATGTTGCCCTTCCGGCCCACCTTCGACGCCTGGAAGTCCGGCGAAGCAGTCTGGGTCGGTTGGCCGACGAAAGACGTTGTCATCTGACGAGCCCCTACTTGTTCTCGCTGGACGCCTCGACCGGCGCCTTGTTGTTCGGTTCGTTCGTGTTGGTGTTGTACTCGTCGCCGAGGAGCCCGACCTTGCCCTGGTCCTTCAGGGTGTCGAGGTAGTCCTGGTACTGCGCCGGCGTGACGACCTTCACCTGGAAGAGCATCAGCGAGTGGTACTCACCGCAGAGCTCCGCGCACTTGCCCTGGTACGTCCCGAGCTTCTCCGGGATGAAGTACTCCCAGTTGGTCTTGCCCGGGAGCATGTCCTTCTTGTACAGGAAGTCGATGATCCAGAAGGAGTGGTCGACGTCGCGCGAGGACAGCTCGATCGCGACCTTCTTGCCCTGCGGCAGGTAGAGGGTCGGCAGCTGCGACTCGTCGATGGCGCCCTTGGCGTTCTCTTCTTCCTGGGCCTGGATGCCCTGGTAGTAGACGCTGTCCTCGGGGTTGTCCTTGTTGATGTAGTTGAAGTCCCACGCCCAGCGCTTGCCGTACACGTGCACGGTGGCGTCGGGGTCGTCGAACGGCTTCTCGATCGCGGCCTGGTCCTTCGCGGTGAAGGCGAAGAAGCCCAGCACCAGGATGAGCGGCACGATCGTGTAGAAGATCTCGAGCGGCATGTTGTAGCGCATCTGCACGGGCAGGCCGGTCTGGCCCTTCCGGCGGCGGTACACGATGGCGGCCCAGATGATCAGGCCCCAGACGATGAGACCGACGGCGAGGAGCACCACCCAGCTGGTGGTCCACAGGCCGACGATGCGGCTCGTGTGGTTGGTGACGTCCTTCGTCTCCTCCGTGCCGGGGAGCCATCCGTTCATCTGCTGCTGCGTGCAGCCAGCCAGTGCGATGACCAGACCGACGGCCACCGGGACGGCCGCCCAACGTATACGGCGATTCGAACGCACTGTTACCTCTCGCAAAAGACGTGAGCCCGGAGCCGAACCCGCCGAGTCGCACGAAGGCGACACTTGGCTGGCTCCCAGCTTGATTGGAACACTCCTAGCTTACTCGCAGCTCGGTACCGCTCGCGCACACCCGACACGCTCATCGCCGCGATCCGCACTCCTGACCGGCCGTTTTCCCCGGTCACACTGCGACCGCATCCCCCGACGAACGCGAGCGGGGAGCGACCGTGTCGGTCGCTCCCCGCTCGCGTGTCGGATCGGCTGGTGATCAGTGGAAGCTGTCACCGCACGCGCAGCTGCCCTGCGCGTTCGGGTTGTCGATCGTGAAGCCCTGCTTCTGGATGGTGTCCTCGAAGTCGATCGTCGCCCCGTCGAGGTACGGGACGCTCATCTTGTCGACGACGACCTCGACCCCGTCGAACTCGGCGGTGACGTCACCGTCGAGCAGGCGCTCGTCGAAGTACAGCTGGTAGATCAGACCCGAGCATCCCCCGGGCTGGACGGCGAGGCGCAGGCGCAGGTCGTCGCGACCCTCCTGCTCGAGGAGACTCGCCACCTTGCCGGCCGCGGCGTCGCTCAGGAGGACGCCGTGCGAGGCCGCCTCGGTCACCGGTGCGTCGGTGGTGATGGTGTCGCTCATCGCGCGTCTCCCTCCGGGCGGTGCGGTTCACCGCGCCTGGCGTCGATTGTAAGCACCGTCAGCTGCGCGTCGCGAGCCTGGCGAGCAGGATCGTCTCGGACGCGATGGCCCGGTGCAGGACGCCGAGGTGCTGCGACTCGTTCGGGCTGTGGGCACGGGTGTCCGGGTCCTCCACGCCGGTGACCAGGATCTGGGCCTCCGGGAACTCGGCCGCGAGGTCCGAGACGAACGGGATCGAGCCGCCGATGCCCTGCTCGACCGCCTCGGCGCCCCAGCCCTCGCGCATGGCCGTGCGGGCCTCCTGGACGGCCCAGCCGGCCGTGTCGACGAGGAAGCCGTCGCCGCTGTCCGGCTCGGAGATCTCCATGCGGGCACCGAAGGGCACGTGTGCCCGCAGGTGCCGCTCGACCGCCGCGTACGCGTCGGTGGCGGGCTGGCCGGGTGCGACCCGGACCGAGACGCGGGCGGAGACGGTCGGCAGCAGCGTGTTGGACGCGTTCGCGACGCTCGGTACGTCCATGCCGGTCACGGTGATCGACGGCTGGAACCACATGCGGGACAGGACCTCGCCGGTGCCGATCGGTCGGACGCCCTCCACCAGGGCAGCATCGACGGCGAGCTCGTCGTCGGTGCGAGCCGGGACGTCGGCCTCGTACGAGGTGAGCCCCTCGACCGCGACGGAGCCGGCGTCGTCGTGCAGCGACGCGAGCAGCTTCACCATCGGGATCATCGCGTCCGGGGCCGCTCCCCCGAACATGCCGCTGTGGCTGGCGTGCTCGAGGGTCGTCAGGGTGAGCTTGAACGTGACGTTGCCGCGGAGCGAAACGGTGATCGACGGCACGTCCACCGACCAGTTGTCGCTGTCGGCGACCACGATGACGTCGGCGGCCAGGCGCTCCTTCTGGTCGGCGAGGAATGTGCGGAAGGACCGGGAGCCGAACTCCTCCTCACCCTCGACGAAGAGGACGACACCGAGGTCGAGGTCGTCGCCGAACTGCGCGTGGATCGCCCGGAGCGACGCGATGTGGGTCATCACGCCGGCCTTGTCGTCCGAGGCACCGCGACCGTACAGCCGGTCTCCGCGGAGGGTCGGCTCGAACGGCGGCGTCTCCCAGAGGGCGTCGTCACCCTGCGGCTGCACGTCGTGGTGGGCGTAGAGCATCACGGTCGGCTTGCCGTTCCGGGCCGGGCGGACGGCGAGCACCGCGGGCTGGCCGAGGTCGAGCGGTTCGTCGTCGCTGATCGCCGAACGGATGATCTCGACCTGGTCCTCGGCGAAGACACCGGTGCTCAGCGCCAGGTCCGCCACGGCACGCGCGCTCGCGAGCACGTGCGACTCGTCGAACGCCGACCACGACACCGACGGGATCCGCACCAGCGCGGACAGATCGGCGATCGTCGTGGGCAGCGCACCCTGCACCTGTTCGCGCAGGGCGTCGAGGAGAGCGGGGTCGGTCGCGGAGCTGGGCTGTGCGGTGTCGGTCATGCCCGGTAATCTAGAGGACGATCCCGCACGCACAACGCCGTTAGGAACGCACCGTGGCGAAGGCAGCCCCCAAGACCAACACGACCGTGAACCCCACCGAGGAAGAACTCCTCGAGCAGGGCAAGGGCCGCCCGACGCCGTCCCGCCGTGAGCGCGAGGCAGCGAACCGCCGTCCCCTCGTCGGCAACACGCCGGTCGACAAGAAGGCCGCCCGCGCGCGTCTCAACTCCGACCGCGAGCGTGCCCGGGTCGGCATGGCCAACGGCGAGGAGCGCTACCTGCCGGCGAAGGACCGCGGTGAGCAGCGTCGCTTCGTCCGCAACTGGATCGACGCCCGCTGGAACGTCGGCGAGATCATGATGCCGGTGCTCGTGCTGTTCCTGATCGTCGGGTTCGCCGCCTCGCAGACCGCGATCGCCTCGTACTCGCTCCTGCTCGTGTGGGCGTTCGTGGCCCTGTTCGTGATCGACTGCGTGGTCCTCTGGCTGTCGATGCGTCGCAAGCTCACCACCAAGTTCGGCGAGATGCAGCGCGGCACGTTCCTCTACATCCTGACGCGGGCGTGGCAGCTGCGGTTCCTGCGCCTGCCGAAGCCCCAGGTCAAGCGGGGGCAGTACCCCGCCCTCTGACCCCAGCGTCGCTGTCCCGAAGCGCCGTCCGGCCTCGCCGGGCGGCGCTTCGTCGTTCCGGCGTGCGCGCGTTGCTCGCCGAGGTTCCGCGACTCGCCGCGTGCGTCTCGCCGAGGTTCCACGGACGGCCCGCTCGCGCGCCGAGGTTCCGAGATCTCGGACACTCAGCGGCCGCGCCCGAGCGTGGCTGCGCACCGGCGGACGGGAGGCACGGGTCGGGGCCGCACCGGGCCTCCCGTCCCAGGGGTGGTCGGCGAGGTTCCACGAATCGCCGCATGCGCGCCGTCGAGGATCCACAGACGGCCGCTGCGGGCCGCGAGATGCCGAGATTTCGGAACCTGGAGGGTGCCGGGAACGCCGGGAACGCCGGGGCCGGCGGGCCGGACGGACGGACGGGCCGCCCGCGCGCGCTCAGCGCGCGGCGCGGCGCAGCCGCTTGCGGCGCAAGCGGTTGATGCGCGTTGCCCAGCTCGGCCCCTCGTAGAGGAACGCCGTGTAGCCCTGCACCAGGGTGGCCCCGGCGTCGATGCGGTCCTGCACGTCCTGCTCGGTCGTCACCCCACCGACGGCGATGACGCAGAACTCGGCGGGCACCGCGGCACGGACCCGACGCAGCACCTCGAGCGAGCGCGCGGCGACGGGAGCGCCGGAGAGTCCCCCGGCACCCATGGCTTCGACGTCGGCCGAGTCCGCGGTGAGTCCCTCACGGGAGATCGTCGTGTTGTTGGCGATGATGCCCGACAGCCCGAGCGACACCGCGAGGTCGGCGATGGCGTCGACCTGCTCGTCGGTCAGGTCCGGCGCGATCTTCACCAGCACGGGCGTGTCACCGGCGGCGTCGCGGACGGCGGACAGCAGCGGTCGGAGCTGGTCGAGTTCCTGCAGGCCGCGCAGGCCGGGCGTGTTCGGGGAGCTGACGTTGACCGCCAGGTAGTCGGCGAACGGTGCGAGGCGACGCGTCGAATCGAGGTAGTCGTCGATGGCGTCCTCGACGGCGACGACCCGGCTCTTGCCGATGTTCACGCCGATGACCGGGCGACCGGGATTGCGTCGGGCGCGCTCGAGCCGTCGGGCAGCAGCACCGGCGCCGTGGTTGTTGAAGCCCATCCGGTTGATGAGGGCGCGGTCCTCGACGAGGCGGAACAGGCGCGGACGCTCGTTGCCGGGCTGGGGCTTCGCCGTGATCGTGCCGACCTCGACGTGACCGAAGCCGAGCAGGCCGAGGCCGCCGATGCCGCGGGCGTCCTTGTCGAACCCGGCGGCGAGGCCGAAGCGCGACGGGAAGTGGATGCCCATCGTCGTGATGCCGTCGGCGGCTGCCGGGCGGGAGTACCGCTCGACCAGACCGCCCACGAACGGCACGTGCGGCAGCGCCTTAATGACGGCGAACGCCAGGTGGTGCGCCCGCTCGGGATCCATCTTGGCGAAGACCGACCGGAAGACGACGGCGTACCCGGAGCGGACCAGGCCTTCCGCGACCCCGCTCACGCGCCAGCACCCGCCGGCGAGCCGGCGGCACCCGCAGGCGAACCGGCGGCACCCGCCGACGCGCCCGCAGCGTGGTGGTCGCGGCGGAGCTGGCCGATGGCGTCCTCGAAGTCCTCGAGCGAGTCGAACGCCTGGTAGACGCTGGCGAACCGCAGGTACGCGACCTCGTCCAGTTCACGGAGCGGCGCGAGGATCGCGAGCCCGATGTCGTTGGCGTCGATCTGGCTCGAGCCGGACGACCGGACGGTTTCCTCGACGCGCTGCGCGAGTACGGCCAGGTCGCCGTCGGTGACCGGGCGCCCCTGGCAGGCCTTGCGCACGCCGGAGACGATCTTGTCGCGGCTGAAGGGTTCGGTGACGCCGTTGCGCTTGACGACGTTGAGCGACGCGGTCTCGGTGGTCGAGAAGCGTCGTCCGCAGTTCGGGCACTGTCGACGGCGGCGGATGGAGGTTCCGTCGTCGCTCGTCCGTGAGTCGACGACGCGGGAGTCCGGGTGGCGGCAGAAAGGGCAGAACATGTCGTCGCCCAGGCTATCGGTTCGTGCGCTCCGTCACGGCGGCGCCGTGCGCGGGGAGCTGCTCCTCGGTCGACAGCGCGACGATGTGCGCGGCGATCTCGTCGAGCGCCGACGCCGAGTACCGGATGACCTGCTGCGGCCGCAGGAACGTCGACGCGGACAGCCCGGAACCGAAGCGCGCCTGGCCGCCGGTGGGCAGCACGTGGTTCGACCCGGCCAGGTAGTCCCCCAGGCTGACGGGCGTGCTCGGCCCGACGAACACCGCTCCGGCGGCGTCGATGTCGGCGAGCACCGCGTCGTCGTCCGCAGTCTGGACCTCGAGGTGCTCCGGCCCGTACGCGTTGCTCACGGTCGCGGCGTCGGCGAGGGAGTCCACCAGCACGATCGCGGACTGCGGTCCGTCCAGGGCGGTCTGGAGGCGCGCAGCCGTCCCGAGCACGGCCGTGCGTTCCGGGATGGCTGCTTCCACGGCGTCGGCGAACGTCGCCGACGTCGTCACCAGCACACTGCCGGCCTGCTCGTCGTGCTCGGCCTGGCTGATGAGGTCGGCGGCGACGAACCCGGGGTCGGCGGTCTCGTCGGCGATCACGAGGATCTCGGTGGCGCCGGCCTCGGCGTCGATGCCGACGACACCACGCACCAGGCGCTTCGCCGCGGCCACGTAGTTGTTGCCCGGACCGGTGACCAGGTCGACGGGCTCGAGGTCGATCGCGGGGACGCCGTACGCCAGCGCGCCGATCGCGCCGGCACCGCCCATCGCGTAGACCTCGTCGATGCCGAGCAGTCCGGCCGCGGCCAGGATCGTCGGGTGGACCGCACCGCCGTGGTCGCGCTGCGGCGGGGACACGAGCGCGATCGACCGGACCCCGGCGACCTGTGCGGGGACGACGTTCATGACGACGCTCGACGGGTAGACGGCCTTGCCACCGGGCACGTAGAGGCCGACGCGGCGCATCGGCTGCCAGCGCTGGTGCACCTCGGCGCCGTCGGCGAGCGTGGTGACGGAGCCGGTCGGCACCTGTGCGGCGCTGGCGGCTCGGACGCGGCGGATGGCTTCGTCGAGCGCTTCCCGCAGTTCGGGGGTCAGCCCGGCGACGGCTGCCGCGATCTCGGCGACCGGCACCCGGACGTTCGTCGGGGCGCCGCCGTCGAAGCGTTGGGCCTGGTCGTGCAGTGCGTCCGCTCCGCGGTGTCGGACGTCCTCGACGAGCTCGCGGGCGGCGTCGACCGCGTGCGAGACGTCACCCACGGCGCGCGGCATGAGTCGGAGGAGTTCGGCACGGGCGGGCAGGCCACCACGGAGGTCGATTCGCTGCATCATCAGGGGACAAGCCTACCGAGGTGACGTGGGCGTCCGCCGTCCGACGAGTGCGTCGACGACCGGCCGGTGGTGTGCCACGGCCGCGGCGTCCCAGACACCGAGCAGGTGCAGTGTGGCGATGCGGAACACGAGCGCCCGGGTCAGCAGCGACGTCCATTCCGGCTCGTCTGCCTCGGCCGCAGCCCCGTGCGTCGTCCTGCCGAGGGCTGCCAGTCGCCCGACCGGGAAGCCGTGCCAGCAGACAGCGTCGACGGCAGCGATCGCCGGGCCGAACTCCGCCGGACGCCAGTACGGCGGCCAGTCGATGATCGTCGGTGGCTGCCCGTCGGCGAACAGCACGTTGCAGAGCAGGTCCCCGTGGACCAGCTGCGACGGTGCTCGGACCGGCCGGAAGGCCGCTGCGAGCCGGTCGAGGGTCGGGTCCGCCGGCAGCGGTTCCTCGCCCCACGCCATCCTGTCGGCCCGGGACCACGGGTCGGTGACGGCGCTGGCTACGGTGTCGGCGCTGGCTGCGGTGACGGCCTTGGCTTCGGTGACCTCGGGGCCGGCGGTGTCGGCGGTGTCGGTGCCGGGATCCGTCCCGAGGAACGCGGGTCGCTCCAGGCCGGCGATCGCGCGGTGGAAGGCACGACCCACCCGGATCACGTCCTCGACGCGGGACTCGTCGGCCGCTCCGGCCACGTACTCCCACGCCTCCCAGTCCCCCGACCGCCAGCTGCCGTCGCGGGTGGCCACGGGTCGGGGTGTGCGGAACTCGGCTGGGTGCTCGGACTCCGCTGCGTGTTCGAGTTCCGCCAGGACGCCGGCACGCCAGTCGGTCACGGCCGGACCGTCGTGGGGCCGGAGGACGATGCACTCGGCACGCCAGGTCAGCCCGCGCCCACCCGCGAGCGGCACGGGCGTGGACCCAGCGACCCCGAAGGCACGCAGCACCTCGGCGCCGGGAACGCTCCCGCCGGCTCCGGTCACGCGGTCCGCAACACCTTCGCCATCGGACGGCCCTTCGCGACCTCGTCGACGAGCTTGTCGAGGTACCGGATCTGCCGCATGAGTGGGTCGTCGATCTCCTCGATCCGCACACCGCAGATCACGCCCGTGATGAGTGGCGCGTTCGGGTGCAGCTGCGCGGCGGCGAAGAAGTCCTCGAACGTGGTCTCGTCCGCCAGGTGCCGTGCGAGCGCTGCGTCGTCGAACCCGGTCAGCCACGTGATGACGGCGTCGAGATCACCCTTCGTGTGGCCCTTCCGCTCCACCTTCGCCAGGTAGTGCGGGTAGACCGCCGCGAAGGGCGTCCCGAAGATCCGGTGTCCGGCCACGGTCACATCCCTGCTACACCAGGCAGCGCGGCCCGAGCAGGCTCTTCAGCTCGCCGAACAGGTCGGGTGTCAGGTTCACCGGGAACGGCAACTCGAACGTGCGCGCGACGTCGTCCTTCAGCAGCTTCAGCCGGACCTCGGTCTCACCCTGGTGCCGTCCGAGCACGGCCGCGAGCTCCGTCACCGTGGACGTGGTGGCCTGCCGCTCCGGCAGCGACAACGTGAGCGGGCCGGAGCCCATCGCGTCGCCGATCGCCGGCTGGAACATGCTCACCGCGTGCAGGGCCTTGCCGTCGTCGCGGACGTTCACGCGACCGCGCAGGACCACGATCGAGTCGGCCACGAGCGACGGACCGAACTCTTGGTAGGTCTTGCCGAGGAACATCACGCCGATCTGGCCGCCGAAGTCCTCGATGTCGACGATGCCGTACGGGTTGCCGCTCGTCTTCGCCACCCGGTGCTGCACGCTCGTCAGCAGACCAGCGACCGTGACGGTCTCGCCCTCGACCGAGTCGTCCGCCGCGATCAGGTCGGCGATGGTGATCGACTGGTGCTTCGCGAGCTCGATCTCGAGCCCCGCGAGCGGGTGGTCGGAGACGTAGAGGCCGAGCATGTCGCGCTCGAACGCGAGCTTGTCGCGCTTGGACCACTCCGGACGGTCGGGCACCTGTGACACCGGACCGGTGGCCGGTGATTCCTCGGCGACCTCGGCGAACAGCGAGTCGAAGTCGAAGCCGACGTTGCCGTGGGCCTCGTCCCGCTTGACCTTGACGGCGCCTTCGACCGCGCCCTCGTGGATCTCGACCAGGGCGCGGCGGGAGTCGCCGAACTCGTCGAAGGCACCCGCCTTGATGAGCGACTCGACGGTCCGCTTGTTCGCCGACGAGATCGGGATCTTGCGCAGGAAGTCGTGGAACGACTCGAACGCGCCCTTGTCGGTGCGGGCCTTCACGATGTCGTCGACGACGTTGAACCCGACGTTGCGGATCGCGCCCATGCCGAACCGGATGTCCTCACCGACAGCGGCGAAGAAGCCGATCGACTCGTTGACGTCCGGCGGCATGACCTTGATGCCCATGCGGCGGCACTCGTTCAGGTACAGCGCGAGCTTGTCGCGGGCGTCGCCCACCGAGGTGAGCAGCGCCGCCATGTACTCGGCCGGGTAGTGCGCCTTCAGGTAGGCGGTCCAGAACGAGACGACGCCGTACGCGGCGGAGTGCGCCTTGTTGAACGCGTAGTCGGAGAACGGCAGCAGGATGTCCCACAGCATCTTGATCGCCGCGGCCGAGTAGCCGTTGTCCAGCATGCCCTTCTCGAAGCCCGCGTACTGCTTGTCGAGCTCGGACTTCTTCTTCTTGCCCATCGCGCGGCGGAGGATGTCCGCCTGGCCGAGGGAGAACCCCGCGACCTTCTGCGCGATGGCCATGACCTGCTCCTGGTAGATGATCAGGCCGTAGGTCCCGCCGAGGATCTCCGACAGGGGCTCTTCGAGCTCCGGGTGGATCGGCGTGATCGCCTGCTCGCCGTTCTTGCGGAGCGCGTAGTTCGTGTGCGAGTTCGCACCCATGGGGCCCGGACGGTACAGGGCGATGAGCGCGGAGATGTCCTCGAAGTTGTCGGGCTTCATCAGGCGCAGCAGGCCACGCATCGGCCCGCCGTCGAGCTGGAAGACGCCGAGTGTGTCACCACGCTGCAGGAGCGCGTACGCCTCGGGGTCCTCGAGCCCCATGGTCTCGAGGTCGAGCTCGATGCCACGGTTGTTCTTGATGTTGTCGAGGGCGTCGCTGATGATCGTGAGGTTGCGGAGCCCCAGGAAGTCCATCTTGATCAGGCCGAGCGATTCCGCTGCCGGGTAATCGAACTGCGTGACGACCTGGCCGTCCTGCTCCCGCTTCATGATCGGGATGATGTCGATGAGCGGGTCGCTCGACATGATGACGCCAGCCGCGTGCACGCCCCACTGGCGCTTCAGCCCCTCGAGCCCGAGCGCGGTGTCGAAGACGGTCTTCGCCTCGGGGTCGTTCTCGACCACGGTGCGGACGTCGACGGCTTCCTTGTAGCGCGGGTGGTCCTTGTCGAAGATCCCGGTGAGCGGGATGTCCTTGCCCATCACGGGCGGCGGCATCGCCTTGGTGAGCTTCTCGCCCATGCCGAACGGGAACCCGAGGACGCGGGAGGAGTCCTTCAGCGCCTGCTTCGCCTTGATCGTGCCGTACGTGACGATCTGCGCGACGCGCTCCGACCCGTACTTCTCGGTGACGTACTTGATCGCCTCACCGCGGCGCCGGTCGTCGAAGTCGACGTCGAAGTCGGGCATCGAGACGCGGTCCGGGTTCAGGAACCGCTCGAAGATCAGGCCGTGCCGGATCGGGTCGAGGTCGGTGATCCGCATCGCGTACGCGACCATCGAGCCGGCACCGGAACCACGGCCGGGGCCGACGCGGATGCCGTTGTTCTTCGACCACAGGATGAAGTCGGAGACCACGAGGAAGTACCCCGGGAACCCCATCTGGTTGATGATGCCGACCTCGTAGTCGGCACGCTCCTGCACCTCGGCCGGGATGCCGTCCGGGTACCGGTAGTCCAGCCCCTTCGCGACCTCTTTCTCGAACCAGGAGTGCTCGGTCTCGCCCGCCGGCACCGGGAACTTCGGCATGTAGTTCGCCGAGGTGTCGAACTCGACGTTGCACCGCTCGGCGATGAGCAGCGTGTTGTCGCAGGCCTCGGGGTTGTCGCGGAAGACGTGCCGCATCTGCTGCGGGGACTTCAGGTAGAACTCGTCGGCGTCGAACTTGAACCGGTTCGGGTCGTTCAGCGTCGAACCCGACTGCACGCACAGCAGGGCCGCGTGCGACTTGGCGTCGTGCGAGTGCGTGTAGTGCAGGTCGTTGGTACCGACCAGCGGGATGTCGAGGTCCTTCGCCAGCCGGATCAGGTCGCTCATGATCCGACGCTCGATCTCGAGCCCGTGGTCCATGACCTCGGCGAAGTAGTTCTCCTTGCCGAAGATGTCGCGGTAGTCGGCGGCGGCCTTGACAGCTTCGTCGTACTGACCGAGGCGCAGGCGCGTCTGGACCTCGCCCGACGGGCACCCCGTCGTGGCGATGATGCCCTCGTGGTACTCCTCGAGCAGCTCGATGTCCATGCGCGGCTTGAAGTAGTAGCCCTCGAGCGACGCCTTCGACGACAGCCGGAACAGGTTGTGCATGCCCGTCGTGTTCTCGGCGAACATCGTCATGTGCGTGTACGAACCGGCACCGGAGACGTCGTCCCCACCGCCGTCGCCCCACCGCACACGGGTCTTGTCCGTGCGGTGCGTCCGGGGCGTGATGTACGCCTCGGTCCCGATGATCGGCTTGACGCCGCCGGCCTTGGCGGCCTTCCAGAACTCGAAGGCGCCGAACATGTTGCCGTGGTCGGTCACCGCCACGGCCGGCATGCCCTGCGCAGCGGTCTCCTGCACGAGGTCGCCGAGCCTGGCAGCGCCGTCGAGCATCGAGTACTCGCTGTGCACGTGCAGGTGGACGAAGGAGTCGGAATCCGCCACGGAACCTCCGGTCGAACGAGCTGCTTGCGGGACGCGAACAGCCTAACCGCGACCGCGGACAAACCCGCGCGTGTCCGAGCGGTCCGACGCCGAGGTCGCACGACACGCCCCGCGCAGTCCGGCGAGGGTGCAGGAACGTGTCCCCACGGCGGTGGAGCCCGCTCGTGGCGGGCGTGAGGCGCGGGGCGGGGCCGGCACGGGCCTCCCGGCCGGGGTCTGGCGTGACGAAACCGGCACGCACCCAGCACGCCCGCCGCTCCCCCGTCGAGGTTCCACAACACGTCGCGTGCGCTCCGCCGAGGTTCCACAGACCGACGAACAGCGCGCCGAGATGCCGAGATATCGGAACCTCGGCGGCACGACGGGATCACGCGACCGACGCGACGCGCGACCTACGCGACGAGCGCGCGCGTCAGGACGAGGCGGCTCGGATGCGGTCGAGCGCGAGGCGCAGGTCGTCGGGGTACTCCGCCTGGAACGACACCCACTCGCCGGTGCGCGGGTGGTCGAACCCGAGTCGCACGGCGTCGAGCCACTGGCGGGTCAGCCCGAGCTCCTGCGCCAGCACCGGGTCGGCGCCGTACATCGTGTCGCCGATCAGCGGGTGGCGGGTCGCGGCCATGTGCACGCGGATCTGGTGGGTGCGCCCGGTCTCGAGGTGCACCTCGAGCAGGGTCGCCGAGCGGAACGCCTCGAGCGTCTCGTAGTGGGTGACGCTCGGCTTGCCGTCGGCGGTGACGGCGAACTTCCAGTCGCTCGACGGGTGCCGACCGATGGGGGCGTCGACGGTGCCGGAGGTCGGGTCCGGGTGCCCCTGCGCGAGCGCGTGGTAGACCTTCTCGACCGTGCGCTCCTTGAAGGCGCGCTTGAGGTGGGTGTAGGCGAGCTCGGTCTTCGCGACGACCATGAGTCCCGAGGTGCCGACGTCGAGGCGGTGCACGATGCCCGCGCGCTCGGCGGCGCCCGAGGTCGCGATGGTGAAGCCCGCTGCGGCGAGGCCTCCGGGCACGGTCGGGCCGTCCCATCCGGGCGAGGGGTGTGCGGCGACGCCGACGGGCTTGTCGACGACGACGATGTCCTCGTCGTCGTGCACGATCGTCATCCCGGGCACGGCCGCCGGCACGATGCGCGGCGGCTCCTTCGGGGACCACTCGACCTCGAGCCACGAGTCGGCGTGCAGGCGGTCGGACTTGTCGACGGGGACGCCGTCGACCCGGACCCCACCGGCTGCGACCACGTCGGCCGCGAACGACCGGCTGAACCCGAGGAGCTTCGCGATGGCGGCGTCGACACGCTCGCCGGCGAGCCCGTCGGGGACGGGAAGGGAACGCGACTCGGTCACGTGGCGTCGTGCCCCAGCGCGTCGCGCCGGTCGTGCTGCGCCGGACGGGAGGCCCGCTCCGGCTCCGCCACGTCGGCTGCGGGCGATGCCGCGTCGGCTGCAGGCGCTGCAGCGTCGGCTGCGGGCGCCGAGAACGCGGCCCCACCGTCGAGCGGCTCCGCCGTGTCCGCCTGCGCAGCGCGCTTGGCGGAGACCGCGCGGGACCCGTCGAGGTTCACCCCGAGGATCACCAGCAGCACGAAGACCACCATGCTGATGCAGATGAACGAGTCGGCGACGTTGTAGATCGCCGGCATCATCCACGGCGTCGAGATGAAGTCGACCACGTGGCCGCGGCCGAAGCCGGGCTCACGGAAGAGTCGGTCGATCAGGTTGCCGAGCGCGCCACCCAGCAGCATGCCGAGCACGACGGCCCACCACATCGACCGGATCCGACGCGAGTAGATGATGATCGCGACGACGACCGCCGCCGAGATGATCGAGAACACCCACGTCATGTTCACCGCGAAGGAGAACGCCGCTCCGGGGTTCCGGACGTACAGGAACTGGAGCGCCCCGCCCAGGATCGGGACGGGGGTGCCGTACGGCAGGTTCGCGACGACCAGCGCCTTCGCGACCTGGTCGAACGCCACCACCACGACAGCGGCGAAGGCCAGTGCCGCGATCGCGCGGACACTGACCTTCGCTCGTGATGCTGGTCGCGACAACGTCAGTTGCCGAAGCCCTGCGCCGATGCCGGCGCCGGGGTGAGACCGGACTGCTCGTTCGAGGAGTCGAGCTCGGAGAGCTGCCCCTGGATGTAGCTCTTGAGCTGGGCGCGGTAGTCGCGCTCGAACGTCCGGAGCTCGTCGATCTTGCCCTCGAGCTGGCGCTGCTCCTGCTCGAGCACCTGGACACGCTGACGGTTCGTGTTCTCGGTGTCGGCGATGATCTGGCGCTGCTTGGCCTCGGCCTCGGAGACGAGACGCGCTGCCTGGGCGGTGCCCTCGGCGATGAGCGCGTCGCGCTTCTCGACGCCTTCGCGGACGTGCTCCTCGTGGAGACGACGCGCGAGCGTCAGGAGGTTCGTGGTGCCCTCGGTGTCCTCGTCCGCCGGGACCGTGGTCGCCGGGGCGGCCGCTGCGACCGGAGCGGGCTCGGGAGCCACCTCGACCGGGGCCGGCACGGGCTCCGGCTCGGCCGCCGGAGCGGGCTGCTCGGCCTGCGCCGACTGCGGGGCCGACTCGGCCGCCTGCAGGCGCTGGCGGAGCTCGTCGTTCTCCGCGGTCAGGCGACGCAGCTCGACCACGACCTCGTCGAGGAAGTCGTCGACCTCGTCCTGGTCGTAGCCCTCGCGGAACTTCGTCGGCTGGAACCGCTTGTTGACTACGTCTTCCGGCGTCAAAGCCATTGCCGTCACCTCAATAGAACTGCTGAACGTGTGGAACCACTTGCGTCGCGACCGAACTTACCAGTCACGCCCTGTGGTGCGGATGCCGCGCCGGAGGCGAGCATCGATCCCGACCACCGTACACCGACGATGGGGCGGAACGATGACCGCGGTGTCGGCGCGGCGCGTGTCGCGGACCTGGATCGAGCCAGGAACGGGCCTGGATCGAGCCAGGAACGGGCCTGGATCGGGTCAGACCGCGACGGCGATGCCGTTGACGACGACCCGGGCGATGATCACGACGAGCATGACGATCGTCCAGCCGAAGTCGAGTGCCACCGGCCCCATGCGGAGCGGCGGCAGGACCCGCCGAACCGCGCGGATCGGCGGATCGGTGATCGTGTAGACGAACTCGGAGACCACGAGCAGGCCCCCGCGCGGCCGCCAGGACCGGTTGAAGTTCTGCACGAGGTCGAGCGCGAACCGCCCCCACATGACGAAGAAGTACAGCAGGAGGGCGAGGGAGATGATCCCTAGGATCACGGACACGATGGGGCTCGCTCGTCTCGGGCGAGTGCCGTCATGCGACGACGCTCACGGGCGGGTGGCCGGGGGACGGCTCAGGACTGGGCGAAGAAGTTCGCCTCGATGTCGGACTCTACCTCAGCCGGCTCACCGCTCACTGCGACGTGTGCGGGCGACAGCAGGAAGACCTTGTTCGTGACGCGCTCGATCTTGCCGTACAGGCCGAGCGACAGGCCGGAGGCGAAGTCGATCATGCGTCGGGCGTCGTTCTCGGTCATCTGCGAGAGGTTGATGATGACGGGGATCCCGTCGCGGAAGCTCTCGGCGATGGACTGGGCGTCCTTGTACTCGCGCGGGTGGACGGTGAGGATCTCGTTCATTTCCTGGACCGGGGTCGCCTTCTGTGCGGTCGTGTGCGAGCGGCGGAGCGGAGTGACCTGGGCGCCGCGCTGGTGGGTGTGCGTCTTCGCCGGAGCAGCGGCCGGGGCGGCTGCCGGAGCTGCGGCGGCCGCGGGAGCGTCCACCGGGGCGGGGGCCTCCTGCGGGGCTGCAGCCGGAGTGGCAGGGGCCTGCTGGCGCGCGGGCGCGGCCTGCTGCGGCTGCTCGTCCTCGTAGTCGAGTTCCTCGTCGGCGAGGCCGAGGTAGACCATCGTCTTCTTCAGCGGGTTGGCCATGGTTCCTCCGGAAGTTGGTGCACGTGGATGCCCTGCAACGAGGCTAGGGTGCCGCCGGCCGATTTCCCGTGATTGCGGTGCCGATCCGCAGGTGTGTCGCGCCCTCGAGCACGGCGTCGGCGTAGTCGCCGCTCATGCCGGCCGAGATGTCGGTGGCGCCGGGTTCGAGCGCCACGACCCGGTCCGAGATCGCCCGCAGTCGCGCGAACGCCGCACGGGGTTCCTCGTCCAGCGGCGCGACGGCCATGACCCCGCGAAGCCGGATGGTGCCGGTCTCGAGCACGCGTGCGGCCATCGCCTCGACGTCGTCCGGTTGCACACCGCCGCGGCCGGGGTCGTCGGTCAGGTTGACCTGCACGAACCCGTCGATGACCGGCGGCTCCGGCTCGGCCTCGGTCGGTGCGAAGGCGTCCACCACCGACGTGCGGTCGAGGGACTGCACGACGTGCGCGTACCGACGGACCTGCCGGGCCTTCTTCGACTGCAGCTGCCCGATGAAGTGCCAGGTCAGGTCGAGGTCGGCGAGTTCCGCGGCCTTGGCCTGTGCCTCTTGGTGGCGGTTCTCCCCCGCGTCGGTGACGCCGAGTGACGCCAGCGCACGGACGAGGGACGCCGGGTGGTACTTCGTGACGACGATCAGCGTGAGGTCGTCGGCCGAACGCCCTGCGGCGCGCGCCGCGTCGGCGATGCCACTCCGGACGGACGCGACACGCGCCTCCAGTCCGTCGTCACGAGGCGACGATCCGTCATCAGGTGACGAGGCGAACTGGAGGCGCGTGTCGGCTACCAACGGGAGGGTTACTTCAGGAAGTCGGGGACGTCGAGCTCGTCGTCGTCGTCGAACGCCGGGTCGGCGGCGCGCTGCACCGGCGGCTGGTGTTCCTGCGAGGCCCACGAGGGGCTCGACGTGCTGGAGTCCTCGATCGCGCCGGTCGACGCGGCGACGGGGGCCGTCGCGCTCGACTCGGGGTCGACGTAGCTCGAGCGACGCTCCTTCTGCTGCTGCGCCGGCTCGCCGCCGTCGAAGCCCGCGGCGATGACGGTCACGCGGACCTCGTCGCCGAGGGTGTCGTCGATGACCGCTCCGAAGATGATGTTCGCCTCGGGGTGCACGGCTTCCTGCACCAGACGGGCGGCGTCGTTGATCTCGAAGATGCCGAGGTTCGAGCCACCCTGGATCGAGAGCAGCACGCCGTGCGCACCGTCGATCGAGGCCTCGAGCAGCGGCGACGCCACGGCGAGCTCCGCGGCCTTGATGGCGCGGTCGGCACCCCGCGAGGAACCGATGCCCATGAGCGCGGAACCCGCACCCTGCATGACGGACTTCACGTCGGCGAAGTCGAGGTTGATGAGGCCCGGGGTGGTGATGAGGTCGGTGATGCCCTGCACGCCGGCGAGGAGCACCTGGTCGGCGGTGGCGAAGGCCTCGACCATCGAGATGCCGCGGTCGCTGATCTCCAGCAGGCGGTCGTTCGGCACGACGATGAGCGTGTCGACCTCGTCCTTGAGCCCGGCGACGCCGTTCTCGGCCTGCGACTGACGACGCTTGCCCTCGAAGCTGAACGGCTTCGTGACGACGCCGATGGTGAGCGCGCCGATGGACTTGGCGATGCGGGCGACGACGGGCGCACCACCCGTGCCGGTCCCACCGCCTTCACCGGCGGTGACGAAGACCATGTCGGCACCGGCGAGGGCCTCTTCGATCTCCTCGGCGTGGTCCTCGGCGGCACGACGGCCGACCTCGGGGTCCGCGCCGGCGCCGAGGCCGCGGGTGATCTCGCGGCCGACGTCGAGCTTGACGTCGGCGTCGCTGAGCAGCAGCGCCTGCGCGTCGGTGTTGATCGCGATGAACTCGACGCCACGGAGGCCGAGTTCGATCATCCGGTTGACGGCGTTGACGCCGCCGCCGCCGACACCGACGACCTTGATGACGGCGAGGTAGTTGTGGTTCGTGGTCACGTCAGTCAGGCCTCCGGTTGAACCCTCAACCTCTACTTGAAGTTCAGGGGCAATGCTGGTAGATGTGGTGCTGGCTTCGACGCTACGGGTGGGTTCCGCGCACTGTCGCCCCGCCACGCCGCGTGTCGCCGATCAGGTCGGCAATTCAGTCCTTCGCGCGGATCACGCCGTTGTCCGGTGCGGACACGTCGTACTCGACCACGACACCCGGGTTCCGCGCCGCGTGGTCCTTCACCAGGGCGGCGAGCAGCGCGGCCTTCGCCTCGGAGTCGTCGGGGCTCCCCCACACGACGGTCGAGCCGTCCTTGAGCGTCAGGGTCACGTCGTCGGCAGTGGACCCGGCGACCCGCGTGACCTGCGACCGGACGGTCGACGGCAGCGCCAGCACGACCTCGGTCATCGTGCGGAAGCTCGAGGACCCGAGGCGCGCACGAGCGATGTCGGCGAGCGGCATGGTGGCCGGACGCTGCGGCGACGACTGCACGACGATGCCGGCCGGGTCGACGAGGTCGAACGAGCTGCCGGACTTCACGGCCACGACGGGGGTGCGCTCGGTCACCGTCACGACGAGGGTGTGCGGCGGGGCCTCTTCGGTCACGTAGCTCTCGATGAGCGGGAAGCCGGCGATGTCCTGCTTGATCTCGTCGAAGTCGAGCCGCGCGAGCGGGGTGCCGATCTGGTCGGACAGGGCCTGCCGCAACGCGGTCTCGTCGACGCGGTTGGTGCCCTTGACCTCGATCGTCTGCAGGGCCATCAGCGGCGAGAACACCGCCACCAGGATCGAGACGCCGAGCACGAGCACGATGCCGGCCGCGGTGATCCACGCGGCGCGACGGTGGCGGCTGCGCCGGGTGAACCGCCGCACCTCGGCCCGCTCGAGCAGGCGACGGCGACGCTTCGCGATGCGCGCCTCACGCGCGGTCTCCGCAGCGCGGACGCCGGCACCGATGGGTGCGTCGTCGTGCTGGAGCGGCCGGGAGGCACTGCCCGCGTCGAGCACGTCGGTGACGGTCGCGTCGTGGTCGCGTGCACTGCCCGCCGCGCCCCCGGACGGTCGTTGCGCCCCGTCTCCTCGGGGCGCGTTGCCCGCGTCGGGGCGCGGGTCACGGTGGTCCTCGTCCGGTGTGTACTCCCGCAGGCGGTCGGCGACGGCCCCGAGGCCGGCGCCGACGCGGCGGCCGGCCGCGCCCGCGAGGGTGCCGACGCGGTCGCGCGTCGAGTCGACGGCATCGGTGGTCGGGGTGGTGGAGGCCGGGGTCTCGACGACCGGAGTCTCGTCGTCGGGCGTGGGACGGGCCTCCCGGTCGTCAGGTGTGCGCCCACGGAACGGGAGCCGCGGCATCGAGGGGCCACGACGCTGCCGGGGCGCGTCGGCGCCCTCGACCGGGGCGTCCCTGCGGGCGTCCCCCTCGTCGAACCCCTCGGGTCGCCTCACCGGACCAACGCTCCCAGCACCTGCGGGATGATCCGGTACACGTCACCGCAGCTGAGCGTCATGATGATGTCGCCGTCGCGGGCGACCTCGGCGGCACGGGTGGCGGCCTCGTCCCAGTCCGGCAGGAACTCCACGCGGGACTGGTCGGCGAAGCGCTCCTGCACCAGGGCGCCGGTGACGCCGGGCTCCGGGTCCTCGCGCGCGCCGTAGACGTCGAGGACGACCGTGTGGTCGGCGAGCTCCTCGTAGACCCGCGCGAAGTCACCGGCCATCAGACGGGTGCGCGAGTACAGGTGGGGCTGGTGGATGGCGATGATGCGGCCGTCGCCGACGACGTTGCGGGCGGCCTTGAGCGCCGCGGCGACCTCGGTCGGGTGGTGCGCGTAGTCGTCGTAGACCGACACACCCCGCTCGACACCGTGCAGTTCGAAGCGGCGCTGGGTGCCGCCGAAGGCCTCGAGTCCGCGGATCGCGTCGGCGGCGCTCACGCCCAGGCCGGTCAGGACCGCGAAGGCACCGACGGCGTTGATCGCGTTGTGCCGGCCCGGCACGCGCAGCGTCAGGTGGTGTGCCTCGCCCGCCGCACGGAAGTCGACCTCGACGCCGGCGGACTCGGTGATGCCCTCGATGCGCACGTCGGCGTCGACGGCCTCGCCGAAGGTCACGACCTCGGGAGCGTCGGCACGCGCGCGGATGCCCGCCGTGACGGTCTTCGCGCCGGCGTCGTCGCTCGAGATCACGATGCGCTCGCTCGCCTTCGCGGCGAACTCGACGAACGCCTCGGTGAAGGCCTCCTCGCTGCCGTAGTGGTCGAGGTGGTCCGCGTCGACGTTCGTGATGAGGGCCACGGCGACGTCGTAGAGCAGGAACGAACCGTCGGACTCGTCGGCCTCGACCACGAACAGGTCGCTCGAGCCCGGCGCCGAGCTCGTGCCGAGCGACTGGATGACGCCGCCGTTGACGAAGCTCGGGTCGAGGCCGAGCTCGACCATCGCGGTGACGATCATGCCGGTCGAGGTGGTCTTGCCGTGCGCGCCGGCGACCGCGACGAGGCGGTGCTCGGCGATGAGGGCGGCGAGGGCCTGGGACCGGTGCAGCACCGGCAGGCCGCGGCGCTGCGCCTCGAGCAGTTCGGGGTTGTCCGGCCACAGCGCGCTCGTGACGACGATCGTGTCCGCGTCGCCGACGCTCGCGGCGTCGTGGCCGATGTGCACCGCGGCGCCGAGGTCGCGCATGATGCCCGTCGTCTCGGTCTCGCGGGAGTCGCTGCCCGTCACGCGGTGGCCAGCGGCGATGAACATCCGGGCGATGCCGCTCATGCCGGCGCCGCCGATGCCGACGAAGTGCACGGTGCCGAGGTCGTCCGGGATCGGCTGCGTCAGGTCCGGCTTGATGGTCATGGTTCCTCCGTGGTGCTGGCGGCGCCGTTGCCTCGTGCGGTTCCTCGTGCGGCACCTCGTGCGGCGTCCAGGACGAGGTCGGTCATCCGGTCCGCGCCGTCGCGGTGTCCGACGCTGCCCGCCCGGACCGTCATGTCCGCGATGCGGGCCCGGTCCTGCAGGATGGTCAGGAGTTGGAACGTCACCCAGTCGGGGTCGAATTCCCCGTCCGCCACGAGCACTGCTCCCCCGGCGTCGACGACGTCCTTCGCGTTGTGCCGCTGCTCGCCGTTGCCGACAGGGTACGGCACGAGCACGCTCGGCAGCCCGACCGCGGTAAGCTCGCAGACCATGCCGGCGCCGGAGCGGGACACGACGAAGTCGCTCGCCGCGTACGCCAGGTCCATCCGGTCGCAGTAGGCGAGCACGTGGTACCCGTCGAGGTCGCTCGGACCGATGTCGGACGCCGCCCCGACGACGTGCAGGACCTGCCAGCCGGCGCCCACGATGGTCGCCGCCGACTTGTTGATCGTGCGGTTGATGCTGCGGGCGCCCGAGGAACCACCTGTGACGAGGAGCACGGGGCGAGCCGGGTCGAGCCCGAACTCGGCGAGGGCCGCAGGCCGACTGGCACGGCGGTCGAGCGACTCGATCTCGCGCCGGAGCGGCATGCCGACGACCCGGCCGTGCCGCAGTCGGGTGTTCGAGAAGGTCAGGCCGACGTGCTCGGTGAGGAACGCGGCGAGGCGGTTCGCCAGCCCCGGCTTCGCGTTCTGCTCGTGCACGACGATCGGGGTGCCGGTGCGCCGGGCCGCGATGTACGCCGGTGCCGCCGCGTAGCCGCCGACGCCGAGGACGACCTCGACCTCGTGCTCGCGGATGATCTGCTCGGTGCGCTTGACGGCCGCGGCGAAGCGCCGCGGGAAGCGCAGGGCCGCGCCGTTCAGCTTCCGGGGGAACGGCAGGCGCGGGATCGTCAGGAGCTCGTACCCGCGCATCGGCACCAGGCGGGATTCCAGGCCTTCGGCGGTGCCCAGGACGAGCACCTCGGCATCCGGCTCGCGCTCGGTCAGCCGGTCGGCGACCGCGAGCAGGGGGTTGACGTGTCCGGCGGTGCCCCCGCCGGCGAAGAGGTACTTGCTCACCGGAGTCGTCCGTTCGTGGTGGTGCTGTCGAGGGGCGCGTTCGTGGTGCGCGGGTCGTTCTTGCCGGGCAGGTCGCGGGCGAACGACAGCACGACGCCGATCGCCACCAGGGTCATGATGAGCGCGGACCCGCCCGCCGAGATCAGCGGCAGTGGGACGCCGAGGACCGGCAGCAGGCCGAGGACCACGGCGATGTTCACGAGCGCCTGGCCGATGATCCACGCGAGGATGCCGCCCGTGACCGTCTTCACGAAGGGGTCGCGGGACTGCCGGATGATCTTGATCATGCCGACGGCGAGCACGACGAACAGTGCGAGGACGACGACGGCGCCGATCAGGCCGAGCTCTTCGCCGATGATCGCGAAGATGTAGTCGTTGTCCGCCTCGGGCAGCCACGACCACTTCGCCTTCGAGTTGCCGAGTCCGACGCCGAACACGCCACCGGACGCCAGCGCCCACATGCCGTGCACGGGCTGCCAGCACAGGTCGGCGTACTGGTTCGAGTCGGTGCAGCCGGACAGCCACGCGCTGATGCGTACCTGACGGGACGACGATGCCATCGTGACGAACGGCAGCATGACCGCCATCGCCGCCAGGCCGACGAGCAGGTGCCGGGCGCGGGCCCCGCCGACGTAGAGCGCACCGAGGACCAGGATGAGCATGATCATCGCGGTGCCCTGGTCGCCACCGAGGATCACGAGGCCGAGCGACAGGAGCGAAGCGATCCCGATCGGGATGAACACCTCTTTCCAGTCGTCGAGCTTGTCGCGCTTGACGTACATGATCGCGCCGATGCCGAGCACCAGGCCGAGCTTGACGACCTCGGACGGCTGCGCGGTGAACGAGCCGATGCCGATCCAGTTCCGGTTGCCCTGGACGTCGATGCCGAGCGGTGTGTACACGAGCAGCTGCAGGACGAGCGCAGCGCCGAGCAGTCGCATCGCCCACTTCCGCCACAGGCGCGTCGGCACACGACTCGCGATGAGCATGAGCGGGACGCCGAGGACGGCGTACAGACCCTGGCGGGACGCCGCACCGAAGAAGTCGTGCGTCGCGGCGTACTGCTCGACACTCGACGACGACAGCACCATCACGACGCCGAAGACGACCAGGAAGAGCGTGACGCCGAGGATCGTGTAGAAGGTGCTCGACTCGGCGACGAAGACGTTCTTGACGGCGACGAGTGCACCGTTCGTGCGACGCGGGTTGCCCGTCGCCGGCGTGCTACGACTGTTCGGAAGATCCGTCGTCGCCATCGGCGTTGCCTCCCAGGTGCTCGTGGACCGCCGCCGCGAAACGACGCCCCCGGTCGGCGTAGGAGCCGAACTGGTCGAACGACGCAGCCGCCGGGGCGAGGAGGACCGTGTCGCCCGGCCTCGCGACCGATGCGGCATGCCGGACCGCCTCGGGCATGACCTGATCAGTGTCCGTCGTCTCCACCTGGAGCACCGGCACCCCGGACGCGTGTCGCGCGAATGCCTCCAGGACGGGGGTCCGGTCGGTGCCGATCACGACGACGGCACGGACCTCGGGGCCGAAGCGCGCGACGAGCCCGTCGACGTCGACGCCCTTGAACAGACCGCCGACGATCCACACCACGGTGTCGAACGAGGCGAGCGAGGCGGTAGCGGCGTGCGGGTTCGTGGCCTTCGAGTCGTCGACCCACGCGATGCCGGCCGACTCCGCCACGAGCTCCGTGCGGTGGTGGTCGGCGCGGAAGGCCCGGACGGCGGAGCGGATCGCACTCGGCTGGACGGTGCCGGCTCGGGCGAGGGCCGCGGCGGCCAGGACGTTCATGGTCATGTGCGGGCTGGCGAGCCCGGCGACCTCGAGGTCGGCGACGGTCGACAGTTCGAGCGCGCTGTTCCGACGGTCCTCGGTGAAGGCGCGGTCGCACAGGACGTCCTCGACGATGCCGACGTCACCGGGCGCGGGCACGCCCGGCGTGAAGCCGACCGCACGGCAGCCCTCGACGACGTCGGCGTCCTGCACCATGTCGCGTGTGACGTCGTCGGCGGTGTTGTAGACGCACGCCATCACGGTGCGCTCGTAGACCTTGGCCTTCGCGGCGCGGTACGCCGCGGCGGAGCCGTGCCACTCGAGGTGATCGTCGGCGATGTTCAGGCAGGCGCTCGCGAGCGGCACGACCGCGCCGTCGCCCGAAGTAGCCATGTAGTGCAGCTGGTGGCTGGAGAGCTCGACCACGAGCACGTCGTAACCGTCCGGGTCGCGGACGACGTCGAGCACCGGCACGCCGATGTTGCCGCAGGCCACGGCACGCAGGCCGCCGGCCTCGTACATCGCGGTCGTGAGCTGCGTCGTGGTGGTCTTGCCGTTCGTGCCGGTGATCGTGATCCACGGGGCCGCGACCGGACCGCGCACGACCTTGTCGCGCACGCGCCAGGCGAGCTCGATGTCACCCCAGACGGTGCTGTTCTGGACGGACCACTCGACGGTCGCGTTGTGCGGCGGCAGGCCGGGCGACACGATGACGACGTCCGGTGCCTGCTCCTGCAGCGCGGTCGGCACGGTGTCGAGCGGCGTCTGCACGAAGCGCGCGCCGATGACGTCGAGCAGCTCGACGCTGTCCGACGGTGCGTCGGTCGAGTACACCGTCACTGCACTGCCGAGCTCGACCAGGGTGTCGGCGACCGAGAACCCGGTCGCGCCGAGCCCGAGGACGGCGACGTTCAGACCCTTCCACCCCTTGGAGTACCAGCTGTCGAGCGAGGCGAGACGGTCAGCCGACACGTGCGATCCATTCGAGGTAGAAGAGGCCGACCCCCGCGGCGACGAAGAGCCCCGCGATGATCCAGAACCGGACGACGACCGTCACCTCGGCCCACCCCTTCAGCTCGAAGTGGTGGTGCAGCGGACTCATCCGGAAGATCCGCTTGCCGTGGGTGATCTTGAAGTACGCCCGCTGCAGGATGACCGAGCCGGTGACGATGAAGAACAGGCCGCCGATCAGGATGAGCAGGAGCTCGGTGCGGCTGAGGATCGCGAGACCCGCCAGCGCCCCGCCGAGGCCGAGCGAACCGGTGTCGCCGAGGAAGATCTGCGCCGGCGAGGTGTTGTACCAGAGGAAGCCGATGAGTCCACCGCAGACCGCGGCCGCGACGACCGCCAGGTCGAGCGGGTTGCTCACGGTGTAGCAGGCGTGCTCCGTGTTCGCGTCGAGACGGGCACCACCGCAGATCTGGTTGGACTGCCAGAACCCGATGATGACGTACGAACCGATCGCCAGAATGCTCGAGCCGGTCGCGAGACCGTCGAGCCCGTCCGCGACGTTGACGCCGTTCGACGTCGACACCGTGAGCAGCACGATCCAGGCCAGGAACAGCACGGTGCCGATGACGGTGCCGAGCGCCATGAAGTCGAGCCACGGGATGTCCCGGATCGCCGAGATCATGGTCGACGCCGGGGGCTTGCCGTTCGACGTCGGCACCACCAGGGCGACCGTGGCGAAGATGACGCCGACGATGACCTGGCCGAGGACCTTGGCCCACCCGCCGAGCCCGAGGCTCCGCTGGCGCCGGACCTTGAGGAAGTCGTCGATGAACCCGACGAAGCCCAGCCCCACCATGAGGAACAGCACGAGCAGGCCGGACAGCGTGATCGAGTCACGTCCGACCAGGTGGCCGACGAAGTACCCGATCACGGCGCCGATGATGAGGACGATGCCGCCCATCGTCGCGGTGCCGCGCTTGGTGTGGTGCGACTGCGGACCGTCGTCACGGATGAACTGCCCCCACCCGAGACGGTGGAACAGCTTGATGAAGAACGGTGTGAGCAGCAACGTGAACACCAGCGACGTAGCGCCGGCGATGAGGAGCGCGATCATTCGGTGACACCTCCGAGGCGGTCGCCGAGGAATCGCAGTTCGGCCGACTTCGAGGACTTGACCAGGACCACGTCGCCGGGGCGGAGCATGTCCTGGAGTGACCGGACGGCGTCGTCGACGTCCTCGATGAACACCGACTCGCCGTCCCACGATCCCTCGAGGGTGGCGGCCTGGTGGATGGGCATCGCGCCGCGGCCGACGACCACGAGCTGACCGATGCCGAGACGGACGACGAGCCGACCGATGCGGTCGTGCTCCTCGGTCGAGAACTCGCCGAGCTCGGCCATCTCGCCGAGCACGGCGACGGTCCGCTCCCCCGGGCGCACGATCTGCGCCAGGGTCCGCAGCGCCGCTGCGGTCGAGTCCGGCGACGCGTTGTAGGCGTCGTTGATCACGGTGACGCCCTCGGGGCCGCCCTGCAGCAGCTCCATGCGCCAGCGCTCGGCGCGCGTCATCGACGCGAGCGCCGCGGCGCCGTCGGCGAGCGGGACGCCCCAGCGGTGGGCGACCGTCAGGGCGGCGGCCGCGTTCATCGCGTGGTGCTCACCCAGGATCGCGAGGCGCACGTCCACGTGATCCGGGCCTCTCCCCGCCGGCACGGCCGTCTCGCCGCTGGCGCGTCGATCCGGAACCGGCGGCGTGGGCCCACGTCGGCCTCCGTCTGCAGACGGGTCGCCTGCGGGGACGGGAGGCGCGGTGAGGGTGAAGCGGGTGCCGCTGCGGTCCGTCTCGATGTCGGTGATGCGGTAGTCGGCATCCGCCGACGTGCCGAAGCCGACCACCTGGGCGGCCGTCAGGTCGCGCATCGACGCGACCCGGTCGTCGTCGACGTTGAGCAGCGCGGTCGCGGAGGCGGGCAGGTCGGTGACCATCTCGGACTTCGCGCGCTGCGTCGCCTCGATGCCACCGAACTCGCCGGCGTGCGCCAGCCCCACCTTGAGCACGACACCGACGTCCGGCTCGGCGATGCGGACGAGCGCCGCGATGTGGCCGACGCCGCTCGCCCCCATCTCGACGACCAGGAACCGGGTGTCGTACGTGACCCGGAGCATCGAGATCGGTGCCCCGACGTGGTTGTTGAAGGACCCCTGGGGCGCGACGGTCTCGCCGTGCTGCTCGAGGATCGTCCGGAGCATGTTCTTCGTGCTCGTCTTGCCGTTCGAGCCGGTGATGCCGACGACCTTCAGCGGTGCCGGACGCCCCTCGGCGTCGACGCGGTCGGCGGATGCCATCCTGACCCGGGTGACGACCTCGTGCGCGAGCGCGGCGAGTGCTGCGTAGCCGTCCGCGACGACGATCTGCGGCGCGGTGGTCTCGACGCGCTCGGGCGTGATGACCAGCGCGGCACCGGCTTCCGTCGCGGTGGGCACGAAGTGGCGCCCGTCCGTGACCTCGCCGGGCAGGGCGAAGAAGACACTGCCGGGGCGGACCAGGCGTGAGTCGGTCTCGACCGAGCCCTCCACCACCAGGTCGCCGGGCTCGGCGACGTCGGTCGCCTGGGCACCACCGATCAGCTCGCCGCCGACCGCGGTGGCGATCTCGGCGAGGGTGAGCGCGATCATCGGAGGTCCTCGGCCGGACCGGAGTTCGGCTCCCAACCGGCTTCGCGCAGGGCCTGACGGGCCTCGTCGCGTGCCGAGTAGGGGGTGCGGACACCGGCGATGTCGCGGTAGTCCTGGTGGCCGGGGCCGGCCCAGAGGATCGAGTCGCCGTCGCCGAGCAGACCGACGGCCAGGCGGATGGCGGCCTCGGGCGGGCTCACCTCGTGCAGCTCGTGGTCCGGGAACGCCTCGCGCGCGGCGTCCACCAGGGTCTTCCGGATCGACGCGGCGTCCTCGAAGCGGGGGTGGTGGTCGGTGACGACGAGGATGTCGCTGCCGGCCGCTGCGACGCGGGCCATGTCGCCGCGCTTCGTGGTGTCGCGGTCGCCGTCGGCGCCGAACAGCATGAGGACCTTGCCGGACGTGAACTGGCGGACGGCCGCGAGGGTGTTCTCGAACGCGTCGGCGCTGTGACCGAAGTCGACGTAGACGCTCGGGCCGTGCTCGCCCGAGACACGCTCGGTCCGGCCGGGCAGGTAGCACTCGATGGCGGAGACGCGGCGCACGTCGCCGTCGCGGTCGCGGTCGCTTCGGGCCTCGTGCTCGTCGCGGTCGTCCTCGTCGGGGTACCGACGGTGGTTGCTGTCGAGCGCGTGCGCGATGGCACCGAGCTCGAAACCGCCCTCGACGAGCATCACGATCGCCAGTGCGGCGTTCGCGGCCATGTGCCAGCCGATCAGGGGCACACGGGTGGTGAGCTCGCGGCCCTCGGGACCGGTCAGGCGGAACTCGGTGTACGCGGCGTGCGCCTCGACGATGTCGACGTGCCACTCGGCCTCGACGTCCGGGTGCACCGTGATCGTCGTGACCGGGATGCGGGAGTCCTGCACCACACGGTGGCCCCAGTCGGTGTCCAGCGAGACGACGCCGCGACGGGCGTGCTCGGGCTGGAACAGCGGGAGCTTCGCCTGGTAGTACTCCTCCATGTCGGCGTAGTCGTCGAGGTGGTCGTGCGACAGGTTCGTGAAGGCCGCGACGTCGAAGACGATGCCGTCGACCCGGTGGCGGCTGAGGGCCTGCGCGCTCACCTCGACGGCGACCGCGCGCACCTCGCTCTCGCGCATCCGGGCGAGGAGCGCGTGCATCTCGCTGGCCTCGGGCGTGGTGAGGCGGCTCGTCACGCTGAGCGTGCCGATGTGGCGCTCGGCGGTCGAGCTCAGGCCGGTGACCAGGCCGAGCTGCTTGAGGATCCCCTCGAGGATGTACGACGTGCTCGTCTTGCCGTTCGTGCCGGTGACGGCGAACAGCTGCGGCAGGTCGGTGGCCTCGTCCGGATGGGTGCGGTACACCCAGGCGGACACGTCGCCCAGGGCAGCACGGGGGTCGTCCACGACGAGGACCGGCAGGCCGGCCGCTCGTGCGCTCTCCACGCCCGCGTCGTCGGTCAGGACGGCGACGGCACCGCGCTCGGCGGCCTCGGTGGAGAACTCCGCGCCGTGACGGTTCGCACCGTGCACGCCGACGAAGACGTCACCCGGCTGCACCTCGGCGGCGCTCAGCGTGACACCGGTCGTCTCGACGGCGTCGACGGAGCCGACGACGCGGAGGCCGAACGCGTTCGCGAGTTCGGCGACCGCCCTCGGGGTCGGGTGTTCGGGCCGGAGGACCGGGGGGATCCGTGCGGACAAGTGTTCCTTCTTCCTCACCACGTGGACGGGTAGAGCTTCGCCTCGGACGCTGAGGGGGCTACTCGGTACTTCTCGAGCACCTGGGACATGAGTGTGCGGAACGCCGGAGCCGCTCCGCTCGACCACTTGTTGGTCTGCGGCTTCGTGAACGTCACCGTGACAACATACTGGGGGTCTTCGGCGGGTGCCATTCCGGCCACCGAGGTGATGCGCTGACCGCCGTAGCCCTTCGAGCCTTCTGCCACCTCGGCGGTACCGGTCTTCGCAGCGATGTTGTAGCCCGAGATCGGCTTCATGCCCACGAGCGTGCCGCCCGTGACCACGCTCTGGAGCATGTCGGTGACCTGGGTCGCGGCGGCGGCGGACACGACGCGCTGCTTCTGCACGTCGGGCGCGTCGATGGTCTTGCCGTCCGAGGTGGTGCAGCCCTTGACGAAGTGCAGCGGGATCCGGACACCGTCGTTCGCGATGGTCTGGAACACGCTGGCGACCTGGACCGCGGTCGTCGAGATGCCCTGGCCGAACATCGAGTTGATGTTCGTCTGCTGGTCCCAGTTCGGGCTCGAGCCGTAGTCCATCGACGGCTGGCCCGGGTAGTCGATCGCCGACTCCGGCTCGAACAGTCCGAACTTCTGCATGTAGTCGTACCGCTGCTGCGCGGTGAGACGCGACCCGAGCTCGGTGATGCCGACGTTCGACGAGTTCTGCAGGATGCCGGTCAGCGTCAGGTTCTCGGTCTCGTGGAACTCGGAGTCGTGGATCGTGCCACCCCAGGGGAACGTGCGCGAGTACGGCACGACCGCCTGGTCGGTGGGACTCGACTTGCCCTGGTCGATCAGGGCCGCGGCGATGGCGGCCTTGATCGTCGATCCGGGCTCGTAGCTCGACGTGAGCGCTCGAGAACCGTAAGCTCCCTTGTCGGTGGTGGCGTCCACGTCGTTCGGGTCGACGGTCGGGTAGTCGGCGACCGCGAGCAGCTCACCCGTCTTGACGTTCGTGACCGTGGCCGTCGCGGACTCGGCCTGCAGGGACTTCGCGGCGGACGCGATGGTCTGCAGCGCCATGTACTGCAGGTCGCTGTCGATCGTCGTGACGAGCGTGCCGCCGTCCTTCGCCTGCTTCTTCGTCACGGTGCTGCCCGGCAGCTGGACGCCGTCCTCACCGCGCTCGTACGTCTCCGAGCCGTTCGTGCCCGCGAGGCACTTGTTGTAGGCGTACTCCAGGCCGGCCTGTGCGCCGTCGGTGCCCATGAAGCCGGTGACGTTGCCCGTGGTCGCACCCGTCGGGTAGACCCGCGACGCCTGCTGCTCCTTGTAGATCCACGGGATGCCGAGGTCGGTGACGGCCTCGTAGTGCTTCACGTCGAGACCCTTCACCAGGTAGGCGAAGTCCGACTTCGGGTTCGCGGCGATGTTCTTCCGCATGGTCGCGACGTCGCCGCCCGAGGCCTTCGCCAGGGCGGTGAGCGCCGTCGACACGCTGATGTCCTTGACCCGGGTCCCGCCGAGCTTCCCCGTGAACTTCTTGACCAGGCGCGGGGCGGTGGTGATGTTGTACCGGGTGACGCTGTCGGCGAGTTCCGTCCCGTTGCGGTCGACGATCGACCCGCGGGTGCCGTAGATCGTCACCGGGATGCTGCGCTTCTGCGTCGACTGCTCGTTGAGGGCCGAGGCCTGCACGACCTGGATGTCGACGAGGCGGACCACGAAGACACCCACCAGGGCGATCACGGCGATCATCACGATGCTGTAGCGCAGTCGGCGGTTGCGGATCGTCTTCGTCACGCGGTGCGGTCCTTCCCGGATGGTGCTGAGGGTGGTTCAGACCCGCAGGTCACCGGGTGGAGGGCGCCTGGAGCTGGTTCGCATCGGACTCTACGGAGGACTTCGAAGAACCCCCGTCCGACGCGCTGGCGCCGCTCGTCTTCTCAGACGCGGCGGTGCCGGTGGTGCTGCCGGCAGTGCCCTCGGCCTTCGCGTCGGTGCTGGTGCTGCCCGTGGTCGGGCCCGTCTCCTTGCTCGTCGACGTGTCGCCCTGCTTCGCAGCGAGGGGGACGTCGTTCAGCAGGGAGTTCGGCACCTGGTTCTCCGTGCTCGCGGTGGCCTGGTCGGCGACCGCCGGGGTCGGCGTGCCGTAGACCCGGCCCGTCTTGGGGTCGAGGTAGACCGGCGTGGAGTTCGCGATCATCCCGAGGGACTGCGCGTTGCGGGCCAGGTTCTGCGGCGAGTCGAGCACCCGGAGTTCCTCGGACAGCGACTGCTGCGTGCGGGACAGGTTCGTCTGCTCCGCGCCGAGCGCGCTCAGCGTGTAGGCCCCCTGGCTGAGCACCATGCTGATGCCGAGCTGGGCGAGCAGCAGGACGCCGAGGGCGACGACCGCGGTGACGGCGTAGCCGATGCGGGGGCGAGCGCGGCGCTGCGCCGCGGTCGGCGTGACCTCGACGAGCTCCGGTCGGCTCTGGCGGTCCGGGCGCGGGGCGCGGGGCGCGACGACGGCGGGGTCGACGAGTGCGAGGTTCGTGCTCATGTCACTTCCGGATCCGCTCGGCCGCGCGCAGGCGCACGGGTGTTGCTCGGGGGTTGGCGGCGCGCTCGGCCTCGTCGGCCAGCTCGGCGCCCTTGACGATCAGGGAGAAGGTGGGGGCGTGCTCGGGGAGCTCGACCGGCAGCCCGGCGGGGGCGCTCGACTTCGTGCGCTCCACCAGTGCTCGCTTGACGATGCGGTCCTCGAGCGACTGGTAGGACTCGACGACGATGCGACCGCCGACCGCGATGGCGTCGAGCGCCGCCGGGATCGCACGTTCGAGGACGCTGAGTTCGGCGTTGACCTCGATGCGCAGCGCCTGGAACACGCGCTTCGCGGGGTGGCCCTGGCGCTGGATCGCGACCGGGGTCGCGTCGTGGAGCACCTGGACGAGGTCGCCGGACATCGTGAACGGTGCGCTCGCGCGGCGGTCGACGATGGCCCGGGCGTAGCGGCCGGCGAGCTTCTCCTCGCCGTAGCGCTGGAAGATGCGGCGCAGTTCGCCCTCGTCGTAGGTGGCCAGCACGTCGGCGGCGGTCTGCCCCTCGGTCCGGTCCATGCGCATGTCGAGCGGGGCGTCCTGGCTGTACGCGAAGCCGCGCTCGGCCCGGTCGAGCTGCAGCGAGCTGACCCCGAGGTCGAACAGCACGCCGTCGACCTGGCGGAAGCCCTCGCCCTCGATCGCGTCGACGATGCCGTCGTACACGGTGTGCACCAGGCGGACGCGGTCGCCGAAGCGGGCAAGGCGCTCCCCCGCGATGCCGAGGGCGTCGGTGTCACGGTCGAGACCGATCAGCGTCAGGTCCGGGAACCGCTCGAGCAGCCCCTCGGAGTGTCCGCCCATGCCGAGCGTGGCGTCGACGACGACCTTGCCCGGTCCGTCGAGCGTCGGCGTGAACAGGTCGACGATGCGCTCGAGCATCACCGGCGTGTGCGGGAAGCGTGGTGTCCCGTTGTCGTTGTCGGCCATGTGCAGCCCCTCGTCTTCCGGGCCGCGGGTCCGGATCCCCATCCATGCGACCTGACATCGGGGAAGTGATGTCAGGGCTTCACGGCTGGGAGTCCCGATCCACGGATCAGAAGATCCCCGGGATCACCTCCTCGTCGTTGTCGGCGAACGCCTCTTCGGCTTCGGCGTAGTAGGCCTCCCACGCGGTGGTCGACCAGATCTCGGCACGGTCACCGCTGCCGATGACCGTCAGGTCCCGTTCGAGCCCCGCGTACTCACGGAGGTTCTGCGGGATCGTCACGCGGTTCTGCTTGTCGGGCTGTTCAGCGCTGGCCCCCGAGAGGAACAGGCGCATGTAGTCCCTGGTGCGCTTCGACGTCATCGGTGCGGTCCGGATGCGTTCGTGGAGTTCCTCGAACGTCCGGGCGCTGAAGACCACGACGCAGCGTTCCTGGCCGCGGGTCATCACGAGTCCCCCGGACAGTTCGTCCCGGAACTTGGCGGGGAGGATCACGCGACCCTTCTCGTCGAGCTTCGGGGCATGAGTACCGAGCAGCACGTCGGGCCTCCCCTCCGCTCCACCGGACCGTTGCGAGCCCCACTTTACTCCACTGCCCTCCCCGCGGCCAGGATTCCGCTCCCTTTTCGCCCCGTGGCACCCCTTTTGGGGCCCTTTCGGCAGCGCCGGGGCCCGGCCGGCCGTGGCGGATGCCCGTCGTACCGGGGATCCGGGCGGGGGTGCCGGGTGTGGAGGAAAGTGGAGGACTTTCGCAGCCAGTGGAGCGTCCCGTGGCGCGCCGGGGTACCGCGAGCCACGGCGAGCCACGGCGCCGAGGTTCCACGACATGCCGCGCGTGAGTCGCCGAGGTTCCACAAACGGACGCCCGGGCGCGCGAGATGCCCAGATTTCGGAACCTCGACGGGGGTGCCCGCCACGGGGACGCTCCGGGAACGCGAAACGGGGCCGACCCGAAGGCCGGCCCCGTCTCGAGGGAGGAGTGTGGAGGGCTGCTACTGCCCCTGGTCGTTCCGCTTGTCCCAGCGGTCGTTCATGCGGTCCATGAAGGAGCCGCCGCCGCCGTTGACCGGGCGGGCTGAACCGCCGGACGCGGGCTTGCCCGGTCGAGCGGGCTTCGCCTTCGGGGCACGCATGCCCGGGCGCAACGCGAAGAGGACACCGGCGAGCATCACGACGAAGCCGAGGATGCCCAGCAGCGGGGCCTTGATCACGAGACCGACGATCACGATCGCGACGCCGGCGAGTGCACCGAGCACCCCGAGCGTGATGGCTGTGTACGTCGGACGACCCTGTCGACGTGTGACACGCGCCACGAAATCGGAATCGTTCTGGTAGAGGCTGCGCTCCATCTCTTCGAGAAGGCGCTGCTCCTGTTCCGAGAGCGGCATCTTGGTTCCCTCTGTTCCTGGGATCGACGCGGGGTTGAACAACCGGGCTGGAAAACACTCGGTTGAGTGGACCGATTCTATGTCCCAACCGCTCCACTAGGGTAGGGACTGTGGCTGAGAGTACGCGATTAGTGGACCTCGTATCGGCGCGTATCGACCGGGCACTCGACGAGCAGCGTGAACGGCTCCTCGCGATCAGCCCCGATCTCGCCCCGTTCGACCTGTACGCCCGAGATCTGCTGTCCGGCGGCAAGCGCTTCCGGGCGCTGTTCTGCTACTGGGGGTGGCAGTCGGTGGCGGGCCGTTCGGGCTCGTTCGACCCGCTCGCCGAGGGCTCCCGCCAGACCACGGCCGAGGCGATCGTCACGGTCGCCGCGGCGCTCGAGGTGTTCCACGCAGCGGCGCTCGTGCACGACGACATCATGGACCGCTCGGACACCCGCCGCGGGCGTCCTGCAGCACACCGCCGCTTCGAGTCCCTCCACCAGGAGTCCGGCTTCGTCGGCGACCGCGGGCAGTACGGCACGAACTCGGCACTGCTGCTCGGTGACCTGCTGCTGTCGCTCAGCGACTCGGTGTTCGACGAGGGCCTCGCGCTCCTCGACCCCGTGCGCGCACGCATCGTGCGCCAGGAGTTCCACGCGATGCGCCTCGACGTCACCGCGGGCCAGTACCTCGACGTGCACGAAGAAACGGCCTGGCCCGTCATCGACGAGTCCGAGCACCTGCTCCGCGCCCAGCGCGTCATCGTCTTCAAGTCCGCGAAGTACTCGATCGAGGCACCGCTCGTCATCGGCGCGCTGGTGGCCGGCGCGAGCGACTCGCAGCTCGAGGGCCTCCGCGCCTTCGGGCTCCCCCTCGGCGTCGCCTACCAGCTACGCGACGACATGCTCGGCGTCTTCGGCGACCCCGAGGTCACCGGCAAGCCCGCTGGCGACGACCTGCGCGAGGGCAAGCGGACCGTGCTCATCGCCTCGGCCCGCAAGGCGCTGGCCAGTGGCCCGCGGCAGCTGCTCGACGAGCTCCTCGGCGACCCCGACCTCGACGAGGAGCAGGTGCAGATGCTCCGCGCCACCCTCACCGAGTCCGGTGCGGTCGCCGCGGTCGAGCGTTCCATCGACCGGCACGTGCAGCGTGCGAAGGCGGCGCTCGACGCGTCGCCGTTGACGCCGTCGGCACGAGAGCAGCTCGCGTCGCTGGCCGACACGGTCAGCCGCCGGTCGTCCTAGACGCGACCCCAGGACAGACGGGAGGCCCGTGGCGACACCGCCACGGGCCTCCCGTCCATCCGGAACGCGTCTAGAGCAGCGACTGGGCCACGCGACGAACCTCGGCCTTGCGTCCGGCGCGCAGCGCCGCGATGGGCGAGACGCCCATCGAGTCGTCGACCGTGAGCATCCAGCGGACGGCTTCGTCGTCGGTGAAGCCGTTGTCGCTGAGCACGGTCAGGGTGCCGCGCAGCTCGGGCATGGGCTCGCGGTCCTCGAGGAACTCGCTCGGCACGCGCAGGACACCACCGACGCGGGCCGCCAGCAGGGTCTTCTCCTCGAACAGGCGGTGGATCCGGCCGGGGCTGGTGCTGAACAGGTCCACCAGTTCGGGGACGGTCAGCCAGCGCTCGGAGAGGGAGAGGTCGTCGACGGGTGCAGCACTCACACGCCCATGGTGCCAGAGCGGGGCACCGAGTGAGTACGCAACGTTCGTCACATTCGTCACACGCACCACATCCGGCTCTCTGGTTGACTTGGGAATCACACCATGCCAGCGTTGTGCCACCTGTGAGTGCGCGCATGCACGCGCACGGGACAGTCGAGATCAGGAGAAACCGTGGACAACGCTGCAGACGAAGCCGCCCGGCGCGCACGATCCGCCCGGTTCGCGACCATGCCCATCGTCCTCGCGGGCACGATCGCGGTGACCGCCGGCCTGACCGGCCCGGTCGCCCACGCCGAACCGCGACACGACGACGCGGACTCGAACCACAAGCGTCACGTCGACCAGGACCGCTACGTCGGCAGCCGTCCGGTCTTCGGCACCGCGGTCGCACGTCCGTCGCAGACCGTCGTCACGACGGTCGCCGCGACGACGAAGGCAGCGACCCCCACGACCTACACCGTCCGTCAGGGCGACACGGTCTCGGGCATCGCCGCCCGGTTCGGCCTGTCGGCGCAGGAGGTCTTGGTGCGCAACGGCCTCGGCTGGAACACGATCATCCACCCCGGGCAGACGCTGCACCTGGCGTCGACGCCCGCGGTGACCACGGCGCGCACGATCACGAGCGCCGGATCGACGTCCGGCTCCGGGTCGAGCACCTCGAGCTACCACGTGAAATCGGGCGACACCGTGTCCGGCATCGCGTCGCGGGTCGGCGTGTCGACCACGGCGCTCCTCAGCGCCAACAAGCTCTCGCAGCGCAGCGTGATCTACCCCGGTCAGACGCTCCGGGTGCCGCACGGCTCGTCCGGTGGCGGCTCGGTGTCCACGGCCGCAGCGTCGTCGGGTTCGTCGGGTTCGTCGAAGTCGAGTGTGAAGATCTCCTCGGGCGACACGATCGGCTCGATCGCTGCGTCCCACCACGTCTCCGTAGCCACACTGCTGTCGGCGAACGGCCTGACCTACACGAGCACGATCTACGCGGGCAAGACCCTCGTCATCCCGTCGTCGAGCACTGCTGCGACGACCGCCGCGGCTCCGTCGCGTGCCGCGGTGAGCGCCGCCGTCGGACTGAGTGCCGAGCAGCGCCAGAACGCGGCCACCATCGTCGCCGTCGGCCGCTCCCTCGGGGTGTCCGACCGCGGCATCGTCGTGGCCCTGGCCGCCGCGATGCAGGAGTCGAGCCTGCGCAACCTGCCCCACGGCGACCGCGACTCGGTCGGCCTGTTCCAGCAGCGGCCGAGCCAGGGCTGGGGCAGCGCGGCGAAGCTGCAGGATCCGGCGTACGCGACGAAGCTGTTCTTCGGCGGTCGCAGCAACCCGAACGTGGGCAAGACCCGCGGGCTGCTCGACGTGCCCGGGTGGTCGTCGATGAGCATCACCGACGCCGCCCAGGCCGTGCAGCTCTCTGCCTACCCCAAGGCCTACGCCAACTGGGCGAGCGCCGCCCAGGGCTGGCTGGCCACCCTCTGAGTCTCATCCGGAAGATCGAGATTGGGTCACGACCGGTGCGCCGGTGCGGTGTCGTGCAGTCTCGATTCGTAGAATGCCGCCGATGACCACCAACGCCGCCACGGATCCGATGATCGGTCGCATGATCGATCAGCGGTACCGCGTCCGCTCCCGCATCGCGCGCGGGGGCATGGCGACCGTGTACCTCGCGACCGACGTCCGCCTCGAGCGACGCGTCGCGATCAAGATCATGCACGGGCACCTGGCCGACGACCAGGCCTTCCGTGAGCGCTTCATCCAAGAGGCGAGGTCCGCCGCGCGGCTGTCCCACCCGAACCTGGTCGGCGTCTACGACCAGGGCGCCGAGGACGACACCGCGTACATCGTCATGGAGTACATCCCGGGCATCACGCTGCGGGACCTGCTGCAGGAGCACCACGCCCTGACGCCCGAGCAGGCGACCGACATCCTGCGCGCCGTGCTGGCCGGACTCGCCTCGGCCCACCGCGCCGGCATCGTGCACCGCGACCTGAAGCCCGAGAACGTCCTGCTCGCCGACGACGGCCGCATCAAGCTCGGCGACTTCGGCCTGGCCCGGGCGACGACGGCGAACACCGCGACCGGGGCCGCCCTGCTCGGCACGATCGCGTACCTCTCCCCCGAGCTGGTCACCCGTGGCGCCGCCGACTCACGCAGCGACATCTACGCGCTCGGCATCATGCTCTACGAGATGCTCACCGGCGAGCAGCCCTACAAGGGCGAGCAGCCGATGCAGATCGCCTACCAGCACGCGAACGACACGGTGCCCGTCCCGAGTGCCGCGGTGGCCGGCGTCCCGCCCGAGCTCGACGAGCTCGTCGCCTGGTCGACCGCCCGCGACCCCGAGGACCGCCCGCGCGACGCGCGCGAGATGCTCGACCACATGGCGGGCAACCAGCAGCGTGCCACGGGTCAGTACCGGACCGCCGTGCTGCGGCCCGAGAACGCGACCGCGATCCTGCCGTCCGGCGGCGGGGCCGCTGCTGGTGTCGGCGCTGCTGCCGCTGGTGCCCGCGCTGCTGCCGCCGACGCACCGGCGGCCACCGAGGCCACGGCGATCATCGACAGCCCCGACCGCGGGCGTCCCACGACCCGAGGCCGCAACACCGGTCCGGGCCCGCGCCGCACGGGCGCGCAGCCCGGCGTGCTCTCGCCCGCGGGACAGCGCCTGGCCGACCTCTCCGCGAAGCGTCGCAAGCGCGGCTGGATCGCGCTGTCGGTCTTCGTCGTGCTCCTGCTCATCGGCGCGGGCTTCGGCTGGTACTTCGGGCCGGGGCCGGGTGGCAACGTGCGCATCCCCGAAGTGACGGGCAAGTCGGTCTCGCAGGCCCGGCAGCTGCTCGAAGCCCAGGGCCTGCACGCGGCGTCGAAGACCGGAACCCGGTTCGACGCCGTCGTCGCGAAGGGACAGGTGTCCATCACCAAGCCGGCCGCGAAGCGCGAGGTGCAGAAGGGCACGTCGGTGCAGCTCGTCGTGTCGAACGGGCCGAAGATGATCGCGCTGCCGACGATCGTCGGGCAGCCGCTCTCCACCGTCACCGCGGCGCTCGACGACGACTTCGAGCTGCAGGACAACCGGTACGAGTTCTCGGCCGACGCCGCGAAGGACACCGTCATCGCGGCGACCGGCCGGGCGTCCGGCGGCAAGGCGCTCGACCTGACGTCGGTCAAGGCCTACGGCGAGACCGGCCCGGTCACGCTCACGGTGTCCCTCGGCGCCGTGCCGGACGTCGTCGGGAAGACCGTCGACCAGGCCTCCGCCGAGCTCGACGCGGTCGGCCTCATCCTCGGCGCCCGCACCGAGGAGTTCAGCGAGGACGTCCCCTCCGGGCAGATCGTCTCCGCCGAGGTGCAGGACTCCCCCGCCGTGCGCGGCACCGCGATCGACGTCGTCGTGTCGAAGGGCCCGACGCCGATCACCGTTCCCGAGGACGGCGTCGTCGGCGCCACGATCAACGAGGCCACCGCGACGCTCGAGGGCCTCGGACTCAAGGTCGCCGTGCCGGACTGCACGAACATCCTGTGCGGGTTCTACGACTGGAAGTCGAAGCTCCCCGTGACCGGTACTGACCCGGGCGCCGGGGCCACGGTGTACCGCGGCGACACGGTGACGCTCTCCTACGACCAGTAGCGGTCGCGCGCGCCTGCCCCGAGTCTCGGCCTGAGCGACAGTTCTCGCGCTCTCGGACCCGAGGACTGTCGCCTGCCCCGAGACTCGGGTCGGGCCCGAGACGCGCCGGAACGGCGGACGGGAGGCACGGTGCCAGCTGGCACCGTGCCTCCCGTCCGAAGGTGGTCGCGCTAGGCGCGCACGTGCGGGTGCGCGCCGAGCTCCTCGGCCACGAGGAACGCGAGCTCGAGCGACTGCATGTGGTTCAGCCGCGGGTCGCACAGCGACTCGTAGCGGGTGGCGAGGGTGGCCTCGTCGATGTGCTCCGACCCGCCGAGGCACTCCGTGACGTCGTCACCGGTGAGCTCGACGTGCATGCCGCCCGGGTAGGTACCGACCTGCCGGTGCGCCTCGAAGAAGCCGAGGACCTCGTCCACGACGTCGTCGAACCGACGGGTCTTGTAGCCGGTGGGCGTGGTCAGGCCGTTGCCGTGCATCGGGTCGGTGACCCACAGCGGGTTGGCGTCCATGCCCTTGATCGCCTCGAGCAACTTGGGCAGCTCGTCGCGGATCTTGCCGGCACCCATGCGCGTGATGAACGTCAGGCGGCCGGGCTCGCGGTTCGGGTCGAGCTTGTCGACCAGGGCCTTCATGTCGTCGACGCTCGTGGTCGGGCCGAGCTTCACGCCGATCGGGTTCCGCACCCGCGACAGGAAGTCCACGTGGGCACCGTCGAGGTCACGCGTGCGCTCCCCGATCCAGATGAAGTGGCCGGAGGTGTCGTAGGCCAGACCGGAGCGCGAGTCGATGCGGGTCATCGGGCGCTCGTAGTCCATGAGCAGACCCTCGTGCGACGCGTAGAACTCGACGTGCTTGAGCGCCTCGAAGTCGGCACCGCAGGCGTCCATGAAGCGGATCGCGCGGTCGATCTCCTTGGCGAGGTGCTCGTACCGGGCGTTCGCCGGGTTCGACGCGAAGCCCTTGTTCCACGAGTGCACCTGACGCAGGTCGGCGAAGCCCCCCTGGGTGAAGGCGCGGACGAGGTTCAGGGTCGACGCGGCCGTGTGGTACCCCTGCACGAGGCGGCGCGGGTCGGCCGTCCGGCTCTCCGGCGTGAAGTCGTAGCCGTTCACGATGTCGCCGCGGTAGGCGGGCAGCGTGACGTCGCCGCGGGTCTCGAAGTCGCTCGAGCGCGGCTTGGCGAACTGCCCGGCCATGCGACCCATCTTGATGACGGGCATCGACGCACCGTAGGTCAGGACGACGGCCATCTGCAGGATCGTCTTGACGCGGTCGCGGATGGAGTCGGCGGTCGCACCGGCGAAGGTCTCGGCGCAGTCACCGCCCTGCAGCAGGAACGCCTTGCCCTGTGCGGCGGCGGCGAGCCGCTCGCGGAGCTTGTCGACCTCGCCCGCGAAGACGAGGGGTGGCAGCGTGGCGATCTCGGCCGAGGCGGCCTCGGCCGCCGCGGCGTCCGGCCACGTGGGCTGCTGCTTGATGGGGAGCGTGCGCCAATAGTCGAGACCCTCGATGACGTCCGGATCCTGCAGGGCGACGAAGTCGGTCGACTCGGGCAAGGGCGTTACCTCGGTGTTCTGTGCGGGCGGCCCGCCTGGCCGCCGGAAGGCGGCAGAACGGGCGTCCTGGCGGAGTGCCGGGACCATCAGAGCCTAACGTGCGGGCGAGGACTTCCGTTCCCGCATGACTGCCTCGCGTGCGGAGCTCGCGCGTTCCTTGACGCTCGTCGCGTAGACGTCGACGTACTCCTGACGGCTCAGCCCCGCGAGCTCGTGCATGACCTCGTCGGTGACGCTGCGCAGGATGAACCGGTCGGTCTCGAAGCCCTGGAAGCGCGAGAAGTCGAGCGGCTTGCCGAAGACCACGCCGACGCGCTTGATCTTCGGGAAGCGCTGCCCGATCTGCTGCACTTCACGCGTGCCGACCATGGCGACGGGGACGACGAGCACCCGGCCCTCGAGGATCATCCGCGCGATGCCGGTGCGACCGCGGTAGAGCTTGCCGTCGGGGCTGCGCGTGCCCTCCGGGTAGATGCCGAGCTGCTCGCCGCGTGCCAGGACCTGCAGGCCGGTGCGGAGCGAGGCCTCGGACGCCTTGCCGCCGGAGCGGTCGATCGGCAGCTGGCCGATGGCGTTGAAGAACGTCTTCGTCGCCCAGCCCTTGAGTCCCCGCCCGGTGAAGTAGTCGCTCTTCGCCAGGAAGGACAGCCGCCGGTCGAGCACGGCCGGCAGGATCACCGAGTCGATGAACGAGATGTGGTTGGACGCGAAGATGACCGGGCCCCTGGCGGGGACGTTCTCACGGCCGACCACCCACGGGCGGAACAGGGTGAGGATGAGCGGGCCGAGCAGGAAGTTCTTCAGCAGCCAGTAGGTCATCGACGACTCCAGGTGGTGGGGCGGGCTCGAGTGACCCTACGCCGTGCGGGCCTGCACGCGCTTACGCCGTGCGGGCGTGGATGCGGGCCAGGTCGGCGGCGCCGACGACTCCGGCGTCGTTCACCAGCTCGGCGATCACGAAGTCCGGCTCGGGGTGGTAGCCACGCGCCGGCAGGTTGTTGAGGTAGGCCTGCTTGATCGGGTCGAGCAGGCGGTCCCCCGCGCTGGCGACCCCGCCGCCGAACACGAACAGCTGCGGGTCGAGCACCGCGGACAGCGAGGCGCAGGCCTCACCGAGGTGGCGGCCGAGGCGACGGAGCGCCGCGAGGGCACCCGGGTCGTCGGCCAGGATCAGGTCGCCCACGATGTGCCCGTCGAGCTCGCCGCCGTTGGCTTCGCGCGCGTCGGCCAGCGCGGACCCGATGCCGCCTGCGTCGGCGACGTCGTTCGCCATCCGCTGCAGGGCACGGCCGGAACCGTACTGTTCGATGCAACCACGCGCGCCGCAGCCGCAGGGCAGACCGTTCGGCACGATGCGCAGGTGGCCGATCTCGCCGCCGGTGCCGAACCCGCCACGGAACAGGCGGTCCTCGGTCACGATGGCGCCGCCGACACCGGTGCCGATGGTCAGCATCGTCATGTCGGAGACGAGCCGGCCGGCGCCGAAGCGGAACTCGGCCCACCCGGCGGCGTTGGCGTCGTTGTCGACCGTGATGTGCAGGTCACCGAGGCGCTGCTGCAGCTTCTGGCGCAGGGGCTCGTTCCGCCACCGGATGTTCGGCGTGTAGTAGACGATCGACTGCGAGGCGTCGATGAAGCCCGGGGCCGCGACGCCGACCGCGCCGACCTCGTGTCCTGAGCTGAGTCGCTCGACCATCGAGACGACGTCGTCGAGCATGGCGTTCGGGTCCGCAGCGTTGGTGGCCACGCGGTCCTCGGCGATGATCTCGCCGAGTTCCGTCACGACCGCTCCCGCGATCTTGGTGCCCCCGATGTCGATTCCGATGGCGTGCACGGTCCAAGAGCCTACCGGTTCACCGCGAACTCACGGAACGCCCGGTGACGCGTCCTATGCTGGCTGTGTCGCCTCGCAGGATGAGGCGCACTCGAATCGAACCGGCAGACAAGGGAGTCACCGTGAACGATCAGCGACCCGAACGCGCCAGCGTCACCACCGACGGTGCTCTCGCCGACAGCGCGGTCACCGACAGCGTCGGCGTTCCGACCGGGAGGCGCGCCTCGCGTCCGACCAGCGGCCCCGTCGCTCCTGACCACGGCTCCGCAGCGCGGCTGCTCGGCGACCGCGCCCGGCTGACGCCGTCGCGTCCGATCCTCGCCCAGCGCCACGGCGACACGTGGACGACGATCACCGCCGGCGAGGTGCTGGCACGGGTCCGCGGCATCGCGAAGGGCTTCGTCGCCGCCGGCCTCGAGCCCGGCGCCCACGTCGCGATCCTGTCCCGCACCCGCCTGGAGTGGACCCTCGTCGACTTCGCGGTGTGGACGGCAGGCCTGGTCTCCGTGCCCGTCTACGAGACGAGCTCCCCCGACCAGGTCCGGTGGATCCTCTCCGACTCCGAGGCCGTCGCGATCGTCGTCGAGCAGGAGGAGCACGCGCGTCGGGTCGCCTCGATCGCACCGGACCTGCCGCACCTCGGGCAGCACTGGACGATCGACGGCGGCGGGCTCGACGACCTGACCCGGCTCGGCGAGGACGTCACCGACGACGAACTCGACGCGCGGACGGCGTCGGTGCACGGCCACGACGACGCGACGATCATCTACACCTCCGGGTCGACCGGACGCCCGAAGGGGTGCGTTCTGCGGCACGACAACTTCACCGCGACGGTCGAGAACGCCAGCGTCGCGATGCCCGAGGTCGTCGCGGACGGTGCCTCGACCCTGCTCTTCATCCCGATGGCCCACGTGTTCGCCCGGTTCATCGCGGCGATGTCCGTGTCCGCCGGGGTCCTGGTCGGCCACGAGCCGGACACGAAGGACCTCATGCAGGCCGTGTCGTCGTTCAAGCCGTCCTTCCTGCTGGCGGTCCCCCGGGTGTTCGAGAAGATCTACAACGCGTCCGAGCAGAAGGCCGACCTCGGCGGCAAGGGGAAGATCTTCCGGGCCGCTGCGGACACCGCGGTCGCCCACTCCGAGGCGCTGGCCACCGGTCGGGTCCCGCTCGTGCTCGGCCTGAAGTTCAAGCTGTTCGACAAGCTCGTCTACGCGAAGCTCCGGAACGCCCTGGGTGGCCGCACCGAGTACGCGGTCAGTGGCTCGGCACCGCTCTCACCGCGACTGTCGCACTTCTTCCGGTCGATCGGCGTGCTCATCCTCGAGGGCTACGGGCTCACCGAGACGACCGCGCCCGCCACCGTGAACCGCGCGGCTGACCTGCGCATCGGGACGGTCGGCCCGGCACTCCCCGGGGTCGAGATCCGGATCGCCGACGACCAGGAGATCCTGATCCGCGGCGTCGACGTGTTCGACCGCTACTGGCGGAACGACGAGGCCACCGAGCAGGCCTTCACCGACGACGGCTGGTTCCGCACGGGCGACCTCGGACGGCTCGACGACGACGGCATCCTGACGGTGACCGGACGCGCCAAGGAGCTCATCGTCACCGCGAGCGGCAAGAACGTCGCACCGGCACCGCTCGAGGACGGCGTCCGCGAACACCCGCTCATCGGGCAGGTCGTGGTCGTCGGCGAGGGCAAGCCCTTCATCGCCGCCCTCGTCACGCTCGACCGCGAGATGCTCCCGGGGTGGTGCGAGAGCCGTGGGATCACCCCGGCGCTCTCCGCGCACGAGGCCGCGTACGACGAGCGCGTGCTCACCGCCGTGCAAGAGGCGATCGACACCGCGAACGGCCGGGTCTCACGAGCCGAGTCGGTCCGGTCGTTCACGATCCTGGACACCGAGCTGACGGAGGGCTCCGGACACCTGACGCCGAAGCTGACGATCAAGCGGTCGGTCATCCTTCGAGACTTCGCGGCGGACATCGACCACATCTACTCCGGGTCGAAGGTGCAGACGACCGCGACGCCCGTCATCGAGGAGCGTCGCGGTCGCCGCGTGTAGCGCCCCGTCGTCTCGGCGTACCGGGCCGTTCCGGGCGTACCGGGTCGACTCTTCCGACCAGGTACGCCCGATTCCGCCAGGTGCGCGCGGGGTGCAGGCGCACGCGGGGCTCAGGCCTCCGGCGACTGCTCCGTCGCGGGGGCGTCGAGGACGGCGGTCGCACCGGTGGCGACGGTGGTGTCGGCCGGACGACGGTTGGTGCGGGTGCGGTGGGAGCTGATCTCGTCAGTCTGACTGGTCATGCGGGAGTCCTGGGGGGATGGGATGGTCGTCGGTGGGAGGCCGACGCGGATACGGTACCTCTTCGTCAGGACAAAGCGACAATCCCCCGTGGGGGTGTCATGAGCAGGCACTCATGACCAACGGATCAGTGGAACCACTCCTGCGCCCGGATGTCCCGCAGCGCCTGCCGTCGGACCTCTGGTTCGAGCGTCATCACGTAGACGGTCCCGTCCAGGTGGTCGACCTCGTGCTGCAGCGCCTCGGCCATCAGCCCGGTGCCCTCGAGCACCACCTCGGCGCCGTCGACGTCGACGCCGCGGACCTTGGCGTACGGGTGCCGCCGGGTCGGGTAGCCCAGACCGGGGACGGACAGGCACCCTTCCTCCATGAGCTCGGGCTCCCCCGAGACCTCGACGATCTCGGGGTTCAGGACGTACCCGACCTCGCCGTCGACGTTGTACGAGAACGCGCGGAGTCCGACACCGATCTGCGGCGCGGCCACACCGGCGCGGCCGGGCTCCTTGACGGTGTCGATCAGGTCCTGCACGAGGTCGCGGACCCCGCTCGACCCGAGTGCCGCCGGAGCGATCGGGTCCGCAGGCGAACGGAGGACGGGGTCGCCGAACAGGCGGATGGGACGGACGGTCAATTTACTGCAGCACCACCAGGAGGTCGCCGGCGTCCACCTGCTGGGTCGCCGGGATCGCGAGACGGCCGACGGTGCCCGCCACGGGCGCCGTGATGGCCGCTTCCATCTTCATCGCCTCGATGCTCGCCACGGCCGCTCCGGCCTCGACGACGTCACCGACGGCGACCTTGAGCGTCACCACACCGGAGAACGGCGCGGCGACGTGCTTCGGGTCGGACTTGTCGGCCTGCTCGGCGACCTTCGTCTCGACCTCGATCGATCGGTCGCGGACCGAGACCGGGCGGAGCTGCCCGTTCATCGTGGCCATGACGGTGCGGATGCCCTTGTCGTCGACCTCGCCGATCGCCTCGAGCCCGACGAACAGGTTGACGCCCTTGCCGAGCGGCACGACGTGCTCCTGCCCGGGGCGCAGCCCGTACAGGTAGTCGACGGTCGGCACCACGGACAGGTCGCCGTACTGCTCGCGCACCCGCCCGAACTGCGCCGTGGGCTGCGGGAACAGCAGTCGGTTCAACGCCTGCTGGCGCTCGGGCCCGGCGGCGTCGAGGTGCGCGCGCTCGGCGTCCGGCACCGGGGTGATCTCGAGGCGGACGTCGCGGCCCGCCAGGACCTTCGTCCGGAACGGCTCCGGCCAGCCACCCGGCAGGTCTCCGAGCTCGCCGGCCATGAACCCGACGACGGAGTCCGGGATGTCGTACTTGTCCGGGTTCTGCTCGAAGTCGGCCGGGTCGGCGTTCACCGCGGCGAGCTGCAGCGCGAGGTCACCGACCACCTTCGACGACGGCGTGACCTTGGTCGGGCGTCCGAGGATCCGGTTCGCCTCGGCGTACCAGTCCTCGACCTGCTCGAACCGGTCGCCCAGGCCGAGCGCGATCGCCTGCTGGCGGAGGTTCGACAGCTGACCACCGGGGATCTCGTGCTTGTAGACCCGACCCGTCGGACCCGGCAGCCCGGACTCGAACGGGGCGTAGGCCCGACGGACCGCCTCCCAGTAGGGCTCGAGGTCGCCGACCGCGTCGAGGGACAGTCCGGTGTCGCGCTCCGTGTGGGCCAGGGCGGCGACCAGCGCGGACATGCTCGGCTGGCTCGTCGTGCCGGCCATCGGCGCCGAGGCGACGTCCACCGCGTCCGCACCGGCACGCGCGGCGGCGAGGAGCGTCGCGAGCTGCCCACCGGCGGTGTCGTGCGTGTGCACGTGCACGGGCTGGTCGAAACGCTCGCGCAGCGCGCCGACGAGCTTCTCGGCGGCGCCGGCGCGGAGCAGGCCGGCCATGTCCTTGATGCCGATGACGTGCGCGCCGGCCTCGACCATCTGCTCCGCGAGGCGGAGGTAGTAGTCCAACGTGTACAGGTCCTCGGCAGGATCGAGGAGGTCGGCGGTGTAGCAGAGCGCCGCTTCGGCGACGGCCGTGCCGGTCGCGAGCACCGCCTCCAGGGCCGGTCGCAACTGGCTGACGTCGTTGAGCGCGTCGAACACGCGGAAGACGTCGACGCCCGTGGCGGCGGCCTCGGCGACGAAGGCGTCCGTCACCTCGGTCGGGTACGGGGTGTAGCCGACCGTGTTGCGGCCGCGCAGCAGCATCTGGATCGGGATGTTCGGCATCGCCTCGCGCAGCGAGGCCAACCGCTCCCACGGGTCCTCGCCGAGGAACCGGAGGGCGACGTCGTACGTCGCACCGCCCCAGGCCTCGACGCTGAGCAGCTGCGGCGTGAGCCGCGCGACGTACGGCGCGACCGCGACGAGGTCCTTCGTGCGGACGCGCGTCGCGAGCAGCGACTGGTGCGCGTCGCGCATCGTCGTCTCCGTCACCGCGAGCCGGGTCTGGGTGCGGAGTGCTCTCGCCCACTCGGCCGGGCCGGTCGCCAGCAGCAGGTCGCGCTGGCCCTCGGGCACCGGGGTGCCGAGATCGAGGGCGGGGAGCTTCGCGCTCGGTTCGGTGACCAGCGGCGACCGCTCACCGTTCGGCTTGTTCACCGTGACGTCGGCCAGCCAGTTCAGGACCTTCGTGCCGCGGTCCTTCGACACGTGGCCGCTGAACAGCTGCGGGCGCTCCTCGATGAACTTCGTCGAGACGTCGCCACGGGCGAAGTCCGGGTCCTCGAGCACGGCCTGCAGGAACGGGATGTTCGTGCTGACGCCGCGGATCCGGAACTCGGCGAGGGCACGCTTCGCACGGGCGACGGCCGTCGGGAAGTCGCGTCCGCGGCACGTCATCTTGGCGAGCATCGAGTCGAAGTGCGGGCTGATCTGCGCACCGGTGGCGACCGTACCGCCGTCGAGGCGCACGCCGGCACCGCCGGGGCTGCGGTACGTGGTGATGCGGCCGGTGTCCGGCCGGAAGCCCTGCGTCGGGTCCTCCGTCGTGATGCGGGTCTGCAGCGCGGCCCCGTGCACGGAGACGGTGTCCTGCGACAGGCCGAGGTCGGCGAGCGACTCGCCCGAGGCGATCCGCATCTGCGACTGCACCAGGTCGACGTCGGTGACCTCTTCGGTGACGGTGTGCTCGACCTGGATGCGCGGGTTCATCTCGATGAAGACGTGCTGCCCCTCGCGCTCGCCCTCGGTGTCGAGCAGGAACTCGACGGTGCCGGCGTTCACGTAGCCGATCGAGCGGGCGAAGGCGACCGCGTCGCGGTGCAGCGCCTGCGCGATCGCGGGGTCGAGGTTCGGCGCCGGGGCGATCTCGACGACCTTCTGGTTGCGGCGCTGCACGGAGCAGTCCCGCTCGAACAGGTGGATCGTGCCCGCCTCTGTGCCCGTCGCGTCGGCGAGGATCTGCACCTCGATGTGCCGCGGCCGGATCACCGCCTGCTCGAGGAACATGGTCGGGTCGCCGAACGCACTGTCGGCCTCGCGCATCGCCGCTTCGAGCGCTGCACGGAGTTCGGGCTTGGTCTCGACCCGGCGCATGCCACGACCGCCACCACCCGCGACGGCCTTGGCGAACACCGGGAACCCGATGGCATCGGATCCGGCGATGAGCTCCTCGATGTCACGACTCGCCGGGGTGCTCGCGAGGACCGGGACGCCGGCTGCGATCGCGTGCTCCTTCGCGGTCACCTTGTTGCCGGCCATCTCGAGCACGTGTTCGCCCGGACCGATGAAGGTGATGCCGGCTTCGGCGGCCGCGGCGGCGAGCTCCGGGTTCTCGGACAGGAAGCCGTACCCCGGGTAGATCGCGTCGGCGCCCGACTCGCGGGCCACGCGGATGATCTCGGAGACGTCCAGGTACGCCCGGACCGGGTGGCCCCGCTCACCGATCAGGTAGGCCTCGTCGGCCTTCAGGCGGTGCAGGGAGTTCCGGTCTTCGTAGGGGTAGACGGCGACGGTGCGCGCCCCCAGTTCGTACGCGGCACGGAACGCGCGGATGGCGATCTCACCACGGTTCGCCACGAGGATCTTGCTGAACACGACGTCCCTTTCAGCCCGGGTTGAGGTGAGACAACCCTAGTGGCGGTAACGTTGCTGATCGTGCATGTACTCAGCGTGAGCTCCCTCAAGGGCGGTGTCGGCAAGACGACGGTGACGCTCGGCCTGACTTCGGCCGCCTTCGCCAAGGGACTGCGCACGCTGGTGGTGGATCTCGACCCGCAGTCCGACGTCTCCACCGGCCTCGACATCAACCTCGCCGGACACCTCAACGTGGCCGACGTCCTCGAGAACCCGAAGGAGAAGATCGTCCGTCAGGCGATCGCACCCTCCGGGTGGACGAAGGGCTCGCAGGGCAAGATCGACGTCATGGTCGGGTCGCCCTCGGCGATCAACTTCGACGGGCCGCACCCCTCCATCCGCGACATCTGGAAGCTCGAAGAGGCCCTGGCCAACGTCGAGCAGGACTACGAGCTCGTGCTCATCGACTGCGCGCCGTCGCTGAACGCCCTCACACGCACCGCGTGGGCAGCGTCCGACCGCGTCACGGTCGTCACCGAGCCCGGCCTGTTCTCCGTCGCCGCCGCCGACCGCGCACTCCGGGCCATCGAGGAGATCCGCCGCGGTCTCTCCCCCCGCCTGCAGCCGCTCGGCATCATCGTGAACCGCGCCCGGGTCCAGTCGCTCGAGCACCAGTTCCGCATCAAGGAACTCCGCGACATGTTCGGCCCGCTCGTCCTGTCGCCGCAGCTGCCCGAACGCACCTCGCTGCAGCAGGCGCAGGGTGCCGCGAAGCCCCTGCACGTGTGGCCCGGCGAGTCCGCGCAGGAGATGGCGCGCAACTTCGACCAGCTGCTCGAGCGCATCATGCGGACCGGCAAGATCGGCCCGTACGCCGACGGTGCGGGTGCTGCTGGCGCGTAGGGCGCTGCTGCGCGGGCGCGACGCGCTGCTCACGTCCGCCGAGCGGTCGGCAACTGTCGGCTGACGGCTGCGCAAACGACGGTTCGTGACCACTCGGCGACGCGCGCACGGCGGTTCATGACCACGCGCCGACTGCCGGGAGGCCCATCCCAGCCCCGGAAGACACGCCCGGCCCCGGCTCGCCCAGCGGTCACGACGTACCGCTCACGTCCGTCGAGTGGTCAACAACTGTCTGCGGACGGCCGCGCGGACGACAGTTCGTGACCACTCGGCGACGCACACACCGCAGTTCGCGACCACTCGGGCCGATCCGCGGGACGAGAAACTGGTCAGGAAGCGCGGGAAGCGCGACGCGCGGCGAGCTCGTCGGACGGGTCGGCCGCAGCAGAGGCATCGAGCTCGACCAGGGAGGTCTCGACCTCGCGCAGGACCTTGCCGACCGCGATGCCGAAGACACCCTGACCGCGGGACACCAGGTCGATGACCTCGTCGTCCGAGGTGCACAGGTACACCGAAGCGCCGTCGGACATCAGGGTGGTCTGGGCGAGGTCGGACACGCCCGACTCGCGGAGCTGGTTCACAGCGGTGCGGATCTGCTGCAGCGAGATGCCGGTGTCGAGCAGGCGCTTCACGAGCTTGAGCACGAGGATGTCGCGGAAGCCGTACAGACGCTGCGAGCCGGAGCCGGCAGCGCCGCGGATGGTGGGCTGCACGAGTTCGGTGCGTGCCCAGTAGTCGAGCTGTCGGTACGATATGCCGGCTGCACGTGCGGCGACGGTGCCGCGGTAGCCGTTCTGCTCGTCGTGTTCGGGGAGGCCGTCGGTGAAGAGCAGCCCGAGGTCGTACCGCGTCGTGTCCGACTCGGTGCCTGGGGTGTCGTTCCCACTCATGCGCTTGCCTTCCACGACGATCGAGCTCCCACCCGAAGGTTCAACGACGGGTTGAGAGTTGTTCCGAGGTCAACGGTAGCGACTCCGACCGCTCCCGCGCGGGACATCCGACTCGGCGCGTCCGGCGTGTCGAGGATACGCCCCACCCACTGACGCACAAGCCCCCGCGGAGCACCGGAACGGATCATGCGTCGAGACGACCGATCGCCGCGCGGATGAGGCTCGAGCGGATGACCTCGAGCTGGACGGCGATCTCGCGTGCGAGTTCCGTGGCCTTCGCCCGCGACGTCGCATCGCCCCGGCGGGACACGGGCATGAGCGCGGATTCGATGAGTCCGACCTCGCGCTCGGCGGTGCTGCGGAGCGTGCGCAGGTGCCGCGGCTCGATGCCGGTCCGCTGCAGCTCGACGAGCGCCTTGAGGACGGACACGCTGTCCTCGCCGTAGGTCTCGGTGGCGGGGAGCAGTGACGCGGAGACCGCGTCGGCCAGGAGCATCGGGGACGCGCCGGCCGCTCGGGCCGTCTCGTCGCGGGTGTACCGGCGCTCGCGCCCGAGTATCGAGGGACGCGGGGCGTCTCCACCGCCGGGCAGCACGGGCTCGCGCCCCGCGTCGAGGTCGGCGAGGTAGTCCTTGATGACCTTGAGCGGCAGGTAGTGGTCGCGCTGCAGGCCGAGGATCACCCGGAGGCGGTCGACGTCGGCCGCCGAGAACTTGCGGTACCCGCTGGCCGTGCGGACCGGCGTGACGAGCTCGCGCTCTTCGAGAAAGCGCAGCTTGGAACTCGACAGGTCCGCGAACTCGGGCTTGAGGCGAGCGAGAACCTGCCCGATCGTGAGCAGGTCCGGTGCCGCTGACCCCGCCCGGGCCGCAGCGGACCGTGCGGCCACTACGCGTTCGCCAGGCGCGCCAGGTCGACCCGGGACGCGTAGAACGTCAGACGGAACTTGCCGACCTGGACCTCGGCCCCGTCGGTGAGCGGCGCTTCGTCGATGCGTGCACCGTCGAAGTACGTGCCGTTCAGCGAGCCGTTGTCCTTGACCGTGAAGGCCGTGCCCTGCCGCAGGAACTGCGCGTGCTTGCGGGACACCGTGACGTCGTCGAGGAAGATGTCGGCGTCAGGGTGTCGACCGGCCGTCGTGACGTCGGAGTCGAGGAGGAACCGCGCACCCACGTTCGGACCGCGGCGCACGACGAGCAGCGCCGATCCGGACGGTAGGGCGTTGACCGCCTCGCGCTCTTCGGCTGACACACCGGACTCGGCGGTGAGCGCCGCGCCCATGTCCATGCTGAAGGTCAGCGTGGTGTCGACCAGCCGCTGCTCCGGGGTCTTCTGACCGTCGGGCTGCGGGACCACTGGATCTGGCATCGGTGGACCTCCTCCTCTTGGCCCACCAGCGTATCGGAAAGGAGGGCTCCAGCGGCAGCCCCGAACTGGGCCTGTGGACGATCGTCCGCGGTGCGCGAACGCGCGGTCCGGGTTCAGCGACCGCGCGCGAGCAACCAGAGCAGGTACGGGGCGCCGACGACACCCGTCACGACGCCGACGGGCAGGGCGTTCCCGGGGATCGCGAACTGGGCGATGAGGTCGCTGCCGAGGGTGATCGCCGCTCCCACCGCGGCGGCCGGACCGAGGGCGACGCGGCCTCCACCGACGAGCCGACGGGCGATCGGCGCCGCCATCAGTGCGACGAACGACACAGGCCCCGCCGTGGCGACCGCAGCGGCGGTCAGGCACACCGCGGTGAGGAGCAGCAGCACCTTCGCGCGGTCCGGCCGGAGCCCGAGGGCCGCCGCGACCTCGTCGCCGAGCGTCAGGACGGTCAGGCGCGACGACTGCAGCAGGGCCAGCAGGAACAGCACGACGAACGCGACGCCGAGCACGCCGACCAGGTTTCGGTCGACGGCGTTCAGGCTGCCGGACAACCACAGCAGCGCGGTGCCGGCCTGGGTGACGGTGCCGCTGGTGAGCATCCACCCCGTGATGCTCAGGCAGATCGCCGAGACCCCGACCCCGACGAGCACGACCCGGTTGCCGGTGATCCCCCGCCGCCAGGCCAGTCCGGCGATCACGACCGAGACGACGACTGCGCCGACGAGCACGACCGAGAACAGGGTGCCGCCGGACGCCCCGAACAGCACGATCGCCGTGAGCCCCGCAGCGCTGGCACCCGAGGTGATGCCGATGACGTCCGGGCTCGCGATCGGGTTGCGGACGACGCTCTGCACGATGGCGCCCGCGACCCCCAGGCTGGCGCCGACCAGGACCGCGCCGAGCACCCGGGGGCCGCGCAGCTGTCCGATGACGAAGTCCGAGATGCGGTCGCCCTGTCCGAACAGCGCGCCGACCACCTGCGCCGGGGTCAGCGGGATCGAGCCGACCCCGAGTCCGACGAGCACCAGCGCGACGAGCAGCACCACCACGGCGGCCAGCACGACGAGCTCGCGCCGGACGCCGACGAGACCTCGCCGGAGGCCGACGACCCCACGGTCGCGACGCACGGTCCCCGCACCGCTCACAGGCCCCGCACCGCCCTCGACCGCACGAGCGCGATGAACACCGGCGCACCGATGAGAGCCGTGACGATGCCGACCTGCAGCTCCCCCGGGTACGCCACGACGCGACCGATGACGTCGGCCACCAGCAGCAGCGCCGGCGCGACGATCGCGGACAGCAGGATGGTCCACCGGTGGTCGGGGCCGCTCAGCCGACGGACGGCGTGCGGCACGGCGAGCCCGACGAAGGCGATCGGCCCCGCGGCGGCCACGGCCGAGCCGGCGAGCAGCACCGTCACGAGTCCGCCGACGGCCCGGACGAGCACGACGCGTTGCCCGAGCGACGCCGCGAGCTCGTCGCCGAGGGCGAGCGTGTTGAGCGAGCGGCCCAGGCCGAACGCGATCGCGAGACCGATCAGCACGGGCGCCGTGATGATGCCGGCGGTGCCGAGGTCCTTGCCGGCGAGGGCGCCCACCTGCCAGAACCGCAGCTGGTCGAGCAGGCTCGCGTTCGTCACGAGCACCGCCGTCGTGATCGACGACAGCGCGGCGGCGACCACGGCACCGGACAGCGCGAGGCCGACCGGCGACAGTCCGCGCCGGGCGACGGCGGCGATGCCGTAGACGAGCAGTGTCGCGAGGGCAGCACCGAGGAAGGCGAACGGCAGGTAGGCCGCCGTGCCGCTCACCCCGAAGAGCGCGATGCCGGCGACCACGGCGAGGGCCGCCCCGGAGTTGATGCCGAGGACGCTCGGGTCGGCGAGCGGGTTGCGGGTCACCCCCTGCATCACCGCGCCGGCGACACCGAGGGCGGCACCCGCGAGGAGCCCGACGACGGTACGTGGGACGCGGTTGCCGAGCACGATCAGCCCGACCTCGTCGTTCCGCCCCGGGTTCAGGACGGTGTCGAGCACGGTGTGGAGCGGGATCGGCCGGGATCCGTAGGCGATCGACAGCGCGCACGCCACGGCGAGGACGACGACGGCCAGCACGGTCGCCCCGACCAGACGGGAGACGGAGGCGGGCGCCGGTGGCGCGGACGTGGAGGAGCGCATGGGAAGTAAGGCAACCCTAATGGACACCCGGGCGACCCTCATGGACACCCGGGCGACCGAACCGGCAGGCCACTCGGCTTCCCCCGAGCAAGCCCGGAGCAGTCGCTGGGTCCGTTCATAGGCTCGTCATTGGATCGCCGCCTGTACTGGTCTCCATCGACACCCGCCCGGGTCGTCGAGGGACGACCGGAGAGCACCGATGAACGAGACCCCGAACCCCGCCGCCGACGCCGACCGCGAGCACGACGAGCAGGGCACCGCCCGGACCGACGGCACGCAGCAGCAGCGGCAGCAGCAGGCGTACGGGATGAGCTGGGAGGCACCCCACGCCGACCCCGCCACCCTCCGTCCGGCCTACGCCTTCGACGGCTCCGGCCCGTACCTGTACGGCCCGGACGGATCCGGTCCCTACGCCTACTCCCCCGACGGCCGCGGCCCGTACCTGATCGGCAGCCCGGCACTCACCGGCACCCACCACGCCTGGGCGCACACCGCTGCGGCGGCGAACCACCCGGGAGCGAGCGCGAAGCGCCCGCGTCGCCTCGGGCTGATGATCGGCTCCGGCATCGCGGCCCTCGCGATCGTCGGTGCCGCCGGCGGCACGGCCCTCGGCCTGTCCTCGCAGAGCACGACCACGACGTCGAGCCAGTCGCAGGGCACCACGACGCTTCCCGACACCGGCAGCGGCACGGGCAGCAGCGACGGCACGAACGGCTTCACGGTCCCCGGAGACGGCAGCGGCACCGGGAGCGGGACCGACGGCAGCGGCACCGACGGCAGCACCGGCACGAGCACCGAGTCCGCCGCCACCGCAGCGACCGCCGCCCAGAAGAAGGGCGTCGTGACGATCAACACCGTCCTGAACTACGACGAGTCCTCGCAGGCGGCCGGCACCGGCATGATCCTCAGCTCGAACGGCACGGTCCTGACGAACAACCACGTCATCCAGGGCGCCACGAGCATCACCGTCACCGACGAGACCACCGGCAAGGAGTACAAGGCGGACGTGGTCGGCACCGACGCCACGAACGACGTCGCCGTGCTGAAGCTCGAGGATGCCTCCGGCCTGTCCACCGTCACGCTCGACGACGACGGCGAGCCGAGCACCGGCGACACCGTCACCGACGTCGGCAACGCCGAGGGCACGGGCAACCTGGTCGCCGCCGAGGGCACCGTCACGGCCACCGACCAGGACATCCAGGTGCAGAGCGAGTCCGGCACCGGCACCGAGTCGCTGTCCGGCCTGATCGAGATCGCGGCGAACATCGTCTCCGGCGACTCCGGCGGCCCCGTGGTCGACAGCGAGGGCGAGGTCGTCGGCATGGCGACCGCGGCGTCCTCGGGCACCGCGGACGTCACCGGCTACGCCATCCCGATCACCACCGCGAAGGCGATCGCCGAGAAGATCCTGGCCGGGGAGTCCTCGAGCACGATCACCATCGGTCTGCCCGCGTTCCTCGGGGTCCAGGTCAGCAGCACCGCGGGCACCACGGGCGGCGTCGCCGTCGCCGGCACGGTCGAGGGTTCCGGTGCCGCGAGCGCCGGCCTGGCCGAGGGTGACACGATCACGAGCCTGGGCGGGACCACGGTCACGACGTCGGACGAGCTCACCGCGGCCGTGCAGTCGCACTCCGTCGGCGACAAGGTCGTGGTCGGCTACACCGACAGCTCCGGCGCCGCCAAGACCGTCACCGTCACCCTGACCGCCGGCCCGGCCGCCTGAGCGGAAGGGAGCAGCGCCCGCACCACCGACCGGTACACGTTGGCCAAGCGGGCACAGTGTCTGGAATCCGTTCAGCCGAGCAGCGCCCGCACCACCGACCGGTACACGTTTGCCAAGCGGGCACAGTGTCTGGAATCCGTTCAGCCGAGCAGCGCCCGCACCACCGACCGGTACACGTTTGCCAAGCGGGCACAGTGTCTGGAATCCGTTCAGCCGAGCAGCGCCCGCACCACCGACCGGTACACGTTTGCCGGGGAGTCCGTCTGGAAGGCGGTCTCCCCGGCTTCCGTCTTGCCCACGCGGGCGAAGCCGATCCCCTCGGCGCGCACGATCGTCACGGGCTTCGGCTTGCCCGGTCGACGCAGGTACGACACCGTCCACGGCGCGGCCCAGAAGCGCGCGAGCCGCGGGTCCGCCTCGACGAGGGCCTCCGGCAGGTCCGGTGCGTCGGAGCCGCCGGCCAGCCGGCGGCCGAGCAGGTGCCCTGGGAGCGACCCCGTGCGGAACGGGAAGGTCCACGTCGGGCCGATGCCGAGCCTCCCGGCCGTCAGCGCGACCGCGCGGTCCGGCGTGACGGACGCGACCACCGCGCCCGCCTCGGCGGTCCCGTCCACGACGGTCTGCGACCAGGCCTGGAGGCGCGACTCGCCACCGCCCTGCATGTGCTGTTCCAGCGTGACCGGCTGGGCATCGCCCTGCCACGGCTCGAGCAGGGTCTGGGTCGACTCCGGCAGCGTGCCGAGTCGGCCGACGAGGCCCGCTTCGATGAGTTCGCGGCCCGCCGCGGTGCGGAGGAGCGTCGGGTTCCACCGGCGTCCGGCGAGGCTCTTGAGCGTGCCGACCGCGTCGGCGCTCAGGCGGGGGCCGTCGAGGTCCAGGCCGGGCGCCGGGGTGGGCAGCGGCTCGAGGTCGCGCTCGGGGCGGACCGGGGACGGCTCGGTGGCGCGGACGCTCTCGAGGACCGCGAACACGAGCTCGTCGGTCTCGAGCAGTCGCGCCAGGGGGCGTTCGATCGTCAGGTCGACGCGGTGCCGCCCGGTCACGAAGAGCAGGTGCGCACCCGCGACGTCGCCGTGTTCGTCGGGACGGACGTACTCGACCAGGCGCGCGGGGGCCCCGGCGGCGGTCCAGGTGTCGCAGCCGACGAGCAGCAGCCCCTCGACGGAACCGGGAAGTCTCGCGAGGAGGCCCGTGTTCTCGTCGCCGATCGCGCGGTCGCTGGGTCGGGATCGGACGGTGAGGACGATGTCGTCGCCGGTGACGCGCAGGTCCGCCTGGGCAGAGTCCTCGCGGCGCCACTGGTCGGGGCGGCGGAGGGTGAGGCGGGCGGTGCGGTCCTCGGTGCCGAGCGGGACGGGGACTGCCATGGCACGAGGCTACGTCGGGTGGGGGTTGCGGAGGGGTGCGGCTCGCCGTGCGCGCGCGGGCGGGTGCGTGCGTGCGCTTCGCACGGTGCGAGGTCAGCGGCGGGGCGCGCGCGGGGGTGGGGGCGGTGGGACGGGCTTCGCGGCGACGACGTCGTCGAGCCGGACGTCGACCGGGCCGCGGCGGGTGGCGATCGTCACGGTGTCGGGGGTGCGGGCGACGAGGTCCCCGAGGGCGTCCTGTGCGCCGTCGCCGTGGTGCGCCCGGACCACGAGCCGGTCCCCGATCACGGCATCGTGCAGCACGCCGAGCGCACGGGCCCGCGCGATCGCTGCCTGTTCCCCGGTGCTCACCCGCCCAGCGTAGGGGCCGCCCGGCGTCGCTGGCAGGCGCCGGTGCTAGCATCAGCGATATCAACGGGAGGTGGACATGGTATCGATCGTCATCCGCGAACTCGACGCGTCGGTGAAGGCGCGCCTCGTCGCGCAGGCTCGGCTGCACGGCCACTCCATGGAGGCTGAGGCACGTGAGCTCATCGCACGTGGCACCGAATCGACGAACATCGGCGTCGCGATGCTCAACGCTGGCCGCACAGTGGGCGGCGTCGAGTCGCTCCCGATCCCCGCCCGAGGGGATGCAGCCCGCATGGCGGACTTCGGATGATCATCCTCGACACCAACGTCGTCTCCGAACTGTTCCGACCGGCACCCGACCCCGACGTCATCGAGTGGGTGACCACCCTCACCGGCAACGTCGCGATCACGTCAGTGACGGTCGGAGAACTCCTCGCCGGCGTGCGGCGACTCGACGACGGCAGGCGCAAGGCTGCGCTCGGCCAGGCGATCGACATCGTCCTCGACACGTACGCGTCCCGCGGCGCGATCCTGCCGTTCGACACCGTCGCCGCGGAGCACTACGCCGACATCGTCACCGGTCGCCTCCGAGCAGGTCAGGCAATCTCCACTGCCGATGCGCAGATCGCCGCGATCTGCCGGGCACGCGCCGCCACGTGCGCGACCCGGAACACCAAGGACTTCACCGGGACGGGCATCGACCTGATCAACCCGTGGAACGACGACCCGGCCGGCACGTCGTCGCCCGGCATCGACCCAGTCTGAGCGCAGAGCGAGTAGGCGCGGGGCCGCCTAGAGTGAGGGGATGGCCAAGGCTCGCGTGGACAGCTGGATCTGGGCGGTGCGGATCACCAAGACCCGCTCCGCTGCGACCGCCGCGTGCAAGGCCGGGCACGTCCGGGTGAACGGAGAGCGCGCGAAGCCCGCGCAGCCGATCGGCCCCGGCGACGAGGTCCGGGTGCGGCAGAACGGCTTCGACCGGATCGTCGTCGTCACGGGCATCATCCTGAAGCGGACGAGCGCGCCCGAGGCCGCGAAGCACTTCGAGGACAAGACCCCACCGCGGCTGTCCAAGGAAGAGGCGGGGTTCGTCCCGATGCGCGAACGCGGCGCCGGACGCCCGAGCAAGCGGGAGCGCCGCGACCTCGAGAAGCTCCGCGGCTACTGACGCCCGTCGCTAGACGAAGCGGACGGTCTGCTGCAGGCGGTCGCGGATCTCGAACACGTCGACCGATCCGGGCGGGGACCACACGCCGTTCAGCACCTGCCCGAGCGCACTGCGGCGGACGACCAGGGCGGTGGGCTTCTTCGGGGAGCCGACGAGCTGCACGTCGACCTCGACCGCGGAGTCCGGCACGACGAGCAGCCGGCCGGTGAACCGCACCCGGGTCTGCTTCTGCACGGCACGGGCGGCTCGGACGAGTTCCTTCACCGGACGCTCGCCGGGCGCCAGGGTCTCCCCGACGATGTCGCCGTGCTCGATCCGGACGGGTGCTCCCCAGTCGATCGACTCGACGGCCCAGAGCCCGCTCGGGGTCAGGACGGCGTGGTCGAGCTTGCCCTCGGCCCCGGCGTCGAGGTCGTGCCAGACGGTGACGCCGATGCCCATGTCCGAGACGATCGAGGCGGTCGCCTCTTCGGCGAGCGCCTCGCCGAGCAGCCGTCGGATGTGTCGGGGCGCGGACCGGATGAGGGTGGGGTCGTAGGGGTCCTCGATGGGGTCGCCGAGTCCGACCCATTCGCGTTCTGCCTGCAGGAAGACCTCGCGGGAGCGTCCGCCCGGGTGTCCGTGGGACCGGGCGCGGGGGCGGGTGTCGCGACGGGCTGACGGGGGTGCGTAGGCGTCGCGACCGGTGTCGGGCCTCCCGGCGGACGAACCAGACGAACCGAACGGGCCGGCGCCGCTGCCGCTGAACGCGCCGCGGGAGCCCGCGTCGTAGGCGCGGCGTGCTGCGGGCGTGCCGATGCGTTCCCAGGCGAGTTGGACGCGGCGGAAGTGCTGGGCGTCGCCGCCGAGGTCGGGGTGGGATTCGCGGGCGGCGCGCCGGTAGGCGCGGCGGAGCGCGTCGTCGTCGGCGGTCGCGGGGACGCCGAGGACTTCGTACGGGGTGGCGTCGGCCGGGCTGTCGGTCATGGCCCTGCGACATTACCCGAGGCAGGGTACGAGTCCGCCGCGTGGTTGCTGGGGACGGCCTGGGCCCACGCCGTCGGTTCCGGACCGACGCGCCAGCGGCGGGTCGGCCGTGCCGGTGGGGAGAGGTGCGGTGGAGCTGGCGAGGGAAGCTGCGGTCAGCGGCTGGTCGCCTCCACCACCCCGAACGCGACGGGCGCGTCGAGGAACCGCGCGTACCGGGCGGCGGCCGCCTCGAGCGCGCGCACCGATGTGACGTCGAGTGCCGCGAAGGGTGTGACGGTGACGGCCACCCCGCTGGCATGCTCGGTCCGCCTCCACGTGCCCACGACCCGCCCGCGCACGACGGCCATCGGCAGGAACATCCCGTTGGCGCCCGGGACGACCCGGTCGGCGTGCGCGGGGTCGAGCTGGGCGGAGCGGTCGGCGTACCCGAGCAGGTACTCGTCGAACCCGGGCAGCAGGTGGCCGGTGGGCGTGCCCCCGGGGGTGGGACGGTCGGCGAGCGCGAGGAGTCCGTCGCCGAGGTCCTCGACGGCGTCGCCGGCGGCGGCTCGGGCACGGCGGAGGTCGCCGAGCGGGAGCTTCGTCCAGCTGGCGGCGTCGGCCTCGGTCGCGGGGCCCCGGCCGCGCAGGTACCCGAGCAGGACCCGGCGGAGTGCTTCGTCGCGGTCGGGTACCTCGGCGAGCGCCGGTGCCCACTCGTCGAGGAGCACGAGTCCCTGGCCGACGCGGGCGGTGGGACCCCAGGCGACGAGTCCCTCTTGCGAGAGCTGCAGCAGCAGGTGGTAGCCACGGCCGGCGGTGGGGTCGATGTCGGCAGCGCGGTACTCGTCGAAGAGTTCATCGCGGACGAGGGCGCGGCCGCCGGACAGTGCGGCGACGGTGGTGTCCCGTGCTCGGTCGAGCAGGGGCTGGTCGATGCCGAGTTCGGTGGCACGTCGGGCGATGCTGCGCAGGGTCCGTTCGGCGGTCAGGGAGAGCAGGAGCCGCAGGTCGTCGGGTCGCATGGCGTGCAGGGTGCCCCGCATCGGCCAGGAGCGGACGAGCTCGCCGCGGTCGAAGGCGGCGCGGACGTCGTCACGGGTGGCCCCGGGTGCGCGGACCCCGATCGCCCAGAGGACCTGGCCGAGGTCCTGCCCCTGCACGGCGGTCATCCGTTCGACGGCCGCAGTGGGACTGGGACCGGGGACGGCGATCCCCTGCGCGGCGAGCCGCAGGGTGCGGAGCTGCGCAGGGGTCGGGGTCACGCGACGGCGGCGGCGATGGCGTCGGCGTGCTGCTCGATGTAGGCGACGTCGGCCCGGTACAGGTCGGCGTGACCGTGCGCCAGGTCGCTGACGAACTTTGGGTTGCCGGCGGCGGCCTCGGTCTCCATGGTGGTGACCATCGCGACGAGGGACGCGGTCATCGTCTCGGCGAGGACGCTGCGGGAGCGGTCGTCGAGGTCGTAGGCGCGGCAGAACTCGGCGGCGCGGGCGAGCCGGTCGTCGAGGTCCGGGGCGGTCGCGCCCTCGACGGCGCCGGTGGTGAACGGGGCGAACCGGTACACCGCACTCGCGACGTCCCAGACCCGGGGGCCGGGGTGTGCGGTGTCGAAGTCGATGAGGCCCACGGCCTGGATGCCGTCGTAGACGCAGTTGTACGGGGCGAAGTCGCCGTGCACGATCGTCTCGACGGGGGCGCGGACCGCCTGTGACCAGAGGTCGCGTGTTGCGTCGAGCGGATACGTGGCTGCGGCGTCGTGGAACTGCCGGAGCAGTCGGGCGCTCGTGACGAGAGCGGCTTCGCTCGCGACGTCCTCGGTCCACGGGTACTCCCCCGCGACCCCGGGGACGAACGACACCGTCTCGAGGGTGTCGCCGTGCTCGATCGGTTCCGGTGCCGCGACGAACCCTTGTTCGTGCAGGTGTGCGAGCAGCCGGTGGACGGTCGGTGTCCACGGCCCGGCCGGGCGGTGGACTCGGTCGTCGGCCCTGGTGATCCGCTCCATGGGGAACCTCCTGTGTGTGCGTCTCCGTTGACGTCCGGCCAGCGTATCGACGTGCGCCGCCCCGTGTGACCCGGTGGTGTGAACAACACGTCACATGACGGCATGCAGCGTTGCATGCAAGGGCGTACGATCGACGACCGTGGAGCAGCACACGACGACACAGGCCGCATCCGACCGCGCGTACGACCACGTCAAACGGGCGATCATCCGCGGCGACATCCCCGGTGGCACCGCGATCAGCGAGAACGCCCTGTGCCAGGAGATCGGGGTGTCCCGCACCCCCGTGCACGAGGCCTTCCTCCGCCTGGCAGCCGAGGACCTGCTCACCCTGGAGTCCCGCAAGGGTGCGGTGGTGCGCCCGATGTCCCCGAACGAGGCGGCGGACGTGCTGGAGATGCGCGAGGCGATCGAGGCCACGGCGGCGAGCCGAGTCGTGACCGACGGCCGCGTGGCGGACGTCACCCCGGGCCTCCAGGCCATGCTGGCGGAGCAGGAGCAGGCGGTCGCGACGGGCGACGTCGACCGGTTCATCGAGGTCGACGCGGCGTTCCACGGTGCGGTGATCGGCGCGTCGCGGAACGCGATCGCGGTGCGATTCGCGCAGACGCTCCGTGACCGGCAGAACCGGCTGAGACACCAGCTGATGCGGGTGCAGCCGTCGCAGCTGCAGGCCTCGCTCGACGACCACCGAGCCCTCGCGGCAGCCCTGGCGGCGGGCGACGCGGCCCGCTACGCCGAGGTCCTGCACGCCCACGTCGCCTCGCACCGGGGTGCCCTGTGAGCGTGACGGGGAGCATCCCCACCACCGGCTCGCTGTCCGTCCCCTCGGCGCGCGTGCTGCCCTGGGTCGCGGTGTGGGGCGCGGTGTTCGTCTGCTCGTGGGGCGGCAACCAGTTCTCGCCCCTGCTGCTCATGTACGAGGGCCGCGAGCACTACTCGTCGGTCGTCGTCAACGTCTTCCTGGGCGTCTACGTGCTCGGACTCGCGCCGGCGCTGCTCGTCGCCGGGTCGCTGTCCGACCGGCACGGCCGCAAGCCCCTCATGCTCGCCGCCATCGTCTCCGCCGTCGTCGGCAGCGGACTGCTCGCGCTCGGACCACTCGGCCCCGGGTTCCTGGCGGCCGGACGGCTGTTCTCCGGCATCACCGTCGGCATCGCGATGGCCGTCGGCAACAGCTGGGTGAAGGAGCTGTCGCAGGGACGCTTCGACCCCACCGCCGACGCCGGGTCCGGTGCCCGCCGGGCCTCGCTGGCGTTCACGCTCGGTTCGGCCTCCGGGGCGCTGGTGGCCGGGCTCATCGCGCAGTGGGGCCCGATCCCCGAGGTGCTGCCCTTCCTGGTCCACATCGTCGTCGCACTGCCCTTCGCCGTCGTCGTCTGGCGCACCCCCGAGACCAACCGCTGCGGCGGGGTCCCCGGTCCGTGGTGGCGCCAGCTGCGGGTGCCGAGCGCCGGGCACCGACGGTTCACCCGCGTGGTGCTCGTCACCGCCCCGTGGATCTTCGGCTCGGCGGCGATCGGGTACGGCTACCTGCCGACCCGGCTCACCGGAGCCACCGGCGCGTGGGGCCTGCTGTTCGCCACCGCCGCGACCGTCGTCGCACTCGGGGTGTCCAGTGCGGTCCAGCCGCTCGCGCGGCGCGTGCACTCGCTGACCTCGGCCCGCGGGCTCACGACGGCCCTCGCGTGCATGACCGCCGGCATCGCCGTGGTCGTCGTCGCGATCGAGTTGCAGTCCGTCGTGGTCGGACTCGTCGCGAACGTCGTCATCGGCGTCGGGATCGGGCTCGCACTGGTGTCGTCGCTGCTCGAGGTGCAGCGGATCGCCGGATCCCGCGACCTGGCCGGACTCACCGGGGTGTTCTACGCGGCGGCGTACGCGGGGTTCCTGGCGCCGGCCGTGATCGCGGCGATCGCGAACGTCGTGGCGCTGCCGGTCGTCCTCTGGGTGATCGTCGGGCTCGGCGTCGTGTCGTGGTGCGCGGTGCTCGTGTCGTCGCGGCGGTACCTGCCGACGGCGTAGGCGCGGCGCGCGAGGGCCTGCCGCAGGGTCGTCCGCCGCTAGAACCGGTCGCGCAGCCAGGACGGCCCGTGCACCACGGCACCGAGCGCCTCGACGCGGGCACGGAGCTCCCGGTCCGCGGTGACGACCACGACGGGACCGTCGCCGGCCTCCACCGCGGCACGAGCGGCGTCCACGATGGCGTCGTCCCCCGAACCCGGCGCTGCGACGACGTCGAGTGCTCGGGGCAGTGCGCCGTCCGACGACCCGGAGGCCGCCCGGGCCTCGCCCTCGAGCACCACCGTCCACCGCGGCCACCACCGGGCGAACGGCAGCGCCAGCACGTCGGCGGTCACCCCGGACACGGCGAGCGCCGTCACCGACGACAGCAGGCGTGCAGCGGCTCCCGCCCGGTCCTTCCACCAGCCGTCGGGCACGCTGCCGACGACGTTCGCCGCGTCGACCACGACGTGCGGAGCGGTGGTGAGGGACGCGCGGAGTGCCGGCCACGACCTCCCGAACCCGGGGTGCAGCGGCAGGTCCTCGACCTCGTCGACGGGGATCCAGGACAGGGCGAGGCTCTCGCGGTCCGCGATCACCGGTTCGAACGGCCGAGCGGCACGCCCCACCACGGTCGTGTAGGTCCAGAACCCCAGGTCGAGCAGTGCCGTGTGGCGCAGGTCGACGCCGTCGTGCGGCACACCGGCTTCCTCGGCGGACTCGCGGAGTGCTCCGGTGACGGCGTCCTCGCCCTGGTGGCGTGCGCCGCCGGGGATGCCCCACGTGCCGCCGTGGTGACTCCACTCGACGCGGTGCTGCAGGAGCACGCGTCCGGCGCCGTCGTCGACGAGCAGCCCCGCGGCGCCGAAGAGTCCCCAGGCCTTGGTGCCATCAGGACCGACCGCCCAGGCGTCGCCGGGGTCGCGGGGGCCTGGTGGCGGTCCGGGAGGCGTGGAGTCTGGCACACACCAACCCTGTCACACGGTGCAGGGCATGTGACCGGAGACGACGGGGCCGGAGACGACGAGCCGTGGCACGGCGCAGCTGCTCGTGTACGGTGTCGATCGAGACACGGGGTGCCGCAACCAGCGGCTGAGATCACACCCGTCGAACCTGCTCGAGCTCGTACTCGCGAAGGGATCGTCCATGGAAACCGCTGCGCCCTCCCCTGCCTGGGCCCACCGAACCGCCGAACTGCTCGAGGCCGTCCGTGCCCGGAGCCCGCTGGTGCAGTGCATCACGAACACCGTGGTGCAGAACGTCACCGCGAACGTGCTGCTCGCCCTCGGGGCCTCGCCCGCGATGGTCGACGTGGCGACCGAGGCGGGACCGTTCGCCCGGGTCGCCGACGCCCTGCTGGTGAACACCGGCACCCCGCACGCCGAACCCCGGGTCGCGGCGCTCGAGGCCGCGCACGCCGCCCGCGACACCGGCACCCCCTGGGTGCTCGACCCCGTCGCGGTCGGCTCGCTGCCGGTGCGCACCGCCCTGGCCCGCGACCTGCTCGCGCTGCACCCGACGGTGCTGCGAGGCAACGCCTCCGAGGTCCTCGCCCTGCTCGGCACGTCGGCCGGTGGCCGCGGCGTCGACAGCACGGTGGGCACCGAGGACGCCCGTGCGGCTGCGGTCGACGCCGTGTCCGGTCAGTCGGCCGGGAGGCTCGTGGCCGCGGTGGCCGTGTCGGGTCCCGTCGACCTGCTGGTCGCGCCGGGCACCGGTGTGGTGCGGGTCGCGAACGGCACCGAGCTGTTGACGCGGATCACCGGGGGCGGGTGCGCCCTCGGCGCGGTCGTCGCCGCGTTCACGTCGGTCGCGCCCGACGACGCCGGCGCAGCCGCCGTCGCGGCGACCGCGGTGCACACGATCGCCGCGGAGCTCGCCGCCCGCGAGGCCGGCGGCCCCGGCACCTTCCAACCGCTGTTCCTCGACCGGTTGGCGTCGCTCACCCCCGAGGACGTCGTCCGCGAGGCCCGGATCACGGTCGAGGCCGAACCTGCGTCCCTGGTGGTGCCGGCATGAGCGGGCTGCCGGAGGACTTCGGCGTGTACCTGGTCACCGACGGCACGCTGGCCGACCGGCACGGTGTCGGTGTGCTCGGGGTGGTGCGCGCCGCGGTGCACGCCGGGGTCCGGATCGTGCAGGTGCGGGACAAGGACGCCTCGGCACGGGACCTCCTGGCGCTGACCGGTGCCGTGGCCGACGCCGTGGGCGACCGGGCCGCCGTCGTGGTCGACGACCGACTCGACGTCGCCCTCGCCGCTCGGCACGCTGGACACCGGGTCGCCGGGGTGCACCTCGGCCAGTCGGACGTCCCCGTGACCGCTGCTCGTGCCCTGCTCGGGCCGGATGCGCACATCGGGTTGACCGCGAACACCCCGGAGCACCTGGCGGTCGTCGCCCGCCTGCCCCTCGGCACCGTGGACCTGCTCGGCGTCGGGGTCGTGCACCCCACCACGACGAAGGCCGACCACCCGCCGGCGCTCGGACACGGCGGGTTCGCCCGGCTCGCGGCGGTGACGGACGTGCCGTGCGTGGCGATCGGCGGGGTGACCCTCGACGACGTCGCGCCGCTCCGGGCAGCGGGCGCCGCCGGGGTCGCGATCGTGTCGGGCATCTGCGCCGCGGCCGATCCCGGGTCCGCAGCGGCCGCGTACGTGGCCGCGTGGGGACCTGGACCCGGCCACGGGGCGGAGCCGGGGCGGCTCGCGGCGGGCGATCCGTTCCTCCCGTCGGGGGTTTCGTCGCACCACGGGGCGGAGTCGTGAGCGTCCCGCGCGTCCTGGCCGTAGCCGGGACCGATCCGACGGGCGGCGCCGGACTGCAGGCCGACCTCAAGGCGATCGCCGCGCACGACGGGTACGGCATGGGCGTGGTCACCGCCCTCGTCGCGCAGAACACGCACGGGGTGCGGTCGGTGCACGTGCCGGACGTCGCGTTCCTGCGGGAGCAGCTCGACGCGGTGTCGGACGACGTCACGATCGACGCCGTGAAGATCGGGATGCTCGGCACGGCACCGGTCGTCCGCGTCGTGACGGACTGGTTGCGGGAGCACCGGCCGCCCGTGGTCGTGGTGGACCCGGTGATGGTCGCGACGAGTGGTGACCGGTTGCTCGACGAGGACGCCGCCTCGGCGATGGGGGCGCTGTTCGGGCTGGCCGACCTGGTGACGCCGAACCGGGCCGAGTTGCAGGTGTTGGCGGAGCTGGCGGGGGCCGGGGCTGGTGCGGCTGCTGGTGCCGCGCCTGCGTCGTTGCCGGTCCTGGACGCTGCGCGGCTCGTGGCGTCGACGTGGGACGTGCTCGTGCTGGCGAAGGGCGGGCACGACGAGGGGCCGACCTCCGACGACGTGCTCGTGTCGCCGTCGGGGTCCGCTCGGCGGTTCATCGCTCCCCGCGTCGCGACGGCCAACACGCACGGCACCGGGTGCTCCCTGTCGAGTGCGATCGCGACGCTCGCTGCCCGGCACGGGGACTGGGAGCTCGCGGTCGGGGTGGCGAAGCCCTGGCTGACGGCGGCCCTGCGGGGAGCCGATGCCCTGGAGGTCGGTTCCGGCAACGGGCCGATCGACCACGGCGCCGTGGTCCGAGCGTTGCTGCCCGTGGCCCGGTTCACCGACGTGTGGTGGTCCGACGTCAGCTCGGTGCTGCGGTCGACGATCGAGTGCGGGTTCCTGGTCGGGCTGCGGGACGGGACGCTCGACGCGGACGTGTTCGCCGGGTACCTCGCACAGGACGTGCACTACCTGCGGGCCTACGAGCAGCACCTGGCGGCGTTGGCGGCGAGCGCTGCTGGCGCTGGTGCTGGCGCTGGCCCTGCGGCTCCCGGCGCTGCGGCTGACGGCGTTGCGGCTGACGGCGCTGGTCGTGGTCCTGCGGCTGCCGCCTTCTGGGCGGCGGCCTCCGAGGGGTGCGCCGCCGAGGCCCGCGACCTGCACCACCGACGCCTCGCCGGCACCCACGCCGACGACCCCGTCCACCCGACGTGCGCCGGGTACCTCGCGCACCTGCAGCAGGCGGCGGACTCCGGGTCGGCGGCCGTGCTCGCCGCGGCGGTGCTCCCCTGCTTCCGGGTCTACGCCTGGGTGGGCGCACAGCTCGGAGCGGCGCCGGACGGGCACGCGTTCGCGGACTGGATCACGGCCTACGGCGACCCGGGCTTCGCGGCGTCGAGTGCCGAGGCGACGCGTCTGGTCGAGGAGATGGCGGCAGCCGCGACCCCGTCCGAGCGGGGCCGGATGGCGCGGGCGTTCCGCCGCTCGACCGAGTGGGAGCTGGCGTTCTTCGCGATGCCGCTGACGGTTCCGGGGGCCCGAGTCTCGGCGTGAGCGACACTTCTCGCGGCCCCGGGCCCGAGAACTGTCGCCTGGCCCGAGTCTCGGCACCCGCGGGTCCGTCAGCGCGGGGGCGGCGGCAGGCGCACGAGCTCGACGGCCAGGTCCGCGCCGGTCACGGTGCCGCGCATCCACGTGAAGTCCGGCTGCCGACGGCGATCGGTCGGCGAGCCGGGGTTGAGCAGCCGCAGCCCGGACGGCGCGACGGTGTCCCACGGGATGTGCGAGTGCCCGAAGACGAGCACGTCGACGTCGGGGTACTCGGCGGCCATCCGGCGCTCCCGGCCCGTCGCCGCACCGGTCTCGTGCACCAGCGCGAACCGCAGGTCCTCGACCGCGAAGTGCGCGACGAGCGGCAGCCGTTCGTCGAACTCGGGGCCGTCGTTGTTCCCGCGCACGCCCTCGAACCGGCGGGATCGGGCCTGCACGGCGTCGAAGGTGGCGAGGTCGACCCAGTCCCCCGCGTGCACCACCAGGTCGGCGGCGTCGACGTCGGCCCAGAGCGCCGAAGGCAGGTCCTTCGCCCGCTTCGGCAGGTGCGTGTCGGAGAGCAGGACGAACGACGTGGTCACGTCGAGGATCGTCCGGGCATCGGCAGTCCGGCCTCGTCCGAGGCACCGAGCCGTTCGAGCAGTCCGGCGAGCAGGGCGATGTCGTCGTCGGACCAGCCGGCGAGCCGTTCCTCCAGCGCATCCCGGTGCAGTTGCACGGAGCGCTCGAGCGCGGTGCGACCGGCGTCCGTCACGACGAGGGGCTTCGCGTTGCCGGTGCCGCCGTCGGTCGTCTCGATCAGCTTCGTGGCGAGGAGCCCGGACAGCTGCCGCGAGATCGTCGAGCGGTTCAGGCGCAGGTACCGGGCGATGTCGATGGCCATGCAGCCGGGGTGCTGCACCACGAAGTCGACGAGGGACTGGTCGACGACGCTCAGCGCCTGGTCGGATCCGCGGGCACGGATGCTCGCACGTCGGGTGATCCGGGCGAGCTCGGTGTACGCCCGGCCGATCTCGCTGTTGCGGATCCCGGAGCTCGGGTGGTCCATCGTGGCTCCAGCCTTTCGGTGCCGGCGCCGGCCGGCGGTCTTCTGTGCCGACACCATACCGGTCGGTACGCGAGATTCGGGCTCAGTGACCTGCAGCTGCGGCCCGGAGCGCGGGGATGTCGAGCTTCTGCATCGTCATCATCGCCTGGAAGACACGGGCGTTCGCCTCGGGGTCGCCCGACCCGGTCATGAGCTCGCCCATCATCGACGGGGTCACCTGCCAGGCGACACCCCATCGGTCGAACAACCAGCCGCACATGCTCGGCTTCCCGCCGTCGGCGAGCAGGGCGTCCCAGATGCGGTCGAGCTCGTCCTGCGTGTCGACGTCGACCTGGAACGAGACGGCGTCGGTGTGCGGGTGCCCTGGGCCGCCGTTCATCGCCCGGTACGGCTGCCCGAGCAACGTGAACTCGACGACCAGGGTCGCGCCGTCCGGGGTCTTCGCGACGCTGTCGATCGAACTGCCGGGGAACAGGTCGACGTAGTACCGGGCGGCTTGCTCGGCTTGGTCCTCGTACCAGAGGAAGGGGGTGATGGTGGGCATGGGGCGCTCTTCTCGCGTCGGCTCAGTCCGCGGCACTGCGGATGAGCAGGTCTGACTTCTCGGGGTGCTCGTCGAACCACTTGCCGACGAACCAGCACATCGGCACGACCCGCTTCGTCGAGTTCGTCTCGACGTCGGCGACCGCGTACTCGACGAGCTCGGCCGCGTAGCCGTGCCCGCGGTGCTTCGGCACCGTGTACGTGTGCGGGAACGCGATCGCGTCGCCGTTCTCGCGGTAGTCGAGCACGCTCACGAGCTCGCCGCCGACGTACATCGCGTAGCGGTCCTGGTCGGTCTCGTCGCGGAACTCGTGGTCCATGCCGCCATCATGCTCCGCCCGGGGCGCGCGTGCTCCGAGGGGAATGCTCGTGGCCGCCGAGCGTTGGATGGACACCATGACGACCATCGGCATCATCGGCGCAGGCAACATCGGATCCCAACTGGCACGGCTCGCGGTGCAGCACGGTCACCAGGTCGTGATCGCGAACTCGCGCGGCCCCGAGACCCTGGCCGACCTGGTGGCCGAGCTCGGCGACCAGGCCCGTGCGGCCACCCGCGACGAAGCAGCCGCCGCGGGCGAGGTCGTCGTCGTGACGGTGCCGCTCGCCGCCATCGACACGATCCCGTCCGAGCCGCTCGTCGGCAAGGTCGTCATCGACACGAACAACTACTACTGGGAGCGCGACGGCCACATCGCCGCGCTCGACGACGAGTCCACGACGACCGCCGAGCTGCTGCAGGACCACCTGCCGGGCGCCCGGGTCGTCAAGGCGTTCAACCACATCGGCGCCGCGGACCTCACCGGCCACGCCACCCCGGCCGGAACCCCGGACCGCCGCGCGCTCGTGGTCGCGAGCGACGACGCCGAGGCGAAGCAGGTCACCGCGGACCTCATCGACGAGTTCGGCTTCGACGTCGTCGACGCCGGACCCCTCGCCGAGGGCTGGCGCATCCAGCGGGACACCCCCGGCTACGGCCCGCGCCTGACCGCCGACCAGCTGCGCGAGGCCCTGCAGGCAGCGACCCGCTGACTCCCCCGAGTCTCGGCCCCGCCGACCCGAGACTCGGGCTGGGCGACAGTCCTCGGGCCGACAGCCGCGAGAACTGTCGCTCACGCCGAGACTCGGGCCCGGCGGCCCGCGGCCCGGCGGGCCCGCCTACGCCCGGTCGAAGATCACCGTCATGTCGGCGATGTCGTCCTCGGTCGGGTCCCACGTGGTGCCGGCCTCGACGTTCTGCGTGATCTGCTCCGGCTTCGTCGCACCGGCGATGACGCTCGACAACCCCGGCTGCGCGAGCAACCACGCGAACGTCGCCTGCAGCATCGTGACGCCGCGGTGGTCGCAGAACCGCTGGTAGTCGTCGAGCACGTCCCACGGGGCGTCCTCGAGCAGCTGCGGCTTCGACGTCGACAGGCGCCCGTCGGCCGGACCCCCGGCCTTCGTGTACTTGCCGGTCAGCAGCCCGTTGTACAGCGGGAAGAACGGCAGGAACCCGAGGGCGTAGGCGCGGACGGCCGGCAGCACCTCGGCCTCGGCGGCACGGGCGAGGGGGCTGTACTCGTTCTGCGCGGACACGAACGCCGTGGTGCCGGCGATGGACGCGGTCAGCTCGGCCTCGGCGATCTGCCACCCCGCGAAGTTCGAGTGGCCGACGTAGCGGATCTTGCCCTCGCGGACCAGGTCATCGAGGACCGACAGCGTCTCCTCGATCGGCGTCACGTCGTCGGGACGGTGCATCTGGTACAGGTCGATCCAGTCCGTCCCGAGGCGACGGAGCGACGACTCGACGGCCAACCGGACGTACCGCCGCGACCCGCGCACACCCCAGTCCGGCCCGTTCGCGCCCTGCATGTCCATGCCGAACTTCGTCGCGAGCACGATCTCGTCACGCCGTCCCGCGATCGACCGGCCGAGCATCTCCTCGGACATGCCGGGCCGGCCGCCGTAGATGTCGGCCGTGTCGAAGAGCGTGACCCCGGCGTCGAGTGCCGCCCGCACGACGGCGTCGGTGCCCTCCTGCGACTCGGAGGCGGTCCCCGGCCGCCCGAAGTTGTTGCAGCCGAGGCCGACGGTGGAGACGACGAGCCCCGAGGGGCCCAGTGGACGGTGTTCGATTCCGGTCATGTCCCGAACGTACCGGCGACCCCGGAACTGGGGCTGCGACATCCGCGACCGTTGCCGCTAGAACTGACGATGGATCAGTCGACGAAGGGAGCACCGCAGTGGCGTCGCATCGCATGCAGGATTCGGAACGGCCGCGCCGTCCCGTCCCGTCCTGGGTGACCGCACCGGTCGTCGAACCGGCCGCGTCCGTTGAGCGGCTCCCGTCCGTCGAACCGGCCGCGTCCGCCCGGCGGGTCGCCTCTGACTCCGCAGCGAGCACCGGCCAGGAGGCCCGTCCCACCCCCGCCACGTCGCGCCCCGCCCACGGCGCGCGCCGCTCCCACCGCCGTGCTCGGCTCCGCCCCGCAGCCGACGGCCACGCTCGCCCCGGACGCAGCGTCGACGCCGGTGCCCGCGTCCATCGCCGCCCTGGTCGAGGACGACGTCACGGTCCCCGACTACCCGCCGCAGCAGGACCTCCTGCCGCCGGCCCCGACCTCGCCGACCGTGCACACCGTGCCGTTCGACACCGCCGCCGTGGCCTCCGCACCGGCCCCGGTCTCACCGATCGACGCCGCTCCCCGCACCGCACCGGCCCCCGCACCGTCGCCCGTGCCCTCCGCCGGACAGCCGCGGTTCTCCGTGCCCGGCCTGGAGCACGTCGTCGTCGAGGGCACCGAACCCGAACCCGTCGGCCTGATCGGCTTCCGCACGCCGCGCCGCTTCGCCCACCAGCAGGCCGCCGCCACCGCCGTGACCCCGGCACCGACGCCCGCGTCCGCGCACGTGCGGTCCTTCGACGCGGTCCTGCAGGCGCCGGCGTCCGCGGCTGCACCCGCGGCCACGAACGCCACCGTGCCCTCGACCGCACCCGTGGCGGAGGCGAGCGCGTCCGTCGGGGCCGAGCCGGGCCTCCCGACCGAACTGCTCGACCAGCCTGTGGCCGCAGCCGCCCAGCCGGAGCCGCGCCGTGCGCTCGGTGCGACCCCGGGAGCGGTCCTGGGCGCCGTGGCGGGCATCGCGACGCTCGGACTCGCCGCGTGGTGGTTCACCGCGCCAGCGACCGTGCACGGTGTCGGCGTCGTGCTCGGACTCCTCGCGCTGGTGGTGTCGCTCGTGACGCTGCGCGACCGTGCGGCGACGTGGCAGCGGCCGGTCGCGCTGCTCGGCGCCGTGCTCGGTGGCGTCGGCACGCTCGTGCTGCTGTGGGCCGTCGCGGCGGCGCTGCTGCCGCTCGCAGGGGTGACGCTGCCCGACCTGACCGGGACCGGGACGACCCCGACCCTCGCGCCGTAGCCCGCGCGTCCGTCTCCGGGCCGGCCGTCGGCTGGCGCGGTCAGACCGCCCGGACGACCCCGCGGGACAGGATCGCGTTCGTCAGGGCGTCGATCGGCCCGCGCTGCACCGTCGGGTTGGCGATGAGGACGTAGTCGACCGCCGGCAGGTCCGGCAACCCGAGCCGCTGCGACACCTTCACCAGGTCCGCCGGGATGAGCGAGTGCGGGAACACCGCCACGCCGATCCCCGCCCGCACAGCCGCCAGCACGCCGTTGACGTCGCGGGTGTTGCAGGTGATCCGCCAGGTGCGGCCGGCTGATTCGAGGGCGTCGATCGCCATCTGCCGGCTGATGCTCGGGGCCTGGTACGCGATGAGCGGCACGGGCTCGTCGCGTTCGACCGCGATGCCGTCCTGCGCCATCCACACCATCTGATCGGTCGCGACCCGGGTCCCCTCGGCGGACTCCCCTGCGGTCTGCTTGATGAACACCAGGTCGAGCTGGCCGGCGTGCACCCGGCGCAGGAGCGGCGACGACTGGTTCACCGTCAGCTCGAGGTTCACCTGCGGGTGCAGCCGCCGGAAGTCGCGGAGGATGCGCGGCAACTGCGTGATCGCCAGGTCGTCGGCCGCACCGAACCGGAGGCGCCCACGGGTCGCCGAGCCCGAGAAGTACGCGTCCGCGGTGGCGTGCGCCGCGAGGATCGTCCGGGCGAAGCCGGCCATCGCGTCGCCGTTGTCGGTGAGGGTGACGCCACGGGTGTCGCGGGCGACGAGCGTGCGGGACACGGCGGTCTCGAGCCGCCGGACGTGCTGGGAGACGGTGGGCTGGCTGATGCCGAGGCGGGCACCAGCCTGCGTAAAGCTCTGCGTCTCAGCGACGGCCAGGAAGGTCTGCAGCAGGACCGGATCGAGCACGGGCACCTCGTTCGTTCGCGCGAGTGTCGCGCGGTCGTTCGCGCGGTCGTTCGCGCGGTCGTTCGCGCGGTCGTTCGCGCGGTCATTCGACATCGCAATGGATTGATAGCCACCATAGGGGTGTCGAATGGCGTCCGGCCACGTAGTTTCGTTGGGGTACCAGATCCGCAACGACGTCCGGAGAACCCCTCACCGTGAGTGCGTCATCGACGACCCTCCCCCGCCCACCGAACCACTCCCGATCCAGGCGACCCGCCCGCCCTGGCGCCACACCCTCATCGCCCTGTCCGTGCCGAACTTCCGGCTGTTCACGGCCACCAACCTCGTCGCGATGACCGCCGGGTGGATGCAGCGCATCGCCCAGGACTGGCTCGTCCTGCAGCTGACCGGCTCGGTCGCGCAGGTCGGCATCACCGTCGCCTGCCAGTTCGCGCCGATGCTGCTGTTCGGGCTGCTCGGCGGCGTGCTCGTCGACCGGTTCTCGAAGCGCGCGCTGATGATGATCACGCAGGGTGCCTTCGCGGTGCTGTCCGCGCTGCTCGCCGTGCTGACGCTCGCCGGGGTGGTCGAGGCCTGGCACATCTGGGTGATCGCGTTCCTGGTCGGCATGGTCACCGTGATCGACAACCCGGCTCGCCAGGTGTTCGTCACCGAGATCGTCGGGCACCAGCACCTCCGCAACGCGATCAGCGTGAACTCGTCGGTGTTCCAGCTGGGCGGCATGATCGGCCCGGCGCTGTCCGGGGCCCTGCTCGTGGCGGTCGGCGCGGGGTGGTCGTTCGGCGTGAACGCGATCGCCTGCGTCGCCGTCGTCGTGACGCTCGGGTTCCTGAAGGTCTCGGAGCTGCACCGCACACCACCGGCACCCCGCGGCAAGGGGCAGCTGATCGAGGGGCTCCGGTACGCCGTGAACAAGCCGACCATCATCGTGCCGGTGATCCTCGTCGCGTTCTTCTCGGTGTTCGCGCTGACGATGCCCGTGCTGCTGTCGGCCTTCGCGTCCCAGGTGTACGACGTCGGCGCCGCCGGGTACGGCGTCTTCAACTCGGCCGTGGCGATCGGTGCGCTCGTCGGCGCCCTGCTCTCCACCCGTCGGGCGGTCGTGCGCCTCCGGACCATCGTCGGCGGGGTGTTCTGGACCGGGGTGCTGCTCGTGGTCTCCGGGTCCATCCCCGTGATCGCGCCGTTCACCGTGGCGCTCGTCGCCGTCGGGATGTCGCAGCTGCTGTTCCAGACCGCGTCGAACTCGCTCGTGCAGCTGTCGTCGAACGTGGCGATCCGCGGCCGGGTGATGTCGCTCTACGTGCTCGTGCTGCTCGGGGGTCAGGCGATCGGTGGGCCGCTCATGGGCCAGGTCGTCGACCACTTCGGGGCGCACGTCGGGATGATGGTCGCCGGCGGGGTGCCCGCCGCGGCCGCCGCCGTGATCGCGCTCGTGCTCGCCCGCCGCGGAGGCCTGCACCTCGCCGTGCGCATGCGCCACCACGTGCCGCTGCCGGCCATCGTCGCCCACTGAGCGGAGGGGTGGGCGCAGCCCGAGGCGTTGCGCGCCGACGCGTCGCGCGCGGACGCGTCGCGCGCGGACGCGTTGCGCGCGGACGCGTCGCGCCCCGTTGCGGGCGTCGCGCCCCGACTCACAGGGGCGCAATGCCCGCGACGGGGCGCGGACGCGGTCCGGACGGGCGGGAGGCTCGGGGCGGCCCCGCGACGCGCGTCCCGTCCCGTCCCGCGAGCGGTTGCCTCAGTAGGCGACGCCGAAACGGGCCTGGTGGTGCGCCGGGTTCGCGATCTCGTCGACGAAGGCCAGGCCGAAGTCGTCGCCGGAGATGTCCGAGTTGCCGTCGGCGTCGGTCAGCAGGACCTCGTCGGTCGTGCGGTACGTGCCACGACGCTCGCCCGGGTTGTAGCTGCCGTAGCCGGCGGCCGGGCTGACGTAGAACCAGTCGACGTCGGTGTCCGAGGCACGGAGCGCGTCGAGGATCTGCGCGTGGCTCTTCGCCTCGCCCTTGAACGCGTCCGGGAACTCGGCCGAGTCGAACAGGCGCGGTCCACCGTCGGCGACGAGCAGCGAACCGGCGCCGCCCACGATGCCGAGACGCGCACCGGCGCTGGCCGCAGCGTCGACGAAGTGCTGGAACTTGTCCTTGAGCTCACTGCCGTCGGCCTGGACCGCGTGCAGTGCGACGACGATGACGTCCGCGTCCTTCGTGACCTCGGCCACGAAGTCGGCGTCGAAGGCGTCTCCCTGCGCCAGGGTCAGGCCCTCGGCGGCGTCGAGCTTGCTCGTGTCGCGCGCGACGGCGGTGACGGCGATGCCACGTGAGAGGGCTTCGCGGGTGATGGCGGAGCCGGCGTAGCCGGTGCCTCCGAAGACGACGATGTTGGTCATGCTGTTCCTTTCGTGGGGCTGGTGCTGCTCACCGTACAAGAGTTACTCTCTTTGAGTAAGTAGGCACCTCACGGTGCGTAACGAAGCTCGTTCGTCAGGGAGACCAGGCCAGGATGTCAGCACTCGAGTACAGCCCCTACGCGGCCGACTGCCCCAGCCGACAGCTGCTCGACCGCATCGGTGACCGGTGGAGTGTGCTGACGATCGGCACCCTCGCCGACGGGCCGCAACGGTACTCGGCGATCGCGAACCGGGTACAGGGTGTGTCGCAGAAGATGCTCACGCAGACCCTCCGGGCCCTGGAGCGGGACGGACTCGTCACCCGCACGGTGTTCCCCGAGATCCCGCCGCACGTCGAGTACGAACTCACCGATCGCGGGCGGTCGCTCCGCCGGGTGCTCGAGCCGCTCGAGGCGTGGGCGACGTCCCACATGGACGACGTCGCGGTGTCGCGCGTGGAGTACGACGCGCGCTGAGCCGCCGCGGGCGGGCGTGCGCGGGGCCACACTCGGAATCCCCGACGGCGGCGAGTGGTTGCCTGGGGACATGCGATCGATCGTCTACACGAAGCCCGGTGACAGCAGCGTCCTCGAACTCGTCGAGCGGGACGTCCCCGAACCCGGCGCCGGCGAGGTCCGCGTCCGCGTCGTCGTCTCCGGCGTGAACCCCACGGACTGGAAGGCCCGGGCGGGCGGTACCTACGGCGACGGCCTGCCCTTCCCCGAGGTCACCCCGAACCAGGACGGCGCCGGTGTCGTCGACGCGGTCGGCCCGGGTGTCGAGGACCTCGCCGTCGGTGACCGCGTGTGGCTCTTCATGGCGGCCGCCTCGCGCCCGACCGGCACCGCACAGGAGTACACCGTCGTGCCGGAGACCAGAGCAGTCCGCCTGCCCGATGAGACCAGCTTCGACATCGGCGCCTCGCTCGGGGTCCCGGCGATGACCGCGCACCGCGCCCTCACGACGCACGAGGACGGCCCCGCACGACTCGGCCCCGGTGCGCTCGACGGCGTCACGGTGCTCGTCGCCGGTGGTGCCGGAGCGGTGGGGCACGCGGCGATCCAGCTCGCCCGTTGGGCCGGCGCGACGGTGATCACGACCATCAGCTCCGACGACAAGGCCGCACTCGCCACCGCGGCGGGCGCACACCACGTCGTGAACTACCGGCAGGACGACGCCGCGGCTCGTATCCGCGAGATCGCGCCGGACGGCGTCGACATCGTCGTCGAGGTGTCGATCCCCCAGAACGCCGAGCTGGTCGCCGACGTCCTCGCGAACCACGGCGTCGTGTCGATCTACGCGAACAACGGCGGCGACGAGGCCACGCTGCCGATCCGCCCGAACATGAGCGTCAACGCGCGCTACCAGTTCCTGCTGCTCTACACGATCGGCGACGAGGCCCTGGCCGCCGCAGCCGAGGACGTCACCGAGGCGCTGCACGACGGCGTGCTGCCGGTCGGCGCGGACGCGGGTCTGCCGCTCACCCGCTTCGACCTCGCCCGCACCGCGGACGCGCACGACGCCGTCGAGCAGGACACCGTCGGCAAGGTGCTGATCGACGTGCCCGAGGCGCAGTAGCCCCGACGCCCAGACGACGAACGGCTCCCACACACGTGGGAGCCGTTCGTCGTGGACGATGCGGGAAGGGTCAGCGACCCAGGCGCGCGGCGATGGCTGCGGCGACCCGGATCCGGGCTGCTTCGCGCTCGCGCTCGATGTTGGCGGCGATGACGTCGAGGTCTTCGTAGTCGGCGTCGGTGGTGGTGTCGTTCCAGTTCGGCGATGAGATCCGGGCACGCCCGAACGACGGCGGAGCAGGGTTCACGGTCGTCATGAGGGCATCGTACGTCGAGCGTCCGACAGAGCGTGTGAGCATCACGGGCCTTTCCTTGGATTGCGGTCGCGCTCGGGGAACGAGTAGGTCAACGAGAACGCCACGGCCATGAACGACGCCATCATCGCGATGTTCTTGGCATCGAGATCGGTGAAGGCGTCGGGGACCGGGGAGTCGACGGTGAGCATGCCGAACGAGTACTGGTCGGACCGGATCACCACCGAGACGTACGACGAGTAGCGCGGTTCGAAGCCCGGCGCGTCCTGGTCGACGTCGACGTCGGCCGAGCGGTCGCCGACGATCCGGGGTGATCCCCCGACCAGCACCCACTCGAGGTTGCGGTCGCCGTAGGGCGTGCCCGCGCGGAAGACCCCGGCGGTGTCGCCGGCGCCCCCGTGACCGATCGGCTCGAGCGCACGCAGATCGGTCGACAGCTGGTACACGTTGGCGCGGACGTCGGGCACCTTCGGCAGCAGGTAGAACGCCAGGGCCACCGCGACCCGGTCGGCGATCACGGAGAGTTCGCCGTGGCGCTCGGAACGGGGCAGTTCGGTGAACCGGACGAGCCGGGTGGCGATCTGGCCGAACGCGTACCGGACCGCCGTCGACTGTTCGAGTTCGGCCGCGGTCGCGTTCTCCTCGGCCACCGCCCGCGCAGCATCGCTGCGTCGGGTCCGGACCACCTGCACCGCCACAGCCCCGGCCAGCACGACGAGCCCGAACACGACGAGCGACAGTCGGACCGCCGGGGTGACGAACAGGTTCGGCAGCTGGAACGCCGCAGTGGGCGCGGCCGCCACCACGATCGGCCACCCGACCGTGCCGACCCGTCCTGAACGCTGTTGCCCCATGACCACGACGCTAGGTCACGCCACCGACGCAGACGGAGTTGTCCACAGGTCGGTTCTCCACAGGATCTGTCGGCCTCCACCGGCCCGTCGCACGCAGCTGGTAAGCAAGACCCATGACCGATGCCAGCACGCCCGTTCCCGGATCCAGAGCCCTCGTCCTGGGCGGCGGAGGTGTCGCCGGCATCGCCTGGGAGGTCGGCGTCCTCACCGCGCTGCAGGACGCCGGCGTCGACCTCGATGCTGCCGACCTGGTCGTCGGCACGAGCGCCGGCAGCGTCGTCGGCGCCTTCGTCCGGAACGGCGCCGTGCAGCAGGCGTACGACCAGCAGCACACCCCCGCACCGACGACCTACGTCGAGCCGCCGGCCATCGACACCGACGCCGTCCAGCAAAGGATCGGTGCCGCGCTCGAGGGGGCGACCGGCGAGCAGGACGCCCGCGCCCGCCTCGGCCTCGCCGCCCAGCAGGTCACCGACGGACAGACCGACGACGAGCGCGTGGCGACCTTCACCGAGACCCTGCCGTCCACCGAGTGGCCGGCCAAGCCGCTCGCGATCACCGCGGTCGACGCCACCGACGGCACGTTCCGACTGCTGACCGCGGCCGACGGCGTCCCGCTCCCCCGCGCGGTCGCGGCGAGCTGCTCCGTGCCCTTCGTTTGGTCGCCCGTCGGCATCGAGGGCCGACCGTACGTCGACGGCGGCGTCCGTTCCGGCACGAACGCCGACGCCGCCGCCGGACACGAGCGGGTCCTCGTCATCGCCTGCGGTCCCGAGGGACCGTCGCCGGTCGGCCCGTGGCTCGACGTCGCGGTCGAGTCACTCCGCGCCGGCGGCAGCTCGGTCGAGGTCGTCGTGGCCGACAGCACCGCGCAGGAAGCATTTGGCACGAACTCGCTCTCGCTGGCCACCCAGGCACCCTCGGCCGAGGCGGGCCGCGCCCAGGGCACAGCGGTCGCCGAGCAGATCGCCGCGTTCTGGGCCGATGACCTGGTGAGCGTGAACGCATGACGACGCCGTTCTCCGACCTCGACCAGTACATCGCGCTCCCCCGGGTCGACGGGATCGCGATCAGCCCGGACGGTGAGCGCGTCGCCCTGACGGTCAGTGCGCTCGACCCGGACCACACCGGGTACCGCCGCTCGATCTGGCAGGTGCCCGCGACCCCGACCGTCGACGCGGATGGACCCACCGCCAGCCCGGTCCGCCTCACCCGTTCCGCGAAGGGCGAGGGCGGCATCGCCTTCACCCGCAGCGGCGATCTGCTCTTCGTCTCCGCCCGCCCCGACGCCGACGCCACCGACGTCGAGGCCGCCCAGCTCTGGGTCCTCCCGGCGACCGGTGGTGAAGCCCGTCCTCTGACGCGGCTCACCGGCGGGGTCGGCGGCGTCCTGGCGACCGCTGCGGCCGCCGACACCGTCGCGCTCACCGCCGACCTGCTGCCGGGTGCCGGCTCTGACCCGGCGACCGTGCTCGACACCGACGCCGAGCTCCGCAAGGCCCGCACGGACAAGAAGGTCCGCGCGATCCTGCACGAGACGTACCCGGTGCGGTACTGGGACCACGACCTCGGCCCGGACCAGACCCACGTCCTCACACTCGACACGGCCGGCGGATCAGACGAACTCGCGCAGCCCGTCGACCGCACGCCGGCGCCCGGCCGGTCGCTGGACCACGTCGCCGGGGCACTCACGCCCGACGGTTCCGTCCTGTTGGCAGCCGTGGGTGTCCGGGAGGCCCGTGGGGACCGATCGACGCTCGTCACGATCGACTGCACCAGCGGCCACCGCACGGTGCTGTTCGACGACGTCGACGTCGACCACGAGATGCCCGCGCTGAGCCACGACGGTCGCACGATCGCGTGGGTCCGGACGGTGCGCTCCACCCCCGCCGGTGCGAACCAGCAAGAGGTCTGGACCGCCGGCATCGACGGCTCGGACCCGCGCCGCATCGCCACCGACTGGGACCGCTGGCCGAGCGAGCTCGTGTTCGAGCACGGCGACCGGGCACTGCTCGCCGTTGCCGACCAGGACGGCCGGGCACCCGTGTTCCGCATCCCGCTCGACGGCGCAGCCGTCGAACAGCTGACCCACGACGACTGGGCGTACTCGAGCCTGCGCGTGGCGGAGGCGACCGGAGCGGTCGTGGCGCTCCGGGCCTCCTGGGCGGCACCACTGCACCCCGTGCGGATCGCGACGGACGGCGTGGTGACCCCGCTCGCGACGCCCGCGCCCCTGCCCGAGGTCCCCGCGCACCTGGAAGAGGTTGAGACCACCGCGGCCGACGGCGCGCGCGTGCGCGGCTGGCTGGTCGTGCCGGAGGGCGACGGGCCGCACCCGCTGCTGCTCTGGATCCACGGCGGACCGCTCAACTCGTGGAACCAGTGGTCGTGGCGGTGGAACCCGATGCTCCTGGCGGCGCGCGGGTACGCCGTGCTGCTGCCGGACCCGGCACTGTCGACCGGCTACGGGCTCGACTTCGTGAACCGTGGCTGGAACGCGTGGGGGCAGGCGCCGTACACCGACCTGCTGGCGATCACGGACTTGGTCGAGGCCCGAGCGGACATCGACGAGACCCGTACGGCGGCGATGGGCGGCTCGTTCGGCGGCTACATGGCGAACTGGGTCGCCGGGCACACCGACCGGTTCCGCGCGATCGTCACGCACGCGAGCCTGTGGGCGCTCGACCAGTTCAACGGCACCACGGACTCCTCGCAGTACTGGTCGTCGATCTTCGACGCCGCCGGCATCGAGGCCAACGACCCGCACCGCTTCGTGGCGGACATCACGTCACCGATGCTCGTGGTCCACGGCGACAAGGACTACCGGGTGCCGATCGGCGAGGGGCTGCGACTGTGGTCCGAGCTCGCCGAGCACCACGCGGCCGATGACGGCACGATGCCGCACCGGTTCCTGTACTTCCCGGACGAGAACCACTGGGTGCTCTCGCCGCAGCACGCCGTGGTCTGGTACGAGACGGTGTTCGCGTTCCTCGGGCAGCACGTGCTCGGCCACGAGTGGGAGCAGCCGGAACTGCTCGGGTAGCGCGGGCATGATCGACTCGGAACGACATGATCGATGTCGCGCGACATCGAGAACGTCGTTCCGAGTCGGATCCGCCCGACCGACCCGAGTCGGCCCGCGCTAGACGAACGCGGCCTGGCCCGTGATCGCCCGCCCGACGATGAGCGTGTTCACCTCGCGCGTGCCCTCGTACGAGTAGATCGCCTCGGCGTCCGCGAAGAACCGGGCGACACCCTTGTCGAGCACGATGCCGTTCCCGCCCTGGACCTCGCGGCACCAGCCGACGGTCTCGCGCATCTTCGCGGTCGCGAACGCCTTCGCCATCGCGGAGTGCTCGTCACCCCCGACGCCGGCGTCCTGCATGGCCGAAGCCTGCGTGCAGAGCGCGATCGAGGCCGTGATGTTCGACAGCGACTTCACGAGCAGGTCCTGCACGAGCTGGTGCGACGCGATCGGCTTGCCGAACTGGATCCGCTCGCGGGCGTAGGAAAGAGCTGCCTCGTACGCGCCGACCGCGATGCCGACGGCCTGCCAGGCCACCTCGGTGCGGGTCAGGCGGAGCACCTCGGCCGTCGACCGGAACGAGTCGGCGCGCTGGAGCCGACGCGATTCCGGCACCCGCACCCCCTGCATGACGATGTCGGCGTTCTGCACGCCGCGCAGCGCGATCTTGTCCTCGATCTTCGTGGCGGTGAAGCCGGGGGTGTCCGTGGTGACCAGGAAGCCCTTCACCTGCTCGTCCGCGACGTCCTTCGCCCAGATGACGACGACGTCGGCGAACGTGGCGTTGCCGATCCAGCGCTTCTCACCGTCGAGCACCCACGTGTCGCCGTCGCGGCGTGCGGTGGTGCGCAGGCCACGGGCGGAGTCGCTGCCGGACAGCGGTTCGGTCAGGCCGAACGCCCCGATGAGTTCGCCGGCGGCCATGCGCGGCAGCCACTCGCGCTGCTGTTCCTCGCTTCCGGCGACGGCGATCGAGTTCATCGCCAGACCCGACTGCACACCGATGAACGTCGCGACGCTGGCGTCGACGCGTCCGAGCTCGAGCGCCGCCCACCCGCGGAAGACCGCCGAGTTCTCGAACTGGCGAACGAGCGGGATCCCCGGCCCGTACATGCCGAGCTCGGCGAGGGGCGCGATCACCTGCATCGGGAACTCGGCGCGTGCCCAGTACCCGTCGGCGATGGGCGCGACCTCGCGCTCGAGGTACTCGCGGAGTCGCCCGATCGACGCGCGCTCCGGCTCGGTCAGCTGCTGTTGGAAGCCGTAGAAGTCCGATTCGAGGAGGCCCGTCGTGGGCGTCAGCGTTGACATGGAACCAACGATGCATCATTCTCGAAAACGTTGCAAGGGAGGACCGCGTGTACACATCGGATTCTGCGCTGCTCGCCTTCCGGGAGGCCCGCCACACGTTCATCGACGGCTCACGGATCGACATGGGCGCGTTGGCTGCCGCACTCGGCGTGGACCGCACGTCACTGTTCCGGTGGGTGGGCAACCGTGACCGGTTGCTGTCCGAGATCCTGTGGTCCCTCGCAGTCCCGACGCTCGACCGGGCGTCCCGCGCTGCCGACACGATCGGGTCGTCCGGAGCGGCGCGCATCGTCGACGTGCTCGACCGGTTCACCGCCGACCTCATCGAGGCCACCTACTTCCGCGCCTTCCTGACCCGCGAGCCCGCGCGGGCGATGCGCCTGCTGACCACCTCGGAGAGCGACGTGCAGAGCCGGTTCGTCGAGCGGGTCACCGCGCTCGTGGTCGAGGAGCAGTCGTCCGGCGAGTTCGATCCGGCCCCGCTGTCCGCCGAGGAGCTCGCCCGGCTGCTCGTCCGGATCTCAGAGTCGTTCACCTACGCTGAGTTCATCTCCGGTGAGGCCCCCGACCCCGTCCGGGCACGCGCCGCGTTCGAGTACGTGCTGCGCCCCGCCGCCGATCACGCCACACCCGCACCTCCGATCGGAGACCGATGACCATCGACGAGTACCCGTTCCGCCGCCTCTACCCCACGCGCTGGAACGACAACGACATGTTCGGGCACGTCAACAACACGATCTACTACTCGGCGATGGACAACGCGTCGACGTACTGGTTCCGCGAGGAAGCGGGCCTCGACCCGTTCTCGTCGGAGTGGATCGCCGTGCTGGTGTCGTCGAGCTGTCGGTTCGTCGAGTCCGCCGTCTGGCCAGACGTCATCGAGGTCGGGATGCGGTCCAAGCACCTCGGCAACACGAGCCTGTCGTGGGAGTTCGGCCTGTTCCGTCAGTCCGACGGCGCCCTGCTCGCCACCGGCGAGTTCGTGCACGTGATCATCGACCGCGAGGGCGCCCGCCGACCGATCCCCCTGCCTTCGGCGCTCCGCGAACTCGTGACCGGCACGATGGTCGCCCACGAGCCCGCCGTCGCCGACTGACAGCGCGCACGACGCCCGGTCAGGGGCGGTAGTCGTCGCGGCTCGGCTGGTTCAGCCGCGCCGCGAGGTCGTCGCCCGCGGGCTTCCCGCCGTTCAGGGTTCCGAGCACCTTCGCGATGGTCGACAAGACGAAGCCGATCCCCCGGCCGATGGCGTGTGCGAAGCGCATGACGTCCCCTCTCGTCACCCCATGCTAGCCCGCGGCCCGAGGACTGCTCAGGACTTGAGGGCTGCGAGCTCGAGGTTGATGTCGTCCGGATCCTGCACGGACAGGATCACCATGCCGGCGTCCCCGAGGTCGGTCACCTCGCCGTGCTCGACCCCCGCGGCATCGAGACGTGCAGCCGCCTGGTGCAGCTCGTCGACCGACCCCACGACGAAGCTCACGTGGTCGAGTCCCACCGTGTCCGGGTTGAACGTCTGCCCCGCCGGAGCGACCGGGCGCAGGCCGAAGACCTGATCGCCGAGCTGGAAGACGGATCCGCCGTAGAAGCGCTCGCGGTCCTCGCGCACGCCGGGCTCGTCGACCTGGTCGCTGAAGTCGATGGCCGGATCGGTGCCGAGCAGCTGCTGGTAGAACGCCTTGCTGCGGTGGATGTCGGTCACGGTGACGCGGACGTGGGCGAGGGCGGTCGGGCGTGCGAACGGTTCGGTCATGGTGGAGCTCCTCCGGGTTCGACCCGACGCAGGGCCGTCGGGTGGGCGCCGTGGTTGCGACGCGCACCCGAGGCAACCCCTGCCGCCTCGGTGCAGCCCGACAGCGTGCGGCGACCGGACAGCGGCGCTGGACCCGAACGCCAGCGCCGCGGTCCGGTCAGATGAGTTCGTCGGTCAGGTGGTTCGGCGTGCCGAAACGGTGCGCCGTGATCGAGACCGCCTGCTCACGGACGAACGGCAGGATCTCGAGCCGACCGGCTTCGGTCACCGGGCCGCCGTACACCGCGACGTCGGGACGCCCGCCGATCGCCGAGTACAGCGCCGAGGTGTCACCACCGATGAGCCGGACACGGGTCGACGGCCCCGCGGCGATCGACGACGCGAAGGCTTCGTCGGAGACCGAGTGCGACAGGGAGCGCACGACCGGCAGCGCCCGGATGGCCGAGGCGACGGACGACGGCAGCGCCCCGACCGTCGACACCTCGATCGACGTGCCGGCTCGGAGTGCAGCAGCGACGACGCGCACGAGCTCGACCACCGAGGCGTCAGCGTCGGAGTCGGCAACCGCAGCGAGCCGCACCTGCACCGACGGGAACGGCAGGTACCGCGCGATGTTCCGCTCGGCGCTGAGAGCCGAGACGTCGGTCGCGGTGCCGAACAGCGTCGACCAGGCCTGCTCGTCCGACGCCAGCGACCGGTCGAGCACCGGCGAGGTGACCCCGGTCGCCCGGACGAAGGCGCTGACCGGAGCGGAAGGAACGGACGCAGCAGTCGACAGAGCAGGCGCCCACGACCCGAGCCCGAGCAGGTAGTTCAGCCCACCGGCCTTCGTGCCCGCGCCGACGGCAGACTTCTTCCAGCCACCGAACGGCTGCCGACGGACGATGGCGCCCGTGATGCCGCGGTTGACGTAGAGGTTGCCCGCCTGGATCCGCCCGAGCCAGGTGCCGATCTCGGCCGGGTCGAGCGAGTGCAGACCCGAGGTCAGGCCGTAGTCGACCTCGTTGACGATGTCGATCGCCTCGTCGAGCGAGTCCGCGGTCATCATGCCGAGGATCGGGCCGAAGTACTCGGTGCGGTGGAACTCCGAGCCGCGGCGGACGCCCTGTCGGACACCCGGGCTCCAGAGCTTCCCCGAGTCGTCCAGTCGCGCAGGCTCGACGGCCCAGGTCTCCCCCGCACCGAGCGTCGTCAGGCCGGCGAGCAGCTTGCCCGAGGCCGGCTCGATGATCGGGCCCATCTGCGTCGCGGCGTCGGTCGGGTAGCCGACGGTGAGCGAGGACACGGCGTCGAGGAGCTGGTTGCGGAAGCGCTTCGACTTCGCGACCGAGCCGACCATCACCACGAGCGACGCGGCCGAGCACTTCTGGCCGGCGTGCCCGAAGGCCGAGGCGACGACGTCCTTCACCGCGAGGTCGAGGTCCGACGACGGGGTGACGATCACGGCGTTCTTGCCCGAGGTCTCGGCGAGCAGCGGCAGGTCAGAGCGGAACGAGCGGAACAGCTCGGCGGTCTCGTAGGCACCGGTGAGGATCACCTGGTCGACCATCGGCGAGGCGATGAGCTGCTGGCCGAGCTCGTTCTCGGACACCTGCAGGAACGCGAGCACGTCGGCCGGGGCGCCGTGGGCGTCGAGCGCGGTCTCGATGATCGAGGCGAGGACGGCTCCGGAGCGCTCGGCGGGCGGCGCCGGCTTGAGGACGACGGCGGACCCGGCAGCGAGTGCGGCCAGGGTCGAGCCGGCGGGGATCGCGACCGGGAAGTTCCACGGCGGTGCGACGAGCGTCAGTGTGGCCGGGGTGAAGGTCGCACCGTCGAGGTCGTCGAGGTGGGACGCGAGCGAGCCGTAGAAGTGCGCGAAGTCGATCGCTTCGGACACCTCGGGGTCGGCCTGGTCGATGGTCTTGCCGGTCTCCGCGGCCATGACCTCGATGAGTGCTGCGCGGTTCGCCTCGAGTGCGTCGCCGACGGCGTGCAGCACCGCGCCACGAGCGGCACCGGACCAGGTCCCCCAGACCGCACCGGCGGCCTGGACGCGAGCGAGCGCCGAGTCGAGTGACGCGGCGGAGTCGACCCGGGCCTCCTGGACGGCGCGGACGCCGAGCGTCGACGACGCGATCCGGTCCGTGATCGCGGACCCCCACTGGCGCACCGACGCGACCGACGGGTCGCTGTCCGGCGTGTTCTCGAACCGGCCGGGCCCTGGGCGTCCGACGGCCGCGTAGCGGTCGGCGACGCGGTGGGACGCGGGAGCGGCGAGGCCCTCGGGCGTGGCGAGCGGCACGAGTGAGGCGCGGAACCGCTCTTCTTCGCGGGCGAACAGCGGCGGTGAGGACACCAGCGAGAAGACCGCCGACATGAAGTTGTCCTGCGAGGCGCCTTCCTCGAGGCGACGGATCAGGTAGGCGATCGCGACGTCGAACTCGCCGGGGTGCACGACCGGCGTGTACAGGAGCAACGAACCGACGGTGCGGCGGACGGCTTCGGCCTGGCCCTGCGCCATGCCGAGCAGCATCTCGAACTCGATGCCGTCCCGAACGCCCCGTTCGCCGGCGAGCAGCCAGGCGTGCGCGACGTCGAACAGGTTGTGCCCGGCGACACCGACGCGGACGTTCTCGACGCGCGACGGGGTGAGCGCCCAGTCGAGCACGCGCTTGTAGTTGGTGTCGGAGTCCTGCTTGGTGTGCCAGGTGGCGAGCGGCCAGCCGTGCACCGAGGCCTCGACCTGCTCCATCGGCAGGTTCGCGCCCTTGACCAGGCGGACCTTGATGCCGGCACCACCACGGGCCCGGCGAGCGGCGGACCACTCCTGCAACTGCTCCATCGCGGCGAGGGCGTCGGGCAGGTACGCCTGCAGGACGATGCCGGCTTCGAGCCCGAGGAACGCAGGCTCGTCGAGGAGCTTCGTGAAGACCGCGATCGTCAGGTCGAGGTCCTTGTACTCCTCCATGTCGAGGTTGATGAACTTCGCCGGGGTCGAGGCCGCGGCGCGCTCGAACAACGGGCGGAGCTGCTCGACGATGTCGTCGACGGCGTGGTCGAACGCCCACGGCGAGTGCGGGTGCACGGTCGACGAGACCTTGATCGACACGTAGTCGACGTCGTCGCGCGCCAGGAGCTTGTGCGTGCCCTCCAGCCGGCGTGCGGCCTCGCGCTCGCCCAGCACGGCCTCGCCGAGCAGGTTCACGTTGAGGCGGACGCCGTCCCGCTTGATCTTCGCGATCGCCGGGCCGAGCTTCGAGTCGGTCGCGTCGACGATGAGGTGGCCGACCATGCCGCGCAGCACCCGGCGGGCGATGGGCACGACGACACCGGGCAGCACCGGTGCCATGCCGCCACCGAGGCGCACGAGTCCTCGCATCGCGGCGGGCAGGAACCCGGGGGCGCCGGGCGCGATCTGCCGGAGCTTGCGCGCGGCGACGGCCAGGTCTTCCGGGCGGACGACGCCGTCCACGAAGCCGACCGCGAAGTCCAGACCGGCGGGGTCGGCGAGCACCCCGGCGAGCTGCTTGGCGGAGCCGTCCACCGGGAACGACTCGGCCTCGGCCAGCCACTGTCGGACGAGTGCGACGGACTGGTCCGCCAGCGCGTCGTGGTCGGTGGCGGGGTGCTCCTGCAGGGTCGTCATGGGATCAGTGTGGAGGCCCGGGATACGGTAGCGGAAGCGACCGTTCCTGATGGGTACCGTTCAGTTGCACTACCGAATCCGCCGCGACCCCGCTACCGTCAGACCATGCTCGACGTCCGCCGCCTGGTCTTGCTCCGCGAGCTGTCGATCCGCGGCACGATCGCCGCCGTCGCCGAGGCCATGAACTTCACGCCGTCGGCGGTCTCGCAGCAGCTCAGCGCCCTGGAACGCGAGGCCGGCGTGCAGCTCCTCCGAAAAGCCGGACGACGGTTGCAGCTCACCCCCCAGGCCGAGGTGCTCGTCGCCGCCGCTGGCCACGTGCAGGACGTGCTCGAGCAGGCCCAGGCGCAGGTCGAGGACACCCTGCCGTCGGTTCAGGGCCGGGTGCGCGTCGCCGTGTTCCAGTCCGCCGCCCTCGCGCTGATGCCCAACGCCCTGCACGAGATGGCCACCGAGCACCCCGACGTCCGGGTGGAGATGGTCCAGCGCGAGCCGGAGACCGCCCTGAACGAGACGTGGGCGCGGGACTTCGACATGGTCATCGCCGAGCAGTACCCGGCGCACGCCGCCCCGCACCTGTCCGGGCTCGACCGCTCGGACCTGACCACCGATGCGGTCCGGCTGGCGCTGCCGCCGCTCGACACGGCGCTGCTGCCGGTCTCGAGCCTCGAGGACGCCGAGGCCCTGCCGTGGGTGATGGAACCGCGCGGGACGGCCTCGCGGCACTTCGCCGAGCAGGTGTGCCGACGCTGGGGCTTCGAGCCGGACGTCCGCTACGAGACCGCCGACCTGCAGACCCAGATCCGACTGGTCGAGTCCGGCAACGCCGTCAGCCTGATGCCGGACCTGATGTGGACCGGACGCACGACGACCTGCCGGCTGCTCGAACTGCCCGAGCAGCCCCGCCGGACGATCTTCACCGTCGTGCGCGCCGCCGGGGCGTCCTCGCCCGCGGTCCGTGCGCTGCGCGCAGCACTCGAACGCGCCGCGGCGGCCGTCGGCGACTGACGGCCGCGTCCCCGATCCGGCTGACTGCACCGAGACCGAACCGAGACCTGACGGGCCGTCAGGATCGCGGGATCGACGACATCTCCTTGGTGAGGGCACTTCTCGGTGCCCCGTCCGGTATCCGAGGGGGATCCCATGAGTCAGCCCTGCACGTCCACCACGCGTCGCGTCGCCGCGATCGGCGCCGCCGTCGCCATCGTCGCCGCCTCGTCGGCCCTCGGCATCGGCGCCACGACCGCCGTCGCCGCCGAGGGACCGACCGCGACCAGCACCGCGACACCGGCGGCGACGAGCGCCGCGACACCGGCGGCGACGAGCGCCGCGACACCCGCCGCGTCCGCCTCGCCCGAGACGCCCGTCCCGACCGACACCCCCGAGGAGCAGCCAGGAGGCATGACTCCCGATCCGACGCCGGCTCCCGCCGACGAGTCGGAGACCCCACTGCCCGCTGCGCCCGCCGCCGACGACGGCAGCGACCTCGCGTTCACGGAGCCGTCGACCGCGGACTCCCCGCTCGCCCTCACCGCGACAGCCGGCACCCCGTTCTCGCACACCTTCGAGACCACCGGCGGCAACGGCACCGTGGGCTACGCCATCCAGGACGCCCCGTCAGCGGCGTACAGCGTCAACGTGGAGACCGGTGTCCTGAGCGGCACCCCGACAGAGGCCGGCACGTTCGACTTCGAGGTCGTCGCGTTGAGCGGCTCGACCCAGATCACCGAGTACGTGGAGCTCACCGTCTCCCCGGGTGCCCCCGTGGGCGTGACGTTCGGGGTCGCCACTCCCGACCACGACGGACTCTGGCAGGTCGACGCCGACGGCACGATCTGGGAGCAGGCTGCCGGGCAGGGCCGAGTCCGCATCGTGCCGGACATCCCCGTCGCCGAGGACACCCCGCTCACCCTCGCCGGGCTCGCCGTCGACGCCTACGGCAACCGGACCACCCCCGGCGGTGACGACGACTACCCGCGGTCGACGGTCACCAGCACGGACGACTCCGACGTGGCGACGTGGAACGACGGAGACTCCTCGACGACCGTGACCTTCGGCGGGATCGGTACCCGGACCGTGACGGTCTCGGAGGGCGGCGTCTCCACGGCGTTCGACGTGGTGGTCGGGGTCGAGGGCACCGGCGAACCCGCGGCTCCGGACACCATCACGTTCGACGAGCAGTCGACGCCGGAGTCCCCGATCCGCATCGAGACGATCGCGGGCGAGCAGGTCGAACGTACCTTCACCGCCACCGGGTCCTCGAGCGAGCTCCACTACGTGCTGCTGACCGGCGCGACCGCGTTCCCCGTCCCGGGCAACGAAGCCCCGATCGCGCCGCTCGGGCTCTCCGTCGGTGACACGAGCGGGGTCCTGAGCGGCGCCCCGACGGTGGCCGGTGAGTACGACTTCCAGGTCATGGCGATGAACGGCTCCCGGGCGGCCACGCAGTACGTCCACCTGTCCATCCGTCCGGCCGCCACCGAGGAACTCAGCCTGCTCGTCGGGACGATCGGGTCTCCCAGGGGCTGGCTCCGCGACGGCCAGGGGCTGCGCGAGATCTTCGCGGAGAGCGGGGAGTCGATCCCGTTCGACGCGGTCCCGGTAGCCCAGGGGGCGACGATGGCCATCCGCGTGACGGCGCTCGACGCGTTCGGGAACAGCACGCAGGAGTCGGACGGCGCGCAGCCCGTCGTCACGAGCACGGTGTCGAGCGACGAGGTCTCGCTCCCCCACGGCCCGTGGGAGCCCCGCGTCGCGTTCCCGCACGCGTCGCCGCACACGATCACGGTCGCACTCGGTGACGTCTCTACCTCGTTCGACGTGGACGTGCAGCCCGCGGCCGGCACCAGTACCCCGACCGCCGGTACCGGCACCCTCGCGTTCACGGGAGCGGAGACGTCCGGCCCGCTCGCCTGGGCGCTCGGCCTGCTGGCCGCCGGCGGCGGCCTGCTCGTCCACCGCCTGCGTCGCCGACGCGCTTGACGCGGTGGACCGCGCCGGATGACGGACGGGAGGCCCGTGGCGGATCCGCCACGGGCCTCCCGTCCGACGCGGGTTCCCGCACGGACCCCCCAACCATGGTCACATTCCGGTCACCGACGCCTGAACGGCCACGCAGCCCCGCTACGATCCGAACAGGCCGAAACTCTCGGCAGATTCTTACGATCCGGCCACCCAGCCGGACCTGAACATGGGGGGAACCCGTGCACCGCAGCACCTCCGCCGTTCGTCGCGCTTGCGCCGTCGGCACCACCGTCGCACTCGTCGGTCTGACCACCGGCCTCGGCATCATGTCGGCGACTGCCGCCAGCGCCGTCGAGCCGACCGACTCGACGCAGCCCGTCACCTCGAACGAGACCACGGCCCCCGTCGCGACGGAGACGCCCGCACCGACCGACGAGCCGTCGGTCCCCGCGGACGAGGACACGGAGACCCCGGCTCCGACCGCGACGCCGACCCCGGACGTCACCACGAAGGCCGCCGACGCGACCGTCACCATCGACGGTGCAGCCAAGGTCGGCACGCTCCTGAGCGCCGTCGTCACCGGCTTCGACGAGGACTCCTCGTACAAGTACGTCTGGGCTGACCAGGACCGCAACGTCCTGTCGAAGACGGCGACCTACCGCATCGACCCCACCGACGTGCGCAAGACGATCACCGTCACGGTGACCGGCACGCTGCCCGGCGCCACGGACACCACCTCGGTGACCTCCGACGCGACGGCGCCCGTCAGCCAGACCCCCGCCTTCCTCGGTGAGGACGGCAAGCCGACGAAGGCCGGCGCCGACGCCGACCACCCGCTCGAGCTGAGCACCGCCGCCGGCGATGCGTTCTCGCACACGTTCCGCGCGCAGGGCTTCCCGGAGCCGACGTACAAGCTCGCCTGGTTCTCGGAGTTCGACGAGGAGCTGTACTCGGACGACGACGAGGCCGGCACGCCCGACGACCAGCTCCCGGACGGCATCACGTTCGACGCCTCCACCGGTGAGCTCAGCGGTGTCTCGACGGATGCGTCTGACTGGACCTTCGCGGTCACCGCGACGAGCGGCACCGAGACCGTCACGCAGTACGTCGACCTGACCGTCGAGGCCGCTGCGCCGCTCGGCATCATCGTCTTCACGACCGACCGTGCCGGTGCGTTCGACTTCAACGACGAGGACACGAGCACCCGGACCAGCTGGATCATCGACCCGGAGGGCACGGTGTACACCGAGACCATCACGGGCGACGGCGAGGGTGGCTACACCGGCAACGAGATCCAGGGCGGCCGACCGACCATCAAGCAGGGTGGCACGCTCGTCGTCGCCGGCGGCCTGGTCGACCGGTTCGGCAACGAGGTCACCGACGACAACCAGGACTCGATCGTCCCGACCGTCACCTCCGACGTCGCCAGCGACGTCATCGCGCCGGACCCCGACCTGGACTTCTTCGGTTTCGTGAACGTCACGTTCCCGCACGCGTCGATCCACAACCTGTCCGTCTCGGCCGGTGACTTCACCACCTCGTTCGCGGTGGACGTCCAGCCGACCGCCGTCCCGACCGTCCCCGGTGTGGCCACTCCGGTCACCCCGGTCCCCGCGGCCGCACCGGTCACCCCGACGAACCGTGGCGGCCAGCTCGCCTACACGGGTTCGGACGCCACCGGCGCCCTGCCCTGGGCCCTCGGCCTGCTCGTCGCCGGTGCCGGCCTGATCGGTGCCCGCACCCTGCGCCGTCGCCGCGCACAGCGCTGACGGACGACCAGCGCTGATGTACGACCAGCGCTGACGGTCCCCGTCGTCTCCCGTCCGTCGCGTGCCCGCGTGACGGACGGGAGGCCCGGCTCGGCCCCGCCTGTCCCCTCCCCGGGGCGGCGGGGCCGTTTCCGTCCCACCGTCGGTAGCGTGGGCCCCATGCCCACGCTGCTGCACATCGACTCCTCGGCCGACCTCTCCCACTCCCGTTCGCGCGCGCTGACCGCCGCGTTCGCCGATGCCTGGCGCGCACGCGGACCGGAGTACACGGTGGTCCGCCGCGACCTGCACGTCGACCAGCTCCCGCACCTCGAGACCTCGGCGCTGCACTGGGCGGCAGCGGACCGCACTGCGGACGAGTCCGTCGCTCCCGAGGCCGAGGCACTGCGCCAGGAGGTCATCGACGAACTCCTCGCCGCCGACGTCGTGGTCGTCGGGTCCCCGCTGTACAACTACACGGTGCCGTCGACGCTCAAGGCCTGGATCGACCGCATCCACATCCCCGGGGTCCTGGCGGGCGACGTGCAGCCCCTGGCCGGCCGTCCGGTCGTGACCGTGGTCAGCCGCGGTGCGACGTACGACGCTGGCACCCCGACCGAGGACTGGGACCACGGCTCGCCGGTCCTGCACCTCATCCTCGGCACGGCGCTCGGCATGAAGCTCTACCCGATCACGGTCAGTGCGACCCTGGCCGACCGGCTGCCCGACCTCGCCCCGCTCGCCGAGCACGCGTCCGCCGAGCTCGCCGACGCGAAGACGACGATCGAGCGCCTGGCCACCACGCTCGGCTGACGTCAGGACGCGAGCGGTCAGGCGGGACGGACCTCGCCGGACCGGCCGAGCAGCTCGGCGTGGAACGCCGTCTGCGTCAGCGCGCTCGCGAGCAGGAACCCGGTCATCGACTCGATCCCGCCGCTGAACGGCACGCGTGCGGCGACCTCGAACAGCGTCGGCCGGTCGAGCACGTCGAGCGCTTCGGTGACGTGCCGTGAGCGCTCTTCGCGGTGCCGGGCCAAGGTCTGCGCGCGGATGACGACGTCGGCGAACCGGTACTCGTGGCCCGGGCAGACCTCGAGCCCGGCGTACACGTCGAGTCGGCCGAGCGACGCCAGGTAGTCGCCGAGCGGGTTCGTGGTGGTCCGACCGCCGAGACCGATCCCGGAGTTGATCCGTGGCAGCACGTGGTCACCGGTGAAGAGCAGCCCGTCCGCCTCGTCGACGAAGCACACGTGCCCGGCGGTGTGCCCGGGCGTCCAGAGCGTCCGGATGGTGCGACCGGGGATCGGCAGCACGTCGCCGTCGGCCAGCAGCAGGTCGGCGTACGGCGCCTCGCTCCGCCCGAGCCCGATCCGTCGCCCGCTCCCCCAGGCCGCGACCACGCCGTCGTGCAGGTGCTGCGGCAGGCCCCACGTGGCGATGTCGGCGTCGTTCTGCACCGTGTCGGTGCGCTCACGGTCCAGGGCGGCGACCTCGAGCCCGTGCATCGCGACCCGCGCACCGGTCGCTCGACGGACCGCGGCGGCGGCTCCGAGGTGGTCGGCGTGCAGGTGCGTCACGGCGACGAGGGACACGTCGTCGAGCGACCGGCCGATCGCCGACAGTGCGGCGCGGACCTCGTCCAGCCCGCCGTCGGCCGACCACCCCGGGTCGATCAGCGCGAGGGACCCGTCCGACCCCTCCACCACGTAGACCAGGGTCGCGTCGGGCACCCCGAACCCGAACGGCACCGCGAAGGTCCAGATCCCCGGCCGGACCTGCTCGACGGGCGGCAGGACGCCGTCGCGGAGCGCGGCGGCCTGCACGGGGCTGATCGGTTCCGGAGCCGGCGCTGCCGACGGGGGCACGGTCGTCACCCGCACCACACTACTGACGCGAGCCGACCTGCCCAGCGCTCTCCGGGCCTCCCGGCCGCACTTCGTGAGCAGAAGGTGTCGGGTCGTCGCGCCGGACCCGACCCTTCCTGCTCACGAAGCGAGGGACCGCCCGAGTAGACACGACGCATGGAGATCGCACCGATGCTGGCCAAGGCCGTCGCCGACGTCCCGGAACCCGACAGCGTGACCGGTGGCCTGCGGTACGAACCGAAGTGGGACGGCTTCCGCGGCATCGTGACGATCGACGGCGACGACGTCGAGATCGGCAGCCGCGGGGCGAAGCCGCTCACGCGCTACTTCCCCGAACTCGTCGAGGCCTTCCGCGCGCAGTTCGGTGGCCGCGACCACCCGGTGGTGCTCGACGGCGAGGTGATCCTGCGCTCCGGCGAACCCGGAGCCGAGCGCCTCGACTGGGAGGCGCTGTCCCAGCGCATCCACCCGGCTGCCTCGCGGATCGCGAAGCTCAGCGCTGAGACGCCCGCGCAGTTCGTCGCGTTCGACCTGCTCGCGGCGGACGGCGACGAGCTGGTCGACCTGCCGTTCGACGAACGACGTGACCGGCTGGAACAACTCGCGAGCGGTATGTCCGAACCGCTGTTCGTCACGCGCACCACGCTCGACGTCGACCAGGCCCGCGAGTGGCTCACCACCTTCGAGGGCGCCGGACTCGACGGCGTCGTCGCCAAGCGCCGGGCCAAGCCGTACGAACCCGGCAAACGGACGATGCTCAAGATCAAGCACCACCGCACTGCCGACGTCGTCGCGATCGGGTACCGCGTGCACAAGAGCGGCTCGGGCGTCGGGTCGCTGCTCGTCGGGCTGTACGGCGACGACGGCGAGCTCCGCCAGGTCGGCGGCGTCTCCGCCTTCTCCGACAAGCGCCGGCTCGCCCTGGTCGACGAGCTCGAGCCCGTCGTGCTCCGCGATGCGGACGGGAGGCCCGTCACCGGTGACGGGGAACGCTCGCGGTTCTCGTCGGGTCGCGACACGTCGTTCGTCCGGCTGGCGCCGGAGGTCGTGCTCGAGGTCCGGTACGACCAGATGGAGGGCGACCGGTTCCGGCACACGGTGCAGTTCGAACGGTGGCGTCCGGACCGCGACGCGGAGTCGTGCGGGTTCGACCAGCTCGAGGTGCCGTCGGCGTACGACCTGCGGGATGTCCTTTCCTGACGCGTGGTTGTCCGTTTTTCGTCGTCTTCCCGGTGATCGCAGGAAAGTAGTTAGCCGAACTAGCGAAACGCTGCCACGATGGTGATCAGCACCACGAGGCACCCATCCCGGGAGCCCCAGGACCGAAAGCGGATCGACATGAGCACCAGCACGCTTGTCCGCCACTCGCAGCGGAACCCCTTCACCGAGGTACGCGAGGCACGCCGCCAGCGCACCCTGCAGCTCAGTGCGGTCATCAGCGCCATCGCCGGCGTGACCGCCACCGCGCTCGCACTCGTCACGATCGGCCTGGGCTCGTGATCGTCGACGGCATCAGCGACGCGCACCGCGCCACCTGGTCGCGCCTGACCCGCCTGCACACCGCGAGCGTCGGGCTGCCGATGCAGACGTCGCGCGTCGACGACCCCGACCGCTCGACGGACACCCTGCCCTCCGTCTGACGGTCCCCGCTGACCCGACTCAGGGTTTCTTGGCTCGGGACGGTTGCACACGCGGCGGCTCGCCGGGCATCTTCGGGAAGTCCGGCGGGAACGGCAGTTCACCCTCGCCGTTCTCCAGGTCGCGATCCCACCACGCCAGCAGCGGCGCGATGCTCGCCGGCTCGTCGTGCATCGCCTGCCACGGGTCGCCGATCGTCGCCAGGCGCTCGGGGACGGTCCGGATCGTGAACGTCGTCGGGTCCGCAGTCGGTAGCTCGTCCCACGTGATCGGCGTCGACACCGAGGCGTGCGCCAGGGCCCGTGGGCTGTAGGCACCGGCCATCGTCCGGTCACGGTTCGCCTGGTTGAAGTCGACGAAGACCCGCTGCCCTCGCTCCTCCTTCCACCACGCCGTCGTGACCCGGTCGGGCATCCGCCGTTCGAGTTCTCGGGCGGCCGCGATCACGGCGTGCCGGACGTCGAGAAACTCGTGCTCGGGGGCGATCGGGGCGAACACGTGCAGACCGCGGTTGCCGCTCGTCTTGATCCACGCCGTCAGACCCGCTTCGTCCAGGACCTTCCGGAGTTCCTGCGCCACGGGCACCGTGTCCGAGAAGTCCGTGCCGGGCTGCGGGTCGAGGTCGATGCGGAGCTGGTCCGGGTGGTCGCTGTCCTCGGCGCGCGAGGCCCACGGGTGGAAGACGACGGTGTTCATCTGCGCGGCCCACACCGCGACGGCCGGCTCGTCGATCACGAGCTGCGGGTGCTTCCGGCCGCTCGGGTACGTCACCGTGACCGACCGCACGTAGTCGGGCGCACCCTTGGGCGGGTTCTTCGAGAAGAACTGCTCGCCGTCGACGCCGCCGGGGAACCGCTGCAGCGAGATGGGGCGGTCGCCGTTCGCGCGGACGAAGGCGCCGCCCACCGTCACCAGGTACTCGGCGAGGTCGGCCTTGGTGATCCCGGCGTCCGGCCAGAGCACGCGGGACGGGCTGCTGATCCGGACCTCGCGGTCCCCGTCGGGACCGGGCACCCGCACCGTCGTCGCTTCGCTCGCCATGCAGCGGAAGGTACTCGGTGCACGATGGACGGGTGAGCGCGTACCTCGGAGTGGACCTGGCGTGGGGGCTCGGCACCGCGAGCCGCGCCCCGAACGAGACCGGACTGGTCGCGATGGAGGCCGACGGCACGATCACCCACGCCGGATGGGCCCGCGGGGTCGACGACGTCACGACCTGGATCGCGGCGCACCTCGGGCCACAGTCGCTCATCGCCGTCGACGCCTCGCTCGTCGTGACGAACCCGACCGGCATCCGCGAATCCGAACGGCAGGTCGGGCAGCGCTACGGCCGGTGGAAGGTGGCGGCGAACCCGACGAACCAGGCCTCTGCGGCGAGCGCCGGCGCCCACCTGCTGGACCGGCTCACCGTGCTCGGCGTCGAGTACGTGTCCGACACGGCGTCGATGCGCGCCAGGACCGGGCCGGCGATGTTCGAGTGCTACCCGTACACGACCCTCGTCGGGGTGGAGGAACTCGGGTACGACGTCGAGCGCCCCCGCTACAAGCGCCTGGACCTCAGGGTGCCGGCCGCCGAAGCCCGGGCGCGCCGGGCCGAGGCCTTCGACGAGCTCGTCCGGCGCCTGCGCGAGACCCCGCTCGACCCGCCGTTGCAGCTCAACTCGCATCCGCTGACTGCCGGCCTCGCCGACCCGTCAGTGCTGCACGGTCCGACGCACAAACACCGCGAGGACCTGCTCGACGGTGCCCTGTGTGCCTGGACGGCGGCGTTCTGGGAGCGTCACGGCGACCAGCGCGTGCAGATCTTGGGAGGTGATCCGGGCCTCCCGTCCGACCCGGTGGACGAGGCGGGCCGCCGGCCCGCCGTCGTGGCGCCTGCGCGCCCGTCGCAGCGGGGCACGCGCGGCTAGGGTTGACCGGTGAGCACGACGAGCGAACCCCTGCACATCGGGCTGGTGTCGCTGCACACCTCCCCCGGAGACGAACCCGGCTCGGGCGAGGTCGGCGGCATGAACGTCGTCGTCCGACACCAGGCCGAGGCGCTGGCCGATCGTGGCCACCACGTCGACATCATCACGCGGCGTTCGGCGCCGACGCAGCCGGACTCGGTCTCGCTCGTGCCCGGTGTGTGCCTGCGGTTCCTGTCGGCGGGTCCGGCGGAGCCGGTGCCGAAGGGCGAGCACGACGCGTTCATCGAGCCGTTCCGCCACGAGCTCGAGCAGCTCGGGCCGTTCGACGTCCTGCACTCGCACCACTGGTTCTCCGGTGCCGCTGCCCTGCCGGTCGCCCGTGAGCGTGGCATCCCCCACGTGCAGTCCTTCCACTCGATCGCGGCCGACCCCGAGACACCGCTGTCCGAGGGTGAGCGGCCGGAGTCCGCCGGGCGCATCACGGGCGAGCAGCAGCTGGCGCGTGCGTCCGACGCGGTCGTCGTGGTGTCCGAGGCCGAGGCCTCGACGGTCCGGACGCGGCTCGGCGGTGCCGACGCGCGCATCTGGATCGTGCCGCCCGGGGTCGACGGGTCGGTCTTCCGTCCGGCGGCCGCCGGTGCGCGCCGGGCCGCCACCCCCTACGTCGTCGCAGCGGCTCGCGTGCAGCCGTTGAAGGGGCTCGACCTGGCCATCGAGGCGATCGCGGGCATCAGCCAGGAGGCCCGTCCCACCTTGGTCATCGCCGGAGACGCTTCGAGCGAGGCGGGTGACTACGTGGACGAACTGCGTCGGCTCGCCGCCGCGCGTGGCATCGCCGACCGCGTCACCTTCATCGGGCCGCAGTCGCGTGCCGACCTGGCGTTCCTGTTCCGTGGCGCGGCAGCCGTGCTGGTGCCGTCGCACTCCGAGACGTACGGCCTCGTGGCACTGGAGGGCTCGGCGTCCGGGGTGCCGGTCGTGGCCGCGGCTGCCGGGGGGCTGCGTGAGGCCGTGGTCGACGGTGAGACGGGTGTCGTGCTCGAGTCCCGTGAGCCGTCGGTGTGGGCTGCCGAGATCGAGCGGATCCTGACCGATTCCGGGTACGCGGCCGCACTGTCCTCGGCCGGGCGGGAGCACGCGGAGCGGCTGAGCTGGGAACGATCGGCTGCGGGGCTCGAGGACGTGTACCGCCGGGTGCTCGGCCGCTCGTGAGCCGCTTCGACGCGTCGAGTTTCTGGGCCGCGCTCGACGCCGTGCCCGTGGAGGCGGACGCCGAGGCGCTGTACGACCTCGGTTCGGCCGAGGGGCGGCTGCGGCGATCGAACCTGCAGCGGTACCTGGAGCAGTTCGGGCCGGCGGCGGACACCCTGCTCGTGGCCGAGGCACCCGGGTGGCGGGGCATGACGAACACGGGCATCCCGTTCACGAGCATGCGCGAGCTCGGGACGGACCGGTTCGGCGCCGACTACCTGGTGCCGCCGGACCCGACAGCCCTGTGGGAGGCCTCATCGCGCGTGGTGCAGGCGGCACTGTCGGACTGGGCCGGGCCGCTCCCCGTGGCGTGGGCGATCTTCCCGCACCACCCGTTCGTTGCACCGGACAGGCTGACGAACCGCACGCCCCGTCCGGCCGAGGTGCGGTGGGGAGCACCCGTCGCACTCGCGCTGCTCGAGGCACTCGGTGGCGTCGACCGGGTCCGGGTCGTCGCCGTGGGTCGGAAGGCCCAGGGTGCGCTCGCGCTGGCCGGCATCGAGGCGATCGCCGTCCGGCATCCTGCGCAGGGCGGCGCGAAGCAGTTCACCGAGCAGTTGCGAGCGTTGGACCGCTCGCTCTAGTTCCCTGAGCCGGCTCGTTCCTCGTGCCGGTTAGTTCCCCGTGCCGGTTCCTTCGCTCAGGCTGAGCGGACCTCGACGCCCTTCGCGCCCAGGGCCTCGGCGACGTGGGCGGGCAGCGGCGCTGCCGCGTACACGGTGCGGAGTGCCGGCAGGTCGAGGACGTCGTCCCAGTTCTGCGGGTCGAAGCGGTCGTCGGAGCCCTCCCACCCGGGGTGCACGTCCTGGAGTACCTCGAGGTCGGTGTCGACGGTGATCTCCGTGACGAGCGACAGGTGCGACGGCAGGAGTTCCAGGTCGTCGTAGTACTCACGGGCCCGGTCGTCCTGGCCGTCGACGTCGAGGTCCTCGTCCGTCTCGTCGGCCGTCTCCGGGTCGTAGGGGTCGAGCACGTCGAGGTCGTAGCAGAGGACGTCGAGCACCAGCAGCTTCGCGTTGAAGTCGGCGAACTCGACGGGCTCTTCGGTGGTGTTCGACTCGTGGTCCATGGCCCGGAGCGTATCCGCCAGGGCACGGGCATGTTGCGATCACCGGGGAGCTTCCTGTGAAACCGGACAGCGTGATGTCCCCCGGAAGAGGTTGTGTGCATGACCACCACCAACACGGACCGACCACAGCAGGAGCAGCCCGAGCTCCGCAGGGTCATCGGTCCCAAGCTCCTGCTGCTGTTCATCGTCGGCGACATCCTGGGAACGGGTGTCTACGCACTCACCGGTCAGGTCGCGGCAGAGGTCGGAGGAGCAGCGTGGCTCCCCTTCCTCATCGCCTTCGCGGTCGCCTTGCTGACGGCGTTCTCGTACCTGGAACTCGTGACGAAGTACCCGCAGACCGCGGGCGCTGCGCTCTACGTGCACAAGGCGTTCGGCGTCCACTTCATCACCTTCATCGTGACCTTCATCGTGATGTGTTCCGGCATCACTTCGGCGTCGACGGCGTCGCGGGCGTTCGCCGCCAACCTCGGCGTCGGGTTCGGCCTCGAGTTGCCGAACGCCGTCGTGATGCTCATCGCCATGGGCTTCATGCTCGCGGTGATGGCGATCAACTTCCGCGGGGTCAGTGAGAGCGTGAAGACGAACGTGGTTCTCACGCTGGTCGAGCTGTCCGGTCTCGTCATGGTGATCCTGATCGGCTTCTGGGCGATCGCGGGCGGCAACGCGGACTTCTCGCGGGTGGTGATGTTCGAGACCCCGGAGGACAAGACCCTGCTCATGTCGATCTCCACGGCGACGTCGCTGGCGTTCTTCGCGATGGTCGGCTTCGAGGACTCGGTGAACATGGCCGAGGAGACCAAGGACCCCTCTCGCATCTTCCCGAAGGTGATGCTCACCGGCCTCGGCATCACGGCCGTGATCTACACGCTCGTGTCGATCTGCGCCGTGGCCGTCGTGCCGATCGGTGAGCTCGCCGGCAACGAGACCCCGCTCGTGACCGTCGTGCAGACCGCCGCACCGGACTTCCCGATCGCCGACCTGCTGCCGTTCATCTCGATGTTCGCCGTGGCCAACACCGCCCTGATCAACATGATGATGGCGTCGCGACTGCTGTACGGCATGAGCAAGCAGGGCGTGCTGCCGGGCTTCCTGGCCCGCATCTCCCCCGCTCGTCGCACCCCGTCGAACGCGATCGTCTTCACCACCGCGATCTCTCTGCTGCTCATCGGTTGGGTCTCGCTCGACCCGGACTCCCCGATCGTGGTCGTCCTCGGTGGCACGACCTCGCTCCTGTTGCTCACCGTGTTCGCCGTCGTGAACCTGACGGTGCTCGTGCTCCGCCGCGACAAGGTCGACCACAAGCACTTCCGAGCCGGCGTGATCATCCCCGTCATCGGCATCATCACGTGTCTGTGGCTCGTGCTGCCGTTCTCGTCCGGACGTGACCCGCAGCAATACCAGATCGCCGGTGCACTGCTGGCCCTAGGTGTGCTGCTGTGGGTCCTGACCTGGTTCACGCACGGTCGCAAGCAGCCCGAGAAGGCTCCGACCGGTTTGGTCACCGAACCGACGAAGGTGCAGCACCCGCCGCACGACCACCGCGACGTCTGATGGACGCGACCGCCGTCATCTGGACGATCGGACGACGCTGACGCCGCGACGACGCTGACGTCGCGGCTGACGGTCCTGGTGCACGAACCCCGTGTTCGGCGCACCAGGACCGTCAGTGCGTCACGGCGGCCCCCAATCGGGCGGGTGCGGTTCCCAGGCGGCGCCCGTACGCTCGTCGTGCTCCGCCTGCCCCACCCCGTCCGTCGAGAGGTCCCGCCATGCGCCGTGTCGGCATCACGCTCGCGTCGGTGTTCGGCGCCAGCATCGTGGTCGTCGGGATCGGCGTCGTGGTGCTCGTCGTGATCGCGGTCAACTCGATCGCCGGCATCGCGAAGTCCAGCGCCGCCGACGCCACGCCCACGTGCCCGAAGGTCGCCGCGAAGACCGTCGGCGGCATGGTCGTCCCCGCCGGCCCCATCGCGGGCTTCTGCCAGGACCGCCTGGTGAACGCCGCGTCGGTGATCCAGGCAGCGAAGGCGGTCGGCATCGGTCCGCACACCCAGGCCGTCGGGGTCATGACGGCGATCGGCGAGTCGAGCCTGGTGAACCTGGACCACGGCGACGCCGCGGGGCCGGACAGCCGCGGCCTGTTCCAGCAGCGCGACAACGGCGCCTGGGGCACGTACGAGCAGCGGATGGACCCGTACACGGCGGCGTCGATGTTCTACGCGAAGCTCGTCAAGGTCCCCGGTTGGAAGACGATGACGCCGACGCAGATGGCGCACGCGGTGCAGATCAACTCGGACCCCGAGCACTACGCGAAGTCCTGGCCCGCTGCGAAGGCCGTCGTCGAGGGCCTGACGGGCGAGACCGTGCCGGACACCGCCCCGCAGGGCTGACCGGTCACGAGACCGCCGGGATCGACGGTCACGCGACTTCCTGGTCCTGGTCGTGCTCGTCGAACTCGATCATCGCGGCACCGCCCTCGTGGACGATCACCTGAGCGCGCAGCCGGATCGCGTGCTCGTCGAGGGCGCAGGCGCACGCGTCGACCCACTCCCAGTCGACCGGGTGCACGCGGTCGACACCGGGCCGCTCCCACGCGAGGACGACGTCGACCGCGCCGAGCTGCCCGACGATCTCGGAGATCAACGACGCGAAATCACTGACGTGCTCGTCCGGTTGGTAGGGCAGGTCCGCGATGGGCAGCAGGAACGGGATCGACATCCCGAGCTCGTCGAGGAACACCACCCAGCACTGCCGGCGCACCGGGCGGTCGACCAGGGCGGCGACGAGTTGGACGACGTCGTCGTCGGTACGGACAGGGGTTCGGATCAGGCGGTCGAGGGTGTCGGTGTCAGGCATGCCTCCAGCGTCGCGAACACCACCCGCTCACTGACGACCATCGTGTGCATCTGTGGACAACCTCGCCGCCGCAGCCTCCTGTGGAGGACGACCTTGAGGCCGCGAGCCGTCCGACTTCGGCGATCCCGACGCCGTGCGGTCGACGGGTGCGGGGATCGCGTACTGGCGTTCGACCAGCGCGAGAACGACGCCGGACGGGCCTCCAGTCCGAGCCCGACCGGCTTGGCCAGGTTCCACGACATGCCGCGCGTTGATCGCCGAGGTTCCAGACCTCGACGAACGGGGCGCCGACATCCCGAGATTTCGGAACCTCGGGACAACTCAGAACCTTGGGACAACTCGGAACCTCGGAACGGCAGCGCCGCTCAGATGCCGTGCGTCACCGAACTCTCGATGAGCAGCAGCGCCGCGAAGAATACGGCCACCACCGCCGCCATCCCCACGAGCACGACCGGCCACGCCAGCCGACGCCGCACCAGTCGCAGGATGCACACCACGATCGAGGCGACCAGCACCAGCGCGATCAGGATCGGCCCGACCGTCACGACCGAGTCACCGAGTCCCACGTTGCACGTGTTCCCCGGAGCAGCGCACGACACGAACGCCAACGACATGAGCTTGATGCCCCACCCCGCTGCCAACGCTTCGAGCGTCAGCACCACGAGCAGGGCGGTGGAGGCGACCATGTCCGCGACGCGGCGGCGCCCTGCCAGGGGGTGACGGGCCTCCCGTCCGAACCGTGCCGGAGCCGAACCGAGCGGATCGAGACGCGCCCCCGGGACCGACTCCGGACCCGAGCCGGGCACCGACTCCGGCCCGGACCCGGGAGCCGAACCGGCGTCAGCCGGACCGGACGACCGGGCGGGCGCGTCCATCAGGACCGCCGGCCGCGCGTGGACCAGAGGGCCGCGGCGATGAGCAGCGGCTGCCCGAACAAGCGCGCGACGCGCTTCTCGTCGGTGTCCAGGCCGAACGCGTCGCGGCGGTTGACCCACTGCGACAGGTTGCCCGGGAAGATCACCGTGAAGAACAGTGCAGCGACGGAACCGACGAAGCGCCGGGCCGGCTTCGGCGCGAGTACGAGCGCCGAACCGAGGGTGATCTCGGCCACACCGGAGGCCAGCACGGTCGTGTCCTCGGAGAGCGGCACGAACTCCGGCACCTGCGCCGTGAACTCCTTGCGCGCGAAGGTGAGGTGACTCGTGCCGGCGAACACGAGCGCCAGGCCGAGCAGGACGCGGAGGAAGGAACGCATGCCTCCATCGTGCCTGCTCCCGGGCAACGGTGCTCGCACGTGTACGGAACCCGACCGGCTCGGTACATTCAGACGTATGGCAGCACCCTCTCGGGACCACGAGCCGCCAGCAGCCCCCGCGACGTTCGCCGTGCTGCTCGGTCCGGTCGCGTTCTACCTCGGCATCATCGTGCCGGCGCAGGGCACGGTCCGGCACGTCCTGCTGGGTGCGGCGTTCGGCGTCGTCTGCGTGCTGAGCGGCTGGCGGGCGATCGCCATCGCCGGTCGCCGTCGCCGGGCGGTGCAGGTCTGGGCGTGGATCGGCATGGTGATCGGCGCGGCCGGCCTGGCCATGATCGTCTGGCAGCTGCTCGTCATCGCGACCGCCGGCGCGTTCCCGCCGCCGTTCTGGTCGCCCTACGCGAACCGCTGACGCGGGTCACCAGCCGAGCGTGCCGGGCGCTCCCTTGAACGGTCCGACGACGTCCGACGTGATCCAGCCGCCGTAGAAGTCGCCGTCCTGCGACTGCACGACCTCGCCGCCGACCTCGCACGAGTCCATCGCCGACGGGTAGATCGCGACGCGGTCCCGGAGCGACTCGTACCCCGGCTCCGGCGTCGGGTAGTTCCACGCGGCGCGGCTCGCGACGGTGCCGTCCCCGCCGACCACGTCGAAGTACCGCGCCCGGCCCTTGAACTCGCACATGCTCGACCCCTGGGCGGGGCGGAGGTCGAGGTCGGCCATCGGCAGGTAGTACACCGGCGGGTGCGAGGTCTCGAGGACCCGAACGGCATCGGTCGTGTCGGCCACGACGGTGCCGCCGAACCGGACGACGACGCGGGCGGTGACGGGCTCGACGGCGGGCGGGCGGGGGTAGTCCCAGACCGATTCTTGTCCGAGGCCGGGTTCGATCCGTGTGGGATGGCGCATGGGTCTTGTCTACGCCGCACGGCTGCGGTCGGGCTGGCGAGCCGGGCGGCCCCGAGTCTCGGCCGGGTGGCCCCGAGTCTCGGGGTGAGCGACACTCCACGGGCCAGGCGGCGCGAGAACTGTCGCTCAGCCCGAGTCTCGGCCCGCCGCCCGCCCGCCGCCCGCCCGCCCGCGCGCGCGAGCCGCCGCAAGGTGCACCATGGGCGGGTGACGACGACGACACGCACGCTCTTCCGACGGAAGCCCATCGAGACGATCGATGACGACACCGGAGCCGAGGGTGGCCTGAAACGGCACCTCGGCCTCTGGCAGCTCACCGCGATCGGCATCGGCGGCATCATCGGCGCGGGGATCTTCACCCTCGCCGGCACCGTGGCGAACGGCGTCGCCGGTCCAGCGGTCCTCATCAGCTTCCTGGTCGCCGGCGTCGCGAGTGCCGCCGCAGCGTTGTCGTACGCCGAGTTCGCCGGCCTCATCCCGAAGGCCGGCAGCGCGTACACGTACGGCTACGCGGTCCTCGGCGAGATCGTCGGGTGGTTCATCGGCTGGGACCTGCTGCTCGAGTACACCGCGATCGTGGCGGTGGTCGCGATCGGCATCTCCGGCTACGTCGGGTTCCTGGTGGGCCAGTTCGGCATCGACCTGCCCGCGTGGATGCTCGGCGCCCCCGGCACCGGCGACGGCCACGTGATCGACGTCTTCGCGATCATCCTGTGCCTCGTCACCGCGTTCGTGCTCACCCGCGGCATCCGCAGCGCCGCCCGGTTCGAGTTCGTCGCCGTCGGCATCAAGGTCGCGCTCGTCGTGCTCATCGTCGTGCTCGGCGTGTTCCACATCAACAGCGCGAACTACTCCCCCTACTTCCCGTTCGGCTTCGGTGGCGTGATGACCGGCGCCGCGACGGTGTTCTTCGCGGTGTTCGGCTACGACGCCATGTCCACCGCGGCCGAGGAGTCCGTCGACGCCCGCAAGCACATGCCGAAGGCGATCCTGCTGTCCCTCGGCATCTCGATGGTCCTGTACGTGCTGGCGACGCTGGTGCTGACGGGGATGCAGAAGTACACCGACATCGACCCGGCCTCGGGCTTCTCGTCGGCGTTCGCGTCGGTCGGCCTGGGTGGTGTCGCGAACGTGATCGCGATCGGCGCCATCGTCGGCATCGTCACGGTGCTCGTCACGTTCATGCTCGGCGCCAGCCGCGTCTGGTTCTCGATGAGCCGTGACGGCCTGATGCCGAAGTGGTTCTCGAAGACCGACCCGAAGCGCCACGTCCCGACCCGCGTCACGTGGATCCTCGGCATCGCGTCGGCGATCCTGGCGGGCGTCCTGCCGATCGGAGTCGTCGCGGAACTCACGAACATCGGGATCCTGCTCGCGTTCGTGGTGGTCTGCTCCGCGGTCATCGTGCTCCGCTACCGCCAGCCCGACCTCGACCGTCAGTTCCGGCTGCCGTTCATGCCGGTCATCCCGATCATCGGCGTCATCGCGTCCCTGTGGCTCGTGACGTTCCTGCAGTGGGAGACGTGGGTGCGGTTCGCGGTCTGGTTCGCGATCGGCTTGGGCGTGTACTTCGGGTACTCGCGGAAGCACAGCAAGCTGGCGGCAGCCGAGCCCACGGACACGGAGAAGCGGTCGGCCTAGCGTCCGCTCCAGCGGACCCAGCCCTGCACCTGCGCCGCAGCGCTCTCGAGCGACGAGTGCGCCCCGGCGATCGAGTTGTCGGGCGAACCGACGGTGAACTGGTCCGTCCGGGTGACGTCGCAGACGACCTCGGAGCCCAGCCACACGTTCCAGTGGTCTGCAGAATCGTGCACCCACCGCAAGCGGTCCGGCATGAGCGTGTCCAATCGAGTGGAGAGCGGCGAGCAGTCGTCGCCCGTCCACGCAGACGGTAGCCCTGTCCGATGTGTGCCGTTCGGGTCCGCTACGACAGGGGCTCGTAGTCCATGACCTGGCCGTCGTCGGTGCACACGGTCGAGGTCGCGCCGGAGTCGTCGATGACGGTGTACTTCGGCGACCACCAGGTCGGGGTGAGTGCGTCGTCCTTCGGGAACGTCCCGACGATCGTGTCCCCCGAAGTCTCGGGTTCACCGTCGATCGGGTCGACCTCGTTCGATCCCTGCGGCATGACGCCGTACGTGGTGCCGGTGACGGTGTCGTACTCGATGTACAGGTCGACGCCGCCCTGCATCTCGTCGTTGCCGAGCTGCACCTCGTAGGTGGTGCGGTTGTCGTCCGAGTCGACGGGGACACCCGACCACTCGATGCGGTACGCGTCGGCGGTCTCCTCGAGTGTCACGCTGCCGCGGCCGGTGACGAGGTCGCAGGCTGCGGTCCCCGGCGTCGTCGCCGCGGTGGTCTCGGTCGGTGTCGGTCCCGCGTCACCGGACCCGTCCGTCCCTCCGGACGCGCACCCCGCGAGCGCAGTGGTCACGAGCGCCGCTCCCGCGAGCAGCATGCCGATCCGTCGGTTCGTCCCCATGGTGTTCCCCCTGTCGTGGTGCGCCGCTCCGGCGCGGTTCCACCGTAGCAACGGACGTCGGTGGCACCTGGCACGATTGACCCGTGCCAGCAGCCCCGATGATCGACGCCGTCGACGTCATCCGTTTCGTCGGGCCGCAGACCTTCGGTCGCGCACGCGACGTCGTGCGCGCCGGTCTGGTCGACGATGCCGTCTGGAACGCCGACGACGGCACCGTCACGGCGACCGTCTCCGGCACCGCCGACGACCCCTACGAGTGCCGCATCGACATGACCGTGGCGCGCGGCGACTTCATCCGCCCGGTCCGCAGCACGTGCAGCTGCCCGCTCGGCGGCGACTGCAAGCACGTCGCCGCCGCGCTGCTCACCATCAACGCGCGTGCCCTGGCCGCCAACGCCGGCCCGCGACCGGAAGCGCCGGCTCCGCCGCCCTCGGACTGGAGGCACGACCTCGCCCGCCTCGCCGGTGACGACGTGCAGGCGGTCACCCCGCAGGGCACCCGGATGGGTCTGCAGTTCGAGTTGCGTGACGCGGTCCCCGCCGCCCTCGCGGCCCGTGCCCGCGCCGCCGGCCGCGCCCTGCCGGCGCCGTCCCGCACGGTCCGGCTCGGGGTCCGACCGGTGACCCGGAGCGACGCCGGCAACTGGGTGCGCGGGCAGCTCACCTGGGGCACGCTCCCCTACTCGCAGAACCGCCTGGGCCTCGGCGCCGAGCAGCACGGGTGGTTCATGCAGCTCGCGGCCCTGCACCGTGCCGGCCAGCTCGCGGGATTGCCCGGCGAGAGCGACTGGCTCCACCTCGACGACTTCCGCAGCCCGCTCCTGTGGCCGTTGCTCCGGCAGGCGTCGGGGCTCGACATCGCCTTCGTCACCGGCAAGCGCGAGGGCGGCGCGGTCCTCGGCGAGCAGGCCCAGGTGCTGCTCGACGTCGCCCGGCACGACGACGCCGTGGTGATCGGCGCGAGCGCGGTGCTCGACGGCCGCCCGGTGGTCCCCGGTGCCGCACGGATGGTCGGCGACCACGGTGTGTACGTGTTCCGCGAGAGCCCGGAGTTCACCGTCGGGCTCGCACCGACCCCGGCGCCCGTGCCCGAGGACCAACGGCGCATGCTCCTCGAGGGCACCCGCATCACGGTGCCGACGGCCGAGGTCGACGAGTTCCTGGCCGACTGGTCGCCCCGGCTGCGCGGTGCCCTCGGGCTCGTCAGCTCCGACGGGTCGGTCGAGCTGCCCGAGCGGACCCCGCCCGAGCTCGTGCTGACGGCGACGTTCGAGCCCGCCCGGGCGCCCCGCACCGACGACCGGGTGCACCTCCACTGGCGCTGGCACGTCGACGGCCGCAAGGACCCGGTGTCGCTGCACGGGCCACTCCCCGACCTGTCCGGGCTCCGCGCCGCGGACGATCCAGCCAGCACCGACGACCCCGCGAGCACCGACGACCCGGCCAGCACCGATGCGGCGACTGCCGACGCCGACGCACCCGCGGCCCTGGAACCCGCCACGTCGACAGCGCGAGCCGACGACGCGACCGCGGGCGAGCCTCCCGTCCGCCCTGCCGGACCCGGTGGCGGACTGGACTGGTTCCAGGACGGCACCATCGACGGGGCCGACGTCGCGGTGTTCGCGAACGAGTTCCTGCCGGAGTTGCCGGCGCTCGGCGTCCGGACCGTCGTGCAGGGCGAACGCCTCGACTACGAGCGGTTGAGCGGGCGGCCGCACATCCGCGTCACGACGATGCCGTCGGACAAGCACGACTGGTTCGACCTCGGCATCATCGTGAGCGTGAACGGCAAGCAGATCCCGTTCACGCCCCTGCTCACCGCGCTGGCCGGCCGGCAGCGACGCCTCAAGCTCGTCGACAACTCGTACCTGTCGCTCGCCGACCCCGCGTTCGACCGACTCAAGGAACTCATCGACGAGGCCCGCGACCTCGACGAGTGGGAGCCCGACCAGCCGATCCAGGTGACGCCGCTGCAGGCCGGGCTGTGGACCGAGTTCGACCTGCTCGCCGACGAGACCTCGCACGACGAACGCTGGCAGGCGATCACTGCGGGGCTGATGGGTGCGACTCCCCCGGGTGACGTCCCGGTGCCGGAGACCGTGCACGCCGAACTGCGGCCGTACCAGCACGCCGGGTACGCCTGGCTGTCGTTCCTGGCGTCGCACGGCATCGGCGGGGTGCTCGCCGACGACATGGGCCTCGGCAAGACCCTGCAGGTGCTCGCGATGGTCGCTGCCCGTCGTGCCGCCGAACCCGACGGGCCGCCGTTCCTCGTCGTCGCACCGACCTCGGTCGTCGGCAACTGGGTGGCCGAGGCGGCGAAGTTCACGCCGTCGCTGCGGGTCGCGGCCGTCACCTCGACGTCGCTGAAGGACCCCGGTCTCGTCGCCCGCACGGCATCGCAGGCAGACGTCGTCGTCACGTCGTACGCGCTGCTCCGGCTCGACTCGCCGGCGTGGACCGACCTGCCGTGGTCGGCGCTCGTGCTCGACGAGGCGCAGTTCGTGAAGAACCCGCAGTCGCAGACCCACCGGGTGGCGTCCGAGCTGCAGGCACCCGTGAAGTTCGCGATCACCGGGACCCCGCTCGAGAACGGGCTGACCGACCTGTGGGCGCTGTTCCACATCGTCGCGCCCGGGCTGCTGTCCACATGGACCCGGTTCGGTGACGACTACGTGAAGCCGCTCGCCTCGCCCGACCTGCGGGGCGAAGCCCGCCAGCAGCTCACCGCGAGGCTCCGGCGGCGGATCCGGCCGCTCATGCTCCGCCGGACGAAGCAGGCCGTCGCCGCCGACCTGCCGCCGAAGCAGGAGCAGGTCGTCCGGGTCACGCTCGACCCCGCGCACCGTGAGCTGTACGAGCGCACGCTCAACCGCGAGCGACTGAAGGTCCTCGACCTGATCGACGACCTGTCGAAGAACCGGATGATCGTGTTCCGGTCGCTGACGCTGCTGCGGATGCTCGCGCTGTCGCCGGCGTTGGTCTCGAGCGGGTCGGACTCGCCCCTGTCGCCGTCGACGCCGATCCCGTCCGCCAAGCTCGACCTGCTGCTCGACGAACTCGAGCAGCTCGCGGCAGAGGGCCGACGCGCCCTGGTGTTCAGCCAGTTCACGTCGTTCCTGCGGATGGTGTCCGATGCCCTCGACGAACGGGGCGTCGGCTACGAGTACCTCGACGGCTCGACGCGCAAACGCCCACAGGTCATCGAGCGCTTCCGGCAGGGCAGCGCGCCCGCGTTCCTCATCTCGCTGAAGGCCGGCGGCTTCGGGCTCACCCTGACCGAGGCCGACACCGTGTTCGTGCTCGACCCGTGGTGGAACCCCGCCGCCGAGTCGCAGGCCGTCGACCGCACCCACCGCATCGGGCAGACCCGGTCGGTCAGCGTGCAGCGCTTCATCGCCGAGGACACCATCGAGGAGAAGGTCCTGGCACTCGCCGCGCGCAAGGCCGAGCTGTTCGCCACGATGATCGACGACGACGCCCTGTTCGCCGACGACCTGACCGCCGACGACATCCGGTCGCTGCTCGCCTGACGCGCCGGAGCGGTCAGGCGAGCGCGAGCGCGCCTGTCAGCGCGCGCGAGCGTCGGCGGGCGAGCGCGTCAGCGTGCGAGCGCGTCAGCGTGCGAGCGCGTCGATCGCCGTGACCTCGTCCGCCGAGAGCTCGATGCGGGCACCGGCAGCGTTCGACCGGATGCGCTCCGGGTTCGACGACTTCGGGATGACGACGAAGCCGTGCGCGACGTGCCACGCGACGATGACCTGGGCGCTGTCCGCGTCGTGCTCGCCCGCGATGTCGAGCAGCGTCGGGTCCTGCAGGTTGCTCGCCTTGAAGGGGCTGTAGCCCTCGAGCACGACCCCGCGCTCGGCCAACCCGTCGGCGATCGTCTTGTCGTACTCGACCGGGCTCCACTTGATCTGGTTCACGGCCGGGGTCGTGCCGGTCGCGGTGACGAGCTCGTCGATCTGGTCGAGCGAGTAGTTGCTCACACCCACGGCTCGGGTCAGTCCGTCGGCCTGCGCCTGGACGACCTGCTCCCACACGTCCGGGCGGGCCTCGCCGTTCGGCGGCCAGTGCACGAGCCAGAGGTCCAGGTGGTCGAGGCCGAGCTGGTCGAGGCTCTCCTCGATCGTCTCGCGCACGCGGTCGGCGTTGTCCGGCGGCAACTTCGTCGTCACGAACACGTCGTCGCGGGCGAGTCCGGACTCGGTAAGGGCCTTGCCCACGCCACGCTGGTTGCTGTAGCCGGTGGCGGTGTCGATGTGGCGGTACCCGGCCGCCAGTGCTTCGCCGACGGCGGCGGGGGCCTCGCCGTCGGGGATCTGCCAGGTGCCGAAGCCCAGGAGCGGCATCGACCCACCGGTGACGGACACGGACGGATTCGCGTAATCGGTCATGCGGACCTGTCTACGCCGTGGTCCCGCATCGGTTCAGAGCGTGGCGGTCCACGGCCATGTCCGAGGTCTCCGCCATGATCGTCGAGGCCACCCCGGCCGGCACAACCGCATCACTGCACCGCCGCACCACCAGGAGTTCCACGCACCCATGACGTCCCGCCGACGCCGCCGCACCCGCATCAGCCTCACCTCCGTCCTCGTCGTCCTGGCCCTCGCGGTCGGGGGCTACGCGCTCGACGCCACCGGCGTCCTCGGACCGGACGCCGACGCGGCTGCCGGTCCGACGGCGGTCGCCACGGCCACCGTCGGCACGGACAGCGACGCACCGGAGCCGAGCCGGGCCTCCAGTCCGACGGGTCCGACGGGTCCGACGGATCCGACCGTCAGCACGTCGACCGACACCGACGCTGCGGACGCCCGCGCGCTCCTCGCCACGCTGCCCGTCAGGGGCAAGGCCGCCGGCACCGGATACGACCGCACGGGCGAGTTCGGCAGCGCGTGGATCGACGTCGACCACAACGGCTGCGACACCCGGAACGACGTGCTCGCGCGCGACCTCAGCGCCATCGTGCGCCAGGGGCCGTGCAAGGTGATGACCGGCACGCTCGTGTCGCCGTACACCGGGGCGACGATCGACTTCGTGCGCGGCAACACGACCTCGACCCTCGTGCAGATCGACCACGTCGTCGCGCTCGAGAACGCCTGGCGCACCGGTGCCCAGCAGCTCAGCCAGTCGGAGCGGGAGGCCCTGGCGAACGACCCGTCGAACCTGTTCGCCGTCGACGGCCGGTCGAACTCGCAGAAGCGCTCGGGTGACGCCGCGACCTGGCTGCCCGCGAACAAGGCCTTCCGCTGCACCTACATCGAACACCAGGTGTCCGTGAAGGCCAAGTACCGTCTGTGGGTCGCGCCGGCCGAGCGCGATGCGATGGAGCGGGTGCTCGGCGCCTGCTGACGTCAGGCGGGCTGCCGCCGCTGAGCGTCGACCTGGAGGCCCGGCGCACCTCCGCCCCGCGTGGCAGGCTGCGGACATGGCTGAGCAACTCACGGTCCCCCAGGCGTTCGCGCTCCTCCAGGTCGAGCCCGACGGCCGCAAGTCCCTCGACGGGCAGACGCTGGACACCGGTCTCGCGGGAGCGGTCCTCGCCGACCTCGCGCTCCGCGGTGCCGTCTCGCTGCAGAACGGCCTGGTCACCGTCGTCGACGGCGCCGCCACGGGCGACCCCGTGCTCGACGGCGTCGTCGGCTCGATCGCTGCGTCCGGCGCGCCGCGCAAGGCGAAGTGGTGGGTGAGCCGGCTCGGGAAGCAGCGGCTCCGCGACGACGTCCTCGCCGGACTCGTCGAGCGAGGGATCATCAGCGTCGAGCAGGGCAAGGTGCTCGGGCTCTTCCCCACCACGAAGCACCCGGAGCGCGACGGGGCCCCGGAGGCACTGCTGCGATCGGGCATCGCGGACGTCCTGGCCCGGCGGGCGACCCCGGCACCGTTCTCCGCTGCGGTCATCGGGCTGCTCGACGCGACGAACACGCTCCGCAAGCAGTTCGGCGCGGTCGACAAGGGACTGGTGAAGGAGATCACCTCGGGCACCTGGGCCAGCCCCGCCGTCAAGGCCGTGCTCGAGGAGATCCAGGCCGCGGCGATGATCGTCATCATTGCGGCGACCACCGCGACGACGACCACGGTCATCACGAGCTGAGGTCGGCACCACCGGGCAGCCCCTCGGCCACCCCTGACCAGCCTGCAAAACGACAGGTGTAGCCTAAAGGGAATTCATCGTCGAAGACCTCAGGAGGCCTCCCCATGCCCGAAACCAGCACCAGCACGTCCCGCTTCGCCGACCGCGTCGTTCTCATCACCGGCGGCGGCTCCGGCCTCGGCCGTGCGACCGCCGTCCGCCTGGCCGCGGAGGGCGCTGCGCTCTCCCTCGTCGACGTCTCCGAGCAGGGACTCGAGGCCTCGAAGGCCGCCGTGCTCGAGGCCACCCCCGACGCCCAGGTCCTGACCACCGTCGCCGACGTCTCCGACGAGGCCCAGGTCGACGCCTACGTCGCAGCCACCACCGAGCGCTTCGGCCGCATCGACGGCTTCTTCAACAACGCCGGCATCGAGGGCAAGCAGAACCCCACCGAGTCGTTCACCGCCGCCGAGTTCGACAAGGTCGTGTCGATCAACCTGCGCGGCGTGTTCCTCGGACTCGAGAAGGTCCTCAAGGTCATGCGCGAGCAGGGCTCCGGCATGGTCGTGAACACCGCCAGCGTCGGCGGCATCCGCGGCATCGGCAACCAGTCCGGCTACGCCGCCGCCAAGCACGGCGTCGTCGGCCTGACCCGCAACTCGGCGGTCGAGTACGGCCGCTACGGCATCCGCATCAACGCCATCGCCCCCGGAGCCATCTGGACGCCCATGGTCGAGAACTCGATGAAGCAGCTCGACGCGGAGAACCCGCGCAAGGCCGCCGAGGAGTTCATCCAGGTCAACCCGACGAAGCGCTACGGCGAAGCCCCCGAGATCGCCGCCGTCGTCGCGTTCCTGCTGTCCGACGACGCGTCCTACGTCAACGCGACGGTCGTCCCGATCGACGGCGGGCAGTCGGCCGCGTACTGAGCCGCCCCGTGACAGCATGGCTGGCGTGAGCAACGACGAGACGAACGGATCCGCCTTCGGCCGAGGCGTCGACAAGGCCCCGCCGTCCGCGGCCGCCGAACTCCGCCGCCGAATGGCAGCCTCGCCGGCGGGCTTCCTGCGCAGCGCGGCGTGGGTGCCGTGGAAGCCGGCGGGTACACCGGAGGCGGGCAGCGTCGCCCACGTCATGATCCGTGACAAGCCGTTCGTGCCCGTCTTCACCGACCCCGCCGAACTCGCCGCTGGCTTGCCCGACGCCGAGGGGCGTCCGGTTCCGATGTCCGAGCTCGTGACCGCGCTGCCCGAGGAGTTCGGCATCGTGGTCGACCCGACCAGTGCCGAGTCGGCGAACTTCCTGCACGCCGACGTCCTCGCCCAGATGCGGGTGCAGATGCAGGGTGGCGTCCCGACGGCCGACGACTGAGGCCTCTTCCGAGCGAGCGCGGGGGCAGATGCCGGCGGCATGCCGTCGCCACTCGACGAACGCTGGAATAGGCATACCAATCAAGCGCCGGGAACCCGTGATCGTACCGGCCCGCAGGGTTCAGTCGTGGCCAGCCCGTCAACCCAGTTCTGGGGATCGCTCACCTCCGCGTCGACCACGAGGATGGGTCCGTCGAACTGAACGGACGGGGGAACGACGATGCCGTTGGGCGGGCCTGGACCACGAGATTGGTCCCCTCCGGAGTACTCGTCAGGACCCTCGCGAAGTGGTGCGCGCAGGCTGCCGACACTCCACGCACCATCGCCGCTGCTGAACGCGACGCCACGCAGGCGGACGAGGCCCTGGGCCTTCGCGACGCTCTCCATGCTGCTCGGCGCCGGCAGCGTGGTCGTCGCACTCGTCGAGCCGCAACAGTCGGGGATCCAGACGGGGTTCATCGTGTCGACCATCGGCACCTCGGCGATCGTGTTCGGCGTGCAGGCCGTCAAGACCGCACGATGGGGATCGGCTGCTTCGCGGGCTTTCGGTCGCGGAGGGGCGATCCTCGGCAGCGTCGGCACGGCGCTCATGGCGTACGCCCTCATCGGGTCGGCCCTGACCGGTTCCGGCATCCACTTGCCGGCGCTCTCGCTCCCCCTCGACAGCCGGGGCACCTCCATCGACGCGGCGGCGGTTCCGCAACGGTCGGCATCCGCCGCACCGGCGGAGACCGCAGCGCCAGCAGTGGCACCAGCACCCGCCATGCCACCGGCGGCGACGACTGCCGAAACCGAGCGGTCGGCCGTCGTGCAGAGCGCCGGAACGCTCGCCTTCGTCATGAAGCAGTCGTTCGGGACCGGTCCGTTCCCACCGTCGCTGTCGGTCGGGATGAGTGCGCCGGAGCGGATCCTGCTGCCCGACGGCACCGGGCTCGCTGCCGTTCCGGACGGCGCCCGCGTGCTCTACTCGGTCGCGCCGGACGGCTCCGCGTGGTCGGTCACGATCATCGGCGCCGAGTTCGGTACCGTCGCGACCTACAGCTCCACGGTCGGCACGGTCGAATCGGGCTGACGCACGCCGGTCAGTGCCGGGGCTCGACCAGCTCGATGAAACGGGACAGCAGCGACAGGCCGGCGATCGAGGGTGGGAGTCCCGTGGTGAGCGCCGGCGAGTGCACGAGGTACGCCGCCCACTTCGCCCGCGAGATCGCCACGTTCAACCGGTTCGGCATGAGCAGGAAGTCCAGCCCGCGCGGGATGTCGGCTGCACTCGACGCGGCCAGGGACACGATCGACACCACGGCCTCGCGGCCCTGGAACAGGTCGACCGTGCCGACCTGGGTACCGGTGAAGCCTGCGCGATCGAGCTCCTGACGGATCAGGGCACCCTGCGCGTTGTACGGGGCGACGACGATGACGTCCTCGTCGGTCAACGACCTGGTGGAGTCGCCGTCGGTCCAGGTCCGCCCGACGACATCGCCGACGAGGGCAACCACGCGGGCGGCTTCCTCCGGTGACGAGGTCGTGTTGCCCGCGTGCACGACCGGCGCGGGGTGCACGCCCGCGTCGATGCCGTCGAGGTGCCGACCGGACACCATCGACGCGAGCTGCCCGTCGTAGGACAACACCGAGACGGACTCGGTGAGCGCCGGCTCCATGCGGCGGGTGCGGGCCAGGAAGTAGCCGAACTCCGGCGGCAGGACGTGCTCGCCGTCTGCCAGCCACCCGAGCGCGGACTCGTCGACGGGCTCCGGGTGGGATCCCTGGGACACCTGCGGGAGCTGCTGCGGGTCCCCGAGCAGCAGGAGTCGGGTCGCGGCGACCGAGGACGCGATGGTCGGCGCGAGCGAGAACTGCCCGGCTTCGTCGACGACGAGCAGGTCGAGGGAGCGGCGCTCGATCGTCGACGCGTTCGCGAACGTCCACGCGGTCCCGCCGACCACGCCGCCGGTGCCCGATGCCTCGCACGAGGACAGGAACGCGGCGACGGCAGCACCGTTCTTCACGGGCGTCCACGCGGCGGCATCGAGTTCGTCCTCGGTCGCACCGGACTTCGGCACCTTCACGACCCGGTCCGCGGGCACGCCGGCGTTCACGACCGAGGACAGGAAGTTCTCGGACGTCGCATGGGACTGCCCGACGACCCCGACGCGCCAGCCGTACTCGCGGACGAGCCGTGCGACGACGTTCGACCCGACGTAGGTCTTGCCCGTGCCGGGAGGCCCCTGGATCGCCAGGTACGAGTGGTCGAGGCCGAGCAGCGTCGCCACCACGGCGGACACCGTGTCGTCGCCCTGCACGGGCACGATCGCCCCGCGCGGCGGTACCCGGCGCAGCAGGTCGAGGGCCGGGTCCGACACCATCGAGGGCAGCGCGTCGAGGACCTGCTGCCCCCACTCGGCGATCGCCTCGGGCTGCGGCTTCGCTCGGGGCGGTGCCGACGGTGCGAGCGCGACCGGGAACTCGTGGTGCGGCTCCGCCCCGACGGGCAGCCCCTCCTTCACGAGCACCTCGACGGCGTCGCCGTTGTCCCACACGTCCACGATCACGGCGCGAGACGACGCGCCCTTCGACCCGGGGCCCGGAGACACGACCGACGGCGGGAGCGGGTCGTCGTAGACGAGGTGGGGCGTGCCTCCCGGCCGGAGCCGCGAACCGGGCGCGAGCGTCCCCGACAACCGGAGTGCCCGCGACTGCGAGCGGGCACGCGGCAGCGTGTCCCAGTCCCGCTCGACGGACGCGCGCTCCACGACGAGGACGTCGCGGGTGTCGGCCCAGTCGTCGATCGGGTTGCGCAGGCGGTCGAAGTGGTCCTGCCAGAAGGTCTTCGCCTCGCGCCGGTGGTAGTCGATCGCGGCTGCGGCGAGCGCCAACGCGGTCTCGTCGGGCGTGCGGTCGAGGGCGTCGACACCCTCGAGGTGCGACGCGAGCGCGACGTAGACCGGGTTGGGTTCGCGCTCGACGGGGATCGGCGGGACCTCGAGCTCGAGTGCCGGGTCGGCTGCGTCCGGGTCGTCGGCGCGCAGGGAGCGGAGCCAGTCACGCAGCCGCAGGGTCGATCGGCAGTCGTAGGCGTTGTAGTCGGCGACCTCGTCGAGCATGTGCTGACCGGCGACGGGGTCGCCGTTGCGGAGCTCCTCGATCGCGTCGACGTAGGCGGTGATGCTGTCGGCCGCGTTCGTCACATCGCTGAGCCGCAGGTCATCGCCCATGTACAGCGGCTCGAGCTTCTTGATCGAGTAGCTGTGGCTGCCGACGACCAGGGCCTTGCGGACGATCGGGTACAGGTCGACCAGGACGCCCGCGCGCAGGAGGTCGTCGACGGCCTCTTCGCCGACCCCGTGCCGGGCGGCGAGCGACAGGAGGTGCGTCCGCTCGTAGGCCGCGTAGTGGTAGATGTGCATGCCCGGGTACTGCTGCCGCCGGGCCTCGATGAACGCGAGGAACTGCTCCAGCGCAACCCGCTCGTCGCGGATCGTGTGCGCCCAGAACGCGGTGAACTCCGCGCGGTCGTCGACCAGGCCGAACAGGTAGTCGAGGCCCCAGTGCACGCCGTCCTCGGTGTGCAGCGGGTCGCCCTCGAAGTCGAAGAAGACGTCTCCGGGGTCGGGTGCCGGGATCGCGTCGAGCGCGCGGGCATCGAGGACCTCGAAGCGCGGCTTCACGGGCTGGTCCGGCCCGTCGGCGCCGTTCCGTCGGGCGGTCTCCGTCTCGATCTGGAGGCTCGCCTGCCGCACCAGCCGATCCTGCGTCGCGCGGGACAAGCCCGGCACTGCCCGGGTGCGGACCGCCAGGTCGTCGATCGTCCGCACCTCGTGCTTGATGAGCTTCGCCCGTTGGTCCAGGCGCATGCCCGCGACGAGGACGAGGTCGCGGTGCTCGGCCACCTGGGTCGAGCAGACGGCGCAGCGGCCGCAACTGGAGTACCGGGGGTCGCCCCACTGCAGTTCGGCGTCGGCGGTGATCCGCTCGGCGATGACCCGCTGCAGTTCGGCGCGCTGCGTGCGGTACACCGGCGCGATGTCGGCGAGGTCGTGCGTGGTCGTCGTCCGGTCGCCGAGCACCAGGTGCACCTGCGCCCCGGTGGGGATGCCGTGTGCCTGCATCTGCTCCGCGTAGGCGGCGAGCTGCAGCAAGGCGCTGATCTTGGCGTGCCGGGCGAGCTTGGTGTCGTAGACCTCGTACTCGCCTTGGTCGTTGCGGATGATGAAATCCGCGAAGCCGATGAAGCCCGGGCTGTCCGTCGAGGGCGCTGCGTGGAACGTCGGCTGGTACAGGACGTCGGCGCCGTCGGCGAAGGCCTGTCGCGCTTCGGCTGCGGCGCGTGCGTAGTCGGGCGGGGCGGGGCGGTCGAACTCGACGACGTCGCGGGTCTGCTTGAGGATGTCGAGGTAGTCGAGCTCGTGCTGGTCCCCCAGCCGGGCGGTGCGCTCGAGCATGTCGTCGTGCGCCTCGGGCAGGGGTTCCCCGCGACCGAGCTTGACGTCGAGCCGGCGCAGGAACGCCCACTCGCAGGCCGACCACGTGCTGAGGTCGCTCGGGCTGAGCAGCACGTGCCCGTCGACGCCGATCTGCATGCGTTCCCCCGTCTCTCTGGTGCCCTGCGAGCCTAGGGCCGCCCGCCGACACCGGCGCCGCGCGCGGTCAGACGGCGGCGGCCGGCGTCAGCGCACCTCCGCGGAGTCCCAAAGGCGGCGCGCCAGCCGACCGGCCTCAAGGACGGCAGGCCAAGCGACCACGGCGAGCAGACAGCCGTCCGTGACGGCGCGCGTCAGCGGAACGAGCATCAACGGAACCTGCGTCCAACTCGCGAGCGTCCAGCAGCCCGCGGCGATCCCGATGATGCACCCGAGACGCCGCAGTGCCGTGGAACCGGCCCGACGGGCGATCACCACGCCGATGGCGAGCGCGAGGACCGGCCCGAGCATGTGCGCAATCGACACCGACCAGTACACGGCCTTTGGTTCCACATCGACAGCCATGCGACCAACCACCTGAACAACCAGGGCACCGAGCGTCCAGCACACGATCCGGTCTCCACGCCAGCTGAGCACGCCCCCGATCAGCAGCAGCACGATGCTCGCACCCGCCACCACGGCGGACGAGCCGGCCATCGGACTCGCGAAGAAGGTGCGGGTGAAGTCATCGGCCGCCTGGATCGTCACTCCGAGAGCCCCCAGCGCCCCGGCGCTTCGTCCGATCGACACAACGCGCATCAGCCCTCCGCTCCAGACCGGAGCAGGTCGTCGTGCCGTGACATGGCTGTCAGACACACTCGTTTCCACGCGGGGCCGCGCTCGGACAGCATCGATGGCCATCGCGCCTCGTCGTCCTCCGCACGGAGGAGCGCGAGATCACGCTGGTCCAACGACGCTCGCACGGCTTCGCCGACGCCAGAGAACGCCCGGTCGTAGTACGCACCGTCCGTCTCCGTCACCCGCTCACCGCGGATCGCACGGACGGCTTCGTCGAACGTGTACTGGGAGCAGTTGGTCAGGAACTCCTCCTGCGCCGTCGGGGCAGGGGCGGATGTCGACGACGACCGCACCTCGGGATCCTCGCGAGGCGGATCGACCTGGGAGATCAGATCGCGCGGTCCGACGACGAACCAGTTCACGCCGCGCCGGGCTCCGCGTCCGTCCACGAGAGCGTCAGCCCATGACGGGAGGATCTGGTCGACGGACCGGCTGCTGCCGTACACACGAACGGAGACCGTGTCGGCCGCGTCCACGCAGTCGTAGCCACGCATCGAGTCCCAGAACGTCAAGTCGTCCTGGTAGTCGTCCCGGTCCTCACAGGGGAGCCCCGCAATGAGCACATCGGCAAGACGCTGCTGCGAAACGGTCTCGATGATCCGGGCACTTTCCGTCGCCGGGCGAACAGTTGTGGTGGTCCGGGGCGTTCGGGTCGTCGTCGGGTCGGGAGCGCCGCACCCGGTCGCGGCGACCGCGACGGCGCAAGCGCCCACCCAGATGAGCGAGCGCCTGCGCCGACGTGTCGCGATCAGCCCCACTGCACGCCCGCGACGCCCGAAGCAGTCATTCCCCGGATCTGCTTCGATGCCGCAACGTTGCCCCAGTTGATGACCACGCCACGGCGACCGGTCCCGCATCCCGACGCGGTCCACGTCGTCTGTGCACGAGCGTTGAAGCCCTTGCTCCACACGCAGACCCCGACCCGGCCTTGGTCGCGGTACCAGCTGTACGTGACCTTCGTCTTCGTGCTCGACCCGATGATGCTGCACCCCGACACGTCGGGTCGACCACCACGTTGTCGGGAACGGCCGACGATGGGTCAGGTTCGGCCGTGACCGCCGGGCCAGCTGCCAGCAACGGTGAGACCACCGCGGCGACCGCGGCGATGACCAGCATTTGCTTCATGGTGTGCTGCACTGCACACCCCCCCTCTCAGTCAGACAACCGCTCTGGTTGCCGCCGCAAGGTATATCAATGTTGTAACTGATATGACAAATCCAGCTGGTCCGCGCTTGGTGCCGGCATGAACCGCGGCCCGTCGTACCCGGCGCGTGTCACGTGCGCCGTGAAGTCAGCGAGCGTGCGGACCCAGTGCCCCCGCTCGCCGTACAGCGCCTGGTAGACGACCACCGGTTCCTCGGTCTCGACGTCACGGGCGACGAACAGCACCTCGTAGTCGTTGCCCTTGAAGTGGCGGTACCGGCCGGGAGTCACGTCGTCGCTCACGCCCCGACACTAAGCGCTCCTACACTCGGGCCATGACCGAGCACGCTCGAACGGACCGCGGCCTCGACCGACTCGTCAACTTCTCGGACGCCACGGTCGCCATCGCGATCACGCTCCTGATCCTGCCGCTGGTCGACATCGCGAGCGAGATGTCCTCGGGCGAGAGCGCCGGCGACCTCCTCCGGGAGCACTGGCCCGCCCTGCTCGAGTTCCTCATCACGTTCTGGCTGATCTCGCGGTTCTGGATCCTCCACCACCAGGTGTTCGAGCACGTCCGCTCGTACAACGCACGGCTGATGCAGCTGAACTTCGTGTGGCTCATCAGCATCGTGTTCCTGCCCTTCGCCGCGAACCTGCTCAACAGCGGCGAGAACGACGACCGGGTGGCACACGCGCTGTACCTCGGCAGCATGGTCGTGACGAGCCTGGCGCTCACCGGCATCGAACTCGTGCTCCGGCGGAACCCCGAGTTGCTCTCGACACCGCTGGGCGACTCGGCGCGGGGGCTCATCGCCGCCGGCCTGCTGTCGCTCGCCCTGATCCTGTCGGTGGTGTTCCCGAGCATCGGCTTGCTCTGGGCGTTGCTCCTCGTGCTGCAGGGCACGGTTGCCCGGCTGCTGCGCCGCGTCTGAGCACGGTACGGTCAGCGCATGGGCCTGGGGGACGCGGAGACCGTACTGGCACGCAAGAACGCGAACTTCGTCATCGACGAAGCGGCAGCGGAAGCCGGCCTCGTCCGTTCGATCGCAGCACCCGGCCCGTTCGGCATGCGCCGCCACGAAGCCGCGGGAGGCCGACTCACCCTGACCCCTGCGGTCCTCTGGTTCCGAGCGCACCCGTTCAACTTCGTCCGGCCGACGTTCGGCATCCCGCTCGACTCGATCGCCGAGCTCCACGACACCTCACGCAACGTCTCGCGGCAGATGCAGGTCGTCCTGCAGGACGGGCAGCGCCTGACCTTCGTCATCTGGGGCGTGCGGGCGTTCATCGAGCGGATCGACCAGGCGCGCGCCGCGCTCTGACGACACGCGAGGCCGCCCCCGTCACGTCTCCGGTCCGCCGCGTCCGGCGACCGCCGCGCGCCGCCCTGGGGGTCGGTCCAGGTGTCGGTCCCGGCCCCTTGAATGGTATGCCGAATCTAGGGGCCGGCGACCGGCCGGCCGGACCTCCGCACGCGAGCCCCTCCACGATCGTTCGACCCCACCGAGACCGTCACGTTCGGTCACGTTGGCGCCCTGCGCACGAGAACGACGTACCGTCACGGCATGACCGTCATCGTGGCCGTCGCCGTCCTGGTGGGAGTCCTCGCACTCGCCACCGTGATCGGCCTGCTCCTGCGCACGAGGACGGGCCGAGCGGTTCCCCAGACCGGCCGCGCGCGCTACACGCCGGCCAGCCCCGACAGCAGCGTCAACGACATCGCTCCCCCGACCGCCTTCGGCACGCGCGCCACCCTCGTCCAGTTCTCCACGCCGACCTGCGCCCGCTGCCCGGCGACGGCCCGCCAGCTCGACGCCCTCGCAGCGCAGCACGCCGGCGTGACCCGGCTCGAGATCGACCTCGCCGAGCACCCGCACCTCGCCACGCGCTTCAACGTCCTGCAGACCCCCACGGTCCTGCTCGTCGACGGTTCCCACGCCGTCCGAACCCGCTTCGGAGGCCCACCCCGCCCACCCGAACTCACCGCAGCGCTCGACACCGTCCTCACCGGCCCACAGGAGTCCCGATGACCACCACCCCCGACAATGCAGGCATCGACCCCCGCTCCCCGCGCTTCGGCGCCGCGATCACCACGGTCCTGCTCGCCCTGACGATCGTTCTGACGCTGATCCCCGCCACGTGGGTCGTCGGCATCGTCCTGCTCGCGGTCATCGTGGTGCTCTTCGCCATCGGCGGCATCGCCGGCATCCGCCGCCACCCCTACGGCGCGCTCTTCCGTCGCTTCGTCCGACCGAGGCTCGCCCCGCCCGCCGAGCTCGAGGCGCCCGAACCGCCGACCTTCGCCCAGCAGGTCGGCCTGTTCGTCACCGCTGTCGCGCTGCTCCTCGCCCTGCTCGGCGTGCCGTACGCAGCCCCGATCGGCGCCGCCGTCGCGCTGATCGCCGCGTTCCTCAACGCCGTCTTCGACGTGTGCATCGGATGCTTGCTCTACGTGTGGCTGGTCCGCGCGGGCGTCTTCCGTCCGCGACGCGGCATCGCCTGACGGCGGACGACCGGGAGGCCCGACCCGCCTCCGCCCCGCCACACGCGCTGCCGACATGGTCGATTCCAGAGCGGTGGGCCGGCCCCCCGAGCACGACCGGCCCGACGGCGGAGGCTCCCCCCACGGCAGCCTCCGACGCCCGGCCGGTCAGACGGCGAGCGCCTGCTCACTGAGCGCGACGAGATCGTCCGCCCGCAGGTTCGGCCAGCCGTGCAGCAGTTCGCGCCACTGGGCCGGCAGCGTCGATGCGCCGTACAGCGCACCCGCGAGCCCGCCGGCGATCGCGGCGACGGTGTCGGTGTCGTTGCCGGTTCGGACCGCACGGACCAGAGCGTCCTCGAGCGAGGAACTCTGGCGCACCGCGGCGTAGGCGGCCTGCAGCGCGGACACCACCCACCCGTTCGACTCCGTGAAGTCGACGGGCTGCGAGTGCTCGGCCGTGACGATCCGGTCCACCCACAGTCGGCGGCGGTCGAGGTCGAGCAGGTCGATGCCACGCAGGAGGTCGAGCTCGCCGGTCAGCACCGCGTGCCGGATCGCCCCGCACCAGAGCACGCACGCGTCCCCCGCGTCGGACTCGTAGTGCGTCAGGTCGCTGATCGCGCGAGCCGCCGAGGCGAGCCGTTCCTCCTCGCCGACGTCGCCGTGCAGGAATGCGAGCACCAGCGGTGCGGTCCGCATGAGCGATCCGTTACCGGCGGAGCGGCCCTTGAACTCGTGCTCCTGGCGGGCCGCAGCCCGCGCGACGGAGGCGATCCGCGCCTCCAGACCGGTCAACACGTTGCGCGTCTGGATGCCGACGTCGGGCGCGTTGACCGACCACGCTGCCCAGGCGGCCACCAGGCCGTCGAGGGCGGGCTCCGAGGCCGGGTCGCCGCCGCGGGCGACCGTGCGGAGGATCGGAACGGCCATGCTCGTGTCGTCGGTCCACTCCCCCGGCGCCCAGCCGAAGGAGCCGCCGCCGGTCATCGTGATCGGGGTCGGCTCGGGCACTGCCGGTCGGAACTCGTACCCGGCGCCGAGGGCGTCGCCGGCGGCGGAGCCGAGGACGGCACCGACTGCTCGGTCGTGGATCTGCGGGGTGGTCATGTGGACCTCCGGATCAGGTTTGCGCGAGATTGCGTAAAACCGATCCTGCACCACTCACCACGTTTGCGCAAGTGTGCGTAAACTCACGAACATGACCGACGAGTACCGCGACGCGAGCGGCCGACGCCTGACGGACTACCCGCGGCCCTCCGTCGCCGTGGACACCGCGGTGCTGACCGTCCCCGCGGGCGGACCACTGTCCGTCGTGCAGGTCCGCGATGCCACCGAGGGCGACTGGCGGCTCCCGGGAACGTTCGTGCACGAGGGTGAGCGGCTGGCTTCGGCCGTCTTGCGGTCGCTCGCCGCGAAGGCAGGGGTGACGGGGCTCGCACCGCAGCAGCTCCACGTGTTCGACGACCCGGCGCGCGACGATCGCGGATGGGTGCTGTCGGTGGCGCACCTCGACGTGGTGCCGGCCCATGCTCTGGATGTGGACGAGTCCCAGGTGCGACTCGCGCCGGTGATCAAGGCGCGCGGGATGGTGCACGGGCACGACGACATCCTCGAGTTCGCGGTCGCTCGACTCCGGTCCGTCCACAGCGATGCTCCGGATCCGCACGGGCTGCTCGACGAGCCGTTCACGATGTCGGAGTTGCGGCAGCTGCACGAGGCGGTCCTCGGCGAGCGCCTGCTGCCGGACTCGTTCCGGCGAGCGATGGTGCCGAAGCTGGTAGCGACGGACACGAAGCGGGCGCACGGGCCGGGGAAGCCGGCGACGCGATACCGGCGGGGATGACGGAGCCGGCCGGCCGCCGAGGGCGACCGACCGACGACGCCCGCTCAGTAGGCCTGGCGCACCGTCGACACCGACAGACGCAGCGTCGACTCGCGGGACGCACCATTGAGGGCCCAGATCCTCCAGTGGTACCGATCCGGCCTGGTCATCACACCCCAGTCGCTCCGGCCACACTTGTTGACCTTCGTGCCCATGCTCTTGTCCGGCAGCCATCCGCGCTCATCGATGAGCCGCACAGACGCCGACTTGAACCCGTTGAGATTGTCCGAGATACGGCAGCCCGCGAAGGTCGTGGCGAGGATGACTCCCCCGGAGACTGCTGCCACCGCTCGACGACTGAACTTGATCATCTGATTCCCCCCTCGAGGTGATGGCCCGGGAGATCCGAGCCGTAAGAACGCTAATGTACGGTGAAACATCAGTGCAAGGTTTCAGGGGGTTGTCTTGGCCGTACAGATCGATGAGCTCACGTTCGGGTACCGACGAGGCCACCAGGCCTTGACGTCCCTGTCGGCCGAGTTCCCGGACGGGGCCAGCGTCCTCCTCGGGCCGAACGGAGCCGGCAAGTCGACACTCTTGGGGCTCATCGCCGACACGCTCCGACCGCAGGCGGGCACGATCCGTGTGGAAAGCCTGGGCAGCGCAGGCGATCGCGGCAATCGGCGGCGGTACCGCCGAGGGGTCGCGTGGCTCCCGCAACGGAGTGGCGCCTTCCCCGGGCTCACCGCTCGGGAGCACGTCGCCTACTGCGGCTGGTTGAAGGGCCTCTCGCGCAGCGATGCCTGGGACGGCTCCACGGCAGCGCTCACGGCAGTCGATCTCGCCGCACGGGCCGATGTGCGGGCCACGACGCTGTCGGGCGGGCAGATCCGCCGTCTCGGCGTCGCCGGCGCGCTCGTCTCGGGAGCGCGGTGGATCCTGCTCGACGAACCCACGGCCGGACTGGACCCGGCACAACGGGCACGCTTCGCGCAGGTCATCCAGAACCTGCCGAGCGGGGTCTCCGTGATCGTCTCGACTCACCAGACGGAAGACGTCGCTGCGACGTACGACCACGTGACCGTGCTCGTGGACGGACACGTCCCGTTCTCCGGTTCCGTCGACGCCTTCACGGAACCGTTCGAGGGGCTCTCCCCCGCTGACGCGATCACCGCGTCGTACGCGCGCTTCACGAACGAGGACGACTGATGCGCCCGATCATCCCGTGGCGCAGTCGCGCAGCAGTGTGGCTCTTCGTGCCCGGGCTGCTCGGAGTGGTCGCGTACAGCGTGCAGTTCTCGTCCGAGACATCCGTTGCCGGGTATTGGCCTGCCGCGTTCGCCGGCTCCGCCATCTACCTGGTCTTCTCGTGCGGCGTCACTGCCACCGCTAGTGCCTGGGAAGGACGGCGGTACCGGTCCAGCGCCTCCGCTGTCCAGAGCAGCAGCAGATCGAGTGCAGCGGTCCTCACCGATCACCTGTGGACGCCGCTCGCCGCCGGCATCCTGCTCCAGGTCGTCGCCGTCGTGCTGATGAGCCGCGACACCTGGGGCGCTCCGGGTGGCCCGCCACTGCTCGTCGGACTGGCGTTCGCGAGCATCCTGTTCTTCCACACGTGCGTCGGGTTCGCGATCGGTCGCTGGCTCCCGCCGGTCGCGTCGCTGCCGCTCAGCCTGCTCGCGTCGTACAGCTGGCTCGGCTTCTCGTGGGCCGTCGACTACTTCCCGCCGCGCTACCTCGCCGGCCTCGTGATGTCCGACTGCTGCTCGGTCGAGACGTCACTCGACCTGCGAGCGCCGGTCATCGCGACCGCGTTCAGCGCACTCGCGGGAGTCGGCCTGCTGCTGATCGCGGCTGCGCGGCGCACGAGTGGCGATCGACTCCATCGGTTCGGCGCCCAGATCGGCGCAGCCTCGTTCGCAGTCGTCACGGTGATCGCGCTCGTGTCCGGTTCGAGCCTCGGAGCCGCGCCCATCACCGAGCGCCCGCAGTCGCAGTCGGTCTGCAGCGGGCACCGTCCGACGATCTGCTTGTTCCCGGAGCAGCGCGCCGACGGCGACCCAGAGGCCGTGATCCGGAGAGCCGCCGAGAACCTCAGCCGCTCGGGCATCACGATCCAGCCGACGCTCCGGGCGAGCAACGCGGCCTCGTCGTCGGACGACCTGAACATGATCGTGCAGGTGCGGATGACGGACGCCGACCTGGTGCACAGCCTCACCACCTCGGTCTTGGGCGACGCAGAGGTCGCGTACTGCGAGTCCGAACCCGACGACACCGAGCGACTCAACGACGCCGCCGTCGCGAACCGCTGGCTCATCGACGTGGCTGCCCACGGGATCGTCGATGCGGATCGAGTGGAACCGGCGCTCGAAATGGACGACCACTCGTTGCTGCGAGAACTGCGGAATGCCCCGGCGTCGGCGCAGGCAGCCTGGGTCACCGCGACGATCCACCGCCTGACCGACTGCTCGATCGGCCACATCGCAGTGCCGGCAGCATGACCTGGTGGCTGCGTGTGCACCGCACGGTGGCGCTCCTCGGGCTCACGACCGCCGTCACGGTGCTCTCGATCGGCCTCGGACCGATCGGCATGCTGTTCCCGTCGTTCGGCGGTGGCGCATCCTTCGTGATGATCCCCGTCGCTGCAGTCGGACCGCTGGTGCTCGCGATCGCGACGGGTGCATCGATCAGCCGAGCGCCGTTCCCCGCCCCGACCCGTCGGACCGACCTGCTCGAGCTGAGCACCGTCCTGGTGGTGATCGGACTGGTGTGCTCGATCGGTACCGTCGGCCTCGCCCTCGGCGCAGACTCGGCTGTCTCGCTCGCCACCATCCGGAACACCATCGCGTTCTGCGCGCTCGCGGTGGCCAGCCGCGCGGTGTTGGGTGATCGCTACCAGTCCGTGCCGGGCGTCCTGTACCTGCTCGTCGCAGGGCTGTTCGGACGCGGAACGCCGGATCGCCCTGCCGTCTGGGCCGGCGTCGTCACGACGAACACCGAGCTCACCTACTGGCTGTTCGTCGCACCGATCGTCATCGCCGCGGCCGTCGTCACGGTCTGGCGATCCGCTCGTAGGGTGGGGGCATGGGGGAACTCGAACTGACAGCACGGCGAGCCTGGCGACGGACGACCCTGCTCGCACTGATCGGAGCCGTCATCGGCGCCGTCATCGGCTGGCAGCTGGCCATGACCGAGTCGGGTGCCGTCGCAGTCCTCACCGTCGTCGGCTTCGGCGCGTCCGTTTGTGGCCTGACCGGCACCTTCTCGGTCCTCGCCTCGACGATCGGGATGTCGACCGCAATGCAGGCCACAACGGCGGGGCTCTCCCCTGCCGGCAAGCGCATGGTGACGCAAGCGATCAAGACCGGCAGCCCGATCCAGCCGCCCGAGTCCGACCTCGCCCTCCGAGCTCGCGAGCACGCACGACTGCTCTCCACCTACCAGCCGCTCGCCCTCGCCCAGTTCCTGCTGCTCTACCTCGGTATCGCGGGCATCCAGTTCCCGAGACTCGCGGACGACGACGTCTTCGGCTCGGCGTTCACCCGGTTCCTCTGCGCAGCACTGCTCATCACCGCACTGATCATGACGCCGATCCTGCTGCGAGCGGCACGTCGATCGCGGCGGTACCTGCGGGCGGCGTCCGTCGTGGCGTCCCAGGCCCCGCAGGCCTGACGAGCACGACCGCCCGGAACCGCAGCCACCGCATCACCCGTAACACGCAATTTACTTTCACCACTGGCGCTCGCGCACGAAAGCCGCTTTCATAGCGGGATGACGATCACCGACCGGGTCGAGCGCGCCGACGCCTTCGCCCTCGTCCGCACCCAGTCGGCCACGATGCCGTCCAGCATGCGCGCCATCGCCGATGCCGTCCTCGAGGACCCGGCAGCCGCAGCCACCACGAACGCCGCCGAACTCGCCGGCCGCGCGGGCGTCTCCCCCGCCACCGTCTCCCGCTTCGCCCAGCACCTCGGCTTCGCGAACTTCGCCGGCCTGCAGCGCAGCATGACCCGGGCCGTCGAACGGGGCATCCACGAGCGGGAGCACACCGAGATCCACGCCGGGGTCGCCGTCGACGACGACGTCGCCACCGTCATCGCGAAGGTCACCGAGGACGTCCGCGCCGTGATGGCCGACACCCGCGCTGCGCTCGACCCGCACGCGCTCGACGAATCAGCACGAAAACTCGCCAGTGCCCGCCGCGTCGTCCTGTACGGCGTCGGCGCGAGCGGCATCGTCGCGCGGGACCTGCACCTCAAGCTCGAACGCATCGGCATCGTGAGCTCGATCGCCGACGACCCGCACAACGCCCTGACTCTCGCGAGCGTCATCGGCGAGCACGACGTCCTGGTGCTCGTCAGCCACTCGGGCTCCACCACCGAGACGCTCGAGGTCGCGCACGCCGCTGCAGCCCAGCGGTCGACGATCGTCGCCATCACCGGCCACGCCAACGCCCCGCTCGCCACCGCGGCCCACCACGTCCTGCTCGGCGTCGCCGGTGCCGAGAGCGCCCTCCGCCCCGCCGCCATGGGCAGCCGCATGAGCCAACTCGCCATCGTCGACGCCCTGTTCATCGTCGTCGCGCAGCGCACCGACGAGCGGTCCCAGCCACTCCTCGCCCGCAGCCGCGACGCCGTCCGCACCCACCACCGGAACTGAGCACCACCATGACCACGAAGCACGACAGCCACGACGCCCTCCGCGACGAACTCGCCGCCCTCACCACCGAGGCGACCGACCACGCACTGGACGACATCGACACGATCTCCACGCTGGAAGCCGCCCAGCGCATGAACGCTGGCGACCGCAGCGTGCCTGCGGCACTGGAGCCGTGCCTCCCGGCCATCGCCCTGGCGGCAGACTCGATCGCCGCGGCGTTCGCGCGTGGCGGCAGACTCGTCTACGTCGGCGCCGGCACGCCGGGCCGGCTCGGCGTCCTCGACGCCAGCGAGTGCCCACCCACCTTCGGCACCGATCCCTCGCAGGTGGTCGGCGTGATCGCCGGCGGCGACATCGCCCTGACCACCGCCGTCGAGGGTGCGGAGGACGACGAAGCAGCGGCGGTCCGCGACCTCGACGCGCTCGGCCTGACGGCCGACGACGTGGTCGTCGGGATCAGCGCGTCCGGCAGGACGCCCTATGTCATCGCAGCCATCCTGGAGGCCCGGCGCCGGTCCGCCCTGTCGGTCTCCGTCGCGTGCAACCCCGACTCGGCCTTGGGGCGGGAGGCGGACATCGCCATCGACGTGGTCGTCGGCCCCGAGTTCATCGCCGGGTCGACCCGCCTGAAGGCGGGCACCGCGCAGAAGCTCGTGCTGAACATGCTCACCACGCTCGCGATGGTGCGCAGCCACAAGACCTACGGCAACCGCATGGTCGACGTGCGGGCCACGAACGCGAAGCTCGTCGCGCGGGCGTTCTCGCTCGTGCAGGACGTCACCGGCGCTGCTTCCGCCGAAGTCCAGGCGGCGCTGGATGCCTCGGACGGCGAAGTGAAGACCGCCATCGCCGTGATCCTGACCGGCGCCTCGGCTGCTTCGGCCCGTGAGCGCCTCGTCGCTGCTTCCGGCTCGTTGCGCGCCGTGCTGTAGACCCCGTTCCCCTTCTCCGCTTTCCTTCCGCTCGATTCCTTCCCCCGAGGAGCACAGCAATGCCCGATGCACAGCAACTCGCCCAGCAGATCCTCGACTCCGTCGGAGGCTCCGCGAACATCGCCGACGTCGAGAACTGCATGACCCGACTCCGGGTCGAGGTTTCGTCTCCCGCGTCGGTCGACCTGCCGGCGCTCCAGGCCACCGACGGCGTCATGGCCGCCATCGCGGCCGGCTCGAACCTGCAGATCGTGCTCGGCCCGGGTCTCGTCGACCGCGTGGCCGACGACCTGGAGGCCCTGCGCGCGGCCGCCCCGGCGGCTGCGGCTGGTGGGTCCTCACCTGAAGAACTTGCAGCTCGCGGCGCGTCGATCAAGGCCTCGGCGCGGGCTCGGTCCGACGGCCGCACCATGCGCGCGATCCGGAAGATCTCCGCGATCTTCATCCCGCTCATCCCCGCACTGATCGCCTGCGGACTCATCGCCGGGATCAACGGCATCCTGACGAACCTGGGGTGGGTGCCCGCGGTGACGCCCTTCCTCGGCGTGCTCTCGTCCGGCTTCCTGTCCCTCCTCGCCGTGTTCGTCGGGATGAACGCCGCGAAGGAGTTCGGCGGCACGCCCATCCTCGGCGGCGCGGTCGGCGGCATCATCGTCGCGGCCGGCGTCGCGAACGTCACCGTGTTCGGCGAGACCCTGGCTCCCGGGCAGGGCGGTGTGCTCGGGGCGTTGGCCGGCGGCATCCTCGCCGCCTACGTCGAGCGCTTCATGCGCAAGGTCACCCCCGACGTCATCGCGCTCATCGTCGTGCCGACCGTGACCGTGCTCGTCGCGGGGTCGGTAACGCTGGGGATCCTGATGTCCGTCGCCGGTGTCGTCTCCGTCGCGATCGGCACCGCTGCAACCTGGCTGCTCGCGAACGGTGGGGCCTTTGCCGGCTTCGTGCTCGGAGGCCTGTTCCTGCCGCTCGTCATGACCGGCATGCACCAGGGGCTCATCCCGATCCACACGACCCTGATCGACCAGACCGGGTGGACCGTATTGCTGCCCGTGTTGGCGATGGGTGGTGCCGGGCAGATCGGTGCGTGCATCGCGCTGTGGGTGCGGTTCCGCTCGAACGCCTCGCTGGTGCGGACGATCCGTGGTGCGCTTCCGGCTGGGTTCCTCGGCGTCGGCGAGCCTCTGATCTACGGCGTGACGCTCCCCCTCGGTCGGCCGTTCATCACCGCGTGCATCGGTGGGGCGTTCGGTGGCGGGGTCGTCGGGCTGTTCGACCAGCTCGGGCACTCCGTCGGAGCGATCGCCATCGGGGCATCGGACCTGTCGCTGATCCCTCTGTTGAACGGCTCGTCCGGCTACGGGTGGGCGCTGCTCGGGTACGGGTCGGGGCTCGTCGTGGCGTACGTCGTCGGGTTCGTGGCGACGCTGCTGTTCGGGGTGTCCGACTCGGTGCGGGCTGACCTCGAGGCGCAGGCGGCTGCTGCGCCCGGCGACCCCGTCGCTCCGGACGCCCCGCTCGACGTGCAGGTCACGCCGGCTGACTCCGTGGGAGCTGCACGCTGATGCGGTTGGGCGCGAGCGCGTACCTGGCGCATGGTCCGCTGGCTGGTCCGACGTTCGAGGCCGCCGCGGCCGCGGGTGCGACGCTCGCGTTCACCTCGTTGCACATCCCGGAGGACTCGCCCGCGGGTGCCCGGGCCGCTGCGACCGCGATCGTGTCGGCTGCTGCGTCCTCGGGGTTGTCCGTGGTCGCCGATGTCTCCCCCAGCACCGCGCGGTTGCTCGGTGATTCGCCGTGGGAGTTCCTGCTGTCGATCGGGGTGGCTCGGGCGCGGATCGACTTCGGGTTCTCGGTCCCTGAGATCCTCTCGATCAGTGCCGTCCTGCCGATCGCCCTCAACGCGAGCACGCTGCGGGCTGCCGACCTGGCGCCGTTCGCTGACCTGGACGTCGAGCTGATCCACAACTTCTACCCGCGGGAGTGGACCGGGCTGGCGTTGTCCTCGGTGGCGTCGTCCGTCGCTGTCGCCCGGTCCTCCGGCTGGCGCATCGGGGCGTTCATCGCCGGGGACTCCGTGCGGCGTGGGCCGCTCGGCGAAGGACTGCCCACCGTCGAGGAGCACCGGACCATGCCGCCATTGTTCCAGGCAGTCGCGCTCTACGACGCCGGCGTGGACGATGTGTACGTCGGGGATCCGGCGCTGACCGATCACTCGTGGTCGAGGTTGGGGTCGTTCGTCCGTGATGACCTCGTCGCCCTCGATGGCACGGCTGCGCCGGGTGTGCATCCGTTGGTCATCGAAGCGCTGGCGATCCCTGATCGGAACCGGCCCGATGCAGCCGAGGCGATGATCCGGCTCGAGCACTCACGGGAGCGGTTCGCAGGGCTGCCGTTACCCGAGGTCGGTGGGCAGCCGAGGCCTGCGGGCTCGGTCACCGTGCAGTTGGCGTCGGCGGGGAGGTACTGCGGCGAGGTTGCGATCACGCTTCGCGACCTGCCTGCGGACGATCGAGTTACTGTGCTCGCGACCACTCCAGTCCTTACGGCATGCTCAAACGGCAGGGAAGGCCCCGGCTCCCGAGCGGTTTCTATCTCCATTCGGAGTAGCGTTCGGACCTGAACCCAAAGGCCGAGCAGCGGAAGCAGGGGCCAAGCGGCGAAATCCCCGTCCTGGCGGGGAAAGTGAACGCGGTTGCTCTCGCCTTCGCCCGCCTTGAAACCGGTGGTCCGTTACTGCTCGGTCACCGCAGCACCGACGGCGAACCAAATCCAGGCCCGGCTGAGCAATGGACGCGGTGAAGCTCGATCACGGCCACGGTTAGGCCGACGTCATCTTCGGATCTAGCCTCGCGCGATCTGACGTCGCGGAATCCCAAGCGCGGAACTTCGACGAGCTCGCGACTATCTGCGAGTAGGCCAGCACGAACGGCCACGAGATGTCGGGCTACGGCAGCCCGAGCCAGGCATTCGGCACTTGCGACACCCTAGGGCGCCCTCTCCTTACGCGCTGACGTCATCGACTCCTGACAGCGCATCTTCGAGGGCTTGCGGACTCGCGATCCCAGCCAGACGTGCAGAGCGCCCTGGTCGCCGTGCGACTTCGCCCTGGAGTACGACAGTCGTCCCTTGGCTCATCCAGAGATGGATCTGATCCAGCCGCTCGCGCCGGACCACGGCCTCGACGCGTCCATGCCGCGAGCTTGTCCCGGACGGGGACTGGACAGCGATTTCTCCAAAAGGGTCACCAGGACTGTGTTCGATGCGGATGATTGGACCGGTGATGACGCGCACTGCGTCGCTCCTCGACGTCGACAGCAACTGCACTGCGCGAGAGATCAGGTGGCGGGCATCGGCGTCAGCCGGGATGCTGATCCGGCTCGGCGGGTCGGCCGAAATGCCCTCAACTGGCGCCCAGGTGAATCCGGTCTCGAGCCATCCGACGTCGGGCTCCGACACAGCACGACTGAGGTTGGTGAACATTTCCTTCGTACCGCCGGCGATGATCACGGGTGTGAGGTCTCGCATGCGCGGATCGGTGGCGGGCTGCACGACATGCTTGTCAAACGCTGCCATCGCCTGCGCGAGAGTGCGCGTGACACGACGCTCCGCAGACTCTGAAGGCGCGGACGAGAACACTTCATCATCAAGCTGTGTTTCGGGTTCAGGCTCCGGCGGATTGACTTTGAGCGCCACCGGAAAGACGAACGATCCCTCCTCGGTGTGGGCGAGCCGAGCCTCCCGAACGATCTGGTCGGCGAGCTTGGAGTAGTTGCTGCCAATCGACTGGCGTGGACGACGAGCTGCTGTCGCCGCTGCACGTATCATGCCGAAAGCTGAGCTGATCACGGTGGCGCCGGTTTCTAGCGGAACGGTGTGGCGACCGTCGATACGAAACCGCGTGACGTCGAATCGCACCATCTCGAGAGCCCGCTCTAACTGCGGTCGCTGCTCTTCGTGAGCTGCGGCGACGCGCTCAAGCAAATCGGTCCAAAGGAAAGTGCCGAGCCTAACTTCGTGCGGGACGTACATCTCGGCTCGATACGCGACGCGCTGTGCCGCGTCGGGGTGATCGTGCGCGACGTAGTCCGACGGCAACTGGTTGGCTCCAAAGGCCCAAAGATCCGATCCACTCGGATTCTCCTCGATCTTCGACCATCCGCGGGACCGCAGCAACGCGACGAGGTCTTCGGCGACGTTCGCGTTCATGTCGCACCTCCCCGTCCGCTCTTATGGAATGCGTAGACCTCGTCCCGCCAGTCATAAAGCGTTTCCGCCTTGAGCTGATCCGCACGCGTGAACTTCATCGCCGTGGCGTGGACAGCCGGATCGAACCGTTTTCCGAAGGCCACAGTCCGATGCACCGTCGATGCTGTCCTGCCATCGATCCAATCACTGACCACCGACGGCACCTTCACGAGCACCACGAAGACCGGCACCAGACTGTCGGTCCACTTCTCGACCCAGGCAGGATCGAGGTGCAGGCTCGCAACGCCCAGCCCCACTTTGAACTTGCTCGTGCACTTAATCTGAACCTCGGCGCTCGCCCGCCCGAACTTCAAGGTGACGTCGACGGCGTCAATATCCTCATCAGGGGACGCTTCCTGAAGCGCAACACCCGCGTGGGCGGCGAGCGAACGTAGATACGCCACTCCGTAGCGACCTTTGCGTCCGTTGTCCGTGAAATGACTGCCTGCCGGGATCGCAAGACGCGACGACACCGAAGGGCTCTTCGGAGTCCGTGCGCCTGTCCTGACGGTCGCCATCAGGACCAGCATAGCGAGGAGTTGTCATACCTTGCTTGACATGGAGCAGTTCCGTTCCGGCAGGAACCACGTCGCGTGCAGGCTCTTGCTCGAACGCGGCCTGAGCGACGACTGCCATCTCAGCCCCCGGGTGCCTGCGGAGCAGCAAGCGGGCCCGGCCGTCTACGCAGCGACCTCGACAGCGGCCGCCTCGTCCGCCGTCACGACCCCGCGAGGATCAGTAGACCAGTATAAGAAGCTAGTGAACGGCCAGCTTTTACAGGGGGCCAGACCACGTCGGTACGTTAGTCCCGAGAGCGTCCGGCCACGTGTTCTGCGGGGAGGCAGGGCAGTATTCGATCTGAACTGACGTAAAGCGGCATCTCTGGCAGGCACGACGACTCTGGACTACGACAGGATCGTGATCCGGCCCGACGATGGTTGCGTCACATCCCAGCCGACCATCGTGCAGTTCTGCCTCGCGACCGGACGAACAGCGACAAGAACGCGGGGGGCCGACGTTGCCCTAGCGCAGATGAGGTCGGTAGGTCGATAGATCCACTTGGCTCGGCTCCAACGAACTGGTGGGGTGGGTGTGCGTCGCACCGATCCATTGAGAACGATCTCGGCCCCACACCTCGTCCTCCAGTTTGAAGGCACAGAGCGTGTCTCGATAAAACCCGATGGCGGTCGCCCGGGGCATCGGCGTGCCCCACGAGAACGGGCAATTCGTCCGTCAGAACTGCCACTGCCTCGTGCCATGATGAGAGTTCGGCCACGGGCTGCCGTTCCGCTAGCGTGATGAAGCGTGCACTGCTCCCTGGCAGTCGCACCGGGGTGAGAGGTACCACGACGTGTCCCAGAGTGAAGCCGTGCCGGTGAGCGAGAGTCACCCCTTCCCGAACGTGGCTCCTGGTAGCGTCGTCGTGGTTCGCGACGCAGAGTGGCTAGTCCTTTCGACAGAGGCCACAGCGTCCGGGCTCCTCATCACCGTGCAGGGCCTGTCCGAACTCGTTCGGGACACCACGGCGACGTTCTACAGCGACATCGACGACATTGGGGTCCTCGACCCTGCAGCAGCGCGAGTCGTCGGCGATGACTCCTCTGGCTATCGAAGAGCGAAACTCTGGCTCGAGGCGACGGTCCGCAAGACGCCGGTCCCGTTGCACGACACGGCCCTGGGCGTCTCGACACAGATGCTCGCGGACCCGCTCGAGTACCAGCGCGAGGCCGTCCGCAAGGCGCTCGACCCCGCCAACCTGCGTCCGCGCATCCTCATTGCGGACGCCGTCGGCTTGGGCAAAACCATCGAGATCGGGATGATCCTCGCTGAGCTGATCCGTCGCGGTCGTGGTGAGCGTATCCTCGTTGTCACCCCGAAGCACGTCCTCGAGCAGATGCAGCAGGAGATGTGGACGAAGTTCGCGCTGCCGTTCGTCCGCCTCGACTCGGTCGGCATCCAGCGCGTGCGTCAGAAACTCCCGGCCACCCGCAATCCGTTCAGCTTCTACAAGCGAGCGATCATCTCCGTCGACACGCTCAAGCAGGACCGGTATCGCAGCCACCTCGCGAAGCAGCGATGGGACGCGGTGGTCATCGACGAATCTCACAACGTGATGAACAACGCAACGCTGAACGGTCAGCTCGCTCGGATCCTCGCACCGAACACCGAGGCGCTCATCCTCGCCTCGGCGACGCCCCACAACGGCAAGAGAGAGTCGTTCGCTGAGCTCATTAGGATGCTTGAGCCCACCGCGGTGACGCCGGATGGCGAGATCATCAAGTCCGAGCTCGATCGACTCGTGATCCGCCGCCACCGGCATAGCGCGACGGTCGCGAAAGAGGTGGGCTCGGACTGGGCCGAACGCCAGGCTCCGAACAATGTCCTCGTGGCCGCGTCTCCCGCGGAGAACGCGATCGCAGACGAGCTGGCCGACGTCTGGCTGCACCCTCGACCCGGTGTGTCCGATCCGCATTCCGGGGAGAAGTCTTCCCTCTTCGCGTGGACGCTCGCGAAGGCCTTCCTGTCGTCCCCAAAGGCGCTCGAAGAGTCGCTCACCGAGCGCTTGAAGCGAGTCCATCGTGGTGAGCCGTCGCCGGCCCGTGAACGCGAGATCGAAGCGCTCGAACGTCTGCACGCACTCACCGTGACCGCCCTCGATGCCAGGTCGGCGAAGTACGAGGCGCTCCTTGCTCACGCTCGTGAGATCGGAATCGGCCCGTCGTCGGACGAACGTCTCGTCGTGTTCTCAGAACGCGTGGTCACCCTTCACTGGCTCCGCACGAAGCTGCGCCACGACCTCAGGCTGCGGGAGAACCAGATCGCAGTCATGCACGGCGGGCTCACGGACGAGGAGCAGCAGCGACTCGTCGACTCCTTCAAGCAGTCATCCTCGCCCATCCGCGTCCTCGTTACCGGCGATGTGGCAAGCGAAGGCGTCAACCTGCACTCGCAGTGTCACGAGCTGGTGCACTTCGACATCCCCTGGAGCCTGATCCGGATCGAGCAGCGCAACGGACGCATCGACCGCTACGGGCAGAAGCACGCGCCGCGCATCACGACGCTCCTGCTCGACCCGAGTAACGACCGCTTCGCCGGGGACGTGAAGGTGTTGAAGAACCTTCTCGAACGCGAGAACGAAGCGCATGGCGCACTCGGGGACGTGGCCTCACTGATGGGCAAGTACAGCGCGAGCGCCGAAGAAGACGCCATCCGCGACGTCCTTCGCGGCAAAGCGACGCTCGACGACACGGTCCGGACCGCGGAGGCCTTGCTGCACGACGACTCGAACAGCCTTGAGGCGCTGTTCGCGCAGATGGACGCCACACCAGCATCGAACGCCACGACCAAAGCGACAACGTTCATCCCGGGAGCCCTGAGCGCGAGCACGTCCGGCACGGGACTCTTCCCCGACCTCGTGACGTTCCTCGACACCGCGCTCGACGAGCGCTCCGAGGTCCCGACGGACCCACCGGAGCGCGGCGGGTTCTTGTGGAAGCGGAGCACCGGCATCGCGCAGCTTGTCCCCCCAAAGGACCTTAAGCAGCGCCTCGACGTCCTCCCTCAATCCTACCTGCGCGAACGGAAGGTGACGGAGAACCTGGTGCTCGCGACCACCCCCCCACAGGCCAAGCAAAGTGCCGACGACGCCATCAATAACAAGGCGCAGAGTTCCACGTGGCCCGAGGCGCACTACCTCGGTCCACTGCACCCGGTGCTCGAGTGGGCGAGTGACCACGCGCTGTCGCGCCTCGGACGCAACACGGTGTTCGCGGTTCGTGGAGACGTCGAGAGCCCGATGGTCCTCGTCCATGCAACGCTGACGAATCGGCGCGGCCAGGTCGTCGCGAGTTCGTACTGCACAGTGGAGTTCCCCACACCGTCGCTCCATGCCGTGCAGTCCCACGCCGATGCTCGCGCGGCCCTGACGGCAATGGGATTCTCAGCATCGGTGACGACCAACCCCGGCAGGGTGGCGACGCGGGACCTGCAGCGCCTGATCCCGCTCGCGGTGGACGCGACGCGGGCCACGGCGGAGCAGTTGCTTGCGGCGTCGGGCGCGGACATCCAGCGCCGCATCGAGACGTGGGCTGAACGCGCCACGGAGTGGCAGACGAGCGCCTCTGGGCAGACGCAACTCCCGGGTCTGACGCGTCACCGGATCACAGTCGAGAAGGAGCTGCAGATGGCCGAGGAGATGTCGCCGAACCAGCATTTCGTCCGGCCGCTCCTGGTCGTCCTGCCGGTGGACGAACCGGTGGGCACCGCCCCACTGAACGAGAACGAGGTCTGACCCGTGGCGAACCTGACATCCGAAGCGATCATCGTCGGCGAGGACTGGATCAGCGAGCATTACCTGACGACCGACGCGCCCTCGCAGTCCTTCCAGGCACGCGTGCGAGCACGCCGGTCTGAGTGGGACGAGACCGATGCGGACCACGACGAGTCCACCCGCGCTCGTTTCAGCGCCCACCGTTCAGAGCTCCTGTCCAGTCTCACGACGATCAGCCCGGATACCGACGATGACGGCTCGGTGAGCGAAGCCGGACTGGAGGCGGTGCGCACTTTCCTGACGCGCCTCAGGTCCGTCCTCGGGTACGCGGACGGCGCCTACGACATCCGTCACGCGGGCCCGCTGCGGTTCGTCGCGCTCCACGGCGTCTCTGGCGGCGCACCGCTCGTGCTTCTCGACGCCAAACCGTTCTCACAGCTCGAGAGCCTGATGGAGAAGAACGCCGAGACGCTTCTCGAACCGTGGTCCCTCGACGACGAGGCCACGGGCGAGACCTCCGTGGTGCGGGCTCTCTCGACCGTGTTCGCGAGCGAGGCGCCGCCAACGTTCGCGCTCGTCATGGCCGGGCGCTGGATGCTCGTCGCTGAGCGGGAGCGGTGGTTCGAGGGCCGTTACCTCGCTATCGACCTGCAGCTCGTCTGCGAACGGAACGACACCAAGCGCGGCGGTGAGATTGACCGCATGCTGACGAGCGTGGAGGCTGCATCGCTCGCGCCTGACCCCGACGGTGAGATCTGGTGGTCAGCGACACTCGATGATGCCGTCAAGCACACCGTGGGCGTCTCAGAGGACCTGCGGGAGGGCGTCCGCGAGTCCATCGAGATTATCGCGAACGACGTGGTCACACGCAGGGCCGCCGTCGGGCTGCCGCAGCTCCCGCCGTCCGAGGCGCAGCCCCTGGCAAAGCAGTCGCTCCGCTACCTCTATCGGATCCTCTTCCTGCTGTACGCCGAGGCATCCCCCCAACTCGAGATCCTGCCGGTCGGCTCCCCGCAGTACGAGAACGGCTACAGCCTCGATCGTCTGCGTGAACTCACGCTGGTGGAACTGGCCTCGCCCGTGGCGCAGACTGGCACGCACTTCTACGAGTCGCTCGCGGTACTGTTCCGCATGGTGCACCACGGCCACCGTCCGGAACGGCACACGCGTGACGGACTGCAAGAGGGCCTCCCGTTCGAGAGCATCCGGGCGGATCTGTTCGAACCGGCGGCGGTGGCGCACATCGATGCGGTGCAGCTCAGTGACGATGCGATGCAGCAAGTCCTTGCGCGGTTGCTGCTCAGCCGGGAGAGCCGCAGCCGAGACCGCGGCTTCATCAGCTACGCCGACCTTGGGATCAACCAGCTCGGCGCAGTGTACGAAGGTTTGATGTCCTACACCGGCTTCTTCGCCGAGGAGGACCTGTTTGAGGTTGCGCCCGACAGCAACCCCGCGAAGGGTTCTTGGGTATTGCCGGTCACGCAGGACAGCGACATCGAGGAACGGCACTTCCTGATGCGCACCGATGCCATCACAGGCGAGCCCAAGCGTGTCCGACACGAGAAGGGATCGTTCGTCTACCGGCTCGCGGGCCGCGAGCGACAGCAGTCCGCGTCGTACTACACGCCAGAGGCCCTCACCCAGTTCACGGTGAGCCAGGCGCTCGAGGAACTCCTCGACCAGGACGGTTCAACAACGTCGGCGGAGGAGATCCTCACGCTGACCGTGTGCGAGCCCGCGTTGGGCTCCGGAGCGTTCGCTATCGAAGCCGTCCGGCAGCTGGCGGATCAGTACCTCACCCGCAAGCAAAGCGAGCTCGACCAGCGGATCGATCCGGACGAGTACCCGGCCGAGCTGCAGCGCGTCAAGGCGTCGATCGCTCTGCACCAGGTCTACGGCGTCGACCTCAACGCCACGGCCGTGGAGTTCGCCGAGATCACTCTGTGGCTCGACACCATGTCGGAGGGGCTGCAGGCGCCGTGGTTCGGTCTACACCTGCGTCGCGGCAACTCGCTCATCGGCGCGCGTCGCGCTGTGTACGACCGCGCGGCCATCGCATCGAAAGCCTGGCTCAAGACAGTTCCCCGAGATGCTCCGCTGTTCACAGGGGTGTCCGAGACTGACGCCCCCCGTGCCGGCGTCGATGGCACGGTGCACCACTTCCTGCTCCCTGCGGAAGGCTGGGGCAGCGCGGTCGATGCGAAGGAGGCGAAGGAGCTCGCTACCGAAGCACTCGCAGCACTGAAGGGATGGCGACGCCAGGTCCTCGCTAAGCCGACCAAGCAGCAGACAGACACGCTCGTCGCTCTCGGGTATCGCGTCGAGCGTCTCTGGGACATTGCGCGTCGTCGACTCGAGATCGCTGAGCACGAGATCCGCCGCGACATCCCCCTCTGGGGCAGCGACAGCAAGCCAGACGCGGGCGGGGCGATCTCGCGCGAGGAGATCGAGCACAAGCTCAGTGACCCGAACGGCGCGTACCAACGCCTCCACAGAGCGATGGATGCGTGGTGCGCGATGTGGTTCTGGCCGCTCACGGACACGTTGACCGAAGGCGCGACGCCGCCGACCCTCGACGAGTGGATCGCGACGCTCCGCCAGCTGCTTGGGGAGCACACGACAGCTCGACCGGCTGCGGCTCGCCACGGCCAGGTCACGCTAGGTGCGCGGCAGACCGGCTGGGAGGCGCTCAATGACGAGGAAGCAGACGATCTCGCGTTCGCGAGCGTAACCGATCTCGACGTCCTCCTCGTCGAGCGCCCTTGGTTGGGCGCTGCGGAGCGGATCACGCAACAGCAAGGCTTCTTCCACTGGGAACTCGACTTCGCCCCGGTGTTCGCCCGGGGTGGATTCGACCTGCAGGTCGGTAACCCCCCGTGGGTGCGCCCCGATTGGGACGAAGCCGCGTCGCTCGGGGAGCATGACCCCTGGTGGACGCTGACCGCCAAGCCCCCCGCTGCCGAAGTGATTCGACGACGTCAGCTCGCGCTGACACACCCGCTGGTCCGTCGTGCTTACCTCGACGATCTGAGTTCCGTCGTCGCGACACGCTCCTCCGTTGGAGACACCATCAACTACCCGTTGCTTGCCGGGCTTCGACCGGACCTCTATCGGTGCTTCATGGAGCAGACCTGGCGACACGCTAGTCAGCGCGGTGCAACCGGGCTAATTCATCCGGAGACGCATTTTACGGACGAGAAGGCGCGTGAACTCCGCAGGTCCACTTATGCGCGGCTCCGTCAGCACTGGCATTTTATCAATGAGAAGATGCTATTCGAAATCGACGACAAGGCGTCATTCGGCGTCCATATATATGGCAGCATCCTCGCGGATACGCAGTTCGAAATGGCAACCTACCTATACCACCCGGATGTTGCTCGCCGATCGCGCGTCATTCGATCCTCTGCGGAAGAGCCGGGCCTGAAGGATCCGGATGGGAATTGGGACATTCGTCCCCATCAAGGCCGAATCCTCCGTGTCGACGACTCAGTACTACGCACCTGGCATGCGATCCTCGAAGATAGCGATGTGCCGGTTCGACAAACACGGATGGTGTATGCAGTGAACAAGGCGACCGCCGTGGTCCTCGAAAAGATTGCTGGCGCTCCGCGACTCGATTCACTCGGATTGGAATTCTCGCAGGGGTGGAACGAGACCACCGACTTCAAGCGGGGCATGTTTGACAAGCGGTGGGGCCAGGTGGGCTCCTGGGACGACGCGATCCTCCAAGGGCCGCACATCTTCGTCGGCAATCCGTTCTACAAATCGCCGAACAGCACGATGTTGCACAACCAAGACTGGTCCTCGATCGACCTCGAGACACTCGCGCCCGATGCCCTCCCGGTGACCGCCTACAAGCCAGCCGCCGAGCAGTCCCTCTACGATGCGGCCTACACACATTGGGGCGCTGACCACCGTCCAGCCCGGAACAGCTACCGCGTCGCGTGGCGGAACATGGCAGCCAATAAGAACGAGCGCACGTTGATCAGTTCCATCATTCCTCCAGGCCCGGCACACGTAAACGCCGTCATGAGTGCGTCCGCCTCATCAGAATCAATTGGCCTGATCGCCGCAGTCATGTCGTCGTTAGTTTCGGACTTTCTGGTACGTGCCGTTGGTCCGTCGACGGTAAATCGTAGCGTCGTCAGAAGGTTGCCAATTCCTGAGAGCGCTTCGCTGATCGCAGACGCAATGGCTTGGCGCGGGTTGACCCTCAATTGCGTCACGAGCGCTTGGGCGCCGCTTTGGCAGAATTCCTACTCACAACAACCTTCGAACGATCTCTCAAATTGGGCGGGTGGGCATGAGTATGCGGAGCGCCGGACCCTTGGCGACCGAGAACACGATTGGTCGGATACGACGCCGCTTCGACGAGCATCAGATCGCCGGCAGGCGCACATCGAGATCGACGCGCTTTTCGCTCTGTCTCTCGGCTTGACGGCGGATGAACTCTGCACCATCTACCGCACCCAGTTCGCGGTCCTCTACGGCTACGACCACAACGTCTACTTCTACGACTCGAACGGCCGCCTCGTCCCGAATGAAGTGCTCAAGGTCTGGCGGCAGAAGCAGGAGGGGATGAGTGCTGAGGAACGCACGGCCACGAACGCTTCGGGCAACACGTACACGTACGAGCTCCCGTTCCGGACGCTGGACCGCGAGGCCGACATGCGGCAGGCGTACGCGCACTTCGAGAAGCTCCTGGAGGAGCAGTCATGAGTGAGCTCATGCCCACGCTGCAGGCCGACGACATCCGGAAGGGGCTCCTCGACTACCTGACCACGACGTTCGCGCTCGCGGACCCCGAGACCAAGCAGTCACTCTCGCGGTTCCTCGAGGATCCTGAGATGGGCATCTTCCGCGGCCCGTACGTGCGGCTCCGTTTGCCGTTCGAGCCAGCCGCCACAGGTTGGGAGAACTCGCTGGAATGGCAACCGCCACGGCGGCCGTACGGACACCAGGCGGCCGCGTACGAACGGCTCAGCTCACTCTCCCGCCCTGGTCACAGGGAACCACAGCCGACGCTCGTGACAACCGGCACCGGATCGGGCAAGACGGAGGCGTTCCTCCATCCGATCGTCGATCACGTGCTCCGCGCCAAGCGGGATGGTGTGCAGGGCGTCAAGGCACTGATCCTCTACCCGATGAACGCGCTCGCAAACGACCAGGCTCGTCGAATCGCGGAGCTCATCACGACCGATACGGCGCTCGGCGGCATCCGTGCCGCGCTCTACACCGGCCAGACCGGGCCGACACAGCGGACCGTGACGGCTGGCAACCTCATCACCGAGCGCGACGAGATCCGGTCGCTCGCACCGGACATCCTGCTCACCAACTACAAGATGCTCGACCAGCTCCTCCTGCGTCCGGGCGACCGGGCGCTGTGGGACCAGAGTGCGCTGAGCCTTCGGTACCTCGTCCTCGACGAGTTCCACATCTACGACGGGGCACAGGGCACCGACGTCGCGATGCTGCTCCGGCGGCTCGGTCTCGCGCTCAAGTCCAGGTGGCCGTCCGATGCCGACGTCCCAGACGTCGCGCGGGATAGGCCCCTCGGTCTGCTCACACCCGTAGCGACGTCTGCGACGCTCGGTGACGGCGGTGATCCCACCGCGATGGTCAACTTCGCGAACACCGTGTTCGGTGGCGGGTTCGATGCGGACAGTGTCGTGACGGAGACCCGGCAAACGGTCGAGGACTGGGTCGACCAGTCCGAGGAACTTCTCGCCGAGATCGACCTCATCGCGGCGGAGGTGACTGACTTCCGAGTGCACGGGCTGCTCGAGCTCATCGATGCAGACGCCAAGACGGGGCCTCGGGATGCAGACCGGCTCACGGAGCGCGTCGTCGACTGGCTGTACGCCACACAGGACGAACAGTACGCCGAGGATGACGGCCAACGAGCGCGTGACCGTCTCCACCTGGCGCTCGACTCTGCACCGAATCGAGCAGATCGATTCGCCCTGCTCCTCCATCTCCTGCAGGCGCACCCGTTCGTGCAAGAGCTGGTCCGACGAGCAGCCGCCTCGGTTCCGCTCTCCGCGCTCAGCGCGGAGGTGTTCCCGAACGAGCTCGCCGCGTCACAGACGGCAACGGATCGTGACTCCGACCGGTCTCGTACGCTCATCGCCGTCTTCGGTGCGCTGAGCCATGTGCGGAAAGAGGCCGGACGCGAAGCGGTCTCTGTCGACCTCCACCTCTGGATCCGAGCGTTGTCGCGCGTTGATCGCTTCGCACAGGCGTCGCCTGCGTTCGCATGGACCGACGACGGCGATGTGCCGTCGGCCGAGCAACTTGACGTCGCTCAAGCACCCGATTCACACGCCTTCCCAGCCGTGTTTTGCCGCCACTGTGGCCGGAGCGGATGGGGTGTGGAGCTTGGACCGATCGGCTTCTCTCTGTCGACCGATGACGACTCGATCCGGCGCAACCACGCCGCGCGGTCGAAGAAGAGTCGCTTCCGTGCCTTGATCCACGCTCCGCGAGAAGGTGAAATGGCGCTCGAGGGGACGGGTGAGAGCGCCGAGCAGCTGCGGTGGCTCCACGTCGAGAACCGCGAGCTCCGCATCGAGCTCCCGTCGGCTGCCGAGCGTGATGCGAACACCATCGTCCCCATACTCACGCTGACCGACACGGATGCCGATGAAGAGTCGGGGCGGGACACCTGCCCGAACTGTGGCAAGCGTGAGGGCATCCGCTTCCTCGGATCAGCGATCGCAACGCAGCTCTCGGTGGTCGTAACGACGCTCTTCGGCGACCGAGACCTCGACCAAGGCGAGAAGAAAGCGCTCGTCTTCACCGACAGTGTGCAGGACGCAGCGCACCGGGCGGGATTCATCCAGAGCCGCGCGCACGTGTTCAACCTGCGGAACGCGGTCCGGTCGGTCGTCGACGCTCCGATGAGCCTGGACGACGTCGCCGACGCCATGATCCAGGCAGCGACGACCCCGGCCGAGCGGTACCGACTGCTCCCGCCGGACCTCGTGGATCGCGCCGGGTTCGGCGCGTTCTGGGACCCACGCAGGAAGCCCTCCCCTGCCGTCAAGAACCGGGTCAAGGAGCGGGTCCGCTTCGACCTTGCGCTCGAGTTCGGCCTCCAGTCAAGGGTGGGTCGGACGCTGGAGGAGACGGGCAGCCTAGTTGCCTCCGTCGACGCGGGCACCGCCTCCAGGTTGGAAGCGATCGGTCGCGCAGCGATCGACGGGATCGAGACTGCAGATCGACTCGATGACGACTCCGACGGCACGATCACGTCCGATGCGCTGGTGCGATGGGTCCGGGGCACGCTTGAAAGGCTGCGGGAGCGCGGCGCCATCGAGCACGACTGGCTTCGTCGGTACATCGAGGAGAACGGCGAGCGGTGGTGGGTCTGGGGCGGTCGGCCCGCCAGGCGGCAGGGCATGCCGGCCTTCCCGAATGGCCGTGAGGCACCCGCGTTTGCGCGGTTCGGCCCGAGGACACAGGGTGGGCGGGAGTCAAACCTCGACCAAGCGTCCTCCTCGCAGAGCTGGTACGCCCGGTGGACCCGGAAGAACCTCGATGTGACCGCCGCGGTCAGCGCCAATTTGGTTCAACGGCTCTTCGAACGACTCGATCACGAAGAGATCATCGTCAGCTGGCCGATAAAGGGAAGCGAGGCCCGCGCATATGGTCTTCGCCCGAGCTCGGTGATCGTCGCGCCCGCGGACGACGCCGCGCTGATTAGCGGCGACCTGATCATGGTCTGCGACACGTGCGAGACCACCACCCCGGTCGCGACAGCGGTGGCGTCGCAGCTCGTCGGCGGACCGTGCACCGCCGACCGATGCCGTGGGCACCTCCTTCCCTCAGAGGGAGACGCAGACAACTACTACAGGCGACAGTACGACACCGGCATGATGCGTCGCGTGGTCGCTCGCGAGCACACGGGTCTGCTCGACGACAAGACCCGCCTGGAGTACGAGAACGCGTTCAAGGCGTCAGACACCAGGCCCGACGCGCCGAACGTCCTCGTCGCGACGCCCACGCTCGAGATGGGTATCGACATCGGCGACCTGTCGACGGTGTTCCTCGCGGGCCTCCCCCGCTCCGTCTCCTCGTACCTGCAGCGCGTGGGGCGTGCGGGACGCCTCACCGGTAACGCACTGATAACCGCGTTCGTGCTCGGCCGCGGGGCACAGCTTCCGAAGATCGGGGACCCGCTCTCGGTGATCAACGGTTCGGTCCGCCCGCCGGCCACGTACCTGAACGCGGTGGAGATCATCCGGCGCCAGTACACGGCGTTCGTCGTCGACCAGCTCGCTACGGCGGACGACCTTGGGCTGTTGAAGGACGCGATGAGCGTCCTGCGCAAGACCGAGGGGACGTCGTTCATCGCGAAGGTCATCGCGACGGCGGAATCGCGGTCCGAGGAGCTCCTCGACGCGTTCCTCGGCTCGATGGAAGGGGTGAGCGACGGGTCCAAGGCAGCGCTCCGCGACTGGGCGACCATGGTCGTCGACGTCGCAGGCTCGAGCGGGCTTGCGCAGACGATGGTGCGGGCCAGCGCGGACTGGAACCACGACGCAGAGACCCTGCGACTCCGCATGAAGCAGATCGAGGAATCGCTACCGGAACTCGAGCAGCAGGCGGCGGTGTCTAAGGAGGACAGTGCCGTCACCGCGCTTCGCTCCGCGCGTGCGTCGCTTCGGCTCGTGCGGAAACAGCTCCAGGAACTGCGCGGTGAGTTCTGGATTGCCGCACTCGAACGGTTCGGTGTGCTCCCCAACTACACGCTCCTCGACGACCGTGTGCAGCTCAACGTCGGCCTGAGCTGGGTCGACCCCGAGAGCGGGGAGTTCGAGACCGACGACCGGACCTACGAGCGCGGACGCAGCATTGCGATCAGCGAACTCGCGCCGGGTAGCCGCTTCTACGCACAAGGACTCGAGATCGACATCGATGCCGTCGACCTCGGGCAGGATGGCGAACGGATCCACACGACGGTGTTCTGCCCGGCCTGCGGATTTGCGGCCGACATCGACGTCGAGCACCCCGCGCCGTCGGTCTGCCCCCGCTGCGGAACGACCGCCATCGCGGACACGAACCAGCGGTACTCCACCGTCGAGATGGAGCAGGTCTCGGCGGAGGTCCGGCGAGACGAGTCGACCATCAACGATGCCGACGACGACCGCACGCGAACGCCGTTCACCGTCCAGCTCGCAGCGGACATCGACCCGGCCAGCATCCTCCACCCCTGGTTCGTCGACGAAGTCGGGCTGGGGGTCAAATACTCCCGGTCGATGACGATCCGCTGGCTCAACCTCGGCAAGGCCAGCTCCGGCGGGAACCGTGTCATCGCCGGATCTGATTATGCCGCGCCGCTCTTCCGCCTGTGCCGTGCGTGCGGAAAACTCGACCGTGATGGGGGGAAGAACGCGGCGAACGAGCATCGCGCTTGGTGCCCGCACCGCAATTCTGTCGAAGAACACGCCGAGTCGATCGTGCTGACCCGGACGCTCCGGACCCAGGCCATCCTGCTGCGTGTCCCGACGTCCATGACGATCGGCGACAGCCTCAGTCTGCCGAGCCTGTCCGCGGCGATCCAGCTCGGTCTCCGCGAGGTCATCGGAGGGGATCCGGACCACCTGCACATCGCGACGTGCGTCGAGCCGCTACTCGGGCACGAAGTGAACAACGAGGCGCTCCTCATCCACGACACTGTTCCCGGCGGCACCGGGTACCTCGCCGACCTGGCGGAACCGGCTCGTATCCGTGAAGTACTCGAACGCGCTCGCACGGCCCTCCAGGCCTGCCGATGCGCGACGGACGACCGCCGCTCCGCGTGCGATCAGTGTCTGCTTCCGTATGCGCCCGGCGGCAACGCCGACGCCGTCTCGCGCGCCAGTGCCCTGCGCAACCTCGAGAAGCTCCTACAGGTCCAGAACGGCGAGCCGCAGGACTGGGTCGTCGACTCGGTCGACAACCCGATCGAAGACCCCGAGTCACACCTAGAACAGTGGTTTCGGAAGGTGTTCAAGGAGCGGGTCATCACGCTGGGTGCCTCGATCAAGGAGACTGACACCGCATGGGGTTCTAAGGTGCAGGTCACGCTGCCGAACCAGCACCGGACGTGGACGCTCCGTCCGCAGCCCCTGATCGGCGGTACCCGGCCTGACTTCGTCCTCGAGACGACCGGTTCCCCGATCCCGCCGATCGCGATCTACGCCGACGGGTACGCCTACCACGCGTCGCCAGCGCACAACCGTCTGGCGGACGACGCTGCGAAGCGGCGCGGTCTGCGCGAGCTCGGTTACAACGTCCTGTCGATCACGTGGCAGGACATGCAGCGAGCCGCCGATGGTGTCGACGGACAGATGCCCGAGTGGTACGACGCTTCGCGAACAGGCGGTGTCGAGGCGGCGTACCTTCTCGCGCCAGCTGCCCTCGAGATGCTTCGACGCGACCCCATGCGGTTGCTGATGGGGTGGGTCGCCGACCCGGAGACGACCCAGGGACACTGGCGACGTGTCGCACATGCGCTTCCGATGTTGTCGTATGCGGCAAGCGCTCCGGCGCACTTCGACACGACGCCGTTCGCGCCGATTGCGTCGTCGTTCGCGGACCTCGCGGCGCGCGACGGCGGCCTGACCTGGACCTTTGCTCGGCCCGGTCTCACCCTGTTGTCGCGGAGTTCCGCCGGCGACGTGGCTCCTGTTCCGGCCTGGGCCGCAGCCATGATCGACGACTCGCCAGAACGCGCGGCCCAGCATGACTTCGTAGACGTTTGGGCGGAGTGGCTCCATCTCGGGAACCTGCTGGGTGCCGGCGATGTGCGAACCGCGCTCATCGGGACCACGTCGGAGTGCGAGGCGTTCGTGGTGGCCCCCGCGCCTGGTGCCGCCGTCGATGCCTCGACCACGGCGCACACTGTGCCCGCGGAATGGCAGGACGCGCTCGACCTCGCCGACGTGAGCGAACGCGAGCTACTCCTCCGTCTCGCGCTGGAAGCGGAGATCGACCGGGTTCCCGAGGTCGGCGTGGAGGTCGAGGACGGCATCCCGCTGTCGATCGGGTGGTCGTCGATGAAGCTCGCCGTGGACGTCGCGATGAGCGCCGTTGACCGGACCGATCTCGAGGCCGCGGGCTGGAACGTCCTGCCCGCTGCGTACGACAACATCCGCGAGGCGTTCCTCGCGCAATTCCCGCTCAATGACGGGCCCGAAGCATGAGGAGGGATGGCTGATGCCACAGATCTCGTGGATGAACGCCAAGCAGAAGCTCGAGAAGCCGACGAAGGTCAAGGTCTTCAACTTCCTCGAGAAGCTGCAGGAGAACGACGCCATTCCGGGCCTGCACATCGAGCCCATGCAGAACGCGGTGGATGCACGCGCCCGAACCGGACGGGTCGATGGCTCACTTCGTGCTGTCCTCTACCGGATCGAGGTCGAGCCGGGTGGCCCCTTGTACGTGTACATCGGCACGTACGAGCACGACGAGGCGATCGAGATCGCCCGAACACGCGTCCTCCGAGTCAACCCGATCAATGGGGTGACCGAGCTCATCAACGCCAGCGCCAGCACCCCGGAGCCGCTACTCGCTGTTGCGCGGGACGGTGCTGATCGGGTGTCCGTGCAGGCCGAGCCTGCTTCCGCACCCGCGGTGCCGCTCCTCGTCGACCGCGGCTACGTCGTCGACGACCTCACGTCGGAGCTCGGCTTCGACGGAACGACCGCGGCGGCGTTGATGGTTGCGCCGAACGAGGAGGCGCTGCTGCTACTCGGCGAACGCTTGCCGAACCAGTGGCAGCAGAACGCCGTACTCGGACTTGCGGTGGGCGACTCCGTCGAGACGATCAAGACGTCCCTCGGCCTGGGTGCGCCGGTCGCGCCGGAGACCACCGACGACACCGTTGGCGAGGTCGTTCGAGACGTCGTCACAGATGACGGTATCTCAGCGCCGTTGCCTCCAGCCCGACCGCAATCGATCACGTCCGCCGATGACGAACTCGTCGCATCGCTTCAGCGACCCGCGTCGCGCATGCAGTTCACCCTCATCGAGGACAACGCGGAGCTCCGTCGCGTGATCGACGGTGGTGACTTCGGAGCGTGGCGCGTCTTCCTCCACCCCGAGCAGCGCGCCTACGCCAGCAGGTCGTACAACGGGCCGTTCCGGCTCAGTGGCGGTGCCGGAACCGGCAAGACCGTCGTGCTGCTGCACCGCGCTCGCGCGCTCGCGGCGCGTTACCCCCGCTCTCGGATCGCGCTCACCACGTTCACCCGGGCCCTGTCGACAGCGCTCGATCGCGATGTCCAACGGCTCGATCCATCGCTCGAACGCTCGACGCGACTAGGCTCGCCAGGAGTGCTGACGTCTGGGGTGGATCAGCTCGCAGTAGCTGTACGCGACAGCGCGTCCAAGGACGATTGGGCGACGGCGATGACCGCCACGATCGGCCACGCCGTGGAAGGGAACGTCGAGCTAGTCTCCAATGATTTCGGATGGCTGGAGGCGCTCGAGGATGCCGGTGTCGTGCTGCCCGAGGAACTCGCGACCACCTCGTTCCTCGAGGCCGAGTACCTGCAGGTCATCCTGCCGAACCGGGTCACGACCGGAGACGGGTACCGCGCCGTTCGACGAGCCGGACGCGGCATCGCGCTCGATCGTGCGAGGCGGAACGCTGTCTGGGGGGTCGTCGAGCGATTCCGAGCGAACGCTCGCTCGCTCGGACGGCTGAGCTGGGCCGAGCTTGCCTCAGTGGCTGCAGCGCACCTGGGCGCTCACCCCGGCGAGAGGCCGATCGACCATCTCCTGATCGACGAAGCACAGGATCTAACGCCGAGCCAGTGGCAGCTCCTCCGCGAGCTCGTTCCCGTGGGCAAGGACGACCTGTTCATGGCCGAGGACACACACCAGCGGATCTACGGGCAGCACGTCGTGCTATCCCGCTACGGGATCAAGATCACTGGGCGCTCGAGACGGCTCACGTTGAACTACCGGACAACCCAACAGAATCTCCAGTGGGCGCTCGGCGTGCTTGAAGGCGGATCCTTCGAGGATAGCGAAGGGACCGTCGAGTCCGCCCACGGGTACCGCTCGGCGAGACGCGGCCCCGCCCCTGAGTTGCACGGAGCTGCGACGCCAGGCGAGCAGTTCGACTTCGTTGCGGATCGAGTTCGGTCATGGCTCGACGCCGGGGTCGCCCCCGAGACGATCGCAGTCCTCGTGCGAGGGAAGAAGCAGGCAAGTGCGGTCGTGCAGCAGCTCTACGCGAAGGGAGTGTCCGTCAGCGACATGGACGCGGCGCGCGGGATGCCGCAGGTCATGACCATGCACAAGGCGAAGGGAATGGAGTTCTCGCGGGTCGTCGTGTTCGACGTGACCGACGGCGTCATTCCCAGCCCATGGGCGCTCCGCGACAAGACCGGCGGCGACCTCGACGACGCGATGCTGCGGGAGCGGTCGCTCCTGTACGTGGCGGCGAGTCGCGCACGCGACGAACTCGTCGTGTCGTGGCGGGGAGAGCGGTCACCGCTGCTGCGCTAGTTCCCACGGGCGCCGCCAGCGATCCACATGCCAAACCGCAACTGTCACGCCACGAATACCCCATCATGTGAGAAGGAACCGGACCATGACTAAGAGCAGCGCACTTCATGGCACGACGCCAGCGGAGGCGTTGACGGTTCCCGATCGCGGCCGACCCGATGCTGCCGAGGCGATGATCCGGCTGGAGCCTTCGCGGGACCGGTTCGCCGCATTGCCGCTGCCCGAGGTGGGTGGGCAGCCGAGGCCGGCCGGGTCGGTCACTTTGCAGTTGCCGTCGGCGGGGAGGTATTGCGTCGAGGTCGCGATCCCGTTGCGAGAGCTGCCCGCTGACGAGCGCGTGGCGGTGGTCGGGACGCTTGACGGTGGCTGGAGGGTGTTGGCTCAGGCCAGCGCGCTCAACGGGCGGACGAGTCGCTTGGCAATCGCCCTCATCTGATCGTCGAGTACTGCGGGGGTGGTGTCCGTGCGGATCGCATGCCGACGAATTGACGGACCATTGACGAGCTGAACGCCCCCTTCGGTCGCATTGCCCGCCGCGTAGACGAGGTGCCCGACGTCCAATCCGAACCGCCGACAGTACGCCGCCATCTGGTAGAGATCAGCGTTTGGGTACTGACCGTGCTTCTCGACCTTGTACTTCACGTCGATGCACGCGCGCACCTCCCCGTCCACGAGCCACACGAGGTCCGGCGCGATCTTCACCGTCCCCTCGACATCGAGCGTCGACGTGTACTGCGACACGAGCACTCCCCCATAGGGCTTGAACGCTTCGCGCAGTGCCGCCGACACGAAGTCCTCGAACACTGACCACATGTCACCGAGGAACCCCGACGCCACAACCGCCCCAGCACGCTGCTCGAGCGACGACCCCGACAGCACGAGCGATGCCAGCGCCAGCGCAGACGAGTACCGCGCGTTCCGTCGATCCGGCCGGACGACCGGCATCGGAGCCCCGACCGGGATCACCGATACCCCATCGAGCACTCGAACGGTCCGCCGCAGCGCCCCGAGCGCGTCCGCTGGCACACCCGGCAGCCGTAACAACCGCGTCGCAGCGGTCAGCAGCACCTGGTTCTCTGCGATGTCCTCGACGTAGTCGTCGAACGACACCTCGACCGGCAGCGGCTGCCCGCCTCGACGCGTCAGCTGGTCTCCGATTCGCCACCGACCACGCACGAGCGGCAGCGCGTCCTCGCGCGTGACGTACCCGCGGAGCGGTCCTCCGGCCAACGCCCGCGAGGCCTGCCGCACGAACGCGTGCGCCAACGCCGGCACGAGGTCATCGTCCTCCTCGAACCCGAAGTCGTCCTCGGTCCAGATTGCACTCCCAGCACGCGCGTACCCGAGCATCGCGAACAGCCGCCGCACCGGCGTCTTCGGCTTCAGCCACACCGTGTGCCCGGCGATCCGCACGACACCGACCTTCCGGACACCGCTCACGCGGTACTCGTCAGCACCGAGCGTGGGCGCGACGGTCGCGATGTTCGCCGAGGCAAGACCGACCGCCACCGCGCGCGGCAGCCGGTGCACCACCGGCTGGTCCGCCTCCCGCAGCTCAATCGTCGACGGAAGCACCTTCGGCCCCGTCCGCAACGGAGGGCACCGCTTGGCGACGCAGCGTTGCCAGGCCGTACCGAGCCTCCAGGTCGACGCCCTCGCCGTAGTGATGCTCCGCCAGGAGCGGCAAGATCTCGTACCGCCACACGTCCTGCAGACCGGTGCCGCCGAGATCGCGCATCAGGAACGACGGGCCCACCTTGGCATCGTGGTCCTGGATCTGCGCGTTGAGACGCGTCAGTAGCTCGGCACGGTCGTCTTGGAGGCCCTTGGTCGCCGCCCAGCGCGACAGCACGTTCTGCACGGGCGCGCGTTCCGGGTGCAGCTCGATGAACGCGAAGCGGCGCCGCATGGCGGCGTCGAGCATTGCGATCGAGCGATCCGCGGTGTTCATCGTGCCGATGACGAAGATGTTGCTCGGCAGGGTGAATGGCTCGTCACTGTAGAGCAGGGAGATCTCGCTGTCCCGGTACTCGAGCAGGAAGTACAGCTCGCCGAACACCTTCGCGATGTTGCCGCGGTTGATCTCATCGATGACCAGGAAGTAGTTCGCCTCCGGGTTGGCGGCGGCCGCGTCGGCGAGGCGCCGGAGTGGTCCCTTCCGAAGAGTGAAGGCGAGGTTGCCGCTGTCGTCGTTCGCGACGGGGCGGAAGCCCTCGAAGAAGTCCTCGTACGAGTAAGTCGGGTGGAACTGCACGATGGTCGTCTCGCCGTCGGTGCCGTCCGTCACGTGCTTCGACAGGGCCAGGGCGAGAAACGTCTTGCCGGTGCCCGGAGGGCCGTAGAGGATGACCTGCTTGCGCCGCTCGATGAGGTCAAGGGTGTCCTGCAGCCAGCGCTCGGGCATGTGCAGGGCGGTGGCGAGTTCGTTGTCAATAAGGGTGAAGGGTGTCCGTCCGTCTCTTGTTGCGGGGTCGACCGGCGGCAGCACCTTGACCATATCGTCCGGTCCTGTTCGAGGGTCGAGGGCTCCTGCCCACTTCGACTTCAGCGGTTCGCGGTAGTAGACCGCCGGACCGTTCTCCTTTGTCTGCAGTGCGAGTGTGATCTCGAGGAACTCACGATCGGGATCGTCAGCCACCGCCCTGGCATCGGCATCGCCAGCGACCTCGCCGCGGAACACCGAGCGGATGCGTTCACGATCGACAGCTGAAACGACCTCGCCGAATGAATCCGGGTGCACGAGGTACAACAGCTCGTTGCGCAGCGTCGGGAACGGCGTCCCAGGCACCGCGGCGACGAAGTCGCGCCATGCCCACGGGTCGTCGAGGAGCACTTCCCGCTCGTCGTCCGGCAGGGAGACCCACTGGTCGACGAGCCGCACAACGATGGAGAGCGCGTTGTGGATCCCTTGTGCCATGCCCTGGCCGGGGTTGAACGACACTGAACGGAAGGTCTGGTCGACTTCTGCTGGGATCACGATCGGCTCGCGCATCAGGTCCAGCAGCACTTGCACACGTTCGCGCTTCTTCCGCTCACCCGGGATCTGCAACGGGAGGAGTTGCCAGGCGACCAGTTCTGCCATGAGGAGTCGTGCGTCATCACTCGCTTCCACGAACTGCTCGCGGACCTTGTCGAGGAAGCTGTCCCCCGCGACTTCCCCACGCTCGACGAAGCACCGGATCAGCTCCGCGGTGACGTCCGGTCGCCAGACCGAGCGGTGCTCGGCGAAGACCGACGACAGTTGGCGGAGCCCCCGCTCTCGGAAGCGTTGGGATGCTTCTCGAACCCGCTCCGCACCTGTATCGGGTGGCAGGATCGCGACGCCCTGTCGAGCCACACGATCGGCCATCAGCGTCTTGGTGATCTCGCGCGCTGAGCGAGTGGCCTCCTTCCGGAACTCGGTCGGATCGGTTTCCTCCGCAAGAACCTGCCGTCCCGAATCGGTGATCGACCAGAGCCCGTCGCCTGACTTCTGCAACAGACCCGCGCGACCGAGCGTCGACGTCCCGAACCAGAAGGCGTTGCGGCCCCGAGGTTCCGGGCGGGAGGGGACGAAGGTCGACTCCGTCTCGTTCATGGGGACCTGCGCGGACGCTGCTTCCCAGACGTCCTTTCGGGGTGCTGGTTCTGACTGATCTGCGAGGAACCGGAGGCCAGCCAGGAGCCGTTCATCCTGCCGTCGTTGGTCTGTCACGAAGTGCTCCTGATCCGCGGACCTTAGGGAGGGGTCCTCACGTCCCAGATACTAGGGCGATCAGAGTTCCTCGGACACCGGACACCGGGCGGCGAGTGTCCTTGGCCGCAAAGACGTGCGCCATCCCGCAACACCCCCGAAGGGGCACTGGTCACAGGTGAGCGGTCCTCGTACGCTTCCCGAGGAACGAGAGGGGTGCCTGATGGCGAATCGAGTCGAGACAGGCTGCCGCGACTGCAAGAAGTGCACGAACAGCGCTGCAGCAAACTTGGGCAGGAACAGCGTTCGTGCGAGCACCGCCGTGATGACCGTCGGGATCTCGGAGCTCGCAATGGGCTTCACGAAGACCTGCCGAGGGTGCGGGCACAAACTGTCGCTCCACCTCGGTGCGCAGGCGACGACGCCACAGCCGACCATGACTCTGCAGCAGCCGATTCCCGGGCAGTCGGCACCGCAGGGCCCGCCTCCCGGTTGGTACGCGGACGCGCAGTGCCCGAACCGCTGGTGGGATGGTCTTCAGTGGACCGAGCACGTGCAGCAGTTGATGCCGCCTGCGCCCCCAACGGCCCCGTCGTTCTAACCGGCGTCCCGTGCGATCGCTCGGGATGTCTGGAAAATCCGGGATTAGTCAGTTGACACGCATCGCCGATCACCCGGCAGATCATGAGGAGCACGATGGCTGACGAGATCGAGGTCGTCCGCGACGACGAAGGAGTCGCAATCATCGGCGACCCAACTGCGGTGGAGCGCTTTTTGTCTTCGAACGGCCTTCCTTCTCGCGAACTCACCCTTCCTCGGTGGAGCGAAGTCTCGAGTAGTGGATCAATGGCAGCCCAGGCTGGCGCCGGACTGGCAGCGTCGGGGCGATGGGTGAAGCTCACCAAAGACTCCGCCAAAGCGCTGAAGGACTTTCCCGCGATGAAGGGCCCCAATCCCTCCGTCAGCCGTGCGGTGGTGACGGACGGCGGGAAGATCAAGGGCATCCTGCAATTCGTCAAGACACCGGGCTCGGTCCTCACGAACCCCGCCATCCTGACCGGCGCTGCGGGCGTCATGGCGCAGCTTGCGATGCAGCAGGCCATGGACGAGATCACGGACTACCTGGCAAAGATCGACGCGAAGCTCGACGACGTCCTCCGTGCTCAGAAGGACCAGGTCTTCTCCGACATGATCGGCGTCGATTTGCTCCTGAGCGAGGCGCTGACGATCCGCGAGCAGGTCGGGGGCGTCAACGACGTCACCTGGTCGAAGATCCAGGGTGCGAGCCAGACGATCTTGACGGTGCAGTCGTACGCGCTCAGAGCGCTGGACGCACTCGCGGTCAAGCTCGAGAAGACCACGAAGGTCGGCGATCTCGCTGAGCTCACCTCCGACGCTGAGTCGGCCGCGAGTGAATGGCTGGCGGTGCTCGCACGCTGCTTCCAACTGCACGACGGTCTCGCCGTGTTGGAGCTCGACCGGGTCCTTCGGACATCTCCCGACGAACTGGACAGTCACCGCGCCGGTGTGCACGTCGCTCGGTCGCAGCGACGCGAAGCCATCGCCGCCACGACGAAGCGCCTCATCGACCGGATGGACGCGGCCGCCGGGATGAGTGACGTGAAGGTGCTGCTCAATCCGATCGACTCGCGACGGGTCGTCGAGGGTACGAACCGCGTCGCAGCCGGACTAGTCGATTTCCACGGCACACTTGGCATCGAGCACGACCGTTCGACGCTGCACTCGAAGAAGTGGCGCGATGCAGTCGACGACGTCGCGATGGACGCGCGCGATCGTGCCTTCGATGTGAGCGCCGACTCGGTTGACGTCGCAAAACGGCTCGGCGGGGATGCCATCGGGCACGCTGCAAATGCGGCGGGCGCGCTGTCGAACCGCTTGGCGGGGCTGCAGAACCGGATGCGTCGGAAGGCGGAGGAGCCCGTCGATGAATGACGCAGGCCGGCGGCGCTCCGAGGTCCATCGTCGACCCACCCGTCCCGCTCAGCGCGATCGGCACCCGCCGTGCAGCGCTCGCCTTGCTCGCTCCGCTGTCTCCGGGTCCTTGAATGCGACCACGAACGTCCGCTGATCCCGTATCAGCACCCGCAAGGCGGTCTCCCCGCCGACCGAGTACAGGCGCCCCTTCGAGCTTCGGGCCGAGCCCTTGATGCCCCAGCCTCCGTAGTCGCCGTAGGTGTCGATATGCACTATCGCGACATCTGCGATCTCACGTCGAGGCAGCCGCGTCCTCCAGAACGGCGCCAACCCGACCGTGACGCGCTCGGTTGACAACTCGATGAACGCAGCCGCCCGCGCAGTGACCACCATCGCCCAGACAAGCCCGCCAAAAACCAGAGCGAGAACGAGAAGAGACGGGCCATCGAAGCCCTTCGCCGCAGCCCCGGCGACTGCGATTACGGCGATGGGGACCAGGATGAAGAGTGCCCCGACCGCCGCTCCGCGATCCGCTGGGCTTCGGAAGGACTCGTCAGGCGCTGACATGGTTCAACTGCCGTTCGTTTCGTGAGCCCATGTGAAGGGCACGAGCAACGCTCTCGGATTCGTGGGGGCGGAGGAGCAACAGCAGGTCCGCCGCGATCATGATGATCGAGAAGCTCCACAGGCCCATCAGCACGGCGATCGCCAGGTGGAACGCGACAGCGAGGCCCAGGAACAGATGCCGAGGCCTGCGCGGCATGAAGACAGCGCCGACCAGAGCGAGCTGCAGCGCGAGCGTGCCGTACGTCGCGATGACGGTGAGTGGTAAACACTGGAGCGTGTTCCGAACAAGGTCGCCGACGGCTCCGGCCGGGGCGAAGACCGGGTTCTGCATCCAGTACCAGAGCGCCGTCCCGTCCGACCACTCGAGGACGGAGAACTTGGCCACGCTGGCCTGGAAGTACACCCCCATCATCTGGAGAGTCCAGAGCCCGAGGGTGGTGTACCCGATCACGGCTACCCACGAAGAACGGCCCACGTACCGCCTGTCAAGTGTCCAGTGCCAGCGACGGCGGTCGAGCAGTACGAGCGGAACGAGGATGAGGGTCAGGTTCGCGGCGAGGTGTTCGCCGCCGTCGACGGCCGTACTCGAGGTCATGAGGCTCCACGTCACCCACCAGTGTGGAAGGGCAGTGATCGCCGGCAGTAATCCGGTGACGACGATGGCGAGAAGGGATACCGCGATCCACTTCGTGAGTTCGAGGTGCCCGCTGGAGGACCCGATGCAGAACAAGGACATCCACGATGTGCTGTTCCCGCAGTTCGCACCGGACGGGAACGTCGAGCTCCGGAAGAAGAGCTGATCGGTCGGAGTGAAGACGAGCGTGAGCAAGGCCGCCGCTGCGATCGCTGATCGCGCGAGCCCGAGTACCGGCGTGAACGGACTGACGGTCGACACATAACGCTCAAGGCCAACTCTTCCGCAGTTCCCTACGCCGTAGTGACGTTGCAGTGTGGCGGCAGAGGTCATCACTGATCCTCCAGATCATCGCATCGGACAGTCGCGCGGATAGCCTTCGTCGAGGCGTCGTACTGCAGGCCCGCGAAGTCGATCGGAATCGGATCCACAGCGAGCAAGAGGACCTCCCCGCAGAGCCGGAGGTCGTAGCCTTCGGCCGTCCAATCCTGAACACCGCGCTCTGACGCAGCACGCTGGGCGCACTCAGCGATCGAGTTTCCGGTGCAGTCCGACCAAAGTTCATCGATGTCGTGTGGCCCGGTGACCTGGGACACGTCGTACTCGTCGAGTCGCGACGACCGGTTCAACCCGAACGCGTTCCGTGGGGTCGCATTCGGACCCCGAGTCACGGTCTTCCACTCTCCTTCCGCGGTGCGGACGCGGGCTTGCGTAATCGGAGAGCGCGGGTCACGGGTAAAGAAGCCCCATCCTTGCGGCGTGATCTCGCTGACAGCACGCAGACCGTCAGCAACGAATCCCGACGCATGGGTACTGATCGGGAGTGATGCGAAGCCGACCATGGCCACGGCAAGAGTCGCCACCGTGACCACGGTCGTCTCGGCGAGCTTCAGCCTCACGCGGGCAGCGTCTGACCGACGCGGGTTGCGTTCGCCAGGAACTTTTCCTGCTTCACCCGGTCATTGCCGGTTGCTTGGCCGCTGCGCCCGCAACCGGTCCAGGCTCCGCACCACGCATACACGGACACGAGGACAGCAGCGGCCGCTGTGAGGACCGCAGCATTGTGAACGGCAGCTGCTGCGTAGACGGCGAAGGCAACTGCTGCGACACAGGCGGCGACTGCTCCACACATCGATACGGCCGACGTCGAGTTGTACTCCTCCTTGGCTGCGTTCAACTCTTCCTCGGTGTACGTCTCGCTGATGTAGGAGTTGAAGGCTCCTCCGAGCTGTTCGAAGCCCTTCGCGACGGAGTTCACCGATCCCGACCGAATGTTGGCCACAGCGCGCTCGACCGCATCGGGGTTCGATGCGACGAGTCCTTCGCGGGATTCACGCGCGTAAGCCGTGACTCGCTCCAACTCATCGCCGGAGAAGACGGGTTCGATGCTCGTGCCGAGCTGCTTCGCTACGGGGCCGACACCGAACAGCGCCCCGTCGACGAGCAGCAGATCCTGTTCTGAGAGGCCCGACGTGCTGCTCGCAGCCGCCACCTGTTCGACGGCCGTCGCCACGGCTGGCGAGCCGACGAGCGATGCCGCGAGCAGCAGGATGGCAGTCACGAATCCGAGCACGGCAACCCGCGGACGGTGGAGCTTCTGGATGTTCAAGTTTGTCCCTCCCGACACAGCCACTGTGCTGCGTACGGGAGCAACCTACCGATATTTGATACCTCATGCAACGACATTCGAAAGCGTGCCGCCCAGCGACGGAAGGCACGGCACCAACCGGCACCGCGCCTCCCGTCCAAGACCACGTCAGCAACTCACCACGTCAACACGAACCGCCCCCGCGTCCCCCCAGCCTCCAACCGCTCGTGCGCCTCCGCAGCCCGAGCAGCCGGCAGCACCTCGGCCACCCGCGGCGTCAACGTGCCACTCTCCACCGCATGCCGCAGCTGCTCGAGCTTGTCGAACGACCGGTACTCCGAGAACACCATCACCTGCACGAATTCGATCCCCCGAGCCCCGTCGCCCTGCCACCCACGCACGTCGAAGAACACTCCGCCGTCGCGAACCGCATCCACCACCGAGGACCGTTGCACCGCAGCATCGGCGAGCGCATCGACACCCTCCGGCACGAGCTCGCGCACCGCGGCAGCGAACCCATCACCGCGCGGCACGATGTGGTCCGGTCCGAGCGACCGGACCAGCGCCTCGTCCTTCTCAGCTGCGTCCGCGATCACGGTCAGCCCGGCGGCCTTCGCCAGCTGCACCACGTAGTTCCCGAGCAGCCCCGCGGCCCCGGTCACGGCGAGCGTCTGTCCCGGCGCGAGCGAGGCGTGCGACAGGATCTGCAACGCCGTCAGCCCGTTCATCGGCACCGTCGACGCGAGCGGAAGCGACGTCCCACGAGGAATCCGCGTGAACGACCCCACCGGCGCGACGAGCTCCTGCACGTACGCACCACCGTGGGCGGTGAGCGGCAGCGCCATCGCCATGACCTCGTCGCCGACCTCCCATCCGGTCACGTCGGGCCCGACCTCGTCGATGACACCGGCGGCGTCCATCCCGGGCACGTACGGCGGTGAGGCCTGCGAGCTGTCCCGCTGCCCGGCACGCACACCCGTGTCGGTCGGGTTCACGGCGAACGCCTGCACCCGAATCCGCACGGACCCCGCACCGGCGTGCGGCTCGGGCACCTCGTGGACGGCGAGGGCCTCCGGCCCTCCGAACTGTTCGACTCCGACGACCTGCATCCTCCCGGTCTACGCGCGCGTTGCTTGACGCAACCCGACGCGACCCACGATCGGACGGGAGGCACGACGCCAGGCCGCCACGGGCCTCCAGTCCGTCACGGGGTGACGTCCACTGCACGTGGTGCGCCATGCTGGGACCGTGCGTTTCGACGAACTCCTCACCCGGTCCGACGGCCCCGCGATCGCCGAGGACCTCGCCGCCCTCCGCCGATCCGCCCGGTACGTCCTCGAGGGCATCCACCAGGAGTCCCGGCAGAAGTACTGGCAGTTCCGCGTCGACATCGACGAGGCCGCGGAGACCTGGACGCTCGTCCGTCAGCGCGCCAAGCCGGTCTCCTACCGCGAGGGCGTGCTGCACGAGCCGGACGACGGCCCGATCGAGGTGTCGTTCGCCCGGAGCATGGTCTCGTCTCCGGTGGTCCGGATGGCCGTGCCCGACCTGATGCTCCGATGGGGTCGCGGCCCCGAGAGCTTCCATCCGATCCTAATCCAGCACATCGGCGAGCACTCGATCCTGGTGACGTTCGAGCACGGCGAGGACCCGGCGTTCCGCACGTCGCTGGTGATCGACGAGCGCGCCGGCATCGCCCGCCGTTCGTACGAGCACGGCGAGGCCACGATCATCACGAGCGTGCGGACAGCCGCGCCGGACGAGGTCCTTCCCCGAGCACGGTTCGTGCAACCGACGGACTGGATCCGGCCGCAGTACTGAGACGGTGACGGTTCTGGTTCACGATCCCCGGCGATCGCGAACCAGAACCGTCATCGCCCCGGAACGAGAACACCACCGCTCACCGATCCGACCGTGCTTGACCTCCAACTCGTAGGGCCGTTGGTAGAGCGGGACGAGGTCCTCCGGGCGCGGTCGCCTGTCGACGATTCCTTCATTCGGACGGGAGGCCCGGTGCCAGCTCGCTACGCGCCTGGCGTCCGTCAGGCGGTCGCGTCGACTGCCAGCGCGAGTTCCGCGCCGGCCCACGCGATGAGCGCAGGGTCGTGGGTCGCCACGACGACGGCGCTGCCGGATGCACGCAGCGCGTCCAGACCGGCGCGGACACGGGTCGCGCTCTCGCTGTCGAGCGACGCGGTGGGCTCATCGGCCAGGACGAGCCGTGGTCGCTGCGCCAAGACCCGTGCGACAGCGACCCGCTGCTGTTCTCCGCCACTCATCGTCCCCGCACGAGCCGTACGGCGACCACCAAGCCCGACGATCTGCAGCGCCTCGTCGATCCGGTCGCCGAGCTCGGCACTGGCGACGCCGCTCGGACGCAACACCCGCAAGTTCTGCGTGACCGTCCACTCCGGCACGACGGCGTGGTCTTGCATGACCAGGCCGACGGTGTCCCGGCGCAGCGCCCGACGTTCTCCCTCTCCTGCCGTCTGCAGGACGTTGCCATCGACGGTGATCTGCCCCCGTGTCGGTTGTTCGAGTCCCCCGAAGCAGCGGAGCATCGTGCTCTTGCCCTGCCCGGAAGGCCCGCGGAGGGCGAGGGCTTCCCCGGCGCGGAGTTGGAACGAGACACCGTCCCAGAGGGTCCGACCGGCGATGTCGTACCCGATCGCCTCGGCGCGGAGTCGCAGTTGCTCGGTCATCGTCGGATCCCTTCTCGGTGGTGTGTGGCGGCGAGCAGGAGGGAGAGGGCCACAGCGGCGAGCACAGCGGTGGCGCCAGCCGTCCCGGCAACGTGGATCACATCGACGGTCCCACCACCGAGCAGCACGACGACGGTGGTTCCGGCGACGATCCCGCTCGCGGTGCACACGAACCGTCTGTGCTGCACGGCTGGATGGCGACCGACCAGGAAGCGCAGGCGTCCCGCGCGTCGACGTCGCATCCGGTGGTCGGCGACCAGGGCGGCGGCAGCGAACAGGCTTGCGAGTACGGCGCCGAGCGATGCCCCGATGACGACCACTCGCTCGGTGCGGACGGCAGCGAGCTCACGCTCGAGCACGGCACCGACCCGGTTGATCTGGGTGACGACGTCGAGCAGGTCAGCGGCGCGGAGTTCACGGACGAGCGTCGACCGGTCGGCGAACCGCACCTCGCCGTTGCGAGCCGCCGTCCCGAGCCGGTTGGGCGGGAGGTCTCGCAGATCTGCCACCACGATCACGGGGACGTCCAGCGAGTCGGTGGTTCGTGGCGTCACCCAGTCGACCCATCGATCGGCGGACTCGACGATCGGAACGGTCGTGCCCACCACCTCGGGGCGGATCGGAACCGTTCGGGGCGGACGATCACTGTCCACTTCCCAGCCGTCTTCGAAGGCCGCACGGACGTGATCGACGATGGCGTCAGCGTCGCCTGCCATGCTGCGCGGCACCAGCACGGTCACGCCGTCGCGGTTCGGAGCGGTCAGCTGCCCAGCGGAGTCGCCGGCGACCAGGAGGGCCTCCTGCATGAAGGTCGTCTGCGCCAACTCCGCGGTACCGACGTCGAGGGCTCGACGGGCGATCTGCCCGAACGTTCGCTCCTGTTCGATGGTGTCATTGCCGACACCCAGCACGACGTCATCGCCGTGCGGAGCCTCGCGGCTCAGCGACCGCTCGAGTGCAGTCGCCCGTCGTGCGTTCTCTGCGACAGCGCCGGCGTTCACGGTCAGGATGCCGACGAGTGCGACGCCACACAGCGAGACGACGATCGGGCGCCAGACCGGGGCCGCGAGGCTCCCGAACCTGCGACGGCCCGCGATCGAGCAGACCACGTGCACTCCGACGACGCTGACGAGGGTGATGGGGAACATCACCGCGGCGAGCCCGGAGCTGAACGACCAGATCGTCGGCGATGCCCCGCGGACGAGCAGGTACACGGCGAGTGTTCCGCACACCAGCACGGAACAGGCGACGAGCAGCCCCGCGATCTCGAGAGACTCACGAGCTGCGATCCGCTTCGGCGACCACCCGGCGAGTTCACGAAGGCGCTGTCGACTCGCGCGCCGGTCCGACTCAGCGACGAGCGCGATGACGATCCCGAGCACGACGCACGCCGCGATCGCCAGCACGCCGGGTTGCTGGATCACCGCGGGCACCAGAACACTGGCAGTCGGAGTCGCATCCACGAACCTGAACTCCGCGGTGTGCAACGCGTCGAGGAACGACCGCACTTGGTCAGGAGTCCCGTCGACGGCGTACGACCACACGATCACGGCATCACCGATGTCGCTCGCGGGGCGCTCGACGACCGTCCCCCAGAACACCGGCTCGGCGACCGAGCCGGTGAACGAGTACGCGTCGACCGAGTTCGGTGCACCGGAGCGGTCGGGCACCACGAGGGCCAGCGAGACGTCGTGTTCCTCGGCCAGTTCGGTGAGCTGCTCGACGTGCTGCTGCTTCGTCGGTCCGAACGGCAAGTCGACGACGTCGATCATCGTCCGTGCGGAGAGGTACCCGCTCGCCTCGCCACTCCCGACCACGAACACGATGAGGCCGGCTACCAGCACGGGTACGGCCGCCACCGCGAGGACGGTGGCGGCCGCGAAGCTCCGGATCAGTAGATGCCCCAGAACGCCTGGTTCCCGAACAGCGCCTTCGGGCGAACGGCGCTGGCGAGCCGCCCCTTCGCGACGAGCCCAGAAGACTTCGTCTTGCCCGATGACTTGACCGCCGTGCTGTGGATGAAGCGGTGGTTCTCGAACGCCGAGACGACGTTGTCGCGGGTCACGGTGTACGACCAGAGACCACCACCGACAGCCTGGGTCCCGTTCGTGCTGACGCCATCGACGGATGCGCTTCCGCTCGTCACGGAGGAGACCTCGGCCGGTGCTGCGTGCGCGACGCCGGTCGAGAGCGCCCCCACGAGCGACACCCCGGCGATGACAGCGGACAGCTTTCCGAATCGGTTCATGGTTCGGCCTTTCTGGTTGCGACAGCGAGCTCGGATCGGCTCGTCAAGAGCCAATCAGAAGACCGTCGAAATCTGAAGTTGCAGATATCCGGGATACAACATGCCCTTTCCCTGCGCGAGCGTCCGAAAGCGCGTCCACCGACGCGCCCGCGCCATCCCCCGATCGGAGGATGCAGCACCACCGCCCCCACCGATCCCCCGCGGCGCCCCACCGGCCAGGCTGGACCCATGCCCGAGTCCCCCGCCATCGAGGTCCAGCACCTCAGCAAGCAGTACGCCACCGGCAAGGTCGCCGTCGATGACGTCAGCTTCGTCATCCAGCCCGGCGAGACCTTCGCCCTCCTCGGCCCGAACGGCGCCGGCAAGTCCACGACGGTCGAGATCCTCGAGGGCTACCGCTCCCGCACCGCCGGCGAGGTCCGCGTCCTCGGCCACGACCCCGCCCGGACCAGCCGCAGCCACAACGCACGAATCGGCATCGTCCTGCAGACCAGCGCCGAGTCCCCGAACGTCACCGTCGCCGAGCAGCTGAACCACTTCGCGACGCTCTACCCCAAGCACCGCAGCACCGAGGAACTCCTCGGGGCCGTCGGGCTCACGGACCAGCGCAACACCCGCATCGCCCGACTCTCCGGTGGCCAGCGCCGTCGCGTGGACGTCGCCCTCGGCATCATCGGCCGCCCCGAAGTGCTGTTCCTCGACGAACCGACCACGGGCTTCGACCCCGAGGCACGCCGGCAGTTCTGGGAGCTCCTGCGCCAGGTGCAGTCCGAGGGCACGACGATCCTGCTCACCACGCACTACCTCGACGAAGCCGCGCAGCTCGCCGACCGGGCAGCGGTGATCGCCGACGGGAGACTGCTCGACATCGCCCCGATCGACGAGATCGGCGGCGCCGCAGCCCGCACACCACGGGTCCGCTGGCGCGACGACGCCGGCGACCTGCACGACGAGCGGACGACCGACCCGACCGCGCTCGTCCGCAGCAGCACCTCGGCCATGCACGACCTCGAAGTCATCCGCCCGTCCCTCGAGGACGTCTACCTCGGAATGGTGGGCCAGCAGTGAACACCGCGACCAGCCGCATCTCGTACGAGATCCGCTCCTACTTCCGTGCCCCCGATGCCGTCTTCTTCACGTTCCTCTTCCCGATCATCATGTTGGCGCTCTTCTCGGTGGCGTTCAGCAGCGCCCCTGACATCCAGGCAGGCCAGGGCGTCAGCGTCGACTACGCCACCTACTACCTGCCCGGCCTGGTCGCGACGGGCATCCTGCTCTCCGGCACGCAGTCCCTCGGCGTCGACATCGCGACCGAACGCAGCGACGGCACACTCAAGCGCCTCGGCGGCACACCCTTGCCGGTCCTGAGCTACTTCGTCGGCAAGATCGGCATGGTCCTCGTCACGACCATCGTGCAGACGGCGCTGCTGCTGGGCATCGCGAGCCTGGTGTTCGGCGTCGACCTGCCGACCGCCGCGAGCAACTGGGGCGTCTTCGCCGGCGTGATGGTCCTCGGCATCGCCACCAGCTGTGTCCTCGGCATCGCGATCTCGGCGCTCCCCCGCGAGGGCCGCCGCGCCACCGCCACGATCGTTCCTATCGTCCTGGTGCTGCAGTTCATCTCCGGCGTCTACCTGCCCTTCACGCAGTTGCCCGACTGGCTGCAGAACGTCGGGTCCGTCTTCCCCCTGCGCTGGATGGCGTCCGGCATGCGGTCCGTCTTCCTGCCCGACGCGTTCGCGGCTGCCGAGCCGGGAGGCGCGTGGCACCTCGCCGTCGGAACGCTCGTCCTGGTCGCGTGGCTGGTCGGGGGCACGGTGGCCTGCGCCCTCACCTTCCGCTGGAACCGCAAGGACTCCTGATGGGCCCTGTGGAGAACCGCTCCGCGGTGCTGCATCGATGGGATGCTGTCGTCATGAGCGGTGAGACGTGGGCGCGCAACCGGTGGTTGCACGTGTTCTTCGCGGGCACGATGCTCCTCACCGCCGTGATCACCGCGCTCGGCTGGTCCCCGTGGTCGACCCGCTGGCCCGCGTACCTCGCTGTGGTGGTCCTCGTCGTGGCGTACATCGCGTTCGGGCACCGCGGCTACGACAGCCCCCGAGCCGCCGTCGCGTTCCTGCCGGTCGTCATCGTCGCCGCTCTGGTGTTGCCGGCCGTCGTCCCGAGCACCGCGTTCGTGCAGTGCATCGTGTTCCCGCTCGTGTGGGTGCAGTCCGAGCGGGTCCGCACCGCGGTCCTGTTGTCCATCGCGGTCGGCGTCGCGAGCGGCATCGGCCTGCAGGTCTCCGAGGGACCGGACGCGCTGGTCAGCACCCTGCTCATCGAGGGCATCAGCGTCATCGGTGCCTGCGCGATGGGCGTGTGGATCTCGAGCGTCGCCGGTCTGTCCGAGGAGCGCCGCCAGCTCGTCGACGAACTCCGCGCCACCCAGCAGTCCCTCGCCGACGCGAACCGCACGGCGGGCATCGCGAGCGAACGGGAGCGCCTGGCCCGTGAGATCCACGACACCGTCGCGCAGAACCTGGCCGGCATCGTCATGCTCACCGAACGGGCCCGCGGGGACCTGGCGAACGACCGCTCCGATGCGCTGGAAGAACGACTCACCGTCCTCGAGGAGTCCGCCCGCGCCGCCCTCGAGGAATCCCGCACCCTCGTCGCAGCCGGTGCCGCCGGCATGACCCGCGACAGCCTCGCCGGCGCCCTCCACCGCCTCGCCGAACGGCACACCCGCGAGACCGGCGCAGCCGTGACTGTCGATGCGTCCGAGTGCGCACTGGATCGCGACGCGCAGGTGGTCCTGCTCCGCGTCGCGCAGGAGGCCCTGTCCAACGTCCGCGCGCACGCCGGCTCCGCCTCCGTGCAGGTCCGTCTGTTCCGCGAAGAAGAGCAGACCGTGCTGCGGGTCACCGACGACGGCGCCGGGTTCGACCCCGAGCAGCCCACCGCCGGGCACGGCCTGCGCGGACTCCGCGAGCGCCTCGCCCTCGCCGGCGGTACCTGCACGATCACGAGCGCCCTGGGCCGGGGCACCGTCGTCGAGGCGACCCTGCCCACCGGAGCCGAACCGGGCCTCCCGTCCGCCGTTCGTCACCCCGTGGCGGAGGTGACCCGGTGATCCGCGTCGTGGTCGCCGACGATCACCCGATCGTCCGCTCGGGCATCGTCGCGCTGCTGCAGGACGCCGACGACATCGACGTGGTGGGCCAGGCCAGCGACGGCCGAGCCGCGGTGTCCGTCGTGCTGGCGGAGCGCCCCGACGTCGTGCTGATGGACCTCCGGATGCCGGAGCTCGACGGTGATGCGGCGACGGCGGAGATCCTCGCGGCGGAACCGGACGTCCGCGTCCTGATCCTGACGACGTACGAGTCCGACGACCAGATCCTCGCCGCCATCGAGGCCGGTGCCACCGGGTACCTGCTCAAGGCGGCCCCGGAGTCCGAGATCCTCGCCGGGGTGCGGGCGACGGCGCGGGGCGAGACCGCCCTTGCCCCCTCTGCCGCGGCTGCGCTCGTCAGGCGGGCCACCGGTGGGATCCCGACGGGCCCGTCCCTGACCCCGCGCGAACTCGAGGTGCTGCAGCTCGTCGCCCAGGGCAACTCGAACCCGGCGATCGGCCGCGCCCTGTTCCTCAGCGAGACGACGGTGAAGACGCACCTCGGGCACGTGTTCGAGAAGCTCGGCGTCAACGACCGCACCCGTGCCGTGACCCGCGCGATGGAGCTCCGCCTGTTCCCCTGAACCCTCGGTGCGCTTCGTGAGCAGAAATGGTCGGGTGCACCAGAGCCACCCGACCATTTCTGCTCACCATGCGACGCGCGCCCTGCCATCGACGCGCGCCCCGCTCAGTGCTCCGCGTCCGCCCCCTCCGGTCGGACGCGGAGCACCCGCGCTGTGGGGGTCGCCCCGCCGTTGGCGACCTCGAGCGAGCCCGAGGCGGCATCCCACGCCACGGACCACGACCCGAGCGCCGTGGGGAACAGCGGCTCGACGACGACCACCCGCCCGGCGAAGCCCGGCAGCGGCAACGACACCGTTCCCGACGCACCGGGCAGCGACCACACCGACAAATACAGATCGCCCGACACAGCGCGCAAGCCGAGCGCGAGCCACGGGTCCTCCCACGCCGGCAACCCGAGCGGCCACACCGGCACCGACGACTCGATGACCTCGAGCACTGTCCGGTGTGCCTCGATCGCAGAACGCACGACCGCCCGCTGCGATGCGCTCATCGAGTTGAGGTAGCCCGACAGGTACATCCGCCCGAGCACCCCGTTCACGAGCGACAGGTCGAACAGGTCGGGCGACATCGACGGCGCCGGGTACGCCCAGTTCCCCGCCTGCTCGGGCAGCATCGCGGCGGGGGCAGCGGCGGCGATCGACGCCGACAGCACCGGGTCCTGCTGGTCCGAGGTCGACTGCATGTGCAACCGGGACAGCATCGCGGAGTCGGCGCGCATCGCTCCCGAGGCGCAGTTCTCGATGAGCAGCGACGGGTACCGGGCCTGCACGGTGTCGAGCCAGTCGAGCAGCGCCCGCTGGTGGTCGAGCATCCCGGCGAACGCCCCCGTCATCGTGTTGTTGTCCATCTTGAAGAACGTCACCCCGAGCTCCCCGACCAGCCGGTCGACGACCGCGTCCAGGTGCGCCCGAGCCTCCGGCGTACGGAGGTCGAGCAGGTGCCGTCCGTGCTCCGCGACCCGCACACCGTGGTGGTGCACGAAGGCCGACGACGGCAGCGAGATCGCCAGCGGCGAGTGGATGCCGATGACCTCGGGCTCGAGCCACAGCCCGGCCTGCATACCCTGCGACCGGATGTGGTCGATGACGGACCCGAGCCCCGTCGGGAACCGCGACGCAGCCTCCTCCCACGCTCCGACGGTGTCCCACCAGTGCCCCTCGGCGTACCAGCCGGCGTCGATGCAGAACAGGTCCGCTCCGGCGTCGGCAGCGGCGTCGATCAGCGGGAGCAGCTTCTCGGTGGTCGGGTCGCCCATGAGCGTGTTCATGTAGTCGTTGAACACGAGCGGCAGGGCTCGATCGGCCTCGCGCTCGTGCCGGAACGCCCGACGCTGCGCCGTGAGCACCTCGAACGCGCCACCGACCGAGCCGGCGATCCCCACCGACACCGGGACGGACACGAACGGCTGCCACGGAGCGACGACGGCCGTCCACTGGTGTTCCTGGTCGGTCGGTCCGCTCAGCAGCACGTACGCGTGCCGCCGGGTCTCGCCGAGTTCGTACAGCCACGGCCCGTTGTGCTCGATCTGCCACACGAGCGCGTACGGAGCCGGCACAGCGCCGTCCGCCTGCAGCACCCCGATCGGCAGGGCCTCTCCCGTCGACCACGACCCCCGGTTCTGCACGACCGCGCGGCTGCGGGGCGGGTGGTGCTGCGCCTCGCGGTCGATCGCCGCGAGTCCGATCGACCGCAGCGGATCGGTCCGCCACCGGCTCTCGGCCGCCCAGTCGTTGTCCGAGTGCACGAGGGCCAGGTCGTCGACGCCGACCCCGGAGTCCGTCAGGAACGCCCCGGTCGCGAACGACGACACGAAGTCCACGACGTGCTCGCCGTCGTCGGCGGACACCTCGGTCCAGGTCTGGAACCCCGGGACGTCGGCGCGCGCCCAGAACACCGACTCGACCTGGAGGCCCGTGGCCGCGTCCGCCTGCACGATCCGGAACCACGGATCGGTCACGTCGTCGGACACACGCCACGACACGGGTCGCAGTCGCGCCCCGATCGTGGAGTCCACGTGCCGGTACCCGCCCGGGAACCGCCCGTGCCCGACGGTGGTCAGCTCGACCAGCGGCTGCGGATCGTCGGGTCCGTCGGCGAGCGCTCCGCCGGCAGCCACGAACGACACGAGCGCGGCGGGCTGGTCGTCGCCGATCCGGAACCGTGCCGAGAACCCGGGGGTGACCCACTCGGCGAAGGCTCCGCTCACCGTGCGCCGACCGGTGCCGGCTCGCTCGACACCCACGCGCCGACACCGTGGTCGTAGCAGGTGGTGTTGTCGATCTTCGAGCGGTCGAGGGCGCTGCCCGAGGTCACCTTGCGGTCGATGCGCTCCGGGTCGGGGGCGGCCTCGGCGAGCAGTCGGGTGTAGTCGTGCTGCGGGTCGAGGATCACGGCGTCGGAGGGCCCGCGTTCGACGACCCGGCCGCGGTAGAGCACCAGGATCTCGTCGGAGAAGTGGCGTGCGGTCGCCAGGTCGTGCGTGATGTACAGCACGGCGAGGTGGTCCTCGCGCTGCAGGCGTCCCATCAGGTTGAGCACGCTGAGCCGGATCGACACGTCGAGCATCGACACCGGTTCGTCGGCGATGAGCACCTGGGCACCCGGGGCGAGTGCGCGGGCGATGGCGACGCGCTGCCGCTGCCCGCCGGAGAGCTCGTGCGGTCGGCGGCTCGCGAAGTCCTCGTCGAGGTTGACGCGGCCGAGCAGTTCCCGCACCTTCGCGGCGGTCTCGTCGGCGCCCCGAGCGCGGTGGTGCAGCTGGAGCGGCCGGGCGATGTGGTGCTCGATCGAGTGGAACGGGTTGAGCGACGCGAAGGGGTCCTGGAACACCATCTGCACGTGCCGGCGGTACATGCTGCCGACGACGGGGGTGCCGTCCTCGAGCCGCACGTCGATCGAGCCGCGGGTGGTGCTCTCGAGCTTGGCGAGCATCCGGGCGATGGTGGACTTGCCCGAGCCGGACTCCCCCACCAACGCCACGGTCTTCCCGGGCAGCAGCTCGAACGACACGTCGTCGACGGCGTGCAGGGTGGTGCGCTTCAGACCCTTGCGGGTGTGGAAGTCCTTGCCGAGGTGGCTGACGGTCACACTGGTCATCGGATCTCCTCGTGGACGGCGGCCGCGTGGTCGTCGACGCCGGAGCGGATGAATGCGCCGCGCTCCCCGGACAGGCTCGGGAACGACTGCAGCAGCTTCTGCGTGTACGGGTGCTTCGGGTCGTGCTGGATGACCGAGGCCCGGTCGCACTCGACGACCTCGCCGCGCAGCATGATCGCGATGCGGTCGCTGATCTCGAGCAGCAGCGGCAGGTCGTGCGTGATGAACACGACGGCGAACCCGAGCTCGTCGCGCAGGCGGACGATCTCGCGCAGGATCTCGCGCTGCACCACGACGTCGAGCGCGGTGGTGGGCTCGTCCATGATCATGATCTGCGGTTCGAGCAGCATGGCCATCGCGATCATCACGCGCTGCCGCATGCCGCCGGACAGCTCGTGCGGGTACGCGGTGATGCGGGACGGGTCGACGCCGACACGGCTCAGGGCGTCCTCGGCGATCGCGCGCCGCTCCTTGCGGCCCAGGTCGCGCCGGTGTTCCTTCAGGGCGTCGTCGAGCTGCGCCCGGATGGTGGTGACCGGGTTGAGGGCGTTCATCGCGCCCTGGAACACCATCGACAGCTTCGACCAGCGCACGGCCCGTAGCTGCTCGTGCGGCAGCCCGAGCAGGTCGATGTCGGTGCCGTCGCGGTCGTGGAACGTGATGCTGCCCGAGGCGACCTTCGCCGGCGGCCGGTGCAGCCGGGTGATCGCGTAGGCCAGGGTCGTCTTGCCGCAGCCGGACTCCCCCGCGAGCCCGAGGATCTCGCCGGGCGCCAGGGTGAGCGACACGTCCTTGACGGCGTGCACGGGGTGTTCGGTCTCGTAGACGACGTCGAGGTGGTCGATCGTCAGCACGGCTTCGGCACTCATCGGACGAACTCCTTCGTGGTGCGTGCGGAACGCGAGGCGCGGGCGGCCCGCTTGGCGCGACGTTCGCGTCGCCGCTGGGCACGTACGTTCGCCAGTCGCGGGTTGATGACCTCGTCGATCGAGAAGTTCACCAGGGACAGCCCCATGCCGAGCAGGGCGATGAGCAGGCCGGGCGGCACGAACCACCACCAGGCCCCGTTCGCCAGCGCGAAGCCGTTCTGGGCGTAGAAGAGCATGGTGCCGAGCGTCGACGAGTTCGACGCCCCGAGGCCGAGGAACGACAATCCCGCTTCCCCGAGGATCGCGGCGATCACCGCGAACACGAACTGCGACGCCAGGACGGGCAGCAGGTTCGGCAGGATCTCGACGGCGATGACCCGCCAGGGTCGTTCGCCGGCGACACGGGCGGCGGAGACGTAGTCGCGGTTGCGGATCGACATCGTCTGCGCGCGCAGGACCCGGGCGGACCCGGCCCACGAGGTGATCGCGAGGACGACGGCGATGGTCCAGAGCCCGCGGGCCTCGCGCGGGACCAGGCCCGAGATGACGATGACGAGCGGCAGGCCGGGGATGACGAGGAACACGTTCGAGAACAGCGAGAACGCTTCGTCCATGATCCCGCCCAGGTAGGCGCCCAGGATCCCGAAGAACGCGGACAGCACCGTGGCGAGGACGCCGACGATCAGGCCGATCTGCAGGCTGCCGCGGGTGGCGTAGGCGAGCTGGGCGAGGACGTCCTGCCCGGTCTGGGTCGTCCCGAGCAGGTTCTCGCCGCTCGGTCCCTGCAGCCCGGAGCCGCGGATGGTGGTCGGGTCGCCGACGAGCAGCGGCCCGAGGACGCCGAACAGCGTGACGCCGGCGACGAGGGCGATGCCCGTGATCAGCCACGGGGTCAGGGTCGGCAGGAAACGGCGGATGCCGCCCTTCGGTCGTGTCGCGCGGGCCGTGGCGATGCTCCGCGTCGACCCGGCGTCGGCTTCCTCGGCGAGTGCGCCGATGGTGGGTTCGGTGTCCTGCTGGATGTTGGTCATGGCGTGTCCTCCCTAGCTCCGCGCCCGCGTCCGCGGGTCGATGAGCCCGTACAGCAGGTCGACGACGAGGTTCGCGCCGAGGACCGCCAGGGTGATGAACAGGAAGATCCCCTGCATGAGCGCGTAGTCGTTGTTGGTCACCGCGGACAGCAGCTTCGACCCGATGCCCGGGTACGAGAACACCTGCTCGGTGACGACGGAGCCGGACACGATGAACCCGAGGGAGATCGCGAAGCCGGCGACCGAGGGCAGCACGGCGTTCCGGGCGGCGTAGTTCCGCAGGATCTTGCCGTCGGACAGCCCCTTGGCCTGGGCGGTGGTGATGTAGTCCTCGGACAGCGTCGACACCATCATGTTGCGCATGCCGAGCAGCCAGCCGCCCAGCGATGCGAGCACGATCGTCACGGCCGGCAGCACCCCGTACTGGATCGCCGAGGCGATGAAGTCCCAGTTGAACCCGGGGGTCAGGATGACGTCGTAGCCGCCCTGGGCCGGGAACAGGTGGATGCCGGTGGCGAAGAAGTACACCAGGATCAGCGCGAGCCAGAAGTACGGCACCGCGGCGAGCAGGGTGGTGGCCGGCACGAACGAGTCGAGCCAGGTGCCCGGACGCCAGCCGACGAAGGCGCCGAGACCGACGCCGATGATGGCGGCCAGGATGGTGGCGATGCCGACCAGGGCGATGGTCCACGGCAGCGAGCTCGCGATGACCTCGGTGACGGGGGCCGGGAAGTAGCTGACGGACACCCCGAGGTCACCGCGGAACACGTTGACCAGGTAGTGGCCGTACTGGGAGATCAGCGGCTCCGAGGAATCGCCACCGAGGAGCAGCTCGTACGCCTGCCGTGTCGCCGGGGTCACCTGCCCGCCGCGCTGCTGGAGCTTGGCGAGCAGGATGTCCACCGGGTTCCCGGGCAGCAGCCGCGGGATGATGAAGTTCAGCGTCAGCGCTGCCCACAGGGCGACGATGTAGAAGCCGATCTTGCGCAGGAAGTAGGTCATCGTCGAGTGCTCCTCGGTCGCGATCCCATCGTGGTCAGCCCTTCGCCGGCTTCAGCGCCTTGAAGATCTCGGCGTTGTCCGGGCTCGCCCAGACCGCCGGGAAGGCGTAGAGGTCGTCCGTCGTGGGCCAGCCGGTGAACTTCGCCGCGTGGAACTCACTCGTCGTGCCGCCGGTCATCACCGGGATGTACGGCAGGTCCTCGACGATGTGCTGCTGGATCGTGTCGATCTCCGGCTGCGTCGCAGCGGCGTCGGACGGGTCGATCGTCGCGAGCTTCGCGATGGCCTTGTCCACGTCGGGGTTGCTGTACCGCGAGATGTTCATCGGGGCTGCTGCGCCGACCTTCGCGGTGTTCGCCGTCGTGAAGTAGTTGTTGTACAGGTAGTACGGGTTCGCCGTCGGGCCCTGGCCGAGCGAGTCGATCGCGAGCTCGAAGTTGCCCTTGGTCTTCTTGTCGGTCCACTCGTTCCACGACGACTGCTGCGCCTTGAGCTCGATGCCCGCGGCCTTGAGCTGCTGCGTCATCGTGTCGATCGCGGTGATGTAGTCGGTCCAGCCGGTGACGACCTCGACGGTCAGGGAAAGCTTCTTGCCGTCCTTGGCGTAGATGCCGTCCGAGCCCTTCTTCCACCCGGCGTCCTCGAGTGTCGACGCGGCGGCGGCCTTGTCGGCCGTCTCCGGCATCACGGCCGGCTCGATGTCCTTCGAGATGGTGTCCTTCTGCGTCGTGGTGAGCGCGAAGGTCGGCGAGATCTCGCTCGCGGTGTTCTCGAACGCCAGCGAGTTGAGCTGCTTGCGGTTGATCGCGTCGGCGATGGCGTGACGCACGGCCGGGTCGGTCTGCGGGCCGGTGCAGCCGAGGTCGGTGTTCGCGCAGGTGAGCAGCGCCATCTGGTTCTGGCCGACGGTGATGCCGTCGTAGCCGTTGTAGTTGCCGGCGATGTCGTCCATGTTCGGCACCGGGCCGGTCTGCCAGTCGATCGAGCCCTGCTTGAGCGCGTCGGCGCCAGCGGTGTTGCCGGAGAGCGACAGGTAGCGGATGGTCTTCACGGCCGGGGCACCGTCCCAGTACTTCTTGTTCGCCTCGAGGGTGAATGCCTGCGCCTTGAAGGTGCCGAGCGTGTACGGACCGGTACCGACGGGCTCGCGCACGACGTCGGTGGTCGGGTCGATGTCCTTCCACAGGTGCTCGGGCACGATCCAGGTCTTGCCGAGCAGGTTCGGGCCGAGCACGAACGACGGCTTGTCGAACGTCACGACGACCGTGGAGTCGCCGTCGGCCTTCGCAGTGCCGTCGTAGCCGATCGAGTTCAGGGCCTTCTGCTTCTTGAGCATGTCGAGCGTGAACACGACGTCCTTCGAGGTGAAGGGCTCGCCGTCGCTCCAGGTCGCCCCGTCGCGCAGCGTGATGGTGAGCTGCGTACCGTCGGTGTTCCACTCGTACGACTTGCCGAGCAGCGGCTTCGGGTCGTTCGTGTTGACGTTGGTGATGAAGAACAGCGACTCGTAGATCGTGCCGACGCCGCCGATGTTCGACGGTGACCACGGGTTGAAGTTGATCTGGTAGTCGCCGGACTGTCCGGTGTAGGCGACCAGGGTCGAGGCGGCGTCGTCCTTCGTGCTGGCGTTGCCGCTCGCGCTGCAGCCGCTCAGCGCGAGGCCGGCGGCGAGGAGGACGGCGGCGCCGATGGCGAGCCGTGAACGGGTTGGGTTGAACATCGTTGTCCTCTCGGTCTGCGTCGTCGCAGGATCCACGTTGTGAGCGTGATTGTTACACGCGTAAACTAAGGCGGTCAAGGGGTCGGGTCACGGCCCCGTCACGATTGAGGAGACGCAATGGAGCGGACCACCCTGGACGGCACGTGGACGGTCGAGGCGGTGCACGGACCGGCGCAGGCCGATGCACACCGGGAACCGATCGCCGCGATCGTGCCCGGCTGCGTGCACACCGACCTGCTGCGGGCGGGCCGGATCCCCGACCCGTTCGACGGCGACAACGAGGCCGCGACCCAGTGGATCAGCGACACGGTGTGGCGGTACCGCCGCACCTTCGCGTGGTCGGGCGAGACCGGCACGGGCCCGACCACGCACGCCCGCCACGACCTGGTCGCCGAGGGTCTCGACACCCTCGCGACGATCGAGCTGAACGGCATCGTCGTCGCCACCACCGCGAACCAGCACCGCGCGTACCGGTTCCCCGTCGGGCACCTGCTGCGCCGCGGCACGAACGAGCTCGTGATCACCTTCGACGCCCCGGTCCCCGCGGCCGAACGGCTGTCCGCCCTGCACGGCGGCGAACTCCCCCACGTCAACCACCACCCGTACAACGCGCTCCGCAAGAACGCGTCGAACTTCGGCTGGGACTGGGGCATCGACGTCGCCACGAGCGGCATCTGGAAGTCGATCGGCATCGAGTCGTGGAGCGGCGCCCGCATCGCGGCCGTCCGCCCCCTCGTCGACGTCGACGGCACCACCGGCGTGCTCACCGCGCACGTCGACGTCGAGTTCGCGGGCTCCTCGGGCGCCTTCTCGCAGGCCATCGGCAGCGCGCCCGTCGCGTCCGCAGGCGGTGACGCGGGTGCCGGACTGGAGGCCCGGATCACCCTGGCCCCGCACCACGCGTCCGCAGCGCGCCCCGGTTCCGACACCGAGCCTCCCGTCCGCCCCGCCGACACCGCGGACACCGCCGGCCGGGTCGTCGGCGCGCGCCCCGTCGTGACCGGCCCGGCCCGCACGACCGGCTCCGCCGTCGTGCGGCTCGAGGTCCCCGACGTCGGCGTCTGGTGGCCGCGCGGCGAGGGCGACCAGCCGTTGTACGACGTCCGGGTCGAGGTCGGCGACGACGTCTGGACCGGCCGCGTCGGGTTCCGCACCGTGACGCTCGACACGGCCGCCGACGCCGGCGGAGCCCCGTTCCTGCTCCGGGTGAACGACCGGCCGGTGATCGTGCGGGGCGCGAACTGGATCCCCGACCACGCGTACCTGACCGAGATGACGCCCGAGCGCTACGCCGACCGGATCGACGACGCGATCGACGCGAACGTCAACCTGCTCCGCGTCTGGGGCGGCGGGATCTACGAGTCCGACGACCTGTACGACCGCTGCGACGAGCTCGGCGTGCTCGTCTGGCAGGACTTCCTGTTCGCCTGCGCCGCCTACGCCGAGGAGTCCTGGCTCGCCGACGAGGTCGAGCCCGAGGTCCGCGAAGCCGTCACCCGGCTCAGCCCGCACCCGTCGCTCGTGGTGTGGAACGGCAACAACGAGAACCTCGTCGCGTACGCCGAGTGGGGCTGGCGGCCGTCGCTCGTCGGCCGGACCTGGGGCAACGGCTACTACCGCTCGCTCCTGCCCTCGATCGTCGCCGAGCTCGACCCGACCCGTCCGTACACGCCGGGCAGCCCGTTCTCGTTCGACGAGTACCTGACGCCGAACGACGAGCGCAACGGCAGCGTGCACATCTGGGACGTCTGGAACCGGCTCGGCTACCGGGCCTACGCCGACTGGAACCCGCGGTTCGTGGCGGAGTTCGGGTTCCAGGGCCCGCCCGCCTGGTCGACCCTCACCGCGGTGGTGCACGACGACCCGCTCGACCCCGACGGCCACGAGATGCTCGTGCACCAGAAGGCCGACCAGGGCAACCGGAAGCTCGCCGACGGCATGCGCGGGCACCTGCCCGCACCGACGAGCATCGAGGACTGGCACTTCGCCGCGCAGCTCAACCAGGCGCACGCGATCCGCTTCGGCATGGAGTGGTTCCGGTCCCGCACGCCCGACAACACCGGGATGATCGTCTGGCAGCTCAACGACGACTGGCCCGTGGTGTCCTGGGCGCTCGTCGACCACGCGGGCATCCGGAAGCCGGTCTGGTACGCGGTGCGGCAGGCGTACCAGCCGGTGTTGCTCACGGTGCAGCCGTCTGCGGTCGGGGCTGCGGGCGCCGCCGGCGCTGCTGGTGGGCTCGACGTCGTGCTCGTGAACGCGTCCGGGGCGCCGGTCGCCGACGAGGTCACGGTCTCCCGCGTCGCGTTCGACGGCACGGTGCTCGACTCGTCGTCGTTCTCGCTCGCCGCTGCGCCCGCCGAAGCCGACCGGGTCACGCTGCCGGCCTCGCTCGCCGTGCCCGGGGACGCCGGATCCGAGGTGCTCGTCGTCACCGGAGCAGGAACCCGCACGGTGTTCGACTTCGCCGAGGTCGTCGACCAGGTGCTCGCCCGCTCGCCGCTGTCCACGTCGGTCACGGGGACGGATGACGGGGCGGTCGTGACGGTGACGGCGACGTCCTACGCGCGGGACGTCTCGCTGTTCCCGGACCGTGTGGACCCGGCCGCTCGGGTCGACGACGGACTGGTGTCCCTGCTGGCCGGCGAGTCGGTGACCTTCACGGTGACGGGTGCGCCGAGCATCGACGCCGAGGCGCTCGTCGGCCCGTTCGTCCTCCGCCACGCGGGCTCGCTCCTCCCCTGACGCGGGCCGCCCGCCGCGCTCGGCGCGGGCCATCCGCGAGCGGGCGAAAGGCCCGGGTTCCCACGCCGAGCACCCGGATGTATCGCCCGCGCGGCATGCACGGACCGCGAGCGGGCGAAATGCCCGGGTTCCCACGTCAGGCACCCGGGCATTTCGCCCGCTCGGCTGGGCCGCGCCTGCACCACCGCGGCGGCCGGCAGGGCGGGTCAGTCGAGCGCGGCCAACTCGAACACGATCGCGGTCGCGGGGGCCAGCAGCGGCAGCCGCGCCCCGACGTCCTCGAGCACCGCGCCCGACAGCTCCAGGTGCCCGCGCACGAGCCACGCCGGCGGCACCATGTCGAGCCCGTGCGGCACCCGCAGCCCGGTGACGGGGGCGAGCCGGTAGCGCCGAGCCCGGTCGAGCCCCCGCATCCGCAACGGCACCGGCAGCGACCGCGGCCCGGTCTCGGTCCGTGCGACCCGCACCAGTGCCCGCGACCGGTCGACGGCCACGACCGAGGTCGCCACGAGCCCGGGGTCGCCGAGCTCCAGGTGCCGCAGGCGCCCGGTGTGCAGCAGCCCGCGCTCCCGCTTGTACAACGCCGTCCACGCCCGCAGCCGGTCGAGCTCCGGCGGGGACAGCCGGGTGACGTCGGTCTCGATGCCGGCGGACCCGAACAGCGACACCGCCATCCGGAAGTCCAGGTCGAGGTGCCGCCCGGTGGTGTGCGAGACCTCGGGGCCGACGTGCGAGCCGATCAGCTCGAGCGGCAGCAGTGCCTCGGTCCACCGCTGGATCGGCAGGCGTTCGAACGCGTCGTTCGAGTCCGACGGCCACACCCGGTCGGTGCGCTCCAGCACGCCGAGGTCCACCCGGGCACCGCCGCTCGCGCACGCCTCGATCTCGAGCCACGGGTGCCGGGCGCGCAGGGCGTCCATCAGCGTCCAGACCCCGCGGGTGTGCGCGTCGATGCCGGCACGTCCGGCGTGGACCGCGTGCACGATGTCGCGGTTCTGGTCCCACTTCACGAAGTCGACGTGGTGCGCCCCGATCACGGCGGACATCGCCTCGAGCACGTACGCCCGCGCGAGCGGGTTCGCCATGTCGAGCACGTACTGGTTCCGCCAGGTGCGGACGTCGTCCTCGGGGCGCTGCAGCAGCCACTCGGGGTGCGCCCCCGCGAGCTCGGACACCGGGCTCACCATCTCGGGTTCGAACCACAGCCCGAACTCCATGCCGAGTCCGCGGACCCGGTCGACGAGCGGCCCGAGGCCGTCCGGCCACACCGTCGGGTCGACGCGCCAGTCCCCCAGCGACGTCGAGTCCGAGCGCCGTCCGAGGAACCAGCCGTCGTCGAGCACGAACCGCTCGACGCCGATGTCCGCGGCGGTCTCCGCCAGGGCGACCAGGGGCGCGAGGCCCTGCCGGTAGTAGACGGCCTCCCACGTGTTGAGCACCACCGGCCGGGAGCGCTTCGGGTGACCGGGGCGGCTGCGGAGCGAGTCGTGCAGCCGGTCGGACAGCCCGTCGAGCCCGGCGTCGCTCCAGACGAAGACGGCGTCGGGCGCGGCGAAGGACTCCCCCTGCCCGAGGACGACCTCGCCGGCGCGCAGGAGTTCCCCGGCACCGAGCAGCGGTCGCGCTTCGGCGAGCACGTCGTACCGGTGCACCGAGTCGGCGCTCCAGGCCAGGTGCACGCCCCAGACCGCACCGGAAGCATCCGAGAACCCGGGCGTCCCGAGCACGAGCAGCGTCGGGGCGTCGTGGCCGGTGCGACCGCGGCGGCTCTCCCGCGCGTGGCTGCCGGCGGTCAGGGTCCGACGCTGCGGGGTGCGCTCCCGGGTCCAGCGTCCGGCCAGGTCGAGCACCTCACCGACCCGTTCGTCCACGGGCAGCGTCGCCTCGAGCGCCTGCAGGTGCACGGGCACGGCGGCCCCGTTCGTCACGGTGTGCCCGACGCGCAGCACCCCCGCGGCGTCGAGCCGGAAGGCACTCCGCAGCAGCAGTTCGTCGGACACCGCGGTCACGACCAGTGCGCCCGGCTCCGCGGTCACCTCGACGTCGCGCCACCGCGGCACGAGCGGCAGCCCGTCGACGTGCCCGGCGATCGCTGGTCGCCCCTCCCACCCGTCGCGTTCGGTCGGCAGCACGGTCAGCGGCCAGGCCGCGTCGAGGGCGCTCGGTCCGAGCGGCCGTCCGACCGCGAGCCGGAGGTCGTCGCCGTCGCCGTCCGCGACGGGTCCGACGTCGCGGCCCCAGTGCAGCACCTCCGGCAGCCCGTCGTCGGCGGTCGCCAGCACGAGTGACACTCCGCCGCCGCGCAGGGCGTGCACCTGCCGTCCGTCGCGTGCGCGCGACGGCGCCGGGTCGCGGTCGACGACGGTCACGACGCACGCTCCTCACGCAGGACGCGGACGCGACCGGCGGGCACGACGGTCTCCGGCCCGTGGCCGGAACCGTCGAGCAGGTCCGTACCGGACGCGACGACCGTCACGTCGTCCGCGTGGTGGTTGACGAGGAACAGGAACACGGATCCGTCGTCGTGGACGCGGCGCACCGCCTCCAGGCCGGGAGGCGCGGTGACCGTCCGCGGGAGCGCGCGCTCCTCGATGACCCGGTCCACGAGCCGCTGGGTGCTCTGGGCAGGCAGCATCGCGGACACGTACCAGGCGCCGCCGCCGACGGCGCGGCGGGTGACCGCTGCGCGGTCGGCGAGCGGCCCGTCCGTGTACCGGAGCACGACGTCGGCGTCGTCGACCACGACGGCCTCGGCCCAGTCGGTGACGGTCCCGCCGTCGTCGAGCGTGCGGGTCTCGTCGCGCTGCAGTGGGGTGAACTCCTCGCTCCAGGCGCCGAGCACCTGCCGGAACGCGCCCGGGTAACCGCCGGCGCGGATGCGGGCGGTCTCGTCGGCGACGCCGGACAGGTAGGTGACGATGAGCGTCGCGCCGCGGTCGACCACCGCGGCGATCCGTGCGGCGGTGGCGTCGTCGGCGATGAGCATCGTGGGGACGACGACCACGTCGTAGCCGTCGAGGTCCGCGTCCGAGGCCACGACGTCGGTGAGCACCTGCCGGTCGTGGAACGCGGCGTACCAGGCACGGAGCTCTCGCGAGTACCGCAGTGCTCGGTGCGGCTTCAGCCCGGACTGCAGCGCCCAGCCGGACGGCTCGTCGACGACGATCGCGACCCGGGCCGGTTCGACGCGGCTGCCCTGCACGGGGGCGAGGTCGCGGAGTGCCCGGCCGAGCGCGACGACCTCGCGCCAGATCCGGGTGCGGGTGCCGGCGTGCGGGACCATCGCGGAGTGGAACTGCTCGGCCCCCGCGGTGGAGGCCCGCCACTGGAAGAACAGTGCGCCGTCAGACCCGCGGGCGACGTGCACGAGCGAGTTGCGCAGGATCTCGCCCGGTTCCTTCGCCCGGTTGCGCTGCTGCCAGCTCGGGCCGCCCGTCGAGTGCTCCATGAGCAACCACGGGGTGCGGTCGACGGTGACGCCGCGCATCCGGTCGGCGGCGAGGGCGAGGTCCTGCTCACGGTGCGGGTCGTCGACGAGCGTGTAGTGGTCGTTCGCCGGGATCGCGACGTGCTTCGCCCACTCGGCGTAGTCGACGACCTGCGATCCCGCACCGACCATGAAGTTCGTCGTGACGGGGACGTCCGAGTGCTGCTCGATGACGGCCTTCTCGGCGTCGAAGTGCCGGAGGAGGGCGTCGGACGAGTACCGCTCGAAGTCCAGGAAGAGGCCGGGGTTCGGCGCACCGCCGACACCACGCGGGGGTGAGACCTCGTCGAAGGACGTGTAGGTGTGTCCCCAGAAGGCCGTCCCCCACGCGGCGTTCGCGGTGTCGACGTCCCCGTACCGGTCGGCGAGCCAGCGCCGGAAATCCGCTGCCGACTCCTCGCAGTAGCAGCGGCCGTTCCCGCCACCGAGCTCGTTGCTCACGTGCCAGAGCCGCACCGCGGGGTGGTGCCCGTACCGTTCGGCCAGGGCACCGACGATCCGCAGGGCGTGCTCGCGGAAGACCGTCGACGCCGCACACCACCCGAGGCGTCCGCCCGGACGCTCACGACGTTCCGTGGCGTCCACCGGCAGTACCTCGGGGTGGGCGGTCAGCAGCCAGTTCGGCGGGGCAGCGGTCGGCGTCGCGAGGTCCACGGCGATGCCGTTGTCGTGGAGCAGGGCGATGACGTCGTCGAGCCAGTCGAAGGTGTACTCCCCCGGCGACCGCTCGAGCAGCGCCCACGAGAAGACCCCGATCGTGACCAGGTTCACCCCGGCCTCGCGCATCAGGCGGACGTCCTCGAGCCAGACCTCGCGCGGCCACTGTTCAGGGCTGTAGTCGCCGCCGAACGACAGGCCGTCGGTCGGCCACGGGACGGTGGGGGCAGCGGTCACGGCATCTCCTTCGATGGGTGGACCGCACCAGCCTCCCGTCTCCGGCAGTGTTTGTCAACGTGTGTAACTAACGCGCTGTCAGTGGTGCCGCATCAGGTCTCGAGCAGCTGCCGGATCGCGAGGACCGCCCCCGCTCGCGCCCACTCCGAGAACTCGAACGGCTGCACCTCGACGGTCACCGGCTGCCGGTACGGAGCCAGGGCCGCACGGAGCGACTCGTCCACCGTCGTCCGCGCCAGGTCGTACACCGGCAGCCCGTCGCCGGTCAGGACGATCGCGGCAGGGTCGGCGATGTGCACCGCGGTGGCCAGGATGACCCCGAGTGCTCGCCCGGCGTCCTCGAAGGCGGCCACGGCCTGCTCGTCACCGTTCCGCGCGAGCTCGACGACCTGCTCGTACGACGATCCGTCGCGCCCGGCGTTCCGCACGATCACCGGACTCGGCAGGTAGCTCGAGGCACACCCCGCGTGCCCGATGCCGCAGTCGGGCCCACCACCGAGGACCGGAAGGTGCCCGATCCGACCGAGTCGCCCGTGCTCGCCGGTGGAGACCTGCCCGTTCACGATGAGCCCGAGGCCGAGTCCCTCACCCACGGTGACCAGGGCCATGGACCCGCGGCCGGCGCCGGCACCGAACCAGTGCTCCTTGACGGTCAGGGCGTGGACGTCGTTCGCCGTGAAGGCTGCGAGCCCGGTTCGCTCCCGGACCATCCGTGCGAACGGGACGTCGGTCCACCCGAGGAACGGCGACGCGGCCACGACGGCCTCTCCGCCCCGGGTGAGGACGTCACCGGGCAGGGACACCCCGACGGCACAGATCGCGGGGTGTGCGGCACGGAGGCGCTCGTGCACGGTGCTGATCTGGTCGGCCAGGACTTCTGGAACGGTCGACGGGACGGTCTCCTCGTGCAGGGCGAGGACGCGCCCGCCCAGGTCGGTCACCGCGGCGTACAGGCGCTCCCGGGTCAGCTTGACGCCGAGGAACTCCCACTGCCCCGTACTCGACTGCAGCAGCTCCGACGGCCGACCGGTGGCGCCACGAACGTCGGTGCCCACCTCGACCACGAGCCGGTGTGCCACGAGTATCCGCATCGCCCGGGTCAAACTCGCGCGCGACAGCCCGAGCGACCGGGCGATCTCGGCCCGCGAGAGCGTCCCGTGGATGAGGATCTCCCGCAGTGCCAAGCGGGAACCCTCGGGCAGTGCCGGCCAGGCTTCGGTCATCGTTCCTCCGTCGTCGGCTGATCCTACGGCTCAGCCCGGAAACGCAGAAAACCCCTGACCAGTGCTGGTCAGGGGTTCCCTGGTGTTGCAACGTTAAGTCCGGCGGCGTCCTACTCTCCCACAAGGTCCCCCTTGCAGTACCATCGGCGCTGAGAGGCTTAGCTTCCGGGTTCGGAATGTGACCGGGCGTTTCCCTCTCGCTATGACCACCGGAACACTGTCGACCATGAATCACGGTCTCAAACATGTCCCAGCTGTAGCTGAGCTATTCAGTTTGATTCCCGATCGTCTGTCGGGAACCACAAAGTGGACGCGAGCCCCACACGCAAAGGTGCGGGAAATCAGTGTGTTATCAAGTCTTCGGCTTATTAGTACCGGTCAGCTCCACGGGTCGTTAGTCCCCGCTTCCACATCCGGCCTATCAACCCAGTAGTCTGCTGGGAGCCTCTCACACTCAAGGTGCATGGAAATCTCATCTCGAAGACGGCTTCCCGCTTAGATGCTTTCAGCGGTTATCCGGTCCGAACGTAGCTAATCAGCGGTGCCCTTGGCAGAACAACTGACACACCAGAGGTTCGTCCATCCCGGTCCTCTCGTACTAGGGATAGATCTTCTCAAATTTCCAACGCGCGCAGCGGATAGGGACCGAACTGTCTCACGACGTTCTAAACCCAGCTCGCGTACCGCTTTAATGGGCGAACAGCCCAACCCTTGGGACCTACTCCAGCCCCAGGATGCGACGAGCCGACATCGAGGTGCCAAACCATGCCGTCGATATGGACTCTTGGGCAAGATCAGCCTGTTATCCCCGAGGTACCTTTTATCCGTTGAGCGACAGCGCTTCCACAAGCCACTGCCGGATCACTAGTCCCGACTTTCGTCCCTGCTCGACCTGTCAGTCTCACAGTCAAGCTCCCTTGTGCACTTACACTCGCCACCTGATTGCCAACCAGGTTGAGGGAACCTTTGGGCGCCTCCGTTACTCTTTGGGAGGCAACCGCCCCAGTTAAACTACCCATCAGGCACTGTCCATGAACCCGATCAGGGTCCTACGTTAGACATCCAGAGTGACCAGAGTGGTATTTCAACAATGACTCCACGAACACTAGCGTGCCCGCTTCACAGTCTCCCACCTATCCTACACAAGCCACACCGAACACCAATACCAAACTGTAGTAAAGGTCACGGGGTCTTTCCGTCCTGCTGCGCGTAACGAGCATCTTTACTCGTAGTGCAATTTCGCCGAGTTCGCGGTTGAGACAGCTGGGAAGTCGTTACGCCATTCGTGCAGGTCGGAACTTACCCGACAAGGAATTTCGCTACCTTAGGATGGTTATAGTTACCACCGCCGTTTACTGGGGCTTAAATTCAGAGCTTCGCCCAAAGGCTAACCCTTCCTCTTAACCTTCCAGCACCGGGCAGGCGTCAGTCCGTATACATCGTCTTGCGACTTCGCACGGACCTGTGTTTTTAGTAAACAGTCGCTTCCCACTGGTCTCTGCGGCCTTCAACGCTCACGGAGTAAATCCGGTCACGTGTCCGGCCCCCCTTCTCCCGAAGTTACGGGGGCATTTTGCCGAGTTCCTTAACCACGATTCTCTCGATCTCCTTGGTATTCTCTACCTGACCACCTGAGTCGGTTTCGGGTACGGGCGGCTGCAACCTCGCGTCGATGCTTTTCTCGGCAGCATAGGATCACTGATTTCCCCTTACGGGTACGCGTCGGATCTCAGGCACACAGACGACGGATTTGCCTATCGTCAGCCCTACATCCTTACACCAGGTTCACCTTACGGATACCATCGCCTGGCTCAGCTACCTTCCTGCGTCACACCTGTTCATACGCTAACCGCACCAGCATGGGGTCGAGCGTTAGACCGGCCACCATCACCCCGAAGGGATCCGGACGTCCGGGTTAGGACTCTTAGCACCACTGGATTAGCTTGGGCGGTTGTTCGCCGGTACGGGAATATCAACCCGTTGTCCATCGACTACGCCTGTCGGCCTCGCCTTAGGTCCCGACTTACCCAGGGCGGATTAACCTGGCCCTGGAACCCTTGGTCTTTCGGAGGACGGGTTTCTCACCCGTCTTTCGCTACTCATGCCTGCATTCTCACTCGTGTAGCGTCCACGGCTGGATCACTCCGCCGCTTCACTCGCCACACGACGCTCTCCTACCACTCCGCACGACTGAACCACGAAGGCTTGTCTAGTGTGCGAAATCTACAACTTCGGTGGTGTGCTTGAGCCCCGTTACATTGTCGGCGCGGAATCACTTGACCAGTGAGCTATTACGCACTCTTTCAAGGGTGGCTGCTTCTAAGCCAACCTCCTGGTTGTCTATGCAACTCCACATCCTTTCCCACTTAGCACACGCTTAGGGACCTTAGTTGGTAGTCTGGGTTGTTTCCCTCTCGACGATGAAGCTTATCCCCCACCGTCTCACTGCTGCGCTCTCACTCACCGGCATTCGGAGTTTGGCTGACGTCAGTAACCTGTTGAGGCCCATCGGCCATCCAGTAGCTCTACCTCCGGCGAGAAACACGCAACGCTGCACCTAAATGCATTTCGGAGAGAACCAGCTATCACGAAGTTTGATTGGCCTTTCACCCCTATCCACAGCTCATCCCCTCCATTTTCAACTGAAGTGGGTTCGGTCCTCCACGACGTCTTACCGTCGCTTCAACCTGGCCATGGATAGATCACTTCGCTTCGGGTCTAGAACATGCGACTCAAACGCCCTATTCAGACTCGCTTTCGCTACGGCTGCCCCACACGGGTTAACCTCGCCACATATCACTAACTCGCAGGCTCATTCTTCAAAAGGCACGCCGTCACCCCTACTAAGGAGGCTCCGACGGTTTGTAAGCAAACGGTTTCAGGTACTATTTCACTCCCCTCCCGGGGTACTTTTCACCTTTCCCTCACGGTACTTGTCCGCTATCGGTCATCTGGGAGTATTTAGGCTTATCAGGTGGTCCTGACAGATTCACACGGGATTTCTCGGGCCCCGTGCTACTTGGGATACACATCCGGCCATAACACCATTTCGTCTACGGGGCTGGCACCCACTACGGCCCGGCTTTCAAACCGGTTCGACTATGATGCGCTGTAACCGCCCCAGTCCGGCAGAACTGAGTGACGTGTCCCACAACCCCGACCATGCAACGCCCGCCGGCTATCACACATGATCGGTTTAGCCTCATCCGCTTTCGCTCGCCACTACTCACGGAATCACATGTTGTTTTCTCTTCCTGTGGGTACTGAGATGTTTCACTTCCCCACGTTCCCTCTACCCGCCCTATATATTCAGGCGGGAGTCACCAGGTCACAAAAGCGCCCAGCGGGGTTTCCCCATTCGGAAATCCTCGGATCAGGGCTCGATTATCAGCTCCCCGAGGCTTATCGCAGATTTCTACGTCCTTCTTCGGCTCCAGATGCCAAGGCATCCACCGTTTGCTCTTAGAAACTTGACCACAAAGATTAAAATTGCGATCCGTCATCACCCACAACACGAACACCAAAAGTGCCCGGTCGATTGGATGACGCGAATCAAAGATGCTCGCGTCCACTGTGTAGTTCTCAACATACGATCGGCACCACACTCCCCACCGTCCAATGACAGTGCTTCATGCGGCCCAACGAAGGACCCGTAGGCCCAACCCCCACCAGACACTCTCATGTCAGCAGGAAGCCTGGTCCCTCAGGACCCAACAACGTGCACCAGCAGGCAACTCCACCCCGACCCGTCCCAACCCTGCAAGCAGAGCGTACTGAGGTCGGAAGCATCACTCCCAACTGCACTGTCAATGTTCCACCCATGAGCTACCGGCAACCACGTTCGGGTTACTCGGCGCCTGGACCACGCCCACCCCGAAGGGCACACGAGGCCAGATGCTCCTTAGAAAGGAGGTGATCCAGCCGCACCTTCCGGTACGGCTACCTTGTTACGACTTAGTCCTAATCACCGATCCCACCTTCGACGGCTCCTTCCACAAGGGTTAGGCCACCGGCTTCGGGTGTTACCGACTTTCATGACTTGACGGGCGGTGTGTACAAGGCCCGGGAACGTATTCACCGCAGCGTTGCTGATCTGCGATTACTAGCGACTCCGACTTCATGAGGTCGAGTTGCAGACCTCAATCCGAACTGAGACCGGCTTTTTGGGATTCGCTCCACCTTACGGTATCGCAGCCCTTTGTACCGGCCATTGTAGCATGCGTGAAGCCCAAGACATAAGGGGCATGATGATTTGACGTCATCCCCACCTTCCTCCGAGTTGACCCCGGCAGTCTCCTATGAGTCCCCGGCATAACCCGCTGGCAACATAGAACGAGGGTTGCGCTCGTTGCGGGACTTAACCCAACATCTCACGACACGAGCTGACGACAACCATGCACCACCTGTACACCGACCACAAGGGGGCGACCATCTCTGGCCGTTTCCGGTGTATGTCAAGCCTTGGTAAGGTTCTTCGCGTTGCATCGAATTAATCCGCATGCTCCGCCGCTTGTGCGGGCCCCCGTCAATTCCTTTGAGTTTTAGCCTTGCGGCCGTACTCCCCAGGCGGGGCGCTTAATGCGTTAGCTACGACACAGAAACCGTGGAAAGGTCCCTACATCTAGCGCCCAACGTTTACGGCATGGACTACCAGGGTATCTAATCCTGTTCGCTCCCCATGCTTTCGCTCCTCAGCGTCAGTTACGGCCCAGAGATCTGCCTTCGCCATCGGTGTTCCTCCTGATATCTGCGCATTCCACCGCTACACCAGGAATTCCAATCTCCCCTACCGCACTCTAGTCTGCCCGTACCCACTGCAAGCCCGAGGTTGAGCCTCGGGATTTCACAGCAGACGCGACAAACCGCCTACGAGCTCTTTACGCCCAATAATTCCGGACAACGCTTGCACCCTACGTATTACCGCGGCTGCTGGCACGTAGTTAGCCGGTGCTTTTTCTGCAGGTACCGTCACTTTCGCTTCTTCCCTACTAAAAGAGGTTTACAACCCGAAGGCCGTCATCCCTCACGCGGCGTTGCTGCATCAGGCTTTCGCCCATTGTGCAATATTCCCCACTGCTGCCTCCCGTAGGAGTCTGGGCCGTGTCTCAGTCCCAGTGTGGCCGGTCACCCTCTCAGGCCGGCTACCCGTCGTCGCCTTGGTGAGCCATTACCTCACCAACAAGCTGATAGGCCGCGAGTCCATCCCCAACCAAAAAATCTTTCCACCACCAGACCATGCGGCCAGTGATCATATCCAGTATTAGACGTCGTTTCCAACGCTTATCCCAGAGTCAGGGGCAGGTTACTCACGTGTTACTCACCCGTTCGCCACTAATCCACCCAGCAAGCTGGGCATCATCGTTCGACTTGCATGTGTTAAGCACGCCGCCAGCGTTCGTCCTGAGCCAGGATCAAACTCTCCGTAAAAAAATACAGACCCAACACCCCAAAAGGCATCAGACCGAGTTGATTCTGACTGTTGACTGTCTACTGACAATCTTCAATCCAAAAGGAATTGTCTCAAACCCAACCAACCCGAAGGAAGGCCAGGCACGAGGTCAATCAATAAATTGGCATTGACAATGTGCACGCTGTTGAGTTCTCAAGGACCAGACGCACTCCCCCGCTCGACACCCGAAGATGCTCCGCCAGAGAGGCTGGTGAATCCGCTGCCCGGGGAAGAACCGTGGCGGACAAGATCCCCGGGTAAACCCAGTGACCGTCTCAGCCGTTCCGTTCTCCGCCGCCGTGGCAACGAGAGGTAACACTACACAGGCTCCGGGGGCCTCGCCAACCGTGGTTCCTCCCGGGCGTGTCGGGCCGGGAGGACCCATCGGCGGCGGGCTACTCCGCTGCCGCGAGCTGCCCGCAGGCCCCGTCGATCTCCTTGCCGCGGGTGTCGCGCAGGGTCGTCGGGATGCCCGCGGCGTTGAGTCGGCGGACGAACTCGTCCTGCACGTGCACCTCGGACGAGGTCCACACGGAGCCCGGCGTCGGGTTGAGCGGGATCGGGTTGACGTGCACCCAGCCCTTGCCTCGCTTGTTGAGCTTCTCGGCGAGCAGGTCCGCACGCCAGGCGTGGTCGTTCATGTCCTTGATGAGCGCGTACTCGATCGAGACACGGCGCCCGGTCTTGACGTAGTAGTTGTGCGCGGCGTCGATCGCCTCGTCGGCCTTCCAGCGCGAGTTCACCGGGATGAGCTCGTCGCGGAGTTCGTCGTCGGGGGCGTGCAGCGACAGAGCGAAGGTCACCGGGATGTTCTCGTCCGCCAGCTTGAGGATCGCGGGGACCAGCCCGACGGTCGAGATCGTGATGCCACGGGCGCTCATGCCGAGGCCGTTCGGCTGCGGCGCGACCATGAGTCGGACGGCGTCCATCACCCGCTTGTAGTTGGCGAGCGGCTCCCCCATGCCCATGAACACGATGTTCGTCACACGCTCGGCGTCGACGCGGTCCTTGCCGCCCTTGCGGGGATCGCCCCCGAGTTCCCCCGCGGCGATGGCCGCGTTGGCCCGGACGATCTGCTCGATGATCTCGGCGGTGGACATGTTGCGGGTCAGTCCCGCCTGGCCGGTGGCGCAGAACGGGCAGTTCATGCCGCACCCGGCCTGCGACGAGACGCAGAGCGTGATGCGACCCGGGTACCGCATGAGCACCGACTCGACCAGGGCGCCGTCGTGCAGCTTCCACAGGAACTTGATCGTGTCGCCGTTGTCCGTCGCCAGCCGCCGGGTCTCGGTCAGCAGGGGCGGCAGCATCCCGGCGACGAGCTGCTCACGCTGGGCTGCGGGCAGGTCCGTCATCTTGTCCGGGTCGGACGTGTAGTGCGTGAAGTAGTGGGTTGCGAGCTGCTTCGCGCGGAAGCCCGGCAGCCCGAGTTCCTTGACGCGGGCCTCGCGCTCCTCGGCCGTCAGGTCGGCGAGGTGGACGGGCGGCTTGCCGCGCTTCGGCGATGCGAACTGCAGCAGCGGACGGCCGTCGGTGTCGGTCGCCTGCTTCCAGCCCTCGGTGCGCGGGCGCACCTGCGGACGAGCAGACTGCTGCTGTTCGAACGGGGTACGGGTGTCGGAAGCCATCAGGCCAGGATACGGGAGGCCCGTGACACGTCTGTGCCGGACCCTCCGCTGGCCGCACTGGTCACCGTCGACGGCCCCGCCTGCGTCGGGTCAGCTGCCGGCGGGCAGCAGGCGCGCGAAGTGGTGCGCGGCCGAGTACATCGGCACGATGTCGACGACCTCGCCCGGGTGCGGTGCCTGCAGCACGAGTCCCTGGCCGAGGTACAGGCCGACGTGGTCCTCGTCGTCGTAGACGACCAGGTCGCCGGGCAGCGCCTCGGACTCCGGGATCGTCGTCGCCGCGGCGTCCTGCGTCGGGACGTAGTGCACGAGCGGGATGCCGACTGCCGCGTACGCGACCATCGTCAGGCCGGAGCAGTCGATGCCCTCGTGGCTCGCGCCGCCCTCGACGTACGGGTCCCCCATGTACTGCAGAGCGGTCTCGACGATGGTGGCGCGGTCGCCGCCGGCGGACAACGCCGCCGACAGGGCCGACTGCGCCTGGGCCGTCGTCACCCCGAAGCGCAGGTCGAGCGTCGGGTACGACACGACCGTGGTCGTGGTGGTCATGCCGTCGGTCGTGACGACGGGGACCTTGACGTCGTGTGCCACGGTGAAGGTCTGCGCGGCCTGCGAGGTCGTCGTGCCCTGCTGCGTCTCGGCCGGGGTCGCCGCGTTCGCCGGCACGGCCAGGGTCAGGCTCGAGGTCACGGCGATCGCCGGTGCGAGCAGGATCGCGGCACGCTTGGCGTTCGCGGTGCGGCGGATGTGCCGCGGGTCGACGGCCCGCTCGGCACGCAGGACGGCCTTCCGGCTCAGGACGGCCGCACCGGCGCTCGAAGCGACTGGGAGCGGACGCGGCTGCATCCGGACGGTGCGGGTCGGCTTCGGGTGCTCCACGAACGTGGCCCGGGCAGCAGCGGGACCGAGGGCCGAGCGACGACCACGGGGACGGGACGGCTGCGGCTGCGGTGACGCCGGAGCGGGTTCCACCGCGGTGTGCGGGGTCCCTCGCGAGGGCTGTCGGTCTTCGGCTGCTGCAGGCAGGGCGTGGCGTCCCATGGGTCCTTCCGGGTCGGGACCGCTGGGCGATCCGGAAAGTAACGTATTGGTCACGGGGCGGACCGAGGCTGGGCAGTCCCGGAGTGTTCCTGCGGCTCGTCACAGGAACGGGCGATCCTCGCAGGTCGCTCAGATGCGGCGGATCCGCGCCCAGGTGCCCGAGGACCCGGCCTCAGGCGGACGCGACCCGCATGACGGCGGCGATCCGGGCCTCCCGGTCGGACGACAGGCGGTCGAGGCGAGCCGCCAGCGCCACGACGGACGCGTCGACCGGGGCGTCCCCCGAGATGTCCCCCGACACCGGGACGCCGGCACGGACCGCGAGCGGCAGCACGCCGGCCCAGACCGTGTGGTCCTCGCCGTCGTCCGCGGCCTCGCCGTTGCCCTGGAACCGGACCTTCACGCTCGCCCGGTCGAGGGGCAGCTGCAGGACCTGGGTGGCGCGGACCTCCTTCGGGGTCATCTCGCGGACCTCGTCGCGGCGGCCGGGCATGAGGTGGTCGGAGACCTGCCAGAGCGCCTCGGTGCGGAGTTCAGGCGGCACGACCGTCGCGGCGCCCGCGATCATCGCGCTGCGGTAGTTCGCCGAGCTGTCGAAGGTCGAACGGGCGAACACGAGCCCGTCCAGGTGCGTGACCGTCGCTGCGACCCGGACACCGGTGGCACCTGCTTCGAGGAAGAGGCCGCCGCCGGTCGATCCGTGCAGCAGCAGGACCGGGCCGGCGCCGAGGTCGCCGACGCCGCACAGGAAGGGCAGGACGATCGGGTGGCCACCGCGGACGAACCCGACGTGGGCGAGGTGTGCCTCGTCGAGGATCGCCCGCAGGACGGCGGGGTCGTCGGACTGGCGCTCGCGGATGCGTCGGACGCGCAGGTCGGGGCCGTCGGTGGCGTTCGGGGTGCTCATGCGGGCAACGCTAGGTTCGACAGTGGTCCAGTGCGTGGACCAGATCGAGGTGATCGTGGTGGACCAGTCCGGCAAGACCGCAGGGGTCGTCGAGCGCATCCGGCGGATGGTCCACGACGGCACGCTGCGCGAGGGCGATCCGCTGCCCTCGACCCGGGCGTTGGCCGCCGAGCTCGGCGTCGCACGCGGCACGGTCGTCGCCGCCTACGACCAGCTCGACGGTGAGGGCTGGATCCGGACGCGGCACGGTGCGGTGGCGCGGGTCGTCGCGTCGGCCGGCATGGGCGTCAGGGACGTGCTGCCCGCGCCGGACCCGGTTGCGACGGCGTCAGCGTCCACCGCACCGATGACCACCTCTGCCCGGCTCATCGACTGCCGCCCCGGCATCCCCGCCGTCACGGCGATCGCGCAGCGGGACTGGCGCGCAGCCTGGCGGGCGGCGGCCGACGCCCCGCTGCGGAACGCCGTCGCGGACCCCCTCGGCACGGTGGAGCTCCGCGCGCAGGTGGTCGCGCAGCTCGGCCTGAGCCGCGGGTTCGCCCCGTCGGTCGACCGGGTGCTGCTGACCGCGGGGACATCGGAGGCGCTGTCGCTCGTCACCGAGGCGCTCCGCGTGCACCTCGGTCGCGCCCCCGTGTTCGCGGTCGAGGACCCGGGGTACCGGACCGGTCAGCGTGCGGTGCTCAGCGCGGGCGGGACCGTGCTCGGCATCCCGCTCGACGACGACGGGATGGACCTCGACGCCCTGACGGCAGCCCCGCCGGTCGACGTCGTGCTCGTCACGCCGACGCACCAGTACCCGCTCGGCTCGGTGATGCCGGTGACACGACGGCAGCGGCTGCTCGCCTGGGCTGCGGCGACGGGCACGCTCGTGGTCGAGGACGACTACGACTCCGAGTTCCGGCACCGCGGCAGCCCCGTGCCCGCACTCGCGGCGCTCGACGCCGACGGGGCGGTGCTGCACGTCGGCGGGTTCTCGAAGACGCTCGACCCGCGGCTGCGCTGCTCGTACGTCGTGCTGCCCCGGGCGGCAGGCGAGCCGGTCGGGGCCGGGTCCGTGGCAGGGGTCGCCGACGCGGTGCTCGCTGCCCGTCGTGCCCGCGGCGCGGTCGTCGCCGAGCCCGTGCAGATCGCGCTCGCGCACCTGCTCCGGACCGGCGCGCTCCGCCGGCACCTCGGCCGGGTCCGGCGGGACTACACGCACCGTCGCGCCCGGATCGCGGCTCGGCTCGACGGCGTCGCCGGGCTGGAGGCCCGTGCGCTGACCGGCGGACTGCACGCCGTGGTCGTGTGGTCGGGTCCGGCGACGGGGCGGGAGGTCGCCGCGCGGATGGCCGGTGCCGGCGCGCTCGTCTCGACGCTCGAGGAGTACGGGCTGGCTCCGGGCAGCACGCCGGCCGGGGTCGTGCTGGGGTACGGGGCGGTGACGGTGCCGGAGCTGGACCGTGCGCTGGACGCGCTGGTCGCGGCGGTCGAGCGGGCCGAGATCGTTGCGTGACCCTCGTGGCCGTGGTGCCTCGGTGCGCTCTGGCCGCCGGACGAGTCGCGATCAGCCGCCGGACTGAGCGGTCGCGACCACGTTCGAACCGGCCTGCTGGCACGCTGTGTTCAGGGTGCGCCCGACGAGCTCCCACTCGGGGCTGTCCTCGAGCGCCGGCCCCGACGCGGGTGCCGGGTGGGCGTCCAGGTACTCGAGTGCGTAGTCGATGGCGTTGTCGAGCCGCTCGTCGCTGCTCGACAGGTGCTCGTACCCGAAGCGTTCTGCCGCGATCAGCGCCTCGTACTGCGCGTCGGTCAGGGCACCGCGGGAACGACCGTCCGAGGCGTTCAGGGCAATCGTCGACAGCGCGCTGATCTGCCCGCAGACGGCCGCGGCGCTCCCGTCCTCCTCCATCGGGTCCACCGTGGGGGACGCCGCCGGTGCGTCCACCGCTGCGTCCGCCGACCGAGCGCTCGACGAGGTCGGCGTCGGTGTCGACGAGGCGTCGGCTGAGCACGACGACAGGGCGAGGGACGCGAGCAGCGCACCGGCGACGACGGTCAGCGCGAGTCGGAGGGAAGCCATACCCGCCATCGTGGCAGCGCCGTGGTCACGTACGGGGCGTCGTGTCGAGATCGAGACCTCGTCGATACCGGATCGTGAGCAGGCGGGGCGCGCCGATGGTCAGTGCTGCTGCAGGTGTGCGCGCACCTGTGCTTGCACCGCGGCGGCGTCGCGGTGGTCCCAGAGCGCGAAGTGCGTGCCACCCGGCAGCGTGACGAGCTCCGCGCCGGAGATCGCTGCGGCGGCGCGGGTGCTGTCGTCCGGTCGGACCTCGGTGTCGGCGTCGCCGTGCACCAGGAGTGTCGGGGCCCGGACGGCAACGAGGTCGAGCGACTCGACGGCCGCGAGCTGCCGCACGTCGTTGGCCCAGCCCTCTCGTCGGGGCCCGGACGCGTTGCCGGTGCGTGCGAGCCCGAGCAGGAACGCCCGCCGCTCCGGGTCGGCCAGGACGCCGGCGACGTGTTCCCGCAGGACTCCACCACGCAGGGTGCTCACGCCGGCCACCGCAGCGCGTGCCGCGGCAGCCGGGGCGACGCGTGCTGCGATCGCTGCCAGACGGGCACCGAACGCAGTGTCGGTCACGAGTCGTTCGGCAGGTCCCGCCGACCCGGGGACCCAGCGACCGGACACTCCGGAGGCGACGGCGAGCGCACTGACCCGGTCCGGGTGTCGGACCGCCAGGCGGTACGCGGCCGGGGCGCCACCGGACCAGGCCAGTACACCGACCCGATCGATGCCGAGGTCGTCGAGGACCCCGGCGAGCTGGTCGGCCTCGTCGTCCATCGTGGGGTGCTCGGCGTCGAGCCGGGTACCGAGGTAGCCCGGTCGCGAGACCGCGACCACCCGGAAGTCCTCGGACGGCAGGAACGCCGCCATCAGCTCGGCGACGTCGATCCCGCCGGGACTGCCGTGCAGGACGAGCACGGGGACGCCGGTGGCGGAGCCTCGGGTCCCGACCTCGACGCCACGGGTGACCGCTCGGGCCGAAGGGGGCATGGCCCGACGATACTGCGGGCTCGGGCTCGGGTTCGGCGTCGGCGTGCGGGTCAGCGGGCCTCGGGGCGCGCGGAGCCGCGGGTGCTCACGAGGTCGGCGAGGGACGGCTCGGCCTCGTCGGTCGGCACAGCCCAACCACGTCGGGCGGCCTTGCGGACGAGACGGTAGGTGGTGACCTGGACGGGCTCGACCCCGTCGGCGGATTCGTAGTTCGTCATCGTGGTTTCTCCCTGAATAGCGAGTGGTTCGCTGCAGCCGAAAGTACCCGGACGCCGTACCCCCGGACGGGGGCCTGCGTTCCATGGCCAAAGGCCGGAGAGCGCGACACGAGAACCCTCGCCACGGCGGGATTGTTCGCATACAATGCAAACATGTTGATAACCGTCGACCCGACCGCGCGGGCCACCCTCGCCGAACAGGTCGCGTCGCAGATCCGGTACGCGATCGCACGCGGAGACCTCGCGAGCGGGGAACGCCTGCCGTCGGCGCGCGACCTCGCCGCCGCGGTAGACGTCAACATGCACACGGTGCTGCGCGCCTACGCACAGCTGCAGGACGACGGACTGATCGAGCTGCGGCGGGGTCGCGGAGCCACCGTCCTGCGATCGGGCAACGCCTCGTTCGACCGGCTGCGCACGCTCGTGGACGAGCTGCGCGACCAGGCCGACACGCTCGGGGTGCCGCTCGACGACCTGTTCACGATGATCAAGGGGGCACGATGACGAACCGACCGATGCGTTCGAGGACCCGTGTGGCAGTGGTGGCGCCCGGGCTGGTGGTGTTGCTGACCCTGGTGGTCGCGGCACTCGTCGCCGCACCGAGCCTGCCGGACCGCATGGCCGTGCACTTCGGGGCCGACGGCACCGCGGACGGCTGGAGTTCGCCCTGGCCGGTGTTCTGGATCACGCTCGCGGTGACCGCCGGCGCGGTGGCTCTGGCGTTCGCGGCACTGCGGCTGCCCGACCGCCGGACCGCCGCCACCCTGGTGCTCGTGGCCAACCTGTTCGCCGGCAGCCTGGGCACCGCCTGGATCGTGCTCGCCGCGACGAACACCGTCGGCGACGGGACGCTGTCCGGCTGGTGGACCGTACCGTTCCTGGTCGTCAGCGCGGTCATCGCCGCGGTGCCGGTCGTCGCGCTCGTCCGGACGGCTCCCCCGGTGCCCGCGCACGACGTCGAACCGCTGCGCATCGGGTCGGACACGCGGGTCGCGTGGCGCGCCCACATCGGCAGTCGCTGGTTCGCGGCGCTCGGGGCCGTCGTGGTCGGACTCGGGATCGGCACGGGGCTCGCGATGGCTCCGTCCGACATCGGTACGGCCGTCGCGTCCGGAGCGGTGTCGGTCGTCGCCGGGCTCGCCGTGCTGGTGCTCGCCCGGGTCGAGCTCACCGTGGACCGTCGCGGGATGCGGCTGACCTCGACGTGGACCCGCATCCCGCTCATGCGCGTCCCGCTCGAGCGGATCGAGTCCTGCGGGTGGGAGGACGTCTCGCCCGGACAGTGGGGCGGCTGGGGCTACCGGTTCTCCGGCCGTGGGGTCGCCTACGTGGTGCGGTCCGGGCCGGGCCTCGTGGCACGGCTCCGCGGCGGGCAGGCACGGATGGTGACCGTGCCGGACGCTGCGGGCGGGGCCGCGGCCCTGGGCGCACTGCTCGCGCACCGCACGCCGGCCTGACGGGGCCGCGCCGGGCCTCCCGGTCGCGGTGGTGATGCCACGAGTCTCGGGTGAGGCGACAGTCCTCGCGCTGCGGAGCCCGAGAGGTGTCGCTCAGCCCGAGACTCGGGGCGAGCTCGCGCCGCAGGCGGTCAGAGGCTCGTCATGCCGCCGTCGACGCGGAACTCGGCGCCCGTCGCGTAGGACGACTCCGCGCTGGCCAGGTAGACCATGATCCCGGTGACGTCGTCGGGGGTGCCGGGGCGGCCGAGCGGTGTGCGGGAGACGATCGCCGCACGTGCTTCGGGGTCGCCGGAGATCGCCGAGACGAGCCCCGTCTCGGTGTAGCCCGGCACGACGGTGTTCACCCGGATGCCGTCCCGCGCGTAGGCCATCGCGGTCGCGCGGACGAGCGCGTGGATGCCGCCCTTGGTCGACGAGTAGGCCGCGAAGTCCGCACCCTCGCCGTTCAGCCCGGTGGGTGAGCCCGTCGCGATGATCGACCCCCCGCCGCCGGCCGCGAGCATCGCCCGGACGGCGTGCTTCACGGTCAGGAACGTGCCCGTCAGGTTCACCGCGACCGTGCGGTTCCAGGTGTCGAGCGAGACGTCCGCGATCGCAGCGTCGTGGCCGAACAGTTGCACGCCGGCGTTCGCGACCACCACGTTCGGCGTCAGGTCGCGCTCCGCGAGGGCGGCGAACCCGGCCGCGACGCTGGTCTCGTCGGCGATGTCCATGGTGAGCGGCAGCGCGAGCGCGCCGGCTGCCGCTGCTGCGGTGCCCGCCGCCGTCGCGTCCCGGTCGGCGTAGACCACGCGAGCGCCCTCGGCGACGAACCGGTCCGCGATCGCACGGCCGATGCCGGAGCCCGCCCCGGTGACGAGTGCGGTCCTGTGGTCGAGTCGTGCGGTCATGCGGGCGCTCCGTCCTGGGAGCGTCGTCGCTCCACGGACCCATCATTGCCCAACCGGTTGACCGGTGGTAGTCATGAGCCATGACTGCGGTGTCGATCGGTGCGTGGCGGTTCACGCTGCGCGGCGCCGAGCTCGCCGACCTGGCGTACGACGGCGAACCGGTCCTGCGGTCGATCCGGTTCGTGACGCGCGACCACGACTGGCGCACCGCCGACGACGTCGTGCTCGCGCGGACGCCGCCCTCCGGCCCGGGCAGCAGCGGGCGCCTGCGCATCGAGGCCAGCGCCCGCTACGACGGCGCCGAGGTGCTGCGGTACGTCCTCGAGGTCACGGTCGACGGCCCCACCCTGCAGGTCGACGCGGTCGGCACCACGACGACGCCGTTCCGCCGCAACCGCATCGGCTTGGTCGTGCTCCACCCGCCGACCCTCGCCGGCGTGCCCGTCACCGCGCGCCACCCGTCCGGCACCGCGACCTCGGCCGTGTTCCCGACCTGGATCGCGCCACACCAGCCGGCCGCCGACCTGTCGGGGCTGGACTGGTCGACGGGTCGGGTCGCGCTGACGCTCGACCTGGCCGGCGACGTGTTCGAGGCCGAGGACCAGCGCAACTGGACCGATGCCTCGTTCAAGACCTACTCGACGCCGCTGTCCGAGCCGTTCCCCGTCGCGCTCGACGCGGGTTCCGTGGTCCACCAGTCGCTCACGCTGCACGCGACGACGGACGATCGACCGGGAGGCACGGCCTCCCCCGCCCCGGACCTCACGTTCCTGGACGGGCCGGCTGCCTCCGCCGCGGTCGCCCCGCCGCCGACGCTCCAGCTGCTCGCCGCCTCGGCACCGGCGGCTGCGCGCCCGGCCGACGTGCGCCCGGCCGCGGTGCCGCTCGACGTGCCGGTCCTGGTGGAGCCCGTCGTGCTGGTCGAACCCTTCCTCGGCGATCCGAACGTCGGGGCCGTGCTGGCGTCAGCTCGGCGCGATGCGGGTGGCGGGCCGCTCGACGTCCGGTTCGTCACCGACGACCCGGATCGGCTGCGCGCCGCGATCGACGACGTGCTCGACTCGGGCGCGGTCGTGCGGATCGGCGCGTTCGACCCGACCTCGCACGTGACGACCTCGGCGCTGCAGCAGGCCCTGCGTGACGCCGCGGCTGCTGCCGGCGACCTCGAGGTCGTGGCGGGTACCCGCGCGCACTTCACGGAGCTGAACCGGACCGTCGACCTGTTCCGCGACTGGGACGGGCCCCTGACGTTCAGCGTGACGCCGCAGATGCACGACCGGTCGCCCGAACAGGTGACCGAGTCGATCCGGATGCAGCGCTGGGTGGTGATGAGCGCCTCCCGGCTGGCCGCCGGCAGGGCGCTCCACGTCGGACCGGTGACGCTGCGGCCACGGTTCAACGCCGTGGCGACGTCAGCGCGCCCCGTCGTGACCGACGCGGGGATCGAGGCCGGGTACGGGCCGCAGTTCGTGCCGGACGCGACGGATCCGCAGCAGCACTCGGCGGCAGCGCGGGCGTGGTTCCGGGCGTCCTGGGACGCACTGCGGGCCCCGGGCGTCGCGAGCATCACGCTCGCCGAAGCCTGGGGCCCGCGGGGACTCAGTGTCGATCTGTGGCGGACGCTCAGCGACGGACGGCGTCGATCTTGAGCATCTTGGCGATGACCGAGTCGAGCTCGCTGTCGTCGAAGACCTGCTTCCAGTCCTCCTTGATGAGCTTCTCGCGGCCGTAGCCCATGGCGATGTGGCAGGCGTCCGAGAACGGGTTCGAGCCGCGCAGGCCGTTGGTCAGCGCGATCCAGGTGTGGCCGTAGAGCATGGCGCGGGCGGCCTCGCGGGGCACGCCGACACCGGTGACGGTCTCCTCGAGGGCGTCGTTGAGGAAGTCGCCGATCATGCAGGCGATGGTCTCGACCAGGGTCGGCTCGAGCACGGCGAGCTGCTTCACGGTGACCCAGTGGACCTGGATGACGGGTGCGTACATGGTGGTGATGACGGCCTCGGCGATCGCCTTGGCGCTGTCGTCCGGGTCGCCGAGGGACTCGGACGCGTCGAAGGCCGCGATGACCTCCTGCGGGGCGGCGATGCCACCGAAGGTGTCGTCCCACTCGGCCTTGGTGGTGCGCTCGAGGAACACCGAGGGGTGGCACGGGTGCGCCACGGCGTAGTGGATGTCCTCGCGCTTGGCGAGCAGTCCGGCGTAGGCGGCGGCCGGGTCGAGCGTCAGGATCGTCGCGCCCGGCTGCATGACCGGGACGAGCTGCTCCGAGATGGTGCCGAGCAGGACGTCCGGCACGGCGAGGATGACCACGTCAGCGACCTTGGCGGCCTCGAGGCTGTCGGTGAGTGACCGGCCGAGGGCCTGGATGCGCTCCTGTCCGGCGGGCGAGGCCTCGCTGTAGAGCGTCGTGTACTCGCTCTTCGCGAAGTTGTTCGAGACGCGGGTGCCCATCTTGCCGCCGGCACCGATCACGGCGACGGTGACGTCGGCCGTGCCGGATCCGGCAGCGACGGTGTGGGGGGTGGTGACGGTGTCGGTCATGATTCCTTGCTCCTGATGTGCTCGATGGTGTGTTCGGTCCACGCCGCCTCGATGCGGGTGGTGGTCTGTGCGGGCGTCTCGCCCGGTCGTGGTTCGGTGCCCGCGTGCTCGTCCTGCCAGGGCAGCCAGAACTCGATGACGCGGTTGATCCCGCGGGCGTCGGGGTCGATCGCAGCGCGGACGGCGTCGTGGTCGACGACCCCGGTGCCCATCGGGACGCCGGTGTACTGGAACCCGACCCACCCCGGCGACCGGGTGAACCCGGAGTCCTTGACGTGCCAGTTGACGACGTGCGGGGCGGTCATCGCGACGACGTCGGCGGGGTGTTCGAGCCGTGCGACGGTGTTCGCCGGATCCAGGCAGATGCCGAGGTGGTCGGAGCCGATCGCCTGCACGACCGCGACGAGGTCGGCGGTGGCGACGACCTCGTAGGTCTCGAGGGCGAGCGTCACCCCGGCCGCCTCGTAGGCGGGGAGTGCCTGGCGCAGACGGCGTTCGGTCTCGGTGGCGTCCGGCTGGTCGTCGCCGCTCGTCCACATCGACCGGACGAGCGTCGCGCCGAGCACCTGCGCGATGTGCAGGTACCGGGCGAGGTGCGCCGGGTCGGTGCCGCGGGTGCCGACCTCGAGCGTGAGCCCGAGGTCGTCGGCCAGCGTCCGGATCGCGGCCAGCCGGTCGTCCGACGCGGTGTCGAGCGGCAGGTGGTCGCAGATCTGGAACAGGTCGACGCCGTCGTGGGCCGCGGTGTCGCGCAGGGCGTCGTCGAGGGACAGCGGTGCCGGCACACGGTCGGACATGCGCCAGAAGTAGGCGTAGGTGGAGAGGCCGAGCAGGGAGGTCATGCGGTCGCCCCCAGCGCCTCGGCTTCGTCGAGGATCGTGCGGATCGCCTCGGGGTCGTGGGCGAAGCGGCCGAGGAACAGGCCACCGATGCCGCCCCGTCCCCGGGTGAGCAGGCCCGGCCCGGCGCTGCCGCCGTAGATGACGACCGACCCGGCGAGCTCCGGACGGGTCGCCAGGTGCTGCTCGATGCCCGCGAGCACCGCGACGATGTGCTCGTCGGGCGCCGGCTCCGGTGCGCCGATCGCCCAGACCGGCTCGTAGGCGGCGATGACCGGCCCGGCGAGTCCGTCGGCGACGGCCGTCGCGACGAAGCGGTCGAGCTGCGCGGTGACCTCGGCGACGGCAGCGGACGGGTCGCCGTCGGCCGCGCGGTCGGTCTCGCCGATGCAGATGAGGGGACGCAGGCCGTTGCGGAAGGCGGCGTGCACCTTGCCGGCGATGTCCTGATCGGACTCGTGGAACAGGGAGCGACGCTCGGCGTGGGCGATCTCGACCAGGTCGACCCCGACCTCGCGGAGTTCGCGGCCGGACACTTCACCGGTGAAGGCGCCCTCGTCTGCCCATGCCAGGTCCTGCGCGCCGAGGAGCACCGGGGTGCGCTCGAGCACGGCGTGCACCGGCACCAGCGAGGGGAACGTCGGGATGACGAAGAGTTCGACCGCACCGGACTGCACCGCCGGGTGGGTTCGGGCGATGTCGGCCACGGCGGCCGCCCACTCGAGCGTCCGGGCGTGCCCGAAGTACATTTTGAGCGACACCCCGATCGTCAGGGGGGCGGCCGCCGTGGTCGCCGGCATCAGGCGTCGGTCCCGACCGGGGCCGAGCCGTCGTATGCGCAGATCGCGGCGACCTTCGATGCACTGGCACTCGAAGCGTCGAACGTGTAGCCGAGCCACTCCTTCGCCATCCGGCGTGCGACCTCGACGCCGACGACGCGCTGGCCCATGCAGAGGACCTGCGCGTCGTTCGACAGGACCGAACGCTCGACGCTGAACGAGTCGTGCGCGGTGACGGCACGGATGCCGGGGACCTTGTTCGCCGCGATCGCGACACCGAGTCCGGTGCCGCAGATCAGGATCGCGCGGTCGGCCTCGCCGTTCGCCACGAGTCGTGCTGCGTCGACGGCCACGTGCGGGTACGCGGTGTGCCCGTCCGCGTCCACACCGACATCGACCACGGAGACGACCCGCGGATCGGCCTGCAGGTCCTGCTTGATGATCTCCTTGTAGTCGAACCCGGCGTCGTCCGAGCCGACGACGATGCGGAACTGCTGGTCACTCATGCGGGTGCCTTTCGTGGTGGTGTGGGTCAGGCTGGGACGGAGACGGTCGACAGGACCGCCGCGGTGATCAGGGCGAACGAGATCGCACCCGCGTCGGGGGTGCCGACCGCGTCCTCGCCGTGCGTGCGGGCGCGGCCCATCTTCGGCAGCAGGTCGGCGGTTGCGTCGGCGGCGGCCGTCGCCGCGGCGGACGCGGCCGACCAGGCACGGACCAGGTCGTCGCCGGCCGCGACGCGGTCGGTGAGGACCTGGTCGAAGGGGACGATCGCGTCGACCATGGTCTTGTCGCCGGGGACGGCGCCGAACGCGAGGACCGCCTCGGTGGCGGCGTGCACCGCGCTCTGGACCGTGGCGGCGGTCGGACGTGACGCGTCGCCGAGGACGCGACCCAGTGCCTCCAGGGCGGCTCCCCAGATCGCGCCGGACGTGCCACCGGCCTTGTCGGACCAGGCATCTCCGGCGATCGCCAGGACGCTGCCGGCGCCGGCGCCCCGTGCGGCCGCGTCCTGCGCGGCGCGGTCTGCGGCGGTGGCGCCGCGCTGCATGCCGATGCCGTGGTCGCCGTCGCCGGCGACGGCGTCGATGCGACCGAGTTCGTCGGCGTGGTCGTCGATGGTGGTGCGGATGGCCGTGATCGCCTCGGCGACCCGGGCGGCGGACGCCTGCGACGCCTCGGTGCCCGGCGTGACCGGTGCCTGCTCGTCCGCGGCGAGGGCCTCGGGTGCGACCGGCTGTTGCGGGACGGCACCGCCCTTGCGGTACGCGGGGCTGTCGGCGGGCGCTGCCCAGAGCTGCTCGAGTTCGTCGTCGAGCCAGAACAGCGTGAGCGAGACGCCGGCCATGTCGAAGCTCGTGACGAGTTCGCCGACCTCGGGCTCGACGACGACGACGCCGGCCGCCGCGAGCCCGCGCTGCACGGCCCCGAAGACGACGAAGAGCTCCTCGTACTTGACGCTGCCGAGACCGTTGAGGATCGGGACGACGCGTGTTCCGTCGACGACGACACCGGATGGCAGCTCGGTCAGCAGCTTGTCGACGAGCAGGTCGGCCAGTCCGGACGCGGTGGGGACGTCGGCCTCGGCGATGCCGCGTTCGCCGTGGATGCCCATCCCGATGGCCATCCGACCCTCGGGGACGGTGAAGAGCGGCTCGTCCGCGCCGGGGAGCGAGCAGCCGGAGAACGCGACGCCGAAGCTGCGGGTGCGGTCGTTGGCACGGGTCGCGATCGCGGTGACCGTGTCGAGGTCGTCCCCGCGTTCCGCGGCGGCACCGGCGACCTTGAAGACGCAGAGGTCACCGGCGATGCCGCGGCGCTTGTGGGCTTCGGCGCTCGGGGCGCTCGCGACGTCGTCGGTCACCCGCACCGTGCGGACGTCGATCCCGCTGTCGGCCAGTGCCCGCGCCGCGGCGTCGAAGTTGAGCACGTCGCCGGCGTAGTTGCCGTAGCTCAGCAGCACCCCGCCGCCGTGCTCGGACGCCTTCGCGACCGCCGCGACCTGCTGGGCGCTCGGGCTGGCGAACAGGTTGCCCATCGCGGCGCCGGCGGCCAGGCCGTGCCCGACGAGTCCGCCGAAGGCCGGGTAGTGGCCGGAACCGCCGCCGACGACGAGCGCGACGGTCCCCTCGGGGCTGGTGGTCGAGCGGGCGACGCCGCCGTGGACCTTGCGGACCCGGGCCTGGTTCGCGGCCACGAAGCCGTCGACCATCTCGTCGGCGAAGTCGGCGGGGTCGTTGAACAGGCGGGTCATGCGTGGCTCTCCTGGGTCGTGGTCGTCGTGGCCTGCGCCGCAGCGTCGGCGTCCCGTCGTTCGTTCCGCTTCGTGTTCCGACCGAGCACGAACATCAGCACGCTCGACAGCACCATGAAGAAGCCGACGATGAACATCGGGACCTGGTAGCCGCCGGTCCACCCGCTGACGACACCTGTGATGTACGGGGCGGCGAAGCCACCGAGGTTGCCGATCGTGTTGATGAGCGCGACCCCCGCGGCTGCGGCGGCACCGGTCAGGAACTGCGTCGGCACGGTCCAGAAGTTCGGCAGCGCGGCGAAGATCGCGCAGGCGGTGACCGCGATGACGGCGATCGTGGCGGCCGGGCTGTTCATGTAGAGCGCGACCGGGATGCTCAGGCCACCGACGAGCGCAGGGACGGCGATGTGCCAGACCCGGACGCCACGGCGGAAGGCGTCACGCGACCAGAAGTACAGGACGACCGCGGCGGGGACGTACGGGATCGCCGTGATCATGCCCTTCTGGAACAGGTCGAACGTGGTGCCGAACTGCTCCTGGAAGCCGTCGATGATGGTCGGCAGGAAGAAGCTCAGTGCGTAGAGGCCGTAGATGAAGCCGAAGTAGACCGCGGCGAGCATCCAGACGCGACCGGAACCGAAGGCCGCACGGAGACCGCCCTTGGCGTGCCCGTCTCCCCCTCCCTTGGCCTTGTTCTCGGCTGCGAGGGCACCCTCGAGCCACAGCTTCTCGTCCTCGTCGAGCCACTTCGCCTGCGACGGCTTGTCCTTGAGCACGAAGAGGCACAGGATGCCGACGATGATCGCCGGGATCGAGACGCACAGGAACATGAAGCGCCACCCGGCCAGGCCGCCGAGCATGCCCTCGTGGGTCATCAGCCAGCCGGCGAGCGGGGAGCCGATGACGCTCGTCAGGGGCTGGGCCAGGTAGAACAGCGCGAGCATCTTGCCGCGGTGCCGGGCGGGCACCCACGTCGACAGGAACAGGATCGCGCCGGGGAAGAACCCGGCCTCGGCGATGCCGAGCAGGAAGCGCAGCCCGACGAGCTGCGGGTAGTTCTGCACCCACGTGAAGAGCAGCGAGACGATGCCCCACGTGATCATGATGCGCGCGAGCCAGATGCGCGCGCCGAACTTGTGGAGCGCCAGGTTGGAGGGCACCTCGAGCACGAGGTAGCCGATGAAGAACACGCCGGAGGCGAACCCGAACTGGGCGGCGGTCAGACCGAGGTCCGCCTCCATGCCGTTCGGGGCCGCGAAGGAGATCGCGGTGCGGTCGAGGAAGTTGATGAAGAACATCAGTGCCACGAACGGCACGATGCGGATCGCGATCTTGCGGATGGCCGTCTTCTCGACGACCGAGGTGGGGATGCCTCGCGTGGCGGGGATGTCCACGATGACTCCTGCTCGGTGGGGGTGGTACGACTCCGACCCGTGCTGCTGCGCCCGGATGGAGCGGGCGCATCGGTGCGCCTGGTCCAGTGTGCGGACTCGAATCCGACTTGTCAACCGGTTGACCAAACCGGCCCGAGCCCCTCGGAGCCCAACCGGTTGACCGAACGGTACGCTCACTGCATGCCCGCGTTCAGCCCGGACGACCCCCTCAACATCCGACTCGAACTCGAGTCCGTGCCCGCGGGGTCGCCCGCCTCCGAGGTCGCCCGACAGCTCGTGTCCCTGCTCACCGCGGGCGAGCTGGCGCCCGGTTCGCGGCTGCCGTCCGAGCGGATCCTGGCCGAGCGGCTCGGGGTCGGACGCTCCGCCGTGCGCGAGGCCCTGGCCGCCCTCGAGATCCTGGGCATCGTGCAGATCCGGCCCGGCTCGGGCACGTACCTGCAGGGCGGCACCTCGGACCTGCTGCCGACGACGCTGTCGTGGGGCCTCATGCTCGCCTCGAACCGCACCCGCGAGCTGCTCGAGGTCCGGTCGTCGCTCGAGCGCACGGTCGCGATCCTCGCCGCGCAGCGCGCCACGCCCGAGCAGGTCGCGGAGCTCGGCGAGTACCTCGTCCGGCAAGAGGCCACCCTCGACGACCCCGAGGCCTTCATCGACGCCGACGTGCGCTTCCACGTCCTGCTCGCCCGGGCCGCGGGGAACGACGTGCTCGGCGACCTGCTGCAGAGCCTGCGGTCGATGCTCAGCGTGTGGGTCGGCCGCCGTGTGCAGACCCGCCAGGCCACCGAGGCGGCCTACGACGAACACCGCGCGATCTACGAGGCGCTCCGGGCCGGCGACGTGCCCGCCGTGCAGCGGGCGATGGACGAGCACATGGCGACGGCGAGCGCCCGCATCGAGAACGCGGAGCCCATCCCTCCCGCCGAGTAGCGGCCGGCGCGCGCGGGCGCGCGGCGCGTGCGCTTCGTGAGCAGGAATGGTCGGGTCCGTGACGGCGACCCGACATCTCCTGCTCACGATCGGGCGGCCGGGAGGCGCGGCGCAGGTCCGCCTCGCACCGTGCGACGTTGCCCGGGCGGCAACAGGGCTTGGGTCGGGCCCGGCAGGTGCGCTGGAGTGGGCGGATGCATGCACACGAGACCACCACCGACGGCGTCGGCTCGGCCCGCGGCTGGTGGGAGCAGCGGTACGCCGAGCGCGACGGGATCTGGTCTGGCCGCGTGAACGCGGTGCTGGCCGACGTCGCCGGGGCGCTGCCGACGGCGCCGGGCGGCGGTGTGCGCCGCGCGCTCGACCTCGGCTGCGGTGAGGGCGGGGACGTCGTCTGGCTCGCCGAGCAGGGTTGGGACGTACTGGGGATCGACCTGTCGGTGACGGCGATCAAGCGCGGTTCGCGGGCGTCCGTGTCGGCCGGGGTCGAGGAACAGACGGCGTTCGTCGCCGCCGACCTCGCCACGTGGGAGACGGCTGCGCGCTTCGACCTGGTGACGGCGTCGTTCCTGCAGTCGTGGCCGGTGGAGATCCCGCGCGCGGAGATCCTGCGGCGGGCGACCGGGTTCGTCGCGGTCGGCGGGCACCTGCTCGTGACCGCGCACGCTGCCCCACCGCACGACGACCTGCCGGCAGCGATGCGGGAGTACCGGTTCCCGACGCCCGACGAGGACCTGTCGGCCCTGCAGCTCGACGGCTCGTGGGACGTCGTCGCCGCCGAGCTCCGGCCGCGCACCGCGACGACGCCCGACGGCGATCCGCACGAGGTGCTCGACAGCGTGGTGCTGGTCCGCCGCGGGCGCTGACTCCGGCTGCAGCGCGGGACGGTTCAGCGCCGGACGGTGCAGCGCCGGACGGTCAGCGCGGGAGCGGGACCGCGGTGTCGAACGCCTGCACGACGCGCGCCACCACCCGGGCGGGCGGGGTGTCCCAGATCGTCTGGTTGAAGAGCTCGACCTCGACGTCACCGGTGTACCCGGCAGCGACCACCGCGTCCGTCACCGGCCCGAAGTCGACGTGGCCGTCCCCCGGGTAGCCCCGCGACAGCAGCGGGTCCGCCGCGATGGGGGTGAGCCAGTCGCACACCTGGTACGACGCGATCCGCCCGGCTGCCCCGGCTCGGGCGATCGACCCCGCGAGCGCCGGGTCCCACCACACGTGGAACGTGTCGACCACGACCCCCACGGCAGCGGCCGGGAACGGCGCCGCCAGGTCGATCGCCTGCGCGAGCGTGGACACCACGGCACGGTCGGCGGCGTACATCGGGTGCAGCGGCTCGACGGCGAGCTGGACGCCGGCGTCGAGGGCGTGCGGCACGAGGTCGGCGAGCGCGTCGGCCACCCGGCCGCGGGCGTCGACCAGGTCGCGCGACCCCTCGGGCAGTCCCCCGGCGACGAGCACGAGCACGGGCGCCGAACCGGGTGCTCCGGCCGCGGCGAGGGCAGCGGTCTCGTCGATCGCGCGGCGGTTGTCGTCGAGCGCCTGCTGCCGCGCGGTTCCTGGCGGGAGCGTGAAGAAACCTCCGCGGCAGTGCGACGACACCCGGAGTCCGGAGTCCGCGACCATCCGGACGGCCTCGGCCAGTCCGACCTCGGCCACGGGCTCCCGCCAGGTGCCGATGGCTCCGACGCCGGCCCCCGCCACGGTGTCGAGCGCCCGCCGGAGCGGCGCGTACTTGATCGTCGCCTGGTTGACCGACAGTCGCGGATGCGGCGCAGCACCGGCGGACCGCACCGGCGCGACGGCGTCCGCCGCGGTCGTCACGCGACCACCTCGGCGACGGTGCGGTCGACGGCGGGTGATCCGGGCCTCCCGGTCGGCCCTGTCTCCACGCCGGCCACCGCGAGCAGCGCGTGCCAGCGCGAGGCGGCGAGGTCCGGGTGTTCGAGGGCGCCGCAGGCGTTCGCGAGCCGGACGGTCTCGGACAGGTGCGGCAGGGAGCGGCCGGCGTGCTGGCCGCCGACCATCTGGAAGGCGGGCTGGTGGCCGTTCAGCCAGGCGAGGAACGCGATGCCGGTCTTGTAGTGCCATGTCGGGGCGCTGAAGACCTGGCGGGAGAGCGCCTCGGTGGGGGCGAGGAGGGCGCGGTAGGCGGTCTCGTCGGGCAGGGCCCGGACGGCGGCGGAGGCGATGGGGGCGACGGCGGCGAAGGCGCCGAGGAGGGCGTCGGAGTGGGCTCGGCCGTCTCCCGCTACGAGGTCCACGTAGTGGAAGTCGTCGCCGGTGAACATGCGGGCGGTCGCGGGCAGCTGGGAGCGGAGGGCGACCTCGGCACGGGCGTTCAGCAGGCTCATCTTGATGCCGGAGACCTTCGGCCCGGCGTCGCGCATGATGTCGAGCACGGTGTCGGGGCCCTGCTGCCCGCCGAAGTAGCCGGCGAGGGCGGGGTCGAAGGCCTCCCCCAGCCAGTGCAGGACGACGGGGGCGCTCGCCTGCTCGATGACCCGGCCGTAGATGCGGCGGTAGGTGCTGGCGGCAGCGTTGCTGCTGGGGCTGTCGCTGTCTGCGCGCTGCGCGAGTCGCGCCAGGTGGCGGCTCGCCATGAGGACGACACCCGCGCCGGCGTCCTCGGCGTGGTGGAGCTGGGCGACGTACGCGTCGACGACCTGCTGCTCGGTGGGCAGGTCGTCCCCGTCGTCCGGCAGGTCGTCGGTGTTCACGCCGACGACGATGCGACCGCCGACGGACTGCGCCTCGCGGGCGCTGCGGGTGATGAGTTCGCGCGTCGCGGCCGGGTCGAGGCCCATGTTCCGCTGCGCGGTGTCCATCGCGTCGGCGACGCCGAGCCCCCACGACCACAGGTGGTGGCGGAACGCGAGGGTGGCGTCCCAGTCGAGGTCGGCCGGGGCACCGGGGGTGTTGTCGGCGGCGGCGCGCGGGACGACGTGGGCGGCCGCGTAGACGAGGCGCTCGGTCAGGGGCGCGGTCGGCTTGGCGGCGGCCGTGACTGCCGGAGGGTTCAGGGTCGCCCGGCTGGTCGAGCCGTCGGCGGCGAGGAGGGTGAGGCCGGTCATGCGCGTGCGCCGACCGTCCCGGTGTGCTGGGCGACCTCCGGTGTCTCGACCTGGAGGCGCGGCTCGGCCCCCGTGGGCAGGTGCAGCTCCGGCAGGTCCACGCGTCGACCCTCGGTGCTGGACCGCAGGCCGGCCTCCGCCAGCGCCACGCCGCGGGCACCGGACAGCAGGTCGTAGGGGTGCGGGCGGCCGGCGACCAGGTCCTGCAGGAAGTCCTCCCACTGGGCGCGGAACCCGTTGCCGAACACCTCGTTGTCGGGGACCTCGAGCCACTGTGCCTTGTAGTCGCGGTCGTCCTTCAGGTCCGGGTTCCACACCGGCTTCGGCGTGGCCGTTCGTGGCTGGATCCGGCAGCCGAACAGTCCCGCGACGGCGCTGCCGTCGGTGCCGTCGACCTGGAACTCGACGAGTTCGTCACGGTCGACCCGGACCGCCCAGCTCGAGTTGATCTGCGCCGTGATGCCGCCGGCGAGGTCGAAGACCCCGTAGGCGGCGTCGTCCGCGGTCGCCGGGTACTCGTGGCCCTGCTCGTCGGTGCGCTGCTCGATGTGGGTGACGGCGCGGGCGTACACGGACTCGACGCGGCCGAACAGCTGCTCGAGCACGTAGTTCCAGTGCGGGAACATGTCGACGACGATCCCGCCGCCGTCCTGCTGCCGGTAGTTCCAGCTCGGGCGCTGGGCACTCTGCCAGTCCCCCTCGAACACCCAGTAGCCGAACTCGCCGCGCACGCTGAGGACCTTCCCGAAGAACCCGGAGTCGATCAGGCGGCGCAGTTTCCGCAGGCCCGGCAGGTAGAGCTTGTCGTGCACGACGCCGTTCGGCACCCCGGCCTCGGCGGCCAGTCGGGCGAGCTCGAGCGCTTCGGCGGAGGTCTCGGCGGTCGGCTTCTCGGTGTAGACCGCCTTGCCGGCGGCGATCGCCTTGCGCAGGGCGTCGGCACGGGCGCTCGTGACGGCGAAGTCGGCGAAGACGTCCCAGCGCGGGTCCGCGAGGGCGGCGTCGAGGTCGGTCGTCCAGTGCTCGAGGCCGTGGCGGGTGGCGATCTCCTCGAGCTTCGCGGCGTTGCGGCCGACCAGGATCGGTTCGAGCTGCACGCGGGAGCCGTCCGGCAGCCGGAGTCCGCCGTCCTGTCGGATGGCCAGGATCGACCGGACGAGGTGCTGGCGGTAGCCCATGCGTCCGGTGACGCCGTTCATGATGATGCCGATGGTGCGCGTGGTGGTCAACGCGTGCTCCCTTGCTCGCTGTGGCCTGCTCTCCGCGTGGTGGAAAGCGCTTGCCCGGAACGGTACACCACGGTCGGCGCGCTGCAGTAGTACCCGAACACGAACGCACACGCGCGGCTGGGGTCCGGCTCCGGCGGCCCGCGCCCGAGGTTCCGAAATCTTGGAGTCTCGGGGCTCTGGGCGGCACTCCGTGGAACCTCGGCGCCGGACCCGCGGCGTGTTGTGGAACCTCGACGACCGGCCGACGGCGTGTCGCACCCCTCGAGCGCTACAGCCCGCGCCGCGCCCGCGCCGCGCTACCGCGCCGTGCTCGCGCGCAGCACGACCTCGCCGTCGATGGCACCGTCGGCCTCGAGACCCAGCGCCCGCCGCACCGCCCGCTCCCCGATCTCCTCCAACGGGAGCCGCACCGTGCTGAGCGCCGGCACGACGTCGGCGAGCATCTGCACGTCGTCGAACCCCGCGACGCCGACGTCCACCCCGGGGACGAGCCCACGCTCCCGGATCGCCGCGACCGCCCCCACCGCCATCAGGTCGGTGACCGCGAACACGCACCGCGGCAACGTCCACGCGCCTCCCGCCGCCCGGTCGAGCAGGGTCACCATCGCGTGGTACCCGCCGTCGCGCGTGAACGCCGACGGCACCACCGAGTCGTCCGGCACCCGGATGCCGTGGGCGGCGAGCCCTGCGACGAAACCCTCGACCCGCGCGTGCGCCGTGGCCAGGTCCGGGTCGCCGGACAGGACGGCGAACGAGTCGTGCCCCTGTTCGACGAGCGCTCCTGCCAGGGCCGCGGCACCACTGAGGTTCCGGATGACGACCCCGTGCACGCCGGGCACTCCGGCCGCGGCACCGTCGAGGTCGGACACGAGCGCGGACACCCCGGCACCGGCGGCGACGAGCGCGCCGACGGCAGCTGCGGAGTCCGACGCTCCCGACGTCTGCCGGGCACCGAGTCGACGACTCACGGCGAGCACCACGGCCCGCGGTCGGAGTCCGGCGACCACCCCGAGCACCGCGGCCTCGCGCGAGGGGTCCCCGCCGGTCGAGGTGATCGTCACCACGAGCCCGGCGTCGTCGGCAGCCCGGATCGCCCCGGCGGCGATCGCGGCGAAGTAGGGGTCGGCGATGTCGCCGACGACGAGCGCCAGGGTCGTGGTGGTCCCGCGAGCGACCGCCTGCGCCTGCACGTTGGCGGTGTACCGGAGCTCGTGGGCGGCGGCCTGCACCCGGTCCACCGACTCCGGTCGAACCTTCCGCGTGCTGCCGTTCAGCGCCCGCGAGGCGGTCGCGAGCGACACGCCTGCGAGCTCGGCCACGTCGGCCAGGGTGACGGTGCCTCGCTCGGGCATGTCGTGCCTCCAGTCCGGTCCGCGCCGTGCGCGGTCTGTGGTGAGGATAGCGATTTCCCGGGAGGCCCGACCAGCGTCCGCGCCGCCGGCGCGGCCTTCCGAGACGGCTGGTCACATTGTCAGAACATCGCGCAGGAAAGCGCTTGCCATGAGCGCTCACGTCGTGTAGACCTGGGGTCCTCGGCCGAGACACCCCGAACGCTCGCCCACGGCAGACGCCAGTGGTCCCGAACGAAAGCAGTGACGATGAAGTCATCCAAGAGAATGCTCGCGCTCGCCGGCGGCATCGCCGCACTGGCCCTGTTGAGCGGCTGTGCCTCCGGCAGCTCCGGCGACGGCGGCAAGGTCGATCAGCTGACCTTCTGGCTCTCCACCTCCACCGCGCAGGAGAAGGGCTACCAGGACCTCGCCACCGCGTACGAGAAGAAGACCGGCGTCACGGTCAAGATCGTGAACCTGCCGTACGACGGGCTGCAGACCAAGCTCCGCGAGTCCGCCCAGGCGAACTCGCTGCCCGACGTCGTGCGCGCCGCCGGCATCGACCCGATCTGGACCGGCAAGACCGTCGACCTGGCCTCGATCGTCGACGACGACGCGAACAAGATCGACCAGGACATCATCGCGAAGGACGACGACGGCAAGGTCACTTCGATCCCGTCCGACGTCACCGCTGCCGGCCTGTTCGTGAACAAGTCGCTGTTCGAGAAGGCCGGCGTCGACTACCCGACCGACCCCGCGAAGGCGTGGACCTGGGACGAGTTCCTCACGGCCGCCGACAAGGTGAAGGCGAAGACCGGCGCGAAGTACGACATGGTGTTCGACTCGTCGCCGTCGCGTCTGCGTGCCTACATGTTCACCAAGGGCACCGACTTCATGCAGCAGGAGAAGGACGGCTCCTTCCCGACCGACGCGAAGACCGTGGACGCGCTGCAGGACTTCGCCGACATGAACGACGACTCGGTCATGCCGAAGTCGGTGTGGACGAGCGGCCAGGACCCGAACGCCCTGTTCAAGAGCGGTCAGGTCGTCGCGTACTTCTCGGGTGTCTGGCAGTCGTCGGACTTCGCGTCGAACATCACCGACTTCGACTGGGCGAGCGCCGCCACCCCGGCCGACCCGACCCACGCCACCGAGATCAACTACGGCGGCAACATCGTCGGCTTCGACAACTCGGACGCCCGCGGTGCCGCGGCGAAGAAGTTCATCGACTACATGTACGACCCGACGAACTACGCCGAGCTCGTGACGACGAACGGCTTCCTGCCGGTCGAGACCGGGCTGGACATCCAGTACCCGTTCGAGTCGCAGGCGGCGAAGGACTCCTTCGCGCTCTACCAGAAGGAGATCGACGCAGCCGACCCGATCTCGAGCTCCTACGCCAAGGAGAGCGCGAAGTGGGCGGTCGAGGGCAAGGAGCTCGGCACCGATCCCACCACCGCCGAGGTCGGCAAGCTCATCAACGGGCAGCAGTCGGCGAAGAAGACCCTCGAGACGATCACGAAGTACTACGAGGAGCACGTCGGCTGACGGAACGGGGCCGGACGCACGCGTCCGGCCCCGCCCTGTCCGGCGTCCCGCGCCCTGTCCGCTCCCCAGCAAGCGACGAACGAAGAGGATCACCGTGAGCATCCCCACCGCAGCCGGTGACGTGCAGACCGCCGTCCCCACCCCGGTGCCGCCCCGCCGGCCCGGAGCCGCGAAGACGACGAAGCGCCGACGCTCCGGCGTCAGCAAGCCCGTCCTCGCCCCGATCCTGTTCGTGAGCGTCAACGCCGTCCTGTTCGTCGTGTTCTTCGTGTGGCCCGCCGTCATCGGTCTCGGCTACTCGTTCACCGACTACAACGGCGTCGTCGACCCGAAGTTCATCGGGTTGGCGAACTACTTCGAGCTGTTCGCCGACGACACCTTCTACGCAGCCCTCGGGCGCACCTTCCTCTACGCGATCGTCGCCGTCCCGCTCGGCTTCGTGCTCGCACTGTCGATGGCGCTGATGCTGACGAGCCCGGCGGCGAAGGGCCGCAGCGTCGCCCGCATCGTGTTCTTCGTGCCGTGGCTCATCTCCCCGATCGTCACCGGTGTCATCTGGCGGTGGATGTTCGGCGAGAACTTCGGCCTGGCGAACTTCGTCATCGAGTCCCTCGGTGGCAAGGCCGTGCCGTGGCAGTCGAACGCCGACCTGTCGCTGCTCGTGGTGGTGTTCGCCACCGCGTGGGCCGGAGCCGCCTTCAACATGCTGCTGTTCGTCGCTGCGATCCGGAACGTGCCGCAGTCGTACTACGAGGCGGCGTCCCTCGACGGGGCCGGCGCGTGGCACCAGTTCCGGTACATCACGCTGCCGAGCATCGCGCCGACGTCGTTCATCGTGATCCTGCTGTCGTCGCTCGGTGCGTTCAAGGAGTTCGCCACCATCCAGGCGCTCAACGGCGGCGGACCCGGCACCGACAACAACCTGCTCGTGCAGTACATCTACACGAACGGGTTCCAGAACGCCCACATCGGCTACGCGAGCGCGGCGTCGATGGTCCTCATGCTCATCCTCATGGCCATCGCGCTCATCCAGCTGGCCGTGAACCGTCGGACGGAGGCCCGTCGATGACCGCCACCCTGCCCAGCGCCCCCGGCGCACCCGCAACCGACAACACGACCAAGAGCAAGAGCAAGAGCACGCGCAAGAGCACGACCAAGCGCCTCGACGGCCCGCCCCGTCCGAAGGCCATCGCCGCCACCGCCCTGCTCTGGGTCTTCATCATCGCCTTCGGCTTCCCGGTCCTCTGGTTCGTGCTGAGCGCCTTCAAGCCCGGCGGCGAACTGTTCTCGTACCCGCTGACCCTGCTGCCGAAGAACTGGTCGGTGAGCGGCTTCACCGAGGCGTGGGCGAGCTACGACTTCGCCCGCTACTTCGGCAACACCGTCATCGTCGCGCTGGTCACCACCGTGCTCACCGTGCTGGCGAGCGCCGCCACCGGCTACGCCCTGGCGAAGTACGACAACAAGTGGCTGAAGGTCTTCTTCGTCTGCATCCTGGCGACGACGATGCTGCCGACCGAGGTCATCCTCGCGCCGACGTTCATCGTCATCCGCGACCTCGGCATGTACGACTCGTTGGCCGGCATCATCGTGCCGTCGGTCATCACCGCCACCGGCATCTTCATGTTCCGGCAGTTCTTCATCACGGTGCCCGACGACCTGGTCGAGGCCGCGCGCATCGACGGTGCGAGCGAGTTCGGGATCTTCTGGCGGATCATGCTGCCGATCTCCCGGCCGATCATGCTGACGCTCGCGATCTTCTCGTTCCAGTGGCGGTGGAACGACTACATCTGGCCGCTCCTGGTGCTCAACGACCCGCACCAGTTCACGATCCAGATCGCGCTGCAGAGCATCGTCGGTGCCGAGAACGTCAACTGGACCGTCCTGCTCGGCGCCTCGGTGATCTCGATCATCCCGCTCGTGCTCATCTACCTGGTGTTCCAGAAGTACGTGAACGGCGCGGACCTCAACGCGGGACTCAAGGACTGATGGGGTTCCACGAGGCGATCGGCCCGGCCGCGGACGCCGCCGTCGCGCGCCTCCGGCTCGCCGACGACGATCCGGCTGCGCTGCAGCACCGGGAACTGATGGCGCGTGCCCTCACGCTGGTCGGGGCGTGGGTCCGGAACGAGCGGACGGGAGGCTGGGCCCACGCCGCCGGTCCCCGGACGACGTGCCAGCGGCGTCCGGGCCGTGCCGGTGGGGAGGATCACCTTCCCGACGACGACCTTGCGACCGCGCACCGCTGGGTCCGGCACCTCGCGGCCCGGCAGTCCCCCGGCGGCACGTTCGTCGGCGGCGACAACGTGCTCTCCCCGCCGGACTCGGCGTTCACCGTGAACGACGTCTGCGACGCCCTCGAGCTGCTCGCGCCGTACCGGGCGTCGGTGCCGGCGGCCGCGGTGCTGGCCGACGACCTCGACCGGATCGTGCACCGTGCGACGCCGGCGCTGCTGACGGGTGGCGTGCACACGCCGAACCACCGGTGGGAGGTCTCGGCCGCCCTTGCCCGGATCCACCGGCTGCACCCGGCACCGGCGCTGGTCGAACGGATCGACGAGTGGCTCGCCGAGGGCGCAGACATCGACGACGACGGGCTGTGGTCCGAGCGCAGCCCGAACTACGCCGCGGCCGTCTCGTGCCCGTCGTTCGTCGTCCTCGCCTCGGTGCTGCAGCGGCCGGAGCTGCTCGACCCCGTCCGCCGGTCCCTCGACGCCACCCTCGCACTGCTGCTGCCCGACGACACCGTCGAGACCGTCCAGTCCCGTCGCCAGGACCAGTCGCAGGCGTTCGGCATCGGCGCGTTCGCTCCCCTGCTCTGGCACGTGGCCGTGCTCGACGATCGTGCCGACCTCGCCGCCGTCGCTGCACGAGCTGCCGTCGCCGAGATGTGGCAGCCCGGTGCGGTCGCCGCCCGCGCGATGACGGATCCGCTGCTCGCCCGTCCGTTGCCCGTCGGTGCGCCGCTGGAACCGGCCGAGCACACCTTCGCCGAGGCCCGGCTCGTGCACGTCCGCGAACAGGACCGCAGCGTCGTGCTGTTCGCCGGCTCGGACGTGCCGTCGCAGGGCCACGTCCGATCGGGCCTGGCGAACAGCCCCACGTTCCTGCGGGTGTTCGCCAGCGCAGGTTCGGTCGTGCTGTCCGACGTCCGGCTGTCGCGGGAGTTCTTCGGGCTCGGACCGTTCCGTCCGACCTCGCTGGAGTCCCTCGGCGACGGGCGGTACCGCCTCTCCGAGACCGTGTCCGCCGGCTACCACCAGCCCCTGCCCGCCGCGGCTCGACGCACCGACGGCGCCTACGCGCTCGGTGACGAAGGCCGGTTCTCGGCGTCGATGTCCTTCGGTGCGCGTGCGGCGGACACCGTCTCCCTCACCACCACGGTCGACGTGACCGTCACGCCGGACGCGGTCTCGCTCGACGTGACGACCGAGGGCGCCGACGTGCCGTGGTCGCTCCAGCTGACGTTCCGCGGCGGGGGTACGTTCACCGGTGTGAGCACCGACGCCGCGACCGGGGAGACCGTCCTCGCCGACCGGACCGGCACCTACCGTGTCGTCGACGACGCCGTGTCCTTCGGGGCAGGCAACGGCAGCGGCCCGGCCCAGCCGGCGTTCTACGCGCCCGGACAGGACTACGCGTTCCTCGGCGGCACCGACCGACCGGACGGCGAGCACGTCCACGTGACCGGGCGCTCCCCCGGCACGACGCGCATCGTGATCGGCACCGCTCGATGACCCTGCCCGGAGTGGTGCTCGTCGGTGCGCGTGGGTACGGCCTGCACCACCGCGCGAACATCGACCGGCTCGTCGCCGCGGGGGTCTGCACGCTGACCGCCGTCGTCGACCCCACACTGGGCACCACCTCCGACGACGGGGCGGTCGTCGTGGCCGACGTCGTGGCAGCGCTCGACCACGGCCCGGTCGACGTCGTCGTCATCGCTGCCCCGATCGCCGCGCACCTGCCGCTGGCGCTCGCTGCCCTCGAGGCCGGGGCAGACGTCCTGCTCGAGAAGCCCCCCGTGACCACCCGCGACGCGCTCGACACCCTGCTCGACGCCGAGCAGCGCACCGGCCGCGTCGTGCAGGTCGGGTTCCAGAGCCTCGGGTCCGAGGCGCTGCCGGCGTTCCGTGACGGGTCGCTCGTCGGTCCGGTCCGCTCCGCCGCGGCCGTCGGCACGTGGACGAGGAACCAGGCGTACTGGGACCGTTCCGGGTGGGCCGGACGGCGTCGGGTCCAGGGCGTCGACGTCCTCGACGGCGTCGTGACGAACCCGCTCGCCCACGCGGTCGCGACGGCCCTGGCGCTCGTCGGCTGCCGTCGGGCGTCCGACGTCAGGCGCGTCGAGGTCGAGCTGTTCCGGGCGAACGACATCGAGGGCGACGACACCTCGGCCGTCCGGGTCACGACCAGCGCCGGACGCGAAGCCACCGCGGCCCTGACCCTCTGCGGTCCGTCCGAGGTCCTGCCGACCGTTCGGGTCCGCGGCACCGCCGGGAGCGCCGTGCTGCACTACACGGCTGACGAGGTCACCGTCGGCGACACCACCCGGACGCTCGGCCGGACGGACCTGCTCGAGAACCTGCTCGCCCACCGGTCCCGCGGGGACGATCTGCTCGTCCCCCTGGTCTCCACGGGTGCGTTCGTCGAGGTGCTCGAGGCCGTTCGTGCCGCCGAGCCCGTCCGCATCGACCACCCCTGGGTGACGTGGCAGGGCGAGGGGACTGCCCGTCGTCCGCTCGTCGCCGACGTCGAAGCGATCGTCGACCGCGCCGCCGACGCACGTGCGTTGTTCTCCGAGGTCGGTGCGCCCTGGGCCCACACCACCCGCGACGAGGTGCTGCAGGTCCTGCGCGTCGACGGGGCCCCGGTGGCCACGGAACTCGACGGCTCCGGGACCATCGCGACGTCGTCGCCGCGACCGTACCTGCACCCGGTGCGGGCCCTCGGCGGCACCCTCCTGAGCGCCCACCACCCGGCCGACCACGACTGGCACTGCGGCGTCGGGGTCGCGATCCCGGACGTCGACGGCGTGAACTGCTGGGGCGGCCGCACCTACGTGCACGGTCCGGGCTACGTCTGGCGCGACGACCACGGCCGCGTCGACGTCGCGCGCTCCGAGCAACACCCCGCTCCGCACGGTGGCGGCACGGTCCAGGAACTCGTCTGGCGCGCGCCCGACCACACGGTCGTCCTGCACGAGGACCGTACACTCGCCTGGCGCGCCGTCGACTCCGGGTGGGAGCTGACCTGGTCGTCCTCGTTCCGAACCCCCGGCGACGCCGTCGTGCACCTCGGCGGTCCGGGCAGCAACGGCCGGGTCGGTGCCGGGTACGGCGGCTTCTTCTGGCGCTTCGCCGACTGCACCGACGTGCTCGTCCGGACCGCTGACGCACAGGGCGAAGCGGCCGTGCACGGCTCGGTCACACCGTGGGTCGAGTGGTCGGCGGTGTTCGAGGGAGCGCCGGCCACGATCCGGCTCGAAGCGCTCGACCACCGCGATCCCTGGTTCGTCCGGGCCGCCGAGTACCCGGCGATCGGTTCGGCCCTCGCCTGGCGTGCGCCGGCGCTCGTGCACCCCGGCGTCCCGCTCGTCCGGTCCTTCCGCGCGACGATCACCGACGGTGCGACGATCGCCGACGGTGCGACGCCGGGCGGCAATACGCTGGACCGATGAGCACCGCAGACTGGGAAGCCCGCGTCGCCGCACTCTGGGCCGACGACACGATCGACGACCAGGAGCGCATCGACCGCATGCGCGAACTCGCCGACGCTGCGCCGCACCCGGCCCTCGGCGCGTTCGAACTCGGCGGCGCGAACGACTCCGGCGGCCACGAGGCCGAGGCCGACGTCCACTACGCAGCCGCCACCGCCACGGGACTCGCCGACGTCGATCCTGCCCGGGCTGCGCAGATGGTCGTACAACACGCCTCGACCCTGCGGAACCTCGACCGCGTCGACGAGGCCATCGCGATGCTCCGCGACGCCCCGGAGCACCCGTCCACCGGTGCCGCGCCGAAGGTGTTCCTCGCGCTCGCCCTGCACAGTGCAGGCCGTCACGACGAGGCTCTCCGTGTCGCGATCGAGGCCGTCGAACCGACACTCCCCCGCTACCACCGGTCCGTCCGCGCCTACGCGGCTGCCCTCACCGAGTGAACTGCACGAGCCGGGCGACGGTGACGACCCGGCTCGCGGGGACGCGGACGTCCCTCCCGTCCGGTCGCGACACCCGAATCGCGGCGGGACGAGCTCCGGAACAGGACAGGAAGGAAGCGTCGACGCTCGACTGAGGCCCAGAGAGGCGCTCCCTCCCCGCGGGCCGATCGCGCTTCGACCACTTGCGGATTCGGGTTCCGTTACCTCGCACAGCATGCGCTTGCGCCGCCTGAACCGATAGGGGCAGTGCCCGATCAGCCGGGATCGGCATCGCGCCCCGCCGACCCCGTGCCCGCGCCCGCCGGCACCCGATCCCGCCGTCCGAACCCGCGAACGGGCGAAACATCCGGGTCAGCTCGGCTACACACGTCGGCATTTCGCCCGCTCGCGCGAGCGAGCGCTCGTATTCCAACGGATGCATGTGAGTTGCGGCATGCGCCCACGAACGGGCGAAATGCCCGGGTCGCGGGGCGCGCAACCCCGGTATATCGCCCGCTCGGCGTCCGGTGCTCGGCGTCCAGCGTGCACCGAGAGCGCGCGAGCAAGCAGGCCGGCGGGAGGCGCGCGGGCAGGCGGCCGTCCGTGGGCGGGACCGACGCACGGGACGCGACCGCGGGGCGGACGGGAGGCGCGGGGCGGGCCCGCACCGGGCCTCCCGTCCGCCCCGCGGCGACCGTCTAGGGCCGCGCGCCCTCCTGCTGCCTCGTCACCTGCGCGACGGGCAGCGAGTCGCTCGTCGTGCGGAGCGACTCCTGCCGGATCTCGAGCTGCGTCACGGCGAGGGCGGCCAGGTCGTGCAGGTTGGCGAGGTCGGCCTCGGTCGCCTGCCGCGGCTTCGTGTCGAGCACCGCGAGGGTGCCGATCGGGACGCCGTCGTGCCGTACGAGCGGCACGCTCACGTAGAACCGGATGCCGAGCGCGCCGGTGACGAGCGGGCTGTGCTGCATGTCGGGGTGGATCGACCCGTCCGGGATCACGACGGGGACCGCGACGGGCGCGAAACCGTTGCCGAAGTTGATGTTGCGCGCTGCCTCGTCGACTCCCTCGGCGATGTACGACTGCGACCAGGCGCGGTCCTCGTCGAGCACTTCGACCAGGGCGATGGGCGCGTCGAACAGGCGGGCGGCCATGGCGGTGGTGCGGTGCAGGGCCTCGTCCGGCAGGGTGTCGAGCGTCGCCGGGCGGGCCGTGTCGGCGTCGGCTCGCGGTGCTCCGGCTGACGCGGCCGGAGCCGCCGTGGTGTCCACGACGTGGTCGGTGCCGGCGGTCTCGGCGATGACGACGTCGCGCAGCATCGTGACCAGCTCGGCGCCGGCGGGGCGCGCGGCCGGGTCCTGCGCGGTCATCGCACGGAGCAGTTGCTTCCAGTGCTCGGGCAGGGGCTCGGGCACGACGGGGTCGCGGGACAGCCGGGCGACCGCGGACTCGACGAGCGAGCCGGGGAACTCGCGGCGGCGGGTGAAGCACTGCAGCAGCACGAGGCCGAGCGAGTAGACGTCGCTCGGGCTCCCGACGTCACCGCCGCGGGCCTGCTCGGGGCTGAGGTAGGCGGCGGTGCCGGTGGTGACGCCGTCGGCGGTCATGCGTTCGACGCCCGCGGCGAGCGCGATGCCGAAGTCGGTGAGCCGCGCGCGGGCACGGTCGGAGTCGTGGCCGTAGTCGACGAGCAGGATGTTCGACGGCTTGATGTCGCGGTGCACGACGCCGTGGCTGTGGATGTAGTGCAGCGCCTCGGCCATGTCGTAGCCGATCTCGGCGATGTGGCGGGAGGCGAGCGGGCCGACGGACAGGCGTTCCTCGAGGTCCTGGCCGACGACGAGCGCCATCACGAGGTACCGCTGGGGGGTGCCGTCGTGGCCGGTGACGACGCCGGTGTCGAGCAGGCTGACGAGGTTGTGGTGCTCGAGCGAGGCGAGCACGCCGAGTTCGGCCTCCTGCCGGGCGATGTCGACGGTGCCGGCGTGGAACACCTTGACCGCGACGGGGCGGTGCAGGCTCTCGTCGATGCCGCGGTAGACGACGGACATGCCGCCCTGGCCGATGGCGTGTTCGAGTCGGTAGCGCCCGTCGAGCAGTGGGGCCGCGGACTGGGGGTCCTCGGTCGGACTCATCGAACCTCGTTCTCGGTGCGGGCAGGCGTCGGTGCATCCTCCCATCCCGACGGGGATCGTGGGGGCTCGCGGCGTTCTCCGGATGGACGGCGCCGGCGTGCGCGGCGCGTCAGACCGTCACCGCCGGTGCGTCGCCACCGTGCTCACCCGCAGGTCCTCGAACGTGCTGGTGAACCCGGCACCGCCGAGCGAGATGAGCCCGATCCTCGGCGCGCTCCCGAGGCCCGCCGTCCAGGTCCCGCCTCGGACGAAGTGCCGCCCGTCGACACTCGTGTACGCCGTGTACCGGTGCTCGCCGCCGACGACCCGGTGCACGATCCGGAGCGTGGTGGTGTCCCCGACCGGTCCGACGACCGTGTTGCCGTAGCTCGGCGCCCCGGCCGGTTGCCCGGACACCTGCTTGCCGAACTCCGTCTGCCGGGTGTTGAAGATCGAGTTCGACGTCAGCCGGACGTAGTTCCCGTCGTCGCCCCACACGATCAGTCCGCCCTGCACGTAGTTCACGCCGTCGCCGGTGGCGGGGGTGTCCACCGCGACGGTCGTCTGCAGCACGTAGTCGCCCCGCGGCGCCGGTTCGGACAGGACCGAGGCGAGTGGTGTCGCCGGTGGGTGGATGTCGGCGTCCTGCGTCTGCCATCGGAACGTACCGCCGCCGACGGTCCAGGTCGAGCGGTCGGGTTCGCGGGTCCAGCGGAGCGCCGTGGGGAGCGTGGTCCCGTCGAACGACGTCGACAGCGCACGGATGGTCCGTCCGGGAACGTCGACCGGTGCAGTGGTCGCCCGGTAGGTCGCACGCTGCCCCGGCTGCGCGACCGGCCCCGGCTGCACCGTGTCGGACGGTCCCGCCCCGCCCCGTACGACGGGCCAGCCGTGCCGCCAGTCGAGCGGGTCGATGAGCGCCGGCCGCTTCGTGTACGTCGGTTGCCCGGCGTAGTACGGGTCGCCGCGGTCGACCGCGTGGTAGATGATCCAGTCCTGGCCGGCGAGGTCGGTGACCACGGTGTTGTGCCCGGTGCCGACCCAGCGGTTGCCGTTCTGCGCGAGCAGGGGTGTCCCGCCGACCCGCGTGCTCGTGATCGCGACACCGTCCTGGTCGGTGAAGGGTCCGAGTGGGCTGCGCGACCGGGCGACGAAGACGCCGTACCCGGTGAGTGCGCCGTTGCAGCAGTTCGTGGCGGAGCCCGTGAAGTACCACCAGCCGTCGTGGCGCATCAGGTACGCACCCTCGTACCGGTTGTCGATCGCGATCTGCCGTTCGCTCGCGGGGTCCGACCGGAGTCCGTCGGCGCTGAGCGTGCGGACGTTGACGCCGCCGAAGTAGCTGCCGAAGTACAGGTACGTGGTGCCCTCGTCGGTGATGACCTCGGGATCGAACGCCCAGCGCGCCCCGGTGCCGTTCGCGGCGGTCTGCGGTGCCACGACCGGGCCACCGGAGTCCGTCCACGGTCCGGTCGGGCTCGAGCTCGTCGCGACGCCGACCGCGGATCCCCCGCCGGTCGGTGCCGATGCCGATGGTGTGTCCGACGCGGCGTAGTACAGGTACCAGGTACCCGGCCGACCACGGTCGCCGGCGCGGTACACGACGTCCGGCGCCCAGATCCCGTTGGCGGACCCCACCCACGCCGGTCGCGTCGGGAACGCGTCGTTCACGTACGTCCAGTGCGTCAGGTCCGTCGACCGGTAGGTCGGCACCCCGTGCTGCACGAGCGATCCGTCGGCGTTCTGCTCCGTCGCCGTCAGCGCGTCGGTCGTGCAGTACAGGTACCAGTCGCGGTCGCGCCCGACGCCGCGGATCGCGGTCGGGTCGGCGCAGCTCGCCGCCGTCTCGCCGTCGGGCAGGCTGAGCGCGACCGGGTTCCGGTGGGTCGGCGCAGACGCGCCGTGTCCCGAGCCGCTGTGTCCGGTGGTCCGGTCCGCCGCGGGCGTGGACGCTGCGGCGGGGCCGACCGGGAGGCCCGTGGTCGCGACCGCCGTGAGCGTCGCGACGGCGAGGATGGTTGCGACTGTTCGGCGCACGGGGTCCTGCTCTCATCGTCGAGGAAGGGCTGCGTGCGCGAGCGTACGCTCGCGGGCAGCGGACCGGGACGGTTCCGTCCGGTTCCGCGTGACGAGGGAGTCAGCGATGCCCGCGAGGTTCGTGTACTGGATGAACGTGTCGATCGACGGCTTCGTCGAGCGCGACGCCGGAGAACTCGGCGACGTCGAAGGGCCCGAGTGGATGCGGATCGACGAGCCGCTGCACCGCGAGTTCAACGCCCGCGCCGCCGCGATGACCCTGTCCGTCGAGGGGCGGGTCGTCCGCGACATGATGGACCCGTTCTGGCCGGACGCCCGCGCCGACGAGTCGATGCCGGCGTTCATGCGCGAGTACGGCGAGGTCTGGACCGACCAGCCGAAGGTCCTGGTCTCGCGCACCCGGACCAGCGCCGACCACAACACCCGGGTCATCGGGGGCGACGACGCCATCGCGCAGCTCGCCGTCCTGCGCGAGGAGTCCGAGGGCGACATCGGCGTCGGCGGCCCGAACCTCGCGACGCAGTTGCTCGACGCGGGGCTGCTCGACGAGCTGTTGCTCTACACGCACCCCGCGGTGCTCGGCGCCGGTCGGCCGCTGTTCGACCCGCCGGAGACGGGCGTGCGACCGCCGTTGCTGCTGGACCTGCTCGAGCAGCGGGAGTACCACAACGGGGTCACGCTCCACCGCTACCAGGTGCTGCGGTAGTCACTCCCCCGAGGGGCCTGGACCGACGATGACCAGGCGCCACGCGCTCGGCCGGTCGCTGTCGAAGTCGTTGAAGCCGATCGCATCGACGTCCTTGCTCGCCATCTCGGTCAGGTCGATGCGGTGCGGACTGTCCCGGCACGCCATCGCGGCCAGTTCGAAGCTCCCCGACGCCTCTGCGGCCGTCGTCCGCACGATGCCGCGCATGTGTCCGTTGCCGTAGCAGGAGAACTCGAGGTGGTCGATCGTCCGCGAGTCCGGGAACTGCAGCCGGACGCCCGGCTCCACGTCCTCCGGATCCTCGTTGCCGGGGGCGGCATCGGCGCTCAGCACCCCGAGGACGGCGTCGTCGGTCTCGGTCGCCGCTTCCTGCTTCGCCTGCCACGCACTGAGGGCCTCTTCGTCGACGGGCGGCGCCGACGTGCAGCCGGCGAGCAGGGCCACGACGGCGAGCGCCGGCAGGGCCAGCGCGGAGAAGCGGCGGCCGCGTGACATCAGTCGGTGTCCGTGCCGGCGCTGACGACGAGCACCTGCCATGCGCTGTCGCGGTCGCTGTCGAAGGCGTTGAACGAGATGCTGTGCACGTCACGCTTCCAGGTGCGCGGGAGGTCGACGCGCTGCTGCCCATCGCTGCACCGCATCGGGTCGGTCGACGTGGTCCGGGACGTCGCCTCGGAGGTCGTCGTCACTTGGCCGCTCATCCGGGCGCCGCCGAAGCAGGAGAACTCGAGGTGGTCGATCTGCTCGGGGTGCTCGAAGGTGATCGTGATGCCGCGCTGGAGCTCGCCAGAAGCATCGGTCTGTCCCTCGCCGGTGTCGACCCGGGAGTACAGCGTGGCGAGCGCGTCGTCGCCAGCCCCGGACTTCTCCTGTGTGTGCTGCCACGCGCTGAGGGCCTCTTCGTCGACGGGCGGCGCCGAGGTGCAGCCGGCGAGCAGGGCCACGACGGCGAGCGCCGGCAGGACCAGGGCGGGGAGGTGTCGCACGGTGCGAGCCTAGCGATGCCGCGGGTTGGTCGATGCGTGCACAACGAGCGACGTCCCACCCGTCGATCGACAGGTGGGACGTCGCAGAACGCGTGCGCAGTCGGTCGGGTCAGACGTCGCGTCGACGTGCGACCGTCAGCGCGAGTGCACCCACGACGAGCACCTCAGCCGCCAGGACACCGAAGCCGCCCCAGCCGTTCAGGACGATGTCGTCCTGGCTGGCTTCCTGTCCGTCGTAGGAGTACGCGAAGAGCTGGCTGCCGGCCTGGTCGGGCAGGAACTTCATGATGTTGACCGGCCACTCGAGGTTCATCAGCCCCGCCATCAGCGACAGGACCACCGGCAGCACCAGCAGGATCCCGAGCGTGATCGCGATGCCGCCGGCGCTCGACCGGACCAGCAGGCCGATCCCGTACGCGAGCAGCGCGAGCAGCGTCAGGTAGACGGACGACCCGAGGATCGGCAGGAACACCGACGGGTTGCCGATCTCCGGCTCCACCCCGTTGCCGGCCAGCAGCGGCAGCGAGATGAGCACACCGATCCAGGTCGCGACGGCACTGACGACGAACGTCGTGACCGCCAGCACCACGGCCTTCGCGAGGATCACACCGGTGCGCCGGGGGTCGGCCGTGAACGTCGAGCGGACCTGACCGGTGCCGTACTCGCCGGTGATGATGAGCACGCCGAGCACGCCCACGACGAGCGACGAGAGCAGGACGCCCACGGTGTTGACGTTCACGAGCGTGCCGTTGGCGATGTCCGTCGGCATCTGGTCGCCACCACTGTTGGTGTTCGCACCGACGAGTGCGGCCATGCCGATCGTCACCAGCACCAGGATCGCGTAGCACCAGAACGTGGACCGGATGCTGCGCAGTTTGATCCACTCGCTCCGCACCAAGTGCGGGAACGACAGACGGGTCGCGCCGTGCATGCGGGTCGACGGCGTGGTGGGCGAGGTGGTGGCGCTCATCGGGTGCCCTCCGATCGGTACTCGACGTCGTCGCGGGTGAGAGCCATGTAGGCCTCCTCCAGGCTCGCGCCGGTCGGGGTGAGTTCGTGCAGTGCAACGCCGGCCTGGGCCGCGATGTTGCCGACCGTCGGTGCGTCGGGACCGACGACCAGGAAGGTGCCGTCCTCGCGCGGGGTGACGGTCGCGTTCGGGCCGATGGCCTGGAACAGCTGCTCGGGCGACGGCGTCCGGACGATGACCCGGCTGCCACCGCCAGCGGCGCCCGGTGCGGCTCCCCCACCGGCGACGAACTCGGCGATCGGGGCGTCGGCCAGGACCTTGCCGCGGCCGAGCACGACCACGCGGTCGGCGGTCTGCGCCATCTCGCTCATCAGGTGGCTGGACAGGAACACGGTGCGACCGTCGGCGGCCATGCGTCGGGCGAGCTGCCTGACCCACAGCACGCCGTCGGGGTCGAGGCCGTTGACGGGCTCGTCGAGGATCAGGGTCTTCGGGTCGCCGAGCAGTGCGGCAGCGATTCCCAGGCGCTGCCCCATGCCGAGCGAGAAGCCGCCGACGCGCTTCTTCGCCACGGACTCGAGGCCGGTCATGTCGATGACCTCGTGCACGCGGGCCTTCGGGATGCCGTGGGTCGCCGCGAGCGAGAGCAGGTGGTTGTAGGCGCTGCGGCCCGAGTGGACCGCCTTCGCCTCGAGCAGGGCGCCGACCTGTCGGAGCGGGTCGCGGAACGTCGTGTACGGCTGGCCGTTCACCGTCGCGCTCCCCGCGGTGGGCCGGTCGAGGCCCATGATCATGCGCATCGTGGTGGACTTCCCGGCGCCGTTCGGCCCCAGGAAGCCGGTCACACTGCCGGGTCGGACGACGAACGAGACGTCGTCCACGGCGGTCTTCGGACCGTACTGTTTGGTGAGGTGGCTGACTTCGATCACGGCGGCCACGCTATTGCAGCGGTGTCCGGCGGCGCGTCCGTCGGAAGGGGGATGTGTCAGGTGCGCGGCGGCCGGATCCGCCCGACCCGGCGACGGGTCCGGTCGGTGAGCTCGAGCCTGCCACTACTGTGCAGCACGAGCAGGAGCAGTCCCAGCGCGACCGGAGCGGCGATGACGCCCGCGGAGCCGCTCTCGGAGAGGATCCCGCGGATCTCGTTGCCGACGACCGTGAGAATGTACGGGGTGAGGCCGAGCGTGATCGTGAAGACGACGGTCCACATCCGCGCCACCGCGAACCCGACGGCCACGACCTCGAGCACCCCGACGGCGTACCACGCCCACAGGTTGCCGTCCCACAGGCTCCGGCTGATCATCCACTCCCCCGTGAGGTGCCGGACGCTGCCGTAGCTCGCGACGCCGAGCAGGAACCACCCGACCGCGGCCGCAGCGGTGTGGTGACTGCGGATCGGCCGACCGACGAGGGCGATGAGCGCGCAGGCCGCGAAGAGGGCGAGGGTGCCGCGGTCGACACTCCAAACCCCCGGGAACCGGACGAACCAGTACGGGGTCACGACGGCCGCGAGGATGCAGACGACCAGGGCAACCCGCCCGACCGCCCACCGACCCGCGAGCGCCGCGACGAGTGCGACGAGCCAGAGCGCGGCGAACACGAATCCGGTGTCGCGGAACGGCCCGACCTGCACCAGCGACTCCGGCACCGGGTTGCCGTGGATCCACGGCGCCCAGCTGCTGACGAGGAACTCGGCGAGCGCGAAGCCGGTGCCCATGGTGAGAGCGATCGTGCTGCCCGCGTCGCGGACGTGCGGCACGACGATCCGGTCCAACCGTGCGGAGACCGCGTGCCCGACGATGTCCAGCCGCTCCTGTCGCGTCGGAGCGGCACGGCCCTCGGCGTCCGCGACGTCGAGGAGCGTCCCGACGAAGGCGTCTTCGTTCGCTGCTCGCCACGTGCGCGGGTACCACCTCGTGAGCCGGCGGTACCGGGCTTCGAGCGGTGGGCGGCTCCGCTCGGCGGTCACGCCGCTCCCCCGGACGTCGCCGTCGACGCACGCCCGAGTCGGGTGCGGAGGACGCGGAGCTTCGCGTCGAGCCGTGCTGCCTCGTCGGCCAGACGCTGCTCGCCCTCGCTCGTGATCGCGAAGTAGCGCCGGAGTCGACCGCTGACGACCTCGTCACCGTCGCCCTGGACCAGCCCGTCCTTCTGGAGACGCTCGAGCGACGCGTACAACGTGGTGACCGCGAGTGCGACGCGTCCTTCGGAGAGGTCGGCCACCGCTTGGATGATCGCGTACCCGTGCTGTCGACCGCCCGTCAGACTGGTCAGGATCCAGAAGACGGGTTCGCGGAGTTCCCCACTGCTCATGACCGGAAGCATATACCCGCAGTGGGAGTATTCCCAGAACAGGACGTGCAGGAGGGATGCTCGTGCACGCGACGCACCGGGGGCTAGCCTGTCGCCGTGAAGCAGGCACAGGACGACGGACCGTTCTTCCACGGCACGAAGGCCGACCTCGAGCCGGGCGACCTGCTCACCGCGGGGTTCCGGTCGAACTACCGGCCCGAGGTGGTCATGAACCACGTCTACTTCACGGCGGTCTCCGACGGCGCCGGGCTCGCGGCCGAGCTCGCCGCCGGTGACGCCGAACCGCGGGTCTACGAGGTCGCGCCGATCGGCCCGTACGAGGACGACCCCAACGTCACCGACAAGAAGTTCCCCGGCAACCCGACCCGGTCCTACCGCAGCACCGAACCAGTACGGATCGTCCGCGAGGTCACCGACTGGCCCCGACTCACGCCCGACGCGCTCCGCCTCTGGCGCGAGCGCCTGGCCGCACTCCGCGCGGACGAGCGCGGCGAGATCATCAACTGAGCGCCTGACGGACGGGAGGCCCGGGGCGGGGCCGCCACGGGCCTCCCGACCGCTTCGCCCCATCTCAGGGCCCCGAACACGCCCTGCGGACGTCAGCGGCTCAGCGCGTCGCTCGTCGTGACGGTCGCGAAGCTGCCGTCGAGCGCCGCCATGAAGGCGGCGTGGACGCTCGCACCCGGGACGGTGACGCCCCCGAGCGCCAGGTCCGGCGCGGCACACGCGTCGGCGACGACGGTCGCGGTGAAGCCGAGTTCGTGCGCGGCCCGGGTCGTCGAGTCGATGCACATGCTGCTCATCATCCCGACGATGGTCACCTCGTCGACTCCGGCGTCGGTCAGCAGTTCCTGGAGTCCGGTGCCGATGAAGCTGTTCGGCGCGTGCTTCTCGAGGACCGGCTCGCCGTCGACGGGCGCGACCGCCGGGTGGAAGTCGAGGCCCGGCGTGCCCGGTACGAAGAACGTGGCGTCGGGGTCGGTGGACACGTGGAAGACGTGCACCACCAGGTCGCCGGCAGCGCGGAAGGAGTCGAGCACGGTGCGCGCTGCGGTGGCAGCGGCCTCGGGTTCGACGAGGGGGAAGGCCCCGCCCGGGAAGTAGTCCAGCTGGATGTCGACGAGGAGCAGCGCGCGGGTCATCGGTTCAGTATGGCGGGCGGCGGGCTCCAGGCCGGGCCGTGTCCGGGCTGTTCGTCGCCGGGATCGCGGGCGAAGGCGAGGCTCTCCGCGATGATCGAGAGCACGACGTCCACCTCGTGGTCGTAGCGCGGCCCGTAGACGAGGAACTCGGTGCCGTGGTCCTCGTACTGGTGCGGGGTCGCCCACCCGAGAGCGGTGAGCTCGACGCCGCGAGCCGCCGGCAGGCACAGGTGCACCGAGGTGTCGTCGACACCGTGCAGGTGCACGGGTTCGAGGCGCCCATCGGGAGCGAGCGACGTCCACGGCACGACGTGCTCGGCACGGTCGCGGAGGAACAGTGCGCGCGACGACGCCGGCGAGACCTGACTGTGCCCCTCGACCACGTCCGGCAGTGCCAGTGCGTCCGCGACGAGTCGTCCCCACCGCTCCGGGGTCGCGCGGTCAGTGAGCTGACGCTGTGGCCCGTCGTCGGACACGGACGGGCGGACACCGGGGCGAGGTGTGGAGATCACCGTTCGACGCTACCGGCGCGCTCCGCCGCCGCGGGTCACGGTTTGGCGCCGTTGCCGAACGAGCCGTGCAGGGTCGTGTCCGCGAAGGCCGTCGCGTCGATCACGGCGCGGACGCGGTCGAGGACGCCCTGGTCCTCCGAGTCCACGCCGATGACGAGCGAGCCGTAGTCGACGCGCATCGTGTACGGGATCGAGGCCTCGAGCCCGGTCACGTGCGGGGTCGCAGCGAGGGTCGCCAGTCCCTGCGCCACCGCAGTGGACGTCGACGTCGGGATCTGCTGGTCGAACGTGCCGTCGTAGTGGACAGTGCTGGCGATGTGCCCCTCGTCCGCCGGCACGGTCAGCGTCAGGGAGACGCCGGTCCACGCCAGCTCGGTGGCCATCGTCGTCGGCACGGCTCCGGCCTGAGCCGGGGTCGCGCCGGCGTCCATCGTGACCGTGAACCGCGATGCGAAGTGGTTCGACGTGACCCACCGGGTGGAGCAGGTCGGGTCCGGGGCGGAACTGGGGGTGTTCGTGGTCGTCTGCGTCGCCTCGGCGACGGCCGGGAGCGCGCGGACCTGCCGGAGTGCGGTGCGCACCTGGCTCGCGACGGCGGGGTCGAGCGTCGGCGCCGGGGTGACGAGACGAGAGAGCTGCCCGTCCGGTGCCTGACCCGAACAGGGCCGGACGGACAACTCCTGATCCCGTTACTGCGAGTTGTTCGGAACCGGGCGCCGGATCGATTGCCCGGACGTACGAACGCGCCCACGTCGAAGTTCGGGTCGACGACGAGGGCGCGTCCTGTAACGGGTCATGAACGACCGAACTCCTTCGGAGCCCCCGTTCGAGGGGTTTGGTCCGGACCGATCTCCGGCTCAGCGCTGCTGGTCGTCCAGGTCGAGTGATGAGGTCAGTTCCGGGAACGCCCGCGCCTGTTCGACGAGCTGCTGCGCCTTCCGCACGACCCCCTCGACGCTGTCCGCACCGGCGACGAGGCGCACCGGCGGTGCGGACATCTCCGTCAGGGCAAGGAGCGTCCGGGCGAGCTTCGCCGGATCGCCACTCTGCTTGCCCTCCATGCCGCGGAAGAACTCCTTGGTCTGGTCCGACGAGGACCGGTAGTCGTCGAGGTGGACGTCGCCCCAGAACGTGGAGCTGCCCTCGGCGAGCAGGTCGGTCCGGAAGAAGCCGGGCTCGACGACCGTGGTGTGGATGCCGAACGGCAGGACCTCGTCGTACAACGCCTCCATCCACCCCTCGAGCGCGAACTTCGACGCGGCGTACGCGCTCCCACCGGCACCGGCGACGATGCCCGCGGTCGAGCTGATGCTGATGACCCGACCGGAGCCCTGTGCCCGCATGACGGGGAGCACCGCGCGGGTGACGTTCATCGCACCGAAGAAGTTCGTCTCCATCTGCGCGCGGAACTGCTCCGGGGAGACCTCTTCGAAGAACCCGCCCTGGAAGCTGCCGGCGTTGTTCACGAGCACGTCGATGCGGCCGAACCGTTCGATCGCGGCGTCGACCGCGCTCCGGACGGTGCGCTCGTCCGTGACGTCCAGCGCGACGGCGAGCAGCTCATCGTGCGTGCCCACCGCTGCGACGACGCGTTCCGGATCCCGCCCCGTCGCGACGACGTGGTGTCCGGCGTCCAGGGCTGCGCGCGCGAACTCGGTGCCCATGCCGCGGCTGGTCCCGGTGATGAAGAAGGTCTGGGGTTCGGTCATGTGCCCAGCGAAGACCACTTTCGTGCAGAGAGTGAGGCTCTGCCGAAACGGGGTCGAGCAGAACCTCCCTTCCGACGCTCGAGCCGCCCTAGCGTCAGGGACATGGACCCCCTCGTGACCACGACCCCGTCGAACCACCCGACGGCCGCACCCGCTGCCGACGACCGACTTCCGTGGTTCCCGCTCGCACTGCTCGCGGCGATCGGGTTCGTGCTCGTCGCCATGGAGACCATGCCCGCGGGGCTCCTGCCGGTCATCGCGGACGGCATGGGGACGTCCGAGGGCACGGTCGGACTGTTCGTCAGCGCCTACGCGATCGGCACCGTCATCGCCACGGTGCCGGCGATCGCACTCACGCGGGGCCTACGCCGCAAGCCGTTGCTCATGACGGCCATCGCCGTGCTGGTCATCGCGAACACCCTCACCGCGTTCGCGCCGAACGTGACCGTCGCGCTCGTGACACGGTTCGTCGCCGGCGCGGCGTCCGGCGTCATCTGGGGCATGTTCGCCACCTACGCGCGGCGCATCAGTCCCGCGCGGTTCGCAGGCGTGTCCCTCGCCATCGTCTCCACGGGCGCGCCCGTCGGCTTCGCGCTCGGCACGCCGCTCGGGTCGTTCATCGGCACCGCCCTGGACTGGCGCTGGTCGTTCATCGGCCTCAGCCTCGTCGGGGTCGTCATCCTCGCGTTGATCGCCGTGTTCGTGCCGGACGCACCCGGCCAGACGGGCACCGCGAAGCTGTCCGTGGTCAAGGTGTTCCGCATCCGTGGGATCGCGATCATCCTCGCTGTCATCGCCGCGTGGATGGTCGCGCACAACACGATCTACACCTACATCTCGCCGTACCTGCGGGTGACCGGCACCGACCTCAGCGCCGGATTCGTCCTCCTCGTCTACGGCATCGCGGCGATCCTCGGCGTCGTCGTCACGGGCGCCCTCCTCGATCGACATCCCCGGCCGCTGCTGCACCTGAGCGTCGGACTGTTCGTCGTCACCGGCGTCGTGCTGCTCGTCGGCCACGCATCGCCGGTCGCCGTCCTCGTCGCCGCCGTCCTGTGGGGTGTCAGCTTCGGTGGTGCCTCGACGCAGCTGCAGGCGGCGCTCACCACGGCCGGCGGGGAGAACGCCGACGTCGCCAGCGCGTTCCTACCGGTCGCGTTCAACATCGCGATCTTCGTCGCCGGGATCTTCGGAGCCGCGCTGTTGACCGTGTTCGACGGACTGGTCCTGGCCGTGGTGATGATCGTCTTCGGGGCGATCGCGGCGGTGCTCACCCTGGTCGGTCGGCGATCGGCGTTCCCCGCGCGTCTCTAGTCGGAGACCTGTAGCAGCGGTCGAGGCCGCCGGCACCGCCACGGTTCACCCGTTGACGGGATCGCCGCCCCACGTCAGGTCGCTGTCCTCGTCGACCGGGAAGGCCTCGAACCGGTCGTCGGCCAGGACCGCGTCGACCAGGGCACGTGACCCGGCGACGATCGTCGAGTCCCAGTCGATCTCCGACGCGAGCACCCATGAGTGGTCTTCCGGCCAGAGCATCTGCGGGGTGTGGTGCAGGTCCGCGACCGTCCCGATCCGGGCACGGTCCAGCCACGCCGGGTCGGCGAGCTGCAGCAGGGTCATCGAGAGGAGGAGGCACTCGCGGTAGGGCCAGTCGAAGCGTTCGACCGCGAGGGCAGCACGGATCGCGGCCTGCGCATCGTCGTGCTGCGCCTGGATCTCGAGCGCGTAGCGGCGCATCACCTCGATCTCCTCCGCAGTCGCCTGATCGGCGCCCTGCCACCCGACAGCAAGCGTCGAACCCCCGCTCAGTTCGCTCCACCCGCTCCAGATCGCCGCGACCAGGTCGTCCGATGTCGAGGTCGATGCCGCGAGGTGCTCGGTGAGCGCAGCAAGCAGGATCGGCTCGAACCAGCCTTCCTCGGGCGGGTGGACGCGCCAGCCGTCCTCGAACACCAGGTCGGACTCGTCGGTCCGGCCGGTCAGGCTCCGCCACTGGACGAGTGGGTGCACGATGCCGCCCGTTCGCGATGCGACGTCGGACCACCGCCACCGGGCGGACTCGAGGACGGGGTGGTCCTCCCATTCGTCCACGGTCGAACGGTCCTCGCGGTCCGCCGACACCGGGTGGAGGATGCGCGCAGAGGCCTCGAACCCGGTTCCGGCTGTCCCGCCCACGGTGCCGAACGTTCCCGCCCGGGCGAGCAGCCAGGCGCCGCGGGACACGTCGGTGATCAGTTCCACGTGCCGAGCCTAGGACGAGCCCCGACCGACACCGTCCGCGTGCACCGGCAGCGTCGGCAGAGCCGGGGCCGGATCCGTCGCGAGCCGAGCGTGGGTCTCCACGTCGAAGCGTTCGACGCCGTACCGCAGCTTCTGTCGCTCGGTGCCCTCCGCGGCGAACCCGGCGGCACTGGCGACCCGGCAGGACGCGGGGTTGTTCACCCGGTGCCCGAGCTCCAGGCGGAACAGCCCGACGCCGAACGCCCAGGACGAGACACTCGCCAGCGCCGCCGTCGCCAGTCCGCGTCCGCGTCCCCCACGCGCCAGCCAGTAGGACGCCCAAGCCGTCCCGTGCCGGAACTCGATCGCGGTGAGCCCGACGTTCCCGATCGCGACACCGTCGTCCACGACCGCCCAGTTCTTTGCGCGGTCGCCGAATCCGAGGGAACGGCTGATGTGCTCGCGCGACTGCGCCTCGTCGCGCAGATCGGCGTCGGGGAACTGCGTGTCCAGGTCCGGCGTCGTCCGCCGGGCGAGGAGCAGCGCGGGTGCGTCGTCGACCGACCACGGGCGCAGGGCGACCACCTTGTGATCAGCCGACGGCGGGCGGCCGCGGACGGGACGCGCGCAGTGCCGGGAACTGCTCGTCGCGCCACTCACCGTCGATCGGCGTGCCACTTGCGGCCGCACGTTCTTCGCGCTCCCGCAGCTCCACGCGTCGGATCTTGCCCGAGATGGTCTTCGGCAGCTCCGCGAACTCGACCCGACGCACGCGTGCGTACGCCGGAAGCGCAGTCCGCGCGTACGCGAGCACCTGCTCGGCGGTGTCCGCCGTCGCCTCGAACCCGGCGGCGAGGGTGACGTACGCCTTCACGACGTTGAGCCGGGCGTCGTCCGGGGCGGGAACGACGGCGCTCTCGGCCACGGCAGGGTGCTGCAGCAGGGCGCTCTCGACCTCGAACGGTGACACCTTGTAGTCGGACGACTTGAACACGTCGTCGGTCCGGCCGATGAACGTCAACTCCCCGTCGGCGTTCCGGACCGCGATGTCGCCGGTGTGGAAGAAGCCGTCGCGCATCGATGCCGCAGTCCGGTCGGGGTCACCGAGGTACTCGGCCATCAGGTTGACCGGCCGCTCGTCGAGGTCGAGGCAGACCTCGCCCTCGTCGCCGGGCTGCCCGGTGACCGGGTCCAACAGCGTCACGGTGACACCGGGCAACGCGCGGCCCATCGCACCGGGGGTGACGGTACTGCCCGGGGCGTTGCCGATGATCGCGGTGGTCTCGGTCTGCCCGTAGCCGTCGCGGATGGTCAGACCCCACGCGCGTTCGACCCGGTCGATGACCTCGGGGTTCAGTGGTTCTCCGGCCGACACGACCTCGCGCAGTGCCCGTGGGCGCGCACCGAGGTCGGACTGGAGCATCATCCGCCAGGCGGTGGGCGGTGCGCAGAACGTGCTCACCTCGGCGGCGTCCAGCTGCGCGAGGAGCGCGGCCGGATCGAACCGCGGGGTGTCGTGGACGAAGACGGTCGCCTCGGCGATCCACGGCGCGAAGAAGCAGCTCCAGGCGTGCTTGCCCCAGCCGGGCGAGCTGATCGCCAGGTGCACGTCCCCAGGCCGCAGGCCGAGCCAGTGCATCGTGCTGAGGTGTCCGACGGGGTACGACGTCTGGGTGTGCACGACCATCTTCGGCTTCGAGGTCGTGCCCGACGTGAAGTAGACGAGGCAGGCATCGGTGGTCTTGGTGACGACGACCGGTCGTGACTCCCCCGCGGGCGCTGGTTCGCCGAGGTCCGAGGGGTACTCCGTCCAGCCGTCCACAGCGCCGCCGATCACGATGCGGGAGAAGCCCCCGCGGACGTCGTCGTACTTCGCCGTCTCACTGCGGTTCGTGACGACGTGCGCCACGGCTCCGCGGTCGACGCGGTCCTGCAGGTCGGCGGTGTCGAGCATCGTCGACGTCGGCAGGATCACCGCCCCGAGCTTGATCACCGCGAGCATCGTCTCCCACAGCTCGAGCTGGTTGCCGAGCATGACCAGCACGTGGTCGCCCTTCCGGACGCCGTGCTCGTGCAGGCGCACGGCCAAGCGGTCGGACCGGGCGGCCATCTCCGCGTAGCTGAGCCGCTGTTCCGAGCCGGCCGCGTCGACGATCCAGAGCGCGATGCGATCGTTGCCGGCCGCGATGACGTCGAACCAGTCGTCGGCCCAGTTGAAGGTGTCGCCGAGGTCCGGCCACCGGAAGGCGGCGCGGGCGGCTTCGGCGGACTCTGCGGAGAGCAACTGGTCACGGGCAGCGCGGTACGCGGCGGTCACGTTCGGGTTGGGCACGGACCGATCATGCCGCATCCGTCTGGTGGCCGATCCCGAACAGCCGGCGTGCGTTCCCCGACGTGAACGCATCGCGGGCCGTGTCCGAGGGGAACTCCCGCAGGAACGCCTCGATCTCGTCCGCGGAGGGCCGCCGGAACGGGTGGTCGGTGGAGAACAGCAGCCGGTCGGGCGTCGTGACGTCGAGCGCGTGCCGGAGCAGCGTGGGGTTGAGCATGCCCGAGCTGGTGATGTGGACGTTGGAGCGGACGGTGTCGGAGACCTTCCGCTCGAGTCCGGCGATCCGCGAGAGGCTGTCCGCGCGGTCGAGCCAGAAGAGCAACAGCTCGCCCCAGTGGCCCAGCACGATCTGCAGGTCCGGGTGCCGGTCGAAGGTGCCACCGACGATGAGGCGAAGTGCCGCGCGTGCCGCCTCGAGGTGCCACCCCCACCCGAAGGTCGCCAATCCGAGCTCGACCATCGGGTCGAACCCCTCGTACGCCGCTTCGCGCAAACGCTTCGACGGGACCTGCGGGTGGATGAAGACCGGCTGCCCCAGCGACGCTGCGGCGGCGAAGAGGTCGTCGTACCGGCGATCGTCGAGCGGCACCTCGCCGGTCCGCCCGTAGACCATCGCCCCCACGCAGCCGAGGCCGGCGGTGCGCTCCAGTTCGGCGACGGCAGCGCCCGGTTCGGCCATCGGCAGGGTCGAGAACGCGCGGAACCGGTCCGGGTGGTCCGCAACCGCGGCGATCGCGATGTCGTTCGCCTGCCGACTGAGCGGGATCGCGTCCGCGGCATCGAGCGGCTGCGCTCCGGGCGGCGCAAGGGACAGCACCTGCACGTCGATCCCCTGCTCGTCCATCGCGGCGAGCCGGGCGTCGCCGAGGTCACGGAGCAGCTCGCCGTTGTCGCCGAGTTCGTCCAGCGCCGTGCTCGGGTCGCGGCGGTCCTCGGGCAGGGCGTTGACGGCGTCCGTCAGGGCCGGGTGGTTCCAGTGCTCTTCGATCGCGATCAGGGTCATCGGGGTTCCTCCGTCAGGTCTCGCACCGACGCGTTCACTCATCGGCGTTGAGTGAACCGTACACCTCGCTCAACGCCGTAGAGTCAGACGCATGGCCGAGACCTCACGCGACGCGAAACGCGCACAGACCGCCGAGCGCATCCGCGCGGCTGCTCGTCAGCAGTTCGGTGCGAACGGGTACGAGGGCACGACGATCCGGAGCATCGCCGCAGCGGCCGGCATCGATCCGTCGCTCGTCATGCAGCACTTCGGGTCGAAGGCAGCGCTGTTCGCGACCGCCGTGCAGCTGCCGACCACGTCAGACGGTGGGAACCAGCGTGCGGCCGCTGACCACCTGCTCGACGTCCTGGGGATCCGTTTCGACGCGCTCCCTGCCGAGACGGCCGCGCTCGTCCGGTCGATGCTGACGGTGCCCGAGGCGGCGGACACCATGCGCGGCTACCTCGACGAGCGGGTCGAGAACCTGGCGCGCTCACTCGACGGCGACGACGCCCGGCTACGGGCGTTGCTCACCGTGAGCGGCATCCTCGGCATCACGATCACGCAGCACTTCCTGCGCCTCAGCGCGTTCGAAGGCGCGTCACGTGACGACCTGCTCCGCGCGGCGCAGGGCTGGGTCGAGTCGCTCACGACGGAGGCCGGGTCACCCACTCGCTGAGCCGGGTCCGCCCAGACTGTTCAGCCACCCCTCGAGCCACGGCACGACGTCCGACAGGTCCGCCGTGTCGATCGCGGTCGATGCTGCCGCCCTGGCCGCTCCGGTCGCATTGAGAGCCAGCGCCGCGGGGACCACCTCGAAGAGTGGAATGTCCGACCGACTGTCCCCGATCGCACAGCACCGCTCGATCGGCACGCCACGGGCCAGCGCGTACCGGAGCGCACGGTCTCGCTTGTCGAACTCGTCGAAGTGCTCCGCCACCGCCCCGTCGTAGGTGCCACCCGTGACCCCGACCCGCGGTCCGCCGTGCGCGACGAATCCGAACCGCCGCGCGAGCGACCGAGTGACCGGCTGCCACGCGAGCGACGCCAACACGGGGACGACCTGGTGCGTGCGGCACCACGCCACCACGAGCTCCACACCGGGGAGCACCGGTAGGTCGTCGAGCCAGCGGTCCACGGTCGTCGTCGATGCGCCGCGCCAGCCCGCGGCATCGATCTCGCTCACCTGTCGATTCGTGAGCGAGCCGTCGGCGTACCGACGCTCGGCCTCGTCCAGTGCGTCCCGGTGCCCGAATCGCTCCGCGAGATGACTGCTGCTCGAACCGGTCGACACGAGCGTCCCGTCGACGTCGAAGAAGACGATGCCGCGCACCGGCTCCGTCACTGCTCCCGATCCTCCGGCATCGCGGCGCGGATCGCTGCGATCGTGTCCGCAGTCTCGACGTGCAGGTGCGCCCGGATCCCCATCGCCCGCGCAGCCTCGATGTTCTCCGGTACGTCGTCGATGAACAGGACATCCGCGGGTGCGGCGTCGAGCCGGTCGAGTGCGATCCGGAACGCCTCGGGTTCCGGCTTCGTGACGCCGATCTCGTGGCTGTAGCAGATCGGGTCGAACACGGCCGCGAACCCGAACCGTCGCTCCTCTTCCTGACGGGCGCCGTCACCAGAATTGGACAGGATTGCGAGCCCGACCGTCCCGCGCAGACCGGCGACGAAGTCGAAGAGCGGCTCGTTCAAGGAGCCGCAGTACGCGTCCCAGAAGTCGGCTCGCATCGACGCGAGCACCTCGGCCGAGGCGCCGAGTGCGGCGCCGATCTTCCCCCAGTACTCGTCGTCGACCCCGGTCCTCCGCGCGGCATCGGGCAGGTCGGCGTCCGACAACCGCGTCGAGAACTCCTCGTCGGTCAGACCGAACGCAGCCGCCCACCTCGTGCGGAACTGTCCGGGCCATGCCGCGTCGTCGACCATCTCGAGCACGCCACCGACGTCGAGCAGCAGCCACCGCACCCCATCGCCCGTCATGCGGAGACCCCGCCGAGTCGGCGAATCATCTCGAGCTCCCGCTCGTCGGGCGCGAGGACGTACGGCTCGGTCACCCCGGTCGGCTCGTACCCGCGCCGGGCGTAGAAGGCCTGAGCCCGCAGGTTGCGCTCGTGCACGTGGAGTCGGAGCGTGGTCCCGTGGCCGGAAGCCCATGACTCGATGGCGTCGAGCAACGCATCGGTCACGCCGGCCGCACGGCCGCGGTGCGACGGCGCGACGTACACCCCGACCAGCAATGGCCCGGTCGCGGCGTCGGGTATGAACGACCCCATCGCACCGGCCCAGCGTCCGTCGGTGTCGATCGCCACGAGCGAGGTGCCCCCGGTGTCCTGACCTCGGCGGCCCCGCGCACGCCACTCCGTCTCGTCGAGCTGCTCGGCGTCCGCCAGGTGCTCCGCGTAGGCCATCGGGGTGTCCCGGAGCATCTCCAGGCGGAGCGCTCGGACGGCCTCCCAATCGGCTTCGGTCGTCGGTCGGATGGTGATCCCCTGCATGGACCGAGCCTAGGACAGCGGGCGGTCGGCGAAACTCGTCCGAACTGGTTCCAATCGACTTCGGGCATGGCACCGAATCACCTGCACAGACCGGGAACCACCCGGAGCGCTCACCAGCCGCACATTGCTGGTTCTCCACCCTGCACCAGGGTGTGTTCGGCGCGCACACAGCAGCCGCGCCGAGCGCGACACCTCAGCAAAGGACAGATCACCATGCGCAAGAGCCTGAAGACCTCCATCACCCTCGCCACGACCGGCGCCCTCGTGCTCGGCGGTGCCGCGTTCGGCATCTCCTCCGCCCAGGCCTCCACCCCGACCATCCACACGGTCTCGTCGTCGTCGTCGAAGATCCCCGCACCGGTCGCCTCCGTCCCCGAGGTCCTCGGCGGGTCCACCGCCGTGAAGCTCGACTCCGGCTTCACCGACGCCCTCACCGCCCTCAAGCTCACCCCCGGCGTCTCGGGAGATGCGACCCTCGCTGACGGGTCGGTGTCGTTCCCGATCACCGCCGGGTCGGTCACCTACTGGTCGCCGGACGGCAACTACAAGCCCTACGTGCAGGGCCTGCTCAACCACGACGACTCCGGCCTCACCCTGAAGGCCGGCGACACCACCGTCACGCTCGAGAACTTCGTCGTGAACCCGGGCTCCTCCAAGCTCTACGGTGACGTCCTGGTCAACGGCAAGGTCGCCGCGTCCAACGCGTTCCTGTTCGAGCTCTGGGGCGGCTCCCTCAAGCCCCTCCAGCTCGAGGGCGACAACGCCATCCTGACCGGCACCACCGTCCACGTCTCCGAAGACGCCGCCGGCCTGCTGAACAAGACCTTCGGCACCGACGCCGTCAAGCGCGGCCTCCTCGTCGGCACCGCCACCATCACCGCACAGATCAAGTAACACCCCACGTACTCCGGCTGTGCATGGCAGACCGGAACGGCCAACGCCCCGTCGCTCGCGACGGGGCGTTGCTCGTGCGTGGAGACACCGGGTCAGCGAGCCCGTGCCCGGTACGCTCCCGGCGCAGTCCCGCAGGCACGGGTGAAGTGCGCGTAGAAGCTCGACTGCGACCCGAAGCCCGCGGCGTGCGCGATCTCCGAGGTCGTCATCGACGTCGTCGCGAGCAACCGCTGCGCCTCGGCCACCCGGCACCGTGTCAGGTACTCGACGATCGTGGTGCCGACGTCCTGTCGGAACACCGACATCGCGTAGTGCGGGTGCAGGTGTGCGGCCGCTGCGACGTCAGCGACCTCGATCGGTTCGCGGAACCGGTCGACCACGAACCGCACCATGTCGATCACCCGGTGCATGGCATCCGCGGTGCCGTGCCCGCCGCCGGGCCGCAGGTCCACGGCGTCGCGGTGGTGCCGGAGCAGGCGACGCACGAGCGCCTGCGCCTCGAGGTTGGCGATGATCTCCGCACCGTCGTCCGCGAAGTCCCGCTGCCACGACCCGAGCATCGACTCGACGTCACGGCCGGCAGCTGCGGTCGGCACGACGACCGGGCGGTTCAGGAGCATCGCTCCGAGGTCGTGGTCGGGTAGTCCCCACGCCAGCACCTCGGCCAGGGGGATGTGCACCCAGCGGAACTCGCCGGTACCGGTGCCGTCGCCCACGAGCTGGTGCGGGGTCCAGCCCCAGAACAGTGCGATCTCGCCCGCGTGCACACTGACCGGCGCCCCGCCGAACCGGTAGTCCAGGTGCCCGTCGAGCACCAGGTTCATCTCGAGGTCGTCGTGCCGGTGGGAGGACGCCATGAGCGGGGCCGGGCCGCGGTGGCTCCAGTACGCCGCTTCCATCGTCTCCACGTCGAGCACGTTGCTGAGCCTACGTCAGCGAGCAGCCTCCCCACACAGGACCTCCGTCAGGGGGTCGCTTCACGAGACCAGTAGTCGGCCCTGATGATCAGCAGTTCTCCGTCCACTTCTGCGCTCAGGTTGACGGTCCGCGGGTCCCACAGTGTCCCGCGCTGACGAGCTTGCGGAGTCATCCCCAAGCTCGTTGCGAGATCCTGCGGACTCACTCCCTCGGGCGGTCGGACCGAGAGCACGGCCCAGCACCCACCTGAAGCGCACTCCTTCTCCTCCGCGATCAGCTCGCTGCCCGCGGGTAGCGAGACCGAGGAAGCGGGTGGCACATCCCCCTCGGTTGCGAACGCGAACAGGGACACGAGGCGAACACCGGCGAGCAACGCGACGACCGCGAGCGTCACCACGACCGTCACCACGACCGATCGCTTCCGTCTCCCTGTGGCCGTCACGAGCGCCACCCTACGGCTTCGGCGCAGCAGCCTGTCCTGGTACTCACTCGACGGTGTGGAGCACTTCGATGCTGACGGGCACGTTCCCAGAGCACGTCGTACTCCTCACGACTTGCCACAGGCTCCGCCGCCTACTTGTCCCACGCCGTCACGGACGCGAGACCTCGGGCGGCACGTTCCTCATCGAGGAGCTGCTGCACCACCCGGCTCTTCGCGGCCGTGTACGCACGACCATCCGACGATCGCGCTGCTCGGGTCTTGACCTCCCGGTACCGCGCAACGGCGGTGGGGTCGCGCAGCAGTTTGTCCCGGAAGAGCCGTTGGTTGCATTCGTCCCACTGGTCCGAGGCGAAGACGTGGAGGATGTGGGTTCTCGCCCCGTCGTCCCGCTCGCGGGTGTACACCCCGTGGTTCTCCGGACCGGCACGGTGCTGCGTGTAGCCAGTCGCAGCGAGCAACGGGCCGAGCGCCAACGGATCCGTGTCGACTGCGACCCGGACCGCGATGTCGATGACCGGCTTCGCTTCGAGACCCGGGATGGCCGTGCTGCCGATGTGTTCGACCGCGAGGACGCGGTCTCCGAGCGCGGTGACGAGCCGCGACGCCTCACGCTGGTAGTCGGTCTCCCAGGAGTCGCGGTGTGCTTCCAGCTGCACCGCGGCAGGCGCTCCCACGGACCGGATCGTGGCCATCGCCGCTGGCCACAGCGCGTCCAACCGCGGTCCCCACGGATCCGCCATCACGCCGCTGTGACGGAGTTCGACCACCTCGGACGCGGGGAGCCACTTCCAGGCCATCACCTCGGCCGGAGCTGGCCGCACGGTCGAGCCGGCAGGTTCCCGGACGATGAAGAGATCCACCAGCGCAGAGTCCTCGGTGAAGCGACCGACCCACTGCAGCGCGTCGGGCGCGACGTCGAGGGAGGTCTCCTCGCGGAGTTCACGGCAGGCCGCCGCTGTCCCCGACTCGCCGGCGAGCGCGCTGCCACCGGGGAACTCCCACCCGTACGCGAACTCCTTCGTCGGAGCTCGCTGCGTGACGAGGACGGTCCCGTCGGCGCGGTGGACGCAGACCGTGACCACGAGGTGGAAGGACCCGACGGGCCAACCGCTGTCGCCTCGCCGGAACGTCGTGCCCGTCGCTCCACCGCCCGCATCGACCACGTCCCACCACTCGTCCACGACCGCCAGCGTACGACGACCGTCGCGACCCGGGTCGTGCCACCGCACGAGTCGTGATCGTCGAGACCCCAGACGCCTAGGGGCGCGCAGCGACGACGGCGACCAGACCGCGCCAGTCGGGGTGGTAGTCCTCGTCGACGGCCGCACGGCTCTCCGAGTAGAAGGAGGCGACGCGCAACGCGAGGGACGGACTCAGCGCTCCGGACAGAGCCGTCAGGCTCTCGGCCGCGGCGAGGTCCGTGGCGGAGCCGAACCGGTGGTGCACCGTCCCCTCCCGCTGGTCGGCGAGGACCATGCTGTGCACGAGCGCCCCGCGGACCACCCCGAGCACGAGGTGCAGCCCGATGACGTCCGCTCCGCGTCCGAGCCGCGTGGCGGCCAACGCGAGGTCGAACCGCTGACTGTTGTCCGGAGGCTCCGGAGGAAGCTCGAGCGTCGCGCCTCGCGTCGCGAGGTCCACGCGGCGGCCGTCCGCGAGCACTGTCCGAACGTGCTGCACACCGTCGTCGAGGGTGCTCTGCCACGCCCACGGCTCACCTCCGAGGAGTGTCCGCGCGTCGACGTCCGCAACGAGATCGAGCTCGACGTCGAGGTCGCTCCACCGGTCCAGCTCGTCGGGCGTGAGGACGGAGCCGTACGGACGGACCGCGCCGACCGCCGGTGCCGTGCGGAGCCGCTCGAGGAGTGACTGCTGCCAGCGCATCACCGAACCCTCCGAGCGTCGGCGACCGCGAGGTGACGGACCAGGTCGGCCGGATCAGTGCACATGGCCTCGAACAGTCGGTAGAGCGTCTCCGAACGGTCAGCCGGCCCCACGGCGTAGCAGGACTTGCCGAGACCGTAGGCGATCCCGGTCTCGATGTGCGCCGCTGCTCCGGCAGGGAGGACGAGCACGAACCGGTCGGCGGAACGGAGCGCTGCGAGGTCCTGTTCGAAGAGACTCCGGATGCCAGGTTCACCGAGCCGTGCTGCGTCAGCGCCACCGGGCACTGCGAAGGCCAACGCCTCGTCGTCGTACTGCGCTCGAACGAAGCTGTAGCACTGCGCGCCTGCACCGTCGAGCGCATCCACGACCTCGGCGACCGCGTCCCGGTTCCGCCAACTCCCTGCGACGAAGAAGTCCATCAGGCGAAAGTACTCGTCGGTAGCGTGGTGGGATGGTGTACACCCCGCACGAGCCGTACCGGACGAGCATGATCGCCGTGGACGGTGGGGCATCCATCTTCCGCGAGGAATCGGGCACCGCGGACGGCGTTCCCGCGCTATGGCTCCACGGCGGGCCCGGAGGATCACTCGGCAGTGGCTGGTACCGCACGCACTTCGACCCCGCCCGCTACCGACTCGTGGGGATCGATCAGCGCGGAGCCGGGCGCAGCCGCACCCCGGAGGACGACCTCGCCGAGGCGCTGGTCCGGCAGACCACGCAGCAGCTCATCGACGACATCGAGGCGGTCCGCACCGCGCTCGGGATCGACACCTGGGTCGTCGCGGGCATCTCGTGGGGAACCACACTCGCCCTCGCGTACGCGCAACGGCACCCCGAACGTGTTCGCGCGCTCACGCTCGTGGCCGTCACCACGACCAGTCGCAGCGAGGTCGACTGGATCACGGAGGGCATCGGCCGCCTGTTCCCCGCGGAGTGGGACGAGTTCGAACGTGCGAGCCACCGGCGCCCCGACGAGCGCGTCGTGGACGCGTACGCCCGGCAACTCGCGTCGCCGGACGCCCGGGTCCGCGAAGCCGCGGCGGCGGCTTGGGATCATTGGGAGAACGTGCACGTCTCGCTCGACCATCCCGAGCTCCGTGGGCACGGACACCTCGGGCCGGCGCGACGCGAGTCGTTCGCACGGCTGGTGACGCACTACTGGAGCAACGATGCCTTCCTGCCCGGCGACCAAGCGGTCCTGGCACGCCTCGACCGGATCCGTCACATCCCCACCACGCTCGTGCACGGACGGCGCGACGTCAGCGGTCCTGTCGTGACGGCCTGGCGTCTCCACGCTGGCCTCCCGGAGAGCACGCTGACGATCGTGGAAGACGAAGGACACGGCGGTCCGGAGCAGAGCGACGTGCTCAGCCGAGCGCTCGACCAGCACGCCGACAGGACCTCGACCGCTCCGGAGGCGTCCGCCGTGATCTGACGACCGATCCGAGGATCCTGGAACCCCACCATCCGAAGCCGGAGGACCGCACACCCCCGCGCTTCCTACCGTCGACACATGACCAAGATCACCATCATCGGCGCCGGCGGCTTCGTCTTCCCCTTCCGCCTCATCGGCGACCTCGTCTCCTTCCCCGCCCTGCAGGACGCGACGTTGCACCTCATGGACCTCGACGCGGGCCGGGTCGCCCGCACCGCGACGGCCGCCCGCGAGCTCGTCGCCCACCACGGCCTCGGCGTCGAGGTCCTCGAGACCACGGACCGGCGTGCGGCCCTGGCGGGTGCGGACGTCGTCATCATCACGTTCCAGGTCGGCGGCGTCGAGTCGTACAAGTGGGATGTCGAGATCCCCCGCAAGTACGGCATCGACCAGGCGGTCGGCGACACCGTCGGCCCGGGTGGTGTCTTCCGCTTCCTGCGGTCGGTCCGCGCGTACGAGGACATCGCCCGCGACGCCCTCGAGCTCTGCCCGGACGCCCAGTTCATCAACTACGCGAACCCGATGGCGATGGCCACGGCGTTCCTCAACGCGAAGGGGCTCCGGACGGTGGGGCTCTGCCACAGCGTGCAGGGCACGACCCGCATGCTGGCGCGCACGCTCGGCGTGCCGTACGACGAGGTCGAGTTCGTCAGCGCCGGCATCAACCACCAGGCGTGGATCCTCGAGTTCACGCGCCGCAACGGCGAGGACCTGTACCCGCGTCTGCGCGAGGTGATGACGGCGAAGCACCAGCGGGGCGTCGCGGCGTCCGACCTGCACGACGACGACGGCGACCACAGCGAGGCGGCTGCCGCGGCGAGCAACTACGAGGGCGGCAACGAGCAGGTCCGCACCCAGTTGATGCGCTCGTTCGGGTACTTCGAGACCGAGTCGAGCCACCACGCCAGCGAGTACGTGCCGTACTTCCGCAAGGACCCGGAGACGGTGCTCGAGTACATCCCGGAGCGCTGGGACTACTACGAGATCTGCCTGGCGCACGACGAGCAGGGCGACGTGGACACGCAGCTCGAGAAGCTCAAGGCCGACCTGACGCCGAGCGTCGAGTACGGCGCGAGCATCGTGAACGCGATCGTGACGGGTGTGCCCGCGGTGGTCTACGGCAACGTGCCGAACGCCACGGGCGTCATCCAGAACCTGCCGTCCGACGCCTGCGTCGAGGTCGCGTGCCTGGTCGACGGCAAGGGGGTGCAGCCGACGTCGTTCGGTGAACTCCCGCCACAGCTCGCCGCGATCAACCGCACGAACACGAACGTGCAGACCCTGGCGGTGCGCGCTGCGCTGACGGGCGACGTCGAGCACGTCCACCACGCGGTGGCGCTCGACCCGCTGACGGCGGCGCACCTGACGCTCGACCGCATCGCCGAGATGACCGACGAGCTCCTGCACGCCCACGCGGCGCTGCTCCCCGAGTCGCTGCGTCCGGCGGACGCGGTCACCGCAGCACCGGTGGCCGACCGGGAGGCCCGCCCCGCGCTCGTCTGAACCGTCGCGCCCGACGTGGGGTCGGGTCCAGGACGCGACCCCCCGTCGGACGCGAGGCACGCCGTGTGCGCACCCCGCGCCTCCCGGCCGACCTGAACGGCACCACGACCTCAAAGGAGAGGACCATGCCGACCCGACCATCCCCCCAGCTCGCCAGACGGGGGTTCCTCGCCCTCGCCGGCATCTCGCTGACCGGCGCGCTGGCTGCGTGCGCCGGCGGCGGCACGACCGGCCGCGGCGGGACGAAACACATCCGCCTGTCCACCTGGAACATCCCGACGGACATCACGAGCTACCAGGCGATCGCCGACGAGTTCGTCGCGGCGCACCCCGGCACGAGCGTCGCCGTCGAGGTGACCACCGGGCAGTTCCACCAGTGGTTCATCACCCGGCTCGCCGCCGACCTGGCGCCAGACGTCATCCGGATCACCCCGCAGCAGATCGGCCGGTACGCCGCGAACGGCAGCCTCGTCGACATCTCGGGGTCCGTCCCGGCGGACTACCGGCAGGACTACAGCGACCCGTTCTGGGCGATCGGCGCGCGGGACGACGGCGTGTACGGCGTGTTCCAGCACACCGACAACTTCATCACCTACTACAACCGCGACGTCATGGAGCAGATCGGCGTCACGCCACCGCAGGCGCTGGCCGACGCGTGGACGTGGGACGAGTTCCTCGACGTCGCGAAGGAGGTCAAGCAGGTCACCGGCAAGTACGCGTTCGGGTACGGCTGGTCGTCGCCCGAGACGGCGTACCGGTGGCTGCCGCTGGTCCACCAGAACGGCGGCGCGTTCCTCGGCGAGGACGGCGCAACCCCGTCGATGGACACCCCGGAGGCGATCGACGCCTTGGCCTTCGGCCGGAAGTGGTACGCCGAGGGACTCGCCACCACGGGCAACCTCAGCAAGAGCGGCGGCGGTGACGTCTCGCGGAACCTGTTCCTGACCGGGCAGATCGGCATGATGCTCAACAACCCGGAGTCGATCACGCAGCTCGACACCGACATGCCGGACAACTGGGGTACTGCCCCGATGATCCGGAACGTCGGCGAGGCGAGCGACCTGGGCGGCAACGCCCTGGCCGTCACGAAGTCGAGCAAGCACCCGGAGCTCGCGGCCGAGCTCGTGGCGATGATCACGTCACGGTCGAAGATGCAGCAGTTCTGCCACGACGGCAACTGGCTGCCCGCCCGGAAGTCCCTCGACGCGAAGGACATCGGGTACGCCGCGAACACCGACACGATGCAGCGGTTCATCGACCAGGGGACGACGATCCCGCTCTCGATGGTGAAGGCCGAGAGCGGCGAGTACTTCAGCTCGCTCAACGCGGTGTTCGCCGACTACCTCGACCTCTGCCTGCTCGGGCAGCTGAGCCCGAAAGAGGCCTCGAACCAGATGATGGAGGCGATGCGCAGTGTCACTGCGAACTGAGACCGCGCCGGTCCGCACGACGGCGTCCACCGCCCCTCCGACCGGCGGACTCCCCGCGGGCGGCGGTGCCCGCCGAAGCCGGGGCCGCTTCGTCCCGTACGTGTTCATCGGCCCCGCGGCGCTGCTGTTCCTCGGCTTCTCGCTCGTCCCGATCATCACGGCGATCGCGCTGAGCTTCCAGGACTCCAGCACCTCGCTCGGCGACGGCACCTGGGTCGGCGGGAAGAACTTCGTCGACATGGGCACCGACCCACTCATCGGCACGGCGCTGCGGAACACGCTCGTGTTCACGCTCGGCACCGTGCCGACCTCGATGGCGATCGGGCTCGCCTTGGCGGTCGCCCTGAACCGACCGCTGCCCGGGCGCTCGGTGTTCCGCGCCCTGTTCTTCGTGCCGATGGTCGCCGCCGGCGTCGTGGTGGGCGTCATCATGTCGTGGATCTTCAACGGCGACTACGGCGTCGTGAACAACCTGCTCGAGGCGCTCGGGATGGGGCGCGTGCCCTGGCTCACTGCTCCGGGGTGGGCGATGGCGACCCTGGTGGTCGTCGTGGTCTGGACCCGGATCGGCTTCTGCATGGTGATCTACCTCGGCGCGCTGCAGTCCGTGCCCGCCGAGCTCAAGGAGGCCGCCGCGATCGACGGCGCCTCGCGCTGGGTGCGGTTCCGGACCATCACGTGGCCGCTGCTCCGCCCGACGACGTCGATCCTGCTCATCCTGAACGTCGTGTTCTCGTTGCAGGCTTTCGACGTCATCTACGTGATGACCGGCGGTGGACCCGGCTTCTCGACGACCGTGCTGATCCAGTACGTGTTCCGGTCCGCGTTCATCGATGCCCGGATGGGCTACGCCGCGGCGCTCGGACTGGTGCTCGTCGCGATCCTGCTCGTGTTCACGCTGCTCCGGCAGCGCGCCAACCGCAAGGCGGAGGAGATGCTCTGATGGCCGTACTCGATGTCCGTGGTCCCCGCCGCCGTCCGGCTGGAGCCCGCTCCCGGCGCCGGCCTGGTCGCTGGGTGCTCGTCGCCGGGCTCACCGCCCTGGCCATCCTGATGGTGTTCCCGCTGTACTGGATGGTCGTCTCGGCACTCACCCCCGGCGGGCAGTCGCAGAGCGGGACGTTCTCGCTGTTCCCGACCCGGCCGACGTTCGAGAACTACACGCAGGTGTTCAGCACGCAGCCGGTCTGGCGGTGGCTCGGCAACTCGGCGCTCATCACCAGCGTCGGCACCGCGTTGAGCGTCGTCGTCTCGCTGATGGCCGGGTACGCCCTCGCCAAGTTCCGGTTCATGGGCCGGGGGCTGCTCTACTCGGCGTTCCTCGTCACGATCATGATCCCGATCCAAGTCACCCTGGTGCCGAGCTTCCTGGTCGTCGCGAAGATCGGCCTGGTCGACTCCCCCTGGGCGGTGATCCTGCCGACCGTGTTCGACGTCGTCGGGATCTTCATCGCCCGGCAGTTCATGCTCGGGGTGCCGGACGCCCTGATGGAGGCCGCTCGGCTCGACGGCGCCGGCGAGTTCCAGACGTTCTTCCGGGTGGTGCTGCCCTCGTGCGGCCCCCTGGTCGGTGTGCTCGTGATCCTCGGCTTCATGACCCGGTGGAACGACTTCCTCTGGCCGCTCGTCGTGCTGCAGGGCAACGAGAACCTGACCGTGCCGGTGGCCCTGTCGACGCTGACGAACAACCCCGCGTTCAGTTCGCCGTGGGGTGCCGTGATGGCCATCGCGACCGTGACCGTGCTGCCGCTGCTCGTGGTGTTCCTGGCGTTCCAACGACAGTTCGTGCAGGGCATCGCGTCGACCGGCATCAAGTAGCGCGGCGACGGCGGCGCGGGCGGGCGGGCGGCGTACCTGGCCGAATCGGGCGTACCTGGTCGGTTCTTTCGACCAGCTACGCCCGGTTCCGCGTACCAGCGCAGTGGCCATGGGAAAGAAACGACGGGAGGCACGGTGCCAGCTGGCACCGTGCCTCCCGTCCGTCGTCCGCGTCAGCGGATGATCGAGATGTTGTCCGCCTGCGGGCCCTTCTTGCCGGGGCCCACGTCGTACTGCACGTGGTCGTTCTCCTCGAGCGACCGGTAGCCGGTCGTCGCGATGATGCTGGAGAAGTGGGCGAACAGGTCCTCGGACCCGTCGTCGGGGTGGATGAAGCCGTACCCCTTGGCGTGGTCGAACCACTTCACGGTGCCGGTCGGCATGGTCGACAGCACGGCGTCAGTGGATGCGCAGTTGCGCGACCATCGGGCAGGCGAACGGGTCACGGGCAGCGAGCCCGACCCGGTTCAGGTACCGGACGACGATGCCGTAGGAGCGCAGCAGGGTGGTCTCGGTGTAGGGCACGTCGAGCGTGTCGCAGTGGTCGCGGACGAGCAGGCGGGCCTGCTTCAGCGCCGGACGGGGCATCGACGGGAACAGGTGGTGCTCGACCTGGTAGTTCAGGCCGCCCATCAGGAACGAGACCCACCAGCCGCCGCGGATGTTGCGCGACGTCCGGACCTGACGCGAGAAGAAGTCGACCTTGGCGTCGTGCGCGATGGTCGGCATGCCCTTGTGGTTCGGGGCGAACGAGGCACCCATCATGACGCCGAACACGGCGAGCTGCACACCGAGGAACGCGCAGGCCATGCCGAACGGCAGGAACCAGAACACGACCGTCAGGTAGATGCCGAAGCGGGCGACGAGCAGCGCGGCCTCGAGCCAGCGGTGCTTCACGTCGGCCTTGGTGCCGTTGCCGGTGACGATGCTCTGCACGGCGTACCGGTGCAGGTTCAGGCCCTCGAGCGTCAGCAGGGGGAAGAACAGCCAGCCCTGGAACCGCATGAACGTCGTCATGAGCGGCCCCTTCACCGCGGCGGCGTCCTCCGGCAGGAACCGGATGCCGTCGGGCGAGATGTCGGGGTCCTTGCCGACGGTGTTCGGGTTGCCGTGGTGGCGGGTGTGCTTGTTCATCCACCACGAGTAGCTGAGGCCGACCATGAACGTGCCGAGCCAGCGGCCGGCGTGGTCGTTCCACTTCTGCGAGGCGAAGACCTGACGGTGCGCGGCTTCGTGCGACAGGAATGCGAACTGCGTGAACAGCACACCGAGCGCGCCGGCCACGATGAGCTGGAACCAGGTGTCGCCGAGGAACGCGAACGCGACCCACGCGAGGGCGAAGGTGACGATGAGTGTGCCGAACAGCGACCAGTAGAACCCGGTGCGGCGGCGGAGGAGTCCGTTCTCCTTCACCTGCGCGAGCAGAGCGGAGTAGGTCGAGGTGCCCTTGGGGCTTCCTGTTCCTGGACAAGTACGTGTGTAGCCCGGAGCGAGCGGAGTGGTGGTCAAGTGGACCGACCTTCCTGACGGACCGGCCCTTCAGCCGGTTCGAGAGAGTTCACGCGATTGCGCTTGTCGCGACCCTAGGGCCTGAAGTTGCGTTTCCACCTGACAATCAGCCGCCCGCTACGGTGATCGGATGGGCAAGGTCACGCTGCAGGACGTCGCCGTGCACGCCGGCGTCTCGATGAAGACCGTGTCCAACGTCGTGCGCGGCTACCAGCACGTCAGTCCGCCGATGCGCGACCGGGTGCAGGCCGCCATCGACGAGCTCGGGTACCGCCCGAACGTCTCCGGTCGGTCGCTCGCCACCGGCCGGTCGAACATGCTCGCCTTCGCGTTCCCCGACCTGCGTCGGCCCTACTTCGCCGAACTCGCGCACGTGTTCTCCCGCGTCTGTGCGCAACGCGGCTACCAGCTGCTGCTCGAGGAGACGCTCGGCGAGGCCGACGGCGAGCGCTCCGCCGTGCGCGGTCGCGAGGCCGGGGTGGTCGACGGCGTCGTCATCCACCCCCAGGTGATGACCCCGGAGGCGATCGACCGGATCCGCGGCGACACCGCCGTGGTGTTCCTCGGCGAGGACGTCCGTCCCCAGCACTCCGACCAGGTGGTCATCGACAACGCGGCCGCGGCGGCGCAGGCGGTCGCCCACCTGGTCGCGCTCGGCCGCCGACGCATCGGTTTCTTCGGGCACGAGACCGGGCCGGAGTCCAGCACCTCCGGCCTGCGGCTCGACGGCTACCGGGCCGGACTCGCAGCCGCCGGCCTGCCGGTCGACGACGCGCTCCTGGTTCCCCGCGAGGTCGGTGACGCCGCAGGTGCCGAGACCGCGTTCGGTCGAGCGCTCGACGCCGGACTCCGGGTCGACGCACTGCTCTGCCGCGACGACCTCGCCGCCCTCGGGGTCCTGCGCGCGATGCGGTTGCGCGGACTCGACGCCCCGCGGGACATCGCGGTGGTCGGGTGGGACGCGATGGGACTCGGGTCGAGCCTGGTGCCGAGCCTGACGTCGGTCGCGCCGGACACCGTCGCGCTGGCGGACACCGCCCTCGACCTGCTGCTCGAGCGGATGGACGGCTCTGAGGTGCCGGGCCGCCTGGTCACGGTCGGGCACCGGCTGCTGGTGGGCGAGAGCGCGCCGTTCCCGGATGGTTCGGTCGACCGCGGGCAGGCGCAGGGCCGAGTCTCGGCCTGAGCGACACTCCTCGTGGCGATCCGCCCGAGAAGTGTCGCCCAGCGCGAGTCTCGAGGCCGCTCAGCGCTCGCCCGGGTGCACGCTTCCCAGCAGCTCGACGACGACGGCACGCAGCGTCTCGGGCAGGTCGACGGTCCCGAGCTCGACGATCCGGTCGGCGCGCGGCAGGTCCTTCGACACGATCTCCCACGCGGTGAGCTTCTCCGCGTTGCCGGCCTGCGCGCGTTCGAGGGCTCGCCGGACGGCCTCGCGGGGGTCGACGCCGACCACCGGCGATCCGGTCAACGTGACCGCTCCGCCCGCAGTCGAGTCCACGGTCAGGTCGACCGAGAACCGGTCCTCGCCACGAGCGGACACGATCTGCCCGTCCGCGGGGGCGGCGAGGAACGTGATCCGCCAGTCGCGACGGGCCGGGACGACGTCGACCGCGCCCGTGGTGGCGTGCACGCGGAACTCGGCGAGCGCCGCGTCCCACGTCAGTCGGGTCTCGGCACCGCGGCCGGCGTCGCTGGCGGGGTCCTCCTGGTCCTCGACCAGGGTGAACGAGCCGGAGGCACCGGGGGCGACGAGGACCTCGAACGCGGTCGGGTTCGCGGTGGCGTCGAGTTGGTCTTCGGCGGCGAGGGGCAGCAACCCGCCCTCGCGCAGCAGCACGGGCACGGTGTCGAGGGTGCGGTGCAGGTCGACGAACCGGTCGCCGGAGTACACGGTGCCGGTGAACACGTCGGTCCAGGTCCCCGGCGGCAACCAGGACCGTGCGGTCCCGTGCAAGGTGACGGGGTCGCGCGGTTCGACGATCGGGGCAACGAGCAGTTCTGACCCGAAGGCGTACGTGTTCGGCACCCGGTACGCCTCGTCGCGCCGTGGTTCCAGGTGGTACAGCGGGCGGACGAGCGCGGTGCCCTCGGCGGTCCGGTGGTTCATGGTGTGCAGGTACGGCACCAGGCGGTGGCGGAAGCGCAGGGCCTCCCCCATCGCGGTGCGTGCCTCGGCCGGGAACACCCACGGTTCCTTGCGGATGAACGGGTTGTTGGCGGAGTGCAGGCGCATGATCGGTGAGAACACCCCGAACTGCACCCAGCGCGTGGCGAGTTCGTCGTCGCGGACGCCGCGGGTGTGGCCGCCGATGTCGTGGCTCCACCAGGGGTAGCCGATGTTCGCGGAGGTGGCGGTGAACTCGGGCTGGAACGCCAGCGACGCCCAGGACACGACGGCGTCGCCGGAGAACCCGACGGCGTAGCGCTGGCTGCCGGGGCCGGCGTAGCGCGAGAAGGTCATCCCCTGGTCCCCCGAGCGCGCCGAGTCGAGCAGGTGGAAGTGGTTGAGCAGCCAGAGCGGGTCGACGCCGGGCAGACCGCTCTCGCTGCCCTGCTGCCAGTCGATCCACCAGAAGTCGACGCCCTGCGCTTCGAGCGGTCGGTGCAGCTGGTCGAAGTACACCTGCAGGAACCGCCGGTCGGTCGGGTCGAACGGGATCGGCTGCTCGGTCGCCGGGTCGATCCCCATCGCCTCGGCCACCGCGGGGTAGGCGTCCTCGAACGCCCGGACGCCGTCGGCGGGGTGCAGGTTGAGCGTCGTGTGCATCCCCCGCCGGTGCAGTTCAGCCAGGAAGGCCTGCGGGTCGGGGAAGAGCGACGGCTCCCACGAGTAGCCGGTCCAGCCGTCACCGAACTGCGGCGGTACGGAGTCGACGCGGTGCCAGTCCATGTCGATGACCGCGACCGAGAACGGCAGGCGTTCCGCGGCGAACCGGTCCATGAGCTCCAGGTACGAGGTGTCGCTGTACGGGTGGTAGCGGCTCCACCAGTTGCCGAGCGCCCACCGGGGCAGGCGCGTGGGGGCGCCGGACACCTGGTGGAAGGCGCGGAGGGCTGCGGCGAAGTCGCGGCCGTGGGCGAACACCGTGACGTCGCGGCGGCCGGGGACGCGCGTGCCGATCCAGCCGTCGTCCTCGAACAGGAACGACTCGCTGTCGTCCAGCGCGGTGATGCCGTCGCGGGCCAGGATGCCGGGTTCGAGCACCATCCGGCCGTCGACGTCGTCGAGGGTGCGGCCGGTGCCGCCGAGGTCGCGAGGCTCCTGCCCCCAGCGCCAGCGGTTCGCGTCCGGGCCGATGGTCTCGACGACCAGGCCGCTCGGGCTGAACGGACGGCCGTCGTACCGGAGCCGGGCCCGTTCGGTGGTGACGACGAGGCCACCTTCGCCGACGCGCTCCACGGTGAACCCCGGCACCGGCAACCGCCGCCGGATCGCGAACGTCGAGGCGCGGTCCTCGAACCCGCCGTCGTCGCTCCACTCGATGCGGTACGTGCCGGCGTCCAGCACCGTGATCCGCCAGTGCTCGCCGGTGACGACGGCGGCCGGGTCGGCGACCGGGTCGGATCCGGGGAACGGCCGGATGGTCGGGAGTGTGGTGGTCGTCATGGTCACGTCGTACCCCTCAGCTCTTGACCGCGCCCTGCGTCACGCCGCTGATGACCCAGCGCTGCGCGAACAGGTAGACGATGATCGTCGGCGCCATGGCCATCAGGTACGAGGCGAAGGCGACGTTGTAGTTCGTGCCGAACTGGCTCTGGAAGATGTTCTGCACCACGGGCAGGGTCTGCAGGGTCGGGTCGGCGGTGATGAGCGACGGCATCATGAAGTCGTTCCACGACGCCAGGAACGCGAAGATCCCGACGGTGGCGTTCATCGGTCCGAGCAGCGGCAGGATGATCCGCCAGAAGATCTGCCACGTCGAGGCGCCGTCGATGCGGGCGCTCTCCTCGAGCTCGACCGGGATCGACCGCAGGTACGCCGAGTAGAGCAGCACGCTGAACGACAGTTGGAACATGGCGTGCAGGATGCCGACGCCGATCGGGTTGTCGAGGCCCATCTGGGCGGTCAGCTTGATCTGCGGCAGTGCGACGACCGGGAACGGCAGGAACATCGCCGCCAGCAGGTAGACGAACGACCACCGGAAGAACCGCTTGTGCCAGTTCCGGACGATCGCGTACGAGGCGAACGAGCTGAGCAGCAGGGTCGCGACGACGGTGAGCGCTGCGACGCCGAGCGACACCGAGAACGAGACGGGGAAGCGCGTGAGCTCCCAGGCGGACGCGAACGAGCCGGGGTTGAACGGGAACGGCAACGACAGGGCGTTGCCGTCGACGGACTGTTCGCTCGTCTTGAACGCCATGGCGACGGTGACGTACAGCGGGATGAGGACCGTCAGCGCGGCCAGTCCGAGCACGACGGTCAGGGTCCAGTTCGTGCCGCCGAGGCGTCGCCGGTGCCCGCGGCCCGGTCGTCGCGCGTCGCCGGTGGTCACCGCGCGGGTGTCGGTGGGTGGGCGGGTGTCGATGGCGGTCATGCGAGTCGCAGGTTCCTTCCGCGGGTCGCCGCGAGCTGCAGCACGGAGATGAGGACGGTGATGATGAAGAACACGGTCGCGTTCGCCATCTGGTAGGCGTAGTCGCCCCCGGTGAAGCCGCCGAAGATGGTCATCGCGACGCTGCTCGTCGCGCTGCCCGGGCCGCCGTTCGTCAGGCCGACGATGACGTCGTAGGCGCCGAGGTAGCCCTTCACACCGAGCACGGTGTTGATGACGATGAAGCCGCCGAGCAGCGGGAGCGTGATCGCGCGGAGCTGCTTCCAGCCGGTCGCGCCGTCGAGGGAGCTCGCTTCGTACAGCTCCTCGGGGATCGAGGTGAGCCCGGCGGTGTAGATGAGGAGGGCGCCGGGCACGGTCTGCCAGGCGGAGACGATCACGATCGCGACCCAGGCCAGGTTCGGGTCGCCGAGGATGCTCTGCTCCAGCGGTCCGAACCCGACGCTCGTGGCCAGTGCCGGCACGGTGTTCGAGAACAGGAAGTTGAACACGTAGGCGACGATGATCCCGGAGATCACCATCGGGATCACGAAGATCGACCGGAGTCCGGCGGCGAACCGGATCTTCTTCGCCAGCGCGATCGCCAGTGCCAGCGCGATGACCTGCGTGACGATCACGGTGACGACGGCGAACCCGAGGGTGAAGCCGTACGAGGCGAGGATCGCCGGGTCGGACACGAGCGCGCGGTAGTTCTCGAGCCCGAGGAAGTCCCACCGCCCGAAGCCGAGGTAGTCGGTGAAGCTGTAGAAGATGCCGACGCAGGCGGGTGCGACGACGAAGGCCGTGAACGCGATGAGGGCGGGCACGAGGAACAGGTAGTACATGCCCTCGGTCCGACGGAGGGAACCCGGGCGACGCGAACGGGCGACGGACGTCGCCGGGTCGGTGTCGCGGGAGAGCGGGGTCTGCATGGTCATGGTGGCTCCTGGAGTCCTGGTCCGGCTCAGACCGTCGCCGAACGGCCGGCGAGACGCCGCCAGTCCGAGTCGAGCCGCTGCAGCATCGAGGTGAAGTCCCCGCTCCGGATCGCCGACTGCAGGTAGTTGCCGAGCGGGATCGAGGTGGGGATGAAGGTGCCGGCGCCCTGGTAGAACGCGGCGTCGTCGACGTACTGCTGCAGCCCGGCGAGTCGCTCGTCCTGCTGCGGTGGCGCGTCCTTGGTCGGCGAGTACGCCAGGTTGTCGCGGTTGTACGCGTCGATGACCTCGGGCTGCATGAGGAACTCGACGAGCTCCTTCGCCTCGTCCGGGTGCTGCGACGCGGTCGGGATCCACAGGCCGAGGTCGATGTTCACCCGCGCCTGCCGGTCGCCGGGATCGTTCGACACCGGCAGCGCGAACGTCCCGACCTCGAGGTCCTCGTCGACCAGCGCGATCTGTCCGAGCGCCCACGGCCCCTGCAGGTACATCGCGGCCTCGCCCTTGCCGAACGCCAGGTTCCCGTCGGCGTAGGCACGGGTGGCGTGGTCGGGGTTGAAGAACGTCGAGATGGTCTTCGCACGCTCCATCGGCACCGCGAAGTCCTTCTCGAACGACACCGCGGAGTCCGGGCCGACGTCGGTGCCGAGTGCCTTCATCTTCGTGAAGAACGACCCGGTGTCGACCAGGCTGCCCACGGAGTAGTCGAACAGCCCCTGCCACAGCGTCCAGGTGTCGCGGTCCGTCGCGTAGATCGGGGTGATGTCGGCCTTCCGGAGTGTCCGGCACACCTCGACGAACTCGTCCCACGTCGTCGGTACGGGCAGGTCGTGGTCGGCGAAGATCCGCTTGTTGTAGATGACCCCGGCGGCGGCGAGCGAGTACGGCAGCACGCTCGTGCGGTCCTCGAACTTCGCGTACTGGTTCGTCAGGGTGTCGATGTCCGGTCGGACCCGTGCCGCCGACGGCAGGTCTCCGAGGTCGCTGAGCACGCCGCGGGAGATGTAGCGCGCGAGTTCCAGGTTGTCGTTGAAGCAGCCGACGTCGGCCGGCTCACCGCGGACGAACTGCGGCGCGATGGCCGTCGTGCTGTCGTGCACCACGGACAGCCCGGAGTGCCCCTTCTCGAAGCGCCGCAGGAGCGCGTCGAAGTAGGCGATGACCTCCTGCTTCTGCTCGTAGAAGCGCAGCGTCGTCGCACCCCCTGCGGCTGCGCGCGGTGCTGCGCACCCCGCGAGCGCCATCGTGCCGAGCGCAATCCCGCCAGCGGCTCCGGCGAGAAACCCCCGCCGGCTCACGGCCGCGCCGATCGTTCCGGTCCTGCTTCCCACCATCGGGCAACTCCCTCGTGCGCGTCGTCGCGCACGTCCTGTTTACAGCGCTGTAAAACAGAAGTCAACGTTGTAATCGCACCTGACGGGGTGAACGCGACCACAAAGCGGACGGGAGGCGCGGGTCGACCCCGCCCCGCGCCTCCCGTCCGATCGCGGCCGACGCCACCACCGCGCGCACCGCGCGCACGCCGCCATCCGGTGCGACACGCCTGAGCGAACGCACAGAGCCGCCGCCGGGCACCATGGAATGCATGCCAAGCACCACCTCCGCTCCCCCGCCCAGCCCAGGAACGACGACCTCGGAGGTCCGGCGGTGGGTGTTCTGGCCCGCCGCCGTCCTCGTGCTCGGGTTCGTGGCGTTCACGCTGGTCTCGCCGTCGAGTGCCGAGGCGATGTTCGTCGGCCTGCAGGACGGCATCGTCCGGAACTTCAGCTGGTACTACGTGCTCATCGCGGCGTTCTTCGTCGGCTTCTCGGTGTTCGTCGGCTTCAGCAAGTTCGGCGACATCAAGCTCGGCAAGGACCAGGACGAACCGGAGTTCACGACGGGCTCGTGGTTCTCGTTGCTCTTCGCCGCCGGCATGGGCATCGGCCTCGTCTTCTACGGCGTCTCCGAGCCCCTCAGTCACTTCGCCTCACCGCGCCCCGGCGTCACCGGCACCGAGAGCGAGCTCGCGCAGCAGGCCCTCACCCAGACGTTCCTGCACTGGGGACTCCACGCCTGGGCGATCTACGTGGTGCTCGGGCTCGCGCTCGCGTACGCCATCCACCGCCGAGGGCGTCCGGTGTCGATCCGCTGGGCGCTCGAGCCGCTGCTCGGCAACCGTGTGCGCGGCGGGTGGGGCAACCTCATCGACGTCCTCGCCCTGGTCGGCACGGTCTTCGGCGTCGCGACCTCGCTCGGCCTCGGGGTGATCCAGATCGGCGCCGGGCTCGAGAACGCGGGCATCGCCGACAGCGGCATCGTCAGCCAGATCGTCATCATCGCCGCGATCACCGCCGTCACCATCGTCTCGCTCGTCACCGGGGTGGCGAAGGGCATGAAGATCCTGTCGAACTTCAACCTGCTGCTCGCCGCCGCGCTGCTGCTGTTCGTGCTCATCGTCGGCCCGACCCAGTTCCTGCTCCGCGACTTCGTGCAGTCGATCGGTTCGTACCTGCAGAACGTCGTCGGTCTGTCCTTCAACGTCACCGCGCAGCAGGGTGCCGAGGGTGAGGCCTGGCAGGGCGCCTGGACCACCTTCTACTGGGGCTGGTGGATGTCGTGGGCGCCGTTCGTCGGTGTCTTCATCGCGCGCATCTCGAAGGGCCGCACGGTCCGCCAGTTCGTCTTCGGTGTCCTGCTCGTGCCGACCGTGCTCACGTTCCTGTGGTTCGCGGTCCTCGGCGGAGCGGCGATCCACCGCGAGACCGACGGCTCCGGCGGCCTGGTCGGCGCGGACGGTTCCGTCGACGTCGAGGGCTCGCTCTTCACGTTGCTCGGTGACCTGCCCGCCGGCACCGTCCTGGTGTTCGGCGCGATCCTGCTCATCGGCGTGTTCTTCGTCACCTCGTCGGACTCCGGCGCCCTGGTCATGGCGATGATCGCGTCCGGCGGCGACATCGAGCCGAAGAACTGGCTGCGGGTGTTCTTCGCGTTCGTCTCCGCCCTGCTCGCCGTCGCACTGCTGCTGAGCGGCGGACTGGACGCCCTGAAGACCGCGGCCATCACCACGGCGTTGCCCTTCAGCGTCGTGCTGCTGCTCACCTGCTGGTCGACGATCATCGCCTTCACCCGCGAGCGGCGGGCGTACGACAAGGCCGAGCGCGAGGTCCTGCTCGAACACGTCGGCGCCTACTACGGGCTCGAGGTCGAAGGGCCGTCGGAGCGCGCACCGCGGTCGGCCTTCGGTCGGCCTTGGGCAGCCGTCAAGAAGCGCGTGCGCGGCGGGCAGGTGCCACACTCCGCCACGACGGCCGTCGACGACTTCCCGATCCGGACGCAGACGGTGGCACCCGACCCCGCGGTCGACGCGAGCCTCGATGACGCGCCGGCTGCGGAGAGCGCGTCGCGCCCGACGGACGGATGACGACCGAGTCAGAGGTGCTTCTCCATGCAGTAGCTCGTCGGGTCGTCGGCGTACGGCCCGAACCGCGGGATCTGCCGGTACCCGAGCTTCTCGTACAGGGCGATCGCCGCGACCTGCGGCAAGCCCGTCTCCAGTTGCATCGTCGAGATGCCCCCGGCCAGCGCATGCGCTTCGAGCGCCTGGAGCAGGGCACGGCCGACGCCGAGTCCTCGAGCCTCGTCGGTGACGAACATGCGCTTGACCTCGCCGGATCCGTCGCGCCGATCGACCAGTGCCGCCGTACCGACGGCCACGTCACCGACGCGAGCGACGAACAACGAGACCCCGTCGGACTCCAGAGCGTCGACGTCCAGGCCGTGGTAGTTCTCGGCCGGGTACAGAGCCAGGGCGAAGGCGTCCCCCTGGCGGAGCAGGCTGAGGACGTCGTCGCTGCGAGGGCTCTCGATCTGGATGGAAGGCACGGCCGATTGTACGAGTTCAGTCGGCCACTGGGCGTCGTCCCGCCGAGGATTGGAACCGCACCAGGTACCCGTCCGGGTCCTGCACGAGGAACTGGTCCACGCCGGCCTGCTCGCTCCCGACGTCGTACCACTTCGTCTCGGGCTGCATGAAGAGTTCGATCCCGGCACGGAGCAGGGTGGCGGCCAGTGCGCGGCTGTCGGGCACGGTGACCTGGAAGTTCACGCCTCGGCCGAGCGGGCGCTCGAGCGGACCGGTGATCCAGTTCCGACCGACCCCGGCTTGTTCGAACATGATGTGGGCGGGGCCGAGGGCGACGTACGCGAAGCGCTCCTCGGGCCGCGAGTAGCGGATCTCGAAGCCGCACCGGCCGCACCAGAACACGAGGCTCCGGTCCAGGTCGGCGACGAGGAGTTCGGGGACGAGTGCGGGCTCGGGGACGAGTGCGGGCTCGGGAGGCATGCTCACCGGAACAGGTCGAGGTGCGGTGTTGCACCGGGATCGGCCATCTGCGCTTCGGTCTCGCGTACCAGCTCGTCCACGCGAGCTCCCCACTTGCGCATGAAGACCACGCGGACGATGCCGATGACGGCCCACAACGCTGCCACGACCCCGCGCCCGATGCCCGCCGGGTCTCCCTGCAAGACCTCCGGCACGGCGAGCGCGGCCCACAGGATGCCCAGGCTGATCCAGACCCACCCGGTGACCGCGCCCTGCGACGTCTGGCGGCGCAGGAAGCGCCTCCGGATCACGACCGGGACACCGGTCGGGTCGGCTCCACCGCGCAGCCACCGGTTCATCGCCCGGTACGAGCCGTAGCCGCCGAAGCGCGACCAGCTGCCCAGGATGAGCGCGAAGCCACCTGCGGCGAGGACGGCCACGACGACGAGGACGACCGTCTGGGACATCTCCGGGAAGTGGAGGCCGACCAGCATGAGCCACAGCCCCACGAACACAGCAGGGGTGCCGAGGAGCTGCGCCCACCCGATGGCGTCGAGTTGTCTGATGCTCACCATTGCACTCTACGCACGCCCACTACCGCCGTCAGATGCCGGGACAGGAATACGTCGATGCGGCGTCGTGCGAGGATTCGTCGACCACGTCGACGAAGGGCCAGATCATGACCACCGCGCGCACGTTCCACCTGATCAGCACGCTGCTGCTGGCCGTCGGGTTCCTCGGCGTCGGCGCGCTGATGTTCGACGTCTACTACGGACCGGAGGGTGGGGGTGCCAACATCGGCCTCGGGCTCGTGATGCCACTGTGCCTCGGCTCCGGCGTGGTCGGCATCGCGATGGGGATCGCGGCCCTCGTGACGACTTGGCGGACCACCCGCGCCGCACGCTCGCACCAGCCACGCCCGGGGCACCTCCCCGAGGTTCCATGACATGCCGCGTGGACGTCGCCGAGGTTCCACGGGCAGGCTCCGCGGCGCGTGAGATGCCCGGATTTTGGAACCTCGAGCGCGCTCACCAGCCCGGCACGGCCACCCGCACCGCGCTGATCCGCCCCGCACGCGTCTGCGCCGTCGTCGCCGGGTCGCAGCTGTCCGCCGTCGCCAGGTAGAGCGTGCGGCCGTCCTCGCCCCCGAGCGCGCAGTCGATCGCGCACAGCCCGGGTGCGTCGATCCGGTCCGTGACCTCGCCGCCCTCGAGGACCCGGAGGAACTCGCCCGTGTCGACGGAGCAGACCCAGACGGCGCCGTCGCGGTCGACCGTGCTGCCGTCCGGCGTCACGCCCCCGGGCAGCGCTGCCCACTCGCGCCGTCCGGTCAGCGAACCATCGGGCTCGATGTCGAACGCGGTGAGCCGGCCGCCCCACGTCTCACTCACCACCAGGGTCCGGGTGCCGGGCAGGACGTTCGCGCTGTTCGGGAACACCAGCCCCTCGGCGGCGAGACGGAACGAGCCGTCCTGCTCGATCACGTACAGCGGTCCGGGGCGGAGCTCCTCGCCGCCGTAGAGGTCGTAGCCGAAGGCCCCGATGTAGGTCCGACCGGTCGCCTCGTCGACGACCAGGTCGTTCAGGAGCGACGACTCCTGGACGGACAGGTCAGCGAACACCGACGCCTCTCCACGGTCGTCGACGGCGACGACCGTGCGGGACTCCATCGAACTGACGATGAGCCGGCCGTCGGCGAGCCACCCGAGCCCCGACGACTGCCCGTCGACCGTGGCCTCGAGTCGGGGACCGTCGGTCGAGCCGGGGTCCACCGAGAAGACCTCGCCGGTGTGCATGTCCGAGTACCAGAGCCGCCCGTCGTGCCAGCGGTTGCCCTCCGGGAAGCGGATGCCGGAGATGACGATGTCGGTCGCAGAATCCAGGGTGATGTGCACGGATCCACCCTGCCAGCCGGACCCCCGCGCCACCCGATGGTCTGGCACGATCGACCCATGCCCCTCGACGGAACTCCCCTGGAACGGCTCGGCTTCCTGACGATCGGGTCGTTCGACCCCGGCCGGCCATCGCAGGGCCACGAGGACACGCTCCGGGTCATCGAGCGCGCGGAGGCGCTCGGCTTCGACAGCGCGTGGCTGCGCCACCGGCACCTGCAGCACGGCATCTCCTCCCCCGTCGCGGTGATGGCCGCCGCGTCGCAACGGACCTCGCGGATCGACCTCGGCACCGCCGTCACGCCGATCGGCGCCGAGAACCCGTTCCGGCTCGCCGAGGACCTCGGCACCGTCGACGTGCTGCTGGGTGGGCGGCTGAACCCCGGCTTCTCGGTCGGCACCCCGATGAACTTCGACCTGTACCGCGAGGCGCTCTACCCCGACACCGCCGAGCACGAGGACCTCGGCAACGACCGACTCCTGCGCTTCCGTGACCTCGTGCGCGGAGAAGCGGTGACCGGAACCGGGACCGGAACCGGCACCGTCGAACGCCGCGGGATCGAGGAGTTCGCGAGCACCGTCCAGCCCCACAGCGCTGGCCTGTCCGACCGCATCTGGTACGGCACCGGCAGCACGAAGTCGGCGGTCTGGGCCGGCGAGAACGGCTTCCACCTGCTGACGTCGAGCGTCACCCGCAGCGAGAACGGCACGGACTTCGCCACCAACCAGCGGGCCCAGATCGACGCCTACCTGGACGTCCACCCTGACCGCAGCGCTGCGCGCGTCTCGCAGGGGCTGGTCGTCATCCCGACCGACACGGCGACCCGCGAGCAAGAGGCCCGCTACCGCGCCTACGTCGACAGCCGCTCGGGGCGCGTGGGCAAGCCGATGGGGCCCGCCGGGATGCTCTTCGCCGCCGACCTCGTGGGGACCTCGGCCGAGATCGCGGACCGGTTGCGCGCCGACGCCGGCTACCAGGCGGTCACCGAGGTCGCCTTCGCGCTGCCGTTCTCGTTCGAGCCGGACGACTACGCGCAGATCACCACGGACATCGCGGAGCACCTGGGACCGCAACTCGGCTGGGCGCCGCGCCCCGCGGCCTGAGAGCGGCGCCAGACCACCGGACGGGAGGCACATGGCCAGCTCTCGCCGTGCCTCCCGTCCGCCTCGGGGTCGCGCCCAGGGCGCGTGATCAGTCCTGCTGGTCCGCCTCCACCGCATCCCGCAACCGGTCGAGCACGTCCGGCACGGCCGAGCGCACCCGGCTCCAGCTCGGGATGAACGGCTTGTCGTCCGGGCGCGCGCTGAAGGCGCCGCCGGCGTCGAGGATCGCCTTGGTGAAGAGCTCGACCGCCGCTTCCTCGGCGTGCTGGTCGAAGCCGAGGCCGCTCATCTCCGCTTCGTGCCGGTAGACCTCGACGATGTCCAAGGCGTTCCGGTAGTACGTCGCCTTGAGCACTCGGAACGAGTCCGAGGTGAGCGGCACGCCCATCGTCGCGAGCTTCCGCAGCAGCGACTGCACGATGTCGTTGCCCATCCGTGCGAGTCCGCCGGTGCCGTCGGCCTCGGCGAGGGGCTGGTGCTTGTGGTCGTACGCGTCGGCGATCTCCACCTGGCACACCTGCCGCGTGGCGTAGTCGCGGTAGACCTCGGACAGCATGCCGATCTCGAGGCCCCAGTCCCCCGGGATCTTCAACCCGTTCAGCACGTGCGCGCGCATCGCGAACTCGCCGGACAGCGGGTAGCGGAAGCTGCTGAGGTACTCCAGGTACTCGGACTCCCCGTAGACCTGGCGGAGCGACCGGAGCAGCGGGCCGACGAGCAGCCGCCCCACGCGACCGTTGATCCGGCCGTCCGCGACGCGGGCGTAGAAGCCCTTCGAGAACTCGTAGTCGAACGCCGGGTTCGCCACCGGGTAGAACAGCCGCGCGAGCATGCCCCGCTCGTACGTGGTGATGTCGCAGTCGTGCAGCGCGATGCACTCCGCCCGCTCCGACGCGAGCGCGTAACCGGTGCAGTACCAGACGTTCCGGCCCTTGCCCGGCTCCCCCGGTGCCAGCCCCTCGCGCTCCAGCTCGGCGTCGAGTTCCCGCAGGCGCGGCCCGTCGTTCCACAGGATGCGGTGCCGCTGCGGCAGCCGAGCGAAGAACTCCCGCGCGTGCTCGAACTGCGAGCGGTCGGCGCGGTCCAGGCCGATCACGATCTCGCTGAGCCAGTCGGCCTCGGCCAGCTCGTCGACGATCCGCGACAGCGCCGGACGCTCGAGCTCCGAGTACAGCGCCGGCAGGATCAGGCTCATCGGCCGCTTCTCGGCGAACCCTCGCAGGTCCTCCTCGATGCTCGCGGTGCTGCGGCGGCCGAGGTCGTGGAACGTCGTGATGACGCCGTTCTGGTGGAAGTCGCTCATCGGTGGCTCCTGACGGACGGGGTGGTGAATCGGGTGAGGCCCTCGGCCCAGCCCTGCGGGCCGGGGGCGGTCGTGCGGTGGACACGCTCGGGGCGGTCGTCGGCGAGCGGCCCGGGTGCCGGGCCGTGGCCGCGCACGACGACCGCCAGGTCGACGGCGTCGAGCAGCGCGGTGTCGTTCGGGCCGTCGCCGAGCCCGATGGTGCGCGGGACGGTGCCGGTGCGGCGTGTGTGGTCGGCGACGAGCAGGCGGACCGCGGTGCCCTTGTCGCGCCCGGCCGGCAGCACGTGCCAGAAGCGGCCACCGCGGACGAGCTCGAGGCCGGCTGCGGCGAGCGCCGTGCGGAACGCGTCCGCCCGGTCGTCGTCCTCGGCGTGCCAGAGCAGGACCTCGGAGGCTTCGCGCCGCCGGGCATCACCGGCTGCATCGAGGTCGAGGCCGGTCCAGGCGGCGACGACCTCGTCGGTCACACCGCCGAAGGTCGCGAAGTGCAGGTCCAGGTCCGCACGGGTGCGGTCGAGGGCTGCGCGGAGACGCGCGAGATCGGCGCCCGCCGCTCCGGCGCCGGCGTCGGCGATCCCGTTGCCGTCGGGTCCCACGACGATCGCGCCGTTCTCCGCGACGAACGCCTGCCCGTCCAGACCGGTCCGCCGCTGCAGGGCGGTGATCTCGGCCCGGGTCTTGCTGCTGCAGAACACCACCGGCACACCGTCCGCGCGCAGCCGCTCGAGCATCGGCAGGGCAGCGTCGAACGAGTAGTCGTGGTGGTCGAGGAACGTCCCGTCGAGGTCCGTGACGACCATCAGGTCGGGTGGTGGCATCGTGCTCCGCTCGCGGCTGGCTGGGCTGCGGGCGACTATGCCCCGGACCACCCTGCCATGTGCGGGAGTCCGGTTGGTGAACAGGGGCGGCTCGGTTCCGTGGTGCGCGCTACGCGCCCGGTCGCTACAGTCGTGGTGGGGCGCCGGGGACCAGGCGCAAGGGGGAACACCGTGGGGGAAGTCCAGTACGACGACGCGGCAGCCGATCTGCTCGCGCAGGCAGTGTCCAACGCTGCTTCAACTCTGCGTGTCCAAGGCGGCGCTCCGCGCGCCGCCGCTCCGATCGAACGAATGCAGCAGGGCGACCTACACGCCTGGCAGGTCCGCCACGACGAACGCACCCGAGCAGCCGCCCCGTCGGACTTCCTCCGGCGGCCGGGACTCCGAGGCGTCGCCCGCCCCAGCATCGGTGTCGGCGTCATGCTGACTGCGGCGCTCCTCGTGTCCGGTTGCAGCAACGCCCCTGGAGGCAACGCAGTGGACCCGTCCGAGGCGAAGAAGTCGATCGTCGACGCCGTCAAGGAGTCGACCGACGCCGTCGGCGGCGAGTGGACGGTGTACCGCGGCCCCGCTGCCGAGGTGTGCACCCAGTCGGGCGGTGGGGACGGCGCCCGTTTTGTGTACGTCCTGGAGCGGAGCCGCACCGACGGCACCGATCCTGCGGCCGACATCCGTACGGTCGAGGAGCTTTGGAAGTCCAAGGGGATCACGACGAAGCGGTTCGAGAGCGGCGGTTCAGACCCGCTCACCGGCATCCGGGGCGCGGACGGGCCCGTCACCTCCATCGGATTCAACGCGTACCCGCAGCGGTACAGCATCACCGGAGTCTCGGAGTGCTCCGACGGGGATGTGCAGGACCTGCGGAGTGCGGAGTGAGGCCGGCGTCATGATGATCCGGCACGCGACCGTTGACGACGCGGAGTCCATCGCCCACGTCCACACCACGTCCTGGCGTGAGACGTACGGCCGGTTCGTGGACGACCCGGCCACCAACCCGTGGTTCGACGTCGAGCGACGGATCACGATGTGGCGATCGAACCTGGAACACGAGACCTTCGCGACCCTGATCGCCGAGGGCGAGATCGGGATCATCGGCTTCGCCGCGGCACACGTCGTGACCGAACCCGATGCGGTCCGGCCGGAAGAGCTCAGCATGCTCTACGTGCTGGCGTGCGCTCACGGGAGCGGTGCTGGCCAGGCACTCCTGGACGCCGTCCTCGAGGGCCGTCCGGCTTCGCTCTGGGTCGCGGCCGACAACCCGCGAGCGCACTCGTTCTACCGCCGGAACGGCTTCGTCGCCGACGGCGCGACGTCGAGCTTCGGCCCGATCGGGACGACCGTCCGGCTCGTCCGCTGATCGCCTGGTGACACCGGCCGGGACGGGAGGCCCGGTGCCAGGTAGCACCGGGCCTCCTGTCCCGCTCGTGGGGACGTCTACCGAGACACGCCGTCCAGAGATCCGTCCTGGCGCCCGGCTGCGCGTTCGATCGGCGAAGGATCGCCGAGCAGTCGTCGGGTCCAGTCCGCGAGGGCCGCGGTCGCGGTCCTCGAGATGGCGGCGTCGGGCACCATGCTCGTGAACCCGTGGAAGGCACCGGGCCAGACGTGGAGCTCCGCGTCGACCCCCGCTGCCCAGAGGCGGCTCGCGAAGGCGACGTCCTCGTCGCGGAAGACCTCAGCACTGCCGCAGTCGATGTAGGTGCGCGGCAGCGCCGACAGGTCTGCAGCACGAGCCGGAGCGGCGTACTCCGAGACGTCAGGGGTGGCGCGGCGTGGTCCGAGGTACGCGTCCCACGCGAAACGGTTCATCTGGCGGTCGGCGACCCCGACGCCGTCGATCTGCTGGGTCGAGACGGTGTCGTCACGGTCGTCGAGCATGGGTGACACCAGGATCTGCGCCATCAGGTCGGGACCCTGCCGGTCACGGGCGAGCAGGGCCGTCCCCACGGCGAGTCCACCGCCGGCGCTCTGCCCCGCGATGACGATCCGTGCCGGGTCGATGCCGAGCTCGTCGGCGTGCGCCGCCACCCAGACGAGACCGGCGTAGCAGTCCTCCACCGGGTACGGATCGGGGTACTCGGGTGCGAGGCGGTAGTCGACGCTGACGAGGACCACGTCGTGGTCGAGCAGCCAGTCGTCGAACGATTCGAGGTTCCCGAGGTGGTGGCCGAACATCATGCCGCCGCCGTGGATCGAGTAGACGGCCGCGGTCGCACCGGTCGCACCGGTGCGCTCGACGCGGTCGATGATCGCGAGGTCGATGGGATCGCCGTGGTACCCCGGAACCGTGACGTTCCGCCGCTGGTACCCGCGGGAACGCAGGCGCTCGTCGACCACGTCCTCGGGCACATCGAGCTGCCGCATGCGGGGCAACATCTCAGCGGTGAGGGTGAACGGACCGCGGGCCTCGAGCGCCGCCAGGAAGGTCGCGAGTTCGGGGTCGAACGGAGGACGGATGATGGTGTCGGACACGGGCACACTCCTTCGATGAAGAAGTGACGACTCCCGTGAGACGCGTGTGCGGTCCCGTCTGCCGGAGCAGCGCGGGATTTTTTCCCTCTGCCGACGACAGTAGTGCACGCGACGCTCCGGAGCGCGCACCGCACTGTGCAAGAAGCCGCGGAAACGAGGTACTGAACGCCGACGTTCCTGGTGCGCAACCGGGACGCCGTCCTTCCCCACCACTCGCACGACGCGTACAGTCCCCCGCAAGGTACGACTGGTGGGCGGGGAACGCGATGCGACTGATGACGGGAACGACACTGGTCGTGGCGCTTGCCGCAGCAGCGATGGTCGGCCTGGCGCCGCCAGCGGCCGCGGCCGGGTCGGGGACGATCGCTGTGCAGCTCGCGACGCCGGACGGCACCCCGATCAGGTTGGCCGACGTCGAACTGGCTGCGATCGGCATCGACGCCGTCGTCGGGACCGCCACCACCGATGCCGACGGCACCGCGACGTTCACCGGCATCCCCGCCCCGGACACCGTGACGGTCACCACACGGCAACTCCCGCCGCGCGGAACGCAGACCTACGCCCCCGGACTCCGCTCGGCCATCGTGGTCCGCGGCGGCACGACGGTCGCGGTCACCGTGCCGCTCGTGATCGGCGCCACCGTGCAGGGCGGGGTGGTCGGCCCCTCGGGTCCCGCTGCTGGACGCTTGATGTACGCCTGGAACGAGGACACCTCGCAGGTGTTCCGAACGACCTCGGACAGCGCGGGCCAGTACCGGTTCGTCGGGTTGAGCACCGGGAAGTACCGCATCGAGGCGTACGCCAGCGGCACGGCGTCGCCCGCCGTCTGGAAGACCCGGGTCTACCAGCAGCGCGGGACCCTCCCGGCGTCGCAGGTGACGTTGTCGCAGCACTACGCGCACAGCGACTACGACCTGGTCGTCTACGCCGACACGGCGTCCCGCACCCCGTCGCCGCTGCTCAGTGGCGCGCGCGTCACGGTGACGAACGCGACGACCGGTGCGTCGTTCTCGACCCGGTTCTCGACGCTGCTCGACAGCGAGCAGACGGCGCAGTTCCAGATCCCCTCCGGGCAGTACGTGGTCGAGCTCCGGACAGTGGCGACGACCGCGACGCCGGCGCGTGTGCTGTGGCTCGGACGCCCCGGCGGCGTGTACCGGTACGTGACCGACCGGGCGCAGGCCGTCCCGGTGCGGGTCGTGTTCGGTGGGTTCAACGGCTGGGGTGGGGCGGTGCCGGAAACGTCCGTGGCCGTGGCCGCTTCGACCGCAGCAACGTCGTGATCCACAGGACGGCGCTCCGGGTGACCGAAGCGGAAACGAGCGGAAGCGGCGACGCCGGGCGCGTGGCTGAGTCTGGCTGAGCGGCGCATCGCGCCAGCGGGGCGACGGCCGTGACGGGAGGTGGGCCCCACCCGCCGGTACCAGCGCACCGCGCCAGCGGGGCGACGGCCGTGACGGGAGGTGGGCCCCACCCGCCGGTACCAGCGCACCGCGCCAGCGGGGCGACGGCCGTGACGGGAGGGACGGTGTCAGCTGGCACCGGGCCTCCTGTCCGTCTGGAACACGTACCGGCGCAGCGTTGCGAGGGGGCGGGGACTAGCCGAGGGTGGTCCGTCCGGCGAGGACGGCGAGGGCGACCTCGGCGAGCGGGAGCTGGTTCCGCCGCGCGTGGTCGCGCAGCAGGGAGAACGCGGTCGCGGTGTCCACCCCGTTCCGGTTCGCGATCCACCCCTTCGCCTGCTCGATGACGGTACGGCTGTCGAGTGCTGCTTGCAGTTGCCCCTGCGTCGTCACCGCGTCGTCGATGGTGCGCTGCTGCATGAGCGAGACCGCTGCGATGTCGGCCAGTGCCCGCGCAGCGATGAGGTCGTCCTCGTCGAACGCGCCGGCGGACTCGCCGAACAGGTTGAGCGATCCGATGACGGTGGTCCGGAGCCGCAGCGGGATCGAGTGGACGGCTGTGTACCCGGCGTCAGCCGCGGCCCGGCAGAAGTGCGGCCATCGCGGCTCGGCCACTCGGACGTCGGGGATCGAGACCACGCTCCCCGTCCGCGCTGCCTCGAGACAGGGCCCGTCGCCGACTTCGAGCTGCAGGAGCTCGAGCAGTCCGCTGTGGTGTCCCACCGAGGCGGTGATCTGCAACCGGTGATCCGAGCCGAACAGCATCAGCCCGGCAGCGTGGACGTCGAACAACGCCGCCGACTCGTCCACCAGGTGCTGCAGTCGGCCGGTGAGGTCCTCTGAGCTGGTGGCACTGCCGACCAGCGCGATGATGGTCTGCAACAGTCTTCGTTCGCGGTCGGCGCCCACGGGGGTCACTCCAGATGCTGTGATCAGAAGTGGCCGGTCGTGCCCTGCTCCAGCAGTCGAAGACCGCGTGCCGCCACACTACGGCCCGGGGATGCGAACACGCCTGGCGCCACGGTGACTCCCCGCCGCGACTCTGTGTCAGATCGTGCCGGCGTCGAGGACGAATCGGCACCGGACGTCGCTCCTGAGATCCGGGAACGCTGCCACAGCATCCAGCAACTCGACCACCCCGCGGTCGGCCAGCTCGAGCTGCAGGTCGAGTCGTTCCGCGTCGCAGGGGAAGAGGACAAGAGCCTCGTCACCTAGCGAGCCACGCCAGGATCATCGACGCACGTGGCCCTGCAACAGCTGCGCGCGGCAACCGGAGCGTGAGTCCGGCCACCTCGACGACGTGCTCCAAGTGGAGGTGGAAGTAGAGGTCAACCCATCGACGGACGGGAGGCCCGGCGCGAGCTGGCACCGGGCCTCCCGTCCGACCGTGGTCGCGCTGCAGATCCCCGACCGCGTATCCGGGGCTCGGTCACGACCGAACACGTTGCTCGACAAAGCGTTCCACCTCTGACATGTTAACCACTGACCGGTTGGACTTCACCGTTCATGGAGGGAGCAGTCAATGAGCAAGATCGGTCAGCAGGCTCGTCGAGTTGCTGCAGGCTTCGCCGCAGTAGTTGTCGGTGGGACGGTGTTCCTCGGCGCGATCCCTGCGCATGCGCAGGGTGAGGGAGAGGGGGTCGTCGGCGGGTGGTCCGAGAGCGCCGGGACCATCGATGGTGCAGACACCGGGATGTCGGTGTTCGCGGTGAACCACCGTGGTGCAGCGGAGCGGAAGACGATCAACGGGACGACGCACAAGCGCTCGCACGGTTGGACGACCTGGGCAGGCGTGCAGCACTACACCCGTGCGCGGCTCGAGCACGGCAGCCGCATCATCGCGGACTCCGGCCGGAAGTGGGGCAAGTCCGTCACCGAAGCAGTGACCGTGTGGAAGCCGTTCCGGCCGAACCAGCCGGGCAGCGGTGTCGGCACCGCGAAGACCTACTACGGCAAGTGACACATCGCAGCGGGTGCGAGCCGACAGCTCTCACCCGCTGCGGCGTGAGGAGACGACGTGACGAAGCGACAGCTCACGGTGACAGCTGGCCTGGTCTTGCTGGCCATGCTCCTGACCGTGCTGATCGGAGTGTTCGACGCTCGTCGACGTGTCGTCGCCGTGGAAGGCAACGACCTCCGCGCTGGCCAGAGCGCGTGGGTGACCGCGACGCTCGACGAACTCCGGCGTGCCAGGAGCGCGTTCGAACCGGGAACGAAGGTGTTCGTGGACCTCGAGGAGAAGGTCCGCGCCGTTGCGGTCCTGTCGGGACGGTGGGTGGATGTTCCGCTGCATGACGGGCACTCATTGTCGGGGCGTCCCGGCGAAGCTCTCGTCGGCGCTGACGTCGCCGTCCGCGGTGACGACCTCGCTGTCGGTGGCAAGACGTACACCGTGGTGGGACGCCTTGGCGTGCGGGCGGACAGTCTGCTGTCCGGTGATGTGGTCCTCGCCGATCCGTCGCAGTTCTCGGGGTCACCACAGCGGCTGCTCCTGGACGGCCCGAACAGTGTCCGCCACTACAACGCACAGTTCCCTGGCCGAAGCGTCGAGATCATCGACGACGGCACGAACCGCAGGACGAACGTCGACGCCGTGTCGCCGGTCCTGGTCGCGCTCAGCGCGCTCGTCGTCGTGCTCATCGCCGTGGTCGCAGGTCTGCAGGCTGGACGATGGGAACTCCGCACCGCCGCCGTCCGCTTCACCACCGGGTTCCGACCGCTGAACACCCTTCGCAGCGCTGCCGCCAGAGTCGCTGTGATCGGCACCGCCGCCTGTACGACCGCTCTCGCGGGCGCGGCGGTCGTCAGGCAGACCATCACCCTCGACCTCGACGTCACCACCGCCGTCATCGCGGTCGGAAGCGTCGTGTTTGCCGTGTCCGTCGCTTCGTTCTGGCAGGGAAGCCGTCGATGGAACTGCTGAACGACCTCCGGTCCAACTGGCCGATCATCGTCGCCAAGATCGTCCTGCTCGTGCTGCTCGCACTCTGCTGGTACAACGTGGCGTCGTTCACCCAGTCCGCATCGCAGGCCGTGGCCCAGGGACTGTCCGCTGATGCCGACGTCGACCTCTACACGGTGGTCGACGATCTCGACCCGGACGCTTTCGAAGCGATCCGGCAAGACCAGCACGCGCTCGACGAAGTCGCCTCGTTCGTCGACCGCATCGACGACGAGCCCGGATTCGACCTCATCTCCTCGTACGACCAACCCGTCACCGTGCAGGACTTCCGCGGCGACGACCGCTTCGACGTCGGTTACGGCACCGAGTACACACTCAACGGGAAGTACCAGGACGAATCGGGGCGAAGTGTTCAGGACATCAAGTCAATCCAACTCAACGAGACCGCGTACGAGTTCGCGGGGCTCTCCGTGCAGGACGGCGAGCCGATCGAGTGGGATGCCGTCGACTGGGGGTCCGGCCAGATGCCGGTGCTCCTGGGCGCTGAGTACCGCGGCGTGTACGAGCTCGGACAGCGACTCACCGGCTCGGTCATCCTGCAGGAGCAGGAGCTTGAGGTCGTCGGTTTCCTCGAACCGAACAGTGCGATGTACTTCCGCGGTGATGCCAACCACTACCTCGACGACACCGCCATCGTGCCCTACCCGCCGACACTCGCCGGACTCGACCGAGTAGCACTCGACCGGCTGGATCCCGAGCTGTTCGGACGCCTGGTGTTCCAGGTACTCAACGCCGACCTCGCCGTCGATCGCAGCCTCGATTTCGGTGGCGTCGTCGCGCGACTCGACGCGATCGGAGACGACACCGGTTTCCGGTCGTACAGGTTGCTCGGAGTACCGACCTACCTCGTGCAGCTCTCCCTCGTCCGCCAGCTCATCCAGGACAACCTGGTGCTCGTCACCGCGCTGCTCGTCTCGCTCACCGCGGGAGTGGGCATCATCACGGCGTTCCTCAACCGGCTCCTGCATCACCGTCGAGCGCCAGTCGCGCGGGTGCACCATCTCCTCGGCAAGAGTCCGGACCGCACGAACCGACTGTTCCGCGCGAGCCGCCTCACGGAGTTCACCGCCGCGATCGGGCTGTTCCTCGCGACGAGCGCGGTGCTCCCCAACGACAGTGCGCTGGCTCGATTCGGCGCGGGTGCCGCCCTGCTCCTCTGGTGCGTGGTGGACGGCGCATTCAGCCGACGAGCCGTCCGCATCGAACTGACCACCCGACATCGAAGAGGTACCCCACGATGATCACGCTGCGCGACGTCTCGAAGACGATCACCGAGCCTGACGGATCGACCAGAACGCTGTTCGACCGACTGAACTTCGCCCTTCGCGAGGACGATCGCTCAGTCGCGATCACTGGGCGGAGCGGATCCGGCAAGAGCACGCTGCTCCGGATCCTCGCCGGTCTCGACACCGACTTCACGGGGACCTACGAGCACGACGGGCGCGTGCTCGAGCGCACCGCACGCAGGATGGCGGAACACCGGCTCCGACACATCGGCATCGTCACACAGGACCACAGCCTGCTCGGCGACCGCAGTGTGCTCGACAACGTCCGACTCGGAGCCCCTGCTCGTGCTGACTCGGCAGACCGAGCGCGTGACGCCCTCGAGGCAGTCGGCATCAGTCACCTCGCTGGCAAGCGCCCACGGCGGCTTTCGGGAGGAGAAGCGCAGCGCGTCGCGATCGCTCGAGCCATCGCGAAGCGCCCCGCCGTCGTCCTCGCCGATGAGCCCACCGGCGCACTGGACGAGACGACCGAAGACGACGTGCTCGCCCTCTTCGATCAGCTGCAGCAAGCCGGCACCAAGTTCGTGATCGTCACCCACAGTGCGCGCGTTGCGCAGCGATGCGGACGGCAACTCCACCTGCAACACGAACAGCTCATCGAGTGCGGTGTCTGATCGAAGCAGGAGCCAACCATCACGGGCGCAGTCATCACGAGGGGCAGCATTGTGTTCGTTCGATCGGGGCCGCTTCCGAGTCCCCACGCAGCGAGCGCAGACCGTCAACGAGCTCTTCCGGATACGCCTGAGCACCGTCCGGTCACCCCCGGGTCAATCGCTGTTCACCCGCTGCCGCTAACTCTGTTTGTCGGACCGCCGCCCGAGGGTCCCGATACCGGAGAGCCCATGAACACCCGCACTGCACTGTCCTGCGTCGCCGTCGCTACCCTCGCCTCGCTGATGCTCGCGGAACCGGCGCACGCCGCCGACGACGCCGCCAGCTTCTACAGCAGCAAGCAGCCCTACATCGCCCCCAGCCAGTCGGACATCGACGCCTATTCGCCGGCACCGACGGGCTACGCACCCGTCGCTACGGAGTCGGTCTCCCGGCACGGATCTCGGGGGCTCTCCGCGTACAAGTACGACGCGCTGCTACACCGTCTCGCCGCGACCGCGCAGGCCGAGAACGGGTTCCTGACTCCTGAGATCGGGAGGGAGTTCTCCGCGAACCTCGACGCCATCACCGCGGCGAACGTCGCGAACGGCTACGGCATGCTCACCGGTCAGGGCGCCGCTCAGCACCAGGGCATCGGAGCGCGAGCCGCACAGCGCAACAAGCAGCTGTTCGCAGCTGCGGCCAAGACGGGCGGGCGCGTCGTCGCCGAGACCTCGGGTGAGTCTCGCGCCACGGAGTCGGGCGAGAACTTCTTGCGGGGCTTCGGGGCCGCGGGCGTCAAGCTCGAACCGCGCCCCGACCTGCTCTACTTCCACGAGGTCGAGAACCCGGACGGCACCGACAAGGCCGAGGGGTCACCCGAGCGCAAGCGCGCACAGGCGTACGAGGACTACATCGCCCAACAGACCGGTGACGGCGGCACGATCGCGGCGGCCTTGCAGTACATCGAGGCGAAGCCGCGATCGGTCGAGGCGGCGAAGGACCTGCTCTCCGGCATCTTCACGCCCGAGTTCATCTCCGCGATCGGCACGGACAAGGCACACATCTGGTACAACACCGCCGACGGCTCGAAGGGCGGCGCGGTGGCGTGCGCGCCCGGCGCCGACACGAAGGCCGATCCCGATGCCTGCGGCGATCCGAAGAAGTCGATCAAGAGCACCGTCGATGCGGCGATGGCGCTGTACAACCTGTACATCATCGCTGCCGACATGCACGAGGAGAACGTCGCTCCGCACGAGTTCGACTTCGCGCAGTACTTCGCTGGCCGACCGGCGGATGCCGAGTGGTTCGCGTACTTGCTCGACGCCGAGGACTTCTACGAGAAGGGCCCGAGCCTCACCGGTCACGACGAGACCTACTCGATCGCCAAGCCCCTGCTCGACGACTTCTTCGCCACGATCGACGCCCGCGTCGCCGGCGGCGACGTGGTCGGGACCTTCCGCTTCGCACACGCCGAGACGATCATCCCGTTCGCTGCGCTGTTGCGTCTGCCAGGATTGACCGTTGCTGCGCCCGACAACGCCGCTCCGGCATCGGACGCGGACATCTACGACTACGCCACCAACCCGTGGCGAGGTTCTGCGGTGACGCCGATGGCTGCGAACGTGCAGTGGGACGTCGTGTCGCGAGCGGGCATCGACCCCGCTACCGGAGCGGCCTACACGCCGCTCGTGCGCATGCTCTACAACGAGCGGGAGATCGCGTTCGCCTCCGGGTGCCGTGCAGTCGCCGCAGGGTCGAACTGGGTCAAGGAGACCGAGCTCAAGCACTGCCTCACCGGCACGGCGATGACCGAGAGCCCGCTGATCGCCGCAGCCACGCCGGGACCGACCGCGACACCCACTGCGGAGTCCACGCAGACCCCGACCGTGACACCAGCGACGCAGGGCACCGGCACACCGACGGCCCGGGCGACGGGCACGCTGGCCGCGACCGGAGCGCAGTCGCCCGTTGGACCGGCGTTGCTCGCGACACTACTCCTCCTGGCCGGTGCCGGGACGCTGGCACTGCGTCGCCGGCGTCGTCAGACCGAGTGACACCGATGCGGAGTGGCGGCTTCCCTCGGTGACCGAGCCACTACCGGTCACCGTGGACGAGGGGTGGTCATCGGGGTGCCCCTGCGAGACTCGCCAGATGGACCTCGACGACCTCGGCCAGCGGATCTGCATCCTGGGGCCATCGAACAGCGGCAAGTCAACCCTCGCGGCAGCCATCGGCCGAGCCCGCTCGCTCCCTGTGATCCACCTCGACCAGTACCGCCACCTGCCCGGAACACAGTGGGTCGAGCGCCCGGACACCGATTTTGAGCGCATGCACAACGAGGCGATGAACAGCGATCAGTGGGTCATCGACGGCAACTACTCGCGCTGGCTCCCCGGCCGGTTACGGCGAGCGACTGGTCTGGTGCTCCTGGACGCCTCGACGGCAGCAAGCATCGTCCGTTACTTCCGTCGCAGTCTCTTCGAGCCCGACCGTGCTGGGAGCTTGGGCGGTACTCGCGACCGTGTCCGCATCGAGATGGTCCGGTTCTTGCTCGGACCCGCCAGGAAGCACCGTCCCCGGTATCGGCATGTCTTCGACGAGTTCGATCGGCCGAAAGTGTCCCTGCCGAACCGTGCGGCCTTGGAGGAGTACTACCGCCGGAACAACCTGGCTCGGCGAAGTCCATGACCACTGACCCCTCCGATAGACGATCGGGTACCGAGACAGAAACGGGTGGTGTGCGAACTGTCTTGCTCGCAGCGTTGCGCTCTGCCAGCGTTGGCGCATGGGCGACGACGTGACCACGCTGCGTCGAGTGCCCGGGTTCCGCGCGTACTGGTCTGCCGCGACCGTCTCGTCGTTCGGATCGGCAGTGAGCGCGGTCGCCGTACCGGTTCTCGTGGTGACGGTTCTGCACGCCAGCCCCCTCGAGGTGGGGCTGGTGAACGCTGCCCAGTTCCTGCCGTACGCGTTGTTCGGTCTGATCATCGGCGCGTACGTCGATCGGTTCCGGCGCAAGCCACTTCTGATCTGGGCGAGCGTCGGTCGTGGCGTGTGCCTGGGCGCGATCCCGGTGCTCTGGTCGACCGGGCTCTTGAACCTCTGGGTGACCGCGGCGGCCTTGTTCGTGTTCGGCATCTTGTCCGTTGTGGGATTCGCCGCGACGCAGTCCCTCCTCCCCCGGATCGTGCCTCGCTCTCTCCTCCTGGCGGCGAATGCACGGGTGGATCAGAGTGACGCGGCAGCGCAGACGGCGGGTCCGGCTCTCGGAGGTGTCCTGGTCAGCATCGCGACCGCGCCGTTCGCGATCGCTCTCGACGCGGTCAGCTACTTCGTCGATGCCGTCCTCATCGCGCGAGTCCGCGTCATCGAGCAGCAGCCAGCGCGTCCCGCGGGTACGAGGTTGCGGAGGGACATCGCTGAAGGCCTGCGGTGGACGTACGGCCATCCGATGCTCGCACCGCTGGCGCTGTCGACACATCTCTGGTTCCTGGCCAACGCCGCCGGGTTGACGGTGTTCGCGACACTCGCGCTCCGCACCCTCGCGCTCCCAGCGGCCGTGTACGGGGGCATCCTCGCCCTCAGCGGCGTCGCGATGCTCCTCGGCGCCACTGCGGCGCCGCGCCTCGGCATCCGCTTCGGTGCCGGCCGGACGATCATCGCCGCTCGAGCCGCGTACCCGATCGCGTGGGCGGCCATCGCGCTCGCGACCGTTGGCATCGCCGTCGCAGCACCGCCGGCGACCGTCGTGGTCTTGTTCGCCGCCTTCGCCGTCCACGGCCTCGCGGCGGGGTGCGAGAACGCGAACGAGATGAGCCTCCGGCAGACCGTCACACCCGATGCGCTCCTCGGTCGGGTGAACGGCACGATGCGCAGCGCGAACAGAACCCTTGCGGCTGCGGGAGCAGTGAGCGGCGGCGCTCTGATGACCGTCGCTGGGGATGGCGTCGCGCTGTTCGCGGTGGCCATCGTGTTCGCTGGCGCCGTCGTCGTGGCGATGTCCTCACCGCTCAGGACGAACTCCGGTCGATAGAGAATCGACTATCGAACGGCAGGCACTCGACTGTCCTTTTTTCGTGCGCCGGTACCGGCGCACCGCGCCAGCGGGGCGACCGCCGTGCCGGGAGGGACGGTGCCAGCTGGCACCGGGCCTCCCGTCCGCAGTTTCAGCCTTCAGACCCCGCGACCGGTGGCGATCACCGGTCACCTTCTGATCGCTCCATCGCGCGGCGTTCACGACTGAAGAACTCGGCGAACATCTCCCGTTTCGCCGCGTGCGAATCGGGCTCGAGTTCGAGTCCCTCCATGTTGAGGCCGGTCCCGAAGAGTCGCAGGATTCCCGGACCATTCCGACCCGTGGTCTCGAGGGACACCGAGAACAGCGTCGGCGACATCGCCGGTACCCTCTCGCAATGGCTGGTCGCCACCAGGGACAGCGTCGTCGAGTGGGCATTGGTCTGTCTCGCTGCGACCCGCCGCGGTGATGTCCTCGCCCTCCTGCGACCCGTCGAGCAGGCTCACGGCTCGTCTGGAGACGCGGGCACCGTCGTCCTGTCCGCCCTTCGTGGGAGACCTGCAATGTAGGCGGTCAGGACGGCGACTGGGTCGAGCGGTGCAACCGCGGCCGTGCGGTACAGCAACATCGCGTCGATGAGGCCGACGAGATCGACCGCCGCGCGGTCAGGGTCAGCCACTCGGAGCGCGTCGAGGAGCGATCGAGCTGCTTCGTTCAGCCGGGCGCGCACCGGGTCGGCCCCGGTGAGCGGCGTGCGGAGTTCCTCGTCCTCTCGGAGGTCGAGCAGGAGTGCGAGGCGAGCCGCCTGCGCTTCTGCTCGTGCTGCGAGTTGTTCGAGGAACGCGGCCGCGATGTGCACGACAGCAGCGTCGTCGAGGTCGTCGGGGATCTGCAGTGCGCCGAGCTCGGCGGAGAGTTGCGCTGTGACGCGGGCGACCACGAGGGCTGTCAGCTCACGGCGCGTGCGGGCGTAGTACGACGTCGACCCCGCGGCAAGCCCGGCCTCGGCGTCGACTGCGCGATGTGTGAGCGCGCGGACACCTCCGCGCGCTGTGAGCCTGATTCCCGCATCTGCGAGCAGTTCCCGCCGATCCATACCTGTCCCTTCGGCCTCTACTATCGTAGTGTTCTCTACGGACGTAGAGGATGGGTGGGCTCATGCGAGTAGTAGTTGTCGGCGGCGGGATCTCCGGTGCCGCGATCAGCCGGGCGGTGGAAGCACGAGGATGTTCGGTCACGCAGCTGTCCCGGTCGACGGGTTTCGACGTGTTGCGCGACGACGCAACCGCTGCGCTTGCCGGTGCGGACGTGATCATCGAGACGACTGGACAGTTCACGACGAGCAGGAGAGCGGCCACGCAGTTCTTCACGGGGTCGACCCGCGCGATCGGCACGGCAGCCGGTGCGATCGGGGCGCACCACGTGCTGCTCTCCATCGTCAACTGCATGCGTCCCGAGGTGCAGGGGTACGGCTACTTCGCCGGCAAGACCGCGCAGGAAGCAGTCGGGCGTTCCGTGAGCCCGCACCTCACGATCGTGCGCTCCACGCAGTGGTTCGAGTTCGCCCGGCAGAACCTCGAGCGGATGCGCGTCGGACCCATCGCCCTGGTCCCGAGCATGATGATCGCTCCGGTTGCACTCGATGCCGTGGCAGCGGTGGTCGCCGACGTCGTGGTCGGCGAACGCTCCGCGCGAGAGGTCGAGGTCGCTGGTCCCGACACCACGACGCTGTGGACGATGACGAAGGCGCTGCCCGACCCCGGGGTGATCCCGGTGCCCCTGCCGATCCCGGGCCGGATGGGGCGAGCGTTCCGCGGTGGCGTCCTCCTGCCGGCTCGCGAAATCGAGATCGTCGGCCCGGGCTTCCGCGACTGGATCACCGAGACGTGAATCTCGACGACGGACCGGCCGGTTCGGCATTGACCACCGGACCGCTGACCATCTCGCTGCGCATTCGGGAACAGCGGATCAGAACGGTCGCTCCTCAGACCGGGTCGGCCTGCCGCGGGAAAGCGCTCCGAGGTGGGATTCCAGTGTGTGAAACGATCGACGGGTGGAAGATCGGCAGCTGACCCAGGAACTTGCTTGGCGTGGAAGAACTGTCCGATGGGACCGCATCGGGTCAGGGCCGGCGCTGGTGTTCCTGCACGGGACGCCGTGGTCATCCTGGCTCTGGCGTCCGATCGCGCTCGCGATGGCCGGGCGGTTCACGGTCTACCTCTGGGACATGCCGGGGTACGGCGCGTCGTCCAAGGATCCGTCGCATGCTGTCGACCTCGGGACGCAAGGCGAACTGTTCGCAGCGCTCCTCGAACACTGGGGACTCGATCGGCCGCACGTCGTCGCGCATGACTTCGGCGGCGCCGTCGCGCTCCGAGCGCGTCTCCTCCACGGAGCCAAATTCGCCTCGCTGTGCCTCGTCGACGTGGTGGCGCTCGCTCCCTGGGGATCGCCCTTCTTCAAGCTCGTCCAAGAGCACGCTCGGGTCTTCGAACAACTTCCTTCAGCGGTGCACCGAGGTGCCGTAGAGGCCTACATCAGCGGCGCCAGTCACAAGGGCCTCCGTGTCGACGAGCTGCGGATGCTCGTCGATCCCTGGTCGGACGAGGAAGGTCAGCCGGCGTTCTACCGTCAGATAGCGCAAGCGGACGAGCGCTTCACGACCGAGATCGAAACGGAGTTGGGCAGGCTCACCGAGCCCGTGCACATCGTCTGGGGGACGGAGGACACCTGGATACCCGCGGACCGAGCTCGTCGACTCAACGACGCCATCCCGCACGCCTCGGTCACGCTCATCCCGGAAGCAGGACACCTCATCCAGCTCGATGCGCCAGCAGCGCTGTCCGCCGAGCTCACCAACTGGATGGCCACCACCGACGCTCGCACCGCGATGCGCGAAGCTGCCGTTCCCATCGCGGAGTAGCGACGAAGAGGTGTCCCGGCGCGCCATCATCACACGGACGGAGTCCGTGCTCGGCTCAGATCGGCGTGACCTCGTGAGCGCGGAAGAAGTAGCCGTCCTGCCCCGGTGGGTACGGCTCGACGTCGAACCGAACGCGATCCCCGGGCTGGAGCGTGTGATTCCCGCCCGTGCTCAGGTTCGCGAAGTGCACGAACACCTCAGACGCGACATCGTCCGAACGGAGCGCACCCCACCCGTTCTCATCACTCCACCAGACACACTCGCCCCCGACGTTCCGCATGAGCAGACGCTATCGCTCGGTGCGATCCGGTGAACGATCGGTCAGCGATCAGAACTGTCGTACGGTCCGCACGACGTTGGGCAACGTGATCGGATCGAGCACCCCGTGGTGGACTGCCCACACCACCCACAGCATCTGGGCGGGCAGGGCGACGACGACCAACACCGTCATCGCGGCCATCACTCTGACGGTCCATCGCAGGACAGCTTGCGGGCCGAACCGTGCGGACGGATCGAGCCGCTCGGAAAGTTGCCACCCGATCACCGCGGCCGCGCCGGTGATCGCAACCAGCCACCATGTCGGATGCGACTGGAAGTCGAACTCGCTGTCTGGCACACCGGGCTGTGTCGCCGAGACCTGCCATGCCGACGCGACGGCCTGCACGACCACGAACATCACGGCCCATCCGGCCAGGCGAGGCCCGTCGATCGCCACCGGACCGATTCGGCGTCTGCCGCCGTGCCGCGCATCGGTCGTCGTCGTCGTGGACATGAGATGAGCATGGCAGAACGACCACCCGTTGCAACGACCCATTCGAGCCGAAGAGTCGGCGTCAGATGGGTCGGTGCTGAGCTGCTCCGCGGGTTAGCATCGCCCTGGGGCGGATGGTCTGCCACCAAGGGGGACACAGTGTCGGACATCATCGCGGTCGGGGAACACAAGAAACGGGTGCAGTTCAAGCTCCGCATCCAGATGGTCGCGTTCATCGCAGCGGTCGTCGGCGGCGGAGCATTCGGCATCAACGGCGCCGCTCACCTGAACAGTGCCGCGCTCGGGGCCATCGGCCTCGTGGGACTGGGCGTGGCGATCATCGCGTACGTGTGGTCACGCATCTACGGGCTCGTCATCATCGCGAAGCACCAGGGACCGCCGAACCTGCGCTGACCGCGGTCCGGGTGCCGCACTGCAACGTGCTCAGTGACAGGCCGTGTCGAGGGCGACGATCCGGCTGGTCGAGCCGATGCCGTCCCCCCACGTGAAGCTTCCGTGCAAGTCCGGAGACCCGGACACGTCGTCCGTGAACTCCAGCCGGCCCGAGCTGGCATCGACCTTCTGCTGCTGCAGATCAGCACCCGGCACGGTCGCCTCGACCGCTGCCCGGACCGCCGCAGCGGCGCGGACTGGGTCGACGGAATCATCGAGGAAGAGGTCCCACCGGTAGAACACGCCCGCCTTCGGACCGTATCCCGCATCGCATTGCCCCGTGGACGGGGTGACGCGGACAGACCGCGCCGCGGCCGACCCCGTCGGCAATGGCTGCCCCGCCGGGACGATGTCGTCCGGTGTGATCGCCAGCGCATCCAGTAGGGCCTGGCTCACCGCGTCGAGTCGCTGCTTCGTCGCGGCCCGGCGTGCGGGAGCGTCGCGCTCCGCAGCCCGACCCGCCGGCGAGGCCGCGCTCTCCGATGCTCGGGCCTCGGCTCTCGCCGTCGCCAGCACCTCTGACCGCGGGTTCTCCCGCTCGTACGCCGCCTGCAGCCGCACCGAGGTCCGGATGATCGTCACCGACCCGGGGACGATCGTGCAGAGAGCGATACCCAGCGCCACAGCTCCGACCAGGAGCGCTGCACCCGGTGTCCCACGAGTCCGCCGCACGTCGACGATGCCCCAAACCAGCGCCCACCCGGGGATCCCGACACCGAGCACGATCGCGACGATTCCGTAGCCAGCGAACCCACCGGGACCGCCGCCGTCACCACCGTCGCCGCCGTCCTGCCCGTAGCCGGCCAGGAGACCGCCGAGGAAGTACGGCACGAACGCCACCAACAAGGCCACCGGAGCCGCGATCGCGAGGACGACGGAAACCCCGCTCACCCGTCGTCTTGCTCCCGGCCCACTGCCCGACACTTCGGTCACACCACTCCCCCGTCACTCTCTCCCGTCGCCAATCATGATGGGTGTTTCCGAGCGCGTACAGCGCTACCCCTCGACCCGTTCGCCGATCGACCTACGGACGCGCGAACGCATCGGGACCTGATTCTCAATCGTCGTCGCGCTCCGCGCGAAGCGCTCGCTGGCCTGCGATCCGCTGGATCAGCTTCCTCAAGAAGACGAGCTCGAGCGCCACTATGACGGCCAGGCCGAAACTCGCGAATGCGATTCGTGCGGAGCTGATGCCTCCGCTGAGCACGACTGCTGGCAGACCGATCATCAATGCAGCACCGGCGATGACGTTCCACCACGACTCGATGATTCCGGCCGGAGTGCGGTTCGTCAGATCCGCGCGATCCGATGGATCGGTGCGATCCCACCATGACGTCATGCGTGCACGTTACCTGCGCCCTTGCCCCCAGAACTGAGCCACGGTCAATGCGGCGACCAGCGAAACGGACATCGCCGCAAGCGCACTCCGCGATGACCCGTCAGCGGATCCTCTACCGGCCGTGCTTCGCCTTCCGAAGCGCGAAGCGCCACAACCAGGCGCCAGCGCCGAGCCAGAAGAGGCCGAGCGCGATCGAGCCCAGAACCTTTGCGCTCAAGACGTCCATTGGGTCAAACTCACTCGCGACGGCGTCAGTTGGGCGATCTTCTACCGGGCGACTGTCAACCTGATCGCTCGAGGATGTTCCGGGACGACCCGTGCGCAGCCGCCTGGTCGGCGTACCAGTCCCGGAGCTCGTGGTCATCGAGCCGGTCGAGGAGCACGGTGATGTGTCCCCAGGGCAGTTGTCCAAAAGCCTGTTGGAAAACCGAACCCGCCGACCACTCCCCCGCGAACCGGCGCATGTACAACAGCTTCGTCCGTGCTCCCCCACTCCTCATCGCCCTGGCGCTGCAAGATCGTCGCGCCGATCCCCCAGTACAGGCGAATGAGTTCCGTCACGGTCCAGGCTGCCCGACCAACGAAGCGTTCTACGGGACCAGATTTGCCAGGGTGGAGATCCCCCCTCCCCCGAGCGAAGGGCGCCCCCCCCCCCCCCCCCCCCCCCCCCTGGCGCAGAAATTCAGCACGCACCTCGTCGACGATCTCACCGGCAACACCATCGAACGGCAAGGGCTGCACAGTCACGTTCGGTTTCGACGGCGCTTGGGAACTCGCGAACATCCGCGAGTGGGCGAACGCGAACGGCCACGAAGTCTCCTCCCGCGGCCGCATCAGCCAGACTGTCCGCGACGCGTACGAGGCCGCGCACTGACCCCGCTCCCCTTTACGAAACAGCCGCCCCCTCGTGATGACCGGCTCTTCTCATTCACGCCGATACGGCGAATTTCTGTGAAAGCAGCAAGGGTGCGCGTCAGCGGGTGGAACCCGATAATCTCCAGCCGAGACGAAAGTTCATGCCGAGGGGCGGTATGACTCGTCCGTGAAATGGGGAAAAGTGAATACTCCGTTTGTGCTGCCCAGATCGAGAAATCTCTGGCGGACACTCGTCCTGATCGTCATGATTACGGCGCTTGCACTCGCCTCAATCGTGGCGATGTCACCGCCTCGAGCGGAAGCAGCTGGCGCTTGCGGCACCGCCTGCGACGACATCTCTGCCGACCCAGCAACGCTCGCGAAGCAGCTCGGAGGGTTCGTCACAGCAGGGAGCTTCACCGCGACAGCCGGTGGCGCGGGGAACACCAACGACCTGTACCGGAACGAGATCCTGCCGATCGCGAACGGTAACCCGGCGCCGGGCTGCCAGCTCGACACTCGTGTCCTGCAGACACTCGTCATCGTGACCAAGAAGTTCGGGTCGTTGCGGGTGAACGACCTCAACCGTCGCTGCCCAACGATGACGCACCCGTACACCTGCGCGCAGAACGAGGGCTCGCTGCACTGCGTTGATCCGAGTGTCGCGATCGACTTCGGATCCGTCGGCGGATCGACCGTCGAGGGTTCCAATTCGCGAACACGTGAGTTGCTGACGTTCCTCGACACCTTCGTCCCGTCAGGCACGCAGGCCGGTCAGTCACAATGCAGGTCCACATGGTCCTTCACGAACATCACCCGTCAGTTCGACGACACCTGCAACCACCAGCACGTCGACTTCAGCAACGTGACCAGCCCGCTCGCGATCGCGCCATCGTCGTACTCGAACGGCACCGCCGTTGCGGTCCGTGCGAACACCGGCACGCTGTGGACGTGGACCGGCAGCGCCGGCACCCCGGGCTTCGCCGCGAACTCCGGCCGACAGATCCAGGACGGCACCTCCCCCGCACTCGCACGGGACGGCTCCAACGCCGCAGCCGCCTACGTCGACCCCAGCGGGACGCTCTGGACCTGGAAGGGCAAGGCCGGTACGACCGGCACCGCCGCTTCTGCTGGAGTCGGCGTCAAAGCAGGCACCAGCCCGGACATCATCTCGCTCGGCGATGGGAACTTCGCTGTCGCGTTCCAAGCGAACACCGGCGATCTCTGGACCTGGACGGGTACTGCAGGATCGACGGGCTACGCGAAGTCCACCGGCCGAGGCATGAAGGACGGCACCAACCCATCCATCACCGCCGTCGGTAGCGGCGTCTCCGTCGCCTACCAAGCCGACAGCGGAAGCCTCTGGACCTGGTACGGAACCCCCGCAACCGCCGGCACTGCCGCGAACGCAGGCCTCGGCATGAAGGACGGCACAAGCCCGGCGATCACGCGAGTCAACGGATCCACCGTTGCAGTGTCCGCGCAGGCCAACACCGGCAAGCTCTGGGTCTGGAGCGGAACCCCGCGCACCTCCGGGGTCGCCATCCAGACCGCTCTCGGGATGAAGGCCGGCACGAGTCCTTCGATCACGCTCGTCGGGTCGCAGCTCGCCGTGGCCGCGCAAGCGAACACCGGAGACCTCTGGACGTGGCGCGGAGCCCCCGGAGACTCCGGGTTCGCTCACTCCGCCGACGTCGGCATGAAGACGGACACCAGCCCATCAGCGGTCACCGAGGGCGACCACCTCGCCGTCGCCGTCCAGGCGAACACTGGCTCGCTCTGGACATGGACCGGCGACGCAGGCACCGACGGCTTCGCTTCCGCCGGCAACCTCGGCATGCGGAACGACCCCGGAATCGGCTAAACCCCAAACATCGGAGCCCGTTCCACTCCGACAACCGATGAAACGCCCTGTCTCCGCTCGCTCGGAGACAGGGCGTTTCCCATCAAGCCCTGACCCAGCGGCTCTTGCGCCGATACGGCGCTCTTATGTCAGTTTTGAACGGCACGTACGGCTTCAGAAGCCATACATGTAGCGGCGAGAGTTGAATGCATCACGTCCGCCTTCAAGGAGCTCTTCCACCCAACCTTCCAGTTCAGGGTGGTCAATTGACCCGAGGCCGCCAGGGGCAATCTTTCCTATGACTTCGCTGCCGTTATCTTCCGCTTGAAGAACTACAAGTTGGTCGGCGTCGCCTAGGACAGGGATATTCGCATTGTGACTCGAGAAGATGATTTGCCTGCCAGTTTTCTCGCGAAGTTGAGGAACAATATCGGCGTTGATGAATCGATTATCCAGGTCATCTTCGGGCTGATCAATCAGCAGTGGACCCGCCCCCCTCTTAAGAAGCAGGAGGAGAAGAGCAGTGGCCCGTTGCCCTGTTGAGAGATGATCAAGGCTACGCCAAATCGGCGAATCCTTCGAGCCAACATTCAGCTGCAAGTCCGTCGTGAGTGGGAATTCCAGCTCCTCCATTTCCATGAATACACCCTCACCCGCGGATGCCAACTCGCCAGCTTGCTTAGTAGTCACGTTAGGGTAGACCTCCCGAATTCGATCGGCGCCGCTTCTACATACCGACGCAAAGGCGGCAACGCTGAGAGTCTCCGCGGTGTCAATAGCAGCTCGAATCAGATCAAAGCGCCCGCCCAGCGAACGAATGAGGTCAGTCAAGGGAGTACGGTCCGCACCGTCATGAAGAGTGGCCTGCAACGTCGCCGGCAAAGCGCGGCGTACTTTCTTTGCCGCCGCCTTCAGATTCCGAATACGAGCAGCACGAGCATCGGCCACTGCGGCCAACAGGTCGGTTCGTTCATCTCGGAGCTTTTCCAAGGTCACGCGCGCGGCTTGCAACTGTTCGGGGTAGCCGCTGAGCGCCTGTTCTTCTCGCTTGAGCGTGAGATACTCGTTCCCGTCAATCCCGTCGGGCTGTAACTCGCGTAGCACCTTGTCAAGCTCCGCTACAATACTCCCCGTTTCGCCCGACCATCGCGACCTAATGGCAGCAAGCTGGGTTTCTGCCGATGCCTTCGCTTCCGATAGCTCTAATTCGGCCACACGAATGGCGTCATTGAATCCAGCGATCACGGCTTCAGCTTCAACCAAAAGATCATCACGAGTCGAGCCCGGCTCCCGCGCAACCGCGGTCAATTGCAATTTGGGAATGACGCTGACTTTGGCACCCGTTAGCGCGTCGCGAGCGCTGTTGAAGAAGTCCTCTTCTCGTTTTACGGTGTTTTGCGATTCGAGCCGCTCCCCAACACCAGCCGCCTCAAATCTGGCGAGCCGCTCAGCGATGATGGGCAACCGCGCAGTCTGACTTGAGAGTTTATCTATTACGTCGAGTTGTTCGACGATTGCTTCACGCGATTTTTTGAGGGCATCACTTGGGGTGGCACTTTCCTCCAACGTCCCCGAGGGCAGAAAAAGTGCTAGAAGACGGGTGAGTTGCTCTCCATCACGCGCGAGGTCGGCAAGTTCCCGTTGGCCGTATATAGCGACATCTCCAAGGACGTCCAATGGTGTCGAATGTAGTGTCTTTCCTTGCTCATCGCGAACCCGTGGCTCCTCCCCATACACGCGACTGATTGTGTAAATGGCCCTCGTGGGAGTTCGAACCTCGATCTCGAGCGTAATCTCGGTTCCGGCGCCGAGAACTTGCTTTGTCATTGAGTCGTGTTCGGTCACAGATCTGGACGCAGTGGGTCGCGCGCCGAGGCAGTAGCGAATGCTTTCTAAGACGGTTGATTTACCCGTTCCTCGCCCTCCAATAAGAACATTGAGTGAATTATTGAAGCGTATCCGCGTATTGCCAAGAAAGCCGCCCTTCCACTCGATCCCGAGGATCCTAGGGTGATCCTGCCTATCGGGATCTTCTCGCGACACTCGAGTCGACGGTGTCCGGAAAGCCAGGTCCAGCCCGCCGGCAGTTCGGCTAGAGAGCTTCACCCAGCTACTCGATCCGGGCTTTGCAACGTCACTCGGGGAGCTGATGTCGGCTGCGCTCAACACTGCAAGTCTATTTTGGCGCTTGTACCCGGCATCCTTGTTAGCCAGAATTGCCGCCTGCCCTTGGGATGGCTTTGCCCCTCCCGGCGCCACCGCATGCAGTAGATCATTTGTCCAAGCCGTGACGGCCGATTGTCCGGTCAACTTGAGAAGGAGGCCTCCCCCCGTAGTCACGTGCGGCGCGATCACGACGGCACTCCACTGCCGCGCTCGTTCTAGGAGATCGACGGCAGAGAATTTACATGGGACCGACTCGTGGCAATCATCCGGAATGCCACACTCCCCTAATCGGCGGTTGATTGCACTTGCCGTCGTCGCCGGGTCGAAGAGAATCAGTAGATGGACACCCTCGGAACTGGTGGCTTCAAATCCCGGAAAGACCAAGAGGCCCGCGGCTTCAGCCTCCGTACGAAGGTCGGCGCCCGTATCAACTGACCAGTGGTCCGTGATCCCAATGGCTTCAATGCCAGCGTCAGTGAGAGCACTCACCATCGCCTTGTTGTATTCAGCCTCGGTTTGGAGGTCCGGTTGGACCTTGCCATTTGCCTTCAGATAGGCGTAGGGGTTCACTTGGAAAGCGCAACGCACCCACTCCGTTCCCCCTGCAAGCTTCGAAAAACGCGACGTCATGACAGTCATCCCCACGGCTAATCGGGACCCGACAGCGGCGTCGGATCCTCAGTAGATATTCTGTCGGACCAACCGGAGCAAAGTGAGGGTTCCGCGTGCCGCGTTCGGGGGGCTTCGCTCGTCGGCACTGGTGGACCCACCGTGGCGGAGCATCCGCGCAGGGCCGCGTATCGCGAATATGGCACCGAGCGTTGACCACTCACATCGAGTAGGTACGGCAAGCGAAGGCGCGGAGGCGAAAGACCGCAGGCCCTAAGCGCCCCGTCGCACGGGGTATGCCTCAGCACCACAGCGCTGATCAACGAGATCTGCGTGGCGTTGGGGTTGAGGTCGCGATTTCCGCTACAGATCTGAGCATGGGTCTGGACCCATCCGCATCAGCCGAGCTGCGCGGCGGCCTTCCGGTACGCGGCGTCAACGATTTGCTGCACCTCGGCGTCCTTTGGGACATCGAACGAGAACGCGGCACCAACGACCACCATGACGCCGAACCCGTCCCCGGCGATCATGCAGGTCGTTCCCGCGACCGTTGTGGCTCCGCGCGCTTCAAATCCGCCGCAGTACGTGGCGGAGCCCCAGGAGCCGAGGTCCTTCACCGTGGTGACGATGGTTTCCTCGGCACCGTCAATGGTGAAGGTGCTTCCCTCGGTTGGGCACCCTCGCACAGCATTCGTGATCGCTTGTACATGCTCGGCGGCGGCTGGGTCGGCGAACGTACCGACGTTGAGGTATGCACCGGTGGACTCTCGGGTCCAGTCCCGACCGCTCTGTGCAGTGTTCTCGAGATCCTCGCCGAGTTCATCGGAGAAGTCGGCGCCACATGCACCGGGCCCCTCCGCGTCGGTCGACGTCGCACCGTCACTGGCGGAGGCACTGCTGGGTTTTTCGGCCCAGCCGCCAACCGGTAGTTCCGCTGTGGTGAGCACCGCCTCAGAGAGCACGCTCTCCGTCATACTGGCATGTGCGGACGGCGTTGCAGTCGCCGTCTTCGTTCCCTCGCCCCGGTCAGTGTCGGCGTTGCCGCTCGAGGCACATCCGCTGAGTGCGCATCCCACCGTGATGGTGATGGCGGCTCCGATGGCCCACGTTCGCTGCTTAATATCCCCCATGGGCCCATCCTGCCAGCGTGAGGGGAACCAGGACAGGTTGCACCGTCCGAACAATTCGCACGTGCGAAGCGGCTACCGCACTCGCCGTACATCTCACGACCCCAACAGGTAGCAGCCTCGGTGCTGAATAGCAGCCCAGTCCGGTAGCCGATCGTCAACCGGGCGGTTCGCACTCCGCTGTCGCAGTGCTCACGGTGACGGTGCGAGCATTCCACTGCACCGCGGGTTCTGGCATTGTCGAGCCGTGCGCCCGTCGACGATCCTCCTCGCCGCCATCACCGTCGTCTTCGGCGCCGCGACGATCGTCCTCGCGGTCTTGATCGGCAACGACGAGGGACGAGCCCTGACCACCGAGCTCCGTCTCGGCATCCTCATCACGTTCGGGTTCGGCGTCGCCTGCGTCACCACCGAGATCAACCACCGCCGGCGGGCGCGCCTACAGCAGAAGGCCGAGATCCATCCAGGTACCGCGTTCGTCACCGCGCACGCGACAGATACGACGGCCGCCGACCTCGCGGCTTGGAGCCCGAGGCTGCGCATCTGGTTTCCGTGCGACCTCGGCTTCGACCGGACGGGCATCACGAGCTGGTCGACGCGCAACGACGGGCAGGGGACACCGATCGCCCTCCGCTCGGAGGTGCTCGGCTTCGATGTGTTCAGCGAGCCCACACCGCGCGGCGTCGCGTACAGATGGGGGATCGTGGTCCACCTTGCAGCCAGAACATCGGGGCCCGGAGCAGTCCACTTGTGGGTGGCCGACGACCAGCCGGCGCAGGACGAGTACGCGATGCGCCGGACGATCAGCCGGATCGAGTCCGCGCTCGGCAGAGGCCGCTGACCAAGCCCGTGCGGTACCGGCGGCTCCGAGCCATGGGGGTCTACCGCTCGAGGCGGTCAGCCCGTCTGGTTGACGATCCCCTTCAGGACAGGATCGTGAGGAGGCGATTCCCGAAGAGTGCTGCGTAGCGTCCCTGCCTCTGAAGAATCTGCTGCACGGAGTCGGCGGTCCGTGGGAGTCGTTGAGCGAAGTGGTCGAAGCCGGAGAGGATCAGGACGAGGCCAGTCTCGGATGCATCCCATCCGTAGTCCGCCTCGGCGACGTCTGACATGCAGTCGTTGAGCGCGTCCAAGTTCTTCCCGAAGTGGCGAGGGAACTGAAGGCCCTTCGCGAAGGCCATGAGCATCTGCTCGTCGTCACTCCAGGCCCCGGCGTCCATCGCTATGACCCGGTAGCCCTCGCGCCGAAGCCACGTCTCAGCGTTACGCAACACAGCATCGTTTCGCAGCCTGCCGACGAACCCGTCCCGGGCGATCTCGAAGTCCAGCCTGTTGCCGAGGATGTTGTCAGTGGAGAATGCTGGCACGCTCGAACCGTAGTACGCCAACAGGTCGCAGTAGGGCCGTGCACGAGGCGCAGAGAGTGGCCGTCGCTGCCCGTCCGCGTCTCTGATGGAGGTCCCGATGGACGTCCGCCAGCCGGTCCCGTCGCGGAACGCGGTGCGTCGATCACGTGAATCCGAGGGGCGCCATGTGACTGCCTTGCACAGCTGCCACCCAACAACGAAGAAGCCCACCGAGATCCTCGGTGGGCTTCTGTCGTCGTGTCAGACACGTTTCGGTCGGGCTGACAGGATTTGAACCTGCGACCCCTTGACCCCCAGTCAAGTGCGCTACCAAGCTGCGCCACAGCCCGCGAGTTCCGGAGAACTCAGGATCCCGGAGGATCCTCGCCCGCTTCCGACCGGAGCGCGAGCGACCGGTCCAGCATAGCGGACGTCAGACCCCCTCCGTGCCACGGCGAGTCGGTCGCACCACCTCACGCCGCGCCGCCAACCACGGCAACCCGAGCCCGACGAGCAACCCCCCGGCCCCGTCTGCCGCCAGGTCCCCGATGGTGTCGTCGTACCCGACGTAGATCGCCGAGTCGACGAAGTTGTGCCCGAGCCACTCCCCCATCTCCCACGCGGCCCCGATGGCGAGCCCCGCGCACAGTCCGAGGACCGCGACGACCACCCGCCGCTCCCCGTCCGGCGCCGGCACCGCGCGCAGGTCAGCGCCGATGACGTAGAGCACGGCGGCGAGCAGCCCGGTGAGCACGACGTGCATGAACTTGTCCCACAGGAACACGCTCGTGTACCACTCGAGCACGCTCGACCACCCCGCGAGGAGCACGAGCACGCACACCGCCAGGTCGAACGCGGGCCGGAGCCCGAGCATCCGCGGCACCACGACCCCGAGCAACGACAGTGCCATCACCGGCAGCGCGGTCCCGCCCCACCCGATGCTCGCGACGACCAGGCTGACGAGCGTCAGGGCACGCACGACGTCGGCCACCAGGAACTTCGGCCGCAGGAACGTCGGCCCGAGCGTGGCGATCACGACGCCCACCGCACGACCGCGTGCACGGCCGCGTGGTCAGAGGGCCACACCCCGCCCGGCCGCCGGTTCGACACGGCGACCCGCTCGACGGTCGCGTCCGGCGTCACGAGGACGCCGTCGATGCGCCGGCCTCCGACGCGTGGACTCCCGTAGTGCGGGTACGTCCCGTACGGCTCACCCATCTGCCGGGAGGCCCGCCCCCAGCTGTCGACGACACCAGCGTCCGCCAGTGCTCGCCAGGGTGCAGACCCTGCCGGACTGTTCCAGTCGGCCATCACGACGGCGGGCAGGCCGCGCTGTCGCACGATCCGGCCGAGGAGTTCGGCGGACCGCAGTCGGGCCCACGGCGAGGCGACGTCGAGGTGCGTCGCGATGGCCAGGAACCGGGCGCCGGTCGCGCGGTCGTCGACGACGGCTCCGACGGCGTGCCGGGGGAAGGACGTGGCCCACGAGCGGGATCCTGGACGGTGCGGCGTGCGGGAAAGAGCCCACGTGCGGCGCTCGACGATGTCGAGGCGCGAGCGGTCGAGGAAGAGCCCGACCTGTTCGCCACCGCCGCGCGCGCCGCGCCCGGCCAGGACGGGCTCCCAACCGGATCCGAGGCCGGCCGTGAGGTCGTCTGCCTGCGTGGGGAGGGCCTCCTGGACGGCGAGGACGGTGGGCGCTTCGGAGGTGACGAGCGCGGTGATGGCATCACGGCGACGCTCCCAGGCGTCCGGGTGTGCGGACGGTCGCGGCACGCGGCGCCGCACGTTGAGGGTCATGCAGTGGACCTCGGGCGACCGGACGGCTCCGATGAGCGGGTGGTCGTCGGGGTGGTGGGGCATGCCTCCCTTCTACGAGACGACACCCGTCGGATTCCCAGGGACCTCTCCGCGTGGCTCGTAGGGTGGCCCGATGCGTTCTCGTCCCACCCCTCGTGTCCTCGTCGCGATCGCGGTCTCCGGACTGCTGCTCGGAGCCGCCGGGTGTACCTCGAGCGGGCCGGACACGAGCCGCCCGAGGTTGGCGAAGGCGTCGGCCGACACCGTCACGGTGGCCGATGCCTCGGACGCCGCAGCCCGGTCCGTCCGCGTCAGCAAGGCCCTGTTCGCGAGTGCTCCGGGAGCGGTCGTCGCCCGGGCCGGCGACACCGACGGGGTCCGTGATGCCGCCAAGGCTGCGGCGAGCGCCCACGTCCCGGTGCTGCTGACGACCAAGAACAAGAGCGCTGCCGTCGCCCGCGAGCTCGATCGGCTCGGGGCTGACTGGTACCAGGCCGAGGGCGATGTGTCGGTCGACACGGACGTCGAACAGCGGAAGGCGTCTGAGGGCGGCGACGCGCCGGAGTCGAACCGGGCCTCCCGGCAGGCCACCGTGGTGGTGGCGGACGCGAGTGCGGACGCTGCCGCCGTGGCGACCGCCAAGGCCGCAGGAGCGAAGCTCGTGACCATGCCGGAGGGCGTGACCGACCCGGCTGCCGCACCCGACGTGGTGACGGCGCTGCACGAGCGGAGGCAGCACCAGACGGTCCTGGTCGGTGCGGCGTTCGACGCGCTGCAGGACCCGGAGTGGACGGTACGGGCGGCCGAGGGCGGCTTCCAGCTGCGGAACGGCGGCCAGCGGCCGTTCGACGGGCACCGCTACGTGGCGCTCTACGGGGCTCCCGGCGCGCCGGCGCTGGGCGTGCTCGGCGAACAGGGGCCGGAGGCCACCGTCCAGCGCGCCGAGCAGGTCGCGAAGCCGTACCGGGCCGAGTCCGACGAGCTCGTGACGCCCGCGATGGAGGTCATCGCGACCGTCGCCGCGGGTGACGCCGGGGCGGACGGCGACTACTCGACGGAGCTGCCGGTGTCGACGCTCGAGCCCTACGTCGACGCCGCACACGACGCCGACATGCCCGTGATCATCGACCTGCAGCCGGGCCGCTCGGACTTCCTGTCGCAGGCGAAGAAGTACGAGTCGCTGCTGAAGAAGCCCGGGGTCTGGCTCGCGCTCGACCCGGAGTGGCGGCTGACGGAGGACCAGGTGCCGCTCGAGCAGATCGGCAGCGTGTCGGCGTCCGAGGTGAACGAGGTGTCCTCGTGGCTGGCGTCGCTCGTCGAGAAGGAGGGGCTGCCGCCGAAGGCGCTCGTGCTGCACCAGTTCCGGCTCTCGATGATCCAGGACCGTGATGCGCTCAAGACGCACCCGGAGCTCGACATGCTCGTGCACGTCGACGGGCAGGGCTCGCAGCCGGACAAGCAGGCGACGTGGAAGGCGCTGCACCAGGGCGCGCCCGAGGGCCTGCACTGGGGCTGGAAGAACTTCACCGATGAGGACACGCCCATGCTGACGCCGTCGCAGACCATGCAGGACGTGCAGCCGACGCCGTCGTTGGTCACCTACCAGTAGCGGCTCGCCTGTCAGCGTTGTCCACAGACGGGAGGCGGTGCCTCCGTTTCGTCGGATGCTCCTGACAGCATGGGGGTATGGAAACCACCGCCCCGCCTTCTGCAGACATCGCCGCCGAGGCACAGCAGGCGCTCGCTGCGCTCACGGGGCGCCCCGACGCGGTCTTCCATCCCGGCCAGCTCGAGGCGATCTCCGCCCTGGTCGAGCACCGGCAGCGCGCCCTGGTCGTGCAGCGCACCGGGTGGGGCAAGTCCGCCGTGTACTTCCTCGCGACCCTGCTGCTCCGTCGCCGTGGTGGCGGCCCGACCGTCCTGGTCTCGCCGCTGCTCGCCCTGATGCGCGACCAGGTGGCTGCGGCTGCCCGCGCGGGGGTCCGTGCGGTGTCGATCAACTCGGCGAACGCACACGAGTGGGGCGAGACTCAGGCGGCGCTCGCCCGTGACGAGGTCGACGTGCTCCTCGTCTCCCCCGAGCGCTTGAACAACCCGAAGTTCCGCGACGAGCAGATGCCGACCCTGATCGCCCGGATGGGCATGCTCGTGGTCGACGAGGCGCACTGCATCTCGGACTGGGGCCACGACTTCCGACCGGACTACCGGCGGTTGGCCGAACTCATCCGGTCCCTCCCCCACGGGGTCCCCGTCCTGGCGACCACCGCGACGGCGAACGAGCGCGTGGTCGAGGACGTCGCCGAGCAGCTCACCGCCGGCCCGGCCGACCCGGTGTTCACGATCCGCGGGTCGCTCGCCCGGGCGTCCCTGCGGCTCGGGGTGCTGACGCTGCCCGACGCACGGCAGCGGCTCGGCTGGCTGCTCGCGCACCTCGGCGACCTGCCCGGCAGCGGCATCATCTACACGCTCACGGTCTCGGCTGCCGAGGACATCGCCCGCCTGCTCCGCGACAACGGGTACGCCGTCCGGGCCTACACGGGGCGCACCGACACCGACGAGCGGGAGCAGCTCGAGCAGCAGCTCAAGGGCAACGAACTGAAGGCCCTGGTCGCCACGAGTGCGCTCGGCATGGGGTTCGACAAGCCGGACCTCGGGTTCGTCGTGCACGTCGGTGCTCCGTCGTCGCCCGTCGCCTACTACCAGCAGATCGGTCGTGCGGGTCGTGCCACCGACAACGCCGACGTGCTGCTGCTGCCCGGGCGTGAGGACCGCGAGATCTGGCAGTACTTCGCCAGCGCGTCGATGCCGACCGAGGCCCGCGCGTCGGCCGTGCTCGGCGCCCTGTCCACCGACACCGCGATGTCGACGGTCGCCCTCGAGGGCCTGGTCGACATCAAGCGTTCCACACTCGAGCTGCTGCTCAAGGTGCTCGACGTCGACGGGGCGGTCCGGCGCGTCACCGGCGGCTGGGTCTCCACCGGGCAGCCGTGGCAGTACGACGCCCCGCGGTACGAGCGGGTCGCTGCGGCACGCGCTGCCGAGGCAGCGTCGATGCTCGACTACGAGTCCACCTCGGCCTGCCGCATGCAGCTGCTGCAGCAGGACCTCGACGACCCCTCCGCGGAGCCCTGCGGCCGCTGCGACAACTGTGCCGGGGCGTGGTTCCCGACCTCGGTCTCCGACTCGGACTCGTCCGGTGCGGCTGCTGCGCTCGACAAGGTCGGCGTCGAGATCGCCCCGCGTGCCCAGTGGCCCTCGGGGATGTCGTCGCTCGGGGTCTCGGTGCGGGGCAAGATCGGCGCCGACGAGCTCGTGCAGCCCGGCCGCGCGGTGGCGCGGCTGACCGACCTCGGCTGGGGCGGACCGCTGCGTGCACTGTTCTCGCCGTCCACACCCGACGCCTCGATCTCCCGCGAGCTCGTCGACGGCTGTGTCCGGGCGCTCAAGGACTGGCCGTGGGAGACCCGGCCGACCGGGGTCGTGGCGATGTCCTCGCGGTCACGGCCGCAGCTCGTGGGGTCGCTGGCCCAGGCGCTGTCGACGATCGGACGGCTGCAGTTCCTCGGCACGCTCGACCGGAACGGCGGCACACCCCGCGGCGACGGTGCGACGAACAGCGCGTACCGGTTGTCGGGCGTGTGGGACACGTTCCAGGTCGGACCCGAGCTCGCTGCGGCGTTGCAGTCCCACGAGGGTCCGGTGCTGCTCGTCGACGACCTGGTCGACAGCCGGTGGACGGTGACCGTCGCGGGCCGCGAACTCCGGCGTGCCGGGGCCGCCGCCGTGCTGCCCTTCGCGCTGGCCACGGTCGCGTAGCCGCCGCGGGCGCTAGCGGTGGGCGGGCTTGGGGAACGTGGCGCGCATGTGGTCGGTGGTGAGCACGTCGCCGATGCCGATCATGAGCAGTGAGAACACGATCTGCTCGATCACCATCCAGAACGGGTACAGCCCGGGGATCGCCGCCACGATGAGCGTCACGATCGGGAAGATCCGGCTGAACAACCGCACCCGCTGGTACGCCCAGTAGTACCCGAGCTGCGCCCGCCACGCGAACACGTAGAGCGTCAGGGTGATGAGCAGCACGACCGTCGCCCGGAACCACACCGCCCACGGCACGGTCTCCCCCGCGCGCGTCAGCAGCACGGCCACGACGATGGCGGCGAGTCCGACGATCGTCTCCGCGACGAGCAGCCACCGGATCCACCGGAAGGAGCGCACGGTGTCGGGGTGCTCGAGCATGTCCTGGCGGATGACGTACCCGCCCTGACGGCCTCCGGCCAACCGGTCGAGCCGCAGCCGGCACCACAGACGGTCGGCGAGGCCACCGAGTCCGTCGTTGCGCTGCGTCACCAGTACATCGTGCCGCATCGAGCGACCGTCGGAGTACCGCGCCGTCGCCGACCCCGAACGACGTCCTCGAGGTCGCACGACGTCGACGACGTCGTTCCGGGTCGGCGCAGGAACGCTGACCCCGAACGCTCAGTCGCTCGGCACGAGCGCCGCGCCGCCCAGCACGGTGCCGGTCGCCGCATCGAGCAGGACGAGAGAGCGGACCTCGTCGGGCAGCGTCCACGGCTCGCCGAGCACGACGGTCAGCCCCTCTTCGAGACCCGCGGCCTGGAACACGTCGAAGGACTCCCCCGCCGGCGTCCACTCCGGGTCCTTGCCTCCGGTGACCGTCCCACCGGACAACACGACGTCGACCGGACCCGTCGTTCCCGTCTTCAGGTGCGCGATCTCGACCGCGAGGGTGGAGTCACCCGTGTTCCCCGCGATGTGGACGTGGCCCGAGGCAGCGGCGCCGTCGATGCCGACGATGTCCCCGGAGACCGGCGGGACACGGCGCCACCACGGCTCGATCGGCGACGAATCGACGGGTTGCACGGCCGGGGACTCCTCGGGCAAGGGTTCGCCGAGGCCGTTGGACGGTCGCAGCCCCTCCGCGGGCGACTGCGCGGGTTCGGGGACGGCTCGATCGGAGCGGGTGACTGCGTCGTCCTCGGCTGGTGCGTGCGAGACCGTCCAGAGTGACACCGAGCCGACGACGACCACGGCGACGAGGGCACCCACCAGGGTGAGCCGACGTCGATCCGTTCCCCACCGCCCGATGCGCACGCTCCCATGATGCCGCGCCGACGCTGCGGACGCGCTCCGGGCCTCCCGGCCGAACGCGCCGGACAGTGCGACGAACGCACAACGCGCCCCGTGCAGACGGGACGCGTTGTGCGTGATGGAGCTGCGACTCAGCGCTTCCGGCGCTCGCGCACGCGCATGTTGACGTTGATCGGGGTGCCGGAGAAGCCCCAGACCTCGCGGAGTCGACGGGTGATGAACCGTCGGTACTGCGGGTCGAGGAACGCCGACGTGAAGAGCACGAACGTCGGCGGCTGGCTCGACGCCTGGGTCCCGAACAGGATGCGGGGCTGCTTGCCGCCGCGCACGGGGTGGGGGTGTTCCTGGACGAGCTCGGCGATGAAGGCGTTGACCTTGCCCGTCGGGATGCGGGTGTCCCACGACGCGAGGGCGGTCTCGAGCGCCGGCACGAGCTTCTCGAGGTGGCGGCCGGTGCGGGCGGAGATGTTCACGCGCGGGGCCCAGGCGACGTGCGCCAGGTCCTGCTCGATCTCGCGCTCGAGGTAGCGGCGGCGTTCGTCGTCGAGCAGGTCCCACTTGTTGTAGGCGAGGACGAGCGCACGGCCCGACTCGAGCACCAGGTCGATGATCCGCAGGTCCTGCACGGAGACGGGCTCGGTGACGTCGAGGACGACGACGGCGACCTCGGCCTTCTCGAGCGCGGCGGTGGTGCGGAGCGAGGCGTAGAAGTCGGCGCCCTGCTGCATGTGGACGCGCTTCCGGATGCCGGCGGTGTCGACGAACCGCCACACCTTGCCGCCGAGCTCGATCTGCTCGTCCACCGGGTCGCGGGTGGTGCCGGCGATGTCGTTCACGACGACGCGCTCTTCACCGGCGGCCTTGTTGAGCAGCGAGCTCTTGCCGACGTTCGGGCGGCCGAGGATCGCGACGCGGCGGGGGCCACCGACCTCCTGCTTGGCGACGGCCGAGGTGTCGGGCAGCGTCTTGATGATCAGGTCGAGCAGGTCCGCGACGCCACGGCCGTGCAGGGCCGACACGGGGTGCGGCTCGCCGAGCCCCAGGTTCCAGAGCTCGTAGGCGTCGAGTTCGCGGCGCTCGTCGTCGGCCTTGTTCGCGACGACGATGACGGGGCGGTCGGTGCCGCGGAGCATCTTGACGACGTGCTCGTCGGTGGCGGTGATGCCGACTGTGACGTCGACGACGAACAGCACGGCGTCGGCGAGGTCGATCGCGACCTCGGCCTGCGCGGCGACCGAGGCGTTGATGCCCTCGGCGCCGGGCTCCCAGCCGCCGGTGTCGACGAGCGTGAAGCGCTTGTCGTTCCAGTCGGCCTTGTAGCTGACGCGGTCGCGCGTGACGCCGGGGACGTCCTGCACGACGGCCTCGCGACGACCGAGGATGCGGTTGACGAGCGCGGACTTGCCGACGTTCGGGCGGCCGACGATCGCGAGCACCGGGTAGGCGGGCAGGTAGTGGACGCCGTCCTCGCCGACCTGACCGGCCTCGAGCAGGGCGAGGTCCTCGTCCTCGAGGTCGTACTCCTCGAGTCCGGCGCGGAGCGCGGTCGCGCGCTGCTCGGCCTCGGCCTCGTCGAGTCCGGCGAGCCGCTCGCCGAGGGCGTCGTCGTACTGGGGGAAGTCGTCGTTGTCCGGGTTGTCCAACTGAGCCATGGTGGGTTCCTCGCGAGCGGCCGGAGCCGCGGTGTCGGTGGCCGTTCCCGGCCGGGCCGGAGATCCGGCCGTGGTGTGACCAGGCGGCCGAGGCCGTCCGGTCGTGCGTCAGTGCGTGGCCGCGCGGGCCAGGTCGACGACCGCCTGCACGGTCTGGTCGAAGTCGAGGTCGGTGGAGTCGAGCGTCGTGACGCCGTCTGCGGCGTTCATGAAGTCGACGACCTTCGCGTCCGCCGCGTCTCGACGAGCGAGTGCGGCGGAGGTCTCTGCGGCCGACTGGGTCGTGACCTCCGCCGAGCGCCGGGCCATTCTAACGGACTCGTCGGCCGTCAGCAGGATCCGGACCTCGGCGTCGGGTGCGACCACCGTGGTGATGTCCCGACCCTCGGTGATGATGCCCGGTGCGTCGGTCTTCCGCATGACGTTCCGGAACAGCTGCACGAGGCGGTGTCGGACGTCGGGGAGCTTCGCGATGTGGGCCACCGCGCCCGTCACGTCCGGGGTGCGGATCGCGTCGGTGACGTCGGTCTCCCCCACGCGCACGTAGTAGTCGTCGGGGTCGGTGCCGATGGCGTAGTCGAAGGTGTCCCAGCTCGCCAGGATCGCCGCCGCGTCGTCGAGGTCGACCCGCTGCTGCAGGGCGTGCCAGGCGAGGGCGCGGTAGGCGGCGCCGGTGTCCTGGTAGCCGTAGCCGAGGGCACGGGCGGCCGCGCGGGAGACGCTCGACTTGCCGCTGCCCGCGGGGCCGTCGACCGCGATGACGATCTTCGCGACGTAGGCACCGTCGGTGAGACCGGCCGGCACCGGAGCGCTGGTCGAACCGGGCTCGCCGCCGGGTTCGCCGAGGCCACCGGCCGGTCCGCCGAGTGCGCCGCCGTCGCCGCTGCCGCTGAGCGGGCCGCCGGCACCACCCTGGCCCGGCGTCGGCAGACCGGTGTCGGGCCCGTCGGGTCCGCCGGTCACACCGGAGTCGTTCGTCGCTGCGTTCGTGTCGTTCAGGCCCATGCTGCTGCGATCCTCCATCCGCGACCCTCGAGTTCCTCGACGAGTCGCTGTTCCTGCTCGGGCAGGACCGACACCTCGACGATGCCGATCTGCGCGCCCGGTGAGTGCTCGAGGCGCATGTCCTCGAGGTTGATGCCGATCTCCCCGATGAACGTCAGGAGCGCGGCGATCTGCCCGGGGGTGTCGTCGACGAGGACGACCACCTGGGCGAAGCGCTTGGTGGTGCCGTGCTTGCCGGGCAGCCGTTCGACCCCACGGTTGCCGGCGGCGATCGTCTCGGCCAGGGTCCTCGGTGCCCCGGCGGCGGCGGGGTCGTCGAGCGCCCCGATCACTCCGCTCAGCTCGTCGCGCAGGTCGGCCAGGACCCGCCGGACGTTGGCCGCGTTCGCGCCGATGATCTGCACCCACAGGCCGGGGTCGCTCGCGGCGACACGGGTGACGTCGCGGACGCCACCGCCCGCCAGCCCGAGGGAGCCGTCCGGGGCGTCACGCAGCCGCGAGGCCATCAACGTCGACACGAGCTGCGGCACGTGCGAGACGTAGGCCACGGCCAGGTCGTGCGACGCCGGGTCCATCGGCACGACGGTCGCGCCGACGTCGAGCGCCAGGTCCTCGACCACCGCGGCGCGCTGGTAGCTGATGGCGTCGTGCCCGGCGATCACCCACGGGCTGCCGACGAACAGGTCGGCGCGGGCGGCACTTGGTCCGCTGCGTTCACGTCCGGCCATCGGGTGCGACCCGACGTAGCGGCTGACGTCAGCACCGGCGGCCACGAGCTCGGCCAACGGTCCGGCCTTGACGCTCGCGACGTCGGTCACGATGGCGTCCGGGTACGCCGACAGTTCGCGGGCGACGACCGTCGCCACGACGTCCGGCGGGACCGCCACCACCACGAGTTCCGGCTGGTCGCCGGGATCGGGCCGGCGGCCGGCCCCGTAGTCGACGGCGAGCGCCAGCGCACCGGGTGAGACGTCGTCGAGGACGACGTCGACCCCCTTCTCGCGCAGCGCCAGACCGATCGAGGTGCCGAGCAGCCCGGTGCCGACGACCCGCACCGGGCCGCGCACGCGGCGGTCGATGTCGGGTGGGGTCAGGTCGGTCACCGGGCAAGCCTACCGACCGACACCCGGGCGTCGGTCGACGCCCGGGTGTCGGTCACGGCCCGTGTGTCGGTCAGGGCCCGAGGGCCTGCGGCGGTCAGTCCGCGGTCTCGTCGTCCCATTCGTCGTCCTCGCCTTGGTCGAGGGCGACGTCGCGGTCGTCACGAGCGGAGGGCTTCGCGTCACGGACGGTGCCGAGCAGCTTCCCGACCTCGACCGTGCCCAGCTCACGCATCTTGCCCGGCGGCAGGCTGCCGAGGTGCAGCGGCCCGAACGAGCGCCGGACGAGTTCGAGGACCGGGTGGTCGACGGCCTCGAGCATGCGACGGACGATCCGGTTGCGGCCGGAGTGCAGCGTGATCTCGACGAGCGATTCACCCCGCGAGGACTCGAGCAACCGCACCTTGTCGGCCTTGATCGGACCGTCCTCGAGCTCGACGCCCTCGGTCAGACGCTGCACCACGGCGGGGTTCACGTTGCCGTGCACCTTCGCGATGTAGGTCTTCTGCACGCCGAACGACGGGTGCGCCAGCACGTGCGCCAGGTCGCCGTCGTTCGTCAGCACGAGCAGCCCCGAGGTTTCGGTGTCCAGGCGGCCGACGTTGAACAGGCGCTCTTCGTAGCGGTCCACGAACTCGGTCAGGTCGCGGCGACCGCGCTCGTCCTGCAGGCTCGAGACGACACCGGTCGGCTTGTTCAGCACGATGTACCGCCGCGAGGAGTCGATCTGCACCGGCACACCGTCGACCGAGATCGCGTCCGTCGCGGGGTCGACACGACGCCCGAGGGCGTCCACCACCTGGCCGTTGACCGTCACGCGGCCCTCGACGATCAGGTTCTCCGCGACGCGGCGAGATGCCACGCCCGCAGCGGCGATCACCTTCTGCAGGCGCTCCCCCTCTGCCTGGAGGCCCGGCTCGGCCCCGGCAGACGTCGTCCCGTCCGCCGCGTCCCAGTCCTCGATGATCGGGCGTTCGGGCGTGCCCTCCACCGGGGCGCCGTGGCTGTCGCGCTCACCGCTCGGCTTCGGCGTGGTGCGGCCGTTGGCGGCGTTGCTGCTCTTGCCGGGGCGGTCGCTGTTGCGGACGCTCGTGGTGCCGCCGACGTACCGGCGGCCGTTGTGCCACACGCGGCTCTGCTGGCCGTCGGGGCCGCGGCGGTCGTCGCGGCGGTCGTCACGGTTGTCGCGGGGTGCCGAACCGCGGTCATCGCGACCCCGGTACCCACCACGGTCGTCACGCGGAGCAGAGCTGCGGTCATCGCGACCCCGGTACCCACCACGGTCGTCACGCGGGGCCGAGTTCCCGCGGTAGCCACCACGGTCATCGCGCGGAGCCGGGCTGCGGTCGTCGCGGCCGCGGTACCCACCACGGTCATCGCGAGGCGCGGAGCTGCGGTCGTCGCGACCCCGGTACCCGCCACGGTCATCACGCGGCGCAGAGTTCCCGCGGTACCCGCCACGGTCATCACGCGGGGCCGAGCTGCGGTCATCGCGACCCCGGTACCCCCCACGGTCGTCACGCGGAGCCGAGTTGCCGCGGTAGCCGCCGCGATCGTCACGCGGCGCAGAGTTCCCGCGGTAGCCACCACGGTCATCGCGCGGAGCCGAGCTGCGGTCGTCGCGCCCGCGGTAGCCGCCGCGGTCATCGCGCGGAGCCGAGTTGCCGCGGTATCCACCCCGGTCGCCGCCGGCGCGGTCATCGCGCCCGCGGTAGCCACCACGGTCATCGCGCGGAGCCGAGTTGCCCCGGTACCCGCCACGGTCGTCACGCGGCGCCGAGCTGCGGTCGTCACGACCCCGGTACCCCCCACGGTCATCACGCGGCGCCGAGCTGCGGTCGTCGCGACCCCGGTAGCCACCACGGTCATCACGCGGAGCCGAGTTGCCCCGGTAGCCACCACGGTCGCCCCCGCGGTCGTCGCGCGGCGGGTAGCCGCCACGACGGTCGTCGTCACGCGGCGGACGTGCGCCCCCGCGGTCGTCGCGACCGTACCCGCCGGAGCGGCCACCGGCACTGGAGCCGGCCCCGCCGCGGCCGGGAGCCGAACGCCCGGGGCGATCCGGGCCTCCTGAGCGTCCGTTGCGGTCGTCTCGGTCTCGGGGCGCGCCGCGCCCCCGGTCGTCAAACCCGGCCATCGGGGATCCCTTCGTTCTGCCCGAAGCCGTCCGCACCGTCGTCCAGGAGGGGCGAGATGAGCGGCAGCTCGTCGAGCGAGTTGATGCCGAGCTGCTGCAGGAGCAGATCGGACGTGACGTAGTTGATGGCGCCGGTCTCGGAGTCGGTGAACGACTCCTCGATGAGACCGCGCGCGACCAGCGTTCGGACGACGCCGTCGACGTTGACGGCGCGGATCGACGCGATCTGGGATCGCGTGATCGGTTGCTTGTAGGCGACGACCGCGAGGGTCTCGAGTGCGGCCTGCGACAGGCGCGAGGGACGCTCGGCCTCGACGAACTGCTCGACGACGGCGTCCAGGTCCTGGCGGACGTAGAAGCGCCAGCCGCCGCCGACCTCGCGGAGTTCGAACCCGCGGCGGGTGGTGCCGTCGACGCCGTCGAAGTCCGCGACGAGGCGCTCGACGGCCTGCCGGACGGCGGGGACGGGGGCGTTCACGGCGGCGCCGAGTGCGACGAGCGACTGGGGCTCGTCCGCGATCATCAGGATCGCCTCGAGCTGGCGGTCGATCGGGATCGCCGGGTGCGCCTGCGGGGCGTGGTCGTGGTCGTGGTCGGCACGCGCGTGGATCTCGTGCTCGATCGCGCGGGCGTCGGCCATCTCGTCGGCGCCGCCGGGTTCGGCGCTGGACGTGTCGTGCACGTCATCCGTCATAGTCGGCTCCCAGGTTGGCGAGGCTCTCGTCGGACCAGTCCTCGGCGGTCCATCGGAGCGTGAGTTCCCCGAGCGGCTCGAGTTGTTCGAACGAGATCGATGCGTTCCGGTACAGCTCCAGGATCGCGAGGAAGCGAGCCACCACGATACCCGTCTGGTCGACGCCCGCGACCAGTTCGCGGAACGAGACGCCCTCGCCGTCGCGTGTCCGCAGGATCGAGACGACGATCGCGGCCTGTTCGCGGATGCTGATGAGCGGCGCGTGCAGGTGGTCGAGTCCGACCGTCGGGATCTCCCGCGGGGCGAACGCCAGCGCAGCCAGAGCGGCGAAGTCCTGCACCGAGAGCGTCCACACGAGCTCGGGCGTGCGGGCGCGGAACCGTTCCTCGAGCCGGACGCTCCGGACGTGCCGACGCGACTCCACACCCCAGCGTTCGCCGAACCAGTCGGCGGCCTGCTTGAACGCCCGGTACTGCAGCAGCCGCGCGAACAGCAGGTCGCGGGCCTCGAGCAGGGCGACGTCCTCGGCGTCGACGAGCTCGCCCTGCGGCAGCAGCCCGACGATCTTCAGGTCGAGCAGTGTCGCGGCGACGACGAGGAACTCGCTCGCCTCGTCGAGCTCGTCCGCCGACTCGGCCTGACGCACGTACTGGATGAACTCCCCCGTGACCGCGCCGAGCGAGACCTCGGTGATGTCGAGCTCGTGCTTCGTGATGAGCGACAGCAGGAGGTCGAACGGGCCGTCGAAGTTGGTGAGTCGGACCCGGAACCCCGACTCAGGCGACGGCGCCACGCTGGACGAGCTCTCGTGCGAGCTGCCGGTAGGCGTGGGCGGCGGCGTGGTCCGGCGCCGTCTGGGTGATCGGCCGAGCGGAGACGGTGGCGTCCGGGAACTTCACGGTGCGCCCGATGACGGTGTCGAGGACCCGGTCGTCGAAGGTGTCGACGACGCGCTCCATGACCTCGCGCGAGTGCAGGGTGCGCGAGTCGTACATGGTCGGCAGGATGCCGTCGAGCGTCAGCGCCGGGTTGAGGCGGTCACGCACCTTGTCGATCGTCTCGATGAGCAGGGCGACACCGCGCAGGGCGAAGAACTCGCACTCGAGCGGGATCAGCACGCCGTGCGCCGCGGTCAGGGCGTTGACGGTGAGCAGCCCGAGCGACGGCTGGCAGTCGACCAGGATCACGTCGTAGTCGTTCGCGACCTTGCGGAGCACGCTCGCCAGGATCTGCTCACGGGCGACCTCGTTGACCAGGTGCACCTCGGCCGCGGACAGGTCGATGTTCGCGGGGATCACGTCGAGCCCCGGGGTGTTCGTCGGCTGGATGACCTGGATCGGGTCCTTCACGGCACCCATGAGCAGGTCGTAGACGGTGTGGATGTCGTGGGTGCGGACACCGAGGCCCGCGGAGAGCGCACCCTGCGGGTCGAAGTCGACGGCCAGCACCTTGCGGCCGTACTCCGCCAGCGCCGCACCGAGGTTGATCGCCGTGGTGGTCTTGCCGACGCCGCCCTTCTGGTTGCAGAGGGCGATGATGCGCGCGGGGCCGGTGCTGTCGAGTTCCTCGGGCACGGGGAACTCCCGGACAGGACGACCCGTCGGACCGATGGAGGTCGCGCCGGTGGGGTTGGTCGTCGGGTTCGTGCTCACCCGGCCATCGTACCGGCGACGTCGGCCAGCCCGGGGCCGCACCGCCGTGCGCGGCCGGGTCTGCGTTGCTCGTGGCAGGGCGGACCCGGCCGCCGCGCGCGGCTCAGGCTGCCCGCAGGGCCACGCGCATGCTGTCGACGCGTTCGGCGATGACGGCGTCCGTCGACCACCGCTGCTGCAGGCGTCCGACGAGCTCGCCGACCTGCTCACGGTCGAGCCCCGGGTGCAACGCCAGTCCGACGGTCAGCTCCGGGCCGGCGAAGCGTCCGACCGGGTCACCGGGGGTCAGTTCGACGCGGGCGACGCTGCGCTCCCCAACGACCGAGTCGGCGAACGCCTGGGCGACCTCGGGGTCCTCGAAGCACGGGGTCCACGGCAGGTCCTGGCCGAGCGCCCACACCGCGGGACGGCGCAGCACGAACTCGGTCGCCGACTTCGGGTCGAGCACGACGAGCTGCGTCTCCTCGCTCGCCGCGGCCATCGCCACCCGGCGTGACTCCACGGGCACGGGCCGGGCAGCGGCGTCCCAGGCGTGCATCGCGTCGACCGAGGTGAACGCGGGCATCACGCTCCGCCCGTCGGGCCCGGCGACCGTCACGATCGAGAGCTCCTGGGTCTTGTCCACGAGCTTGCCGGCGTCGGTCTCACCGAGGTCGCCGGCCTCGGCGATGAGCGGGATGAGCAGGCGGGCGGTGCGCAGTGCCGCGACGACCGCCGCCTGCGATGCACCGGCGGCCACGCCCGCGATCGCCGCGGTCAGCGCAGGGTCGGCCAGCCCGTCGTCCTCGGCGAAGGCGGTGTCGTGGTGGTCGAACGTGCGGCCTTCCCACGCGAAGCCGGCCGAATCCGCCGCGCCACCCGGGGTGTGCGCGTCGTCGGGACCGGTTGCCGCGTCCGGACCGGTTCCGCGCCCGTTCGAGATCCCCGCCACGCCGCTACTCCGAGGCGATGTCGAGTGCGGCCGGCAGCGTGAACGCCCCGGAGTACAGCGCCTTGCCGATGATCGCGCCCTCGAGCCCGAACGGCACGAGCTCGCGCAGCGCCCGCAGGTCGTCGAGCGTCGAGATCCCGCCAGAAGCCACGACGGGCTGGTCGGTCCGGTCGCACACCTGGCGCAGCAGCTCGACGTTCGGGCCCTGCAGCGTGCCGTCCTTCGTGACGTCGGTGACGACGTACCGGGCGCACCCCGCGGCCTCGAGCCGGTCGAGGACCTCCCACAGGTCGCCGGCGTCCTCGGTCCAGCCACGGCTGGCGAGGGTCGTGCCACGCACGTCGAGCCCGACGGCGATCTGCTCGCCGTACTCGCCGATCACCCGAGCGGCCCAGTCCGGGTTCTCGAGCGCCGCCGTGCCGAGGTTGACCCGTGCGGCCCCCGTGGCGAGCGCGGCTTCGAGCGAGGCGTCGTCGCGGATGCCACCAGACAGCTCGACGGAGACGCCGTCGACCTCGCGGATCGCGTGCGCGATGACCTTGCGGTTGTCGCCCCGACCGAACGCCGCGTCGAGGTCCACCAGGTGGATCCACTCCGCGCCCTGGTCACGCCAGGTGCGCGCGGCGGCGACGGGGTCGCCGTAGCCGGTCTCGCTCCCCGCCTCGCCCTGGGTCAACCGGACGGCCTGGCCGTCGACGACGTCGACGGCAGGCAGCAGGACGAGGGGCGAGGTGTCGGTGAGGTCGGTCATGGTCCTGTCGGTTTCGTCACGGTGGAGAAGGTGCGGTGGAGAAGGTGCGGGGTTCGGCCTGGAGGCCCGTGGCGCGTCCGGCGGCGCCGTCGCGCCCGTCGCGGGCCGGGTTCAGAGCGAGCGCACCCAGTTGGTCAGCAGGCGGATGCCCGGCTCGCCGGACTTCTCGGGGTGGAACTGGGTCGCGGTGAGCGGCCCGTTCTCGACCGCGGCGATGAACCGCTGCCCGTGTTCGGCCCACGTCAGGCCGGGAGCACGGAACGGCCCGTAGGCGTCGAGCGGGAAGTCGGTCACGCCGTACGAGTGCACGAAGTAGAACCGCTCGTCGTGCAGCCCGTCGAACAGCACGGAGTTCTCCGGTGCCTGGACGGTGTTCCAGCCCATGTGCGGCAGGACCTCGGCCTGGAGCTGCTCGACGGTGCCGGGCCACTGTCCGAGCCCCTCGACGTCGGCTCCGCGCTCGATGCCGCGGGAGAACAGCACCTGCATGCCCACGCAGATGCCGAGCACCGGGCGGCCGCCGGCCAGACGGTGGTCGACGATCTCGCCACCCTGGACGCCCTCGAGCTGGTCGATGACCGCGGCGAACGCCCCGACCCCGGGCACGAGCAGGCCGTCGGCACGCAGCGCCGCCTGCTTGTCCGAGGTCAGCGTGACCTGGGCTCCGGCACGCTCGAGTGCCTTGGCGGCGGAGTGGACGTTGCCCGACCCGTAGTCGAGGACGACGACGTTCGGCTTCGCGGTCACAGTGCGCCCTTGGTGGAGGGGATGCCGTCGACGCGCGGGTCGAGCTCGACCGCCTTGCGCATCGCACGCGCGAACGCCTTGAACTCGGCTTCGGCGATGTGGTGCGGGTCGCGGCCACCAAGCACCCGGACGTGCACGGTGATGCCCGCGTTGAACGTGATCGCCTCGAACACATGGCGGATCATCGACCCGGTGAAGTGACCGCCGATGCGGTGGAACTCGAACCCTTCGGGCTCACCCGAGTGCACGAGGAACGGACGCCCGGAGACGTCGACGACCGCCTGGGCCAGCGCTTCGTCGAGGGGCACGAGGGCGTCGCCGTACCGGCCGATGCCGGACCGGTCGCCGAGGGCCTGCTTGAGCGCCTGCCCGAGCACGATGCCGGTGTCCTCCACCGTGTGGTGCACGTCGATGTCGGTGTCACCGGTCGAGCGCACGCGCAGGTCGATGAGCGAGTGCTTGCTGAACGCGGTGAGCATGTGGTCGAAGAACGGCACGCTCGTCGAGATGTCGGACGAGCCGGTGCCGTCGAGGTCGAGCTCGAGTTCGACACTCGATTCGCTCGTGCTGCGGCTGATCGAGGCGGTACGGGCGGTCATGCCCCAACCCTAACCGGCGGCTGCTCGGCGGCGACCTGCCGCATGGCGTCGAGGAACGCGGTGGTCTCCTCTTCGGTGCCGGCACTCACCCGCAGGTGGTTCGGGATCCCGAGGTCGCGCACGATGACGTCCCGCTCGAGCAGTGACTCGAACGCGGCGTGCGGGTCGGCGACCCCGCCGAACAGGACGAAGTTCGACCAGGTCTCGTACGTCCGGTAGCCCATGGCCTGCAGCTCGGTCACCATCCGGTCGCGCTGTTCCTTGATGTCGTCGACCATCGCGAGCATCTCGGGCGCGTGGCGCAGTGCTGCGACGGCGGCTGCCTGCGTCAGGACGGACAGGTGGTACGGCAGCCGCACGAGCCGTACGGCGTCGATCACGGCGGGGTGCGCCGCCATGTAGCCGACCCGTGCGCCGGCGAACGCGAACGCCTTGCTCATGGTCCGGGAGACCACGAGTCGCTCCCGCCCGGGCAGCAGCGTGAGGGCGCTCGGCACGTCGGCCGGCATGAACTCGGCGTAGGCCTCGTCCACCATCACGATGCCGTCGGTCGCGGCGTACGCGGCCTCGATCGTCTCGATCGGCAGCGGTGTGCCCGTGGGGTTGTTCGGCCCGCACAGGAACACGATGTCCGGTCGGTGCTGCTCGATCGCCGCCACGACGGTCTCGGGTGCGATGCGGAACTCGTCGTCGCGCTCCGCCGGGATCCAGGTCGTGCCGGTGCCGGAGGCCAGTATCGAGTGCATCGAGTAGGTGGGCGGGAACCCGAGGACGGAACGCCCCGGGCCACCGAAGGCCTGCAACAGCTGCTGGAGGACCTCGTTCGAGCCGTTCGCCGCCCACAGCTGTTCTGCAGTGAGGCCGTGGCCGAGGTACCCGGCCAGCGACTCGCGGAGCTCCGTGAACTCGCGGTCCGGGTAGCGGTTCACCGTCGCGAGCGCCTGTCGGATCGAGGCGACGATGTCGTCAGCCACGTCGTCCGGTACGGGATGCGTGTTCTCGTTGACGTTCAGCTGGACGCGGACGTGCTTCTGCGGAGCGCCGTAGGGGCTCTGACCGCGCAGGTCGTCTCGGATCGGGAGGTCTTCCAGCGTGAATGCCACCGATCCATCGTAGGCCGCTGTGGCCACCGGACGACCAGCCGTCCGGACGGGACTGCCCTCGACCACTCGCAGCGGCTACTGGCCGGAGGTGTACTTCGTCGGGATGGCGATCTGCTCGCCGGCCTGCAGCCCGGAGCCGTCGAGGGCGTTGAGGCTGATGACGTCCTGCACGAAGTCGCGCGGGTCGGCGTTCGGCGCGGTGTCCTCCGCCAGCTGCCAGAGCGTCTCGCCCGGCTGGATCGTGACCGTGTCGAACTGCGTCCGGGCGCCACCAGCGGCGGCGTCACCGGCGGACGCCTGGCCGCCGTTCAGGACGAAGAAGGCGACGACGATGAGGAGGGGGAGCGCGGCGAGCGTCGTGAAGACGATGCGGCCGCGGCGCGTCAGGCGCAGGCGGACGCGCACGGCGGGGGCCGCGGTGCGCTGGATGTCAGCGATGGCGATGGTGCTCATGTCGTTCTTGCCTTCCCGTTCGGGTGAACCGAAGTCGCGTACCGAACATAGTTTCGAATCTGACGACGCACAAGTCCTGGGAGCGGATTTCTGCGGGGTTTTCTTGCGACACGCTCGAACAGGTGTTTGTCCGGGGTTGACCGGTCGGATACTGTTTCGATCGACTGGGACAAGTCAAACGGGGACCACCGACATTCCCGCCACGGCCGCTCAGCATCGACGAAAGCGAGACGACGTGGTGGACGAACTGCGGGGCCAGAAGCCGCTGACCGCGAAGCAGCAGACGATCCTCGACGCCATCCGCGCGTCCATCGCCTCACGGGGCTACCCGCCGAGCATGCGCGAGATCGGCGACGCAGCCGGGCTCTCCTCGCTGTCGAGCGTCTCCCACCAGCTCGGCCAGCTCGAGCTCGGCGGCTGGATCCGCCGCGACCCGAACCGTCCCCGTGCACTCGAGGTCCTGGTCGACGAGCCCACGCCGGACGTCACCGGGCCCGACGTCGACGCCACCACGCTCGTGCCCCTGGTCGGCCGGATCGCCGCCGGTGTCCCGATCACGGCGGAGCAGCACGTCGACGAGATCGTCCCCCTGCCCCGGCAGCTCGTCGGTACCGGCGACCTCTTCATGCTCAAGGTCGTCGGCGAGTCGATGATCGACGCCGCGATCTGCGACGGCGACTGGGTGGTCGTCCGCTCGCAGCAGACCGCCGAGAACGGTGACATCGTCGCCGCCATGCTCGATGAAGAGGCCACCGTCAAGGTCTTCCGTCAGCGCGACGGTCACACGTGGCTGCTCCCCCGCAACACCGCGTTCGAGCCGATCCTCGGCGACGCGGCGTCGGTGCTCGGCAAGGTCGTCGCGGTCCTCCGCTCGCTCTGAAGCACGACGGCCACTGACCCGCGTTGAACGGAACCGCGGCCGGAGCGACACCCGCGCGACGGACGCGGGGCGGGCCTCCCGGCCGTCAGTCGGTGCCGACCGTCAGGACGTGACGGGGGCGACCACGTACGGATCGAGCTCCGCGACCTGGCGCTGGAAGACGCGCACGCGCAGGCGCGTGCCGTCCTCGACGTAGTCGACCGAGTCGACCGCGCCGGCGTCGTGCAGCGTGGAGACGAGGTCACCGCGGTCGTAGGGCACGACCACCGTGAGCTCGACGTCGGGCTCCGGCAGGCGCTCCTCGATGGTGCGGAGGAGCTCCGGGATGCCCTCGCCCGTGCGGGCCGACACGAAGACGGCGTCCGACGCGAGCCCGATCAGGACCAGGCGCTGTGCGTCGTCGATCAGGTCGGCCTTGTTGAACACGACGATCTCGGGGATGTCGTGCGCGCCGACGTCGCCGATGACCTCGCGCACGGTCGCGAGCTGCGCCCCGGGGTCGGGGTGCGAGCCGTCGACCACGTGCACGATGACGTCGGCCTCGCCGACCTCCTCGAGGGTGGAGCGGAAGGCCTCGACCAGCTGGTGCGGCAGGTTCCGGACGAAGCCGACCGTGTCCACGAACGTGAACTCGCGGCCCTTGGTGCTCTCGGTCCGGCGGACCGTGGCGTCCAGCGTCGCGAACAACTGGTTCTGCACCAGCACGCCGGCGCTCGTCAGACGGTTCAGGAGCGAGGACTTGCCGGCGTTCGTGTAGCCGGCGATGGCGACGCTCGGCACCTCGTTGCGGTGGCGGTCGGCACGCTTCGCCTCGCGCGCGGGACGGAACCCGGCGATCTGGCGGCGGAGCTTCGACATGCGGGTGTGGATGCGACGTCGATCGAGCTCGATCTTCGTCTCACCGGGACCACGCGAACCCATGCCCGCACCGCCGGAGACCTGACCACCGGCCTGCCGGGACATCGAGTCACCCCAGCCGCGCAGTCGGGGCAGCAGGTACTGGAGCTGCGCGAGCTCGACCTGGGCCTTGCCCTCTCGGGTCTTCGCGTGCTGGCTGAAGATGTCGAGGATCACAGCCGTGCGGTCGATGACCTTGACCTTCACCACGTCCTCGAGCGCACGGCGCTGCGACGGGGCGAGCTCGGTGTCCGCGATCACCGTGTCGGCGCCGGTGGCCTTGACGACCATCGCGAGCTCTTCCGCCTTGCCCTTGCCGAGGTAGGTCGCCGGGTCGGGGTTCGGTCGACGCTGGAGGAGCCCGTCGAGGACCACCGCGCCGGCCGTCTCGGCCAGGGCGGACAACTCCCGCAGGGAGTTCTCGGCGTCCTGCGCGTCACCGTGCGGGTACACGCCGATCAGGACGACCTGCTCGAGCCGCAGCTGGCGGTACTCGACCTCGGTGACGTCCTCGAGCTCGGTGGAGAGGCCGGCGACGCGGCGCAGGGCCGCCCGGTCCTCACGGTCGTACTGGTCGCCGTCGCCGTCCCAACCGTGCTCGTCGACCGAGCGGGTCTGGATCGCCTGGGCGGGGGCGAAGATGGACGATGCTGCGCGGCGGTCGGCGTTGCGCAACACCCGTTCGACGACACCGTCTGCGCTGTCGTCGTTGGTCTGGTCGTTCTGCTGATGGGTATCCGTCATCCTGTCCACAGGGTACCTCCGGCGGGCCTCGGACACACCGGGTTCCCGCTACGGTTCATCCATGGCGAACGACCACTACTTCTCCGCGAACCCGTCATCGGACACCCGCGAACGCCAGATCGACGTCACCCTCGACGGCCGGTCGCTCACGCTGACCACGGCAGCAGGGGTCTTCAGCCCGGACGGCCTCGACCGCGGCACCCGCGTGCTGCTCGGTTCCGTCCCGCCGCCCGCGCACGACGGCGCGCTGCTCGACATCGGCTGCGGCTGGGGCCCGATCGCGATCACGATGGCGCTGCACTCCCCCGACGCGTCGGTGTGGGGCGTCGACGTCAACGAACGGGTGCTCGGCCTGGCGCGGGCCAATGCCGAGGCCGCCGGTGCGTCGAACGTCACGATCGCCCTGCCCGACGACGTCCCGGACGACCTGCGCTTCCGGACGATCTGGTCGAACCCGCCGATCCGCGTCGGCAAGGACGAACTGCACGAGATCCTGCTGACGTGGCTGCCCCGGCTCGAGGTCGACGGCGACGCCTGGCTCGTCGTGTCGAAGGACCTCGGGGGCGACTCGTTGCAGAAGTGGCTCGTCGGTGCGCTCGGGGCCGGGTTCCACGTCGCGCGGGCGTCCACCGACAAGGGGTTCCGCGTCATCCGCGTGCACCGCACGGCGTAGGCTGCCCGGGCGCGCGCCGCGCCGGGCGCCCGGGCCGCGCGCCCGGGCCGCTTCCACGCGCGCCTCCCTGCGTCAGACCGTCAGGTCCCCGGAGAACACCAGCTCGGCCGGCCCGGACAGCGACACGTGCTCGCCGTCCTCCGCCGCGAACATCCGCACCGTCACGACGCCGCCCGGAACCCGCACGCGCCAGGTGTCCGGCGCACCGGAGCCGACCCAGTACCGCGTCGCCAGGGCAGCAGCCACCGCGCCGGTGCCGCACGACAGCGTCTCGCCGCTGCCCCGCTCGTGCACCCGCATCGTGATCTCGCCGACGCCGTCGTTGATCAGGGGGTCGCCGGGCAGCACGAACTCGACGTTGGCGCCGTGCTCGGGCGCCGGGTCGAGCACGGGCAGGAAGGTCAGGTCGAGGTCGGCGAGTTCGTCCTCGGTCGCGACGGCGACGACCACGTGGGGGTTGCCGACGTCGATGCCGATGCCTGGCCGGGCGCCGTCGAGGTTCTTGGCGCGCACCATGACGTCGTCGGAGCCGCCGTCCTCGATGCCCAGCCCCCACCGGCCGAGGTCGGCAGCGAAGCCGTTGGTGGTCCGCTGGATGTCGACCAGGCCCTTGCGGCTGCCGACGGTCAGGGTCTCACCGGGTGCGAGCTCGACCAGGCCGGACTCGGTCAGGTACCGCGCGAACACCCGGATCCCGTTGCCGCACATCTCGGCGACGGTGCCGTCGGCGTTGTGGTAGTCCATGAACCACGTCGCCGCGGGTTCGACGGCCACCAGCGCGCGTCCTTCGGGGATCGCTTCGGACCGCACCGCACGGATCACGCCGTCGCCGCCCACGCCGAAGCGTCGGTCCGCGATCGCGCGGATCCGCTCGGGGGTCAGGTCGACGGTGGCGTCGGGGTCGGCGAACAGGACGAAGTCGTTGCCGGTCCCCTGGCCCTTGGTGAAGTGCAGCTCGGTCACGGGACGATCCTACGGGCCAGTTCCGCCAGGTCCCCGCGGTCGGCTCCGGTGACGTCGAGGGTCTCGGCGTCGGCGTAGCGCCGGAACCACGACACCTGCCGTCGGGCGTACTTGCGCGTCGCGATGCCGGTCGCCTCGACCGCGGCCTCGATCGTCGAGGTCCCCCGCAGCACGTCGAGCGCCTGCGAGTACCCGATCGCGGCCCGCGCGGTCTTCCCGTCTTCGATGCCCTGCTCGCGCAGCGCTGCGACCTCGTCGACGAGCCCGGCGGCGAACATGCCCGCCGCACGCGCGTGCAGCGCCGCGACGAGCTGCTCGCGGTCACGCCGCAGGTGCAGGATCCGGGACGGTCGCCAGGCGCGGGGCGCGGACGGGAGGCTCGGGGTCACGACCTCGGATCGGCTCGCGATCTCGAGTGCTCGGATCAACCGCCGTGGGTTGCGTGCATCGATCGTCGCTGCGGCCGCCGGGTCCATGCCGCGGAGCCGCTCGAGCAGGGTGCCCGGACCGAGCTCGTCGTGCTCGCGCTCGAGCTGCGCGCGGAGTTCCGGGTCGGTGCCGGGGAACGCCAGGTCGAACAGGACGGAGGACACGTAGAGCCCACTGCCGCCGACGAGCACGGCGACGCCGCCGTCCGCCTGGATCCGGTCCACGTCGGCTCGGGCGGCCACCTGGTACGCGGCGACGCTGGCCTCGTCGGTGACGTCGAGCACGTCGAGTTGGTGGTGCGGGATGCCGTGCCGTTCGTCGAACGACAGCTTCGCGGTGCCGATGTCCATGCCGCGGTACAGCTGCATGGCGTCGGCGTTGACGATCTCGGCGTTCCGGCCGGCGGCGCGGAGGCGTTCGGCGATCGCGATCCCGAGGTCGGACTTGCCCGTCCCCGTCGCACCGACGACGGCGATCAGGTCAGCGGCCGACACGGAGCGTCGGCAGCCCGAGCGACACCGGGCGCGGACCGTCGCCGGGCGCCGCCGCGGTCGGCACGCCGCAGCTCTCGGCCTCGGCGCGGTCCCAGGCGTCGCCCGCTCGGGTGCGTCGGATGCGCAGCGGAGCATCGTCGTCGGCGATCAGGAAGTGCGGGGCCGCTCGGGTGATCTCGACCGTCACGACGTCGCCGGGTCGCGGGACCGCGGAGCCCTCCGGCACGGCGAAGTGCACGAGCCGCGAGTCTTCCGCGCGTCCGGACAACCGGCGGGTCGCGTCGTCCTTCCGTCCCTCGCCCGTCGCGACCAGGACCTCGACGCTCCGGCCGACCTGCGCGGCGTTCTCTTCAGCGGTGATGCGTTCCTGCAGCGCGACGAGCCGCTCGTACCGCTCCTGCACGACGTGCTTCGGCAGCTGGTCGTCCATCGTCGCCGCCGGGGTGCCGGGGCGGATCGAGTACTGGAACGTGAAGGCGCTGGCGAACCGTGCCTGCTCGACGACGCGGAGGGTGTCCGCGAAGTCCTCTTCCGTCTCGCCGGGGAAACCGACGATGATGTCGGTCGAGATCGCCGCGTTCGGGATCCCGGCGCGCACCCGGTCGAGGATGCCGAGGAACCGCTCGCTCCGGTAGCTCCGGCGCATGGCCTTGAGGACCCGGTCGGACCCGGACTGCAACGGCATGTGCAGCTGCGGCATGACGTTCGGGGTCTCGGCCATGGCGTCGATGACGTCGTCGGTGAAGGCCGCCGGGTGCGGGCTCGTGAAGCGGATGCGCTCGAGGCCGTCGATGGTGCCGGCCGCGCGCAGCAACTTGCCGAACGCCTGCCGGTCGCCGAACTCGACCCCGTACGAGTTCACGTTCTGCCCGAGCAGCGTGACCTCGATCGCGCCGTCGTCGACGAGCGCCTGGATCTCGGCGAGCACGTCACCCGGTCGGCGGTCCTTCTCCTTGCCACGGAGCGACGGGACGATGCAGAACGTGCACGTGTTGTTGCACCCGACCGAGATCGACACCCACCCACTGTGGGTCGAGTCGCGCTTGGTCGGCAGTGTCGACGGGAACACGTCGAGCGCTTCGAGGATCTCGATCTGCGCCTCGTCGTTGTGCCGCGCACGTTCGAGCAGCGTCGGCAACGACCCCATGTTGTGCGTGCCGAAGACCACGTCCACCCACGGCGCCTTCTCGAGGATGACGTTCTTGTCCTTCTGCGCCAGGCACCCACCGACGGCGATCTGCATGCCGGGGTGGTCGCGCTTGATGCCCGCGAGCTGCCCGAGGTTGCCGTACAGCCGGTTGTCGGCGTTCTCGCGCACCGCGCAGGTGTTGATCACGACGACGTCGGCCTGCTCGCCGTCCGCCGCCGTGTAGCCCGCCGCCTGCAGCGACCCGCTCAGCCGCTCGGAGTCGTGCACGTTCATCTGGCACCCGTAGGTGCGGACTTCGTAGGTGCGCTGGCGCGCTGCGACGGTGGCCATGGTCGTCCCAGTGTAGGTCGGGGCGACTACTCGAAGCGCACGGTCCCGCGGCCCGTCGGAGGCCGGCGACCGCCGCCGTCGAGGGCCCGCTGGACGGCGATCCGCACCACGCCCGAGCCGTAGCCCTTGCGCATCAGGAACCCCGACAACCGACGCTCGGCGGTCGCACGGTCGAGGCCACGCATCTGCGGCGCACGCTTGTCGGCGAGCTCCTGGGCGCGGATGAACTCGTCGTCCTCGTCGTCGGCGGCCTCATCGAGCGCGGTGTCGATCGCGATCTGGTCGATGCCACGACGACGCAGCTCGGTGACCACGCCCTGCCGCCCCAGACCCTTGCGGGCGTGCAGGCGGTCCACCAGGTCGGTGGCGAGGGCGACGTCGTCGAGCAGCCCGACGCGGGTCAGGCGTTCGATCTCGTGCTCGACCACGTCGGGGTCGAGGTCCTGCTGGGTGAGCAGTGTCCGCATCTCGGACTCGCTCACGCCCTTTCGTCCGAGCGCCCGCATGCTGAGCCGCTCGGCGTCGGCGCGCTGCTCGTCCAGGGGGCGCGGAGCGTCCGCAGGGTCGAGTTCTTCGCCACCGGCGATCGAGAAGACCGACGCCGTCGTGGCGTCTGCCCCGTCGTCGTCGTAGCCGTCCTGCTCGGCCCGCATGCTCCGACCGGAACCGTCGCCGATGACCGGCGAGACCCAGTCGGCCTGTGCGCGTGGCCCGCGGATGGGCAGCGGGACGGGCGTGTCCGCATCGTCCTCGAGCACGGGCTCCGGAACGCTGGGCACCGTCTGCTCGGGCTCGGGGGTGGGCTCCGCAGCTGCCGGGGCCCGACGACGGGACCTCGCACCGAACAGGTCGGTGACCGGTGCGAGGCCGTCGTCGTCGTGGTCGGTGCTCACGCGCCCTTGCGCTCCGCGAGCTTCGGCGCGATCGACTCGACCGGGGCCTCTTCCGCCTTGGCACCACCGACGCCGAGCTTGGCGAGGATCTTGCCCTCGATCTCAGCCGCGGTGTCGGGGTTCTGGATCAGGAAGGAACGCGAGTTCTCCTTGCCCTGCCCGAGCTGGTCGCCGTCGTAGGTGTACCAGGCACCCGACTTCTTGACGATGCCGTGGTCGACACCGAAGTCGAGCAGCGAGCCTTCGCGCGAGATGCCGACGCCGTACAGGATGTCGAACTCGGCCTGCTTGAAGGGCGGCGCCATCTTGTTCTTGACGACCTTGACACGCGTGCGGTTGCCCACCGCGTCGGTGCCGCTCTTGAGCGTCTCGATGCGACGGATGTCGAGGCGGACGGACGCGTAGAACTTCAGCGCCTTACCGCCCGAGGTGGTCTCCGGGGAGCCGAAGAACACACCGATCTTCTCGCGCAGCTGGTTGATGAAGATCATCGTGGTCTGCGTCTGGTTCAGCCCACCGGCGAGCTTGCGCAGCGCCTGGGACATGAGGCGGGCCTGCAGACCGACGTGGGAGTCACCCATCTCGCCCTCGATCTCGGCGCGCGGCACCAGTGCTGCGACCGAGTCGATCACGATGAGGTCGATCGAGCCGGAGCGGACGAGCATGTCCGCGATCTCGAGCGCCTGCTCGGCGGTGTCCGGCTGCGACACGAGCAGGGCGTCGATGTCGACACCGAGCTTCTTGGCGTACTCCGGGTCGAGCGCGTGCTCGGCGTCGATGAAGGCCGCGATGCCACCGGCGCGCTGGGCGTTGGCGATGGCGTGGATGGTGAGGGTCGTCTTACCCGAGGACTCCGGGCCGTAGATCTCGACGATGCGGCCGCGGGGCAGTCCGCCGATGCCGAGCGCGACGTCGAGCGCCACCGACCCGGTCTGGATGACGTTGACGGGTGCGCGTTCGTCCGAACCGAGGCGCATGATCGCACCCTTGCCGAACTGCCTGTCGATCTGTGCGAGTGCGGTCTCGAGGGCCTTTTCGCGGTCTGCCGGTGATGGCATGGAGTGCTCCTTCGTGCTCGTGTTCGGCCGCCTGTAGGCTGTCGCGTCCACGCCGGCCGGTGGTGCAAGGCCGATGGTTCTGCGACAAGGCTTCGGGCTGTTCCCGATGTCCATCAACCTATGGCTGGCCACCGACATCTCTGCCGACGATCACGCGATCTGTGGATGGAACACCTGGGCGATGCCGCTGTGGAGGAACGTACCACCGATCGAACACCCGTTCGAGCAACACGCCGAACACAGTTTCGGGTGGTCGAGGCAGCGCGACTGAGGGCTGCCGCCTCAGTTCTGCGGCTCGGCCAGCCCCTTGCCGTGCCGCCGGTCGAGCGGGACGTCCTGCGAGTCGCAGAGGGCATCCCACACCCGGCGGGCGTCGATGCCGGCGGCGAGGGCGTCCACGGCAGAGCGGCCTCCGAGGTCCTCGAGCACGACGTCACGGCTGACCACGGACCCGTAGGCCTCGCCGAACACCTGGTCGACGGCACGCCAGAATTCACTCACCCGCATCCGACAAGCCTAAAGCGTCCCCGAACGCAGAACGCCCCCGCCGGGAGGTTCCGGCGGGGGCGTTCAGTGCGAGGCGCTCAGCGCACCGCGAGGTCGTTGTCGAACTCGGCGACGAGGTCGTCCGGGAGCGTGTCGGGGACGGGAGTGAGTCCCTCGACGATCGCGAGGCGGTCGCCCACCTCGCGCATGATCGTGGAGATGGGGGTGTCCAGCGCGTCCGCGACGGACGCGAGGATCTCCGAGCTGGCCTCTTTCTGACCACGCTCGACCTCACTGAGGTACCCGAGAGCCACACTGGCCTTGGACGCGACCTGACGGAGGGTCCGGCCCTTCTGCAAGCGGAAGTCCCGAAGCACATCGCCGATTTCCTGACGAACGAGAACCATGAGAACTCCTCCTCTCTGTCGTCTCCGCGCCCGCCCGATCCGGAGGATCGAGTTCGGGTTCAGCAACTTTAGCGTTGCCGGTTGAAGCATGCTAACCAGGCTGGCTGCCGTCCTGCTGGAGATTGCGTGAGATGTAACCCAGTGGAAACGGGACCTATTCCCGGCCCCGGACCACGGACGACATCCGTGTCAGGAGTTCGGAGACGGACGCCATGCGGATTGCACCGCGGTCCCCGTCGAGGTGGAGTTCCCAGGCAGTGGCGCCGTCCGCTGACGCGATGCCGACGTAGACGGTGCCGACCGGCTTGCCGTCCTGCGGGTCCGGCCCGGCGACCCCGGTCGTGCTGATCCCCCACGTCGCCGGCTCACCGTCGACGGACAGCGCGATCCGGACACCGGCCGCCATCTGCCGCGCGACCTCGGGATCGACGGCCCCGTTGGCCGCCAGCAACGCCGACGACACCCCGAGCACGGTGTGCTTGACGGGCGTCGCGTAGGCCACGACTCCCCCGCGCACCACGGCGCTCGCCCCCGGAACACCGACGAGCGTCGACACCACCAACCCGCCGGTGAGCGACTCCGCCACGGCGACGGTCGCACCGCGACGCGTCAGGTCGGCGACCAGGTCCTGCGCGATCGCGTCGACCGTGTCGGCAGGGCCGGGAGGCACGGCGCCGGTCGCGTCGTCGACCTGCGTCACGCGGTGGTCCGGTTGTGCTTCCACGCCTGGTACAGGTAGTCGATGCCGCTGAGCACGGTCGCCAGGAAGGCGGCGCTCATCAGCACCACGTTCACCCAGTGCGCCCAGTCACCGACGAGCTCCCACCACGGGAACAGAGCCGACGTCAGGGCGACGGCCTGCAGCACGGTCTTGATCTTGCCACCGCGACTGGCCGGGATCACCCGGTCCGACAGCACCGCGAAGCGGAACACCGTGATGCCGATCTCGCGCACCATGATGAGCACCGTCACGTACCAGGGCAGTTCATGCAGGATCGACAGGGCGACGAGCGCGCCGCCGATCAGGACCTTGTCGGCGATCGGGTCGACGAGCTTGCCGAAGTCGGTGACCAGGTTCTGCCGCCGGGCGATGATGCCGTCGGCGCTGTCGGTCACGATCGCGACGACGAAGACGATCGCCGCCCAGATGCGCAGCGGGCCGTCGTCGCCGGCGTCGGCGAGGAGCAGCACGAAGAACAGCGGCGCCATGAGGATGCGCACCACGGTGATGATGTTCGCGACGTTCGCCGTCGATGCGGGGCCGGGACCCTTGCGGAGCAGTCGCCCGCGCCAGGGGAACTTCGCGCCGTGTGTCGTGTCCGTGCCGTCCGAGGCGGTCATCGCCTTCACTCCCTGCCCGTCAGTCCCCACGCGTCCTCATCGGGCTCGTCGTGCACTTCATCGTACCCGCGGGTCATGTCGCCCACGGGGTTGGCGCCGTAGCGGTCGCCGTCGTCACTCGGGCCGGGCACGGGGACCACGGGCGCCGGAGCAGCCGGCGGCTCCTCGCCGCGGAGCTTCGCGAGCACCGCGGGCAGCTGGTCGGTGGTGACGAGCACGTCGCGGGCCTTCGAGCCCTCGGACGGCCCGACGATGTCGCGGGACTCCATCAGGTCCATCAGGCGACCGGCCTTGGCGAAGCCGACCCGGAGCTTGCGCTGCAGCATCGAGGTCGAGCCGAACTGCGTCGAGACGACCTGTTCGACCGCCGCGAGCAGCAGTTCGAGGTCGTCGCCGATGTCGGCGTCGATCTCCTTGCGCTCGACCACGGCCTGGACGTCCTGGCGGTACTCGGGCTGGGCCTGGCGGGTGACGTGCTGGACGACCTCGGCGACCTCGCCCTCCTGCACCCACGCTCCCTGCACGCGCAGGGACTTCGACGACCCCATCGGCAGGAAGAGCGCGTCGCCCTGGCCGATGAGCTTGTCCGCGCCGGGCTGGTCGAGGATGACACGGGAGTCCGTGACGCTCGTCACCGCGAAGGCGATGCGGGACGGCACGTTCGCCTTGATCAGGCCGGTGATGACGTCCACCGACGGGCGCTGCGTCGCGAGCACCAGGTGGATGCCGGCAGCACGGGCGAGCTGGGTGATGCGGACGATGGACTCCTCGACGTCGCGCGGGGCGACGAGCATGAGGTCCGCGAGCTCGTCGACGACGACGAGCAGGTACGGGTACGGCTTGAGCTTCCGCTCGCTGCCCGCGGGCAGGACGATCTCGTTGTTCTCGATCGCCTTGTTGAAGTCGTCGACGTGGCGGAACCCGAACGACGCCAGGTCGTCGTACCGCATGTCCATCTCCTTCACGACCCACTGCAGCGCTTCGGCCGCCTTCTTCGGGTTCGTGATGATGGGCGTGATGAGGTGCGGGACACCCGCGTAGATCGAGAGCTCGACGCGCTTCGGGTCGACCAGGACCATGCGGACCTCGGACGGCTTCGCCCGCATGAGCAGCGACGTGATCATCGAGTTGATGAAGACCGACTTGCCGGAACCGGTCGAACCGGCGACGAGCAGGTGCGGCATCTTCGCCAGGTTCGCGACGACGAAGCCGCCCTCGACGTCCTTGCCGACGCCGATCGTCATCGGGTGCTTCGACTTCCGCGCCGCGTTCGACCGCAGCACGTCGCCGAGGGACACGATCTCTCGGTCGGAGTTCGGGATCTCGACGCCGATGGCGCTCTTGCCTGGGATCGGCGAGAGGATCCGGACCTCGTTGGACGCCACCGCGTAGGACAGGTTCTTCGACAGTGCCGTGACGCGCTCGACCTTGACGCCCGGGCCGAGCTCGATCTCGTAGCGGGTGACCGTCGGGCCGCGGGAGAACCCGGTGACCTTCGCGTCGACCTTGAACTCCGTCAGCACACCGGTGATGGCGGCGACGATGTCGTCGTTCGCCTGGCTGCGGGCGACCGAGGGGGTGCCGGAGCTCAGGGTGGTGGCGGCCGGCAGGCGGTACGGCTTCGACGGGTCGTCGTCGGTCGCCGCCGCGGAGAGTTCCTCGGGCTCGTCGACGACGGGGTCCTCGACGAGGGGGGCCGCGACCACGTCGGGCACCGCGGGGCGGATCGCCGCGGTCGGCTCCGGACGCGCGGGGACGTCGGTGCCGAAGTCCCGCAGGGCCTGCTCGGCGACCTGCAGGTCCTGTTCGACGGAGTCGTTGAGGTTGACCGAGGCGGGTTCGGCCGGTGTCAGGTCCACGAGACCGGCAGCAGCGCCCGCGTTGGGGTTGCCCACCGGGGCAGCGGGTGCAGCCGCCGCGGCGGGCGGCGCCGTCGGTGCGACACCGGTGGCCGGGGGCAGGACGGGGCTGTCGTACGCCGGGTCCTCTTCGCGCCCGGACTTGTTCCGCCGCCACCACGGCACGTTGTCGCCCCCGGTGTCACCGTCGGCGGCGGCCTGCTCCTCGCCGAAGCCGAGGTCGTCGAACAGCTGGAAGTCGGTGTCGCCCTTCTTGCCGCGCTTGGCCGTCTTGGTGCGGGTGGCGGGCGCAGCTGCTGCCGCTTCGACCTCGGGTTCGGCGGCCGGGGCAGGGGCGCCGAACAGGTACGCGTACAGCTCGTGCAGCCGACGGCCGACCTTGTTCGGCGGCGTCTTGGTGATGATGAAGAGGGAGAGCACGAGCAGCACGATCGCCACCGGGACCGCGACCCACGCGGTCGCGATCGTGACGAGCCAGCCGATCACGACCCAGCCGAGCACACCGCCGGCCGCAGCCAGGGCGGGCATGCCGTCCGCTGCGCTCGGCTGCCCGCCGAAGACGTGGCAGAGCGAAGCGATCGCGACGAGCAGGATCCCGAGGCCGATGCCGATCCGGGTGTTGTCGTGCACCGAGGCCGGGTGCCGGAACAGCCATCCGGCGAAGACGATCATGATCACCGGCAGGGCGAACGCCAGCCGGCCGAACAGCCCGCCGAACGTGTACGCGTCGAGTGCGACCGACACGCCGTTCGTCGGGTTGAGCCACTCGACGACCGCACCGGCGATGGCCAGCACGAACAGCAGGAACGGGAACCCGTCACGCCGCTGGTCCTTCTCGAGGGACTCCTTGCCGAGCAGTCGGAACATCGCGCCGACGCCGTGCGCCATCGCGAGCCAGAACGTCACGAGCGGGTTCTGCTCGCGGAACACCGGGGTCGGTGCCGCCTGCGGCAGCTTCTTCGTCGTGGCCTGGGTGCGCGACGAACCGCGCGTCCCGTTCCCACGGGACGACGTGGACGCGCGCGAGCGCGTGGTCGACTTGGTGCCTCCGGCCATGGGCAGAACCCTAATCCCCTCCCAGGACAAACCAAGGGAGGCCCGCCGCAGCATCCGTGACGGACGCTGGACGGGCCTCCCGGTCGACCGCGATGAACGCGACTGACGCGACGGACGCGCTACGCCTCGATGACCACCGGGACGATCATCGGACGACGGCGGTGCTTGGTGTTGACCCAGCGGCCGACCGTGCGGCGGACGACCTGCGCGAACGCGTGCGAGTCGCGCGTGCCGTTGGCGGCCGCCTCGGCGATCGCCTTGGCGATCTGCGGACGGACGTCGTCGAACACCGAGTCGTCCTCGGCGAAGCCGCGCGACTGGATCTCCGGGCCGATGACGCACTGGCCGGTGGTGAAGTCCACCGCGGCGAAGACCGAGATGAAGCCCTCTTCGGACAGCACGCGGCGGTCCTTGAGGTCGGCGTCGGTGATCTCGCCCACGGTCGATCCGTCGACGTACACGTAGCCGATGTCGAGCTGCCCGGCGACCGTCGCGACGCCGTCCTTCAGGTCGACGACGATGCCGTCCTGCCCGAGGATCACGTTGCGCGGCGGCACACCCGTCTGGATCGCCAGGTCGGCGTTCGCGTAGAGGTGACGGTGTTCGCCGTGCACGGGCAGGACGTTGCGCGGGCGCAGGATGTTGTAGCAGTAGAGCAGTTCGCCAGCCGAGGCGTGTCCGGAGACGTGCACCTTCGCGTTGCCCTTGTGCACGACCTTCGCGCCGAGCTTCGTCAGCCCGTCGATGACGCGGTACACGGCGTTCTCGTTGCCCGGGATCAGCGACGAGGCGAGGATGACGGTGTCGCCCTCGCCGATCTCGATCTGGTGCTCGAGGTTCGCCATCCGCGCGAGCACGGCCATCGGCTCGCCCTGCGACCCCGTCGACATGTAGACGATCTGGTCGTCGGGGACGTTCTTCGCCTTCTTCGTGTCGATGAGCACGTTCTCCGGCACCCGCAGGTACCCGAGGTCGGCGGCGATGGTCATGTTGCGGATCATCGAGCGCCCCATGAACGCGACCTTGCGGTTCGCGGCCGCGGCGGCGTCGAGGACCTGCTGCACGCGGTGCACGTGCGACGAGAAGCTCGCCACGACGACCTTCTTGCGGGCGCGCGTGATGATGTTCTCGAGCACCGGGCCGATGTCGCGCTCGGGAGCGGTGAAGCCCGGCACGTCGGCGTTCGTGGAGTCCGGCAGGAACAGGTCGACGCCCTGCTCCCCCAGACGCGCGAACGCACGGAGGTCGGTGATGCGGTCGTCCAGCGGGAGCTGGTCCATCTTGAAGTCACCCGTGTGCAGGACACGACCGGCGGGGGTCGTGATCGACACGGCGAGGGCGTCCGGGATGGAGTGGTTCACGGCCACGAACTCGAGGTGGAACGGGCCGAGCTGCTCGGTCTGGTCCTCGGCCACGACGAGCGTGTAGGGCTTGATCCGGTGTTCCTTGAGCTTCGCCTCGACGAGCGCCAGGGTCAGCGTGGAGCCGATCAGCGGGATGTCGTCGCGGAGCTTCAGCAGGTACGGGACGGCACCGATGTGGTCCTCGTGGCCGTGCGTGAGCACGACACCGAGGACGTCGTCGAGACGGTCACGGATCGGCGCGAAGTCCGGCAGGATCAGGTCGACCCCGGGCTGGTGCTCCTCGGGGAAGAGCACGCCGGCGTCGACGATGAGCAGCTTGCCCTCGTACTCGTAGACGGTCATGTTGCGACCGATCTCGCCGAGTCCCCCGATGGGGATGACGCGGAGGGTGCCGGGTTCGAGCGGCTGCGGTGTGGAGACTTGTGTGGGCATTCGGTCCTACGGATTCAGGCGACGCGCGAGGAGCGCGCCGCGGTGTTCGCTAGCGGGTGGTGCCTGGCACCTTTGGCAGTGCGCCGCCGGCCGCAGCGTTGCGGTCGGGGCGGAAGTTCGAGAAGTCGGCGCCGGGCACGTCGCGCACGGCTTCGAGCGAGGTCTCGATGGCGTACGCCTCGGAGTCCTCGGGGCCGACGAGCGGCAGACGGACGCGCGGGCTGCCGATGCGGCCGAGCCCGTGCAGGATGTACTTCGCCGCGACCGTGCCGGGCACGTGGGTCATCACGGCGCGGACGAGCGGCTCGACGCGCTTGTGCTCGGCGGTGGCGGTCGCCAGGTCGCCGCGGTTCACGGCGTCGATGATGGTGCGGTACGGCGTGCTCGTGATGTTCGCGGTGACGCCGATCAGACCCGTCGCGCCGATCGACAGGTGCGGGAGCACGTTGGTGTCGTCGCCGGAGAAGTACATGAGGTCGGTGTTGTTGAGCACGCGGGACACCTCGGCGAAGTCGCCCTTGGCGTCCTTCACGGCGAGGATGTTCGGGTGGTGCGACGCCCGCACGATCGTCTCGTACGTGATCGGGATGCCGGTGCGCCCCGGGATGTCGTACAGGATCACCGGCAGGTCGGTGGCGTCGGCGATCATCCGGAAGTGGGTGAGCACACCCGACTGGGTCGGCTTGTTGTAGTACGGCGTGACGATCATCACGCCGTCCGCGCCGGCCTTCTCGCTCTGCTTGTACAGGTGGATCGCGTGCGCGGTCTCGTTCGACCCGCCCCCCGTGATGATCTTCGCGCGGCCCGCGGCGACGGACTTGCCGACCTCGACCAGACGGAGCTTCTCGGGGTCGGTCAGGGTGCTGGTCTCGCCGGTCGTTCCGGTGACGACGATGCCGTCGGCGCCGGCGGTGATGCAGTCGTCGATGTGCTGCTCGACGCCGGGCCAGTCGACCTCGCCGTCGGCCGTGAACGGGGTCACGAGGGCGACGAGGACCTGACCGAAGGGATTCTCACGCGGGGACACGGGCACCAGCGTACCGGGGATGGGCGCGATGGCCGCCGTCCGGGTGGACGGTCGCCTGCCTGCGGCGCGGACGGGAGGCCCGGATCACGTCCGTCCCGCCGCTCACGCCCGGTGGGAACCAGGTTCCGGACTCACGCGCTGCGGCGCTGCCACTCGAGGAAGCGGTAGCGGGTCCCCGTGCGCGACACCTGCCAGGGGCCCTCGTCGGTGAGCGTCCAGCCAGCCGGTTCGCCGAGCGTCGGTGCGACGGTGTCGCCGGGCACGTCGACGTCGATCACGGTCTCGGACACGCGCTCGGCACGGTCCAGCGCCGCGGCGTAGACCTGGCCGCCGCCGATGACCCAGACGGGGCCGTCGGCACCCTCGAGCGCGGTCGCGAGGTCGTGCTCGACCTCGGCGCCGTCGGCGGTCCAGGACGCGTCGCGGGTGAGCACCACGTTGCGCCGACCGGGCAACGGGCGGAAGCGCTCCGGCAGGGACTCCCAGGTGCGACGGCCCATGAGCACCGTCGCGTCGCCGGTGACCTGCTTGAAGTGCGCGAGGTCCTCGGGCACGTGCCAGGGCATGCCGCCGTCGGCCCCGATGACCCCGTCGGTCGACCGGGCCCAGACCATGCCGATCATCAGACGGCGACCGCGGCCTTGATCGCCGGGTGGTGGTGGTAGCCGACGACGGTGAAGTCCTCGTACTCGTAGTCGTCGATCGAGTCGCGCGGCGCGAGCTCGAGCGTCGGCAGGGCGTACGCCGTGCGGGACAGCTGCTCCTCGACCTGCTCGACGTGGTTGTCGTAGACGTGGCAGTCGCCGCCGGTCCAGACGAAGTCGCCGACCTCGAGCCCGGTCTGCGCGGCGATCATGTGGGTCAGCAGGGCGTAGGACGCGATGTTGAACGGGACGCCGAGGAACATGTCGGCGCTCCGCTGGTAGAGCTGGCACGAGAGCTTGCCGTCGTTGACGTAGAACTGGAAGAACGCGTGGCACGGTGCGAGCGCCATGTCCGGGATGTCGGCGACGTTCCACGCCGAGACGATGAGCCGGCGGCTGTCCGGGTTCGTGCGGATCTGGTCGATGACCTGGGCGATCTGGTCGACGTGCTCGCCGGACGGGGTCGGCCACGAGCGCCACTGCACGCCGTAGACGGGGCCGAGGTCGCCGTCCTCGTCCGCCCACTCGTTCCAGATCCGGACACCGTGCTCCTGCAGCCAGGTGGCGTTGCCGTCGCCGCGCAGGAACCAGAGCAGCTCGTACGCGATCGACTTGAAGTGCACGCGCTTCGTGGAAACGAGCGGGAAGCCCTTCGACAGGTCGTAGCGGAGCTGCGCGCCGAACAGGCTGCGGGTCCCGGTGCCGGTGCGGTCACCCTTCGGCGTGCCCTCGGTCAGGACCCGGCGGAGCAGGTCCTCGTACGGGGTCGGCACGGTGGGGTCGGGCTGCACGGTCTCGCTGTCGCTCACACACAGAAGCCTACGTCGGCGAAAGCCGACGGCAGCATGAGTAGCGTTGCCGGCATGGCAGACACGGCGGCAGAGCCCCTCTCGATCCTGATCGCCGGTGCGTCCGGTTTCATCGGCACCCCGCTCGTCCGCGCGCTGCGCGAGGCGGGCCACCACGTGACCACGCTCGTCCGACGCGAGCCGCACACGGCCACCGAGTTCCGATGGGCTCCGGGTCGCCGGCCGCTCGACCCGGCCATCGTCGACGGTGCGGACGTGGTGATCAACCTGGCGGGGGCGAACATCGGCAAGCTGCCCTGGACCGCGAAGTACCGCGAGGAGATCCGGCGCTCCCGCGTCGACGCGACCGACACCCTGGTCGAGGCGATGCGGCACGCCAGCACTCCCCCGGCACTGTTCCTGTCCGGATCGGCGTCCGGCGTGTACGGCGACCGACCGGCGGACGTCCTGCAGGACGACGCGGCGCCCGGCACCGGGTTCCTCGCCGAGGTCTGCACCGCGTGGGAGGCCGCGGCGAACGCTGCCCCGGACGGCGTCCGTGTGGTGACCCTCCGCACGGGCATCGTGATCGGCGAGGGCGGCGGCGCGCTCGCACCCCTGATCCCGCTCACCCGGGCAGGGCTCGGCGGTCGCCTCGGAACCGGCGGGCAGCACTGGCCGTGGATCGCGCTCGAGGACGAGGTCGGGGCGATCGTGCACCTGGCGACGAGCCCGTCGGCGTCCGGGGTCAGCGGGCCGGTGAACCTGGCCGGACCGGAAGCCGTCGTCGCCGACCGCATCACCAAGCGCGTCGCCGAGGACCTGCACCGGCCGTACCTGTTCCGGATCCCGGAGTTCGCGCTGCGCCTGGCGCTGCAGGACGCCGCCGACGAGATGCTGCTGTCGAGTCAGCGGATGGTGCCGATGAAGCTGCTCGAGTCCGGCTACGTGTTCCGGTACACGCGTGCGGTGGACGCGGTCGACGCGGTCCTCTGACCAGGTCTCAGGCGCTCGACCGCGAGAGGGCCGTCCGCATCGCGGCTCGAGCGCGCTTGCGGTCCCCCGCGGCGTCGTAGACGACCCCGAGCCGGTACCAGGCGCGCCAGTTCGCCGGGTCCTGCTCGACGGCGGCCTTGTACTGCGGGAAGAGTTCGTCGGCGGCCTCGCGCGTCGGACGGCCGGACGGACGCACGGGCACGACGTCCTCCGGTGCACCGCCCTCGGCCTCGAGCCGGGATCCGAGCCGGGTGATCCGGATGCCGAAGCGGAACTCGAGCACGAGCAGCAGCGCCCCGATCGCGGCGACGACGAACAGTGCGACGCCGATGCCGATCCCGATCGGGATGCCGGTGGCGATGAAGGCCACGGCCCGCTGCCCGACGAGCGCGATGTAGAGCGCCAACAGCAGGGTCATCAGCGCTGCGCCCCAGAACGGCGACCGGATCGCGCGGCCGGCCCGCGCTGCACGTCCCACCGGGTCAGCCGATGCCGAGGACGCTGCCGAGGCCCACGGTGAGCCCGCGGGCGGATCCGAGCGCCGACAGCGCCGCACGGATCCCGGCGACGTAGGCGACGTCGTCGTTGGTGTCGTGCCGGATCGTCAGGGTCTCGCCGGGGCCGCTGAGCAGGACGTCCTGCACGGCCTTCACCCCGGGCAGCCGGAGCGAGTGGATCGGCACGCTCGCCACCTGCTGGCCGCGGGCGCGCTGGTCGACGTGCGGAGCCTCGACCGGGCCGACGTCGCGACGGGCCTCGGCGATCAGCTCGGCGGTGCGCACCGCGGTGCCGGACGGCGAGTCGATCTTGCCGGCGTGGTGCGTCTCGACGATCTCGACGGAGGGGAACCACGGCGCCGCGATGGTGGCGAGGTGGGTGCCGAGCACCGACCCGATCGAGAAGTTCGGGACCACGAGGACGCCCTGGTCGGGACGCTCCTGCAGGGCGGTGCGGAGCTTCGCGAGACGGTCGGCGGACCATCCGGACGTGCCGACGAGGACGTTCGCCCCGCTCGACAGCGCGTTCTCGACGATCGCGGGGCTGAGCGCCGGCACCGTCACGTCCACGACGAGCGCGGCACCGCCGAACACCGACGGCGGTGCTTCGTGGGCACCGTCCTTCGACGACAGACGGGCGACGAGCTCGAACTCCGGGAGTTCCTCGACGACGGAGGCCACGAGGCCCCCGAGACGACCGGTGGCGCCGACGACGGCGACGGGAGTGACCATGCGGTCCATCCTAGGATCGACGCATGTCAGTCGAGGTCAGGACCGTGCCGGCCGATCTGCCCGAGGTCGACGTCCTGCTCGGCGCGTACCTCGACGAGCGCGAGGCGACGTTCCCCAGTGCGCAGGGCGCGTACTCGCGGAAGCGCACCCCGGCGGCGGAGTTCACGCCGCCGAACGGGGTCTTCGCTGTGGCGTACGACGGCGGGGTCGCTGTCGGCTGCGGCGGCCTGCGGCGGATCGCGGACGACCCCGACGCGACCATCACGGACGTCCGGTTCGAGGTCAAGCACGTCTTCGTCACCCCGGCGGGACGGGGCAAGGGCGTGGCCACGGCGCTGATGGACGCGCTCGAACAGGACGGCGCCGCGCTGGGCGCGACGAGCATCGTGCTCGACACGAACGACTCGCTCGTCGCTGCGGGCGCGATGTACCGCAGCCGGGGCTACGAGCGCGTCGCGCCGTTCAACGAGAACCCGAACGCGACCGCCTGGTACCGCAAGCCGGTCTCCCGCTAGACGGGCTGGTCGACCGGCAGCCCGGTGCGGAGCTCCACCGGCAGGTGGGCCAGGTCGTTCAGGGCGACCACCTCGGCCGGCTTCGCGGAACGGATCCGGATGATCGTGAGCGCGGTGTGCGCGACGTTCGTGCCCATCCAGCGCCACTCGGGCGCCTGGAACGCCTCGCGCACGAACCAGCCGATCACGGCGTTGTGGGTGATGAGCAGGTCGTGCCGGTCCTCGCGCGCCGGGGTGAACCACTCGGAGACGGCGTCGCCCATCTGCGCCTGGCCGGCGATGATCTCCTCTTCCGTGACGCCGCCGTACCAGCCCTGGTAGGCATGCGGCATGTCCGGGGTCGGGCCGGAGGGGACGCAGTCGAACAGCAGCGTCGACGGTTCGGGCTGGATCGACGGCAGTCGCTGCGCCAGGAACGCGGCGGTCTCGCTCGGGGCCTCCAACGGGGAGTGGTACACGCCGTCGAACGGCAGCCCGCCGAGGCGATCGGCGACGAGCATGGCCTGGCGCTTGCCGCGTTCCGACAGCTTGCCGTCGCGGAGGCCGTGCTCGGCGTCCTGGTGTTCGCCGTGCCGGACGAGGTACAGGTAGTGCGACATGTCGGTGCTCAGCTGCCCATCCCGATCGCTGCGGCGAGCTCGCCCTGCTGCACCGCCCCGACCACCGACGTGATCGTCGGGCGGGTCAGGAGATCGCGGGCGAGTTCGAGCACGCCGTCGGTGGTGACGCGGTCGACCCGCTCCAGTGCGGTCGACAGGTCGGTGTACTCCCCGGTGCCGAGCTCGGACCGGCCGAGGCGGGTCATCCGGGCGTCGGAGTCCTCGAGCGAGAGCGTCAGGGCCCCTTCGATCTGGCCCTTCGCACGGCGGAGCTCGTCGTCCGTGATGCCGTCGTCCACCATGCGGCGGAACTCGGCGTCGATGATCTCGATGACGCCGGGGACGTTGTCGGGCGCACAGCCCGCGTAGACGCCGAAGGCGCCGTTGTCGAGGTAGGCGGGCGCGAAGGACGACACCGCGTAGGCGAGGCCGCGTCGCTCGCGGACCTCTTGGAAGAGCCGGGAGCTCATGCCCCCGCCGAGCACGGCGTTCAGGACGCTGAGGGACGGTCGGCGGTCGTCGCGCAGGTCGAGCCCCTGCGAGCCGCGCAGCATGCTGACCTGCTCCGTCGGACGGTGGACCACCGACAGCTTCGGTTCGATGGGGTCGGCGACGGTCTGGGGCGTCCGGCGCGCGAGCGGCTCGGCGTGCGGGGCGTCGTGGAACACGGCAGCCACCGTGTCGCAGAACCGGTCGTGGTCGACGGCACCGGCGGCGGTCACGACGATGCCGTTCGGTGCGTAGTGCTCGCGGTAGTGGGCCAGGACCTCGTCCCGCTGGACCGCGCGGATGCTGTCCGGGGTCCCGCCGATCGGGCGACCGAGCGGGTGTCCGCCGAAGGCCGCGGCGAAGAACGCTTCGCCCGCGACGTCGGCCGGGTCGTCGGCGGCCATCGCGAGTTCTTCGAGGATGACACCGCGCTCGACCGCGAACGCCTCGGGGTCGAGCACCGAGCCGGTCACCATGTCACCGATCACCTGCACGGCCATCGGGACGTCGGCGTCCCGCACCCGTGCGTAGTAGCAGGTGTACTCCTTGGCCGTCGCGGCGTTGTGCTCGCCGCCGACCGAGTCGAACGCGATCGCGATGTCGAGCGCCGACCGGGTCTCGGTGCCCTTGAACAGCAGGTGCTCGAGGAAGTGGGTCGATCCGAACTGGCCGTCGCGTTCGTCGCGCGAACCGACGCCGACCCAGAACCCGATGCTCGTCGAAGCGGCACCGGGCACGGCTTCGGTCAGCACACGGACACCCGACGGCAGCACGGTGCGGCGGACGAAGGCCCCTCCGGACGTCAGGAAGGACGTGTCCGGGGCCCCGAGCGGCAGTGGCACTGGCTGGTTCATCGCAGACGAGCCTACTGATGCTCCGGAGCCCACCGCCCAGTTTCCACAGGCCCACGGACTGTCACTCGAAGAGGGGTACAGAAATTGCGGACAGACCGACTCGTCTGTCTGTCCTCCTTGTGGTACAGTCGTTCACGCCGGATCGAAAGCCCCCCTAAGTTCCGATCCGGCGGCTCGGGACATCAGTCCTCGCGGCCACGAGTCCCCCCACTTGTCCGCGGAGCCGATGAACCAAGGAGCCACGCTGTGACGGTCGATTCCCCCCAACCGGCCGTCCAGCGTCTCCCTGGTCCGAGCACGAACCTCGCGTCGCCGGACGGGTCGAGCGTCCCCCCGACTCCCCGCTCCGGCGGCGCGAAGGTCCGCATCCTCGAGACGGCCACGCGACTCTTCTACGAAGAGGGCATCCACAGCGTCGGCGTCGACCGCCTCATCTCCGAGGCGAGCGTCACGAAGGCGACGTTCTACAAGCACTACGGGTCGAAGGACAACCTGATCCTCGCCTACATCCGCACGCAGCACGAGCGGGTGCAGGAACGCCTGGAACAGCTCGTCACCGACGCCGGCTCCCCCGCCGCAGCGGTCCGCGCCTGGGTCACCGCCCTGGCGGACGAGGTCAACGACCCCGACTTCCGCGGGTGCGCGTTCCTCAACGCCGCCGCCGAGTACCACGACCCCCGCGACCCCGTGCGCGAGGTGGTCGCCACCCACCGCGACTGGTACACCGACCGGCTCGCCACCCTGCTGCAGGAGTCCGGCCACCAGCTGCCGGGCGACGGCGCCGACGAGCTCATGCTCGCGCGCGACGGCGCGATGGCCGGCGCCTACGCCGGTGACGCCATCGCGGCGACGGCAGCGCTCGGTCGCGTCGTCGACCGCGTCCTCGCCGCCTGACGCCCGGCTGCCGCCGACGCACAACGACACCCCCGATGTCGCACGACGTCGGCTCTGTCGCTCCACCGCGGCCGCACCAGTTGCAGGCGCGCACGAACGACGGAGCCGACGTCGTACGACGTCGACCTTGTCGCGTCAGCCGTCGGCGCCAGCCCGGCGCGACCATCTGAGCGACGGGAGGCCCGTGCCGGCCTGACACCGCGCCTCCCGTCCGCCCGTGCGCACCCGCGCACCCGCGCACCCCGCGCGACCTTCCGCGCACCGAGCGCAGGCCGAGGCTGCGGGTGTTGGCTGGGGACATGGCCAACGACCCCAACTGGAACCTCCCCGAGGTCCCCTCGTTCACCCTGACCAGCCCCGACTTCACCGACGGCGGCGCACTGCCGACCTCGGCGCGCGGCACCGACGCGGGTGGCGAGGACCGCTCCCCCGCACTCGAGTGGTCCGGCGCTCCCGAGGGCACGAAGAGCTTCGTGCTCACCGTGTACGACCCCGACGCCCCGACCGGTTCGGGCTTCTGGCACTGGAGCCTGACCGACATCCCGGGCTCGGCGACCTCGCTGCCCGCCGGCGCCGGAACCGACGACGCCCTGCTGCCAGCAGAGGCACTCCGCCGCCGCAACGAGTTCGGTACCGACACGTTCCTCGGCGCCGCTCCGCCCGCCGGCCACGGCGTGCACCGTTACTTCTTCACGCTGAGCGCCCTCGACGTGCCGCTGCTCGAGGCACCGGCCGACGCGACCCCCGCGGTCGTCGGGTTCGTGCTGCGCGAGCACCTGCTCGGTCGCGCGCAGCTCGTCGGCACGCAGGAGACCCCCGCCGCCTGACCCCGCGCCAGGCGCCGGTCCGAGTCTCGCGCTCGGCGACACTTCTCGCGCTCCGGCGCCCGATAAGTGTCGCTCAGGCCGAGACTCGGGCCAGCGCAAGACCCCGCAACGACGAACGGCCGCCGCCCCGGAAGGGACGACGGCCGTTCGTGTGCCAGGGGTGGATCAGACGGTGGCGTCCGTCGACTCCTCGCGGGCACCGCTGGAGTCGGTGTCCGACTCCTCGGCGACGACCGGCGCGAGCGACAGCTTGCCACGGTCGTCCACCTTGGTGACCTCGACCAGGACCTTCTGGCCGACGCCCAGGACGTCCTCGACGTTCTCCACACGCTTGCCACCGGCGAGCTTGCGCACCTCGGAGACGTGGAGCAGACCGTCACGGCCCGGGAGCAGCGACACGAAGGCGCCGAACGTGGCGATCTTCACGACGGTGCCGAGGAACTGGTCCCCGATCTCCGGGTTGGTCGGGTTCGCGATCGCGTTGACCGACGCACGAGCGGCCTCGGCCGACGGTCCGTCGACGGCACCGATGTAGACGGTGCCGTTGTCCTCGATCGAGATGTCGGCACCGGTCTCGTCCTGGATGCCGTTGATCGTCTTGCCCTTCGGGCCGATCAGCTCGCCGATCTTGTCGACGGGGATCTGCACCGAGATGACGCGAGGAGCGGTGTCCGCCATCTCGTCGGGGGCGTCGATCGCCTCGTTCAGCACACCGAGGATGGCCGAGCGGGCCTCCTTGGCCTGCTTCAGCGCCGCGTCGAGCACCGTCGACGGGATGCCGTCGAGCTTGGTGTCGAGCTGGATCGCGGTGACGAACTCCGAGGTACCGGCGACCTTGAAGTCCATGTCGCCGAGGGCGTCCTCGGCACCGAGGATGTCGGTCAGTGCCGCGTAGCGGGTCTGGCCGTCGACGGTGTCGGACACCAGGCCCATCGCGATGCCGGCGACCGGGGCCTTGAGGGGCACACCGGCGTTGAGCAGCGAGAGGGTCGAGGCGCAGACGGACCCCATCGAGGTCGAACCGTTGGAGCTGAGCGCCTCGGAGACCTGACGGATGGCGTACGGGAACTCCTCACGCGTCGGCAGCACCGGCACGAGGGCGCGCTCAGCGAGGAAGCCGTGCCCGATCTCGCGACGCTTCGGCGAACCCACACGGCCGGTCTCACCGGTCGAGTAGGGCGGGAAGTTGTAGTGGTGCAGGTAGCGCTTCTTCGTGACGGGCGACAGCGAGTCGATCTGCTGCTCCATCTTGAGCATGTTCAGCGTGGTGACGCCGAGGATCTGCGTCTCGCCGCGCTGGAAGATCGCCGAACCGTGGACGCGCGGGATCACGGCGACTTCGGCGTCGAGCGGACGGATGTCGGCCAGGCCGCGGCCGTCCATGCGGACCTGCTCGGTCAGGATGCGGCCGCGGACGACCTTCTTCGTGACCGACTTGTACGCGGCACTGACCTGCGAGTTGGCGACCTCGGGCAGTTCGCCCGCCGACACCTTCGACGCGATGGCCTCCTTGACGCGCGACTTGAGTGCGTCGTCGGCGTCCTGGCGCTCGGTCTTGGCGGCGATCTTGTAGACGTCACCGAGCTCGGAGAGCGCGAGGGCCTCGACCGCGGAGTAGACCTCGGGCGCGTACGGCGGGAAGACCGGGTAGTCCTGGATCTCCTTGGCCGACTGCGCGGCGAGCTTCGCCTGGGCGTCGACGAGGGACTTGAGGAACGGCTTGGCCGCCTCGAGACCCTGCGCGACGACGGCCTCGTCGGGCTTGGTGGCGCCGCCCTGGATGAGTTCCCAGCTGTGTTCGGTGGCCTCGGCCTCGACCATCATGATGGCGACGTCCTCGTTGCCCGCCTCGTCGGTGACGACACGGCCGGCGACGGTGAGGTCGAAGACCGCGTCGGCGAGCTGCGATGCCTTCGGGAACGCGACCCACTGGCCGTCGATGAGCGCGAGGCGCACACCGGCGATCGGGCCGGAGAACGGCAGGCCGGAGATCTGCGTCGACGCGGACGCGGCGTTGATCGCCAGCGCGTCGTAGAACTCGTCCGGAGCGATGCTCAGGACGGTGATGACGATCTGGACCTCGTTGCGCAGGCCGTCGACGAACGACGGGCGCAGCGGCCGGTCGATGAGTCGGCAGACCAGGATGGCCTCGGTCGACGGACGGCCTTCGCGGCGGAAGAACGAGCCGGGGATCTTGCCGGCGGCGTAGGAGCGCTCCTCGACGTCGACGGTCAGCGGGAAGAAGTCGAATCCTTCACGCGGGTGCTTGCCGGCGCTGGTGGCCGAGAGGAGCATCGTTTCCTCGTCGAGGTACGCGGCGACCGCGCCCTGCGCCTGCTGTGCGAGCCGACCGGTCTCGAACCGGACGGTGCGCTTGCCGTACTTGCCGTTGTCGATGACGGCTTCGGCGAACTTGATCTCGGGACCCTCCAAAAGGGTGCCTCCTTGATGTGTGTTCGGCAGGCCGTGGCGACGGCACTCGATGGTGCGTGCGCGCCGATCGTTCCGGACGCATGTCTGGCCAGCAGTAGAAGCACTCGGGAAACCGTTCCGGCCCGCGAGCCACCACCGATGACCAGCTCCGTGCCCGGCCTGCGCAGTGTTGTGTCGAACATCCGGGGAAACGGTCCTCGGACACGATGGACTTTACCAGTCCACAGGGAATCGGCGGCGCGGCTCGCTGACGGCCGGGCGAGCCTCGGTAACCTGCTGCCATGCGTCTCACCCCCTCGCGGGGCGTGCTCGTCGCGGCCGCCGTGGTCGTCGGCGCGCTCGTCGCCCCGGTCCTCACCGCTGTCCCGGCGTCCGCGACGGAGTACCCGACCTGGCAGGACGTGCAGCAGGCCAAGGGGAACGAGACCGCCAAGCGCGCCGAGGTCACCAAGGTGCAGGCCGCGCTGCAGTCGGCGCAGGACGAGGCCGCGGCGAAGTCGCAGGCCGCGCTGACGGCCTCGTCGAAGGCGGACGCGGCCGAGGCGGAGCTGGCGGAGGCCACCCAGGCCGCCACGAGCCTCCAGGCCCAGGCGCACCGCGCGTCCGAGACGGCCGAGCGCGCGCAGACACGCGCCGGGCAGCTGGCGGCGAACCTGTACCGCGACGGCAGCACGAACCAGATGACCACCCGGATCGCGACCGCGGGCAACCCCGACCAGCTGCTCTACCAGCTGGGCGCCCTCGACCAGCTGTCGTCCACGTGGTCCGGCGTGATGGACGAGGCGTCCGTCGCGGCCGGCACGGCATCGTCACTGCACGAACAGGCCGAACGTGCCGAGACCGAACGCGCGACGCGTGCGCAGGCGGCCGAGGAACGGTCCGCGGCGGCGGAGTCCGCCGAGGCCGTGGCGAACGCCGCGGTCGAGTCGACCGAGCAGCACAGCGACGAGCTGTACGCGCAGCTCGCGTCACTCCGGGACACCACCGCCGAGCAGGCCGCCGGGTACGAGCTCGGGCAGAAGGTCGCGGCGCAGAAGGCCGAACAGCAGCGCAAGCGTGCGGCGGCCGCCGCGGCACAGGCGGCGGCATCAGCCTCGGCGAGCGCCGACACCGGCAGCGGCGGGAGCACCAGCGCCAGTGGCGGCGGGGGCACGAGCTACCCGAGCACCGGCGGTGTCGTGGTGGACCCCGCGGCCGCACAGGCGTACGCGCGGAGCGCCCTGGGCTCGTACGGTTGGGGCGACGACCAGTTCTCCTGCCTGGTGTCGCTGTGGACGCAGGAGTCCGGCTGGCGGGCGAACGCGCTGAACGCCTCGAGCGGCGCCTACGGCATCCCGCAGTCGCTGCCCGCTGACAAGATGTCGGCGGCCGGGGCGGACTGGCGGACGAACGCGAACACGCAGATCAACTGGGGACTCGCCTACATCAAGAGCGCCTACGGGTCGCCGTGCGGTGCGTGGGGCCACGAGATGAGCGTCAACCCGCACTGGTACTGAGAACCCCGGCTCACCGCTCCACCAGTCGCAATGCCTGCAGCGGGCACATGGCCACCGCGTCCGCAGCGGCGGCGCGTTCGTCCGGCCGCACCGGCACGTCGCGGGTGCCGCCGCCGTCCCGCGCGATCGGGTAGCCCCACTCGTCGCGCGCCAGCCGCTCGGCGAAGAGTTCGGTGCACAGGCCGCGTCCCCGGCAGCGGGTCCAGTCGACGTGCAGTGCGACGGGACCGACGGCGGTGGCACCGCTCGGTGCGCCGCTCACCGTCGTCCCCCGACCAGGCACGCGCCCCGCAGGTGCGCCTGCACGTCGTCGTGGAACACGTCGAGGGCGCTCCGCACCATCCGCGCGACGCCGTCCGGGTGGTGGCAGGCCCCGCGTCCGTCGACCAGGGCAGCGATCCGCCGGACCTCGCCGGCCAGGTCGCCCGCCCGACGCCCGGAGGCCAGGTCGGCGACCACGTCGGCGATCCGCGGCAACCCGTTCACGCACGGCCCGCAGCGGCCTGCGGACGCCCCGGCGAGCGCTGCGGCGAGGCCTGCGGTGACCCCGACCGGGCAGGTCCGGTCGTCGAGCACGGCCAGCATGCCCGCCCCGGGCGCCGCACCCCACGGTGCGAGCCCGTCGACGTCGAAGGGCGCGTCGAGCGCTGCGGCCGGCACCCAGGTGCCGCCCCACCCGCCGAGCAGGACGGCTCGCGTCCGTCGCGGGTCGGCCGCCGGCAGCCGGGAGGCCCCCAGCAGCTGCCCGAGCGGCGCACCCCCGGCGGTCTCCAGCACCACGGCACCACCCGGGTCGGTCACGTCGCTGACCGTCACGAGACGGGTGCCGGGAGCACTCGCGCTGCCGACGCTCCGCGCCCACGCCGCCCCGTACCGTGCGACGAGTGCCGCCTGGGCGAGGGTCTCGACGTTCGACACGAGGGTCGGGTGACCGCTCGGTCCACGGTCGGCGAGCCGTACGACACGGTCCTCCGGCAGGCCTCGTCTTCCGGCGACGGCCGAGGCGAGCGCCGTGGCCTGCCCGGCGACGAAGGTGGTGTGGGTTAGTGCCCGGACCTCGATGGCGACCGGGTCGGTGCCGGTGGCGCGCCGGCCGTCGGTGCGTTCGGCGAGTGCCTGCCGGACCCGGTCGGCGAGCCGCGCACTCGTGGCGACCACGGCCTCGGTCGCACCGATCGCGAGCGCCGCGACGACGATGCCGTCGAGCACCAGGTGCGGTGCGCGTTCGAGCAGGACGGCGTCCTTGCGGCTGGCGGGCTCCCCCTCGGCGCCGTTCGCGATGACGATCGGGGCACCGCGGCTGCCGCGCCGGGTCCGGCCCGCCACGGCGTCGAGCTTGCGGGCGAGCGGGAACCCGGCTCCGCCGCGGCCGTCGACCCCGGCGAGACCGATCTCGTCGATGATCCCGGGTCCCACGTGCGGCAGCGGCCCGTGCGTGCGGTGGTGGGCGTCGAGGCCTGGGCCGGGGGCGGCGAGGAGTCGCTGCGTGCCGGTCGGAGGTGACACGGTGAGCGGGTGGGTCAGGGTCATCGGAGGGCCTCCTTCGGGGTCGGACGGAACGTGGTGACGCCGGCCGTGCAGCGCCAGGCGATGGCTCCGAGGACGGCGGCGGCGCAGACCCCGGCGACCACCAGGAACCAGGCGGAGGTGCCGTCGGTCCCGGTGCCGATCGCGTGCGCCATCGCGATCGGCCACATGGCGTAGGCGGCCCAGTGCACGGCGCGGAACACCCGCGGACCGATCACGCGGCGGAGCATCGCCGTGACGACGAGCACCACGAGCAGGTCCACCGCCAGGGTGCCGAGCCCGAGCCAGAACCAGCGGTACGCACCGACGAACGGCACGACGGCGTCCAGCAGGCGGAGTTCGGCCTCGGTGTCGAGCAACAGCGTCACCACGTGCACGGCCACGAACACGGTGGACGCCAGGGCGACGTCCCGGTGCACGAGCTGCACGCCGAACCGCGGCAGGCCGGGGAGCGGTCGTCCGCCACGGGTCACAATGCCGAGCAGGACCGTCAGGGTCAGGAGCACGACGGCGGCGACACCCGTCCCGCGGCCGATCACCCAGAGCGCGGTGTCCATCAGGCGGCGTCCGCCCCGTCGACGGTGACGGCACCGTCGGCAGCCTGGTCCTCCGGCCAGCCGCCGAGCCGCAGCACCGAACCGTCGGCGGCGACGAGTCGGGCCGCACGGCCGCTCTGCCGGAGCCACTCGACCGCGCCGTGCCCCCGGACGACCGCGGCGGTGGTCATCGTGTTGGCGGCGGTGCACGACGGGGCGACGACCGTCACCGACCGCCACACCGGGTCGGCGGGCAGGCCCCACCGCGGATCGAGGATGTGGTGCCGCGCCGTCCCGTCCTGCTCCCAGCGGCGCTTCTGCGTGCTCGAGGTCGCGACGGACCACCCGGAGGCGATGCGGACGTCGTCGACGGGGTCGTCCGCCAGGTCCTGCACACGCACCTGCCAGCCGCCGGAGGGGTCCGGGCCGGCCGTGGCGACGTCCCCGCCGAGCGAGACGAGGGCACCGACGCCGAGCCGCGCGGTGATGCTCGCGGCCGCCATGTCCGCGGCGGCGGCCTTCGCCGTGGCACCGAGGTCGAGCGTGACGCCCTCGGGGACCCGCAGGAACGTGCCGGACAGCAGGATCCGCTGCCACGCGGGGCGGTCGTCGAGCGCGCGGGCCACGGCGTCGGGCGACGGGACCGGTGGCGCGTCGGCGAACGCGGCGTCGTACCCGAGGGACACCATCCGTCGGCCGAGCGTCGGGTCGACGTCCCCGTCGGACAGCCGTGCGGCGTCGACGGCCTGGTGCACGAGCGTCGCCAGCAACGGCGAGACCTCGGTGCCGCGCAGCAGCTCGTCGGCGCGGGACAGCAGCTCGGAGTCGTCGCGGAACCGGCTGCACGCGGCGTCGACGGCGGCCGTGACGTCGCGCACGCAGGACTCGGCGGCGGCGAGGTGGCGGCGGTCGCGGTGGTCGAGGACGACCCGGGCGGTCGTGGTCCAGAGGTCCCACTCGGCGGCGGCGCGCACGGTCACGATCCCGTCGTCGTCGTGTCGGACGACCCACCGGTGGTGCCCTGCGAGACGCCGGTGTCGCTGCTGCTCGTGCCGCTGTCGGTCGACGAGTCGGTCGACGAGTCGGTCGACGTGTCGTTCGATGTACCGGTCGACGTGTCGTTCGACGACGAGGAGGACGAGGACCCGGAGCCGGTGGTGGCGTCGCTCGACGTCCCGGTACCCGAACCGGAGTCCGTCGTGGTGCTCGTGCTCGTGGACGTGTCGGTCGTCGTCGTGCTGGCCTGCTCGTGCCCGAACCACAGCCCTGCACCCGTGACCGTCGCGACCGCGAGTCCGCCCAGGCTCACGAGCGCACTCGTCACCCGTGCGGATCGCTTGCCGTTGCCTCTGGTGTCCATCGGTCCTCCTCGTCGTCATGACGAGGTTCCCGAGCCCACCGATGAGCGAGCCGCCAGCCGGCCGCACTCCGACCCCACGAACCCTGTGGTCCGCCTAAGAGCGGGCCACGGGGTCAGCGGTCCGCGTCAGTGGCCGAGGCCACCGAGCAGGCTCGCGAAGTCCGCGGTCGCGGGGAGCGCGTCGGCTTCCTGCGGGGCCCGCCGGGAGGCCCGGATCGCCCAGGCCAGGTCCGCTCCGGCCCGGCGGATGCGTCCGTCCAGGGCCGCGGCGTCGCCGTCGCTCCCCCAGTCGTCGGTCGCGGCGAACACGCCGGTCGGCACCACCGCGGCGCGGAGGTACGCGAAGACCGGACGCAGGGCGTGGTCGATGGCGAGCGAGTGTCGCGAGGTCCCGCCCGTTGCGCCGAGCAGGACGGGCAGGTCGGCGAGCGCGTCCTTGTCGAGGACGTCGAGGAACGACTTCGCGAGACCGCTGACGCCGGCCGTGAAGATCGGCGTGACGAACACGACGGCGTCGGCCTCGACCACCGCGGCGATGGCGGCGGACAGCGCGGGCGCCGCGAAGCCGGTGAGCATCGCGTCGGTGATCTCGTGCGCGAGCGGCCGGAGCTCGACGTGCAGGACGTGCGCGGGCGTGCCCTCGGCGATGAGCGCGGCGACGGCGGCTTCGCCCAGGCGGTCGGCGAGCAGGCGGGTGGAGCTGGGCTCGGAGAGTCCGGCGGAGACGACGGCGATGGTGGTCATGGTGGTTCCCGACTTTCGATGCGTTTGCATGAACATCGTACCGAACCGTGCGCCGCGCGCAACCATTCCCGCAGAACGGAGAACGCCCCGGTCCTCGCGAGGAGGACCGGGGCGTTCCGTCAAGCCGTGAGGCGTCGACTAGCGGCGCAGGCCGAGGCGCTCGATGAGCGCACGGTAACGAGCGATGTCGACGTCGGAGAGGTAACCGAGGAGACGGCGACGCTGACCGACCATGAGCAGCAGACCACGACGCGAGTGGTGGTCGTGCTTGTGCTCCTTGAGGTGCTCGTTCAGGTCGTTGATACGACGCGTCAGAACGGCGACCTGGACCTCGGGGGAACCGGTGTCGCCCGGGTGGGTCGCGTACTCTTCGATGATCTCCTGCTTGACCTTCGCGTCAAGTGCCATGCGTAGATCCCCTTTCAGTCCGTTGCGCGGTGCCCGTGCCTGATGCACGAGCGCTCTTTGTCCGCGGCCGTTCGACGGCAACCGCGCAAGACTACCAGAGTCCTAGGCGGTCCTGGCGCGCAGGCGACGACGACGCGGCGCCGGCAGCAGACTGCGGACGAGTCCGACGAGCGTCGCGCCGAGCAGTCCACCCAGGCCGTTCGACAGCACGTCGCGGGGGTCGGCGACGCGGTAGGGCAGGTAGGTGGCCTGCGCGAACTCGATGCCGGTCGACAGGGCGACCGCGACCAGGGCCCCGAGGATCCACCAGCGCCGAGGCAACCAGAGTGCGGCGAGCATGCCGACCGGGACGAACATCGCGATGTTCGCCAGGAACTCGGTGCGCTCGTACGTGAACCAGGCACCGTGCGGCAGCTGCTGCACCCAGGCGATCGCGTGCAGCACGAACGAGTTCTGTGCCGAGGTGAACACCTGTGGGGTCAGCGTCATCCGCCAGATCACCCAGGCGTACGCCGCGGTCACGGCGAGGAGGAGGAGTCGACGGAACATCCGGGTATTGTGCAACACCGTCCTGCGGGGTCGCTGGAGCGCTCCTGGCAGAAGCCGTCGGCAGACCTGAACGAACACCCCGGTGTCCTGGTCAGGACTCCCCCGCACCTGTCAGCATGGGTGCGAACAGGGAGGACCGCCGGATGCCGGAGCACCAGGGGAAGCGTGCGTCCGCGCGACGTCAGTGGCTGTGGATCGCGGCAGCGGTCGTCGGTGTCGCGGCGGTCGTGACGACGCTCGTGGTCGTCGTGCCGCACGGCGGCGGGCCGGATGCCGACCCGCCGAAGAGCGGACGGGACGTCGTGACGCGGAAGACCGTGGAGCAGGCGTTCCCCGGCGGCCTCGCGCACCAGCCGTCGGACGTGAACCAGCCGGGCATCCGCGAGCGCCAGGCCCGCGCCGCCGGGCACGACGACACCGCGGCGCAGATCGCCCGCATCGCCGACCAGCCGATCGCGACCTGGCTCACGAACACCTCGCGGTCCGAGACGCGCGCGACGATCCGCACCGTCGTCCGGAACGCCGAGCAGCAGCGGGCCACCCCGGTGTTCGTGCTGTACACCGTGCCGGACCGCGACTGCGGCAGCTACTCGAAGGGCGGCACCGCCGACGACGCGTACCTGCCGTGGGTCCGCTCCGCCGTCCGCGCGATGGCTGGCTCGAAGGCCGTCGTGATCGTCGAACCGGACGCGATCGCACAGATCCAGAACTGCGAGCGCCTCCGCGACTCCAGGCTCCCGCTGCTCCGCAAGGCCGTGGACGCCCTGACCGGGCACGGACTGACGGTGTACCTCGACGGCGGCAACGAGAACCGTGTCCCGACCGCGACGATGGCCGACTGGCTGCGTCAGGCGGGTGTCGACGAGGTGCAGGGCTTCTTCACGAACGTGTCGAACTTCTACCGCGTCGACCAGGAACGCGCCTACGCCGACGAACTCGCCGACGCGATCGGTGGTGATCCGCACTTCGTCATCGACGTCTCCCGGAACGGGCAGGGCTGGCGCGGGACGTGGTGCAACCCCGAGGGTGCGGGTCTCGGCCAGGCGCCGCACGTCACCGGCGGATCGAGCCGGCTCGACGCCCTGCTCTGGGTCAAGACGCCGGGGCTCAGCGACGGCACGTGCAACGGTGGACCGGCCGCCGGGCAGTGGTGGGAGTCCTACGCGCTCGGGCTGGTCGAGAACCGCAAGCGCGACTGACCCGCGGCCGGGGTGTCGGTGCCCGGTGGTTGCATGAGCGCATGACCCCGACCGACAGCCGGCGCTCCGTCGTCCCGCCCTACCTGCTCCACGCCGTGGCCCAGGCGGCTGAGTTCCCCCGTGCGGCGTCTGCCGCGCGCACCGCACTGGCGTCGCTCGAGCTCGTGCAGAGCCCGAAGCACCAGCACCTGGTCGCCCCGCGCCGTGTCAGCGGCACGGTCGACCGGTCGCCCCAGCGCACGATCGCCGACGCCCGCGGCACGACGACCCTGCCCGGCACGGTCGTCCGGAGGGAAGGCGACCCCGACACCGGCGACGCGGCCGTCGACGAGGCGTACGCGGGCCTCGGTGCGACCCACGCCTTCTGGCTCGACGTCTTCGGCCGGGTGTCGATCGACGGTGCCGGACTCCCCCTCGACGCCACGGTCCACTTCGGGCAGGACTACGACAACGCCTACTGGGACGGCAGCCGGATGGTGTTCGGCGACGGCGACGACGAGGTCTTCCGGCGCTTCACGATCGCGCTCGACGTCATCGGGCACGAGCTGGCGCACGGCGTCACGCAGTACACCGCCGACCTGACCTACCAGGGGCAGTCCGGGGCGCTCAACGAGTCGATCAGCGACGTGTTCGGCTCCCTCGTCGCCCAGTACGCGGCCGGGCAGACCGCCGAGCAGGCGAGCTGGCTCATCGGCCAGGGGCTCTTCACCGATGCCGTGCACGGCGACGCCCTGCGCTCGATGCGGGCCCCGGGCACCGCCTACGACGACCCGGTGCTCGGCAAGGACCCGCAGCCCGCGACGATGGCCGACTTCGTCGTCACGACCGACGACGCCGGTGGGGTGCACACGAACTCCGGCATCCCGAACCACGCGTTCTTCCTGGCGGCGACCGCGATCGGCGGGTACGCCTGGCAGGGCGCCGGTGCCGTGTGGTGGGACGCCCTGACCTCGGACGCCGTCACCGCCTCGATCGACTTCGCCGGGTTCGCCGCCGTGACGGTCGACGCCGCTGGGTCCCGGTTCGGCGCCGGTTCCGCGGAGCACACCGCGGTGCAGGATGCCTGGCGGACGGTGGGCGTCCTCGACTGAGACGATCGAGCGCCACGCACCGGCGTACGGTCGGGAGCATGCGCATCGAGGTCCGTCGTTCCGGGGGCTTCGCCGGTACCACGCGGCACTGGCGGGTCGACACCGACACGAGCGCCGACCCCGCGGCGTGGTCCGAGGTCGTCGACGCGCTCCCCCGGACCCCTGCGACGGCGACGGCCGGGCCGCCGGTCCCCGACGACTTCACGTGGACGATCACCGTCGAGCGCACGACCGTGACGATCCCCGGTCGCCGCCTCGACGGCGCGTGGGCCGACCTCGTCGCGCGCGTCCGCTCTGCAGGCGACCCGTCCTGAGCCAGCAGGCACGTGCCGGAGCCGCCACGGGCCTCCCGTCTCAGGCCACGTCGATGACCGTCAGCCGACGTCGATGACCGTCAGGCGCCGCGTCGGACGGGTCATCGCGACGTAGACCGCGGCCGCCGGGCGCGCAGCGTCGGCACCGACCCGGTCGGGGTCGACGAGCAGCACGCCGTCGAACTCGAGGCCCTTGGCGTCCGCCCCGGTCAGCACCGTGAGCGACCCGGCGTGCGGCGAGGCGAGCCCGCGGACGTCGGCCTCGGTGCGGGCAAGGCGCTGCCGGACCGCGTCGACCTCGGACTCGGGGACGATCACGCCGATGGTGCCGGCACCGATCCGCGACCGTTCGGCATCGGCGACCGACACGACGGTGTCGAGCAGGTCGGCGCGGGCGACGCGGACGCGCTCGACGGGGTCGCCGTCGCGCACGGCCTCGTTGCGGGTGACGGTCAGGCCAGCACCGTCGGCGAACACGCCGGCGGCCTCGACGATCGACCGCGGGGTGCGGTAGTTCACGGTGAGCTGCTCGATGCGGTGGTCGAGCGGCACGAGCGGTGCCCGGCCACGGCGTCGGCGGGCGAGCGCGCCGAGCACGTCGTCCCAGGTGCGCGCGGCCCCGGGCGAGGAACCCTGCGCCATGTCGCCGACGATCGTGAAGGAGCGCAGCGGGTTGCGGCGGGCGAGCACGCGCCACTGCATCGGCGAGAGCTCCTGCGCTTCGTCGACCACGATGTGCCCGTAGGTCCACTCGCGGTCGTCGGCAGCGCGCTCCGCGGTCGAGCGGGGGTCGCCGCCCTCGACGAACGAGCCGGCGACCTGTTCGGCGGTGACGATGCCCTCGACGCCCATGTTCTCGATCGCCTGCCGCGCGTTCTCGATGTCGCGGTTCCGGCTGGCCTTCGCCGCGCGCTTGGCGGCGCCGCCGGTCGGGTCGAACGGGCCGAGCAGTTCGGCGGCCTCGTCGAGCAGGGGGACGTCCTCGACCGTCCAGGCACCACCGCGTGCGCGCTGCAGCAGGGCACGGCGCTCCGGGGTCCAGTCCGGGGTCAGCGAGGCGAGCCAGTTCGGACGGGCGTACAGGTCCTCGAGGAACTTCTCCGGGGGCAGCGGCAGCCAGGCGGTGTTGAGCAGCACCCGGGCGTCGTACGAGCTCCGGATGTCCTCGCGCAGGACCTTCTCGTCGGCCTCGTCCACCGTCGTCCCACGCTCGCGCAGCTGTTCGGCGAGCAGCCGGGTCATCGCGTCGAGCGCGAGCTTGTTGAACGTCACGCGCGCGGCGTTGTGGGGCTTGCCGCGGTCCTGTGCGCGCTTCATCGCGTCGGCCACGAGCTGCGGCGGCACCACGAGCCGCTCGCCCTCGACGTCGAGCGTCACCGACTCGGTGGGCACCACCTGGCGGGAGCGCACGGCGCGGCGCAGGAGCGCAGCCATCTGCGCGGAGCCCTTCACGGCGGCGACGTCGCGGGAGTCGTGCGTCGTCGCGTGCACGCCCGGGTAGAGCGAACCGAGCGACGCCATCACGACGCCGGTCTCACCGAGCGACGGCAGCACCTGCTCGATGTACGTCAGGAACGCCGGGGACGGCCCGACCATGAGCACGCCGGAGCCCCGCAGCCGCTCGCGGTACGAGTACAGCAGGTACGCGGCACGGTGCAGCGCCACGGCGGTCTTGCCGGTGCCGGGGCCGCCCTGCACGATGAGGACGCCCTCGAGCGGTGAGCGGATGATCCGGTCCTGCTCGCCCTGGATGGTGGCGACGATGTCGGTCATCCGGCCGGTGCGCTCGGCGGTCACCGCGGCCAGCAGCGCCCCCTCGCCCTGCAGGTGGGTGCGCTCGTCGTCGTAGAGCGAGGCGTCGAACACCTCGTCCTCGACACCGACGACCCGACGGCCCTCGAGCGACAGGTGGCGACGCGAGCGCATGCCCATCGGGTGCGCCGCGGTGGCCTGGTAGAACGCGCTGGCACCGGGCACACGCCAGTCGAGCAGCAGCGGGCGGTGGTCGGCGTCGCGGAGCCCCACCCGGCCGATGTAGCGGAAGGCGTCCTCGGAGCTGTCGGGCTCGGAGACCTCGAGCCGGCCGAAGACCAGACGGTCCCCCACGCGCTGCAGGGTGGCCACGGTGTCTTCGTAGAGTCGGGCGTACGCGTCGCGCTCGCTGCGGCTCTGGTGGTTCCCGCCGACCGCCTGACGACGGGTCTCGGCGAGACGCTGCTCGGCCTCGGCGGTCAGCTCGTCGAGACGGCGGAAGAGGCCGTCCACGTAGCCGCGCTCGCGGTCGATCTCGGTCGGTTCGGACACACGCAACCCTTCGGGAAGAGGGGAATCCAGTGTACTGCCCGCTGGAGCCCCGCAGTTCCCGAAGGGTCGTCGATCACATCTCCTCGTGCGTGTCCGGGTCCGCGTCCCAGAGCCGGCCGCGCTCGAGGCCGGAGATGGCCTGCACCTCGGCGTCGGTCAGCTCGAAGCCGAACACGTCGAGGTTCTCGCGCTGCCGGGTGGCGTCGGCCGACTTCGGCACCGGCACGGCACCGAGCTGGACGTGCCACCGCAGCACGACCTGGCCCGGGGTCACGCCGTGGGCCGCTGCGGCGTCCGTGATCGGCTGCTCGGTGAGGAGCTCCGACCGGACGGCGAGCGGGCTCCAGCTCTCGGTCACGATGCCGAGCTCCTGGTGCACCTTCCGCAGTTCTGCCTGCGGGAAGTACGGGTGCAGTTCGACCTGGTTCACGGCCGGGGCGACACCGGTCGCGTCGATGATGCGACGCAGGTGCTCCGGGGTGAAGTTCGAGACACCGATCGAGCGGACCTTGCCGCTGTCACGCAGGTCGACGAACGCCTTCCAGGTGTCGACGAACCTGTCCACCGACGGGTTCGGCCAGTGGATCAGGTACAGGTCGACGTGGTCGAGCCCGAGGTTGCCCAGGGTCTCGTCGATCGAACGGTGCGCCTCGTCGTAGCCGTGGTGGCGGCCGGGGAGCTTCGACGTGACGACGAGGTCCTCGCGCGCGACGTCGGACTCGCGGACGGCGCGGCCGACGGCGTCCTCGTTGCCGTAGTTCAGCGCCGTGTCGAGCAGCCGGTAGCCGCTGGCGATGGCGGTGCCGACAGCAGCCGCACCCTCGTCGCCGTTCAGGCCGTAGGTGCCGAGGCCGAGCTCCGGGAACCGGTGGCCGTCGTTCAGCTCGATGGTCGGGGCACCGACCTGCATCAGCGCACCCCGAGCAGGTCGATCACGAAGATCAGGGTCTTGCCGGACAGGAAGTGGCCACCACCGGCGGGACCGTAGGCGAGCTCCGGCGGGACGACGAGCTTGCGGCGACCGCCGACCTTCATGCCGGGGATGCCCTCCTGCCAGCCGCGCACGAGCGCCGCGAGCGGGAAGTCGATGGGCTCACCGCGGTTCCACGAGCTGTCGAACTCCTCGCCGGTCTCGTACTCGACGCCGGCGTAGTGCACCTTGACGGTCGACCCGGCGCTCGCGACGTCGCCGTCACCCTCGACGATGTCGGTGATGACGAGATCGGTGGGGGCCGGGCCCTCGGGCGCGTCGAACTCGGGCTTGCTGTTGAGGTCAGTCATGCGATCCAGTCAACCAGAGCGCGGCAACGGCAGACGCAACGGCCGCCCAGGCCGCAGAATGGTTCCACCGTGACACGACCCACTCCCGCACCGCCGCGCCGCCGCCTGCTCGCCGACCTCACCCCGCTCCGCCGATCCCCCGCCTTCGCCCGGCTCTGGGCGGGCACCGCCATCGCCGGCATCGGCACGCAGATGACCACGGTGGCGGTCGGGCTCGAGGTGTACGAGATCACGCACTCCACCTTCGCGGTGGCGCTCGTGGGGGTCATCGCCCTGCTGCCGATGGTGGTCGCCGGCCTGTACGGCGGCATGCTCGCCGACGCCTTCGACCGCCGCACGGTCGCGCTCGTGTCGTCGATCATCGCCTGGGTCGCGGTCGCCCTCATCGCCACCCACTCGTGGCTCGGGCTGCACAGCGTCGCCCTGCTCTACGTCCTGGCGACCGTGAACGCCGTCGCAGCGACCGTCAGCAACGCCTCGCGCTCGGCGATCGTCCCGCGACTCGTCGGCACCGACCTGCTGCCCGCGGCGAGCGCCCTGGGCGGCATCGCCTCGGGGTTCCAGGTCACCGTCGGACCGGCCGTCGCCGGCGTCCTGATCGCGAGCGTCGGCTTCGCGCCGACCTACACGATCGACGTCGTCCTGTTCACCTTCGCGTTCCTCGGGGTGTTCACGCTGCCGCGGATGGCGGCCGACCACGGTGCCCTCCGCCCGGGGCTGAGCTCCCTGGTCGAGGGCGCGCGGTTCCTGCGGAGGTCGCGCAACATCACCATGACGTTCGTGCTCGACATCGTCGCGATGACGTTCGGCCAGCCCCGCGTCCTGTTCCCCGCGATCGGGGCGCTCGTGATCGGCGGCGGATCGATCACCGTCGGTACGCTCACGGCCGCCTACGCGATCGGCGCGCTGCTGTCGAGCGTCTTCTCCGGGCCCCTCGGGCACGTGCGCCGCCAGGGCGAGGCGGTCGGCTGGGCCATCACCGCGTACGGCGGCGCGATCGCGGCGTTCGGCGTCGTCATCGCGCTCGCGCACGTGCTCGGCGGACGCTCGGGCGAGTCGTTCTCCGTCGGGATCCTGCCCGCGCTCGGGTTGGCGGCGCTGTTCCTGGCGGCGGCCGGCGGTGCGGACAACGTCAGCTCGGTCTTCCGGAACACGATCCTGCAGGCGGCGTCGCCGGACGGGATGCGCGGGCGGCTGCAGGGCATCTTCATCGTCGTGGTCACCGGTGGACCGCGGCTCGGAGACCTCTACGCGGGCCTGGTCGTCGCGGCCGGCATCGCGTACCCGCCGATCATCGGCGGCGTGCTCATCGTGGCGCTCGTCGCGCTGCTCCTCCGCCTCGTCCCCTCCTTCCGCCGCTACGACGCCCTGCACCCCCACGCCAACTGACCCGCCGAGACTCGGGCCCACTGCGCCGAGTCTCGGCCTGAGCGACAGTGCTCGGCCCGCGGAGCGCGTGACCTGTCGCTCAGCCCGAGTCTCGGCAGCGGCCACCGGACGCGACCACGGGCCGGCCTGGAGGCGCGGGGCGGCGCCGCCCCGCGCCTCCAGGCCGTCACGTGTCGGGTACCGTACAACGCATGCCGGACAGCGCATCGCGCGATCTCCAGCGGACGGGAGTCCGCGCCGTCGTCCGGCGCACCTACCACTCGGTCATCCGGCACCGCGTCGTCGACGCGGCCGCGTCGCTGACGTTCTTCGCACTGCTGACCGTGTTCCCGACGGCGCTGACGGTGGTGTCCGCGCTGTCGATCGTGGACCGCGAGGGCGACAGCCTGTCCGACATCATCGGCGTGCTCGGGTTCATCCTGCGACCGGAGACGGCGGAGCACCTCGAGACCCCGCTGCGGCAGCTGCTGACCCTCGACAACCCGTGGCTCGGCTTCGCGATCGGTGTCGTGCTGACGCTGTGGTCGTTGTCCGGGTACGCGACGGCGTTCGGGCGCGCCATGAACACCTCGTACGAGGTCGAGGAAGGGCGGCGGATCTGGAAGTTCCGCAGCATGATGCTGCTCGTCACGCTGCTCGTGATGGTGGGCGGGGCGATCGCGATCGTCATCCTGCTCGGCACCCCGACGATCTCGGCGGCGATCGTCGCGTCGTTCGGTTGGGCGCCGTGGATCGACGACGTGTGGAACGTCGTGAAGTGGCCCGTGCTCGCCGCCGACCTGGTCGTGATGGTCGCGGTCCTGTACTACGCGACCCCGAACGTGAAGACGCCGCAGCTGCGGTGGGTGTCCGCCGGTGCCGCGTTCGCCATCGTCACGTGGGCCCTGGCGACGGTCGGCTTCGCGGTCTACGTCGAGACGATCGGCGGCGGCAACCGTGCGTACGGGTGGCTCGGCGGCGGGATCCTGCTGCTCGTCTACCTGTACATCTCGAACTTCGTGCTCGTGGTCGGCGGCGAACTCGACTCCGAGGTGATCCGGATGCGGCAGCTCCTGGCCGGCATCGAGGCCGACGAGTCGATCCGGTTGCCGCTGCGCGACGTGACGCGGAACTTCACGCTGGCCCGCTGGCGCGACGCCGACATCGCCGCGGCGCGGAACGTCCGGACCGCCGCGGCCCAGGTCGCCGCCGACGAGGACGCCGAGCCGACCCCGGCGCAGGAACACCTGCGCGACGTGGCCCAGCAGGTGCGCGTCGGCGAGGCACCGATGCCTTGAGGTGGTTGCGCTGGTTGCGCGGGTTGCGCGGGTTGCGCGGGTTGCGCGTCAGCGCTCGCGTGCCGCTTGGTCCAGCATCTCCTCGGTGACCACCGGGATCGCGCCGGTCGCGAGCTCGATGCCGGACAGCCGCGCCGGGCTCAGCACGCGCTGCACCTGGTCCTCGTCCATCAGGCCGGCCGCGACGACGAGCGTCGAGATCGGCGTCGACGTCGTCAGTGCCGTGTGCGCGATCGACGCCGCAGCCGCGTAGCCGATGTACGGGGTCAGTGCCGTGACCACCCCGACGTTCGTGTCGACCTGCGCCGCGAGCTTCGCCTCGTTCGCCTCGATGCCCGTCACGCAGTGCTCGCGCAACGTCGCACAACCCCGTGACATCCACTGCAGCGACTGCAGGATCGAGTGCGCGATGATCGGCTCGAACGCGTTGAGCTGGAGCTGGCCGCCCTCGGCCGCCATCGTCACGGTGGTGTCGGCGCCGACCACGGCGAACGCGATCTGGTTCACGACCTCGGGGATCACCGGGTTCACCTTGCCCGGCATGATCGACGAGCCCGCCTGGCGCGCCGGCAGGGTGATCTCGCCGAGACCCGCCTGCGGCCCGGACGCGAGCAGCCGCAGGTCGTTGCAGATCTTCGAGAGCTTCGCGGCACTGCGCTTCACCGTGCCGGACAGCGTCATGAAGGCGCCGGCGTCGCTCGTCGCCTCGATCAGGTCCGGCGCCGTCACGACGTCGATGCCACTGGCGTCCTGCAGCTGCCGGCGGACCTCGTCGCGGTAGAGCGGGTCCGCGGTGATCCCGGTGCCGATCGCCGTCGCACCGAGGTTCATCTCGGCCAGCAGCGGCAGGACCTTGCGGAGCAGGTCGGCGTCCTCCTGGATCGTGTGCGAGAAGCCGGTGAACTCCTGCCCGAGGGTCATCGGCACGGCGTCCTGCAGCTGCGTCCGGCCGACCTTGAGCACGTCGGCGAAGGCGTTCCCCCGCTCGGCGAACGCCGCGGAGAGCTGCTCGAGCTGCTCGATGAGCCGCCGGGCGGAGAAGATCATCGCGATCTTGATGCTCGTCGGGTACGTGTCGTTCGTCGACTGGCTGCGGTTCACGTGGTCGATCGGGTGCAGGTACCCGTAGTCGCCCCGTTCGCGGCCGAGGAGCTCGAGTGCCCGGTTCGCCAGGACCTCGTTCGTGTTCATGTTCGTGCTCGTGCCGGCACCGCCCTGCACGATGTCGACGACGAACTGCTCACGCAGGGCACCGTCCCGCACCTCCTGCGCAGCGCGGTCGATGGCGTCGGCGCGCTCGTCGTCGAGGACCCCGATCGCCCGGTTCGCCCGCGCCGCCGCCTGCTTCACGGTGGCGAGCGCCTCGATGAGGTCCGGGTACACCGAGATCGGCACCGACGTGATCGGGAAGTTCTCCAGGGCCCGCAGGGTGTTGATGCCCCAGTACGCGTCGATCGGGACCTCGCGCGACCCCAGCGAGTCGCTCTCGGTACGGGTCTGCGCCCCGGTGGGGGCCTGTGCTGCTTCGTTGCCGGTCACACGTCGAGGCTAACCCAGTCCGTCCGGCCGGTCCGGGAACGAACTCGGGGTGTGCCGGGGGCGTGCCGGGCGGAAGCGCGCGCATGGTGAGCAGGAATGGTCGGGTCGCCGGACGGCACTCGACCGTTTCTGCTCACGAAGCGTCGACCGCGTCAGCGGGCGACCGCCCGCGTCAGTGGAACTGGGGGACGATGAGGTAGATGCCGTACAGCACGACGGCACCGCAGACCGCGTAGCAGAGGATCGCGAGCGCACGGAAGGCACGCACCGCGGTCGTCGCTCCGGCGGGGTTCGGGAACCCGGCGGTCGCCGGACCGATCGTGCCGTCGTCCTTCACGGTGAACTTGCCGGCGCGGGTGTCCGCGGCGCTCCAGAACCGGAGACCGACGGAGTACACGGCGACGACGAAGCACGACGAGACCACGGCGACGAGCGCCACGGTGAGGAACGCGAACCAGTCAATTCCCATCAGCGACGGCCTCCCTTGCGTGCGGCCATGCGGCGGAGCGTGCGCTCGCGGCTCAGCGCTGCGCGGCGGTCCGCGACGGCGTCGGCGCGCTTCTTGCGCTGCAGGTCGCGCAGTTCCTTGCGGGTGTACACGGCGTTCGCGGCGACGTCGACCTCGATGGCCGAGGCCTGCTCGTGCGGCTTCCGGAGCGACCACAGGTACAGGCCGAGGATCACGGCGGCACCGACGATCGCGTCGATGACGAGCCCGATGACACCCAGGCGTGCGATGCCCGAGGCCACCGCGCCCACGGCTGCGGCGGCGGGCAGCGTGATGAACCAGGCGATGACGATCTTGCCGGCGGTGGACCACTGGATCTTCGAGCCGCGGCGGCCGAGCCCGGCACCGATGATCGAGCCGGAGGACACCTGCGTGGTCGAGAGCGCGAAGCCGAGGTGGCTGGACGCCAGGATCGTCGCGGCGGTCGAGGCCTCGGCAGCGAAGCCCTGGGTAGCACGGATCTCGGTGATGCCGGACCCGAGCGTGCGGATGATGCGCCACCCGCCCGTGTAGGTACCGAGGGCGATCGCCAGGGCACAGGCGACGACGACCCAGAACTGCACGCCCTGGTTCGACGACTGCGCCCCCGAGGCGATCAGCGTCAGCGTGATGACACCCATCGTCTTCTGGGCGTCGTTCGTGCCGTGGGCGAGCGACACCATCGACGAGGTGAAGATCTGCCCGACGCGGAAGCCGCCGCGCTCGTTCGGGAAGACCGGGCGCTTCGTGATCCGGTACGCGATGCGTGTCGACAGGAACGACACCAGCGACGCGATCACCGGGGACGCGAACGCCGGGATGATGACGACCGTCAGCAGCGCGACGTAGTTCACGGACTGGAACCCGGCACCGACGATCGCGGCTCCGATCAGTCCACCGAACAGCGCGTGCGACGACGACGAGGGCAGCCCGCGGAGCCACGTGATCATGTTCCACACGACCGCTCCGATGAGCCCCGCGAAGATCATCTCCGGTGAGATCGCGACGCCGCCCGGGCCCTCGTTGATGAGGCCGTGCGAGATCGAGGTCGCCACCGCGGTGCTGAGGAACGCACCGACGAGGTTGAGCACCGCGGCGACCGTGACCGCGACCTTGGGCTTCATGGCCCCGGTCGCGATCGGAGTCGCCATCGCGTTGGCGGTGTCGTGAAAACCGTTTGTGAAGTCGAAGAAGAGGGCCAACGCGATGACCAGGACGACTATGAGTGTGATGTCCACCGCGGGCCAGTGTTCCCCATCGACGGCCTCCGGAGCAAACCTGATCGGCAACCTGCTGTTCACCGGAGCTTCAGACTCGTTCAGATTCGGGACCATGCCGATGCGAGAATGAGTCCCATGGACACCGTCGAGCTCCTCATCCTGTTGGTCGGATCGCTCGCGGTGACCGGGTTCGCACGGGCGAAGGGCCTCCCCGCTCCCCTGCTCGTGACGGCGGTCGCGCTCGCAGCGTCGTTCCTGCCGGGGCTGCCCGCGATGGAGATCGACTCCGAGGTGATCCTGACGGTGATCCTGCCGCCGCTGCTCTACTCGGCGGCGCTCGACGTGTCGTGGCAGAGCTTCCGCACGTCGATCAAGCAGATCCGGCGTCTCGGCATCTTCCTGGTCATCGTGACGGCACTCGTGGTCGGCGCGGTGGCGTACTTCCTGATCCCGGACATGACCCTGCCCGCGGCGATCCTGCTCGGTGCGATCGTGGCCCCGCCGGACGCCGTGTCCGCCGCCGCGATCGGTCGCAAGCTCGGGCTCCCCCGCCGGGTGATGACGGTGCTGTCCGGCGAGAGCCTGATCAACGACGCTGCCTCCCTGACCCTGGTGCGCGTGTTCACCCTGATCATCGCGGGGACGTCGCTGACCATCTGGCAGGACCTCGGCATCTTCGGCCTGGCGATCGGCGTCGGCCTGGCCGTCGGCATCGTGCTCGGTGTCGTCGTGCACTGGATCCGGATGCGGCTCAACGACCCCGTGGTCGAGACGATCATGAGCATCCTGCTGCCCTTCGTCGCCTACATCCTGGCCGAGGACCTCTCCGGTTCCGGCGTGATCGCGGTCGTCACGGCCGGCCTGTACATCGGCTACAACTCGCCGAAGGAGGGCTACGCCACCCGCCTGCAGGAGCGCCCGCTGTGGACCAGCATCGACGTCATCCTCGAGGGCTTCGTCTTCGCCCTGATCGGCCTGCAGCTCAACACCGTGGTGCAGGACCTGGTCGAGAGCGAGCGGAGTCTCGGCCAGACGCTCACCGCCGCCGCCGTGGTGCTCGGCGTCGTGATCCTGGTGCGGCCCCTCTTCATCTTCGAGTCGTACGTGCGCAACCGCTTCAACGGGCGATGGCTCCGTCCGCTGCGCATCAAGCTCTCCCGCGGCCACCCGTCACTGCGGTGGATGCGCGGGACGGCCGAGCCGAAGCTCAACTGGCGCGAGCTCACCGTCATCTCGTGGACGGGCATGCGCGGCGTGGTGACCCTCGCCGCAGCGGTGTCCGTGGTCGCGAGCCCGACGCAGATCCCCGCGCAGGACACGATCTTCATCATCGCGTTCTTCGTGACCGTCGGCACCCTGCTGTTGCAGGGCCTGACCCTGCCCTTCGTCATCCGCGCGCTCAAGGTGCAGGACCCGGCCGAGGGCGAGGAGGACGTCCGCAGCGAGATGCGGCTGAACCAGCGCACGACCGAGGCCGCGATCGAGCTGCTCGAGAAGCGACGGCCGGACTGGTCGAAGCAGTACGGCGCCGTCGCCGTGGACTCCGTGGTGAACCGGCTGAAGGCACGGCTCGAGCGGCAGGTCGAGACCTTCCGGCAGGACGCCGAGGAAGAAGAGGTCGAGGAGCGCAACGCCCCGATGCGCCTGCGTGGCTCGCAGATCCAGGACATCCGGCGCGAACTGCTCGACCGACGGCGCGAGATCGTGCTCGAGGAACGCGAGAAGGGCAACCTCGACGAAGAGGTCATGCGTCGCGTGCTCGTGACCCTCGACGCCGAAGAACTCGCGATGGACTCGGCGCAGGCGTCACGCAGTCGCTCCTGAGCGGCTCGGCGTATCCTGGCGCTCCGTCCGAGAACAGGAGCACAGCGCGAACGTGAGCACGCCGCGGAACGACGTCAACAGGAACGACGACACCCCGGAACGTCCCGGAGCGTCCCGGCCGACGTCGGCCCCGAAGCCACGCAGCACCCGCCCCTCGGCCCGTGGCACGAAGCCCCGTCGCGGCGCGAAGGTCGCCGGTTCCACCCGACCGACACCGCGTCGCCAGGCCCCCGTTCCGGAGCCGCAGCAGCACGGCGCGTACCGCCGCTGGTACTCGACGTTGCACCCGTCGCTCCAGCTCATCGGGTTGCAGCTCTGGATGCCGCTGTTCTTCATCGTCGGCTTCTGCCTCTGCTACGTCTTCGCGTTCCACGCCCCGCACCCGCACGACGTCCCGATCGCGCTGATCGGCAGTGACCCGACCCTCGTCGCCGCGGTGCAGAAGGCCTTGCCGGGCGAGTTCGTGTTCCACACCTACGACTCCCTGGCTGCGGCGAAGCGGGACGTGCTCGCCGGCTCGATGGCGGTCGCGTACGACCCGTCCACGAACGAGTTCTTCAAGGCGAGCGCGCACCAGTTCCAGGTCGCGAGCCTCGTGCCGGCGACACTGAGCGCGGTGCTCACGGGCATCGGCGTCGCGACCCCGAAGACCACCGAGCTCGCTCCCCTGCCCGCGTGGGACGAGTACGGCACCGTCCCGATGTACGTGATGCTCGCCTGGTGCATCGGCGGCTACATGGTCGCGATGTTCATCGGGATCATGGGCGGTCCGCTCCGGCACCGCACCCGCATGACCGTCATCGTCGTCGGCGGCCTCGTCATCTCCCTCATCACGAACACGCTCGCCGGTCCGGTCGTCGGCGCCATCCACGGCCACTGGATCCAGCTCGTGCTCATCGCGTGGGGGTGGATCGTCGCGATCGGTCTCGCCGTCAACGGGCTGAGCTACTTCGTCGGCCGGTTCATCGCCGCCCCCGCCATGATCTGCTTCGTGTTCCTGTCGATGCCGTCGTCCGGCGGGGCGTACCCGAAGTGGTTCATGCCGGAGCCGTTCGCCTGGCTGAACAACGTCGTCGTCGGGTCGAGCATGGTCGACATGATCAAGCACCAGATCTACGGCGTCGGCCCCGGCCCCGCCCGCGGTCTGATCACGATGGGCTGCTACGCCGCGGTCGGCCTCGTGCTCATGTACTTCGGCAAGAAGTGGTGGGAGCGGCGACGCATCCGCGCCATCGTCACGGGCCGGACCACGATGTTCCAGGACGCCAACACCGCGAACCGTGAGTTCCTGGGCAAGGAACGCGACGCCGAGCTCGAGCGCCACGGCCTCGAGTCCACCGAGACGGGCACCCTGAGCGTCCTGAGCGACGACGACTGGGAGGACGCCCGCGTCGGCGGTGACGTCTTCACGGGTGGCCGCGACGGCCTCGAGACCGAGACCACCCCCACCGGCCGCATCCCCGTGGTGCGGACCGGGGAGCGGGCGGGAGGCGCGGGGACCGGACCGCGCACGCGTCCCGTCCCACGCACCGGGGGCTCCAGGGCACCGGCTCGGTCCGACACGTCGGCCCGAGTCGACACGTCGGACGGGCCGCCGCACGGCCGCCACGCGGACCGGTGAGGCGTCGGCGGCGCGTATCCTGGGGGGCATGAACCCCCGCATCACCTGGCACCGCGTCCTCGTCACCGTCGTCGTCGTGCTCCTCGTGCTGACGGTCGGCTTCTACGTCGCGAGCATCGTGCTCGCGCCCGCCGACGGCCGGAACACCGCCGGGCTCTTCGTCGGCTGGGCGATGTTCGCCATGGTCGGCGCCATCGTGTTCGGGATCATCGACTTCTTCGTCCGGCCCCTCGGTGGTCGCAGCGGAGACGCCGAGGTCATCGCCGCCGCCGAGGAAGCACGCACCGGCAGCACCCGCACCCAGCAGACCCGCTGACCGGCTCTACGCGGGTGTCTCGACACCCGTCCCGGTGAAGCCCGCGACCGTCGCGTCGTCGTCGGCGAACGTGAAGCGTGCACGCACCGAGCCCCCACGGAGCACCCCCGGCAGCCAGTACTTCGCGTCGTCCCACATCGCCTCGTAGGGGACGTCGGCGACGGGGATCCACCGCGGCTCGAGCTCGTCGGAGCCCGACGGGATGCCCTGCCAACGGCGGCACACGAAGACGTCCGAGACCTGGGACCAGGACGGCCGGTACGGGAACCGGTAGTCCAACGTGCCACGGGCCTCCAGGTCGACCGTCTCGAGACGCAGGCCGACCTCTTCGCGCACCTCGCGCACGGCGGTCTCGACCGCCGTCTCACCGGGCTCGCGCTTGCCGCCCGGGCCGACCAGCCGGCCGGTACCGAGGCCGCGGCGCTTCTCCCCGAGCAGGACCTCCGGCCCGCCGTCGCCGTCGCGCAGCAGGTAGACGACGACCACTCGGGGGTGCTGGGACTTGCTCTCGTCGCGCGGGGTCACCCGTCCAGTCTGGCCGAAGATGTGTCGTACGCTCTTCCCATGGCAGGCGTGCTGCGGGGGCACCATGGCTGAGCCCCGCAGGACCGGGCGCAGCCTCGAAGTGCTGCGCGCCGAGGCTGCCGAGGAGATCTCGATGCTCGTCGAGCACCGGAGCCGCCAGGGCGAGGACCCGTGGGAGTTCATGCCGACGCTCCCCACGGTGGACGAGCAGGTCGTGCTCATCCTGCGGGCCGACGCGGTCGACCTCGACGCCGCGATCGGCAAGCGGCATGCCCAGTGGTCGATGCACCCCGCGTCCGGTCAGGGCACCGTCCTCGGCGAGGAGTACCACCGGTTGCGCCGCATCGCGCTGCAGCACCCCGAGTTGACGCCGGCGGTGTGGAAGCTCATGGGTGCCCTGCCCGACGCGAGCTGACGTCCACGCACAACGTGCGCGGACGCGCGTGCGGTTGGATGGACGCATGACCGAAACCGTGCTCGCGATCCTCAACCAGCCCTCCCGCGACGCCGCGCCGCACGACCCCGCAGCGGACGCCTTCACCTGGGCGAAGCCGCTCGAGGAGCACCTGCAGGTGCAGGACCTCGGCGTCACCCGGGGCGACGGCGTGTTCGAGACGATCACGGTGGTCGACGGTCGTCCGCAGGCCCTGGAGGCGCACCTCGCCCGGTTCGGCCGCTCCGCCGCGTTGCTCGACCTGCCCGCGCCGGACCCCGACGCCTGGCGGCAGGCGATCGAGGCCGTCTGCGCCCGGCTCGACCCGGTCCGCGAGGCCTTCGCGAAGACCGTCCTGACCCGTGGCGTCGAGGGCACCGACCGTCCGACCGGCTGGGTCTACGCCGCGCCGTCCGCCGACTCGACCGCCGCACGCACCGAGGGCATCTCCGTCGTCGTGCTGGACCGCGGCTACCGCCATGACGTCGAGCGCACCTCGCCGTGGCTGCTGCAGGGCGCGAAGACCCTGTCGTACGCCGTCAACATGGCCGCCCTGCGCGAGGCCGCCCGGCGCGGTGCCGACGACGCCCTGTTCGTGTCGAGCGACGGCTACGTGCTCGAGGGCACGCGCGCGAACCTGATCCTGAAGGTCGGCGACCGGCTCGTCACGCCGCGCACCGACATCGGGATCCTGGCCGGCACCACGCAGGCCGACGTCTTCCGCTTCGCCGAGCAGGAGGGCATCGAGACCGCCTACGAACTCGTCACGCTCGCCGACCTGCAGGCCGCCGACGCACTCTGGCTCGTGTCGAGCGTCCGGCAGGCGGCACCGATCCGCTCCGTGAACGGCGACGCCCGTGCGATCGACGCGGACCTGACGGACCGCATCAACGAGTTCCTGCTCGCTCGCGAGGTCTGAGCCGGCCGGGTCCGCCGGCCGTCACCACCCAGCGCCCCCGGCGCCACGGACGGGAGGCCCGGATCGCGACGTGCAGGCACGTCGCGATCCGGGCCTCCCGGCTCTCCCCCGCTACCAGCGCGGGGTGGTGACGCCGACGCCGTCCGCCCACTCGAAGACCTGACGGCCGTCGATCCAGACGCGCGTCGCGCGACTGGTCGCGTCGAGCGGATCGCCGTCCCAGAGCACGAGGTCCGCGTCGTGGCCCACGGCCAGCCGACCGACGCGGTCACCGAAGCCCAGGAACTCGGCCGGGTTGACGGTGAGCGCCTCGAGCGCGGTCTGCGCGGGCAGACCCTCCTTCACCGCGGCCGTGGCCTGGTCGACGAGCATGCCGATCGGCACGACGGGGGCGTCGGTGGTGATCGCGACCCGGACGCCGGCGGCGGCGATGGTGGCGAGGTTCGGGATGCCTCGGTCACGGAGCTCCACCTTCGAGCGGCTCGTGAACAGCGGGCCGTAGATGACCGGGATGTCCTTCTCGGCGAGCAGGCTGGCGATCTTGTGCGCCTCGGTGCCGTGGTTCACGACGAGTCGGTACCCGAACTCCTCGGACAGCCGGATGGCGGTCGCGATGTCGTCGTGGCGGTGGGTGTGCTGGTCCCAGACGAGTTCGCCGTCGAGGACCCGGACCAGTGCCTCCTTCGTCAGGTCACGCGCGAACGGCTCACCCTTCGCGGCGGCGGCGTCACGGGCGGCACGGTAGTTCTGGGCCTCGACGAAGGCGTCACGGATGATCTTCGCGACGCCGAGGCGCGTCGACGGCGTCTGGCCCTTGCCGCCGTACACCCGCTTCGGGTTCTCGCCGAGCGCGCTCTTGATGCTCACCGAGTCCGAGATGAGCTGTTCGTCGACGGTGCGCCCGCCCCAGGTCTTGATGGCGACGGTCTGGCCGCCGATCGGGTTGCCGGACCCCGGCTTCACGACGATGCTCGTGATGCCCCCGGCGAGCGCGTCGCGGAAGCCCTCGTCGTCGATGTCGATCGCGTCGATCGCGCGGACCCCGGCCATGTTCGGGCCGGTCATCTCGTTCGTGTCGTTGCCGGCCTCACCGTTCGCCTCCTCGTGGATGCCGACGTGGCCGTGCGACTCGACGAACCCGGGGACGAGCCACGCACCGGCTGCGTCCACCACGGTGATCCCCGGGGGCGGTGTGACGTCCGGGCCGATCGCGGTGATGCGGCCGTCCTCGACGACGACCGCGCCGCCGTCGAAGGCGGGAGCGGAGACGGGGACGACGTGGGCACCGGTGATCGCGAAGGAGTTGCTCATGCCACCAACGCTACGCGGACGGCACGCACGCGAAATACGAACTCCTGGCGTCGGGCATCCGGAGGTCCCTACGCTCGCGGCATGGCACATCGGATCGAGCCCGCGCACCTCCTCGGCACGTCGCCCGCACCCGGCAGCTGGCCCGTGCACGGCAGTGCCGAGCGTCCGTGGCGCAGTTCCCGTCGGGGCTCCCGTGCCGACCGGATGACCACGTCGGTCCGGGTGTCGCTGCCGCCGCGGATCGCCCACGCCCGGTGGGTCCCCTGCGCCGACGACGAGGCGCTCCTCGACCGCGCCGCGGCGGCCCTGCGGTCGCTCGACGTCCACCACGGTTCCCGGCTCGCGCCCCTCGGGTCGGTGATCGGTCGGACCGAGGCCGTCGCTTCGTCGCGGATCGAGGACGAGTCCGCGTCGCTCGACGACTGCGCCCGAGCACTCGTGGGCATCCGCGCGAGCCCGACTGCGACCATCGTCGTCCGCGCCGCCGGTGCGATCGAGGGGTTGGTCGCGGCAGCGGACACGGGCGTGATCACCGAGGCCGCGCTGCTCGAGGCGCACCGGCTGCTCATGCGCGACGACCCGGTCGACGGGCCGGACGCCGGGCGCTACCGCAGCGTCCAGAACTGGATCGGTGGCGGTGACACCCCGCGGCTGGCGACGTACGTCCCGCCGCCGCCGGAGCTCGTCGCGCCGCTCATGACCGACCTCTTCGCGTTCCTGCACCGGACGGACCTGCACCCGATCGCCCAGGCTGCGATCGGGCACGCTCAGTTCGAGTCGATCCACCCGTTCACCGACGGCAACGGCCGGATCGGACGGGCGATGATCAGCGCCGTGCTGCGACGCCGGGGCGTCACGACGACGGTGACCGCACCGATCGCCACCGCGCTCGCAGCGGATCGGAGCCGGTACTTCCGGCACCTCGAGCGGTACCGCGACGGGGTCGTGGACGCCCTCGTGGCAGACGTCGCGATCGCCATCGGCACCGTGTGCGACGAGGCGACCGTGACCGCCCTGCTGCTCGACGAGCACGCGGCCGACCGGATGGCGGGTCCGTGTGCCACGAGAGCCCACGCAGTCGTCGGGCGGGCGCTGTCCGACGACCCGGTCCTGACCGAGACCCGGCTGCAAGGCCTCCTCGCCGGTGTCGCCGGCGGACCGGTCGACGACGACCTGGCCGGCACCGTGGCCACAGACCTCGTCCGCGCCGGAGTGCTGCGTCCGGTCACCGAACGGCGGCGTGACCGTGCTTGGGTCGCACCGGCCGTCGTGGACGAGCTCGAGGCCTTCGAGCAGCGGGTCCGCGCGGGGATGGCCGGGCGGACGCGGTCCGACCGGTTCCGGGCGGGGCGGCCGGGCGGACGCGGTGCGACCGGTTCCGGGCGGCGGCGTGACGCCCTGCTCGCCACGGGGCCGTGCGCATAGGGTGGGACGGTGAGCACCGAGCACTCCCAGGCCACCCCGCCCACCGCCGCCAAGCGGCCCGTGACGCGGACCCACCATGGCATCGACTTCGTCGACGACTACGAGTGGCTGCGTGACAAGGAGTCGCCGGACACCCTCGCCTACCTCGAGGCCGAGAACGCCTACACCGACGCTGCCACCGACCACCTCGCCCCGCTGCGCGACCGCGTCTTCGCCGAGGTCAAGAACCGGGTGCAGGAGACGGACCTCTCGGTGCCGGTGCGCATGGGCGACTGGTGGTACTTCACCCGCACGGCCGAGGGCAGCCAGTACGGCGTGCATTGCCGCGCGCCGATCGCCGGTCCGGACGACTGGACCCCGCCGGCCGTCGTCGAGGGCGAGTCGACCCTCCCCGGTGAGCAGGTCGTCCTCGACGGCAACGCCCTGGCCGACGGCCGCGAGTTCTTCTCCCTCGGCACCTACGACATCAGCGACGACGGCACCCGCCTGGTCTACGGCATCGACGTCGAGGGCGACGAGCGGTACACCCTGCACGTGCGCGACCTGGCCTCCGGCACCGACCTCGGCGACGCCATCCCGAACACCGGGGCCGGCGCGACGTTCGACCCGGCCGGCCGCTACGTCTTCTACCCGACGGTCGACGAGTCGTGGCGTCCGGACAAGATCTGGCGGCACGCAGTCGGCACGGCAGCGTCCGACGACGTCCTGGTCTTCGAGGAACCCGACGACCGCTACTGGGTCGGCGTCGGCGTCACCCGGTCGTCGCAGTACATCGTCATCGAGCTCGGGTCGAAGATCACGTCCGAGGCCCTGGTGCTCGACGCCGCCGACCCGACCGGCGAGTTCCAGGTCGTGTGGCCGCGACGCGACGGCGTCGAGTACGAGATCGAGCACGCCATCGTCGGCGGCAGCGACCGGTTCCTGGTGCTGCACAACGACGGTGCCGAGAACTTCGAGCTCGTCGACGTCCCCGCCGACGACCCCACGTCCGAGCGCGACCGCCGGGTCGTGGTGGCGCACCACACCGAGCGCCGCATCGAGTCCGTCGACGCCTTCGCCGGGCACCTCGCGCTCGAGTACCGCTCCGAGGCGCTCCCCCGCATCGCGATCATCCCCATCGAGGGCGACGGGTACGGCGACGCGCACGAGGTCCCCTTCGACGAAGCACTGTTCTCGGCCGGGCTCGGCGGCAACCCCGAGTGGGACCAGCCGACGCTCCGCATCGGGTTCACGTCCTTCGTGACCCCGTCCGAGGTCAGCGACCTGGACCTGGCGACCGGCCAGGTGACGGTCCTGAAGCGCCAGCCGGTGCTCGGCGGCTACGACCCCGCCGACTACGCGCAGGAGCGCGACTGGGCCACCGCGTCGGACGGCACCCGCGTGCCGATCTCGCTCGTCTGGCGCCGCGACGCCGTCGACGCGGACGCCCCCTCGCCGCTCCACCTGTACGGCTACGGCTCGTACGAGCACTCCATCGACCCGGGCTTCAGCGTCATGCGCCTGTCGATGCTCGACCGCGGCGTCGTCTTCGCGGTCGCCCACGTGCGCGGTGGCGGCGAGATGGGCCGGCACTGGTACGAGAACGGCAAGACCCTGACGAAGAAGAACACGTTCACCGACTTCGTCGCGGTCGCCGACCACCTGATCGAGTCCGGCCGCACCACGGCGGACCGGCTCGTGGCCGAGGGCGGCAGCGCCGGCGGGCTCCTGATGGGTGCGGTGGCGAACATCGCACCGGACCGGTTCGCCGGCATCGTCGCCGCCGTGCCGTTCGTCGATGCGCTCACGAGCATCCTCGACCCCGATCTGCCCCTGACCGTCATCGAGTGGGACGAGTGGGGTGACCCGCTGCACGACGCCGAGGTCTACCGCTACATGAGCGAGTACACCCCGTACGAGAACGTCCGCGACGACGTGCAGTACCCGCGGATCCTCGCCGTGACGTCGATCAACGACACCCGTGTGCTCTACGTCGAGCCGGCGAAGTGGACCGCGAAGCTGCGCGAGGTCGGGGCGCCGGTGCTGCTGAAGACCGAGATGTCCGCGGGTCACGGTGGTGTGAGCGGTCGGTACGCCTCGTGGAAGGAGCGGGCGTTCGAACTGGCTTGGCTGCTCGACGTGCTCGGGCTCGCAGACGAAGAGCCCGCGCCCGCGAGCGGCGCGCCCCTCGCACTCGGATGAGCACTGCCCTGCTGGTGATCGACGTCCAGGCCGGGGTGGTCCGCTCCTGCCTCGACGCCGACGCCGTGGTTGCACGTATCCATGCCCTCGTGACGCGAGCTCGCTCCGAGGGGGTCCCCGTCGTCTGGGTGCAGGACGAACAGGACTTCCCGTACGGCACCGACGACTGGCAGCTCGCGGGCCCGCTCGTCCGCGATGCCGTCGAACCGCTCGTGCGCAAGACCTACCGGGACTCGTTCGTCGACACGGACCTGCGCGCTGTCCTCGACCGGCTCGACGTCACGCACCTCGTGATCGTGGGGGCGCAGACGGACTACTGCGTCCGCACCACCGCGGGGCGAGCGGCGGCTGAAGGGTACGACGTCTCACTCGTCGCCGACGCCCACACGACGACCGATGCCGAACACGACGGCGTCACGGTGCCGGCGGCGCACGTCATCGCCCACACCAACATGTACTGGTCGGGGCTGCGCTACCCGGGTCGGCGGTTCCGGGTGCCGGAGTCGGCGTCGGTCGACTTCGGCGACTGAGCGCCACGCTCTTCGTGAGCAGGGATGGTCCGCTGCCCACAGGCAACCGACCATTTCTGCTCACCGAGCGAACGCCCGCGGCGAAGCGCAGCGCGCGGCTCACACGCGGTTGAGCGCGTGCACCGCCTCGTCGTAGGACTCCTCGGCCAGGCGTACCCGGTCCCCCGCGAGCACGCCGTACCCGAACGTCCCCTCGCCACCGCGTTCGGCGATCGCCGCGTTGGTCCGCAGCGCATCGAGGGCGTGCAGCGACCGGACGCGCTCGGTCAGTACATCGGCCGCGCTGCCGATCCGCTTCCAGAGCGCGTGCGGGAACGCGTCGTCGCCGAGGACGTCCATCGCCATCCGCGCCCGCATCGTGCCCTGCCAGGCGGCTTCGGTGGTCGCACGGTCGGCGGCCTCACGCTCGGCGGCGGTGTCCGAGGTGTCATCGGCGACCGCGGCCCGGACGAGCTCGCGGATGTGCGGCTTCACGACGGCGCCGACGTCCTGTGCGACCTTCTTCGGCGAACGGAGCGACCACTCGGTCGGGGTCGGTCGTTCGACGGCGTCGTCGAGCGCGTCGAGCAGTTCGAGGAACGGCTCGCCGTGCACGAACGCGACGACGTCCCGCACCGACTGGTCGCGACGCTCACGGGTCGACGCCAGGATGCGTTCGCGGGTCATCGAGTCGACCAGGTCGTCCTGCGCCGGGGTCGACGCTCGCGGCAGCCGGTCGATCAGGTACTCGTTGAGTGCTGCGCGCGCGGTCACGGCAGCCAGTCCGTCGGCCGCTTCGGCGGCACGGTCGACGGCGGCGCTGGCGGCGAACGCCGGACGGTACGCACCGAGGATCGAGGCGATCTCGAGGGCGGTCTCAGCCGTTTGCCGGAGGTCGGCCGCATCGCCGGCGCGGAGGCGCGATTCCTGGCCGAGCAGCGCAGCGCGCAGCTTCCGCAGCCGCTTCGCGAGGACGCGCGCGGTCGTGCCCTTGTCCGGCTTCTCCTCGGTCTGGAGGCGCGGTGCCGGTGCTCCTGCCAGCCCGCGTGCCAGCTTGGACGCGACGGCGGCGGGGCCGGCGCCGACGGCCGCGAAGCGCCCGTCGAGGGCCGCGAAGAGCTCGTGCGCGACCTGCGGGTCGACGTCGGCGACGGCCTCGACCTCGACCTCGCGCCAGGTGCGCGGCGTTTCGGGAGCGTCGTCGTCGAGGCGCTGCGCGGTCACCTGGTCGTCGGCGAGTTCGGCGACCTGGTCGCCGTCCTCGTCGAGCAGGCGGGTGACGGTGCGAGTGGTCGTGATGCGGACCACGGGGCGCAGGCCACGGCCACGGCGCTCGGTGAAGAGCGCCGCGAGGACCTCGGTCGGAACCGTGTCGGCGTCGTCGGTCAGCGGGAAGTGCTGCTCGTGGCGGACCGTGTCCGATTCGGAGCGCTTGATGTGCCACCCGGCATCGGGACCGCCGGTCCGGCGCCGGACCGTGACGCGCGCCGCCACCAGGTCGTACCGCTCGGTGTCCCAGTACGTCGCATCGAGCTCGAACGGCTCCTGGTGCTCGGTGCGGAGGATGCCACCGGCGCCGACGAGGTCGGGCAGGGCACCGCCCTCTGGCAGGTCGTAGGTGCGCTCGATCTCGAGGTGGGTGTCACTCACACGGTCTTGTCTACCAGGGCTTCGCCGTGCGCCTCGACCACCGCTGGCGCATCTGTGGAGAACCGTGACGCCACCACGGCTCCGACGACGGCGACCAGGAACGGGACGAGCTGCCCGATCCACGACACCAGCGCCATGGCGGAGTACGGGATCCCCGAGCCGTTCGCTGCTTCCGCGAGCGGGAACACCAGCACGGCAGCGACGACGGGCAGGACGAGGAGCGAGTACGTCCATACCGGTCGGTGGAGCACCACGAGCCAGACCGCGAGCAGCCCAGCCGCGATGACGCCGACCTGGACCGGGGCGTACACGGGGACGTTGAGCGAACCGGTCGTGATCGCCCACCACACGGCGGCGATGGCGAACACGGCAACAGCGCCGAGGACCCGGCGGCGGCGTGCGACGTCCGACACCAGGAGGACGCTCGTTGCGACAGCGGCGCCCGGCACCACCGCGAGCCCGATCCCGACCATGTCGAAGACCGGACGCGCCTCGGGCAGGCCGTTGTACCGCTGCAGGAGCGCGAGGACGCCCACCGAGACGACGAAGGACAGGACCGCGAGCGCGATGAGGACCGGGATCGTGCGGATGGTGTGCGGTGCAGAACGGACGGGTGTCGGCAGTGCGGTCATGGTGTCCCCCCAGGTGGAACGGTGGCCGGCACGTCGGTGGAACAGCGCCGTGGTGAAGGCGCCGAACGCGAGTGCGGTCGGCGAGAGGTCGAGTTCATGGGCATCGCGGACGTCGGCGAGCCACTGCTCGCGGCGGGCGGCGCGGTGTGCTGCGGGCGAGACCGCGACCGCGACCCCCACGAGCGCCCGGTCGAGCGCGCTCACGAGGTCACCGGCCGGTGGGCCGAGCGAGCCGGACGAGCAGGCGTCGCGGCGGACGGACGCGCCGCGACGAGGTCGCGTGCGGCGTCGACCCCGTCGGGCGTGAACTCGTAGAGCCGACGGCGCGGCCCGGGGCGGTCGGTCTCGTCGTCCCACGACGACGTGATCCACCCCTGCCGCTCGAGTCGTTCGAGGATCGGGTAGACGGTGCCGGCCTGGCGCCCGGTGGCCTTGATGACGAGCAACCCCCATGCCGGGCCGTCGACGGTCAGCAGTGCGTCGAGCACGTCGAGCGTCGGGGCGGTGATGCGTTGGATCGGATCCATGCGGCTTAACCTAGCTATATCGGATAAGCACGTCAAGGGCGTCCAGAAAGCGGGGTTAGCCTGACGCCATGAGCGACACGATCACCCGCGAGCAGTTCACCCCCGAAGCCGGCGGCGTCACGATGTTCACGACCACGTGGTGCGGCTACTGCGCCCGGTTGAAGAACCAGATGGCGAAGGCCGGCGTGCCCTTCACCGAGGTCGACATCGAGCAGACACCGGGCACGGCGGAACTCGTCGCCGAGGTCAACGGCGGCAACCAGACCGTTCCGACGCTCGTGTTCCCCGACGGCACCACGGCGACGAACCCGTCGCTGGCCGAGGTGCAGTCCCGCATCTGAGCGACGCCGCCTGGCGCGGCGACGCGGCGACGCGGCGACGCGGCAAAACACCGGTGTTCCCGCTCCGAACACGCGCATGACGCGGTTCGAAGTGCGAACACCGGTGTTGAGCGGCCGGAACAGCCGCGGAACTAGCCCCCGAGCGCCTCGGTCAGCAGCGCGGACATGGCGTCGAGCTGGATGTCGCCGGAGTCGACGAGTTCCTCGTCCGATCCGTCGAGCGCGCGGGCGGCCAGGGACGCCTTCGAGTCGATGAGCTCGGCGATCTTCGTGTCGATCGTCTGCGCGGCGATGATGCGCCACGCGGTGACGGGCTCTTCCTGCCCGATGCGGTGCACACGGTCGATCGCCTGGGTCTGCTCAGCGCTCGTCCACGACAGCTCGGCGAGCACGACGTTGGACGCCACCTGCAGGTTCAGACCCACGCCGGCCGCGGTGAGCGAGCAGACGATCACGGCGACATCGGGGTCGTTCACGAACGAGTCGATCTGCGCCGTGCGCTGCGTGGCCGTCTGGTCGCCGCGGATCGTGGCGGTGCGCAGGCCCCGTCGAGCGAAGACCTCTTCCGCCTGGTCCATCACGTCGAGGTGCTTGGCGAAAAACACGACCTTGCCGACGTTCGACGCGAGCTGCGCGGCGTAGTCGGCTGCGAGCTGGGCCTTGGCGCGGCCGATGCGTCGGACCATCGAGAACACGTTCTCGCCGGTCGACGAGGCGTCCTGGTCCTCGAGCTCCCAGCGGGCGACCTGCCGGACGAGCTTGTGGTCGATGCCGACGACCGGGTCCTGCCCGGTGCGGGCGTCGAGCGCCTGGTGGTACCGGCGGACGAGCTTGGCGGTGAGCTCGCGCTCGGCGTCGCGGATGGAGCGACCCTCGTCGCCGTCGAGCTCGACGGGGATGTCGGCGATCCGGCGGGCCGGGATGTCCGCGGCGACGTCGACCTTGCGGCGTCGGACGATGCCCTGGTCGATGACGGCACGACGAGCCTCGACGAAGAAGCCCTGGTCGGCGGGGGTCAGCCCGATCTCCTCGAGCTCGTTCATGAGCTTCGCGCGGGGCTTCTTGTCGTCGATCCAGCCGAGGTACTCCCAGATGGTGCGGAAGTCCTCGACCGAGTTGATGAGCGGGGTGCCCGTCAGCGCCATGAGCAGCGGTGCTGCGGTGCGCTGCCGGATGCGATCGGCGATCTGCAGCACGAAGCGGGCGCGCTGCGAGTCCTTGTTCTTGATGAAGTGCGCCTCGTCGACGACCATGCCCTTGAAGCCGAAGCCGCCGAGCCAGCCCGCGTGCCGGTCGAGGATCTCGTAGTTCACGATGATGATGTCGGCGAACCCGTCGAGGTCGTTGCCGTCCCCGTGGATGACGGTGGCGCGGTGGTTCGGCACCCAGCGCTCGGCTTCGCGCGCCCAGTTCGTCTTGACGACGTTCGGCACGACGACGAGCAGCGGGAACGCGTTCGCAGCGTCGGCGGCGAGCAGCGACTGCGCCGTCTTGCCGAGGCCCGGCTCGTCGGCGAGCAGGAACGTGCGGTGGCCCTGCGACGCGGCGGCGACCAGTTCGGCCTGGTGCTTCATCAGCGTGGTGCCGGAGCGGGAGTGCAGCGACGTCGGCTCGGGCAGCGGCATCGTCGCCGTTCCCCCGCCTGCGCCGTACTCGAACGACTTGAACAGCGGACCGAAGAGCTCCCAGTTCGCCAGGCGACGCGGGTGCGCGACGGGCTGGTCGGCGAGCGCGAAGTCCGGCGGCAGGAACGGGTTGGCGAGCTGACGCTGCACGACCGCCTGCGGGGTGACCGCGCGCACCGGGGTCTCGGCGACCGGGGTGGGCTCGGCCGCGATGACGAGGTCCTCCGGCTGCAGCTCCATGCCGCCGGCGATCATCATGTCGCGCTTGACGGCGCGGGTCGCCTCGGAGACCTGCACCTCTTCCGCGAGCAGCTGGATGACGCTGGTGTCGCGGGCCGCGGTCTTCGCGAGGATCGTCGCCACGCCGTCCAGCCGCTTGAGCTGCTCGGCACGCTGCGAGTCGGTGAGGTCGGTGTCGCCCTTCACCCGTGCGCGCTCTTCGCGCATGAGCAGTGCGACGGCCTGGAACTTCGTCCGGTTCGTCGCCTTGAGCGGTCCGCGCTGCGCCGCCGCCTCGACCTCGCGCACCGCGCGGGCGAGGACGGGGATCACGCCGTCGTTGTCCAGCGGCCTCGTCCGACGTGACGCGGTCCGCGTCCCGCCGGCAGCTCGCCGGGTGCCTGATCGAGCCAACGCTCCTCCTGTTCCGCCCACGCATCGGGGCGAGCCGCCCGTGGGGCGGAAGTCCTGCACCGGGGCCTGACACGGCTCCGGTTCGGCTGCGGGCCACCGTGGCCCACCGCATCGCCGGTCCCCGCTTCGGGACGTCCGGTGGAGTCCCGCGGACCGTTCCACCGCGAGCGCCTGCTCGGCGCCGGGTGCGACGGTCCGCGCCGGGATCCGGCGTCGTCACACGCACGTGACGCCCCCGCGGGGCGGTCACGGCCCGGTTCCCGCGTCGATCAAGTGATCGACGGCTGCGTCCGGAATCGACGCGGCACGCGGGAACGCGGTGCGTGCGCGCTCAGTTTACTCCCCGACCCCCGACAGAGGCGACTCCACGTCGCCCGCGCGCGTCGCGCCTCCTGGAACGCCCCGCGTGACGGCCGGGAGGCACGGTGCGGGGCCGCCACGCGCCTCCCGTCCGACGCCGGGCGCGTCCACCCCGTCGACGCGGGCCGGCAGAGGCGAGCCGTCAGACGCGGGGTGCGGACCGCGGGCGGACCAGGCCGGCCGCCGGCAGGACCGGAGCCGCCTCGGCCAACGCGGCCCGGGTCGCCGCGAGGAGCTGCTCGGCGGTCTGGATGCCGTTCGCGGAGCCGGTGGTCGCCTGACCGCCGGCGTGGGCGAGCAGCTGGGCGCCGATGGCGGGCCCGATGCGGTCGGCCTCGCGCGGGTTGCGGGCGACCCAGTCGCGCGCGATCGCGTCGGCGAGGCGCTCGGCCGCGGCTCCGCGGTCGGCGTCTCCGCGCGACCGGTGCCAGAGGCCGGTGACGACCAGGTGGGCGACGACCGCGCCGATGTCGCGGACCGGGAAGCCCCACCCCGCGGTGTCGATGTCCAGGAGCCCGGAGATGCGCCAGGGCTCGTCCTCGTCGACGAAGACCTGCTCGAGGTGCAGGTCGCCGTGCACGACCTGCTTCGTCGCGCTCGTCCAGCCGATCGACCGGCGGCCGATGGCGTCGTACAGGCGGTCGATCTCGTCGGCGTCCTGCGGCAACGCGGCGATGAGCGTGCGGCGGTGCCAGTCGGCGTGGTCCATCGCGTCGGCACGGGCCTGCTGGGTCATCGGGACGGTCGCGACCCGACCGCTCAGGGCGGCCAACGACGCCACGAAGCGCGGGTCGTCAGCGATGTCGAGGATGCGACTGCCTGCTGGCACGCCACGGATCCGCTCCAGCACGAGGAGCCCGTCGCCGCGGCTGGACAGCACACGGGGCACCGGCAGGCCCGCCGCCACGAACTGCTCGTGCGACTTCACGATCGGCGCGACCCGGTGCGGACGGACGATCTTCAGGAACAGGGTGCGCTCGGGGGCGTCCACCCGCACCACCGCGCGCTTGCCCGGTCGGTACGCGGCCACCGTGAGCACCGGGTCGGTGACGGGCATGCCGAGCGTCGTCAGGAGCTCGGCGACCGCGTCGCGGTAGGTCACTTGCGGCAGCACCGGCAGACCCGGGTCGTTCGGGTACGCCCACACCGAGACCGGCTCCCCGGTCGCGGGATCGGTGACGATCGCACTGTTCTGGTCGTGCGCGCCGCCGGTGTCGACGTACGTCAGGACGGTGGCGCGCTGACCGTTCCGGTCGACCGTGTCGACCTCGTAGCCGTACAGGTAGCCGTTGCCCGACGGCTCGACGGAGTGCGCCCGCGCGGCCACGACGGAGGTCCCGGAGCCGGCGAAGGCCTGCGGGATGACGCGCTCATGGTTGGGCCACACGACATCAGTCAACCGTGTCCGGACCTTTTCGTCGCGTTCGTGCACGGCTCGGCGTGCGGGCGGTGGCTAGCGTGGTCGAGGTGAACCCGGTCGCGCGTCTCCGCAGCTCCAGTCGCACGCCGTTCCTGCAGGTCGTGAAGACCGCGGTCGCGGTCGTCGCGGCGGTGCTGCTGTGCCGGCTGCTGATCCAGGGACCGTTCCCGACCTTCGCCGCGATCGCGGCGCTGCTCGTCGTGCAGCCGAGCATCAACCAGTCGTTCGTCAAGGGCCTCGAGCGGAGCGCCGGTGTCGTGCTCGGCGTGCTGCTCGCCACCGGGTTCCACCTGCTGCTCGGCGACTCGGTGTGGGTCGTCCTGCTCGTGGTCGTGCTCGCCATCCTCATCGCCTGGGTGCTCCGGCTGACCCCGACCTCGGCCACCCAGGTCAGCATCAGCGGGATGCTCGTGCTCACCGCGGGGGTCGTCACGCCGAACTACTCGGCCGACCGGATCCTCGAGACCGTGATCGGTGCGGTCGTCGCCCTCGTCGTGAACGCCCTGATCATCCCGCCGGTCCTGCTCGAGCCCGCGCACCTCGCCGTCGCCCGACTCGCCCGCGACACCGCCGTGGCGTTCGAACGGGTCGCGATCGGCCTGACCGAGGGGTGGGACCGCGACCGCTGGCAGGACGCCCTGGTGCGTGCCCGCGCGCTCCGGCAGCAGCACGCGAAGACCGAGGCATCACTGAACGCGGCTCGCGAGTCCCTGACGATGAACCCGCGAGGCGGCCGGCACCGCACGATCCTCGACCGCGACGTCGCCATCACCGAGCACCTGCGCGTCCTGGTCACGCGCGTCACCGGCATGACCCGGGCGATCCACGACAACACCGCACCAGACCTGCGCGCAGACCCGGTGGTCGGCGGCATCGCGACCGAGGTGGCACGGATCGGCGCGGACGTCCGCGCCCTGAGCGCCCGGGTCGAGTCGACGCGGCTGGACCCGTCGACCGCCGCGGGTGCCGGTGCGGACGATGCCGAAGCGTCGACCGCCGAACCCGCGCTGACGGCACCGATGGAGATCGTCCGACCGAACTCACGGCACTGGGTGCTCATCGGTGCCCTGCTCGAGGACGTCCGGCGCGTGCGCGAGGAGCTGCTCGGCGAGGACGACTGAGGCCGGTCAGGCGCGGCGTGCCGGTGCCGGCGTCGGCGTCGGCGTCAGCGTCGGCGTCGACGTCGGGCGCGGCGTGCCAGTGCCGGTCAGCGCGTGGCGCGTGCGGCTTCGGCCGCCGTCTGCACGACGTCGTCCCAGATCACCGCGGCCGGCACGGCGGGATCGGTGCCGGGCACGCCCACGTCGGCGAACCGGCTGATCTCCGCGACGACCGCCTCGGTGCCGACCTCGCGCGCCGCGCGGCTCGCCACGTCGGGGACGGCCGTCCGCAGTTCGGCGACCACGCGGTCGCGGCGGACGCCCTCCATCTGGCCGAGTGCGCCGATGCCCTTCCACGCGGCGTCGAGCTCCGCGCGGAGGCGGACGATGGCCGGGTGGTCGACGGACGGGTGGTCGACGGACGCGTGGTCGATCGGGTCGTTCATGGTGCCCCCTGGTGCAACGGACCGCCCTTCGGGTAAGCGCTGTCCGCCAGGTGATCCTACCAATGAAGCAAGAAGTCCTCATGTCCCTAGAACGCGGGACAGACCGTTCTGCCCGGTGGCCTGGCAGCAACGGTACCCGCTCCTGTGACGAGATTCAGTGAGTTCGGCCCGGGCATCGACCCTCGACGACAGTTCGATGCCACGATGGGTCCGAGGAGGTCCACTATGCGGCTGTTGGTGGTCGAGGACGACGACGAGATGCGTGCCCTGATGGAGCGCGGTCTCGCTGCCGAGGGGTACCGCGTGACGGCGGTGGAGAACGGGGTCGAGGCGCTCATCGCCCTCGGCGAGCAGGCGTTCGACCTGGCCGTCGTGGACGTGATGATGCCCGGCATGTCCGGGTTCGAGCTCGCACGACGCATCCGCGAGCGCGAGGACCCCGTGCGGATCCTGCTCGTCACCGCGCGCGATGCCGTGGACGACCGCGTGTTCGGCCTCGACGCCGGCGCGGACGACTACCTCACGAAGCCGTTCGCGTTCGCCGAGCTCACCGCCAGGCTCCGCGCCCTCGGTCGTCGCGAGTCCGCCGGGGCACCCCGCACGATCGAGGTCGGCGACGTCTCGATCGACTCCGAGGCCCGTCGCATCTCGATCAAGGGGCAGCGCGTCGCCGTCAGCCCGACCGAGTTCGCGCTGCTCCGCCTGCTGGCGCGCTCCGCCGGCAGCGTGGTCGACCGGCCGAAGATCCTCGAAGAGGTCTGGGACGGCTCGCAGCACGTCGACCCGAACGTCGTCGAGCAGTACATCTCGTACCTCCGCAAGAAGCTCGTCGCCCACGAGGCCACCGTCGCGATCGCCACCGTGCGCGGCCGCGGGTACCGCCTGGATCTGCTCGGGGCGTGAGCGGGGCCTCCGCTCGCCCGGCGCCGGACCGCCCACGACGCGGTCTGGTCCGCCCCCTGCGCCTGCTGTCCCTGCGGGCACGTATCACGATCGGCTCGACGGCGATCGCCGCGGTCGTGATCGTGCTGCTCGTGCTGGTGATGCGGTTCCAGGTGGTCAGCGTCGTCGCGAGTGCGACCCGGACCCTGCTCGACGCCGACGCCGACCCGTACGTCGCCACGCTCGAGGTGGACAGCGATCCCGATCTGTCCCCGCCGGGCAACGCGCAGCTCGTCGCCGTGGTCTCACCGTCCGGCGACATCGTGCTCTCGACGATGCCCACCCGGGTGGAGAGCGCCCTCGGCAGCCTGACCTCCACACCGGCCGGCACTTCGATCATCCGGGTGTCCGGGTCCGAGTACCGCGTGGTCGTCGAACACCCCGTGAACCAGGCCGGCCGGTGGACGGTCGTCGCCGCCAGGAACTCGCAGGCCGAGGCGATCGTGGTCGACGACCTCACCTCGACCCTGTCGCTCACCGGCGTCGCGATCCTGCTCGCCTTCGGCGTCGCTTCGTGGATCCTGGCGACCGCGGCCCTCCGCCCCGTCAACCGCATGCGCCGTGAGGCCGAGCGGCTGTCCGTCGCGCCCGAACGGGCCGAGCTGCCCGTCGGCCCCGCGCAGGACGAACTCGCGTCCCTCGCCACGACCCTCAACGCCTTCCTCGCCCGCACGCGCCAGGCCACCGAGCGGGAGCGGCAGATGGTGTCCGACGCCAGCCACGAGCTCCGCACACCGCTCGCCATCCTCACCACGCAGCTCGACCTGGCGTCGCTGGACGGTGACGACGCCGCTGCCCTGGCCGCGCACATCGAGCGCGCCAAGCACAGCGTCGCCCGGCTGTCCCGGCTGGCGAACGACCTCCTCGCGCTGTCCCGGATCGAGGAGTCCGAACGGCGGGAACACGACGGCGACCAGCGCCCGGAGACCGGCTGGTCCGACCTCGGTGACGAGGTCATGGCGGCCGTCGACCGGGTCCGACTCATCGCGTCGGCCAAGGACGTCACCGTCGACTTCGACCTCGAGGCACCGGTGGCCGTCGGTGGCTCCGGGCCCGGTATCGGCGGTGGGACCCACGAACCCCGCTACCGGCTCGACACCGGCGGCATGGCGCAGCTCGTCACGAACATCGCGGGCAACGCGGTGTCGGCGCTCCCCCGCGGCGGCGGCATCTTCGTCTCCTGGCGCAGCACCGGGGGCGAGGGCGTCCTGCAGGTCACCGACGACGGCCCCGGCGTCCCCGAGTCGTTCATCCCGGTCGCGTTCGACCGGTTCACCCGACCGGACGAGGCCCGGAAGTCGCGCCCGAACCCCGATCCGGCCACCGGTGCGATCGCCCTGCCAGGTGGATCCGGGCTGGGGCTCGCGATCGTCCGCGCGGTGGCCGAGCGCGCCGGTGGGACGGCGTCGCTGCGGAACGTGCGCTCCGGCGGACTCGAGGTCACGGTGCGACTGCCCGAGGTCGAGTAGCCGCGCGCCCGTTCCGCGCCCTTCGCCCGCGACCGCTCACTGGAAGTCCCGCGAGCGCGTGCGCACGGACAGCGACAGGTGCTCGATCCGGTCAGCCACCAGGTTGACCACGCCGTCGGGTGATCGCTCGAGGATGCCGCGGACGATCACCGCCGGGGATTCCCGGGCGACCCGGCGGTAGCGCCCCCACACCCCGACGCTGCAGATGACGTTGACCAGCCCGGTCTCGTCCTCGACGTTCATGAACGTGATCCCCGACGCCGTCGCCGGACGTTGCCGGTGCGTGACGATCCCGCCGATCTCGACCCGCCGCCCGGTCTCGGCCGTCGCGGTGTCCTGCACGCTGAGCACGCGGCGGGCGGCGAGCCGGTCGCGCACGTGCCGGACAGGGTGGTCGTCGGTCGTCATGCCCGTCGACCACATGTCGGCGATCAGGACGTCGCCGCTCGTCATCTGCCCGAACAGCGGCGGTTGGACGACGACCTGCGTGTCCGGCAGCTGGTCGGCGCGCTCCGCAGCGGCCTGCGCCGCCGACCACATCGCACCGCGGCGGTCGATGTCGAACGGGGCGAAGGCGTCGGCGGCGGCGAGCGCCTCGAGCTGCGCCGTCGTCAGCCCCACCCGGCGGGCCAGGTCGGACATGTCGACGAAGGGACCGTTCGCGTCACGCTCGGCGACGATCTTCTCGGCGCTCTTCCGGCTGAGCGAGGCGACCTCGGCGAGTCCGAGCCGGACCGCGAACGCGCCGTCGCGGCGGTGCCGTGCGGTGTCGTCGGGCAGTGCCTTGTCGAAGGGCAGCACCGGCGGCTGCTCCGTGACCAGGCAGGCGTCGTCACCGCACGGGGGCACCACCTGGTCGTCGCCGAGCGGTTCGAGCGTGGCGTCGACACCCGAGCGCAGGATGTCCGGCCGGAGCACCTGGACGCCGTGCCGACGGGCGTCGGCGACCAGGGTCTGCGGTGAGTAGAACCCCATCGGCTGCGCCCGGAGCAGCGCGGCCAGGAACGCCCCCGGGTAGTGCAGGCGCATCCAGGCGCTCGCGTAGACGATCAGGGCGAAGCTGATCGAGTGGCTCTCCGCGAAGCCGAAGTTCGCGAACGCCTGGATCTTCGCGTAGATCGCGTCGGCGTCCTCGCCGTGGATGCCGTTGTCCGACATGCCCGCGTAGAGCTTGTCGCGCAGCCGGTCGATCTTCTCGTGGCCGCGCTTCGACCCCATCGCCCGCCGCAGCAGGTCGGCGTCGTCGCCCGAGCAGTTGCCGACCGCGATCGCCATCTGCATGAGCTGCTCCTGGAACAGCGGCACCCCGAGGGTGCGTTCGAGCACCGGCTCGAGTGACGGGTGGATGTACGTGATCGGTTCCTCGCCGGTGCGCCGCCGGATGTACGGGTGCACGGCGCCGCCCTGGATCGGACCGGGGCGGACGAGGGCGACCTCGATCACCAGGTCGTAGAACCGCCGTGGGAGCAGCCGGGGCAGCGTGCCCATCTGCGCGCGGGACTCCACCTGGAACACCCCGATGGTGTCGGCTCGGCAGAGCTGGTCGTAGACGCCCTGCTCCTCCTTCGGCATGGAGTGCATCTCCCAGCGCTCCCCACAGTGCTCCGCCGCCAGGTCGAACGAGTACTGCAGCGCCGCGAGCATGCCGAGGCCGAGCATGTCGAACTTCACGAGCCCCATGAAGGCGCAGTCGTCCTTGTCCCACTGCAGCACCGTGCGGCCGTCCATCCGCGCGTGCTCGATCGGCACGACCTCGCCCACCGGCCGGTCGGTGAGCACCATGCCGCCCGAGTGGATGCCGAGGTGGCGCGGGAAGCCCAGGACGTCGCTCGCCAGCCCGACGACCGCCGGCGGGATGTCGTGGTCCTGGCTCTCGGTCACCGACCCCCATCGTTCGACCTGCTTCGACCAGGCGTCCTGCTGCCCCGGGCTGTGGCCGAGGGCCTTCGCCATGTCGCGGACGGCACCCTTCGGGCGGTACGTGATGACGTTCGCGACCTGGGCGGCGTTGTACCGGCCGTACTTCTCGTAGACGTACTGGATCACCTCTTCGCGGCGGTCCGAGTCGAAGTCGACGTCGATGTCGGGTTCCTCGTCGCGCATCGCCGACAGGAACCGCTCGAACGGCAGGCCGTAGCGGATCGAGTCCACCGCGGTGATCTCGAGCAGGTAGCAGACCGCGGAGTTCGCGGCGGAGCCCCGCCCCTGGCAGAGGATCCCCCGGCCGCGGGCGTACTGCACCATGTCGCGCACGATCAGGAAGTAGCCGGGGAAGTTCTTGTCCTCGATCACCGCGAGCTCGCGTTCGATGCGCTCGCGCTTCTGCGGGTCCACGCCGTCGGCGCTGCCGGGGTAGAGCCGACGTGCACCCGTCCAGGTGAGTTCCCGCAACCAGGACATCGCGGTGTGGCCGTCCGGCACGTCGAGGTCGGGCAGCCCGGGCTTGACCGTGCGCAGCCGGAACCCGAGTTCGTCGGCCAGCGCGACGGTGTTCCCGATCGCCCCCGGGTAGCGCCCGAACCGCCGGGCCATCTCGGCGCCGGAGCGCAGGTGCGCGGTGTCTGCGGCTGGCAGCCACCCGTCGATCTCGTCGAGGCTGCGCCGGGCCCGGACCGCGGCCAGCGCCGTCGCCACCGGGAACCGGTCCGGGGTCGCGTAGTGGACGTTGCCGGTCGCGACCAGGGGCAGCGTGTACCGCTCGGCGAGGGTCGCGAGCACGTCGTTCCGCGCACTGTCGAGCGGGTCGCCGTGGTCGAGGAGCTCCACCACGACGTTGCTGCGCCCGAAGCGGTCGAGCAGCACGCGCAGCGCGGTCTCCGCCGCGGACTCCCCGCCCTGCTCGAGCGCCTGCCGGACGGTGCCCTTCCGGCACCCGGTGAGCACCCGCCAGTGTCCGTCGGCCCGCCCTGCGAGCTCGTCGAGGTCGTACCGCGGGCTGCCCTTCTCGGACCCGGCCACGAGGTGCGCACTCGTCACCGCGCCCGCGAGCCGGTGGTAACCGTCCTGCCCGTCGGCGAGCAGGAGCAGGTGGGAGCCCTGCGGATCGGGGACGCCGTTCTGCGGTTCGGTCAGACCCAGCGAGAGCTCGGTGCCGTAGACGGTGCCGACCTGCGGGTACGCCTCGGCGACCTCGGCCATCCGGGCGGCACCGTAGAAGCCGTCGTGGTCGGTGAGGGCGAGGGCGTGCAGGCGCAGCCGTGCGGCTTCCTCGAACAGCTGCTCGGGCTGGCTGGCACCGTCGAGGAAGCTGAAGGCCGAGTGCGCGTGCAGCTCGGCGTACGGCACGACCGGAGGGCCGTCGTCCGCAGCCACCGGCTGGTCCGTGGGCACGTACGGCTCGCGCTTCCGCGACCACGCCGGGCTGTCCCCGCCGTCGCCGGCCTTCGCCGTCCCCGGACTGCGCTTGTCCGACAGGGCGCGTTCGAACTGCGACCACGGCACGGGTGGGTTGCTGTAGCCCATCAGGTCCTGCTCCTGGATCGGTTCACGTGGCGATCGCCTCCGCCCACCACCGGTGGTCCGCCAGCACCAGGTACCAGGCACGACCCTCGGCGTCGACGAGCTGCAGTCGGTGCAGTCGTCGACCGCCGGACTCCCACCACCGCACGACGAGCGGCCAGGGGCCCGCCCAGGCCGTGACGGGCGCGAACCCACCGCCCCGGTCCCCCTCGGCGCGGAAGTGTTCGGGCGCGCCGGACAGCACGCCGCGGTCGTCGACGTCGACGCTCTCGCCACCGGCGGTGACGACGTCGACCGGCCGGGGACGCTCGAGCACCGTGGCCGGCGGCGGGCCGGGCAGCTTGCCGGGCCAGGGGCGGTCGCGCACGGTGGCCAGGGCACGCTCGCCGCCGGGCGGGGCGTCACCCCACGGCACGAGCACCACCCGCTCGGACAGGGTCCGGCCACCGCCGACCCGCGGGCTCACCACACCGTCGTGCCCGACCATGCCCTGGATGCGGGCCAGCCCGTGGTGCACGCGCTCGTCCGGCCCGGAGCCCCAGAGCCCGCGCTCGTGGTTCGCCATGTCGTCGACGGCGACCGGTTCGAGCACGACCGACGTGACCGGGGCTTCGAGCCCGGTCGGGTCGACCCCGCCGGCGAGCTGCCACCGCACCCGGTCGACGACGTCGGCGGCGTCGAACCACCGGGGGTGCGCCCAGGTGCGTTCGAGCAGGATGTCCCGCTCGTCGACGATCCCCACCCGGATGGTCGTCGCGACCAGCCCCGCGGCACGGAGGCGCGCGGCGAAGTCGTCGGCGGAGCGCCGGAACGCGAACGCGATCTGGTCGGCACGGTCGAGCGGGGGCTCGAAGGCGGCCTCGATCCGGAGCTCGGGCGGGATCGCGCGTGCCGAGATCTCCCGCGGGTCGCGTCCGCCGGCCAGCCGGTGCAGGAACGCCCCGGCGACCCCGAACCGGTCGCGGACCTGCTCGTCACTGAGCGACGCGAAATCGCCCAGCGTGGTGATGCCGAGCCGATCGAGCACGGTCGCGAGCTCGGGGTCGCCGAGCACACCGAGGGGCAGGGCCGCCAGGAAGTCCGACGAGCCGGAGACCGGCACGATCCGTACCCGTTCGCCAGGACGCACCGGCCGGGCCCGTGCTGCCTGCTCCGCCGCGAACGGGGTGTCCGCCACACCGGCCCGCACCGCCGGGGCGCCGTGGTCGGCCGCGATCCCCGCCAGGGTCGCCGCGGCCGCCCGCTCGCCGCCGTAGTACCGCGCCGGCCCCCGGGCACGCAGGGCGAGGGTGCCGGGCCGCAGTACCTCGACCCCGGGGACGGCCGCCTCGACCGCGCGGATGACGGGTTCGAACGCACGGTGGTCGAGCGCGTCGTCGTAGGGCTGCACGACGAGCTCCGGACAGCGCGCCTGCGCCTCGCGCACCCGGAGGCCCCGGACGACACCGTGCTGCCGGGCGGATGCGGAGCTCGCGAACACCAGGCCCTTCGCGACCACGGCGAAGGGCAGCTCCGGCGGCGCACCGGCCGCGCGGGCTGCCGCGATCACCGGCCAGTCCGGGCACCAGAGCACGATGGTGCGGGTCGGTGGCGGCTCGGGCAGCGCCCCGCCGCGGGCGATCGCGTCGGCCCGGACACGCCCCGGCGCGATCACGACGCCACCGCCGCGCACCACGACACCACGGCGATCACGACGCCACCGCCACGGGGCGCAGCACCCGGGTGTCGCCGGAGCCCACCGTCGGCACCGGGGTGGCTGCCCGGACCGAGCCGTCGGCCGCCGGCAGCAGCAGCTCGGTGCTCGTGGGGCGCACCGCACCCGCTCGACCGGTCGCCGTGATGGTGGCGCGACGCTCGGTCAGGTGCCCGTGGCCCTGTCCGATGCCGCTCCACACCGACGCCGTGATCCGCAGCGTGACGTCCGCGCCCGGCCAGGACCCGAGCGCGACGAGGGCCCCGCCGCGTTGCCGGAGCCGTGCCGACAGCCGGGCGACGTCACCCGGCACGACCCGACCGAGCGGTCGGGTGAGCACGATCTGGGCGACGTCCGCCATCGCCGCGGTCACCGCGAGCCACTGGTCGCCCGGGTCGGGGACGAGGACGAGCCGCTCGAGGTCGATGCCCGCGGCGGCCGCGGCCTCGATCCCGAAGGAGGGCACCCCGACGACCGCACACCACGCACCGGACGCCGAGGCCGCCTGCAGCATGGTGATCGCGAGCAGCACCGACTCGGGGACGGCGTAGGTGCCGCCGACCCGGATCGCCCCACCGGGCAGCAGTGGTTCGAGGGCGGGGGCGGTCGGGAGCCCCGCGGTGTCGACGCGGGTGGACTCCATGTCGGTGACCCGGGACCGCAGGGACGTGATGCGGTCGAGCGCCGCCCGGGCGTCGCCGAGGTGGTCGGCGCCGCCCCCACGCGCACCGCCCGCGCCGTTCCCGCGCGTGGGACCGTCACCCCCGCGTGCAGCACCGCTCCGCCCGCCCCGGTCCGGGCCGGGCGACCGGAGTGCCGCCGCCGTCTGCATGCCCTCATATTCGAACATGTGTTCGATGATGTCAATCGCGTCCGACATCCGCGGACAGAACGGGTCGAACGTGCGTTCGACACGCCGGGAGCCTGCCGGGATCCGCCCATCCTGCAGCGGACGACCGACACGCACCCGTGCAACGACAGCGCCGGGCACCCTCGTGGCGAGGATGCCCGGCGCGTCAGGCAGACGGTGTCAGCGTCAGTTCGCGGCGACCCGGAACGTCACGTCGACCGTGGTCGGAGCCGCACCACCGGTCGGGGTCTGCGTGACCCACAGGCGGTACGCGCCGTTCCCCAGGTCGAAGTCCGACGGGACCGACCAGGTTCCGTCCTCGACCGTGGTCGTCGCCACCTGACGGCTCGACCCCTTGATCACGACCGAAGCACCCTCGGCACCGGTGCCCTCGAACACCGGACGCTTCGACGTCACCGTCGACCCCTCGGTCGGCCCGGTCACCACGACCGGCGCGGCGGCGGCATGCCGCACGGTGAACGAGAGGACGACCGGGAGGGTCGGGACGCCCTGGGTGGGCTCCTGCACCACCAGCAGGCGGTAGTCACCGTTCCCGAGGTCGAAGTCGGCCGGCACGGACCACTTGCCGTCGACCACCGTGGTCGTCGCCACCGTGCGGCTCGAACCCCGCACCACGATCGTGGCACCCTCGTCACCCGTACCCGAGAACACCGGACGCTTCGACGTCACCGTCGACCCCTCGGCCGGTCCGGTCACGACCACCGGTACCACCGGTGCGACCGCGTGCCGCACCGTGAACGTGATGACGACCGGGTCCGTCGGAGCACCGCGAGTGGGCTCCTGCACCACCAGCAGGCGGTAGTCACCGTTCCCGAGGTCGAAGTCCGCCGGTACCGCCCACTTGCCGTCGACCACCGTGGTCGTCGCCACCTGGCGGCTCGAACCCCGCACCACGATCGTGGCACCCTCGTCACCGGTGCCCTCGAACACCGGACGCTTCGACGTCACCGTCGACCCCTCGGCGGGCGAGGTGACGACCACCGGGGCGACCGGCGTGCCGTCGTCCGACGTGAACGAGACGTCCTGCATCGTCGAGGTCCGGCCGTCCGGGGTGGTCTGCGTGAACGTGACCTCGAGCGCACCCTTCGGCAGGTCGGCGTCCGCCGACCAGGTCCCGACGCCGGCCTTCGCGCCCGTGGCCTCGGTCGAGAAGAGCTCCGTGCCGTCGGCGTCGCGGGCGACGATCGTCGCACCGGCCTCGGCCGACCCGGAGAACGTGTTCGTGCCCGGGACGAACACGTTGTCCCCGTCGGTGACGCCGTCGACAGACAGGAGCCGGGGCAGCGCGGTCCGCGCCGAGATCTTGCCGAGCTGCATCGTCACCATGTCGATCTGCTGGTCGGTGAACTGCGAGCCGATCGTGTAGGAGATCCCACCGTCGGTGGGCGTCCCGGCCACGACCCGGTCGCCGTGCATGAACCACGTCGCACCGGGGGCGTTCGCGTCCGCGGTCACCTGGATGCGTCCGTCCGGCAGGTTGAAGACGTCGCGGACCGTCGGTGCGGCGATGCTCGAGTCCTCCTCGGCGGCGCGCAGGACCACCTCGATCGGCGCGGACGTGTCGGCGCCGGAGCGCGAGACGACGGTCGCGGTCTCCCCGACGAACCGCTCCGGGACGGTGACGCGGAAGTGCCCGCCGTCCTGGACGTCGGCGGTGTACTCCTCGCCGCCGACGGTGACGACGGCAGTGCCGGTACCGGTACCGTCCACGAAGAACCGGCCGTCCACGCCGCGTTCGATCCCGTCGACGACGGGTGCGGCGATGCCCTCGGCGTCGCCCGGCTCGAACCGGACGCCCTCGACGGTGGTCGTGATGCCGGACGGCGCCGTCTGCGTGAACGTCAGCACGTGGCTGGCGTCGGTCAGGTCGGCGGACGTCGACCACTGCTGCACGTCGGCCTTGGTCGCGGGCACCTCGGTGCGGAACACCTCGGTGCCGTCGGCTTCGGTCGCGGTGATCGTCGCACCGGCCGTGGCGGTCCCGGAGAAGTCGACCGTGCCGGGGGTGAAGGTGGTGGTCGCCGAGACGTCGTCGAGCTGCAGGGTGCGCGGGAGCGGGACGGGCTCCGAGCGGACGGTCTCGCCGTCGACGACGCGCGATGCGACCATCGTCAGCGGCGTGTCCTTGTAGCGGTCCGACACGGAGATCATGAAGAGGCCGGCACCACCCGGCCAGGCGCTGACGACGGTGTCGCCGTCGAGGACCTTCGACGCGATCGGAACCAGCGGTGCCGAGCATCCGCTGGGTGCCGTTGAGCTCGGTCTCGATGTTGCGGATGACGGGCGCGGGCACGACCGTCTCGGTGGTGCTCGCCGCGGAGGCGGCGTGCGCGGCGCTCGCGGGAGCAGCGGCGCGGGTGGCGTCCGTCGTCGCCGCGACGGCGCCGGTCGAGCCGACCGAGCAGCCGAGGCCGACTGCGACGACGACCCCGAGGGCCGTCAGGCGTGCTGTGCGTGGGATTGCCAAAGGGAACTCCTTGATGTGGGGGGACCGCGAGACGCGGCGACCACATCGTAACGCACGGTATTTTACATATTGCCGTTCCATGATGCCGTCGCTCCGACCGCGCCCAGCACCGACCGTGTCTTCGTCACGACCTCGTCCGCCTCGTCCGCCGCGACCGACGACCACGTCACCGCTCCCCCGGCCCCGAGTGTCCGCGAGCGGACCTGACCTGCGGCATCCACCACCGTCACCAGCGTCCGGATCACCACCGACAGGTCGACTGCTCCGCTCGCCGAGAAGTACCCGATCACGCCCGAGTACACCCCGCGCGGCGCTCCCTCGAGCCGGTCGGCGATCGCCATCGCACTGACCTTCGGCGCCCCGGTCATCGACCCCGGAGGGAACGCCGCCCGCACCACGTCCGCCCGCGACGTCGCCGCCGGCAGCTGCGCGCCGATCGTCGACACCATCTGGTGCACGCTCGCGTAGGTCTCGACCGCGCACAGCCGGTCGACGTGCACCGACCCGGGCGTCGCCGTCCGCAGCAGGTCGTTCCGCAGCAGGTCGACGATCATCACGTTCTCGGCACGGTCCTTGGCGCTCACCGCGAGGTCGTCCCGCACGGCAGCGTCGGCGGCAGCGTCGGCGACGCGCCGCCGCGTGCCCTTGATCGGTTCTGCCAGCACGGCACCGTCCGCGTCGATCCGCAGGAACCGTTCCGGGGACCGGCTCGCCACGCGCAGCGGGCCAAGCCGCAGGTACGCACCGAACGGGACCGGGTCCGACGCCCGCATCCGCACGTAGTCGGCCAGGTGCGGGTCGTCCCGGTGCGGATCCGCACCGGGGTCGACCCGGGCCTCCCGGTCCCCGCCCGGCACGGAGAAGGAGGTGGTGAGGCAGACCTGGAACGCGTTCCCCTCGCGGATCTCGGCGCGGCACGCGTCGACCGCGCGTTCGTGGTCGGCACGCGACACGCGTCCGACCGCTGACGACACCCCGGACGGGAGGCCCGTGGCCGCGTCCGCCACGTCGACCTGCGATGGAGCCCCGGTCGCCGTCTCGAGCCACACCCGGTTCTGCGCGCTGGCCGCCGGTTCGGCGTCGGCGACGAGCGTCAGCGCCCAGGCACCGTCGGTGTGGTCGACGACCACGGCGCGGTCCACGAACCGCAGGTCGGCGTCGGCGTGGCCGTCGGCGGTGCGGTCCGGGCCGCCGGACTCGCGACCGAGCTCGTACCCGAGGAACCCGACCCAGCCGAGCGCGAAGCCGCAGCCGGCGATCGGCTCGGGCAGGTGCGGCGTCCGGTCCAGCAGTCCCGCCAGCACGGCGAAGGCCGGACGGTCGTCGGTGGACGACGGACCGAACCACCCGGCGGCGGGCGCAGCGACGTCGACGGACGCCTGCCGGTCCTGGTGCCGGAACCGGGCTCGGAACGGCCCGTCCGTCCATGCCAGGACCGACCACCGCGCGCGTGGTCGAGCGGTGTCCGGCGCACCGTCCGGCAACGCGGAGTCGAGCCACACCAGGTCGCCGCCGGCCTGCGCGGCCAGCACGCCGAGGTCGGGGGCAGGGTCGAGCCGGCGGACCTCGATGCGCACGCCGGCCGACGGACCGGTCAGATCGCGGAGATCGTCCATGCGGCGGCGTGGGACGCACCCGGGGCGAGCACCACGAGACCACGGTCGACCCCGTCGTTGAAGGCGTCGGGCGCGCACGTCATCGGCTCGACCGCCAGCCCAGCGCGGTGGTACTCGGGGACCACGTGGTCGGCCGTGTGCACCTGCACCCACGGGCACTCAGGCCCGAAGGCCACGCGGACACCACGGCCGTCGGCGGCGGTCAGCGCGATGGTCGCGGTCTCGTCGGCGTCGCGGTCGAAGCCCGTGAAGGCGTGGTCGATGAACCGGTCGCCGATGAGGGTGGGCGTGCGCAGGTCGAACTCGTCGTGCACGGGGACCAGGTCGGTCGGGACGAGCCGGTCAGGGGTGACCTCGAGCACCTCGGCCGCGGGCAGGGTGAGGGTCCAGTCGTCGACCGTGCCGGCGCCCGCGACCAGGTACGGGTGCGGGCCGGTCCCCCACGGGGCGTCGTCGGCACCGGAGTTCGTACCGGTGATCGTCGTGTGCAGCCCGGTGGCGTCGAGTCGGTACTCGACCAGGACCTCGACGCGGTACGGGTAGCCCGCCTGGGCCTGCACGGTGGTGGTGAGTGCCACGCGGTCGGGCTCCTGAGCCTCGACCCGGAAGTCGGTCCAGGCGACCAGTCCGTGCAGGGCGTGGTGCCGTGCCGGCTCGGTGAGCGCGAGCTCGTGGTCGACGCCCCCGAAGGTGTACTCGCCGTCGACGACGCGGTTCGGCCACGGAGCGAGGACCGCACCGCGGAAGGCCGGGCGGACCTCGTCGGCGTCGAACGGCACGATCAGGTCGCGACCCTCGTGCCGCAGGGTCCGCAGCGTCGCACCGACCGTGGCGATGTCGGCCGTGTACCCGGCGGCGGAGATCGTCAGCGGGGTTCCGGACAGCGGCGCATCGTTGCTCATGCGCACAGCGTATCGGGCACGTGCGGCCACTCGCACCACGAGGAAACCCCCGCCGTTCCGGGGAACGACGGGGGTTGTTGGTGGATCTGAGGGGACTCGAACCCCTGACCCCCTGCATGCCATGCAGGTGCGCTACCAGCTGCGCCACAGACCCAGATTGTGTTGCTTCGGTGCCGACCGGTTCCCCGGAGGCACCATAGAAGCGTACACCATGCGAACGCCGGGCAACGAAATCGAAGCCGTCACCCGGGCGCGTCGCTGATCAGGCGGTGTGGTCCACCGGGAGCTCGAGCGGGATCGTCGGGCAGTCTGCCCAGAGCCGCTCGAGCGAGTAGTACTGACGGTCCTCGTCGTGGAAGACGTGCACCACGATGTCGCCGACGTCGATGAGGACCCAGCGGCCCTCGCTCCGGCCTTCGCGGCGGAGGGTCTTGGCGCCGAGCTCGAGGAGGCGCTCCTCGACCGCATCGGCGATGGACTGCACGTTGCGCTCGTTCCGACCGGTTGCGAGCAGGAACACGTCCGTGAGCTGCAACGGCCCGGTCACATCGAGCGCGACGAGGTCCTCGGCCTGCTTGGCGTCGGCCGCGAGAGCGGCGGCCTGCACGAGTTCCAGTGCGCGAGTGGAGGCGGTCACGGATTCCTTCCGGTCGTCGACCCGGCAGGGAGCCGGATCGCTTGGTGGGTCACGATCATAAGACACCCCGCCGACGCACGGCCAGGCCGCGGCCGACGCAGGTGTCGGGATCGGTGGTTCGGGTCGGGGCGTCAGCCGCCGAAGGTGTGGGTCGTGACGAGCGCGACGATGATGACCGCGGCTGCGGCGACACCGACGGCGCCGACCGTGACGCCGAGGATGAGCGGCGTGCGCGACTCCTTCGGCTTCGCGGCGGCGAGGACGACCTGGCGGGTCGAGGTGTGGCTGGACACCGCGCGGCTGGCGCGCACCGGGCTGGCGTCGGTCTCCGGCTGCTCGTCGTGCTGCTCGAGCAGGCGGTCGACCTCGGCACCGTCGATCGGTCGGTGTGACCCCGTCGAGGACAGCGACGCGGGCAGGTCGATGGACCCCGTGAGGATCACTTCGCCCGTCGCGTTCAGTGCTCCGGTCGGGTCGGCGAGGGCCGAGTTCGGCAGGATGATCGCGTTGGTGTCGGTCACCGCGATCCGGCGGGTGCCGGTCGAGTCGTCGTGCACCTCGGCGTCGTTCGAGCCGTGCGCCTGCTGCGACCAGTGCCCGACGGGCGGCTCGAAGGCCGTCGTCATCGGCTTCGGCTCGGCCGGCCGCTGGAAGGACGCGGGGACCTTCGGGGGGTCGGTCCGTGCGGGCTCCGGGATCGGGACCTCGTTGGTGTCGTCGTCCTCGGGGTCGAGGGACAGTGGGAACACCGCCGGGGTCGACGGCGCGCCGTCCGGGATCCCCGGGAGCGGCGTGGCCGAGGGGTGCTCGGGCGCGGCGACGTCGACCGGGGCGTCCGCGTCGGTCTGCGCCTCGTCGGCGCCCGTCTCATGAGTGCCCGTCTCGTCGGTCTGCGTCGAGTCCGTGCTCGCCTGGTCGGTGCTCGTCAGGTCGCTGGACGTCCCTGCGGGAGCCTCGTCCGTGGACCCGGCTGCGGGCTGTGCGTCGGATGCGTCGTCGGCGGGCGGCGACCAGGTCGACCGGTGGCGCCGGGGCTCCTCGGCGTGCGCAGCGGCTTCGTCGAGCGGCTCGAGGGCGTCGGGCGACCCGTCGGCCTCGGTGGCCTGGGCGACCGCTGCCTCGTCGAGCACCGTGGGGGTCTCGGAACCGGACGGCTCATCCGCGGCGCGCGGCGCCGAGGTCGGCTCGATGGTGTCGACCGACCCGAGGACGTCCTCGACGGTGCGGTCGGAGGACTGCGGCGTGGGGTTCTGCAGCGGGACCGGCAGGACCGCCTGGTTCTCGGCGGCGCGCTGCTGGCGGATCTGGCGGCGGGTCAGACCACCGCTGCCTGGCACGATCTCGGTCGCCGAGGCGGGCGGGAACGGCGACACCCCGGCCGCGGGGACGGAGGTCACCGGCACGGAGGGCGCCGAGGCTGGCGTGCCCGTCGGGGCCGACGTGCCTGTCGCGGCAGACGCCGGAGCGGAGGACTGGGTCGGACCGCCGGGGGCGGGTGCCACGTGCGAACCGGGCCGAGGACGGGGGTCCGTCGACTCGGCTGGGGCGGCGACGGTCGGCGGCGGCGTCGCGGGCTGCGAACCGGCTGCTGCGGCACGCTCCCGCTCGCGCGCCTGGCGCCGCGACAGGGGCGGCTGCGCGTCGGACGAACTCATGCAACGCTCCGATACAGGTGGTGCTTGGAGATGTACTGGACGACCCCGTCGGGGACCAGGTACCAGACGGGGGAACCACGTCTCACCCGGTCGCGGCAGTCGGTCGACGAGATGGCCAGTGCGGGGACTTCGAGCAAGCTTACGTCTCGCTCGGGGAGTCCGCTGATGCTCAGGTCGTGTCCCGGACGCGTCACGGCGACGAAGTGCGCGAGGTCCCAGAGACCATCATGGTCTTTCCAGTCGACAATCTGCTGAACGGCGTCTGCGCCCGAGATGAAGACGAGCTGCGCGTCGGGCCGCTGTTCGTGCAGGTCGCGGAGCGTGTCGACCGTGTACGTCGGGCCGGGGCGGTCGATGTCGACGCGGCTCACCGTGAACATCGGGTTGGACGCGGTCGCGATGACCGTCATCAGGTAGCGGTGCTCGGCATCCGTGACACCGGACTTCATGTACGGCTGACCGGTGGGGACGAACACGACCTCGTCCAGGTCGAACGCCCGAGCGACCTCGGACGCCGCGACGAGGTGACCGTGGTGGATGGGGTCGAACGTGCCGCCCATCACCCCGATGCGCGGTCGTCCGGTGCTCTCGAGCATCGCGTGCAGATCAGATCTTGGTGTGGCCGAACTCGTCGACACCCGTCTCGTGGTGGCGGGTCGCCTCGAACTTCTGCGAGTGGCGGTACGCCACGTCGCGGAAGCTCCAGGTGACGAAGCCCAGGAAGACGAAGAACAGCGCACCGACGAGCGGGAACACGAACGCCGGGGCCCCGGAGGCGTGCTCAGCAGCTTCTGCGAGGAAGGTCATCGTTCGGTGCTCCGTTCGGTCGGGGAAAGACGCCGTTCAGTCTAGCCGCGGATCTGGCCGTTCCCGCGCACGATCCACTTGGTGCTCGTGAGCTCCGGCAGCCCCATCGGGCCACGCGCGTGCAGCTTCTGCGTCGAGATGCCCACCTCGGCGCCGAACCCGAACTCCCCGCCGTCGGTGAAGCGCGTCGACGCGTTCACCATCACGACCGCGGAGTCGACCGTCGCCAGGAACCGCTCGGCCGTGTCGACGTCGTTCGTGACGATCGACTCGGTGTGGTGGGTGGACCAGTGCGCGATGTGCGCCATCGCGGCGTCGACGTCCGGCACGACCCGGATCGACAGGTCGAGGTCCATCGACTCGGTCGCCCAGTCCTCGTCGGTGGCGCGCAGCACGCCCGGCACGATCGCCCGCGTGGCGTCGTCGCCGCGCAGCGTGACACCGGAGGCGCGGAGCCGGTCAGCGAGCACGGGCAGCAGCCGCTCGGCCGCCTGTTCGTGCACCAGCAGCGTCTCGAGGGCGTTGCAGACGCTCGGACGCTGCACCTTGCTGTTCAGGACGATGTCGACGGCGCGCTGCTCGGGGGCCGACGCGTCGAGGAACACGTGCACCACGCCGGCGCCGGTCTCGATCACGGGGACCTGCGACTCGGTGACGACGGTCTGGATGAGCGAGGCGCTGCCGCGCGGGATGAGCACGTCGACCAGGCCGCGGGCGCGCATGAGCTCGGTGGCTCCGGCACGGCCGAACTCGTCGATGGTCTGCACGAGCTCGCGCGGCAGGCCGACCGACTCGACGGCGTCCTGGATGCGGGCAACGAGCACGGCGTTCGTCCGCTGGGCCGCCGACCCCCCGCGGAGCACGACCGCGTTGCCGGACTTCAGCGCGAGCGAGGCGATGTCGACCGTGACGTTCGGTCGTGCCTCGTAGATGGCGCCGACGACACCGAACGGCACCCGCACCTGGGTGAGCTGCAGGCCGTTCGGCAGCAGCGAGCCCCGCAGGTGCTCCCCCACCGGGTCCTGCAGGCCGACGACGTCCTCGACCGCGGTGGCCAGCGCCTCGATGCGTGCGGGGTCGAGTCGGAGGCGGTCGACGAGGCCGGAGGACAGGCCGCTCTCCTCGCCCGCGACCAGGTCGCCGTGGTTCGCGGCGACGATCTCGTCGGTGGCGGCACGGACCCCGGCGGCGATCGCCACCAGGGCGGCGTCCTTGACCGCCGTCGTCGCGGTCGCCAGGGCCGACGATGCGGTCCGGGCCGCCACGAGCGTGTCGGTCAGGGTCGGGGCGGGCGCGATCGACGACATGGACCGATTCTAGGTCCGCTCGTCGGCCCGTGACGGGCGTGACGGCGTCTCGCCGGCCGACCGGTCACGACACGTCGTACCACCAACGCCGAGCGGTCGCGCCGCGTCGCTCCGCGCCGACCCCGTCGACTGGTCCCGACCGTTCGACGCAGTCCGTCGGTGAGTCGTGACCGCCTGGAGGCCCGCACCGGTCTCCGGGACACGCGCCGGGCCTCCAGGCGGTCGCGTTCACCACGCCGACCGGTCACCACACGTCGTCCTGCGCCACGCGAGTGGTCGCAGACCGCCGCTCCGCGACCCCGGCGCCGACGGTCTCTGACCAGTCGGCGCCGTCCCGACCGCGAGTCGTGACCGCTCCGGGCGCGGTCCGACCCGTGTCAGGGACGCGGCGCGGCGTGGAACCAGGTGCCGACGTGCTCGCCCGACAGGGCGCGGTCGACGAGGGCCGTGGCGGTCACCAGGACCGACGTGCCCGCCTCGGCCGCGAGTCGCGCTGCCGCGACCTTGGTGCCCGCTCCCCCGGTCCCCACGCCGGACTTGCCGACGGAGCCGAAGGTGACGCCGGCGAGCTCGTCGCCGAACGGTACCGCGTCGATGCGCTCGGCGCCGGGCTGCTCCGGCGGCTTCGTGTACAGGGCCTCGACGTCGGACAGCAGCACCAGGGCGTCGGCACCGAGCAGCCGCGCCACCAGGGCGGCGAGCCGGTCGTTGTCGCCGAAGCGGATCTCGTGCGTGGCGACCGTGTCGTTCTCGTTCACGATCGGCAGCACCCGCAGGGCGAGCAGCCGGTCGATGGCGCGCTGCGCGTTCACCCGGTGCGTGGGGTTCTGCAGGTCGCCGGCGGTCAGCAGGATCTGCGCCGCGACGACCCGGTGCCGGTCGAGTTCCTTCTGGTACCGGAACATCAGGACGTTCTGGCCGGTGGCCGCGGCGGCCTGCTGCGTGGCGAGGTCGTCGGGACGGCCCTCGAGCCCGAGGAACGGGAACCCGGTCGCGATCGCACCGGACGACACGAGCACGACCTCGGTGCCACGGCCGTAGGCGCCGGCCAGGGCGTCCACCAGCGGACCGATCTGGCCGGCGGCGTCACCGCTGACCGAGGACGAGCCGACCTTGACCACGATCCGCCGCGCACGCGGGATGTCCTCTCGCCGGGTGACGGGTCCGAGGTCGGTGCGGGCGGTCGTGTCGGTCATGCCGCGGTCAGTCCTTCTGGTCGCTGGTCTCGAAGTCGCCGGTCTCGAGGTCGCCGGTCTCGAGGTCGTCGCTGGTGACGACGTCGTCGTTCACCCAGAGCCCGGACACACGCTCCTGCTCGAGCTCGGCACGGGCGGCCGCCTTGGCGTCCATCCGCTCGAAGTACTCCTCGCGACGCTCGTTGCGGGTCGGACGCGAGGTCGCACCGATGCGGGCGTCGGTACCGCGCGCGCTCGTGATGAGCTCCGCGGTGGACGTGAGCGTCGGCTCCCAGTCGAAGACCATGCCGCCGTCGCCACCGATCACGACGGTCGAACCGGCGACCGCGCCGGCCTTGAACAGGCCGTCCTCGACGCCGAGCTTCGCGAGCCGGTCGGCCAGGAACCCGATCGCCTCTTCGTTGGTGAAGTCGGTCTGCTGGATCCATCGCTCCGGCTTCGCGCCGCGGACGCGGAAGAAGCGGTGCTCCTCACCGCCCTCGGCACGGACCGTGAAGCCCTGGTCGTTGACCGCGCGGGGGCGGATGACGATGCGCTCGACGACGGGCTCGGCCGCGCGCTTGGCACGACCCTGCTCGACGACCTCGGCCAACGCGAACGTCAGCTCACGCAGCCCCTTGTGCGACGCCGTGGAGATCGGGAACACGCGGTAGCCGCGGCCCTCGAGCTCGGCGGTGACGAACTCGGCGAGCTCCGCGGCGTCCGGCACGTCGATCTTGTTGAGCGCGATCAGCTGCGGACGCTCGAGCAGCGGCACCTGACCCTCGGGGACCGGGTAGCGCTCGAGCTCGCCGAGGATGACGTCGAGGTCGCTGATCGGGTCGCGACCCGGGTCCATCGTCGCGCAGTCGATGACGTGCAGCAGGGCTTCGCAGCGCTCGACGTGGCGCAGGAACTCGAGGCCGAGGCCCTTGCCCTCGGACGCGCCCTCGATCAGCCCGGGGACGTCGGCGACCGTGAAGCGGCTCTCGCCCGACTCGACGACGCCGAGGTTCGGGGTGAGCGTGGTGAAGGGGTAGTCGGCGATCTTCGGCTTCGCGGCCGAGATCGCTGCGATGAGCGAGGACTTGCCGGCGCTCGGGAACCCGACGAGGGCGACGTCGGCGATGGTCTTCAGCTCGAGACTGATGTCGCCCGCCCAGCCCTCGGTGCCGAGGAGCGCGAAGCCGGGGGCCTTGCGCTTGGTGGTGGAGAGCGCCGCGTTGCCGAGGCCGCCCTGGCCACCGGGGGCCACGACGACACGCATACCGGGTTCGGTCAGGTCGGCGATGACCTCGCCGGCCTCGTCGTACACGACGGTGCCGATCGGGAGCGGGAGTTCCTGGACCTCGCCGCTGACGCCGCTGCGGTGGTCGCCCATGCCCGGCTGACCGTTCTTGGACGAACGGTGCGGGGAGCGGTGGTAGCCGAGCAGCGTGGTGACCTGCGGGTCGGCCACGAGCACGATGTCGCCGCCGTCACCGCCGTTGCCGCCGTCGGGCCCGGCGAGGGGCTTGAACTTCTCACGGCGGACCGAGACGCAACCGTTGCCGCCCTTCCCCGCGCTGAGGTGCAGGGTCACGCGGTCGACGAAGGTCGCCATGGTTCCACTCCTGGAAGGTCGTTGCGCCGACGAGATCCGTCAGCGCGTTGTGCCGACGTGATCCGTCAGCGCGTTGTGCCGACGTGATCCGTCGGCGGGAAAAGCGAAGGAGGGGCGGGCACTCGGCCCGCCCCTCCCGCTGAAGCTGATCGTCGCGACTACGCGTTGACGATGTTGATGACCTTGCGGCCACCCTTGGTGCCGAACTCGACCGAACCGGCCGAGAGGGCGAACAGCGTGTCGTCGCCACCGCGGCCGACGTTGGCGCCCGGGTGGAAGTGGGTGCCACGCTGGCGGATGATGATCTCGCCGGCGTTGACGACCTCGCCACCGAAGCGCTTCACGCCGAGGCGCTGAGCGTTCGAGTCACGACCGTTGCGAGTGGAACTCGCACCCTTCTTGTGTGCCATGAGCTGACTCCCTTACGCGATCTTGGTGATCTTGACGCGGGTCAGTTCAGCGCGGAAACCCTGGCGCTTCTTGTACCCGGTCTTGTTCTTGAACTTCTGGATTATGACCTTCGGACCGCGCAGGTCGTCGAGCACCTCGGCGGTGACGGTCACGTTGACGAGCTCGGAAGCCGCCGACGTGATCTTGTCACCGTCCACGAGGAGCACGGGGGCGAGGTCGATGTTGCCCTTGTCGTCCGCCTTGACACGGTCGACGGTCAGGATGGTGCCGACCTCGACCTTTTCCTGACGGCCGCCGGCGCGCACTACTGCGTAAACCACGTGGAAATCCTTACGTAACTCTGCTTGAGGGAAGTCTCGGGTGCCCACTTCTGCACGAGCGGCTCCCGGAGGGCCGGGCCCGATCGGCGACGCAGGCAGAACGGCCCGCTGACACCAGGGATCGAGAATACTCGATCCCCATGGGTCCGGTCAAACGGCGACACACGTACGATTGCACGGTGACCGTGTTGATCGACCCACCGACGTGGCCCGCTCACGACACTCTGTGGTCGCACCTCGTCAGTGATGAATCCTACGCGGAACTCCACGCGTTCGCTGCACGCGCCGGTGTGCCGCGTCGTGCGTTCGACCACGACCACTACGACGTGCCGCTCGCGAAGTACGACGAACTGGTCGCCGCGGGGGCCTCTGCGGTGTCCGGCCGGGAGCTCGTGCTGCGGCTGATCCACAGCGGCCTGCGCGTGGCGCAGCGCGACAAGCGCGCCCACTGACGCGCCGCGCGCGTGCGTCCGGCACGCATTGTGCGAGGTTCTGGAATCGGTGCGGGGCATGCTGGCTCGCACGGTTTCTGCAACCGCGCACGGTGCGGACGGGAGGCCCGGCGCGCCCCCGCCACGCCAGTCCCGCCACACGGTGCGCGGCCGCGTCTCGGGCACGACCGCACGCGCGACCGCGTCGCGAGCGACGACCCGAGGTCAGCGAGGCGCTGGACCGCCCCAGGGGGCGGCCGGCGGCTGCTGCTGGTCCGGACAGTGCTGTGCGCCGTACTGGCCGCCGTACTGCCCGTGGGGGTCCGGCTGGACCAGACCCTGTCCGTACGGGCCCTGCTGCGGCTGCTGCGGCCCCGGCTGCACGGTCGCGGGCGGGACGGCGTCAGCGGGCCGCACCGTCCCCGGTAGGCCGGACGTCGGCGCGGTGCCACGGTTCCGTCGCGGGCGACCGAGCCACAGCCACGCCGCGGTCGCGCTCGCCAGGAGCATCACCGTGAACGGCACGCCGTTGCGGAGCGGGTTCGTGACGACGTCGATGACCAGGCGCGACCCGCCCGAGGTGATCGCACCGAACGCGCCCGTGAAGACACCGACGAGCGCGAGGGCGATCGTCCCGGCAGCCCCGGCGAGCACGGCGCGGAGCAGCACGGTCGGCAGCGGGCTGCGGCGGGCGATCGGCGTCAGGAACGCCAGCGCCAGGAACGCCCCCGCGTAGAACGGGAACGGCGCCAGGAACACCGAGGCGATGAAGCTGCCGACCAGGCTGGCCCCCGCTCCGTAGTGCGCGAACGGGCTGACGACGAGCGACGTCCCGATGAGGCCGACGATGCCGGACACGAACTCGACCAGCACGAGGGACACGACGGCGATGAGCGCCCCGGCGGTGTTGTTCACCGAGGCGCCGGGCGCGAAGGCCCGACGTGGATCGGCCGGTGCACGCGGCGGTCGCGGCGGGGCGTAGGGCACCCCGGCAGCGGGCTGGACGCCGTGCCGCGGCGCGGAACCACCGGCTCCCCCGGGTCCGGGCGGTGCGGGCTGGTGCCAGCCCGCACCGTAGTACCCACGATCCTGCTGCGGGTCACCGGGGTTCGTCACGCTCAGTTCCCCAGGATGACGGAGCCGTCGGTGTCCTCGCCGGATGCGCCCTCGGTCGTGGCCGGGGCACTGATGCTCGGCGACGACACCCGGCGGGACCGCGAACGGCCCTGACCCGGCTGCTTCGGCTCGGGCAGCGCCTGGAGCACGGAGTCCAACAGCGACTCGGCGTCCGGGGCGACCTGCCGCGGCTCGCGCTTCGGGGCGGCGTTGAGCGGGATGTCCAGGATCGCGACCGTGTTGTCGGTCGGGGTCACCGTCGCGCTGGAGCTGACCCGACGGCGGGCCGGGGCCTTGGCCTTCGGCTCGGCGGCAGGAGCAGCAGCCTCGGCGACCGCCTGCTTCGGCTCGGCCTGCTTCGGCTCGTCGCGCTTCGGCTCGGCCTGCTTCGGCTCGACAGCCGCCTCCGCCTCGACTGCGACGGGCGCCGACTCGGTGACCTCGGTGGTCTCGGTCGCGGCAGCGTTCGACTGCTCACCGCTCCGTCCACCACGGCCACCACGGCGCCGACGCTTCGACCCGGTGGGCTGCTCGCCCGCACCGGAGTCGTCGGACGCGGACGTCGCTGCGGGGACGTCGGCCGAGGTCGGTGCCTCCGCCGACGTCGGCGATGCCGGCGAGTCCTCGTGCGGGATCGTCGAGGCGGCGATCCGCGACAACGCGTTCTTCACGTCGTCGGTGATCTGGTGCGCCTGGCTGGACTGGCCGTTCGACGAACCGGGACCCGAGCCACCGCCGGAGTTGCCCCCGCCGTTGCCGTGCCCGTTGCCGCCGTTCCCGTTGCCACCGGTGCCGCTGCCGTTGCCGTTGCCGCCGGCACCGCTGCGCCCCTTGCGACGTCCCTTGCTCGGGCCCGGGTCGGCGTTGTTGTCGTTGACCTTCGCGTTGACCTCGTCGAGTGACTCGCGCAGGCCGACGCCGATTTTCTTGCGGGTCATCTGCACGAGGCCGAGCGAGGTGACCTCGGCGACCTGGTGCTTCGTGCGGTCGCGGCTCAGGCACTCGATCAGGCGACGGAGCACGAGGTCGCGGTTCTCCTCGAGCACCATGTCGATGAAGTCGACGACGATGATGCCGCCGATGTCGCGCAGGCGGAGCTGGCGGACGAGTTCCTCGGCGGCCTCGAGGTTGTTCTTCGTGACCGTCTCCTCGAGGTTGCCCCCGGAGCCGACGAACTTGCCCGTGTTGACGTCGACGACCGTCATGGCCTCGGTGCGGTCGATGACGAGCGAACCGCCGGAGGGCAGCCAGACCTTGCGGTCGAGCGCCTTGTCGATCTGCTCGTTCAGGCGGTACTCCTCGAAGGAGTCCGGGCCCTCGTAGCGGACGACGCGGTCCTTCAGGTCGGGCGCGACGGCCGACAGGTACTCGTCGATGGTGCCGCCGGCGGCCTCGCCGTCGATGATGAGCTTCGTGAAGTCCTCGTTGAAGACGTCACGCACGATCTTGACGAGCAGGTCCGGCTCCGAGTGCAGCATCACCGGGGCCTGGCCACCGGCGACCTTCTTCTGGATGGCCTCCCACTGGCTGGTCAGGCGCTGCACGTCGCGGGTGAGCTGCTCCTCGGTCGCACCTTCGGCAGCGGTGCGCACGATGACGCCCGCGTGCTCCGGCAGGACCTCCTTCAGGATCTTCTTCAGGCGCGCACGCTCGGTGTCGGGCAGCTTGCGGGAGATCCCGTTCATCGAGCCGTTCGGCACGTAGACCAGGTACCGACCGGGCAGCGAGACCTGGCTGGTCAGACGGGCACCCTTGTGGCCGACGGGGTCCTTCGTGACCTGCACCAGGACCTTGTCGCCCGGCTTGAGCGCGGCCTCGATGCGACGGCCGTGGCTGGTGTCGACCGAGTTCCAGTCGACCTCGCCGGCGTACAGCACGGCGTTGCGGCCGCGGCCGATGTCGACGAAGGCGGCCTCCATCGAGGGCAGGACGTTCTGCACCTTGCCGAGGTACACGTTGCCGATCAGCGACACGTTCTCGGACTTGGTGATGTAGTGCTCGGCGAGGATGCCGTCCTCGAGCACGCCGATCTCGATGGTCGACGAGCTGGAGCGGACGATCATCTGGCGGTCGACGCTCTCGCGGCGGGCGAGGAACTCGTCCTCGCTCACGACCTGGCGTCGGCGTCCGGCGTCACGGCCGTCGCGGCGGCGCTGCTTCTTCGCCTCGAGCCGGGTGGATCCCTTGATGCGCTGCGGCTCGGTGATGAGCTCGGGCTCGCGGCGGCGGGGCTCCTGGTGGTCGCGCGGCTCGCGGGGCGCACGGGCCTCGCGGTCGGCGCTGCTCCCCCGACGACGCGAGCGCCGGCGGGATCCGCCCTGCTCCTCACGCTCGTCGGTGTCGTACCGGTCATCGCGGTCGAACCGGTCCTCGCGCTCGGAGCGGTCGTAGCGGTCGTCTCGGTCGTCCTCGTCGCGCTCGTACCGCGCGGCACGGCGCGGCAGCTCCGGCAGGACGGGGGCGTGGAAGATCAGGCTGAGCGTGCTCGTCGCCTTCGGGACGAACGGCTCGGCGGGGGCGGCGGGTTCGCTCGCCTCGGCCGTCGGCTCGGGCTCGGCCGGACGGGAGGCACCACTCGGTTCCGCCACGTCGGCTGCGGGCTCGGTCGGCTCGGCCGTGACCACCGGCAGGTCGCCGGTCAGCGTGCTCACGTCGTCCGGCTCGGCGCTCTGCGCGGAGACGGCCTCGACCGCGACGGACACGGCCTCGGCCGGTGCCCCGTCCGTCAGTGCGAGGGGTTCGTCGACGGGGGGTGCCTGCACGGCGCCACCCTGGCCCTGCTGGCCGGACGACCGGGCGCGGCGTCCGCCGAACAGGCGGGTCCGACGCTTCGGGGCGTTCTCGTCGTTGGTCGTGTTGTCGTTGTTCTGCTCCACCATGGACTGGCGCACTCCTCGGCCCCACTCGCACCCTTGTCAGGCGGCGGGAATTCTTTGGTTGTGGCGGTGGCGTCGACGCCCCGCGCTCGCTGTCTTCGTGGTCGGTCTGCGTCAACTTCTCGTTGCGTCCGCTGCCGTTCCGGTCCGGGCACCCGGCCCGGGTCGGCTCGGCGTCGGAGTGACGCTGTCCCGACCACGGTGCGCTCTCACCGCACCTGATCGTCCGGACACTGCCCCGTGGGGCACTGCCCGGAAAGCTCTCTTCGGTCTGCGGTTGCCCACACGACCTCCGGCCAGTATCGCACGCCGCTCCCGGAAAGGACCGGAAGCCGCATGCGATGATGACGGCGTGAGCACGTCAGCGCCTGCCCCCCGTCGTCCGATCGCGATGGCCGTCTTCCTCTTGATCACCGGGTTCGTCGGCCTGTACGGGTCCTTCTCCCTGGTGCTCGACGAGTTCAAGAAGTACGCCGACCCCGACACGGTGCTCTCGTGCGACGTGAACCCGTTCATCAGCTGCTCGGACGTGATGGCGAGCTGGCAGGGCCATCTGTTCGGGTTCCCGAACCCACTGCTCGGCGTGATGGGCTTCGTCGCGCCGATCGCCGTCGCGGTGATGATGCTCGCGGGCTTCCGCAACGGTTCGCGGTGGTTCTGGATCGCGTTCAACGCCGGCGTGTTCCTGGCCTGGGTCTTCGTGACGTGGCTCTTCACCCAGACCGTGTGGTTCATCGGCGCGCTCTGCCCCTGGTGCATGCTCGTGTGGTCGATGACGATCCCGATGTTCTGGGTGTTCACGATCTGGAACGCCGCGCAGGGCCGCTTCGGCGCTCGCACCCAGCGGATCGGCCGAGCACTGCTCCCGTTCTGCTGGGCGTTCCCGCTGGCGAACTACCTGTTCATCATCGTGACGATCATCATCAAGTTCCCGACCATCCTGACGGTCTTCTGATCCGCTGCTGGGCGTCCTCGATGCGGTTCCGATGACACATCGATGACGCGTCACCGAATTCCTGGACGCTTCCCAGGCAGCACGCCCGATCGGCGTCCGGGCAGCACCTACGCTCGATCTCGATGAGCGAGAACGAGAGCAAGAAGGTCCGTCGCGACGCCGCCCGAGAGCGGGCTCGCGAAGCCCGGGTGCAGGAACAGGCGCGACGTCGCCGCAACAAGACGCTGGGCATCAGCGGCATCATCGTCGGCAGCCTGGCGGTCGTCGCCGTGGTCGTCCTGGTGATCGCGAACTCGGTGCAACCCGCGGGGCCGGGACCGCGCAACATGGCGAGCGACGGCATCCTGTTCACCGGGCAGAGCGGCAAGATCGTGCCCGTCGAGACGAAGGCCACGCCCGACGGTGGGACACCGGCGGCGACGAAGCAGGACGACTCGGTGGCGAACATCACCGTGTACTCGGACTACATGTGCCCGTACTGCAACCAGTTCGAGACGGCGCAGATGGACCAGATCGAGCAGTGGGTCAAGGCTGGCACCGCGACGCTCGAACTGCACCCGTTCAACCTGCTCGACCGGGTGTCCCTCGGGTCGAAGTACTCCACCCGCTCCGCCGCCGCGGCCGCCTGTGTGGCGAACTACGACCCGGACGCGTTCCTGGCGTACAACACGTCGCTCTACGAGAACCAGCCGTCCGAGAGCACCAAGGGGCTGACGAACGACGAGTTGGCGTCGCTGGCGAAGGACGCCGGCGCGACGAACAGCAAGGTCGCCTCGTGCATCACCGGGCAGGACTTCGCCGGGTGGGTCGCCGACGCCACGAACCGGGTGATGAACGACCCGATCCCGAACTCGTCGCTCGACAAGGTGACGAGCACCCCGACGATCATCGTGAACGGCAAGCAGTTCACCGGTTCCCTGACCGACACCGACGCCTTCGCGTCCTTCGTCGAGCAGAACGGTGGCGCCGCGTAGGCGCGAGGCAGCGCGACGACGAAGGCCCCCGCTTCCGGATGGAAGCGGGGGCCTTCGCTCGTGCGGGTGGTGCTACTTCGCCGCGGCGTCGATCGCGGTGATGACCGTGCTGAGGTCGTCGAGGCGCTTGCCGTTCACGACCACGGTCGGCGTGCCGAAGCCCTGCGTGCCCTGCAGCGCCTCGTCCGCGGTGACGAGCTTCGTGGACTTCGTCACCCAGCCCTTGAACTGCTCGGTCGACAGGCACTCGGAGACGCTCGACCCGGTCGCGCCGCCCGCCTTCACGAGCTTCGCGATCTCGGCGTTCGTCAGGCCCGAGGTGCCCTCGGTGGGCTGGTTGTCGAAGAACTGCGTCTGGACGTCCAGGAACTTGTCCGGCGCGTAGTTCGCGACGCACATCGCGGCGTTCGCGGCCCGGCTGGCGTAGCGCGAGCTCTGGTAGCTGCGGTCGAGGATCGACACCGGCTGGATGGCCAGTGTCGCGTCGCCCGACTGCACCTTGTCCAGGATCTGGTCGGCGTAGGCGGCCTCGAACTGCTTGCAGACCGGGCAGGCCCAGTCGACGTACTCGGTGACCGCGACCGCACCGTCGGTGTTCGACGTCGGGACTGCCGACGGGGTGCCCTTCGCGGTGACGGCCTTCGTGGTCACCGGGGTGACCTCGCCGCCCTCGCCGGTGAACTGGATCGCGCCGGTGGCCATGTTCTTCGGCCCGGCAGCGGACACGGCGGGTGCGTTGTTCACGTTCACCACGACGAGCGTGATGATCGCGGCGATCGCGATGATGCCCAGGCCGATGCCGCCCTGCAGGAACCACTTGTTGCGGCGCTTGCGGCGCTTCTCGGCGTCGGCGCGCTGGCGCGAGACCTCACGCGCGTGCTGGCGACGCTCGTTCTTGGTGGGTCGGTCGTTGTTCGTCACGAGTCGTTCCCCCGGCGTCTCAGGCGAACCAGAGCGCGAGCTCGCGCGCCGACGACTCGGTGCTGTCCGACCCGTGCACCAGGTTCTGCTGCACCTTGAGGCCCCAGTCGCGACCGAGGTCGCCACGGATGGTGCCGGGTGCGGCGCTGGTGGGGTCGGTGGTGCCGGCGAGCGACCGGAAGCCGGCGATCACGCCGTTGCCGGCGACGCGCACGGCGACGACCGGACCGGACTGCATGAACTCGACGAGCGGCTCGAAGAACGGCTTGCCCTGGTGCTCCTCGTAGTGCGCGTCCAACAGGTCGCGCGGCGCGGTGAGCATCTTCAGGTCGACGATCTCGTAGCCCTTCGACTCGATACGGCGGAGGATCTCACCGGTGAGCTGGCGGGCGACGCCGTCGGGCTTGACGAGGACGAGGGTCTCTTCGAGGTCGGACACGCAGTACTCCTAGTGTGTTCGCGGGATCGGAGGGGTGGTCAGTCCTCGCCCATGGCGGCCCGGCGCGCGGCGTTCTGACGGTCGAGCTGACCGCCCTTGACGAAGCAGAAGACCCACAGCGCCAGGAACACCACGGCGACCGCGAACATGAACGGTTCGATGAACCCGGTGGCGAGGATGGCCGCCTGCAGCAGCCACCCGAACCCTACACCGGCGGGGTTGCCGGTCAGGCGTGAGGCCAGCGCCAGCACGATCATCGCGCCGATGCCGCCGCCGAACGCCAGGGCCGGCGGCAGGGTCCCCTTGCCGAACACGACGAGCATCGGGAAGAAGAACATGATCGCCTCGAGCACGAGCGCGATCGACAGCAGGCTCTCCTGCGCCCCGCGGTCGCGTCGCGGCTTCCGGGTGCGCGGTGCGCGCCCCGGCCGGGAGGCCCTTGGTGCGTTCGTCACTTCGTCTCGCCTTCCCGGTGGACCAGGTCCATGACCGCACCCACCATCACGATGGAGCCCGCGACGAGCACGAGGGCGTCCTCGGCGTCCGCCTCCTCCGCCAGGTCGCGTGCCTGCTGCAGCGCGGCGGCGAGCGACGGTTCGACGACGACACGGTCCGCGCCGACCTCGTCCACGACGACCTTCGCGAAGGCGTCGGCGTCGAGGGCACGCTCCCCCGGGGGCTGCGTGACGACGAAGGTCTCGACGGTGCCCTTCAGCGCGCGGACGAACCCTCGGGCGTCCTTGTCGCCGAGGATCCCGACGACGCCGACGACGTGCTCGGACGGGAACGCCACGAGCAGGGCCTCCGCCAGGGCCTTGGCACCGTGCGGGTTGTGCGCCGCGTCGACCACGACGGTCGGGTCGGTGGCGATCGGCTGGAGGCGGCCGGGGCTGGTGGCACCGGCGAGGCCCTCGGACAGGACGTCCTCGTCGAGCGCCTGGGTGCCCCGACCGATGAACGACTCGACCGCGGCGATCGCGACGGCCGCGTTGTGCGCCTGGTGCCGGCCGAACAGCGGCAGGAACAGGTCGTCGTAGCGGCCGGCGATGCCCTGCACGGTGATGAGCTGACCGCCCACCGCTGGGGTGACGTCGACGAGCGAGAACCCGGTCCCCTCGACCGCCAGCGTCGACTCGGTGAGCTCGGCGGCACGCTCGAGTTCGACGAGCGCCTCGGGGACCTGCTCGCTCGACACCACGGCGGACGACGGCTTGATGATCCCGGACTTGGTCCGCGCGATCTCCGCCACGGTGCTGCCGAGCTGCTTCGCGTGGTCGATGGCGATCGGCGTGAACACCGCGACCTGGCTCTGCACGACGTTGGTGGAGTCCCACTCGCCGCCCATGCCGACCTCGATCACGGCGACGTCGACCGGCGCCTCGGCGAAGCACGCCAGGGCCAGGACGGTCAGGGCCTCGAAGAAGGTGAGCGGGAGCTCACCCTTGGCGGTGAGCTCCTGGTCGGTCAGTTCGAGGACCGGGGCGATGTCGTCCCAGTTCTCGACGAGCCGGCTCGGCTCGATCGGCTGTCCGTCGATGACGATGCGCTCCCGGATCGACACCAGGTGCGGGCTCGTCATCAGGCCGGTGCGCAGACCGTGGGCACGGACGATGCTCTCGGTCGTGCGCGCGGTGGACGTCTTGCCGTTCGTGCCGGTGATGTGGATCACCGGGTAGGCCAGGTGCGGATCGCCGAGCAGCTCGACGGCGCGACGGGTCGCGGTCAGGCGGTGCTCGGGCGACTGCTCGCCGATCCGGGCGTACAGGGCGGCCTCGACGCGCTTGACCTCGTCGTCGTCACCGCCGTACGGCACGGCCTCGACCGGGGCGTCACCGGACGGCCCCACCGGGATCCGGATGCCGTCCTCGTCGTGCTGGTCGTGTTCGTCGTGCTGGTCGTCGTCGCTCATGCGCGTGACACCTCCACGGTCACCTTCGCGCCGTCACCGACATCGGTGGTGGCGCCTGCCCCGAGGGGCACGATCTCGACGCTCGTCGCCAGGGTCTCCCCCGCGATGAGCTGCTGGTGGGTGCGCACCGACGCGTCGGCGGCATCGTCGACCCCGAGGGTCAGGACGATGCGGTCGCTGACGTCCAGGTCGGCGTCGCGTCGGGCCTGCTGGACGGCGCGGACGACGTCGCGGGCGAGTCCCTCGGCCTCGAGCTCGGGCGTGGTCACGGTGTCGAGCACCACGAAGCCGCCCTCGTCGAGGAACGCCACGGCGACCGACGGGTCGGCGACGGTGAGGTCGAGCGTGTACTCGCCCTCGACCAGGTCGACACCGCCGACGGTGACGCCGGACTCGGTCGCGGTCCAGTCGCCCTTCTTCGCGGCCGGGATCACCTGCTGCACGGCCTTGCCGATACGCGGGCCGGCGACGCGGGCGTTGACGGTGAGCTTCCGCTCGATGCCGTACTGCGCCAGTGATTCCTCGGCCTGCGCCTCGAGCAGGACCCGCTTGACGTTCAGCTCGTCGCGCAGGATGTCGGCGAACGGTTCGACCGCCGCCGGGTCCGGCACCACGAGGGTGAGCGTGGCGAGCGGCAGCCGGACGCGCTTGCCGGTCGCCTTCCGGAGCGCGAGGCCCTTCGAGGCGACGTCGCGCACGCGGTCCATCGCCGCGACGAGGGCGTCGTCGGCGGGGAACTCGGCCGCGTCGGGGAAGTCCGTCAGGTGCACGCTCCGACCACCGGTCAGGCCCTTCCAGATCTCCTCGGTGACGAGCGGGGCGAGCGGGGCCGCCACACGGGTCAGGGTCTCGAGCACCGTGTACAGCGTGTCGAACGCGGCACGGGCGTCGTCCGCTGCCACGCCGTCGGCTCCGGTCCAGAACTTGTCGCGCGACCGGCGGACGTACCAGTTCGTCAGCACGTCGGCGAAGTCGCGGACCGCTTGGGCCGCGAGCGGGGTGTCGAGCGCGTCGAGGTGCTGCTGCACGTCGGACACGAGCACCCGGGTCTTCGCGAGCAGGTACCGGTCGAGGACGTCGGTGCTGTCCGTTCGACGGGACGCCTGGTACCCGTCGGGTCCGGAGGCGTTCGCGTAGAGGGTGAAGAAGTAGTACGTCGACCACAGCGGCAGCATGAACTCGCGGACGCCCTGGCGGATGCCCTCTTCGGTGACGACGAGGTTGCCGCCGCGGATCACCGACGAGGACATCAGGAACCAGCGCATGGCGTCGGCACCGTCGCGGTCGAACACCTCGGAGACGTCCGGGTAGTTCCGCAGCGACTTCGACATCTTCTGCCCGTCCGAGCCGAGGACGATGCCGTGGCTGATGACGTTCTGGAAGGCCGGTCGGTCGAACAGCGCGGTGGACAGCACGTGCATGACGTAGAACCAGCCGCGGGTCTGCCCGATGTACTCGACGATGAAGTCGGCCGGGTTGTGCGACTCGAACCACTCCCGGTTCTCGAACGGGTAGTGCACCTGGGCGTACGGCATCGACCCGGAGTCGAACCAGACGTCGAACACGTCGGTGATCCGGCGCATCGTCGAGTTCCCCGTGGGGTCGTCGGGGTTCGGGCGGGTCAGGTCGTCGATGAACGGGCGGTGCAGGTCGACCTCGCCGTCGGCGTTCAGCGGCAGGCGGCCGAAGTCGCGCTCGATGTCCTCGAGCGAGCCGTACACGTCGGTGCGCGGGTACTCGGGGTCGTCGGACTGCCACACCGGGATCGGCGTGCCGAAGTAGCGGTTGCGCGACACCGACCAGTCGATGGCGTTGCCGACCCACTTGCCGAACTGGCCGTCCTTGACGTTCTCCGGCACCCAGTTGATGTCCTGGTTGAGCTCGCCCATGCGGTCGCGGAAGTCGGTGACCCGCACGAACCACGACGACACGGCCTTGTAGATGAGGGGCTTCCGGCACCGCCAGCAGTGCGGGTAGCTGTGCTCGTAGGACGCCTGGCGGAGCAGTCGACCGGCGTCACGGACGGCCTTGGTGAGGGGCTTGTTCGCGTCGGACCAGAGCATGCCGGCGACCTCGCCGAACTGCGAGGTGAAGACCCCGCCCTCGTCGAGGGAGAGCACCACGGGGATGCCGGCGGCGGCGCAGACCACCTGGTCGTCGGCACCGTAGGCCGGGGCCTGGTGCACGATGCCGGTGCCCTCGCCGGTCTCGACGTAGTCGGCGACCAGGATGCGCCAGGCGTGCTCCATTCCCTCGGTCTCGGCGAGGAAGTCGAACAGGCGCTCGTACTCGACGCCGTCGAGCTCAGCACCCGTCAGGGTGCGGACGACCGCGGCAGCGGCGTCCTCGGCCGTCTCGTAGCCGAGGTCCTTCGCGTAGGCGGCCACGGTGTCCGAAGCCAACAGGTAGTGGACGGAACCGGCGTCCGCACCGTCAGCTGCGCCTCCCGGCCCCGCAGGGAGCACCACGTACGAGACCGCAGGCCCGACGGCCAGCGCGGCGTTCGTGGGAAGGGTCCAGGGGGTCGTCGTCCAGGCGAGCGCACGCACGCCGGCCAGCCCGAGCGACTCGGCACGCGCTCCCTGCAGCGGGAACGACACCGTGACGGACTGGTCCTGGCGCATCTTGTAGACGTCGTCGTCCATGCGCAGCTCGTGGTTCGACAGCGGCGTCTGGTCGTTCCAGCAGTACGGCAGGACCCGGAAGCCCTCGTACGCCAGGCCCTTGTCCCAGAGCTGCTTCCACGCCCACAGCACGCTCTCCATGAACGTGGTGTCGAGCGTCTTGTAGTCGTCCTCGAAGTCGACCCAGCGCGCCTGGCGGGTGACGTACTGCTGCCACTCGTCGGTGTACTGCAGCACGGACTTCTTGGCGGCGGCGTTGAACACGTCGACGCCCATCTCGTCGATCTCGTGCTTCTCGGTGATGCCGAGCTGGCGCATCGCCTCGAGCTCGGCGGGCAGCCCGTGGGTGTCCCAGCCGAAGCGGCGGTGCACCTGCTTGCCGCGCATGGTCTGGTAGCGCGGGAAGACGTCCTTCGCGTACCCGGTCAGCAGGTGACCGTAGTGCGGCAGGCCGTTCGCGAACGGCGGGCCGTCGTAGAAGGTCCACTCGTCGCAGCCCTGGCGCTGGTCGATCGACGCCTGGAACGTGTCGTCGCTCTTCCAGAAGGCGAGGATCCCCCGCTCGACGGCGGGGAAGGACGGCGAGGGGACGACGCCATCGGCATCGGCGTTCAACGGGTACGGCACCGGGACTCCTTGTGGGTTCGCTCGATCTCCACGAGGACGGAGCACGCTCCGCGGTACCACCTCGCTTGCCACGACGTGCTGTCCGCACGTCACGACCGCTCGTGTTCGGGTTCGGTGCGGCCCGGTCCGCCCGGTTCTACTGACGAGCCGCTCGCGCGGACCGCGTTCTTCCGGGAGCTCCCCGGTGATGGCCGGATCGACGCTCGTGTGACACGAGTTTAGCGGACGGGAGCATGCTGGAGGGATGCCCGACGACTCTGCCTCCGGCGAACGCCCGGAGTCCTCCCTCACCGTCATCATCGCCTTCGGCGCGAACCTGCTCGTCGCGATCGCGAAGACCATCGCGTCGCTCATCTCGGGTTCGGCCTCGATGGTGGCCGAGGCGGCGCACTCGTGGGCGGACACCGGCAACGAGATCTTCCTGCTCGTCGCCGAACGACGGGGCGCGCGGAAACGCGACACCGCACACCCGCTCGGGTACGGCCGCGAGACCTACATCTGGTCGATGTTCGCCGCGTTCGGGCTGTTCACCGCCGGCGCCATCGTGTCGATCTACCACGGCATCTCCGAGCTCGGCGAGACGGGTCCGGCCGAGGACGTACTGCTCAACTACATCGTGCTCGCACTGTCGTTCTGCCTCGAGGGCACGAGCTTCCTGCAGGCGTACCGCCAGGCCCACGGAGCGGCGACGAAGCGCAAGGTGCCGGTGCTGCGCCACGTGCTGCAGTCCTCGAACCCGACGCTGCGGGCCGTGTTCGCCGAGGACGCCGCTGCGCTCATCGGCCTCGTCGTCGCGTTCCTCGGGGTGTTCCTGCACCAGATCACCGGCCTGGCGATCTTCGACGCGATCGGTTCCATCGCGATCGGCGTGCTGCTCGGGGTCGTGGCGATCATCCTCATCGACCGCAACCGCCGCTTCCTGCTCGGCGAGAGCACGTCGCCCGAGCTCGAGAACGCCGTGCTCGTCGAGCTGCTCGGCCGCTCGCAGATCGAGCGCGTCACCTACCTGCACCTGGAGTTCGTCGGACCGTCGCGGGTGTACCTCGTCGCCGCCGTCGACCTGACGGGCAACGAGAACGAGGAGCACGTCGCGGTGCGGTTGCGCGACGTCGAGAAGTCGCTCGAGGACAGCCCGTACATCGAGGAAGCCGTGCTGACGCTGAGCTACCCGGGCGACGCCTCGCTGCGGCCGACGAGCGACGAGGTGCCCGAGGTCGTGCGCGACGGGACGGCCTCGGACGTGGCCGCCGGCGGCGCCGGGACGCTGCGCACCGACTGACGCGCGGGCGAGTCTCGGCCTCAGCGACACCTCTCGGGGCCCGACGCGCGAGAAGTGCCGCTCACCACGAGACTCGGGGCGCCCGTCGTCGGCGTCAGCGCGCGTCGAGGCCGGCGACCACCGGGGTCAGCGCCGCCGCGACGTACTCGACGAGCGGCCGACGAGCCACCCCGTCGGCGACCCACACCCCGAACGCCGCAGCAGCCGCCCCGAGCACCGCGCCCGACACGGTCTGCGGCCAGAGCGACCCCGGCTGCTCCCCCGTGCGCCCCGCCACGAAGGCGGCGACGGCCCCGTGCTGCGCCATCACCCGGACGGCGACCCCGGCGACGAGCTCGGAGCCGATGCCCATCACCTCGGCCTGCGCGACCGCCCACGGCACCCGCTCGGGGTCGTGGGCCCGGGCCGCGGCGAGCAGGGCCTGCTCCACCGCACGCACCGCACTGGGTTCGGTCGAGGCCGCCAGGTACCCGGGCAGCCCCGCGACCGCGGCGTCGAGCTCGAGCCACATCACGTCCGACTTCGCCGTGAAGTAGTTGAAGAACGTCGCGCGACTGACCCCCGCACGCACGGCGATCTGGTCGACCGTGGTGCGTCCGTACCCCTGCTCGAGGAACAGCTCGGCAGCGGCGTCCGCGAGGACCTCGGCGCTCGAGCGTCGAGGTCGGCCACCGCGGCGGATCGGTTCATCCATGGGCCCCAGTAAACCGCTAGACTCGTCCAGCCATGATCTTGGACTCAGTACAGAAAACCGTCGCCGCCGTCGCGAGCGCCACCGCCGTCGTCCTCGTCCTCGCGGGCTGCAGCGGTGCCGGGACGAGCACCACGAGCAGCAAACCGGTGAGCGGTGGGACCCTGACGTACGCCTCGGGCGACGCCGAGCCCACCTGCCTCGACCCACACGTCGGCGGCAACTACCCGCAGGCGCTCCTGGCGACGCAGTACATCGAGGAGCTCGTCGGGCTCGAGGACGGCGAGCCGACGCCCGAGCTCGCGACGAAGTGGACCACGAGCGACGACGGCAAGACCCTCACCTTCACGCTGCGCGACGACGTCACCTTCACCGACGGCACCCCGTTCGACGCCGCCGCCGTCGTGGCGAACATCGAGCACGTGCAGGACCCGGCCACCGCGTCGAGCACCGGCTACCTGGCGCTGCAGTCCATCACGAAGGCGACGGCCACCGACGACCACACCGTGACGCTCTCGCTGAGCCGTCCGGACAGCGCGCTGCTCGAGTCGTTCTCGCAGCCCTGGGTCGGCATGGAGTCCCCGAAGGCGCTCGAGCGCAAGCAGGCGACGAACTGCGAGTCCCCCGTCGGCACCGGCCCGTTCGAGGTCACCGGATGGAAGCACGGCGACCGCGTCACCCTGACGAAGAACAGCGACTACTGGGGGAAGACGAAGCCGCGGCTGTCCGGCATCACGTGGCGATTCCTGCCCGACTCGACGTCGCGCTACGCGGCGCTGCAGTCCGGCCAGGTCGACGTCATCGACAACGCGCAGCCCGACCAGCTCAAGGCTGCGTCGGCGAAGGGCGCCATCCGCGACCTCGACGCCCCGCGCCCCGGTGCCTCGAACCGCCTCGAACTGAACTCCGGCAACGGCGTGTTCCGCGACGAGGCCGTGCGCCAGGCGTTCATCGCCGGCGCGGAGATCGACCCCGGCCTGCAGTCGCTGTTCCTCGGCACGGCGAAGCGCTCGTACTCCGTGCTCTCGAGCGCCGAACCGCTGGCGTACTCCGAGAAGAGCCGGTTCGACTACTCGCCGTCGAAGGCGAAGCAACTGCTCGACGACGCCGGCTGGAAGGTCGGGTCGGACGGCATCCGGCAGAAGGACGGCAAGCAGCTCACCGTGACGTTCCCGGTGTCGACGAACCAGTCGGTGCCGGCCGAGCGCAGCCTGTTCCAGCAGATCCAGGCGTCCGAGAAGGCCGTCGGGTTCAAGGTCGTGCTCGACGAGCTCGACCTCTCCAGCTGGTACGCGGCCCTCGCGGCGAACGAGTACGACGTGGTCAGCGCCCCGTACACGAAGGTCGGCCCCGACGTCCTGCGGATCCTGTACGACAGCGCGAGCATCGAGCCGGCGCCGTCCGGGTACTTCGCGAACCTCGCGCAGCTCGACGACCCCGCGCTCGACACCCTGCTCGAGCAGGCGGCCCGCACCTCGGACGCCGACGAGCGCGCCGACCTGTACCAGCAGGCACAGAAGACGATCCTGGCGAGCGACACCGTGCTGCCCCTCTACGACCAGCAGAACCACTTCCTGGTGCGCTCGGCCGTGCACGGCATCCAGACGACCTCGGTGTCCACGCCCTGGTTCGGCACGGCCTGGATCGACCGCTGACGCGGATGCCCTGGGTGTGGTGGGCCGTCCGACGGCTCGCGGGCGGGATCGGCGTGCTCTGGGCCGTCGCGACGATCGTGTTCGTCGCGATCCGGCTCATCCCCGGCGACCCCGCACTCGCGATCCTCGGCGGCCCGGGCTCGCAGGCCTCCGCCGAGGCCGTCGCCCAGGTCCGGCACGAGTACGGCCTCGACCAGCCGGTGCTCGTGCAGTACGCGGTGTTCCTCGGCCGCCTCGCCACCCTGCAGCTCGGTGACTCGTACGCCTTCCGCACCCCGGTCGCGACGCTGCTCGGTCAGCAGCTCCCCGTCACGCTGACCCTGGCGGTCGCCGGGCTCGTCGTGGCCTGGGCTCTGGCGATCGTCGCGGCGTGGTGGTCGACGCAGCGCGGTCGGTTCGCCGCAGGACTGACGAGCGCGCTGAGCGTCACCGCGAGCGTGATGCCGCACTTCTGGCTCGGCAGCGTGCTCATCGTGGTGTTCGCGAGCGCCCTCGGCTGGGTGCCGGCGGTCAGCGACGGCACCGCGCGGGGTTGGGTGCTCCCGGTGCTGACGGTGGCCGTGCCGGTGGCCGGGTACCTCGCCGAGACCGTGCGGGACGGGGTGGTCGACGCGCAGCGGTCCGCGTTCGCCCTCGCCGCCCGGGGCCGCGGTGAGACCCGCCTCGGGCTCTTCGCCCGGCACCTGCTCCGCCACGCGGCGCTGCCCGGGATCGCCCTGTCCGCTTGGGCCTTCGGGTCCCTCGTGTCCGGCGCCGTCGTCGTCGAGTCCGTGTTCGCGCTGCCCGGCATCGGTCGCGCCCTGGTGACCGCGGTGACGCAGCGGGACATGCCGCTCGTCGCCGGCATCGCGCTGGTGTCCGCCGCCGCCTACGTCGTGGTGCTCGCGGTTGCCGACCTCGTCGAACGTGTCGTCGACCCGCGCACCGGCGGCCCGCGCACCGGCGCCCCGCGCGCCGGCGGCCGGCGCACCGGAGGCCCGCGCACCGGCGCCCCGCGCACCGGAGGCCCGCGCACCGGCGCCCCGCGAGCCACGCGACGCCGTGGACCCGGCCCCGAGGCGGCGGCGCGGTGAGCGGCATCGCCGAGCCGAGCCTCCTGGCCGGTGAACCGGTCGACGGACGTCCGGCAGCAGCACGTCGCCGGCGGCGGGGCCTCGGCGTCCCCGGCGCCGTCGCGGGCGCCGTGGTCCTGCTCGCCGTCGTGGCGGCCGCGTGGCCGGCGCTGCTCGGCGGCGCGGACCCGCTCGCGGTGCACCCGTCCGAGGCGCTCCTCGCACCGAGCGGCGCGCACCCCTTCGGCACCGATGAATCCGGACGCGACGTCCTGTCCCGGGTCGTCGCCGGCACGCGGGCCTCGCTCGTGGTCGGTGTGGCCGCGACCCTGATCGGCGGCGGGACCGGCGTCGTCCTCGGGGTCGTCGCCGGACTGGGCGCCGGCGCCGGACGTGTCGGCCGACTGCTCGACGCCGTGATCGGCCGCGTCACCGAGGTCGCCTTCGCCCTGCCGCTGCTGCTCGTCGCCCTGGTGGGCATCGCCGTCACCGGGCCCGGCCCGGTCCCCGCCGTGCTCGCCGTCGGCTTCGCCACCGCCCCCGGCTACGCCCGCATCGTCCGTGGTCTGGTCCGCGCGGCCCGGTCGTCGCAGGTCGTCGAGACCGCCGTGCTGCTCGGCCGCTCCCCCGTCCGCATCGTGGTCCGGCACGTCCTGCCGACCGCACTCTGGCCCGTCGTCGCCGTCGCCACGCTCGGCGTCGGACAGGCGATCGTCTGGGCCTCGGCGCTGAGCTACCTCGGTGTCGGGACACCGCCCCCGGCTCCGGAGTGGGGCGCGATGCTCGCCGACGGCCGGACCTACCTGCAGACCGCACCGTGGATGAGCACCTTCCCCGGGCTCGCCATCGTGGTGCTCGCGACCGCCGTCACCGTGCTCGGTCGCGCGATCCGCCGAACAGGAGTCGTCCGATGACCACCGTCCTCGAGGTCCAGGCGCTGCACGTCGCCATCGCGGGCACGCCGATCGTGCGCGACGTCGCCCTGCGGGTCGACGCCGGCGAGTGCGTCGCCCTGGTCGGCGCGTCCGGCTCCGGCAAGACCGTCACCGCCCGCGCCGCGCTCGGTCTGTCCGCACCCGGCTCCGCCGTCCGCGCCGACGCCCTCACCGTCGCTGGCCTCGACGTCCGCGCCTTCTCCGATCGTCGGTGGCGCCAGGTGCGCGGGTCGCGGGTCGGCTACGTCGGTCAGGAGGCCCTGGGCGCGTTGGACCCGCTGCGCCCGGTCGGGCGCGAGGTCGCCGACAGCCTCCGCCTGCACACCGAGATGGGTGCGGCCGAGCGCGTGGACGCCGTGCGCGATGCCCTGCGTGCGGTGGGCCTCGACCCGGACATCGCGACCGACGGCCGACTCGCCGGCACGCTGTCGGGCGGGATGCGGCAGCGAGCCCTCATCGCGGCGGCCACCATCGGGTCACCGGCGCTCGTGGTCGCCGACGAGCCCACGACCGCACTGGACGCCGGGGTCGCGGTCACCGTGATGGAGCAGCTCCGGGCGGCGCAGCAGCGTGGGGCGGGACTGCTCGTCATCACGCACGACCTCGGGCTCGTCGCAGGGTGGGCCGACCGGGTGGCCGTCATGCACGAGGGGCGGATCGTCGAGCAGGGGCCGGTCGCCGCGGTGTTGCAGGATCCGCAGCACGCCGCGACGCAGGCCCTGGTGCGCGCTGCCTCGCACGGTGCGAGGTCCCGCCGCGATGCTGTCGTCCGGTGCGAGGTTCCGGACATGGTGCGAGGCGCTGCGGATCGCACGGAACACGGAACCCCGCACGGAACAGAGGCGACCTCGCACGGTGCGAGGGGCGTCCTCGTCGCCGCGGGCCTCGCGCGCGGGTACGAGGGCGTCCGCGCCGTCGACGACGTGTCGTTCGGGCTCGACCGCGGGCGGGTGCTCGGGGTGATCGGCGCCTCCGGGTCGGGCAAGACCACCCTGGCGCGGATGCTGCTCGGGCTCGAGACGCCCGACGCCGGCACCGTCGCACTCGACGGAGCGCCCTGGGTGCCACTCCCCGAACACGACCGACGACCCCGGCGCCACCGCGTCGCGGCCGTCGTGCAGGACCCCGGTGCCACGTTCGACGAACGGTGGTCGGTCGAACGGGTCCTCGCCGACGCGTTCTCGCGGGGCGACGACCGCCGCGCCCGTGGCTCCCTCGCCGCCCGGGTGGACGCAGCGCTGCGACAGGTCGACCTCGACCCGGCGCTCCGGCCGCGGTCGCCGCTGACCCTGTCCGGTGGGCAACGGCAGCGACTCGCGATCGCCCGGGCGTTGGCCACCGACCCGGAGGTGATCGTCCTCGACGAGCCGGTCACCGCCCTCGACGCCACCGTGCAGGACGCCGTGCTGACCCTGCTCGAGCGACTCCGCGACGACACCGGCGTGGCGATGGTGTTCGTGTCGCACGACCTCCGGGCCGTGCGCCGGATGGCCGACGACGTGCTGGTCGTACACCGGGGCGCGGTCGTCGAGCACGGGGCCGCCGCGACGGTGTTCGCGCGCCCGGCGCACCCGGTGACCGCGCACCTGCTGCAGGCGGCCGAGCGGCTCGCCGCCGGGCCCGGACCACGGCCCTGAACGTGATCGGAGGCCCGGTGCGCGTCCGTGGCGGACGTGCACCGGGCCTCCAGGGCGGGTGTGACCGGGGTCAGGAGTCCGCGGACTCCTTCTTCGCCGCGTCACCCGAGATGATCGGGATCTCACTCGTCGCGAACTCCTTCGCCCAGTCGGACTGCGCGAACTCCGACGTCGGGTCGTTGTAGTCGTCGATCACGCCGGCGACCTCGTCCTCGGAACCGACCGTCGGGCCGGAGCCCATGAGCGGGGTGGCGGCGGTCTCCTTGGTGAAGTACACCGCGACGAGGCCGATGACGGCGGCCAGCATCAGGTAGAACGCGGGGATGTCCTCGGCCCAGCCGTAGCCGGCGTCCTTCGCGGCGTTGATGAGCGCCGAGGTCGCGAGCGGGGTGGTCCCACCGAACAGCGACACCGAGACGTTGAACGCGATCGCCAGGGCGCCGTAGCGGATGATCGTCGGGAACAGCGCGGGCAGCGTCGACGGCATGGTCGAGGTGAACGTCACGAGCACCACACCGAGGATGAGCAGGCCGGAGAACACCCCGACGCCCGTGCCGGTCTGGACGAGCTTGAGCGCCGGCCAGGACAGCAGGATGAAGCCGATGCAGCCGGCCGCGAGGACCGGGCGACGACCGAACTTGTCGGACAGCCGGCCACCGAACGTGATGACGACCATCATGAGCAGCATCACGACGACGATCAGGATGAGGCCGAACGTGGCGTTCTGGCCGAGGTTCTGCTCGAGGTAGGTCGGCATGTACGACAGCAGCATGTAGTCGGTCACGTTGAAGACCAGGACCAGGCCGATGCAGATGATGAGTGCGCGCCAGTTCTCGGCGAAGAGCTTGAGGAACGGGGTCTTCTGTCCCTCGCGCTCGGCGGCCTGCTCCTGCTGCTTCTGGAAGGCCGGGGTCTCCTCGAGCTTGAGCCGCAGGTACAGGCCGATCAGTCCGAGCGGGCCCGCGATGATGAACGGGATGCGCCAGCCCCAGCTGAGCAGGGCGTCCTCGGACAGGCCGAACTGCAGGCCGGTGACGATCGACGCGCCGAGCACGTAGCCGGCGAGGGTGCCGAACTCGAGCCACGAGCCCATGAACCCACGACGCTTGTCGGGCGAGTACTCGGCGATGAAGGTCGCGGCGCCGCCGTACTCACCGCCGGTCGAGAAGCCCTGCACGAAGCGGGCCACGAGCAGCAGGACCGGAGCCCAGAAGCCGATCGAGTCGTACGACGGGATCAGGCCGATCATCAGCGTGCCGGCGGCCATCAGGATCATCGTCAGCGCGAGGACCTTCTGCCGGCCGATCCGGTCGCCGATCGGACCGAAGACGGCGCCACCGATCGGTCGGACGATGAACGCCGCGGCGAAGAACCCGAAGGTCGCGACGATGTTCGCGGCCGGGTCGCCCTGCGGCAGGAAGACCTGCGAGATCGTGACGGTCAGGTACGCGAAGATGCCGAAGTCGAACCACTCCATCGCGTTGCCGAGGGCGGCGGCCGCCACGGCGCGCTTGAGCAGCGACTCCTCGACGACGGTGACGTCGTCCTTCGTCAGCTTGCGCCGAGCGCGCTTCGCAGCGCCCTTCGAGCGCAGCGGTCGGTCGCCGTGCGGCTGCGGCCGATCGCCGTGCGGGTGGGGTGCGTCGTTCGGTGCCAAGTCGTTCCTCCGGTGTGCGGTGCGTCCTTCGGGCGTCCGGCGGACGGCAACGGTGCAGTTCCTGCGAACCCGCGCTCGCCGGACAAACTCCGACAGACTACCAGGTCTCCGGCGTGTCCGACAGGTCGGTGTGGTAACCGCCGCTCCCGGCACTCGTGAGCCGCGTCGGTCCCGCCCGCTACGATTGGGGCACCTCGCATCGAGCGGGGACACTCAGGCACCTCATCACGGACTCGGTGCCGCACACACGCACGGAAGGCGCAGCCATGACCAAGCCCATGCCCGAGAAGCCCAGCGTCGACGGACTCGAGCAGGTCTGGGGGCCGGTCTGGGAGCAGGACGGCACCTACCGCTTCGACCGTGACGCCGCCGGCCACCGCGACGCCGTCTACTCGATCGACACCCCGCCGCCGACCGCCTCCGGATCGCTGCACATCGGGCACGTCTTCTCGTACACGCACACCGACCTCAAGGCGCGGTTCGAGCGCATGCGGGGCAAGCACGTCTTCTACCCGATGGGCTGGGACGACAACGGCCTGCCGACCGAGCGCCGCGTACAGAACTACTACGGTGTGCGCTGCGACCCGACCCTCCCCTACGACCCCGACTTCACGCCGCCGTTCGAGGGCGGCGACGGCAAGTCGTCGAAGGCCGCCGACCAGCTGCCGATCTCGCGCCGCAACTTCATCGCGCTGTGCGACCAGCTGACCGTGCAGGACGAGCAGCAGTTCGAGGAGCTCTTCCGCACCCTCGGCCTGTCGGTGGACTGGACGCAGTCGTACCGCACCATCGACGACACCTCGCGGGCCAGCGCCCAGCGAGCCTTTCTCCGCAACCTCGAGCGCGGCGAGGCCTACCAGGCCGACGCCCCGACCCTGTGGGACGTCACGTTCCGCACCGCGGTCGCGCAGGCCGAGCTCGAGGACAAGGAGATGCCCGGCGCGTACCACGGCATCGCGTTCCACCGTGCGGACGGCGGCGACGACGTCGTGATCCAGACGACCCGTCCCGAGCTGCTGCCGGCGTGCGTCGCCCTCGTCGCACACCCGGACGACGAACGGTTCCAGGACCTGTTCGGCACCACGGTCCGTTCCCCCCTGTTCGACGTCGAGGTCCCGGTGCTCGCACACCACCTGGCGCAGAAGGACAAGGGCGCCGGCATCGCGATGGTCTGCACCTTCGGCGACACCACCGACGTGGTCTGGTGGCGCGAGCTGCAGCTGCCGAACCGCGCGATCCTCGGCTTCGACGGCCGTGTCCGTTCCGACGAGCCCGCGTGGATCGAATCGGCGACCGGCAAGGCGCTCTACGCCGAGATGGCCGGCAAGACCGTGTTCTCGGCGAAGAAGGTCGTCGTGGACGCCCTGACCGAGTCCGGCGAGCTGGTGGGCGACGTCAAGACGATCAACCACCCGGTGAAGTTCTTCGAGAAGGGCGACAAGCCCCTCGAGATCGTCTCGACCCGCCAGTGGTACATCGTCAATGGTGCCCGCGACGAAGCCCTGAAGACGACGCTCCGCGCCCGCGGCGAGGAGATCGCGTTCCACCCGGACTTCATGCGCGTCCGGTACGACAACTGGGTCGGTGGCCTGTCCGGCGACTGGCTCATCTCGCGCCAGCGCTTCTTCGGCGTGCCGATCCCGGTCTGGTACCCGCTCGACGCCGACGGTAACCCGGTGTTCGACCAGCCGATCGTCCCGACCGAGGCGCAGCTGCCCGTTGACCCGTCGTCCGACCCGGCGCCCGGCTACTCCGAGGACCAGCGCGGCGTCGCCGGCGGGTTCCAGGGTGAGCTCGACGTCATGGACACCTGGGCCACCTCGTCGCTCACCCCGCAGCTCGCGGGCAAGTGGGAGACCGACCCGGCACTGTACGACCTGGTGTACCCGTACGACGTCCGCCCGCAGGCGCAGGACATCATCCGCACGTGGCTCTTCACGACGGTGCTCCGCAGCCAGCTCGAAGCGGACACCGTGCCGTGGAAGCACGCGAGCATCTCGGGCTTCATCGTCGACCCCGACCGCAAGAAGATGTCGAAGTCGAAGGGCAACGTCGTCACGCCGCTGTCGATCCTCGAGCAGCACGGCGCCGACGCGGTCCGCTACTGGGCGGCCTCGTCCAAGCTCGGCACCGACGCGGCGTTCGACCCGCAGAACCCGAAGCAGATCAAGGTCGGTCGTCGTCTGGCGATCAAGGTGCTGAACGCCGCGAAGTTCGTCTACGGCTTCCCGCTGCCCGAGGGCGCCACGAGCGTGACCGAGGCGCTCGACGTCGACATGCTCGCCGAGCTCGGTGCGGTCGTCGAGCAGGCCACCGCCGCGTTCGACGGGTTCGACCACGCCCGTGCGCTCGAGATCACGGAGCGGTTCTTCTGGACCTTCTGCGACGACTACCTCGAGCTCGTGAAGGAGCGTGCCTACGGCACGGCCGCCGACGCGACGCACGAGACCCAGGCGAGCGCGGTCCTGGCCCTGCGCGGCGCGATCGACGTGCTGCTCCGACTGCTGGCACCGTTCCTCCCGTACGCGACGGAAGAGGTGTGGGCCTGGACCCACGAGACCAGCGTGCACCGGGCCTCCTGGCCGACCGCGGCCGACCTGCCCACCGACGCGGCCCCCACCGGGCTGCTCGCGGCCGTCGGACAGGCGCTCATCGGGATCCGTGGGGCGAAGACGTCGGCGAAGGCGTCCCAGAAGACGCCCGTCACGCGTGCCGTCGTCGAGGCGCCGGCCGAGACGCGGGCGCTCATCGAGCGCGCGGCGGTCGACCTGGCGGCCGTCGGCCGCATCGAGAACCTGTCGTTCGTCGACGGCGACGAGCTCGCCGTCACCGAGATCGAGCTCGCGGAACAGCAGGCGTAACGTCGGTCGTCCGGCCGGGTCGCCTCGGCGATCCGGCCGGTCCACCACCGGACAGGAGGCACGGATGCAGTTGGGCACACGATGGAGCGTCGGTGGGGAGCCGCCTGCGCGACTGCCCGAGGCGATGGTCGTCGCCGTGCGCGGGGTCGAGGACGAGCTGGCGGCCGAGTCGGTCGACACCGGTTCGTGGGGTTGGACCCTGACGTTCTTGGAGGGCAAGCCGATCGTCGAGCTCGACGACGGCACCTCGATCCACCTCGACGATGCCGGGCACGCGCAGGTCACGAACCCCGACGACGCCGCGGAAGAGGACTAGCGCGGGGCGTGTTCGCTCGGTGAGCAGAAATGGTCGGGTCCCCGGTGGGAACCCGACCATCCCCGCTCACGATGCGGGCGCCGCGGGACGCCCGCCGCTCGCGCCTACTCGGCGAGCCAGGTGAGCAAGACCTCGTTCACCTCGGCGGTGTGCGTGGTGAGCAGGCCGTGCGGGGCGCCCTCGATCTCGACGTACTTCGCGGCCGGCAGGGCCTTGGTGAAGCGGCGGCCGGTGGCGTCGATCGGCAGGATGTTGTCCGCCGTGCCGTGCACGATGAGCGCCGGGACGGTCACCTTCGGGATGTCCTGACGGAAGTCGGTCGGCCAGGTCAGCGGTGCTGCGGCGGACGCGATCGCACCCGAGCCGGCGGCGACGTTCCAGGCGTTGCGGACGGCCTCTTCCGAGATGCGCGAGCCGAGGTTCTCCGACAGGTTGAAGAAGTCCTGGTAGAAGTTCGTGAAGTACGCGTACCGGTCCTTCTTGACGTCGGCGGCGATGCCCTCGAAGAACGACATCGGGCCGGCACCGTCGGGGTTGTCGTCGGTGATGGCCAGGAACGGCTCGAGCGAGGCGAGGAACGCGACCTTGGCGATCCGGTCCTGTCCGTGGCGGCCGATGTAGCGGGCGATCTCACCGGTGCCCATCGAGAAGCCGACCAGGATCACGTCGCGCAGGTCGAGGGTCTCGAGGACGGTGTGCAGGTCATCGGCGAAGGTGTCGTAGTCGTAGCCGGTGCTCGGCTGCGAGGACTGCCCGAAGCCGCGGCGGTCGTACGTGATCACGCGGTAGCCGGCGTCGAGCAGGGCCGGGGTCTGTCCCTCCCACGAGTTGCCGTCGAGGGGGAAGCCGTGGATCAGCACGATCGGCTGACCGGTTCCCTTGTCCTCGTAGTGGAGTTCGATGTCGACGCTGTTCTCGGTTCCGACGGTGATGGCACCCATGATCGTTTCCTTCCCTGAGCCTCGCGGAGAACGTCCGTTCTCCGTCGATGTGCCCTACACTAGAGAACGATCGTTCCCGGCGCAACTCGGGAACGGTGACCACGCAGCGAACGGGGTACGTCATGGCAACCAGCACCATCAGCACGGTCGACGCCGACGTCCGCGCACACATCGTGGACGTCGCCGACCAGCTGTTCTACGCGCGCGGCATCCAGTCGGTCGGCATGGACGAGATCCGCACCGGCGCAGGCGTCTCGCTGAAGAAGCTCTACGCGGCGTTCCCCGGCAAGGAGCAGCTCATCGCGGCCGTCCTGTCCGGGCGGCACGACCTGTGGGAGCGCGGCGTGCACGGCGCGGTCGAGGCGGCAACGGCCCCGCGCGACAAGCTGCTCGCCGTGTACGACTTCCTCGAGTCGTGGTTCGGCGACGACACGTTCCGCGGTTGCGGGTTCATCAACGCCTTCGGCGAGCTCGGCGCGACCTCGCCCGCGGTCGCCGAGATCGCCCGCGACCACAAGGACTCGTTCCAGCGGTTCGTGCAGGAGCTCACCGCCGAGGTCGTCACCGAACCCGACCGTGCCGAGGAACTCGCCGCACAGCTCGCCCTGCTCGCCGAGGGCGCGCAGACCACCGCGGCGATCGCCGGCACCACGACGCCAGCGGCGCACGCCCGCCGTGCCGCGTCGACGCTGATCGACGCCGCGACCCGCTGACCGAGAACGCACCCACAGGGCGGACGGGAGGCGCGGGGCCAGGCCGCCACGGGCCTCCCGTCCGCCCCGTCACGGCGCGACGTCCGTAGGGTGGTTGCCATGGCAACCCCGTTCGACGTCCCGAGCACCCTCCCCTACGCCCTGCCGCCCTTCGGCGACGTGCGACTCGAGCACTACCGACCGGCCTTCGAGGCTGGCATGGCCGAGCAGCGCGCCGAGGTCGAGGCCATCGCCACCGATCCGCACGCACCGACGGTCGAGAACACCCTCATCGCCCTCGAGCGCTCCGGGCAGCTGCTGACCCGTGTCAGCCACGTGTTCTTCACGCTGTCGTCGGCGGACTCGACACCGGAGCTGCACGACCTCGAGGCCGAGGTCTCGCCGTTGCTCGCGGCCCACCGCGACGCCATCACCCTGGACTCCCGGCTCTACGCCCGCGTGCAGTCGGTGCTCGACGGCGCCGCAGCCGCCGGGCTCGAGGGCGAAGCGCTCCGCCTGGTCGAGCGCACGCACGCCGAGATGACCCTGGCGGGCGCCGGGCTCGACGACGCCGGCAAGGAGCGCCTCACCGCGATCAACCAGGAGCTGTCCACGCTCACCACGACGTTCGAGCGCAACCTGCTCGAGGACACCAACGACTCCGCCGTGCACGTGACCGACGAGGCCGAGCTCGAGGGCCTCGACGACGGTGCGAAGTCCGCCGCAGCCGGGTCCGCCGCCGACCGTGGGCTCGAGGGGTGGCTCATCACGCTGCCGCTCTACACCGGCCACCCGTGGCTGCCGTCGCTCGCGAACCGCAGCCTGCGCGAGCGGATCATGCGCGCCTCGCTCGCCCGCGGCCGCCGCGGCAACCAGTACGACAACCGCGAGGTCCTGCTGCGCATCGTCCGGCTCCGTGCCGAGCGCGCCGAACTGCTCGGGTTCCCGAACCACGCCGCCGTCGTCACTGCCGACGAGACGGCGAAGACCCCCGAGGCCGTCGACGGGCTGCTGTCGTCGCTCGTCGGCGCTGCGGCACGGAACGCCGACGACGAGCGCGCCGTCCGGTCCCGCACCGTCGGGTTCGACATCGAGTCGTGGGACTGGGCCTACGCCACCGAGATCCTGCGCGGGGAGCAGTTCGCCGCGGACAGTTCGGCGCTCCGACCGTACTTCGAGGCCGACCGGGTCCTGCACGACGGCGTCTTCCACGCCGCGGGTGCCCTCTACGGCCTGACGTTCACCGAGCGTCCGGACCTGCACGGCTACAACGACGAGGTCCGGGTCTTCGAGGTCACCGGCGACGACGACGAACCGGTCGGGCTCTACCTGCTCGACCTGTACACGCGCGACGGCAAGCGCGGTGGCGCGTGGATGAACCCCGTCGTCGAGCAGTCCGAGCTGCTCGGCACGCTGCCCGTCGTGGTGAACAACCTCAACGTCGCGAAGCCGGCCTCCGGGTCGCCGACACTGCTCATCCAGGACGAGGTCGAGACGCTCTTCCACGAGTTCGGCCACGCGCTGCACGGTCTCATCGCCCGCACCACCTACCCCCGGTTCTCGGGCACGAACGTCGAGCGCGACTTCGTCGAGTTCCCGAGCCAGGTGAACGAGATGTGGGTGTCGTGGCCGTCGGTGCTGGCGAACTACGCGAAGCACCACGAGACCGGCGCACCGCTGCCGCCCGAGCTCGTCCTGGGCCTGAGCGAGTCCGAGGGCTTCAACGAGGGCTTCGGCACGACCGAGTACCTGGCCGCGGCGCTGCTCGACCAGGCCTGGCACCGGCTCTCCGCGGCAGAGGCCGCCGCGGTGGCGTCCGTCGAGGACTTCGAGCGCTCGGCGTTGGAGGCCGCCGGCATCGCGGTCGAGGCCGTGCCGCCGCGCTACTCGTCGACGTACTTCGCGCACACGTTCTCGGGCGGGTACGACGCCGGGTACTACGGCTACATCTGGTCCGAGGTGCTCGACGCCGACACGGTCGAGTGGTTTCGCGACAACGGCGGGCTGGACCGTGCAGCCGGTCGACGCTTCGCGGAACGGCTGCTGGGCGTCGGTGGCTCGAAGGACCCGCTCGAGGCCTACCGCGACTTCCGCGGCCGTGACGCCGAGGTCGGCCCGCTGCTGCGCCGCCGCGGCCTCGAGTAGGGCGCGCGGGGACCGGGCGCTTCCGGGCGTACTGCGTCGATTCGGGCGTACCTGGTCGGAACTTTCGACCAGGTACGCCCGATCTCACCTTCCATCGCAGCCGTCATGGGAAGAACCAGACGCCGACCCGCGGGCCGTGCCGACCGCCCCACCGCGACGAAGCCCCGCACCGATCCGGTGCGGGGCTTCATCGTGAGCGGAACGCTACGCCGACTTCTCGACGCGCTTTGCCCGCGGCCGGGGCACGATGGTCGGCGCCGCGTTCTCGAGCACGGACTCGCGGGTGATCACCACGCGCGCCACGTCGTCGTCGGACGGGACATCGAACATCACCGGGCCGAGCACCTCTTCGAGGATGGCGCGCAGACCACGGGCACCGGTCTGGCGCAGCACGGCCAGGTCGGCGATCGCCTCGAGTGCGCCCTGGTCGAACTCGAGCTCCACGCCGTCGATCTGGAACATCCGCTGGTACTGCTTGATCAGCGCGTTCTTCGGCTCGGTCAGGATCTGCATGAGGGCTGCCTGGTCGAGCTGCGACACCGTGGTGACGACGGGCAGACGACCGATGAACTCGGGGATCAGGCCGAACTTGTGCAGGTCTTCCGGCAGGACCTCGGAGTAGAGGTCCTGGTGGTCGGTCGCACTGTGCAGCGGCGCCCCGAAGCCGATCCCCCGCTTGCCGACGCGCGAGGACACGATGTCCTCGAGCCCGGCGAACGCACCGGCCACGATGAACAGGACGTTCGTCGTGTCGATCTGGATGAACTCCTGGTGCGGGTGCTTGCGACCACCCTGCGGCGGGACCGACGCGACCGTGCCCTCGAGGATCTTGAGCAGCGCCTGCTGCACGCCTTCGCCGGAGACGTCACGCGTGATCGAGGGGTTCTCGGCCTTGCGGGCGATCTTGTCGACCTCGTCGATGTAGATGATCCCGGTCTCGGCGCGCTTGACGTCGTAGTCGGCGGCCTGGATCAGCTTGAGCAGGATGTTCTCGACGTCTTCACCGACGTAGCCGGCCTCGGTCAGGGCGGTGGCGTCGGCGACGGCGAACGGCACGTTGAGGCGCTTCGCCAGGGTCTGCGCCAGGTAGGTCTTGCCGCAGCCGGTCGGGCCGATGAGCAGGATGTTCGACTTCGCGATCTCGATGTCGTCGCGGTCTTCGGCAGCGGTGATCTGCCCCTGCGCACGGATGCGCTTGTAGTGGTTGTAGACGGCCACGGCGAGGGCGCGCTTCGCCGGGTCCTGCCCGATGACGTACTCCTGCAGGAAGTCGAAGATCTCGCGCGGCTTCGGCAGTTCGAAGTCACCGCTCGAGGTGTCCTCGCCCGCTTCGGCCAGACGCTCCTCGATGATCTCGTTGCACAGCTCGACGCACTCGTCGCAGATGTAGACACCCGGACCGGCGATCAACTGCTGGACCTGCTTCTGGCTCTTGCCGCAGAAGGAGCACTTGAGGAGGTCCCCGCTCTCTCCGATGCGTGCCATTGCCGTGCCTCCCTGGTTGGACATGCCGGCCCGCGCACTCGCACCGGCCGCTGGTGCACCGCTGCTGGTGGGCACCTCGTCGTGGACACGAGCCTAACCGCAACCGGTGACACCGACCGTGCGGCGCCGCGGGATTTCGCGCGCGCGTTCGCCCAGGGCGTTCGGGCCTGCTACCGTGATCCAGTCTTCTCTACAAGTTGTAGAAACACCGTCCCGACCATCGAAGGATCCCCATGCAGAAGCGTCTCGCCGCCGGCGGCGCCGTCACCCTCGGCGCCGTGGCCGTCATCGTCCTCGGCACCGCCGGCGCAGCCAGCGCGCACGTGTCCGCGACGGCCACCTCGACCGCCGCGAACTCGTACACCACGGCGACCTTCTCGGTCCCGCACGGCTGCGACGGCTCCCCCACCACGAAGCTCGAGTTCCAGGTGCCCGAGTCCGTCATCGAGGTCACGCCGACGGTCAACCCGAACTGGAAGATCTCGAAGACGACCGAGCCCTCCACGAGCGCGTCCGCGTCGGCCGACGGCGAGCACGCCGAGGACGCCGCCGAACGCGTCACGAGCATCACGTACACGGCGAAGACCCCCCTCCCCGCCGACGAGCGCGACACCTTCTCCTTCTCCTTCTCCCTGCCGGACGGCAAGGCCGGCGACCTCGTCGAGTTCCCCGTGCTGCAGACCTGCGAGAAGGGCTCGGTCGAGTGGAACCAGGAGCAGCAGGACGGCGAGGCCGAGCCCGAGCACCCGGCCCCCTCGATCACGCTGACCGCGGCCGAGGCCACGGACGACGACGGTGACCCGATCGCCGCCACCCCGACCGCCGAGGCCGCAGCCGGCTCGACCGCCCCCGCGGACCCCGACCTCGTCGGCCGCTTCCTCGGCCTGGGCGGTCTGGTGCTCGGCGCCGTCGCCCTGGTCGTCGCCGTCGCCGGCACGCGCCGCCGGAGCTCCGCCAAGTGACGCAGCGCGGCTCGCGTCGGACTCGGCTGCGGTCCTCTGCCTGGAGGCTCGTGGCCGGGTCCGCCGCGGCCGTCGCGATCGCGGGCGGTGCGGTCCTCGGGCTCGCGGGTCCCGCCAGCGCGCACAACTACCTGATCGCGTCCACCCCGGAGGTCGACGGCACGCTCACGAGCCTGCCGAAGGCGTTCGAGATCACCACGAACGACAAGCTGCTCGACATCGGCGACTCCGGTTCGGGCTTCGCCTTCCGGGTCGTGGGTCCGGACGGGAAGTACTACGAGGACGGCTGTGTCGACATCGACGGCCCCTCGATGACCACGCCCGCCGCGCTCGGCGACTCGGGGAAGTACACCGTCGAGTGGCAGATCGTCTCCGCCGACGGCCACACCGTCTCCGACGAGTACGCCTTCACGTGGAAGGCCCCGGCCGGCTTCTCCGCGGCCTCGGGATCGGCCACGCCGCCCACCTGCGCCACCGAGGGAGACGACTCCACCGAGGCCGCCACCACCGGCACCGCCTCGGGCGACACCGACTCAGCCGCGGCCGACGCGCTCTGGATCGGCGCCGGAGGTGTCGTCCTCGTCGCCGCGGTCGTCGCGGTCCTGCTGCTCCTGCGGCGCCGCCCCGCGCCCGAGACGGACGACACCGACGACTGACACCGCTGCACGACGAAGGCCCCACACCGATCGGTGCGGGGCCTTCGTCGTTCCTGCTGGTGCTACTTGACGAGCGCCGGCAGGTTCTTGCGGCTGGTGAGGACCTGGTCGATCAGGCCGTACTCCACGGCTTCCTGCGCGGACATGATCTTGTCGCGCTCGATGTCGTGGTTGATCTCCTCCGGCGTCTTGTTGGAGTGCTTCGACAGCGTCTCCTCGAGCCAGGTGCGCATGCGGAGGATCTCCGCCGCCTGGATCTCGATGTCCGACGCCTGGCCGCCACCCTGCTGGACGGCGGGCTGGTGGATGAGCACGCGGGCGTTCGGCAGGGCCAGACGCTTGCCTGGCGTCCCACCGGCGAGGAGCACCGACGCGGCCGAGGCGGCCTGACCGAGGCAGACCGTCTGGATCTGCGGGCGGATGTACTGCATCGTGTCGTAGATCGCCGTCATCGCGGTGAACGAGCCACCGGGCGAGTTGATGTACATGACGATGTCGCGGTCGGGGTCCATCGACTCGAGCACGAGCAGCTGGGCCATGACGTCGTCAGCCGACGCGTCGTCGACCTGGACGCCGAGGAACACGATGCGGTCCTCGAAGAGCTTCGCGTACGGGTCCTGGCGCTTGTAGCCGTAGGCCGTGCGCTCCTCGAAGCTCGGCAGGATGTACCGATCGGAGGGAGCCGGGACGTTCTGCGCGCCACCGAGCATTGGGAGATGCATTCTCGTTTCCTTTTCTTCGGTGGGGGTCAGGACTGGGCGTCGGGGTCGGCAGCCGCGGTCGGCGTCGCGCCGTCACCGACGGTGCCACCACCGCCGACGACCTCGGCCGACGAGGCACGCAGGTGGTCGACGAAGCCGTACTCGAGGGCCTCCTGAGCGCTGAACCAGTTGTCGCGGTCGTTGTCCTTGAGGACCTGCTCGATCGACTTGCCGGTCTGCTCGGCCGTGAGCTCCGCCATGCGCTGCTTCATGTCGAGGATGACCTTGGCCTGCGTCTGGATGTCGGCAGCGGTGCCACCGAACCCGCCGGACGGCTGGTGCAGCAGGACGCGGGCGTTCGGCGTGATGTAGCGCTTGCCCGGCGTGCCGGAGGACAGCAGGAACTGTCCCATCGACGCGGCCAGGCCGATGCCCACGGTGACGATGTCGTTCGGGACGAACTGCATCGTGTCGTAGATCGCCATGCCGGCGGTGATCGAGCCACCGGGCGAGTTGATGTAGAGGTAGATGTCCTTCTCAGGGTCCTCGGCGGCGAGCAGCAGCAGCTTGGCTGCGATCTCGTTCGAGTTGTCGTCGCGGACCTCGGAGCCGAGCCACACGATCCGGTCTCTCAGAAGGCGGTCAAAAACACTGGGGTTCAGTGTTGCTTCGGCCATGGAAAAGCTCCCGTTCAGTTGTCGCTTGTTGTCGAACTTATCGGTTGCAACGCACCACTTCGCGTGTGTTCGCCGACAGCAATGCGGTGGTGCGGAAAACACGAGACGGGAGGCACGGTGCCAGCTGGCACCGTGCCTCCCGTCCGTCTTGCTGGTGGCGTCGAGTTCGTTACTCGGCGTCCTCAGCAGGGGCCTGCGCGACGCCCGCCGTGAAGGCGGACAGGTCGACTGCGTCGCCGTTGGTGTCCTTGACGGTCACCTTCGACAGGACGGTCGCGACCGCCTTCGAGCGGGCGACCTCGCCGACCATGCCGGGGATCTGGCCGTTCTGGTCGATGACCTTGATGAACTCGGCCGGCTCCATGCCGTACTGCGCAGCAGCCTGGATGAGGTACTGGGTCAGTTCCTCCTGGGAGACCTGGATCTCCTCCTTCTCGGCGATGGAGTCGAGGAGGATCTGCGAGCGGAAGGCCTTCTCGCTGGACTCGGAGACCTCCTTGCGGTGCTCCTCGTCCTCGAGGCGGTTCTCCTGCTCGAGGTGACGGTGCACCTCGTCCTCGATGAGCTGCTCCGAGATCGGGATGTTGACGTCCTCGATGAGCTTCTCGACGAGCTTGTCGCGAGCCGCGGCGCCCTGACCGAAGGTCTTGGACTTCGCGATCTGCTCCTTCAGGTCCGCCTTGAGCTCGTCGATCGTGTCGAACTGGCTGGCGATCTGGGCGAACTCGTCGTCGGCCTCGGGGAGCTCGCGCTCCTTGACGGCGGTGACGGTGACGGCGATCTGGGCGGTCTCGCCCTCGCGGTCGCCACCGACGAGCTTCGACTCGAAGTTCGTCGACTCACCGGCGGTCAGGGACTCGAGCGCCTCGTCGATGCCCTCGAGCAGGTCGCCGGAGCCGATCTCGTAGGAGACGCCGGTGGCCGAGTCGACCTCGTCGTCGCCGATGCTGGCGGTCAGGTCGATCTGCGCGAAGTCGCCGGTCTTCGCCGGACGGTCGACGGTCACGAGCGTGCCGAAGCGGGTGCGCAGGTTCTGCAGCTCCTCTTCGATCTCGTCGTCCGACACCTCGACGGCGTCGACGGTGAGCTCGTACGCGGAGTAGTCCGGCAGGTCGAACTCGGGGCGGACGTCGACCTCGAAGGTGAGGACGAGGTCGCCCGCGAAGTCGGCGAGGTTCGGCAGCTCGGCGACGTCGGCCTCGGCACGGCCGAGGATGCGCAGCTCCTGCTCTTCGACCGCCTGGCGGTAGAAGTTGTCGATGGCGTCACCGACGGCGTGGTTCAGGACCTCGCCACGGCCGACGCGCTGGTCGACGATCGCCGGCGGGACCTTGCCCTTGCGGAAACCGGGGATGTTGATCTGCTCGGCGATGTGCTTGTACGCGTGGTCGATGCTCGGCTTGAGATCTTCCGGCGTCACGTTCACGGTGAGCTTGACGCGGGTGTCGCTCACCTTGTCGACGGTGCTGGTGGCCACGGGATGTTCTCCTGTTGGTTGACGTTCGTGTGGTCGATGGTTCTCGAGGACCTGGTCGGGGCGACAGGAGTTGAACCTGCGACCTCCCGCTCCCAAAGCGGGCGCTCTACCAAGCTGAGCTACGCCCCGTTTGACTGGGCCAGGGTGTTCGCGCACGCCGAACGGCGCACGCGACGCCGATGAGTCTAGCGGTCCGGGGCCGGGCGGTTCCCGGGAGGGACGTCGTCGTGTTCCGCAGCGCGTCGCAGGCCATTCCGCCACTGCACCCCGACCGCCACCTGGACCCCGAGCGCAGCCACCCCGAGCACGATCCCGACGACGATCCGCCACACGTGCAGCAGGGCGTGCGCGGGCTGCGACTGCGGATCGCCGAACAGCTCCGGGCGCATCGAGAACACGATCGCGGCGAGGACCACCAGCGCGTACGAGACCACCCGCGACCGCTTGATCCGCCGTGCATCGGCGTCGGTCGGCGGGAGCATCACACGGGGTGGCATGTCGGTACTCGTTCGTCCGCTACGATGGTCGGGCTGCGACACGTGCGCAGCGCGGGGATGTAGCTCAATGGTAGAGCCCCAGTCTTCCAAACTGGCCACGCGGGTTCGATTCCCGTCATCCCCTCTGTTGCTTCAGCTGGTGCGCGGTCGCACGCTCGGTGCGAGGTTGTTCCGGCGCACCGAGTGATCAACCTCGCACGGAGTGAACACGCGCGCGCCTAGCGTGGTCAGGGGCCGCCGAGTTCGAGTGTGATCTGCGGGGTGTCCCCGAGGTCCACGTGTGCGCGCTTGCGCTCGGCCGCCCGGAGCGGCACGAGGTACCCGCCGTCCTTCGGGAACAACGAGGTCGTCCAGGTCACGGCGCCGATCGTCACCCGGGCCGGGATCACTCCCCACCCGTAGGTGAGCATCGGCGCGAGGTCGGCGATGACCTCGGCGGCGTCCGGCGGCACAGCGGCGAAGAAGAACGGCGAGGGGCCGCGCCACTCGATGACCTCGCCGCGGAACTCGAGCTCCATGCGGCGATCGTACGGCCGCACCCCTCGCACGGTGCGAGGTCGGCCGAACACCGTGCGAGGTTCCACACTCGGTGCGACGGTCGGGGGCTCGCACCGAGTGCGGAACCTCGCACCAGGCCGAGCCCCCAGCCGCTTCCGTCAGGGCGAACGCGTCAGCGGTACGTCGCGGCCTGACCGTAGAGCTTCTGCGTCAGGGCGGAGACGTAGGCGGACTTGTCACCTCCCGGCAGGTTGTACGTCATGAAGACGCCGTACCCGTCGGCCTTCGTGCGCTGCGCGAGCGACACCGCCGTCGACTGCGCGGTGTTCTGGATGTCCACAGCGGCAGCGGACAACCGGTCCTTGCCGAGCCCCGGGATCGACGGCGCCGAGTACGTGCCGTAGTAGGGGTTCCAGGCGTAGTCGAGCTTCGAGCCGATGGTGCTGCTCGACGACGACAGCGAAGACGAGGCCGGGCCGATGTCGTAGAACGAGATGAGCTTGCCGGGCATCTGGGCACGCAAGGCGGTGATGAGCCAGCCGATGGACTGCTGGTTCGGCTGCGGGGTGCCGTTCGCGCCGTAGTCGGAGTACTCGTCGTCGAGGTCGACGCCGTCGAGTCCGTACTTCGACACGGTGGCAGCGATCTGGGACGCGAAGTCCGACGCGGCCGCCTGGGTCGGGAAGTTGGCGATGCCCGCACCCTGGTGGTTGCCGAGGACCGACAGCGACACCTTGATGCCCTTCGCCTGCAGCGGCTTGATCTGCGTGGCGGCGTTGTCGAGGGTCGCCTGCACCTTGTCGTTGTTGACCAGAACAGCCTTGGAGCCGTTCCAGTTGATGTTCGCCGCGAAGATGATCGCGACGTCGAAGGCGTTCGCACCGCCGGACAGCGTGTAGCGGCCGACGTTCGCGAGCTGGTCGTTGTTGACTTCGACGTAGGCGATGCTCGTCGGCCCGGACTTGGTGGCAGCGGCCGATGCCGGTGCTGCGGTGGCTGCGGACGGCACGAGCGGCGCCGCCACCATCGCGGCGATGGCCGCCACGATCCCGAACTTCATGGACTTCTTCATGTCATTCCTCCTTGAATGGGTCGGTCGTTCAGTTGTGTGGGAAGCGGAAGGTGCGGACCTCGTAGGCGTCGACGGCGAACGAGGACGCGTCGACGGTCCCGGCCGAGGCCAGCGGCTCTTCGAGCAGGGTGACCTCGGCAGCCGGTCCGAACGGCCCATCGACCGCGATCCCGCCGGTCCCCCGCCGCCCCACCGGCTCGTACACCCGCACGACCAGGTCGCCGGAGCGGTCGTCGGCGAGCTTGACGCTCGACAGCACGACCCCGCCGGACACCCGCACGAGCGGCGCGAACCCGTGCGCCCCGGTGACGGTCCGCGCGCTGGCGTTCATCCGGACGCCCGCCGCGGTGGCCCCGAGCTGGTCCGTCCCGATGACGATGCCGTACCGGTGCGTCTGCACGCCCTGGTCGGTCTCGGGGTCTGGGAACCGCGGTGCCCGCAGCAGGGACAGCCGCACGGTGGTGGTGACGTGCCCGTCGACGGCGTCGCGGGTGGTGTCGAAGCCGTGGATCGAGTCGTTCACGAGCGCGACGCCGAACCCCGGCTCGGACACGAGCACGTAGCGGTGCATCGAGGTCTCGAACTTCGCGGCCTCCCACGAGGTGTTCGTGTGCGTCACCCGCTTCTGCGCCCCGAACTGCGTCTCGGCGACGGTGTGCTCAGCGCGGACGTCGAGCGGGAACGCGACCTTGAGGAACTTCTCGGTCTCGTGCCAGTCGGTCGTCTGGTCGAACTCCAGCATGCGGGAGTCCGGTGCGAGGACGATCTCCTGCCGCACGGTCGAGTCGCCGAAGGACCGCGACACGACGACCCGGGCGACGCCGGCGTCGTCGACCGAGGCCTCGAGCGACGAGACGTCCACCAGGTCCTCGACCCGGTTCCGGTAGTACCGGTCGACGTCCCACGCGTCCCACATGTTCGGGAAGTCCTGGTGCAGCTGCAGCAGGTTCGCGGCCTGTCCGGCGGCGATAGCCTCACGCCCGCTGGCCAGGTCGACGGCGCTCGTGACGAGTCCCTGGTCCGTGACGGTCACGCGGACCAGCTCGTTCGCCAGCACGTACCCGCCGTCCTGCTCCGTCAGCGTGACAGCGGTCGGTTCCGCCACGTCGGTCGCCAGGACGGCGCCCTGCGCGGGTGCGCCGGCCTGGAGGAACGGGGCCGGGTTCACGACGACGGCCGCGTCGCCGGCACCGGCGAGCGCCGAGAGCGCCTGGTCGATGATCGCGGTCAGCGCCGCGGCCGTCTCGGCGTACTTCGCCTCGGCCTCGCGGTGCACCCAGGCGATCGAGGTGCCCGGCAGGATGTCGTGGAACTGCTGGAGCAGCACCTGCTGCCACAGGTCGTCGAGCTCGTCGTACGGGTAGGCGAAGTGGCTGCGTGCGGCGGCGGTCGCGGCCCAGAGCTCGGCCTCGATGAGGAGCTGTTCGCACCGGCGGTTGCCCTGCTTCGTGCCGTGCTGGCTGGTCAGGGTGGCGCGGTGCAGCTCGAGGTACAGCTCGCCCACCCACACGGGCGGGTCGGGCAGCTCGGACTTCGCACGGTCGAAGAACGTGTCGGGGTGTTCCCAGCGCACCTTCGCGCTGCCCTCGAGGTCGGCGAGCCGTGCAGCCGTGCCGGTCATCTCGCGGGTGGTGCCACCGCCGCCGTCGCCCCAGCCGACCGGGGCGATCGACCCGGTGGCGAGCCGGTTCTCACGGAACTGGCGGGAGGCCTTGGCGACCTCGCTGCCGGACAGGCGCGAGTTGTAGGTGTCCATCGACGGGAAGTGCGAGAACACCCGTGAGCCGTCGATGCCCTCCCACAGGAACGTGTGGTGCGGGAACTTGTTGACCTGGTTCCACGAGATCTTCTGCGTGAAGAACCACTCGAAGCCCGCACGGCGCATGAGCTGCGGCAGCGCCGGCGAGTACCCGAAGCTGTCCGGCAGCCAGACGCCCTTGGGTCGGATGCCGAACTCGCGCTCGAAGAACCGCTGCCCCTGCGAGAACTGGCGGACGATGCTCTCGCCGGTCGGCATCACGGTGTCGGACTCGACCCACATGCCGCCGATCGGCAGGAACCGGCCGGCCTGGACGGCGGCCTGCACCCGGGCGTACACCTCGGGCCGGTGTTCCTTGATCCAGGCGTACTGCTGGGCGCTCGACATGCCGTACAGGAATTCGTCGGTCTGGTCGATGAGCTCGGTCATCGTCGAGGTGGTGCGGGCGACCTTGCGGATCGTCTCGCGGACGGGCCAGAGCCAGGCGGAGTCGATGTGCGCGTGGCCGATCGCCGAGATCGTGTGCGCGGACGATTCGGCAGGTGCGGCGAGCACGTCGGCGAGCGCCGCACGCGCGTCACCCGCGGTCGCAGGGATGTGCTGCAGGTCGAGCCGGTCCAGCGCGTCGTCGAGGGCCTGCAGGATCCGCATCCGTCGCGGCCCCTCGGGCAGCTCGGCCTGCAGTTCGAGCAGGACGTCGATGTCGAGCGCGAGCTCGTGCACCTCGGACTCGAAGACGGCGAGGTCCATCCGGCGCGAGGTGTACAGCCGCTTCGACGACGAGGTCTGGATGTCGCCCTCGTGGGTGACCAGGAAGGGGTGGTAGTCGAGCAGGACGGGGTTCGACGCGGCCTCGACGAAGAGCTCGATCGTCTCGCCACCCTCGGCCCGTTCCGTCAGCAGCACCCACTGGTTGCGCGGGTTGATCGACTTCACCGGCGTGCCGTCGGCCAGGTAGACGAGCCCCTCGCACTGGAACCCGGGCATGTTCTTGTCGAAGCCGAGGTCGACGACGGCTTCCACCCGGCGGCCGGCCCACTCGGTCGGCACGGTCCCGGTCAGCCGGAACCACGTCGTCCCCCAGGCCGCGCCCCAGGGCGTGCCGACCTCGTACGGCGTGAACTCGAGCGCGAGTCCCTGCGCCGGCGGGATCGGCTCCCCCGGCAGCTCGTGCCAGGCGGTCGCGAGCGGCGTCGCGGTGGCGTGCACCGCCGGCGTGATGCGCTCGTCGAGGACCCGGCGGGCCCGTCCGGTGGTGAGGGGGATGTCGTCGTGCATGGGGCCTTCCAGGGTCGGGGCGTGGGCGCGGGTCAGCGCGTGGTCGCGGGGTGTGCGACGCGGATGGAGGTGGAGTCGAGCTCGGCGGGCACGTCGACGCACCGGTCGATGCCACGGGCGGCGAGCATCCCGGTGTCGCCGAGCCGCGACCGCAGGACGACCTGCGGGCCGCGACCGTCCGGTTCCGCCGACGCGACCGCGAGCCAGGCGGCGGCGAACCGTCCGCCGGGGGCGCAGTCGGCACGCATGCCGTGTCGGTCCGAGCCGTCGGGCAGCACGTCGTCGAGCACGAGCGCCGTGGCCGGCGGCGCAGCAGCGGTGCCGGTGGCACCGGACCGTGCGACGGCGGCGAAGGCCTCGCCCGCCGGCTTGATCCGGCCGTCGTTCGTGAAGAGCCCGAGGTCGTACTCGAGCTCCGGGAAGTCGGCGAGCGACCTGGCGACGTCGTGCGAGCACCACCACGTGACGCCGAGCACCTGTTGCGCCCCGAGCACGTGCCGGATGGTCTGCTCGGTGAACGAGGCGGCGTCCTCCGGGGCGACGACGTTGGTGGGCGCCCCGACTTCCTGCAGCCAGTTCGGCCGTGCGGGGTCGCGGTTCCAGGCGGCGGCGAGCTGGAGGAGGTACTCCCCGTGCCGCACCGACCCCGGCCCGAGTGCGCCGTGCAGGGCCGCCGAGCCGTTGAACACCCACGAGTGCGTGACGGTGGCGTCACCGTGGTCCGCCGCGTGCTCCGGTCCGAACGGCTGCGCGTCGTCGTACCAGGCCGCGTCGTACTGCGCGACGGTGACCAGCGGCCGTGGACGCGACCCGGAGCCGGACGGGGCCGACGCGGACGAGTCGACCCGGGCCTCCCGGCCGGACGAACCGGACGAACCGGACGAACCGGCCGAACCGGACGAACCGGCCGAACCGGCCGAACCGGCCGCGAGCCCGGACCGCGCCGCCGCGACCATCGCCGCCGCCCACGCGTGCCCCTGCTCCGCCGTGATGTCGTGCGGGGCGGGGTGCGGCGCGTGCGCGAACTGGTTCACCTCGTTGCCGATGGTGATGCCGAGCAGGTTCGCCTTGTCCGCGACCGCTGCGGCGAGCGCCCGGACGTACGCCGCGGTCGACGCGACGACGTCCGGGTCGGTGAACATGTTCCGACGGTGCCAGCTGTCCAGCCACGAGGGCACGAAGTCGAAGCTCGACAGGTGCCCCTGCAGGGCGTCGACGTTGACGTCGAGCCCGAACGAGCCGGCGATGTCCACGACCGTCGCGACGTCCTGCAGCGCCGACGCCCGGATGAGGGTGCGGTTCGGCTGCACCACCGGCCAGAGTGGGAAGATCCGCACGTGGTCGGCGCCGAGCGAGGCGATCGCCTCGAGGTCCCTGGCGGTGTCCGACGGTGAGAAGTCGAGCCACGAGTGGAACCAGCCGACCGAGGGCGTGTAGTTGACCCCGAAGCGCATCAGCCCTTCACACCGCCCTCTTCGACGCCCTTGAAGAAGAAGCGCTGCAGGACGGCGAAGATCACGGCGATCGGGATGAACGCGATCATGGTGCCGGCGGCGATCATGCGCTGGTCGGTCGCGAACGTGCCCTGCAGGTACTGCAACCCGACGGTCAGGGTGAGGTTCTCCGGCGACTGCAGCACGATGAGCGGCCACAGGAAGTCGTCCCACGCCCCGATGAACGAGAAGATCGCGATGACGGCGATGGTCCCCTGCACGGCGGGCAGCGAGATGTACCGCAGCCGCTGCATCGCGTTCGCACCGTCCATCACCGCGGCCTGGTCGATCTCCTCGGGGATCTGCCGGAACGCGTTGAACATGAGCAGCACGTTGAGTGCGGCGATCATGCCGGGCAGGGCGACGCCGACCAGGTTGTCGGCGAGGCCGAGGTCCTTGACGGTGACGAACTGCGAGATGATCGTCGCCTCGCCGGGCAGGACGAGGGTCGCGAGGAACAGTCCGAGCACGAGCTTGCGGTGCCGCCACTGCAGCCGCGCCAGGGCGAATCCGGCGAGCGTCGCGAAGACGATGTTGCCGAACACGTCGATCGCGGCGACGAGCAGCGAGTTGCCGATGTAGCGCCAGACCGGGATCGCGGCGGCCACCTTGAGGTAGTTCTCGATGGTCGGCTCGGTCGGGATGAACGACGGGTTCGCGGTGTAGATGTCCTCGCCGGCACCCTTGAGCGACGTGGACAGCTGCCACAGGAACGGGCCGATCGTGATGAAGAGCACCACGATGAGCAGGACGTAGCGCACGACCTTCTCGCGGGTCGACATGACACCCCAGACCGCGCGACGGCGTTTGCGAGGAGGCCGGGAGGCCCGTCCCGCGTCCGCCTGGCCGGTCACGTCCGGCGTCGGGCTGGCTGCACCGCGCGCCCCGCCCAGGGCGGGTTCGGTGGTCGTCGTGTTCGTCACTTGTCCGCCTTGCTGTTCATCCGCGCGAGGGCGAGCATCGGGATCAGGGTCACGACGAAGAGCAGGAGGCTCAGGGCGGACGCGTACCCGAGGTTGCCGGTGAAGCCGCGGGCGTACTGCTGGATGAGCATGACGAGCGAGTTGTCCTGCCCGCCGGGTCCACCGGTGCCGTTGGTGAGGATGTAGAGCTCGCTGAACACCCGGAGCGCGGAGACGCAGACCAGGATCCCGACGAGCGTCATGGTGCCGCGGACCCCCGGCATGGTGACCGACCAGAACCGCCGCACCGATCCGGCGCCGTCGAGGGCGGCCGCTTCGTGCAGGTCCTTGCCGACGTTCCCGAGGGCCGCGAGGAAGATGATCATGTAGTAGCCGAGGCCCTTCCAGACCGTCAGGCTGATCGCGCTGAGGAGCAGCAGCCACCGGTCGGTCAGGAACGGGACGCTGCCCTGCACGACGCCGAGCGCCTGCGCCATCTCGTTGATGACGCCGCGGTCGTCGAGGATCCAGGTCCAGATGAGTCCGACGACCACGGCCGACGCGATGACCGGCGTGTAGAACGCCGTGCGGAAGAACGCGATCCCCGGCAGCTTCTGCTGGACCAGCACCGCGATGAGCAGCGGCAGCACGGTCAGCAGCGGCAGGCAGATCGCCATGTAGATGACGCTGTTGAGCAGCGCTTCCCACACCTGCGGGTCGGCGAGCAGGGTCTCGAAGTTCTTGAGCCCCACCCACTGGCTCACGCCCCCCAGCGGGCTGGCGTTCGTGAACGACAGCCGGACGGTGTTGATCGACGGCCAGAGGCTGAACGCGACGAGCCAGACGAGGGCCGGCAGGACGAGCAGCCAGGGCGTGAACCAGCGGTTGGCGCGCATCAGCCGTTGGCCAGCAGGCTGTTCATCTTGGTCTGGGCGGTCTGCAGCGCCTTCTCCGGCGCGACCTGGCCCTTCATGGCGAGGGCGATCTGCTGGTCGAGGAAGTCCGTCATCGCGGAGTTCGCCTCGACCGGGTTGAGGACCTTCGCGGTCTTCAGGGCCTCGTTCGCCAGGACACGGGCCTCGCCGTTGACGGTGCCGTCGTCCTTCGAGAAGTACGGGTCGGACTGCGACGACGTGGTCGACGGGAAGATGTTGACCTTGTGCGCGAACGCTTCTTGGTTCTCCGCGTTCGTCATGAACTTCGCGAACGCCTCGGCGGTGGCGAGGTGCTTCGACTTGGCCGACACCGACAGGCCCTGCACGTACAGCGGCGGGGTGTCGAGGGCCGGGCTGACGGTGACCTTTCCCTTGAGCGACGGGTTGTTCTTCTCGAAGTCGGCGAGCGAGGTGGCGCCGCCCGTGGTCCAGGCGACCTTCTGCTGCGTGAACAGCGTCGAGTTGCCGAGGTAGTCGCTGTTCAGCACGTTCGAGGGCATGTAGCCGTCCTGGTACGCGTCCGTGTAGCGCTCGATCAGGTCGGCGGCCTTCGACGAGTCGGCGAAGGTGAACTTCGTGCCGTCCGCGTTGAGGACCTTCACGCCGGCCAGGGTGAAGTCGCCGAGGCCGGGCTTCCGGCTCATCAGGTAGTCGGTCGGGCAGTTCTCGTGCATGGTCTTCGCCTGCGTGAACAGCTCGTCGGTGGTCTTCGGCGGGTTCTTCGCGTCGAGGCCGCACTTCGCGAACATCGTCGCGTTCCAGTAGTCGACGTCGGTGTTGAGGTACCAGGGGTAGCCGAACGTGCCGTCCACGCCCTTGTACTCGTACGAGTCCAGGGCGCCGGAGACGTAGGTGCTCGCGAGCTTGGTGTCGTCCTTCGCGACGTCCTGCAGGAACCCGCGCTTCGCGAGCGGCAGGGCGATGTCCGGCGGCAGGTTGATGACGTCGGGCAGCGAGTTCGACGATGCCTGGCTGAGCACCTTGTCGGCGTAGCCGTCGCCCGGCTGGTCCTGCAGCTTGACCTTCGCGTCGGGGTGGGCCTTCTCGAAGTCGGCGATCACCCCGTTCAGGTAGCCCGTGTACGTCGGCGTGAGCGCCCACGTCTGGAGCGTGATCGACCCGCTGATCTCCCCGCTGCCGGTGTCGGCCGCGTTGCCGCCGCTCGAGCAGCCGGTCAGGACGAGTGCCGTGGCGGCAGCTCCTGCGAGCAGCGCTGCGGCGCGGCTCCTCGTCGCACGTGTGGTGGTCCTCATGGCGTCTGACTCCCTCGTCATCCTGCTCGGTCATCCTGCTGAACCGGTTCAGTTCCTGTCCCTGAACCCGCTTGTGGCAGTGACTATGGAGGACTAAAACGCTATAGTCAAGCCCGTGGCCACGAACCGTCGAACGACGATCTCCGACATCGCCGCGCGTGCCGGCGTGTCCGTCAGCGCGGTCTCGTTCGCCCTCAACGACCGCCCCGGCGTGTCCGACGAGACCCGCGAACGCGTCCGCGCGATCGCTCGCGAACTCGACTGGCAACCGCACACCGCAGCACGCGCCCTGGGCGGTGCGAAGGCCGGCTCGATCGGCTTCGTGCTGAACCGGCCGGCCCGCACACTCGGCACCGAGTCGTTCTTCGGCGACCTGATCTCCGGCATCCAGCTCGGGCTCGCCGGCACCCACGTCGGGATGAACCTGCTCGTGGCGCGCGACGCGGCCGAGGAACTCGAGACCTACCGGGCGTGGTGGCGCGGGCACCGGGTCGACGGCGTCGTCGTCATCGACCCGCGGCGCGACGACGACCGGCTCGCCCTGCTCGCCGAACTCGGCATGCCCACGGTCGTCGTCGGCTCCCACCCCTCACCCGAGGGCTCCGCACCGAGCGTGTGGATCGACGACGGCGACGCGACCGACACGGTCCTGCGGTACCTGCACGCGCTCGGGCACCGGCGGATCGCGCACGTCGCCGGGCGCCCCGAGTTCGAGCACACCGCCATGCGGATCGGACGCGTCCGGGCGTTCGCGGCGGCCGAGGGGCTCGCGGACGCCGTGTCGATCCCGACCGACTACTCGGCCGAGGCCGGCGCGAGTGCGACCCGGACCCTGCTGTCCCGCACCAGTCGGCCGACGGCGATCGTGTACGACAATGACGTCCTGGCGGTCGCCGGGCTCGGGGTCGCGAGCGAGATGGGCGTCGCCGTGCCGACCGACGTCTCGATAGTGTCGTTCGACGACTCGGCGATGATCCAGCTCGTCAGACCGTCCATCACCTCGCTGACCCGCGACACCGTGGAGCTCGGGCAGCGCGCGGCGACACTCCTGCGCGCACAGATCGACGCCGATGCCCCGTTGCCGTCACGCCCCGGGCCGCCACTGACCCTCAGTGTCCGGGAATCGACGGCACGCGCGGGGTCCTGATACGCCGCTCCAGCACTCCTGGCGTTCCACGACGACACGCCCAGCGGGCGTCCGGCCGAGGTCCACGGCGCGCGGCGGACTTGACTCGCGTTCGAACACACGTTCGAATACCGTCGTGGGACGGCGTCGCGAGAACCGGTGGCAGCCCCCGGAACACCCGGAGGTCGAACGTCCGCGCGCCTACTCGCTGTCCGAGGACGCCCGTGGGCCCGACGTCTGCCACGCCGTCACCCCCGTGCCGGTCTGGGCGTGGATCCAGTTCCCGACCTTCCACGTCCGGGTGAAGGCCTTCGCCAAGAGCTGGACCCGCGATGCCGTCATGGTCGAGTGGGCGCAGTTCGGACAGCAGGCGGACGCGTGGGTGTGGCGGTCCGCCGTGAAGCACCGCACCCTGCGCGCCGACCAGGCGGAACGCGCCGTCCGGAGTCCGCAGAACGCAGCGCGTTGACTTCCGGCCAGACCCCGAGGATCGTTTATCGAACACCGGTTCGGCGAGTAACTCACTGGTCAAGGCATTCGGTCGAGTACCCCGACGGAAGAGGAGGCACCATGAAGAACACCGCGGTGCCGTCCTGGGTCGCCCACGTGCTCACCCCGCCCGAGGTCATCAGCGCCTACGTCGAGGCCCGGGTCAACGATCCGGCCCTGTTGTCGGGCGAGCACACGGAACCCACGTACGCCGACTTCCTCGGCGACGAGTAGACGGTCGTTCAGCGGCGTCGGCGGCGCGCGGACAGCGTGACGCCGACGCTCGCAGCGGTGACGCACACCAGCGCCACCGTCTCGAGCACGGACAGCCCCTCGCTGAGCACGACGAGGCCGGCCAGCGCGGCGATCGCCGGGCCGAGACTCTGCAGCACGCCGAACACCCGCGTCGGCATCCGCCGCAACGCCAGCATCTCGAGGGCGTAGGGCAGCACGCTCGACAGCACCGCGACCGCGCCGAAGACGAGCAGGAGCACGGGTTCGCGGACCACGCCGTCGATCGCGGACGGCAACCCGAACGGCAGCGACACGAGCATCGCGACCACCATCGACACCACCAGGCCGTCGACACCCGGGATCGCGGCGCCGACGTGCCGGTTCATCACGATGTAGCCCGCCCAGCACGCCGCCGCGAGCACGGCCCAGACGACGCCGCCGACCTCGGTCACGGCGCTCGGGCCGACCCCGAGCAGCACGACGCCGGCGAGCGCCAGCGCGGCCCAGAGCGCATCCCGCCACCGTCGGGTGTGCACGAGGGACAGAGCGAGCGGGCCGAGGAACTCGATCGTCACCGCGACACCGATCGGGATGGTCGCGAAGGCCAGGTAGATGAAGACGTTCATCCCGCCGAGCGCCAGCCCGAGGCCGACCGCGCCGAGCCACTGCGCGCGCGTCCAGTGCCGGACGCGAGGACGGACGACCAGCGCGAGCACCACCGCGCCGATGACGAGCCGGAGCGTCGCGGCCCCGACCGCGCCGACGTCGTCGAAGTGGGTCTTCGCGATCGCGGCACCGAGCTGGACGGACACCATCGCGGTGAGGGCGAGCAGCGGAGCCGGGATCCGGTCGGTGCCGCGGGCCTGGTTCATCCGCGGGACCGGCTCATCCGAGGTAGGCGAGCACGGCGAGGACGCGGCGGTGGTCCTCGCCGGTGTCCTCGAGCGCGAGCTTGCCGAAGATGCTCGACACGTGCTTCTCGACGGCGCCGGTGCCGATGACGAGGGCGCGGGCGATGGCCGCGTTCGTGCGACCCTCGGCCATCAGGCCGAGCACGTCGCGTTCGCGCGGGGTGAGCGCGGCGAGCGGGTCGCGCCGCCGGCTCATCAGCTGCGTGACGACCTCGGGGTCGAGCACGGTGCCGCCGGCGGCGATCCTGCGCACGGCGTCGTCGATCTCCTCGAGCCGGGTGACGCGGTCCTTGAGCAGGTAGCCGATGCCCGTCGCACCGGCGGCGAGGACGTCTTCGGCGTAGGTGGCCTCGACGTACTGCGAGAGGAGCAGGACCCCGGTGCGCGGGGCGATCCGGCGGGTCTCGACGGCTGCGCGGACGCCTTCGTCGGTGAAGGTCGGCGGCATCCGGACGTCCATGACGACGACGTCGGGAGCGCCGTCGGGCAGCGTCGCGAGGAACGCACGGGCGTCGGCGTACTGGCCGATGACGTCGATGCCGGCTTCGTCGAGCACGCGGGCCAGGCCCTCGCGCAGCAGGACGGCGTCGTCGACGACGACGGCCCGGATGCGTGCTGCATCCGGGCCGTCTGTCATGCCGACCAGCCTAGTGGGAGCGCGGGCGCTCCCGTGGGGTCACGACCGCGGGTTCGCCGTCGTGGGGACGCCGTTCAGGGCTCCGAGCGGGATCCGCGCCGTGGCCTCGGTCGGGCCGCCCTCGGGGCTCGCGACGACCAGGTCGCCGTCGAGTGCGCGCATCCGGCCGATCAGGCCCTCGATGCCGTGGCCCTGCTGGGGTCGTGCTCCGCCGCGGCCGTCGTCGGTCACGCTGACGGTCAGGTACCAGAGCCCGGAGGCGTCGACCACGAGACCGAGGTACACCCCGGCGGTCGTGGCACCGGCGTGCTTCATGGTGTTCGTCAGGAGCTCGCTCACCGTGAAGTACACGTTGCGCTGGATCTCCGTCGCGAGCTCGAGGCCCTCGGGCAGGCGGACGTCGAGGCCGACCGGGATCGGGGTGCGGGCGACGAGTGCCTCGAGGGCCGCCACGAGCCCGCGGTCGAGCAGGATCGGCGGGGCGAACCCGCGGGAGAGCGCACGCAGCTCGTCGAGGGCGTCCTGCGCGTGCTCGGAGGCCTCGCCGATGAGCTGCTTCGCCTTCTGCGGGTCCTTCTCGAACGCGCGTTCCGCTGCCGACAGGTCCATCCGGAGCCGCACCAGGCGCTGCTGGGGGCCGTCGTGCAGGTCGCGCTCGATCTGGCGCAGGGCCTGGCCCTCGGCGGTCACCGCACCGGCACGGGAGGCCTGGAGTCCGGCGACGCGCTGCTCGAGCTGCTCGGCACGGAACCCGCCGAGCAGGCCGAAGTCCACCCAGTAGTGCGCGATGACCGATCCACGGGCCCAGAGCGGGAACAGCACGACCGAGGCGGCCATCGACAGCAGTCCGAGGAACCCGAACCCGACGACGGAGGTCATGTCCCACCCGAAGTACTGCGCACTCAGGCCGTTCGCGAACGCGACCACCGCGAGTCCGACGGGCCAGAGGAACCCGGCGAGCAGCAGGACGCCGGCGCCCACGGTGAAGAGCGCGACGAGCGGGTACACGACCGCTGCGTGCAGCAGGTAGAGCCAGTAGTGCGGGTTGGCGACCGCGGAGCCGGTGCGCGTCCACCAGTTCTGCTGCCAGCGGGGCGTCCAGTCCACCGGGCGGATCGGACGCCGGTCTGCCCATCCGATGCGGAGCTTCTCGAACTGTCCGAGCCACCGCGCCACGAACAGTGCGATGAAGAACATCAGCAGCACGAACGGGTTGAACAGGTCGCGGAAGCCTCCGCCGAAGATCGCCGCGGGGAACGCGAAGTAGAGCGTGCAGAGCAGCACCCCGGTCAGGGCCATGTAGCCGAAGTCGCGCGGCAGGCGCTTCCACGACTCGCGGTAGAACGCGCCGGCGGTCATGCCGGAGCCCGCACTGCCGCCACGACCGCCCCCCGGCTCCGATCCGTTCGGCGGGGTCGCTCCCCACGACGCCGGCGGCGTCTGCTGGTCGTGCTGTCGCGGGTACTGCGGCATCGGCTTGGTGGCTCCAGGTGGGACGGAGTCGCCCAGCGGGACGGTCTGGGCCTGGTCGGGCGAGGGCGTGACGTCGTCCAGCGGGACGGTTCGCGCCTGGTCGAGGCGGTCGGTGTCGGTCATGACTCCAGCCTCGCGATCACGGGGCCGTTCCCCCATCCTGCCCCCTCCCCACCCCGGGTGGGGTTATCCCCCCGTTCCGCCGACTACCGGGGCACCATCGCGGCGTGACGGGTGCGGGAGTAGTGTCCGGGTGTGCAGGACATCACGGGGGTTCGGGTGGTCTCGGCCGCGGCGGTCGTCGCAGCGGTCGTGTTCGGGGCGCGCGGACTGGTGGGGACGATCTGGCTCGCGCCGTGGGACCTGCCGAACGGACTGCTCCTCGTCGCCACGGCGCTCGCCGGGCTGGCGGGTGCGGTCGTGCTCGTCGCCGCGGTGCGCGCTCGGGACCGCCGGGCGCTCGCGTTCGCGGTGTCGGTCCTGGCGTTCGCGCTCCTGTGGCCGGCGCCGGGCTGGGCCACCGCGGTGCTCGTCGTCGTCGCGCAGGGTGCACTCGTGGCGTTCGGCGTGCTGACCGTCCGGAACGAGGACGGCGTGCAGCGGGCCTTCGGCTGGGTCGTCGCCGTGGCGGCGTCGCTGTGGTTCGTCGCCGCGCTGCTGTCGAACACGGTGCTCCTGACGGCGCTGCCGCAGGAAGCACTCGGCATCACGTTCTCCGTCCCGGGGCTGCTGCAGACCGTGGCCTACCTGGCGGCGACGGTGCTCGTCGCCGTCCCGCTCCTGCGTCCGGTGGGCCGGGGCGTGAACGCGCTCTGGGCCTCGGCCGAGGTGCGCTGACTCCGCAACGACGCTGAAGCCGCAGGGCCACAGGGCCGCTGAGGCCGCAGGGCCACAGGGCCGCAGGGCCGGCGAGCGCCCCTCAGCCGGCCCGTGCCGCCAGGCGCTCGGATCGGCGCACTGCCTGCTCGTCCGGGTCCGGCACCGGCGCGGCTTGGATGAGTCGACGCGTGTAGGGGTCCTGCGGCGACCGAAGGATGGCGTCACGACTCCCCTGCTCGGCGACCTTCCCGCCGTGCAGCACGACGACCCGGTCGCACAGCGTGTCGACCACGGCCAGGTCGTGGGTGACGAACAGGCACGCGAAGCCGAGGCGTTCCTGCAGCTCACGGAAGACGTCGAGCACCCGCGCCTGCACCGAGACGTCGAGGGCGCTCGTCGGCTCGTCGGCGATGAGCAGTGCGGGGTCGAGCGCGACGGCGCGGGCGATCGCGACGCGCTGCCGTTGTCCGCCGGAGAGCTCGTGCGGGAAGCGCTCGCGGTACCCGCCGTCCAGGCCGACGTCGGCGAGGAGCCGGTCCACCCGTTCGTCGATCTGGGCAGACGGCAGGCGCAGGATCTGCCGGAGCGGCTCGGCGACGGTCTGTCCGACCGTGTAGCGCGGGTTGAGCGACCGGAGCGGGTTCTGGAAGACCACGCCGACGTGTCGCCGCATCTCGCGACGAGCTGCTCGCCGGGCGACCGCCACGTCGGTGCCCTCGACGACGACCGAACCGGACGTGATCGGTGCGAGCCCCACGGCGGCGCGGCCGATGGTGGTCTTGCCGCTGCCAGACTCGCCCACGAGTCCGACGATCTCACCGCGACCGACCGTGAACGACACGTCGTCGACCGCGCGGAACCGCCCGCGCAGTGCACCGCCGTACTCGACCACGAGGTGCCGGACGTCGAGGACGACCGACGGGGCCTCCGTGACGGGGTCGACCCGCGCCTCCCGGCCGACCTCGGTGCCCATGCGTGGGACCGCAGCGAGCAGGTCACGGGTGTAGTCGGCGGATGGTGCGGCGAAGACCGCGGCGACGGTGCCCGTCTCGACGACGCGACCGCGGCGCATGACGACCACGCGGTCGGCGATGTCGGCGACGACGCCCATGTCGTGGGTGATGAGGAGGATCGCGGTGCCGGTGCGTTCCCGCAGCGCACGCAGGACGTCGAGCACCTCGGCCTGCACCGTGACGTCGAGTGCGGTCGTCGGCTCGTCGGCGATGAGCAGGTCGGGGTCGGCGGCGAGCGCCATCGCGATCATCACCCGCTGCGCCTGTCCGCCGGAGAGCTCGTGCGGGTACTGGCCGAGCCGGCGTTCGGGTTCCGGCACCTCGACGGCACGCAGGAGTTCGAGCGACCGCTCGCGGACGGCGGCGCGGTCGTGCGAGGCGTCGGCGCGGCGGACGGCCTCGGCCAGCTGGAACCCGACCGTGAACACGGGGTTGAGCGCGGCCGACGGGTCCTGGAAGATCATCGACACGCTGCGGCCGCGGACCCCGCGCAGGGTGCGTTCGTCGGTGCCGAGCACCTCGAGGTCGCCGAGCCGGATGCTGCCGGAGGACCGCGCCCCGTCCGGGGCGATCCCCATCGCCGTCATCGCCGTCATGCTCTTGCCGGATCCGGACTCCCCGACGACGGCGACGACCTCGCCGCGGCCGACCGTGAACGAGGCGTCGTCGACCGCGCGGACCTCGGCGCCGTCGACGTCGAAGGTCACGGACAGGTGGTCGACGGTCAGGACGTCGGTCATGGGGTCTCCGAGCGGTCGGTGCGGTCGCGGGCGGCCTTGAACGCCTCCCAGTCCTCGAGCATCTTGTGGTGGTGGCCCCGCAACCACTGCATGTAGTCGCGGCCGTTGAGCAGGCGCTCGCGGACCTCGGCGTCGACGTCGCCCGCCCCGGTGCGGCCGGCGTGCTCGACGACGGCCAGGCCGTGTCCGATGATGTCGCGCTGCCGGTCGAGGTACTTCCGTTCGCCGGCGAGCCAGGAGCCCCAGACGTCGGCCTCGGCGCGGAAGTAGTGGCTGCGTTCGCCGGCGACGATCTGCCGCTTCACGAACCCGGAGTCGACGAGCCGTCTGGTGGCCATCGAGACCGAGCCCGAGCTGGCGCCGAGGGCGCGTTGGAGATCGGCGGACGACGAGTGCGGCGCGCGGGTCATCATGAGGTAGCCGAGCACGCGGGCGTCGGTGAGCGCCATGCCCGCACCGTCGTTCAGCATGAGGGCGAACTCCTCGACGAACGCCTGACGCTCGGGTTCGAGCACGACGTCGTCGCGCCGGGCACCGTCGTCGTGCCCGGCACCGTCGCCCCGACCGTCGACGTCGCTCACGGTGCCAGCCCCGCCGCGACCTCGGGCGACTCGGTCGGGATCGCCCAGGGTTCCTCGGTCATGCCACCACCGGCGCGGATCGACCGGACGGTACGGTCGGCGTCGCGCGTGAAGGTGATGTCCTCGTCGATCGAGCCGAAGCGGTTGCCGTGCGTCATCCGGAGCGTGTCCGCGTCGACGACCTCGAGTCGGGTGGGGGTGTCGAGCGGTTCCGGTCCGGACGGGTCGACCTCGACGAGCCGGTCGCCGATCCGGGCGATGTCGCTGACGCCCCACGGGTTGGCGAAGCGGCCGGTGTAGGCGGTGGTGTCGACGTCGTCGGGCACGGGGGTGCCGGGCGCGGACGTGTCCGCCGCGGCGTCGAGCATCTGCACGATGGCGGTGGCGATGAGGGTGGCGGGACCGGCGGCGGCGCTCGTCAGCACGGACACGACGAGTCCGGATGCCGGGTCGAACAGCGACTGCGTGATGTGCCCGGGGAACCCGCCGGAGTGACCGCGGACCTCGCGGCCGCCGATGCGGTCGACGATGAACCCGGCGCCGTAGCCGCGGGCGGCCGGGTCGTCGGTGGCGCTCCAGGCCTTGCGCTGCGCGAGTCGCTTCGAGTGGTCGTCGAGCAGGCTGCCGGCCCCGATGACGTGCTGCGAGAAGTACTTGACCAGGTCGGAGGCGGTGCCGTGGAACCCGGTGGCGGCGGCCATGGCGTGGGTGTCCACGTGGTCGATGCGCTGCCGCTGCCGCGCGGTGTGGAACCCGGTGTAGCCGACCACGAAGTCGTCGGCGCGCGTGGGGTCCCAGTCCGGGCCGGTGTTCCGCAGGCCCAGGGGTTCGGTGATCGACTCGCGGACGAAGTCGTTGTAGGACCGGCCGGAGACCGCGGCGATGACGAGCCCGAGCAGCGAGTAGCCGAGGTTCGAGTAGTTGAACGACGACCCGGTGGGGACCTTCTGCCCGCGGTCGAGCACGAGTGCCAACAGTTCCTGCTCGTCGGGGAACGGGCGCAGGAGCGACCAGTAGTCGCCGTCGTGGCCGTCGCGGATGACCCCGGCGCCCATCTCCATGAGCTCACGGATCGTGGCGTCGGCGAGCGGAGATCCGCCGTCGACCAGCGCCGGGATGTACGTGCCGACGGTGTCGTCGAGCCGGAGCGACCCACGCTCGGCGAGCTGGAGCAGTGCCGTCGCGGTGAAGGTCTTCGAGTGCGAGGCGATGCGGAACAGGTCGGTGGTGGTCAGGCGGCGCCCGGCTTCGACGTCGGCGTAGCCCCAGGCCTCGTCGAACAGCACCTCGCCGCCGAACCCGATGGCGACCTGCACGCCCGGCACCCGCAGCTGCCAGACCTTGTACGACACCCACTCGTGGACGTAGGGCAGGGTCTTCCGGTACGCGGAGAGGGTGTCGGTCACGGTGGTCCTTTCGAAGGGCGGTGGTTCGAGTCTGGCGCGTCGGCCGCGATGGTGCCCGCCGCGACGCGGCGCGCGCCGTGCAGGTCAGCGCCGACGCGGGTCGAGCGCGGCGCGCAGCGTGTCGCCGAGCGCGATGACGGACAGCACCGTGACGGCGAGGAACGCCGCGGGTGCGATGAGCATGTGCGGGGCGCGGAGGAACTGCGACGTCGCGGCGGAGAGCTGCAGCCCCCACGAGATCGCCGGGCTCTCGAGCCCGATGCCGAGGTAGGTCAGCGACGACTCGGAAACGATGACCCCGCCGACGGTGATGGTCGCGAGCACGAGCAGCGGCGAGATCGACGACGGCAGCACGTACCGGGTGGTGATCCGCCAGGTGGACAGCCCCATCGTGCGGGCGGCGAGCACGAACTCGGCGTTCCGCACGCTGCGGACGCTCGACCGCACGAGCCGGGCCATCGTCGGCCACCCGAACAGCGCGAGCACGAGCGACACCGTCAGCACGGACCGCTCCCCCACGCTGTTGAGCACCACGACGGCGCCGAGCAGGAACGGGAAGCCGAGGAACACGTCGGTCAGGCGGGCGAGGACGGCGTCGACCCACCCGCCGACCATGCCGGCGATCGTCCCGACGACGACGGCCACCATGCCGGCGAGCACGGTGGTGAGCACCGCGACGGCGATCGACGACCGGGTGCCGTACACGACGTTGGCGTACACGTCGCAGCCCTGCAGGTCGAAGCCGAACGGGTGCCCGCTGGTCGGCGACGCGCCGCTCTGCCCGAGGTCGCACACCCGGGGGTCGCCGTGGCCGAACAGTCCGGCGAACAGCTGCGGGAACGACGCGACGAGCAGCACGACGACCAGGACCGAGGCGGGGACCCAGAAGCCGGGGGTCCGGGCCGCGGCCAGCAGGGGTCGGCGGCGACCGCCGACGACGGGTTCGACGGTGGCGCTGAGCGCTGAGGTGGTCATGCGGCTGCTCCGGTCCGGACGCGGGGGTCGAGGGCGGCGTGCAGCAGGTCGACGAGCACGCTCGTGACGAGGAACACCAGGATGAGCGCGGTCGAGATGCCGACGACGACCGCGCCTTCGTGCGACCGGATGCCCTGGAACAGCAGGTTGCCGACGCCGGGCAGGTTGAAGATGCCCTCGATGATCACCGTGCCGCCCATCAGGTACCCGAGGTCGGTCGCCAGGTAGGTGGCGGTGGGGATGAGCGAGTTCCGCATCACGTGCACGCCGACGATCCGACCGGGCGTGAGCCCCTTGGCCCGTGCGGTGCGGACGTAGTCGGCGTCGAGGGTCTCGATCATCGAGGTGCGGGTGAGCCGGGACACCGCGGCGAGGCCGAACAGCGCGATGACGAACGCCGGCAGGATGTACGCCGTCGGCCAGCCCGCGGTGACGCCGGCGACCGGGAACCAGTGCAGCCGCACCGAGAACACCAGTTGCAGGGCGACGCCGAGGACGAACACGGGGATCGCGCCCACGACGATGGTGCCGACCAGGATCGTCTTGTCGAGGGCGGTGCCGCGCTTCAGGGCGGAGAGCACCCCGAGCCCGATGCCCAGGACGATCTCGAGCGCCCAGGCGGTGAGCGCCAGGGTGATCGTGACGGGCCACCGCGAGGCCATCTGCTCGCCGACGGACTGCCCGTTGAAGTCGGTGCCGAAGTCGCCGCGGAACAGCCCGCCGAGGTACTGCACGTACTGCAGCCAGAGCGGCTGGTCCAGGTGGTACTCGGCCCGGAGCGTGCGGACGACCGCGTCGCTGAGCGGCCGGTCGCCGCCGAGCGCCCGGATGGGGTCGCCCGGCAGCGCGAACGTCATCGCGTAGATGAGGAACGTCACCCCGAGGAACACGATGGCCAGGCCGCCGAGCCGACGACCGACGGCGAGCGTCGGACGCATCACGCGCCTCCCGACACGGCCGCCGACACCGGACTGGGCCCACGCCGCCGGTTCCCGGCCGACGCGCCAGCGGCGGACGGGCCGTGCCGGTGGGGAGAGGCCCGGGTCGGGTCCGCCACGTGGCTCGCGCAGGCGAGGATCGCCCCGTACTGCACCCCCACCAGTTTCCGCACCGGGATCGGGTCCGCCTCGGTGGCGGCGTCCGCCTGCCAGTGCGCGTAGCGCTCCGCCAGGCGGTCGCGGAGCCGCCGGAGCGGCGCGGACGCCGTGCCGGCGGTGGTCTCCGCCTCGAACGCGCGGAGCAGCATGCCGCCGTAGCGCAGCCGGAAGCAGCGGACCAGGTCCTCGCAGCCGAAGCGCTCCGCGACGGTGGCCCGCCGGTCGGCCGGCTCGCGGTCGGCCCGGCGGCGGTCGGTGTCCGCCGTGCTGGCGAGCATCGGCACGAAGGCCCGCGACGCCTCGAGGAACGGCGACTCGATCGACAGCATCGGCGACGCCTCGTCGAACAGCTGCTGGAGTTCCTCGCCCGAGGCACCGAGCTCGGCGGAGCAGCGCCGGAGCAGGTCGGCGTACGACTCGTCGGTCGAGGTCTGGTCGTCGGCGTCCGGGTGGCTCCAGTACGGCAGTTCGGCGACCATGCACAGTGCCCCGTGCCGCATCGCCCACGCCGCGCTCGACGCCCCGTGGATGTGCTCGCCCGGGTCGACCCCGAGTCCTTCGAGGTAGTCGTACGCGGTCTCGATCCCGTCCATCGCGAACACCGCAGGGGCGAGTTCGCGCAGGAACGGTGACTCGGGCTCCCCGGTGTCGAGCGGGAGCCCGAGCGCGGCGGGGACCGCGTGCAGGGTGTCGACGACGTCGGGCAGGTCCTCGGACAGGTAGTAGTAGACCCCGCCCATCTCGCCGTTGTGCAGCGACACCAGCAGGTCCGGCTCGGTGTCGTCGATGAGCCGCATGAACGCGAGCGTCTCCGGCAGCACCTGGTCGAAGTACACCGACTTGTGGCTGTTCGGGAACGTCCACTCCACCTGGCTGTCCGGTGCCGGGCGGTAGAAGTGCCTCGAGTAGAACACCCGGTCGTGCGGGTCGTGGAACCACGCCTCGTTGAGCCGCATGCCGTCCGGGTCGATCGTCGGGACGATGTGCCAGGTGACGTCGAGTGCACGGGCGTCGTCGTCGGTGAGCATCGTCTCGGCGAGGTGCAGGGCCGTCCACGAACCGATCGGTTCGTTCGGGTGCACGCCGCCGACCACGACGGCGGCGTGCGACCCGGTGCCGATCCGGTAGGAGTGCAGCGGTTCACCGAGCCGGCTCGTGCCGATCCGGGTGACCGTGACCCGGTCCGGGTGGGCCGCGGCGAGCGCGTCGAACCGGGCGTGCAGGTCGTCGACGAGCGGGAAGCCGTCGCGGTCGGGGACCTCGGCCGCCAGACGGAGGATGGTGCGCTGGTCCATGCGGTGCCCTACTTCACGGCGATCTGCGCGACGACCGGGCTGCCGGCGACCGCGGGGAGCTTCGTGACCTTGTCGCTCGTCACGTAGGAGTACTTGTCGAAGAAGGTCGGGACGACGGGGAAGTCCTCGAGCACGGCCTCCTGCGTCTTCGTGTAGTACTCGTTCGCCTCGTCCTGCGAGCCGGCCGAGTCGGCCTTCGCCAGCAACGCGTCGACGGTGTCGGACTGGTAGTACCCGGTGCAGGGCGAGCAGCCGCCGGCCAGGGTGAACAGGGCACGGAGGGTGTTCTGCTGGCTGATGTACAGCGCACCCCAGTGACCGAAGTGCGGGCCGGCGACCTTCTTGTCCGTCAGCTCGGAGTAGTACGAGGCCCAGTCGGTGGTGGCCTTCGCGACGGTGTCCACGCCCAGGTTCTGCCGGATCTGGTTGGCGTACGCCTCGTAGAGCGAGTCGAGGCCGCTGCCGCCGGGGTAGACGAGCGTGATCGTCCCGTCGAAGCCGCCGGACTTCGCCAGGAGCTTCTTGGCCGCGGCGGGGTCGAACTCGCACGCGTCGCCGCAGATGCCCTCCTCCGTGCCGGACATCGACGGGGGCGTGAGTGCGGTGGCCGGATCGTACAGGCCGCCGTAGATGGCGGTGTTCACCTCGTCGCGGTCGATCGACATCGAGATCGCGCGTCGGACGTCGGGGTCGGAGTAGCGGTCGTCCCAGAGCGGGAAGCCGAGGTAGTCGATGCCCGGGGCGTCGAAGGAGTGCAGGCGGTCACCGAAGTCGGCCTTCGCGCTCGTCATCTTGTCGGTCGGCAGGAACAGCACGTCGGCGTTGCCCGCGAGGACGTCGGTGTACGCGGTGTTCATGTCGGAGTAGCTCCGGAACGTGACGTCCTTGGTGACCGGCTTCGTGCCCTCGTAGTCCTTCCACGCGGTGACGGTGAACTCCTTGTCCGCCTTCCACGCCGACTGCATCTCGTAGGGGCCGTTGCCGATCGGCTTCTTGTCGTACGCCTTCAGGTCGTCGTACGCGGCGGACGGCATCGGGTAGAACGCCGTCTGGGCCTGGCTGAGCTGGAGCGGGAACTGGCTGTCGGCGTGGGTGAGCGTGACCGTGAAGGTGTCCTTGCCGGTGACCTTGAGCCCCGACATCTCCTTCGTCTTCGGGGTGCCCTTCGCCGGGTTGAGGTCCGTGTACCCGACGATCGCGGCGAGCTGCCCGCTGTTCTCCCACGCGTTCGGTCCGTAGGCGACGTGGTTCCAGGCCTTCACGTAGCTCTCCGGGGTGACGGCCTCGCCGTTCTGGAACGTCCAGCCGTCCCGGAGCGTGATGGTCCACGTGGTGGCGTCGTCGCTCTCGACGCTCTTCGCGGCGACGTCGTGGAGCTCGCCCTTCGCGTCGGTCTGCGTCAGCGGTGCGAACAGGCTCTGCACTTGGTCGAACGCGACGGTCTGTCGTCCGGGCGTCAGGTGGTCGGGCTCGCCGGTGGCGTACACCAGGCTCGATCCGCCGGCGGAGTCGGCCGTGCCGCTCGCCGAACAGCCGGTCACCACGAGCGCCAGTGTGGCTGCCGTGGCCAGGGCGGCGATGGTCCTGCGTCGCATGGGGGTCTCCTCGGGTCGTCGTTGATGAGTGAAGCTAGGCCCGTTCGAGCACCCGGCACAATGCTTCTTTCAATGAACTCTGAAACTTTTACCGTTCTGAAACACTCGCGAAACGACAGGTGTCGCGCTCGACCGGGGCCGTGTGCCACGCTCGGACCATGCGGCACACACCCCACTTCCTGATGACGGACGTCGACGAGGTCAAGCGCCTCGTCGCCGGCAACCCGTGGGCCACGATCGTGTCGCACACCGACGCCGGGATCGTCGCGTCGCACTACCCGTTCCTGCTCGAGACACCCGGGCCGGACGACGACGCCGACATCGACGACGACGCGATCGTCCTCGTCTCGCACGTCGGCCGCCCCGACGAACTCGCGCACGAACTCGGCCGCCACGAGGTCCTGGTCGTGGTGCAGGGTCCGCACGGCTACGTCTCCCCCGCCTGGTACCCGCCGGAGCAGTTCGTGCCGACCTGGAACCACGTCACCGCCCACCTGTGGGGCACGCCGGAGCTGCTGTCCGACGACGAGAACTTCCGGGTGCTCGGCGAGCTCGTCGACCACTTCGAGCGCGTCATGCCCGAGCCGGTGTCCCTCGAGATCGACGAGGAGACCGCACGCCGGATGGCGAAGGGCACCGTCGGCATCCGGATCCGGGTCACCCGGTTCGACGCCCGCGCGAAGCTCTCCCAGAACAAGGCACCCGAGGTCGTCGACCGCATCATCGCCGGCCTGCGCGGCGACGGCCCCTACGCGTCGCCGGCGCTCGCCGACGAGATGGCACGGGCGCACGGTCTGGAGGAACGATGAGCGAGATCCTGCTCCGCACCGTCCGCAGGGTGGGCACCTCCGGGGCCCCCGCCGACGTCCGCATCACCGACGGCCTGGTCACCGAGATCGCGCCGGCCGGCACGCTCGACCCCGCCGGCCCCGACACCGAGGTCGTCGACGCCGCCGGCGCCTGGCTCGGCCCCGGCCTCCGCGACCACCACACGCACTTCGACCAGTGGGCCCTGGTGCGCCGCCGCGTCGACGTCTCCGGCTGCGACTCCGCGGAGTCGACCGCCGACCTCCTCGCCGCGGTCGCGCGGACCGGGGTGCCGGACCGCGTGCTGATCGGACACGGCTACCGCGACGGGTTGTGGCCGACCCCCGCACGACGCGAACTGCTCGACCAGGCCGCACCGGGCCTCCCGACCGTCGTCATCAGCGGTGACCTGCACGCCGTCTGGTGCAACGCCCTCGCGCTCGCGCACTTCGCACGGGTCGTCGGCCGGCCGCTCGAAGCGGGTGACGACGGGATCCTGCGGGAGCAGGACGCCTTCGACGTGACCGGCGCGCTCTCGCAGGTGCCGGACGACCTGCTCGACGGGTACGTCGCCGACGCGGTGGAGGCCGCTGCCGCGCGCGGTGTGACGGGCATCGTCGACCTCGAGATGCGCTTCGGCCTCGACCGCTGGGCGCGCCGGATCCACGCCGGCACCGACGCGCTCCGGGTGTCGTCGGGCGTCTACCCGGCGGAACTCGACGCCGTGATCGACCGCGGACTCCGCACCGGCGACGTCGTCGACCGGACCCGGGGCCTCCTCACGATGGGGCCGTTCAAGGTCGTCACCGACGGCTCGCTCGGCACCCGGACCGCAGCCATGACCGACGGGTCCGGCGTGCTGGCGTGGGAGTTCGACGACCTCGTGGCCATCACCCGCCGAGCCGTCGACGCCGGACTCGTGCCCGCGATCCACGCCATCGGCGACCGGGCGAACACCCTCGCGCTCGACGTCTTCGAAGCCGTCGGCGCCCGCGGCACCATCGAGCACGCGCAACTGCTCGTCGACACCGACGTCGACCGGTTCGCGCGGCTCGGGGTGGCCGCCTCGGTGCAGCCCGAGCACGCCATGGACGACCGCGACATCGCCGACCGGCACTGGGCGGGCCGCACCGACCGCGCCTTCGCGTTCGCGTCGCTCGCCCGAGCCGGTGCCCGGCTGCTGCTCGGGTCGGACGCCCCCGTCGCGCCGCTCGACCCGTGGATCTCGATGGCCGCGGCGGTCGGACGCGACCGGGACGGCCGCGACCCGTGGCACCCCGCCGAACGGCTCTCCGCGCTCGCCGCGTGGCAGGGCTCGACGGACGGTCGAGTCAGCGTCGCGGTCGGTGACGTCGCAGACCTGGTGCTCGTCGGGTCGGACCCGCTGGCAGCGTCGTCGTCCTCGTTGCGGTCGATGCGGGTGCTCGCGACCGCGATCGCCGGGCGCTTCACGTACTGCGAACTCTGAAGCGCGCTACTTCTGGTCCTTCGGGCACCAGTAGAGCTTCCGGCCGGCCATGTCGGCCATCCGGATCTCGGTGCCGCACACCCGGCAGGGCTCACCCTGGCGGTGGTACACCCAGTGCCGGTCCTTCCGCGACCGCTGTGCCTTCTTGTACTCGGCGTCGGACAGGCCGTCCATCGTCATCATCAGGCCGTCACGGACGCCGTCGTGCAGCAGCTTCGACCAGTCCGCCCACAGCGCCTTCGCCTGCTTGACGGTGATCTTCTTGCCGACCTTGTACGGGTCGATGCGCTGCCGGAACAGCAGTTCGGCCCGGTAGATGTTGCCGATGCCGCTCACCACGGACTGGTCCATGAGCAGCTGGCCGATGGCGACGTTCCGCTTCCGGACGTTGTCGACGAAGGTCTCCTCGGCTTCGGGACCGTCGTCGTTCATCGGGTCGGGGCCGAGCTTGTCGAGGGCACGCTGCACCTCGGCCGGGGTCTCCACCACGCCGGCCGTCGGGCCGCGCAGGTCGGCGACGGTGTCCTCGGTCAGGATCCGGACCCGCACCTGGCCGACGGGGTCCGGCGGGAAGGACTCGATCGGGTCCTCGACCTTCTCCTGCTCGGCCATCCGGTAGCGGGCCAGGCGTGGAGCACCGATGGAGGTGAGCGACTCCTCGCGGTCGTCGTCGTCCGACAGCGCCTCGGCGGTGGAGATCACCCCCGCGAAGTCCCACGCGCCGTAGAGGCCGAGGTGGACGCGGAGGAACAGGTCGCCCTCGAACTCGAGGAACATCTGCTTCGCCACGGCACGGGCGGCGATCATCCGCTTGCCGTCGAGCTGGGCGGCCCCGGCGGCGAACCGCCCCTGCGGACTGGACACCTCGCAGCGCTTGCCGACGAAGTGCCGGGTGAACTGGTTGGCGATTCGGTGGACGGAGTGACCCTCGGGCATGGGACCTGTCTACTCGGCCGAGCCGTCGATCTGCTTGCCGGCGATGTGCCCCGTCTGCTCGTACTCGGCCAGCTGCGCGATGCGGCGTGTGTGACGCTCCTCGCCCGAGAACGGCTCGGCGATGAACAGGTCGACGAAGCGGATCGCTTCGTCCTCGGTGTGCTGGCGGGCACCGATCGAGATGACGTTCGCGTCGTTGTGCTGGCGTGCGAGGAGTGCGGTCGACTCGTTCCAGACGAGCGCTGCGCGGACGCCCTCGACCTTGTTCGCGGCGATCTGCTCGCCGTTGCCGGAACCGCCGAACACGACGCCGAGCGCCTGGACGCCGGCACGCTGGTCCTGCACCACGGCGTGCGCGGCGTTGATGCAGAACGAGGGGTAGTCGTCGAGCGCGTCGTACTCGGTCGGTCCGTGGTCCACGACCTCGTGCCCGGCTTCGGTCAGGTGCGTTGCGAGGGTCTGGTTGAACTCGAGGCCGGCGTGGTCCGTTCCGAGGTGGATGCGCATGGAACCGATCCTATTCCTGCGGCTACTGCCCCCGGACCACCACGACGACGTACCGCGTGGGCACCTCGCCCGGGTTCCGGTAGACCACGTCGGCGGGGTCACCGAGCTCGATCCGGTCGCCCGCGGCGAGCCGCGTCGGCTCGCCGCCGACGACGAGCTCGAGCACGCCGTCGACCACCCAGATGCAGTGCCGCAGGAACGCGTAGGCGGACGCCGGGTAGGCCACTTCGCGGCCGGCCGGGAGGCGCACCTCGGTGACGTCCGCGGGGAACGCCGCACTCGAGACCGGACGGCGGCGGTACCCGGTGTCGGGATCGGTCCAGGACTCCGCGGTCGCGCCGCGTTGGATGCCACGTGCGTCGTCGGGGTCGGTCGCCCTGGGCACCTCGTGTTCGAGGGCCTCGTCGAGGAGCTGCGAGATCGTCAGGCCGAAGGCGCCGGAGAGCCGGCCGAGGATCGTCGCGGTGGGGCTCGACACCCCGCGCTCGACGCGGTTGATCATCGCGCGGGAGACACCGGACTCCTCGGCGAGTTCGGTGAGGCTCCACTTGCGTTCTGTGCGTAGGCGTTGGAGGCGCTCGCCGAGGGCACGTTCCGCGAGGCCCGGCTCGTCGTCTACGATGTGAGACATGACGACAGCATATGCGACGAACGGGGTCGTGGTCCGCGACTGCACCCCGGCCGACCTCGACGTCGTGCACGCCCTGCACGTCGACGCCGTGCTGCACTCCACCGCCATCTGGCAGGAGACCCCGCACCCCCGCGCGTACTTCGACGGCTGGCTGGCCGAACGGCACGGCGACGGGTACCCCGTGCTCGTCGCCGAGGTCGACGGCACCGTGGCCGGGTACGCCACGTACTCGCAGTGGCGGCCGCACCACGGGTACCGGCTGACCGTCGAGCACAGTGTCTACGTGGTCGAGTCGTTCCGCGGTCGGGGCATCGCCTCGACCCTGATGCGATCGCTCGTCGAGCGGGCGACCGCCGAGGGCCGGCACGTCATGATGGCGGGGATCTGCAGCACGAACACCGGGTCGATCGCCCTGCACACCAAGCTCGGGTTCAGCACGGTCGCGGTCGTGCCCGAGGTCGGACGCAAGTTCGACCGCTGGCTGGACCTGACGCTCATGCGCCTGCCCCTCGCTTGACGCGAGCCGAGGGGCGGGGGCGAGCCGCGCCTCCCGTCAGTCGGTGGTGTCGAAGACCGGGCCGACGGTGCGCGAGCGCTTGAGCTCGAAGAAGCCGGGGTACTTGGCCACCGCGACGACGCCGTCCCACAGGTCGAGCGCCTCCTGGCCCTTGGGTGCCGGGGAGATGACCGGGCCGAAGAACGCGGTGCCGGCGACGGCGATGACGGGCGTGCCGACGTCCTGTCCGACGCGGTCGATGCCGTCCTGGTGGCTGACACGCACGGCGGCGTCGACCTCGTCCGTCCAGGCGTAGTCGAGCAGGTCGGCGTCGAGGCCGAGTTCCGCGAGGACGGCGGGGACCACCTGGTCGGGGTCCTGCTCCTGGCGGTGGTGGACGTGCTCACCGAGGGCGTCGTAGAGCGGCTTCACGATGTCCTGGCCGAGCCGGAGCCGCGCCGCCGTGACGATGCGCGGGTAGAGCTGCCCCTTGTGGATGCGCTCGCGGTACTCGTCGGGGATGTCCTGGTCCTCGTTCAGGACGAACAGGCTCATCACCTTCCACGTGACGTCGAGGTCGCGGTGCTCGGCGACCTCGCCCACCCAGCGGCTCGTCATCCAGGCCCAGGGGCAGTTCGGGTCGAACCAGAACTCCACGGTGGTGCGTTCGGTCGGGTGTTCCGTCGTGTTGTCCACAGTCGTCTCGCTCACGCTCCGAGCGTACGCGGCGTCGCTAGGCTGGGGATGACCGTCCCGCCGGTGCACGACGCCGTGCCGGGACTCCCCCTCGCGGACCACGATCGTCCGCGTCCTCAGCGAAGATGGAGCGTTGCGTGCCCGGAGAGAACCTCACCAGAACCGAAGCCCAGGAACGTGCCGGCATCGTCAGCGTGCAGACGTACGACGTCGAGCTCGACCTGACCCGCGGCGCCGAGACGTTCGGCAGCACCACTCGCGTGCGCTTCACCGCGACCGCCGGTGCGTCCACGTTCATCGACGCGATCACGAAGACCGTGCACTCCGTCACCCTGAACGGCACGGCGCTCGACGTCGACGCGGTGAACGACGGCGTCCGCATCCAGCTCGACGACCTGCAGGAGCAGAACGAGCTCGTGGTCGTCAGCGACGCGCTGTACACGAACACCGGCGAGGGCCTGCACCGCTTCGTCGACCCCGTGGACGACGAGGTGTACCTGTACTCCCAGTTCGAGGTCCCCGACTCGCGCCGCATGTTCGCGGTGTTCGAGCAGCCCGACCTCAAGGCACAGTTCTCCTTCACCGTGACGGCGCCGTCACGGTGGCAGGTCGTGTCGAACTCCCCGACGCCCGAGCCCCACGTCGACGGTGAGCACGCGACCTGGGCCTTCCCGCCCACCGCGACCATCTCGAGCTACATCACGGCGCTCATCGCCGGCCCGTACGAGGTCGTCCGCGACGAACTGACGAGCAGCGACGGCCGCACCATCCCGCTCGGCGTCTTCGCGCGCAAGTCGCTGGCCGAGTACCTCGACCCCGAGTACGTGTTCGAGACCACGAAGAAGGGCTTCGCCTACTACGAGGAGAAGTTCGACGTCCCGTACCCGTTCGAGAAGTACGACCAGCTCTTCGTGCCGGAGTTCAACGCCGGCGCGATGGAGAACGCGGGCGCGGTCACGTTCACCGAGACCTACGTCTTCCGCTCGAAGGTGACCGACGCCATCAAGGAGCGCCGGGTCGTCACGATCCTGCACGAGCTCGCGCACATGTGGTTCGGCGACCTCGTCACCATGAAGTGGTGGAACGACCTGTGGCTGAACGAGTCGTTCGCCGAGTGGGCCTCCACGATCGCCACCGCCGAGGCCACCGAGTGGACCGAGGCCTGGACCACGTTCCAGGCGATGGAGAAGTCCTGGGCCTACCGCCAGGACCAGCTCCCCTCGACCCACCCGATCGTCGCGACGATCAACGACCTCGAGGACGTCCAGGTCAACTTCGACGGCATCACGTACGCCAAGGGCGGCTCCGTCCTGAAGCAGCTCGTGGCGTGGGTCGGCATCGACGCGTTCTTCGCCGGTGTCTCGGCCTACTTCAAGAAGCACCACCACTCGAACACCGAGCTGCGTGACCTGCTCGTCGAGCTCGAGGCGACCAGCGGCCGTGACCTGTCCGAGTGGTCGAAGCTCTGGCTCGAGACCGCCGGGGTCAACACGCTCCGCCCGGAGATCGAGGTCGATGCGTCCGGCGCGATCACCTCGTTCGCCGTCCTGCAGGAAGCGCCGGCCGACTACCCGACGCTCCGCCCGCACCGCCTCGCCATCGGCGTCTACGCCTTCGGGACGGACGACTCCGCGCCGTTCGGTGCCGACACCGCGTCGTCCGGCGGCAAGCTCGAGCGCGTGCACCGCGTCGAGATCGACATCGACGGCGCACGCACCGAGGTCCCCGAGCTCGTCGGCGTGCATCGCGGCGACCTCGTGCTCCTCAACGACGACGACCTGGCCTACGCCAAGATCCGTCTCGACGAGCAGTCCCGCACGACGGCGATCGAGCACCTCGCGGCCATCGCGAACCCGCTCGCCCGCTCCATCGTTTGGGGTGCGATGTGGGACGCCACGCGCGACGCCGAGTCGCCCGCCAGCGACTACGTCCGGCTCGCGCTCGGCAACATCGCGACCGAGTCCGAGTCGACGACCATCCGCACGACCCTGTCGCAGCTGCTCCTGACGACGCGCAACTACGTCGCGCCGTCGAAGGTCGACGCCACGGTCCGCACGGTGGGCGAGACGCTCTGGCAGCTCGCGGCCTCGGCCGAGGCCGGGTCGGACGCCCAGTTCCAGTTCGTGAAGTTCTTCGCACAGATCGCGTCGACGCCCGAGCACGTCGCCACCCTGCAGGGGCTGCGCGACGGTTCGGTCACGCTGAACGGGCTCGAGATCGACACCGACCTGCGCTGGGAGCTGCTCGAGGGCCTCGTGCTCGCCGGTGCCGCCTCCGATGCCGAGGTCGACGCCGAGCTCGCGGCCGACAAGACCGCGTCGGGTGAACAGGCCGCGGCCCGCGCCCGTGCGACGATCCCGACCGCCGAGGGCAAGCTGGCCGCCTTCGCGTCGCTCGTCGACTCGTCCGAGCTGCCGAACGCGATCGTGCGCCAGACCACGGTCGGGTTCCAGCACGTGAACAGCCCCGTCGTGCTCGAAGGCCTCGTGCCGAAGTACTTCGAGGTGCTCACCCGCATCTGGGCCGAACGCAGCTACCACATGGCCGACACCATCGTCTCGGGCCTCTACCCGGCGCCGCTCGCGTCGGCCGAGCTCCGCGACGCCGCCCACGCGTGGCTCGAGGCGCACCCGGAGACCCCGGCGCTGCGGCGCATCGTGTCCGAGAGCGTCGCGGGCACGGAGCGTGCGCTCCGGGTGCAGGCGGCCGACGCTTGAGTCGCTCGTGAACACGGGCGGGGTCTCGGCGTTCCTCATGGAACGCCGAGGCCCCGCCCGTAGCATCGACCGGATATGACCTTGGCTGCAGAGACCTCCGACGTCCCGAAGTGGGCATCCAACGCGTTCACCCAGTTCGTCGACGCCTGGCACATCCCGATCACGATCGTGATCACGATCATCGCGGCGATCATCCTGCGCGTGATCCTCCGCCGCATGATCAAGCAGATCGTCGACCGTGTCGTGAACGGCGTGAAGAAGCGTCAGGGTGCCGAGGACACGCAGGCACTCATCGCGTCGCCGGTCCAGACCGCGCGCGTGGTGCAGCGGACCCGCACCCTGGGCAGCGTGCTCGAGAACCTCGCAACGGTCATCGTCGTGGTGGTGGCCCTTGCGATCATCATCCCCGTGGCGATCCCGAACGCCGCCGTCGGCATCGTCGGTGGCGCCTCGCTCGTCGCCGCCGGCCTGGCCGTCGGCGCGCAGTCGATCGTGAAGGACCTGCTGTCCGGCATCTTCATGATCCTCGAGGACCAGGCCGGCGTCGGTGACGTCGTCGACACCGGGCAGGCCACGGGTGTCGTCGAGAACGTCGGGCTCCGTGTCATGCAGGTGCGCGACGTCAACGGGATCCTGTGGTTCGTGCCGAACGGCCAGATCCTGCGCGTCGGCAACCTGTCGCAGGGGTGGTCGCGGGTCCTCGTCGACATCACCGTCCCCTACGACACCGACATCGACGCCGTGCAGGACGCCCTGCTCAAGGCCGCCGTCACCATGTCGCAGGAGCCCCGCTGGCGCCAGCGCATCGTCGAGAAGCCCGAGATCTGGGGGCTGCAGTCGGTCTCCCCTGACGGAATGGTCTTCCGACTCGTCGTGAAGACCCGCGCCTCCGAGCTCGACGTCGTCGGCCGCGAACTCCGCGCCCGCCTGAAGCACGCCGTCGACGAGCTCGGCATCACCCTGCCGGCGATGGCGATGATCATGCCCGAGGGCTGGGAGAACGCGACCTCGATCAACGGCCTGCGATCCGTGCAGACGCGGCCCACCCCGGCGCCGACCAAGCCGCGCCGCCCCAAGCGCAACGTGCTCGGGCAACCCATCCGGACCGACGACCACCGCGACGGTGGGAAGGACTCCCAGTGACCGATCCCACACCCCCGAGCAGCGGCCCCGGCGGGGCTGGTCTCGGCATGCCCGGGGTCCCCGCGCAACCGATCACGCTGCGGGTCGGCGAGCACGGGGTCTCGGCCACCGGCTCGCTCTTCGACCGCATCGGCGGCGCCCCGACCTTCGATCGGCTCGTCCGCCGCTTCTACGAGGGTGTGCAGCAGGACGACGTCATCTGGCCGATGTACCCGGCCGACGACCTCGAGGGCGCGATCTGGCGCCTGTCGGCCTTCCTGCAGCAGTACTGGGGCGGGCCGGGCACCTACAGCGAGGAGCGCGGACACCCCCGGCTCCGGATGCGGCACAACCCGTTCCGCATCACGTCCGAGGCCCGCGAGCGCTGGCTGCACCACATGCGCGAGGCCGTCGAGTCCCTGCAGCTCGCGCCCCTCGACGAGGCCGAGCTCTGGGCGTACCTCGACCGCGCCGCGCACGCCATGACGAACACCTTCGACTGACGCCCGCTCGTCAGCCGCCCACGTTCCGACTGCCGTTCAGGTTCCGGGATCTGCACATCTCGGCGGCCTCTCGCGCCGTTCGTGGAACCTCGGCGAACGGTGCGCGGCGTGTTGTGGAACCTCGGCGGCGCTGACGCCGTCATCGAGGGCCGTCCGTCGTCCTCAGCGCGCGTACGAACCGGTGGCGAGGTCCTGGACCAGGGACGGGTGCGTCGGGTTCCAGCCGTAGGCGGAACGGGCGTGGGCGCCGGACGCCTCCTGGTGCAGGAACAGCGCGTCGGCGAAGGCCCCGCCGAGTCGCTCACGCGAAGCATCGACGCTCTCGGGGACGACCGGTGCGCCGTGCGCCCCCGCTTCGGCGAGTTCGCGCACCGTCGGGTTGTCCCCGGTCGCGGCGACGATGTACCCGTCCTGCTCGGCACGCTCCAGCGCGAGGACGTAGAGCTCGCCGAGGTCGTCGACGTGCACCGTGGTCCAGCGCTGCGAGCCGTCACCGACCAGCGTGACCGGCTGGGTGCCGTCGCTGACAAACATCGCGGGGATGCCGGCACCTCGCCCGTACACGATGCCCGGGGCGACGATCGTGGTCCGCACGTCGCTCGTCCGCACGGCAGCCTCGTTCGCCGTGCGCCACGACGTCAGCTCGGGCGGATCGATCGGCGACTGCTCGGAGATGTCCGTCGAGTTGCCGAAGGTGAAGATGCCGCCGGTGTGCACGAACGGCTTCGGTGTGCCGGCGGACGCGCGCAGGACCGTCGCGGTGAAGTCCGGGTCGACGTCGGGCGCGGACGCCGTGTGGACGACGCCGTCGGTCTCGTGCAGCAGTCGTTCGACGACCTCGGTGTCGGTGACGTCCCCGACGAGGGCGTGCCCACCGGCGTCACGCACGTGCTGCGCCTTCTCGTCGGAGCGGACGATGGCGGTCACCTCGTGCCCGTGGGCGACGAGGGCGCGGAGGACAGAGGAACCGATGTACCCGGACGCACCGGTGAGCAAGACGTGCATGCGGCCAGCCAACCACCCGGCCCGGACGTGACGTTCGCTACAGGTTCAGGGTCCAGGCGCGGCGTTTGACGAGCACGTGCCCGCGCGACGTCGTCAGACGGCTCCACGGACCGGTCTCGAACAGGCGGACCGGGTCGTGCCCGAGGAAGCCGAGGCTCTCCCCCGCGAAGCCTGCACCAGCGGGCAGGTGCTCGATGCCCGGCACCGGACGGCCCCAGACCTCGGAGCGCACCTTGCGGATGATCGCCTCGCCCGCGTTGGTCGGGACGGCGTCGGCGACCTCGGCGATGCCGTCACGGGTGGCGCGGCGCAGCAGCTCCGGCGAGACGTCGGGCAGCGGCACCCATCCGCCACGGGGCGGGGAGATCGCCGCCCACGTCACGGTGTGGACCTCGTGAGGGAGCTCGACCTCGATCGGGGTGGCCCGCGTCGGGTCGGCGCCGTCGGCGTGCTCGGCGTCCTGTGCCTCGGCGAGGAGCCGGAGCCGCTCGAGCAGGGACTGCAGCGGCACCACGGCGTCGATCGTCGCGGGCTCGGTGAGCGAGAACGTGCGGAGGCCGAGCACCGTCGGCAGCTCGTCGAGGAGTCCGAGGGGGTACAGGATCGCCGTGTAGACCGCGAGGACACCGGAGTCGGCGATGAACCGGACCGAACCGTCCTCGATCCGAGCGGCACGTCCGAGGTACGTACGGAGGTCTCCGAGGGAGGCGGCGTCGGGAAGCGTGAACGAGGTGCCCATGTCCAACCGATCCTACCGGCGCACCCTGTGTTCGTAGACTGCACCACGTGAACGGCGAACCCGACTTCCTGCGGACACTCCGACTCGAGGACACCGGTGCGAGCACGGGTGAGACGATCCTCACCGGCGCGAACCACTGGTCCCCCGGCGGGCGGGTGTTCGGCGGCCAGGTGCTCGCCCAGTGCATCGTCGCTGCGCAGACCACCATCGAGGGGCGTGACATCCACTCGATGCACGGGTACTTCCTGCGCCCCGGCGACATCGACGTACCGATCACCTTCGGCGTCGAACGCATCCACGACGGTCGGTCCTTCGCGACGCGGCGCGTGCAGGCCTACCAGCGCGGTGTGCCGATCTTCTCGATGATCGCGTCGTTCCAGGTGCCGGACACCGGGGTCGAGCACCAGGACCCGTACCCGGTGGACACGCCGTCACCGGAGTCGCTGCCGTCCGCCGCGTCGATCCTCTCCACCATCGACCACCCCGTCGCCAAGGCCTGGGCCGAGCGCTCGATCGACCTGCGGCACGTCGAGGGACCGGTGTTCGTCGACGTGCAGGGCGAGCACGTGCCGCACCAGGCGGTCTGGTTCCGTGTGCAGGGCGACCTGCCGGACGACCCGGCGCTGCACCGTGCGGTCCTCGGGTACGCCAGCGACCTGTCGATCCTCGAACCGATCATGCGGCGGCACGGCGTCGCCTGGGGCACGTCCGGCGTGAAGAGCGCCAGCCTCGACCACGCGATGTGGTGGCACCGCGACGGTCGGGCCGACGAGTGGATCCTGTACACGCAGGAGTCCCCCAGCGCGCAGGGCGGCCGGGGGCTCGCGTTCGGCCGGATGTTCTCCCGCGACGGACGCCTGCTGGCGACCGTGGCGCAGGAGGGCATGATGCGGGTCCCTACGGGCGGCTGAACTCCACCGGGGCCTCGAGGTACTGCTCGCACGCCGCACGCTCGGCCGCGGTCAGCCGCCGAGGACGGTTCGTGGAGGCGTCCACCATGACGAGCGCGGTCGTCGCCCGGGTGTAGAGCTCGGCCGGCTGCTGCCCGACCGGCGACCAGACCTCGTACGACACGTCGACGCTCGCCCCACCGAGCCGCCCGATCCACATCTGGATGTCGAGCGGCTGGCGGAGGTACGGGATCGACGCGAGGTACTCGAGGCGCTGTCCGGCGATCACCGTCATCGTGCCGGAGCCCGGCCGACCGTCGATGATCGGCTCGGGCAGGCTGCCGTCCGCCGACAGCTCACCCGCGTCCGGACCCCAGAACCCCACGATGCGCGCCTCTTCGAGCAGGCGCAGCATCGCGGAGTTGTTGACGTGGCCGTAGGCGTCGATGTCGCTCCACCGCATGCGGATGGGAGCGTGCAGTCTCGCCACGCGGGTCAGTCGCGGGTGAGCTTGCGGTACGTCGCGCGCCCGGGCTTCGCGGCGTCCGCACCGAGGCGCTCGATCTTGTTCTCCTCGTACGCCTCGAAGTTGCCCTCGAACCAGTACCAGTTCGGCGTGCCGTCCTCGTTGAGGCCTTCCCACGCCAGGATGTGGGTCGCGATGCGGTCGAGGAACCACCGGTCGTGGGTGATGACCACGGCGCAACCGGGGTACTCGAGCAGGGCGTTCTCGAGGCTGCCGAGGGTCTCGACGTCCAGGTCGTTCGTCGGTTCGTCGAGGAGCAGCAGGTTGCCGCCCTGCTTGAGCGTCAGCGCGAGGTTCAGACGGTTGCGCTCACCACCGGACAGGATGCCGGCACGCTTCTGCTGGTCCGGGCCCTTGAACCCGAACTGCGAGACGTACGCGCGGGACGGGATCTCGGTCTTGCCGACCTGGATGTAGTCGAGCCCGTCGGACACGACCTCCCACAGGTTCTTGTTCGGGTCGATGCCACCACGGCTCTGGTCGACGTAGGAGATGTCGACCGTGTCGCCGATCTTGAGCGTGCCGCCGTCGAGGGGCTCGAGCCCGACGATCGTCTTGAACAGCGTCGTCTTGCCGACACCGTTCGGGCCGATGACGCCGACGATGCCGTTGCGGGGCAGCGTGAACGACAGGTCACCGATGATGACGCGCTCACCGAACTGCTTGTGCAGCTTCTCGGCGTCGATGACCTGCGAGCCCAGACGCGGACCCACGGGGATCACGATCTCCTCGAAGTCGAGCTTGCGGGTGCGCTCGGCCTCGGTGACCATCTCTTCGTACCGGGCGAGACGGGCCTTCGACTTCGCCTGACGACCCTTGGTGTTGCTGCGGACCCAGTCGAGCTCGGAGGACAGGCGCTTCGCGAGCTTCGCGTCCTTCTTGCCCTGCACCTCGAGGCGCGCGCGCTTCTTCTCGAGGTACGTCGAGTAGTTGCCCTCGTACGGGTAGAGGCGACCACGGTCGACCTCGGCGATCCACTGGGCGACGTGGTCCAGGAAGTACCGGTCGTGGGTCACGGCGAGGACGGCACCGTGGTACTGCTGCAGGTGCTGCTCGAGCCACTGCACGCTCTCGGCGTCCAGGTGGTTGGTGGGCTCGTCGAGCAGGAGCAGGTCGGGCTTCTGGAGCAGGAGCTTGCAGAGTGCGACACGACGCTTCTCACCGCCGGACAGGTGCGTGACGAGCTCGTCCCCCGGGGGGCACTGGAGCGCGGCCATGGCCTGCTCGAGCTGCGAGTCGAGGTCCCACGCGTCGGCAGCGTCGATCTCTTCCTGCAGTGTGCCCATCTCGGCGAGGAGCGCGTCGAAGTCGGCGTCGGGCTCGGCCATCAGCGCGGAGATCTCGTTGAAGCGGGCGAGCTTCGCGTGGATCTCGCCGACGCCTTCCTGGACGTTCTCGAGCACGGTCTTCGTCTCGTCGAGCTCCGGCTCCTGCATGAGGATGCCGACGGTGAAGCCCGGCGTGAGCTTCGCCTCACCGTTCGACGGCTGGTCGAGACCGGCCATGATCTTCAGGATCGTCGACTTGCCCGCACCGTTCGGTCCCACGACGCCGATCTTGGCGCCGGGGAGGAACGACATCGTGACGTCGTCGAGGATCAGCTTGTCGCCGACCGCCTTGCGGGCGCGGACCATCTGGTAGATGTACTCAGCCATATCGGCCCCAAGTGTAGTGACCCCGTCGGTGCGTCGCGCGCCCGGAACGGGATCGCCGCTTCGCGCACCCGGCAGGAAGGGGGTCTGTCGGGATCCCTGGCGACGACGTAGGTTGTCCTCGCCAACCACCTCGGGGCCCGTCGCTCACCACGACGCGGACCGACTCAGGATCACGGACGGGATGACAACCATGACCAGGCACGCCACACGACTGCGCCGACTCGCGCTCCCCTTCGTCGGAGCGATCGCGCTCACCGTCGCCCTCGTCGCTCCGGCTTCGGCCGCCGGAGCCGTCCCGAAGGGCGACCCCTACCTGCTCTACACGGCGAGCATCAGCGCCAGCGGGTCCGGCACGGGGTACTCGTCGTACATCAACGTCCACGACGCCCACAACAACGCCTACTCGTTCGGCATCCAGTCGGACAAGGGGTCCCCCGAGAGCAAGGGCAAGCCGCGCTACATCTGGGAGCGCGTGCAGAACGGCAAATTCACCTACGGCTACCTCGGTCCGGCGACGAACAAGCTTACGCCGATCGGGATGCGCTGGTACAAGAACGACGTCGCGACGATGATCGTGAACCACAAGACGATCGGCACCCTCAAGCTCAACCTGGACGGCCGGCTGTTCTTCAACGCCGAGGCGAACGCCCGCCTGAACGGTGACGTCGTGCACTCGACCGTGCAGAACACGCGCATCACCGTCGGCGACCGCAAGGGCCAGATCGGGCTGAACGGCAAGTGGGACACGAGCTTCTCGTTCCACGGGCTGAAGGCGACGCAGACGAACAAGCCACGGATCCAGGGCGCGAGCTTCAAGATCGACGGCCGGGTCGCCGGGCTGCCGCGCGGTGGGAACTGGGACACCGAGCAGGTGTCCGGCATCGCGATGATCGCGCAGAAGTGGTGACCGTCCGGCGCGTCTGACCGGGTTCACGCCGCGACCCTGGCGAGGGGTCCGTCGTCGTCCGGTGACTCGGGGTCGAACGCGGCGCCGTCCTGTTCGAGCATGCGCTCGGACGGCCCGACCGGGTCGGCGTCGTCGAGTCCGTGGTCGATCCCGGAGTCGTTCCCCTGGTCGGCCCCTGGGTCGACCCCGTCCTCGTCCTCGCCGTCGGCACCGGCCTCGTGCTCGGTGTCGTGCTCGTGCCGCGGGCCGTCGAGCGCAGGAGCAGCGCCCAGGCCGCCGCCGTGCACCTCGCCGGTCCGGGGATCGACGCCCCGCACCCCGCCGTGTCCCGAGGTCGTGTCGTTCACCTGCCGCGGCACCCGGACCCAGTTGCTGATGCCCCACGCCAGGTCGTGCCCGATGCCGTCGGCGTCGATCTCGACCGACGTGCCACCCCGGCCGTCGCGCTCCCAGGTGCGGATCCGGACGCGGCCGGAGACGACGATGCGGTCGCCCTTCTTCAGGGACTTGAACACGTTCGACGCGAGGGAGCGGAACGCGGTGACGGTGTACCAGTTGGTCGCACCGTTGACCCAGGCCGCGCTGGCCCGGTCCCATCGACGTGACGGTGAGGCGAGGCGCAGGCTCGTGATGGCGATGCCGGTCTCGGTGACGAGGTGACGGGGTTCCGTGGCGACGATTCCGCAGACGGTGATGATGTCGTTCATGCGTCGATCGTCATCGATCCCGGGGCTGCGGGAGCAGCCCCGGGATCGATCTGTGGCGTGTGGACCCGACCAGGCGACCTGTGGAGGACGAGTCCCCCGGGCCTCCTGTCCGGCCCTGGACCGCTAGTGCGCTCGGAACTCGGGCCGCGCCGCGAGCGGTCCGAGCGCGGCGTGGACCGCACCCTTCGCCGACTCGAGCGACGGGTAGAGCCCGCCGGTGCGCCCTCGTCCGTAGAGCTCGACCTGGAAGCCGTCCGCGGCACGGTGGATGCTGCCCACCGCACCTGCCGGACCGATCGCGACCCAGGTCCCGGTGTTGTTCGTCATCGTTCGACCACCTCCTCGTGGCCCCGACGCCCGAGGATCAGGACGCCAGGATGTACTGACTGTAGGCCTTGCGGACCTTGTTCACCTTGGGCAGTGCGACTGCGAGGCAGTAGCCCTGACCGGGGTTCTTCGCGAAGAAGTCCTGGTGGTACTCCTCTGCCGGGTAGAACGTCGTGAACGGCTCGATCGTCGTGACGATCCCGCCGTCCCAGATGCCCGATGCGCGCTGGATCGCCTGCTCGAAGAGTGCGCGCTGCGCGTCGTCCGCCGGGAACATCGCCGAGCGGTACCGCGTGCCGACGTCGGCGCCCTGCCGGTTCAGCTGCCGCGGGTCGTGCAACGTGAAGAAGACGTCGAGGATGACCTCGGCCGGGATCACCGTCTCGTCGAAGGTGACCGCGACGGCCTCGGCGTGACCGGTCGAGCCGGTGCACACCAACTCGTACGACGGGTTCTCCACCCGACCGCCGATGTAGCCGGACTGCACGTCCTGCACGCCCTGCAGCGTGCGGTACACGGCATCGAGACACCAGAAACATCCACCTGCGAGCACGAACGTGGTCATGGCGACAACCTACCTCGTCGACATCCGGCGGGGCCGAGCAGGGGACATCCCCTCCACAGCGCGCACCGCCCGTCCCGCCTTCCACGATGCGTCGATAGAGCCCCGGCGTGTCGGTGGTGGCCCGTAGCGTCGAGACCACACCGACCAGGAGGCCACGATGCAGACCACGACCGAACCCGCACTGCGGATCCGCACCGTCCCGCTCTCCCGGTCGCGCGGCGACTACCGCATCCTCGACGTCCGCGACGACCTGAGCCGCGTGACCCGCGCCAACGGCGAGATCGTCGGCTACGTCGACCGCATCGACGTCGCTGGTGACACCGCCTACCGTGCCCGTCGCTACGTCGCCACCGAGCGTCGGTTCGTCGAGCTGCCGAACGTGTGGTCCGCCGATGACGCCGTGGACTGCCTTCGCTGGTCATGATGTTCCAGATTGGAATCATCTCGGATCGGATGCGCGGAACGCCGTTCGTCCTCCCCGGGGCCTGACCGTTTCGTGAGTATGGTGCGCGCATGGACTGGTGGAACGACCTGACCGACTGGACTTCGTCCGACGACGGGTGGCGGGTGATCTCGGGTGCCGTGATCCCCTTCGTCGCCATCGTCGTCGCCGGCGTCATCGCGGCGCTCATCGGACGGGGTGCGACCAAGCGGGTCGTCGCCCTGCAGGAGCGCGAGTCGAAGAACGCCGCCGTCGCGGCGATCATCTCCGCGGCACGCAAGGCCGCTGCTTGGGGTTCGCTCGGGCACGACGAACGCGGCTACGCGGACCACCTGGCAGAGGACGCTGACATCCGGCTCCGGCTGCTCCCCGTGCAGGGTGCGCCCCTCGCCGCCAGCTGGGCGCAGCACGAGATCGCCGACATCAAGAAGAACTCGTCGACCTTCAGCTTCCAGGCCGACCAGTCCCTCGCCGAGTTCCGCGACCGCCTGCTCGAGTGGCAGGCCCGTCCGGGCCGCGCACGCAAGCTCTTCAAGGCCGACCTCGAGCGCTGGAAGTTCGAGTCCCCCGACCCGGACGCCGACCTGATCAAGCGCCAGCAGGACTGGAACGCCGACCAGAACGGCACCGCCCGACCGCAGACCCCGCCCCAGGCAGCAGCCCCGGCGGCTCCCGTCGAGCGCCCCACACCGACGACGACCTCCCTGCGTCCGGCGCAGCGTCCGGGAGGCACGCCCGCCTCCGCGACGTCGGCCCCAGCCAACGCCGGGTCGGCCCCCGCCGGTGGCGTCCCCACTGCCGCAGCCGGGTCGGCGTCCGCTGCCGCCGCAGGACCCGGGTTCTCGGTGAACCGCGGTGGGTCGGACGTCAACGCCACCCGCTCGTACGGCGAGAACACCACCCGCGTCTACGGTGACGACGCCGCGCCGGCCGTGCGCCCGGCACTCGGAACGCCCACGTCACCCGCACGCTCGACCCCGATCCGCGGGACCGACGACACCGAGGTGGTGGACGACGACACCGTCACCAAGGCGTTCGGTGACACCGACCGGGTGACCCCGGCCCGCGGCACCGACCGTCCCGCATCGTCCACCGTCGCGACACCGGCGCCGACCTCGGCCGACGCCCACGTCAACCGGACGCCCGCCAACGACATGCCGACGACCCCGGGCACACCGACGACCCCGGCGTCCGCTCCGGCTCCGAAGGTCGAGACCCCGGGCACGACGAACACGACGTCGATCCCGACCCGCATCAACCAGGCCCCAGCGGAGCCCACCGACGCGAGCGAGACGTCCGAGGCGCCGTACACGCAACCGATCAGCGCCTCCGAACTCCGTCGCCGCGCCGCGGACGACGACGAGTAGCGGGCACGGACACCAAGCACGCAGCACCCAGCACCCCGCACGAACGAGCAACGGGCCGCCATCCGATCGGATGGCGGCCCGTTCGCGTCGTGCCCCCGGCAGGAATCGAACCCGCGGCACGGTGGGTAGAAACCACCTGCTCTATCCACTGAGCTACGGAGGCGAGCGACGTCGATTCTAACCGGGACCCGACGGTCGAGCGGTTCCGGAACGGTTCGGCCGTCGTCTGCCCGCAGTTCGCCTCCGGGACACCCGCGCTTCGTACCGTCCGGGGGATGCACTCCTCTGCCACCGTCCTCGCCGTCGTCCCCGCACGCGCCGGCTCGAAGGGCATCCCGGGCAAGAACCTCCGGACGGTCGGCGGTCGGTCGCTCGTCCGTCGGGCCGTGGAGTCGGCACGCAGCGCAGCACTGATCGACGCCGTGGTGGTCACGACCGACGGTGACGCCATCGCCGCCGAGGCCCGCGCGGCCGGCGCCGACGTGGTCCGACGGCCGGCCGACCTCGCGGGCGACCAGGCGTCGTCGGAGTCCGCGCTGCTCCACGTGCTCGACGAACTCGAGGCCGCTGGCGATGCGCTGCCCGAGGTCCTGGTGTTCCTGCAGGCGACCTCGCCGTTCATCGACCCGGACGACCTCGACACGGCGATCCGGCGCGTCTCGGAGGGGCACGCCGACGTCGTGTTCGCCGCAGCGCCGTCGCACGCGTTCCTGTGGCGGGTCGCCGACGACGGTTCCGCCGTCGCCGTGAACCACGACGCGGCAACTCGCCCACGTCGTCAGGACCGTGCCGCCGAGTACCGCGAGACCGGCGCCTCGTACGTCATGCGGACCGACGGCTTCCGGCAGCACCGGCACCGCTTCCACGGCCGCGTCGAACTCATCGCCGTCGACCCCGCCGGCGCGATCGACATCGACGACGAGACCGACCTGATCACGGCCGAAGCCACGGCCGCAGCCACGGCCGCGACCGAAGACGACGCCACGGCGGACGCCCGCGCAGCCGCCGTTCCGATCCACGCCCCGCACCACGACCCATCCCCGACGCGGGCAGCCCCCGCACTGAACGGAGCACCATGACCGTCACCATCGGCACGTCCACGATCGGCGCGGGCCACCCCGCGTACCTCATCGGCGAGATCGGCCTCAACCACAACGGTGACGTCGACATCGCCAAGCAGCTCATCGACGTCGCCGCCGACGCCGGGCTGCAGGCCGTGAAGTTCCAGAAGCGGACTCCAGCCATCTCCACCCCGGAGCACATGAAGAACACGCCCCGCAGCACCCCGTGGGGCGAGATGACCTACCTGGAGTACCGCTACCGCGTCGAGTTCGACCGCGACCAGTACATCGAGATCGGCGACCACGCGACGCTGCGCGGCCTCGACTGGTTCGCCTCCCCCTGGGACGAGCCGTCCGTGGACTTCCTCGAGGACCTCAACGTCGTCGCGTACAAGATCGCCTCGGCGTCGGTGACCGACCTCGGGATGCTCGCCGCCGTCGCCGCGACCGGCAAGCCCGTCATCCTGTCGACGGGCATGTCGACGCTCGAGCAGATCGACGCCGCCGTCGACACCCTCGGAACCGACCGCCTCGTGCTCATGCACGCCACGTCGACGTACCCGCTCCCCGCCGAGGAGGCGAACCTGCGCATGATCGACACCCTCGCGCACCGGTACTCGGGCGTGCCGGTCGGGTACTCCGGCCACGAGCCGGGGTTGCAGATCTCGATCGCCGCCGTGGCCCTCGGTGCGACCGCGGTCGAACGGCACATCACGCTCGACCGCACGATGTGGGGCTCGGACCACGCGGCCTCGCTCGAGCCGCACGGCCTGAAGACCCTGGCGCGGGACATCCGGATCATCGAGACCGCGCTCGGTGACGGGGTGAAGCGCATCTTCCCGGGCGAGCGGGCGCCGCTCGCCAAGCTGCGCCGCGTCGGCGCGTGAGCGCATGCAGCACCCATCCGACCGCCGGCGAGCGGGCGCCGCTCGCCAAGCTGCGCCGCGTCGGCGCGTGAGCGCATGCAGCACCCATCCGACCGCCGGCGAGCGGGCGCCGCTCGCCAAGCTGCGCCGCGTCGGCGCGTGAGCGGAGACCACGTGAGCAGAGGGCACGTGAGCGGCCCGGTCGACGAGACCCGCGCCCTGGACGTGCCGACTGACGGGGGTGCGTCGTCCGTCGGACGGGAGGCGCGCCTCCCGTCCGGCCCGTCACCCCGCGGCCGACGGGTGGTCGCCCTGGTCGACACGGACTCGTTCGCCAAGTGGGGCGCCCACCTGCTCGCGGCGGCACCAGCAGGCTGGGACCTCGACCTGCGGACCGTCGCGACGCCGCGTTCGGCCAGCGCGAAGCAGCTGCGCTCGGCGTTCCGCGGGCTCGACGCACGACTCGAACACCTGCGGACGGCTCCGCCGACGCCGAAGGACGTCGATGCGGTCGTCGAGGAGCTCCGCGTCGATCCGCCCGACGCCGTCCTCGTGTCCCTGATCGGCCCGGTCGCCGAACTCGTCATCGACGAGGTGCACCGCCGGATCCCGGACCGGCCGGTGCTGGTGTCCGGCCTGCCGGGCATCTCGTTCCCGGCGAAGTGGAAGGGCATCTTCTTCCGCGCGCGTGCCGACCTGTTCGTGCTGCACAGCCACCGCGAGGTGCGGGCGTACGAGGAGATGGCGATCGAGGGCGGTGTCGAGCCGCACTTCGCGCTCGCCACACTGCCCTTCGCCCGGAGCGCGAGCGCGACCACCAGCGCCAGCACGGGCGCGCCCGATGCGACCGGTGTGAACGTCCGTGACGCCGTCGTCTTCGCCGCCCAGCCGAGCGTCCCGCTGGAGCGCGTCGACCGGGCCCTCGTCGTGGAGTGGCTCGTCGCGACCGCACGGCAGCACCCGGAGTGGCGCGTCGTGATCAAGACCCGCGCGGCCGCCGGCGAACACCAGACGCACCGTGAGGAACACCCCTACCCCGACCTCGTGCCGGCCGACGCACCGGCGAACCTCGTGGTCGAGAGCGGGCCGATGGCCGAACACCTCGACCGTGCGGTGGCCCTCGTGACGATCAGCTCGACGGCGGTGCTCGAAGCGGCCGCACGTGGCGTGCCCGCGCTGACGCTGACCGACTTCGGCATCGGCCGCCACCTCATCAACGAGGTGTTCGTGTCGAGCGGCCTCGAGGGCGACTCGGTCGACCTGGTGGACGGCCGGTTCGGAACGGTCCGACCGAGCTGGATGCAGGACAACTACTTCCACCCGGCGTCGGACGACGACTGGCAGCGCCGACTCACGGAGCTCATGGTGCGGCGGGACGCCGGGAAGCTCGTCGACCGGGAACCCGCACGCCGCAGCCGGGGCGGTGTGCTGCGCCGGGCCTGGGAGCGGAAGAACGCCCTGGGCGGAGCGGACCGCTCGGCGCTGGGCTGGCTCGCGCTCGTGATCGGGGCGCCGATCCGGACGACGAAGCGGCTGGCGCGGAAGGCCAGGGCGCTGATCGACCCGCCGGAGCCGGTCGTGGTGGCGGCGCCGACGTCGCAGCGCGCGGCGGGCGGCACGGGCGGCGACCGCGTGGCGGGCGCCGGGTCAGAGGGCCTTGGCGATCGCCAGCAGGAGCTGGTCGCGGGTGGGGACCCCGGGTGAACGGAAGACCTCGGCACCGTCCTCCCGCCGCACGATGATCGTGGGCGTGGAACGGATGCCGAAGTCCTCTGCGTCGTCGGGGTACGACGCCACGTCGCGTTCGGTCACGGCGAGCCCGGGGACGAGCGCCGACGCCTCGGCCGACACCCGGCGGGCGGCGGCGCACGGCGCACAGAAGGCGGACGTCCAGAGGTCGAGCTGCATGTGACCGTGCAACGCGGCGGCGTGGGGTTCTACTCCCGGTCGAACTCGCCGCTGCGGTCGCCGCGGTCGGCCAGGTCGTCCACCGGGTCGGACTCCCCCGGCTCGTAGGTGAACTCGACCGAGGTCTGGTCGAGGACCTGACGGGACTTGGTGGCGCGGTAGGTGAAGGCGGTCTGCAGGCCCTCGACATCGGCGAACACCGTGACCTCGTCGTCCAGCGCGTCGCTCGTCGCGGTGCGGGTGTCGGTCGTGCCGTCGAAGGGTCCGCCGTGGAAGATCGCGGTGTACTCGTCGCCTTCGTGGATGGTGATGTCGCTCATGCGTCCCTTCTACCAGGCGCCCCCTGGCTGCGGTCTGTTGCGCAATGCATAGCATCGCTATATAGTTCAGCTATGGAACCGATGCGCGCGCAGACGATCGAGACGCTCCTCGTCTCCGTCAACCGCCTGATCCGCAGCGCCGCGCAGTCGACGGGCAACACCACGTCGGCCGCGGTCTGGCGCACGCTCGGCATCCTCGAGTCCGACGAGCCGCTCCGGCTCGGTGAGCTGGCGATCGCCTCGCGCGTGGCGCAGCCCACGATGACCCGGCTCGTCACGGGCATGCTCGCCGACGGCCTGGTCACGCGGAGCGTCGACCCCGACGACTCCCGCGGGCAGCTCATCGAGATCACCGACGCGGGCCGCGCCCGGCTCACCGCCTGGCGCGCCACGCTCACCGACACGGTCGGCCCACTGTTCGCCGACCTCACCGACGACGACTGGGACGTGCTGCACCACGCGTCCGTCCTGATCGCCCAGCGCACGACCACCAGAACGGAGACCACCGCGTGAACGCCCACGCACCTGCCGGCCAGTCCGGCTCCATCCTCAAGCAGTCCTCAGCGGTCTGGGCGATCGCCTTCGCCTGCGTCGTCGCCTTCATGGGCATCGGCCTCGTCGACCCGATCCTCCCCGCGATCGCTGGATCGCTCAAGGCGACCCCGGCGCAGACCGAACTGCTCTTCACGAGCTACCTGGCCGTCACCGGCGTCGCGATGTTCTTCACGAGCTGGGTCTCGAGCCGCATCGGTGCGAAGCGCACGCTGCTCATCGGCCTGGCGCTCATCGTCGTGTTCTCGGTCCTCGCCGCGACGTCGAACAGCGTGTGGAGTATCATCGACTTCCGTGCCGGCTGGGGCCTCGGCAACGCGCTCTTCATCTCCACCGCCCTGGCGACCATCGTCGGTGCAGCGTCAGGCGGGACCGCCTCGGCGATCATCCTGTACGAGGCAGCACTCGGCCTCGGCATCGCCGTCGGCCCGCTCGTCGGCGGCCTGCTCGGGTCGGTCAGCTGGCGCGGCCCGTTCTTCGGTGTCACCACGCTGATGGCCGTCGCGTTCATCGCCATCGTGGCGCTGCTCAAGACCGGCAGCCTCGAGAAGCCCACGCCCACGAAGCTCTCGGCGCCGTTCCGTGCTCTCGGCCGTCCCGCGCTCGCCGCACTCGCCGCGACCGCGCTCTTCTACAACATCGGCTTCTTCGTCCTGCTCGCCTACACGCCGTTCCCGCTCGGCTTCGGCGCACTCGGCATCGGCTTCACGTTCTTCGGCTGGGGGCTCGGTCTCGCGATCACCTCCGTCTGGGTCGCCCCGATGCTCACCGCTCGTCTCCGCAGGACGACGGTGCTGAAGATCGCGCTGCCCCTGCTGGCGCTCGACCTCTTCGCCGCGGCCGTCGTCGTGGACTCGCAGGTCGGCCTCATCATCTGCGTCATCGTCGGTGGTCTGGTCCTCGGTGTGCTGAACACCGTGCTCACGGAGTGCGTCATGGAGGCCACGGACCTGCCCCGCTCGGTCGCCTCGAGCGCCTACTCGGCCGTCCGCTTCATCGGCGGCGCCATCGCCCCGCCCGTCGCGACCCTGCTCGCCGACGCGTACGCCCCCTCGGCCGCGTACGTCTTCGCCGGAGCGTCCGTCGCCGTCGCGTTCGTCGTCATCCTCTGCACCACGAAGATCCTGCGCCGCGTGGACGACGGTGCCGAGCCGGAGCGCGTCGAGGCCGAGGCGATCGGCGCCGGCGAGATGTCCTAGCTCCCCCGCGCGCTTCCCCCGCCGCGCCGCGCCGCCTCCACCTCCGCCTCCGCCTCCGCCTCCGCGAGCGGGCGAAACACCCGGGTGCCTCCCGACTCGGCCCGGGCATTTCGCCCGCTCGCCGTGCACGCACTGGGCGCGACCAGCCTGGAGGCGCGGCGCCCGCCCGGCGGACCGCCAGCGGGCCTCCAGGCGGTCACCGTCACCACCCGGCGTGCGTTCGCCTCATCCCGGCCGGCCCGCCCGCTCGCCGAGCGGGCGAAATGCCCGTGTCACCCCGCCGCCGGGCCGCGGCATTCCGCCCGCTCGCGGTGGCGCGGGGCGGCCAGAGCGCGGCTCCCCCCGAGCGTCTCGCCGAGCGGGCGAAATGCCCGTGCCACCCCGCCGCCGGGCCGCGGCATTCCGCCCGCTCGCGGTGCGCGCACTGGACGCGACCAGCCTGGAGGCCCGGTACCCGCCCGGCGGACCGGCACCGGTCCTCCAGGCCGTCACCACCACCGCCGCACGCGCCTCCGGTCCCGCCGCATCCGCGAGCGGGCGAAACACCCGGGTGCCACCCGACGCGACCCGGGCATTTCGCCCGCTCGCGGGTTCGGGGGACGCGACCGCGCACCGGCCGCGCACCGGCCGCACGCCACCCGCGCACGGGGCGCGCGCGGGCCGGGAATAGGATCGTGCACATGGCAACCGCGAATGACCGCCTCGTCTGGATCGACTGCGAGATGACCGGCCTCGACCTCGAGGTCGACGAACTCGTCGAGGTGGCCGTGGTCATCACCGACTTCGACCTCGAGCCCGTGCACCCCGGATTCGACATCGTGATCAAGCCGGACCAGTCCGCGCTCGACAACATGAACGAGTTCGTGACGAACATGCACGTCACGTCGGGACTCATCGACGAGATCCCGAACGGCGTCAGCCTGGCGGACGCCGAGTACCAGGTACTCGAGTACATCCTCGAGCACGTCCCGGCCGAGGGCACCGCTCCCCTGGCCGGCAACACCATCGGCACCGACCGCGCGTTCCTGTCCAAGTACATGCCCCGCGTCGACGGTCACCTGCACTACCGCAGTGTCGACGTGTCGAGCATCAAGGAGCTCTGCCGCCGCTGGTTCCCGCGCGTGTACTTCAACTCGCCGGAGAAGCACGGCGGGCACCGGGCCCTGGCGGACATCCTCGAGTCGATCCGTGAGCTCGAGTACTACCGTCGCGCCGGCTTCGTCGCCGGGCCTGGGCCGACCACGGACGAGGTGCGCGCCGTCCAGGCCGAGGTCGTCGAGAAGTGGGAACCGCGGCTGTCGCAGCCCGCAGCCGAGTGACGACACGGGTGGTCGGCACCGCCCGCAGCATGTACTACTATTGAGTGGTCGCGCCGGTCTGCTGGCGTGTGCATGGTGGATATAGCTCAGTTGGTAGAGCGCCTGGTTGTGGTCTAGGAGGTCGCGGGTTCGAGACCCGTTATTCACCCCAGTGCTGACGAAGGTCAGCAGAAAGCCCCGTCCGATCGGACGGGGCTTTCGTCGTCATGGGTGCTTTCCTGAACATCTGAAATACTTGCTGAGAATATCACGCAATGGATATCCTGTTCGCGTGCACACCCGAACTCTCCGCCCCGACGTCCAGGGGCTCCGCGGCATCGCGGTGGCAGCAGTCGTCCTCGACCACGCCTTCCGCTGGCCGAGCGGTGGGTTCCTCGGCGTCGACGTCTTCTTCGTGCTCTCCGGCTTCGTCATCACGGCCGGATTGCTACGCGAACGTACCCGGACCGGTCGGATCAACCTGCGCGACTTCGCCGTCCGACGGGTACGTCGCCTCGCGCCGGCTTCGATGCTCGTGCTCGTCGCGACCACCGCAGCGGCGTGGGTGCTGCTCCCCGCGACACGCTTCGGGACCGTCGCGACGGACGCCCTCTGGTCCGCAGTCGCGGTGCAGAACTGGCGGCTCGCGTCCGAGGGGACCGACTACTTCGCTGCGACGACCTCGGCGTCGCCGTTCCAGCACTTCTGGTCCCTCGGGGTCGAGGAGCAGTTCTACCTGGTCCTCCCGGTCCTGATGCTGCTCCTGCTCGGGCGCTCGGCCGGCACCGGGCGCAGCGCCGAGGTCGGACGGGCCGGCCTGACGACCATGGTGATCGCCGTGCTGACCATCTGCTCGCTGGTGTGGGCTTTCCTCTCGGTCACCCGCGACCCTGGGGCGGCGTACTTCTCGACGGCGACCCGCGCCTGGGAACTCGGCCTCGGCGTCGTGGTGGCCCTGCTCGTGCGCCGAGGACGCGCACTGCGCCCGTGGCTCGCCGAGACCCTGGTGATCATCGGGACAGCCTCGATCCTCGGGTCGATCGTCATCGGACGCGAGTCGATCGGCGTCCCGGCTCCGCTCGCCGTCGTCCCGACGATCGGCACCGCCCTGGTCCTGATCGCAGGGGCCGGGCCCGGACGCGGTGCGTGGGCCGCCGCTCCGCTTCGGTGGCGACCCCTCGTCGGGCTCGGCGCCATCAGCTACTCCCTGTACCTCTGGCACTGGCCGTTCATCGTCCTGCTGCCCCTGTTCACCTCGCTGCCGATGCCCGCGATCGTGGCGCTGTCCCTGCTGGCCGCGATCGCCAGCTACGCGACGGTCGAGACCGCCTTCCGACACCGCGGACTCGTGTCGACGCTGCGTGAGCACCGTCTGCGGCTCCAGCTCGGCGGACTGACCGTGCTCACCGTGCTGACGCTGATCACCGTGTCCGGCACCGCGGAACGACTGAAGCCGCTCCCCGCGGTGCCTGCCGCGGCGGCCGATGCAGGTCCGGCCGAGGACGACGACGCCTTCCCCGCGCTCCGGGCGCGTGCCGATGCCGTCGCCGCAGGTCTGGCCGCGCGTGCGTGGCCGGACACCCTCACGCCGAGCGCCGACGCCATCAGCGCGGCCGGCTACGCGGACTCGCTCACCACCGCCTCGGACTGGGCGTCGACCATCGGGTGCTCGCGGATCGGCGCGGACTGGCGTGCCGCGGGCTGCACGTGGGGCCCGGAGGCCGAGACCAGTACCGACATCGTGCTCGCCGGCGACTCGACGGGGGCGTTCTCGGCGCCGGGGTGGCGTGCCCTCGCCGATGTCTCCGAGGCCGGCGTCCGGGTCCGCAACGCCGCAGAGATCGGCTGCCCCTTCTCGACGACCGCGCTCCGGTCAGACGCCGCGACGTGCGCCACGCACAACGCCGAGGTGCTCGCCGAACTCGAGCGGACCAGCCCGGACGTCCTCGTCGTCACCAACCGGTTCTGGGACGAGAACGACCCGAGTCTGGAGTCGATCGACGAAGACGCCTACCAGGACGGCGTCCGCGAGATGATCGAGGCAGCCCGCGCCCACGTCGGCCGCGTCGTCGTGGTGCCGGCGACGCCGCCGGGGTACGCCCCCACGAGCTGCACCTCGGGCACCAAGGGGCCTCAGGACTGCCGGACCAGCGACGGCGTCGCCCGCTCGCAGATGCGCTCGCTCACCTCGGCGCTGAAGGGTGTCGAGGGGGCCGAGGTCCTCGACACGACCCCGCTCTGGTGCGTGTACGGGTCTTGCCCGCTGCTCATCGGCGATGTCTTGACACGGTTCGACCCGGTGCACGTCACACCCGAGGCATCGCGAGCGTCCGCACCGGCCCTGCTCGACCTGCTCCGTCAGCAGGAGGTCCTGCCGGGTGTGACACCATCGGACCCGTGATGGAGATGTCCGCCGACGACTTCGAGCAACTCGTGACCGACGAACTCGATCTACTGCCCGACGAGATGGTCGACGGGCTCGACAACGTGGTGTTCGTCGTCGAGGACGAACCGGAGAACGGCGAAGAGCTCTTCGGCGTGTACGACGGCATCGCGGCCACCGAGCGCGGGCAGTACGGCTTCGGCGAGCTGCCCGATCGGATCGTGGTGTTCCGCAAGCAGCACCTGGCCGAGTGCGACACCGTCGACGAGCTCAAGGACGAGGTGCACACGACCCTCGTCCACGAGATCGGGCACTTCTACGGCATCGACGACGAGCGGTTGCACGAGCTCGGCTGGGCGTAGGCAGCGCCCGAGACTCGTCGGGCGTCGGTCGAGACTCGTCGGGCGTCGGTCGAGACTCGTCGGGCGTCGGTCGAGACTCGGGTTGAGCGACACTGCTCGGCGCACGGGACGCGAGAAGTGTCGCGCACCCCGAGTCTCGGCAGCGCCCGCGGCAGCCGCCGCTGCGGGGCTGACGCCGCTGCTCGCCGCGGGGTTCGTGGAGCTCGGTGGGGCTCGCCGTGGATCCGGTGTGGGTACGTCGGGGTGTACGCGGTGCTGACCATCGTGGCGGCGGTCTTCGCGGTGGACCCGGTCGCGCGTGCGCGGGGCCGCGCGGCGGGCAGGGCCGAGTTTCGCGGTGAGCGACAGTTCTCGCGCTCGGGCGTTCGAGAACTGTCGCTCAGCCCGAGACTCGGCGCAGCCAGCCCGAGACTCGGCACAGCCAGCCCGAGACTCGCGGCGACCCGCTACGTCCGCAGCACCACGTCGGCCAGGGACGCCGGGTCCTCGGCGGCGATGAAGTCCTGCTCCTGCGCCGCCCACCGGTCCCACTCGCGCGCGAAGGTGTCGCCGTCGCGGCCGATCGCCCGGTCCCAGCGGACTGCGTCGTCCGCCTCGAGCCACACCGCCAACGAGGCCAGCTCCACCGACGCCCGTGAAACCGCCCCGCAGCCCTCGATCACGATCGGCAGGTCGGGGTCGACCGCGGCCCACTCCGCCGGGCCGTCGGCCACCCAGTCCCACCGGCGGTACCCACTGGGAGGCCCGAGCACGTCGCGGACCACGGCGTCGGCCGCCGCGCGCAGTCCGTCCCACCCCGGGTAGACGTCGTCGAGGTGCACGACCTGCGCCCCCAGCAGCTGCGCGAGCTGGTCACCGAGGGTCGTCTTGCCGGTGCCGGAGCGGCCGTCGACGAGGACCACGAGGCGCCCGCCCGATGCCACCGCAGCACCGGCTGCGGCCGCGGCGACGCCCGCGGCGAGTCCCTCGCCGTCCGCCGGGTCCGCCGGGTTCGCCGGGTCCGCCGACTCACGCACGCCAGGTCCCCGCTGCCACGGCGACCGCGATCGACGCGACACCGATCCCGACGAGCACCGCCACCATCGCCCACTCCGGCCACGCGAACCGTGCGACCCGCGCCCACGTGCGTCGCCCGGGAGCCCCGAACCCGCGCGACTCCATCGCCACCGCCAACGTCGTCGCCCGTCGCAGCGCCAGGACCAGCAGCGCGAACGCCATCGACGCCCCACGCCGCAGCCGTCCGGTGTCGGCCAGCCCCCGAGCGCGCCGCGCCATCGCGAGCTGCCGCCAGTCGTCCACCAGCAACGTCATCATCCGGATGGCCGCGAGGGCCCCGAGCACGAACCGCGCCGGCAGCCGCAGCACCTGCGCGAGCCCGTCGGCCAGGTCGGTGGGGTCGACGCGGACGAACAACGCGACCGCGGGCAGCCCCACGGCGAGCACGCGGAGCGCCGTCGCCAGGGCGAGCATCAGCGACCCGTCGGTGACGTGGGCGAAGCCGAAGTCGAACCACTCCCGTCCGGAAGGTCGTCCGTACAGCGCGATGCTCACCGCCGTGAGCGGCACGGCCACCAGGACCGGTGACACCCGCAGCAGCAGGGTCCGCACCGGCAGCCGCAGGAGTGGCAGCAGCGCGAGCTCGACCGCGAGGGCGACGGCTGCGGACACGACGTCCAGGCTCAGCACGAGGCACACGCCGAGCGCGAGGACGCCGACGAGTGAGGCCACCGGTTGGACGGCGCGGACGCCGCGGTGGTGGTCTGTCGGGTCGGTGGCGGTCGTTGCGTCGGTTCGGCCTGGAGGCGCGGTCCGGCCTGTCGACGTCGGCCCCGTCTCCGGGGTGGTCGCCGTCGCACCCCCCTGGTCGCGGTCCACGCGCCGGGCTCCGTCCGCCCCGAGCACGACCTCGTCGGCGTCGAGCGCCCGGATCAGGTCGCGGTCGTGCGTGACGGCGACGACGGTGGTGCCGGCGTCGGCGAGTGCTCCGAGGTGCCGGACGACGGCGTCCCACGTGGACCGGTCCTGCCCGGAGGTCGGTTCGTCGAGCACGACGACCGGCGGCCGCGCGGCGACGACAGCGGCGATGGCGAGCCGTCGCTGCTCGCCGCCGGAGAGCGTGAACGGGTTGGCGTCGGCGAGGTGGGCGAGGCCGAACTCGCCGAGGAGCGCGTCGGCCCGACCCGCGGCGTCCGCAGCGCCGATCGCGCGGGGGCCCGCCTCGACCTCCTCGCGGACCGAGCCGGCGACGAACTGGTGCTCAGGGTCTTGGAAGACGGTGCCGATGCGGGCGGCGAGTTCGCGGCTCGACCACGTGTGCGGCGCCGGGTCGAGGCCGGCGGCGAGGTCCGTCGTGGCGGCGAACTCCCCCGCGACCGGAGGCAGGAGCCCCGCGAGCGTGAGGCCGAGCGTCGACTTGCCGACCCCGTTCGGCCCCGTGATCGCCAGGACCTGTCCGGCTCGGAGTTCGAGCTCGATCCCGCTGCCCACTCGCTGTCGCTTACCCCGGCCGGTCCCGAGGTCCCGCGCCTCGAGCAGCGCGCCAGCCCCCGTGCCCGCCCCCGCCCCGACGCCCGCGCCCGCCCCCTCGCCGAGCGGGCGAAATGCCACGGTCCCCTCGGCGGCCGACCCGGGCATTTCGCCCGTTCGCGCAGCCGGACGCAGCCGCCCGCGGGCCGCGCCACGCTCTGGCTCGGCGCCGGGCACCCACACCCCGGCCGCGGTGAGCGCGGCGCCGTGGCGGGCGAGCACCTCGGCAGGCGTGCCGTCCGCGACGACCCCGCCGCCGGGCTCGAGCAGCACGAGCCGGTCGACCAGGTCGAGCCAGGTGCCGATCCGGTGCTCCACCACGAGCAGGGTCGCCCCCGTCTCGTCGAGCAGCGCGCGGACGGCGTCGTGCACCTGGACCACGCCGGCCGGGTCGAGGTTCGCACAGGGTTCGTCGAGCACGAGGGCTCCCGGCCGCATCGCGAGCACCCCGGCGAGCGCCAGTCGTTGCCGCTGGCCGCCGGAGAGCATCGCGGTCGAACGGTCGAGGGGCAGGTCGAGCCCGACGACCGTGAGCGCCGACCGCACCCGTGCCCAGGTCTCGTCGCGCGGGACGGCGAGATTCTCGCACCCGAAGGCCACGTCGTCGCCGATCCGCGACATCACGGTGTGCGCCTCGGGGTCCTGCATGACGAGTCCGACACGCCCGCGGACCGCGCGGGGGTCGGCACCGTCGACCAGGACCGAGCCCTGCACGGAAGCAGCGGTGTCGTCGGTGGGGTCGGGTTCGTCGGGCAGCACGGCGGCGACCGCCCGGAGCAGCGTCGACTTGCCGGAGCCGGACGGCCCGACGACCGCGACCCGCTCCCCCGGCTCGACGGTCAGGTCGACGCCACGGACGGCCCACTCGGCGCGTTCGGGGTAGCGCCACCCCCAGTCGCGGAACGCGATGCGCGCGGCGCGCACGCCGACGACGTCCGGGGACGTCGACGACGGAGCCGACACCGTCACACCAGTTCGCGCGGCCGACGCCGGCTGTGCTCCCGGCCGGCCGCGAACGAGGACAGCACGCCGGTGCGTGCGAGCGCGCGGACGATCAGCCACGAGCCGGCGCCCGCGATGACGGCACCCGACACGATCGCGCACACGACGTAGACGACCTTGAACGCGGCGTCGAGACCCGGGTACCACAGCACGGTGTCGTTGATGCCGAGCGCGAGGCCGGCTGCGGCGCCCGCCAGGACGACGACCGGCAGCCGGTACACGCGGTACAGGAAGAGTGCGAGGACGATCTCGGCGCCGAGACCCTGGACCAGTCCGGCCTCGAGCGTCAGCCACCCCCACTGCGTGCCGAACAGTGCCTCGACCGACGCGGCGACCATCTCGCCGTAGAGCGCGGCACCGGGCTTGCGGACGACGATCGCGACGAGCGGGCCGGCGAGCAACCACACTCCGCCGAACAGGGCCTTCGTGCCCGGCAGGACGAGGTCCATGACGGCGCTGATGGGTTCGTAGCCGAACTCCCACAGCCGGAAGACGACGCCGAGCGCCACCGCGAGCACGCTCGCGACGACGATGTCGACGACCCGCCAGCGCAGCGATCGCCGCGGAGCGGTGTGGACGGTTGATGACGTGCCAGAAGACATGGTGCTGGACTCCTCCCTGCGCCGGCATGATCCGGATCAGGTTCGACGGTCGGAGCGCCACTCGCTCCCTCTCAGCCCGGCGGTCCCGGACTCCCGTGTGTGTCCCAGCAGTCTAGACGGGCTACTTCTTCAGGACGCGCACCAGTTTGCGGAGCACGGTGCCGGTCACCCAGACGAGCGGGATGCTCACGGCGACGAGCGAGATGAGGTTCGGCTCGAACTCGAGGTCCTTGCCGGGACGACGGATGTAGGCGCCGACCGGGATCGACGCGCCGCCGCCACCGCCGCCGCCGTTCTCGTCGTCCCCGCCGCCCCCGAAGCCGAACCAGCCGAGGGACACCGGGATGAGGGTCTGGTCGCCGACCTCGACGGGGTCCCCGTAGTTCGTGGAGACGCCGATCGGGCGTACCTTGTCTGCGATCTGCGTGACGATGTTGGCCATGCGCGCGACGCTACTCGTCCGTTCCTCCACAGGCCGGGCCACGCGCGCACGGGTACACAGCTGGCGCTTGTCTGCGGACGCGGACGGGTGTCACCGATATGTTGGCGCGACCATCACCTGGAGGACCGTTTGCACACCTGGCCCGGCAATCCGTACCCGCTCGGGGCGACCTACGACGGAAGCGGCACGAACTTCGCGCTCTTCAGCGAGGTCGCCGAGCGCGTCGAACTCTGTCTGTTCGACACCGACGGCAACGAAGAGTGCATCCCCCTCGTCGAGGTCGACGCCTACGTCTGGCACGCCTACCTGCCGAACATCGGCCCCGGGCAGGAGTACGGCTTCCGTGTCCACGGCCCGTACGACCCCGACAGCGGGGCACGCTGCAACCCGTCGAAGCTGCTGCTCGACCCCTACGCCAAGGCGACGAGCGGCGAGATCGACTGGGACCAGTCACTCTTCGCGTACACGTTCGGCGACCCGGACTCGACGAACGACGACGACTCCGCGGCGCACATGATGAAGGGCGTCGTGATCAACCCGTTCTTCGACTGGCAGGGCGACCGCGCACCGCGCACGCCCTACGGCGAGACGGTCATCTACGAAGCGCACGTCAAGGGCCTCACCGAGACCCACCCCGACGTGCCCGAAGAGCAGCGCGGCACCTACGCCGGCGTCTCGCACCCGGCGGTCATCGAGCACCTGCAGCGACTCGGCATCACGACGCTCGAGCTCATGCCGGTGCACCAGTTCGTGAACGACTCGACCCTGCAGGACAAGGGGCTGTCGAACTACTGGGGCTACAACACCATCGGCTTCTTCGCGCCGCACTCCTCGTACTCGTCCTCGGGCGACCAGGGCCAGCAGGTGCAGGAGTTCAAGACGATGGTGCGGGAGCTCCACCGCGCCGGCATCGAGGTCGTGCTCGACGTCGTCTACAACCACACCGCCGAGGGCAACCACCTCGGGCCGACGCTGTCGTTCCGCGGCATCGACAACGCGGCGTACTACCGCCTGGTCGACGACGACAAGAAGTTCTACATGGACTACACGGGCACCGGGAACTCGCTCAACGTCGGGCACCCCCACTCGCTGCAGCTCATCCTCGACTCGCTGCGTTACTGGGTGACCGAGATGCACGTCGACGGCTTCCGCTTCGACCTCGCCTCGGCGCTCGCCCGCGAGTTCTACGAGGTCGACCGGCTGTCCGCGTTCTTCGAGCTCGTGCAGCAGGACCCGATCGTGTCGCAGGTCAAGCTCATCGCCGAGCCCTGGGACGTCGGCCCCGGCGGCTACCAGGTCGGCAACTTCCCGCCCCAGTGGTCGGAGTGGAACGGCAAGTACCGCGACACCGTGCGCGACTTCTGGCGCGGCGAGTCGTCGACGCTCGGTGAGTTCGCCTCGCGCATCTCCGGCTCGGCCGACCTGTACGAGCACGACGGCCGCACGCCCAAGGCCAGCATCAACTTCATCACCGCGCACGACGGCTTCACGCTGTACGACCTCGTCGCCTACAACGAGAAGCACAACGAAGCCAACGGCGAGGACAACAACGACGGCGAGAGCCACAACCGGTCCTGGAACTCCGGCGCCGAGGGCCCGACCGACGACGAGACCGTGAACGCCCTGCGGCTGCAGCGACGCCGGAACTTCCTGGCGACGCTGCTCCTCAGCCAGGGCGTGCCGATGATCGCCCACGGTGACGAGCTCGGCCGTTCGCAGTCCGGCAACAACAACGTCTACGCGCAGGACTCCGAGCTCAGCTGGATCGACTGGGAGTCCGCGGACGACGACCTCGTCCAGTTCACCGCCGACGTGGTCAAGCTGCGCCACGACCACCCGACGTTCCGCCGCACCCGGTACTTCAACGGGCGCCCGGTGCGCCGTGGTCAGGACGAGCCGCTGCCCGACGTGGTCTGGCTCACGCCCGAGGGCGACGCGATGTCGCCGGAGGACTGGGACTCCGGTTTCGGCAAGAGCGTCGGCATGTACCTGAACGGCGACGGCATCCGTGGGCGCGACTCCCGAGGCGAGCGCGTCACCGACGTGGCGTTCATCACGTACTTCAACGCCCACGACGACGTCGTGACCTTCACCCTGCCGCCCGAGGAGTACGCACCCGGCTGGACGGTCCGCATCGACACCGCCGAGCCCGGCGCCCGTGACGAGATCGTCGAGGCGGGCACGCCGCTCGACGTCCCCGCCCGGTCGATGATCGTCCTGCGTGCCGAGCCGAACCACGAGGTCTCCGTCGCACCGGTCGAGGTCCAGCACCACGAGGGCGATCCAGAGCTCCGGTCCCCGCAGGACGCCGTGACGCCAGCGAACCCCGCCGGTTCCACCGCGCCGAGCGGCACCGCACGATGAGCGCCGGCACACCGGGAGCCGGGCGTCGCGTCCCGGTCTCGACCTACCGGCTGCAGGTCTCCGCCGACTTCGACCTGGCCGCGGCACGCGACCTCGTCGACTACGTGCACGACCTCGGCGCCGACTGGCTGTACCTGTCGCCGGTCCTGCAGTCGGAGCCCGGCTCGGACCACGGCTACGACGTCGTCGACCACACGCACGTCGACACCGACCGTGGTGGGGACGAAGCCCTCCGGGTCCTCGCCGAGGCCGCGCACGCGGTCGGGCTCGGCGTGCTCGTCGACGTCGTCCCGAACCACGTCGGGGTCGCCACCCCGGCGGTCAACCCGTGGTGGTGGTCCCTGCTCGAACTCGGGCAGGGCTCGCCCGTCGCCTGGGCGTTCGACGTCGACTGGGACGCCGGCGACGGCAAGGTCCGGGTGCCGGTCCTCGACGACCGGCTGCTCGAAGCCGTCACGCTCGACACGTCAGACGCCGAGCACCCGGTGCTCCGGGTCGGCGAGACCGCGTACCCGACCGCGCCGGGCAGCGCCCACCCGGGCGACTCGGTCGAGGCCGTGCACGCGCTGCAGCACTACGCGTTCGTGCACTGGAAGCGTGCCGACCACGACCTGAACTACCGCCGCTTCTTCGCGGTGAACACGCTCGCGGCCATCCGGGTCGAGGAACCCGAGGTGTTCGCGGCGTCGCACGGCGTCATCGGCGGCTGGTTCCGCGACGGCCTCGTCGACGGCCTGCGCATCGACCACCCCGACGGCCTGTACGACCCCGCCGGCTACCTGCAGGACCTCGCCGAGCTGACCGGCGGTGCGTACACCCTCGTCGAGAAGATCCTCGAACCCGGCGAGGAGCTCCCGAGCTCGTGGCCCGTCGACGGCACGACCGGGTACGACGCCCTGGGCGTCCTGGACCGCGTGCTCGTCGACCCCGCGGGCGAACCCTCGCTGACCGCGGCGTCGGGCGCGGAGCCCGCGGACTGGCAGCAGCTCACGCACGACACCCGCCGCGGCATCGCCGACGGGATCCTGGGCAGCGAGGTCGAACGACTCGCCCGACTGCTCGCCCCGGTCGCCGCCGGAGCGGACGCGATCACGCACGAACGGCTCGTCGACGCCCTCGCCGAGGTCGTGGCGTCGTTCGACGTGTACCGCACCTACCTGCCCGAGGGCGCGCACCACCTCATCGCGGCGCTCGAACGCGCGGCAGAGGCCCGTCCCGACCTCGACGACGTCATCGACCGCATCGCCCCGGCGCTCGTCGACCCGGAGAACGCCGCCGCGATCCGCCTGCAGCAGACGAGCGGCATGGTGATGGCCAAGGGCGTCGAGGACACGGCGTTCTACCGCACGTCACGCCTGACGTCCCTGAGCGAGGTCGGTGGTGATCCGAGTGTCTTCGCGGTCTCCGTGGCCGACTTCCACCAGGCGCAGCGCGACCGGCTCGGCAGCTGGCCGCACACCATGACGACGCTCACCACGCACGACACGAAGCGCAGCGAGGACACCCGCGCACGCATCGCGGTCCTGGCCGAGCTCGGCAGCGAGTGGGCCGACACGCTCGATCGGTTGCAGTCCCTCGTCCCGCTCGAGGACCGCGTGTTCGCCGACCTCCTCTGGCAGGCGATCGTCGGTGCCCGGCCCGCGAGTCGTGAGCGGCTGCACGCCTACGCCGAGAAGGCATCACGCGAAGCCGGCGACAGCACCACCTGGACCGAGCCGGACACGGCGTTCGAGGAGCGCATGCACGCCCTCGTCGACGCGGCGTTCGACGAGCCCGCGGTGGTGGCCGTGCTCGATGCCCTCGACGAACGGATCGACGCGGCGGGGTGGTCGAACGGGCTCGCGCAGAAGCTCGTGCAGCTCACGGCACCCGGCGTCCCCGACGTCTACCAGGGCACCGAGTTCTGGGACCGGTCCCTCGTCGACCCCGACAACCGCCGAGCCGTGGACTACGCCGAACGGCGCCACGTCCTCGCCGAGATCGACGGCCCGGACGACGACGGCCCCGAGGACCTTCCGGCGATCGGGATCGACGGCGCCGCGAAGCTCCTCGTGACAGCCCGTGCACTCCGTCTCCGCCGCGACCACCCGGAGCTCTTCACGCGGTACCTCGCGCTCGAAGCGACGGGCAGCGCGGCGGACCACGTCGTCGCGTTCGACCGCGGCGGTGCCGTCACGGTCGCCACACGACTGCCGATCGGCCTCGAGCGGGTCGGTGGCTGGGGTGACACCCTCGTGCACGCCGTCCCCGTCGACCGGGTCGACCTGCTCACCGGCAGGACCTTCCCGGCCAGCCGGGGCATCGCGCTCGCGGACCTGCTCACCACCTACCCGGTCGCGCTGCTCGTGCCGGCCACCACGGTCGGGGAACCCGGCCACGCTGACACGGTGACCGACGCGTCCGGCGCGGGACGGGCCTCCCGGTCCACCGGTGGAACCGTCCCGGCGGCGACCGAGTCCGACGCGCAAGCGGAGATCGACACCCTGGAGGGTCACGCATGACCGCACCCGACCGCTACGCCGTCTGGGCGCCCGAGCCGGACCGCGTCCGGCTGGTCGTCGACGACGTCGAGTACCCGCTGACCCGGGGCGACGACGACTGGTGGTCGACCGACGCGATCATGCCGGTCGTCGGTGCCCGCTACGGGTTCCGCCTCGGCGACGACGACGCGGTCCGGCCCGACCCCCGCAGTCGCTTCCAACCGGACGGCGTGCACGGCACCTCGGCAGTGGTCGACCCGGCGCGCTTCGCGTGGACCGACGAGTCGTGGACCGGACGTCCGGGACGCGGCGCCGTGATCTACGAGATGCACGTCGGCACGTACACGCCGGAGGGCACCCTCGACGCGGCGGCGCAGAAGCTCGACCACCTGGTCGAGCTCGGCGTCGAGTTCGTCGAACTGCTGCCCGTGAACGGTGTGAACGGCGAGTGGAACTGGGGCTACGACGGGGTCGCCTGGTACGCGGTGCACGCCCCGTACGGCGGGCCCGACGCCTACGACCGGTTCGTCGACACGGCGCACTCACTCGGCCTGGGGGTCATCCAGGACGTCGTCTACAACCACCTCGGGCCGAGCGGCAACTACCTGCCGCTGTACGGGCCGTACCTGGTGCAGGGGCTCGCGAACACGTGGGGCGACTCGGTGAACGTCGAGCACCCCGAGGTCCGTCGGTACGTCCTCGACAACGTGCGCATGTGGTTCCGCGACCACCACGTCGACGGGCTCCGGCTCGACGCCGTGCACGCGATCCGCGACACCACGCGGCCGCACGTCCTGGCCGAGATGGCCGACGAGACGGACGCCTACGGTTCCTTCGTCGGTCGTCCGCTGTCGCTGATCGCCGAGTCGGACCTCAACGACCCGGTGATGTTCCGCCCGCGGGAAGCCGCCGGGTACGGGCTCGCCGGACAGTGGTCCGACGACTTCCACCACGCCGTGCACGTGGCGCTGACAGGCGAGACGAACGGCTACTACGCCGACTTCGCACCGCTGTCGGCGCTCGCGAAGGTGCTCGACCACGGGTTCTTCCACGACGGCACGTGGTCGTCGTTCCGTGGCCGACGCCACGGGCAACCGATCGACCGTGGGACTTCCGCGGCCACGGCCCTGGTGGTCACGAACCAGAACCACGACCAGATCGGCAACCGCGCGGCGGGCGACCGTCTGGCGGCGACGCTCGACGACGAAGGCCTCGTCATCGCCGCGGCACTGACGCTGCTGGGCCCGTTCACACCCATGCTGTTCATGGGCGAGGAGTTCGCCGCGACGACGCCGTGGCAGTTCTTCACGTCGCACCCGGAACCCGAGCTCGGCAAGGCGACGGCCGAGGGCCGCATCCGCGAGTTCGCGGAGCACGGCTGGGACGAGTCGGCCGTGCCGGACCCGCAGGACCCGACGACGTTCACGAACTCGAAGCTCGACTGGGCCGACGTCAGTTCCGAGCGGGGTGCGGCGATACTGCGTGCCTACCGGGTGCTCGTCGCCCTGCGCCGGACGGACCAGGCCTTCGTCGACCACCGGTACGAGGCGAACGCCGTGCGGTTCAGCGAGGACCGGCGGTGGCTGGTGCTCACGCGTGGGCTGCTCGGACCGGACGTGGCTCCCGTGCACGTCGTGGTGAACTTCCTCGACGACGCAGCCGAGGTGCCGGTCCCCGGTGCCACCGGCGAAGAGCTCTACCGGTTCGGAGCGGCTGAGGTCGCGACGGACTGCGTGCGGTTCCGCGGGCGGGGCGTGGTGGTGCTGCGCTAGTCGCTGCGGTGTCACCGAACCGAGACTCGGGGTGGGCGACGGCGTTCGTGCTGCACAGCACGGGCCCTGTCGCCCACCCCGAGTCTCGTCGAACGGTGGGGCCGCGGGTCAGGCCGCGTGGTCGGCCACGGCGTGCGCGTTGGTGCGCACGGACGGCAGCTTCCGGTGGTCCTTGACCAGGGAACGGGTCTCGCGGATGCGGCGGTCGATGCCCCACTTCGTCACGAGGGCCAGGCTCTCGCGCACGATGTTGCCGCTCATCTTCGAGACGCCGAACTCCCGCTCGGTGAACGTGATCGGGGTCTCGACGACGCGCAGACCGGCCTCGAGTGCACGCCAGCACAGGTCGACCTGGAAGCAGTAGCCCTTCGAGGCGACGCCGGCCAGGTCGATCCGCTCGAACGCCCGCGAGGTGAAGACCCGGAACCCGCCGGTGGCGTCGCGGACGGCGATGCCGAGGGCCAGGCGCGTGTAGAGGTTGCCGCCGCGGGAGAGCAGTTCGCGGTACCAGGGCCAGTTCTCGACCTTGCCGCCCTTGATCCAGCGGGACCCGAGCACGAGGTCGTTCGTGTCCGCGAGCTCGAGCATCCACGGCAGGTACTCGGGGTGGTGCGAGCCGTCGGCGTCCATCTCGACGAGCTTGTCGTAGCCGTGCTCGAGGCCCCAGGCGAACCCGGACAGGTACGCGCCGCCGAGGCCGTCCTTCACGGTGCGGTGCATGACGTGCACGCGGTCGGTCTCGCGGGCGATGGCGTCGGCGATGTCACCGGTGCCGTCGGGCGAGTTGTCGTCGACCACGAGCACGTGGACGCTGTCGTCGGTGGCGGCGAGCGTGCGCTCGACGATGGGACGGACGTTCTCCGCCTCGTCGTAGGTCGGGATGATGACCAGGGTCTCGCTCATGGTGCTCCTCGTGCTCCACATCGAATGTATCGGTCGGTCGTGGGTCAGTCCGACGAGAGGTCTGCGAACACGATCAGATTGTCCGTGTAGTGCCCGGTGGCGGTGTCGAACACGCCGTCGCAGGTGATCAGTCGGAGCTGGGGGGTCGGGGTGGTGCCGTAGACGTCGCTCGTCGGGAACGCCGACTTGGCGGCGCGTTCCGAACGGTCGACGGTGAAGGTGCGGGTGCTGCCGTCGGACATCGCGACGTGGATCTCGTCGCCGGCGACCAGTTCGTCGAGCCGGAAGAACACCGCGGCGCTCGTCGGGCTGTCGACGTGGCCGGCGATCACGGCCGGGCCGACCTCACCGGGGACGATGCCGTCGCTGAACCACCCGGCGCTGTCCCAGTCGACGGGCGGGTCGAGTTCGCCAGCCGTACCGCGGTGGAGGTCCTCGAGGTTCGACTGCACGCCGATCGCGGGGATCGAGACGCTGACGGGGGTCGCCGCGGATCGGGCAGCGGGTGCCGCCGGGTCCTGGAATCCCTCGATGCCCGAACCGGCAGAACCCGACCCCGCAGAACCCGAACCGGCAGAACCCGACCCCGCAGAACCCGAACCGGCAGAACCCGACCCGGCAGAAGCTGAAGCCGAACTCGACGGCGCCGAACCGGCCCGCCCGTCCGACCCGTCGCTGCCGACGGTCGACGCGAGCGCCACACCGGTGACACCGCCGCCCACGACGACCGCGGCGAGCACCGCCCCGATCACCACGCCACGACGTCGGAACACCGAACCGCGCCCGGCGGACCGCCGGCCGGTCACGATGCCCCTCCGGCCGTCGTCGCGCAGCCGCCGAGCACGTCCGAGGTGAGCATGGTCGAACCGAGCGCCGCCCAGGCGTCCCCGTAGTAGGTCGGCGTGGTGGCGGCCGTCCGGTCTGCACGCTCGAGGTCGTCGGCGGCCGCACCGGAGGAACCGGCCGCGTACTCGGCGGCGGCACGAGCGGTGTACGCCAGGGCGTTCGTGTCCCCGGTCACGGCGGTGCCGCCCAGGTCGAGCTGCGCCGCGAGCTGCGTCGTCCGACGCAGGGTCGGGGCGAGCGACCCGGCCAGGGCGCGGTCGTCGGCGGAGCAGGCCTCGGCGTAGCGGACGGGCGTCCGCATCGCGTCGTAGCCGTACAGCACGCGCTGGTCCCCGCCCGTGGCGGGCATCGGGTCGACGGTGCCGTCGGCGTGCACCTGCGACCAGTCGCTCGGCAGCTGCGACTCGTCGAGCACCGCCGCGGTCGCCGCGCGAGAGCCACGTTTCAGCGCGGTCCAGCGGTCGTCGCCCGTGGCCTTCGCCAGCACCGCGAAGGCTGCCGGCGACGCGTACGAGGCGTTGTACCGGTACGGCTCGGAGTCCGCCCACGGTCCGGGCAGCAGGATCGTGCCGAGTTCCGTGGTCGCGGTCTCGTGTTCCAGGATCGCCGAGGCGATGCGCTTGCCCGCTGCCGTGTAGCGGTCCTCGCCCCACGCGTCGCCGGCGAGCACCAGGGCCCGCGCGGCGTCGAGGTCGGCGTCGCTCGCCGGCTGCTCGTCGGCGACACCGTCGTCGGGCGTCCAACGCCAGGCGAGCAGGTCGTCGTCGGTCAGCATGTGCGTCTTCGTCCACTTCCAGATGTCGTCGAACCGGTCGCGGTCACCGTTCGCGAAGGCGATGAGCAGCCCGTAGGCCTGTCCCTCGCTGACGGTGTCGTCGCCCTGGTCGGTGCGGACGACGCGGCCGTCCTGCACGTACCGGTCGAGGAACTCCGTGCGGAGCTCCTCCGGGGAGCGCGCCGCGTCGGGCGCGCTGGTCGAGGTCGGGGTGGCGACCGAGCCGCGCTCGGCGGCGGTGTCCTGCCCCCACGGGCGCACCGCGATGAGCGCGACGCCGACGGCGACGACCACCGCCGCGGCGGCGGTGACGGGTATCCAGGTCCTGCGGGTCATGCTGGCCTGCCTTTCCGTGGATGGTGACGAAGGATCTGGACGGGAGGCCCGGATCACGTGAGCGTGTCAGCGCACGTGATCCGTGCCTCCCGACCAGGGCGTCAGCGGTACAGCGAGCGGAGCGCTGCGATGGCCGTGTGGACGGCCTCCGTCATCGGGCGGTCGGCGGCTGCGCCGCCGCCACCCGTCTGCACGCCGCCGGTCGGCGTCGCGGCGGTGGCTGCGGCGTCCGTGACCGGCACGACCGTCAGGTCACCCTTGCTGTCGTCGAGGACGAACAGGGTGGAGACGGTGTTGCCCGCGAGGTCGACACTGGCGGTGCCCTGCTGGCCGCTGCCGGAGACGTCGAGCGTCCACTTGCCGGAGTCGACGGTGGCGTACTTGGTGGCGGTGCCGAACTTCGCGCCCTCGGCGATGGCGGTGCCCTCGGAGGTGCTCACGTCGACCTGCTTCGCCGTGGTGGCGGCCTGGACGAGCCGGAGCTTCGCCTTGCCGTCGCCGGGCTGCTGCAGGTCGTCGGTGAACGCCGTCGTCTTGAGGTCGGTGTTCTTGCCGTACGCGACGACCGTGCTCGCGTCGCCCTTGTCGACCTTGACGTCGGTGGAGATCACCGGCGTGGAGTCCGGGGCGTCCGAGGCCCGCATCGACAGCACGTAGGTGCCGACCGGGAGCTCCTGGTACTTGCTGACCTGGCCGTACGTGACGTCGTCGAGCTCGAAGACCGTCTTGCCACCGGACAGGCTGGACAGTTCGACGTCGACGCCCTTGGTGTCGGGCGAGAGGTGACCGACGCGGAGCCAGCCCTCGTCGGCGGTGGCGGCGGAGGCCTTCTGGGGCGCTGCGAGTCCGACGGTCGCGGCGACGAGGGTCGCTGCGAGTGCGCCGACGACGACGGTGCGGCGTCGCTGGGTGTGTGCGTTCATGGTCGTGCTCCTTCGGGTCGTGGTGCTGGTCGGGTTCTGTGCGGCGGTGCTGCGGGCGTTCCCGGGGGCATCGCCGCGAGCGGCCCCGCGAGCCGCGCCGCGAGCGGCCCCGCGAGCCGAGCCGCGAGCGGCCCCGCGAGCGGGCGAAATGACGGGGTCGGCGTCCGGAGCACCCGGGTGTTTCGCCCGCTCGGCGATCCCGCGTGTGCGGGTGGTGCGGGCCGCCCCGCGAGCGGGCGAAATGACGGGGTCGGCGTCCGGAGCACCCGGGCATTTCGCCCGCTCGGCGATCCGCTCGGCGGACGGGGCGGCGGGTCGGCGGCTCACGAGGCGCTCGTCGCGGTCGTGGTCGGGTCCGCCGGGGTGTAGGTGACGGTGAGGCGTTCGCCCGCACGCTCGACTGACGCCGGCCGGAACGAATCGGGCATCGCCTCGAGGGTGGCGGCCACGCGCTCCGCCGAGGCAGCGTCGCTCGTGTGCAGGACGGCGGTGCGGAACGGCTGGCCGGTCTCGCCCGTGAGTGGGGTGAACCGGTCGACGCGGACGTCCTGGTCGGCGAGCACCTGGCCGAGCGCGATCATCGCTCGCGAGTCGACCTGACCCGCGCGGAACTGCGACTTCGTGCCGTCGTCGGCCCGGAGCGCCGGGTTCGACGCCAGCTCGGTGCCCATGGTCTTCCGCAGGTCGCTGGCCCGGGTGATCGCGGTCTGTGCGGCCGTCGATCCCTCGGCGTGGATGCGTCGGACCTCGACCTGCTGGTCACCGGACCCGAAGGTCGCGACGGCCGTCGAGTTCTCGATCGCCTGGCGGACGTCGGACGACGAGTTCCCGCCGGTCCGCATGGAGTCCGTCGTGATGACGTAGTCCGAGTCCTTCCACCCGTTGGGCGACTGGCGCTCCACGGCTCCGTCGGTGTCGAGCTTGTAGTACCAGACCACGTTGTTCCGGGCGAAGCCGTCCTCGACGAGGTCGACCCACATGGCGTCGTCCACCAACAGTCGGGAGGACTTCGAGACGTTGTCCCCAACCCACTGCTCGGCCTGCTGCATCGGCAGGTCGAGGTTGCCCAGGACGAAGCCGCGCAGCTGTGTTCCCCAGAGCGGCACCGCCACGACGAGTGCGACTGCGGTGGTGACGGCCCAGGTGATGCCGAGACCACGACGGGTCCCGGCGCCGAGGCGGGTTCGGGTGCGGACCCGACCGGCGATCGCCAGGACGGCACGCTCGGCCGTGTAGGCGACCAGCAGGGCGGCGAAGGGGATGAGCATGATGACGTACGGCACCGGCAGGTACCCGTTCGGGCGGAACATCATCGCGAGCAGGAAGACGAGCATCGCGGCGATCGGACGGACCCGGCGCAGGAAGAGGCCGACGACCGCAGCGGCCGAGCCGAGCACGATGAACACCGGGTCGAGCGCCCACCACTGCGACGCGGCGGCGTTGGCCAGGCTGCCCGGGTCGAACAGCGAGCCCGATGCCGAGCGCGAGCCGAGCTGGTAGGTGATGCCCTCGAACAGGCTGACCCGACCGCTGCTCGGCAGCAGCTCGCCCTTGACCGCGGCGAGCAGCAGGTACCCGCCGCCGATGATGACGAGGACGGCCCCGGCGACGCTCAACGTGTACCGGCGGGTGCTCTTGTCGGCTCGACGGATCGCCATCCAGATCAGGAACGGCAGGGCGAGCAGGTACGTCTCCTTGGAGAGCACCGCGATGCCGAGGCACGCAGCGGCTCCGGCGAACCCGGCGAGCTGCTGGCGACGGCTCAGCACGAGGACGAACGCGGCGAGCAGCCACGGCGTCGCGACGTTGTCGATGTAGACCGTGCGGTGGTACTGCAGGGCGAGCGGCGACAGCGCGAAGACGAGTCCGGCTGCGGCAGCGGTGATCCGGCCGGCACCGAGGCGGCGGGCCAGGACGAACAGCAGGATGCTCGAGACGGCGGAGAAGAAGACCATCGCCTCGCGGCCGGCCTCGACGGCGAACGGGTAGCGCGCGAACGCCCCGGTCAGACCGGTGTAGCCGGCGATCTGGATCCAGCCCAGCGGCGGGTGGTCGTACCAGTACGTGTAGTGCGTGATCTCGCCGAGGTGCATGATCGCCCAGGCCTGCGCCGTGTACGTGCCCTCGTCGTCGATCCGCTGCGGGGTGCCGGACATGTTCCAGGCCTGCACGATGACGGTGACGGCGACGACGGGCAGCAGCCACGTCAGGCTCACGGCGTGCCGGCGGAACCAGGCGCCGATGCCGGTGTGGTTCCCCGCGACGGCACCGCGGATCGGGATGCCGGTGGTGTTGGTGATGCTGGCGGTCATCGGGTCCCTCCTGTGGTCGTGCCGGCGAACTCACGCTCGGAAGACGAAGACGAAGACGAAGACGAAGACGAAGACGTCGCGCCCGCGGACCCGGTCAACTCCGACGCGAAGCCGACGACCTCGGTCGGCTGCTCGGCGTTCCGGTGCTGGCCGGTGTGCTCCGTCTTCTCCCAGCCGTTCTGTCCCTTGGCGTGGCGGACCACGGCTCGGACGGCTGCTGCGGCGAGGAAGATCTGGTACGGCACGAGACCGAGCACGAGCTTCACGTAGTCGCGGAACCGGACCTTCTCCTTGTAGATGCGACCGAACTCGTTGAGGCCGACGACCTCGACGGCCAGCAGCATGAGCGTCGGTGCCACCGGGATGAACGACACCAGGGCGATCGCCGTCGGCACCTTGACGAACAGGATCATCAGGACGCTGAGCGGGATGAGCAGACCGGTGGCCGCCTGGATGAACGGCATGGTCAGCATGTACCGGGCGAAGAAGCGCTGACGGAACGACGGCAGCTTCTTCCACTCCCCCTTGCCGAGCACCTGCAGGAAGCCCTGGTTCCAGCGCGTCCGCTGCTTGAGCAGCGAGGCGAAGGTCGGCGGGGTCTCCTCGCGGGTGACGGCCTCGGGGCTGTACGCGACGACGACCTTCGCGCCGTCGGCGGACAGGCGAACGCCGAGCTCGCAGTCCTCGGCGAGGCAGTGAGCGTCCCAGCCGTTCGACCAGTCGAGGCGTTCCTTCGTCACGAAGACGGTGTTGCCGCCGAGCGGGATGAACTTCGAACCGGCGTGGAAGTGCAGGCGCGAGCGGAACCAGAAGTAGTACTCCAGGACGTTCCGGAGCGACCACCAGCTGGACTTGAAGTTCATCAGCTGGACGCCGCCCTGCACGACGTCGGCGCCGGTCTCCTGGAACCGCGAGTCCACCAGGGTGAGCAGGTGCGGGTAGACCTCGTCCTCGGCGTCGAACACGCCGACGACGTCACCGGTCGCGTACTGCAGCGCCAGGTTCATCGCCTTCGGCTTGTTCTTCGGCAGGGTGTCGTCGACGACCACCCGGATCAGTTCGGGGTGGCGGGCTGCGGCGGCGCGGACGACGGCGTCCGTCTCCGGGTCGTCCTCGCCGACGATCGCGATGATCTCGAAGTCGGGGTGGTCCTGCTTCGCGAGCATGTCGAGCGTCTGGCCCATGACCTCCTGCTCGTGCCGTCCTGGCACCAGCAGGGTGAAGCGGTGCGCGGCCGGGCGCGGGGTCTGGCTGAAGCTCGTCGACTTCAGCGCGTCCCGCGAGCGCCACGCGTGCAGCATCCACCAGAGCGTCGTCAGCGCGACGATCGTGAGCAGCACGGAGATCGCGATGAGGGCGGAGTAGCCGATCCACTCACCCAGCGACCACGCGGCCTGCTGGACGGCACCGGAGCCTCCGGTCGGGACGTCGGTGGTCCCTCGGTTCGGGACGCTCGACGGAGCGGTCCCCTCGTTCGGCTGGAGCAGCGGCCCTGCGGCCGTCAGCAGCGTGGCGGAGATGGTCATGCGGCGAGCCCCTTCGTGCGACGAGCATCGGTGGAACGGAAGACGAGGGCCTTGTACGCGGCGAACCGGAAGGCGGTTCCGAGCACGAGGCCGACGCCGTTGCCGGCGACGTTGTCGGCGAGGGTCGAGGTGAACCCGAGGACGTAGTGCGAGACGAACAGGCAGGCCGCGGCGATGCCGAGCCCGATCAGGTTCGTGGCGGCGAAGAGCAGGCCCTCGCGCACGGTCTCGCGGCGGCCGGTCTGGCGCTCGGCACGGAACGTGATGAAGCGGTTGCCGATCCACGCCACGGCGGTCGACACGACGGCCGACACGATCTTCGCGGCGATGGGACCGTCGGGCATGACGGTGGCGCGCAGCAGGTTGTAGATGCCCAGATCGATGACGAAGCAGACGGCACCGATCGTGCCGAACGACGCGAGTTGCCTCGCGGTGGCGAGCAGGCGCCGGACCGTGCCGGGTCGCACGGTCGGCACCGCACCGGTGTCGGGTGACACCAGAACGGGGGTATCAGTTCGGGTCATGCCCCCGATTCGGGGGTAACCGGATTGCGGTTTGGAAGGGGTACGGACTTACCCAGGCTTCTGCCAGTTCCACGACACGTGCCGTTCATCCGGGGTACGGACGGCCGGTCTGTGCAGACCGGACCGGTCTGTGCAGGTGGCCAGCAGAACGGACGGGAGGCCCGTGGCGGCGTCGCCACGGGCCTCCCGTCGGATGGTGGGTCGCGTCTCAGGCGGGGCGCTGCGCCGGGGACACGGTCTTGCCCGCGTCGCGCTCCGGGAGGCCACCCAGTGCCTTGTCGATGGCGGCGAGCGCGTCGGCGTCGAGCGTGACGCCCGCTGCCTTGACGTTGTCCGTGACCTGCTCCGGACGCGACGCGCCGACGATGGCGCTGGCGACGTTGTCGTTCTGCAGCGTCCACGCGATCGCGAGCTGCGCGAGCGTGAGGCCGGCCTGGTCGGCGACGGGCTGCAGGCGCTGCACGGCCTCGAGGACCTCGTCGCGCATGAACCGCTTGATCATGTCCGCGCCGCCCTTCTCGTCCGTGGCGCGTGAGCCCTCGGGCAGCGGCTGACCCGGCTTGTACTTGCCGGTCAGCACGCCCTGCGCGATGGGCGACCAGACGATCTGCGACAGGCCGAGCTGCTTCGAGGCGGGGACGACCTCGCCCTCGATGACCCGCCACAGCATCGAGTACTGCGGCTGGTTCGAGATGAGCTGGAAGCCGAGCTCCTTCGCGAGCGCTGCGCCGGCGCGGATCTGCTCGGCGTTCCACTCGCTGACGCCGATGTAGAGCGCCTTGCCCTGACGGACGACGTCCGCGAACGCCTGCATGGTCTCTTCGAGCGGGGTCTCGTGGTCGTAGCGGTGCGCCTGGTAGAGGTCGACGTAGTCGGTCTGCAGGCGGGTCAGCGAGCCGTTGATCGACTCGAAGATGTGCTTGCGGGAGAGTCCGACGTCGTTGTGCTGCTTGGGGCCGGTGGGCCAGTAGACCTTCGTGAAGACCTCGAGCCCAGCACGCCGCTCGCCCTTGAGTGCTTCGCCGAGGACGGTCTCGGCGGCGGTGTTGGCGTACGTGTCCGCGGTGTCGAACGTGGTGATGCCGGCGTCGAGCGCTGCCCGCACGCACTGGGAGGCGACGTCGTTCTCGACCTGCGAGCCGTGCGTCAGCCAGTTGCCGTAGGTGATCTCGGAGATCTTGAGTCCGGAGTTGCCCAGGTACCTGAATTCCATGGTCCCGACGCTACTGGAGCCCGCCGACACGTGAGGGGTCCCGCGAGTGCCTGCCGCTCGCCGCGGGGTGCGGTGGGGTGGGGTGCGTCGCGGGGGGTCCGTCGCCGCGGGCGTGGCTCCCGCCAGCGTGGCCCCCGCGAGCGTGGCTCCCGCCAGCGGGCGAAATGCCGGCGTGCCCGACGGCGGCACCCTGGCAATACGCCCGCTCGCGTCGTCGCTGAGGTCGTGGCCGCGGCAACCTCCCCGCGACGGGCGGGCTGACGCCGTCGCCGCGATCCCGACCGCTGCACTGTCGGGCGGCGGGCAGCACTGCGGTCCGCGCCGGCGGGCGCCCCCGCGAGCGGGCGAAATGCCGCGGTCGCCACGCAGCCGGACCCCGGTGTTTCGCCCGCTCGGCCGCGGTGCGATTCCTCCACAGGGCGCCTGGACCGCGGGCCGTCCACACTGGAGGCGCGACTCACCACCGTCGCACCCGCTCGGCTCCACGATGTGGAGATGACCGCCAGACGCCGACTCCCGTTGGCACTGCGGGACGCCTCGTTCCGCGTCCGTGACGCACTGCATAGGGGGGTGTCCCGCGGCCGCCTCGAGGCCCGTGACCTCGTTCGCCCGTTCCACGGCACCCGATCCGCGGTCCCGCCGCGAACCGTCGACGAACGCGCCCGGGCGCTGGCTCCCCGACTGCGCCCCGACCAGGTGTTCAGCCACGTCACAGCCGCCGCGATCCTCGGCATCCCACTCCCCCGCCGGTTCGAGGGCACACCGCGGCTCCACGTCACGACGATCGGGGTCGACCAGGCGCTCCGTGTCCGCGGCGCGGTCGGACACCGCGCCCACCACGGCAGGGTCAGTGCGACCAACAGCCGAGGTGTGCGTCTGACGACGCCAGCGGACACGTTCGTCGCGCTGAGCACGATGTTGACGCTCGACGAACTGATCATCGCGGGTGACGCCCTCGTCGGGTGGCTCGGATGGGTGACGCTCGACGAGCTCATCCGGGCAGTCGGCCGGCGGCGCGGCCTCCGGGGCGTCGTGAAGCTGCGCCACGCTCTCGCGGAGATCAGGCCGGGTTCTCGTTCCCCGGGTGAGACCAGGGCCCGGCTGGCCCTCGTCCGCCGTGGACTCCCGGAACCCGCCCTGAACCACGACGTGATCGTGGACGGCAGGTGGATCGCGTGCGTGGACCTCGCGTACCCCGCGGCACGGGTGGCGATCGAGTACGAGAGCGATCTCCACCGCACCGACCCGGCCACCTTCCGGAAGGACCTCACTCGCGGTGAGCACTTGAAGGACGTGGACTGGTGGTTGGTCCGGGCCACTGCGGACGACGTGGGCCGAGGTGTCGATCGGTTCGTACAGCGTGTGAGACGCCTTCTGCAAGCCGGGTTCCGCGCACCGCACGACCACCGCTTCACGACGCTTCGGTGAACAATGGTTGACGCTTCAACCAAAAGGGTGCACACTGGCGTAGTATCAGGTTGATGCAGGCGCATGGATCGCGTCGCACCACAGACTCTCGTTCGGAAGAAGGACCACCATGACGCTCACCGCCACGACCATCCCCGGCTACCAGACCGGCACCTGGAAGATCGACCCCACCCACTCCGAGGTCACCTTCTCGGTCCGCCACCTCGCCATCAGCAAGGTCAAGGGCAAGTTCGAGACGTTCGACGCCACCGTCGTCACCGCGGAGAACCCCCTCGAGTCGACCGTCGAGGCGAACATCGACGTCGCGTCGATCAACACCGGCCAGGAGCAGCGCGACCAGCACCTGAAGACGAGCGACTTCTTCCTCACCGAGGAGCACCCGCAGCTCACCTTCCGCTCGACGAGCATCGAGGCCAAGGGCGACGACCTGCACATCGCTGGCGACCTGACCCTGCGCGGCGTCACCAAGCCCGTCGTCCTCAAGGCCGAGCTCGGTGGCTTCACGACCGACGGCTACGGCCAGGTCAAGTTCGGCGCCGAGGCGACCACGAAGATCGACCGCACCGAGTTCGGCGTGAACTGGAACGCAGCGCTCGAGGCCGGTGGCTTCACCCTCGGCAACGACGTGACCATCAACCTCGACGTCCAGTTCGTGCTCCAGGCGGCCTGAGTCCCTTCGGACTCGCCGCCTGACTGAAGGCACCGAACAGCACCACCCGAACCCGAGACACGCGCCCCGGCTCCCCATGGAGCCGGGGCGTTCGTCGTCCCCGCCGTGCTCCGGGCGGCCGCGCGTGCCCGCCGCCGGCCGCCCGCCGCCCGCCGCCCGCCGCTGCGACCCGAACGGGCGCCCCGTCGCGAGCGCAACCGGGCGAACGGGCGAAATACCGGCCTCATCTCGAACTCGACCCCGGCATTTCGTCCGCTCACCCAGGGACCACGCGCTGGCACGCCCGGTGTGAGCAAGTGCAGTGCGCACCGATCCCCCGCGCGGGCGTGAACGGGCGGAAACGTCGGGTGGGTACGCGCACGACTGCGGCATTTCGCCCGCTCGGCCGGGCTCCGCGGCGTAGCGTTGGGCAGCGGACAGGGGCACGCCCACACGCACGGGAATCCGCACACCAGCCTCCGAGTTACAACGAGACACGCACCCCGCACCACACGCACGAAGCACCGCACGCCAGCCCGACGAACAGGAGCACCACCATGGCCACCGACTGGATCGCGATGCAGGCCCTCGCGGCAGCCGAGTTCGGCCGCCGCGTCGCCGCCGTGACGGACTGGGACGCCGCCACCCCCGACTCCGAGTGGACCACCCGCGACCTCGTCACCCACGTGGTGGACGAGCAGCGCTGGATCCCGAAGCTCCTCACCGGGTGCGACTACGCCCAGGCGGAGGCCGACCTCGAGTCCATCGGCGACGACCTCGTCTCCGAGTGGCAGCGCTTCGCGACCGCGGCGACCGATGCCTGGCGGAACGCCCCGCAGGACACCCCCGTGCACCTCAGCACCGACGTCGTGCCGGCTGGCCAGTACCTCACCGAGCAGACCAGCGACATCACCATCCACACGTGGGACCTGGCGCGGGCGACCGGCACGGACGAGTCCCTTCCGGACGAGCTCGTGCAGGCGGTGTGGGAGTACTTCGAGCCGCAGATCGAGGACCTCGCGGCCACCGGTCTGTACGCCGCCCCGGTCGACGTCGACGAGGACGCCCCGCTCCAGGTCCGCCTGCTCGCCGTCACAGGCCGCGATGCCAAGGTGAGCGCATGACCAACGCAGCACCGAGCAACGCAGTCACCACCACCCGCCTCGGCGCCTCCGGCCTCGAGATCAGCACCGTGATCCTCGGCATGATGTCCTACGGCGCCCCGGACCGCGGCTCGCACGCGTGGAGCGTCGGCATCGACGAGGCTCGCCCCTTCGTCCGTCGCGCGTTCGACGCCGGCATCACCACCTTCGACACGGCGAACGTGTACTCCGACGGCTCCAGCGAGGAGATCACCGGCACGCTCCTCAAGGAGCTCGCCCCGCGCGAGGACGTCCAGGTCCTCACCAAGGTGTTCAACCGGATGCGCCCTGGTCGGAACGGCGCAGGGCTCTCCCGCGCCGCGATCATGCACGAGATCGACGCCTCGCTGACCCGACTCGGCACCGACTACGTCGACCTGTACCAGATCCACCGCTTCGACCCGGTGACCCCGATCGAGGAGACGATGGAGGCGCTGCACGACGTCGTCAAGGCCGGCAAGGCCCGCTACCTCGGCGCGAGCAGCATGTGGACGTGGCAGTTCGCGCAGATGCAGCACGTCGCCGACCTGCACGGTTGGACCCGCTTCGTCAGCATGCAGGACCAGTACAACCTGCTCGAACGCGAGGAAGAACGCGAGATGCACCCCTTCGCGCACGCGACCGGCGTCGGCGTGATCCCGTGGAGCCCCCTCGCCCGCGGCAAGGTCACCCGGCCGTGGGACGCCGACGGCTCCGGTTCGCGCGCGAGCACCGACGAGTTCGGCAAGACGCTCTACCGCCAGGACGAGGACGCGAACCGCGCGATCGTGGGCGCCGTCGAGTCCATTGCGAGTGACCGCGGCGTGAGCATGGCGCAGATCGCCCTCGCGTGGGTCGCGGGCAAGCCCGCGGTGAGCGCGCCGATCGTCGGTGCGACGAAGGAGCACCACATCGACGACGCGGTCGCGGCCGCCGCGATCACGCTGACCGACGACGAGGTGACGCGACTCGAGTCCGCGTACACGCCCCGGGTGCCGTCCGGTTTCTGACGCCCCCACCAGGCGGACGGGAGGGCCGTGGCCAGCTGGTCACGGGCCTCCCGTCCGCTTGTGGTCGCGTCTCGTGCACGTGACACGCCGTCGGGTCAGGCGACGGCGCCGCGCTCGCGTTCGAGGCGCGCGATGCGCACGAGCGCAGCGCGCTCGGTGCCCGTCTGGTTGCCGAGCACCCCGCCGATCCCGTCGAGCACGAGTCCGGTCGCCCGGCCGACGGGCAGTTCGACGGGGCCGATCGCGGGCGCCCGCAGGCCGAGCATCGAGCGGTGGCGGGGGTCGAGCGTCGAGACGGCCCCCTGGAACAGCGCCTGGTAGCCGGGCCGCAGCATCAGCGCGAGCGGCGGGTTCTTGATGAACTTGACGACGTCGCGGGTGCGGGCCGTGACCGCGAGTTCGCCGCGGTCGAGGTACCCGTCCATCTGGGCGCGGAGCTCGGCCTCGGACTCCGGGGCGTCCTCGACGCGCATGAGCCGGCCGGCGATCGCCCACTCGCGGACGTAGGCGTCGGCACCGCCGGGGATCGGGCCGCCCCAGCGCTGCGCGGCCCGGAGGAACGCGTCGGTGAAGGCGAGGTGCACCCAGCGGGCCACGTCGGGGTCGTTCGCCGCGTAGTCGCGTGCGATGCCGTGGCCGTCGACGTACTGGCCGCGAACCCGCTCGTGCAGGCGCAGCACCCACTCGCTCGCACCACGGGCGGTCGCGGTGTCGCCGTGCGAGACCGTGTAGATCCACCGGATGGTGCCGGCGAGTCGGCCGAACGGGTCCTCGCGGTAGCGGGAGTGGTCGGCGACGCCGGCGAGGGCTCCCGGGTGCAGGGCCTGGACGAGGAGTGCGCGGACCCCGGCGACGATCGTCTGCTTGCCGCCGTGCACCGCCCACGTCGCGGAGCCGGGGCCGAAGAAGCCGGCGTCGGCGCCGTCCTCGAGTTCGTCGATCCACTCCGGCTTGCTCGTCGCCCCACCGGTGAACGTGTCGTTGAGGCGGGAGCGGAAGGCATCGGAGACGGAGGGCATGGCGTCATCGTCCGTCCGCCCCCTGGGAGCGCGCTCGGCTTCGTGCACCCCGACGCCTCTCAGCGGGCGCGGGGGTGGCCCGCTAGGTTGGGACGCGTGAGCATCGACACGCCTCGTCCCTGGCTTGCCTCGTACGCCTCGGGGGTCCCGCACGACATCGAGGAACAGCACGGTTCCCTGATCGACCTGGTCGAGGAATCTGCACGACGGTTCCCGGGCAGGGTCGCGCTCGAGTTCTTCAAGCGGACCACCAGCTACGCCGACCTGCAGGAGCAGATCCTCCGCGCGGCGAACGGGCTCCGCAAGCTCGGCGTCGGCGCCGGCGACCGGGTCGCGATCGTGCTGCCGAACTGCCCGCAGCACATCGTGGCGTTCTACGCGGTCCTGCGCCTCGGCGCGATCGTGGTCGAGCACAACCCGCTGTACACGCCGCGCGAGCTCCGCCACCAGTTCGAGGACCACGGCGCCAAGGTCGCGATCGCCTGGGACAAGTCCGTCGCGACGCTGCAGGACTTCCCCACCGACGTGAAGCTCGACGCGATCGTGTCGGTCGACCTGACCCGCGCGATGCCCCGCAGCACCCGGCTCGCACTGGCCCTGCCGGTGGCGAAGGCCCGCGAGTCGCGCGCGAAGCTCACCACCGCGGTGCGCGGCACGACGAAGTGGGACGACCTGGTCGGCACCCGCAAGCTGTCGAAGCGACACCCGCGCCCGTCGACGGACGACGTCGCCCTGATCCAGTACACCTCGGGCACCACCGGCACGCCGAAGGGTGCCGTGCTGACGCACCGGAACCTGCTGGCGAACGCCGCACAGGCCCGCGCCTGGGTGCCGCAGATCCGTCGGGGCGACAACGTCGTGTACGCGGTGCTGCCGATGTTCCACGCCTACGGCCTCACGCTGTGCCTGACCTTCGCGATGAGCATGGCCTCGCGGCTCGTGCTGTTCCCGACGTTCGACCCGGCGCTCGTGCTCACCGCGATCAAGAAGCACCCGCCGACGTTCCTGCCGGCCGTCCCGCCGATCTACGCCCGACTGCAGCACGCCGCCGACTCGGCGAAGGTCTCGCTCGAGGGCATCGAGATCGGCATCTCGGGCGCCATGCCGCTGTCGCAGGACATCGTCGAACCGTGGGAAGCCCGGACCGGCGGGTACCTGGTCGAGGGCTACGGGCTGTCCGAGTGCTCCCCCGTGCTGATGGCCAACCCGGTGTCCCCGGAGCGTCGCCTCGGCTCCATCGGTCTGCCGTTGTCGTCCACCGAAGCCCGCGTGGTCGACCCCGACGACAGCACGAAGGTCCTCGGCGTCGACGAGCCCGGTGAACTGCAGGTCCGAGGGCCACAGGTGTTCCGCGGCTACTGGGGCAAGGCCGAGGCAACGGACGAGGTCTTCACCCCCGACGGCTGGTTCCGCACCGGCGACATCGTGGCGATCGGCGCCGACGGCTACGTCCGGATCGTCGACCGCCTGAAGGAGCTCATCATCACGGGCGGCTTCAACGTGTCGCCGTCCGAGGTCGAGGACGCCCTGCTCAAGCACCCGAGCGTCAAGGAGGTCGCGGTCGTCGGCATCACGCAGGGCGGTAACGAGCAGGTCGTCGCCGCCGTCGTGCCGAAGGACCCGTCCTCGTTCGACGCCGCGGCGCTGCGGGCGTGGGCGCGTGACCAGCTGGCGGCGTACAAGGTGCCACGTCGGGTCGTCGTGGTCGAGGACCTGCCGCGCTCGATGATCGGCAAGGTGCTGCGGCGGAAGGTGCGGGACCAGATCCTCGCCGACGACTGACGGCTGACGGCTGACGTCGTCAGTGCTCGCCGCGCGTCAGCGCAGGCGTCGCCCCGGCACCGCGAGCACGGCGAGCCCGGCCACCACGAGCGCGATGCCGACCCACCCCGTCGTGCCGAGGTGCTCCCCGACGACGAGCACGGCGAGCACCGCCGCGACCACGGGCTCGAGCAAGGACACCAGGGTCGCGACCGAGGCACCGACGGACCGCGACCCGACGGCGTACAGCGAGTGGCCGAGGACCGTGGGCACCAGGGCCAGGTACAGGAACACCGGCCAGTTGCCGCCCTCGCCGAGGTACGGTGCGCCGGCGACGACCACGAGCACGACGAGCGGCACGGCAGCGATCCCGAACACGGCGCCGACGAGCCCACGGCCGTTCGGCAGCCCCGCCACGACGGCTTCGACCCCGGGCCCGCCGGGTACCGACACCGCCCCGGCAGCCGCGTGCAGTCCCCGCGCCACCGCCCACGAGTACAGCGCGTAGGTGAGTCCGGCGAGCAGGGCACTGGCGATCCCGAGCGCGAGCGCACCACCACCGCCGTCGTGCTCCGACCGCGCCAGGGTCACGACGACCATGCCGGCCACGCTCACCAGGGTGGCGACGATCCACCTGCCGGTGACGGGCCTCCTGTCCGACACCCACTCCACGAGCCCCGCGAACACGGGTGACGACCCGATGGCGATGGTGGTGCCGAGGGCGACACCGGCGTCGGCGAGGGCCGCGTAGAAGGCGACCGCGTAGACGACGAGCGCGGCCGCGCCGAGCAGTGCCCACCCCCGCGTGCGGCGCTCGGCGACGGCGCGGAGCGTGCCACGTCCGGCCAGGGCGGCGAGCACGAGACCACCGATCCCGAACGTGACGGCGCCGAAGACGAAGGCGGGGACGCCGGGGGCGAAGTGCGTCGCGGTGCCGGTGGTCCCCCAGACCGCGGCGGCGACGACGACCGCAGCGAGCCCACCGGCGGGCGTCGGGACCCGGCGCGCGCTGGCGGGACCCGTCACGAGACGTGGATGGACGGCCGGCGGTGGACGTCCGGCTCGGCTTCGCGCAGGACCTCGCGCGTGACGGGCGCGACGTCACCGGCACCGGTGAACACGAACCGCAGGGCGTTCCGGATCGGGCTGCCCTCGTTCCACTCGAAGTAGATGCTCGGGACGACCCCGGCGGTGTCGCGGATCGCGAGCAGGGTCGAGGCGATGGTGTTCGGCACGTTGCCGGACCGGACCCGGAGCACACGGTGTCCGTGCACGACGTGCCCCTCGACCAGCAGGTCCTCTTCGAAGTCGGACGAGTCGGCGGGCAGCACCTCGAGGAACATCGTCGGGACGCGCGCCGGGATGCCGGAGTCGCGCCGTTCCTCGCGCCCCTTCGCCCGGTACGCCTCGGCGGTGCCGGCACCCGGCTCGTTCGCGATGATGCAGACCGCGCTGAACTGGTCGGCGTCCGCCTCGACGAACTGCCGGGCCGTCGCGTCCAGCTCGATCGACGACGCGCGGAGCTCGAACGACCGGCGCACCCGTGAGACGAGCGACACCACGACGATGGCGATGATGAAGATCGCCGCGATCCGGACGCCGTCGGGCCGCTCGATGACGTTCGCGACCGTCGTGTAGACGAACACGACGGAGATGACCCCGAACGCGATGGTCCGCTTCTTCTGCTGCCGGCGACGGGCCGACAGGGTGACCGCGACCGCGGCGCTCGTGATCAGGACGAGCACGCCGGTGGCGTACGCCCCGCCCTGGGCGTCGACGTTCGCGCGGAACACGATCGTGATCAGGAAGGCGATGAGCGTGAAGATGATGACGAGGGGCCGGGTCGCCCGCGCCCACTGCGGCGCCATGCCGTAGCGGGGCAGGAACCGCGGCACCAGGTTGAGCAGGCCGGCCATCGCGCTCGCGCCGGCGAACCACAGGATCGCGACGGTCGAGAAGTCGTAGATCGACCCGAACACCCCGCCGAGGTACTGGTGCGCCAGGAAGGCCAGGGCCCGCCCGTTCGCACCGCCGCCCGGCTGGAACTCGTGCTGCGGGATGAGGAACGTCGTCGCGATCGACGAGGTGATCAGGAACGAGCTCATGATCACGGCTGCGACGGTCAGGAGCCGCTTCGTGCCGCGGATCCGACCCTCGGGCCGGGCACTCGTGTCGTCCGACGCGTCGCCGCGCACCTGCGGCATCACCGCGACGCCGGTCTCGAACCCGGACAGGCCAAGGGCGAGCTTCGGGAACACGATGAGCGCGATGCCGACCATCACGAGGGGGTTGCTGTGCTGCGCCGTGAGCCCGGACCACCAGTCACTGGCGACCATCGGGTGCTCGAACACGTGCCAGAGCGCGACCACCACGACGACGGCGTTGAGCGCGAGGAACACCGCGACGAGGCCGACGGCGATGCCGATCGCCTCCTTGAACCCGCGGAGGAACACCACGCCGAGCAACAGCAGCAGCGCGAGGGTGAGCGGGACGGGGATCTCGGTGAACCAGTGCGGCGTGTACGGGTTCTCGGCGATGTGCGCCGTGGCGTCTGCCGCCGACAGTGTCATCGTGATCATGAAGTCGGTGACGGCGAACCCGAGCAGGACGAGCACCAGGAGCTTGCCGGCCCACCACGGCAGGAGCTTCTCGAGCATCATGATCGACCCGGCACCGCGGAAGCTGTCGCTCGCGACCCGGCGGTACACCGGCAGCGCCCCGAACAGCGTGACGAGCACGAGCACGATCGTGGCGATCGGCGACAGCAGGCCGGCGGCGAGCGCCGCGATCGCCGGCTGGTACCCGAGGGTCGAGAAGTAGTCGACGCCGGTCAGGCACATGACCCGCCACCACGGGTGGGTCTTCTCGACCTCGACCTGGTGCGGACCCTGGTGGGATGCCCCCTGGTGGGCGCCCTGCAGCATCCAGCGACGCAGTCGGGTGCTGCGGTCGAGGGGTGGCTCGGTGGCGTCGCGCTGGGCGGCCCGCTCGGCGTCTGTCGCGGTCACGTGGACGATGCTAAGCCGTCCGGGTGACGCACGCGCGCACCCGGACGGCCCCTGTGGAGGACTGCTACTTCGCGCTGATCCTGGTGTACTTGTTCACGGCCCACGGCACGAACACGACGAGCATCACGGCGATCCCGATCAGCACCGTCACGATCGGGTGCTGCATCGTCCAGATGTCCGGCACCGGCGCCGACCCGACGTTGCCGAAGAGTTCACGGGCCGCCTGCACGAGTGACGACACCGGGTTCCACTCCGCGAACACCCGCAGCACCAGGGGCAGCGTGTCGCTCGGCACGAAGGCGTTCGAGATGAACGTCAGCGGGAACAGGATCATGAACGAGGCGTTGTTGATGACCTCCGGCGTCTTGACGCTCATGCCGAGCAGCGCCATCACCCAGCTGAACGCGTAGCTGAACAGCAGCAGCAGGGCGATGCCGGCCAGGAACTCGAGCGGCGACGAGTTCACCCGCCACCCGACGGCCAGTCCGGTGAGCATCATGATCGCCATCGAGATCGAGTTGAGCACGAGGTCGGAGTTGGTCCGGCCGACGAGCACCGCGGACGCCGACATCGGCAGCGTGCGGAACCGGTCGATCAGGCCTTCCTTCAGGTCCTGCGCCATCGCCGACCCCGAGAAGGTCGCCCCGAAGACGACGGTCTGCGCGAAGATCCCCGCCATCAGGAACTGCGTGTAGTCGGTGCCCTCGACCGCGATCGCGCCGCCGTAGACCTGGCTGAAGAGCAGGACGAACATGATGGGCTGGAGCACGGCGAACACGAGCATGTCCGGCGACCGCTTGATCTTGATGAGGTTCCGCTTGGTGACGGTCCAGCCGTCCTCGAGCCAGATGGCGACCGGCGAGGTGACGACGACGGGCAGCTGCCGACCCGGCGCGATGGTGGTGGCGGTCATCGGGCCGTCTCCTTCTGCTTGGTGGCGGCGGCCCCGTCGGCCTCGTCCTCCGTCGCGGCGTGACCGGTGAGCCGCAGGAACACGTCGTCGAGGGTCGGTCGGCGCATGCCTGCGTCGTGCAGCTCGATGCCGGCGTCGCCGAGGTCGGCGAGCACCCGTTGCAGCGCGGTGGGGCCGGCCTCGACCGCGATGGCGTGGGTGCGGCCGTCACCAGAGGCCTCGACGTCGCCGACGCCGTACCGCCGCAGGACGGTCGTCACGGCGTCACCGTCGGTCTCGTCCACCAGCGTCACGACGACCCGGTGGCCGCCGACCTGCGCCTTGAGGTGGTCGGCGGTGCCCTCGGCGATGACCCGGCCGTCGTCGATGACCGCGATGTCGTCGGCGAGCCGATCCGCTTCTTCGAGGTACTGCGTGGTGAGCAGGACCGTGGCGCCCTGGGCCACCAGGTCCTCGATGATGCCCCAGAGCGCCAGCCGGCTGCGGGGGTCGAGGCCCGTGGTCGGCTCGTCGAGGAACAGCACGCGCGGGTTCATCACGAGGGCGCCGGCGAGGTCGATCCGTCGCCGCATGCCACCGGAGAAGCCCTTCACCGGGCGGTCCCCGGCCTCGGCGAGGTCGAACACGTCGATGAGCTCACGGGCACGCTCCCGCGACGTCTTCCGGCCCAGGTGGTAGAGCCGCCCGATCATCTCGAGGTTCTCGAAGCCGGTCAGGTTCTCGTCCACCGCGGCGTACTGCCCGGACACCCCGATGGACCGCCGGGTGGCCTGCGGATCGGCGATCACGTCGATGCCGTCGATCGTGGCCGTCCCGGAGTCCGGGGTGATGAGGGTGGTGAGCACCTTCACGGTCGTGGTCTTGCCCGCGCCGTTCGGCCCGAGCAGTGCCTTCACGGTGCCCCGCGGCACGGACAGGTCGAGTCCGGCCAGTGCGTGCACCGGTCCGGACTTCGACCGGTAGGTCTTGGTCAGCCCGGAGGCTTCGATGATGGCCATGTCGCTCCTTCGTCGGACACGGTGGGTACCGGGGTCCGGTGGAGCGACGGCCGTCACTCATATGCCGAAGTCACCACCGAAGTCGCTGGAACCACCGCCGAAGTCGGATCCGCTGTCGTCCCAGCCCGCGCTCTCGAACCCGCCGCCGTCGGACGCGCCACCGTCGGACGCACCGCCGTCACCGGAGTCGGCTCCAGTGTCCTCCGAACCACCGTCGCCCGCAGCGTCAGTACCGCCATCGAACGATCCGGGGTCCGGTAGGAAGGCGCTCATGATGGCCGAACCGATGACGTAGCCGGCCACGGTGCCGAGGATCGAGGCACCGATCATGCTGCCGAACGACGGTCCGCCGCGCTGCCCGCCGAAGCGGCCAGCACCGCCGACGCCACCGCCGACGCCACCGAGCGAGCGCTCCATGAAGCCCGGCTGGCGGATCTCGGACCGCGTCGCCGACTGCGCGAGCGAGCGGGGGTCGTCGCCGCGAGGGGCCTCGCCGGGAGGCGCCGTGCGGGTGAACTCGTCGTAGACCATGCGGCGCTGTTCGTCGGTCAGCTTCGCGAACGCCTCGGCGTGCACCTCTTCGATGCGCTCGGGCGGCGCCGTGCGGAGCAGGTAGCGGTACCGCTCCACCGCGCGCTCGTCGTCGGTCGTCGCGCCCTGCTGCTGCGCGGGTGCGCCGCCCCTCTGCGGCACGCCGTACTGGCCGCTCTGCTGCTGCCCGGCCGGCACCCCCGTCGGCGCGGGCTGGTGGTACGACTGCTGGCCGTACCGGTAGCCCTGCTGCTGCGGTTGCTGTGGCTGCCCCCACTGGTTCTGCTGCGCGTCGTACTGCTGCGCGTCACCGGTGCGATCGCGGTCCGGACGTCCGAGCAGGCGGTCGAGGAATCCCATGGTCGATGCTCCTTCAGGTGCACGGGTGATCCGGTCGGAACGCCCGTGGCCTGCCACCCTATGGAGCGGGGTCGGCCGCTGACTGAGCGCCCGCTCAGAGTCAGCCGTGCGCCGGCCGCGCCCGGCCGCGCGCCAGCTCAGCCCGCCGCCGCGCCCGCGGCGAGCGCGGCCGTCCACACCGCGTGCAGCTCGTCCGCGGCCCCGGGGTGCGCCACCAGGAACGGCTCGCCCACGGGCGGGAAGCCCTCGACCGGGCCGGAGCGGGTCAGCACGATCCCGCCGGCCTCGTGCACGAGCAGCACGGCGGCCCCGTGGTCGACCGGGTTGAACGCCGACACGCACCCGCCGATCCCCCGGCCTGCCGCGACCTGCGCGATGGTCAACGTGCCGGAGCCCTGTACCCGCAGCGTGCACGACCGGTCGGCCAGGGCGTCGAGGAACGCGCCGAACCCGGGCCACGGCCGGTGCCCGTCGAGCTCGGTGCCGACGACCGCCCCGGCGAGCGGCCGCGGGGTGTCGTCCAGCTGCAGCGGACGGTCGCGCAGGGTGGCACCGCGTCCGCGCCGCGCCTCGAGGACCTCGCCCCGCCACGGGTCGGCGACGACCCCGACGAGCGGACGGCCACCGCGGGTCAGGCAGAGCGACATCGACGTCCAGGGCACGCCGTTCGCCAGGTTCGTGGTGCCGTCGACGGGGTCCAGGTACCAGCGGTGCCGGTCGCCGGGTGCGTCGCCGTACTCCTCGCCGGTGAACCCGTGCGTCGGGAACGCCATCCGGACGCGGGACCGGACGTGCTGTTCGACCAGACGGTCCACATCGGTGACGAGGTCTGCGGGGTTCGCCTTGGTCCGCACCTCGCTGACGGGGTGCTCGCGGGTGAACGCGATGACCTCGTGCGCGATGCGGTGCGCCAGGGCTTGGGCGCGCGAGGCGACCTCGGTCTCGGTCGGTTCGCGGTCCCGTTCCGGCCAGCCGTCCCGCTCCGCCGACGACAGCGCGGCGCCGATCGCACCGACGTCGTTCGTGGTGATCGAGTCGACGCCGAGCCGTGCCGCCCAGAGCGCTGGCTCGGCCTCGTCGACGGTCCAGACGGCGACCCGCAGCCCCAGGGCGTGCGCGGCCTCGATCGTGCGCGGGGTGAGGAACGCGATGTCGAGGTTCAGGGTGGACGGGGTCAACGCCTCGAGGTCGGCCGGAGTGGGCGGGTCGAGCGACTCCCATGCGAGCCACACGTCGGCGTCGGGCAGCACCGAACGGACCGCCGCCATCGCCGCCGGCGCACCGCACCACGCCACGGTGGTGGACGCGGTGGACCCCGCGACGGTGCGGGCAGCGACGAGTCCGTCGGCCGCGTCCGTCAGGTCGACCAGCAGCACCGAGTGGCAGCCGTCGAGCCGTTCGAGGGCGGCGTCGAGCCGCGGGATCCGGTCGAGGCCGTTGCCGAGCCGGGCGACGTCGCACCACGCGACGTCGGACACCCGTCGGGCATCGCCCCACATCCGGCCGAGGGTCTCGTCGTGCAGCAGGACGGCGACGTCGTCGGCCGTGCGACGGACGTCGACCTCGATGACCTCGGCGCCGAGCGCCTCGGCGACCGCGATGGCGGGCAGGGTGTTCTCGCGCCGGACGCGCGGCGCACCGCGGTGGGCGGCGAGCCGTGGCGGACGCACGCCGGGCCTCCCGGCCGGGCTGGTGGCGACCACTTGGTCTGCGGGTGCCGACACCGGGGCGCTCATCGCGCACCCCCGAGCAGCGCGCCGTCGCGGTAGACGAGCACCTCGCCGAGGCGGACCCCGGTCTCGGTGCCGATCGTCGGGGGTGCTCCGGTGACGAACGCGCGGAGCTCGGTGCCGTCGGCGGCCAGCACCACCTCGGCGAAGTGCCCGCGCATCAGCACGCGGGCGACGGTCGCACGGATCGGCGAGTCGTCGGTGAGCACGACCTGCTCGGGTCGGATGAGGACCGTGTCCGCCACGGTGGGGCTGACCGACGTGCCGGCGAGGAACCGGCCGGTGACGGGGCTCGTCGACCCGATGAACGACGCGACGAACCCGGTGGCGGGGCGGGCGTACAGCTCGGTGGGGGTCGCGATCTGCTCGATGCGGCCGTCGTGCATGACGGCGATCCGGTCCGAGATGCTGAGCGCTTCGTCCTGGTCGTGCGTGACGATCACGGTCGTGATGCCGAGGCGCTGCTGGATGCGCCGGATCTCGTCGCGGACGCTCACCCGGAGCTTCGCGTCGAGGTTCGACAGCGGCTCGTCGAGGAGCAGCACGTCGGGCTCCTGGACGATCGCCCGCGCCAGGGCGACCCGCTGCTGTTCACCGCCCGAGATCGCCGTCGGCTTCGACCCGGCGTGGTGGCTCAGACCGACGAGTTCGAGCGCCTCGCGCACCCGCTCCGCCACCCGCTGCTTCGGCACGCGTCGGGTCCGCAGCGGGAACGCCACGTTCTGCGTCACCGTCATGTGCGGCCAGAGCGCGTAGTTCTGGAACACCATCGCGCTCGGCCGACGCTCCGGACCGATCGACGTGACGTCGCGGTCCCCCATCGTCACGACGCCGCCGTCGGCGGGCAGGAACCCCGCCACCATCCGGAGCGTGGTCGTCTTGCCGCACCCGGACGGCCCGAGCAGGGAGACGAGCTCGCCCTTGGCGACGTCGAGGTCGATGCCCGCCACCACGTCGCGTCCGCCGAGCGTCTTGCGCAGTCCGCGGATGGTGAGTCCGCCAGCGCGGGCCTGGTCGGTCGTGCTGCCGTCGGCCGGGAGGCCCGTGGTGCGTTCCGCGACGAGGGTCGTGTCCGTCATCTGGTCGCCTTTCGTGCTGGTGGTGGTCATCGGTGTCTGTCGCTTCATCGGATCTGGAAGCCGTCCGCCAGGCGGCCGCCCATGATGTGCTTCCGGGCGAGCAGCAGCAGGACCACGGACGGGATGCTCAGCGCGATCGCGAACACCGCGGAGACCTGGCGTGGGGAGTTGAGGACGAGCGAGTACATCGCCGTCGGCATCGTCATGTAGGTCGGGGCGCCGACCAGGTACGTGGCCTGCGCCTCGTCGAAGGACGCCAGGAACGACATCACCATCGCGACGAGGATCCCCGGCCACGCGATCGGGAACGTCACCCGCCAGAAGGTGCGCCAGCGACTCGCTCCGGCGTCGCGTGCTGCTTCCTCGAGGGACCGCGGCACGGCCGAGAACGCGGCGGCGGGCAGCCAGGTCATGAACACCACGCACCCGAGGACGTGCACGATGAGGATGCCCGTCACCGTGTTCATGAGGTTCAGCGCGGTGAACATCGCCGACATCGTGACGAAGAGGCCCATCTTCGGGAACGCGTTCGTGGCGAACAGCCCGACCAGGACGAGCCGCCGCCCGGGGAACTCGATGCGGCTGATCGCCCACGCGGCCGGCAGGCAGACCACCGCGGCGATGAGGACCGTCAGCGGGGCGAGGACGAGCGAGTTCTGGACGGCGACCGCCAGGCTCCGGTCCTCGAACACGGTGCCCCACCACTGCAGCGTCCACCCGTCGGGCAACAGGTTCGGGTACGTCCAGGTCGTGGCGAAGGCACGAGCCGCCAGCCAGAGGAGCGGACCGAGCACGAAGACGGCCAGCACGACGGCGGTGGCCCAGACGAGGGTGTTCCCGGTGAGTCGCTTGATCACGGCTGCTCCTGCTTCTGCTGCTGCTTCCGCAGCTCGCCGGCGTTCGCCCGGACCGTCGAGCGGAGGTAGAACACGCTCGCGGCCGCAGCGAAGGCGAACACGATGAACGCCATGGCCGTCGACTGCTGCGGGCGGTTGTAGGCCTGGAAGTACTTCGAGATGTCGACGCCCAGCATCGTCGGGGCGTTCGGACCGGTGAAGTACGGCACGGTGAACGACCCGAGGACCCCGATGACGGTGAACGTCGTCGCGATGACGAGCGGGGTCGCCGCCATCGGCAGGAGCACCTGCCAGACCACGCGCCAGGTGCTCGCACCGGCGTCCTTCGCAGCCTCGACCAGGGCGTCCGGGGTGCCCTGCAGCGCGCCGGCGATCATCAGCACGGCGAACGGCAGGCTCGTCCAGACACTGCCGAACACCACGGCGACGAGGGTGTAGCCCCACACCGGGACGTCGAGGCCGAACTGGGCACCGAGGCTGCGGAGGAAGCCCTGCGCATCGGTGAACGTCAGGACCGACCAGCTCGCGATGACCACCGGCACGAAGAGCGGGACCACGGCGAGGACGCTGAGGCTCTTGCCGACGAGACCGCCCCGGAGCCGGAGGATCACGGCCACCGCCACGGCGAGCGCCACGGTCAGGCCGGTCGACAGCGCGGTGACGCCGAGCGTCGCGACGAGGTCGCGCAGGAACGTGGCGTTGCCGAGCAGGGTGCCGTACACCGCGAACGAGAACCCGTGAACGGTGTCGCCGCCGATGTCGGCCAGCGCCTGGTTCAGTCCGCCGGTGAACCCGAGGCTGAACAGGGCGGCGTTGACGACGGGGACGCCGACGAACAGGACCACGACGAGGACGGGCGCCGCGACGAGGGCGAGGCCCTGCCACCGCCGACGGCGGTCGAGCCGCTCCTGGACGGACAGCCGACCTGCGGCGTCCGCCGTGCCGTGGGCGGGCGACGGGACGGGCGGGAGGCCCCTGGCGGAGTCGCCACGGGCCTCCCGGTCGGTCGCCGGGCCGTCCTGGACGGTCTGGGTCACTGCGGGACCTTCGCGTCCCACGCCGCGTTCATGTCGGCGGCGAAGTCGCTCTGGAACCCGAGGCGCAGCTGCGAGGGGTTCGCGTCGGCGAACTGCTCCGCGACCGACGCCGGCAGGCTGTCGAGCGGGATGACCGGGTAGCCGGAGACGGCGCTCGCGACGAGCTGCTGCCCCTTCGAACTCAGGACGAAGTCGGCGAGCTGCTCGGCTGCGGCCTTCTTGGCCTTCGGCTCGGTCTTCGGGAGGCCGAGGAAGCTCGCGCTGCCGGTGAACGACGGGTCGGTGATCTGGATCGCCTTGACGGTCTTCGGGATCACGCCGGTCTTCTGCGAGGTGATGAACTGGTCGCTCCACACCGGCGCCATCGCGATCTGGCCGCTGCCGAGCAGCTGCACGACCTGGTCGTTGCCGTTCGGGTAGACGCCCTTCTGGTACGTCGAGGGGCCGAGGTCCTTGAGCGCTGCGAAGCCCTTGTCCCACTTCGACTCGAGCGACTTGTCGTACGTCGTCTGCATGGTCTCCTGCTCATCCGCGGTCAGGTACTTCGCGAGCACCGTGGCGACGAACGAGCCGCCGGAGCCGCCGGACGACGGGGAGTTGTAGGCGAACTGGCCCGGGTTGGCTTTGATCCAGGCGAGGAGGTCGTCGAGGGTCTCCGGCGGGTCCGTCACCTTGCTCGAGTCGTACGCGAGCAGGACGCTCGAGGCGCGGTACGGGATCGCACTGTCGCCACCCTGCTGCTTCGTGGCCTCGGGGACGTCCTTCAGGTTCGGGATCGTGCTGTCGCTGACCGTGCTGAGGAGCCCGGCCTTGCCGGCGGTGGAGACGAAGCCGGCGTCGACCAGGTCGTACGCGACGGACTTGCCGGCCTTGACCGCGGTGGCCAGGTTCGCCTGGGTCTGCGCATCGTGCTCGCCGTGGAGGTCGATGCTCGTGGTCACGTGGATCTTCGGGTGCGCCTTCTCGAAGGCGGGGATGAGCGACTTGTCCCAGAGGTCCTGGACGTTCGTGTCGCCGCTGATGAACACCGTGAGGTTCGTGGTGCCACCGCTCGTGTCTGCGGCGTTCGAGGCGTTGGCGCTCTGGACGCAGCCGGACAGTGCGACGGTCGCGGCCGCCGCGATGGCGAGGCCGGCGAGGACTCGGGTCTTCACGTGGGTTCTCCCTGTTCCGTGGGGTGGGGTCGTGCGGGGTGGGGTCGTGCGGGGTGGGGTCGTGCGGGTCGTGTGGGAACGTTCCCGCGCCGAGCTCGAGTGTGGCGCTGCCGGGTGAACGCCGGGTGCCGCGGGCGTCGCCGACGGGTGAACTCCGGGGTGCTCGGCCGCGCTTCGCTCTGGTGCGAGGTTCCGTACTCCGTGCCCGTCGCACGCCCCCGCACCGAAGACGGAACCTCGCACCGTTCGCGCCGGCCCTCGCACCGTGCGAGGTCACCGCGACATCGGCACCCGCGCGTTCCGGAGCTTCGCGCGGAACGCGGACTCGTCCCACACGTCCTTCCAGCCGTACCGGATCACACCGCGCACCTCGGGGAACGACCGCAACCGGTCCTCGCGGTGCTTCTCCGCGATCACGACGTCCTCAGCCGTCCGACCTCCGCGCAGGCGCGGATCGCGGTACTTCACCTCACCGTCGAACTCGATCACCACGCCGTGGTCCGGCAGCCAGAAGTCCACGACGATGTCCGGCTCGCCGAACGTGGTGAAGCGTCGTTGCAGCACCGGGGTGGGTGCGCCGTACTCGTCCAGACGGACCCGGACCAGGGATTCCCCGACCGAGTCGGCGGCAGCGTCCGCGAAACCGACGGACTGCGCGGCACGGCGCCGGCCCTTCCGTCCCCGCCGCGCGACCCCGTCCAGGACGGCGTCGCGGTCAGCGCCGAGGGCGAGGAGTCGGTCGAGGGCGACCACTGCCTCGGCCATCGGCAACGTCATGGCGAGGTCCACCGCGGTCCGGTCGAAGTCCGTCAGGGTCAAGTCGTCCGCGCGGAACCGCCACGTACCCGCCATCGACGGGTCGAAGTCGGCGTGCACGATGAACGTCGCGTTGGTCGTCCGCGCATCCTGCCCAGGTCTCATCAGGTGGACTCGCTCCGGCCAACGGCCCACGTGCGGCACGCCGATGACCGCCGCCGCCGAAAGGTGCGACACGACGAAGCGCGGTCGGATCCTGTCGACGAGCGATCGCACGAGCACGTGGTGCCGCTGCTCGGGTCGGAGGCCCTTCCACCGCTCGGCGTCGGCGTACCGGCCGTGCGCGATGCGGACCAGTTCCCCGGCTCGCGCTCGGACGCGGATCGCCGCAGCCTCGTCCGGCCGTGACTCGTGCGCGACGAGGACCTTGCAGTCGGGGACGGCGGGGAAACGTTGAGGAGCAGCCATGCACGGATGGTGGCCGTTGCCTCGCACGGTGCGAGGACCGCGGGATCAAACTGTGGACAGCCGCGCCCGTCCACAGTCGCGAGGGGATAAATCAACAGCTGCGAGACTGTCCGGGTGAACACACGCACCTGGGGTTGGCTCGCAGCGGTCATCGACGTCGTGCTCATCGTCGTCTTCGCACTCATCGGGCGTTCGTCGCACGGTGAAGCCAACACGGCGCTGGCACTCTGGATCACCGCGTACCCGTTCCTGGCGGGCTGGGCGATCGGGTACGTGACGAGCGGAGCTTGGGCCCGGCCGCTGCGCTTCTGGCCGACCGGCGTCGTGGTCTGGATCCTCACGGTCTTCGTCGGTCTGGCGATCCGTGTCGCCACCGGCCAGGGCGACGTCGACGGCAATCCGCTGCCGATCTCGTTCGTCATCGTCGCGACGATCGTGCTCGGGGTGTTCCTGCTCGGCTGGCGCGCGATCGCCCGCGGTGTGCTCCGCTTCGCCGGCTCCCGTTCCCGGCAGGACGCTGCAGCGTCGGACGCGTGAACGGCAGCCGCGGTTCCCAACCGACCATCCTCGACGTCGCCGCACGTGCGGGCGTCTCGAAGTCGGCGGTGAGCCGGGTCCTCTCGGGCACGGGGCGGTTCTCGGACGAGACCCGTGAGCGCGTCGAACGCGCAGCAGCCGAACTCGGGTACGTCGCCAACGCCATGGCTCGCGGGCTCGTCAGCGGTCGGACGCACACCATCGGCATGCTCGTCCGCGACGCGTCGTCGATGGTCTACACCGCACTGCACGCCGTGATGGAGCGCCGCGCATCGGAGCTCGGCTACCGCGTCGTCACCACCACGGGTGTCGGCCGTGTCGAGGACGAGAAGTCCGCGCTCGCCGCACTCGTGTCGATGCGGGTGGACGGCCTCGTGGTCTGCAGCGGCCTGATGCCGTCGGCCGACATCGCTGAGTTCGCCCCGCGCATCGCCACCGTGGTCGCAGGTCGGCCCGAACTCCACCCGGCATTGTCCAGCGTGTACTGCGACGAGGTGGACGGTGGCGCGACGATCGCCGACGCCGTCGCCGATGCCGGTCACCGCGCGGTCGTGGTGCTCACCGTCCCGCTCGACAACGCGATCACACAGCACGCCCGCTCGACGGCGATGGTCGAACGGCTCCGAGCGCGTGGTGTCCGGGTCATCGACATCGACGCCAGCTTCGTGCGGCCACCGGACGACCTCGCTGCCGACCTGGTCGACGCGATGCACGAATCGGATGTGACCGCGGTGATGTGCCCGACGGACCGGCTCATGCTCGACGTGTGCGAGGCACTCTCCCGCCGTGGTGTCCGGGTCCCGCACGATCTGTCGGTCACCGGGTTCGACGGTGTGTACCCCCTCGCGAGCGACTGGATCGGGTTCACGACACTCGAGCAGCCGATCGAGCGGATCGGCCGCGAGGCGATCGACCTCGTCATCGGCCGGATCGACGACCCGACCCGTGCCGTCGAGCACCGCTCACTGCGGGGCACCGTCGTGCCCGGTCGCACGCTGCTCCCCCGCTGACTTCGCGGACCTCGCCGACCTCGCACCGTGCGAGGAGCCTGCGCGAACGGTGCGAGGTTCCGTACTCGGTGCACGGTGCTGCGCCTCGCACGGACGACGGAACCTCGCACCAGACGCACGACGCACAGCGTCAGAACAAGCCCGAGCGCGGCCCCTCGTCCGGACCGTCGAACCCGCGGAACATGTCGGACACGAGCGCCTCGATCTGCGGCTCGACGAGGCGCTCGACCGCCTCGGCGATGCGCGGCCGGTGGTCGATGAGCGCCAGGCACACCGCCGTCCCGGTCGAGCGAGCGCACTCGTCGGACAGCTCGATCTCCTGCCGGAGCGCCGCCTTCGCCTCGTCGGACAAGGGCTCCCGCGGTGTCTGCTCCCCCGCGCCCGTCCCCGCCAGCTCCCCGAGCGTGAAGAGGAACGGCGAACCCGGCGAGGGCTCGGGATCGACGTCGAGGCCCTGGAACTCGGGCGACAGCCCCTCCGCCGGCTGGTACCCGGCGTGCCGCTTCCGCGCCGCGGCCCGCTCGAGCTCGCGCTGCAGCAGCGGCAGGTTCTTGGCGGTGTAGTCGTCGACGGCGTCCTCGACGATGGTCGAGATCCGGCCGATGAGCGCGTGCTGGACGGCGTGCGGGACGTCCTGCCCGAAGCCGGCGGCACTCGCGATCGGGGATCCGGTGCACTTCCGGCAGATGCGGGTACGCGGGCGGGCGGTGCCGATCTGCCAGCGCGGCAACCAGCGCAGCCAGACGTCGACAGCGCTGCGTACGCGTCCGTCGATGCCGTCCATGCCCCAACGATACGGACGGTGGGCCCACACCGCCGGTACCGACGCGTCGCGGAGCCTGCGGAGCGACGTGGCGGCCGAGCCGGTGGGGAGGCACGGATCACCCCCGGCGCTCGGGGCCAGTTGAGGAATCGGCCGGGTTCTCAGGCCTTGGGTTCCGTCACGAAGTCGATGAGCTCCTCGACGCGGCCGAGCAGCTGCGGCTCGAGGTCGGCGAAGGTGCGCACCTGCCCGAGGATCCGCTGCCACGCCCGGGCGATGTCGGCCTGCTCGGCGTTCGGCCACCCGAGCGCCTGGCAGATCCCCTTCTTCCACTCGATCGACCGCGGGATCGTCGGCCAGGCCTGCAGTCCGACGCGTGCGGGCTTCACGGACTGCCAGACGTCGACGAACGGGTGCCCGACCACGAGCACGTGTGCGCCCCACTTGCCGCGCATCACGGCCTCGGCGAAGCGGGACTCCTTCGACCCGGGCACCAGGTGGTCGACGAGCACGCCGACGCGACGGTCACGGGTCGGCTGGAACTCGTCGAGGACGTCGGCCAGGTTGTCGACGCCGGAGAGCTCCTCGACGACGACGCCCTCGACGCGCAGGTCGGCACCCCAGACCTTCTCGACGAGCTCGGCGTCGTGCTTGCCCTCGACCATGATCCGGCTCGGCAGGGCCACCCGGGCACGCTGCGACTCCACCGCGAACGATCCGGACGCGGTGCGGAGGCGACCACCGTCGGACGCCTGCCGCACGGCGGGCGCTGCCCCGGGCCTCCAGTCAGTGTGGACGGAACCCAGCGAACCAGGTGAGCCGGCAGCAGCTGCGGCAGACCGGCCGACCGGCGCCTGCGGGCGGCCCAGCGTGACGAGCTCGCCCTCGAGCAGGAACTGCCCGGTGAAGGGGAAGGAACGGGTGCGGCCCTTCCAGTCCTCGAGCGCGATGTTGCCCGCCTCGAGTCCGACGACGGCACCGGCCCACCCGGAGTCCGGGTCCTCGAGCACCATGTCGCGTTCGAGCGGCACCTGCCGCACCTTCTTCACCCCGCGGGAGCGCCAGTCTCCCGAGAGCACGTCCCCGCCGTACCGGTCGTCGTCCACCCGCACGAGGGTACTGTCGACGTCGGCCCGGACGACGTCGACCGCGCCGACACCCACCATCTCGACGGAAGGCCTCCCGTGCGCGCAGCGATCATCCACGCCCCGAACGACATCCGCGTCGAGGAGCGCGACCGCCCCTCGGTCCTCACCCCGACGGACGTCGTCGTCAAGGTCGTCGCGGCGTGCGTGTGCGGCTCGGACCTGTGGCCCTACCGCGGCATCACGAAGACGAAGGAGCCCCGGCCGATCGGGCACGAACTCGTCGGCGAGGTCGTCGCCGTCGGCGACGCGGTCACCGACCTGCACGAGGGCGACTTCGTCATCTCCCCCTTCACCATGAACGAGGGCACCTGCCAGGCCTGCCGCCACGGGATGACCAGCGGCTGCGACCACCTGTCCGGCTTCGGCGGGAAGGACGCGTACGGCGACCCGGTCGGCGGCGCGCAGGCCGAGTACGTCCGCATCCCAGACGCGTCCGCGACGCTGGTGGCGGTGCCCGGCCCCGTCGACCCGGCACTCGTGCCGTCGCTGCTGACCCTGTCCGACGTCTTCTCCACCGGGCACCACGCCGCGGTGTCGGCGGCGGTCGGTCCGGGCAAGACGGTCGTGGTGGTCGGCGACGGCGCGGTCGGCCTGTCCGCCGTGCTCGCGTCGAAGCGACTCGGTGCCGAGCGCATCATCGCCATGAGCCGGCACGCCGATCGCCAGGCGCTGGCACGCGAGTTCGGCGCGACGGACATCGTGGCTTCCCGTGGCGAGGAGGGTGTCGCGGCGATCCGCGAGCTGCTCGGCGGCGACCTGGCCGACTGCGCGGTGGAGGCCGTGGGCACCGAGGAGAGCATGGACCAGGCGCTGCACTCGGTGCGCGCGGGCGGCAACCTCGGCTTCGTCGGGGTCCCGCACGGCGTGCCGACCATCGGGACGCGCTACCTCTTCGACACGAACATCGCGATCGCGGGCGGGATGGCGCCGGCGCGGAAGTACATCCCGGAGCTGCTACCCGACGTGCTGTCCGGTGCGATCGACCCGGGCCGCGTGTTCGACCTCGAACTGCCGCTCGACGAGGCCGCCGAGGCGTACCGGGCGATGGACGAACGTCGGGCGATCAAGGTGCTGCTGCGGCCGTAGGCGCCGGTCGCTCGCGCGTGCCCGGCCAGCGTCCGGCGCACCTCCGTCGGGGCGGCACGTTTCGCGCAGCAGAACGCGTGTTTCGAATCGGTAAACAAACCTTTCAGTAAAGAAGGTTGTCCGTTACAGTCCTCGACATGACCACACGAGGACGCACCCCCGGCCAACCCGGTCTGCTGCGCGTCCTGAACGACCGCGCGGCGCTCGAGCTGCTACTCGACGACGGCCCGCTCACCCGCAACGAGATCGCGCAGCGCACCGGGCTGAGCAAGCCCACCGCCGCCGAGATCATCCGCCGGCTCGAGTCGGCTGCACTCATCCGCCAGGCCGGCACGGACACGCAGACCGGGCGCCGCGGGCCGAGCGCCGTCGTGTACGAAGCGATCACCAACCGCGACCTCGGTGTCGCGGTGGACGTCCAGCTCGTCGACGTCCGGTCGACCGTGGTGGACGCCGCCGGTCGCACGTTCCCGGTCGCCACCCACCGGATGTCCGAGGCCGAGGTGCGCTCCCCCGGGTCGGACATCGTGGCCGCAGCGATCTCCCGCGCAGCCGCCGCGGCCGGCGTGGACCCCGAGCTCGTGACCGCCGTCGCGGTGGGCGTGCAGGCGAGTGTCGACCACGCCACCGACACCCTGATCTTCACCGACGGACTGCCCGGCTGGCCTCGTGAGCAGGTCAGCGCGACCCTCTCGGCCGAGCTCGGCGTCCACGTGGTCGTCGAGAACGACGCCAACCTCGCCGCCATCGCCGAACGCAACATGGGCGCCGGTCGGGCTCCCGGGTCCTTCGCGCTCTTCTGGATGGCCGAGGGCCTCGGCATGGCCCTCGACCTGCACGGTCACCTGCACACCGGCGCCTCCGGTGCCGCGGGTGAGATCGGCTACCTCAGCGTGCCCGCCGACGCACGCTCCATCGACCCGACGGCCACGATCGTCGCGGACCTCATCTCCGAGTCCGCGATCATCGCCCTGGCCGCCGAGCACGGGATCACGGCACCGGACGGCACCGCAGCCGACTGGCGCCAGGTGCTCCCGCAACTGCCCGGCCTGCCCGAGCAGCACCCCTTCACCGTCGCCCTCGGCGAGCGCGTCGGGCACAACGTGCTCCCCGCCCTCGCCGTGGCCGATCCCGAGACGGTCGTCCTGCACGGCCCGACCGGGATCGCCGGCGGCCCCGCCCTGGCCGCCGCCGTGACCGCCTGGCTCCGGACCCGCTCGCGCTGGTCCACCGCCGTGGTCGCGCCCGGCGTCCCCGACACCCCCGTCCTGCACGGTGCGCGGCACGTCCTCATCGACGTCGTCCGCACCGCGCTCGCGGACCGGCTCGAGCGCATCAGTGACGATGCCCCGACGCCGGACCCCGTCGAGCGCCCCTGAACGTTCCACCCGCACCACTCGAGGCACCATCACCCAGCCCTGTCACAGGGCTCTTCGTCGCGCCCGGAAACGGGCAACGCCCGGAAACGGACGGCGACGGAGCGAGACCAGAGAGCGAGTACCGCCTTGTCCCTCCCCGAACCGAACGTCCCGCGCCGCCGGGTGTTCCGCCGCATCGCCACCGCCACGGCCGTCGCCGCCGTCGGCGCCCTCGTCGTCGCCGGCTGCAGCTCCGGCAGCAGCGCCGACTCGATCGAGAAGAGCGCCCCGAAGGAGCTCAAGGGCACCGTGTCCCTGTGGCACTTCTTCACCGGCCGTGAAGCCGGCGTCGTGAAGACCGCCGTCGAGGGCTTCGAGAAGGCCAACCCCGACGTCACGGTCGACATCCACGCCGGTCAGGACGACGAGAAGCTGCAGAAGGCGATCTCGTCCGGCCAGAACATCGACGTGGGACTGTCGTACTCGACCGCCATCGTCGGCAGCTTCTGCTCCTCGGGTGCCTTCCGCGACCTGTCGCCGTACATCGAGCGCGACAAGGTCGACCTGTCCGACATCCCGAAGGCCGTGCAATCGTACACGCAGTACAAGGGCACGCGCTGCACCCTGCCGGCCCTCGCCGACGTCAGCGCCCTCATGGTCAACAAGCCGCTGCTCGAGAAGGCGGGCATCACGACTCCGCCGAAGACCCTGGACGAGCTGAAGACCGACGCGCTGAAGCTGACGACGTACAACGCCGACGGCTCCATCAAGCAGCTCGGCTTCAACCCGCTCATCGACTTCTACGAGAACTCCCCCGAGCACTGGGCGCCGATGGTCGACGGCTCGTGGTTGGACAAGGACGGCAACAGCGTGATCGGCACGTCCGACGCGTGGAAGAAGCTGATCACCTGGCAGAAGGGCTTCGTCGACGAGATCGGCTACGACAAGCTCAAGGCCTTCACCTCCGGCCTCGGGCAGGAGTTCGCGGCCGACAACGCGTTCCAGACCGGTCAGGTCGCGATGCAGATCGACGGCGAGTACCGCACGGCGTTCCTCAAGGACCAGAAGCCGGACCTCGACTACGGCACGTCCCCGACCCCGGTGATGGACGGCCTCGGCAACTACGGCTCGACGTACATCGCGGGCAACGTCGCAGGCATCGCGAAGGGGTCCAAGAACCCCGAGCTGTCGTGGGCGCTCCTGAAGTACCTGTCCACCAACACCGACGCGCAGGTCACGATGGGCAACGGTCTGAAGAACATCCCGACGCTCACCTCGGCGCTGGAGTCCCCCGACCTCGAGGTCGACGAGAACTACAAGACCTTCGTCGACGTCGCGGGCAACGAGGACACGATGACCTCGCCGGGCACCGCGGACGGTGCCGCCTACATCGGCACCTTCACGAAGTTCTGGCAGGCCTACCAGCAGAACGGCGGCGACCTCGACGCGAAGCTCAAGAAGCTGGACTCCGACATCGACAACGCGAACCAGCTGGCTGGTCCGTGATGAGCCTCACCACCAAGACGACCGGCCGGGAGGCGCGGCTCGCCCGCGCCGCCCGGCCCACGGACCCGACGGGGTCCGGTCCGGTGCCCCCGACGGCTCCGCGACGTCGGCCCCGCTCCGCAGAATCCCGGCGCCGCCTCGTCGCGCTGACGATGCTCGCGCCGGCCCTGGCGGGCCTGGTGATCTTCTTCGCCTACCCGCTCGTCGCGTCGATCTTCTACTCGTTCACGCGCTACAACCAGCTGCAGGAGCCCGAGTTCGTCGGGCTGCTGAACTACAAGTTCCTGTTCACCCAGGACCCGCAGATCGGGCCCGCGGTCGTGAACACGCTGTGGTTCGTCGTCATCCTGGTGCCGGTCCGGATCGTGTGCGGACTCCTGGCGGCCGGCCTGCTCAGCCGGGCAAAGACGGCCACCGGCTTCTGGCGGACGCTGTTCTACCTGCCCGCCCTGGTTCCGCCGGTCGCGAGCGTCGTCGCGTTCGTGTTCCTCTTCAACCCGGGCACCGGGCCGGTGAACCAGATCCTCCGGGTCTTCGGCATCGACGGCCCGCTGTGGTTCAACGACCCGGCGTGGTCGAAGCCCTCGCTGGTGATCCTGGGCGTCTGGGTGATGGGCGACATCATGATCATCTTCCTGGCGTCGCTGCTCGACGTGCCGCGCGACCTGTACGAGGCCGCGTCGCTCGACGGTGCGAACGGCGTCCAGCAGGTCCGGCACATCACCCTGCCGACGATCGCCCCGGTGATCGGGTTCGCCGCCGTGACGGGGGTGATCGCCGCGCTGCAGTACTTCACCGAGGCGGCGGTCGCCTCGGGCGTCGCGAGCGGCAAGGCGACGATCGGTGGCGGGACCGCCGCCCAGCTCGGCTACCCGGGCACCTCGCTGCTCACGTACACCGAGCTGCTCTACCAGCACGGTTTCGCGAACTTCCAGTTCGGCTACGCGTCCGCCATGGCCGTGGTCCTGTTCGTGATCACCGCGGTGGTGCTCGTCTTCACGATGCGCCGGATCAGTGTGTTCCGGCCGGAGGAGTCCTGATGACCGCTGTGTCCCAGTCCCCGCTCGCCCGGGCGCCACGGGGTCCAGCGCCCCGCACCGGCAGGCCGCGTGGTCGCTCCCTGGTGTGGATCGCCGAGCACGCCGCTCTGGTGGCCCTCGGCGTCCTGACCATCGCCCCGATCGTGTTCGTCATCCTGACCTCGCTGATGTCGAGCAACCAGGCCCTCACGGCGTCGATCGTGCCCCGGCCGTTCGACTTCTCGAACTACGCGCGGGTGTTCACCGAGCTGCCGCTCACGCAGTGGTTCGGCAACTCGTCGATGTACGCCGTCCTCGCCACCGCGTTCATGCTCCTCAGCTCGGTGCCGGCGGCCTACGCACTCGCCCAGATCAAGTTCAAGGGCGCGAACCTGATCTTCACGGTGATCATCGTCGCGATGCTCCTGCCCCCGCAGGTCACCGCGGTGCCGGTCTACGTGATGTGGTCGCACCTGCACCTGACCGGCACCCTGTGGCCGCTCATCCTGCCGAACCTGCTCGGCGACGCGTTCAGCATCTTCCTGCTCCGCCAGTTCTTCATGACCATCCCGAAGGAGTACGGCGACGCCGCCCGCATGGACGGCTGCAGCGAGTGGGGCGTGCTCTGGCGCGTGGTCGTCCCGATGGCCCGCCCGGGCATCGCGTCGGCGGCGATCTTCATGTTCTTCCACTCGTGGAACGACTACTACGGCCCGCTCCTGTACGCGTCCGAGAACCAGGCCGCCTGGCCGGTGGCGTACGGACTCGCCACGTTCCGCGGACAGCACGGCACCGACTGGTCGATGACGATGGCGATGACCGTCGTCGTCATGGTCCCCGTCGTCATCATCTTCTTCTTCGCACAGAAGGCATTCGTCGAGGGCATCGCGCTCACCGGCGTGAAGGGATAGCAGCTCCAGTGAAACTCACAGTCGTCGGTGGCGGATCCACCTACACCCCCGAACTCGTGGACGGCTTCGCCCGGCTCCGCGACCAGCTCCCCATCGACGAGCTCTGGCTCGTCGACCCCGACCCGGTGCGCCGCGAACTCGTCGGCGGCGTCGCCAAGCGGATGTTCGCGCACGCCGGGCACCCCGGCACGATCCACGTCACCGACGACGTCGTCGCCGGGGTCACCGACGCCGATGCCGTCATGTTCCAGCTCCGCATCGGCGGACAGGCTGCGCGGCAACAGGACGAGACGTGGCCGCACGAAGCCTGCTGCATCGGCCAGGAGACCACCGGTCCCGGCGGCTTCGCGAAGGCGCTCCGCACCGTGCCCGTGGTCCTGGAGTACGCCGAACTCGTCCGGAAGCACGCCAAGCCGGACGCCTGGATCGTCGACTTCACCAACCCCGTCGGCATCGTCACCCGCGCCCTGCTCGAAGCCGGGCACCGCGCCGTCGGTCTGTGCAACGTCGCGATCGGGTTCCAGCGACGCTTCGCGAAGGAGTTCGGCGTCGCCCCCGACCACGTGCGGCTCGACCACGTCGGCCTGAACCACCTGACGTGGGAGCGCGGCGTGCACGTCACGGGCGCGGACGGCGTCGAGCGCGACGTGATGGCGGACTTGCTCGCCGAGTCGGCCGGTGCCCTCGGCCGGACGGCGGAGAGCGTGCACATGCACCCGGACCTCCTCCGTCTGCAGCACGCGATCCCCTCGTACTACCTGCGCTACTTCTACTCGCACGACATCGTGCTGCAGGAGCAGCTGCACGAACCCACCCGTGCCGAGGCCGTCATGGAGACCGAGCGGGCCCTGCTCGCGAAGTACGCCGACGAGTCCGTCGTGACGAAGCCCGCCGAACTCGAGCAGCGCGGCGGCGCCTACTACTCCGAGGCGGCGATCGACGTGCTGTCCTCGATCCTCGGCGACCGCGGCGACGTGCAGGTCCTGAACGTGCGGAACGACGGCACGTTCCCGTTCCTGCCGGACGACCACGTCATCGAGGTGCCGTCGCGCGTCACCCGCCAGGCGATCACGCCGTTGCCGGTCTCCCCGCTCGACCCGGACATGGTCGGTCTCGTGTCGCACGTCGCCGGGTACGAGCGGCTCGCGCTCGACGCCGCGGTGCACGGCGGCCGCGACCGGGTGCTCCGTGCGATGTGGGCCCACCCGCTCGTGGGGCAGGTCGACAAGGCGGAGCAGCTCACCGACCTGCTCCTGGCCGCGAACGCGGAACACATCCCGTGGGCGCGATCGGAGCAGGTGACGTGGGCGGGCTGAGCCGGACCGGCGAGGCGGGCCCGGCGCGAGCCTCCCGTCCGCCCGCGCCGGTCCCACCGGACGCGACCGACGTCGTGCTCGCCGTCGACGGGGGCGGGAGCAAGACCGACGTCGTCGCGATCGCGCTCGACGGGACCATCGTCGGCCACGCGCGCGGTCCGGGGTCGAACCCGCAGACGCGGGGCTGGGACCTCGCCGGCCCGATCCTCGACGACGTCCGTGCGCGGGTGGTGGGCGAGCTGGGCGACCGCCGCATCCGCACCACGCACGTGTACCTGGCCGGGCTCGACCTGCACGACGAGCTCGTCGCGGCGACCGCGGCCCTCGCGCACTGGGCCGAGGACGGCGGCGAACCGCACGTCCTGGACAACGACCTGTTCGCGCTGCTGCGGGCCGGCACCCTGTCCCCCGACGCCGCGGCCGTGGTGTGCGGCACCGGGATCAACGCCCTCGCGGTGCGGGGCGACGGCACGACCGCACGGTTCCCGGCCATCGGGGACGTCTCCGGCGACTGGGGTGGCGGCGCGTGGCTCGGCAACCGGGCGCTCTGGCACGCGGCGCGGGCCGACGACGGGCGCGGTCCGGCGACGGCGCTGGTCGACGCGGTGCCGGCGGCGGTCGGTCTCCGCAGCGTCCGCGAGGTCACCGAGGCCATCCACTTCGGCCGCCTCGACCAGCGCGTGTTCAACCGGCTCTGCCCGGTGCTGTTCGACGTGGCCGGAGCCGGAGACGTGGTGGCCCGGAGCGTCGTGGAGCGGCAGGCCGAGGAGATCGTCCTGCTCGCCGCGGTCGCGCTCGAGCGGTTGGGCCTCGGAGGTTCGGCGGCCGAGCCGGTGCCCGTCGTGCTCGGCGGCGGGGTGCTCGCTGCTCGGCACCCGTTGCTCGTGGACGGTGTCGTCGACGGGCTCGCTGCCCGGGTCCCCGGAGCGGTGCCGACCTGGGTCACCGATCCCCCGGTGCTCGGCGCAGGGCTCGCGGCGCTGGAGTCGGTCGGTGCCGACGACGCGGCGCTCGAGCGGTACCGCGAGGCCGTGCGCTCCCGGGCGTTCGCGAGCACGACCGCGCTGATCCGCTGACGCGCTGCTGACGTCACCCGAGACTCGGCCTGAGCGACACGGTTCGCGCTCCAGAGCGCGAGAACTGTCGCTCAGGCCGAGTCTCGCGGCCCGCGGCCCGCGGCTCGCGGCCCGCGGCCTACGCGCGCGCCAGCATCCCGAGCGTGTCGACCACCCGGTTCGAGAAGCCCCACTCGTTGTCGTACCAGGCGACGACCTTCACGTGCCGGCCCTCGTCCACGCGGGTGAGCAGCGAGTCGAAGATGCTCGACTCCGGCCGCCCGGTGATGTCCGTCGACACGAGCGGGTCTGCCGTGAACGCCAGGACCCCGGCGAGCGGACCGGCAGCCGCGACGCGGTAGGCCTCGTTCACCTCGTCCACGGTCACGTCCCGCGAGACGACGGTGTTCAGCTCGACGATCGACCCGACGGGCACCGGCACGCGGATGGCGTCACCGGACAGCCTGCCCTCCAGGCGGGGCAGCACCAGGCCGATGGCCTTGGCCGCCCCGGTCGTCGTCGGCACGATGTTCACGCCGGCAGCGCGGGCCCGACGCATGTCGCGGTGCGGCCCGTCCTGCAGGTTCTGCTCCTGCGTGTACGCGTGCACGGTGGTCATGAACCCGTGCTCGATCCCCGCCAGGTCGTCGAGCACCGACGCCAGGGGTGCGAGCGCGTTGGTCGTGCACGACGCGTTCGAGATCACCGTGTGCACGGCCGGGTCGAACGTGTCCGAGTTCACGCCGTACGCGATGGTGGCGTCCGCTCCGGTGGCCGGCGCACTGATCAGGACCCGTCGGGCGCCGGCGGTCAGGTGGCCGGCTGCCGCGTCGCGTGCGGTGAAGCGTCCGGTGGACTCGAGGACGACCTCGACGCCGAGCTCGGCCCAGGGCAGGTCCGCTGGCGAGGTCGACGCGAGCACGCGGACGCGGCGGCCGTCGATGACGAGCGTGTCGCCGTCGACCTCGACGGTGCCGTCGAACGGCCCGAGGGCGGAGTCGTAGCGGAACAGGTGCGCGAGCGTGTCGGGGGCGGTCAGGTCGTTCACGGCGACGACCTCGAGGTCGTCACCGCCCCGTGCGAGCAGGGCGCGGAGCGTGTTGCGGCCGATGCGGCCGAAGCCGTTGATGGCGATGCGGGTCATGTGGAGTTCCTTTCGTTCCGTGGTCCATGGTCACGGGCCGGGAGGCACGACTCCAGTGGCAGGGAAGCCAGTGTCCGAAAGGATGTCGCCACCAGGGCGGCGACGGCGCGGTCAGTCCTGGAACGTTCGTCGGTACTCGGTGGGCGAGGTCCCGAGGATCCGCCGGAAGTGCGTCCGCAGGTTCGCGTCGGAACCGAGGCCCGCTCGCTCGGCCACCTGGTCGACGCCGAGGTCCGACTGCTCCAGGAGCTCCCGGGCGAGGTCGACGCGCGCCCGCAGCACCCACTGCATCGGCGTGTACCCGGTGTCCTCCACGAACCGGCGTGAGAACGTCCGTGTCGACACCGTGGCGTTCCGCGCGAGCGCTTCGAGCGTGAGCGGCTCGGCGAGGTGCCGGAGCGCCCACTCCCGGGTGTCGGCGAACACGTCGCCGAGCGGTTCGGGCACGCTCCGCGGTACGTACTGCGCCTGGCCGCCGCTGCGGTACGGGGCGCTGACGAGCCGTCGGGCGACGTGGTTCGACAGCGCCACGCCGTGGTCCTGTCGGACGATGTGCAGGCAGAGGTCGATGCCACTCGCGGCACCGGCGCTGGTCAGCACCGAGCCGGCGTCGACGAACAGCACGTCCTCGTCGACGTCCACCTCGGGGTACCGCTCGCGGAGCACCCGCGTGTAGTGCCAGTGCGTCGTCGCCCGGCGGCCGTCGAGCAGCCCGGCTGCCGCGAGCGCGAACGCTCCGGTGGAGATCGCCGCGATGCGGACGCCGCGCTCGTGCGCCCGCGCGAGTGCCGCGACGACGTCGGCTGGTGGCGCCGAGTCCGACGGGCGGCGGTAGCCGGGCACGAAGACGGTCTCCGCCCAGTCCAGTGCCTCCAGCCCGTGGTCGACCGCGTAGGCCAAGCCGTCGCCGCCGGTGATCCGACCGACTCTGGGGCCGCACACGCGGACCTCGTAGGGCATGCTCGGCCGGTTCGAGAACACCTGCGCGGGGATCCCGACGTCGAGCGGTTTCGCGCCGTCGAGCACCAGGACCGCGACGCGGTGCAGTGGGGACGCAACCATGCCGACGACGCTAGCGGACGCGATCGCCCGGCTCGCGGAGTGCCCTGACCGTCAGGCGTCGCGGACGGCCAGCACCCGGTGCGGCGACGCCCGTTCCGCTCGCCACCCGATCGGCAGCGTGTCCCGCAGCTCCGCCAGGGTGAAGGACCGGCGGATCGACCGCAGGCCGTCGACCCGGACGAAGGTCCCCGCGGACACCAGCGGCGACGCCAGCGCGTACGCCCGGTAGGCCTCGCGTGACCGACGGATGTCCGAGTGCACACTGCGACCCGACGCGAGCGCCTCCGAGTCCGCCAGGAACCCGTTCCGCTCGTCGTCGCCCAGGTGGTGCAGGACGTGGTTCGACACCACGACATCGAACCGCTCGCCCGCCGTCACCAGGTCACCGCTCGACTGCTGCCGGAAGGTGACACCCCGCGGTGCCCGCCGGTTCGCCGCGTCGATCGCCCGCGGGTCCGGGTCGACCCCGACGACCTCGACGTCGAACCCGTCGCTCGCCGCCCACCGCACGACGGCCCGGGCCAGGTCGCCGCCGCCGCACCCGAGGTCGAGGACCCGAGCGCGTCCGTTCACCGGCAGGGCCGGCACGACGTGGGCCCGCCACACCGAACGCCAGCCGCTCACCAGGGCGTTGACGAGCGCGAAGCGCCGGAATGTGCGCGCGAGCGCGTGCGGGTCGCAGTCCGGGTCGTCCATGAGTTCGGTCAGGTCGACTGCGCGTGTGCGCAGGTCGAGGACCGGGAGGCCCGTGGAGCCGCCGTCGGGACGGCTCACGTGCGCACCATGGTCAGTCGCGCACTCTCGACCGTGAGACCGGGGCCGAAGGCGAGCGCCACGACGGCAGCGCCGTCCGGGATCCCGGCGTCGAGTGCCTCGCGGAGCACGAACAGCACGGTCGCGCTCGACATGTTCCCGTGGTCGCGCAGCACCGTCCGGCTCGCGGCGATCGCTGCGTCCGGCAGGTCGAGCGCCTGCTGCGTGCGGTCGAGGATCGCACGCCCACCGGGGTGCACGGCCCACACCGGCACGTCGGCGGCCGGTCCGTCGAGCAGTGACCCGACGGCCTCGGCGACGCTGCTCCCGACGAGCTTGGGGACCGCGGTGCTCAGGACCATCTCGAAGCCCTCGTCGCCGATGTTCCACGCCATCTCGCCGGCGCTCTCGGGCACGACGGCGGTGGCGAACGCGTCGAGGCGCAGGCCGGGGCCGTCGGCGGTGACCACGACGGCGGCGGCACCGTCCCCGAAGACGCTGTTCGCGACGATCTGGTCGGGGTCGTCGCTCGCGCGGACGTGCAGGGTGCAGAGCTCGGCGCAGACGACCAACACGACGGCGTCCGGGTCGGCCTCGGCGAAGGCGGCGGCGATCCGGAGCGCCGGGAACGCCGCGCAGCACCCCATGAACCCGATGTGGTGCCGGAACACGGAGCGCGGCAACCCGAGCGCGGTCACGATGTCCAGGTCCGGACCGGGCTGCGTGAACCCGGTGCACGACACCGTGACGACGTGCGTGACCGAGGCCGCGTCGACGTCTGCGCGGACGAGCGCGTCTCGGGCGGCGTCGACGAACAGCGTCGGTGCGAGCTCGCGGTAGCGGTCGTTGCGGGTGCCCGTCGAGGGCGAGTGCAGCGCGCCGTCCGTGTCGCGGAACGCGCCCGCTGGACGACTCCGGTCGAGTTCGGCCAGCACGGTGTGCCGGTGCTCGACCGCCGAGGCGTCGAAGGCTGCGGGGACGAGCCGCCGGCCGAGACGACCGAGCTCGGGCTGCGCAGCGAAGAGGTCTCGCACGGCAGCCTGCTCGAGCGTCGTCTCCGGGACGGCGGTTCCGATGGCGCGGATCGTTGCGGACACGACTCATCCTGTCACCGGGTCGCTGACGCGTCCCCAGGATCGACGGGAGGCGCGGTGCCAGCCGGCACCGCGCCTCCTGTCCGTCAACGGATCCCGTCTACGCCTGCTGCGCGCGCTCCAGCACCAGCTCGCGGACGCGGGCGGCGTCCGCCTGGCCCTTCATGGCCTTCATGACGGCACCGATGATGGCGCCGGCGGCCTGGACCTTGCCGTCCTTGATCTTCGCGAGCACGTCTGGCTGGCCGGCGAGTGCCTCGTCGACCGCGGCCGTGAGCGCCGAGTCGTCGGACACGACCTTGAGCCCACGGGCCTCGACGACCTGGGCCGGCGAGCCCTCGCCGGCGATGACGCCCTCGAGCACCTGGCGTGCCAGGCGGTCGGTCAGGTCGCCGGACTCGACGAGCGCGATGACCTCGGCGACGTGCTGCGGCGACACGAGGTCGCCGGGCTCGGCGTCCTGCGCGTTCGCGACACGGCTGATCTCGCCGGTCCACCACTTGCGGGCCGCCTGCGGCGCGGCTCCGGCGGCGACGGTGCCCTCGACCTGGTCGAGCAGGCCGCCGTTCACGACGTCCTGGAACTCCAGGTCGGCGAAGCCCCACTCGCCCTTGAGGCGACGGCGGCGAGCCACCGGGGCCTCGGGCAAGGACGCACGGAGCTCCTCGACGACCGCGGGGTCCGGCACGACCGGCAGCAGGTCGGGCTCGGGGAAGTAGCGGTAGTCGTCGGCGTCCGACTTCGGACGGCCGGCCGAGGTGCGGCCGGTGTCCTCGTGCCAGTGACGGGTCTCCTGCGTGATCGAGCCGCCGTCGGCCAGGATCGCGGCCTGGCGCTGGATCTCGTAGCGGATCGCACGCTCGACGGCACGGAACGAGTTGACGTTCTTCGTCTCGGTGCGGGTGCCGAGCTTCTCCTGGCCACGGGGGCGCAGCGAGATGTTGGCGTCGCAGCGCAGGTTGCCGCGCTCCATGCGGGCCTCGGAGACACCGAGTGCACGCACGAGGTCGCGGATGACCTGCACGTACGCGGCACCGAGCTCGGGGGCACGGTGCTCGGCACCGAAGATCGGCTTCGTGACGATCTCGACGAGCGGCACACCGGCGCGGTTGTAGTCGACGAGCGAGTACTCGGCTCCCTGGATGCGGCCGGTGGCACCACCGACGTGCGTCAGCTTGCCGGCGTCCTCTTCCATGTGGGCGCGCTCGATCGGGACGTTGAAGATCGTGCCGTCGGCGAGTTCGACCTCGACCTCGCCCTCGAACGCGATGGGCTCGTCGAACTGCGAGACCTGGTAGTTCTTGGGGTTGTCCGGGTAGAAGTAGTTCTTCCGGGCGAACCGCGACGACTCGGCGATCGAGCAGCCGAGCGCGAGCCCGAGCTGGATCGAGTACCGGACGGCCTGCGCGTTGACGACGGGCAGCGACCCGGGCAGCCCGAGGTCGACCGGTGTCACGTTCGTGTTCGGCTCGCCGCCGAAGAAGTTCGGCGCGTCCGAGAACATCTTGGTCTTCGTCGCGAGCTCGACGTGCACCTCGAAGCCGAGCACCGGCTCGTAGCGCTCCAGTGCTTCGTCGAAGTCCATGAGCGCGTCCTTCTGCGCCATCAGATCACACCTTCCTGCGCAGCCGACTGCTGACTCTGGTCGAGGTCCGGGATCCGGTCGATGAGCGGGGCTCCCCACTGCTGTTCGAGCAGACGCTCGAGCGCCGCACCGTAGCGGTACAGGCGGGCGTCCTCGCGCTGCGGGGCCATCAGCTGGACGCCGACGGGCAGGCCGTCCTCGGGTGCGAGGCCGTTCGGGATGCTCATGCCGGGCACGCCCGCCAGGTTCGCCGGGATCGTGGTGAGGTCGTTGAGGTACATCGCGAGCGGGTCGTCGATGCGCTCACCGATCGGGAACGCTGTCGTCGGGGCCGAGGGGCTGATGAGCAGGTCGACCTGGTCGAACGCAGCCTGGAAGTCGCGCTGCACGAGCGTGCGGACCTTCTGCGCCGAGCCGTAGTAGGCGTCGTAGTAGCCGGCGCTCAGGGCGTAGGTGCCGAGGATGATGCGACGCTTCACCTCGGGACCGAACCCGGCTTCGCGCGTGGCGGCCATGACGTCCTCGACCGTCGCACCGTTCTCCGGCGTGACGCGCAGGCCGAAGCGCACCGAGTCGAACTTCGCCAGGTTCGACGAGGCCTCGGCCGGCAGGATCAGGTAGTAGGCGCTGATCGCGTAGGCGAATGACGGGGCGTCGATCTCGACGACGACCGCACCGGCCGACTCGAGCAGCGCGACGGTCTCCTGGAAGCGCTGGGTGACCCCGGCCTGGAAGCCGTCGCCCCCGGCGAGTTCCTTGACGACGCCGACGCGCAGGCCGCGCAGCGTGTCCGCCTGCAGTCCTTCACGGGCGGCGGCTGCCATCGAGGGCCAGGCGTCGGGGATCGAGGTGGAGTCGCGCGGGTCGTGCCCGCCGATGACGTCGTGCAGGAGCGCGGCGTCGAGGACGGTGCGGGCGACCGGGCCGATCTGGTCGAGGCTGGACGCCAGGGCGATCGCGCCGTAGCGGCTGACCCCGCCGTACGTCGGCTTCACACCGACGGTGCCGGTGACGGCGCCGGGCTGACGGATCGAGCCACCGGTGTCCGAGCCGAGGGCGATGGGCGCCTCGTGCGCGGCGACGGCAGCGGCCGAGCCACCGCCGGACCCGCCGGGGATGCGGTCGAGGTCCCACGGGTTGTGGGTCGGTCCGTACGCCGAGAACTCGGTGGTCGAGCCCATCGCGAACTCGTCCATGTTGGTCTTGCCGAGCGGCACCAGGCCGGCGGCGCGGAGCTTCGCGACCGGGGTGGCGTCGTACGGCGGCATCCACCCTTCGAGGATCTTCGAGCCCGAGGTGGTCGGCATGTCCTGCGTGCACAGGACGTCCTTGATCGCGATCGGGACACCGGCGAGGGGCCCGAGGTCGTCGCCGGCCGAGCGACGCGAGTCGATCGACTTCGCGACGGCGATGGCGTTCTGGTTGACGTGCAGGAAGGCGTGCACGTCGCCGTCGACGGCGGCGATGCGGTCGAGGTGGGCCTGCGTGGCCTCGACGCTCGAGACGTCGCGCGCCACGAGGGCGTCGGCGAGCGCCGCGGCGCTCATCCGCGTGATGTCGGTCACTGTTCTTCTCCCAGGATGGCGGTCACTCGGAACCGTTCGCCGTCGGAGTCCGGCGCTCCGGAGAGCGCCTGCTCCTGCGTCAGCGTCTGGCCGACGACGTCGGGTCGGGTGACGTTGCCGAGCGGCACGGGGTGGCTCGTCAGCGGGACGTCGTCGGTCGCGACCTCGGCGACCTTGGCGACGCTCTCGACGATGTGCGACAGCTCCCCGGTCAGCTTCTCGATCTCGTCGGGCGTGAGTGCGATACGTGCGAGGTTCGCCAGGTGCGCGACCTGCTCGCTCGTGATGTCAGGCATGGTGCTCCGTCGATCGGTTCGTGGACGTCCGACAGTCTATTGGCTGCGGTCGATCACGCAGGCGCGGCCGTGGACGGCTGCCTGGAGGCCCGCCACCCGTCCGCCGGACCGGTGACGGGCCTCCAGGCGGCGTGGACCCGAGCCGTCACTTCCCGTTCTGGTCGCCCGCTGTCGGAGCCGCCGTGGCGGCGGGTGCCGCCGGCGCCGCGGGCGCAGCCGGAGCAGCCGGAGCCGCCGTCTGCGTCGTCGTGGTCGGCGTCGCCTGGTCGGCCTGCGACGCCCCCGATCCCGACGACGCCGAGGACTGCGACTGCGACTGCGACGCGTGGCTCGCCTGCCCGATCATCGCCTGGCTCGGCGTGGGCAGAACGTCCCCGCCGACCGTCTGGTCCAGGTACGCCATCATCGACTTCCCGACCCCGAACTTCGCGCTGTACCCGGTGGTGCCCTGCAGGAACGGCCAGTTCGCCAGGCTCACGTTCCCCTGCACGTTCCCGATCCAGGTGGCGTTCGTGTACTTCGTCGACGACGCGACCAGCCAGTTCTGCACGTCGCCGTCGGTGGTGCCGGTCTTCGCGAACTTCGGCACGCTGTCGCCGGGGTTCGCACTGGCGGCGGTGCCGGAGCCGGACAGCACGCCCTGCAGCGCGTAGTCGACGGTGCCGGCGACATCCGCCGAGACACCCTGCGTGCAGGACGACGGCGTCGGGGTGATCTTCGTGCCGTCCGACTCGGTGACCGAGTCGATCGCGGTCGGCGTGCAGACGACGCCGCCATTCGCGAAGCCCGCGTACGCCTCGGCCAGGTCGATCGGCGACAGCTCGTTGACGCCGAGGATCGACGACGGGGTCTGCCCGAGGGCACCGCCGTCGGCGCGGTGGATCCCCATCGACTGCGCGAGCTGCGCGATCTTGCAGAGGTCGAGCTGCTTCCCCATCGCGCCGAAGGCGGTGTTGATCGACTCGACGGTGGCTGCCTGCACGGTCATCGACGCCGGCACGGACTCGGCGTTCGCGACCGGCCACGTCCCGCCGCTGACGTTCTGGCAGGAGTTCGTGAACTCCGAGTTCTGGAACGTGTGCTCGGTGGTCGACACGGATTCGGAGAGCGTGTGGCCGGTCGCGAGCCACTCGGCCAGGGTGAACACCTTGTAGGTGGAGCCGGTCTGGAACCCGCCGGAGTTGCCGTAGCCGGAGTCCGCGCTGTAGTCCACCGCGGTCGACCCGGCTGCGGCGTTGTCGCCCTGCGTGTACGACGTGTTCTGCACCATCGACATGATGCGCCCGGTGCCGGGCTCGACGGTGACGTTGGAGCCGCCGACGTCGACGCCTGCCATCGTGGCGGGCACGTAGGTCGACAGTGCGGTCTGCGCCTGGCCCTGCAGGTCGAGGTCGAGCGAGGTGTGGATCTGCAGGCCCTTGGTGTCGAGCGTCGCGATGCGTGCCGCGGCGGTCTTGCCGAACGCCGGGTCCTGCAGCACCTGGTCGCGGACGTAGTCGCAGAAGTAGCCGGCGTCGTAGTTCGTCGCCGCGGTCGAGCAGCCGTTCGCGGTCTCGGTGATCTTCGGTGTGACCGGGGTCGCGATGGCCTTCGTCATCTCGGCCTTCGTGATCGACCCGTGCGCCTGCATGCGGCGGAGCACGTAGTCGCGTCGCTCCTTGGTGAGCGCGTAGCCGTTCGCCTGCCCGTTCGCCTTGTCACCGGGCACGTCGATGCGCAGGTTCGAGGGGTTGTTGAGGATCGCCACGAGCGTGGCCGACTGCACGAGCGACAGGTCCTTCGCGTGCACGCCGAAGTAGTACTCCGCACCGGCCTCGGCGCCGTACACCCGACCGCCGAGCCCGACGATGTTCAGGTACCCGGTCAGGATGTCGTCCTTCGAGTACTTCTTGTTCACGGCGATCGCGTACCGCATCTCCTGCAGCTTCCGCTGCGGGGTGACGCCGGCCGCGTCCTCGTAGCAGGCCTCCACCTTCTTCGCCGTGGCGGCCTGGTCCTTGCCGGTGAGCTCCTCGCACTGCTGCACGAGGACGTTCTTGACGTACTGCTGCGTGATGCTCGATCCGCCCTGGACGTCGCCGCCGACGACGGTCGCGGCGACTCCGCGCAGCGTGCCGAGGACGTCGATGCCGCCCTCGTCGTAGTAGCGGGGGTCCTCGGTGTCGATGGCGGCCTGCTTGAGCGTGTCCGCCATCTGGTCGGCCGTGACGTTCGTCCGGTTCTCGGCGTAGAACGACGCGATCTTGACCTGCTTGCCGCCCTTCGTCGCGTACACCGACGACACCTGCTGCGGCGTCTGCACGTCGAGGTAGCTCGGCAGGTCCTCGAAGAACGCGACCGCACCCGAGGTGCCCTCACCCGCGACGGCCACCGCGGGCGTCACCGCGACGGCGACGAGCATGCCGGCGAGCACGGACATCACCACGAACATCAGGAGAGCACCAGGCCATCGCACCACACGCATGCCCCGAACCGTAGGGAGGCGGGCTGTACTGGTTCTGCCGTGGAACCGACTGAGGCTGCGCCGTCGCTCAGGTTGCCGCTCAGGCAACACCTGTCGCGGGTCGCGATCCGCGCGGGGCCGCGGATCCGGCCGGGAGGCCCGGTGCGGCCCCGGCACGTCGGCCACCGGTCACGATCCGGTCACGCCCAGGGCCTCACCCCGTCAGTCGCGCGGCTGCAGGTCCTGCGGGCGGACCAGGTACATGTCGACCGACGCACCGACGACACCGTCGTCACCGGTGCTGCCGCGTCGGACCTGCTCGCGGACGAGGTCACCACGGCCGATGCCGATCAGGGCGACGTCGTGCAACGATGCGGTGCCCGGCTTGAGGTAGTCGTTGTGCCCGACCGGACGACGGAACAGCTCCCCGGCGGCCAGCGCATCGGCACCGCCGGCCAGGTTCATCACGGTGGCGCCGAACGCCGAACCGCCCGGGTCCGTGCCGTAGTACCCGGACCCCGCGATCGGATCGCTGTGCGCGACACCGACGAACACCTCGTCCGAGGCGACGTCCAGGTCCGCCGCCGACCGGACGTCGCTGCCCGGTGACCCGAGCACGGTGAGGGTGTCGGCGCTCATCCGTCCCGAGGCGAGCGCCATGAGCGCCATCGTCGACCCGTACGAGTGCGCCACGATGTTCAGCCGGGGCTGGTCGCCGTCGCGGATCTGCCGCAGGCCGTCGACGGTGCGCTCGAGTCGCTGCGCCCCGGAGTCGGCGAGGCTGAGCGACATGATGTTCGACAGGTCGGGCGTGCGGTAGCCCATCCACGCCACGACGGCGACGCCCGTCCCGTCCCCGGAGCCACCGGCGGCCAGCGGGGCGAGGGTCGCTTGTTCGCTCGCCAGGTCGTTGGCGGTGTTCGTGAAGTCGGCCATCTGCCCGGTCACGGTGAAGAACATCCCGGGGACGATGACGGTGACGTCTGCCGCGGTGTCGAGGTCACCGATGCTGATCGCCGCTCGGCCCGCCGCCCGGGTGTCGAGCGTGATGAGGAACCGCTGCGGGTCACCGGGTTCGCGCCGCAGCGAGTCCCGCACCTGACCGAGCATCGCGGCGTGCGCGGCGCCGGTGTCGGGGTCGGCGAGCCCGGCGGTCAGGGTCGACCGGTTCGCGCGGTCGCGCACGGCGTACGGCACGCCCTCGAGGTTGCCGATGATCGACGGCGCGTGGACCAGGAGCGTGCCCTGTTCGTCGGCGCCGAGTCCCGCCCACCACTGCGCGACGACGGGCGCCGCAGGCGGGTCGTCCTGTGCGGTCGCCACGACACGGCGGTCGTCGGCGGCGCGGCGCAGGTCACCGGCGCCGAGGACGCCGAGGTCGTCGAGGAACGCCCGACCGTGCGCGTCGGCGACCGTGTCGACGTCGATCTGTCCCCCGGTCATGACCGGCTGCGGCACCGTGTGGCGCTCGGAGACGAGTGCGACCGTCACGGTGGCCCTGGCGGCATGGGTCGGGGGCGCGACGGGGGCCTCGACCACTCCGAGCGAGTGCATCGAGGCGGTGAGCAGAGCCGCGGCGATGAGCAGCAATCGGGTCTCCCCCTGGAAGGCCGTCCCGCCGTCTCCCTGCAGACGACGGGTGATGCTCTGTCGAGTGTAAGGAGAATGCCCGAGGATCGGTCATGCGCGATGCAACTTGTCCCCCGAACTGGGTGCGTCGCACGGCGCGCCGCTACGTGCGGCCGCGTCGCCGGCGTGCTCGGCGCCCCGGCTCAGCCCTCGGGCGCGGTGACCTCCGGCTCGGGGAGCGCGCTCGGCCCCTCGGTCACGAGCAGGTGGAACTGCTCGGCGTCGATGATCCGGAGCCCCAGCTGCTCGGCCTTCGTGAGCTTCGACCCGGCCCCGGGACCCGCGGCCACGAAGTCGGTCTTCTTGCTGACGCTCGACGCCGCCTTGCCGCCGGCGGTGATGATCGCCTCCAGCGCACCCTCGCGCGTGTACCCCTCGAGCGATCCGGTCGCCACGACCGTGACGCCGCTCAGGACACCGCCCTCGACCGCCGCGCCGCCGGGTCCGGGGTGGTCCGGCATGGTGAACTGCACGCCCGCCGACGTCCAGCGGTCGATGATCTCGCGGTGCCAGTCGACCTCGAACCACGCGAGCAGGGCGTCGGCGATGATCCCGCCGACCCCGTCGACCGCCGCGAGTTCCTCGCGCGAGGCGCTGCGGATCCGGTCGAGCGACCCGAAGTGGTTCGCGAGCGCCCGCGCCGCGACCGGTCCGACGTGGCGGATGCTCAGCCCGACCATGATGCGCCAGAGCGGCTTCGTCCTCGCCGCGTCGATGTTCGCGAGCATCTCGAACGCGTTCTTCGACGGGTAGCGGCTCGGCTCACCGGTGTAGTCGGCCCCGCGGGCGTCGGCGTCGAACGGCGGGTCGGTCTTCTTGCGCGCGCGGCTGAACGGGGTCACGCGCTTCGGGGCACCGGCGTCGTCGACCTTCTCCATGCCGGTCTCGGCGTCGCGGACGATCACCTCGATCGGGACGATGTCCTGCATCGTCAGGTCGAACAGCCCGGCCTCGGTCACGAGCGGCGGGGTCTCCGGGTGCAGCGGCTGCGTGAGCGCTGCGGCTGCGACCTCGCCGAGGCCCTCGATGTCGAGCGAGCCGCGCGATGCGATGTGCTCGACACGACCGCGGACCTGCGCGGGGCAGCTCTTCGCGTTCGGGCAGCGGAGGTCGATGTCGCCTTCCTTCGCGGGGGCGAGCTCGGTGCCGCACTCCGGGCAGTGGGTCGGCATCACGAACTCGCGCTCCGTGCCGTCACGCAGGTCGACGACCGGCCCCAGGACCTCGGGGATGACGTCGCCGGCCTTCCGCAGCACGACGGTGTCGCCGATCAGGACGCCCTTCGCCTTGACCACCTGCTGGTTGTGCAGGGTGGCCTGGCGGACGACCGACCCGGCGACCTCGGCCGGGGCCATCACCGCGAACGGGGTCGCACGCCCGGTCCGCCCGACGCTGACGACGATGTCGACGAGCTCGGTGTGGACTTCTTCCGGCGGGTACTTGTACGCGATCGCCCACCGGGGCGCCCGAGACGTCGAGCCGAGTTCTTCGTGCAGGGCGAGGTCGTCGACCTTGATGACGACGCCGTCGATCTGGTGCTCGACCGAGGCACGGCGGTCGCCCGTGGAGCGGACGAAGGCGTTCACCTCGTCGATGGTGTCGAAGACCCGGTAGTGGCTGCTCGTCGGCAGCCCCCAGGTCTCGAGCAGCTCGTAGACCTCGGACTGCGAGCGGACGTCGGTCTCCTGCTCGAGCTCGCGCACGGGCCACGCGCCGATGCCGTGCACGAGCATCCGCAACCGCCGGAGCCGGTCGACCATGAGTGCACGCTTCGCCTCGGACTTGCCCTCTTCCTTCTGGCGGAGGGACCCGGCGGCGGCGTTGCGCGGGTTGGCGAAGACGCGCTCCCCCGCCTCGCGCTGGTTCGCGTTGAGCTCGTCGAACTCGGCGACCGGGAAGAAGATCTCGCCGCGGACCTCGACCAGGGGCGGGTGGCCCGTCGCCGCCAGCCGGTCCGGGATCGTGCCCATCGTCCGGACGTTGCCGGTGACGTCCTCGCCCACGACACCGTCACCACGGGTCGCCGCTGACACCAGGCGGCCGTGCTCGTAGCGCAGGTTGATCGCGAGGCCGTCGATCTTCAGCTCGGTCAGGAACCGGACACGCTCGGCGCCGGCGTCGCGCTGCACCTTGACGGCCCACTCGGTGAGCTCGTCGGGGCTGAAGACGTTGTCGAGCGAGAGCATCCGCTCGGCGTGCTCGACCGGGGCGAACTGCGTGGTCTGCGCCTGCCCGCCGACCGTCTGGGTCGGGCTGTCCTCGGTCAGGAGCTCCGGGAACCGCTGTTCGATCGCGTCGAGCCGGCGGACGAGCACGTCGTAGTCGGCATCGGCTTCCGGTGATCCGTTGTCACCCTGGTAGTACGCCTGCCGGAGTTCGTTGATGCGGGCCCGCAGCCGGTCGACCTCACGCCCGGCCTGGGCGGCGTCGAGCCCGTCGGGGTCGATGGTCTCGAACGTGGCGTCGGTCTCGCTCATGCCCTCAGTTCTACCGTGTGCCACCGACGGCGCGTGCAGCGGACCCACCGCCCGGGAGCGGCGGTCTCAGGCGCCGACGGGGACGGCGCTGACGGTGCTGTCGATCGTGCACTGTCCGAGCACCCGGGTGCCGACGTAGACCACGGCCGTCTGGCCGGGGGCGACCCCGTGCAGCGGCTCGTCGACGTCGATCACGAGCACGTCGTCCTGCACCCGCGCGGTCGCCGGCACCGGGTCGGCGTGCGCCCGGATCTGCACGTCGCACGCGAACGGTGTCTGCGGCTCGGCCGGTGCGGTGCCGGCCCACGTGAACCGGGAGCCCGACATCGACGACACGGCCAGGGCCTCCTTCGGGCCGACCACGACGGTGTTGTCCTTCGGGCGGATCTCGAGCACGAACCGGGGCTTGCCGTCGGCGGCGGGGCGCCCGAGCGACAGTCCGCGGCGCTGCCCGACCGTGTAGCCGTGCGCGCCGTCGTGGGAACCGACGACGGTGCCGTCGCGCTCGACGACGTCGCCGGTCTCGCTGCCGACGCGGTCCGCGAGCCAGCCGCGGGTGTCGCCGTCCGGGATGAAGCAGATGTCGTAGGAGTCGGGCTTCTGCGCGACCGTCAGCCCGCGCTCGGCGGCCTCGGCCCGGACCTCGTCCTTCGACGGGGTCGCCCCGAGCGGGAACATCGCGTGCTGCAGCTGCTCGGCGGTCAGGACCCCGAGCACGTAGGACTGGTCCTTCGCCCACGCGGCCGAACGGTGGAGTTCGCGTGCGCCGTCCGGGCCGGTGACGATCGAGGCGTAGTGCCCGGTCGCGACGGCGTCGAAGCCCAGGGCCAGCGCCTTCTCGAGCAGGGCGGCGAACTTGATGCGCTCGTTGCACCGCATGCAGGGGTTCGGGGTGCGGCCGGCCTGGTACTCGGCGACGAAGTCGTCGACGACGTCCTCCTTGAACCGGGCCGAGAAGTCCCACACGTAGTAGGGGATGCCGAGGGCGGACGCGGCGCGCTGGGCGTCCATCGAGTCCTCGATCGTGCAGCACCCGCGACTGCCGGTGCGGAGCGTGCCCGGCATCCGGCTCAACGCCAGGTGCACGCCGACCACGTCGTGCCCGGCGTCGACCGCCCGGGCAGCAGCCACCGCCGAGTCGACCCCACCGCTCATCGCCGCCAGAACACGCATGCCTCCAGGGTAACCCGCCGACGAACCCGTACCGCTGGCGTACCGTTGGTCGAGCGATGGCCACGACGGGGAACGACTCATTCGACTTCCGGTCCGTCCTGTTGTCCGGGTTCCTGCCCGCGGCGCTCTTCGCCATCGGCGAGGGCGCGATCATCCCGATCATCCCGATCGCCGCGGACTCCCTCGGCGCGACCCTGGCGTTCGCGGGCTTCGTCGCGTCGCTCATCCTGGTCGGCGAACTCATCGGCGACGTGCCGTCGGGCATCGTCGTCGCGCGGATCGGCGAGCGGAACGCGATGATCGGCGCCGCCCTGGTGTCGGTCGGCGGCCTCGTCGTCTGCACGACCGCGGCGAACGCGTGGGTGCTCGCGCTCGGGGTGTTCCTGGTCGGCGTCTCGACCGCGGTGTTCGCCCTGGCACGGCATGCCTACATGACCACAGCGATCCCAGTCCGCATCCGTGCCCGGGCGCTGTCGAGCCTGGGCGGGGTCTTCCGCTTCGGGTACTTCGTCGGGCCGTTCCTCGCCGCCGGCGTGATCCACCTGACCGGCACCACCGCGAGCGCCTTCTGGATCCACGTCGTGTGCTGCCTGGCGGCGGCGACCGTGCTCCTGGTGCTGCGCGACCCCGCGACGGGCGCACGCGGTCTGCGGTTGCCACCACGGGCCTCCCGGTCGGGGTCGGACGCGACCGGCGTGACGGAGCCGTCCACCGACACCGGAGCGGTCTTCGTCGGCAAGGAGGCACACGGCCTCTTCCGGACCCTACGCACGAACCGGGCTGTGCTGCTGCGGCTCGGCAGCGGCGCCGCGCTCATCGGCGCGATGCGTGCCGGGCGCCAGGTGATCCTGCCGCTGTGGGCGGTCAGTGTCGGGCTGGACGACTCGACGGCCGCTCTGATCATCGGCATCGCCGGTGCCGTCGACTTCGCGCTGTTCTACACGAGCGGCCAGATCATGGACCGCTGGGGGCGGTTGGCGAGCGCACTCCCCTGCATGCTCGGGTTGAGCATCAGCTACTTCCTGCTCGCGTGGAGCGGGCACCTCGACGCGCGGGTCGGCTGGTTCGTCGGGATCGCGATGGGGATGTCGCTCGCCAACGGCGTCGGCTCCGGCATCCTCATGACGCTCGGCGCCGACCTCGCCCCGCGCGACGACCCGGCGCCGTTCCTCGGAGCCTGGCGGTTCACCGGCGACTTCGGGTCGGCAGCGGCACCGCTCGTGATCTCCGGTGTGACGGCCGTCGCGACGATCGCGGTGGCCAGCGGTGTGATGGGCGTGCTCGGCCTGATCGGTGCCGGTGTGCTGCTGCGGTACGTGCCGCGGTACCTGCCGCGGCAGCTCCGCTGACGCGCGCGCTGCGCTGTCGCGCGCGCCGCGCCGCGCCGCGCTGTCGTCCCGTGCGAGGTTCCGTACTCGGTGGCACTCGAGCCGCCCCGCACCACGTCCGGTACCTCGCACCACATCACGTCCGGCGCACGGCCTGGAGGCCCGGCGCGCGTCCGCCGACCAGGGACCGCTCGGTAGACTGCCGCTGCTCGCGGGAGTGGTGGAATCGGTAGACACGCAGGATTTAGGTTCCTGTGCCCCAGGCGTGAGGGTTCGAGTCCCTCCTTCCGCACCGACCGTTGCGTGCTCGCGCATCTCATACCACCGAGGGACGTTCCGGTCACGCGCGGACGGTACCCTCGTCGTGCGGGTGACCCTCCCGTCACCGCATCTGCACGACCGGAAGAGACATGCACTCCGTCGCACTCGCCCTGATCCCATGGCTGGATCCGCAGTACATCCTCGACCACTTCGGGGCCGTCGCCGTGCTCGTCGTCTGCGCGATCGTCTTCGCCGAGACCGGCCTGCTGATCGGCTTCGTCTTCCCGGGCGACAGCCTGCTCGTCATCACCGGCCTGTTCGCGTTCGACCGGGGCGGCGAGATCGGCGGCATCCCGATCTGGGTCGCTGCCCTGATGATCGGCGCCGCGGCGTTCCTCGGCGGAGAGCTCGGGTACTACATCGGCAAGAAGGCCGGTCCGCCGATCTTCGAGCGCAAGGAGAGCGGTCTGTTCTCCAAGGCGAACGTCGAGCGGACCAACGCGTTCTTCCACCGGTTCGGTCCGCTCGCGGTGATCCTGGCGCGCTTCGTGCCGGTCGTCCGCACCTTCGCGCCGATCGCCGCCGGCGTCGGCCGCATGGACTACAAGAAGTACTCGCTCTACAACGCGATCGGCGCCGTCGTCTGGGGCGTCGGCGTGACGTTCCTCGGGTACTTCATCGGGCACATCCCGTTCGTCGCCCACATCGTGCGCGAGTACATCGACATCATCCTGCTGGCCGCGGTCGTCGTGACCGTCGTGCCGATGGCGCTGACCTACATCCGGAACGCCCGCAAGGCGAAGAAGCACGAGCACCAGGCCGAGTCGACGGCCGTCGACCCGCAGCTGTAGCTGTCGCCGGACCGGACGCGACAGGCCCACACCGTTCGGTGTGGGCCTGTCCTCGTCGCGGGTGGGCGGTTCAGAGCCCGAAGTGCTCCCGCACGACCGGCGCGATGCCCCGGAACGCCTTGCTGCGGTGCGACAGGGCGTTCTTCTCGTCGCGGGTGAGCTCGGCCGACGACCGGTCGGCGTCGTCGGGCCGGAACACCGGGTCGTAGCCGTGTCCGCCGTCGCCGACCGGCGCGGTCAGCACCTCGCCGTTCCACACCGCCTCGACCACGTGCTCGAACCCGTCGGGCGTGACGAACGCGGCCGCGCACACGAAGGCGGCGGTGCGCTCCACGACGCCGTCGAGGTTCTGCAGCAGCAGCGCGATGTTGTCGGCGTCCGACCGGGTGCCCGCGTACCGCGCCGAGTGGATGCCCGGGGCGCCGTCGAGCGCGTCGACCGCGATGCCGGAGTCGTCGGCGAGCGCCGGCAGTCCGGTGTGGGCGACCGCGGCACGGGCCTTGATCAGGGCGTTCGCGGCGTAGGTGTCGCCGTCCTCGACCGGCTCGGGGCCGTCGTAGCCGACTAGCTCGACACCCTCGCCCAGTGCCGACCCGAGGATCTCGCGCAGTTCCACGACCTTGCCCTGGTTGTGGGTGGCCAGGACGACGGTGCCGCTCACGCCAGCCCCAGCACGGTCTTCTGGATCGCAGCGAGCGACTGGTTGCCGGCCAGGCCCAGGTCGAGCAGGACGTTCAGCTCGTCGCGGTCGAAGGGCGCGTGCTCGGCGGTTCCCTGCACCTCGATGAACTTGCCCGACCCGGTCGTGACGATGTTCATGTCGGTGTCGGCGGCGGAGTCCTCGGTGTACGCCAGGTCGAGCATCGGCTCGCCCGTGACGATGCCGACCGAGATCGCCTGCACGCTGTCGGTGAGCGGGGTGGCCTTCTTGCCGATGAAGCCCTTGCCGCGGCCCCACTCGATCGCGTCGACCATCGCCACGTAGGCGCCCGTGATCGACGCCGTGCGGGTGCCGCCGTCGGCCTGCAGCACGTCGCAGTCGATGACCAGGGTGTTCTCGCCGAGGGCCTTCGTGTCGACCACGGCGCGGAGCGAACGTCCGATCAGCCGGGAGATCTCGTGGGTGCGGCCGCCGACCTTGCCCTTGATCGACTCGCGCTGCATGCGCTCGTTCGTCGACCGCGGCAGCATCGAGTACTCGGCGGTGACCCAGCCGGTGCCCTTGCCGGCGAGCCAGCGGGGCACACCGTTCGTGAACGAGGCGGTGCAGAGCACCTTGGTGTTGCCGAACGAGATGAGCGCGCTGCCCTCGGCCTGCGTGCTCCACCCCCGCTCGATGGTGACGGGACGGTGTTCCTCGGCCTGGCGGCCGTCGATGCGGGTGGTCATGGTGTCCTTTCGGTCCGGCCTGGAGGCGCGGTGCGGGTCGTCGGGGCGGGCGGCGGCTGGCGGCTGGTCGCCGCTCAGGCCCGCCCACGGGGCAGCGTGATGGCGCCGGTCTCGAGGTGGCCGACGCGGACGATCTCGGGGCCGAGGAACCGGCGAGCGAGCCGCAGGAACCCGTCCTCGTCGTCGCCGGTCGACTCGAACGAGTACGTCGGGGCGGTGGTGGAGGTGCGTTCGAGGCCGTGCTCGACGAGCCGGCGGTACACGTCGTTGGCGGTCTCCTCGGCACTCGACACCAGGGTGACGTCCGGGCCCATCACGTACTGGATGGCCGCGGACATCAGCGGGTAGTGGGTGCAGCCGAGCACGAGGGTGTCGACGTCGGCGGCACGGATCGGGTCGAGGTACCCGGCGGCGACCTCGCGCAGCTGCGGCGACGAAGTGTCCCCCGCCTCGACGAACTCGACGAACCGCGGGCATGCCGCCAGGGTCAGGCTGACGTCCGAGGCCACGGCGAAGGCGTCCTCGTAGGCGCGCGAGGTGATGGTGCCGACCGTGCCGATGACGCCGATGCGCCCGGTCCGGGTCTGCTTCACGGCGGCGCGGGCAGCGGGCTGGATGACCTCGACCACCGGGATGCCGTACGCCTGCTCGTACCGTTCGCGGGCGTCGCGGAGCACGGCCGACGACGCGGTGTTGCAGGCGATGACGAGGGCCTTGACGCCGAGTTCGACCAGGTCGTCCATGACCTCGAGCGCGTAGCGGCGGACGTCCGCGATGGGCTTCGGGCCGTACGGCGAGTGCACGGTGTCGCCGACGTACCGGATGCTCTCGCGCGGCAGTTGGTCGATGATCGCGCGGGCCACCGTGAGCCCGCCGACCCCGCTGTCGAAGACTCCGATCGGTGCATCCGTCACGGTGACCAGCGTACCGACGCTCGCAGTAGTGTCGGGGAGGTGACCAGCGCGCTCCTGACGGACCAGTACGAACTCACCATGGTCGACGCGGCCCTGAAGGACGGCACCGCCCACCGGCGGTGCGTCTTCGAGGTGTTCGCCCGGCGGCTGCCCGACGGTCGTCGCTACGGCGTCGCGGCCGGCCTCGGCCGGTTCCTGACCGCCCTCGGCGACTTCCGCTTCGGCGACGACGAGATCGGGTTCCTGCGCGACCGCGGGGTCATCGACGAGGGCACCGCGGCGTTCCTCGCCGACTACCGGTTCACCGGGGACGTCCGGGCCTACCGCGAGGGCGAGGTCTACTTCCCCAACTCCCCGATCCTGCAGATCGAGGGCACGTTCGCCGAGGCCGTCGTGCTCGAGACGCTCGCCCTGTCGGTCTTCAACGCCGACTCCGCCATCGCCTCGGCCGCCGCGCGCATGGTCTCCGCTGCCGACGGTCGTCCGCTCGCCGAGATGGGTTCCCGCCGCACCGGCGAGTGGAACGCCGTCGCCGCAGCACGGGCCGCGTACATCGCCGGCTTCGGCGCGACGAGCAACCTCGAGGCCGGCCGCACCTGGGGCATCCCGACGATGGGCACCGCGGCGCACGCGTTCACCCTGCTGCACGACTCCGAGGAAGAGGCGTTCCGGTCGCAGCTCGACGCCCTCGGCAACGGCACGACGTTGCTCGTCGACACCTACGACATCGAGCAGGCCGTCGAGACCGCCGTCCGACTGACCGACGGCAAGCTCGGCGGTGTCCGCATCGACAGCGGCGACCTGCCCTCGGTCGTCGCGGCCGTCCGGGCGCAGCTCGACCGGCTCGGCGCGACCGACACGAAGATCACGGTCACGAACGACCTGGACGAGTACACGATCGCGGCCCTCCGTGCGGCCCCGGTCGACTCGTACGGCGTCGGCACCTCGGTGGTCTCCGGCTCCGGACACCCGGCCGCCGGCATGGTCTTCAAGCTCGTGGCGCACCAGTCCGCCGACGGCGACGACTGGGTCGCCGTGGCGAAGAAGTCAGCGGACAAGGCCTCGATCGGCGGGCGCAAGGAAGCCGGGCGACGCCTGCGCAACGGTGTCGCCACGGCCGAGGTCGTGCTCACCGCCGGGCAGGTCGGCCCCGACGAGCGCGCCCTGCTCGTGCCCGTGGTCACCGGCGGCGTGGTCGATCCGGCGTTCCTCGGAGCACCGGGCGTCGAGGCCGCGCGGGCGCACCACAAGCGGGCAAAGGCCGAGCTGCCGGCGGACGCCGCGCGCATCGGTCGCGGCGACCCCGCCATCCCCACCCTGGTGATCTGAGCGGTCTGCGGACGCAGACGACGGACGGGAGGCCCGTGGCGGCGTCGCCACGGGCCTCCCGTCCGTCCTGGGGTCGCTGCTACTCGGACTTCATCTTCTCGTAGATGGCCTTGCAGTCCGGGCACACCGGGAACTTCTCCGGGTCGCGGCCCGGGATCCACTTCTTGCCGCACAGCGCCTTGACCGGCTTGCCGGACAGGGCGGACTGCAGGATCTTGTCCTTCTTGACGTAGTGCGAGAACCGCTCGTGGTCGCCGGGTTCGATCGCTTCGTCTTCGAGGAGCTTCTCGAGCTCCCGGTCCATCACGTCGAGGCCGCCGCCTGGTTCCGTCATGCTCATGGGTCCAGGGTACGACGGTCTGCGCGCGTTGGTCTGCGCACCGTGCGCTCGTTCCGGAACGCTAGTTGCGCTGCGCCGCGGCCAGCAGGTCCGGGCCGCGCCGGTCGAACAGCCGCCCGCCCGCGAAGATCCCGATGACGAGCACGACCACGCCGACCCCGATGCCCACCGCGAGCGTCAGCATCGACCACGGCTCGGCGCCGCGGACGAAGGCCAGCACCGCGAGCCACGCCGCCGGGACGGTGCAGAGCACGATGCCGATCACCATCATCGACTGCGCGACCGTCGCCGTCACCCCCGCGGCCTGTGGCTGCTGGAACGGGTGGTCCCCCGGCCGCACGGTCGGGTAGGGCAGCAGGACGGACACGACGCTCGACAGCCCGAGTCCGGACAGCAGGGCGCTGGCGCTCACGCCGATCAGCAGCGGGAACACCGTCCAGTCGTCGAACAACCAGGCGGACACCGCCGAACCGGCCACGATCGCCGGCGCACCGACGACGAGCACCGGGACGACACGGCCGAGACGGTCGCTCCACCCGGGAGCCCCGGAGGCGACGTGCAACCACACCGCGGTGTTGTCGTACGAGACGTCGTTGTGCGGCAGGAACCCGGCGATCAGCGCCATGAGCGGCAACGGCACGAGCGCGGTCCAGTGCCACGGCACCCCGGCGACCCCGAGCGGGATGACGACGAGCGGGACGAACAGGATGATCAGGTACGAGGTGCGGTACCGCGGGTCGCGCACCCAGTAGGTCAGGGCGCGGGCGGCGACGGCGGCGACCGGGGTCGAGCCGAGCCGGTCGAACCAGCCGAGCCCCTGGTAGCGCCGGGTCCGGGTGCGACCGTCGACGGTGTCGAGCGCCCGACCGACGAGCGCCCACCACGCCCAGGTCAGCAGGGCGACGACGGCGATCGCGACGAGCAGCTTGAGGAACCCGGTGCCGACGTGGCCGCTGGCGACCTCGGCGGGCACGGCCCAGGCGGCACCCCACGGTGTCCACCCCGCGACGTCCGCGACGCGTTGCATCTCGGCGCCCTCGGGGTCGAGCCAGTCGACGCGCAGCAGCAGCGAGACCGCCGGGATCGCGAGCACGATGATCACGAGCGCGACGAGCCACCCGGCGTCGCGGGACCGGTGCGGACCGATCAGCCGCGAGCCGACGGTGCAGCACACGCGGACCAGGAGCGCGCAGGTGGCGATCGCGAGCAGGCCGCCGATCACCGCGAGCACACCGGTGCCGGCGTCACGCGCCCAGGCGATCGACTGGGCGACGGCCACGACGACGACCCCGATCACGGGGACGCCGATCAGGCCGGCGACGACGAGGCCGATCGCGAGCCCGCGACGGCCGATGCCGAACACCGCGAAGCGCCGCGGGTCGAGCTGGTCGCTCCGTCCGACGACGAGCGGGACGACGGTGAACGCGAAGGCGATGAGCGTGCCGACCGGCACGGTGACGGCGCGGGCCGTGTCGGGGTCGGCGGAGCGCAGCGCGACCGTCTGCGTCGCGACGAACACGGCGGCGAGGAGCCCGACGAGGCTGCCGAGCACGACGAGCACGGACCGGCGGGCGCTGCCGCGGACCTCGCCCGCGAGCAGGTCGGCCCTCAGCCGGAGAAGCTGTGCAACCATTCCATGCTCTCTGCCACGACGCGGCCGCCCGCGAGTTCGACGAACTTGTCCTCGAGGCTCTTGCGACCGCGCACCTGGGCCATGGTCCCCGAGGCGAGGACCTTGCCGCCGACGATGATGGCGACGGAGTCGCAGGTGCGCTGCACGAGCTCCATGGAGTGGCTGGAGAGCACGACGGTGCCACCACCGCGCGTGTAGCGGCGCAGGATGTCGGTGATGGTCGCAGCGCTCACGGGGTCGACGGACTCGAACGGTTCGTCGAGCACGAGGACCCGCGGCGAGTGGATGAGCGTGGCGGCCAGGGCGATCTTCTTCGCCATGCCCACCGAGTAGTCGGCGACCTGGCGACCGAGCGCCTCGCCGAGCCCGAACGCCTCGGCCAGGTCGGTGCTGCGCTCACGGGCCGTGGCACCGTCGAGACCGCGCAGGGTGGCCGAGTAGTAGAGCAGCTGCGCACCGGTGAGGCGGTCGAACAGCCGCAGGCGGTCCGGCAGCACGCCGAGGCTGCGCTTGGCGGCCGTGGGGTCGGCCCAGACGTCGTGGTCCAGGACCGTCACGGACCCGGCGTCGGGACGCAGTAGACCGGTGATCATCGACAGGGTGGTCGTCTTGCCGGCGCCGTTGGGGCCGACCACGCCGAAGATCGAGCCCTGGCGGATCTCGAGGTCGACCTCGTCGACGGCGAGCGTCTGCCCGTACCGCTTGACCAGGCCGTCCGCGGCGAGCACGACGGGCTGCAGCTTCTGCGGGGCCTTGGGTGCGGTGGCCCGGGGAGCACGCTTCTTCGCGGCGGGGCTGGTCGCGGTGTCGGTCTCCGGTGCGTCGGTCTCCGGTGCGCCCTGCACTGCGTGCTCCTGTGCGCCCTGCGCTGCGTGCGCGGTCGAGTCCGTCGCGGACGTCGCGTCGCTCGCCGTGGGGCCGGGAGGCACGGTGCCGGTCGCGCCGGCGGCCTTCGCCGGTCGCTTGGTGCGTTGCTTCGTCGTGCGGGGCTTGGCAGGTCGGGCGCCGGTGGTCGTCGTCGGGGCCGCTGCCGCGGCACGCACTGCGGTACCGGGCGCTGCGTCCGACTGCGGCTCGGTGACCGGATCGGCGTCGCTGGCCGAGGCGTCGGTGGCCGTGGTGTCGTCGGTCATCTCGTCATCAACGGAGGCGTCGCGCGCATCCGGTTCCCCCATGTCGTCGTCGTCGGCGTCGTCCCCCGCCGCGGCGTCCACCCGGTCGGCGGCACGCTCGTCGGCGTCCTGCTCGTCGGTGTCACTCGCTTCGGTCATCCAGGCAGCGTCGGTCGTGGCGTACACGTCCTCGTTCTCTGCTCTGGCGGCCATCGCCCAACCGTACCAACGCTCTCCGGACAGCGGGGAACCGCCCGCTCCAGTGTCACGAAATGAGTACGAAGCGCGGCGGACCTACCTCTTGAGCGGGTGTTTCCGTATCATTCACCAGGGCACGAAGGAGTGTTCACCACTTGGAAACCTGCTCCGGCGGGCTCTCCGACACCGTGCAGCAGCCGGCCCTCGTGGCCCGTGGCGTCCGGTTCTCGGCGAACTCGGACGTTCCGCGAGCAGACTCGACGAGGCCCGCCCGTGCCCCAGGGCGCGCGGGCGGACACCAGAAGGGACCAGCATGACCACGCAGATCGTGATCCTCGCAGCGGGGATGGGCAGCCGGCTCGGCCGCAGCCTGCCGAAGCCGCTCACGGAGCTCAGTGACGGCCGCACCATCATGCAGCAGCAGTTCGACAACATCCGCGCCGCGTTCGGTTCGAGCGCCCGCGTGACGATCGTCGTCGGCTACAAGTCGGAGCACATCGTCGAGGCCTTCCCCGACGCGTCCTTCGTCTACAACGAGTCCTACGACTCCACCAACACCTCGAAGAGCCTGCTGCGTGCCCTCAAGGCGACCGGCAAGAGCGGTGTCCTCTGGATGAACGGCGACGTGGTCTTCGACCCGATGGCGCTCGTCCGTGCGGCCGACATGATCGACGAGGACCACTCGTTCGTCAGCGTCAACACCGACAAGGTCTCCGACGAAGAGGTCAAGTACACCGTCGACGCCGAGGGCTTCATCCACAAGCTCTCCAAGCAGGTCGTCGGCGGGCTCGGCGAAGCCGTCGGCATCAACTACGTGTCGGCGAACGACAAGCAGGCCCTCATCCGCCAGCTCGGTCGCGTCGACGACCAGGAGTACTTCGAGGGCGGCATCGAAGCTGCCATCGCCGAGGACGGGCTACGCTGGTCCCCGATCGACATCTCCGACCTGTACGCGGTCGAGATCGACTTCGCCGAGGACCTCGAGCGCGCGAACAACCTGTTCGCCTGAACCTCCGTCAGGACCCCTTCGGCGGTTCCGCCCGAAGGGAAACCGTGACCACAGCGAGTGCGCCGACCGTGCCCGCGGCTGCCGCACCGGCGGCGACCCGGAGCGCCGGTCGGCGCTATCGTCATGCCCTCTGGCTGCTGACCGTCCGCGATCTCCGGGTCCGGTACTCGACGTCGGCGCTCGGGTACGTCTGGTCGATCCTCGACCCGCTCGTGATGTCGGCGATCTACTGGTTCGTCTTCACCCAGGTGTTCCACCGCGGTTCGGTCGGTGAAGACCCGTACATCGTCTTCCTGCTCTCCGCGCTGCTGCCGTGGATGTGGTTCACCGGGGGCGTCTCGGATTCCACGCGGGCGTTCATCAAGGAGTCGAAGCTCATCCGCTCGACGACGATCCCCCGCACCATCTGGGTCGCGCGGATCGACGCGTCGAAGGGCATCGAGTTCCTGCTGAGCCTGCCGGTGCTGGCGGCATTCGCGATCGCGACGGGTGCGCACCTGCACTGGCAGGTCGTCTTCTTCCCGCTGGCGATCGTGCTGCAGTGCGCGCTGGTGTACGGCCTCGGCCTGATCGTCGCGCCGCTCGTCGTCTTCTTCCGCGACCTCGAGCGTGCGACCAAGCTCGTCCTGCGCTTCCTGTTCTACGCATCGCCGATCATCTACGGCACGCACGCGCTGCCCGACGCCCTGCGCCCCATCGCCGCGGTCAACCCGCTCACCGGCATCTTCGGGATGTACCGCGCCGCGTTCTTCCCGAGCCAGCTCGACTGGTTCGAGGTCGGGGCGTCGGTGGTCATCACGGGCATCGTCCTGGCGATCGGCTTCGCGGTGTTCCGACGCAGCGAGCACCGCGTGCTGAAGGAGCTGTGATGACCGCCACCGACCAGACCCGACGCACCGAGACCGTCGCGCCGGTGATCTCCGTGCGCGACGCCGGCATCTGCTTCAAGCGCAACCGACGGGCGAGCCGCAACTTCAAGGACCTCTTCGCCGGACGCGGCCGCCGCAAGCGTGCCGACGAGTTCTGGGCGCTCCGCAACGTGTCGTTCGACGTCCGTCCGGGCGAGGCGATCGGCGTCGTCGGTCGCAACGGTCAGGGCAAGTCCACGCTCCTGAAGCTCGTGGCGCAGGTGATGCTGCCGGACGAGGGCCGGATCGACGTCGGTGCCGGTGTCGCGCCGCTCATCGAGATCACCGGCGGGTTCGTCGGCGACCTGTCCGTCCGCGACAACGTCTACCTCACCGCCGGCCTGCACGGCATGTCGCGCGCCGAGATCCGTGCCGCCTTCGACGAGATCATCGACTTCGCCGAGATCGCGGACTTCGTCGACACCCCGTACAAGCACCTGTCGAGCGGCATGAAGGTGCGCATCGCGTTCGCGGTGATCTCGCGGCTCGACGAGCCCGTCATCCTGGTGGACGAGGTCCTCGCCGTCGGCGACAAGGCCTTCCGCGAGAAGTGCTACAAGCGGATCGAGGAGCTCCTGGCCGGCGGTCGGACGCTCTTCTTCGTGTCCCACAGCGACAAGGACCTGCGCCGCTTCTGCGACCGCGGTCTGTACCTCGACAAGGGCCGGCTGCAGCTCGACGGCACGATCGAGGAAGCGCTGGCGCAGTACTCCGCCGACTACGGCGTCTGACCGGTCGGGTACTCCCCCTCCACAACCAGGGCACCACGGTGCCCCCTCCACAGCGACGGGTTCCCGGGTGCTGCGCCGGGGCCCCACCGTCGGACCCTCCCCCTACCGTTCCCCTCATGCACCACCCAGCACCCGCGTACGCCGTCCCGTTCACCATCGACCGCTCGCAGGCCCCGCGCCGGTACGACCTCGTCAACACCGGGGACGAACCGGTCGACGGCCTGACCCTCACCCACCTCGGCAACGGCTACAGCCCGCCGCTGGCGGTGCACCGGCTCGAACCGGGTCGACGTCTGTCGGTCGCCGTGTTCGGCGCGGATCCGCAGGACACCGGCGTCGTGATCGTCCGCTGGCGCCGTCCGGACCGCTCCGAGTACGTGTGGCGGATGTCACTGGTCGGTCAGGGGCTGCACCCGTGACCGTGTCCAGCGGGGCTCAGCGTTCGCCGCGCTCGGCAGCGACGGTGCGCCAGCGCTCCAGCAGCCACTCGACGGCGGCGTGGAACCGGGCCGTCGCGGCACCGGGCGTGGTGTCGCCGAAGTAACGCGCCACCCACTGCTGCAGCTTGGCGAGCTCGGCGGCGTCCCCCACGGCGGCGTCGATCCGCGCGAGCACCGACGGTGCGTCGGCCGCGGTCAGCCAGTTGGCGTCGCTCAGGTAGCCGCGTTCGTCCACGTCGGCCTCGGGCGACACCGGCCGGGTCACGATGAGGGGCTTCCCGACCGCCAGGCGGTCGTAGATCATCGCGCTGATGTCGGTGATCGCCACGTCTGCGTCGGCCAGCTGCCAGCCGAGCTCCCCGCCCTCGTCGTGGACGTGGTGCGCGGTGGGGTCGGCCGCGTTCGCCGCCGTGATCGCCGCGACGATCCGCTCGTGTGCCGTTCGGTACGCCGGGTCGAGCACGCCGCTCCGCGGGTGCGGTCGGTACACCAGGCGGTGCCGGGGCGACGCGAGCACCTGCTCGGCGATGGTGGTGCCGTGGGACGCGATCGAGCCGTACGCAGCGGCGCCGCGGTCGCCCTCCCACGTCGGTGCGTACAGCACGACGGTGCGCTCGTCGGCGGGGTACGGTGCCGCGCCGGCGAAGTGGTCGGCCTGGGGGCGGCCGATCGCGATGGTCCTGGCGTCGAGGTCGTAGTCCCACAGTGCCTCGGCGAGCCGGCCACGCGCGGCGTCCCCGGCGATCAACGCGTAGTCGTACGCCTTGAACTGGTTCGTCGTCATGTACATCTTGTCGCTCTCGCCGTGGTTGACGAAGACGTGCCACATGCGCCCGTACCGCATCATCTGGAAGTTGCGGGCGTTCTGGTTGACGTAGAGCACCACCTTCGGCGCCTGGGTCTCGACGAACTGCTCCAGGTCGACGACCTGACGGGCGTACACGGCGGGGACCGGCGACTCGTCGATGAGCGTGGTCATCGTGCCCGGGCTGCGCGCGATGATCGCGACCGGGTGCGTCTTCGCCAGTTCAGCGAGCGGCGCGTACCACTGGCGCACCTGGTACATGTTCACGGGGCCGTCGGCGAAGTAGACCGCGATCTCGATCGTGCCGGGCGCCGGCGCCGCGACCGAGGGCAGGCGACGGGCGAGCTCCCGGCGGCTCCGGCGCGAGGCGAGCAGGCGCTGGGCCAGGCGCACGGCGGTCCGCACGTCACTGGTGATCGGCATGGACTGTCTCCCGTTCTGCGGTGGCGGTGTGGTTCGGGGTGGTCAGACGACGGGCGGGCGCCCGGCGAGCGTCATCCGGGCGACGGTCACCCAGCTCATCGGTCGGGTCGGTCCGCAGTCGGTGGTCCGTCCTTCGCGGATGCCGGCGAACCACGTCGTCAGGCGCCGCGGGTGTCGCCACCAGCGCGCGACCTGGATCGCGGCCCACGAGCCGACGTAGAGCGGTCGGAGCGGTGCCGGCAGGTTCCGTCGGGCCAGCCACACCCGGTTGCGGGCGTTCAGGCGGTAGTACTCGGTGTGCCGCGCCGGGTCGATGGCCGGGTGGTGGGCGACCAGGTCGCCGGCGTACCAGGCACGTCGGCCGGCGTCCCACACGCGCCACGCGAGCTCGATGCCCTCGTGCGCGTAGAAGTACTCAGCGCCCCATCCCCCGACGACCCGGTACACGTCCATCGGCAGCACGACGGCGCCCTCCCACACCGAGAACACCGGCGACGAGTGGTCTGGCTCGCCCTTGCGGATGCGCGGGACCCAGCGCCGCGGGTTGGCAGCGCCGGTCGGGTCGACCACCCGCGGCTGGAGCAGCCCGAGCGAGGGGTCGCGTTCGAAGCGGCCGACGGCGTCCTGCAGGAACGTGACCGAGGGGATCGAGGCGTCGTCGTCCAGGAAGAACACGTAGTCCCCGTCGACGACCTCGGCGCCGGCGTTGCGGCCGGCCGGGATCCCGAGGTTCTCCGGCAGCGCCAGCGTCCGCACCTCGTCCGGCAGGCCGGTCGGCTCCCAACCGTTGCCGACGCAGACCACGTCGAGTTCGACGCCCTCCTGCGCGAGCACGCTGTCGAGCCCGCGGCGCAGGTCGTCGGGCCGGGTGCCCTGCGACAGGCTCACGACGGCGACGCGCGGTCGCTGCGGGTGCGCGACCGCGTGGCGACGAACGGTGCTCGGGGTCACCGTGTCGTCGGTCACCGCGTCGTGCGTCACGCCTTGACCCGCTTGGACGCGATGATCGCCAGGAAGTGCCCGACGGTCGCCAGGACGGCCAGCGGCAGCAGCGCGCCGACCAGGATCCGGCTGGCGAGCGTGTCGCCGATCGCCAGTCCGATGAGCGCGAACAGGAACGCGAGCATGCTCAGCTCGACCGAGTGGTACAGGCGGTGGAACGGCAGGAACCGGGCCAGCCGGCGGAGCGAGGCGAGCTTCCGACCGGACGGCGCGGTCGAGGCGTCGCGTCGGTCGACGAGCTTGTCGAGCCCCGCGTTCGCCCGGGCGACGTGCACCATGTCGTTGAGGGCCTTGTTCAGCACGATGACCAGACCGAGCGCGCAGCCGATCGTGGTCCACATCCAGTCGGCGCCGTGGATCGGCCAGGTGGCGGCTCGGATGCCCAGCGCGACCGGGATCAGTCCCTCGGTCGTGTAGTGCCCGACCTTGTCCAGGAACACCCCGGCGGGCGAGCGGGTGCCACGCCACCGTGCGACCTCGCCGTCGCAGCAGTCCACGAGCATCTGCAGCTGTCCGAGCACCAGGGCGAGCGCTGCACCCCAGATGCCGGGGATGAGCAGGGCCGCGGCGATGCTCCACCCGACCAGGATCATCAGGCCGGTCACCTGGTTGGCGCTGACGCGGGTCTTCAGCAGCACCCAGGTCAGGTACGGCGAGACGTCGCGCAGGTACAGCGACGCCGTCCAGTGCTCGGCGTTGGCGCGGGCTCGGACCTCGTCCGGCTGGGCGACGGACCGCAGCTCGGCGATCGACGTCGGGCGTGCGGATCCGCGGCCGTGGGTGGCGTGGTCGGTCATGGGGTCACCGTCCGGTGTGGGTGGTCAGCTCGGAGGTGCGGGTGAGGAACCCGATGATGAAACCGAGCCCCCATCCCACGTGGATGCAGGGCAGCACCACGAGCAGCCAGAGGAAGGTCGCCACCCCGGACCGGCGCGCGACGGCGACCGACCCGAGGACGACGAAGAGCAGGTACACGGCGGGCACGGCGAACCCGAGGAGCGCCCATGCGACCGGGCTGCCGAGGGCCGCGCCGACGACACCGACGATGCCGGCGAGGATCCCGACGGCCATGGCGGCGACCATCGCGGGCGGCACGAAGTACCGCAGGCCGTTGTTCGCGGGGAACCGACGGGCGAGCTCGCCCCGCCACAACCCGGTCGCGACGAACTGCCGCACCAGGCGCTTCAGGCTCGGTCGCGGGCGGTAGGTGACGACCAGCTCGGGCGTGAACCACACCGTGCCGCCGGTCTGGCGCAGGCGTCGGTTGAGTTCCCAGTCCTGGCCGCGCTTGATGCCCTCGTCGAACAGGCCGACCTCGAACAGGCGGTCGCGGCGGAAGACGCCGAGGTACGCGGTCTCGGCGGGGCCGGCGGTCCCACCGACGTGGTGCGGGGTGCCGCCGAGTCCGACGCGGCTGCCGTACGCCAACGCGACGGCCCGCTCGAACGGGCTGCGGCCCTCGGCGCGCATGATGCCGCCGACGTTGTCCGCACCGGACTCGAGCAGGGTGCGGACGGCGATGCGCGTGTAGTCCGGGGGCAGCACCGAGTGCGCGTCGACGCGGACCACCACGGGGTGCACTGACGCCGTGATCGCGACGTTCAGTCCGGCCGGCGTGGACCCGACCGGGTTGTCGATCGCCCGGATGCGTGGGTCGGCCGCGCTCATCTCGGCCACGAGTTCGTTCGTGCCGTCGATCGAGGGGCCGAGCGCGAGGATGACCTCGAACACGCCGGTGTAGTCCTGGTCGAGCAGGCTGGCGACCGCAGCGCGGACCTCGGTGACCTCGTTGAGCACGGGCATCACGTACGAGACGCCCGGCAGGGGCTGTCCGTCTGTCTGCATGCGTACCTCGGGGTGCTGGCTGGGTGCACGGGACGCACCGGGGCGGTGCCGCCCCGCAGAGCGACCATGAGCCTATCAAGACCCGAACCCGGAACCTGCGGGGCGTCCGCGACGCGACCCGCAGACGGACGGGAGGCCCGGCGCACGTCGTGCACCGGGCCTCCCGTCTCGTCCGTGGTGGCGTCAGCCCTTGCTGTCGTACGTGCCCAGGGTCACGTCCGCCTCGCGGGACTGCCCGTTCCGGAGGTAGCTGATCGTCGTCGACGCGCCGCCCGCGAAGTAGCGGACCTGTGCCGTCAGGTCGGTGGCGTCCGAGACGGTCGCCGAACCGATCTTCGTGACGACGTCGCCCTTCTGCAGACCGGCCTTGGCCGCCGCACCGCCGGACGAGACCGACTTGATGAGCGCACCCATCTGGGTCGCGCTCGCGTTCTCCGAGGCGTCGCCGACGGTGGCACCGAGCAGGCCGTGCGTGGCCGAGCCCTTGTCCTTGATCTCGTTCGCGACGCGCTTCACCAGGTTCGACGGGATCGAGAAGCCCACGCCGATGCTGCCGGCCGCCGAGTCCGACGACGACGAGCTGCCGGCCGAGGCGATGGCCACGTTGATGCCGATCAGCTTGCCCTTCGCGTCGAGCAGCGCGCCACCGGAGTTGCCCGGGTTGATCGACGCGTCGGTCTGGATGACGGGCAGCGAGACCGTGGTGTTCGCGGACGAGCTGCTGCCGTTGTCGCCGTTGCCCCAGAAGTCGAACGGACCGCTGCCGCCGTTGCCGCCCTCGTTCGAGTCGCCGCCCTCGCTGGGAGCGCTCGACGTGACCTGGATGCTGCGGTTCAGGGTCGAGACGATGCCGTCCGTGACCGTGTTCGACAGGCCCAGGGGCGCACCGATCGCGACCGCGGTGTCACCGACGTTGAGCTTCGTGGAGTCGGCGAACTCCATCGGCTTCAGGTCGGTCGCGTCGATCTTGATGACCGCGAGGTCGACCGTCGGGTCGGTGCCGATGAGCTTGCCCTCGTAGATCTTGCCGTTCGAGGTCGTCACGGTGATCGAACCGTTCGAGCTGTCGCCGTCGAGCGTCACCACGTGGGTGTTCGTGACGATGTAGCCGTCCTTGCTCATCACGACGCCCGAACCGGTGCCGGCCTCGTTGCTGGACGACACGTTGATCGTCACGACCGACGGCGTCGCCTGAGCAGCGACCGCGGTGACGACGGTCGCGGAGTCGTAGTCGTTGACCGTGAGGTTGCCGCCCTGCGACGAACCGGACGACGACGCGACGGTGCCGCCCTGCGACGACGCGGCGAGCCACCCGGCGCCGCCGCCGACCAGACCCGCGAGGACCAGTCCGGCGATGATCGGCAGGACGAGCTTGCCGCGGCCGGAGCGGGTGCTGGTCGTGGTGGCCGCTGCACCCGCTGTTCCGTCGGCGAAGTAGTGGCCGTTGCGCTGGTTCGCGCCGTCCACGTCGCCGAAGGCGCTCGTGGCCGACTGCGGCGCCTGCGCCGACGCCGTCGCGTACTCCGACGAGGACGCGGGGGCAGCGGCGGAGGCCGGCTGGGCGTACTCGCCGTACCGCGGCTGGCTCGCGGTCGGCTGCTGGCCGTACTGCGGCTGCTGGGCCTGGCCGTACTGGCCCTGCTGGCCGTACTGGCCCTGCCCGTACTGCGCCTGCTGGCCGTACGGGGACTGCTGGTTCGGCTGGTTCGGCTGGTTCTGACCGTACTGCGCCTGCTGGCCGTACGGACTCTGCTGGGCCTGGCCGTACTGCGGCTGCTGGTTCTGGCCGTACTGGCTCTGCTGGGACTGGTCGTACTGGCTCGTCTGGTCGGCCGAGGGCTGCTGGCCGTACTGGGCCGCCTGCCCGTACGGCGAGGTCTGTTGGCCGTACCCGGCGGGCTGCTGGCCGGCGTCGCGCTGCTGGTCGCCCGAGAGCGTGGGGTACGGAGCCGTGTAGCGGTCCGTGGGGTGGTCGGTCGCCGACGGGATCACGTCGGTGTGGTCGGCGCTCGTGGCGTCGTCGGACCGCTCGGCGTTCTCGGACTGCTCGGCGTCGTTGAACTGCTCGGCGTCGTTGAACTGCTCGGAGTCGTTGAACTGCTCGGAGTCGTTCGGCATCGACGTGTTCCCCTTCGTGGCCGCTGCGGCGGCGTCCTCACTGGCGGCAGGCGATGCCGCATCGTCCGGACGGCGGTCGTCGCCCTGCCCGTTGGGCGTGGTGTCGGTCATGCTGGACGTGCTCCTTTCAAGCTCGTGCAGTCTGTCGCAACCACCTGAGCGGTGCTTCTGGCGACGCTGGAAGCATCCTCTGCCGATCTTATGCGTGGGCTGTGGGTCCGTCCCCGGATCGCCGTCGGACGGCCAGCTAGGTTGGGGTCCGTTCAGCGCGACACGTCGTCGCCGTCACCGGAGGGAACCACATGCGGCAGGCAGGACCCTGGTTGCGAGCAGCCGAGGGAGCGATGCTCCTGGGACCCGACGGCGTCCCGGCGCCCACCGTCTTCGCCGAGATGAGCGCCCTCGCCGCGAGTACCGGCGCGATCAACCTCGGGCAGGGCTTCCCCGACCAGGACGGCCCCGCCGAGGTGCTCGAGGCCGCGGTCCGCGCCATCCGGGACGGCGTCAACCAGTACCCGCCCGGACGCGGGACGGCCGACCTCCGCAACGCCGTGGCCGAACACCAGCAGCGGTGGTACGGCCTCGAGGTCGATCCCGACCGGCAGGTCCTGGTCACCGCCGGCGCCACCGAAGCACTCGCCGCGACGCTCCTCGCCCTGGTCGAACCGGGCGACGAGGTCATCACGTTCGAACCGTTCTACGACGCCTACGGTGCGCTCGTCCGGCTCGCCGGCGGCACCCACGTCACCGTGCCCCTCACCGCTCCGGACTTCCTGCCGGACGAGGACACCCTGCGCGCCGCGTTCACCGACCGCACCCGCGTCGTGCTCGTCAACACGCCGCACAACCCGACCGGCCGGGTCCTGCCCGACCAGGTCCTGCGCACGATCGTGGAGCTCGCGACGCGGTACGACGCCCTCATCGTCACCGACGAGGTCTACGAGCACCTGACGTTCACCGTCCCGCACACGCCGATCGCGACACTGCCCGGAGCCGCCGAGCGCACGGTCTCGATCTCGAGCGCCGGCAAGACCTTCAGCACCACCGGTTGGAAGATCGGCTGGCTCACCGCTCCCCCGACGCTCGTCGACGCGATCACGACGGTGAAGCAGTACCTGACCTTCGTCAACGGCGCACCGTTCCAGCCGGCCGTCGCCGTCGGGCTGCGGTTGCCCGACGCCGTCTTCGCCGGGATCGCCGCCGAACTCGCCGCCAAGCACGAACTGCTCGCCTCGGGGCTCCGGTCAGCGGGCTTCGACGTCTTGTGGCCGGACGGCGGGTACTTCGTGATCGCCGACTCCGCGCCGCTCGGGTACGACGACGCACGGGCCTTCTGTCTGGAGCTGCCCGCCCTGGCCGGGGTCGTCGGCGTGCCGGTGTCGGCGTTCGTCCGGCCGGACCACGCCGCGGGCTACCGGTCCCTCGTGCGCTTCGCGTTCTGCAAGCGGCGCTCCGTCCTCGAGGACGCCGCCGACCGCCTGGCACGCCTCCACGCGCCGTCCTGAGCCCGACCCCGCCACCGGCGCAGCCGCGACCACGCACCGGACGGGACTTGTCGGTCAGGGGCGAGCCGTGCCTCCAGGCCGGGCGCGCAGCGCGACGTCGTACCGGCGGAGTGCCAGCGACGGGTTGACCTGTCGGACCGCGTCGGTCACGGCGGTGTCGACGGTCGCGACGAGCGTGCCGGGCGTGGAGCCTGCCGACGCCACAGCGACGCCGGAGGGGTCGAGCACCACCGAGGCGCCGATGCCGATCGGCGGCGTCTGCCCGACGCCGACGACCCAGACGGTGTTCTCGATCGCCCGCGCGGTGAGCAGGGTCCGCCAGTGGTGCTCCTTGCCGGGGCCACGCACCCACTCGGCCGGCAGCACGACGACGTCGGCCGCACCGTGCTCGGGCGCTGCCAGCCGGCGGGTGACCTCGGGGAAGCGCAGGTCGTAACAGGTCTCGAGTCCGATCCGGAGGCCCTCGAACTCGAACACCGGCAGCTGCTCCGGGTCGCCGGACTCGATGCGGTCGGACTCCCGCGATCCGAAGGCGTCGTAGAGGTGCACCTTCCGGTAGGCCGCCGCGAGTTCGCCGCTGGGGAGCACCGCCACCAGGGTGTTGCGGAACCGCGCGGGGCCTGCCGGGGTCACCGCGTCGGACGTTGCTGCGTCGGACGTCGCTGCTTCCGTCGTCTCGGCGATCCCGACGACGAGCGCGAGTCCGGTGTCGCGGGCGATGTCGCGGAGCCCGGAGACGAACGGGCCGTCCAACGGTTGCGCTGCGGCGACGAACCGGTCGTCGATGTCGGCGGTGAAGTACGACGAGTACTCCGGCGTGACGAGCAGGGCTGCTCCCCGCGCCGCTGCGTCGCCTGCCGCGGTCCGGACGGTCTCGAGGTTGGCCACCGGGTCGTCCACGGGAGCGAACTGCGCGGCGGCGATCGTGAGGGTGCCCATCCGCCGAGCGTACCGGCGGGATCCGTCGCACTCCGGCACCCTCGGGTGCGCTCCGCATGCACGAGTCCAGGAATGCGTCCACGAACGAGGAAAGCCCCGGTCCTTTCGGACCGGGGCTTTCGTGTGACGCTTGGTTGCGGGGGCAGGATTTGAACCTACGACCTCTGGGTTATGAGCCCAGCGAGCTACCGAACTGCTCCACCCCGCGGCACGTTGAATAGCCTACACACGGTCGTGGCGGGGCACAAATCGTGTGCCCCGCCACGGCGTGTCAGCTGCCGTCTTCGGCTGCGGTCGCGGCCTCGATCGCCTCTTGCAGGCGCTTGTCGGCCTCGGCTGCAGCGACCAGGTCGTTGTCGGCGTAGGCCTGCTGGCGGTCCTGCAGGGCGTCGTTCGCGTCGGACAGCGCCTGCTGCAGTGCGTCGTTGTCCGTGGTGCCCGAGCCGGTCGAGCCGCCGGTCGACCCGGAGCCCGAGTCGGAACCGGAGTCGGACGAGCCCGACCCGGACGAACCGGAGTCGCTCCCCGAACCACTGGCATCGGAGTCTCCGGCAGCAGCACCCGAGTCACCGCCGAACAGCGAGTTGAGCGCCTCGTCGAGCGTGTCCTCGAACGCGATCTTGTCGCCGAACGCGACGAGCACCTTCTGCAGCAGCGGGTACGAACCGCTCGACGTCGACTGCACGTACACGGGCTGCACGTACAGGAAGCCGCCGCCGACCGGCAGGGTGAGCAGGTTGCCCTGCTTCACCGTCGAGTTGCCGCGCTTCAGGATGTTCAGCTCCTGCGACACCGTGGTGTCCGAGTTGAACAGGTTCTGCACCTGCGCCGGGCCCGGGATGTTGTCGGTCTTCGGCATCGTCAACAACGTGAGCTTGCCGTAGCCCGACGCCTTCTTGCCCTTGCCCGCACCTCCTGCGTCGGAGTCGGCGGCCAGGTACCCGGTCAGCACGTTGCGGTTGTTCGCCCCGGCGGACTGCTGGGGGATGTAGGTCGTGTACAGGTTGTACGCGGTCTCCTGCCCCGGCACCTTCATCGTCAGGTAGTACGGATCCTGCAGGTTCGCCTTGCTCGCCGTGGTCGTCGTCTGCGCGCCCAGGGCGTTCGTGGTCGTCGACGTGTCGGCGGCGCTCGCATCCGTGTCGGTCGACCCCGTGGTGGTGGGTTCCTGTGGCGTGTTCCACGCGTCGTCACCCGAGTAGAACGAGTTCGCGTTCGTCACGTGGTAGGTGCCGAGAATCGACCGCTGCACCTTGAACAGGTCCGTCGGGTACCGGACGTGGTCCAGCAGCTCGGCGCTCATGCTCGACACCGACTTCACCGACGTCGGGAAGATCTTCTCCCACGTCTTCAGCACCGGGTCCTTGGTGTCCCACGCGTAGAGGGTCACCTTGCCCGTGTAGGCGTCGACCGTGGCCTTCACCGAGTTGCGGATGTAGTTGACCTGGTCCGTGCGGTACGCCGAGGACTCCGAACCGGCGATGCTGTCCGACAGGCTCTGGCTCTGCGAGTACGGGTAGGCATCGCTCGTCGTGTAGCCGTCGACGACCCACTGGATGCGGTGGTCGACGATCGCCGGGTAGGCGTCGCTGTCGACCGTCAGGTACGGAGCCACCTTCTGCACGCGCGTGATCGGGTCGCGGTCGTAGAGGATCTGCGAGTCCTTGTTGACCGCGTCCGACAGCAGGACCTGCTCCGACTGGAACTTCGCTGCATAGACGAGTCGGTTGAAGAAGTTGCCCACACTCGGTCCGCCGTCGCCGGAGTACGTCGTGGTGGCGTTGCCGCCGTTGTCGTCGTCGGATCCGGACGGGTAGTCGAGCTCGACGTCCTTCGAGCCCTTCGGCGCGCCGACGATCGAGTACGCCGGCGAGGTCTCGCCGAAGTAGACGCGCTGCTGGAAGTCACCCAGCGCACCGTTCGAGGGGATCCCCGACTCGAGGAAGACCGGCTTGCCGTCGCTCGCGCGCTGGTTGCCGAAGGCCGCGGTCACGCCGTACCCGTGGGTGTACACGAACGCCCGGTTGTACTGGGTGTTCGCGGCCGAGCTCAGGCCGTCGAGGTCGATGTCGCGCACCGCGATGACGGTGTCCTCGGTCTCGCCCTTGACGTCGTAGCGGTCGACGTCGAGCTCGTCCGGGAACTGGTAGTACTGCCGGTACTGCTGCAGCTGGCTGAAGGTGTCGGAGACGATCTTCGGGTCGATGAGGCGGATGTTCGCCGTCGTCTGGGCGTCCTGAGCGAGGGCGCCGGAGCTGGCCTCGGTCGTGGCGTCGTAGTTCTGTTCCTTGACGTCGGAGACACCGTAGGCGTCACGCGTGGCCTTGATGTTCCGCTCGATGTACGCGGACTCGTAGGTACGCTCCGAGGGCTTGACCTGCAGGCGCTGGACGATCCAGGGGTAGATGCCCCCGATGACGATCGCGGCGACGAGCAGCAGGCCGGTGCCGACGATCGAGATGCGCCAGCGGCCGATGACCGCGGTGACGATGAAGAGGATCGCCACGATCGCCGCGATGCCCGCCATGATCTCGCGACCCGGGATGACCGCGTTGACCTCGGTGTACTGCGCACCGGTGATGAGCGAGTTCGACTTGGTGAGCGCCGCGTACTGGTCGAGCCACAGGCTGACCGCCTGCAGCGCGATGTAGAGCGCAGCGGTGACGGCGAGCTGGATGCGCGCGGCACGGGAGATCCGGACTTCACGTCCCCCGAAGCGCAGCGCGCCGTACAGGTAGCAGGCAGCGAGGGCGGCGAGCCCCGCGATCAGCACCACGGCCGACGAGTACGCCACGATCGAGCGCCAGAACGGCAGCTCGAAGACGTAGAAGCCGATGTCCAGGCCGAACTGCGGATCCGTCTTGCCGAACGGGGTCCGGTTGAAGTACTCGAGCACCATGCTCCAGCGCCCCGAGGTGGACAGCCCGGCGAAGATGCCGAGCACCACCGGGATGCCGATCATGACGGCGCGACGCAGCGGTTCGATGACCTGCTGGTACCGGTCCAGCTGCGAGTTGAGCTTCGCGTAGACCGGGCGGTACCGGAAGGCCAGCCCGATGCTCAGGAAGACGGGCACCGCCATGCCCAGGAAGCCCGCGAGGAACATCAGGGTCCCTGCGATCCACCGCGTCGTGAGGACCTGCTGGAACCCGAGCTGCGCGAACCACGCGTAGTCGGTGTACAGGCTGGCGAAGATGAAGAAGCCGATCACCAGTGCGGCCAGCACGATGATCGTGACCACGATCGGGACCCGCGGCGAACGCCGCCCCGAGGTGGACGAGGTTGTCGTCACTTGATGTGCTCCAGACGTGTCGGACCGGCGGGCCCGGCTCGCGGCGGGCCGTCAGTGCACTGATCCTATTGGACCGGGCGGACTGTGAAACTGTGCGAGGACTCAGGATCCCGGTCAGGAACCGCAGCGGGCGAGCTTCGCGGTGCTCTTCCCGTCGGCGATGGTCTGCAGGTCGGTGACGGCCTGGTCGAGCGTCGACACCTTGTAGACGTCGAGCCCGTCCGGCACGTGCCCGACGACCTCGTCGCAGTTGTCGGCCGGGGCGAGGAACACCGTCGCCCCCGCTTCCCGCGCTCCGTAGAGCTTCTGCCGGATGCCGCCGATGGCTCCGACCTCGCCGTCGGCGGTGATCGTGCCCGTCCCCGCGACGTGCTTGCCGCCGTTGAGCTTGCCGGGCGTGATCTCGTCGATGATCCCGAGCGCGAACATCATGCCGGCAGAGGGGCCGCCGACGTCCTGTAGCTTGATCGAGACGTCGAACGGGAAGTCGTATTTCTCCGTGACGCCGACGCCCAGGAGCGCGGTGCCCTGCTCGTCGCGCGGGGTCACCCGGACGTCCTTCGTCGCACCGTCGCGCTCGATGGTGACGGTGGCCGGGGTCGACGTGCCGTGCTTCGCGACGAGCTCCCGCAGCGAGGTGGCGTCGGCGTTCGTCGTGAGCGAGGTGCCGTCGAAGGCCGTGATGACGTCGCCCTTCTCGATCGGACCGTCGGCAGCCGAGCCGGGCTGCACGGTACCGACCTCGAGTTCGGTCGGCAGGTCGTTCCCCTGCTGGATCAGTGCTGCCGCCACGGCGGACTGCTGCGACGCCTGCATGTCGGCGGAGTCCTGCTGGTTCACCTGCTCGGTCGTGGTGCCGGTCGGGTAGATCGCCTCGACCGGGATCACGGCCTCGGACTTCGTGAAGATCGCCCGGACGACGCTGGTCCAGGACGGACGGTTCGTCGCGTCGCCCTGGATGCCGACCGTCAGCATGTCGAGCGCTCCGGCGGTGGGGTAGGTCTCGTGCCCGGAGACCTGGATCAGCTTGACGTCCTTCGCGTCCTTGCCCGTCCCCTGCTTCTGGGTCCCGATGGTGTTGTAGACCGGTCCGGGGACCTCGATCAGGTACGGGCTCGGCAGCACGCTCGCCAGGATCCCCAGCACGACGGCACCGATCACGAACGCCCACCCGACGGTCCTGGCACGCGAACGACGACGGGGCGCGGGGGTGAAGAGGGTCACGCGGGGTCCTTCCAGGGGCGGTCGCCGGGCCTGACGGCGGGGCGGTCGTCCTCGCCGTGCGGCGGGACTGTTCGCCCTCGGCGCAGCGGTTCGGGCGTTCCCACGGGGGCATCCCAGGTGCGGCCCCGTGAGCAGCGATTAGCGTAGTCGGCATGCCTGATGAACCACAGCCGGGGCCGGACGACGACTTCCAGGAGATGCTGCGCAAGCTGCTCTCGGGCGAGGGCCAGATCGACCCGTCGCAGCTCGCCGGTGCGGCCGGCCTGCCGAACGACCCGGCCTTCGTCGCGAACCTGATGAGCCAGCTGCAGCGGGCCGCGCAGTCCGGCGGCGACGGCATCGACTTCTCCGCGACCGCCGAGCGCGCCACCGCGATCGCCCGTGAAGGCGGCCACGCCGTCGACCCGGTGGCGTCGCAGGCGGCCGACCAGGCGTTCCAGGTCGCCGCCCTCTGGTTGGACGAGGTCACGACCGTGGCCGAGCTCACCGCCACCCCGAGCCTGTACACGCGGGAGCAGTGGGCGAAGGCGACGGTTCCGGTGTGGACCCAGATCGCCGAGCCCGTCGCGTTCAGCATCGCCGATGCGCTGACCGAGGCCATCGACCAGCGTGCTCCGGAAGAACTCAAGGCGATGCTCGGCGACGTCTCGAAGGCGATGCGCGGTGTCGGCGGTGCCCTCTTCGCCATCCAGCTCGGCCAGGTCGTCGGTCAGCTGTCGAAGGAGGTCGTGTCCGGCGGCGACGTCGGTGTCCCGCTGCTGGACGAGCAGGTCGCTGCACTCCTGCCGCAGAACGTGGCCGAGTTCGCCGAGGGACTCGACGTCTCCGAGGACGAGGTCCGCATCTACCTGGCGGTCCGCGAACTCGCCCACGCACGGCTCTTCCGCTCGGCGCGGTGGCTGCGACTGCACATCATCTCGTCGATCACGGACTACGCCCGGGGCATCCACATCCCCTTCGACCGCGTCGAGGAGCTCGCCGCGGACATCGACCCGACCAACCAGGAGCAGCTGCGGGACGCGCTCGCCTCGGGTGCACTCATCCCGCCACGCACCCCCGAGCAGGACGCCGCGCTGGCACGACTCGAGACCATGCTCGCGCTCGTCGAGGGCTGGGTCGACACGGTCACCGCCGCCGCCACCGTCCGGCTCCCGAAGAGCGGCGCCATCGCCGAGATGGTCCGCCGTCGCCGGGCAGCCGGTGGACCCGCCGAGTCCGCGTTCGCGACGCTCGTCGGCCTCGAACTGCGACCCCGCCGTCTGCGCGAGGCCGCCGCGATGTGGCAGCGGGTGACGGACGAGCTCGGTGCCGAGCAGCGTGACGCGCTCTGGTCGCACTTCGACCTGGTCCCCACGTCCGACGACGTCGACGCGCCGGACGCCCTGGTCGCCCGACTGCGGAACCCCGCGCAGACGGAGGAGGACGACGCGTTCGACAAGGCGCTCGAGGACCTGCTCAACGACGCCACCGGCACCCGTCCGCACGAGGACGAGTCCGGCCGGATCGACGACGGCGCCCCGGGCACGGACGGAACGGGTACGGACGGAACGGGCATCGACGAGAGCGGCACCGACGAGGACCGTCCCGGCGACCAGCCCCGCTGAGTCCAGCGCCGCCGAGTTCTCCACAGATCCACCACCCGGCCCCACGCGTGCCCCCGACTCGGGCACCGTGGGGTCATGGGCATCCGCATCGATCCGACACTCGAGTTCGTCTGGCGCGACCCGACGACGGTGCAGCTCGGGGTCGATCCGCCTCGTGCCGTCGTCGACGTCCCGACCACGGGCGAGGAACGGTTCCTCAGTGCCCTCCGGCGTGAGACGGGGCGCGAGGCCCTGAGCGGCCTCGCCGTCACCTCGGGCTGCCCACCGGACGTCGCCGCGCGGGTGCTCGGTGCGGCGTCCCCCGCGGTGATCGACGTCCTGCCCGAACCGCTCGAACGGGTCGAGGTGCACGGGGCCGGCGTGCTGGCTGACACGATCGCGGCGCACCTGTCCGGCGAGGGCGTGACCGTCGCCCGGACCTCGTCCCCGCGGGGCGGCCCCGTCGACCTGCCGGAGCACGAACCCCGACTCGCCGTGGTGGTCGCCGACCACGTCGTCGACCCGGCGCTCCGCGCCGCCTGGACCCGCAGGGGCGTGCCGCACCTGGCCGTGGTGGTGGGCGACGGCCGCATCCGCCTCGGGCCGTTCGTGGTCCCGGGGGCCGGCCCGTGCCTCCAGTGCGCGGAGTTCGCACGCGTGGACGACGACCCGGCGTGGCCGGCGATCGCGTCGCAGCTGTGGGGACGACCACCGGCGCCGCTGTCACCGTGGCGGTCCGCCGCGGTGGCCGCGGCCACCACCCGGCTGCTCGTGCAGCGCCTGCCGCTCCGGTCGCAACGTGCCGACCCGGACCAGGTGGTGTTCGACCGCGACGACCTGGCCGTCAGCCGGTGGTCGGTGCCGCTCCATCCGCGGTGCGCGTGCCGAGCGCTGCCAGGAACCGACTCGGAGCGCGGGCTCCCCCACGCGTGGAACCCTGTCTCGACCACGTGATCGTCACGGTCCGCCGGGCACGGGTCAGGCCGACGTAGAACAAGCGCCGTTCCTCGTCGACCTCGGTGTCCGTGGTGGCGTGCGAGATCGGCAGGAGTCCCTCGGCCGCACCGGCGATGACCACGTTCGGCCACTCGAGCCCCTTGGACGAGTGCAGGGTCGCCAGGGTCACGGCGTCGACCTCGGGCTCGTGGTGGGTCGCGGCACGGTCCACCAGGTCCTGGGTGAACTGCTGCATGGTCGTGCCGGCGGGGGCGTCCTCGGCCAGGCCCATGATCGCCTGCAGCGCTTCCCACTGGTCGCGGACGGCGCCGGTGCCCTCGGGGGCGGTCGACGTCCACCCGCTGACCTGCAGCACGAGGCGGACACGGCGGGTCAGTTCGTCGTCGGTCTGCCGGATCGCCTCGCCGCGCATGTGGTGCACCGCGAGCTTCACCTCGGGCCGGTTGAAGAAGCGCGTGCCGCCCTGCACCCGGTAGGGGATGCCGTTGCGGCCGAGTGCGGACTCGAGGGCCGCGGACTGGGCGCCGACGCGGAACAGCACCGCGCAGTCGCCGTACGACGCTCCGCCGGCGACGAGTTCCGCGATCCGTCGAGCGATGGTCTGCGCCTCGTCGCCGTCGTGCACGCACGGCACCACGACGGGGTCGGGGCCGGGCTCTTCCGTCTGGGCGACCAGGTCGAGCGCGCCCGGTTGCCCGCGCATCAGGGCGTTGGCAGCGTGCACGACCTCGCGGGTGGAGCGGTAGTTCCGCTCGAGCCGCACGACCGAGCCGCGGGGGAACTCCGAGCCGAAGCCGAGCAGGTAGTCGCTCGACGCACCGGCGAACGAGTAGATCGTCTGGCTGGCGTCGCCGACGACGCACAGGTCGTCGCGGCCGCCCAACCAGGCGCGCAGCAGGTCGTGCTGCACGGGCGAGACGTCCTGGTACTCGTCGACGACGAAGAACCGGTACTGCTGCCGAACGTAGGACGCCACCCGCGGCTCCGACTCGACCATGCCGAGCGTGGCGAGCAGGACGTCCTCGAAGTCGAGCTGCCGGCGGTCGTCCTTCAGGCGCTCGTAGGCCTTCATCAGGTCGATCACCCGTCGCGGCGAGGTGTCGCGCGGCATCACGCGTTCGGCGGCGGCGGCCTCGTACTCCTCGAGCGAGAGCATCTGCACCTTGCGCCACTCGACCTCGGCGGCCAGGTCGCGCAGCACCGGGGTGTCGACCGACATGCCGACGGTGTCCGCGGCGTGCGCGATCATCCGACCCTTGGACTCGACGATCTTCGGTGCGTGCCCGCCGACGGTGTCCGGCCAGAAGTAGCTGAGCTGCGCCATCGCCGCGGCGTGGAAGGTCCGCGCCTGCACCGTGCCGGCGCCGAGTGAGCGGAGCCGCGACCGCAGCTCCCCGGCGGCGCGGGTGGTGAACGTCAGCGCGAGGACGTGGTTCGGTGCGTAGGTGCCGGTCGCGACGCCGTAGGCGATGCGGTGGGTGATCGCACGGGTCTTGCCGGTGCCGGCGCCCGCCAGGACCGCGACGGGGCCGAGCAGGGTCCGGGCGACGGTGCGTTGCTCGGTGTCGAGAGCGGCGAGGAGTTCATCGGGCGACGGCGGACGGACCTCGGGCACCCCGCTCACGGCAGGTCCAGCGGCCCGCCGTACCACTCCTCGATGATGGCGCGGGCGATCGAGGTCCGACCCGGCAGCAGCAGGGTGTCCCCCGCACGCTCCCGGATGTCCTCGCGCGAGAACCAGCGCACGTCGAGGATCTCGACGCCGTCGGGCCGCGCGGTCGACGGGTCGCCGTCCACCGCACGGGCACGGAAGCCGACCATCAGCGACGCGGGGAACGGCCACGGCTGCGAGCCGAGGTACTCGGGCTCCTCGACGTGCACGCCGGACTCCTCGAAGACCTCGCGGCGGACGGCGTCCTCGAGCGACTCCCCCGGTTCGACGAACCCGGCGAGCAGCGAGTAGCGGTCGGCGTCCCACGCGGCGTTCGAGCCGAGCAGGATGCGGTCGTCGGCGTCGACGACACCGACGATGATCGCGGCGTCGGTGCGCGGGAAGTGCTCGTGTCCTTCGGGGTCGCGGCGGACCCAGCCACCGGTGACGACGTCGGTCGCGGACCCGGTGCGGGGCGAGAAGCCGTGGACGGCGTGCCAGTTCGCCATCGCCACGGCCTCGACCGCCAGGCCCTGGTCGCGCGGGGACAGCTCGGTGCCGAACATGCGCAGGCTCTCCCACGCGTCGTCGGACGGTTCGATGGCCGACGCCGTGGCGTCGTCGACGAGGGCCGCGACGAAGCGGGTGCCGGCGGGGGCGTCGGCAGCGTCGGACACGGCGCGGCCGAGGTACAGCGTCACGGTGCCGTCCGGCACGTCGGCAGCGGTCACGAACCGCAGGGTGCCGTCGGCGTTCCGGAGCATCTCCGAGCCGTGCACCGGCAGGTACCGGGTCGCGGAGTCCTCGCGCAGGACCCGGTCGAGGTCCGGCGTCGTACGGAACTCGGCGTCGCGGTCGAGTTCGTTGCGGGACAGCGGGAGCCGGGAGGCGAACTCGACGGTCACGGCAGAGGGCTCCTCGGTTCAGGTGCAGGCGAGGCCTGCGGGCAAGGCGTGCTGGGAAGGCTTCGGGAACAGCGTGGCGTGCACCGGTGCAGGCGTCACGCACCTACCCTGAGGGGCATGGCGGGATCCCAGTTCACTCTAGCCGCGTTGGCGACGACGGCCGTGCCCGGTCTCGTCGTCACGGGCACGCGCACGCTCGGCTCGGCCGCGGCCGGCGACTACGAGTCGGCTCTCCTCCGCGACGCCGACGGCGCCGAGACGGTCATCCGACGTCCCCGGAACCAGCGGGCGGAAGCCCGGCAGTCGGCCGACCTCGTCGCGATCCGTGCGCTGAGCGCCGGGATCCGCACGCGCCTCCCGTTCGGTGTGGCCGAGTACCGCGGTCAGGCGCCGATCGGATCGACCCGCGCCATCGTCACCACCCGTCTGCCGGGCGCGCACCCGACGCTCGCGTCGTTCGCCGAGCGCCCCGAGCTCGCCACGAGCGTGGGCCGCGCCCTCGCCGCGATCCACCAGCTGCCGACGAGCTTCGTCTCCGACGCCGGCCTGCCGTCGCTCACCCCGTTCGAGGTGCTGCGCTCCGCCGTGTCCGTGATGGACCGCGTCGTCGCCACCAAGCTCGTGCCCGCCGCCCTGGTCGAACGGTGGGAGGGTGCCGCGCGCGACCAGCAGCTGTGGCAGTTCACCCCGACCGTCGTGCACGGATCGATCGGCACCGGCGTGCTGCTCGTCGACGGCGACGCCGTCAGCGGGATCCTCGACTGGGGCGAGCTCCGACTCGGCGACCCGGCGAAGGACCTCGCCTGGGTGCTCGCCGGCCGACGCGACGCCTTCGACACCGTCCTGAGCGCCTACGAGGCGAACGGCGGCGGCCGCGACCGTCAGCTCGCGCAGCGCGCCCGCGTGCACCACGAACTCGAGACGGCGCACTGGCTGCTGCACGGCGTGCAGGCGAAGAGCACCGAGGTCGTCGACGACGCGGTCGCGATGATGCACCGGCTGGTCGACGCGGTGCACGCGCCGAGCGCGGAGCCGCTGCAGTCGGTGTCCCCCGAGACGATGGAGATCGGCGAGGTCGAGCAGTTGCTGTCGTCGACCGAACGCCGACACGGCTGACCCCACGCGTCGGTCGGGCGGCCGACGTCGGTCGCCTGGGACGCGGTGTCCGCGACCGCCTGGAGGCCCGGTGCCGGTCCGGCGGGCCGGCACCGGGCCTCCAGTGCGTCGCCGGACGGGCGCGGGGCGCTCCGCCGAGCGGTCACGTCTGTCGGGCGGTCACGGCCGCGACCCGGCAGCCAGGCGGCTCGGTGGCCCGTCACCCGATCGCGGCCGTCCAGGCGCGCTCGAGTCCGGCACGGTCCAGCAGCTCGGTCGGACGCACCTCGAGGTCGTCCGCGACGAAGTAGAACACGGCATCGACCTGGTCGAGCGGTCGACCGGTGAACTCGGCGTACGCCACCCGGTACAGGGCGAGCTGCAGCGTCCGTCGGGCCAGGTCGTCGGCACCGGTCGGCGCCTTGCCCGTCTTCCAGTCGACGACCTCGGCACGCCCGTCGATCTCGTAGACGGCGTCGAGCTTGCAGACGACGCTGTGCCCGAGGAACGGGATGTGGATCTCCCGCTCGACCTCCACCGGCGTGCGGCCGGCCCACCGTGAGCGGGCGAAGGTGGCCTGGAAGTCCGCCAGCCGTCGGGCGTCGTCGTCCGTGACCACGGCGTCCGTCGAGGCGTCGACCAGGTCGTCGGCGTCGAGGTCGAGCTCGTCGCCCCACACGTCGAGGGTCTCGAGCGACCCGCCCGTGCGGGCACGCTGCTCCACCCACTGGTGGAAGAGCGTGCCGAGCCGGGTCGCTCGGTACGGACGCTCCGGCATCGGCCGACGCAGGCGGTCGGCCACCTTGTCCGGCTCGGTCAGGTAGTCCTTGAAGCCGGACGCCGGCACGCGGTGCGGGACCACGACCGCGTGCTTCGCGTTCCGGGTCGCGCGTCGTTCGGCGAGCAGCAGGTCGATGTCGGCCGCGTACCGGCCCGACGCACCGGGGTTGGCGTTCCGCACCCGCTCGGCCGCCGCCAGCACCCGGGGCGCCCGCTGCCCGAACGGCACGTGCGGCCAGAGCTGCTGGGCGCCGTCCTCGCCGAGGGGGTTCTCCTCGTGCACGGTGGTCTCCGGGATCGCGGTGCCGTCGACGACCCCGGCCTCGACCAGGTCGTGCAGGTACCGGCTCGGCTCGGTGGGGCGCACGCCGCCGGCCCAGAACGAACCGGACACGAGCAGGTCGTGGCGGGCACGGGTCAGCGCGACGTACGTGAGTCGGCGTTCCTCGTCCTCGTTGCGGGCCTTCACCTGCTCCTTGAAGGCATCGATCGCGGTCGTGACGTCCTTCTGGGTCTCCTGCCCACGCCACGCCAGGCCCGGCAGCTCGGCACCGTCCCCGCGGAACTCGTACGGCAGACGGCCGAAGCCGAGCCATCCGGACGAGCCCTCCTGCGGCCGGGCGGGCAGTCCGCCCTCGACCATGCGCGGCACCGCGACGGCGTCCCACTCGAGGCCCTTCGACCCGTGGATCGTCAGGATCTGGACCGTGCCCGCTTCGGGTTCCTCGGAACGCGGGCCCATGTCGTCACGACGGGCGGCGGCGTCGATCCACCCCAGGAAGGAGCCGAGGTCGGCACGGTCGTCGGTGGACACGAACCCGGCGAGCTCGTCGATGAAGGCGTCGAGGTACGCCCCGCTGCCCTGCTCGTGCGCCGCGACCTCGATGTCGAGCCGCATCTCCTGCACCACGAGCGTCACGAAGTCGACCAGGTCACTGCCGGCCCGCGACCGCAGCATCGCGAGCTGCGTGCCGAGCGCCCGCATCCGGCTGCGGCCGGCGGGCGTGATGCCCTCGAGCGCGCCGTGCTCGTCCGGTGCGGTCGCCACGAAGTCCAGGGCGTCGACGATCGAACCGTGCTCCCCCGCAGCCACCGAGGCGCGGAACGCCGCCGTCAGTTCGTCGTCGAGCCGCTGCTGCGTGTGGTCGCGCTGGAACAGCCACCGCGCGAGGTGGTGCAGGGCGACGACGTCCGCGGCGCCCACCCGCCACCGTGCTCCCGCGAGCAACCGGATGAGGTCGTTGCCGGCAGCCGGGTCGTGCAGCACCCGCAGGCAGGCGACCAGGTCCACGATCTCGGGACGCTGGAGCAGGCCCCCGGTGCCGAGCACGTGGAAGGGCACCGCGCGCGCTCCGAGCGCCGCGGTGAACGACGCCAGGTCCTTGCGAGCGCGGAGCAGCAGGGCCATCGACCCGGTCGGGTTCCGCTTCCGGTGGTCCTGGAACCACGCGGCGACCTGGTCGGCCTCTTCCGGCAGGGTCTCCGGGAACACCGCCCGGACCGTCCCGGCGTCCGCACCGGGTCGCGGTGACAGGCGCTCGACGTCGACCTCGGACGCCTCGGACAGCGGCGCCACGATCGCGTTCGCCCCCGCGAGGACGTCGACCGGGTTCCGCCAGCTCGTCGACAGCGCGAACGTCACGGGCCGGACCGCATCCGGCTCGGTGCCCCCGAAGTCGTGGGGGAAGCGTGCGAGGTTCGCGGCGCTCGCACCGCGGAACCCGTAGATCGACTGGTGCGGGTCGCCCACGGCCATCACCGAGTGCCCGCGGAACAGCCGGGCGAGGAACCGGGTCTGCACCACCGAGGTGTCCTGGTACTCGTCGAGCAGCACGACGCCGAACCGCTGCCGCAGGTCCGTGACCACCCGCGGCGCGGACTCGGCCGCGGCGAGCGCCAGGGCGATCTGGTCGGAGAACTCGACGAAGCCGCGGTCGACCTTCTGCCGCCGGAACTCCGCGACCAGGTCGGCCAGGGGCTCCAGCGCACCGATCGCGGCGACGGCGTCGGTGATCGCCTTGTACGGCTTGCCCCGGTTGCCGGGCAGTTCGAGCAGGTCGGAGAACTCGACGGCGAACCGGCGGAGGTCCTCCGGTTCGACGAGGTGCTCGGACGTGGCCCCGGCGAGCGCCACGACGGCCGCGGTGAGGGTGTCGACGTCGCGGTCGAGTCCGGCCAGTCGGTCGTCACGCGCGGCCACCACGACGCGGCGGGCCAGCTGCCAGGCGGACGGTTCGGTCAGGACCTGGGACTCGCCGTCGCGCCCGACGAGCAGGGCGTTCTCGCGGAAGACGGCGTTCGCGAACGCGTTGTAGGTCGAGACCGTGGGCGCTTCGAAGGCGTCGCCCGGGGTGATCAGGCCGACGTCCTCGAGCGCACGGATGCGGTCGTTGATGCGCACCGAGAGCTCGCCGGCGGCCTTGCGGGTGAAGGTCAGACCGAGGACCTCGTCGGGGCGGACCATGCCGTTCGCGAGCAGCCAGACCACCCGCGACGCCATCGTCTCGGTCTTGCCGCTGCCGGCTCCGGCGACGACCAGGGCGGGGGCGAGCGGGGACTCGATGACGGCGCGCTGCTGTGCGGTCGGGCGCGGGCGGCCGAGGGCGTCGGCGATGGCGTCGGCGCCGTGCCGGATCGCGGGCGAGACGACGACGTCGGTCGTGTCGGTCGTGCCCGTCGTGTCGGTCGTGTCGGTCACCAGGTCACCTCCGAGACCACGTGGATGCGGCACTCGACGCCGGTCCGGGCCTTCTCGCAGTGGTCGTCCACGTTCGCCAGGAAGGTCCGTCCGGCCATGCCGCGCGCGACCCCGTGCAGGCGCTCCCGGTAGGCGTCGCGCGCCTCGGCGTCGAACGCGTGCTGGGTGCGCTCCGAGTAGGCGTGCCCGCCACGGGGGTTCTGCACGAACACCAGTCGGGCGTCCGTCATCACCGAGCCGGCGGGCACGCCCTCGACCGCGCCGTCCTCGATCGCCAGCTGGTACGCGCCGAGCTGCGGGTGTTCCGGCATGTCGTTCTTCTCGCTCGGCATCGAGCGTCCGGTCTTTAGGTCCACGACGCTCACACGGCCCTCGGGGTCGACCTCGATGCGGTCGATGCTGCCGCGCATCCGGGCGGGACCCGTGACGAGGGCGAACGAGGTCTCGGCGCCGAGCAGCCGACGGCCCGCCCCTGCGAAGGTCCGCAGGTAGTCGCTGAGCCCCTCGATCATGCGGCGGGTGCGCGCGCGCTCTCGATCGGCCACCCACGGCGACTCGAAGGTCAGTTCGTCCCACCGGGCCTCGACCCGCTCCCACAGCGACTCGACGTCGATCTCGGTCGCGTGCTCCATCGCCTCGTGCACGATCGTGCCGATCCCCATCGCCGGACTCGGTGCGCCGCCGCCGAAGGTCTGCACGAACCAGTGCACGGGGCACTCCTCGAACGTGCCGATGCGCGACGGCGAGACGGACACGGTCGGCGCGACGGGTTCGCCGCCCTCGACCTCGGGGGCCGGGTCGGCGTCGAGGTCGACCAGCGGCTCGTCGGTGGTGGGCTCGGCGAGGCCGTACCAGTCGTCCGGTGCGGCCCCGGGGACCTCGGCTTCGGCCAGGCGGGCCAGCGCCGATGCGGCCTCGTGGTCGCCGGACAGGACGACCCGCCGGCGCAGGGACCCGGCCAGCCCACGCAGGGACAGGGGGTGCACGGTCGGCTGCCGGTCCGGCGGCACCGGCACCAGGCGGACGAACGGCGACGGGGACTCGTCGTCGTTGGCGACGGTGCCGATCACGACCTGCGTGGTCGCGCGGGAGGCGGCGCGGGCGAACAGTCGGAGTTCGTCGGCGACCACCGCGGCGCGGTCGTCGATCGGCGATCGCTCGGCCCCCGACGCCGCACGGACCAGGCCGTCCGGGTCGAGCAGACTTCCGCGCACCCGGGTGTTCGGCCACACGCCGTCCTGCAGTCCGAGCACCACGACGACGTCGCACTCGAGTCCGATGGTCGCCGAGGGGGTGAGCACCCGGACGCGGCCGGCGGTGCGATCGGGGCCGATCGAGTCCTCGGGCAGGTCGGCCCCGAGCAGGTCGTCGACGAACACGCGGGCCGGGGCGTCCGGGGTCCGTTCGACGAACCGCTTGGCGGCGGTGAACAGGCCGACGACCGCGTCGAGGTGCCGGTCCGCCTCGCCCGCTCCGACGCCGCCGGCTGCGGACTGCCCGCCCCACGACTTCGCGAGGCCGCTGCGCTCCCACAGGCCCCAGAGGATCTCCTCGATGCTCGATCCGGCCTCGGCGTCGGCGTGTGCCCGCACCAGGCTGCGTGCGAGTCGGGTCGCCCGTCTGGCGAAGCCGGCGTCGACCGTGGCCAGACGTTCCGGAGCACCGAGCGCGTCGATCAGGAGTTCGTCGGCCGTGCGGGTGCCGTCACCCGCGAGCTCTTCACGCCGCAGGGCGAGCCGCAACCGGCGCATCGCCAGGGTGTCGAGCCCGCCGAGCGGCCCGGTGGCGAACGCCGTGGCCAGGGCGGCGTCGAGGGGCAGGACCCCGAGGGCGACCGCCGCGGCGTCGAGCAGCGCCCGCGCCGCCGAGTCGTCACGGGGGCGGACGGGCGCGGCACCGGCGGTCGCGGGGACCTCGGCCACCGAGAGCGCACGCACGAGCTCGGGGATCGCGGCGCCGCTGCGGGTGACGACGGCCATCCGGTGCCACGGCACACCGTCGAGCAGGCGGTGCTCCCGGAGCCTCCGCGCGACGGCCACGAGCAGCGCCGACCGGCTCGCCGCCTCGAGGTGCACGACGGCGTCGGCTCGGGCGTCCTCGTCACTCGCCGTCGCCGCGCGCTGCCGGCCGGCCGCTGCCGTGCCGATGCGCCCCGTGATCCCGGAGACCAACGACCGGATCGGCGCGGGGTACCGGTGCACGGTGCCGAGGAAGAGTTCGTCGACCCGGTCCACGCCGAGCCGGACGGCCAGGCGCCCGAGCACGTCCGGTTCGGCGCCGCGGAACGCCGAGGCGGCGATGTCCGGGTCGCCGAACGCGACGACCTGCACGCCGGACCGGGCGAGCGCACCGAGCAGCGCCACCTCGCCCTCGACGAGTTCCTGGGTGTCGTCGACCACGATGAGTCCGAGGGCGGCGATGCTCGCAGGCAGTTCACCGCGCAGCACGGCCGCGGTGGCGAACGCGACGAGCTCACCGGAGTCGAGGCTGGTCGCGCGGAACGCGGTGACCGAGGCCCGGTACTCGTCGACGAAGTCACCGACGGCCCGCCACTCGGGTCGACCGCCCTCGTCGCCGAGCTCGCGCATGTCCTCGGGCTCGACGCCCGCCGCGACCGCACGCATCATGACGTCGCGCAGCGCGGTCCGGAACCCGGCGCGCTCGCGCACCACCGCGGTGATGGGTTCGGGCCAGTCCGGACCGGTGCCGTCGAGCTCGTGGCCGGCGAGCAGGTCGGCGATGATGCGGTCCTGCTCGCCACCGGTCAGCAGCGTGGGCGCTTCCTGCCCCTGGACCGCGGCGGCGTGCGCGACGATCTGGAAGGCCAGTGAGTTCACGGTCCGGGCGAGCGCTCCGGGCACCACGCGGTCGACGGCGGCGGCGAGGCGGTCACGCAGGGCGGTGGCAGCGGTCCGCGACGAGGTCAGCGCCAGCACGGTGGCGTGCCCGTCGGGGCTGATCGCGTCCGGTCGGCGCAACCGGTCGGCGACGAGCCGGGCGAGCGTGGTCGTCTTGCCCGTGCCGGGAGCGCCGATGACCGCCGCGTGCCGGCCGTCGGGCAGCGCGAGCACGGCGGTCTGGGACGGGTCGTCGACCAGGGCGCGTGCGACGCCGACGTCTGCGGGGGCTGGCGTCAGCGTGGTCTGCGGCACGCTCGTACGGTACCCACGACCGCCGACACCACCCGGCCCGACGCGGGCGCGGCGCGCACCCGGGCCGCCGAGTGCGCCCGCGGCGAACGTCCGATGTCCTCCGGGACCGCTCGGATACGCTGTGCTCGTGGACATCAAGATCGGCATCATCAACAGCCCGCGCGAGATCGCGTTCGAGACCGCCCAGACCGCCGACGAGATCGAGAAGGCCGTGTCTGAGGCCCTCGCGTCGAAGGCGACGCACCTGTCGCTCCAGGACGAGAAGGGCCGTCGCTTCATCGTTCCGGTCGCCGCCCTGGCGTACGTCGAGGTCGGCGCGGAAGAGGCACGCCGCATCGGCTTCGTCGCCTGACGACGTGGAACTGCTCTTCGCCGTCCTCGGCGGCCTGATCATCGGCGGGATCGCGCACGTGGTCCTGCCGTGGCGCGACAGTCGTGGCGTCCTGATCGGGCCCGCCGTGGGCGGCATCGCCGCTGCCGTGCTGTGGGAGGCACTGACCTGGGCCGGATGGCAGTACGACGCCACCTGGATCTGGGTCGTGGCCCTGGTCGGTGCGGGCGTCGTCGCCCTCGTCGTCGAGTGGCTGCTCGGGACGCGCCGCGACAAGAGCGACGTCGAGTACTACGAACGACTCAAGGCCCGCGGGGCCTAGGCCGTCAGTCCGAGGGCGTCCATCCGTCGGGTGTGCGCCGCGATCAGTTCGGTCCAGACCGGCTCGAGCCGCTCCTGGTCCTCCCGAGCGTGCGACGCCAGCGCCGACCGTGCCACGAGCAGGGTGTCGCCGACCAGACGTCGACCCCACATCGCCAGGCGCGAACCGACCTCGGGGTCGTCCTCGATGCGGGCGGTCAGTTCCTCGACGACCGCGGGTTCCTCACGCGCGTCGAACACGGAGCGCAACCGCTGCCGCACGTCGTTCGGCAGCGACCGCAGCAGGTTGCCGAACAGGTCGTTCAGGATGCCGGCCGTGACGTAGCCGGTCAGCATCGACTCGTACCAGTCGGCGCCGCTCGTGCGCTCGAGGAACCGGTCGATCGCCTCGCGGTGCGGCGCCATCAGTTCCGCCGGGTCCGAACCGTTCCGTTCGATCTCGGCGACGATCGTGCGGTGCCGGTCGAGCGCCGTCGTCGCGAGCACACCGGTCACCAGGCGACCGGACAGCGTCGGCGCCGAGGCACCGGCACGACCCATCGTCTCGTAGACGGAGAGCTGCAGGTACGCGGCCTGGCCCAGGTAGACGTCGAGCTCGGGGGTGACGTCGTCGAGCGCCAGACGCTTGACCTGGCTTGCGTTGCGCGGGTTCCGCGACGCGAGCCACGCTGCTGCGAGCTGCGCCGCGCGCTTCCGGTTCCACCACGACACCACCCGGAGAGCATAGCGGGAACCGCCTCGCGCCCCGCTCCACCCGCCCATCGGTAGACTGGCCCGGACTTCCACCAGAACTAAGGTGATTCTTTGACTTTCGCAGACCTCTCCATCGAGCAGGACATCGTCGACGCGCTCGCGGGCAAGGGCATCCTCGAGCCCTTCCCGATCCAGCAGCAGACGATCCCGCTCGCCCTCACCGGCCAGGACATCATCGGCCAGGCCAAGACCGGTACCGGCAAGACCTTCGGGTTCGGCCTCCCCCTCATCCAGCGACTCGGTGCCGACCCGGCCCCCGGCGTCAAGGCCCTCGTCGTCGTCCCGACCCGCGAACTCGCGGTCCAGGTGACCGAGGACCTCGAGGTCGCCACCTCGAACCGCCCGACCACCGTCGCGGCGATCTACGGCGGCAAGGCGTACGAGGGCCAGATCGAGCAGCTCAAGGCCGGCGCCCAGATCGTCGTCGGCACGCCCGGGCGCCTCATCGACCTGCAGCGCCAGCGACTCCTCGACCTGTCCCACGTGCAGGAGGTCGTCCTCGACGAGGCCGACCGCATGCTCGACCTGGGCTTCCTGTCGGACATCGAGCGCATCTTCCAGGCCATCCCCGAGGTGCGGCACACGATGCTGTTCTCGGCCACGATGCCCGCGCCGATCGTCGCCCTCGCCCGCCGGTTCATGAGCCGTCCCGTGCACATCCGGGCGACCGACCCGGACGAGGGCCTCATGCAGGCCAACATCAAGCACCTCATCTACCGCGCGCACTCCCTGGACAAGGACGAGGTCATCGCCCGCATCCTCCAGGCCGAGGGCCGCGGCAAGACCGTGATCTTCACCCGCACCAAGCGTGCGGCGGCGAAGCTGGTCGAGGAGCTCAAGGACCGCGGGTTCAACGCCGCAGCGGTGCACGGTGACCTCAACCAGGAGCAGCGCGAGCGCGCGATGGCCGCCTTCAAGGCCGGCAAGCGCGACGTGCTCATCGCCACCGACGTCGCCGCCCGCGGCATCGACGTGGACGACGTCACGCACGTCATCAACCACACGATCCCGGACGACCCGGACACCTACCTGCACCGCGCCGGCCGCACCGGCCGTGCCGGCAAGACCGGCATCGCGGTCACGTTCGTCGACTGGGACGACCTGCACAAGTGGACGCTGATCGACAAGGCCCTCGAGTTCGGCATCCCCGAGCCCGTCGAGACCTACTCGTCGTCGCCGCACCTGTTCGAGGAACTCGACATCCCGAAGGGCACCAAGGGCCGTCTGCCCGGTGCCTCGTCGCACGCCGCGTCGGCCGGCGCCCCCGCCGAGAAGCGCAGCAGCGACCGTCCGGCCTCCGGTCCGCGTGACGCGTCGCGTTCGCGGTCGCGCAGCCGCACTCGGCCAGCAGGGTCTGAGCAGCCCGCCTCGCAGGCTCCCGCCACCGAGTCCGCGGCTCCGACCTCCGCGCCCACCGACGACACGTCGGCCACCGAGGGCGGGACCACCGACGGCGCCGCGAAGCGTCGCCGCCGTCGCCGCCGTCGCGGAGCCGGCACCGGCGATGCCTCGGCGACCGCCTCGGCACCGCAGGGTTCGTCGGACGGCGAGTAGCGCCTCCAGACCGAAGGGTCCGTCGCTGACGCGACGGGCCCTTCGTCGTCCCCACCCCCGAGACTCGGGCTGAGCGACATTCCTCGCGCCCGCGGACACGAGAACTGTCGCTGAACGCGAGTCTCGGGCTGGTGGTGACGGCCCTCGGGTCAGGACAGGCGCGAGCCGGGGCCGACCACGGGCGCGCTGCCGGTGGCCTCGGACAGGATGGCGTCGAACGCGACCCGCGCCGTCCGGTGCTCGCCGAGCCGGTTCGGCTTGCCCGTGCCGTGGTAGTCGCTCGAACCGGTGACGAACAGGCCGTAGCGCGACGCCCAGTCGAGCAGGGTGCGCTTGCCGTGCGCGAGGTTCTCGCGGTGGTCGACCTCGAGCCCGCCGAGCCCGGCGTCGACGAGGTCACGGAGCATCGGCTCGTCGATGACGATCCCCCGCGACGAGGCTGCCGGGTGCGCGATGACCGGCACGCCGCCCGCCTGTCGGATGAGTTCGACGCCGCGCAGGGGCGACGGCGCCTCGTGCGGTTCGTAGTAGCCGGACGCCGGGTGCAGGATGCCGCGGAACGCCGCGCTCCGGTCGGACTCGAGGCCCCGCGCGACGAGCGCGTCGGCGATGTGCGGGCGGCCGATGGTGGCCCCGGGGCTCGCCTGCGCCAGGACGTCTGCCCAGGTGATCGGGTGGTCCTCGCCGATGCGGTCGACCATGCGGTGCGCGCGGGAGAGGCGGCCGGAGCGGATGCGGTCGGTCTCATCGACCAGGCCCGGGTCGTGCGGATCGACCAGGTAGCCGAGGACGTGCACGCTGCGGAAGCCGATGCGCGTGCTGAGCTCGAGACCCGGCAAGAGCGTCAGTGGCAGCTCGTGTGCGGACCCGGACGCGTCGGCCCAGCCGGCGGTCGTGTCGTGGTCGGTCAGCGCGACGGCGTCCAGGCCGGCGGCCGCGGCCGCTCGGACGAGCTCCGCGGGTCGCTCGGTGCCGTCGGAGACACTCGAGTGCGCGTGCAGGTCGATGAACGGGTCGGGCACGTCGACAATGCTATCCACAGGTGCGGGGCCGCACAGGACGCCGGTACAGCGCGGTGCGATGATGGGGGCATGGCCGACACGACTCCCCGCGCGACGAGCAACCGTTCCACGACCCCCGGGTCCTCGACCTTCAAGGACTTCATCGGGTCCCAGTGGGCCGACCGCGAGCAGACGGTCCCCGAGCCCCGCGAGCAGGCCGCCTTCGCCGCCGAGCGTCGGGCCCGCATCTCCGAGCTGCACCCGGGCCGCACGATCGTCGTCCCCGCCGGGCAGGCCAAGGTCCGCTCGAACGACTGCGACTACCCGTTCCGCCCGCACTCCACGTTCGCGCACCTGACCGGGTGGGGCACCGACACCGTCGTCGGCTCCGTCCTCGTGATGACGCCGAACGGCTCCGGGCACGACGCCACGCTGTACTTCCGCGCCACGGCCGGTCGTGAGTCGGAAGAGTTCTACGCGAACCCCGAGATCGGCGAGTTCTGGGTCGGCCCACGTCCCTCGCTCGACGCCGTCGCCGCCGACCTCGGGCTGGCCACGGCCGACCTCGGTGCCTTCTCGGACGTCGCCGACGGGCTCGACGCCTCGGCACTGCTCGTGCGCGAGGCCGACGACGACCTGACCCGCACCCTCGACGCACGACTCGGCAGCGCCGTCGGCGGCGCACCGGAGACCGACGACGCACCGGCGACCGACGACGTCCTCGCCCGTGACCTGTCCGAGCAGCGCCTGGTGAAGGACGCGTACGAGGTGGGCGAGCTCCGCAAGGCCGTCGACGCGACGAAGCACGGCTTCGACGACGTGATCGCCGACTTCGACGCCGTCCTGGCACACCAGCGGGGCGAGCGCATCGTCGAGGGCACCTTCAACCGCCGGGCCCGCGCCGACGGCAACACGGTCGGCTACGACACGATCGCCGCCTCGGGCCACCACGCCTGCATCCTGCACTGGACCCGGAACGACGGTGCCGTGCAGCCGGGCGACCTGATCCTCATCGACGCCGGGGTCGAGGTCGACTCGTTCTACACGGCCGACATCACCCGCACGCTGCCGGTCAGCGGCACGTTCTCCCCCGTGCAGCGCATGGTCTACGACGCCGTGCTCGAGGCAGCGGATGCCGCGTTCGCCATCGTCAAGCCGGGCATCACGTTCCGCCAGGTGCACGCCACCGCGATGGAGGTCATCGCCCGCAAGACCGCCGAGTGGGGCTTCCTGCCCGTCTCGGCAGAAGAGTCGCTCGAGCCGGACAACCAGTTCCACCGCCGCTACATGGTGCACGGCACGAGCCACCACCTCGGCCTCGACGTGCACGACTGCGCGAAGGCCCGTCGCGAGATGTACATCGACGGCGTCGTGCAGCCCGGCATGGTGTTCACGATCGAGCCCGGTCTGTACTTCCAGCAGGACGACCTGACCGTGCCCGAGGAGTTCCGCGGCATCGGCGTCCGGATCGAGGACGACATCCTGGTCACCGAGGACGGGGCCGAGAACCTGTCGATCGGCATCCCCCGGACCCCCTCGGAAGTGGAGGGGTGGATCGCCCGCTCCGGCCGCTAGCCTGAGCGGGTGACGACGCCCGACGCCTCCACCGACTCCCGCACGCCGCAGTTCTCGATCGAGGTCGAGCACTTCGACTCCCCCGACGCGCAGCGGCTCCGGGCCGCGCAGCGCCTGGAGATCGACCGTGCCTACGGCGGCGACACCGAACCCGGCGACAAGCCGACGGCCGACTCCATCGCGGTGTTCTTCCTGGCGCGCGACGAGGCCGGCACTCCGCTGGCGTGCGGCGGACTGCGGGTCGTCGACGACGGCATCACCGAGATCAAGCGCATGTACGTCCGGCCGGAGTCCCGTGGCTCGGGTGTGGCGGCCGCGCTGCTGCGCCGGCTCGAAGAGGCCGCGCTCGACCTCGGGTCACCGGCGCTCGTGCTCGAGACGGGGAACGAGCAGAAGCGCGCCGTCGGGTTCTACGAGCGCGAGGGCTTCACGCGCATCGCCAACTTCGGTCCGTACGTCGGCGCCCCGCTGTCGATCTGCTACTCGAAGGTGCTGTAGACCGAGCACATCGAGACCGAGCACATCGAGCCCGAGCACATCGAGCCCGAGCGCATCGCCCCTGCACACGTCAGGCGCGGTCGTCGCCCTTCGGGGACGACGGGGACGACGGGGACGACGAAGACGACGGTGCCGGCGGCGTCGCACCGGGCACCCGCTCGCCGTACTGCGGCGGGTCCTGCGGACGACGCTCGGGGATCGCCGGCCCACCCGAGGTGGGTCGGTCCGCGGGGGCGGCGGATGCCGGGTCCGCGTTCTCCCCGTACCGGGGCCCGTCGTTCGTGCCGTACCGCGGCGGGGCCGTGGGCGCATCCGTCTGCCCGCCGGGGGCCGACGTGCCGGGCTGCTGCGGGCCTCCCGGCTGCTGGTGGGGCGTGGCGTGTCCGCCGTACGGCGACTGCTGCGGCGGGGCGGGACGCCACGGCTGCTGTCCCTGCACGGGCGCACCGGGAGCGCCCTGCTGGGGCTGCTCGTTCCAGTGCGTGGACGGCGTCGCGCCGTGCTCGCCGAGGATCCGCTGCGCCTGACCGGTCAGCTGTGGGTTGACGACGATCTGGTAGTTGGTGGCGAGCACCTGGTGGACGCTCGTGAAGTCGCGCTGCCGCTTGGTGATCGCGAACGAGACGATGCCGTAGAGCATGCCGAACGCGGCGCCGATGATCGCGGCGGCGAGGATCAGGCCGCCGGCGCTCGGCGAGAACAGGGTGAGCACGATGCCGAAGAAGATGCCGAGCCAGAGCCCGGACAGGGCCCCGGCGATCGCCGCACGGCCGTAGGTCATCTTGCCGGTGACGCGCTCGACGGTCTTCAGGTCGTTGCCCACGATCGAGAGCTGGTTGACCGGGAAGTCGGCGTCGGCGAGCTTCGCCACGACACGCTGCGCATCGGGGTAGCTGTCGTACGTGCCGAGGACGTCGCCCTTGGGCAGCGTCGGGAAGGCCTGGGCGGTCCTGCCGGCGAAGGGACTCTGATTGCTCACACAGCCATCATTCACCGCGCACCTTGCAATCGCACGTGCACCGCCGGGGAAGCGCCAGCACGCAACCGACTACGCTGGGTCGGGTGAGCGCCACGAAGGTCTTCGTCGCCCGCCTCGCCGGGTGCTCCGTCTTCGACCCCGCGGGCGACCGCGTGGGCAAGGTCCGGGACGTCCTGGTGGTCTACCGCCGGGCCGATCCCCCGCACGTCGTGGGGTTGATCGTCGAGGTGCCGGGCAAGCGCCGCATCTTCGTCAGCGTCGGCCGCATCACCTCGATCGGTGCCGGCCAGGTCATCACCACCGGGCTCGTCAACATGCGCCGCTTCGAGCAGCGCGGCGGCGAGGTCCGGGTGATCGCCGAGATGCTCGGTCGCAAGGTGCTCATCAAGAACCAGCGGATCCGCGCCACGATCGAGGACGTCGCGATCGAGGACCGCGGGCAGGGCGACTGGGAGGTCGCGCAGCTCTTCCTCCGCAAGCCGAAGACCACTCCGTCGCCGTTCGGCAAGGGGCCGACGACGTTCGCGACGTGGAACGAGGTCACCGAGGACGAGCTCCCCGGCGAGGCCCAGTCCGCCGAGCACGTCATCGCGGCCTACTCCGACCTGGTGCCCGCCGACCTGGCGAGCACGCTGCTCGACCTGCCGGAGGAACGCCGGTTCGAGGTCGCCGAGGAGCTCCCCGACGACCGACTTGCCGACGTGCTCGAGGAGATGCCCGACCAGGAGCGCGTCGAGATCCTGTCGCGGCTCGAGGACTCCCGCGCGGCCGACGTGCTCGACCAGATGCAGCCCGACGACGCCGCCGACGTGCTCGCGCAGTTCTCCGACGAACGGAGCGAGGCGCTCCTGCAGCTCATGGAGCCGGAGGAGGCGCAGGACGTCCGCATGCTCCTGGAGTACGAGCCGGACACCGCCGGTGGTCTGATGACCACCGAGCCCGTCATCGTCTCCGCCGACGCGACCGTCGCCGAGGGGCTCGCACTCGTCCGCCGACACGACCTCGCCCCGGTGCTCGGCGCCGCGGTGTGCGTCACGCTGCCGCCGTACGAGCCGCCGACCGGTCGGTTCCTCGGGCTGGTGCACTTCCAGCGCATGCTCCGCTACCCGCCGAACGAACGGCTCGGCACGCTCATCGACCAGCAGACCGAGCCGGTCCGGGTCGACGCGAGCGCCGCCGAGGTCACCCGCGTGATGGCGACCTACAACCTGCTGTCCGTCCCCGTGGTCGACGACGCCCACCGCCTCGTCGGGGTGGTGACGATCGACGATGTCCTCGACCACGTCCTGCCGGACGACTGGCGAAGTCAGGGCGAGGGGGAACCCTCACCGCTTCCACGCCAACGCCCGCGCAAGACACCCGTGACGACGGGAAGGAGGACCACCCGTGGCCCGAACGGATGAGAACCGTCGTGATCGCGAGCGCTCCGACGTCCGCCTCGACTCCCCCAAGGGCATGCGCACACGCGTGCTCCCGACCCGCCGTCGCGGCGGACGCGGTGACACGTTCGGTCGCGCGACCGAGGGCATCGCACGGGGCATGGGCACGCCGTGGTTCCTCATCGGCCTCACCCTGTTCTGTGTGGTCTGGATGGGCTACAACACCCTCGCGCCGAAGCCGTGGCAGTTCGACTCCGCCGCGATCGGCTTCACCGCGCTGACCCTGGTGCTGTCGTTGCAGGCCTCGTACGCCGCCCCGCTCATCCTGCTCGCGCAGAACCGGCAGGACGACCGCGACCGCGTGCAGTTCGAGCAGGACCGGCAGCGTGCGGAGCGCAACCTGGCGGACACCGAGTACCTGGCGCGCGAAGTCGTCGCGCTCCGGCTGGCGATGCGCGACATGGCGTCGAAGGACTTCATCCGTGCCGAGTTGCGATCCCTGCTCGAGGAACTCGACCGGCGCGACGCCGACGACGCCGGCTACGCGAACGAGCCCGGCAGCTCCACCCGTGGCTGACGCGGCTCCCGCCGACGAGCAGCTGGGCACGGCGGTCCTCGCTGCGCTCGGCCGCGTGATCGACCCCGAGATCCGTCGGCCCGTCACGGAGCTCGACATGATCCGTGGGGTCGACGTGCAGCCAGGAGGCGCGGTGCGCGTCGACCTGCAGCTCACGATCGTGGGGTGCCCCGCCGCCGACACCATCGAGCGCGACGTGCGCGTCGCCGCCGGTTCCGTGGACGGGGTGTCGTCGGTCGACGTCGACGTGTCGGTGATGGCCCCCGCGACGCGTGCCGCGCTGACCGAACGCCTGCGGGCCGGCCGGCCGAACGGCATCCAGTTCACGGCGGACTCGCTCACCCGGGTGATCGCCGTCACGAGCGGCAAGGGCGGTGTCGGCAAGTCGACGGTCACCGCCAACCTCGCCGTCGCGCTCGCCCGCCGGGGCTTGCGGGTCGGGATCGTCGACGTCGACGTGCACGGCTTCAGCATCCCCGGGCTGATGGGTCTGACCGACGAGCACGGCGTCGCGCCGCGTCCGACCCGGGTGGACAGCATGATCCTGCCGCCCGTCGCCCACGACGTGAAGGTCGTGTCGATCGGCATGTTCGTCGACGACGCCTCCACCGCGGTGTCCTGGCGCGGCCCGATGCTGCACCGCACCGTGAACCAGTTCCTGACCGACGTGTTCTTCGGCGACCTGGACCTGCTCCTGCTCGACCTGCCGCCCGGCACCGGTGACGTCGCGATCTCGGTCGGTCAGCTCCTCCCGCACGCCGAGGTCCTGGTCGTGACCACACCCCAGGCGGCCGCGGCCGACGTCGCCGAGCGCAGCGGGATCGTCGCACGGCAGACGGGCCAGCGGGTGATCGGGGTCGTCGAGAATATGGCCGGGCTCGTGCAGCCCGACGGCTCGGTCCTGCACCTGTTCGGCGAGGGCGGCGGCGCCGAGACCGCGGCCCGGCTGTCCCGCGGGCAGGACGCCCCCGTGCCGGTGCTCGGCAGCGTGCCGCTCTCCGTGCCGCTGCGCGAGGGCGGGGACACCGGTCTGCCGGTCGTGCTCGGCGCGCCGGAGGACCCCGCGGCCGTCGCACTCGCCGCGATCGCCGACGGCATCACGACGATGGGGCGCGGACTGGCCGGACGGAAGCTGGGCCTGTCACTGTCCTAGGCTCGTCAGCATGAGCATGGATCACGTCAGCGTCGACTGGGACCGCGCCCGCGACACGAACCGGGCGAACTGGGACGACCGGGTGCCGATCCACGAGGGTGCCTACGCCATCGACGAGCTGTCCGACCCGGCGCACCGCTCCGACGTCGTGCGCGACGATCTGCCGGCACTGACGCCGTGGCTGCCGAACGGCTCGCTCGCCGGCCTCGACGTCTGCCACCTGCAGTGCCACATCGGCACCGACACCGTGTCGCTCGCCCGTGAGGGCGCCCGGCTGATCGGCGTCGACTTCTCCCCCGCGGCGCTCGCCTCTGCCGCCGGCCTCGCGACGCGGCTCGGACTCGACGTCACCTGGGTGGAGACCGACGTGCTCGACGCCCGCGCTGCCGTCCCCGGCGACTTCGACCTCGTCTACACGAGCATCGGCACGATCTGCTGGCTCCCCGACCTGGACCGCTGGGCAGCGCAGGTCGCCGGCTTGCTGCGCCCGGGCGGGGTGTTCTTCATCCGCGACGGTCACCCCGCGCTCTACGCCCTCGACGAGACCGCCGACGAGCTCGTCACCCGGTACCGGTACTTCCCGGACGGCACCGCGCAGCAGTGGGACGACGCCGGCACCTACGCCGGCGACGGCACCGTGGCGAACACCCGCACGTTCGAGTGGCCGCATCCGCTGTCCGAGATCGTGAACGCCCTGCTCGGCGCCGGACTCCGACTCCGCCGCCTGGACGAGGGGCGCACGCTGCCCTGGCGCTTCAGTCCCCGCATGGAGGACACCGGCGACGGCTCGTGGGCGTGGCCCGACGCCGATCGCGACCGGGTTCCCCTGACCTACACGATCGTCGCCACCCGCGACTGACGACGGGCGTCCTGCCGTCCGCTCGGCGCACACCTGTACGTTCGTTCATGGACAGGTCGTTCCACCCCGGAGCATTATGCAAGGGCATTGCACAATGCCCTTGCGGAATGTGACCGCCTGGGCTCCACCCGCCGGACGACGACGTCCGGCCGAGGACAGGAGAACCGTGTGAACCAGAACACCCGAGTACGGATCGGCCTCGTGGCCACCGTCGCCGCAGTGATCGCCGGGGGATCACTCGCCGCAGCACCGGCCATCGCCGCGACACCGTCGTGCGCGACCGCGTGGACCGCCGGCACCGCGTACTCCGGCGGTGCCACCGTCAGCGAGAACGGATCGAACTACACCGCGAACTGGTGGACGCAGGGCGACGACCCCGCGACGCACGCCGGGGCGACGGGCAGCGGCCAGCCGTGGACCTCGACCGGCGCCTGCTCCGGCACGGGCAGCGGCACCACTCCTCCCGGTGGGGGAACGACGACCCCGGGCACGGGCGGGAGCGGCGGCACGGCCAGCGGCCTGGTGTTCAGCCCGTACAAGGACATCACCGTGAACCTCGACTGGAACACGAACGTCATGAACACCGCGGTCACCGGGACGCGGATCCCGGTGGTCGGCTCGAGCAACAGCCTGGTGTCGACCCGCGAGCCCGGCCTCAAGGCGATCACCCTCGCCTTCGCGACCGGCACGTGCGGCAGCGAGAACTGGGGTGGCGTCGCGGCGGATGCCTTCGCGAACGCCAACATCCCGAAGCTCGACGCCGCCGGGGTGAACTACATCGTCAGCACCGGTGGAGCCGCCGGTTCGTTCAAGTGCTCGGGCGCCGCACTGCAGTCGTTCATCGCCCGGTACGCGACCCCGCACATGATCGGCGTCGACTTCGACATCGAGAGCGGTCAGTCCGCCGCCGACGTGCAGAACCTGGTGAGCGCCGCAGCCCTCGCCCAGGCGAAGTACCCCGGCATGCGTTTCTCGTTCACGCTCGCGACCCTGGCCGCGAGCGACGGCTCGTACGGCGGGCTGAACAGCACCGGCGACGCCACCGTGAAGGCGATCAAGGCGTCGACCCTGACGAACTACACGATCAACCTCATGACGATGGACTTCGGCCGCGCAACCGCCGCGAACTGCGTGCTCTCCGGCTCCACCTGCCAGATGGGCAAGTCCTCGATCCAGGCCGTCACCAACCTGCAGCACACGTACGGCATCGCGTCGTCGAAGATCGAGGTCACCCCGATGATCGGCGTCAACGACACCACCGACGAGGTCTTCACCCTCGCCGACGTCGACACCCTGTCCGCCTACGCGAAGGCCAACGGCCTCGCCGGGATCCACTACTGGTCGCTCGACCGGGACACGCCCTGCGCCTCGACCACGGCGTCGTCCACCTGCAGCTCCGTCCCGAGCGCACCGGCACTCGCCTGGACGGATCGCTTCCTCGCCGACCTGAAGTAGTCGTCACCACTCCGAGGACGGGAGGCCCGGTGCCAGCTGGCACCGGGCCTCCCGTACGTCTCGTGGTCACGTGACGGGCGTCAGGTCGCTTCCGCGTCGAACGGTGGCGCTTCTCCCGCGGCCAGCGGCACGACGGGAGCGGTCGCGCGCACCTTGGAGGCGGTCACCTGCGCGGTCTGGACCGCGGCGGCACTGCTGGCGCTGCCGGAGTCGAGGAGCGCGTCGCGGATGATCCGGCGGGGGTCGTACTGTCGCGGGTCGAGCTTCTGCCACTCGATGTCGTCGAACTCGGGGCCCATCTCGTCGCGCATCCGCTCCTTCGCGGTGTCGGCGAACCGGCGGACGGCCTTCACGAACTCGGCCAACTTCTGGGCGTACATCGGCAGGCGCTGCGGCCCGAGCAAGAGCACGGCAATGATCCCGATGATCAGGATCTTGTCGAGCGGGATGTTCACGTGAGCGAGCCTAACCCGTACGGCTCCGATGCACCCCTAGAGTTGTCAACCGAACGGAGTGTGCGTGTCAGAGAAAGAGTCGAACTGGAAGTTCGCCGAGGACATCGTCTCGGAGTCCGAGGCGATCGCCCGCGCTCGTGAGCACTCCCTGGAGCTCGGTGTCGAGGCGATCTCGCCCGCGATCGGCGCGCAGATCGGCGTGATCGCCGCAGCCTCCCGAGCCACGAGCATCATCGAGATCGGGACGGGCCTGGGAGTCTCCGGGCTGTACCTGCTCGGCGGCGCGCCGAACGCGACCCTGACCACGATCGACGTCGAGGTCGACCACCAGCAGTTCGCCCGCGACGCCTACATCAGCGCCGGCACCGCCCCCGCTCGGATCCGGCTCATCCCGGGCCGCGCGAACCAGGTGCTCCCCCGGATGAACGAGGCGTCGTACGACGTCGTCCTGGTCGACGCCGACCCCGAGCACGTCATCGAGTACGTCGAGCACGGGCTGCGGCTCGCGCGCCTCGGCGGGACCGTCCTGGTGCCGCACGCACTGTGGCGCGGACGCGTCGCCGATCCGGTCAAGCGCGACCGGGCGACCACGGACTTCCGGCTGCTGCTCACCGAGGTGTCGACGTCGGGTGCGGTGCGCAGTGCGCTCTCGCCGGCTGGTGACGGGCTGCTGCAGCTGACGAAGGTCACCGCGTAGCGCACGCTGCGTCACCCTCGCCGTCGGTCACTCGAGGTGCCGGAGGTACCGCTCGGGTGACTCGAGGAACGAGCGCTGGTTGCGCACCAGGTCGAGCTCGTCCCACTCGGTGCGCCGGAACCCCCACTCGCCGACCTCGTGGATCGTCGCGCCCGGGAACGCCGCCAACACCGGCGAGTGCGTCGAGAGCACGACCTGTCCGACCCCGCTGTCGACGATCGATCGCAGCAGCGCGATGAGCGTCAGGCACCCGGAGAAGGACAGCGCCGACTCGGGTTCGTCGAGGATCCAGAGCCCCGGCCACTGCGCGCGGTCGATGACGAAGTCGAGGAACGCCTCCCCGTGACTGCGTTCGTGGAACACCGGCTCCGGGCGGGAGTGGTTCGGGTGGTCCTCGAGGTAGGTGAAGAAGCCGTGCATGGTCTCGGCGCGCAGGAAGAACCCGCCGCGGGGCGCACCGAAGTCACGGCGGAGGACGATGTGCTCCCACAGGTCCGACTCGGACGGGCGCGTCGAGTGGTTCGCCAGGGTGGAGCCGCCCTCCGGCGACATCCCGAAGCGGAGCGCGATGGCCTCGATCAGGGTCGACTTGCCGACACCGTTGTCGCCGACGAACACCGTCACGGGGTCGAGGTCGAGCCCCTCGTCGAGCAGCTGCCGCACCGGGGGCAGCGTCGCCGGCCAGACGTCGCGCGGCATCGGGTCCGGGTCGCGGTACTCCTCGACGCGGCGGATCGGCATGTGGGTCCTCGGCACGAGGCCATCCTGCCGGACGCAGACGACGGGCCCGGCGCGTACACGCTCCGGACCCGTCGTTCTGGTGCTTTCGACTACTAGGCCGAGACGACCTCAGCGAGTGCGTCATGGAGTTCCTTGGCCTCGGCATCGTTGACCGAGACGACCAGGCGGCCTCCTCCTTCGAGCGGAACCCGCACGATGATGAGTCGACCCTCCTTAACAGCCTCCATCGGCCCGTCACCGGTCCTCGGCTTCATGGCTGCCATCAGATGTCCCCTTTCGTGCAGTACATGCCCGCTCATTATCTCGTATTGATGGGGCAACTGCGAAACCGCCCAGGTTGGGGGTGTCGGATCGGCGGTTCTTCGCGGGTTCCGTTCGTAACCTTGGCGGATGCCGAACATCCGCTCCATGCGCCGTCAGTCCCCCAGCGGACGACCCGAGCCGACCGGCGGCTCCGACGACGCGGTGCCTGCCGGTCTTCGGATCGGCGCGGCGTTCACCTGGCGCATCCTCGTCGTGGGTGCCGGCCTCGCCGTCCTGGTGGCGCTGGTCGTGCTGCTGCAGGACATCGTGGTGCCGTTCCTCATCGCGCTGCTCGTCTGCGCACTGCTCATGCCGATGTCGTCGTTCCTGCAGCGGCACCGGTGGCCGAAGTGGACGGCGGTGTTGTCGAGCCTGGTGGCGCTGGTGCTGGCGCTCGGCGGACTGGCGCTGCTCGTCACCGAGCAGGTGCGGTCCGACCTGCCGTCGCTCGAACGCCGGCTCCACCACAGCGTGCAGTCCCTGCGGACCCTGCTCGACGGCGAGCCGTTCGGGATCACGGCGAAGGACGTCGACTCCTGGGTGTCGAACGGCTTCGACTACCTGCAGGCGCACGCCTCGACGATCTTGTCGGGCTTCCAGGCCGCCGGCACCGGCGCCGTGCACGTGCTCGAGGGGCTGTTCATCATCGTGTTCACGACGCTGTTCGTGCTCATCGACGGCCCGCGCATCTGGGGGTGGGTCGTCCGGCTCTTCCCGCGCCGGGCTCGTGCTCGCATCGACGTCGCCGGGCACGCGGGCTGGAAGACGCTGACGAGCTTCATCCGCGTCCAGCTGGTGGTCGCCGTCACCGATGCCCTCGGCGTGACGATCGGCGCGCTCGCCCTGCAGATCCCGCTGGCGATCCCGATCGGCGTCATCGTGTTCTTCGGTGCGTTCGTCCCCGTCGTCGGGGCGATCGTCGCCGGTGCGGTCGCGGTGCTCATCGCCCTGGTCTTCAACGGCTGGGTGCCGGCGCTCGTGATGCTCGGCATCGTGGTGGTCGTGCAGCAGCTCGAGAGCCACGTCCTGCACCCGTTCCTGACCGGCACGGCCGTCAAGGTCCACCCGCTCGGGGTCGTCCTCGGGGTGACCGCGGGCACGACGATCGCGGGGGTCGTCGGTGCGTTCTTCGCGGTGCCGTTCATCGCCACCGTCAACGCGATGGTCGTGGCGGCGGCGAACTGGCGGCCCGGTGACCCGGAGCCGATGTCAGCGACGGTGCCGAAGCGCGAGCGGAGCGGTCCCGCCGCACGACTCCTGGCGCGCGCGCAGGCCCGTGAGCGCCGTGCCGATCACGGCGGGGTCCAGTCGTAGCCGTCGATCCACCAGCAGGAGTACAGCCAGACCCACTGCAGTCCGACGAACGCCACCACGACGGCCACCCGGTACACGCGCGACCGCGGCAGCGCCACGATGCCGAGCAGCGGCGCGATCGGCACCAGGATCCGCCACGTGCTCGACTGCGGGAAGAACACGGCGAGCAGGTACACGACGTAGGCGATGCCCCAGAGCCGCAGCTCGATCCCGATCCGTCGTGCCGCGGGCATGCAGACGAACGCCGCGAAGCCGACGACCACGACGGCCAGCAGGATCCCGCCGGCCGGCTGGTGGAACCACCACCCGAAGCCCTGGATCCACGGCGCGAACGGCACGAGCTCCTGCCACCCGACGTACGACGACCGCCAGGCGAGCTCGGTGTCGGTGTAGGCCTTGGGCACCCCGGTGACCGCCCAGGCGATCGCCGGCCACGCCAGGCCGACCAGTCCGGACACGAGCGCGACCACGGCGGGCGGCACGAGGCGGCGCAGGGTGAGCGGCTCCGACGACCGCACCCACGCGGGCCGGATCGCCCACGCGCCGACGAACAGCACGACGAGCAGCGCGAACGCGAGTCCGGTCGGCCGGGTCATGCCGAGCAGCAGCACGACGGGCAGCATCGTCCACCACCGCCGGTCGACCATGAGCAGCAGCGCGACGAGCAGCAGGAACAGGCCCATGGACTCGGCGTACGCCACCTGGAACATCGCCGACACGGGCGCGACGCAGAACAGCACGGTGGCGAAGGTCGCCCGCGCCGGGTCGAGGAAGCGCCCCATCAGGCGACGGAACACGAGCGCAGCGCCGAGTCCGGCGAGCAGCGAGACCGCCACCGCGACGAACTCGAACGACGCCCCGGTGAGCAGCATCAGGCCGCGCACCAGGAACGGGTACGCGGGCATGAACGCCCACGCGTTCTCGGTCACGTGCCCTGCCGCGTCCACGGGCAGGGTCGACGGGTAGCCGCCGGTCGCGATCACGCGGTACCACGCGCCGTCCCAGATGGACGCGAACGACAGGTACGCCGGGTGCTGGACGGTGAACGAGTTCGCCGCCTGCACGCTCGCGAAGGCCTGCATCATCAGTCCGGTGACGAACCGGGCGAGCACGTAGACGACCGTGATGCGGACCCACCACGGCACCACCCGGTAGCGGGCGCGCCAACGGGTGCGTGCAGGGGTCGGCCGGGTGGCCCCGGCCGTCGTCAGGCCGTCAGCCACCGACGGAGGCCGGCCTCGACCGCGGTGATCTGCGCGACCGGGACCTGCTCGTCGTCGTGGTGGGCGAAGACGGGTTCACCGGGGCCGTAGTTGACCGCGGGCACCCCGAGCGCTGAGAAGCGGGCGACGTCGGTCCAGCCGTACTTCGGGCGGGGCTCCGGGCCGCCGACCGCCGACACGAAGTCCTGCGCGAGCGGGGCGTCGAGGCCGGGGCGGGCACCGGCGGCGAGGTCGACGATGGTCACGTCGTAGCCGTCGAAGAGCTCGCGGATGTGGGCCACGGCCTCGTCTGCCGAACGCGACGGCGCGAAGCGGTAGTTCACGTGCACCATCGCCTCGTCCGGGATGATGTTGCCCGCGATGCCGCCGCTGATCCCGACGGCGTTGAGGCCCTCGCGGTACTCGAGCCCGTCGACCGTGACCGTGCGGGGCTCGTAGGCGGCCAGCGTGGCGAGGATCGGTGCCGTCTTGTGGATCGCGTTGTCGCCGATCCAGCTGCGGGCGCTGTGCGAGCGCTTGCCGAACGTGCGGATCTCGGCGCGGAGGTTGCCGTTGCAGCCACCCTCGATCTGCGCACCGGACGGCTCCCCCAGGATGGCGAAGTCGGCGGCCAGCAGTTCCGGACGGGTCCGGGCGAGACGGCCGAGGCCGTTCAGCAGGTCGCTGACCTCTTCGTGGTCGTACCAGACCCACGTGACGTCGACCGAGGGTTCGACCAGGTCGTACGCGAGCTTGAGCTGCACTGCACAGCCCGCCTTCATGTCGACGGTGCCGCGACCCCACAGGATCTCGGTGCCGTCCTCGGTGGTGCGGAACTCGGTCGGCAGGTTGTCGTTGAGCGGCACGGTGTCGATGTGCCCGGCGATCACGACACGGCGGTCGCGGCCGAGGTTCGTGCGGGCGACGATCGCGTCGCCGTCGCGGATCACCTCGAGGTGCGGCAGCGGTGCGAGCACCGCCTCGATCGCGTCGGCGAGGGCCTGCTCGTTCCCCGACACCGATTCGATGTCGCAGATGGCACGGGTGATGTCGATGGACGAGGCGGTGAGGTCGAGCTGCTCCGGCATGCGGTCACCTTATCTGCCGTCGCCCCCGTCGCGCTGGCCCACGGCACGGCGGCCGGGAGGCACGGTGCGGTTCCGCAGCGTCCGTCCGGTCGGTCCGGTGCTCCCGTCCAGTGCGTCGGTACCCTGGTGCAGTGACCGACACGACCGCTGCCACCGACCCGACCGCCACCGCCGATCGCCCGACGCACGCCTGGGGCCACGGCCTCGCGACGATCGCCGCCGACGGCACGACGCTCGACACCTGGTACCCGGAGACCCACCTCGGCCCGTTGCCCACCGACGCGGTGTTCCCCGCCGAACTGCAGGCGCACGTGGGTGACGACCCCCGCCGCGAGGTCCGGATCGAGGCCGTCACCACCGAGGTCACCATCGACGCCGCCCCGACCAGCACCGAGGACGCGTACCTGCGCCTGCACCTGCTGAGCCACCTGCACGTGCGTCCGAACACCATCAACCTCGACGGTGTCTTCGGGTACCTGCCGATCGTCGCGTGGACGAACGCGGGGCCGGTCCACCCGGAGTCCCTGACCCGCCTGCGCCCGTCGCTGCAGCGCGCGGGCATCGCCGTGCACGCCATCGACAAGTTCCCCCGTCTGGTCGACTACGTCGTGCCGGACCGCGTCCGCATCGGTGACGCCAACCGCGTCCGTCTCGGTGCGCACCTGGCGCCGGGCACGACCGTCATGCACGAGGGCTTCGTGAACTTCAACGCCGGCACCCTCGGCGACGCAATGATCGAGGGCCGCGTCTCGCAGGGCGTCGTCGTCGGCAACGGCACCGACATCGGCGGTGGCGCGTCCATCATGGGCACGCTCTCCGGCGGCGGCACGCACCGGGTCTCCCTGGGCGAGCGCGCGCTGCTCGGTGCGAACGCAGGTCTCGGCGTCTCCCTCGGCGACGACTCCGTCATCGAGGCCGGCCTGTACGTCACGGCCGGCACGAAGGTCGTCCTGGTCGGCGCTGCGCCGAACCCGGACGGCACGCCGAAGACCGTCAAGGCGGCCGAGCTGTCCGGCACCCCGAACGTCCTGTTCCGGCGCAACAGCCTGTCCGGCGCGGTCGAGGCCCTGCAGCGCAAGGGCGAGGGCATCCAGCTCAACACCGCGCTCCACGCGTAGGCCGACTCCACCGCGAGAGCGACAGGACCCCGCGAACCGTTCGCGGGGTCCTGTCGCTCTCGCAGAGTGGAGCGTGCGTCAGCGCGCGGGGAGATCCCGCTTCGACGCACCCACGTAGAGCTGCTGCGGGCGACCGATCTTGTTGAGCGGGTCGTTGTTCAGCTCGCGCCACTGCGCGATCCAGCCGGGCAGGCGGCCGATCGCGAACAGCACCGTGAACATACGCGGCGGGAAGCCCATCGCCTTGTAGATGATGCCCGTGTAGAAGTCGACGTTCGGGTAGAGCTTGCGGTCGATGAAGTACTGGTCGCTCAGCGCGATCTGCTCGAGCTCCTTCGCGATGTCGAGCAGGTCGTCCTGCACGCCGAGGGACTCGAGGACCTCGTCCGCCGACTCCTTGACGAGCTTCGCGCGGGGGTCGTAGTTCTTGTAGACGCGGTGTCCGAAGCCCATGAGCTTCACGCCGCGCTCCTTGTTCTTCACCCGCTCGACGAAGCGCTGCACCGGCTCGCCGGAGTCCTTGATCTGCTGCAGCATCTCGAGCACGGCCTCGTTCGCGCCGCCGTGCAGCGGCCCGTACAGGGCGTTGATGCCGGCAGAGATCGAGGCGAACATGTTCGCCTTCGTCGAGCCGACCAGGCGGACCGTCGCGGTGGAGGCGTTCTGCTCGTGGTCCTCGTGCAGGATGAGGAGCCGGTCGAGGGCCTTCGACAGCACCGGGTTCGGCTGGTAGGTCTCGGCCATGGTGCCGAAGTTCAGGCGCAGGAAGTTGTCGACGAACGACAGTCCGTTGTCCGGGTACAGGAACGCCTGCCCGATGGACTTCTTGTGCGCGTAGGCGGCGATCACCGGCAGCTTGGCGAGCAGCCGCACGGTCTGCAGCTCGACCTTCTCCGGGTCGTCGACGTCCATGTCGTCCTCGTAGTACGTCGACAGGGCGCTGACGGCACTGGACAGCACGGACATCGGGTGCGCGGAGTGCGGGAGCGCGTCGAACAGGCGCCGGAGGTCCTCGTGCAGCAGGGTGTGCCGACGGATGCGGGCGTCGAAGTCGGCGAGTTCGGACTCGTCGGGCAGCTCGCCGTAGATCAGGAGCCACGCGACCTCGAGGAAGGTGCAGTTCGACGCGACCTGGTCGATCGGGTACCCGCGGTACCGCAGGATGCCCTCGTCGCCGTCGATGTAGGTGATCGCGCTCTTGGTCGACCCGGTGTTCACGAACCCGTAGTCGAGCGTGTTCATCCCGGTCTGCTTCTTGAACGTCGAGATGTCCATGGTGGACGCGCCGTCGACGCTCGGCAGGATCGGGAACTCCGCGCTGCCACCCGGGTACGTCAGCGTCGCGGTCTCGCCCGTCTGTTCGGCGGCGGGACTCACGGGCACGGGCGTCGTGGGCGGTGTGGCCGTCTTCTGAGCGTCGTTGGCAGTGTCAGTCACGGTGACAGCCTAATCGCGGCGTCTGTCGCTCGTGCACACCCCGGAGGTCACGACTTGGTGGGAACCCCCGATTGCGCTGCGGGCTACGCGGTGCCGAGCCGGCGGCTGCTGGCGAGTCGTTGTGCCGCCGCGGCGATGCGCTCGTCGGTCGCGGTGAGGGCCACCCGGACGTGCTCCCCGCCCGCCGTGCCGTAGAACGTGCCCGGTGCGACGAGGATCCCGCGGTCGGCCAACCACGACACCGTGTCGAGCGCGGGCTCACCGCGGGTCACCCAGAGGTACAGGCCGGCCTCGCTGTGGTCGATGCGGAAGCCGGCGTCCTCGAGTGCCCGTCGGAGCATGTTCCGGCGCGCCCGGTAGCGGGCCTTCTGCTGCTGCACGTGGGTCTGGTCCGCGAGTGCGACGATCATCGCTTCCTGCACCGGCAGCGGCGGCATCAGCCCCGCGTGCTTCCGGACCGCGAGGACGTCGGCGAGGATCCGGGCGTCACCGGCGACGAACGCCGCGCGGTACCCGGCCAGGTTCGACTGCTTCGACAGCGAGTACACGCTGAGCACACCGTCAACCGAGTCGCCGACGACGCGGGGGTCGAGGATCGTGGGGGTCGGGGTGGTCGCGTACTCCGGGTCCCAGCCGAGCTCGGCGTAGCACTCGTCACCGACGATGACGGCACCGAGTTCGCGGGCACGGGCGACCGCGACGCGCAGGTCGTCGATCGAGAGCACGCGGCCGTCGGGGTTGCCGGGCGAGTTCAGCCACACCAGCTTCGTCGTCGTCGGCCACGCTGCTGGGTCGTCCGATGCGAGGGCGTCCGCGCCGACCAGGGCTGCCCCGAGCTCGTACGTGGGGTACGCGGCGGCGGGGAAGACCACGGTGTCGCCGGCGCTGATGCCGAGCCAGAGCGCCAGGCCGGCGATGAACTCCTTCGACCCGATCGTCGGCAGGGCGTGCGCCTCGGTCAGCTGCACCCCATGCCGGCGGCCGTACCAGTCGGCGATTGCCTGCCGCAGCGCCGGGGTGCCGGCGACCTGCGGGTAGGCGTGCGCGTCGGTGGCGTCGGCGAGGGCGCGTCGGACGACCTCGGGGGTGGGGTCGACGGGCGACCCGACGCTGAGGTCGACGATGCCGCCTTCGTACCCGGCCGCGCGCTGCTTGAACGGGACGAGCTGGTCCCAGGGGAAGTCGGGCAGGTCGAGCGCCACGTGCGAGTCCGGCTCAGCCGCGGGGCGGTTCGGCCATGACGACCGGGTGGTCCTTGTGGATCACACCGACCTTCGCGGCGCCACCGGGCGAGCCGACTTCCTGGAAGAACTCGACGTTGGCCTTGTAGTAGTCGGCCCACTCGTCGGGCAGGTCGTCCTCGTAGTAGATGGCCTCGACCGGGCAGACCGGCTCGCACGCACCGCAGTCGACGCACTCGTCGGGGTGGATGTACAGCGAGCGGTCGCCCTCGTAGATGCAGTCGACGGGGCATTCGTCGATGCAGGCACGGTCCTTGACGTCGACACAGGGCTGGGCGATCACGTAGGTCACGGTTCGGGTGCTCCCTTCGACGAGCGGGTTCGAGTCTACTCGCGGCCCGGGGCCGTCCGGGACCGCAGCCCCGACAGGTCCGGCCACGCGAGCACCAGGGCGGCGATGACGGCGGGGGCGAACGTCCAGACGTACCCGGCCGCGTTCGCCAGCACGAGCGGCGAGCCCTGGCCGCCGACGGAGACGAGCACCTGCGTGGCGACGAGGATGCCGATGCCGATCGCGGCGACCATCGCCCGCGACCGGTACAGCAGCCGGATGCCCACGGTCAGCCCGACCACGAGCAGCGTGGTGATCACCATGCCGATCGGGAACGCGGCGGCGCCGACGGTCTGCTGGTGCGTCACGGTCCCCAGTCCGCCGGTGACGAGCCCGAGCACGAGCGCGACGGCGACCGCGGCGACCTTGCCCTGACCGGACATCTCGGCGTACGTCTGCGGCGCCGGGGGCTGCGGGTCGGCGTCGTGCCGGAAGGCCTCGACCGCGGGGGCGTGCTCGCGGACGCCGTGCGGCATCACCCACGACAGCGGGGTCGGGTCGGCGGGGTCGACCGGGTCGACGGTGACCTGCGAGCGGTACTGCTCGACGGCGGCACGCACCTTCGCCCGCACCGGCAGGACGTCGACGGTGACGTCGGCGTCCCCGGTGTCCGGGGCGACGATCATCGAGAACGCCACCTCCTCCGCCCGGGCCGCGTACCGAGCAGCGTGGTGCACACGCACGTGGTCGGGGTGGCCGTACCCGCCGTCGTCGGCGTAGCTCACGACCGCGTCCGCACCGGTGGAGCGGATCGCGGCACGGACGTCGTCGACGACCTCGCCCAGGTCGGCGGCGGTCAGCGAGTCGACGGGCGCGTCGTCGGCGGCGGTCGCCCGGCCGTCGGGCCCCCACTGCATGCCGGAGTCGACGTACCGTCGTTCCGGCAGGTCGGTGGGCCGCGCACCGCGACCGCCGAGCCACAGGTGCGCCGGGCCACCGAGGGCCGCGAGTGCCGCGTCGATCTCGGACTCACGATGCGCGGCGACGCGCTGCGCGTCGCCGGCCAGGGGTGCGAGCCGCTCGGTGAGCATCTCGCCGCGCTCACCGCGGGTCGCCGTCAACACGGTGACCTCGGCGCCGAGCTCGAGCAGGGTCGCGATCGTCCCGCCGGACGACAGGGTCTCGTCGTCGGGGTGGGCGTGCACGAACAGGACGCGCTCGGGGCGCGTGACGGAGGCCTTCGACATCGCCCCCAAGGGTACGGGACTAGCGGGCCGTGACGATGTAGGTCGCGGTGACGCCGTCGTCGCCGTCCGAGAACGTGAGCACGACGCGGTACCCGTCGCTGCGGAACATCCCGAACGCACTCGACGAGTCGGCTCGCTTCGCCGACTCGGTGTAACCCGCGTCGGCGAGCTGCTGCGCGGCGGAGGCGAAGTCGTCGACCGACCCGGCGCGCACCTGCACGACCCATCCGGAACCGTTCGGTCCCGCTCCCCCGCCGAGCACCGTGCCGTCGACGAGCGGCACGTCGGACGACGGGAACCCGTCGGGGACCTTGCCGTCGGAGGTCACGTTCGCGCCCTTGAGCGCCGTGTCGAGCGCCCCGTCGATGCCGCCCGCGACCGAGGACATGCCGTCCTGGATCGCCTTGCCGTCGATGCCCGCGACGCCGTCCGCGACCGTCGAGGCCACCGAGGACCCGAGGTCCGTCGCCTGCTTCACGGAGTCGGACGAGCAGCCGGTGAGTCCGGCCAGGGCGATGCCGGCGGCGACGGCGGCGATCAGCGGGGTACGGAGGGAACGCATGCGCCGACGGTAACGGGTGAGCCGGGAGGCACGGCGCGAGTTGGCTGTGAACGTCCTGTCCCCGGGACGGTCACCCGCGCGGCGGGGCCGCCCCGCGCCTCCCGTCCGCCCGTCAGGCGACGTAGGCGCGCGTCGCGGCGACCAGGGCGTCGACGCCCACCGGGATCGCGGTCTCGGCCTGCGGCGCGTAGAACGGCGAGTGGTTGCTCGGGATGTCCTCGCCACGGCGGAACAGCTCCGGGTCGGTGATCCCCGTGAACCAGTACACGAGCGGGACGCCCGCCGCCGTCGCGAGCTGCCCGACGTCCTCCGACGCCATCGCCAGCCCGATCTCCAGCTCGCGCGCACCCGGCACGGCGGCGCTGACGGCCGCGAGCACCCGGGCAGCGGACTCCGCGTCGTTCACGGTCACCTCGGCACCGGGCGACCGCACGATCGTCGGCTCCGGCAGCCCGCCGGCGTCGCTCTCGGCACGGACGATCCGCTCGATCGACGCGATGATGCGCGCACGGGTCTCCTCGTTGCGGGCACGCGTCGAGATCTCGATGACGGCCTGGTCGGGGATGATGTTGGCGCGCGTGCCGGCGTGGAAGCTGCCGACGGTGACGACACCGGCGTCGCTCGGCGAGACCTCGCGCGAGACGACGGTCTGCAGCCGGACGACGGCGGACGCGGCGGTGACGACCGGGTCGAGGGACGCCTGCGGTGCGGACCCGTGCGCCCCGCGACCGTTGAAGGTCACCGTGAGCCGGTCACTGGACGCCATCACCGGGCCGGAGCCGATCGCGACGATGCCGACCGGGGCCGGAGCCGAGTGCTGCCCGAGCACCACGTCGGGCTTCGGGAACCGGTCGACCAGGCCGTCCTCGACCATGGCGCGGGCGCCGGAGATGACCTCCTCCGCCGGCTGGAAGACGCCGACGACCGTGCCGCTCCACTGGTCCCTGGTGGCGACGAGGCGCTCGAGCGTGCCGAGCAGCCAGGTGACGTGGATGTCGTGGCCGCAGGCGTGCATCGTCGGGACGTCGTTGCCGTCCTCGTCGGTGCCGCGGTGCTGGCTGGCGTAGGGCAGCCCCGTGCGTTCCTGGACCGGCAGGCCGTCCATATCGGCGCGGAGCCACACGACCGGGCCCTCGCCGTTCGACAGGACGCCGACGACACCGGTGCCGCCGACGCCGGTGGTCACCTCGATGCCACCGAGCTCGGCGAGCCGGTCGGCCACGATGCCCGCAGTGCGGTGCTCCTGGAAACCGAGCTCGGGGTGGGCGTGCAGGTCCTGGTACAGCGAGAGGAGGTCGAGGGTCACGGCATCCACCGTAACCCCCGACCTCCTCAGGTCGTGCTCTTGCTGACGCGACGCGTCGCTTGCTGCTTACGCGTCCTGACGCTTCAGGCGGGCGTACGAGCGCTGGCGGGCCTGCGCGTCGAGCTCGACCTTGCGGATGCGGACGACCGCCGGGGTGACCTCGACGCACTCGTCCTCGCGCGCGAACTCCAGGCACTCCTCGAGGGAGAGCTGGCGCGACGGCGTCATCGACTCGAAGGAGTCGGCGTTCGCCGAACGCATGTTCGTGAGCTTCTTCTCCTTCGTGATGTTGACGTCCATGTCGTCGGCGCGCGAGTTCTCGCCGATGACCATGCCCTCGTAGACCTCTTCGGTGGGGTTGACGAAGAACGTCATCCGCTCCTGCAGGTTCGTGATGGCGAACGGCGTGACGACACCCGAGCGGTCGGACACGATCGAGCCGTTGATGCGGGTCTGGATCGGGCCGGCCCACTCGTCGTAGCCGTGCGAGATCGCGTTGGCGATGCCGGTGCCGCGGGTCTCGGTGAGGAACGACGTGCGGAAGCCGATCAGGCCGCGCGACGGGACGATGAACTCCATGCGCACCCAGCCGGTGCCGTGGTTCGTCATGTTCTCCATGCGGCCCTTGCGAGCGGCCATGAGCTGCGTGATCGCGCCCAGGTACTCCTCCGGCGTGTCGATCGTCATGTGCTCGTACGGCTCCTGCAGCTTGCCGTTCTCGTCACGCTTCGTGACGACCTGCGGCTTGCCGACGGTGAGCTCGAAGCCCTCACGACGCATCTGCTCGACCAGGATGGCGAGCGCGAGCTCACCACGGCCCTGGACCTCCCAGGCATCGGGGCGACCGATGTCGAGGACCTTGAGCGAGACGTTGCCGATGAGCTCGCGGTCGAGGCGCTCCTTGACCATGCGGGCGGTCAGCTTGTGGCCCTTGACCTTGCCGACGAGCGGGCTGGTGTTCGTGCCGATCGTCATCGAGATCGCCGGGTCGTCGACCGTGATGGTCGGCAGCGGGCGGACGTCCTCGGGGTCGGTCAGCGTCTCACCGATGGTGATCGTGTCGAAGCCGGCGACGGCGACGATGTCACCGGGGCCCGCCGACTCGGCCGGGTAGCGCTCGAGGGCCTTGGTGATGAGGAGCTCGGTGATGCGGGCGTTCACGACGGTTCCGTCGTGCTTGACCCACGCGACCGTCTGGCCCTTCTTCATCGTGCCGTGGAAGATGCGCAGCAGCGCGAGACGACCGAGGAACGGCGACGCGTCGAGGTTGGTGACGTGGGCCTGCAGCGGGTGCTGGTCGTCGTACTTCGGCGCGGGGACGTGCTGCAGGATCGCTTCGAACAGCGGCTCGAGGTCGTCGTTGTCGGGCAGCGAGCCGTCGGCCGGCTTGTTGCGCGACGCGGCACCGGCACGGCCCGAGGCGTAGACCACGGGGACGTCGAGGATCGCGTCGAGGTCGAGGTCGTCGACCTCGTCCGACAGGTCGGACGCCAGGCCGAGGAGCAGGTCCTGCGACTCGGAGACGACCTCGTCGATGCGGGAGTCGGGGCGGTCCGTCTTGTTGACGAGCAGGATCACCGGGAGCTTGGCGGCGAGCGCCTTGCGGAGCACGAAGCGCGTCTGGGGCAGCGGCCCCTCGGACGCGTCGACCAGCAGCACGACGCCGTCGACCATGGAAAGGCCGCGCTCGACCTCACCACCGAAGTCGGCGTGACCCGGGGTGTCGATCACGTTGATGGTGATGGGGCCGTCCGCGCCGAATTCGGTCGCGTGCTTGCCGTTGTAGAGCACCGACGTGTTCTTCGCGAGGATCGTGATGCCCTTCTCGCGCTCGAGGTCGTTCGAGTCCATCATGCGGTCTTCGCCCTCGAAGTGGGCGTCGAACGAGTTGGTCTGCGTGAGCATCGCGTCGACGAGGGTGGTCTTGCCGTGGTCGACGTGTGCCACGATGGCGACGTTGCGCAGGTCGGACCGGGTGGCGAGCGCCATACAGGACATCCTTCAATTTCTGGGAGAGTGTCGGGCCAGTGATTTGTCGGCACCGCACCCGCGGGCAGAACGCCCGACACGCCAGTCTACCGGTAGTTCGCAACCGTCAGGAGTACTGCAGATGAGCCGACGGCGAACGTGGGTCGAGATCACCATCGTGCTGCTGCTCTCACTGGGCGCCAGCGCGCTGTACTCGATCCTCCAGATCATCGACGACCTGTCGCAGACGACCCCGCTCGGCGAGCAGTCCACGGCGCTCAACACGTCGTCGACGACGGTGCAGTACGTCGACCTGGCCCGCCAGCTGCTCGGCATCGCGGTGGACCTGGCGCCGGTCGCGCTCGTCTGCTTCCTGCTGTGGAGCACGTCCCGCCCGCACCTGTCCCGGCTCGGCATCGACCGGTTCCGGGTGAAGCCCGACCTCGGTGGTCCGGCGCTCATCGCGCTCGGCATCGGGATCCCCGGGCTCGCCCTGTACTTCGCCGGGCGCGCCCTCGGCATCACGGTGGACGTCGACCCCGCTGCCCTGAACTCGTACTGGTGGACGGTGCCGGTCCTGCTGCTGTCCGCGATCCGCTCCGGCCTGCAGGAAGAGGTGATCGTGATCGGGTACCTCTACGCCCGGCTCGGCGACCTCGGGTGGGGGCGGTGGCAGGTGATCCTGTCGACGGCACTGCTGCGCGGGAGCTACCACCTGTACCAGGGCTTCGGCGCGTTCGTCGGCAACGCCGTGATGGGCATCGTGTTCGGCTGGATCTACACGAAGTGGGGCCGCTTGATGCCCCTGATCATCACGCACTGCCTGCTCGACGCCGCGGTGTTCGTCGGCTACCCCTGGGTCGCGAACGCGTTCCCCCAGTTGTTCTCGTAGCGTGAGCACATGAGCATCCCCGAGGTCGGCGAGTCCGCGCCGACGTTCACCCTGCCGGGCATGATCGTCCGCGACGGGGTCCGCACCGACGACGAGTACGACCTGTCGTCGGAGATCGGCCGGACCGTGGTGCTCGCCTTCTACCCCGGCGACGCGACGGCCGTCTGCACCGCGCAGCTCTGCAGCTACCAGGCGGAACTCGACGAGTTCGACGACCTCGGCGCCGTGGTGTGGGGCATCAGCCCGCAGGCCCTCGACTCGCACGAGACGCTCGCACGCGGCTCCTCGCTCACGTTCCCCCTGCTGAGCGACACGGCCGGCTCGGTGATCCGCGACTACGGCGTGCGCGCGCCGGGGATCGGACTGCGTCGGTCGGTGTTCGTGATCGGCCCCGACGGGGTCGTGCGGTGGCGGCACGTCGGTCTGGTCGGTCTCCGGTTCCCGAAGGCCGAGACCATCCGTGAACAGATCGAACTGCTCGTCTCGTAGCCGGATCCCACGGCTCCCGCCGTTCCCGCCGTTCCCGCCGTTCCCGCCGTTCCCGCCGTTCCCGGCGTGGGGAATCCCGGAATCCGTCGCCATGGGGTATTGACACCCGAACTGGGGGCGACGACCATTGTCGGCACGAGAGGTCCATGAAGGATCTGCCTCCCCGGGGAATCGGGTCGTCCGGAGATACGCGCTGGTGTGTCACACCCGCTCCCCGGGCGTCTCCGGGGAGGCATCTCGTAACCTCGTCCGGTGCACACCACCATCGTCGCTCCGGGTCTCCGCCGTCTCGCCATCGTCCTCTGGGTCGTCGCGGTGGCGCTCGTCCCCCTGGCACTGCTCGGTGGCAGCAACCCGTTGCTCGTCCCGGTCCCGAGCATCTGCATCGCGTTCGTGGCGTGGGCCGCACTCTGGCGTCCGCGGATCGAGCTGACGCCCGAGCACCTGCGGATCGTGGACGTCCGCCGCACCAGCACCTACACGTGGTCGCGCGTCACCGAGGTGCGCACCAAGTACGGCATCGAGGTCGTCTCGAGCGAGGGCGTCCGCCGCGTGTGGATCGCGACCCGCCCGACCGCGCGGCTCACCGCGCAGGTCCAGGGCCGACCGGGAGGCCCGGCTCACCTCGACGTCGACGCTGCGGCCGCGCGGATGGTGGCCCTCGTGCCCGCCCCGGCTCCGCAGGACGGCCCGCCTCCGGCGACCGTCGTCGCGGCGCCGATCACCCACCGGGTGCACGGGTGGACGGTGCTGGCGTTCGTCGTGCTCGGGATCGCGGCGTCGCTCGCGGCGGCCCGGCTGTAGCGCCAGGCGTCCACGCCCCTGCCGACGCAGAACGACACCCCCGACGTCGTGCGACGTCGAGGGTGTCGTTGTGGGTCGTGCGGCCGCGGGACTACTTGGTGTAACCCACGTCCTGCCACTTGACCGAGTACTGCTGGAACTGCGCGGGCCCGTAGTTCACGAGGTCCTTGCGCACACCCCAGGCGTACGGCTCGGCGAACAGCGGGATGGTGCCGGCGACGGCGACGATCTTCTTGTCGATCGCCTGCGCGTCCTTGATGCGGGCATCGGGGTCGAGCTCGGCGTTCGCCTTGTCCCAGGCCGCGCCGAGCGAGTCGTCCGTCACACCGGTGTAGTTCTGGCCGGCGTCGGCGGGGTAGTAGATCGACTTGAGCGACGAGATCGGGAACGGCGTGCCCTGCCACGCGAAGTACGTGGCGTCGAAGTCACGGCCGTCGGTGGTGATGTACTTCGTGAAGAAGTCGTCCGAGGGGACGGTGTCGATCGTGACCTTGAAGCCGGCGAGCTTCGTCTGCTGCTGCACGAGCTGCGCGACGTTCGCCGAGTTCGGGTTGTCCGACGGGATCACGAAGCGGACGTCGAGTTCCTTGCCGCCCTTGGTCGCGTAGCCGTCCGAACCGACCTTCCAGCCGGCGTCCTCGAGCTTCGACTTCGCCTTGTCCGTGCTGTAGCCGTAGACGCTCGACACGTCGTCCTGGTAGCCGTCCTGACCGGGCAGGTACGTCAGGTTGTTGAGCACGTCACCCGGGCTCTTCACCGGCGACAGGATCGCCTGGGCGAGGACCTTGCGGTTGATGGCCTGCGCGAACGCCTGGCGCACGTCCTGGTCCTTGAAGACGTCCGACGTGCCGTTCAGCGTGATCTGCCGCTGCGTGGTGCCGAGCGAGCGCTCGATCTTCGAGTCCGAGCGCGAGTTCGCCGTCTTGAGGTTGTCGGCGCTGCCGTTCAGGTTGAACGCGTCGAGTTCCTTGTTGCCGTACGCCTGCGCGACGCCGTCACGCGAGACCGTCTTGAAGACGATGGTGTCGAGCTTGCCCTCGTCGCCCCACCACTTCGGGTTCTTCTCGAAGGTGAGCACGCCGCCGTTGGCGTCGAAGGACTTCACGATGTACGGGCCACCGGAGACGTAGGTCTTGCCGTCAGCGGCGTACGGACCCTTGGCCCAGGCGGTGTTGAAGTGCTCGGGGGTGTCGACCGCCCAGTACGGGTAGATGGTGCCGAGGACACTCGCCCAGTCGGCGTTCGTCTTCGAGAACGTCATGATGACGTCGCGCTCGTCGGAGCCCTGCTTGACGGAGTCGACGTCCTCCCACACGTTGGTGGCGAGGGGTGCGAAGGCCTTGTTCGTGCCGTTCAGCGCCTTCCAGTTGGCGATGACGTCCTTCGCGCTGATCGGGGTGCCGTCGGACCACACGGCCTTCGGGTTGATCTTGATCTCGACGGTCTGGGGCGAGTCCTTGGTCAGCTCGACCGAGGTCGCGAAGTCCTTGTTCGCCTCCCACTCGCCGTTCTCCTTGAACTGGATGAAGCTCGGCAGGTAGGTCCCGGCGATCGTCTGGTCGTCGACGGTCCCGGAGTCGAGGTTGTTGATCTGGAAGTTCGCCGGCGCGGTGTCGATCGGCAGGGTGATCGACCCGCCGTCCTTGACGTCCGCGCGGTCGGCGACGGTCCAACCGGTCGACTTCAGCGACGACTCGGCGACCGCGGAGCTGCTGTTGCCCGCCTGTCCACCGCCGGAGCAGCCGGCCAGCACGACGGCCGCAGCCGCAGCGGTGGCCAGCACGGCGATGCCCTTGATCCTCTTTCGCATGGCGAGGATTCCCTTTCGTTGTGGTTCGCGCTGATCGCGCTGGAACGCGACGACCCCCGCCGCCACGCCTGTTGGTTGAGAACCCTAGTCACATCCGAAGGCTCCACAAGGGTTGATGTGGGGAATCGAAACATGCTCGTAACGAATGTTGCATAGCGTCACAACGCCAAGTCCCATCCCTCCGCCGCGAGCGGCTAACCTGTCGCCACCGACAACGCCGTCCGGACGGATGGCCGCACCCCACGAGGTCCCAGTACATGCTTGCCTTCATCGCAAAGCGGATCGTCAACTACATCGTCCTGACGATCGTCGCGACGACCCTCGGCTACATCCTCGCCAGCACCACGCTGAACCCGGCTGCCCGGTTCCTGGGCCGGAACCCGGCCGTGCCGCAGGGCACGATCGACGCGTCCCTGCGGAAGCTCGGTGCCGATCCGGACACCCCGCTCATCGTCCGCACCTGGACCTGGTGGTCGAACCTCGTCACGCACGGGTCGCTCGGCATGAGCACGCGCGGCACCGAGGTCACGGCCGACATCGTCGCCCGCTCCGGCACCAGCCTGCGCTTGCTGGTCATCGGCACCCTGCTCGGCGCGATCCTCGGGGTGCTGCTCGGCGTGTGGAACGCCGTCCGCCAGTACCGCACGTCGGACCAGGTCTCGACGTACCTGTCGTTCGCGGTGCTCGCCACCCCGACCTTCGTCATCGCGGTCGTCCTGATGATCCTGGCGACCGCGATGAACCAGGGCCTCGGCACCCAGGTGATCCGCTTCACGGGTGAGTACACGCCGGGCGTGAACGGGTTCTTCCCGGTGCTCGGCGACCGACTGATCCACCTGTTGTTACCCACGATCTCGCTGACCATCGGCGCCGTCGCCACGTACTCGCGGTACCAGCGCTCCGCGATGCTCGACGTGCTGTCGAACGACTTCATCCGCACCGCGCGATCGAAGGGCCGGACGCGCGGATCGGCCATCATGCGCCACGGCGTCCGCGTCGCCCTCATCCCGATGTCGACGTTCTTCGCGTACTCGTTCGGGCTGATCCTGACCGGGGCGAGCATCACCGAGCTGGTCTTCAGCTGGCACGGCATGGGCGAGTACTTCGTCCAGGGCATCACCAACAACGACATCAACGCGGCATCGGGCACGATCCTCTTCACGGCGATCCTCGTGCTCATCGCAGGAACCCTCGCGGACCTGCTCTACGCCGCGCTCGACCCGCGAGTGAGGGTGTGACCCGTGTCTGTTCTCGACCCCACGACCACGACCACCGCCGGTGACCCCGGTGACGGCAACGCCGGTGTGCCGGCGCACGTCATCGAGGTCAAGGGCGGCCGCACGCCGCTCTGGCGCAAGGTGTTCGGCACCTGGCGTGCCCGCATCGGTGGCGGCGCCCTGCTGCTCATCCTGCTGTGGGCCTTCGTCGGCCCGCACCTGTACCACTGGAACGCCGTCGACTCCGACGGCCTGGCGTTCGGCATGCCGCCGAGCGCCGCGCACTGGTTCGGCACGAACGACATCGGCCAGGACATCTACGCGCAGACGCTCGTCGGCCTGCAGAAGTCGCTGCTCATCGGCCTCATCGCCGGTCCGGCCGCCACGCTGATCGCCGGCATCGTCGGTGCGATCGCCGGCTACTTCGGCGGCACCGTGGACCGCGTGCTCGTGTGGGTCATCGACCTGCTGCTCGTGATCCCCTCGTTCTACGCGCTCGTGCTCCTCAGCCCGGTGTTCAAGAACCTGACGTGGGTGGCGCTCATCGTCGGCCTCGCGGTGTTCAGCTGGATGGTGATGGCCCGCGTGATCCGCGGCCAGACGATGTCCCTGCGCGAACGCGACTACGTCAAGGCCGCCCGCTTCATGGGCGTCCCGGCGTTCACGATCATCCGACGGCACATCCTGCCGAACGTGGCGTCCCTGCTCATCATCGACGCCACGCTCGGTGTCGGGGCCGCGATCCTGGCGGAGAGCTCGCTGAGCTTCTTCGGCTTCGGCATCCAGATCCCCGACGTCTCGCTCGGCACCCTGCTCGCCGCCGGCAGCCAGTCGGCCGTCACCCGCCCGTGGCTGTTCGTCCTGCCCGCCGCGACCCTCGTCGCGACCGTGCTCTCGACCAGCCTGCTCGGCGACGCCCTGCGCGACGCCATCGACCCCACCTCCGGAGCCAACCGTGACTGAGCCGCTGCTGACCGTGTCCGACCTGTCGGTCACGTTCAACCCGAAGAACAAGCCCGTCTACGCCGTCCGCGGGGTCGACTACACGGTGGCCCCCGGCGAGTTCCTCGGGATCGTCGGCGAGTCCGGCTCCGGCAAGTCGGTGTCCTCGATGGCCGTGATGGGTCTGCTCCCGTCGTCAGCCCACGTCGAGGGCAGCATCCGCTTCGACGGCCAGGAGCTCCTCGGCAAGAACGACCGCGAGATGTCCCGCCTGCGCGGCGGCGACATCGCGATGGTGTTCCAGGACCCGCTGTCGGCCCTGACGCCCGTGTACACGATCGGTCAGCAGATCATCGAGGGGCTGCGACTGCACGACCGCTCCCTCACCCAGCACGCCGCCCGCACCCGCGCCGAGGAGCTGCTGCGCGTCGTCGGCATCCCGAACCCCGCTCGGCGCCTCGACGCGTTCCCGCACGAGTTCTCCGGCGGCATGCGGCAGCGCGCGATGATCGCCATCGCCATCGCGAACGACCCGAAGCTGATCATCGCCGACGAGCCGACCACCGCGCTCGACGTCACGATCCAGGCGCAGATCCTCGACGTGCTGCAGACGGCGAAGGACATGACCGGCGCCGCCGTGGTCCTCATCACGCACGACCTCGGAGTCGTGGCCGGCAACGCGGACCGCGTCGCCGTGATGTACGCGGGCCGCATCGTCGAGACGGCACCGGTCGAGCCGCTCTTCCGCGAGCCCGTCATGCCCTACACGATCGGGCTCCTGCGCTCGATGCCGAACATGACCGCGGCCCGCACCGAACGGCTCGTCCCGCTCGAGGGCCGCCCGCCCCTGCTCACGCAGAAGCCGACCGGCTGCCCGTTCGCCGACCGCTGCCCGGCGGTCATCGACGCCTGCCGCGACGGCGAGCCCGCGCTCATCGCGCCGACCATCACGCAGGCCGGTGCCGGCGCCATCACGAACGCCGGCGGCGACACGGTCGCCGACATCGCGACCGGCGCAGCGGTCTCCGCGCCCGCCGTCCTCGTCGACCACACCGCCGCGTGCATCCGTCGCGACGAGATCGCAGCCGGCACCCTCGAGCGGTCGGAGATCTTCCCCCGCCCCGAGGACGTCCCCGAGGCGGCGGTCGACCACGGCGACGACGTCGTGCTCGAGCTCACCGACGTCGTCAAGACGTTCCCGCTCACCAAGGGCGCGCTCTTCCGCCGGCAGATCGGCGAGGTGCACGCCGTCGACGGCATCTCCCTGACGCTCAAGCGCGGGCAGGTGCTCGGTCTGGTCGGGGAGTCCGGCTGCGGCAAGACCACCACGATCATGGAGATCCTCGAGCTCGCCGGCGCGCAGCAGGGCACCATCCGGGTGAACGGCGTCGACACCGCCTCGCTGTCGAAGAAGGACCGCCTGGCGATCCGCCGCGACATCCAGGTCGTGTTCCAGGACCCGATGGCGTCGATCGACCCACGGCTCGACATCGGTTCGGTGATCGGTGAACCGCTGACGGTGCACGGCGTCGCGAAGGACGAGATCCGCCGCCGGGTCCGCGAGGTCCTCGAGCTCGTCGGGCTCGAGCCGAGCTACATCGACCGGTACCCGCACGAGTTCTCCGGCGGCCAGCGGCAGCGCATCGGCATCGCCCGGGCGCTCATCGTCGAGCCGAAGATCCTCGTGCTCGACGAGCCGGTCTCGGCGCTCGACGTCTCGGTGCAGGCCGGCGTGATCAACCTGCTCGAGGACCTGAAGCACCGCCTCGGCCTGTCGTACCTGTTCGTCGCGCACGACCTGTCCGTCGTCCGGCACATCGCCGACGACGTCGCGGTCATGTACCTCGGCCGCATCGTCGAGTACGGCGACGGCGACAAGGTGTTCTCCGACCCGCAGCACCCGTACACGCGGGCCCTGCTGTCGGCCGTGCCGGTACCGGACCCGTCCGCCGAGGCCGCCCGCGGGCGGATCCTGCTCGACGGCGACCTGCCCTCCCCCACCGAGCGCATCGACGGCTGCCGGTTCCGCACCCGCTGCCCGCTCTACCAGCTCCTCGACGAGGGGCGGCAGGAACAGTGCCGCACCGTGGACCCGCGCCTGCAGGACGTGCACGGCCGCGGGGTCGCCTGCATCCAGACCGACCAGGAGCACCTGCTCACCGAGCGGGTCGGCGCGGTCGTCTGACGACGCGGGCCACGTGGTGGACGTGACCAGCAGACGGACGGGAGGCCCGGCGCACGTCGTGCGCCGGGCCTCCCGTCCGTCCTGTCGTCGCGATCGCGAGCCGCGTCAGCCACCCAGCGACAGGCTCAGCAGCGAGGCCACGAGGAGCGCCAGCGCGACCGCGCCGACGATGACGGCGGGTCGGTCCCAGCCGCGCACGGCGTCGCCGTCACCGGCGACGGCACGCTGCTCAGCCCACCGGTCGAGCAGCACGGTCATCTCGTCCGGCTGGCGTAGCACGGCACGCTCGCCGCGCCGAGCCGGCTTCGGCCGGGGCAGCGACGGGCCGCCCCAGCACTGCATGCGGCGGCCGGCGACCGTCTCGATGACGATCTGCCAGCGGAGCTTGACGTCGGCGACCGCGTGCCACGGCACCACGGTGCGGCGGAGCGGGTTGACGACGGTGACGGCCGTGTCGTCGATGCGGATGCACGGGCGGTAGGTGAGCACCCACAGGACCCAGACGAGCACGGCGATCGGTCCGACGGCGTCGAGCACCACGATCCAGCTGCCGCGCACCGCCGCGTCGACCAGCAGGAAGAGGCCCAGGACGGCGACGAGGCCGGCCGCCACGGCGCCTCCGCGACCAGCGCGGAGGACGACGGGACGTCCGGCCTCGTTCGTGTCCAGCAGGATCAGCGTCCGAACTCGAACCCGGCGCCGGGGATGGCGGCCAGGAGGTCCTTCGTGTACTGCTCCTTCGGGGCGGCGAAGACCTCGTCGGTCGTCGCCTTCTCGACGATCTTGCCCTGGCGCATGACGCACACGTTGTCCGCGACCAGGCGGACGACCGCCAGGTCGTGCGTGATGAACAGGTAGGTCAGGCCGAGTTCGGTCTGCAGCTCCGTCAGCAGGTCGAGGATCTGCCCCTGCACGAGCACGTCGAGCGCGGAGACGGCCTCGTCGAGGACGATGACCTCCGGCTTGAGCGCGAGCGCGCGGGCGACGGCGATGCGCTGCCGCTGCCCACCCGAGAGCTCGTTCGGGTAACGGTTGACCATCGACTTCGGCAGCGCGACCTGGTCGAGCAGCTCGAGCACGCGGGCCCGACGCGATGCCTTGTCGCCCACCTTGTGCGTGGCGAGCGGCTCGGCGATCGTGTTCCCGACGTTGTACATCGGATCCAGGGAGCCGTACGGGTCCTGGAACACCGGCTGCACGCGGCGGCGGAAGTCGAAGAGGTCCTTGCCCTTCAGCGCGCCGATGTCGATGCCGTCGAACTGCACGGTGCCGCTCGTGATGCTCTCGAGCTGCAGCACCAGCTTGGCGACGGTCGACTTGCCCGAACCGGACTCGCCGACGAGCGCCGTGGTGGTGCCCTTCGGGATCGCGAAGGACACGTCGTCGACGGCCTTGAGCTCGCGGGTGGCGAGGCTCTTGCCACGCAGCTTGTAGACCTTCTCGAGGTTCTTCACCACGATGAGGTCCTCGGCGGGACGGTGCTCGCGCTCCTGCGCCCGGGCGATGAGCTCGGCGTCGTCGCTGCCGGCGTCGGCGATCTCGATGCGCTCGTGCTGCACCTTGCTCTGGATGCGGCGGCTCGCGAGCGAGGGCGCCGCGGCGACCAGGCGCTGCGTGTACGGGTGCTGCGGGTTGGCCAGGATCTCCTTCGAGGGACCGGCCTCGACGACCTGGCCCTTGTACATCACGACGAGCTTCTCGGCGCGCTCGGCGGCGAGGCCGAGGTCGTGCGTGATGAACAGCACCGAGGTGCCGAAGTCGCGGGTCAGGCTCTCGAGGTGGTCGAGGATGACGCGCTGGACCGTGACGTCGAGCGCGCTCGTCGGCTCGTCGGCGATGAGCAGCTGCGGGCGGCTCGACAGACCGATGCCGATGAGCACGCGCTGCCGCATGCCGCCGGAGAACTCGTGCGGGTACTGCTTGAGGCGGTTCGAGGCGTCGCCGAGCCCGGCCTCCTTCAGGACCTCGATCGCACGGTCGCGGACGGCCTTCTTGCCGGTGGCCATGCCGTTCGCACGGATGGCCTCCTCGACCTGGAAGCCGATCGACCACAGCGGGTTGAGGTTCGACATCGGGTCCTGCGGGACGTAGCCGATCTCCTTCCCGCGGATCTCGGACATCTCCCTGTCGGTCAGCCCGACGAGCTCACGCCCGTTGAACTTGATCGACCCGCCGGTGACCTGGCCGGTGCCGGGCAGCAGCTTGATGATCGCCTGGGCGCTCGTCGACTTGCCGGAACCGGACTCGCCGACGATGGCCAGACGCTCGCCCTGCTCGAGGGTGAGGTCGACACCGCGCACGGCCTGCACGAGACCGGACTGCGTCTTGAAGCCGACCTGCAGGTCGCGGATCTCGAGCAGCGGGGCGCCGTCGGCGTTGGTGCGTCGGCCGGTGGGGTTGGTCAGCGTCTCGCTCATCGGCGGGCCCTCGCCTTCGGGTCGAGCGCGTCGCGCACCACGTCACCGAGGAGCAGGAACGCGAGCACGGTGATGGACAGCGCTGCCGACGGCCAGAAGATCGTCGACGGGTTGGTGCGGATCGACGTCTGCGCCGTGCCGATGTCGAGGCCCCAGCTGAGGGCCGACGGCGGCAGTCCGATGCCGAGGAACGACAGGGTCGCCTCGGCCACGATGAACGTGCCCAGCGACACGGTCGCGACCACGATGACCGGAGCCAACGAGTTCGGGATGACGTGGCGCACGAGCGTCTTGAACCGGCTGACGCCGAGAGCCGCCGACGCCATGACGTAGTCGGCCTGCTTGGCGCTCAGGACGGCACCGCGCATGATGCGGGCGATCTGCGGCCACGCGAAGGCCGCGAGCACGAGCGCGACGGTGATCGCGTTCCGAGCGGGGATGACCGACATGATCACGATCGCACCGAGGACGGTGGGGATCGAGAAGAAGATGTCACCGATGCGAGACACGATCGTGTCGAGCCAGCCGCCGTAGAACCCGGCCAGCGCACCGATCACGATGCCGACCAGCGACACCAGGACCGTCGCGACGATGCCGACGATGAGCGAGTTCTGGGCGCCCCAGATCACGCGGGCGTAGACGTCGGAGCCCTGACGCGTGAAGCCGAGGATGTGCCCGGCCTCTGGTCCGCCGTCGCTGTTGTCGAGGTTCGACGCACGCGGGTCGACGTGGGCGAAGAGCCCCGGGAAGACCGCGACGACGATGATCAGCAGGATCAGGATCGAGGAGATCCAGAACGTCGGGCGGGTCCGCATGGACTCCCAGGCGTCGGTCCACAGGGAACGGGTCTTCTCGTCCTCGTTGACCTGGTCGATCGCCTGCAGGGGCGTTTCCTCCAGCGGGGCGACGAAGTGCGTCGCCGAGCGGGGTGCGGCGTTACTTGGCATAGCGGATCCTCGGGTCCAGGACGGCGTAGAGCAGGTCCACCAGGAGGTTGGCGAGCATGAAGATGATGACCATCACGGCGACGAAGGAGACCACCGTCGGGCCCTCGCCGAGCTTGACGGCGCGGAACACCGTGCCGCCGACACCGTTGATGTTGAAGATGCCCTCGGTGACGATGGCACCGACCATCAGGTTGCCGATGTCGACACCCAGGTAGGTCACCACGGGGATCAGCGAGTTCCGGAAGATGTGCACGCCCACCACGCGACGACGGGGCAGGCCCTTCGCGGTCGCGGTGCGCACGAAGTCCGCCGTGGTGTTCTCCGCGACGCTCGCGCGGGTGAGCCGCACGATGTAGGCGAACGACACGGACGCCAGCACGATCGCCGGCAGGATCAGTTCGTCCCACGGCGCTTGCCCGGACACCGTGACCCGGAACAACCCGAGCTTGATGCCGAACACGTACTGCAGCACGAACCCGACGACGAAGGTCGGCACCGAGATGAGCAGGAGCGACACGACCAGGGCGGTGGCGTCGAACAGCTTGCCCTTGCGCAGACCCGCGATGACACCGACGACGATGCCGGCGACGGCCTCGAACACGAGCGCGAGGATCGCGAGACGAGCGGTGATCGGGAACGCCGAGGCGAGCTGCTGGCTGACCGGCAGACCGGAGTAGGTCACGCCGAGGTCGCCGCGGAACACCCCGCCGATCCAGAGCAGGTACTGGACGATGAACGGCTTGTCCAGGTTGTACTGCTGGCGCAGGGTCTCGATGACCTGCGGCGACGGCTGGCGGTCGCCGAACAGCGCTGCGATGGGGTCGCCGGGCAGCGAGAACACCATGAAGTAGATGAGGAACGTGGCCCCGAAGAACACGGGGATGAGTTGCAGGAGGCGCTTGCCGAGGTACCAGAGCATCAGATCCCTGCCCGGTCCGGAGCGATGTCGATCAGGTTCATTGTGGTGAGGGGTGGACGTTCCGAGGGTCGGCACGGATGTCCGGTTCGGGCGGCGGCGCCCGATGTGGTGGGGAGGTGTTGCCGCCGAGGTACGGGGGTTCGGGGACCGTTGTGGTCCCCGAACCCCCGTCCGGTGGTCGCGAGGCAGGATACCTGCTCGCGCTTTGGTCTCTGGGAGACCTAGATCAGTTCTTGACCTCGATGTCGTAGTACAGCGGCACCGAGTTCCAACCGAACTTCACGTTGGACACGTTGTCGGCGTTCCAGACACCGGTGACGTTCGAGTACCAGAGCGGGATCTCCGGGAGGTCCTTGAACAGGAGCTCCTGGGCCTGGTCGAAGGCCTTGTTGCCCTCTTCGACCGTGGCGGCCGAACGGCCCTCGGCGAGCAGCTCGTTGTACTCCTTGGAGTCGTACCGCGAGTAGTTGTTCGACGAGCCCTCACCCATGGTCGGGCCGAGGAAGTTGTACAGCGACGGGTAGTCGGCCTGCCAACCGGTGCGGCTGCCGCCCGTGAGCTTGTCGTTCGTCTGGAGGTCGAGGGCCTCCTGGAACGTCGGGATCGCGTTGCCCTCGGCCTTGATGCCGAGCGTGTTCGAGATCGAGTTCGTGACCGCGGTCACCCAGGCCTCGTGCCCACCGTCGGCGTTGTACGTGATGGTGAGGGTGTCGTCGTACTTCGAGATCTTGTCGGCCTCGGCCCACAGCTTCTTGGCCTCGGACTCGTTGTAGTCCAGGACGTCGGAGCCGTCGAGGTCGTCGTTCCAGCCCGCGATGACCGGCGACGTGAAGTCCTTCGCCGGGGTGCGCGTGCCGTCGAAGATCTTGTCGGTGATCTGCTTGCGGTTGATGGCCATCGAGATGGCCTCACGACGCAGCGTGCCTTCCTCGCCCTTCCAGTGGTCGAGGTAGTACGGCAGGTAGATCGCCTGGAAGATGGCGGCCGGCTGGTTGACGTTCGAGTCCGGGAAGTCCGACTTGTACGTCTTGAAGGCGCTGTCCGGCACGGCGTCGAGGACGTCGAGGTTGCCGCCCTGCGCGTCGGAGTACGCGGTGTCCTGCGAGGCGTAGAACGTGATCGTCAGACCACCGTTCTTCGGCTTGCGCTTGCCCTCGTAGTCCTTGTTGGTGACGAGCTTGATGGACTGGTTGTGCGTCCAGGCCTTCTTGCCGTCGAGCTTGTACGGGCCGTTGCCGATCGGGTTCTCACCGAACGCCTTGGTGTCGTCGTAGAACGAGGACGGCAGCGGCACGAACGCCGAGTAGCCGAGCGACAGCGGGAAGTCCGACTGGGCCGACTTCAGCGTGACGGTGAACTCGTCGTCGTCGACGACCTTGAGGCCCGTGAGCTCCGAGTCCTTGTCGGCGTTGTAGCCCTCGATGTTCTCGAAGAAGTAGCTGGCGCCCTGGGCGTTCGACTTCTGCGCGGCCCAGTTCCAGGCCTTGGTGAAGGACTCCGCGGTGACCTTCTCGCCGTTCGTGAACGTGTAGTTGGTGTTCAGCTTGATGTCGAAGGTCTTCGAGTCATCGGTGTCGATGCTCTTCGCGACCTCGTTGACGGACTTGCCGTCGGCGTCGTAGGACACGAGGCCCTCGAAGAGCGAGTCGATGATCTTGCCGCCACCGGTCTCGGTGGTGTTCGACGGGATCAGCGGGTTCTGCGGCTCGCTGCCGTTGGTCGTGACGATGCCCGAGGCGTTGGACGAGCCCGAGCCACCCCCACTGTTGCTGTTGCTGGAGCAGGCGGTCAGGGCGAGTGCTGTGGCCCCGAGCACGGCGAGGGCTGTGAGCCCGGCGCGCTTCTTGATCAAGGTTCCTCCTGGTGCATGGGACGCGCAGGGCACAGCGGTGTCACCCGGGCGCGTTTGACATCTGCACTGTAGGCAAGGTGGACAGCAGCCTCCAAACCCTGGAGCGAACGGTTACAAGCCGGTAACCAACTTGCACGATCCTTGCGAGAAGATGCAAGATTCGCGCGCTTGCTGAACGCCCTCGCGCTTTTGTTGCATCTGCATGAAATTCGTTGCAGTGCGGCACAGTTCTGTGCAAGGAAGTCCTGCTCCGAGTCCCCCTCAGGACCCGGTCATCCGCGCCGCACCAGCCGTACCGTGAACACGTGCTCGCGAACGACATCCCCCATCTCCACGTCCCCTCCTCCCCCACCATCAGCGGTGATCCCGGGGACGGCGGAGCGGCCTTCGTCGCCGTCTCGCGTCCGGACCTCGAACAGGACGCGTACCGCAGCACCATCGAACGCGTGACCGCCGAGGGCGCGGTCCGCTGGACGTCCGGCGACCGCGACTCATCGCCAGTCCTGTCCCCCGACGGTCGCTCGCTCGCCTTCCTCCGGTCCGTCCAGGACGACCACGGCGTCGCACACCCGCAGCTCGCCGTCGCGCCGGTGCACGGCGGCGAGGCCCGCGTCGTCACCGCGCTCCCCCTCGGTGCGAGCGACCCCGTCTGGTCCCCCGACTCGACACGTGTCGCGGTGACCGCACGGTTCCCCGAGCCCGGGCGCTACGGCTCCGAGGTCACCGGCGGCGACCGTCGTCCGGCAGCGGACGCCGAGGCGCCGCGGCTCGTGTCCCGGCTCGACTTCCACGTCGACGGCACGGGGTACCTGCTCGACAAGCCGCAGCAGCTCGTGGTCGTCGACGTCACCGACCCCGCAGCGGCACCGGTGGACTCCCCGCTCACGAGCGCGCCCTGCTCGGTCTCCGCACCGGCCTGGTACCCGGACGGCGGCGCGCTCCTCGTCGTCGCCCCGCGAGACCTCGGTGCGCGTGAGACCCACGACGACGACCTGTACCGCGTCGACGCGTCCGACGGCACGATGGCGCTGGCGATCCGGACCGAGGGCTCGGTCAGCTCGATCGCGATCACCCCGGACGGCACCGTCCACTACGTCGGGGCGTCGCACCGCGACGGGCGGCTGGTCGGCGAACCCGAAGGGCTGTGGGTCGTGGCGCACGACTCCGAACCGTTCCGACTGACCGCCCGCGAGACGGTCGACGTCACCGGGACGCCGGTGTTCCACCGCGACGACGTCCTCGTGCAGGTACTCGACCGCGGCACCGTCACCGTCCGTCGTGTCCCCGCCGGCACGACGGCTCCGCTCCGGCTCGACGAGCTCGGGGTCGTCCTCGGCGGCCGTCTGGTCGTCTCGGACTTCGACGTCGACGGGGACGTCCTGGTCGCCACGGCTGCCACGACGGACTCGCCCGGCGAGGTCCACGTGGTCGACCTGACCGCGACCGACGATGCCCTCCCGACGGTGCTCACCGACTACGCGGCCCCGCTCCGGTCCGAGGCATCGGGCCCCGGTGTCCGCCGCATCGAGGAGCTCACCGGCACCGCTCCAGACGGCACCCCGGTGCACGGCTGGGTCGTCCTGCCCGAGGGCGCGGGGCCGCACCCCGTCCTCCGGGTGGTGCACGGCGGACCGTTCGGCCAGGACACATGGGCGTTCTTCGACGAGGCGCAGGTCTACGCCAGTGCCGGGTACGCCGTCGTCATCGGCAACCCGCGCGGGTCCGCTGGCTACGGGCTCGACCACGGCCGCGCGGTCATCGGGGAGATGGGTACCGTCGACGTCGACGACGTGCTCGCCCTGCTCGACGCAGCGCTCCAACGCCCCGATCTCGACGCGTCACGCGTCGGCATCATGGGCGGCTCGTACGGCGGGTTCATGACGAGCTGGGTCGCCGCCCACCACGGCGAGCGGTTCGTCGCCGCGTGGAGCGAACGCGCCGTGAACGCGTGGGACTCGTTCGCGGGCAGCTCCGACATCGGCTGGTACTTCGCCGACGCCTACGTCGGCGCCGACCCGGAAGAGCAGCGTCGCCGGAGCCCGCTGACGTACGCCGCGCAGGTCACCATCCCGTTCATGGTCGCGCACTCGGAAGCGGACTGGCGCTGCCCGATCGAGCAAGGGCAGCGCCAGTTCGTGGCCCTCCGGCGCGCCGGCGTCGACGCGTCGTTCCTCGTGTTCCCGGGCGAGGGCCACGAGCTCTCCCGCTCCGGCACGCCGTGGCACCGCGTGCAGCGGTTCGAGCACGTGCTCGCGTGGTGGGCGGAGCACCTGCCCGTCACGCCGGTCGCGTGAACTGACCGAGGGGTGACGGGAGGCCCGTGGCGGATCCGCCACGGGCCTCCCGTCATCTCGGTGGTGCGTCGAGGACGCGGGTCGCTACGCGAACGCCTCCACCGGCGGGCACGCGCACACCAGGTTGCGGTCGCCGTAGGCCTGGTCGATCCGGCGCACCGGCGGCCAGTACTTGCGGCCGCTGATGCCCGGCAGCGGGTAGACGGCCTGCTCGCGGGTGTAGGCGTGCTCCCACTCCCCCGAGATCACCGACGATGCCGTGTGCGGGGCGTGCACGAGCGGGTTGTCCTCCGCCGGCCACTCCCCGCGCTCCACGGCCGAGGCCTCGGCACGGATGGCGAGCATCGCGTCGACGAAGCGGTCGAGCTCGGCCAGGTCCTCGCTCTCGGTCGGCTCCACCATCAGGGTGCCGGCGACCGGGAACGACATGGTCGGGGCGTGGAAGCCGTAGTCGACCAGGCGCTTCGCGACGTCGTCGACGGTGATGCCGGTGGTGTCGCGCAACGGCCGCAGGTCGAGGATGCACTCGTGCGCCACGAGGCCGTCCTCGCCCGTGTAGAGCACCGGGAACGCGTCGCGCAGTCGTGCCGCGATGTAGTTCGCCCCGAGCACGGCGGCTTCGGTCGCACGGGTGAGGCCCTCGAGCCCCATCATCCGGACGTAGGTCCACGTGATGGGCAGGATGCTCGGGCTGCCGTACGGTGCCGCGCTGACCGGGCCGCCGGCGTGCGCCAGGCGGTCGTCGGCCTCGGCCGCGGTCGAACCGGGCCGCCGGTCGGCCTGCTGGGCGAACGGGTGCCCCGGCAGGTACGGCGCCAGGTGCGCCTTCGCCGCGACCGGACCGACACCGGGTCCGCCGCCGCCGTGCGGGATGCAGAACGTCTTGTGCAGGTTGAGGTGCGACACGTCGCCACCGAAGTCGCCGAAGCGGGCGTGGCCGAGCAGGGCGTTGAGGTTCGCGCCGTCGACGTAGACCTGGCCGCCGGCGTCGTGCACGGCGTCGCAGATCTCGCGGATGTCGTGCTCGTACACGCCGTGGGTCGACGGGTACGTGATCATCAGCGCCGCGAGGGTGTCGGCGTGCTGTTCCGTCTTCGCGCGGAGGTCGGCGAGGTCGACGTTGCCGTTCTCGTCGCAGGCGACCACGACGACCTTCATGCCGGCGAGCACCGCGGACGCGGCGTTCGTACCGTGCGCGCTCGACGGGATGAGGCAGACGGTGCGCTCGGTGTCGCCGTTCGCCAGGTGGTACCCGCGGATCGCGAGGAGTCCGGCGAGCTCGCCCTGGCTGCCCGCGTTCGGCTGCAGGGACACGGTGTCGTACCCGGTGACCTCGGCCAGCCAGGACTCCAGGTCACCGATCATGTCGAGGTAGCCCTCGACGTCGCCGCGCGGCGCGAACGGGTGGATGTTCGCGAACTCCGGCCACGTCACCGCGGCCATCTCGGTCGCCGCGTTCAGCTTCATCGTGCAGCTGCCGAGCGGGATCATGCCGCGGTCGAGCGCGTAGTCCTTGTCCGCCAGGTGCTTGAGGTACCGCATCATGCGGGTCTCGCTGCGGTGTGCGCTGAACACGGGGTGCGTCAGGTACTCGCTCTTGCGTACCAGACCGGCCGGGAGGCCCGTGGCCGCGTCACGCACGGCCGCCTCGGTCGCGGGGACGGTCACGTCCACGGCCCCGAACACGCCCGCCAGTCGGGTGACGTCGTCGGGCGTGGTCGTCTCGTCGACGGAGAGCTGGAACACGTCCTCGTCCACCTGGTGCAGCAGGAAGTCGGCGTCCTGCGCTGCGGCGACGACCGCCCCGGCGCGACCGGTGGCCCGCAGGGTGAGCGTGTCGAAGAACGCGTCGTGCACCACCTGGAGGCCGGCGTCACGGGCGACCGCGGCGAGCGCCGACGTCGTCCGGGCGACCCGGTTCGCGATGAAGCGCAGTCCCTCGGGCCCGTGGTACACGGCGTACATCGACGCCATGACGGCGAGCAGGACCTGCGCGGTGCAGATGTTGCTCGTCGCCTTCTCGCGGCGGATGTGCTGCTCGCGGGTCTGCAGGCTGAGGCGGTAGGCCATCGCACCGTCGGCGTCGAAGGACACCCCGACCAGACGACCGGGCAGCTGGCGTTCGAGCCCGGCGCGGACAGCGAGGTAGCCGGCGTGCGGGCCGCCGAAGCCGAGCGGGACGCCGAAGCGCTGGCTCGTCCCCACGGCGACGTCGGCACCCAGGTCACCGGGGCTGGCGAGCAGGGTCATGGCGAGCAGGTCGGCCGCGACGACGGCGATGCCGCCGCCGGCGTGGACGCGCTCGATGATCGACGACGGGTCGACGATCCGGCCGGAGGCACCGGGGTACTGCACGATCACGCCGAAGGCACCGTCGAGCTGCTCGTCGGTCGGCCCGGTGACGGGGTCGAACGCACGCAGCGTGATGCCGACGGCGTCGGCGCGGTGGTCGAGCAGCGCGCGGGTCTGCGGCAGCAGGTCGTCGTCGACGAGGAACGCGTCGCCGTTGACCTTGGACGCGCGGCGGGCGAGGAGCATGCCCTCGACCACGGCGGTGCCCTCGTCGAGCATCGAGGCGCCGGCGGTGGCCATGCCCGTCAGGTCGGAGACCATCGTCTGGAAGTTGATGAGCGCTTCGAGCCGGCCCTGCGAGATCTCCGGCTGGTACGGCGTGTAGGCCGTGTACCAGCTCGGGTTCTCGAGCACGTTCCGCTGGATCACGGCGGGGGTGTGGGTGCCGTGGTACCCGAGCCCGATCATGGCGCGGCGGACGGTGTTGCGCCCGGCCTTGGCGCGGAGTTCGGCGAGCGCCTCGGTCTCGCCGACGGCGGCGGGGATCACCGAGTCGGTGACGGGGGCCGCGTGGATCGACTCCGGGATCGCGGCGCGGACCAGGGCGTCGAGCGACGGCCGGCCGACGGTGTCGAGCATCGTCTGCTGGTCGGCCGGGGTGGTGCCGATGTGGCGGTCGGCGAACGAGGTCTGCAGGTTCTGGAACACCTGCTGGTCGTCGGGGCCGGTCATGCGATGGACGCCCGGTACGCGTCGTGGTCCATCAGGTCCTCGGGGAACGAGGTGCCGTCGACCTTGATCTTGACGAGCCAGCCGGTGCCGAACGGGTCCTGGTTGACCGTGTCGGGGGCGTCGACCACGGCGTCGTTGACTGCGACGACCTCGCCCTCGATCGGCGCGAAGAGCTCACCGACGCTCTTGGTGGACTCGATCTCGCCGATCTGCTCGCCCGCGGTGGTGGCGGTGCCGACGGCGGGGAGCTCGACGTAGACGACGTCACCGAGCTGCTCGGCGGCGTGGTCGGTGATGCCGACGGTGACGGTGTCGCCCTCGACGAGGAGCCACTCGTGGTCGGCGGTGTACTGGAGTGCGGTCTGGTCGGTCATGACATCAGCCTTTCGAGGCGCGGCGGTAGAAGGGGAACGCGGTGACGGTGCTGGGGATGGCCGTCCCGCGGACGTCGATGTGCAGGACTTGTCCCTCCGCGGCGAGCGCGGGGTCGACGAAGGCCATCGCGACGGGGTGACCGAGCGTCGGCGAGAGGGCACCCGAGGTGACGGTGCCGACGACCGTGCCGTCGTGCACCACGTCGTAGCCGGCACGCGGGGCGCGGCGCCCCTCGGTGACGAGCCCGACGAGCACGCGGGCGTCGTCCGACGGCGCGACACCGGCAGCGCCGACGAAGTCACCGCTCTTGGCGACCACGCGGCCGAGCCCTGCCTGGGCGGGGCGCACGTCGGTGCCGAGCTCGTGCCCGTACAGGGGCATGCCGGCCTCGAGCCGCAGGGTGTCGCGCGCCGCGAGTCCGGCGGGGACGACACCGCGGTCGGCGCCGGCCTCGAGCAGCGCGTCCCAGATCGCCGGGGCGACCTCGGGTGCGCTGTACAGCTCGAAGCCGTCCTCGCCGGTGTACCCGGTGCGGGCGACGAGCACCTCGGAGCCGTCGAACACGGCGTGCAGGGCGCGGTAGTAGCCGAGGTCGTCGAGGGGGCTCTCCGGCTGCAGGCGGTCGGCGACGACGAGGGCGTCGAGCGTGCCGGCGGCCGCGGGGCCCTGGATCGCGACGAGTGCGGTGCTGTCGGAGTCGTCCGACACCGCGACGTCGAACCCGTCGGTGCGCTCGGACAGTGCGGCGACGGCGACCTCGCGGTTCGAGGCGTTCGCGACGACGAGGAACACGTCGTCGTCGGTGCGGTACACGACGAGGTCGTCGAGGATCCCGCCGTCCTGGGCGAGCAGCAGGGAGTACTTCGCGCGGCCGAGCGGCATCGCGCCGAAGGAGCCGGCGAGCGCGTGGTCGAGGAACGCGACGGCGTCCGGACCGGTGACGCCGATCTCGGCCATGTGCGACAGGTCGAAGACCCCGGCCGACTGCCGCACGGCGTGGTGCTCGGCGAGGTCGGACGAGTAGCGCACGGGCATGCGGTACCCGGCGAAGTCGGTGAAGGTCGCACCGGCGGCTTCGTGCGCGGGTTCGAGCGGGGACGAACGCAGTGGCGTCGGACTCATGGCGGAGTTCTCCTGGCATCAGCAGGACCCGGCGACGATCGCCGGGTGGAACTCCCCCTCTGTCATGGGCCTGAGAGTTTCACCGCGGCCCGTGAGGTCCGGCGGCTTTCACCGTGGGCGAGACGACTGAGCGTCTGCTTTTCAGAGTGGCCTGTCCGCTGCGGTGTGGGACCTGAGAGATTGACGGGGGGATTGCTCCTTCGGTGCCGTGCGTGCGCCCGAGGGCACGATGTACCCGAGGGCACTGCACGGCGTCTCCCGCGACGGATGAACGGCCGGTGTGTTCAGTTGTCCGCGCCGAGCATACCGAGACCGCGTTACGAACGTGTGTCGCGTGCCGGCCTTCGACATCTCGTAGAATGCGGGGATGGCCGGACAGCGATCACGCCCCAGGGGGCAGCTCGAGCAAGCGGTGCTCGACGCGCTCCGCTCCGTGACCGACGGCCTCACCGCCCGCCAGGTGCTCGACGCCTTCCCGGAGCCCCGTCCGGCACTGACCACGGTGCTCACCGTCCTCGACCGGCTCGGCCGCAAGGGCCAGGTGGAACGGCAGGAGCACGACGACGCCCCGCTGAGCTTCCGCGCCGTGCACAGCCGCGACGAACAGACCGCGTCCCTCATGTCGAGTGCGCTCGCCGCCTCGGCCGACCGTGAAGCAGCGTTGCTGCAGTTCACCGGCTCGCTCGCCTCCGACGACCTCGAGGCCCTGCGTCGCGCCCTCGACGCCCGCGCACGTTCCTGACCGGGGTCACTCCGTGGTCGTCGCCGGCATCGCGCTCATCGTCCTCGCCCTGCTGGTGGTCGTGTTCGCCCCGAGGGTGCTGACCCGCTCCGCCTGGACCATCGACCGCCCGCGCACCGCCCTGGTGTGCTGGTCGCTCGCGGTGCTGCTCGGCGTCGTCGGGTTCGTCGCCGGCATCGCCCTCGTCGTGCTCGCCGACCGCCCGCTCACCGAGCTCCTCGGCGGCGACGGCTCCCCCACGCACGGCTTCAACGTCGGCGTCGCACTGCTCGCGGTCATCGCGTTCGTCGTCGCCGTCCGCGTCCGCCCCGGACCCGAGCACGAGGCCGTCCGCCAGGCCATGCGCTCCGGCGTCGCGCCGCACCGCGAGATCGACGGCACCCCGGTGGCCGTCGTCGACGCGGACCACGCCCTCGCCTGCGCCGTGCCCGGGCGGAGCGGCGGTGTGCTGGTCAGCACCGGCTTGGCAGACCGGTTGCGGACAGACGAACTGGAGGCCGTGGTCGCCCACGAGCGCGCCCACCTGACCCAGCACCACGCGGCTGCGGTCGCGGTCGCCGAATCGATCGAGCGTGCGGTCCCGTGGGTGCCCGGTGCGCGCGCCATGGCGCGCTCGACGCGCGTCCTCGTGGAGTTCGCCGCCGACGACGCCGCAGCCCGACGTGTCGGACGCGATGCCCTGCGCCGGGCCGTCCTGGTGGCGGACGAGAGCAGCGCGCTCGGGGCGATCCGGGCCTCCCGTCTCTCCTGAGCGGGGCGATCCGCGACCGCGCCGTCGCCCGCACGTCGCTCCTGACGCACCACGTGTCGGAGGCGAGGCATATGGTGATCGGACCGTGAAGCCACTGACCGAAGCCGACATCCGATCCTCGTTCGTCAACGCCACCCCCGACGAGCTCGAGCAGCTGCCGATCCCCGGCCTGCACGAGATGCTCTGGGACGAGCGCGAGTTCCTGGGCTGGCGCGACCCGCAGGCCGCCCGCCGCGGGTACATCGTGTCCTGGATCGACGACCGCCCCGTGGGCATCGTCGTCCGGTCCGCGGGCGGGTCCCTGCGCGCCGGCATCGCCGCGATGTGCTCGTTCTGCCACTCACCGCAGCCGGCGACGCAGGTGCGGCTGTTCTCGGCTCCCCGTGCGGGCGAGGCCGGGCGCAACGGCAACACGATCGGCACCTACATCTGCGAGGACCTCGGGTGCTCGATGCTCATCCGCACCGCTCCGCCGCACCTCAACCCGCCGGCGACCATCGCGATGCGCGGTGCCTCGCTGCTGCAGCGCGTGCAGAACTTCACCGCGGACATCATGAAGTCGGCGTGAGCCGCTTCGGCACCGCCCGCTGGGCCGTGGTCGAGGAACTCGGCGACGGCCGTTGGCGCCTCACCCTGCGCGACGAGGCCGACGACGAACTCGGTGCGTTCGGCCTCGGGGTCGAGGGGCCGTGGGACCCGGACGTCGAACCCCACGTCGGATTCGTGCTCGTGCAGCTCGGGCTGACCCTGCGGGGTGCGCGGCCGTGGCACGTCGACGAGCTCGGCGACCACCGGGCGCCGGTCCTCGCGCTCGGCTGAGCAGAGCGCTTCCCGCCGGGCGTCGCTCAGTCGGCTTCGACGAAGTTCCGCAGGATCTCGCGGTCGTCGTCGGCGCGCATCGCCCAGGACAGCTCGCTGCGGTGGTCGCTGTCGGTCAGCGGCAGCAGCACGACGGTGTCCGGCGCGGCGAGTGTGGCACTCTCCGGAGCGACGGTCACGCCGAGTCCCGCACCCACCAGGTGCAGGACGGTGGCCCAGGTCGTGGCCTCCTGCACGACCACGGGCCGCCGACCACCGGCGGTGACCGGTGCGAGGTTCCGCTCGGTGGCGAGCGAACCGGCGACGGCGGGGAAGAACACGAACGGCTCGTCGACGAGCTCGGTGCCGCGGATGGCTTGACGGCCCGCGAGCCGGTGTCCGCGCGGGACCGCCGCGACGAACGCCTCGGCCCGGAACGGCAGGAGCCGCACGGTGGGGTCCGGATCCGGGTCGCGCACGACGGCCAAGTCCAGCTCGCCCCGCACGATCCGCGCGAGGAGCGTCGACGAGTAGCCCTCGGTCAGGTCGACGCGGACCAGCGGGTACCGCTCCCGGAACGCCTGCACCCGCTCGATCGGCCCGAGGGGCAGCGCGGAGACGACGAACCCGACGTCGAGCCGGCCGGCCTCACCCCGCCCGACCCGGACCGTCTCGTCGACATCGCGGCGCACCTGCCCGAGCAGCGACCGCGCACGCCCCCGCAGCACCTGGCCGGCGGCGGTGAGGGCGACGCTGCGACTCGTCCGGACGAACAGGTCGACGCCGAGTTCGCGTTCGGTGCGGCGGATCTGCTGGGACAGCGCGGGCTGCGCGATGCGGAGCCGGTCGGCAGCGCGCCCGAAGTGCAGTTCGTCGGCCACGGCCAGGAACGCGCGGAGCTGGCGGAGGTCGACGTCCGGATCCCGATCCATGCACTGAGCTTATCGATCGAAGCGAACGAGTATTGGACATGACCTCATCCGACTCGGAGGATGGAGCCATGCCCGAAGCGACCTCCACCGTCACCATCGCCGACCTCGCCACCCCTGCTGACGCCGAGGCGTTCCGCGTCCTCAACGAGGCCTGGATCACGCAGTTCTTCGCGCTCGAGGACGAGGACCGCAAGTTCCTCGGCGACCCCGTCGGTCACGTCGTCGACCCCGGCGGCGCCGTGTTCGTCGCCCGACTCGACGACCAGGTGATCGGGTGCATCGGCATCGTGCCGACGACGCCGGGGGTGTTCGAGCTCGTGAAGATGGCCGTCGCGCCCGGCCACCAGGGGCACGGCACCGGACGGAAGCTCATCGCCGCAGCGCTCGACCGCGCCCGGGAGCTCAGCGCGCACCGGATCGACCTCGAGAGCAACGCGCAGCTGGCCAGCGCCGTGCACCTGTACGAGGCGTTCGGCTTCCGGCACCTGCGCGAGGACGAGCTCGTGCCGAGCCCCTACGTCCGCGCCGACGTGCACATGACGCTCGAGCTGCACTGACGTTGGAGCTGCACTGACAGCGGCCCGGTTTCGGTACGCTCGCGGCATGGCGACGTACGAGGTGCAGGCGGTCCGTGAGCGCGGCGCGTGGCAGGTGTTCATCGACGGCTTCATGGTCACCGAGGTCGACCGATGGCCGGCCGTCGGTTTCGTCGCCCGCGAGGTCCTGGCGATGGACCGTTCCGACGACCTGCAGATCCGCGTCGTCGGGCGCAACCAGTACATCGACTGACCCGGTCAGCGAGCGGCGGCGACCAACTGCTGTGCTCGCTGGTGCGACACGTGGAGCAGCGGCCCGATCTCACGCACCGTGAGTCCGGACTCGTGCAGGACCAGCGCCGCGGCGGCCGTCTCCTTCGCCGCTTCGATGCGCGCTCGCTCGGATTCCTCGCGGAGCGCCACCGCCCGGTCCAGGTGTGCTTGCGCCGCTTGGGGCATCGCCACCTCGACGACGAGCTCGAACGACTCCGGATCGCGGTCGTCGTTCATCAACGAGAGCCAGTCTCGGGCCATGAGCTCGATCTCACGCTCGCGCTTCGCCTGCGTCCGGACGACTCCGTCGATCCAGATCACCCAGTACTTCTTGCCGCGCTCTGCACGCACCGTGTGTCGGCTCATCGTCGCCCATCTCCTTGTCGGTCGCAGTCACGGAGAATGCCGCGCGCCGTCATCTCCTCCACCTCTCGGTGCCTCGGAACGACGATCGTGTTCCGACCGAAGCGGAACAGGTCGTGATTCCCGCCATGCCGGTGGAACACGAATTCGACACCGTTCTCGTCAGCCTTCCGAGCGAGCCTGCGGAGCAACTCCGTACGCTTCACCGTAGTTGGCCAACCACTGCTAGGCAAACTTGTCTATCGCGGTTGGACAGAAACGGCTCGTATCGCTGCATGTGCCGACTGTGGCGGCCCGCGGACTGCGGTTCAGGAGGAGCGACGTGATCTGTGGACAGGCTCCGGCCGGGGCGAGTTGTGAGGGAACGGCCGGTGGCACTCGCGCCGGGGAGACGCCACCATGGACCGCATGAGCACCACCACGTTCGACGACCTGATCGCGATCGGCGAAGCCGCCGACGTCACCGGCTGGGACTTCTCGTGGCTCGACGGCCGCGCCACCGAGGAACGCCCGCCGTGGGGCTACGCGAAGATGCTCGGCGAGCGACTCGGTCGCCTCGCCGGGGTCCCCGGCACCGCCAGCCTCGACGTGCAGACCGGCGGTGGCGAGGTCCTCGCCGAAGCGCCGGCGTTCCCAGCCACCGCGGTGGCGACGGAGTCCTGGGCACCGAACGTCGCCACCGCCACACGACACCTGCACCCGCGCGGCGTGGTCGTCGTCGCGGACCCCGACGAGCCGCCGCTGCCCTTCGCCGACGGCGCGTTCGACCTGGTGACGAGCCGGCACCCGGCTGCGATCCACTGGGACGAGCTCGCCCGGGTCCTCGCACCCGGGGGCACGTACTTCGCCCAGCACGTCGGCCCGGCGAGCGTCTTCGAGCTGATCGAGTTCTTCCTCGGCCCGAAGCCCGTCGAGCGGCGCGGCCGGCACCACGACGACGAAGCCGACGCAGCACGTGCCGCCGGACTCGAGATCGTCGAGCTGCGGACCGCGCGGACCCGGATCGAGATCCACGACGTCGCCGCGGTCGTCTACCTGCTCCGCAAGGTGATCTGGTGGGTGCCGGACTTCACCGTCGAGCGGTACCGCGACCGCCTGCTCGACCTGCACGAGCTGATCCAACGAGACGGATCGTTCGTGGCGCACTCGACGCGCCACCTCATCGAGGCGCGCCGACCCGTGTGAGCCGAACCGGGCCTCCTGGACGCATCACCGCCACGCGCTCACGCGACGTGCCAGACCAACCCCTCCTGCGCACTCGACGGGTACGCCGAGGCGATGCGGAACACGGCCTCGCGCAGGGTCTCCGGTGAGCACGCCAGGTTGAGGCGGACGAATCCACGCCCCTCGCTCCCGAACCCGAGACCGGAGTTGAGCGCGACGTACGCGTTCTCGCGCAGCGGCACGGCCGGGTCGTCGCCGAGCCCGATCCCCCGGAAGTCGAGCCACGCCAGGTACCCGGCTCGGGGCCGCGTGTAGACCACACCGGGCAGGTGCTCGGCGAGGAGCTTCGCGAGCAGCCGGTCGTTGGCCACGATCTGGGACACCACGTCGTCGAGCCACGTGGTCCCGACGGTGAACGCGGCGAGGTTCGCGTGCAGCCCGAGGATGCTCGTGCGGCAGGCGACCTCTTCCCACAGGGTGTCGAGGAGCGCGGCGGTGCGGTCGTCGCCGGCGACGATGATCGAGCACTTCACGCCCGCGAGGTTCCAGCCCTTGCTCGCCGAGGTCACGCAGACGCTGCGGGCTCCGACGGGTCCGGCGACGGCCGCGAACGGGGTGAACTGCACGCCAGGGTGCGTGAGGGGCGCGTGGATCTCGTCGCTGATGACGAGCACGTCGTACTTCGCCGCGAGTTCGGCGATCGCGAGCAGATCGGCGCGGTCGTGCACGAGGCCGACGGGGTTGTGCGGGTTGCAGAGCAGGAAGACGCCGACCCCGCCGGCGAACGCCCGCTCGAGTCCCTCGAGGTCGAGTCGGTACTGCCCCCACTGCTCGAGCAGCGGGACCTCTTCCACCTGACATCGGGCCTCGTCGACGAGTTCGAAGAACGGCGGGTACACCGGCGGCGTGATCGCGACGCGACCGCCGTCGGGCAGCGCGAGCCGCAGCGACTCGACGATGCCGACACTGACGTCGGTGGCGAGGTGGATGCGGGACGGGTCGATCTCCCAGCCCCAGCGGTCGAGCGCGAACTGCGCGAACGCGGGCGCGAGCGGCCCGGGTCCGTCCAGGTAGCCGAGGTCGGACTGCGACACGCGCTCGATCAGGGCCTGCCGGATCTCCGGCGCGACGTCGTGGTCCATCTCGGCGACGAACAGGGGCAGCACGTCGGGTGCGTACCGCGTCCACTTGATGCTCGTCCGGACTCCGCGGAGCGTGCCGACCGGGTCCTGCTCGTCGCTCGCCATGCGTCCCAGCATGCACCGACCGGGAGGCCCGGCGCGAGCCCGCCTGTCATCCAGCGTCGTCTTCCGCGCACCCTGGGACGCGGGGCGTCGCCCCGCCTACTGTCGGTCCCATGAGCACGAGCACCGCCGACAAGGCCACCACCCTCAAGCAGCTGCACGAAGCCCCGGAGATCCTCCGCGTCGTGAACGTGTGGGACGCGATCACCGCGAAGGTGGTCAGCGACCTGCCCGGCACGAAGGCGATCGCCACCGCCGGGCACTCGATCGCTGCGTCGTACGGGTACGAGGACGGCGGGATGCCCCTCGACCTCGCACTGTCGGGCGCCGCGATCGTGGCTGCCGCGACCGACCTGCCGGTCACCGCGGATCTGGACGATGGCTACGAGGACCCGGCCGAGACCATCCGGCGCGCGATCGCCTCCGGCATCGTCGGCGCCAACGTCGAGGACCGCCTGCGCCCCTTTGACGAGGCCGTCGCCCGGGTCGCCGCGATCACGGCCGCTGCCCAGGCCGAGGGCGTCGACTTCCAGCTGAACGCCCGCACCGACGCGATCGCCCGCGGCGGCGATCGTCCACTCGACGAGAGCATCGCGGACGCCATCGCACGCGGAAAGGCGTTCCTCGACAACGGCGCGGCGCTCGTCTTCGTGCCCGGCGCGATCCAGCGCGACGTCGTCGAGCAGCTCGTCGCGGGCCTCGGCCGCGGCAAGCTGTCGGTCATCGGCCTGCCGGGAGCCCTGCCCGCGGCCGAGTACGAGGCCCTCGGCGTGGCCCGCATCTCGTACGGTCCGCTGACGCAGCGCGTCGCGCTGCGCGCGCTCCGCGACCTGGCGACCGACTTGTACGCGGACGGCGTCGTGCCGGAGGACACCCCGACCCTGAACTGACGAAGCGGACGGACGGGAGGCCCGTGGCGGTGTCGCCCCCTCCCTCGCAGGCTCGGTCGGCGCGCCCCGCGCAACGCTTCGCGTTGCCGCTGAGCGGGGCGCGCCCGTCCGTCCTGTGGTCGCGTCACGCGACCCGCTCAGCTCAGCCGAGCGTCGGGTACAGCGCGGGCGTGGTGCGCGCCTTCGTCTCCTGCTCGAAGGCGTAGCCCAGGCCGATCAGCGTGCTCTCGTCGAACGAGCGGCCGAGGAACTCGAGGTTCACGCCGGCGCCGGTGATCGCGCCGTCGGCCGCGGTCGCCTGCCCCATCGGGACGGTGATCGCCGGCATGCCGGTGTTCGGGCTCAGACGCATGTTCGTCGACTGCGTGCCGTAGGGCGTGCCCGACGGGTAGATGAGCGAGTCGAGGTCCTGGTCGTCGAGCATCTGCGTGACGAGCTGCTTGCCGGTGGCGAGCTGCGTCGTGTGCGACCCCGTCGGCCCGGCCCACGCCTGGTACTGCGCGTCGGTGATCAGGTCGCGGGACTCGTAGGTCGACTTGCGGCTCGGCACGTACTCGCCCGAGGCCAGGATGCCCTGCAGCGACCGGGCGGTCACGTCGGGGTCGAGGTGCTTCGCGACGTACTCGTCCAGGTCGTGCTTGAACTCGTTCGTGCTGCCGCTGCCCTCGGACAGGACCCGGTTGAACGCGGTCGTCGCGGTGATCGGGACGACGGTGGCGCCGGCGGCCTCGAGCTTCGCGACGGACGCGTCGAACAGCCGCTTGGCCGTGGCGTTCGTGCCGACCATCGACGTGACGTAGCCGATGCGGGCGCCCTCGAGCGAGTCGGCGTCGAGCGACGACGTGTACGAGGTGGGCACCTTGCCGGACTGCGCGCTCGTGACGGGGTCGGCCGCGTCCACACCGGTGACGGCGTCGAGCGCGACCGCCGCGTCGGTCACCGACCGGGCGATGGGCCCACCGGTGTCCTGCGACAGCGCGAGCGGGATGATGCCGTCGCGGCTGGCCAGGCCGACCGTCGGACGGATACCGACGAGCTGGTTGTACGTCGACGGGATGCGGATCGAGCCACCGGTGTCGGTGCCGAACCCGATGCCGGCCAGGTTCGCCGCGATCGCTGCACCGGTGCCGCCGCTGGAGCCGCCGGCGGTCTGCGCCGTGTTGTACGGGCTGGCGACCAGCAACGACGAACCGGCGGGCTGGTTCGACGAGAACTCCGAGACGAAGCCGTAGGCGAACTCGTCGAGGCTGGCCTTGGCGAGGATCACCGCACCGGCACCGCGCAGGCCGGCCACCATCGTGGCGTCGGTGTCGGTCTGGTTGTCGTCCCAGCAGCCACAGCCGCCCGTGGTCGGCATGTCCTTGGTGTCGTAGTTGTCCTTCACCGCGATCGGCACGCCCAGCAGCATGCTCGTCATGCCGTGCTCGGCCCGCTCGGCGTCCGCCGTCTTCGCCGCGGCGAGGGCCTCGGCGTTCGTCGTGACGATCGAGTTGAGCGCGCGACCGGTCGACGCGGTGTCGACCTTGGTGCGGTCGTACGCGGCGATGCGGTCGAGGTAGTCCTGCGTGATGGCGACCGAGGTGGTGACCCCGGCGTTCATGGCGGCCTGCATGTCGATGGTGGACGCCTCGACGAGCGTGAACGGGCCGTCGTCGTAGATCATCCGCTGGGACAGCGCAGCGAGGTCCGCGACGGTGATCGTGCCGTCGGCGTCGGTGTCCGCGGCGCTGACCGTCGCCCAGTCGTCACTGGCGCTCGTCGTGCCCAGGTGGTCGGTGAGCACCGCGAGGTCGGACTTCGTGACCTGGTCGTCGCCGGTCAGGTCGAGGTCCGTGTAGTACGGCGCGAGCATCGCGGCGGGGCTGGCGTCCACGGATGCCGGTGCTGCCGCGGCCGTGATCGCGGGGGTCGCGGCGAGGACGGTGCCGACGAGGGCGATGAGCGAGGCGCCCGCGACGGCGGTGCGCTTCCGGCTGGTCGTGGGCGTTGCCGCGACCTGCTTGCTGGCGGCCGGCTTCTTGGCGGTCATTCGGCTGCTCCGGTGCGCTCGCGGCGGGCGCGGCGCGCACGCAGGGTGATCAGGGTCCCGCCGGCGGCGAGGAGGGCCAGCGATGCGGCGATCCACGGGGCGACGTCGGCGCCGGTCCAGGCGAGTTCGCCGCCGGTCGGACGGTCGCCACCAGCTGCGGCCACGGCGGTGGCGCCGTTGGTCGGGTCGGAGGGGTCGCTCGGGCCGGCCGTGGCCGTCGGATCGGGGTCGCCCGCGCCGGCGCCCGGATCGGCCGTGGCGGTGGCGCCCGGGGTGGGCGTGGCCGTCGGGGTGGGCGTCGGCGTGGCCGTCGCCGCTGCAGCGATCGAGATCGAGGTGCTCGCCGGGTCGGTCAGGGTCGTCGAGGTGCCGTCGGAGCCGACGAGCGTGATGCTCGTGACCGCCAGGTCGACGCTGCCCGGTGCGGTCGGCGTCAGGCCGATCGAGGCAGCGAGGTCGCCGCTGAGCGCCGGGGAGGTCCCGAGGCGGGTGTGCACGATCGTCAGGGCGTCGCCGTCCTGCTCGACGCTGTCGAAGCCGCCGTCGGGGCCGGTGACGCTGTCCTCCACGTACGACACAGAGTCCGCGTCGGCGTCGAGCGTGATCTCGAACGCGTAGACGTCGGTCGTCGCCGGGATCGTGAGGTCGACGTCGAACGCGGTGCCGACGGTCGCGGTGGTGGGGGCGTCGATGGTCGCGGTCGTCGCGGTCGGTGCTGCCTGTGCCGGTGCGGCGGTCAGGGCGGCGAGGCCGATCGCCCCGGCGGCGACGAGTGTCGAGGACACGATCGTCGCGCGGGGGCGCAGCCGGAGGCGGTGCTGCATGGGTGCAGGTCCTTCGGGAGGAGGTCGGGTGCTGAGCGGGTACTCAGTGATCCGAAAGCTAACGGTGCGCTGTTTCCGGCTCGGGCCCGGCACGTTTCCGTGCCGTTACGGCTCCGTCGCACCGCTACTGTCGTGCCATGCCGCTCGACGTCGAAGCCCTGCTCACCCCGCCCTCCCCAGTCGCCGCACGGGCGTTGGACGTCGTCCGCACCTGGTCCTCCCCCGCGCTGGTGAACCACTGCCTGCGCTCGTGGGCGTGGGCGGTCCTGCTCGCACCGACCGTCGACCTCGAGCCCGACCGCGAGCTGCTCTTCGTCGCCACGATGCTGCACGACCTCGGCGTGACACCGTCGTTTGACGCCCACGCCGTGCCGTTCGAAGACGCCGGCGGCGCCGTGGGCTCCGTCTTCGCCCTCGGCGCCGGGTGGGACGCAGCCCGCGCTCGACGCGTCGGTGAGGTCATCGAGCGGCACATGTGGACCTCCGTCGACCCCGCGCTGGATGTGGAGGGGCACCTGCTCGAGGTCGCCACCTCGCTCGACGTCTCCGGTGCCGGGTTCTCCCGGTGGTCCACCGACGATCTGCACGCCGTCGCCACCGCACTGCCCCGCCTCGGGTTCTCCGGCTCGTTCGACGAACTGATCCACGCGCAGGCTTCGCGCAAGCCGGCCTCCGCCGCTGGACGACTCGACGGCTCCGGCAACGTGGCTGCCGGTGGCGCCCGTTGGGACGCGTTCCTGGCCTCCTGAACCGTCTTCCGGCCGTCGCTGGACTTCTTCGCTTCGAGTGCGTATAGTTCTTGGTTGGTGCACTGCCGCGAACCCATCTGACTCGCGCACACCAACGTCTCGACACCGACTCACCCGAGTCGCATTCCAAGCGAGACCCCCGCTTGATCCGAACGGATCAGCAGCACGTTGAAACTCGACGTGCGCGCCCCGCACTCGATGCGTCGCGCCGGACTGAGACGTCCGCCGACACCGAGTCGCCCTGGCGCCGAATGACCAGGAAGTACAGCACCATGACCAGCAACGAACGAATCACCGTGTTCGGGACCGCGCTCGCGGCCCCGACGATCACCCCGGACCGCATCGCCGAGTTCCCCGTGCGTGACGACCGCTCGCAGCGCGAGTACCTCGTCCGCATCGCGGCCGACGACCTGCAGACCTTCGTCACCCGCGGCACCCGTCTGGACGCCGTCGGCGAGGCCGGCTGGACCGTCCCGGGCCGCTCCTGGGCGGGCGAGGCCAGCCGCACTCTGCTGCAGGCACAGTCCGTGCACGCGGGCGACATGGCCCTCGCGGCCTAGGCTCCACCAGTACGAACGCGAAGCGCCGCCGGGCTACCCGGCGGCGCTTCGTCGTACCTGCGACCGGCCGTGCGACGGTCACACACCTCGACGGGCCGCAGCGACGACCTGCGATGCCGCCCCGAGCACGCCGGGCACAATCGCTGCGAGCGCTCCGACGGTGTGACCGGCCGAGATGAGGATCGCCCCCGCGATGAGCGCTCCGACGGTGAGCACCTGCGCCCCGATGACACCCGTCAAGACGGCGACTGCCTCCGCTCTGCTCAGACGCTCGACGGCGTCAGCAGCGACGGCTTCGGAGCGGAGGTGGCAGCCGATCATCCGCTCGGCCGCTCCTGGAACGAGCCGCTCGTACTCGGCCAGGACGCGCGGCGACGCTACCGGTCCACTGAACATCTCCGTTGCAGCGATGTTGAGGACGTCGGCGTCCGCCTCTCCTCGGCTGCCGCCCGCTGTGCCGCTGACGCCCGCTTCTCGTTCAACAGCTCCCGCATCGCCCGCGCTCGAGAGCTGTCCCCCGTGAACCCGACGTACAGGCCGTGCATCACCGCAGTCTTCACCAGAGTCGCCGCCATAGCCCATGCCCCTCCCTTCATCACCGGTTCGTGGTGACCAGGGTCGATCAGCGTAGCCCGCCGTACCAAACATTTCGCATGCACGGGAACTTCACGACGTCAGTACTCGCCCTTCACGACGAAGAACGAGCCGCGGATCGTGCCAGCGAGCTTCGACTTCTGCCGTGCGAACTTGAACTTGTCGGCGAGTTCCTCGGGCACGTCCATGCCGTCGGACAGCTTGAAGCCGACCGCACGCTTGCCGCCCGGTTCGAGCGTGTAGAGCACGTTGATCGCGAGACCGGACTCGTAGAACACGTACGTCCAGCGCACGCCGTCGACGAGCGCTTCCGTCGCTTCGAGCGGTGGTGACGCGATGACCAGCCCGCGCTCCTCCTCGAGCACCCGCCGCACGTACTCGACGAGGTCCGGCACGTCAGCTGCGGCGTGCGTGGTGAACACGTGGTCGTACTTGTTCGCGAAGTACCGCGCCTCGTTGGCCCGGAGCCCGGCGAGTGCGTCGGCGACCGGCGAGGACTCCAGACCCACCGTGGACACGTTCACGAAGTCGACGACGTACGACATGGGGGCCTCCTCGGCATTCGGACGGTCTGAATCTAGCCCCTCAGCTCCCTCCCGAAGCCGACACGATCCTCCTACAGTCGATGATCGTGGAGGAAGCGACGACGCGAATCGACCGCGCCGCGGAACTCATCCGTGCTGCGCGCGAGGACATCGGGTTCTCGCGGGTGTTCGAGGTCACGACACCGATCACAGCGACATCGACCTCTTGGTCAGCCTGACGCCCGTGGCTTCGCTGTTCGACCTCGGCGGATTTGCCCACGTGGTCGAGCACATCACCGGGTTCGAGGTCGATGTCCTCACCGATGACATCGAAGAGGACGAGCACTTCGCACACGTCCTCGACGAAGCTGTGCCGCTCTGACCATGTGCGCCATCAGCCGGTCCTGGGTGCTCAGTTGATCCGCTCGAACACCATGGTGGCCTGCAGTCGATCTCCGCCACCGAACCCCGTGCTGCCCGACGAAGCCGTCGTGATCGTGTGGAGCCGGTAGCCGAGCGCAGCCTGCGCGTTGATCGCCTTCTCCAACTCGGTGAGGTTGCCGGAACCCGTGCCGAAGAACTTCTCCCGCAGCACCACCTGCAGGACCACGTAGCTCATGCCGTTCTGAGCCGGGCGAGGCTGTCCGCCCGCGGCGGCCTCGGCCTGGATCCGACCGATCACCCCACCGATGCCGGACGCCGCGGGTGCTGGCGGCTGCACCTGCTCGGTCCACGCAGAACCGTCCCACCACCGCATGGTGCCGGAACCGTCGTCGTACCAACCTGCCTGTGGGTTCGTCATGCGCTCATCCTGGCGCACGCGCGGCGAGGTCAGTTGTTGAAGCGGAACTCCACCACGTCGCCGTCCTGCATGACGTAGTCCTTGCCCTCGATGCGGGCCTTGCCGGCAGCGCGGGCCTCGGCGATGGAGCCGGTCTCGACCAGGTCGACGAACGAGATGACCTCGGCCTTGATGAAGCCCTTCTCGAAATCGGTGTGGATGACGCCGGCAGCCTGGGGTGCCTTCCACCCCTTGCCGATCGTCCACGCGCGGGCTTCCTTCGGGCCGGCCGTCAGGTAGGTCTGCAGCCCGAGGGTGTCGAACCCGATGCGGGCGAGCTGGTCGAGCCCGGACTCGGTCTGCCCGGTCGACTCGAGCAGCTCGGCGGCGTCGGCGGGGTCGAGGTCGATGAGCTCCGACTCGACCTGGGCGTCGAGGAACACTGCCTGTGCGGGGGCGACCAGCGCGGCCAGCTCGGCCTTGCGGGCGTCGTCGGTCAGGATCGCCTCGTCGACGTTGAACACGAAGATGAAGGGCTTGGCGGACAGGAGTCCGAGCTCGGCGATCGGCGCGAGGTCGATCTTCGTCGCGGACAGCAGGGTGCCCTGCTCGAGCGCGGCACGGGCCTCGCGAGCGGTCTCGAGCACGATCGGCTCGGCCTGCTTGAGCTTCACGGTCTTCTCGTACCGCGGCAGAGCCTTGTCGATCGTCTCCATGTCGGCGAGGATCAGCTCGGTGTTGATGACCTCGAGGTCGTCCTTCGGGGACACCTTGTTGGCGACGTGCACGACGTCGTCGTCGGTGAAGCCGCGGACGACCTGCGCGATGGCGTCGGCCTCGCGGATGTTGGCGAGGAACTTGTTGCCGAGCCCCTCACCTTCGCTCGCGCCCTTGACGATGCCGGCGATGTCGACGAACGACACCGGCGCGGGCACGGTCTTCTCCGAGTGGAAGAGCTCGGCGAGCTGGTCGAGCCGCGAGTCGGGCAGGTTCACCACCCCGACGTTCGGCTCGATCGTCGCGAACGGGTAGTTCGCGGCGAGGACCTGGTTCTTGGTCAGGGCGTTGAACAGGGTCGACTTGCCGACGTTCGGGAGACCGACGATTCCGATGGTGAGAGCCACGGAAGAACAGCCTACCGGCGGCGGCCTGTCGGAGCCGACCCGGGCCTCCAGTCCGTCCGTCAGTCCAGCGGTGGCGACCCGCCCATCCGGGGCCGCAGGGCGGTGATGCGACGCTCGACGACGTCGAAGACGTCGGCTTGCAGCCGCTGCGAGCGCCGCCAGTCGCCGGCCACCTGCAGCGAATGGTCGGCACGGTCGACGGTCTGGAGGCGCGGAGCAGTCCCCGAGACCCGCTCGGGCCGCCACATGGTGTCGCCTCCACCCCCGATCGCGTCGTGCGCATCGGTGGCGGCGGCGAGCGCCGTGGCCACGTCGTCGTGCGTGAGGACCGGCGTGAGCCAGACCCCGGGGACGCCGTTCCGGATCGCCCACGGCAGCGCGAAGCACCCGAACGACTTCGCGATGACCAGGTCGGGCAGGCGATCGTCCAGCGCAGCCCCGATCGCGGCCTCGACGAACGCCACCGGGTCGGCCCCGGCGTCGGCGTCGATGATCCAGGCCGGTGCCACCACCTCGCACCCGGCCGCCGACGCGATGGCCTGTGACCACCACAGCAACGGTGCCTGCTGCCCGTAGCCGGCCCCGGCGAGCACCAGCACGAGCGGCCGACCGTCTCCGTCGTTCCCCATGCGCGCACGCTACCGCGCGGAACGCGCCACGACGGCTTCTGGCAGCGTGGTCCCCGTCGTCCGGACCGGGCGACGGAACAGGAGGACGTCGATGTGGTTCGAACGCGACGAGCGCGGTGTGCACTCGGTGGGCATGGGAGCGCCGGCGCTGCGGCAGCGCTTCGCACCGGAGACCCTCGCCGCACTCGAGCAGGCCTCCCGCGCTGCGCTCGAGCAGCTGCACGACGCGATGGCCGAGCTCGAGGCGGACGTCCTGGTCGTCTACGACCCCGAGGACGACACGATCGACTACGCCGAAGAGGACCGGTTCCGCGGGATCCCGCTCCCCCGGGACTCCGGCTTCCCGGTCATCACGGGCGACCTGACCGCCGGACTCACCGAACACGTCGAGCGCCTGCCGCTGCGCTGGCGTCTGGACGGCGTCGCGGTGGCCTTCGAGATGGTGGGCACCCTGCTGGCCCCCTACTGGAAGCGCGAACGAGCCCGTCGGACGGCGACCTGGCGCGCGACGGCACGACGCCGGCGCAGCAGCTCCCGCTCGGCACGACGCCGCTGAGCGTCCGGCCGCAACGCCGAGGCGGCTTCCGGCTATGTCGGCGCCCCGTGCGACGATCGGAACCGTGCCGTTGAACTTCACCGCGATCGACTTCGAGACCGCGAACAGCTCGCCCGCCAGTGCGTGCTCCGTCGGACTCGTCAAGGTCCGCGCGGGCCGGGTCGTCGACCGGGCGTCGTGGTTCATCCGCCCGCCGTTCGGACACGACGCGTTCCTCGAGTGGAACACCCGGATCCACGGGATCGTCGCCGAGGACGTCGTGCACGCGAAGACGTGGGAGCAGCAGTACCCCGACCTGGTGGCCTTCGCCGAGGGTGACGTCCTGGTCGCGCACAACGCCCGGTTCGACATGGGCGTCATCGCCGGCGGCTGCTCGGCCACCGGCATCGACCTCGCCGAACACCACTCGATGTGCTCGCTCGCGGTCGCCCGCAAGACCTACACGCTCGACTCCTACCGACTGCCGGTCGCCGCGATGGCCGCCGGGTTCGAGGGCTTCCAGCACCACGACGCCGCCGCCGATGCCGAGGCGTGCGCCGCGATCGTCATCCACGCCGCCGGCCACCACGGCACCGACACGGTCGAGGCCCTGGGGGCAGCGACCCGCGTGACGATCGCCCCGGTCCGGGCCCGTGCCGAGAAGCCCAAGGCGTCGACGCCGCAGCCGCGGCTGTCGAACCGCCCGATGGTCTTCGCCGACTGAGCTGACCGCGCCGGCCCGGCCGGGCCGAAGGTCCCTGTCGCCGCCTCGACCGCAGCACTACGCTCAGCGCATGGCTGCTCCCACCACGATCGAACGCGAGACCGTCATCACGGCTCGCGCCGCGGACATCACCCCGTACCTGGCGGACCTGCACCGCTGGGTCGAGTGGTCGCCGTGGGAGGGGCAGGATCCCGCGCTGCAGCGGACGTACACCGGTGAACCGGGGACGGTCGGCTCGACGTACGCCTGGAAGGGCAACCGAAAGGCCGGTGCCGGTGCCATGGCGATCACTCGGGTCGATGCCGCCGAGGTCGACGTCGACCTGCAGTTCACCGCACCGTTCCGGTCGTCGAGCGCGGTCGCGTTCCGGCTCGACGAGCTCGAGCGAGAAGGCGGCACGCGGGTCGTCTGGTCGATGACGAGCCCGCAGAACCTGATGTCGCGCGTGATGGGTGTGTTCGTCAACATGGACAAGTTCCTCGGTGGCGACTTCGAGAAGGGCCTCGCCAAGCTGAAGGCTGCGGTCGAGCGCTGACGGGAGTGGCACACCGGGGCGCAGGGCACCCGATGGTATTGTCACGACAATCCCTCGGCATCGCTGCCGAACCCGCAATTCCCCGAAGGACCGCGATGACCAACGAAGGCCAGCTGCCGTCCGACCTGTTCATGGACCTGGACCGGTCGGGTCCCATGCCCCTCTACTTCCAGGTGGCCTCGCGCATCGAGGAGTCGATCCGCTCCGGTGTGATGCCTCCCGGCGCCCGTCTCGAGAACGAGATCGCGCTCGGCGAGCGCCTCGGGCTGTCCCGCCCGACGATCCGCCGGGCGATCCAGGACCTCGTCGACAAGGGTCTGCTCGTCCGCCGCCGCGGCATCGGCACGCAGGTCGTGCACGGCCCGGTGACCCGCAAGGTCGAGCTCACGAGCCTGTACGACGACCTGGCCCAGGGGTCACAGGCACCGGCGACGAAGCTCCTCGAGCGCAACGACGTCCCTGCCTCGGACGAGGTCGCCGCAGCCCTCAGCATCGAGCCCGGCACGATCGTCGCGCACATCCGTCGCGTGCGGTTCGCCGAGGACGTCCCGATGGCGATCCTCGAGAACTACCTGCCGCCGGAGTTCCTCGAGATCTCCGACCAGGACCTGCAGGACCACGGTCTGTACCAGCTGCTCCGCGGTCGCGGTGTGACGATGCGGGTGGCGAAGCAGCGGATCGGTGCCCGCGCGGTCACCGACGAAGAGGCCGGTCTGCTCGAGATCGAGGACGGCGACCCCGTGCTCACCATGAGCCGCACCGCGTACGACGCCTCGGGCCGCGCGGTCGAGTACGGCGTGCACTGCTACCGCCCCGACCGCTACTCGTTCGAGGTCACCCTCGTCGACAAGTAGGCGGTTCGCGCTGCCGGTCTGACGTCGAGGTTCCACGACCTGCCGCACGAGTGACGCCGAGGTTCCACGGATGGCCGCCGAACGCCTCGAGATGCCGAGATCTCGGAACCTCGGGGCGGACGGTCGGGACGGGCGGGCTCGCGCGGGCGCTCAGGCGAGGGCGGGCACGCCGAGCTCGCCGGTCACGTACTGGGCGCGGCCGAAGCCGAACGACCAGTCCTGCGGGCCGTTCTCGACGTAGCCGATGAAGACGTCCTCGGACGCGACACCGATCGCCGCCAGGGCGTCGTGGATGGCCGCGTACAGCGCCGTCTTCGCGTCGTCGGTGCGCCCGCGCTGCGTGAAGACCTGGATCATGACGACGCCCTCGGTGCGCTCGAACCCGAGGCCGGCGTCCTCGGCGATGATCTGCTGCGCCGGGTGCTCGGTGATCACCTGGAACCGGTCGCGCACGGGGATCGCGTACACGTCGACGATGGCCTGGTGGATCGCGTCGGCGATGGCGCGCACCGCCTGCGGCGTGCGGCCGGTGGCGAGGTCGATACGGACGAGCGGCATGGTGCCTCCTGCAGTTCGGGACTTTGTCCTGACAAACTAACATGGACCGAGGCGCAGCAACAGACGGACTGGAGGCGCGGTGCCAGCTGGCACCGCGCCTCCCGTCCGTGGTCCGCGACCGTCTAGAGCACGGGGGTCGCCGCCGCGTAGGTGAGCGGCCCATCGACGCGCGCGACGTCGTGCCACGCGCCGTCGGCGAGGGACGCCTCGGCCGCCTCGACGATCGACGCAGCGGCCAGTCCGTCGGCGACGGACGGGGCGAGCTGCTCCCCGCGGCGGACGCTCGCGATGAACTGGGCGGCCTCGATCGTCTTCAGGTCGTCGTAGCCCATGGCCGTGCCGGCGCCGGGCTGGAAGCGCGCGAACTCGCCGTCACCCGAGGCGACGTAGTGCGTGGCGTAGCCGTCGACCTCTTGGCCGTCGAGGTACACCTCGAGCTCGTTGAGACGCTGGAAGTCCCACCGCACCGAACCCTTGGTGCCGTAGATCTCGAGCGTGTACTCGGCGTGCGGTCCCCGCATGACGCGGCTCGAGTCCATGGTGCCGACGGCGCCGTCCTCGAAGCGGAAGAGCAGGGCTGCGTAGTCCTCGTTCTCGACGCGGCCGAGCTCGCCGGTGGCTGCGGCGCTCCGGTCGACGATGCCCGCGGCCGGCTTCGGGCGCTCCTGGATGAACGTCTCGGCCAACGCGCTCACGCTGGCGATCCGACCGACGACGTACTGCGCCAGGTCGAGGCCGTGCGAGAGCAGGTCGCCGAGCACGCCCGAACCGGCACGCTCCCGCTCGAAACGCCAGGTCAGCGGTGCTGCGGGGTCGGACGAGTAGTCGGCGAGCAGCGACCCGCGCACGTTCGTGATGCGGCCGAGGCGGCCGCTGCGGACGAGTTCGCGGGCCCGCTCGATCGCCGGGGCGTGCCGGTAGTTGAACCCGACGCTCGTGATGACGCCTTCGCGCTGCACGGCCTCGTGGATCTCACGCGAGTCGCTGGCGTAGCGGCCCATCGGCTTCTCGATCCAGAACGGCTTGCCCGCTTCGGCAGCAGCGACCGCCATCTCGCGGTGCAGGAAGTTCGGCGAGCAGATCGAAACGACGTCGACGGCCGGGTCGGCGAGGACCTCGTGGTAGTCGGCAACGGCCCGCTCGTAGCCCAGGCGGGTGACGGCCTGGTCGCGAGCGGCCTCGATCGGGTCCGCGGCGACGACGAGCCGGGGGTGCACGCCGAGCTCCGGGAAGTGGTCCGGCAGGGCGCGGTAGGCGCGGGAGTGCAGCCGCCCCATCCAGCCGACCGAGATGAGACCGACGCCGATGCTGTCCGGTGCAGCGGTGTCCACGGCGGTCATGCGGCGGGGACGATGATGTCGCGGACCAGGGCGTCGAGCTGCGCGTCGGCGTCGAGGAACTGGCGCAGCGTCGTCACCGTGGCCCCGAACCGGTCGAACTCGTCGATCGTCATGCCGTCGACGTCGTACCCGCGCGCGAACTCGGGCGTCGCGGCACGCAGGGCCGCGATGACGTCGGCCGGCACCTCGTCGTGGATGGCGTCCGGACGGAACGGGAACGCGTTCGCGTTGATGTCCTTCGTCCACTGGAACGGCGGCGAGACGACGAGGTCTCCGCCCTGGAACTCCGACCACTGCAGCGCGTTGCGGAAGGCGGCGACGAGCACGCGCGACCGGAAGCCACGCTCCTGGAACACCCGGTAGGCGTTCTTCACCGCGGCGACGCCGGCCCACTCGAGGATGCCGGGGTCGACCATGACGTGGTCCCGCTTGACGACGGTCTTCAGCCAGTCGTCGAACCGGCCGGCCATCAGCGTGACGACGTGGCCGAACTCCTGGTCGGGCAGGCCGTCAGCGGCACGACGGTCGAGCGCACGCTCGATGGCCGCACCGACGGCGACGACCTGCGGCACCGTGAAGGACACCGTCGCGTTGATCGAGACCCCGCGGTAGGCGGCCTCCTCGATCGCGGCGATGCCGACCTTTGTGGCGGGGATCTTCACGATGATGTTCGGGGCGAGCTGCGAGAACCGCACGGCCTGCTCGACCAGGGCATCGGCGTCGCGGTGGAAGCGTGGGTCGGTCTGCATCGACAGGCGACCGTTGCGGCCCCCTGATGCCTCGAACGCGGGCAGCAGCTGCTCGGCCGCCGCGATGGAGAGCTCCTCGACGGCCTTCCAACCGATCCAGGACTCCCCCGCGGTCGGGTGCTCCGCGGCGATCTCGCGGATGCGCGGCACCCAGGTCTCCGGGTCCTGCTTGATGCAGGTGTACGCGATCACCGGGTTGCAGGTCGCCCCGACGGCGCCGTACTCGTGGATCGCGGTGGACAGTTCGCGCGGGTCGGCGGAGTCGTTCCACAGGGCGGTCGCGGTCTGCGACGCGGCCTGCAGCGTGACGGGTCGGACGTCGGCGTCGGTGATCGCCGGTGACGAGAGGGTGTCGGTCATCGTGTGAGTCCCTTCTTGATCGTGTCGAGCTGGAAGCGCGAGACCTGGTCGGCGTTCTCGTCCTCGGCGAAGACGCTCGACACCGCGACGGTGTCCTCGCGCGCCGTGAAGCCGACCCGGTCGAGGGCGGCCCAGAAGGCGTCGAAGTCGACGTCCGCCTGGCCGACCGGCAGGTGCTGGTGCACGCGGACCGGGTTGCCGGGCGGGTTGGTGATGTAGCGCAGGCCGTGCGACCGGTGGTGGTCGTAGGCGTCGGCGACGTGCACGAGCTGCAGTGAGTCGCCCGCAGCGTCGATGATCTCGTCCATGTTGCCGCCGTAGTGGAACGTGTGGCAGGCGACGTAGACGAAGCCGATGCTCTTCGAGTTCAGCCCGCGGATCACCCGGAGCGCCTCGAGCCCGTCCTCGACGAAGTCGTCGGGGTGCGGGTCGATGAGGACCCGGATGCCGGAGTCCTCGATGATCGGCAGGAGCTCCTCCATCGCCCAGTGGAACTGGTCCTCGGACTCCTCGGCACGCTCGGGGCGGCCGGAGAACTCCGTGTTGATCGTGTCCACGCCCAGGCGCTTCGTGATCTCGATCACCCGCTTCCACTTCTTGACGGCGGCCTCGCGGGCCTCCTTGTCCGGGCCGGCCCAGCGCAGGACGGGCAGGACCGACGCGACCTGGACCCCGGCCGTCGTGCACGCCGCGGCGAACGCGTCGACGAGGTCGTCGTCGGCCGTGGGGTGCCGGTAGAAGGGGATGAAGTCCTTGTGCGGGGTGAGCTGCAGGTACTCGTAGCCGAGGTCGGCGACCTTCTGCGGGAACTCCAGCAGCGACAGGTCGTGGTGGTACGGCGTGGGGTCGAGCGCGATCTTCGGCATCGATCAGGCCGTCTCGTAGAACGCGGGCTTCGCGGTGGCGTAGGCAACCTGCTCGAGCGCACCGGACTGCTGCGCGCGCACGGCGACCTCGGCGACGACCGAGGCGGTGTACCCGTCCCAGGCGCTCGGGCCGTCGATGCCACCGGCGCGCGCGGCGTCGACCCAGCGCTGCACCTCCTCGTCGTACGCGGCACCGAAGCGCTCGACGAACGACGGGGTGACGCCCTGGCCGGAGACGCCCTGCGACACGAGGGTGAGCGAGGTCTCGCGGCCGATGTACGCGACCCCGGACTCGAACACCGCGTCGGTCGTGACCTGGTAGCCGAACTGGGCGTTCACGTTGATCTCGACGATCGCCATGGTGCCGGACTCGGTGGTGAACAGCACGAACTGCGGCTCGGGCAGGTCGGCCGGCGCCAGCGAGTTCTTGCGGGGCTTCTTGACCTCGACGCTCGTGATCGCCTCGCCCGTGATGAACGGGATGATGTCGATCTCGTGGATCACCGAGTCGTGGATGAGCATCGACTCGCTGAAGTTCGGCGGCGTGGTCGGGTTGCGGTGCGCGTGGTGCAGCGCGAGCAGGGCACCGTTGGCCCCGGACTCCCGCAGCGCGCGCAGCTCCTGGTAGCCCTTGTCGAAGCGGCGCATGAAGCCGACCTGGATCTTCGGACGGACGGACGTCGCCTGCTCGAGCTCGACGATCCGCAACGAGTCCTCGGCCGAGGTCGTGAGCGGCTTCTCGCACAGGACGGCGAGACCGCGCTCGATCGCCGGCACCAGGACCGGCTCGTGCAGGAAGCCGGGCGTCGCGACGATGACGGCGTCGATCGGGGTGGCGTCGAGCGCCTCCTCGAACGATGCCGCGGTGATCGCGCCGGGCGCCTTCGCCGCGGCGGCGGTCGCGCGGCCGGTGTCGGGGTCGACGATCGCGACGACGTCCGCGCCGGCGATGGTCGAGGTGATGCGACGGATGTGGTCGCTGCCCATGGCGCCCGCGCCGACGACGGCGACGCGGAGGTTGTCAGTGGTGCTCATGGCGGTGCTCCTGGGGTAGATGACGCTGCGTGGACGGCTGTTGGGGCCGGTCAGGACACGCGGGCGGCGGACGTGGAACCGAAGATGTGCTGGAAGGTGCGCTCGGCGATCGGGCCGGGGGCGTCGACCGAGCAGCCGTACATGTCCTGCTCGACGATGCCGAAGACGTCCGGGTTGATCATCGCGACGGCCTCGATGATCGGGCCGAGCTCGGGGGTACCGTGCGGCGGCTCGGTCATGATCCCCTGCGACACGGCGGTGGCGAACGGCACGTCGTTCTTCAGCACGTCGAACAGCAGGTCGGTGTCGACCTGCTTGAGGTGCAGGTAGCCGATGCGCTCCGGGTGCGCGGCGATGAGCTTGAGGTTGTCGCCGCCGTAGTACGCGAAGTGGCCGGTGTCGAGGCAGAGGTTCGTGTACGCCGGATCCGTCTCCGACAGGAACCGCACGGTCTCCTTGTAGGTGCCGACGTGGCTGTCCGCGTGCGTGTGGAACTGCTGGTGGACGCCGTACTCCTCGAGCAGCGCCTTGCCGAGCTGGTCGTGGCCCTTGCCGAGGCGGTCCCACTGCTCGTCGGTCAGGGTGCGCGACTCGAGGACCTCTTCCGTGGCGTCCGAGCGCCACAGGTCCGGGATCGTCACGAGGTGCTGGGCGCCGAGCTTCGCCGCCAGACCCGCGACCGCCACGGCCTGGTCCCAGGCACGCTGGAACTGGTCCTCGCCCTTGTGGAAGCCGGTGAACACCGTGCCGGCGGAGAGCTTCAGCCCGCGCGACTCGAGCTCGTCCGACAGCTGCGACGGGTCGGTCGGCAGGTAGCCGTACGGTCCGAGCTCGATCCACTCGTACCCGGCGGCGGCCGCTTCGTCGAGGAAGCGCTTCCACGGCACCTGGTTGGGGTCGTCGGGGAACCAGACGCCCCACGAGTCGGGGGCGGTGCCGATCCGGATGGCGTCGGTTGCGGTGGCGGTGTCGGTCATGACGTCGTCGTCTGCTCTCTGGGTGTGGTGCGTGTGGTGGACGGTGGTGCTCAGCCGAGCAGCGGGCGCTGGGCGGCGACCTGCTGCTCGTACTCGGCGCGGGCGGTCTGCGTGCTCGACAGCGTCGAGGTCTGCGCGACCGGCACGTCCCACCAGCCGTCGCCCTCGGGGGCGTAGACCAGCGGGTCCGAGTTGATGTGCACGAGGGTGGTGTGGTCGTTCGCCTTCGCCTGACGCAGCGCGGCCTTGAGGTCCTCGATGCTGTCCGGGCCGGGCTGGACCTCGATCACGTCGACGCCGTACGACCGCGCGTTCGCCGCGAGGTCGACGGGCAGCGGGTCGCCGTTGTCGAACGACTGCGTCTCGTCCAGGTAGCGGTACTTCGTGCCGTAGCGCTCGGACCCGACGGTCTCGGACAGGTGCCCGATCGACGCGTACCCGTGGTTCTGGATGAGCACGACGATGATCTTGATGCCCTCGGCCACGGCGGTGACGAGCTCGGTGTGCAGCATGAGGTAGCTGCCGTCGCCGACCATGACGATCGCGTCGCGGTCCGGGGCGCCACGACGGACGCCGATGCCGCCGGCGATCTCGTAGCCCATGCACGAGAACGCGTACTCGACGTGGTAGCCGAGGGCGTCCTGCACGCGCCAGAGTTTGTGCAGGTCGCCGGGCAGCGAGCCGGCCGCCTGGATGACGACGTCGCGCGGGTCGGACACCGCCTGCACGGCGCCGATGATCTCCGGCTGACCGGGCAGGTCGGCGCCGGACGGCGCGAACGCGCCGTCGACGGCTGCGTCCCACGCCGCCTTCAGCGACGCGATCTCCGCAGCGTAGGCGGCGTCGACGACGAACGCGGGCTCTGCGGGTGACGACCCGGACGACGCGAGCGCCGCGGTCAACGCGACCAGGGCCTCCCGGGCATCCGCGATCAGCGGCAGCTGCGAACCGTGCTTGTACGCGTCGAACGCGGCCACGTTGACGTTCACGAACGTGACGTCCGGGTTCTGGAACGCGGTCCGCGACGCGGTCGTGAAGTCGCTGTAGCGCGTGCCGATCCCGATCACGACGTCCGCCTGCGCGGCGACCGCGTTCGCGGCGGCCGTGCCGGTCGCGCCGATGCCACCGAGGTACTGCGGGTGGTCCCAGACGAGCGAGCCACCGCCGGCCTGCGAGGTGCCGACCGGGATGCCGGTGGCCTCGACGAAGGCCGCGAGCTCGCGCTCCGCGCCGGAGTACAGCACGCCACCGCCCGCGACGATCACCGGACGCTGCGCGCCCCGGATGGCGGCGACCGCACGCGCCAGCGGCCCGTGCTCGGGCAGCGGCCGACGGATGTGCCACTCGCGCGGCTGCAGGAACGCGACGGGGACGTCGAACTCCTCGGCCTGCACGTCCTCGGGCAGAGCGATCGTCACGGCACCGGTCTCGGCCGGGTCGGTGAGCACGCGCATCGCGGCGAGGGCGATCGAGAACAGCTGCTCGGGGCGCTCGACGCGGTCGAAGTAGCGCGACAGCGGACGGAACGCGTCCGTCACCTGGATCGAGGTGTCGTGCGGCAGCTCGATCTGCTGGAGCACCGGGTCGGTGGTCCGCGTCGCGAACGTGTCCGACGGCAGGAGCAGCGCGGGCAGCCGGTTCGTCGTCGCGAGCGCCGCGGCGGTGAGCATGTTCGCGGCGCCCGGGCCGACCGACGCCGTCGCGGCGAAGGTCGCACGGCGGCGGTGCATGCGGGCGAAGCCGACGGCCTCGTGCACCATCGCCTGCTCGTTGCGGGCCTGGTGGTACGGCAGCAGGCCGGGCTGTTCGACGTGGAGCTGCTTGATGGCCTGTCCGACGCCGGCGACGTTGCCGTGCCCGAAGATGCCGAAGATCCCCGGGATGGTGCATTCGCGGACGTCGCCGTCGACGGTCCACTGGTTCGCCAGGAACTCGACGAGTGCCTGGCCGACGGTCATCCGGCGCGTGGTGGTGGTCACGCCTGCTTCCTTTCGTAGGGCAGGCGCGGGTCGAGCTGCTCGCTCTCCCACACCTGGCGGACCCAGCCGTGCGCCGGGTCGTCGGTGATGTTCCAGACGCGCTCCGGGTCGGGCCCGGCCATCACGTTCAGGTAGTACATGTCGTAGCCCGGAGCAGCGACGGCGGGGCCGTGCCAGCCGTGCGGCACCAGCGCGACGTCGCCGGTGCGCACTTCGCGGAACTCGTCGATCGGACGGTCGTCCGATGCGTACGTGCGGTGCAGCGCGAACGGGTCGGCGGTGGTCGGAGCCGAGACGCCGCGGGCCACCGCGGACTCGTAGTAGTAGATCTCCTCGAGGTTCGACTCCTGGCCCGGCACGTTCGTGTCGTGCTTGTGCGGCGGGTACGACGACCAGTTGCCGGCCGGCGTGATCACCTCGCACACGATGAACTTGTCGGCATCGAGTGCGGCCGGGGTGCCGAAGTTGTGCACCTGGCGGCTGGACTGCCCGGCACCGCGGAGCTCCACCGGCACGTCCTGCCGGGCCACGTACGTGGTCGGCTTGACGGTGTCGGTGGGCGCCTCGGCGACCGCGAACCGGCCTGCGCCGGTGATCGTCGCCGCGGTGCCGGACCCCAGGTACAGGACGTCGGTGGGGCCCTCGAAGACGCTCGCGCGCCCCTGCAGGGCCTGCTCGCCGTCACCGGCGGCGCCCGCGTGGGTCACGTGGAACGACCCGGCGAGCGGCACGACGATGCGTTCCACGGCGTCGGCCGGGAGGCGCAACTCGCGCGTACCGGTCGGGTCACCGTCCGTCAGGGTGCCGGTCCGGAGCCCGGTGTGCGCCCATCCTGCGATGCGACCGTCGACGACGTCGGTCCAGCCGGCCTCCGGCCGGCTCCCCTTCGGGATGAACCACTGGTCGTGCTCGTGCTGTTCGTTCGCCATGCTGCGGCTCAGTTGTTCGACGGGAAGCCGAGGTTGATGCCGCCGTGCGACGGGTCGAGCCAGCGGCTCGTGATCGCCTTCTGGCGGGTGAAGAAGCTCACGCCGTCGGCGCCGTACGCCTTGTGGTCACCGAACAGCGAGTTCTTCCAGCCGCCGAACGAGAAGTACGCGACCGGCACGGGGATCGGGACGTTGATGCCGATCATGCCGACCTGCACGTCGCGCTGGAAACGACGCGCCGCCCCACCGTCGTTGGTGAAGATGGCGGTCCCGTTGCCGTACGCACCCGAGTTGATGAGCTCGAGGCCCTCGTCGTACGTGGCGACGCGGACGACGCTCAGCACCGGGCCGAAGATCTCCTCGGTGTAGACGCGGCTCGTGGTGGGGACCTGGTCGATCAGCGTCGGGCCCAGCCAGAAGCCGTTCTCGTCGCCGTCGGGTCGGACGGTGCGGCCGTCCACCACAACCACCGCACCGTCCTGCTCTGCGACCTCGATGTACGAGGCGACCTTGTCGCGGTGCTGCTTCGTGACGAGCGGGCCCATGTCGCATCCGCGACGACCGTCGCCGATGCGCAGGGTGGCCGCGCGGTCCTTGATCTTCTGGATGAGCTCGTCCGCCACGGGCTCGACGGCGACGACGACCGAGATCGCCATGCAGCGCTCACCGGCGGAGCCGAAGCCCGCGTTGATGGCGTTGTCCGCGACCAGGTCGAGGTCGGCGTCCGGCAGCACCAGCATGTGGTTCTTCGCGCCGCCCAGGGCCTGCACGCGCTTGCCGTGCTTCGTGCCGGTCTCGTAGACGTACTGCGCGATCGGCGTGGACCCGACGAACGAGATCGACTCGACGTCGGGGCTCGTGAGCAGGCCGTCGACCGAGAGCTTGTCGCCGTTGAGGACGTTGAAGACACCGTCGGGCAGACCGGCCTCGGAGAACTTCTCGGCGAGCCAGATGGCGGCGCTCGGGTCCTTCTCGGACGGCTTCAGCACGACGGTGTTGCCCGCGGCGATCGCGATCGGCAGGAACCACAGCGGCACCATCGCCGGGAAGTTGAAGGGGCTGATGATGCCCACGACGCCGAGCGGCTGCCGGATCGAGTACACGTCGATGCCGGTCGAGACCTGGTCGGAGAACTCGCCCTTGAGCAGGCTCGGGATGTTCGTCGCGAGCTCCACGACCTCCTGCCCACGGGCGATCTCACCCAGGGCGTCGTCGATGACCTTGCCGTGCTCGCTCGTGATGATCTCGGCGAGCTCGCCCTTGTCGCGGTTCAGGATCTCGCGGAACGAGAAGAGGATCTGCTGGCGCTTGGTGAGCGACAGGTTGCTCCACGCCGGGAACGCCGCCTTGGCACTCGCGATGGCGGCCTGGATCTCGTCCTCGTTCGCCAGGGCGACCTGCTTCGTCGCGACGCCCAGGGCCGGGTCGTACACGGGGGCGCTGTTGCCCGACGCGGACTCGACGTGCTTGCCGCCGATCCAGTGGCCGACGGTGGTGGTGGCGGTCTCCGTGGTGGTCATGCGTTGCTTCCTTCGAGTGTGGTGGCTTCTTCGTGCGTGGTGCCGGCGTTCGCGGTGCCGGCGCTCCCGGTGTGGACGAGGCCGGCGGCCACGTCGACCGCGGTGGCGACGTCGCCGTCCGGCGGGTAGAGCAGGGTCCGGCCGACGACCAGACCGCGCACGCCGGGGAGTGCGAGGGCGTCGGCCCACTTGGCGTACGTCTCGAGCGGCTTGCTCGACGGGTCGCCACCGAGCAGGAGCGTCGGCAGCGTCGTCGCCGCCATCACCCGCTCCATGTCGTCGACGACCGGGATCTTCAACCAGCTGTAGGCGCTGGACTCCCCCAAGCCCGCGGCGATCGCCATCGAGGTGATGACGGCGTCGGCGGTCAGGTCGTTCACGACCCGGCCGTCCTGCCACGCGGACATGAACGGCTCGAGCATGATCGGCAGCTGGAGTGCGGCGGCCTCGCTGACGGCGCGGGCCGTGGCCTCGAGCGTCGGGGCCGTGCCCGCGTCCTCGAGCGCGATGCGCACCAGGAGCTTGGCGAAGTCGAGCCCGGAGTCCTTGATCGCCTGCGCCGAGTAGGCGGTGTAGCGGTCGTCCATCTCGAACGTCGCGCCGCGCAGCCCGCCGCGGTTCATCGACCCGACGACGACCTTGCCGTCGAGGGCGCCGAGCAGTGCCAGGTCCTCGAGGATGTCGGGCGTCCCGAGCACCCCGTCGACGCCGGGGCGACCGAGCGCCGTGACGAGCCGCTCGAGCAGGTCGTAGCGGTCGGCCATGGCGGACTCGTCGTTCCGGACCGCCAGGGCACCGCGTGCCGGGTGGTCGGCGGCGACGATGAAGAGCTTGCCGTCGTCGGCGAGCAGGGAGCGCTTGTGCCGAGCGTCGAGCACGGACCGCACCAGTTCGGGCTGTCCGGCGCGGATGTCCCGGAGGCGCTGGAAGTCAGCGGGGCTGATCTCAGGCATGGGTCTTCTCCTCGGTGTTGGTCGCACCCGTGCTCGTGTGCGTCGTTCCCTCGGCGGGGTTGTCGGTCAGGAACTGCTCGATCTCGTCGCTCGTGGGCATCGCCGTCGAGCACTCGAACCGGGTCGCGACGATGGCGCCGGCGGCGTTGCAGAAGGCGAGGATCCGCTCGAGGCCCCAGCCCTGCAGCAGGCCGTGGGTCAGCGCGCCGCCGAAGCCGTCACCGGAGCCGAGCCCGTTGACGACGTCGATGTGGTGCGGGCGGAACTCGACGAACTCGTCGCGGGTCTTCGCCAGCACGCCCTTGGGGCCCTGCTTGACGATGGCGACCTCGACCCCGCGCTCGAGCAGGGCGTCGGCAGCGCGGACCGGGTCGGTCTCACCGACGGCAACCTCGCACTCCTCGCGGTTGCCGACGGCGACCGTGGCGTGTTCGAGGGCGACGGCGACCTCGCGCGTCGCGGCCTCGGGGCTCGACCAGAACATCGAGCGGTAGTCCAGGTCCAAGACGGTGTGCAGTGCTGTCGGGGCGTCGGCGGCGCTCCGCGCCTGGAACGCGGTGTGGTGTGCGCTGCGGCTCGGCTCTTCGCTCAGGCCGGTCACCGTGGTCCAGAAGATCTTCGCCCGCTCGATCTCGTGCAGCGGCAGGGACTTCGCCGTGATCATCAGGTCCGGCGCCTTCGGGGCCCGGTAGAAGTACAGCGGGAAGTCGTCCGGCGGGAAGATCTCGCAGAACGCGACGGGGGTGTTCAGCCCCTCGACCGTCTCGACGAAGGCGTTCGCGACGCCGAACTCCGGCAGGGTGCGGGCGATGTACCGGCCGAACGGGTCGTTGCCGGTGCGGGTGATGATCGCGGCGTCCGCGCCGTGGCGAGCGGCGGCGATGGCGACGTTGGTCGCGCTGCCGCCGACGGACTTCGAGAACGTCGTGACGTCTTCGAGCGGGCCGGTCTGCTGCGGGTAGATGTCGACGCTGACGCGTCCCATCGTGATCACGTCGTAGGCGTGGGGAGCGGGGTTCGTCATGCGACGTGGTGGACCTTCCGTGCGGCTTCATCGGCGGACGTTCACGACTGTACACCCTGTTTGCCCTAATGTCATGACATGGGATTCGAGGCCTGCTGCGCTGGTCCCGTGTTGCCGGTCACGCCGGTTCTGCGGGCGCGTCGGTGTGCCGGGAGGCGCGGTGTCGGTGGGTCCTGCCAAGGTCACGACATGCAGATCCTCGCCCTGGTCATCGGTCTCGTGATCGGCATCGCCGTCGGTGCGGTGGTCGCCTGGTCGCTCGCACGGTCGCGCGCCGGCGTCGACGCCGCAGCGGCGCGCGCGAGCGCCGAGGCGCTCCGCACGCGGCTCGACGAGGTCCGCCGCGACGCCGAGGAGCGCCTCGACGCACAGGACGCCCAGTACCGCCGCCAGGTCGACTCCCTCGAACGCCGCGCCGCCGAGCTCGAGCACCTCGTGCAGCGCATGCACGGCGCCGACTCCGCCCGGAACCAGAACGAGTCGAAGGTGCTGTCCGCGCTCAGCCCCGTCGCGCAGACCCTCGACGTGATGCGCACGAAGATCGCCGAGCTCGAGCAGTCCCGCAGCGAGCAGTACGGCGCCCTGTCCGCGCAGCTGCGGTCGGCCGCCGAGTCCGAGGAACGTCTGCGTGCCACGGCCGACACCCTGGCCAGCGCCCTGTCGTCGAACAGCACCCGCGGGGTGTGGGGCGAGACGCAGCTGCGCAACGTGGTCGAGGCCGCCGGGTTGCTCGAGCGGGTCGACTTCGACGTGCAGTCGTCGGTCATCACCTCGGCCGGCACAGCCCGACCCGACATGGTCGTGCACCTGCCCGGCGGCAAGACCATCGCCGTCGACGCCAAGGTGCCGTTCAGCGCCTACCTGCAGGCCGCCGAGATCCCGGCGACCGCCACCGGAGCCGAGGGGGCCCGCCGCGACGCGCTCATCGGGCAGCACGTCAAGGCGCTCCGCGCGCACGTCGACGCCCTGGCCGCGCGCGAGTACTGGACCGGCTACGACGCCTCCCCCGAGCTCACCGTCGCCTTCATCCCGTCCGAGTCGCTCATCTCGAGCGCCCTCGCCGCCGACCCCGGCCTGCTCGACCACGCCTTCCGCAAGCGCATCGCACTCGCTTCTCCCGTGACCCTGTGGTCCGTGTTGAAGACGGTCGCGTTCTCGTGGCAGCAGGACGTCGTCTCCCAAGAGGCGCACGAGCTCTTTCGCGTCTCGCGCGAGCTCTACGGCCGGCTGTCCACTATGGCGGGGCACGTCGACAAGCTCGGTCGTTCGATCCGGGGCTCCGTCGTCGACTACAACCGGTTCGTGGGCTCGCTCGAACGGCAGGTGCTGCCGAGCGCCCGTCGGTTGTCGCTGCTCGACGAGTCGAAGGTGATCGCGGACCCGGCGTCGATCGAGGACGAGCCGCGGTTGCTCACGGCGCCGGAGCTGGTGGGGGCGGTCGACGAGGACTGACCGTCACCCCGTGGATCAGGCCTCGGCAGCTGCGGTGATGTAGCGCGGCGGGATGACCAACGCCAGCGTGACGCGGTCGTGGCCTTCCGAGAACTCGATGCCTTCCCGGTGCGCGCGACCCGCATCGACCCGCAGCAGGACGGGAGCGGGAGACTTGCGTCGACCCGCTTGCATCGCCAGCTCTCGATCAGTCGTCAGATGCGCGTACTGGCGCCCCATGGGCAAGAGACCATCGCGCAGGATCGACTCAGCCGCCGCGGGAGAAGTCGCGTGCCAGAGCACCGGTCGCGGCACGATCGTTGGCTTCACGATGCGCTCGTCGGTCGAGTGGCCGTACTGTGCGCGGATCAGGTCACCCTCCACCGCGAAGCGCTGCTTGTCAGACTCGGCGACGATGCGGCGCAAGTCCTCCACCGTTGCGTCCACGCCCGACCGCGCCAAGGCTCCGGCGAGATCTGCGAGCGGGACGCTCCCGTCGGCGCCGAGCTCCAGCCCGTACGCACCCGGTTCGTGCCGCAACGCGTGCGACATCGCCTTGCTGATCGACGTGTCCTTTCGGGGCATGCCTCAGTCCTCTTCCTGCTCCGCGAGCCACACTGCTCGGTGCTCCTCCATTTCCTCCCACCAGACGTCGAACGACGTCCACTGACCCCGGTACTCCGTCCCGGGGGAAGCGAACGTGTGGATGATCAGGACAGGAGGGTTGCCCGAACGGTCGCCACCGTCGAAACAGAACACGTCGTCCGTGTCCTGGTGCTTCGCGAAGGGCACGAGGGAACGGGTCGGATACTGCTCCCCAACGATGTCAGCCCAGTTCTTTGTCTGGCTCTCGTACTCAGACGTCCACATGAAGGGATCGATGTCGGGAAGCGGGTCTTGTGCAAGGGCACGTTGGAAGCGCTCGGGGTACTGGAATCCCTCGGGCGCGATCAAGCGCGCCTCGACTTGCCGTTCCTCGACGGTTGTTAGTCGACGTTCCCTCACTGTGGTGCTCCGGTGAGCTTCGGGAGGTCGTGAGACCCAGCTGGATTCGCTTTCGACCAATTCGTGCCTTGCGACTTTATCCGAACCTCAGCGGCCTCGCCCCACGTTCTGGGCTCGGCGTGACCACGCTTCGTGAAGCGTTCAACCTCTCTTGCGGTCAACGGTTCGTGGTGTTCGTGTGCGCGCGCCTGCACTGGCGTTTCGGTCTCCCGCGCGGCTCTGATCCGAGTGTTGTCCATGCTGGTGCTCGCGCCGTCCGGCATCTCCACCACGTCGACCGGGTCTCCGCGCCAACCGCCGTCGCGCATGCTGCTGGTGATGTCGTCGTAGTTGTACGGCTCACCGGTGGTGCGGTCGATCTTGTTGAAGGAGACAGACTTCTGCGAGAACCGAACAGCACCAGGTTCGAACGGCCGAACGACTCGCTGCAGTGGCGTGAACAGCTTTCCCAGCTTGGACGTCGCATTGAAGGCATTGACCTGTTTCGCGATCACGTCACGTCCACGTGCGAATCGACTACCGACGTGCAACAGTGAGGTCGCCCGTCCACCCTTACTCGCCATCCGCATCGCCCGAGCCGTCACCCCTAGGCCACCTGCTAGTGGGACGCAGTCGAGCAAGGAGAACGCGAGGTCCCACCCGTCGGCTTCGCCCTTGCTCATCTTGTACAACGTGTCCGCCAACACCACGAGCGCGATCGCCGCGATGATCAACGTCCACGGCCCCGGGATGATCATCGCGATGATCCCGCCGACCGCGACGACGACCTTCGCGACCGAGACGATGGTCTCCCACGCCTCGGACCCGAAGATCTTGTCCCACGTGGACTGCTTCCCCAGCCCCGCGTCGGCCGCTTCACCGATCTTGGTGGCGGTGCGCTGCTCCGCGTCCTGCCAGTCGCCCTTCGCGTCGGCGACGAGCCGCTTCGCCGCGTCGATCCGGGACTGCGCCGCCGCGATGTCGCCCTGTGCCGAGGACACGGAGCCCTGCGCGACGGAGGCGTTGTCGGACGCTGCCCGCAACTGCGCCGGCGACGGCACGTCCACCCCGTCCGGCACCTCGGAGCCGGCCGGGTACTTCTCCGCGACCTTCGACAGGTCGGACGATGCCGACTGGTAGTGCGACAGGGTCGACTGCGCGTCGGCGAGCCGGTCCTGCGCCGCGGCGAGGTCCCCGGAGGCGTCCTTCGCGTCCGCGAGCGCACCATCAGCCCGGTACTGGGTGTCGTCGACGGTGTCCGCCCACCCCGACAGGGCGGTCGCGGCGAGTTCGTAGGAGTCGACGAGCTTGGTCAGGTCCGACGGGGTGTCCTCGATCGCGTCGACGAACACGTCGGCCGCTTCACCCTCCCAGTCGGTCAGCCACCCGGAACCCTTGACGGACTTCAGCCGGGTCGAGGCGTCATCGGCCGCGTCGGAGATGCGCTGGTACTCCCGCGACATCATCCGCAACGTCGACGGATCACCCTTGACCGGGTCATCACCCTGATCGACGACATCCCACCCCGACGGCCGCCCCATCATTCCTCCCCAGGTCCGATCTCTCGCCCTGTTCTCCACAGGCGCGCGAATGTGACCATATCAGGGGACATCGACGTGGACGCGTGCCCCCGACGCGGCCGCGGCGTCAGAGGGCTGCGCGGATGGCACCGAGCTCGGGGAACCCTCGGAGCCGGTACCGGGCGGGGCGGACGTCGAGCTCGTCGATCAGGTCGGACGCCAACTCCCGGAGCCGACCGAAGGGCACGGGCTGCGTCTGGCCGTCGAGTGTGACGAGCACCACGGTGTCGACCGCGGCGACGATCGTCTCGACGTCCTGGGTCCACGACGAGTACGAGAAGGCCGGGGAGTCCTCGGCGAGCCGCGCAACCGACACCGCAGCGACGTGCACTTCCTCGCCCCGGCGATCGAACGACGCCTGCAGGTCGTCCTGCTGCAGGTTCGCGGCCGTCGACGTCCACAGCGCTCGGATCGTCCGCAGTTCCCCGTCGAGCGACGGGTGCTCGAACCGTACCCACCCGTCAGCGCGCAGCACCACGGGCGGTCCGCTCAGGACCTCGCCCTCGTCGTCGGCCAGGATCTGCTGGGCGACACCGGCCGCGACTCGGAGCCCGTCCTCGTCCTGGTCTCCCGTGACGATGAACGTCGTCGGCGCCACCGGGAAGACCACTGCGCTGCCGCGGAACTCGATGCCCTGGAACGTCTGCGGTGCGAGCACGAGCACGACGGCGAGGTCAGGGTCCTGGATGACGATCGTGCCGGGCTGGATCACCGCGACGTCACCGCCGGCCTGCTCCTGCGCAGCAGCAACGGCCGCACGCAGGACGTCCTCGTCCGTCCACCCCATCTCGGCGAGCGCCGACGTGGTGAGGACCGAGCCGTCGTCATCGGCGAGGATCACCCCGAGGTCAGGCGCCACCGGCACGACGTGCGGCAGGCGGTCGTCCGTGCCGTCCGCTTGCGCACGCAGGGTGCGGATGCCTGCGGTGTCCAGTCCGACGATCCGTGCTGTTGTCGCAGTCATGCGTCGAGCCTACGCAACGGCGTGTGCAACGGGGCGCCACCGGAAGACCGGCGACGCCCCGAAGCAGCAGACGAGCGTCCGGCCTAGAACCACTTCTCCGCACGGTGGTCCGCCTGGATGCGACGGATGGTGTTCGAGCGCGACCGCAGCACGAGCGAGTCGGTGTGGATGACACCGCGCGAGCGACGGACACCGTCGACCAGGACGCCGTCGGTGACGCCGGTGGCGACGAAGAACGTGTTGTCACCCGTGACCAGGTCGTCCTGGTCGAGGACCTTGTCCAGGTCGTGACCGGCGGCGATGGCGCGCTCGCGCTCCTCGTCGTCCTTCGGCTGCAGCTTGCCGAGGATGACGCCGCCGAGCGCCTTGATCGCGCAGGCCGTGATGATGCCCTCGGGGGTGCCACCGACACCGACGCACATGTCGATCGTCGAGCCGGGCAGGGCCGCGGCGATGCCACCGGCGACGTCACCGTCGAGCAGCAGACGCGTCCCGGCACCGGTCGCACGGATCGCGCGGATCAGCTCGTCGTGGCGGGGACGGTCGAGCACGGCCACGACCATGTCCTCGAGGTCCTTGCCCTTGGCCTTCGCAAGCGCACGGATGTTCTCACCGATCGGCTTCTCGAGGTCCAGGACCCCGCGGCCCTCGGGCCCGGCGGCGATCTTGTCCATGTAGAACACGGCGGAGGGGTCGTACATCGAACCGCGGTCCGAGACGGCCATGACGGAGATGGCGTTCTGGCGGCCGGCTGCGGTGAGCGAGGTGCCGTCGATCGGGTCGACCGCGATGTCGCAGGCTGGGCCGTGGCCGTTGCCGACGTGCTCGCCGTTGTAGAGCATCGGGGCGTTGTCCTTCTCGCCCTCACCGATGACGACGACGCCGTCGAAGTTCACGGTGCCGAGGAACTTGCGCATCGCGTCGACGGCGGCACCGTCGGCGAGGTTCTTCTCACCGCGCCCGACCCACGGCTGCGCACGGATCGCGGCGGCCTCCGTCGCACGCACGAGCTCGAGGGCCAGGTTGCGGTCGGGCTGGAGGAACAGGGAGCCGGTTTCCGTAGAGGGAGTCACGACCCGAGCTTACCGACCGCCGTCGAGTCACACTCCAGTCCGGCTGACTACGATCGGCGGGGACATCACCGAAGTCGAAGGAGATCCACGTGCCCATCGCAACGCCGGAACAGTACGCCGAGATGATCGAACGCGCGAAGGCGGGCAAGTTCGCGTACCCCGCGGTCAACGTGTCCTCGTCGCAGACCATCAACGCGGTCCTCCAGGGCCTGCAGGAGTCCGGCTCGGACGGCATCCTCCAGGTCACGACGGGCGGTGCCGACTACTTCGCCGGCCAGACGATCAAGAACCGTGCCGCCGGTGCCCTCGCGATGGCGAAGTTCGCCCACGAGGTCGCGAAGAACTACGACATCACGGTCGCGCTGCACACCGACCACTGCCCGAAGGACGCCCTCGACGGCTTCGTCCTGCCGCTCATCGCAGCGAGCGAGGAAGAGGTCCGCGCCGGCCGCAACCCGATCTTCCAGTCGCACATGTGGGACGGCTCGGCCGTGCCGCTCGACGAGAACATCGAGATCGCCAAGACAATGATCGAGAAGACGCGGAACATCAACGCGATCCTCGAGGTCGAGATCGGCGTCGTCGGCGGCGAAGAGGACGGCGTCGAGCACGAGGGCACGAACGACGCCCTGTACACGACCCCGAACGACGTCGAGAAGGTGGTCGACGCACTCGGCCTGGGCGACAAGGGCCGCTGGATCGCCGCGCTCACCTTCGGCAACGTGCACGGTGTCTACAAGCCGGGGGGCGTCAAGCTCCGCCCCGAGCTCCTCGGCGAGATCCAGGCCTCGGTCGCGGCCAAGCACGGCACGGGCGAGAACCCGCTCGACCTCGTCTTCCACGGTGGCTCCGGCTCGACCGACGACGAGATCCACGAGGCCGTCCGCAACGGCGTCATCAAGATGAACATCGACACGGACACGCAGTACGCGTTCACGCGCTCGATCGCCGACTCGATGTTCCGGAACTACGAGGGCGTCCTGAAGATCGACGGCGAAGTCGGTAACAAGAAGCAGTACGACCCCCGCGCCTGGGGCAAGGTCGCCGAGTCCGCCATGGCGGCTCGCGTGGGCGAGGCCGCGAAGGTGCTCGGCTCCGCCGGTCACACCAAGGGCTGACACCGGGAGCAGCTGCCAGGAGGAACGGGGCGCGTCCGACGGACGTGCCCCGTTCTGCGTCCGGTCGCCTCCACCGCATGCCACGATGGGCGGGTGACCGTCGACGCCATCGCCTCCGAGTTCGCCCAGTTCGTCACCGAGTCGCCCACCGCGTTCCATGCGGCAGTGGCTGCGCGCGACCGCCTCGTCGCAGCCGGGTTCACCGGGCTGTCCGAGCTCGACGCCTGGCCGACCGAACCCGGCGCGTACGTGGTGGTCCGCGACGGCGCGGTCATCGCGTGGCGCCTGCCGGAGGGTGCAACGGCGACGACGCCGTTCCGGATCCTCGGCGCACACACCGACTCCCCCGGGTTCCGCATCAAGCCGAACCCCGGAGTCCGCACCGGCGGGTGGGAGCAGCTGAACGTCGAGGTCTACGGCGGCGCGCTCCTGTCCACGTGGTTCGACCGCGACCTGCGCATCGCCGGCCGGGTCGTCGACGCCGACGGCAGCGTCCGGCTGGTGAGCACCGACGCCGTCGCCCGCATCCCGAACCTCGCGATCCACCTCGACCGCGGGGTGAACGACGGCAAGGAGATCGACCGCCAGCGCCACACCCTGCCGATCGTCGGCGTGGACGGCGACGCCGGAGGGACCTCGGTCGTGGAGTGGTTGCGCGCTCGACTCGGAGCCGATGCCGTGTCGTGGGACCTCTTCCTCGCCGACACCCAGGCCCCCGCCCGCATCGGCATCGACCGCGAGTTCCTCGCGTCGGGCCGGATGGACAACCTGACGAGCGTGCACGCCGGACTCCGCGGCATCGTGGACGCCCCGGTCGACGGCGACCACATCCCCGTGTTCGCGGCGTTCGACCACGAGGAGATCGGTTCCTCGACCCCGTCCGGTGCCGGTGGCCCGTTCCTCGAGGACGTCCTCGGCCGCGTGCAGGAGGGCCTCGGCACCACCCGCTCCGAGGCCGCCCGGGCGTTCCGCGCCTCGTGGCTGCTGTCGAGCGACGCCGGCCACCTGGTGCACCCGAACCAGCCCGAGAAGCACGACCCGACGAACCGTCCGCGCCCCGGTGCCGGTCCGCTGCTGAAGATCAGCGCGAACCAGCGCTACATGACCGAGGCGAAGGGCGAGGCCGTCTGGGCCGCCGCGTGCGACACGGCTGGGGTGCCATGGCAGCCGTTCGTCAACGTGAACACGATCCCCGGTGGCTCGACCATCGGCCCGATCGCGGCGACCCGGCTCGGGATCCCGACGATCGACATCGGCGTCGGACTGCTGTCGATGCACTCGATCCGCGAGCTCGTGCACGTCGAGGACCTGGCCTCACTGCACGGCGCCGTCGCGGCGTTCCTGGCCGGCTGAACCCTGGCCGGCTGACCCCCCCGGCTGAACCCTGGCCGGCGTCCACGGGCTGGGGTGGTCACGACTCCCCGCGCGCGCAGGGCCGAGTGGTCACGAACTGTCGGTCGCGCCGGTGCCGGACGACACTTCGTGACCGCTCGACGGCGGGGCCGCGGGGTGTTGCGACCACTCGACGCGCGGATGCCGGCGCCGCGAGCAGCCCGGCGGTCAGGCGGTCAGGCGGTCAGGCGGTCAGGCGGTCAGGCGGTCAGGCGGTCAGGAGACCAGGAGGTCAGGCGCCGGCCTGGCGCATCATGAACTCGACGAACTGCGGGTCCTGGAACACCACGACGACGAACGCGATGGTGCTCACGAACGTGGCCACGACCGCGCCGACGATCGGCACCCAGAACGTGCGCTTGCGTGCCCGGAGCCGGCGGATCGACCACCACGCCACGAGCGCGAAGACCACGACGTTCGTGATCGCACCGATGATCGCGGCACCGCTCAGTGCACTCGGGTCGTTCAGCGCCGTGTACTGCGTCTCGAGGGTCCGACGCACCGTCGACGCGACGTTGGTCACCGCGAGGGACTGCACCACGGAGATGAGTCCGAAGGCGAGCAGCCCGACCGTCAGGACGAAGTCGGCGGGCGTGCGGCCGAACCGACTCGTCGACGCGGAACGCTGCGGCCCGCCCGTGGTCGGGTCTCCGGCTGCGCCGGGTCGGCCTGGAGGCACGGTACCGGTCGGCGCTCCGGCACCCGACCGGTACGCGGTCGCGCCGTCCTGCCCGGCCTGGCTCGCCGCCTGCTGGCGACGGTCGCGCTCCTGCTGCTCGCGCTCCTGACGTTCCTGCTCGGCCAGGACCGGGTTGACCCATCCCTCGGGTGCGTACTCGCCGTACGCGGGGGCGGGTCGGCCGTTGACCCGGCCGCTCGCGGCACCGGCGGCCGTCGTCGGGGACGTGCCCCGGGCCTCCTGGCCGGCCGCTGCCGTGTCGTCGACGTGACCCGGCTCGCGCTGCGGCACCGAGCCCCAGCCGTCCGCGCCGCTCATGCCCGACGCCCGCCGAGCGCGCGCGTCGGGTTGCCCGACGCGTCGGTGCGGAGCTCCTTGGGGAGCGAGAACATCAGGTCTTCGTGTGCGGTCACGACTTCTTCCACGGCGCCGTACCCGGCGTCGGCGAGTTGTTCGAGGACCTCGGCGACGAGCTCTTCGGGGACGGACGCTCCGCTCGTGACGCCGACGGTGGCGACACCGTCGAGCCACTCCTGGCGGATCTCCTCGGCGTAGTCGACGCGGTGCGCGGCCTTCGCGCCGTGCTCCAGGGCGACCTCGACCAGACGGACGCTGTTCGACGAGTTCGCGGAGCCGACGACGATCACCAGGTCGGTGCCCGGGGCGACCTTCTTGATCGCGACCTGGCGGTTCTGGGTGGCGTAGCAGATGTCGTCGGACGGCGGGTTCGCGATCGTGGGGTACTTCTCGCGCAGCAGGCGGACGGTCTCCATCGTCTCGTCGACGCTCAGCGTGGTCTGCGACAGCCAGACGAGGTTGTCGGGGTCGGGGACGTCGAGCGCGGCGACGTCGTCCGGCCCGTTGACCAGGATCGTGCGGTCGGGGGCGTGTCCCATCGTGCCCTCGACCTCTTCGTGACCGGTGTGCCCGATCAGGATGATGGTGCGCTCCGCCTTGGCGAACCGGGTGGCCTCGCGGTGGACCTTGGTGACCAGGGGGCAGGTGGCGTCGATGGCGTGCAGGTCGCGGTCGGCAGCGCCGGCGACGACGGCCGGCGAGACGCCGTGGGCGCTGAAGACGACGTGCGAACCACGCGGGACCTCGGCGACGTCGTCGACGAACACCGCACCGCGCTGCTCGAGCGTCGACACGACGTGGACGTTGTGGACGATCTGCTTGCGGACGTAGACGGGCTCGCCGTACTGCTCGAGCGCCTTCTCGACCGCGACCACCGCTCGGTCGACCCCGGCGCAGTAGCCGCGTGGTGCCGCGAGCAGCACCTTCTTCGGACCGGCGACCGGCTCGTCACGCAGTCGCCCACGCGCCGCGTGCACACGCGGAGGGGCGAGCGGGACCGTGTGGCCGTTGGTGATCGTCACGTCCCCGATGATAGGTGAGCGGGACGCACGCGACCTGGGCGCGGGCACCGTCGGTGGAGAACCCACCGCTCGCCCGCTGTCACCGGTGTCGGGCACGATGGACGTCCCGCACGAGAAGGAGCGACATGGCGATCGAACAGGGCCCGCCGACGGCCGACAACCCGTGGCCGGTAGCGCTCCTCGGCGCGAAGCTCCGCGACTGGATCGACCGCCTCGGCACCGCGTGGATCGAGGGCGAGATCACGCAGTGGAACGTCGCGGGCGGCAACGTCTACGGCAAGCTCAAGGACGTCGAGGTCGATGCGACGGTGTCGTTCTCGATCTGGTCGAGCGTGCGGTCCCGGGTGCCGGCGGACATCAAGCAGGGCGACCGGGTCGTCGCGGCGGTCAAGCCGAACTACTGGGTCAAGGGCGGCTCGCTGACCATGCAGGTCGTCGAGATGAAGCACGTCGGCCTCGGTGACCTGCTCGAACGCCTCGAACGCCTGCGCCGCACCCTGGGCGAAGAGGGACTGTTCGACCCCGCACGCAAGAAGCGGCTGCCGTTCCTGCCGCACCGCATCGGCCTGATCACCGGCAAGGACTCCGACGCCGAGAAGGACGTCAAGCGCAACGCGCAGCTCCGGTGGCCGCAGGTCGAGTTCCGCACCGTCCACACCGCGGTGCAGGGCGAGCGCACCGTGGGCGAGGTCACGGCGGCGATCCTCGAGCTCGACGCCGACCCGACGGTCGACGTCATCATCATCGCCCGCGGTGGCGGCGACTTCCAGAACCTGCTCGGCTTCAGCGACGAAGGACTCGTCCGCGCAGCAGCAGCGGCGAGCACCCCGATCGTGTCGGCCATCGGGCACGAGGCCGACCGTCCCATCCTCGACGAGGTCGCGGACCTCCGCGCCTCGACCCCCACCGACGCCGCCAAGCGCGTCGTGCCCGACGTCGCGGAAGAGCTCGCGAACGTCCGGCAGGCCCGTGCCCGCATCGGCCTGCGGTTGTCGCAGACGCTCGCGGTCGAGGCCGACCGGATCGCCGCACTCCGGTCGCGCCCGGCGCTCGCGTCGACGGCGTGGCTCGTCGACACCCGTGCGGAAGAGGTCGCTCGTGACCTCTCCCGGTCGCGGGAGCTGCTCGACCGTCGGCTCGAGCGGGGCCACTCCGAGGTCGGGCACCTGACCGCCAGGCTCCGTGCGCTGTCGCCGCGCGACACCCTGCGCCGCGGCTACGCGATCGTGCAGCGGGCCGACGGCGGCGTGGTGCGGTCGTCCGACGACCTGACCGGGCAGACGCCGGTGCACGTCACGCTCGGCGCGGGGACGGCGACCGGAACGCTCGAACCGGACGGGCCGGGTCCGGACGGGTCGGGTTCAGCCGGGTCGGGTTCGGACGGGTCGGGTTCGGACGGGTCGGGTTCGGCCGCCTGACGCGTCGGGGTCGCCGACGGCCTGGTCATCACCAGCCGCGGTCGCGCAGCCAGGTCGTCGCCAGCGTGCTCCACGCCTCGGCCGGCCCGAGGCCCTCGGCGAGCCCGATGCCGTGCACCCCGCGCTCGAACACGTGCAGGTCGAACGGCACCCCGTGCCGCGCCAGCGCGTGAGCGTAGGACAGCGAGTGCGTCACCGGCACGTGCTCGTCCTCGGCCGTGTGCCACAGGAAGGTCGGCGGGGTCCGGTCGTCGACGAGCAGGTCCGCGTCCACCGCGGACCGCTCGCGGACGCTCGCGCCCGGTCCGAGCAGGTTGTCGGCGCTGCCGACGTGCGGGTGGTCCGTCATCGACGTCACCGGGTAGCAGAGCACCGTCAGGTCGGGTCGGTCGTCGACGTCCGACACGGCGCGCTCGGCCGGCGTCGGTGCGTTCGACACGAGGGCCGCCAGGTGCCCGCCTGCCGACGAACCGATCACGACGATCCGCGGGTCGGACGGGAGGCCCGCCCAGCGTCCGGCACGCAGGTCGCGGACGAGCGCGCGGGTCGCCACCACGGCGTCCGGGTGGCGGTGCGGGGCGAGCGGGTACGCGAACACGACCGCGTCGATGCCGATCCCGTTCAGCCAGCGGGCGTACCCCTCCCCCTCGTGCGGAGCGTGCATGCCGTACCCGCCCCCGGGCAGGACGACCGCGAGCGAGGGGCGGTCCGGCAGCCCGTCGCGCTCCGCGCTCGGTCCGTCCGGTGCCGGGTACCAGTCCACGCCCTCGGGGAGATCCGTCATGGCGCGACCCTACCGGCCGGTGTTCTCCCCAGGCGCAGCGGGCACGTCGGTCAGTCGGTGGACCCTCGGTAGGATCGAGTCGTGCCATCCCAGCAGGAACCCGAGCAGACCGACGTCCAGTCGCTGAGCTACGAAGCGGCCCGCGACGAACTCGTGCGCGTCGTGAGCGAGCTCGAACAGGGCTCCGCGACCCTCGAGCGCTCGCTGTCGCTCTGGGAGCGCGGCGAAGCCCTGGCCGCCCGCTGCGAAGAGTGGCTCGTCGGCGCCCGGGCTCGGCTCGACGCGGCCCGTGCGGCCAGCAGCGCCGAGGACGGCTCCGCCCGATGACCGACGCGAACGGTCGCCCGATCGTCGCCGAGCTCGGCCGACCCGAGACGGCAGAGGAGACCTGGGCACGCAAGGACGCCGCACGGACCGCTCGCCGCCAGCACCAGACGGCCTTCAACCTCGTGATCGCGCTCATCGCGTCGCTCGGCATCGTGCTGTTCCTCGTCGCCGTGGTCGTGCGTCCGAACACCACGGTCGACCGCACCGTGGACTACCAGCAGATCGCGGCCGACGCCCACGTCGGCGACGTCACCCTCGCCGCCCCCGACCTGCCGAGCGGCTTCACGTCGAACCGCGCCGACTTCTCCGACAAGACCTCGGACGACGTCGACGTCTGGACCGTCGGGTTCGTGACGCCGGACAAGCAGTACCTCAGCCTGCAGCAGGGCGTGGACGCCAACGGCTCGTGGGTGTCGAACCAGCTCGACCAGCGCCCGTCGACCGGCACGCGCGTCATCGACGGCACGAAGTGGACCGTCTACGACCGACGGGCCGAGGGCTCCGACGCCGGCAACCACGCGTACTCGCTCGTGTCGACGTTCGGCACCAACACGATCGTGCTCTCCGGCACCGCCGACGACTCGTCGTACCGCACCGTGGCCACGGCCGTGACGAAGCAGTTCTCCCAGTAGCGACCGCCGGACGAATCCTGCCGGCCACCCCGCAGCCCGACCACTCGAACTGATCCGACCCGATCCGAGGAGCCCCATGCCCGACCGCGCCGCCTCCACCCCGTCCGACGCCCTGCGCCTGCTCGTCGACGGCAACGCCCGCTTCGCCGCCGACAAGCGCCGCATGGGCCGCACGGACCCCGACCGCCGCACCGAGCTCCAGGGGTCGCAGGCGCCGTTCGCGACCGTCCTCGGCTGCTCCGACTCGCGCGTGCCGTTCGAGCACGTGTTCGACGCGGGCATCGGTGACCTCTTCGCCATCCGCAACGCCGGGCAGATCGTCGACGACGTCGTGCTCGGGTCGATCGAGTTCGCGGTCGTCGCGCTCGGCACCCCGCTCGTCGTCGTCCTGCGCCACACCCGGTGCGGTGCCGTCGCCGCCGCTCGCTCGGGTGAGCCGGTCCCCGCGCCGCACCTGCAGGCCCTGGTCGACGCCATCGCCCCGAGCGTCGAGAAGGTCCGTGCCACCGACGCCGAGCTCCCGCAGGAGGCGATCGGCGCCGCCCACCTCGAGGCCACGCTCCGCCAGGTGCTCGAGCGCTCCGGTGCCGTCTCCGACGCGATCGCCGAGGGCCGGCTGGCCGTCGTCGGCGCGACCTACGACCTCGGCACGGGCGAGGTCACCATCGACACGGTGGTCGGCAACGCCTGACGCCCCCTCGGCGCCGCACCCGCACGTCCCACATCCGTCGCACCGGTACAGTCGAACGAGACGCCCGGCGCCGGTTCCGTGACCCACGGAGACCTCGTGCGCCGGCGCAGTCCCCCGACGCGACCGCGTCCGGCGAGCACCCCAGGAAGGACCACGACGACGTGACCGACACCACCGAGACCGAGTTCCGCATCGAGCACGACACCATGGGCGAGGTGCGGGTGCCGAAGTCGGCGTTGTACCGCGCCCAGACCCAGCGCGCGGTCGAGAACTTCCCCATCTCGGGCACCGGGCTCGAGTCGGCCCAGATCGTGGCGCTCGCCCGCATCAAGCGCGCCGCGGCCATCGTGAACGGCGACCTCGGCATCGTCGAGCCCGCCGTCGCCGATGCCATCGCCGGCGCCGCAGACCTGATCATCGGTGGGCAGCACCACGACCAGTTCCCCGTCGACGTGTACCAGACCGGCAGCGGCACCTCGTCGAACATGAACATGAACGAGGTCCTGGCCACGCTGGCGTCGGACATCGGCGGCACCGCGGTGCACCCGAACGACCACGTCAACGCCTCGCAGTCGTCGAACGACGTGTTCCCGACCTCGGTGCACGTCGCCGTGACCGAAGCCCTGCTGCGCTCGCTCGTCCCGGCGCTCGAGCACCTCGCCGAGTCCCTCGAGGCCAAGGCCACACTGTGGGCCGACGCCGTGAAGTCCGGCCGCACGCACCTGATGGACGCCACCCCGGTCACCCTCGGCCAGGAGTTCGGCGGCTACGCACGCCAGATCCGCCTGGGCATCGAGCGGGTCACCGCGACGCTCCCCCGCGTCGCCGAGGTCCCGCTCGGCGGCACCGCCGTCGGCACCGGCATCAACACCCCGAAGGGCTTCCCGCAGCGGGTCATCGCCCAGCTCGCGAGCGACACCGACCTGCCGATCACCGAGGCCGTCGACCACTTCGAGGCCCAGGGCGCGCGCGACGCACTGGTCGAGGCCTCCGGGGCGCTCAAGGTGCTCGCGGTCAGCCTGACGAAGATCAACAACGACCTGCGCTGGATGGGGTCCGGCCCGAACACCGGGCTCGGCGAACTGCACATCCCCGACCTGCAGCCGGGCTCGTCGATCATGCCCGGCAAGGTCAACCCGGTCATCCCCGAGGCCACCCTGATGGTGGGCGCGCGGGTCATCGGCAACGACGCCACCATCGCCTGGGCCGGTGCGTCCGGTGCGTTCGAGCTCAACGTCGCGATCCCCGTGATGGGGACGGCGCTGCTCGAGTCGATCCGCCTGCTGGCGAACAGCTCGCGGGTGCTGGCCGACAAGACCATCGACGGGCTGCAGGCGAACCTCGAGCGCGCCCGGGCCTTCGCCGAGTCGTCGCCGTCGATCGTCACCCCGCTCAACCGGGTCATCGGCTACGAGGCCGCCGCCAAGGTCGCGAAGTACGCCGTCGCCGAGGGCATCACCGTCCGCCAGGCCGTCGTGGCGCTCGGACACGTCGAGCGTGGCGAGGTCACCGAGGAGCAGCTCGACGCGGCACTGGACGTCCTGTCCATGACCCACCCGAACTGAGCTCCTGCCGCGGGCAAGTCTCGCGGTGAGCGACAGTTCTCGCGCCGGTGCGCGCGAGAACTGTCGCTCAGGCCGAGTCTCGGCCGACGGACCTACACCAGGTCGGGCGAGTCCAGCAGGTCCGTCACGAGGGCGGCGATCGCGGAGCGCTCCGACCGGGTCAGCGTGACGTGGGCGAACAGCGGGTGGCCCTTGAGCCGCTCGATGACGCTCGCGATGCCGTCGTGCCGTCCGACCCGCAGGTTGTCGCGCTGCGCGACGTCGTGGGTGAGCACCACGCGGGAGTTCTGCCCGATGCGGGAGAGCATCGTGAGCAGCACGTTCCGTTCGAGTGACTGGGCCTCGTCGACGATCACGAACGCGTCGTGCAGGGACCGACCGCGGATGTGCGTGAGCGGGAGTACCTCGATCAAGCCGCGTTCGACGACCTCGTCGAGGACGTTGTCGGACACCACCGACCCGAGGGTGTCGTAGACCGCCTGCGCCCACGGGTTCATCTTCTCGCCGGCGTCGCCGGGCAGGAACCCGAGGTCCTGGCCGCCCACGGCGTACAGCGGCCGGAACACCATGATCTTCTTGTGCTGCTGTCGTTCGAGGACCGCTTCGAGCCCGGCGCACAGGGCCAACGCGGACTTCCCCGTGCCGGCGCTGCCACCCAGGGACACGATGCCGATCTCGGAGTCGAGCAGGGCGTCGATCGCGAGCCGCTGCTCGGCGGACCGGCCGCGCAGCCCGAAGACCTCCCGATCGCCCCGGACCAGGGCGACGGAACCGGCCGTGTGCACGCGACCGAGGGCCGAACCGCGCTCGGAGTGGATGACGACACCGGTGTTGACCGGCACGCCGTCGAGCTGGACGGAGCGGATCTCCTCCTTCTCGTACAGGTCGGCCATCTGCTCGCCGGACACCTGCAGGTCGGCGATGCCGGTGTAGCCGGAGTCGACCGCGAGCTCGGCGCGGTACTCCTCTGCCGCCATGCCGATCGATGACGCCTTGACGCGCAGGGGCAGGTCCTTCGACACGACGACCACGTCGAGCCCGTCGTTCTGCAGGTTCGAGGCGACGGCGAGGATGCGGGAGTCGTTGTCGCCGAGCTGCAGCCCGGACGGCAGGACGGACTGGTTGGAGTGGTTCAGCTCGACGCGGAAGGAACCGCCGTCACCGAGCGCGATCGGGAAGTCGAGCCGTTCGTGTTCGATGCGCATCTCGTCCAGCAGCCGCAGGGCCTGCCGGGCGAAGTACCCGATCTCCGGGTCGTTGCGCTTCGACTCGAGTTCGCTGACGACCACCACGGGCAGGACCACCGCGTGCTCGGCGAAGCGGAACAACGCCCGCGGATCGCTGAGGAGCACCGATGTGTCGAGCACGTACGTGCGCTGGGCGACCGATGTGGACGAGTCCGCGGTGTGCTGGTGCTGGGTTCCGCGAGAGACGTTCTGAGAGGTCACGACCACTCCATCCCCGGGCCGCGAGCAGCCCGGTCCATGTCCTCGAACGCGGCCGTGGAGCGGGTCCCGAAGCACCGACTGTGGCCGCTTCGATCGGGCGCGGTGCCCGATGGGGACAACGTACGTCCGGCCTCCGACACCCCGCCAGCGACACGCGGATTCCGGCGTTACGGTCACGTGAACAACGTGACTCCGGCAGTCGACGCGGCCGGCCGCCGGACGGGAGGCCCGTGGCGGCGCCGCCACGGGCCTCCCGTCCGCCTGTTGGGCGCGCGCTACTGCAGCGTGGCGTACGAGACGCAGGCGTCCCGGAACATGTCCAGCGTCTCGTCGGTGGTCGAGGCGAACACCGACACCCGCGCGACGCCGAGCCGCGTCGTCGCGGTCACACCGTGGTTGTGCAGTGCCGCGGACAGCGCGGTGAGGCGCCCCTCGGCCGGCCGCAGCACGACGATTCCGGCGCGCTCGCGCGGGTCGCGGCTGGACTCGACCTCGAGCCCGAACTCGTCCGCGATCGCGAACACGCGCTCGACGCGCTCGGTCACGCGCTCCTGCACGGCGGCGACACCGACGGCGGTCAGCCGGTCCAGCGACACCGCGAGGCGGGCCTGCGCGATGGGGTCGATGCGGGTCATCTGGTACCCGGCGGCACCGGGGCGCACGGCGGGGACGTCCACGGGCCAGCCGGTGGTGCCGTGCGGGCCGGACAGGGCCGGACGCAGGCGGTTCAGGGCACGGTCGCTGAAGGCGGTGAAGCCCGTGCCCCAGCCGGCGTGCAGCCATTTCTGGCCGCCGGTCGCGACGACGTCCGCGATCTCGTACGGGGCGTCGACGACCCCGAAGCCCTGGATCGCGTCGAGGATCAGCAGGCGGTCGCCGATGACCTCGCGGATGCCGGCGAGGTCGGCCAGGTAGCCGGTCCGCCAGTCGACCAGCGACACCGCCACGGCCGTCACGTCGTCGGTCAGGCGCTCCTGGATGAGCGAGGGCGTCATCCACCCGGCACCGGACTCGATGACGACGGGCTGGACGCGGCCGCCGGTCGCCGAGGCGGCGCTCGCCAGTGCGAGCGGCAGCGAGGGGTACTCGTCGGCCGACACCAGCACACCGCCGGTCAGGCCGAAGGCGGTGTGCAGCAGGCCGGGAGTGGTGGCGGTCTGCGAGACGACCTGGTCCTCGCGGCGACCGACCAAGCGGGCGGCGACCGTGCGGACTCGGGCGTCCTGCTCGTCGAGGGTCTCCATGGCGCCGAAGCGCATGTGCTCCTGGATCGTGCCGAGCACGCGCTGCTCCTCGAGCACGGCGGTCTGCACGGGGCCGAACGCAGCGTGGTCGAGGTAGCCGGGGTCCTCGGAGAAGCCGGCGGCGTACTCGTCGATGTTCACAGGGGTGCACCTTTCACAGTGTCGAACCCTGAGAGCCTACTGGGACGGGGCTGCCGCGGCCGACGCGACGCGGGACGTGGCCACTGAGTGCGCGGCGCTGGCCGCGACCGTCGGTCAGCCGCCGAAGCGTCGCGAGCGGAGGCCGAAGTCGCGGACGGCGCGCAGGAAGTCGACCTCGCGCAGGTCGGGGTAGAGCGCCTCGACGAAGTAGAACTCGCTGTGCGCGCTCTGCCACAGCATGAAGTCGGACAGCCGCTGCTCGCCCGAGGTGCGGATCACGAGGTCGGGGTCGGGCTGGCCCTGCGTGTACAGGTGGTCGCCGATGAGCTCCGGGGTCAGGACCTCGGCCAGGGTGTCGATCGTGCCGCCACCCGCGCCGTGCGACTCCACGATGCTGCGCATGGCGTCGGCGATCTCGCGGCGTCCGCCGTACCCGACGGCCAGGTTGATGTGGAGTCCGGTCCGACCGGCGGTGCGCTCCTCGGCCTGCGCGAGCGCGGACACGAGCGAGTCGGGCAGGCCCTCGTTCGACCCGACGTGCTGGACGCGCCAGTCCGTGGTGCCGGCGAGGACCCCGGCCAGGTCGCCGATGATGCCGACGAGCTCGCTGAGTTCCGCTCCGGCGCGCCCGGTGAGGTTGTCGGCGGAGAGCAGGTAGAGCGTCACGACCTCGATGCCGAGCTCGTCGCACCAGGTCAGGAACTCGGGGATCTTCGCGGCGCCGGCGCGGTGGCCGTGCGCGGCGGACTCGAGCCCGAGCTGCTTCGCCCACCGACGGTTGCCGTCGACGATCATGGCGACGTGCTTCGGCTTCGCGCTGCCCTCGATCTGGCGGCGGATGCGGCTCTGGTAGGCGCGGTAGAGGATCCCTCGTCCTGCCCATCCCACCCTGCCGGTCACGCACCGAGCGTAGTGCACCGTCGGTCGGAGCGTCCCGAGTGCGGCTCCCCGAGGACTCGTGGCATCCGTTCGGGCACGGGGCTTACAGTCGGCACATGCAGGACGAGCACGAGACCGCCACCCTCCCCCACGTCCCGTTCACCGAAGAAGCCGCGACGACCACGGAGGACACCCGCCCCGCCTGGCGCGGGTGGATCCACCTCGGCGCGTTCCCGTTCGCCATCGCGATGGGCATCGTCCTCATCGCCCTGGCGGACAGCACCGCGGCGAAGGTCGGCAGTGCGGTGTTCATGGCGACGTCGCTGGCCATGTTCGGGGTCTCCGCGACGTACCACCGGTTCCCGTGGGGACCGACCGTCAAGGCGGTGCTCAAGCGCATCGACCACACGAACATCCTGCTGCTCATCGCCGGCACCTACACGCCGATCGCGATCTGCGCCCTGCCGCACACCCTGATGGTGGTCGTGCTCTGGGTGATGTGGTCCGGCGCCGCCCTCGGCATCGCGTTCCGGGTGCTGTGGATCAACGCGCCCCGGTGGCTGTACGTGCCGATCTACCTGGTGCTCGGGTGCGCGGCGCTCGGGCTGCTGCCGCAGTTCTTCGCGGCGAGCGTCCCGATGACCGTGCTCATCCTGTCCGGGGGCGTCGCCTACATCGTCGGCGCGCTGGTCTACGGCTTCAAGCGGCCGAACCCGGTGCCCACCCAGTTCGGCTTCCACGAGGTGTTCCACGCCCTGACGGTCGTGGCCTTCGGCGCGCAGTGGGTCGGCGTGCTCATCGTCGCCCTGGACCCGGTGCGCTGACGGACGGGAGGCCCGGTGCCAGCTGGCACCGGGCCTTCCGTCCGCCGTGCGGTCGCGTCAACCGCGCTCGGTGTCGTCCCCGACGTCGGCCCGGCCGTCCTCGGCCGCACGACGCTCCGACTCGTCCGTCGCCGGACCGTCGACGGCGGTGCCGTTCGCCTCCGCCTCGAGGCGCTCGCGGATCTCCGACCGGTAGCGCGTCCGCCGGATGCGCCGGGTCATGTCGACGACCAGCACGATCGTCGCGACAGCCACGAGCGCGATGGCGATGAACCCGACGACACCGGGGGTGACGTTCACGTCCGGCACGACGCTGGGGCTGGGACTGGGGGTGGCGGCGAGTGCCGCCGCGATGGAGCTCACGGGGTCGGTTCCTTGTCGGCAGGGATCCCGGCGAACAGATCGGTCTCCGGGAGCTCGGTCGGCACGCGGGCCTCCACGAGCTGGTAGTCCTCGGTCGGCCACACCGTGGCCAGGAGGTCGTTCGGCCAGTAGAAGAACGCACTGTCCGGTGCCACCTGGCTGGCATGGGCACGGAGCGCGGCGTCGCGCTGGTCGAAGTACTCGTGCACGTCGACGTGCGTGGTGGCGAGGTCGGGCCGGTCGGCGAACCGTTCGACCCATTCGCGCAGCTGCTCGATCGCGGGGCTGTCCGGGTCGCGGTCCTGCAGCGCCTCGAAGATCGTCCGGAAGCGGCGCGGGTTCATCGTGCGCTCGTAGTAGAGCTTCGCGATCGACCACGGTTCGCCGGCCGCGGGGTACGCAGCGGGGTCGGCCGCGGCGCTCCACGCGGCGACGGACACCTCGTGCGTGCGGATGTGGTCGGGGTGCGGGTAGCCACCGTTCTCGTCGTAGGTGACGAGCACGTGCGGACGGAACCGGCGGATCACCCGGACGAGCGCCTCGGTGCTGTACTCGAGCGGCACGGTCGAGAACGTGCCGGGTCGGACGGTCTCGCCCTTGTCAGCGTCGGGCAGCCCGGAGTCGTGGTAACCGAGCCACAGGTGGTCGATGCCGAGGGCCGCCTGCGCGGCGGCCATCTCACCGCGGCGGTACCCGGCCATGTCGCGGTGCGCGCGGCTCGTCGCGGGTTCGCCGAGCTGCTCGTTGAGGATGTCGCCGGCCTCTCCGCCGGTGCAGGACACGACCAGCACCTCGTGCCCCTCGGCCACGTACTTCGCCGCGGTCGCCGCCCCCTTGCTCGACTCGTCGTCGGGGTGGGCGTGGACGGCCAGCAAGCGGTACGGCACGGGACTTCCTCACGTGGGTGAGCGTGGGCGAGCGGAGGACGAGCGAGGACGGGAAGTGCACAGCGACGCGTGAACTACCCTGGGATCAGGATAATCACCCCGGGAGCCCCGAACTGTCCGAACAGCACCACACCGCCACCCTCGACGACCGCTACGGCCGCACCCCGGCCCGCGCGCGCCGCAGCAAGGCCGTCGCGATCACCGCCGCCATCGCCGTGGTCGTGGTCTTCGCCGCCTGGGTGATCTGGGCGGGTCTCGACCAGTCCGACCGCGGCCTGACCGACGACGTCGTGGGGTACGAGGTCCTCTCCCAGCACAGCACGGTCGTGCACTCGCAGGTCTCCGTCGACCCGGGCGTCCGGGCGAAGTGCGCCGTCCAGGTCCTCGACAAGAGCTACTCGATCGTCGGCTGGAAGGAGATCACCCTCGCCCCGTCCGAGCAGCGCACCCGCAGTGTCAGCACCGAGGTGACGACCACGACCCGTGGCGTCACCGGCTTGATCCACGACTGCTGGATTCCCTAGACTGTCCTGATTCGCCTCTCGAGACCGACCACTCGGCCGGTCTCGTTTTTCATGGTCGAAGGGACAGAAGATGAGCAACGACACGCAGGTCACCTGGCTGACCCAGGAGGCACACGACCGTCTCCAGGCGGAGCTCGACGAGCTGAGCGGCGAGGGCCGTGCCGAGATCGCGCGCCGCATCGAGGCCGCTCGCGAAGAGGGCGACCTCAAGGAGAACGGCGGCTACCACGCCGCCAAGGACGAGCAGGGCAAGATCGAGGCTCGTATCCGCGTCCTCACGAACCTCCTCAAGCACGCCACCGTCAGCGAAGCCGTCTTCGACGGCACGGTCGAGCCCGGCACCGTCGTCACCGCGGTCATCGCAGGCGACGAGTCGACGTTCCTGGTCGGCAGCCGCGAGATCGTCGCCGAGGGCTCCGACCTGACGGTCTACAGCCCGGTCAGCCCCGTCGGCGCGGCGATCGTCGGCCTCAAGGCCGGTGACAAGGCCACCTACACGGCGCCGAACGGCAAGGAGATCGCGGTCGAGGTCGTCAAGATCGAGCGCTACGAGCCGTAGGCAGCACCACCGACGGACAGGAGGCCCGGGGCGACACCGCCACGGGCCTCCTGTCCGTCTGTCGGTCGCGTCCACGGCCCCGCTCGCCGGGGCGCACCACGGATGCGACAGGACACGCGTCGAACGACTCGTGGATCGTCGCAGGACTAGTGCTCGAGGAGCTCCGGGCGGAAGCCGACCTCGTGCAGGCGCTGGATGACCTCCTGCGCGTGCTCGGGGCCGCGCGCCTCGATCGACAGGTCGAGGGCCACCTCGTTGATGACCAGGCCCTGTCCGTGGCGGGTGTGCAGGACCTCGACCACGTTCGCGCCGGCGTCCGAGATCACCTGGGCGACCCGGGCGAGCTGGCCCGGACGGTCCGGCAGCATGATGCGGATGCCGATGTAGCGCGACGCGGCGACAAGACCGCGGGTAATCACACGCTCCATCATGAGCGGGTCGATGTTGCCTCCGGACAGCAGCACGACGGTGCGCCCGGTGTCGCGGACCGCGCCGGACATGATCGCCGCGACGCCGACGGCTCCGGCGGCCTCGACCACGAGCTTCGCACGCTCGAGCAGCACGAGCAGGGCGCGGGCGGTGTCGTCGTCGGAGACCGTGACGATGTCGTCGACCAGGTCGCGGATGATCGGGAAGTTCAGGTCGCCGGGGCGGGCGACCGCGATGCCGTCGGCGATCGTCGGTGTCGTCGTGATCGTGACGGGCTCGCCTGCGCGGATCGACGACGGGTACGCAGCGGCGTTCTCGGCCTGCACCCCGATGACCTTGATCGGTCGTCCGAGCCGCTCGGCCATGCCCTTGACGGCGAGGGCGATGCCGGAGATGACCCCGCCGCCGCCGATCGGCACGACGACGGTGTCCACGTCGGGCACCTGGTCGATGATCTCGAGGCCGAGGGTTCCCTGGCCGGCGATGACGGCGGGGTGGTCGAACGGCGGGATGAAGACCGCGCCGGTGTGCGCGGCGAAGTCCTTGGCGGCGCTCAGGGCTTCTTCCACCGAGTGGCCCCGCAGGACGACCTCGGCGCCGTAGTGGCGGGTGGCCTGCAGCTTCGGCAGCGCGACGCCGACCGGGGTGAAGATCGTCGCCGGGATGCCGAGCTCGCGGGCGGCGAGAGCGACCCCCTGGGCGTGGTTGCCGGCGCTGGCTGCGACGACGCCCTTGGAGCGCTGTTCCTCGGACAGGGTCGACAGGCGGTTGTACGCACCGCGGACCTTGTAGGCGCCGGTGCGCTGCAGGTTCTCGCACTTCAGGTGCACCGGCGAACCGAGCAGCTCGGCCAGGAACTGCGAGGTCTCCATCGGGGTGACGCGCGCGACGCCCGAGATGGTCTCCCGCGCCGTCTCGATGTCCGCGAGGGTGGGGATCGCGGCGAGCGTGTGCTGGGGGGCGCTGGTGTCGGTCACTCCCCCATCATCGTCGTTCCGGGCGTCCGCGGCGAACCCGTGACACGAGGGATCGTCGAGCGTCAGCCTGCCGTCCCCTTGACCGCGGTCGGCTGCTCGTCGGTGCCGGGCTTCGGGACGTCACCGCGGCGCGCGCGCAGCTTGAGGATCTTGCGCCGACGCTTGGTCCGGACGTTCTCGTCGTGCGCGTCCTGCTTGGCCTCGCGCACGTGGTCGGAGTCCATCGTCTTCCACCGACCGCTCGAGATGGTCGTGACCATCGAGTTGACGGTGGCGATGAGCGGGACGGCGAAGAACGCGCCCGCGATGCCGGCCAGACCCGAGGCCGCGGTGACCCCGAGGACGACGGCGAGCGGGTGCACCTTGACGGCGTTGCCCATGACGAGCGGCTGCAGGATGTGTCCTTCGACCTGCTGCACGACGAGGATCACGCCGAGCATGATGACCGCCGCCAGCGGGCCGTTGAACACGAGTGCGACGAACACCGCCAGGAACCCGGTGACGATCGCGCCGACGACCGGGATGAACGACCCGAGGAACACGAAGACCGCGATCGGCACGACGAGCGGCAGCTGCAGGAAGAACGCACCGAGGCCGATGCCGACGGCGTCGACGAACGCGACGAAGATCTGCACCCGGATGAAGCTCGTCAACGTCGTCCAGCCGGCGACACCGGCGCCGTCGATCGCGCTGCGGGCGTTCTTCGGGAAGAGCCGGACCGTCCAGCGCCAGACGTTCTTGCCGTCGATGAGCAGGAAGATCACGGTGAAGATGACGATGAACAGGCCCGTGAGGATGTGCGTCAGCGACGACCCCGCGCTGGCCACCCCGGACAGGATCGAGCCGGAGTTGCTCTGCAGCCAGTCGGTCGCCTGGTTGAGGTAGGAGTTCAGGTCCTTCTGGCTGATCCCGAGCCCGGAGCTGAGCACGAAGTCGCGGATGTTGTCGTACTGCGACAGGGTGCGGTCGCGGAGCGATGGGTACGCGGCGGCGATCTGGTCGACGACGAGCCAGATGAGCGCCCCGACGGCGGCGAGTCCACCGACCAGGCTGACGATGACGGCGAGCCACTTCGGCACGTGGTGGCGCTGCATCCAGTTCGACAGCGGGACCAGGAGCGCGGCGACGACGATGCCGATGAGGAACGGGATGAGGATCTCGCTGAACAGCGTCACCAGGTAGATGACCACCGCGACGACGCCGACCACGACGAGGATGCGCCACGACCACGCACCCGCGATCCGCATGCCGGGCGGCACCGCGTCATCGACGACGACGGGATCCGTGTGCGGTGTCTTCTTTCCCCAGGCCATGGGCCGATCCTATCGATGCGCTCGTCGTCGCGTTCCAGATACGGCATACGTTCCGACGCCGCGCTGTCGGCGGGGTTCGGTAGCGTCGGCACATGGTCAGGTCCTCGCTCTCCGCCGCCGAAGCCCGCCGCGTCGCCCTCGCCGCGCAGGGGTTCGGTCGGCCACCGGCGACGGAGGTCTCGACGCGTGCGGTGAACGCTGCGTTCGCCCGACTCGGGCTGCTGCAGATCGACTCGGTGAACGTGTTCGAGCGCAGCCACTACCTGCCGCTCTTCGCACGGCTGGGGGCGTACGACCGGCCCACGCTCGACCGTCTGACCCTCGGTCGATCCGGGCCCTACACCGAGTACTGGGCGCACGAAGCCGCCCTCATCCCGCGCGACGACCTGCGGCTGTTCCGCTGGCGGATGGACGCCCTGCGGGAGCGCGACGCCGGTCCGACCCGGATCGACGGCGTCACCCGCACCGCCGGGGTCCGACGCGAGCTGCACGCGCTCCTGCGTGCCGAGGGGCCGATGCGGGCCAGCGCGGTCGAGCACGAGTCGAACGTCCGCCGTGGTCCGTGGTGGGGCTGGAGCGACGTGAAACTCGGGCTCGAGCAGATGTTCCGCTGGGGCGAGGCCGTGAGCGCCGGACGGTCGGGCTTCGAGCGCGTGTACGCCCTGCCCGAGCAGGTCCTGCCGGCCGGCTTCCTCGAGACGGCACCGCCGCGCGCCGCCGCAGTGCTCGAACTCGTCCGGCACGCCACCCGCGCCCTCGGTGTCGGCACCCGGGCGGACATCGCCGACTACTACCGACTGCGGTCGGACGACACCGCCGTCGCCCTCGCGGAGCTCACCGCTGCCGGCGAGCTCCTGCCCGTGCGGGTCGAGGGCTGGGGTGAGCGGGCCTGGCTCCACCCCGATGCCCGGGTGCCCCGGCAGCTGACCGCCGACGCGGTGCTCAGCCCGTTCGACCCGGTCGTGTGGTTCCGCCGGCGGGCGGAGCGGATGTACGGGTTCCACTACCGGATCGAGATCTACACACCGGCACCGAAGCGGGTGTTCGGGTACTACGTGCTGCCCGTGCTGCAGGACGACCGCCTCGTCGGCCGGATCGACCTGAAGAGCGACCGGCAGCGCAGCGTGCTGCGGGTCCGGACCGCGTGGCAGGAGGCCGGCGAGCACCTCGATGCCGAGCGGCTGGCCGAGACCCTCCGACGCACCGCCGCCTGGCAGGGACTCGACGAGGTCGAGGTCACCGATCGGGGCACCGCCGCGGCCGCGGTCGCCGGGGCGCTCGGCCTCCCGCTGGTCCCACACGAAGCCGTCGACGACGCCGATGCCCCGGAACCCACGGAGCAGCTCGACGCCGTCGAGGCCTGACCGGGCGTCAGAAACGGTCGGCGTTCGCCCGCAAGCGTGCGATGCGGTCCGGCAGCGGCGGGTGCGTCGAGAACAGCCGGTCCATCACGCCGGGGCGCATCGGGTCGGCGATCCACAGGTGGGCCATCGACGAGTTCTGCGTCTGCATCGGTCGGCCGTACGCGCCGAGCTTCTCGAGCGCCCGGGCGAGGCCCTCGGGGTGGCGGGTCGTCATCGCACCGGTGGCGTCGGCGAGGTACTCGCGCTGCCGGGACACCGCGGCCTGCACGCCCGCCGCGGCGATCGGCGCCACGACGACGGCCACGATGCCGGCGATGAGCAGCACCGGGTTCGCGCCGCCGCCGTTGTCCGAGTTGCGGTTCCGACCGCCGGACAGCCCGCTGAAGATCGAGATGCGCAGGAGCACGTCGGCGATCAGGCCGACGGCGACCACCAGCCCGAACACCATCGTCGACACCCGGATGTCGTAGTTGCGGACGTGCCCGAGTTCGTGGGCCATCACGCCCTGGAGCTCCTGGTCGTCCATGATCTGGAGCAGCCCGGTCGTCGCCGCGACCACGGCGTGCTCCGGGTCGCGCCCGGTGGCGAAGGCGTTCGGCGACGGGTCCTGGATGACGTAGACCCGGGGCATCGGCATGCCGGTCGAGATCGCGAGGTTCTCGACCGTCCGCCAGAGCCGTGGTTCGGAGGTGCGGTCGATCTCGATGCCGCCGGCGATGGCGGTCGCCTGCCGAGCGGCGAAGAAGTACTGCAGCACCGCGTAGCCCAGGGCGACCGCGAGCACGATGACGCCGATCGAGACGTTCCCCGCAAGGTAGCCGCCCAGGAACCCGAGCGCGCCGATGATCAGCAGGAAGACCAGGACGATGACGACGGTGTTGCGCTTGTTCCGCGCGATGGCGCTGTACACGGCAGCTGCGAGGCTGGGGTCAGAACTGGACGCGCGGCGGCTCGGCGATGGCTGCCGGCTCGGCGGTCTCGAAGAACGTCGCCTCGGCGAAGCCCCGCCGCTTGGCGAACGTGGAGTTCGGGAAGACCCGGATCTTCGTGTTCAGCTCGCGCACGCCGCCGTTGTAGAAGCGCCGGGCGGACTGGATCTTGTCCTCGGTGTCGACGAGCTCCGTCTGCAACTGCAGGAAGTTCTGGCTCGACTGCAGCTGCGGGTACCCCTCGGCGACCGCGAACACGCTCTTCAGCGCCTTCTGCATGTGCCCCTCGGCCGCGGAGGCCGTGCCGGCGTCACCGGCCGTCAAGGTCTCGGAGCGCGCCTTGGTGACGTCGTCGAAGACGGCCTTCTCGTGGGTGGCGTACCCCTTGACCGTGTCGACGATGGTCGGGATCAGGTCGGCGCGCCGCTTCAGCTGCACCGAGATGTCGCTCCAGGCCTCGTCCACGCGGACCTTGAGCGTGACGAGCGAGTTGTACGTCACCCAGAGGTAGATCCCGATGATGACCAGGATCACCACCACCACTCCGACGACGATCAGCGTCGTGACGAGTCCGGTGTCCATGCGTGGGTGCTCCTTCTCGCGTTCGGATCCGCGGTGCTGCGTGGCCTGAACGGCCGTCGTGAAGTCTACCGACGCGTCCGCAGTGCTCGCGTCGACCGCCAGGGTTCACGGGCGATTCCCGAGTCACGCACACCGGGCGTTCGGGCTGCGGGGCGAACACGACCGGATGCGGGACATCATCCGCGAGGTGTATTGACCCAGCGGCCCACATCACGTGGGATGGAGCCGGTGAGCACGCGAGGGGACAACGTGGACGACCGGGCCGTCGGGGGCGACGGCCCTCGTCGTCGTACCCGGTTCGTCGCGCTCGCCTCGGCCACAGCGGTCCTCGCCGCGGCGCTGCTGGCGGCGGCAGCCGCCCCCGCGTTCGCCGGTGCCGCGAACCCCGGACAGTCGAACTCCGCGGAGACCGAACGCGTCAGCGCCGCCAGCACCGCGACCCCCGCACCGGGCGAACTCGTGGGTCCGCCGAGCAGCGGTCGGCCCGGCACCCCCACGCCCCCGCCCGCGTCCACCGGGAGACCGCCCGTCGCACCGACCATCGCCGACCCGGGGGACGTGACGAGCAGCACCGCCCGGTTCCACGGCACCGGGACCCCGGCGCACGTCGTCCGCGTCGCCGGCCCCGCGTCGACCGGTTCGACCGGGTGCTCGGCCCAGGTGCAGGCGAACGGTTCGTGGTCGTGCCTCGGTACGGTGCGGTCGGGTCCGCAGCAGGTCTTCACGGTGCGGGACGTCACCGCGCCGAGCCAGCCGCCCGCGAGTGCCCCGGCCTCCGACGTCATCGTGCCGCCGACCATCGCGTCCGACCACCCGACCAGCGGCGCGCTCTCCGGCACGGGCTTCCCCGGTTCCACCGTGGTGCTGTCGGTCTCCGGATCGTCGACGCAGCAGACCGCCCCGGTCGGCCCGGACGGTCGGTGGGTGACCTCGCTCGCGCTGCGGTCCGACGCGACCGTCACCGTGACCGCCTCGCAGACCGCCAGCACCGCGCGCGGCTACCGCTCCGACCTGCGCAGTGCGTCCTCGGCCCCGGTGCGGATCACGGTCGACCGCACAGCACCGGCGGCCCCGCGGATCACCGCACCCGACGACGGCGACCGCGTCGGTTCGCGCGCCACGGTCGTCCGCGGCACCGGCGAACCCGGTGCCGACGTGACCGTCTACGTCGACCGCGCACCCGTCTGCCGGGCCGAGGTCACTGCGAACGGTTCCTGGTCCTGCTCCACCGCGGGGTCGCAGCTGCGCGCCGGCGGACACGACCTCACCGCGACGCAGCACGACGCCGCCGGCAACTACTCACGGTCGTCCGCTGCCGTGCAGGTCACGGTGTGGTCGACCTCGGGCACCCCGAACGGAACCCCCGGCATCCCCAGCACCCCCGGCACCGGCGGGGACGCACCGACCAACGGCACCGGCTCTACCGGCACCGGCACCACGACCGCACCGGGTGACGGCCAGACCCCCGGCGACACGGGGACCCCGGCCGGCACCGGGAACGCGGGCGGCAGCGAGAACGGCACCGGCGACGACGGCCCCGGATCAGCGGCAGCGCCCGGTGACGGCACCGAGCCGACCGGCACGAGCATCCCCGGGGCCGCGGGCTCCGGCGGCGGGCACACCGACTGGTCGGGCCCCGCGGGCGACTGGACCGCCGCCACCGCCTACGACCGCACCGTTCCGACGATCCAGGCCGCGTTCTCGTGGCGGACCGTCCTGATCGCCACGGCCGTCGCCGCCGGGTTCCTCCTGCTGATCGCCGCACCCCTCGCGCTGGTCGCCGCCGCTGCCCGCGGGCGCATCCGCTCGCCCTTCGCCGGACTGCTCGGGCGGAACCGCCCGCGCTCGGACCGCTCCGGGTCGGACGACGTGCTGCCGACGTGGGTGTCGATCACGGTCGCGGTGGCCGTCGCCGCCCTGTGCACGCTGCTCGGCGTGGGCGTCTCGCTCGAGGCCCGCTACGTCCGCCTCGCCATCGCCGTGCTGCTCGGCACCGCGGTGCTCACGGCGGCCGTGGTGCTCGTGACCCGGTGGGCAGCCGGGCCCGACCACCGTGCGGTGGGCTTCCGGGTGTCCCCGTGGCTGGTGCTCGCGGCGCTCGTGGCGTGCGGGATCACGCGGGCCGCGGATCTCTCCCCGGCCCTGATCGTCGGGGTGGTGCTCGTGCCGTCGGGACGCCCCGACCTGGACACCGCCGCACTGCGCCTCGGCTCCGGGATCGCCGCCGGTGCCCGGAGCGCGACCTGGCGGACGGTCGCGCTGCTCGGACTCGCGACCGCGGGGTGGGTGCTCCACAGCCTGACCGCGGGCGGGGGCTTCTGGTCCGCGTTGACGTCGGAGTTCGCCATCACCCTGTGCGTCGGCGGGGTCGGTGCCGTCGTCGCGACACTGCTGCCGTTCGCCGGGTCCGCCGGCAGTGCGGTCCTGACGGCCTCGCGTGGCCGGTACGTAGCACTGGCGGTCGTCGCGGTCGCGCTCACCGCCGCGGTCTACTCGGGTCCCTCGGGGACCCACGCGTCGCCGGTGCTGCTCGGCGCGGTCGGCGCGGCCTGCGTGGCGGGCGCGATCGGGGCCTGGTTCTGGGCGCGCACCGCGCGACCGGACGCGGCCGCCTGACCCGCACCGGGCCTCCCGTCCGCCGTCCCCGCGCGGCGGATACAGTGACGATCGGTGCGTGACGCGCCGTTCGACCGCCCCAGGGAGCGATGATGACCGAGACCCGATCCGACTACGACCCGACGCGGTTCCGCGAGGTGTTCGAGGGCAGCTACACGTACGCGAACGGCTTCGCGCGGAACACCCACCGCTTCGCGGACCGGCCCGCGCTGCGCGACCCGGACACGGGTCGGTCGTGGACCTACACGGAACTCGGGGTCGTCGTCGACCACATCGGCGGGTGGCTCCTCCGGCACGGTGTCGGTCGCGGTTCGGTCGTGATGGTCGAGCTGTTCAACTCGCCCGAGTTCGCGATGCTCTACCTGGCGTGCCACCGCATCGGCGCGGTGTTCTCGCCCACGAACTTCCGGCTCGCGCCCGACGAGGTCGCCTTCATCATCGAGGACTCCGCGCCCGTGGTGCTGGTGCACGACGCGGCGCGCGGCGACGACATCGCCCGAGCGCTCGAGACCGCGCCGCACCGTCCCGACCACGTCATCGTCGTCGGTGGTGACGACCACGCCGCACGCGACGGCCAAGACGCGCACGCCACACGCGACGCCCGCGTCGCGTTCACCGCACTCCTCGCCGCCGACCCCGTCACGCCCGCCGAACTCGCCGCGACCGAACCCCGCAGCACCTACGACGAGACCACTCGGCTCTACACCTCCGGCACCACCGGGCGACCGAAGCCGGTGCCCCTGCCGAGCCTGGTCGAGGTGCTCAGCGCCCACGACGTCGTGATGCACTTCCCCCTCAGCCCCTTCGACAAGACGCTCAACATGTCGCCGCTGTTCCACCGTGGCGGCCTGTACTCGGGTGGCCCGAACCCGGTGTTCTACGTCGGCGCCGAGCTCACGACCCTGCGGCACTTCGACGCCGAGCGGGTGCTCGACCTGGTCGAGTCCGAGCGGCTGACGTTCCTGATCGGTGCGCCGCCGAACCTGGTGCAGCTCGCGAACGCGCAAGAGGGGCGACCACGCGACCTGTCGTCCCTGCACGGCATCGTCACGATGGGTGCACCGCTCGACCGTGCCGCTGCACTCCGCTACCAGGAGCTCCTGTCCCCGCGGATCTTCAACGGCTACGGCACGACCGAGACCTTCTGGAACACGTTCCTGCGTCCCGAGGACTTCCCCGACGGCGCCGGCTCCACCGGCCGCGCGTCGACGGACGACGACGTCGCCGTCGTGCGCGTGTACGAGGACCGCCTGGCGGACCCGAGTGACACCGTGCCGAAGGACGGCGCCGAGATCGGCGAGTTCGCGGTCCGGACCGTGAAGTCCGGCTACTCGTACCGCAACCCGGGCCTCGAGGCGGAGAAGTTCGCGAACGGCTGGTTCTACCCCGGCGACCTCGCGACGTGGGACGAGCACGAGCGGGTCACGATCGTCGGCCGCAAGGACGACATGATCATCTCCGGCGGCGAGAACGTGCACCCCGTCCAGGTCGAGGCCGCGCTGCAGGAGCACCCGGGGGTCGCCGACTCGATCGTCGTCGGGATCCCGGACGAGCGTTGGGGCGAGGTCGTCACGGCGTACGTGGTCCGTGCAGCGGGACGGCTGCCGGAAGACGACGTCGCAGCCGCCGCCGTGCTCGAGGAGTGGACGGGCTCGCACCCCGGGCTCGCCCGCTACAAGCGGCCGAGGCGGTACCGGTTCGTCGACGAGCTGCCGTACAACGCGACGGGCAAGAAGGTGCACTACCTCGCCAAGGCGACGGCAGCGGAGGACCAGGCGGTGGGCCGGCTGCTCGAGCCGTAGCGGGCTCTGCACGTGCGCGGCGTCGGACGGGAGGCCCGTGGCGGCCCCGCCCCGCGCCTCCAGGCCGTCAGCTGGTCGCGTCCACCCCGCGGCTCGGCGCGTTCCGGGCGAACAGGCCCGGCAGCAGCCCGCCGATCTTCGTCCCGATGCACAGGCTGACGAAGGTCGCCAGGGGTGTCGCGAGGGACTCGGGGTCGAACGTGGCCACCGCCACCAGCCCGACGGTCCCGGGGACGAGCAGCAGGAACGCCGGGAAGAACGACACGGTCGCCGGGATCGCCGGCACGAGCCGCTCGAGCAACCGGGTCGCGACGAACAGCAGCGCCGCCGTCGCACCGGTCGCGACGACGCTCCCCCACACCGGCGTCGTCCCGCTCACCAGGGCGTACGCGGTGACCATGACCGCCACCGACACGAGCGTCAGCCGCCAGCCCGAGCGGAACACCAGGCCGAGGCCGACCGCCAGGACCACCACGGCGACCCACGACACCCAGTAGGACGGCACGGACTCCCACCCGGCCAGGTCCGTGCCGACGCCGGCGACCTCGCCGACGAGCGCCGCTGAGGACGGGTCGACGTGCAGCCCGGTCAGGGCGCTGCCCGAGGCGATGCCGGCCGCCATGAAGCCGAGCATGATGAGCCCCTGGACCAGCCGCGAGGACCCGGTCACGATGTCCGCTGCGGTCAGCTCGAGCAGGGCGTTGGTGATGAGGGCACCGGGGACGAACACCGCCACCGGGGCGCACACGGCGAACAGCGGGACCTGCTCGAACCCGGCACCCGCGGCGACGAGTCCGACGATGGCCGTCGACACGAAGGCCGCCAGGAACGGGATGATCGCGACGGCCTCGCGGAAGCGCCGGAGCAGCAGGCCGATGACCCCGACGAGCGCACCGACCAGGAGCGCGAGCAGGATCGCCCACCACGGGCACCGGAACACGACGGCGAGCCCGGCGGACGTCAGCGCGTTGCCGAGGATCCACGGCAGTGCGGGCGGCGGGACGGTGCCGGCCCGCATGGCCCGGACCCGCGCGGGGATCTCGGCGAGGGCGATGGAGCCGCTCTCCAACCCGAGCACGACCCGGTTCGCCCGTGCAGCCTGTCGCGACGACAGCTCGACGCCCTCGGCGTTCACGATCGTCGCCGCACCGGTCGAGACCTCGCTCACCATCACGAGCGCCGGCAGCACCCCGATCGCCAGGGTCGGACCGACCCCGGCGGCGTCGCGGGCCTTCTCGAGCGCCGAGCGGACGTCGGTGACGGAGCTGCCCGCGTCGAGCAGCAGCGCACCGAGCGTGCCGAGGAGCATGCCGACGGGGACGGTCTCGCCGTCGACGACCTCGACGTGGGCCTCGGGCCGACGGAGGGCGTTCTGCAGGTTCGCGAGTGCGCTTCCGAGTCCGACCACGCAGGCGATGTTAGCGATCGAGCGTGGCCTCGATGACCACGTTGTCGACCGAGGCGGAACCGTCCGGCCGCTGCAGGCACGTGATGAGCAGGAGCCGGCCGGGCTCGTCCGCCCAGACGTCGGCGTCGGCGGCCACGGTCGCCTTCGTGATCCGCTCGGAGCCGGTCACCGTCCACCGCGCGTCGCCGATCCGGACGCTGCTGCCGACCGCGACCTCGGAGCGTTGCCCGTCGACGTCGATGAGCAGGTTGCCCGGACCGATCGCACCGTTCCGCAGCGAGTGCATGACGACGAACACGGTGCCGTCCGCGCGGTCCGCCAGCGGGACCCCCACGTTGCGGACCCGGTAGGCCTCGCTGAACCCCGGCGGCGTGATCTGCCCGTCGACGGCGTCCAGTTCGCCGAGCGGCACGTCGAGCCCGACCGACGGCACCACGAGCTGGACGCCGGTGTCGGCGACGGCGTTCGACGCAGACGCCGCCGTCCCCGACTCGCCCGGGTCGAGCGTGACCTGCTCGCCGTCGAGCGACGTGCCGGTGATCGCCGTCGGCGATGCGGCTCCGGTGGTCGCCGTGACCACACCGACCACGCCGACCACGAGGGTCGCCGCGGCGAGCACGGCGATCGTCCAGAGCAGCGCGCCGCCGCGATGGCGGGGCCGCCCCCTGCAGGGCGTGGTGCGTGGGGTGGTCACGATGGGTTCCGTGGATGGTGACGAATGTGTCGGACGGGAGGCGCGCCTCCCCTCCGACACCTGGGTGCCGGGATCCGCGTGGCGGGGTCGACCGCCCCGCGGATCCCGGTGCGTCAGTCCTGCTGGGTGACGCGGCGGCGGTACGCGATGAACGCGACCGAGCCGAGGGCGACGACGGCGACGGCCGACAGCCCGATCCACGGCAGGGCCGAGGTGCCGGAGACGGTGCCTCCGGTGTTCACGGCTGCGCCGGTGGTGACGGCCGTGGTGGTGTCGACCGGGTCGACGACGACGGTGCCGTCAGCGGTGACCGTGATGGCGAGCGAGACCACGGCGGTGCCGTCCGACGACTCCACCGCGATGGTGTGCGCGCCGGCCGGGGTGTCCGCTGGGATCACGACCGAGGTCGCGAAGGCCCCGTCGGCGTCCGTGGTCACGGTGCCGAGGACGACGGGGTCGCTGTGCAGGACGATCGAGTACTTCGTCGCTGTCGGCAGGCCCTCGGCGCGCAGCGGCACCGAATCGCCGACAGTGAAGGTGGTGGTGCCGCCGGTGCTGATCGACGGTGCCGGGGTGGTCGGCGCGGTGGTGGGCTCCGTGGTCGGGCCCGCCGTCGGGCCGGTCGTGGGCTCCGGCGTGCCGGGCTCGCTCGGCTCGGTCGTCGGCTCCGGCGTGCCGGGCTCGCTCGGCTCGGTCGTCGGCTCCGGCGTGCCGGGCTCGCTCGGCTCGGTCGTCGGCTCCGGGGTCACCGGGGTGGTCGGCTCCGGCGTCGGGGCCTCGGCCGCCGTGTAGGCGATCGAGATCGGCTGCGGCTTCTTGGCCGCGGCGTCGTTCGCGCCGGACGTGTACCAGTACGAGCTCTGACCGGTCTCGTTCTGGAAGTCGACGAAGTCCGCCGGCCACGAACCCCAGTCGGCGTTCGTCTTGTTCAGGCTCGTCGCCGACGCGGGCTCGACGCCCTGCCAGTCCGGGCTCACGGTGATGCCCGTGCTCGTGACGTCGACGTCGGTGAGGGTGGCGAGGTGCACCGTGCGCGGGGTGAGCGGCGCCCAGCTGCCCCCGTCGCGCGAGGCCGCGTAGCCCGAGACCGTGGCGGTGAGCTCACCCGTGCCGTCCGCTGCGACGTGCAGTTCCGGGTCCTCGGCGGACCAGTACGTCAAGCCACCGTAGAACGCGACCGTGAAGCCGCCGTCCCACGCGATGTCCGCGGTGCCGGCTGCGGCGTCGACGGTGCCGGTACCCTCGGCCAGGGTCAGGACGCCGCGGGTGCTCGTCGCCGGGGTGACGGTGGTGCCGTCGCCGGTCTGGCACTTCGTGGCGAAGGTCGGGGTCGAGGTGCCGCCCGCGGTCGTCGGGTAGGCGATCGAGACGTTGCCGGCCGAAGCGGCGTAGCCGGGCGACGGGTTGGTCGCGGTCCACGGAGCCGAGGCTCCCGAGTTGCCGGCGACCCCGGCGGACAGGAAGTTGCAGCCGCCGAAGTAGGCGCCGGCGTTGGCCTCGTTGCTGAGGCTCCAGGACAGCGACGCGTCGGTGACGTCGGCGGAGGCGGCGTTCGCGGGGGCGGCGCCGAGCGCGGCGGCAGCGGCGATCGTCGCGCCGAGGGCGACGGCGGTCGCGCCGGCGGCCAGACGCCGGGCGCGAGGAGAGGACAGGTGCATTCGGGTGGTCTCCAAGTTTGGGTAGCCTTACCTAACTCCCTGAGCATAGGGACAGGGGTTAGGTTAGGCAACCCTAAGTCGAGCTCCGCCGGACATGGTCACGCGCAGTCGCTCTCGCGAGACGCGCTTCGGTACCCCCGGTGGGACTCGAACCCACAACTCGGCGATTTTAAGTCGCATGCCTCTACCGATTGGGCCACGGGGGCGGGCCGCAACAGCCTACCGATGCGCGAGAGGCGGCCACCCCGAAGGGTGACCGCCTCTCGCGGACTGCTGCTGGGACTACTTGGCGTCGGCCGGGGCCTTCACGGGCTCGGCCTCGTTCGAGACGTCCTTGGCGGGCTCGCCGTACGCCGGGCCAGCGGCACCAGCGGGCTTGCCCTCTTCCGGAGCCGGAGCGGCGGCCGGAGCGGCCGGGGCCTCGGCCGCAGGCTTCGGACGGGACGCGAAGGCCTCGAACGCAGCGCGCGGGGTCTCACGGTCGTCGAGCGACGCGATGTCGCGGCCCAGGAAGAAGCCGCCGACCCAGTCGCCGATGACACGCCACTTGCGCTCCCACGACGGCATGGCCATGCCGTGGTAGCCGCGGTGCGCGCCCCACGCCAGGAAGCCCTTCATGGCGAACTTGCCGGACTGGAACACGCCGATGCCGAGACCGAGGCCCGCGACGGCGCCGAGGTTCTCGTGCTTGTAGTCGGTCGTGGCCTCGCCACGGATGGTCGCGACCAGGTTCTTCGCGAGCTGCTTCGCCTGACGGACGGCGTGCTGGGCGTTCGGCACGCAGAAGCCGCCGACGCCCCCACCGGTGAGGTCCGGCACGGCTGCGACGTCGCCACAGGCCCACGCGTCCGCGATCACACCGTTGTCGTCGACGACACGCAGGTCGGGCTGCACGCGGATGCGACCGCGCTGCTCGAGCGGGAAGTCGGTCCCCTTGACCATCGGGTTCGCCATGACACCGGCGGTCCAGATGATGAGGTCGGACTCGATCTTCTCGATCGCGCCGTCGCTCGTCTTGAGCTCGCAGACGCCACCGACAGCCGAGGCCAGCTGGGTCTCGAGGTGCACGTTCGCACCGCGCTGCGCGAGGTTCTTGAGCACCCAGTGCGAGGTCTCGAGCGAGACCTCGGGCATGATGCGGCCCATCGCCTCGACCAGGTGGAAGCGCGTCTCGTCGAAGGAGAGCTGCGGGTAGCTCTTCAGCAGGTCGGTGACGAAGGAGCGGAGCTCGGCGAAGACCTCGATGCCGGCGAAGCCACCACCGACCACGACGACGGTCAGCAGGCGGTCGCGCTCGGGACCGGCCGGCAGGTTCGCCGCCTTGTGGAAGTTCGTGAGGATCTTGTCGCGGATCGCCGCGGCTTCCTCGATCGTCTTGAGGCCGATGGCCTCGTCCGCGACACCCGGGATCGGGAACGTGCGGGACACCGCGCCGGCGGTCATGACGATCTGGTCGTAGGACTCCTCCCACGCCTCGCCCTCGGTCGGGGTGATCGTGGCGGTCTTCGTCGCGTGGTCGACCTCGGTGACCTTCGCGGTGACGACGCGGGTGTTCTTGAGGTGGCGGCGGTGCGAGACGACCGCGTGGCGCGGCTCGATCGAACCGGCGGCGACCTCGGGCAGGAACGGCTGGTACGTCATGTACGGCAGCGGGTCCACCATGACGACCTCGGCTTCGCCCTGGCGAAGGTGCTTCTCGAGCTTCCATGCGGTGTAGAAACCGGCGTAACCGCCGCCGACGACGAGGATCTTGGGCACGGGGGATGATCTCCTTGGATGGGGGTTTCGGAGTCGAGTCAGACTTCGCCGCCACCCGCCCCGACTCCAGCGTCTGCACCGTCATCATACGCCCGGCACTCACACCGGGAGGGCGACCAGTCCGCGCGCTCGAGCGCGAGGTCACCGATGGGGTTGACGCCGGGTCCGGCGGCGAGGGCGTGACCGACGAGGGCGTGCAGGCACTTCACACGGGTGGGCATGCCACCGGCGCTGATGCCGACGATCTCGTCGACGTGCTCGATCGACTCGCGATCGGCCAGGTAGGACTCGTGGGCCGCGAGGTACGCGGCCGCGGTGGTGTCGTCCTCGAGCAGTGCTGCCAGCTCCGGCATCACCTGGTTGGCCTCGAGGGTGCTGACCGCGGCGGTGGCCGCGGGGTGGCACAGGTAGTAGAACGTCGGGAACGGGGTGCCGTTCGACAGTCGGGGCTTCGTGGAGACGACCGTGGGGTTGCCACAGACGCACCGTGCCGCGATCCCGATGACGTCGCGTGCCGGTCGGCCGAGCTGCGCCGACACGACCTGGACGTCGCGGTCGGAGGGCGGGTCGAAGGGAGGGGTCGTCACGGGAACGTGAGCCTACCGGAGACCCGGTACCCCGCGCACCGTCGTGCCGGACGGGTCCGGCACGGAGCTACTTGCTCTCGCCGGTCCCCGAGACGTCCGGGGCCACGAGGTCCGCGGCGGTCTCGTCGGTGAGCCCCGACTGCAGCACGGAGGAGAGCATCGCCTGCACCCAGTCCACCTTCGGCGTCTGGACCTTCGTGCTGACGGGCGTGCCGGAGTCCGTCGTCGGCGTGGTCTCGGCCTTCCGGTCCTCGGCCCCCATCACGAGGTAGCTCTCCTCGCCCGGGTACACGTAGAGCAGGCGATCGCGCGCCTGCGCCTCGATGTAGGCGGGGTCGTCCCAGCGGGCGACGTCCTTCTTCTTCTGCGTGACGTCGGCCTTCTGGCTCGCGACCTCACGCTGCTGCTGGGCGATCTGTTCCTGCTGCTGGATGAGCGTGCGGAGCGACGGGGCGAGCACCACGACGAAGAGCACGATGATCGCGAGCATCAGCAGGCTGAACCCGGAGAAGTGGATCGAGCGGTACCACGGCTGCGCCGACGTGCTGCCGTCGGGCATCGCCACGGGGACGCGGCGGACGCGGGGCTTCTGGCTGGGCACGTCCCGACGATAACCCGACCGACGCGCTGGGAGCTCCCGGCACGCGGCCGTTCGGTGGCCTCTCAGCGACTCGCGTCGTCCGATCGATGCTGCCGGGAGGCACGGCTCCGGTCCGCACCGTCCGGCCCGCGCCGGGAGTGGTCACGACACACCGCCCGGCGTGCGTCCGGCGGTCACGTCCTGTCGGCCAAGCCCGGGCCAGCCGACGACTCGTGACCACTCGACGCAGCGCGCGCGGCAGGTACTGACCCCGGCACGGAGGGACGCGATCGAGGTCCGCACACGACGAGACGCCGTCCTCTCGGGAGAGGACGGCGTCTCGGTGGTGCCGGTACTGCTGGCCCGGGTGGTTACAGGGCAGCGGCGCGCGGGAAGGCCGAGCGACCGGCGTACACCGCGGCGTCGCCGAGCTCTTCCTCGATGCGGAGCAGCTGGTTGTACTTCGCGACGCGGTCCGAGCGGGCCGGTGCGCCGGTCTTGATCTGACCACCGTCGACCGCGACCGCGATGTCCGCGATCGTGGTGTCCTCGGTCTCGCCGGAGCGGTGCGACAGGATCGAGGTGAGGCCGTGACGGTGCGCGAGCGAGACCGCGTCGAGGGTCTCGGTGAGCGTGCCGATCTGGTTGACCTTCACCAGGATCGAGTTCGCGGCCTTCTCGTCGATGCCCCGCTGCAGACGCTTCGGGTTGGTGACGAACAGGTCGTCGCCGACGATCTGGACCTTGTCGCCGAGCTCGGCGGTCAGGTGCGACCAGCCTTCCCAGTCGTCCTCGGCCAGCGGGTCCTCGATGGTGACGAGCGGGTAGTTCGCGACGAGGTCGGCGAAGTACGCGGTGAACTCCTGGCTCGAGAGCTGCTTGCCCTCGAACGAGTACTTGCCGTCGTGGAAGAACTCGGTCGATGCAACGTCGAGGCCGACGGCGATGTCCTTGCCCGGGGTGTAGCCGGCCTTCTCGATCGCGGTCAGCAGGAAGTCGAGCGCCGCACGGTTGGACGCGAGCTCCGGAGCGAAGCCGCCCTCGTCGCCGAGGCCGGTCGCGAGGCCCTGCTTCTTCAGCTCGCCCTTGAGGGCGTGGTAGGTCTCGACGCCCCAACGGAGCGCCTCGGAGAACGACTCGGCGCCGTAGGGCACGAGGAAGAACTCCTGGATGTCGACGTTGGTGTCCGCGTGGGCACCGCCGTTGACGACGTTCATCAGCGGAACGGGCAGCGTGTGCGCGTTCGGGCCGCCGAGGTAGCGGAACAGCGGCAGGTCGGCCGAGTCGGCAGCGGCACGGGCCACGGCGAGCGAGGCACCGAGGATCGAGTTCGCGCCGAGGCGGGACTTGTTCTCGGTTCCGTCGAGCTCGATGAGCGCGGCGTCGACGAGGCGCTGGTCCGTGGCGTCGAAGCCCTCGAGCGCCGGGCCGATCTCGTCGAGGACGGCGTCGACGGCCTTCAGCACGCCCTTGCCGCCGTAGCGCGAGGCATCGCCGTCGCGGAGTTCGTACGCCTCGAACGCGCCGGTGGAGGCACCGGAGGGGACGAGCGCGCGGGACACGACGCCGTCGTCGAGGAGGACCTCGACCTCGACCGTCGGGTTGCCTCGGGAATCGAGGACTTCGCGTGCGCCTACGGCATCGATCAGGGCCACGGGGTACTCCCTACACATTGGTTGTGGTGTTTGCGGGACCGATCCTAGCGAGCCGAGGTGAACACGACGTCGACCGTGACGCCCGGTGTGGACAACTCAGTCGAGCGGGCGGAACTCCACACCCTCGAGCGACCTCGTGTCGGCGCCGACGGTCGCGAAGGCGGAGAACCCCTGCGCGGCCAGACCGGCGAGCAGGTTCTTCGTGTTCTTGGTGCGCCGTTCGAGCCGCACACGCCGGTGCGATCCGAGCGCCTCGGTCTTGAGGGCCGCGAGCCGGACCGGGTCGACATCCTTGTCGTAGACGAGCACCACGGCGTCCGACTCGGCGGACTCCGGGAGTGTCACGAGGTCGACCAGGCGCTCGAAGCCCAGCGAGAAGCCGACCGCGGGCACGTCCTGCCCGAGGAACCGACCGATCATGCCGTCGTACCGACCGCCGCCGCCCAGGCTGTAGCCGAAGTCGGGGTGCGCGACCTCGAAGATCGTGCCGGTGTAGTAGCCCATGCCGCGCACGAGCGTCGGGTCGAAGCGCAGGTCGACACCGGGCAGCGCTTCCCGCAGACGCAGCAGGTCGGCGAACGCGTCGGCGTCGAGCCACGCAGCTCCCTCGACCGTGGTCCAGTTCGCGGACTCGAGCGAACGGATGGTGTCCTCGAGCCCCGGCAGCTCCTGTCCGACGGTGCTGCGGAGCTCAGCGGCGACGCCCTCGGGGCCGATCTTGTCGAGCTTGTCGATCGTGATGAGCGCGCGGTCGGCGGCGGCCGGGTCCGCGATGCCCCACGACGCCAGCAAGGTCAGCAGGATCCGCCGGTCGTTGATGCGGATCGTGGTGCCGGTCACCCCGAGCGCGTCGAGCGCTGCGGTCGTGGCGCGGATGAGCTCGATCTCGGCCAGCTGCCCGGGCTCCCCCAGTATGTCGATGTCGCACTGCACGAACTGGCGGTAGCGCCCCTTCTGCGGACGCTCGGCGCGCCAGACCGGCGCGATCTGCACCGATCGGAACACCGAGGGCAGCTCGGCGCGGTGCGAGGCGTAGAAGCGGGCGAGCGGCACGGTCAGGTCGAACCGGAGCCCGAGGTCGGCGAGGTCGAGCGGCGCCTGGGCCGACTGCAGGTCCTCGGTGCTGAGCCCGCGCTTCATGACCGCGAACGCCAGCTTCTCGTTGTCACCGCCGAGCCCGGAGTGCAGCCGTGCAGCGTCCTCGACCACGGGCGTCTCGATCTCGTCGAACCCGTGCCGGGAGTAGACGTCGCGGACGACACCGAGCACGTGCTCGCGTCGGGCCTTGTCCGCCGGGAGGAAGTCGCGCATGCCACGGGGTGCCGTCACGGTCGTCGCCATGGCGTCAAGTCTGGCAGATGCGCATCGACGAGTTGCGCGGCATGCGTCCTACTGGCATACTGCATTCAGTACCTCGGTTCGGAGCGTGCCTGATCCACTCTCCGGACCGATCGCGTGGGCACCGTGCTGCAGTGTGTCCCGCGACTCGAGCGGGTTCTGCGTGCACACCTCTCCCTGGGGGTGTGCCCACCCGCTCACGGGCGCCCTCCTTTTTCGGGTTAGGAGGGCGCCCTTCTCGTTTGCCGCGCACTCACTCCGCCGCGCGGCCGGCTTCCTCGAGCGCAGCGACCGCCGTGCGGAGACTCGCGACCGGGTCGATCCCGTCCCGCACCGCTCCGGCGACTGCTGCCAGCATCGCGATCCCCCACGCCGGGTCCACCGCCCCCGCACCGTCGGCCGGTGCCGGCGACCCGACCGATGCCCGAGCGGTCCCCGCTCCGGGTGCCGCAGCCGACGTGGCGGACGTGCCACGGGCCTCCCGGTCAGCAGCCGAGCCGGACGCGACGGGCGCGGCGGCCAGGACCGACGCGACGGCCGCGTCGGCCGCACCGTGCTCGTCCAGGCGCTCCAGCAGCTTGACGGCCCGCTCCAGTGGCGGCATCGCGCGCGGGACGCCGTCGAGGGCGCTCGTCCGGGCCGACTTCTCCGCAGCCTTCGCCGCGCGCCACACCCGGACCACGTCGTCGACGGTGTCCGCGGTCTCGTCGCCGAACACGTGCGGGTGTCGACGGACCATCTTGTCGCGGACCCCGGCGGCGACGTCCTCGAGGGTGAACTCCCCCGCACGTTCGGCGATCCCGGCGTGCAGGACGACCTGGTACAGGACGTCGCCGAGCTCCTCGCGGACGTCGTCCGGGTCGCCGTCGTCGATGGCGTCGACGAGTTCGTAGGACTCCTCGACCGCGTAGCGCGCGAGCGTGGCGTGGGTCTGCGCACGGTTCCAGACGCAGCCTCCGTCCTCGGCGAGCAGGCGGTCGACGACGGTCACGAGGTCCGGTACGGCGGTCATCGCGCCATCGTCTCACCCACGTATGCTGGTCGTGGTGTGTCGGGAAGTCTGGTCGACGGACAACCACCCGACCCCTCGAGACGGAGATCCATGTCGTCCCTCGTCCGCTCCCCCCGCTTCAGCGCCATCGCGCTCCTGACCGCCGCCGTGCTCGGCCTGGTCGTCGCGAACTCCCCCGTCGGCCCCGGCCTCGAACTTCTGCTCGACGCGCATCCGCCCCTGGGCGCCGTCGGCCTCGACCTGTCGATCGCGCACTGGGTCAGTGACGGTCTGCTGGCGGTCTTCTTCCTGCTCGTGGCGATCGAGCTGAAGCAGGAACTCGTCGACGGCGAGTTGTCGAACCCGAAGACCGCGATCGTGCCGGCCATCGCGGCGGTCGGCGGCGTGCTCGTCCCGGCGGGCATCTTCCTGCTCGTCACCGCGGGCACCCCGTACACGCACGGCTGGCCGATCCCGACGGCGACCGACATCGCGTTCGCCCTCGGTGTCCTGGCGATGTTCGGTCGTGGGCTGCCGAGCGGCATCCGGGTGTTCCTGCTCGCACTCGCGGTGCTCGACGACCTCATCGCGATCATCATCATCGCCGTCGTGTTCGCGCACGACACCGACTTCCTGGCCCTCGGCGGTGCGGTCGTCGCGCTCGCGGTGTTCTGGGTGCTCGGTCGGATGCTCCGGCCCGGGCGCCGCGGTCAGACGCTCCTGATCGTGGCCATGGTCCTGGTCGGGCTCGTCACCTGGTGGCTCGTCCACCACTCCGGCGTGCACGCCACGATCGCCGGCGTCGCGCTCGGGCTCGTGCTCCCCCGCCGTCCGGGCCACACCCTGCACGAGAACGTCGAGCCGTGGTCGAACGCGATCGTGCTGCCGGTGTTCGCGTTCGTCTCGGCCGCGGTGGTCATCCCCGCCGTCGGCATCGGCGAGCTCTCCCCCACGTTCTGGGCGGTCGTCATCGCGCTGCCGGTCGGCAAGGTCATCGGCATCACGCTCTTCGGCGTCGTCGCCACACGACTCTTCCGCTCACCGGGGCGGTCATCGTTGTCGTTCTTCTCGATCATCACCGTCGGGGTGCTCGGTGGGATCGGGTTCACGGTCTCGCTGCTCATGAACGAGCTCGCGTTCGCCCGGAGCGAGGAGGTCCTCGACGAGGGCGTGCTCGCCGTGCTCGTCGGCTCCGGCATCGCGATCGTCGCGTCGGCGATCGTGGTCACGCTGCGGGCGCGGGCGTACCGCGGGCGGCGTGAGCTGTCCGAGGCCGAGGCGACCGAGTAGCGGGCCGCGGTCCGACTCGGAACGACGTTCTCGTTGTCGTACGACATCGAGGACGTCGTTCCGGGTCGAAGTTCGCCGCCCCTTACGCGGCCGGCGCCTCCGCCGGCGCCGTCGCGCCGTAGACCGCGGTCAGGATGCTCTCGACCCACTGGATCAGGGCGTCGTCCGGCAGCGCCTGGTCGTGCGGCCGCGGCATCGGGATGCTCGCCGCGTTCTGCTGCGGGAACCACTTCGCGCCCGGGAACATCCGCTTGAGCCGCACCTGGGACGAGTCGGCGAGCTCCTTGCCCGCCACGCGCAGGTTCGACCCCATGACCACCACGTCGGACAGCCCGACCTGCTGCGCCATGCGACGCAGGCGGGAGACCTCGACCAGCGTCTGCACGGCCTGCGGCGGCTGCCCGTACCGGTCGGTGAGCTCGTCGAGCACCATGTCGATGGCGTCCCGCTGCGCCGTCGGGGCCGAGGCCGCTGACAGCTTCTGGTACGCCTCGAGCCGGAGCCGCTCGGACTCGACGTAGTCCTCGGGGATGTGCGCGTCCACCGGGATCTCGAGCCGCAGCTCGGTCTGCCCCTCGGCCACGTCACCGCGGAACTGCGAGACGGCCTCGCCGATCATCCGGAGGTACAGGTCGAACCCGACGCCCGCGATGTGCCCGGACTGCTCGCCACCGAGCAGGTTGCCGGCGCCGCGGATCTCGAGGTCCTTCATGGCGACCTGCATGCCCGCGCCGAGCTCGTTGTTCGCCGCGATCGTCTCGAGGCGGTCCTGTGCGGTCTCGGACAGGGGCTTCTCGGAGTCGTACAGGAAGTACGCGTACCCGCGCTCGCGACCACGGCCGACACGACCGCGCAGCTGGTGGAGCTGCGACAGCCCGTACTTGTCGGCCTTGTCGATGATGAGCGTGTTCGCGTTCGCGATGTCGAGCCCGGTCTCGATGATCGTCGTCGACACCAGGACGTCGAAGCGGCGCTCCCAGAAGTCGACCATGACCTGCTCGAGGGTGCTCTCCGACATCTGCCCGTGCGCGACGGCGATGCGGGCGTCGGGCACGATCTCGGCCAGGTGCGCGGCGACGCCCTGGATGTCCCGCACACGGTTGTGCACGTAGAACACCTGACCCTCGCGCAGCAGTTCGCGGCGGATCGCGGCGGCCACCTGCAGGTCGGACTGCGGCCCCACGAAGGTCAGGATGGGGTGCCGGTCCTCGGGCGGGGTGGCGAGGGTCGACATCTCGCGGATGCCGGTGACGGCCATCTCGAGCGACCGCGGGATCGGGGTCGCCGACATCGCCAGGACGTCGACGTTCGTCTTGAACTTCTTCAGCTGGTCCTTGTGCTCGACGCCGAACCGCTGTTCCTCGTCGATGATGACGAGCCCGACGTCCTTGAAGGTGATGCCCTGCGACAGGATCCGGTGGGTCGCGATGACGATGTCGACCGTGCCGTCGGCGAGGCCGGCGATGGTCTCCTTCGACTCCTTCTCTGACTGGAACCGGCTCAGGGCGCGCAGGTGCACGGGGAACCCGGCGAAGCGCTCCTGGAACGTCTCCATGTGCTGGCGGACGAGCAGCGTCGTCGGCACGAGCATGACGACCTGCTTGCCGTCCTGCACCGCCTTGAACGCGGCACGGATCGCGACCTCGGTCTTGCCGTAGCCGACGTCGCCCGACAGCAGGCGGTCCATCGGGATCGGCCGCTCCATGTCGCGCTTGATCTCGTCGATGGTGGTGAGCTGGTCGGCGGTCTCGGCGAACGGGAACGCCTCTTCCAGCTCGCGCTGCCACGGGGTGTCCGGGCCGAACGCGTGCCCCTTCGACGCCATCCGCGCCGAGTACAGCTTCACCAGGTCGACGGCGATGTCGCGGACGGCCTTGCGGGCCTTCGACTTGGCAGCGGACCAGTCCGAGCCGCCCATCTTCGACAGGGTCGGGGACTCGCCGCCGACGTACCGCGACAGCTGGTCGAGCTGGTCGGTGGGCACGAAGAGCTTGTCGCCGGGGTAGTTCCGCTTCGACGGCGCGTACTCGAGCACGAGGTACTCGCGCTGCGTCTTCACCGCGTTGCGGCCGCCGGAGCTGACCTCGCGGCTCACCAGTTCCACGAACTTGCCGATGCCGTGGGTCGCGTGCACGACGACGTCGCCCGGCTTGAGCTGCAGCGGGTCGACCACGTTCTTGCGACGGCTCGCGAGCTTCTTGACGGTGCGCGCGCCCTGCTGGACGCTCCGGCCGTAGAACTCCGCTTCGCTGAGCACGACGATGCGCGGATCCGGGATGGCGAAGCCGTGCTCGACGGTGGCCGTCGTGACGATGGCGACACCCGGTTCGGGAGGCGCGGGCAGGGCTTCGGCACGGGCTGCGACCCCGGCGTCGGCGAGGACCTGCACCGCCCGCTCGACCAGACCCTGGCCCTGGGCGGTCACCACGACCGCCCACCCGTCATCGGTGAGCGCCTTGACGTGCGCGATCGCGCCGTCGGCGCTGCCCGCGAAGCTCGGCACGGCCTCGGCGCGGACGCGGATGTACTCGCCGGCCTCGTTCGCCGCCTCGGCGTCGGTGAGGACACGGGCGCCGTCGCCTTCGTCGAGACCGGAGTCGAACGGTGACACCGTCCACCAGGTGCGCTGCCCACGGGTGTTCTTGAGCTGCTGCACCGTCAGGAAGTTGCCGGCGTCGAGGTCGATCGGTGCCTGGGCCCCGGCGACCGCGGCGCTCCACGCGGCCTGCAGGAACTCGGTGTTCGTCTCGGCCAGGCTGTTCGCGCGACCGTTCACCCGCTCGGGCGAGAACACCGCGATGGTGGCGTCTTCGGGCAGGTACGAGGTCATCGGGACGAGGTCCTGCACGAGCGCGGGGGCGAGGGACTCCATGCCCTCGACCGGGATCCCCTCGGCGATCTTCGCGAGCATCTGCGACAGGTTCGGGAACTCGTGGAGCATCTCGCGCGCCCGCTGCCGGACGTCGTCGCTGAGCAGGAGTTCGCGCGAGGCCGTGAGTTCGACCGAGCCGAGGTCGTCCTCGGTCGTGCGCTGGTCGGCGACCGAGAACGCCTTGACGGCCTCGATCTCGTCGCCGAAGAAGTCGACGCGGACGGGGTGGTCCGCGGTGGGCGGGAAGACGTCGAGGATGCCGCCGCGCACCGCGAACTCACCGCGCCGCGTGACGAGGTCGACGCGGGCGTAGGCCATGTCGACGAGCTTCGCGGCGATGGCGGCCAGGTCGTTGCCGCGCGAGTCGGTGCGCAGCACGACGGGCGCGAGCGAGGTCAGGTTGGCGGCGATCGGCTGCAGCGCTGCGCGGACGCTCGCCACGACGATGGTGGTGCGGCGGTCGTCGGCGTCGGCGGCGGACCAGGACGCGAGCCTGCGGAGCGTCGCGATGCGGGTGCCGACGGTCTGGGCACTCGGGCTGAGGCGTTCGTGCGGCAGGGTCTCCCACGCCGGGAACTCGAGGACGTCGGCGTCGGGGACGTAGCTGCCGAGGGCGTCGCGGACGGCTTCGGCCTCGCGCCCCGTCGCCGTGATCACGAGCACGCACTGCGGCCCGTTCCGCTCGGCGATCAGTGCTCCGAGCAGCGGGACCCGCAGGCCGTCGACGACCGAGAAGTCGGCGTCACGAGGCGCGGCGCGGAGCACGCGATCGAACGCGGAGGCGCGCGAGAGCGCAGGGATGATGCCCGAGATCGTCACTCAGGAGATGGTACCGGCCCCCACCGACACCGCCCGCGTGGTGCGCGACGGGCGAACACGGCCGGGATCGGTCAGCGCGATCAGGACGGTGCGTGCACCCGCTGCTGCGCGGCGACGAGTCCGACCTCGGCGATCGCCTCGACCGCGTCCGCGGCGTCGGCCAGCAGGACGGGCAGCGACTTCTTCTCGGCTGCGGAGAAGTCACGCAGCACGTAGTCGGCGGGGTCCTGACGACCGGGCGGACGACCGATGCCGACCCGCACGCGCGTGAACTCGTTCGTGCCGGTGGCCTTGATGATGTCGCGCAGCCCGTTGTGCCCGCCGTGACCCCCGCTGCCCTTGAGGCGGACGGTGTCGAACGGCAGGTCGAGCTCGTCGTGCACGACGACGAGGTCGGCCGGGGTGGCGCTGTAGAACCCGAGGACCGACGAGACCGGTCCGCCCGAGGTGTTCATGAACGAGCCCGGCTTCGCCAGCACCAGGCGCGGACCGCCGGGTACCAGGCGCCCCTCGGCGACCTGGTTCGGCGTCTTGTGCTTCTTGAACCGCGCACCCATGCGGGCGGCGAGTTCGTCGAGGACCATCTGGCCGACGTTGTGCCGGTTGCCGGCGTAGTCGGGCCCGGGGTTCCCGAGTCCGACCACGACCAACGTTCGATCCGCCACAGCGTCGACCAGATGTCTTCGAAGGGGTGTTACTCGGAGTCGACCGGCTCGGAGCCGCCCTCGGCACCGGCTTCGGCACCGGCCTCGGCCGAGGCCTCGTCCGCAGCGTCGTCGTCAGCGGTGCCACGCGGGGTGACGATCGCGACGACCAGCGCCTCGGCGTCGGTCTCGAGCTCGGCGCCCTCGGGGAGCTCGAGCTGGGCGGCGTGGATCTGCACGCCGTCCTCGAGGCCCTCGACGTTGACGACGACGTGCTCCGGGATGTCGGTCGCGAGGACCAGCAGGGAGACGGTGTTCAGGTCCTGCACGTGGATCGTGCCGGAGAACGACTCGCCCTCGATGACGACGGGCACGTCGACCGTGACCTTCTCGCCGCGGCGCAGGACCACGAGGTCGATGTGCTCGATGATCTGGCGCACCGGGTCACGCTGGACGTCCTTGACGAGGGCGAGCTGGGCCGCACCCTCGATGTCGAGGTCGACGACCGCGTTGGCGGTACGGACGAGCAGCATGGTCTCGTGACCGGGCAGCGAGATGTGCTTCGGCTCGGTGCCGTGGCCGTAGACCACTGCCGGGATCTTGTCGGCGGCGCGGAGCTTGCGCGCTGCACCCTTGCCGAACTTGGTGCGGACGTCCGCTGCGAGCTTCGTGTAGTCGGCCATGGTGCCTCCTGGTCTCGGGGGTCGACACCGGCGGTCCGGCATCGTGGGGGTCTGTGGTGTTGCAACTCGAACGCGTGCACGCGTGAGGAACGTTCCCTGGGCTGGGCCGGGTCTCCCACCGCGTCGATCACGGCCGCTGTCGCGGCCCTCGCCGAAGTCAATCACCGACTCTACCAGCACCCGCCGGGCGTGTCGTGCCTCAGTGCCCCGCGGCCACCGCCTCCTTCGGCACCTTGAGGAACGACAGCACCACGAAGGCGAGGACGTAGAGGCCGACGAACGTCCAGACCACGCCACCGGGGCCACCCCACGGCAGGACGGCGCTGACCACGGCGTTGCCGAGGAAGGTCGCACCGCCGGCTGCTGTGGCGTACATGGCCATCGCGGCGCCGCGGCGCTCCTCGCCGGCGAAGGCGGGGACGATCGCACCCATGGGCGTGAACCCGGCGAGCATGATGCCGAACACCGTCCCCGCGGCGGTGGCGAGCCAGAAGCCCCACTCGGAACCGGCCGGCACCAGGTGCGGGACGTACCACCAGGCCAGCAGCCCGATCGCCGAGGCGCCGATGCCGAACCACTTGACGGTGCGGATCCAGCCGATGCGGTCGCCGAGGGCGCCGAAGAAGGCGTTGAACAGGATGTTGCCGGCGTAGACGATCACCGTCATCGTGAGCCACTTCGACTGGCCCCACCCGAGCTCGGTGCCGATGATCGCCGGCATGATCACGAACATGCCGAACTCGGGCGCCGTGTTGACGAGCCGGATCAGGACGGCGAGCAGGACCTTGGGGCGCGTGATGCAGACCTCGATGCCGCTGGCGATGACCCGTGCGGCGGAGTGGGAGCGCGGGGCGATGCGGCCGAGCCCGGTCTGCTCGTGCACGCCGAACCGGACGATCACCCAGCCCGCCACGACCAGGACGAGCGACAGGGCCATCGACCACGTCTCACCCGTGTGGCCGCCGCCGAACGCGGGGATGCTGCCGATCGCGATGAGCGAGCCGAGCGTCGGCAGGCCACCGGTGAAGACGACGTAGAACCAGCCGACGGCCGTGGCGTTCCGGTCGCGCGCCACGGTGTGGTTCACCCAGCAGAGGAACGAGAAGGCGAACAGCGGGAACCCGAGTCCGCGCAGGAAGTACGTCAGGGCGATCAGCCCGACCGACCCGGTGGGCAGCGCCGCGAGGAACGCGACCTGGAACACCACCCACAGGACGGCCCCGATCGTCATGACGCGGCGGGGGCCCCACAGCTCGGAGAGCACGCCGGCGAAGTAGGACGCCACCAGGACGGCGACGCCGTAGATGCCGATGACCATCGCGGCGCTGTCCGTGCCGCCCGAGCCGAGGGCCGCGGCGATGTGCGGAGCGATGAAGTTCGACTCGATGCCGTCGCCCGTCATGAAGACGAGGACACCGAGGAAGCCCCACCGCAGCGGGTGCGGGATGCCGAGGCGGGCGATGAAGCCCTCGCGCCCGGCAGCCGGTGGTGCGGTTGCCGGTGGGGCGGTCGTCACGCCGTTCGGCGGGGTCAGGGTCGTGGTGCGGTTGGTGCGGGGTTCCGACATGTGTCGTCTCTCCTGGAGGGGCCCCGGAGTGCTCGACCCGGCATCGCGGCATGTCTCCGGGGTGCGCCGCGCGCCACGCACCCGACCGCCCGCGCAGTGGCTGCGGGCGGTCGGGGCGTCGGCGATGATGCGAGTCCTGTACCCGGGGCGCCCCGTGCTGATGCGGAGACGGATCCCGGCGGACCATCGCCGGCCCGAAGCATGGTGTCCGACGTTAGACCGCTCCAACGCCGCTCGTCAAGAACGACAACTGTTGTGTAACGATCCGGGCAGCGGAGCGTGCGCGGAGGGCGTTCCCGGCGTACTGGGGTCAGCGACCGAGGGTGCGACGGTGCTCCTGCGCGGCCGCCAGCAGCTCGCGGGCGTCGTTGCTCGTGGCCTCGGCGGCGTCGCGCGCCTGTTCCGACCGCGCGACCTCGGCGTCGGCCTGCTCGAGCTCGCGCTGCAGGCCGGCCCGGCGCTCCTCGGCCTGCTCGAGGTCCGCCTCCGCGGCGTCGAGTGCGGCGTCGGCGTCCCGCGACTCGCTCCGGGCGGCGGTCTCCGCCTGGCGTGCGGCCTTCCGCTCAGCGGCCGGGTCACGCTTCGGCTCGGGCTGGGCGTCCGGCTGCGGTTCGTCCTGGGGTTCCGTCTCCGTCGACCGGGAGGCACGGCTCGCCTTCCGCGCGCCCCTCGCCTGGGTGATCGGGATGGGTGGGGCATCGCTGCCGGACCAGGCGTCGGGCACCGCGTCCGGATCCGCGAGCGCCCCGTCCAGGTCGACCGCGTCGAACCCCACGCTCTCCAAGGGCGTCACGAGCAGCCCCGAACGCACGGCGGCTCCGGCGTGCGGGTCGGCCATCGCCGCCTCGATCGTCGCGCGCACCTGGTCGAGCACGGCCGACGTCGCGGGGTGTCCGGCGTCCGAGGCGAGGTCGGCCCCGGCCTGCGTCAACGCCTCGATCACCTCGGAGCGTTGCTGTCGGAGTGTCCGGATCGCTCCAGGGTCGGCGTCGGCTTGCGCCTTGCGGAGGGCTGGCCCGAGGTTGACCGCGTCGTCGAGGGCGCCGTCGTGCGCGAGCAGGTCCACGACCCACGCTGCCGGTGCGGGCTTCCGGAGCTTCCCGATCGCCGCCGCCAGGTCGCGGTCGTCCTTCCGGACCGCGCGCTGGCGGGCCGTGCGCTCGGCGACGAAGTCCCCCGGCGCAATGAGCAACAGCTCCCTGGCGACGTCCGCGAACTCCATGCCCCCAGCTTGCCCGCTACCAGTCGTGGACGGTGCCGTCGGCCAGACGGTTGAACGGCAGGTAGGCCTGCTCGTACGGGTACTTGCCGGCCTCGTCGACGTCGAGGCTGACCCCGAGGCCGGGCTCGTCACCGGGGTGCAGGTAGCCGTCCGTGAAGGTGAAGGTCTGCTGGAACACCTGGTTCGTCTGCGGCCCGTGCTGCATGTACTCCTGGATGCCGAAGTTGTGGATCGCCATCCCGAGGTGCATCTGCGCGGCCAGTCCGACGGGCGAGATGTCGGTCGGCCCGTGGAACCCGGACTTGATCTGGTACATCGCGGCGTAGTCCATCGTCTTCTTGAGCGGGGAGATGCCGCCCATGTGCGTGACGGCTCCGCGGACGTAGTCGATGAGCTGGTCGCGGATGATGTCCTTGAAGTCCCAGATCGTGTTGAAGACCTCGCCGATCGCGAGCGGTGTGGTGGTGTGCTGCCGGACGAGCTTGAGCGCCTCCTGGTTCTCGGCGGGGGTGCAGTCCTCGAGCCAGAACAGGTCGTACGGCTCGAGCGACTTGCCGAGCTTCGCGGCCTGCAGCGGGGTCATCCGGTGGTGCCCGTCGTGCAGCAGCGGCAGTTCGGGTCCGAACTCGCCCCGGACGGCCTCGAACACGGTGGGCACGTGGCGCAGGTAGGCGCGGGTGTCCCAGTCCTCCATGGCGGGGAAGGCCCCACGCTGCGCCGGTTCGAAGTCGTACCGGACGCCCTCGTTGCCCTCGGTGGTCTTGTTCGAGGCGATGCCGTAGATGCTCTCGAGACCGGGGACGCCGGTCTGCACGCGGATCGAGCGGTAGCCCTCCTCCTGGTGCTCGCGGATCGAGTCGAACAGCTCGGGGAGCTCCTTGCCGGAGGCGTGCCCGTACGCCATCAGCCCGGTGCGCGAGGCGCCCCCGAGCAGCTGGTACAGCGGCATGCCGGCGACCTTGGCCTTGATGTCCCAGAGCGCCATGTCGACCGACGCGATCGCCGCCATCGTGACCGGGCCGCGACGCCAGTACGACGAGCGGTACAGGAACTGCCAGGCGTCCTCGATGCGGCTGGCGTCGCGGCCGATCAGCAGCGGCACGACGTGCTCGGACAGGTACGCGGCGACGCCGAGCTCGCGGCCGTTCAGCGTCGCGTCGCCAAGGCCCGTGACGCCGTCGGCGGTCGTGATCTTCAGCGTCACGAAGTTCCGGTTCGGGCTGGTGACGATCACCTCGGCGCGCTCGATGAGCTGGCCGCGGTCGGCCGACGCCCACGTGTCCGGACGCCCGGAGGTGTGCCCGGTCGCCGCGCCGGTGTCGGCGGCGCCCGGCACCGGGGCCGCGGGGTTCGTGGTGGTGTCGGTCATGCGTGGACTCCTTCGTCGGTGCTCGTTCGGGCGGTGCTCGTTCGGGCGGTGCTGGTCGTGGTGCGTGCGGCGGTGCCCGCCGCTCGGATGTCGTCGGCCGCTGTGGTGATCGCGTCGACCACGTCGGTGGTGTCGAGGTCGGGGGCGATGACGCGCAGCACGTCGTGCACGTCCGAGTCTGCCCCGGGGGCTCCGTGGTCGTCCACGAGGTCGGGCTGCGTCGTGACGTGGAGCCACCACGCGGCGATCGCGGTCGCGGCGCCGGGCCCGATGCCGGCGGACGGCTCACGCTCGAGGCGGCGCCGCACGACGTCGACGACCCGGACGGGCAGCTTCTGCGATCCACCGGAGGCGATCTGCCGCAGAGTGTGCCGGATGCGCGGGTTCGCGAACCGGTCCTCCAGAGCAGTGCGGGCGGCGGCGACCTCGTCGGACGGCAGCGGCAGTTCGCGGGCGGCCTCGTCCCACAGCTGCTCGACGGCGGCACGGCACACCGGGTCGTCCATGGCCGCGGCGACGGTCTCGTGCCCGCGCTGGAGCCCGAGGTACGCGAGCAGCGAGTGCGAGCCGTTCAGCAGCCAGAGCTTCCGCTGCTCGTACGGGGTGACGTCGTCGACGATGCGCACGCCGGCGGTCTCCCACGCGGGGCGGTCGATCCCGTCGAAGGCGTCTTCGAGCACCCACTCCGCGAACGGCTCGGTGACGACGGGCACTCGGTCGCCGGCGAGCGCTCCCGGCAGGGCGGCGAGGCCCTCGACGTCGGCGTCGGTGGTCGCGGGGGTGATCCGGTCCACCATCGACGACGGGAACGAGACGTTCGCCTCGATCCACGCGTGCAGGTCCGGGTCGGTGGTGGCACCCAGCACGGCCTCGCGCAGCACCGCGCCGTTGTGCGTCAGGTTGTCGAGGCTGACCAGCGCGATGCGCCCGCTGTCGGCCGTCCGCCGGGCGTCGAGCCCCGCGACCAACCGGGCGGGGACGTCGGAACCGGACCGGTAGCCCTGCTCGGTGACCGTCAGCGTGACGATGGTGGTCTCCGGGGACGCCACCACGTGCCTCCAGGCCGTGTCGTCGCTGCCGGGGTGGGCGGCCACGATCGTGTCGACCACCTCGGCGGCGTCGCCGGTCGCCGCGCGTGTGACCAGCGTGTACCGGCAGTCCTGCGCGGTGAGGGCGTCCGCCGCGTCCGGGGAGCGCCCGGTGAACGCGGTGATCCCCCACGCGTCCCCGGAGACCCGCTCCGTGTACCAGGCGAGGTGGGCGCGTGCGAACGCGCCGATGCCGAGGTGCACGATGCCGGGTCGGCGATCGGTCATGCCGACACCGGGACGAGGGACCGCAGGTACGCCAGGTTGTCGGCGGTGCGGGCCTCGAGGGGCAGGTCGGTGGAGAAGTCCTCGATGGTGACCCAGCCGTCGTAGCCGACCTGGCGGAGGGCGTCGAGGTACTCGGAGACGGACGCCTGCCCGGTGCGCAGCGGCGCCCACTCGTTCTGCCAGATCGTGCTGCCGTCGGCGCGGGTGTCGCCGGTGTCGACCCAGCGGGCGTTCTTCACGTGGGCGTGCGCGAGGTACGGGCCGAGGAGCTCGAACGCGGCGAGGTGGTCCTCCTGCCCCTCGATGACCAGGTTGCCGAGGTCGTGGATGACGCCGATGTGCTCCGGGTCGAGGCCGTCGACGAGCCGCAGCGCCGCCGAGGCCGAGGGCGTGATCGTCATGTGGTGCAGCTCGACGAGCGCCTTGACGCCGAGCTCGGTCGCCCGGGTCACCGCCCACTCGAGGTCGGCGCGGGTGCGGTCGAAGATCTGCCCGTACGTCTCGCCGGTGCGTTCCTTCTCCTGCCGGTACATCGGCATCGAGATCCGGACCTGGCGGGCGCCGAGCTCGCTCGTGACGCGGAGCATCGTCTCGACGCCCTCGTGGTCCGCCGCCTGCTGGTACCCGCCGATGCCGGAGTACTCGAGGCCGGCGGCGTCGGTGATCCGCGCGATCTCGCCGACCTGGTCCTGGATGCCGGTGAACTGCCACGTGGAGTTGTTGCCGGCCCAGAACGAGCGACCGGCGGGCACGACGGTGCCGTCCGCGGGGCGGTCGTCGACGATGCGCCACTCGACGCCGTCCCAGCCCTGCTCGGCCAGCGTCGAGGCGGCCTGCGACGGGGTCCAGTCGGGGGTCGAGGCGGTGAACACGGAGAACTTCATCGGACTGCTCCTTCGTGGGCGCCCACCACGGGCACCACGTCGTCGTACTTGCCCTCGATCACGTCGTCGATCCGGACGGGCTGCCCGAGCGTCGCGCTGACGTACAGCCCGCGGACGGTGGCGAGCGACACGAGGGCCGCGTCGACGGTCACGCCGGGCTCACGGCCCTCGCGGATCGCGGCCACGATGTCGGTGTACTGCCGGCCGTGCCCTGCGGCGAAGTGGTCGGGCTCGGCCGGGCCGCCGACGACGTGCTCCGGCGGGACGACGTCGTCCTTCTGGTCGACCGCGCCCGCGACCGCCGAGGCGTTCGAGGTGGTCGACGCGGACTCGAGGGTCGCGGCGTCGGGTGCGATGTGGAAGTAGGCCAGGCGGTCGTCGTCGACGATCGCGGACCCGTGCGTGCCGTACACGGCGTAGCGGGCGGAGAGGCCCGGGTACGCGGCGGTCGTGCAGTGGATGACGCCGAGCGCGCCGCCGGCGAACCGGACGGTGGCGACGGCGGTGTCCTCGACCTCGATGCGGTCGTGCGCGAGCAGCCCGGTCTGTGCCGAGATCTCGACCGGACGGCCGAGTGCCCAGACGAGCAGGTCGACGGTGTGCACGCCCTGGTTCATCACGGCGCCACCACCGTCGAGCGCCCAGGTGCCGCGCCAGTCGCCGGAGTCGTAGTAGCCCTGCGACCGGTACCAGGCGACGCTCGCCAGGCCGGAGGTCACGGTGCCGAACCCGCCGTCGTGGGCGGCTGCGGCGACGGCGGCCGAGGCCGGGTCGAAGCGGTGCTGACTGATGACGCTCGTGACGAGTCCACGGTCGCGGGCGGCCGCGGCGAGCGCGGCGATCTGCCGGGCCCGGGGCATCGTGGTGTCGAGGGGCTTCTCGATGACGACGTGCTTGCCTGCGGCCAGGGCGGCCTCGGCGAGCTGGACGTGCATGCCGGAGGGCGAGCAGATCGCGACGACGTCGATGTCGGTCTGCGCGATCGCCTCCTCGATGGTGGCCGTCGTGACGGGGCGGGTGACGCCCATCGCCTCGATCTCGTCGGCGGCGCTCGTGGCGGCGGCGGGGATCGCGTCGACGAGGGCGACGACCTGCAGGTCCGGGTGGTGGACGGCGACCTTGGCATGGTGGCGTCCGATGACGCCGGCGCCGACGACTGCCAACTTCAGTGGGGTGGTCATCGCAGGGTGACTCCGATCTGGTCGGTGAGGGTGCGGAGGGCACGACCGGCGCGACCGAAGGCCGCGGGGCCGGAGAACCCGCCGAGGGAGGTGAAGTCGCTGAGGTGCGGCTCGAGCGAGGCGTAGCCGGAGTAGCCGGCGTCGCGCAGCGCGGTGAGGGTCTGCAGCAGCTCGCCGTCGCCCTCGCCCGCTGGGACGACTGACGAGTCGGCGGCCAGGGCGTCCTTGACCTGCAGGTAGTCGACGTAGGGCGCGAGCTGCGCCCACCCGTCGGTGAACGGCTTGACGCCGCACTGCACGTAGTTCGCGTTGTCCCAGGCCAGTCGGAGCGCCGGGGACCCGACACTCTCGACGATGTCGAGCACGCGCGAGGGGACGTCGCCGTAGATGTCCTTCTCGTTCTCGTGCAGCAGGGTCACGCCCTCGCGCTCGGCGAGGTCGGCCAGGGCGCGCATCCGGACGAGGACGTCGTCGCGGACGTCCTCCGGCTGCCGGCCCTCGAAGTAGAACGAGAAGATCCGGATGTTCGTGGTGCCGAGGGCGTGCGCGGCGGCGATCGCGCGACCGAGCCGTCCGACCTCGTGCTCGACGGGTTCGTCGACGGAGACCTTGCCGATCGGCGAGGCGATGGCGGACACGGTCTGTCCGCGCTCCTCGAGCAGGCGGTGGAGTCCGGCGAGCTGGTCCTCGTCGAGGTCGACGACGTTCACGCCCCAGGCGCTGCGGACCTCGATGGCGCTCGCGCCGAGCGCCTGCAGGACCGCGACCTGGACGACGGGGTCGGCGTCGATCTCGTCGCCGAAGCCGGAGAGTTCCCACGTGGGCTGGTCGGTCATGGTGTCCTTTCGTGTCGGACGGGAGGCGCGTGGCGGGGCCGCCACGGGCCTCCAGTCCGGTTCTGGGTTGCGGTGACTGCCGCGCTCACTTGACGGAGCCGGCCGTCAGACCGCCCACCAGGTAGCGCTGGAAGATGAGGTACAGGGCGACGACCGGCACGGCGCAGACGATCGAGGCGGCCATCATCTGGCCGTAGATCGGGACAGCACCGCCCTCTTGCGCGGTGCCGAGCACCTGCAGGACCACGGCCACCGTCCGGGTGTTCGGGGTCGTCATGATCGTGGAGAACAGGACGTCGTTCCAGCCGAGCAGGAAGGCGAAGATCGCCGAGACGACGATGCCGGGCCACGACAACGGCAGGACGATCTTCGTCAGGATCTTCGTGCTCGAGGCGCCGTCGATGCGCGCTGCCTCTTCGAGTTCCTTGGGCAGACCACGCAGGTAGGTGACCATCACCCAGGTCGAGAACGGCAGCGCGAACGTCAGGTAGGTGACGAACAGACCCCAGCGGGTGCCGATGATCTGCACGCCCGTGGCACTGGCGATGTTCGAGAAGACCACGAACACGGGCAGCAGCAGGAGCGTGCCGGGGATCGACTGCAGCGCGAGGAGCCCGCGCAGGATGGTCAGGCGGCCGAGGAACCGGAACCGGACCAGCACGTACGCGGTGGACACGGCGAGCGCCGCACTCGCGATGGCGACCGCGCCGGCGGTGAGCATCGAGTTGACCAGCCCCTCGCCGAGGGCGACCGTCGACCAGATCTCGACGTAGTTCGACAGCGTGAACTCGGACGGAAAGTACTCGCCGCGAGCGACCGCGACGTCCGAGTTCACCGAGCCGAACAGGATGTACAGGACCGGGACGGCGATGAACGCGATGATGATCGCGATCACCAGGATGAGCAGCCAGCGGGGCAGGAGCCGGGTGACGTCGGTGTCGTAGGGGCGCTTGTGGCGTCGACCGGGCGCGGTGATGCTCTCGGTCAGGGTCGACGTCGGGCGGGTCCTGGTGGTGCCGGCGAAGGATGTGCTCTGGGCGCTCATGCTCGTGCTCCGTCGATGTCGGCGGCGGTCGGGGCGGCGGCGAGCGTGGCGCGGTCGGCGCGGCGCTGCTTCCGGTTGGGGCCCGCGTCGTCACCGGTGTCGAGCTTGACGGCTCGCAGGTAGACGAACAGCGGGATGGCGACGATCACGAGGGAGCAGATCGCCATGGCCGCGGACAGACCGAAGCGGAACGACTGGAAACTCGCGATGTACGTCAGGACGGGCATGACCTCGACGCTCGACGGCAGCGGGATGCCGAACAGCACGAACGGCAGGGTGAAGTTGTTGATGTTGTGCAGGATCGCGATGATCACCGCCAGGCTGAGCGGCCCGCGCAGGTACGGGAAGATGATGTAGCGCAGCTTCGCCCACCAGGTCACCCCGTCGAGCGCAGCGGCCTCGTGCACCTCGTTGTCCACGGCCTGCAGCCCGGCGAGCGACAGCAGGTAGACGAACGGCCAGCTCGTCCAGATCATCACGCCGGCCAGCGCCCAGTACGACGCGGAGCCGTTCAGCCAGAGCACGTCGGTGTGCAGGATCGAGTTCACGACGCCCTGCGGCTGCAGCATCGTGCGGAAGAACGTGCCGACGACGAACGCGGGCAGCACGTACGGGATCAGGTAGATCGACCGGACGAGGCCGCGCCCCGGGAACCGGTTCTGCGTCGAGATCGCGGCCGCGACGCCGATCGGGACGGTGACCGCGGTGACCAGGACGGACAGCGACACCGAGATCCAGATGGAGTGGAGCAGGGGCGAGTTCGTGAAGGCCTCGGTGAAGTTCGCGAGGCCGATGAAGGGGGCGCTGAACCACTGCCGCAGCGTGTACTGGTCCAGGTCGAGCATCGCGATGTAGAAGCCCACCAGGAGCGGCACCACGATGACGGCGAGCATGAGGACCCCGCCGGGGATGAGCATCCAGAGCGGACGCTCCTTCTTGTACAGCGGCGTCGTGCCGTGCGGGCGGACCGTCTGCTCCGTGCGCTGCGGCGGTCTGGTCTGGGTGCTGGTCATCACAGACCTCCGTTCTTCTGACGGTCGAGGGTGGACTGGGCGTCCTTCTGGGCGTCCTGCAGGCGCTTGCGGAGCTGGTCGTCGGTGACCTCGCCGCTCTTGAGCGACGGGATCGACTGCACGACCACGTCGACCAGGGCGAGCTGGATGTCGGACCAGGCGCCGGTGAAGGCGGTGGGCTTCGACAGGCGGCCCGCGTCGATGATCGGCTCCAGCTGCGGGTTGTCTGCGGCCAGGTCAGCGGCGGCGGACGCGTTGGTCGGCAGGTTGCCGAACAGGTCGTAGTACTCGAGCTGCGCCTTCGGTGCGCTGAGCTGCTTGACGAAGTCGAAGGAGAGCTGCTGCTTGGTGCCGTAGTCGGCCACCACCCAGTTGTCGCCGGACAGGATGCTCGCCGCCTCGATGCCGTCGGCCGGCCGCTCGCTCGCACCCGGCGGGACGGTGGGGAGCAGGGCGAACTCGTACTTGCCGTCGACCTTGGTGTCCTTGAACGAGTTGATCGCGGTGGTGGTCGTCATCGGGAAGAACGCGGCCTTGCCCTCGGTGAACTGGGCCAGGGCCTGCGCGTTGTTCCAGCCGATCGCGGCCTTGTCGACGACGCCGTCCTTCGTGACCCAGTCGAAGTAGGTCCGGTACGCGTTCTCGACGGCGTCGCTGTCGATCTCGGCCTTCCCGTCCTTCGAGACGATGGTGTTGCCGGCGTTCTGCGCCATGCCCCACACGAACTTCCACGGGTCGAAGCCGTCAGCGTAGGCGATCGCCAGGCCGTGCCGGCCGTCACCGGTGGTGGCCTTCGCGTCCTCGGTCAGCTCGTCCCACGTGGTCGGCATGTCGGTGATGCCGGCCTTCGCGAGGAGGTCCTTGTTGACGGCCATCACGAACGGACGGCTGGCGAACGGGATCCCGATCTGCTTCGAGTCGCTCTGCCCCGAGATGCCGAACGAGGCCGGGTCGAACTGGTCCTTGCCGCCGATGGCCTGCCACTCCTTCGATCCCATCTCGACGAAGGCACCGGTGGCGTAGGCGGTCGGGGTGAACGTGGTGCCGATGGCGTAGACGTCGGGGCCCTGGCCGGAGATGACGCTGGTCTGGATCGCGGTCAGTTCCTCCTGCGCGGACGAGTAGGTCTCCCACTGGATGTCCGCACCGGTGGTGCGCTTGAACTCGGCAGCGGTGTCCTGCTGCCACTGCTTGCGCTCCTTGGGGTACGTGGTGTCCGCGCCCATCATCACGCGGAGGGTGTTCGGGTCGTCGCCACTGCCGTTCACGACGGCGCAGCCCTGCAGGGAGAGAGCGGCGAGGGCGATCACCGCGACGGCACCGACGAGGGTGCGGGGCTTCAGCCGTGTTCTGTTCATCCGGGGGCTTCCTCCTCGAGACCTCCTCCGGGCGGCGCTGCCCGGTGGCACCACTGTTCCGCCGTTGGCAACATCCGGCAACCGGTTGCCACTTGTTGCCAGACGCGAATACGTTCGGCCTCGTGAGCGACACAGACATCGACGTCTCCGGCGCCGGCAGCGGCTTCGGCACCGACGCCGACACGAGCGCCGGCACCGGCTTCAGCGCCGCCCGACGTGTGACCATCCGGGACATCGCCGACGCGACCGGCGTGGCCCCGTCGACCGTGTCCCGCGCACTCTCGCTGCCCGACCGCGTGAACCACACCACGCAGGAGCGCATCCAACGAGCGGCCCGCGAACTCGGCTACGTCGCCAACTCGCAGGCACGCGCCCTGACGTCCGGCCGCACCCGGGCCGTCGCCGTGCTCGTCTCCGACATCACGAACCCGTTCTACTTCGACGTCATCCGTGGCACGCAGCACCAGCTCGCCGGCGCCGGGTGGACGCAGTTGCTCGTCGACACCGAGGAGTCCGCCGACGCCGAACTCGCCACCCTGAGCTCGATCGGCGCGAAAGCCGACGGCGTCGTCCTCACCGCCTCACGCCTGTCCGACGCCCAGATCGCCCGGTTCGCCGAGCGGATCCCCCTGGTCGTCGTCAACCGTCGCCCCGCCGGGGTGCCCTCGGTGCTCATCGACACCCCCGGCGGCGTCGAGCAGGCCGTGCAGCACCTCGTCTCCCTGGGCCACCGCGACGTGCTCTACGTCGCCGGTCCGGACAGCTCGTGGTCGAACGAACGCCGGTGGAAGGCGCTCGTGCGCGTCGCGAAGCGCCTCGGGGTCCGCGTCGCCCGCATCGGGCCGCACGCGCCCTTCGTCGACTCCGGAGCCGCAGCCGCCGACGCCGCCGTGCACGCCGGGGCCACCGCCTGCATCGCCTTCAACGACCTGATCGCGATCGGCATGCTCGCACGGCTGCGGGAACGGGGCGTCCGCGTCCCCGAGGACATGAGCATCGTCGGCTGCGACGACATCTTCGGTGCCGACTTCTGCAACCCGCCGCTCACCACCATGACCTCGCCGATCGAACGCGCCGGCCGGGTCGCGATCCGGATGCTGCTCGGCCGGCTCGGTGCGATCCCCGCCGACGAGCTGCCCGGTGAGCACATGACCGGCGCCGTCGCACTGCCCACCCACCTGACCGTCCGGGAGTCGACGGGTCCCGCGCCCGCCTGACACTCGCGCACGCCCGCTGCACCCGCCGGCCCCCGCCGCGCCCCGCCGTCCGTACCGTTCTCGAAGGAGTCGATGATGACCCAGACCAGCACCGCCACCCGTCTCGCGCCGCACCCCGACCGGCTGCTGCCCGCCGACCCCGGTGCGCGTCAGGTGGCGCGGACCGTCTACGACGCGGTCAAGGACGCACCGATCATCTCCCCGCACGGACACGTCGACGCGGCGCTCATCGCCGCCGACCAGCCGTTCAGCGATCCCGCGTCGCTGCTCATCACGCCCGACCACTACGTGCTCCGGTTGCTGCACGCGAACGGGGTGGACCTGGCCGCGCTGGGACGCGCCGACCTGTCGGGGACCAGCCCCGTGCCTCCCGGTCGCGCCATCTGGCGGAACCTGGCGGACCACTGGGACGACTTCCTCGGCACCCCCGTCCGCTACTGGTTCGAGACCGAGCTGCACGACGTCTTCGGACTGACGGAGCAGCCGTCGGCGGCGAACGCCGACGCCCAGTACGACCACATCGCCGGTCTGCTGGCTTCGCCCGCCTTCCGCCCGCGCGCGCTGTTCGACACCTTCGGCATCGAGGTCCTCGCCACCACCGACGGCCCCGCCGCCGACCTCGCCGCGCACGCGCAGCTCGCCGCCGACCCCACGTTCACCGGCCGGGTGGTCCCCACGTTCCGCGCGGACGCCGTGTTCGACCCGTCACGATCAGACTGGAGGCCCGTGGTCGCGTCCGTCGGCGAGGCCGCCGGCATCGACACGGGCACCCACGCAGGGCTGTTGGCAGCACTGCGCGCACGTCGCCAGTACTTCATCGAGCACGGCGCGACAGCCACGGACACCGGGGTGCTCGACGCCGGGTCCACGCCCCTGTCCGTCACCGACCGTGAGCGCATCCACGCAGCGGCGCTCCGCGGCGACGTCTCGACAGAGGACGCCACCGCGTACCGGCACGACATGCTCTACCGCTGGGCCGAGATGAGCGTCGAGGACGGCCTCGTCATGCAGCTGCACCCCGGCGTCATCCGGAACCACCACGCGCCGACGCTCGAACGCTTCGGCCCGGACACCGGCCACGACCTGCCCGCCGTCGGGTCCTTCACCACGCCGCTGCGGCCGCTCCTGGAGTCCTTCGGGACCGCGCCGGGCTTCCACCTCGTGCTGTTCACCGTCGACGAGACCGTCTTCTCGCGCGAGATCGGTCCGCTCGCCGGCTTCTACCCCGCCGTGTACGCCGGAGCGCCGTGGTGGTTCATCGACACCCCGGCGGCGATCGGCCGCTACCGCTCCGCGATCACCGACTCGGCGTCGTTCACGAAGACCTCCGGGTTCATCGACGACACCCGGGCGTACTGCTCCATCCCCGCGCGGCACGACATGGCGCGGCGAGCGGACGCGGCGTACCTGGCGTCGCTCGTCGTCACGCACGAGATCTCGGAGGAGGACGCCGTCCGCACCGCGCGGCGCATCGTGTCCGACATCCCGCGGGCGACGTTCAAGCTGTAGCAGTGCGGGCCTCGGCCGGGGCCGTGACGCTGCGGACGCGTTCCAGCGCGGAACGGATCTCGGCTTCGGCGGTCTCGGCGTCGAGCGCCCACCGGCACTCGAGCGAGACGGCGCCCCGGTACCCGCCGTCGTGCACGGCGGCGAGGAACTCCCGCCAGACGTCGTCGACCGCGCCGGGTGGCCGACGGTCCGGGTCGCTGAGGTGGACGTGCCCGATCCGGTCGCCGTGGCGCCGCAGGAGCTCGAAGGACTCGCCCTCGTTCCGGATGTGGAACAGGTCGGCGACGACGCCGACGCCGTCGAGGGCTGCTCCGTCGAGGAACGTCACCGTCGCATCGACGGTGTTCAGGACGTTCGTCTCCGCGCGGCTCAGCGGCTCCACCACGATGCGCAGGTCGTTCGCGGCGGCCACGTCACGCGCGGTCCGGACCACCTCGCCGAACCGGCGCAGGGCATCGTCGCCCGCCATGCCGTCGGGGGCGTTCCGAGCGGTCCCCGACCCGAAGACGATCGTCGCGCCCGGGTCCGCGACCGACCGCACGATCGGCAGGACCGACTCGAAGTACGACCGGACCGTCCCGAGCTCCGTGGTCAGCAGCGGGAGGTCGCCCGGCACCAGGATGGCGAAGGACGGGAACCGCTGGCCCGCGTAGACCTCGTTCCGCCGCCACCCCGTTCCGTCGCGGACCGCGAGGTTGCCGGCGATCGTCGGCTCCACGTGGTCGGCGCCCGCGCGGCGGACCACCTCGGTCAGTTCTGCCCCGGCCACGACGCCGAGTCCCTTGGACGACATGCGGTTCATGCAACTCGTCCGAGGTGCCGACGGCGACTGTTGCCGTTCGTTGCCACCGGCGCCGGTACGGTCGGACGATGGACCTCGACGTCAGTGCCGCGTACGGCGACCGTGCGGGCGAGTACGCGGAGCTCCTCGGATCGATGTCGGCCGTCCACGACGAGGACAGAACACAGGTCGAGGCCTGGGCGTCGGGATCCGGTACTCGCATCCTCGACGCAGGGTGCGGGCCGGGACACTGGGCCGCACACCTGGCGGATCGTGGACACGCGGTGATCGGCATCGACGCGGTCGCACCCTTCGTCGAGCACGCACGACGCGCGCACGACGGCGTCGACTTCCGCCTGGGCGCGATCGAGTCCACCGGTCTCGACGACGGCAGCGTCGACGGGGTGCTCGCCTGGTACTCCGTGATCCACCACGATCCGTCCTGCGTCGTCGAGGTCTTCGCCGAGTTCCGCAGGGTGCTCCGGCCGGGCGGCGGCCTGCTGGTCGGGTTCTTCGAGGGGCCCTCGATCGAGTCCTTCGACCACGCGGTCGTCACGGCGTACCGGTGGCCGACGAGCGCGCTGGCGGAGGTCCTCGACGACCACGGGTTCGACGTGGTGGACGTCCGCGTCCGGGTCGATCCGGGACGGCGGCCGCACGCTGCCATCCGCGCGACGCGGCGGTGAGGCGCCTCAACCGGAAGTGACCGACAGCGCCGCGAGGATCGTCGTCACCGTGCCGTCGACCGGCCCGTCGATGGAGACGTCGACGGCGGCTTCGTCGGCCTGCGGTCGTTCGAGCGTCGCGAACTGGGAGTCGAGCAGCGACGACGGCATGTACTCGTGGTGCCGGTGCGCCTGCCGCTCGGCGATGAGATCGTGCGAGCCGTCCAGGAACGCGATGACGAGGCCCGGCGCCGACTGCCGGAGCCGATCGCGGTAGACGCGCTTGAGGGCCGAGTTGGCCATCACGCAGCGGCTCCCGGACGCCTCGACGGCGGCGATCCGCGCGGCGCAGGCGTCGAGCCACGGCCAGCGGTCGTCGTCGGTGAGGGGGATGCCCTGCCGCATCTTCTCCTTGTTCGCGGCCGGGTGCAGGTCGTCGGCGTCGACGAACACGGTCGGTTGGCCCTGCTCGGCGAGGGCGTCGGCGAGCGCCTGCCCGATCGTGGACTTGCCGGAACCGGAGACGCCCATGACGAGGACGGGTGGGAGGACAGCGGTGTCGGTCATCCCTCCACAGTATTGACGGGGTGAACAGTGGTCCCCAGTTGCCGTAACACCCGTGCGGTCCCAGGGCGCCGACCGTAGGTTGGTGTCACGTCCGGACAAAGGAGACGACGTGGCAGACAGCACTGGTCAGGCGAACATCGGGGTCATCGGCCTCGCCGTCATGGGGTCGAACCTCGCACGCAACCTCGCGTCGCGTGCGGGCAACACGGTCGCGGTGTACAACCGCACCTACGCCCGCACCGAAGAACTCATCAAGGAGCACGGCGACGCCGGCTTCATCGCGTCCGAGGACATCGACGGCTTCGTCGCCTCGCTCTCGAAGCCGCGCACGGCGATCATCATGGTGCAGGCCGGCAAGGGCACCGACGCCGTGATCTCGCAGCTCGCCGAGAAGTTCGAGGAAGGCGACATCATCGTCGACGGCGGCAACGCCAACTTCCACGACACGATCCGGCGTGAGCACGACCTGCGCGAGAAGGGCCTCAACTTCGTCGGCACGGGCATCTCCGGTGGTGAAGAGGGCGCGCTCAAGGGTCCGTCGATCATGCCCGGCGGCTCGAAGGAAGCCTGGGAGACCCTCGGGCCGATCCTGAAGTCGATCGCGGCGGTCGCCGAGGGCGAGCCCTGCGTGACCCACATCGGCACCGACGGCGCCGGCCACTTCGTCAAGATGGTGCACAACGGCATCGAGTACGCCGACATGCAGCTCATCGCCGAGTCCTACGACCTGCTCCGCCGCGTCGGCGGGCTCTCCGTCGAGGACCTGGTCAAGGTGTTCCAGGAGTGGAACGGCGGCGACCTCGAGTCCTACCTGATCGAGATCACGGTCGAGGTCCTGAAGCAGCGCGACGCCGACTCCGGCAAGCCCCTCGTCGACGTCATCCGCGACGAAGCGGGTTCCAAGGGCACCGGCGTGTGGACCGTGCAGAACGCGGTCGGGCTCGGCATCCCGGTCTCCGGCATCGGCGAAGCGGTGTTCGCCCGCGCGGTGTCGTCGAAGCCGTCGCAGCGTGCCGCGGTGCAGAAGGCGTTCCCGGACCGACCCGGCATCGCCGAGGTCCTCGACGGCTTCGAGGACGACGTCCGCGCGGCGCTCTACGCCTCCAAGGTCGTCGCCTACGCGCAGGGCTTCGACCTGATCATCGCCGGGGCCAAGGAGTACGGCTGGGACATCAACCTCGGCAACGTGGCGAAGATCTGGCGGGGTGGCTGCATCATCCGCGCCCAGTTCCTCAACCGCATCGTCGAGGCGTACGACAAGAACCCGGAGCTCGAGTCGCTGCTCGTCGACCCGTACTTCGCGAACGCCGTGCAGGAAGGCGAAGCCGCCTGGCGCCGCATCGTCGGGATCGCCGCCGCGTCGGGGATCCCCGCACCGGGCTTCTCGTCGGCGCTGTCGTACTTCGACTCGCTCGCCTCCGACCGGCTGCCCGCCTCGCTCATCCAGGGGCAGCGCGACTTCTTCGGCGCGCACACCTACCAGCGCATCGACAAGGACGGCACCTTCCACACGCTGTGGTCCGACGACGACCGTCGCGAGGTCGAACAGGAACCGTCCACCCACTAGACCGCGGCACGACCGCACCCTCGAAGGGCCCTGCCGATCGGCGGGGCCCTTCCCACGTCCGACCGCTGTGCGCTCGGTCACGACGATGCGCTCGGTTCAGGCGACGATGCGCTCGCGCGCGAGGTCGGCGACGAGCCGGTCCAGCCGCTGCCCGCGGCCGAGCAGCCGACGGGAGCCGGGAGCCGTCCGCACGAAGAAGGTCGCGACCGCCGGGGTGTCGTCCGGCCGGACGTAGTGGATCGCGACCGCGCACGCCCGACGGGCATCGGCGCGGTCACCGTCGCCGTGGACGTCCTCGATCCCGACGTGCACCACCCGGCTCCACCGGACCACGAGCAACCGTGTGGCCTTGCGGTCGTCGAGTTCCCACAGGGAGGCCTCGGTCGCCCCGAACGCCCAGGTCACGCGGGCACCGAGGCTCACCTCCGGCCGGACCTCGGCGATCGCGTCGCGCAGTTCGGTCGTCGGAGCAGCCGGCACGAGCCAGACCGTGGGGTCGATGCGGCGGATGGCGAGCGCGAGGGCCTCGTCAGCGTGCCGGCGTCGCACCGCAGCGGCACGGAAGACCGCGACCACGATGACCGTGACGCCCAGCGCGATCGCACCGAACTCGACGATCCCGAACCAGGACAGGTCGACGTCGGGCGCCGTCGCGACGACGACGATCCGTGCGGTGAGGAGCGCCGCCCAGATGCCCACGATCACCCACCGCAACGTGGACAGGCGCTGTGCAGCCGACATCGGCGTGCGGTCGGATCGGCGGGCGCGGCCGGGGCGCGGAACTGGATCTGGACGCCTCGGCACACCCCGATCCTCGCACGGCCCGATCGGCAGGTGCTGGCCGGGGTCGGTGACCGCCCGGGGAACCGCACGCACAGCCGACGAGCGGCCGCGCGACCTACGCTCGGTCGGTGACCACCGAACGCAGCACGGACGTCCCGACGCCGGACGACCCATCGACGGACGAACGCCCGGCCGGAGCCCCGCTCCGCCGGCCCGCGGTCCTCGCTGCGGCCGTCGGTCTCGTGGCCGCCGCCGCCTTCCTCGGGATCGCCGAGTTCGGGGCGCTGCTCCTCGGTGGTGCCGGCAGCCCGTTGGTGGCCGTCGGGTCCGCCGTGATCGACCTCGCACCGGCCGGGGCCAAGAACCTGATGGTCGCCCTGTTCGGTACCGGCGACAAGGTCGCACTGTTCATGCTCATGACCGTCATCGTCGCCGCGATCAGCGCCGGGGCCGGGGTCCTCGAGCGCGCTCGGCCGCCCTTCGGGGCACTCGTCTTCGCCATCGGCGGCGTGCTCGCGCTCATCGCTGTGAGCACCCGTTCCGGCAGCGGCACGTTCGACGGCGCTCCCACCGTGTTCGGTGTGGCAGCCGCCGTGATCACCCTGCGGCTGCTGCTCCGCCGGCTCCGGCGCTGGGAGGCCGCAGCGGCCGTCCCGTCGGCGTCACCGCGACCTGCCTCGACCGAGCGCCGCGCGTTCCTGGTCTGGGGCGTCGGTACCGCAGCGGTCGCGGTCGTGGTGGGCACGGCCTCCCGGGTGGGGTCGTCCGCGATGCAGGCGGTCGCCGCTGCCCGACGAGCCGTGCGCCTGCCCGCGGCGGCGACGCCCGCACCGGCCGTACCGGGCGGCGCCTCGCTCGACGTCGACGGGATCACGCCGTACGTCACACCGAACGCCGACTTCTACCGGATCGACACCGCGCTGCGCGTCCCCTCGATCGACCCGGCCGACTGGAGCCTGCGCATCCACGGCGCCGTCGAGAACGAGGTCACGCTGACGTGGGACGAGCTGCTGGCCCTGCCGTTGGAAGAGCACATGGCCACCCTGAGCTGCGTGTCCAACGAGGTCGGCGGCGATCTGATCGGCAACGCGCTCTGGCTCGGGTACCCGATCCGGGAGCTGCTGGCCCGCGCGAAGCCGACCGGGGACGCCGACATGGTGCTGTCCCGCAGCATCGACGGGTTCACCGCCGGCACGCCGTTGGACGTCCTGCAGGACGAGGACACCGACGCGCTGCTCGCCATCGGCATGAACGGTGAACCGCTGCCGACCGAGCACGGGTTCCCGGCGCGGATGGTCGTGCCCGGGCTGTTCGGGTACGTGTCGGCGACGAAGTGGGTGACCGAGATGGAGGTCACGCGCTTCGCCGATGCGCAGGGCTACTGGACGCCGCGAGGATGGTCGGAACGCGGGCCCGTGAAGCTCGAGTCTCGCATCGACACCCCACGGAACGGGACGACCGTGACCGTCGGCGAGCAGGTCGCCATCGCCGGGGTCGCCTGGCAGCCGCACACCGGGGTGAAGGCCGTGCAGGTCCGGGTCGGCTCGGGTGCGTGGCAGCAGGCGGAACTCGCGGACTCGGTGTCGGCGGACACCTGGCGCCAGTGGGTGCTGCGCTGGACGCCGACCGCGGGGTCGCACCGGATCGAGGTCCGCGCGGTGAGCGCCGACGGCGAGGTGCAGACGAGCGTCGAGCGGCCGCCCGCGCCGAACGGGGCCTCGGGATGGGCGTCGGTGACGGTCGACGCGAAGTAGCGCGGGCGTCGGGGTCGGGTCGGGGCCGCGCGGCACGCCGTCTGCTGATCGCCGAGGTTCCGAGATCTCGGCATGTCGAGCGTTCGAACGGCCATCTGTGCGACCTCGGCGGAAGTGAGCGGCGTGTCGAGACCGGTCGGCGAACCAGACGCCGGCCGAACTCCCGCGGGTCGAGCCCGTGCGGGTCGAACTCGTGCGGGTCAGGCGGAGAGCGTCGCGACGACGCAGGTGCCGTCGACCTCGTCGTCCTGCTCGATCACGGCCGTGAACCCGGCGGCCAGGAATGCCGCGGCCGACGCATCTGCCTGCGCCACGGACACCTCGATCACGACCGAACCACCGGGGCGCAACCACTCCCCCGCTCCCGCCGCGATCCGCCGGTGCAGGTCGAGGCCGTCCGCCCCACCGTCGAGCGCGACGCGGTGCTCGTGTTCCCGCGCTTCGACCGGCATCATCGCGATCGACGCCGTCGGGACGTAGGGGGCGTTCACCGCGATGACGTCGACGGCACCGCGGAACCGGTCCGGCAGCGGCGCGAACAGGTCGCCGGCGACGACGATCCCGCGGTCGCCGATGTTCTCGGCCGCGACGTCGACGGCGTCCGGGTCGATGTCCGTGGCCACGAGGTCGAGCGCGCCGATCCGGCCGAACAACGCCACCGAGATCGCACCGGCACCGCAGCACAGGTCGACCACGCGGTCGTAGCGCTGCAACCGACGGGCAGCCTGCTCGACGACGACGGCCGTGCGGGCACGCGGGACGAACACGCCCGAGGTCACCCGGATGCGGTGTCCGTCGAAGGCGGCCCAGCCGAGGACGTACTCGAGCGGCTCACCGCCGAGGCGACGCTGGACCAGGGAACGCAGCCGGACGGGCTCGCCCGCGCCTGCTTCGAGGAGCAGGTCGGCTTCGTCCTCGGCGAAGACGCTCCCCGCGGCCCGGAGCCGGGCCGCGAGGGCGTCCCGCGCGGGATGGGTCACCAACGTTCCGCAGACACGTCACGTCGACGAGACGGTGAGGCGCCGTCGGCTGTGCCCATGGTTCGACGGCTCCGCTACGCTGCGCCGTCGAACATCGACGTGACGGAACCGTCGTCGAAGACCTCGTGGATGGCGCGGGCCAGGAGCGGGGCGATCGGCAGGATCTCGAGACGGTCCCAGCGCTTCTCGACGGGCACCGGCAGGGTGTCGGTGACGACGACACGGTCGATGAACTCGCTCTGCAGCAGCTCGGTGGCCGGGTCGGAGAACACGGCGTGGGTCGCGGCGACGACGACGCCGATCGCGCCGGCCTCCTTCAGCGCCTCGGCGGCCTTGGCGATCGTGCGCCCGGTGTCGATCAGGTCGTCGACGAGCAGGCACCAGCGGCCGGAGACGTCGCCGACGATCTCGTGGACCGTGACCTGGTTCGGGACCAGCGGGTCGCGACGCTTGTGGATGATGGCGAGGGGCGCGCCGAGCTTCTCGGACCAGATGTCGGCGACGCGGACGCGGCCCATGTCGGGCGACACGACCGTCAGCATCGACGGGTCGAGGATCTCGCGGAAGTGCTCGAGCAGCACCGGCATGGCGAAGAGGTGGTCGACCGGGCCGTCGAAGAAGCCCTGGATCTGGGCGGCGTGCAGGTCGACGCTCATGATGCGGTGCGCGCCCGCGGCCTTGAACAGGTCGGCGACCAGGCGGGCCGAGATCGGCTCGCGGCCGCGGCCCTTCTTGTCCTGACGGGCGTACGGGTAGAACGGCGCGACGACGGTGATGCGCTTGGCCGAGGCCCGCTTCAGCGCGTCGACGATGATGAGCTGCTCCATGAGCCACTCGTTGATCGGCGCCGTGTGCGACTGGATGACGAACGCGTCGCACCCGCGGACCGACTCGTCGAACCGGACGTAGAGCTCACCGTTCGCGAAGGTCCGGGCATCGGTGGGGACCAGGTCGACACCGAGTTCCTCTGCGATCTCGGCGGAGAGCGCCGGGTGTGCTCGCCCCGAGACGAGGACGAGTCGTTTCTGGCCGGTTGTCTTGATTCCGGACAAGTGCGGTGCTCACTCCCTGACCCGTGTGGGGTCGATGTCGACGACCGGTGGTCGCCAGGATCTATTCGCCGTTCGCGTGCCGAGCAGCCTCGGCCGCCGGTGTGCCGGGCCGGTGTTCCTCGACCCATCCGTCGGTGTTGCGCTGTGGGGCGTAGCTGATCGCGAGCGATCCGGCCGGGACGTCCTTGCGGACCGTCGTTCCGGCACCCGTGTACGCACCGTCACCAATCCTAACCGGGGCGACGAACACGTTGTGCGAGCCTGTACGAACGTGCGAGCCGACCTCGGTGCGGTGCTTGTGCACGCCGTCGTAGTTCGCGGTGATCGTGTTCGCACCGATGTTCGAGTCCTCGCCCACCTCGGCGTCGCCGATGTACGACAGGTGCGGGACCTTGCTGCCGCGCCCGATCTTCGCGTTCTTCGTCTCGACGAAGGTGCCGATCTTGCCCTGGTCGCCCAGGATCGTGCCCGGACGAAGGTACGCGAACGGCCCCACCGACGCGCCGTCACCGATGACCGCGAGGGTGGCGTCGACCCGGTTCACCGTCGCGCCGGCACCGACCTCGGTGTCGCGCAGCGTGGTGTCCGGCCCGACGACGGCACCGGCGGCGATGGCGGTCGCGCCGAGGAGCTGGGTACCCGGCAGGACCTCGGCATCCGGTTCGATCGAGACGTCGAGGTCGATCCAGGTGGTGGCCGGGTCCTGCACGGTGACACCGGCGAGCTGGTGCCGGCGGACGATGCGGGCGTTGAGCTGGCGGGCGGCGTCGGACAGCTGCGCGCGGTCGTTGATGCCGGCGACGAGCCACGGGTCCGTCAGGGTGACCACGTCGATGCGCCCGCCTCGCGCACTGATGAGCGCGGGGGCGTCGGTGATGTACTTCTCGCCCTGCGCGTTCGCCGTGGTGAGCGACGGCAGGACAGCCCGGAGGCGCGTCACGTCGAACGCGTAGATGCCCGCGTTCGACTCGGCGATGGCCAGCTGTTCGGCTGTCGCGTCCTTGTGCTCGACGACGCCGACGAACGCGCCGTCAGCATCCCGCACGATCCGTCCGAGGCCGGTCGGGTCCGGGGCGATCGCACTGACGAAGGTCGCACCGTTTCCCCCACCGGCGTGGGCGTCGACGAGCAGGCGGAGCGACGCCGCGTCGAGCAACGGGACGTCGCCGGAGAGCACCACGACGGCTCCGTCGAAGTCGGCGGGGAGCGCCTGGACCGCGACCTCGACCGCGCGGCCGGTGCCGGGGACGTCGTCCTGGTCGACGATGATGGCGTCGGGCGCACGCTCGGTGATCTCCGCTGCGACCAGGTCACGCTCGTGCCGCACGACCACGGCGACGTGCTCCGGCCCGAGGGACGACGCCGTCCGCAGGACGTGCGCGATGAGCGGCAGCCCGGCGAGCCGGTGCAGCACCTTGGGGGTGGACGACTTCATGCGCGTTCCCTGCCCGGCGGCGAGGACGACGACGGCGATGCGCTGGTCGGTCATGGGTCCATCCTGGCGCACCCGCGCTGCGGAGTCCGGTGGAACCGCGGCCCTGTGCAGAACCGTGCGCACAACCGCACCGGTGACGTTCCTTCCCATCAACCTCGGGACGGAAAGCGGGATCGGGCACACCTGGCCGGAACGAACGACCAGCTACGCCCGAAACGACCAGCTACACCCACACCTACGCACGCCCCACCCGCGGCTCGGGCTTCACGAACGCCATGAGCACCAGCCCCACGACGAGCACCACCACGATCCCGAGGATCCCGAAGCGCGTCGAGCCGCCGACCGTCACCGCGACACCGAACAGCGCCGGCGCCAGGAACGACGCCGCCCGGCCGGTGGTGGCGTAGAGGCCGAAGAGCTCGCCCTCGCGGCCGGGGGTCGCCAGCCGCGCCAGGTACGCCCGCGACGACGACTGCACGGGCCCGACGAACAGCGCCAGGGTCAGCCCCAGCACCCAGAACCACTCCGTCCGAGTTCCGACCGCCAGGACGCCGAGCCCGCAGGCAGCGAGTCCGATCAGCGACACCATGATGAGCGCGCGCGAGCCGAAGCGGTCGTCGAGCCGTCCGGACACGAAGGTGGCGACGCCGGCGACGACGTTCGCGGCGATGGCGAACAGGATGACCTGCGAGGCGCTGAACCCGAAGACCTGCGCCGCGATGATCCCGCCGAAGGTGAACACCGCGCCGACACCGTCGCGGAACACCGCGCTGGCGACCAGGAACGCGAGCACGTTCCGCCGCTCGCGCCAGAGCCGGGCGATGTCCCGGCCCAGGTCGCGGTACGCGCCGAACACACCGCCGGTGTGCGGGTGGTCGGGCGTGGCCTCGGGCACGACGATGAAGAGCGGGATCGAGCTGACCGCGAGCCACACGGCAGCGATGCCGATCGCGACGCGGACGTCCCACTGCCCGGTCGCGACGGTGGCCGGCAGCTGCAGCAGTCCGCCGACGGCGCCGTCGCCGCGGAAGTCCTGGATGCAGAGCACGAGCAGCAGCACGAGCAGCACGATCCCGCCGAAGTACCCGGCGGCCCACCCGATCGCGGACACCCGTCCGGTGCGCTCCCCCGACGCGACCTGCCCGATCATGGCGTTGTAGCCCACGCTCGCGATCTCGTACGCGACCGTGCCGATGCCGAGCAGCGCCGCTCCGAGCACCAGGTACGGCTGGCTCGGTGCGACGAAGACCATGCCGCCGATGGACAGCACGATGCCGATCGTGGCGATGAGCACGGACCGGCGGCGGTGTCCGGACGAGTCCGCCAGGCGCCCGATCGCGGGTGCCACGAGCGCGACGACGATGCCGGCGATCGTCAGGGCCGTGGAGACCACCGCGGCGTTGTGAGCGAGTTCACGTTCCACCAACGCCGTGCCCGCGGCGGAGGTGTCGGACACCTTCGCCGGGTCGACGAACGCCCGGCTGGCCAGGTACGTGCTGAACACGAACGTGGTGACGACGGCGTTGAACGCCGCGGACCCCCAGTCCCACAGCGCCCAGGACACGAGCGCGCGCCGGTCGGTGCGCTGCGGCACGACGGCGGCCGGTGAAGCGGTCATGCGCGAACCGTAGCGCGTCCCGGTGACGCACCGGTGGCCCCGTTCCGGGTCACGTGGCGGACTGGGCCCACGCCGCCGGTCCCGGACCGACGCGCCAGCGGCGGGTCGGCCGTGCCGGTGGGGGGAGGCCCGTGGCGGCCTGGCCACGGGCCTCCCGTCCGCCCTGTGCGGTGTCCAGGACCCGGCGCGCGTCGCGCACGTCGGCTCAGGCGGGGACGCCGCCGGGGTAGACGACCGACTTGAGGGACTCCGGGTCGGTGTCGCTCTCGAGTGCCTCGCGGACCTCGTCGAGACCGAACCGACCCGTCACGAGCGAGTCGAGGTCGATCTGTCCGGAGGCGACCAGGCCGATCGCGACGGGCCACGTGCCGGTGTAGCGGAAGATCCCGGTGACCGTGACCTCGAGGTTCTGGATGTGCTCGACGGGCAGGGTCATCTCGGAGTTGCCGAGCCCGACGAGCACCGCGGCGCCGGCCGGTCCGACGGCCTTGATGCCGTCGGACACGGCACGGGGAGCGCCGCTGGCGTCGATGAACGCGTCGACCGGGGCGATGTCCGAGGCGACGGACACCACGGTCGGGTCGACGACCTCGGTGGCGCCGTACCGCAACGCACGCTCCCGGCGCTCGGGGACCAGGTCGCTGATGACGATCCGGGTGGCGCCGAAGGCCCGCGCGGCCTGGGCGCAGATGATCCCGATCGGACCGGCACCGGCGATGAGCACCGAGGAGCCGGGGACGATGCCGGCCTTGCGGACCGCGGCGATCCCGACCGACAGTGGTTCGAGCAGGGCACCGGCCTCGAACGAGACGGAGTCGGGCAGCACGTGGGCGAACTCGGCCTCGATCGTGACGAACTCGGCGAAGGCGCCGTCGACCGGCGGGGTCGCGTAGAAGCGCATGTGCGGGCAGAGGTTGTAGCGACCGGCCAGGCACTGCGCGCACCGGTGGCACGGACGCTGCGGTTCCACGGCGACGCGCTCCCCCACACGGGCAGGGTCGACGCCTGCGCCGACGGCGGTGATCGTGCCGGACAGCTCGTGGCCGAGGACGAGGGGCTCCTCGACGACGAAGTCCCCGATGCGGCCGTGGCGGTAGTAGTGCACGTCGGAGCCGCACACCCCGACGGCGGCGACCCGGACGAGCACGTCGCCCGGTTCGACCTCGGGGACGGGGCGGTCCTCGACGGTCAGGTCCTGGGTCCCGAGCAGCACGCTGGTGCGCTGGCGCTGGATGGAGGTCATGGGGTTCTCGCTTCCTCGGCCGCGTCGTCGCGGTCGGACGTGTGGGTGGTGGAGCGGTCGGGCGTGTGGGTGGTCGTGGAGTCGGCTGGAGCGGGCCTCGGGACGAGTCGGGCCGCCGTCGGGTCGCGCAGCAGGTCGCGGAACCCGAGTTCGGCGGCGCCGCGGAGCAGGACGTCCCGCCCGAGGGCTGCCGGCACGACGCGCAGCCGGTCGGTCATCGCGGCCATCGTCTGCGCCCGGACGTCGTTCTCGACGCGGTCCCCGACGTGTCCGAGCAACGTGCTGAGGAACCCGCCGAGCACCACGACCTCGGGGTTGACGGTGTGGATCGCGTTGCGGAGCGCGGTGGCGAGCGCCGTCACCTGACGGTCGACCACCCGCTCGACCTCCGGCCGGTGCTCGGCGAGCGCTGCGGCGAGCGCGTCGAGGTCGTCGGGCGGTGTCCCGGTGACGTCGGTGAGCGCCGACCGCGACGCCTCGGTCTCGAGGCACCCGACGGCGCCGCAGTGGCACCGGATGCCGCTCGCCGCCACGAAGGTGTGGCCGAGTTCCCCCGCGTACCCGTCGGCGCCGCTGAAGGGCCGCCCGGCGCTGACGATCCCGCCGCCGATGCCGCTCGCGCCGCCGTTCAGGTACACGAGGGCGTCGACTCCGCGGGCGCTCCCGTACAGGCGTTCGGCCCAGGCGCCGAGGTTGGCGTCGTTCGCAGCCCGGACGGGTAGGCCGAGACGTTCAGCGAGCGGCACCGCGAGCGGTTCGTCGTGCCAGCCGAGGTGCGGGGCGTTGCGGACGGTGCCGTCCTCGACGCGCACGATGCCGGGGACGGCGACGCCGACGCCGACGATCCGTGCGCCTGGGGCTGTCGTTGCCCGCGCGGCGGTCCGGGTGCTCAGGACGCCGAAGATCCGTTCGACCGCGTCGATCGCCCGGTCTGCCGTCGGCACGGTGGCCTGCGGCTCGACGAGCCGGTCGCGCACGGTGCCGTCGAGGGCGACGAGGGTCACCCCGACCGCGTCGATCTCGATCGTGACGGCGGCGGCGAGCACGTCACCCGACGCCCGCACGACACCGCTCGGCCGTCCGACCCCGACGCCGGGGGCACCGGCGGACGGCATCTCCTCGAGCACGAGTCCGGCCTCGACGAGTTCGCCGACGAGCGCCAGTACCGTCGAGCGGTTCAGTCCGGTGCGCCGGGTGAGTTCGGCGCGGGTGACCGGGCCTTCCTCGTGCACCAGGCGGAGGACGCGCGCGGCATTGCCGGGTGTCGCGGTCGGTTGCCGGACCATGGGCCTCCTCGTTGGTTGGTCGATTGGTCGGTTGCGTCGGTGGGTGGGTGCCCGAGTCTCGCGCTGAGCGACAGTCCTCGCGCTCGCGGGCCCGCGAAGTGTCGCTCAGCCCGAGTCTCGGCCCCGGCTCAGCCCCGGCTCACGCCCGCGACCGCGAGAACGCGGCGTCGAACGAGGCCGACGGCGGCGCGATCGTGCCGAGCTGCCGGACGAACGCCAGCGCCTCGGGTCCTCCGACGAGTCGGTCCATGCCGGCGTCCTCCCACTCGACGCTGGTCGGTCCGGTGTACCCGATGTGGTTCAGCACGCGGAACACGCGCTCCCACGGCACGTCACCGTGTCCGGCGCTCACGAAGTCCCAGCCGCGGCGGGGGTCGCCCCACGGCAGGTGCGAGCCGAGCCGGCCGTTGCGCCCGTCGAGCTGCTTCACCGACTCCTTGCAGTGCACGTGGTACACCCGGTCGGCGAAGTCGAGCAGGAACGCAGCGGGGTCGAGGTCCTGCCAGACGAAGTGCGAGGGGTCGAAGTTGAACCCGAACGCCGGTCGGTCCGCGAAGAGCTCGAGCGTGCGCTCGGCGGTCCAGTAGTCGTAGGCGATCTCGGACGGGTGCACCTCGAGCGCGAAGCGGACCCCGACCTCCTCGAACACGTCGATGATCGGCGACCACCGGTCGTGGAAGTCCTGGTACCCGGCGTCGATCATGCTCGGCGGGACCGGCGGGAAGCCCGCGACGGTCTTCCAGATCGACGAGCCGGAGAACCCGGTGACGGTGTCGGCGCCGAGGGCCGCAGCGGCGCGTGCGGTCCACTGGAGTTCCTCGGCGGCACGCTGCCGGACGCCCTCGGGCTCGCCGTCGCCCCAGACGTGCGGCGACAGGATGTCCTCGTGCCGCTGGTCGATGGGGTCGTCGCACACGGCCTGGCCGACCAGGTGGTTCGCGATGGTCCAGACCTGCAGTCCGTTGCGTTCCAGGATCGCCTTCCGCTCGGCGACGTACGAGGGGTCCGTCGCGGCGCGCCGGACGTCCAGGTGGTCGCCCCAGCAGGCGATCTCGAGTCCGTCGTACCCCCAGTCGCCGGCGAGCCGGGCGACCTCCTCGAAGGGCAGGTCGGCCCACTGTCCGGTGAACAGCGTGACCGGCCGGGAGGCCCGCGTCGGCTCCGCCTGGTCGCTCGCGTCCGTCGTCGTCATCGTCGTCGTCCTTCCGTGCGGTGGTCGGGGTCCGTGCTGTGTTCGAGGTGCGTGCTGTGTTCGAGGCGCGTGCTGGGGTCGAGGTCCGTCACCACGACCCGGGTGCGGACCCGGCGGGGACGGCGGCGGGGCGGTCGACGCGCGAGTGCACGTCGACGACCGCGTGGTCGCGGGCCGCGGCGGAGACGGCCTCCATGACCTCGAGCACGTGGAACGCGAGATCGCCGGAGGCTCGGTGCGGACGGTCCGTGGCGATCGCGTGCGCCAGGTCGGCGAGCCCGTACCCGCGACCGGCGTCGGCGTACCCGGCGGAGACCGGCAGTTCGCGCCACTCGCGGTCGTCCGCCGTGGCGATCGACACCGGGTCCGAGAACCGGTTCGGGTCCGGCACACCGAGGGTGCCGGCCGTGCCGTACACCTCGAAGAGCGGTGCACGGGTCGCCCAGACCTCGAACGAGACGGTGACGGTCGAGACGACGCCGTTCTCGTGCTCGAGGATCGCGACCACGTGGGTGTCGATGTCGACCGGGATCGACGTGCCGGCGTTCGGTCCGGTCGCGATGGTCCGCTCGCGGGTGGAGCGGGTGGCACTGCCGCTCACCCGGACGACCGGTCCGAAGAACGTGACGAGGCTGGTCAGGTAGTAGGGGCCCATGTCGAGCAGCGGGCCGCCACCGGGCTGGTAGTAGAACGCGGGTGCCGGGTGCCAGAGCTCGTGGCCGGGGGCGCTCCAGGCGACGGCCGCGCCGACCGGGGTGCCGATCAGGCCGTCGTCGAGGGCGGCCCGAGCGGTCTGGATGCCGGTGCCGAGCACGGTGTCCGGGGCGCTGCCGACCCGCAGGCCCGCGGTCCGGGCGGCCTCGAGCACCGGTTCGGCCTCGGCCGTGGACATCGCCAGGGGCTTCTCGCCGTAGACGTGCTTGCCCGCGGCGAGCGCCCGGGTCGCGACGTCGGCGTGAGCGGCGGGGATCGTCAGGTTGAGCACCACGTCGACGTCATCGGCCGCGAGCAGCTTGTCGACGCTCGTGCCACGCACGCCCTGTGCGGCGCCGACCGCCTGCGCCCGGTCGACGTCGAGGTCGGCGACCGCGACGAGCGACAGGCCGGGCAGGGCCGGGAAGTGCTCGAAGTACTGCTGGCTGATCACGCCGACGCCCACCACCCCGACGCGGAGGACGGGTTCGTTCATCGTGCTGCCCACAGGAGGCCCCTCTCGATGATGGTGCGGAGTGGCTGCGACTCGACGACCTCGAGGCGGTGCCCGGGCGCGGAGACGAACACGCGGCCCGCACCCCACTGTCGCGTCCAGATCGCCGGTGCGGTGACCGGACGGTTCCAGGCGTCGAAGTCGCGCGCTTCCTGCGTGGTGGTCGCGAGGACGTCGTTGTACTCGTCGGACAGCACCCAGTACTGCTCGGTGACGAGGTCGAAGTCCTCGATGCCCTGCGTGATCGGGTGCGATCGTCCGAGGTCGGTGAGGTGCACCGTGTACGGGATGTAGTTGTCGGACTGCTCCCCGACGCGCTCGTCGGGGCGCTTGCCGGCGTGGTGGGCGAACTGGCCGCCGACCATGTGCAGGTAGTCGGCGGTGTTCCGGAAGGCGTCCGCGATCCCGCCGTGCCAGCCGGCCAGTCCGGCGCCGTCCAGGACCGCACGCTGCAGCCCGGCGAACTCGTCGTCGGCGATGGTCGACATGGTGACGACCTGCACGATCAGGTCGACCTCGGCCATGACGGACTCGTCGGCGTAGACGGCCGTCGAGTCCGACACCCGGACCGCGAACCCGTTGTCGCCCAGGAACGGGACGAACAGGTCGGTGGTCTCGACGGGCTGGTGGCCGTCCCAACCCCCGCGGACGACGAGCGCCTGGCGTGTTCCGTCGGCGGCGGTCACGAGGTCACCGTCCAGCTGCTGCCGTCGGCGGCGCTGCGTTCGACGGCGTCGAGCACCCGCTGCACGTGCAGGCCGTCCTCGAACGAGGGCGACGGGTCGGTGCCGGCCACGATCGCGTCGACGAAGTCCTTCACCTGGTGGCTGAAGGTGTGCTCGTACCCGATGAGGTGTCCGGTGGGCCACCACGCTGCCATGTAGGGGTGCTCGGGTTCGGTGACCAGGATGCGGCGGAAGCCCTGCTCCCCCGCGGGCGCCGACGACTCGTACAGCCGAAGTTCGTTCATGGACTCGAGGTCGAACTGGATCGCACCCTCGGACCCGCTGATCTCGAGCGTCAGGCCGTTCTTCCGGCCGGTGGCGTAGCGCGTGGCCTCGAACGTGCCGATCGCACCGTCGGCCGCACCGCCGCCGAGTCGGGCGGTGAAGAACGCGGCGTCGTCGACGGTGACCTGCCCACGCTCGCTCGACGCCGTGCCGGAGAGTCCGACGCCGTCGGCGAGCAGGGGGCGCTCGGTCACGAAGGTCTCGAGCAGACCCGACACCCGGGTGAGCTCGGCGCCGGTGACGTGCTCGACGAGGTCGATCGCGTGCGCGCCGATGTCGCCGAGCGCTCCGGAACCGGCGAGTTCCTTGTCGAGGCGCCAGGTCATCGGGCCGTCCTCGTCGGCGAGCCAGTCCTGCAGGTAGAGCGCGCGGACCTGGCGCACGGTGCCGATCCGGCCGTCCTGCACGAGCTGTCGGGCGAAGGCAATGGCCGGCACCCGGCGGTAGCTGAACCCGACCATGGCGCGGACCCCGCGCGCCCGGGCAGCTGCGGCAGCGGCGGTCATCGCCTCGGCCTGTTCGACGGTGTTGGCGAGCGGCTTCTCGCACAGGACGTGCTTGCCGGCCTCGAGCGCGGCGATCGCGATCTCGACGTGCGACGAACCGGGCGACACGATGTCGACGACGTCGATGTCCGGGTCGGCCACGACGGCGCGCCAGTCGGTCGACGCAGCCTGCCAGCCGTACTGCACGCGAGCGGCCTCGGTGCGTTCCGCGTCGCGCCCGACGATCACCGCCATCTCGGGCTCGACCCCGAGGTCGAAGAACCTGGGGGCGGTCCGCCATGCCTGTGAGTGCGCGGCTCCCATGAAGCCGTGCCCCACCATGGCGATCCGCAGTCGTTCCTGTGCCATCCGCTCGCTCCTTTGCGATCACGTCCTTGCCACAGCCAACACTACCGCTTATGTTGGGCGCGGCAACATTTTGTTTCGACGACGAACGGTGACCACCATGGCAACGACGCCCACCCGTGCAGACAAGTTCTCCTTCGGTCTCTGGACCATCGGCTACAACGGCTCCGACCCCTTCGGCGGGCCGACCCGCCCGGCCCTCGACGTGGTCGAGGCGGTCGAGAAGCTCGACGAGCTCGGCGCCTACGGCCTGACCTTCCACGACGACGACCTGTTCGCGTTCGGCTCGACCGACGCCGAACGGCAGACGCAGATCGACCGCCTCAAGGGTGCGCTCGACTCCACCGGCCTCATCGTGCCGATGGTGACGACGAACCTGTTCTCCGCACCCGTGTTCAAGGACGGCGGCTTCACCTCGAACGACCGGCAGGTCCGCCGCTTCGCGCTCCGCAAGGTGCTGCGCAACATCGACCTCGCCGCCGAGCTCGGTGCGTCGACGTTCGTGATGTGGGGCGGCCGCGAGGGCTCCGAGTACGACAGCGCGAAGGACGTGCAGGCCGCACTCGAGCGCTACCGCGAGGCCGTCAACCTGCTCGCCGACTACGTCACCGACAAGGGCTACGGCATCCGCTTCGCCATCGAGCCGAAGCCGAACGAGCCCCGCGGCGACATCCTGCTGCCGACCCTCGGCCACGCGATCGCCTTCACCGAGACCCTCGAGCGCCCCGAGCTGTTCGGCATCAACCCCGAGGTCGGCCACGAGCAGATGGCGGGCCTGAACTTCACGGCCGGCATCGCCCAGGCGCTCTACCAGGGCAAGCTCTTCCACATCGACCTCAACGGTCAGCGCGGCATCAAGTACGACCAGGACCTGGTGTTCGGCCACGGCGACCTGCAGAACGCGTTCTCGCTCGTCGACCTGCTCGAGCACGGTTCGCCGCAGGGCGGCCAGGCCTACGACGGTCCGCGCCACTTCGACTACAAGCCGAGCCGTACCGAGGACATCACGGGCGTCTGGGACTCGGCGGCCGCGAACATGCGCATGTACCTGCTCCTCAAGGAGCGCGCGCAGGCCTTCCGTGCCGACCCCGAGGTGCAGGCCGCGCTCGAGGCCTCGAAGGTCGGCGAGCTCAGCACGCCGACCCTGAACGACGGCGAGTCCTACGACGCCTTCCTGTCCGACCGCTCGGCCTACGAGGACTTCGACGCCGACGCGTACTTCGGCGGCAAGGGCTTCGGCTTCGTCCGACTGCAGCAGCTCGCCATCGAGCACCTGCTCGGCGCGCGCTGACAGGCTGCGGGGATGACACAGCTCGTCGCCGGCGTCGACTCGTCGACCCAGTCCTGCAAGGTCACGATCCGCGACGCGGCGACGGGTGCCGTCGTCCGTGAGGGACGTGCCGCCCACCCGGACGGCACGTCCGTCGATCCCCGCCACTGGTGGGACGCCCTCGGCACCGCGGTCGCGGACGCCGGCGGGCTCGCCGACGTCCGCGCCGTCGCGATCGCCGGGCAGCAGCACGGCATGGTCGCGCTCGACGCCGACGGTCGCGTGGTCCGCGACGCCCTGCTCTGGAACGACGTGCGCAGTGCGGATGCGGCCGCGCAGATGGTCGAGGAGATCGGACGGGAATCCTGGGTCGCCCGGACGGGTCTGGTCCCGGTGGCATCGTTCACCGGGACCAAGCTGCGGTGGCTCCGCGACGCCGAGCCGGACAACGCCGGCCACGTCGCAGCGGTCGCGCTCCCCCACGACTGGTTGTCGTGGCGGCTACGCGGGTACGGCCCGGCCGACGAGAGTCCGCTCGGCCCCGACCTGAACGCACTCGCCACCGATGCCTCGGACGCCAGCGGCACCGCCTACTGGGACCCGGTGCGCCGGGAGTACGCCCCGGACCTGTTCGAACTCGCGCTCGGCCGCCCGATGCGCGTCGCCGGCTCCGAGCCGACCGCGGACACGGTCGTCGTGCCGCGCGTGGTCGCGCACGACGAGGCGATGGGGACGCTCGACATCGACGTGGCACTGCCGAACGGCGCGGTCGCACCGGCCGGACTGGTCGTGGCGGCCGGACTCGGCGACAACGCCGGTGCGGCGCTCGGACTCGGGCTCGCTCCCGGGGACATCGCGGTGTCCCTGGGGACCAGCGGGACCGTCTTCGGCGTCACCGGTACCGACGTCCTGGACCCGAGCGGGACCGTGGCGGGCTTCGCCGACGGGACCGGGTCGCGCCTCCCGATCGTCACGACGCTCAACGCGGCCCGCGTGCTCGAGGTGATCGGCGGCCTGCTCGGCGTGGACCACGACGCGCTCGGCGAGCTGGCGCTGCAAGCGCCGGCCGGGGCCGACGGCCTCGTGCTGGTGCCGTACTTCGTCGGCGAGCGCACGCCCAACCGGCCGGACGCGACCGCGTCACTGCTCGGGATGACCCCGGGTACGACCGACCGACCGCACCTGGCGCGCGCCGCGGTGGAGGGCATGCTCTGTGCCCTGGCCGACGGACTCGCCGCGGTCGAGGGCACCGGCGTGACCGTGTCGCGACTGCTGCTCATCGGCGGGGCCGCGCGGAACGAGGCCGTCCGGACCGTCGCCGCGCAGGTGTTCGGGCGCGACGTGCTCATCCCGGAGCCGGGCGAGTACGTGGCGTCCGGAGCCGCGCGTCAGGCAGCCTGGGCGTTGACCGGCGCGCTGCCGTCGTGGGACATCGCGACGACGACCGTGCCGGCGGACCCGCACCCCGAGGTGCTCGAGCAGTACCGCGCCGCGGCGCGCTGACCGAGGAGACCCATGGCACGCACCGACCTCCCGCTCGACGAACTCCGTCGGCACCGACCCGAGGTCCGGCAACCGGCCGACTTCGACGCGTTCTGGGCGGACACGATCGCCGCGGCCCGGGCGGCCGGAGCGGAGACGGCTGCCGTCCTCGCTCCGGCCGACACCCCGGTGACCGGACTCGTCGTCGAGGACCTGACGTTCCCGGGGTTCGCCGGCGATCTGGTGCGCGCCTGGGTCTCCCGACCGCTGATCGGTCGTGACACCGCGCTGCCCGTCGTGGTCGAGTTCCTCGGCTACGGCGGCGGCCGCGGGCGCCCCGGCGAGCGCGTGCACTGGGCCCTCGCCGGGTACGTGCACGTCGTCATGGACACCCGTGGCCAGGGCAGCGGGTGGGCCGACGGCGACACCCCCGACCCGCACGGCTCCGGACCACACGCGAGCGGGTGGATGACGAGCGGCATCGGCTCCCCCGCCGACCACTACTACCGCCGCGTGTACACCGACGCCGTCCGCCTGGTGGACGCCGTGCGGACGCTGCCCGGTGTCGACCCGTCACGCATCGCCCTGACCGGCGGCAGCCAGGGCGGTGGCATCGCCATCGCCGCCGCTGCCCTGGTCGAGGCCCACGTCGGACCGATCACCGCGGTGCTGCCCGACGTCGCGTTCCTGTGCGACTGGGAGGGCGGCACCGACATCGCCGTCGGGGGCCCGTACCTGGAGCTCGCGACCTACCTGTCCGTGCACCGCGACGCAGCCGACACGGTGTGGGACACCGCGGCGTACTTCGACGGGGTGAACCACGCCGCCGGCATCACCGCCCCGGCGCTGTTCTCCGTGGCCCTGATGGACGACGTCGTGCCGCCGCGCACGACCTTCGCCGCCTTCAACGCGCTGGGGTCGACCGACGTGCTTGCGTCGGCCGACCGTCAGATCGAGGTCTACCCGTACAACGGGCACGAGGGTGGCGGCTTCCGACACTGGGAACGGCAGGTGGCGTTCCTGCGCGCGCGGTGACCGACGACCACTCGGGGCCGCGTTCGCGCGCCGCTCACTCCCTCGAAGCGCGCTCGATGCGCTCGATGCGCTCGAGACCCACCCGGCACCGGTCGACGTACTCGGCGTACAGGTCCGACCGCTGATCCCGCGCCCACCGGGTCACGTCGACGAGGTGCAGCGCGGTGAGCGACGCCAGGGTCGCGTGGTGAGCCGGGGTGGCCAGCCCGGCGGCGGCGGTGAACTCGTCGTACTCGGCCAGCGAGATCGTCTCGTCGACGAACGCCCACTCGAACACCCGACGAGCGTCGGTCCACGGTGACGGACCGGTCTCGGCAGCACCCCAGTCGATGAGCACGGGCGCACGACCCGGTCCCCGTGTGATCAGGTTCCGCGGTGCCAGGTCACCGTGCGCGAGCCCGAACGCGAAGTGCTCCTCGGCCAGCCGCTCGAAGTGCCTCCGGAGCGCGCCGGCCGAGGTGTAGGCACCGTCCCGGCGGAGTGGGTCGTCCGCGACGAGCGCTGCGCTGTTGTAGGCCAGGTGCGCCGACCACGCCTGAGCCAGGTCGGTACCGAAGCGGGTGTACAGCGACGGCGGCGCCTCCGCCAGGTCGATCGAAGCGACGGTGCGGGCGGACGACCCGAGCCACGTCCAGGGGTGCTCGATCGGCCGTGGGTCGGGTTCGACGTACTCGGACACGATGAAGGGGACGCCGTCCTGGACGCCGTGGTCGAGGGGCCGAGCGACGGCGATGCCCGCTGCAGCAGCCGCTCGCGCGGCCCACGCCTCGACGGGGAACTCGTCCGAGCGCAGGGGGTCGACGGGGAACCGCACGACGACGTCGGCACCGACCGCTCGCCGCACCCGGTACGTGTGGTTCACGGATCCGCCCAGCAGCCGTTCGGCGTGGTCGTCCGAGCTCCCGACGGCACGGAGGACCGCGACCAGTCGGTGGCGGTGGGTGTCGTCGTCGAGCACGCACCCATCATGGCCGTCGGGGTGTCACGCCCGCCGCATCGTGTCCCGGGGGTACTCGCCGTGGCGCTCGAGGTAGGCGGCCGAGAACCGACCAGCGTGGGCGAACCCCCACTGCCGGGCGACGTCGGCGATGCTCGTCCCCGCCGGGTCGGCGTGCACGAGCTCGTCGCGCACCCGGTCGAGACGGACCCCGCGCAGGTAGCCGTTCGGGCTCACCCCGAGCTGCCGCTGGAACGCCTGCTGCAGAGCACGCAGGCTCAGGGAGGCCACCTCGGCCAGGTCGGTGCTCGTGATCGGCAGGTGGGCGTGCTCGTGCACGTACTCGACGGCCCGGCGGATGTGCGCGTTGCGCGGGAGCAGGAGTTCATCCGGCAACGTGGCCGAGACGACCGGGTACAGCTCGAGCAGCGCCAATGCTCCCAGCCGGCCCATCTCCGCCTGCAGCAGCGGTGAGACCTGCCGGTCGAGCACCGTGTGCGAGATGAGCTTGACGGTGTTCCGCCACATCGTCACCGCCCGGTCGTCGGGTTGCACGGTGTGGTCGAGCTGCACGCCGCCCGACGCCGCGCCGCGCTCGCCGGCGACCTCCTCGAGCGATGCCCGGTTGATCTGGACGAGACGCTGGTCGTAGTCCTGGTACGTGAACGCGGCGCCGTCCTGCGGCCACAACTGCGGCCGACCCACAGCGCTCACGAGGCGGTCGTCACCCTCGCCGATGAACCCGGTACCCCGGGTGATCCACTGCACGACGAAGTCGTCCGACGGCGTCATGACGCCGTCGAGGTGCCCGTCGAACCGGATCGCGCGCAGCGTCATCGTCGAGTCGCCGACCGCCGAGTACCGGAAGGTGAAGGGCTGCGCGGTCGTCTCGGCGCGCCACTCGGAGGCGTCGTACGCCCCGACCAGGAAGTCGCGGGCTTCGTCGACGTCGGCGGACCGGACGTCGTCCTGCACGCGAGCTCGTTCGTCTGTCATCGGTTCACCGACTGCAGTGTGACGGACCCGGAGCCGGCCGTCCGCATCGCTGTCCGAGAAGCGCTCTCCTCGCCCGCCGACGCGTGGACCGGATGTGCACGGCGACGAGGCGATGTCCGTATTTCGACCGCCGGGCCGCTCCCGACATCCGCGATCCGTCGAGTCGTCGGTCGTGACGCACACCGGCGACCCCGCGGCTCGTACGGTCGTCTCATCCGGCGGCAACGGGCCGCTCAGGAGAACACGAGGACGACATGACCGCCGTGACCGCAACTCCGGTCCACCCGATCAGCGCACCCAAGCAAGCCTTCGAAGCGACGTCGGTGACCAGCCGGCGCAACCGCCACCGCGGCGTCTTCAGCGAACTGCGGGACGCTCAGCGACAGCGCACGCTGCAGATCGCCGCGGTGAGCACCGGCATCGTCTCGGTGAGCGTCCTCGCGTCCGCCGCCGCCGTGCTCGGACTCTCCGCGTGATCCGCGAGGGATCCGCGGTCGAGGACGTCCGCACCCAGGCCATCGACATGACCGCACTCTTCGCAGAACAGGAACGGCACGGTGCCTGACCAGACCACGCTCGAGCAGCTCCGCCAGAGCCCGGTCGAGTGGCGACGACGCGGTCTGACGCCGCCCGCCGACCTCGACGAGATCGTCCAGGCCCGCCTCAAAGCGCACATGGGTCACGCCGACCCGTCCTACGCAGACTTCTTCGTGTCCTGACACCTGCCGCCGTCCGCACCGATCGATAGGGTGATCCCCACTTCCCCATGACGCTCCTCACACTCACGCCCTCGGCCGTCGAGACGACCGCGCAGCGCACCGCATCCAAGGCCGCCGACGACCTCTTCACGGCGCACGGCGTGATCCCGGTGCGCTTCGAGGACGTCGCCGCGCACGCAGGCATGAGCGTGGGCGAGTTGACGGCGGCCTACCCGTCCAAGCAGGCGCTCGTGGTGGCGGTCCTGCGACGCTGGCACGGCGCGTGGCGTCGGGCCCTGGACCACATCGCCACCACCTCGGCGGATCCCCGCGACGAGATCCTCGGCATCTTCAGCTACCTGGAGGAGTGCTTCGCGGACGAGGGGTGGCGCGGCTGCGCGTTCATCAACGGACACGCCGAGCTCGGACGGCAGGACCCGGAGATCGCCGCGCTCGCAGCCGAGCACTTCCGCGACGTCGAGAGCCACCTCACGTTGCTGTGCACCCGTGCGGACATGCCGGCGCACATCGCCGAGACCCTGTCGCTGCTGGTCGAGGGCGCCCGGGTGGAGTCAGCGGTGCAGGGCTCGGCGAAGCCCGCCCGGAGCGCGCGGCTCGGTGCGGCCATGATCATGTCGGTGTTCGAGGAGCGCACGACGTTCTGACCGCACGTATGATCCGGGGAACCACTCGTCACCGAAGACGGAGACCGGAATGACGCGCACCGAGCCCACCACCGCCGCTCACCACGGCACCCCCAGACCGACCCGAGCCACCGCCTCGGTCGCCGCGATCCTGGCCGAGTCCGCCGCGCGGTACCCGGACGACGTCGCCGTGATCGTCGGCGACCACCGCACCACCTACGCCGAGCTGTGGTCCGAGACCCTCGCCTACGCCGGAGCGCTCCGGGCCCGCGGGGTCACCGAGGGATCGCGCGTGGCGATGCTCGTGCCGAACGTCGCGGACTTCGCCCGCGTCTACTACGCCACCCTCGCACTCGGCGCCGTCGTCGTCCCCGTCCACGCGCTGCTCAAGCGGCGCGAGATCGACTACCTGCTGCAGGACAGCGGCGCCATGCTGCTCGTCTGCGCCGCCCCGCTGCTCGCCGAGGGCGCGGCCGGTGCCGAGCTCGCCGGCGTCGACGTCATCACCGTGCTCGCACCGTCCGACCACGACGGCCACGACGTCCCAGACCGCCTCGAGGCCCTGGCCGCGGCAGCCGAACCCCTCGACACCTACGTCCCCCGCGACCCCTTCGACACCGCGACGATCCTGTACACGAGCGGGACCACCGGCAAGCCGAAGGGTGCAGAGGGCTCGCACTTCGCCCTGCTCGAACAGGTCAACACGAACCTGATGAGCACCTTCGACATGCACCGCGGCGACGTCCTGCTCGGGGCGCTCCCGCTGTTCCACACGTTCGGTCAGACCTGCACGATGAACACCGGGTTCCGCGCGGGCGCCACCATCGTGATGCTCCCGAAGTTCGACGGCGACGCAGCGCTGTCGGCGATGGTCGAGCACGGCTGCGAGATCTTCATGGGGGTGCCGACGATGTACATGGCACTGCTCGACGCCGCGACCCGAGGCGACGCCAGACCGGACCTGCGCTACGCGATCTCGGGCGGCGCGTCGTTGCCGTTGGCCGTCCTCGAGCGGTTCCAGTCCGTGTTCGACGCGCCCGTCCACGAGGGCTACGGACTGACCGAGACGTCGCCCGTGGCCACCTTCAACCACGTCGGCCGCGCGCCCCGACCGGGAACGATCGGGACGCCGGTGTGGGGTGTCGACGTCGAGATCGCCGACCCGGCCACGCCCGACGCGATCGTGCTGCTGCCGCACGGCGAGATCGGCGAACTCGTCATCCGCGGGCACAACCTGATGAACGGGTACCTGGACCGGCCGGAGGACACCGACGCGGCGATCGTCGACGGCTGGTTCCGCACCGGCGACCTCGGCACGAAGGACGACGACGGGTACCTGACGATCGTCGACCGCACGAAGGACATGATCATCCGCAACGGCTACAACGTGTACCCGCGGCAGGTCGAAGAGGTGCTGGCGACGCACCCGGACGTCACCATGGCCGCGGTCTTCGGCGTCCCGCACGAGCTGCACGGCCAGGAGATCGAGGCCGCCGTGGTGCTCCGCGCCGGCGCGACCGTCAGCCCGGACGAGCTCGTCCATTTCGTGTCCGACGAGATCGCGGCGTACAAGTTCCCGCGGGTCGTGCACGTGGTCGACGCCCTGCCCCTCGGACCGAGCGGCAAGGTCCTGAAGCGGACGCTGGTCGAGCAGTTCAGCACACCGGTCGACGCGGCGGCTGCTCCGGCCTGACACACTCGGAGCGTGATCACCAGGCCGCGTTCCGTCCTCCTCGCCGTCGCCCTGACCGCGGGCCTCGTCCTGACCGGCTGCACGGGCCCCGCGAACGCCGAGTCCGGCGCCCCCGACTGGTTCGACGTCACGGGCTTCCAGCCGGAAGGGGCGGACCCCGCGCTGATCGACGCCGACGCCGCCGCGATGGACGTCGTCGGCGTCGACGGGCTGCTGCTGAGCCGGACCGGCACGCGCGTCACCGCCCCGTCCCGCGAGGCGAGGACACAGCGCAACCGGGCGCACGCCCGCGGGCTCGAGGCGCAGCTGCTCGTCAGCAACTACGCCGACGGCGACTTCAGCGAGCCGATCGCCCGGAGGATGCTCCGGTCTCCCGCCAACCGGTCCCACGTCGTCCGCGCGCTCGCGACCGACGTGCGTTCCGGCGGATGGGACTCGGTCATGATCGACCTCGAGGCGTTGACCGCCGCCGACAGGGCGGGGTTGACGGCCTTCGCGCGGGAGCTCCGTGCGGCGGTCGGCGACGACGTCCGGCTCGACATCGCCCTGTCGGCGTCGACGACCGCGGCCGGGTACGCGCGCATGGGGTACGACGTCCGGGCGCTCCGCGCTCCGCTGGACCACCTCACGCTGATGGCCTACGACCAGCACGGCCCGTGGGAGCCGGACGCACCGGGGCCGGTCGGGTCGTTGCCCTGGGCGTCGAAGTCCGCCAGGGCGCTCGCCACCCTCGCGCCCGCCGACCAGATCGTGCTCGGCGTCGCCGGGTACGGCTACCACTGGAAGGGGCCGCGACCGGCGGGGCAGCTGTCCGATGACCAGGCCCGTCGTCGCGTCCGGAAGGCCGGCGTCTCCCCGACCTGGAACGCGACAGCGGGCGAGTGGACGGCGACCCTGCCCAGTGGCGAGGTGCTGTGGTGGTCCGACGCACGGTCGCTGCGCGAGCGCGTGGCACTCGCCGAGCGGCTCGGCCTGACCGGGGTCGCCGTCTGGTCGCTGGACCTGTCCGACACGCTGGACACGGTGCACTGACGGCGACCGACGAGCGGACGGGAGGCCCGGTGCGGGCCCGCCACGGGCCTCCCGTCCGCCGCAGCGCGACGCGACTGCCGTGGCGGGCTTGACAGCGTCGGCTAATCGTCTTAGCTTTTAGCTAACACACTTAGCCATGGAGGCAGTCATGCTCGAACACCTGCGCACCGACGAAGGCACCATCGCGTACGACGTCACTGGCGACGGCCCGCTCGTCGTCCTCGCACACGGCATGGGCGACAGCCGGCACGCGTACCGGTTCCTGGTCCCCGAACTCGTCGCCGCCGGCTACCGCGTGGCGAACGTCGACATCCGCGGGTGTGGCGACTCGAGCACGGGATGGGCGTCGTACCAGCGCGCCGACATCGCTCGCGACCTGATCGCCGTCGTCCGGCGCCTCGGCGGCCCCGCGGTCATCGTCGGGCAGTCGATCAGCGGTGGGGCGGCCACCATCGCCGCCGCTGAGGCCCCCGACGTCGTCACCGGCATCGTCGAGCTGGCGCCGTTCACGCGCAAGCAGTCCGTCGACCTCGGCGGCCTGCTCCGGAACCGCCGCCACCGCGCCGGCACGGTCCAGCTCGCCAAGGTGATGACGACGGGGAGCCTGGCCGGCTGGCTGGCCTACCTGGACCTCGCCGTGCCGACGAAGCCGACCGACTGGACCGAGGAACTGGGCCGCATCGAGTCGACGCTGCAACAGCCGGAGCGGATGGCGGCGCTGCGCGCGATGACCAAGACCGCACCCGCCGACGCCGGTGCACGGCTGGCGGACGTGCGGTGCCCCGTCCTGGTGATCGAGGGCAGCGCCGACCCCGACTGGGCCGTCCCGCGGGTCGAGGGCGAGCGGGTCCTGGCCGACCTGCCCGACGGGCTCGGCGAGCTGGCCGTCATCGACGGTGCCGGCCACTACCCGCACACCGAGACCCCGACCGAGGTCCTCGCGCTCGTGCTCCCCTTCCTCGGCCGCACGCTCGCGCCGGCCGGTGGCCACCGTGGCTAGGGCAGGACTCGACCCCGCCGCCGTCACCACCGCAGCGGCAGGGCTGGCCGACGAGATCGGGCTCGCACGGCTGAGCATGAGCGTCGTCGCCGAACGGCTCGGCGTGAAGTCGCCGTCGCTGTACAAGCACGTCGACGGACTCACCGACCTGACCCGCCGGATCGCGATCCTCGCCGCGAACGAACTCGGCGACGACCTGCGCGACGCGATGCAGGGGCTCGCCGGGCGCGACGCCGTCGAGGCGGCCGCGCAGACCGTCCGCCGGTACGTGCAGCGCCACCCCGGTCGGTACGAGGCGACGGTCGGGATCCGTCCCACCGGGCCGGACGACCCGTTGGCCGTGGCCCTGGAGCGCACCCTCGCCTCGTTCGCAGCAGCGCTGCGCGGCTACGGGCTCGACCCCGCCGACGAGGTGCACGCGCTCCGCCTGCTGCGCAGCGTCCTGCACGGCTTCGCGACCATCGAGACGTCCGGTGGGTTCCAGATGCGCACCGACGTCGACGCGAGCTTCGGGTGGATCATCGCGTTCCTCGACCGGGGGTTCCGCGCGACGACCGCCGCCCCCAGTCATGGTCACGATCCGGACTCCCCGTCGGTCTGAAGCGGTCCCAGGCCCTACGATCCGAGGACGCCTGAGCTTTCTCGGCTGATCCACACGATCCGGCACCCGACCGGACACGATCCAGGGGGACCCGTGCGCCACAGCGCCTCCACCGTCCGACACGCCTGCGCCGTCGGCACCACCGCAGCCCTCGTCGCGCTGACCACGGGCCTCGGCCTCGTGACCGCGACGGCCGCCCACGCCGACCCGGCGAGCAACCCGACGACGTCGACCGCGACGCCCGCTCCCGCGGCGACCGACGCCCCGGCGCCGACCGCTCCACCGACGGCGAATCCGTCCGAGCCGACCGCTGCGGAGCCGTCCGACCCGACGTCCCCGACGCCGTCGCCCGATGCTGCACCGACGACCACCGAGCCGTCGAACGACGCCGCGACGCCCACGGCGTCCGAACCGGACCGCACAGCCACCGCCGATCCCGCCGACGCCGCCGCAGTGCCGACCGCCACGCCGTCACCGACCTCGGCGCCGACCGCGCAGCAGGCCGTCGACCCCGCCGTCACGATCACCGGCGACACGGAGGTCGGTTCCGTCCTCACCGCCGTCCCCGTCGGCTTCGACGAGGACGGGGCGTTCCGGTACGTCTGGACCCAGGCCGGTTCCACCACCGTGCTGGCGACGAGCGGCTCGTACACGATCGATGCGGCGCAGGCCGGGGAACGGGTGTCGGTCCAGGTCACCGGCGCCCTGCCGGACGGATCGACGGCGACCGTGACCGCGACCTCGGCCCCCGTCACGCAGGACCCGGTGTTCGTCGACGCCGCGGGCACGGCGATCGCCGCGGGGGCGGACGCTGGAGACCCGCTCGCCCTCGAGACGACCGCTGGCGACCCGTTCTCGTACACCTTCCGGGCGCAGGGCTCCCCCGCGCCGACGTACGCGCTCGCCTGGTACGACGGCGACGACGACGACGACGTCGTCATGACGAAGTCGCAGGCAGCGGCACTCGCCCCGGGCACCTCCGGCGGCTCCGGCGACTCCGGCTGGACGATCGGGTTCGGGTTCCAACCGGACGACACGGACGAGGAGTTCGGTCCGGACATCCAGCTGCCCGACGGCATCACCTTCGACGCCGCCACCGGTGAGCTGAGCGGCACCGCCACGACGGCGTCCTGGTACCAGTTCGCGATCACGGCCACGAGCGGTACCGAGTCGGTCACGCAGTACGTCGAGCTGACCGTCGACCCGGCCGCCGCGTACGGCGTCCAGGTCTTCACCCTCGACGCGGAGTCGATCGACGCGCCGAAGAAGACGATGTGGATCATCGGCACGGACGGCACCGTCCTGACCGTGAAGCTCACCACCGACGAGGACGGCTCCTTCGGGGGTCTCGACGTCGTGGACGGTGGACGTCCGACGGTCGCGCAAGGCGGAACACTCGTCGTCTCCGGCAACCTGGTCGACCGCTTCGGGAACCCGATCGACTTCGCCGACGAGGACGGCAACCCCGTCTGGACGCCGATCGTCACCTCGGACGTCGCCAGTGACGTGATCGCGCCCTACACCGAGTTCGACGCCGAGAGCGCCGTCGGCGTCACCTTCCCGCACGCCTCGACGCACACGCTGACCGTCGGCGGCGAGGGGCTGCAGAGCACCTCGTTCCCGGTCGACGTGCGCCCCGTCGTGTCGACGGTGTCGACGGTGTCGACGGCGCCGACGGTCGCCGTCGGTGGGACGGCCCCGACCTCGGGGCAGCTCGCCTACACCGGTTCGGACGCCACCGGCGCCCTGCCGTGGGCGGTCGGCCTCGTCCTGGTCGGCGCCGGCCTGATCGGCGCACGCGCAGTGCGCCGTCGTCGCGCCGCGCTCTGATCCGACACCCCTGAGTGACGGGAAGCCCGGTGCCAGCTGGCACCGGGCCTCCCGTCCGGAGATCCATGCTCTCGACTCTGCTCATCGAAGTACCGTGGCTCGCGTTCGGCGTGCTGATCGCGGTCATCGTCGTCGCGCCCGTCGTGGGCGTCTGGCTGGCGCGCCTGCCGCGGCTCACCGCCGTGCTGTTCGGCCTCGCCGTGGTCGTGACGCTCGCGCTCACCCTGTCCCCCGACGGCGCTCCCCGGTCCGACGTCACCTGCAACGTCGGGCTGCCGTACCTGGCGCCGACCGCGGTCGAGTCGACGGCCAACGTGCTGTTGTTCGTGCCGGTCGCATTCCTGGCCGGGGTGCGGTGGCGGCGCCCGGTCCTCGCGGCCGTCGGCGCCAGCGCGTTCTCCGTCCTCATCGAGGTCGTCCAGGCGGTCGTCCCCGCGATCGGTCGGTCGTGCGACACGAGCGACTGGATCACGAACACCATCGGCGCGGTGGTCGGCGGAGCACTCGCTGCCGTCGTCGTGCTGTGGGCACGTCGGCGCGTGGCGCGGGTCAGCTGACCCGGGCGAGGGATCAGTCTCGAGGCACGGCGCACCGTGTCGGCACCGTCAGCGCCGACGTCCTTCCCACATCGACGCGACGGTCGCCAGGAGCGCGTCGAGTTCGACGTCGCCCCGCACCGATTCGACCATCTGCGCGACGCTCGCGACGACTGCATCGGACACCGACTGCGTCTCACGGACCGTGGTCCCGCGGCCGCGGCCGGTGGTGATCAAGCCGTCTGCCTCGAGCTGCTGGTAGGCCCGCGCGACCGTCCCCGGGGCGACGCGGAGATCGCCGGCGAGCTGTCTGATCGACGGGAGCCGCTCGTGGGCCGTGAGCTCACCGGACCGGATCGCGTCCGCCAGCTGCTTGCGGACCTGCTCGAACGGTGGCGTCGGGTCATCGCCGCTGAGGGTGATCACGCGGCGACCGCCTGCGTCGCGATCAGGCGGGCTGCCGTCACGGCCCGGACGACCGCCGCGACGGCCGTGACGACGCCCGCGAACGCAACGACGACTCCCGCCAGGACCACGACCATCCCGAGCCGTGCCACCACCGTTGCGGCCTCTCCGGCCAGACCGGAGTCGAGGTGCAGCGCGTTCATCAGCGGCAGACCCGCCGCCGAGAGGAAGACCGCCGCGGTCAGGAGCGCAGCGGCAGTCCCGACCAGTGCGACGACCTGCCCCGCACGCTGGCGCAGCGCTCCGTCCGCTGCATCGAGATCCGGCCAGGCCGCCGCCGGGGTCACCGCGATCCGCCAGAGCGACGCCCACACCCCGGCCGAGAGCAGCGCGATGCCGAGGAGCGCCGGAAGGCCGAAGTACCAGCCGGGGAAGAGGTACGGCCCGTCGCCGGCGGGGCACTGCATCGGGAACACGCTCGTGCACAGCCACCGCCCGTCCGGCGCGGGAGCCGATCCGAGCCCCGCAACCAGGACGATGCCGACGGCACATCCGACCGCCCACCAGAGACGCCGCCACTGCTGCGGAAACAGGGCACTCCGTGCGGACCGTACGTGCAACGACGCGGAGCGGTGCGCCGTCGCGCCGTCGATCGCGACGGCGGGGATCGCGGCGAAGACGAGGAGTGCGACCCCTGCGCCGGCGCTGGGCCCCACGAAGAACGACACGCCCTGCAGCGCTCGCGCGTTCGTCCCCGCGACCGCACAGGCGACGAACACGGCCAAGCCGACGACGAGGCTCAGGACCACCCGGACCAGGAGTGCCCGCTGCGCCACCACCACAGCTGCGCCTCGTGCACTCGACGAGGACCGGCGGAGCCGGAGCCATCCGGCCAGCCCACCGACTGCGAGTGCTGCGACCAGCACTCCTGCGAATCCCACGACGTACTCCATGACCCCTCCAATGTACTGTCCAGAAGGTACAAGCCGGAGCGTCTGTGTGTCAACAGCTCGGTACAAGTTCTTCCGGCCCGTCAGCTGTCTGCGTCACCCGGTGAGGCGATCTGCACCCGGGCAGGCAGGCCGTTCACGGCCGCGCGCCAGCTCCACGCCGCCCCGGCGAACACCAGCACCGTCATCACCCAGAGCAGCCACGGCACATCGGTGTCGAGCAGTCCGAGACCGAGCGGGAAGAGAGCCATCCCGATCGAGCTCGCGGTCTGGAACACGCCGATCGCGCGACCCCGCACGCGCGGATGCGGAGCCTCGGCCATGACGGCGTTGGCGGCCGGCAACGCGATCATGTCCGCCGCTGCGAGCAGCACCCCGACGACGGCGACGTAGGACCAGGCCGCTGCACCGTCCAGCGGCGGGAGGACGATGAGCGGAAGTGCGGTCAGCGCAGTGAGCAGGGCGCCGACCGCGACCAACGACCCGCGCCGGAACCCGACGACCCACCGCGTGACCGAGGTCTGGAAGACGGCACAGAGCGCGGTGGCGATGGCGAACTGCACGGGTGCCACCGCCGGCGGCATGTGCCACTGCTGGACGAACAGCACACTGAGGGCGACGTTCGGGAGGACCATCGCCGGGCCGATGAGGAACTGCCCGAGGGTGATGAGCCGCATCGAGCGGTCCGCGAAGAACTCCCGGATCGTCCCGGACGACTCGTCCGCACCGCGTGGCGGCTGCGGGTGACGTGCCCGTTCGCCGGTTCGCTGCGCGGCGAAGACGACCGCCGCCGCGACACTCGTGACCACGTTCGCGAGGATGAGCCAGCGGAGTCCGTCCTGCCCCTGCGCGAGCGTGACCGCCGCGAGGATCGCACCTGAGCCCAGGGCTGCCGCTTTGATCGCTTCGAGGAACGCGAACCACCGTTCGAACGGTCGCCCGTCCGCGAGGTCGTGGACGTAGGCAGTCCACGACGTCCAGTACAGGCGCTCGGACGCGTTGGCGAGGAAGATCGCGACGAACACCAAGACCGGGTCGTCTGCGATCAGGTAGACCGCGAAGCCCGCGGCGGACATCAGGTTGTTGACGATCATCGACACCTTCGCGCCGAGGCGATCGGTCACCACCCCGCCCAGGAGACCGATCGGCAGCGCGACGAGGGACGCCGCCGTCGACAGCAGACCGATGACCGCGAGGGGTACGTCGGTGGTGAGGGTGAAGTAGACGATCGTCAGTGGCAGCGTCAGGCCGGCGCCGACGGTGTCGATGAGCACCGCGAACGTGACGAAGCGGTGTTCGGCGAGTGCTGAGCGTGCGGCCCGGAGTCGGGCAGAGGCGAATAACACGAAGGATCCCAGGAATCATCGCGACGCAGAGCCGTCGCAGGCGTGCAGAAGGATCGCGAGCGGGTCGCTCGCGATGCGGTTGCCTGCGCGGGTGCGCTGGCTCAGTTCTGCGTTGCCATGACTCCGGTGTGATGGTCGGACGTTCGCCGTCTGATCAGGCTAGCCCTTCGCGCCCTCCACCGCGATGTGGATCACGATCGCCATCCGGTAGGGTTGTCACGAGCCAACATTCACTGTGGAAAGGTGTGCCATGCCCCTCGACGATGCAGCCCCGGGTCGCGTGCTCGCACCGGGCCAGACCTGCCGGATCCGGATCTGGCACCGAGCCGACCGCAGCGTGACCACCGTGCACGAGTCCGCCGAGCGGCTCTACGAAGCGCCGAACTGGACCACCGACGGCCGCCTCGTCCTGAACGGCGACGGGGTCCTCTGGACGATGCCGGCCGACGGCGCCGCAGCTCCGGAGCACGTCGCGATCGAGGACGTCCCGCCCCTGAACAACGACCACGTGCTCGATCCCGACGGCGTCACCGTGCACGTCAGCGCGAACGACTTCCACATCTGGAGCGCCCCGCTCGCCGGCGGCCCAGCGACCCGGGTCACCGCGGACGACGGCGGCCTGCACTTCCTGCACGGCGTCAGCCCCGACGGCTCCGAGCTCGCCTACGTCCGGCTCGACCCGTCCGGTCAGGAGGTCTGGTCATCGGGCACGATCCGGGTGATGGGCGTCGACGGCAGCGCGGACCGCGCCGTGACGACGGACCCCTCCGCGGCCGACGGCCCGGAGTGGACGCCTGACGGCGCGTGGATCCTGTTCAACACCGAGCAGTTCGAGACCACACCGGGGCACGCCCAGATCGCCCGGGTCCGTCCGGACGGCACCGGCATCGAGCAGCTCACCGTCGACGAGCACGTCAACTGGTTCCCACATCCCGCCCCGACCGACGACGCCGCCGTCTACCTGTCGTTCCCGCCCGGCACCGAAGGGCACCCGGCCGACAAGCGCGTGCGGTTGCGCCTCGTCACCGGTGACGGATCCGTCAGCGCCTGGGGACCCGAGGTCTGGCAGGCAGCCGAGACCATCGTCGAGCTCGACGGCGGGCAGGGCACCCTCAACGTCAACGGGTGGGCGCCCGACGGATCCGCCTTCGCCTTCGTCGACTACCCCACCGGAGAACCCGCATGATCGTCCACACCGTCTGCTTCACGCTCGTCCACGCCGCGGGATCCCCGCACGAGGCCGCGTTCCTCGAGACCGCCCGCGACACCCTGCCGGCGATCCCCGGCGTGCAGGACTTCACGGTGTCGCGCCAGGTGTCCACGCAGAGCGACTTCCGGTTCCAGTTCTCGATGGTGTTCGCCGACCAGGACACCTACTCGGCGTACGACGCACACCCCGCGCACCAACGCTTCGTCGCCACCCGTTGGGCGGACGAGGTCGCGTCGTTCCAGGAGTTCGACTTCGTGCCGCTGCCCGCCTGAGCGGGTGCGGGTCGCGAACGCGACCAGGTGACGGACGGGAGGCGCGGTGCCAGCTGGCACCGGGCCTCCCGTCCGTCACGCGGTGACGACCACCGCTACTGGTTGCTGAAGGCGGCGTCGAACGCAGCCTGCGGCTGCGGCCAGAGCAGGGCGCGGACGAACGCGGCCGCCTCGGCGGCGCCGTGCAGGCGGTCCATGCCGGCGTCCTCCCACTCGACGGAGATCGGGCCGGCGTAGCCGATGTGCCGGAGTGCGCGGAACGCGTCCTCCCACGGGGTGTCCCCGTGCCCGGTCGAGACGAAGTCCCATCCGCGGCGTGGGTCGCCCCACGGCAGGTGCGATCCGAGGATGCCCTGCCGGCCCGACGCAGGACGGATGCGGGTGTCCTTGCAGTCGACGTGGTGGATGCGGTCCGCGAAGTCGGTGATGAAGCCGACGGTGTCGATGCCCTGCCACGCCATGTGCGACGGGTCCCAGTTGAACCCGAAGGCCGAGCGGTGGTCGATCGCCTCGAGGGCACGCACGCTCGTCCAGTGGTCGTACGCGATCTCGGATGGGTGGACCTCGTGGGCGAAGCGGACGCCCTCGGCGTCGAACACGTCGAGGATCGGGTTCCACCGGTCCGCGAAGTCCTGGTAGCCGGCGTCGATGACGTCCTGCCCGACGGGCGGGAACATCGCGACGTACTGCCAGATGCTCGACCCGGTGAACCCGACGACGGTGTCGACGCCCATCTTCCGCGCCACACGGGCCGCACGCTGCATGTCGGCGGCGGCGCGCTGCCGGACTCCCTCGCCGTCACCGTCGCCCCACACGGCGTCGCGCAGGATCGCGCGGTGGCGGAAGTCGATCGGGTCGTCGCAGACGGCTTGCCCTGCGAGGTGGTTCGAGATTGCCCACACCCCGAGGCCGTGGCGGTCGAGGACCTCGAGCCGGCTGCGCAGGTAGGCGTCGTCCTCGTCCGCGCGAGCGAGGTCGAGGTGGTCGCCGGACGCTGCGATCTCGAGGCCGTCGTAGCCCCACTCCGCGGCCAGGCGGGCGACCTCCTCGAAGGGCAGGTCGGCCCACTGCCCGGTGAACAGGGTGACGGGGTTGGTGGTGGTGCTCATCGTTCCTCCGTGCTGGTGCTCGTCCACCGTCCGGTCGCGGCTCCGCGCAGGACGGCGTCGACGACCTCGAGCGAGCGGACGCCGTCCTCGACGGTGGGGAGTCCCTCGGGTGTCTCGCCACGGACCGCGGCGTAGGTGTCGGCGCAGAACGCCGCGAAGGCGTCCGTCCAGCCCTGCGAGTGCCCGGCCGGTGTCCGGTTGAGCCGCGCCTGGTCGGCGGATACGGGCCCCTCGGCCCGGTGCACCGTCGTGGAACCGTGCTCGCCGCCGAACCACACGGACTCGGGGTGCTCCTGGTCGAACACGGCTGAACCCTGCGAGCCGTCGACCTCGATCCACAGGCGGTTCTTCCGGCCGGCCGCAACCTGCGAGACCACGGTGTTGGCCAGGGTGCCGTCGGCGGTGGCGAAGGTCACGACGGCGGTGTCCTCGGTGCGGACCGGGACGGTGCCGGTGCCCGCGCCGGCGCCGGTAGCGCTTCCGCTTCCGCCGAACGATGCACCGGCGGAGGTGGGATCGGGGCGCTCGGGGTAGGCGATCGACGTCCGGGCGGTCAACTCCGTGAACCGAGTTCCGGTGATGAACTCGGCCAGGTCGGTCCAGTGCGTCCCGATGTCCGCGAACGCCCGCGACGGCCCGCCCCGCTCCGGGTCGACCCGCCACGTCGAGGCGTCCGGCGACACCATCCAGTCCTGCAGGTACGAGCCGTGCAGGGTCAGCACCCGGCCGAGAGTGCCGGCGGCGACCCGGGCACGGAGCTCCCGGACCATCGGGTGGTACCGGTAGACGTAGGGGACCGTGCTCACCGTGCCGGCGGCGTGCACGGCCTCGGCGAGCCGTCGGGCGTCCGGGAGCGTCATCGCGACCGGCTTCTCGACGACGGTGTGCAGCCCGGCCGCCGTGGCGGCCAGGGCGTAGTCGACGTGGGTGTCGTTCGGCGTGCAGACGTGGACGACGTCCGGCCGGTCCGCGATCAGTTCGTCGACGGACGCGTACCCGGCCGGCACGCCCCACCGTTCGGCGGCCTGCCGGGATCGCGACGCCGACGAGCCGAGCACCCCGCCGACGACCGCGCCGGCGTCACGGGCCGCCCGGACGTGCGCGTCCGCGATCATGCCCGTCCCGATCACGGCGACGCGGAGTGCGGTCACCGGCGCTCCTCGAGGAACGCACGGAGGCCGGCGACGACGAGGTCATGGTCCTCCGTCGAGGACAGCCCGGACGCCGTCGCCGCGGCGACCACCCCGGCTCCGCGGACCCGGATCGGGAACGACCCTCCGGTCACGGCGTACTCGGCGCCGAGCCATCCGATCGCAGCGGGATCGACCCCGGCGGCGGACAACCGGGCGTCGACGAGGGCACTCGACTGCTCCATCCGGAGCACCACCGCGGCCTTGCGGTCGATCCAGACGTGCTGGTCCGGGGTGATTCCCGGGGTGGCGGCGCGGAACAGCCCGAGGCCGGGACGTCGGATGTCGATGCCGACGGCGTGGCCGGCCTCGTGGGCGATGCCGCGGATCAGGGAACCCAGCTCCCAGGCGTCGTCGTGGGTGAAGGCGTCGAGCACGAGGTCGCGCTCCTGCTGTTCGAGGGTGGTGATGAGGTCGGACATCGTCGTCTCCTGCTCAGCCCGCGGCGATCTGCGCGCGGGCGGTGTCGATGGTCTCGAGGATCGAGATCGTCTCGTCGAGGGTGTGCAGCGGGGACTCCGTCCGCCCCTCGCCGACGAAGCGTGCCAGGGCAGTGGCCTCCCACGCCAGGGCGGCGAAGCCCCGCAGCGGTGTCGGGTCATCCCAGTGCAGGACGGGCGATCCGTGCGCGGCGGCCGAGATCGTGAAGGTCGTCGGGTTGTAGAACGGCCCGGCGAAGGCGATCGTGCCCTCGGTGCCGGCGATGGACGCGGTCGTCGGCGTCCGCGCGGCGATGGTCGTGTGCAGGACGGCCTGGGCGGCGCCGTGTTCGAGGACGAGCGAGCCGGAGGCGTCGACGCCCGACTCGGTCAGACGCCCGCGAGCCGTCACCCGCTGCGGTGCGCCGAGCACCATCGAGGCGAACTGCACGGCGTAGATGCCGAGGTCGAGCAGCGCTCCCCCGCCGAGCTCCGGACGGAACAGCCGGTGGTCCGGGCCGAACGGGATCGCCTGGCCGTGGTCGGCGAGCACGCTGCGCACCTCGCCGAGCGCTCCGTCCGCCAGCAGGGTCCGGAGCACCGAGGCCTGCGGCAGGTACCGGCTCCACATGCCCTCCATCGCGAACACCCCGGCGGCGCGTGCGGCGTCGACGACGGTGCGGGCCTCGGCAGCCGTGACGGTGAAGGGCTTCTCGATGAGCACGTGCTTGCCGGCGGCGATCGCTGCCAGGGCCACCGCGGCGTGCTCGCTCTGCGGTGTCGCGATGTAGACCACGTCGACGTCGGGCCGGGCGACGAGGGCGTCGACACCCTCGACGGCCGCCTCGATCCCGTGCTCGGCAGCGAACGCGGATGCGCGGGGCAGTGACCGGGACGCGACGGCGACGATGCGCTGGGCGGTCGAAGCGCGCACCGCGGTGGCGAACTCGCCGGCGATCCAGCCGGGTCCGACGATCCCCCAGCCGAGGGACGGATCACCGGACGCCGTCGTGAAGAGCTCGGGTTCGGGCAGGGCGGTGGGGATCATCGTGCTCCAGTGCTCGCGGTTCCGTGGTTCGTCGTCGGGCGGTGGCGTTTGTGCTTGGCACGAGATAACATCGCCGACGTCGTCAGGTTAGCACGAGCCAAACACGCGTCACCGATGACCGGGTTTCCGACCGGACGACGTGCACACGACCCGAGGAGGAGTCGATGTCGACAAGGCTGCCGGCGCACCCGTTCACCACCGCCACCCCGACCAACCACGTCAGCAACTGGTACCTGACCGCCCTCGGACTGGCGCAGTTCGGCATCTACGTGGCGATCCTGTCGCCGGTCTACGTCAGCATGCAGCTGAAGGCCCAGGCGCTGAACCCGGACGACCCCGCCTCGGTGATCGCCGTCGCGCTGCCGCTCGGATCACTCGGCGCGATCTTCGGCAACCCGCTGTTCGGCGCCCTGAGTGATCGAACCCGGACGCGGTGGGGGCGGCGGCGCCCGTGGCTGCTCGCCGGCATCCTGGTGCTGCTCGGCGGACTCGCCATGGTGGCCTCCTCGCCGAACGTCGGCATGCTCACCGTGGCGTGGATCGTCTGCCAGCTCGGGTCGAACGCCGCGTACTCGGCGATGATGGCCAGCTGGGCGGACAACGTCCCCGAGCTGCAACGCGGCCGGGCATCGAGCGTGATCGGGCTGGCGCAGAACCTCGCCGTGCTCGCCGGCACCTACGCCGCCGTCCTGCTGGTCGAGAACCTGCCGCTGCTGTTCATCCTGCCCGGCGTCCTCGGCGTGCTCTGCGTGCTGGTGTACGCGTTCGTCACCCCCGACCGCATCCCCGAGGTCCGACCGAAGCCGTTCTCGTGGCTCACGATCGTGCAGACCTTCTGGACGAACCCGATCACGCACCGCGACTACGGTCTGGCGTGGTGGTCGCGGTTCCTGATCATCCTCGCCACGTTCCTGTTCACGACGTTCCGGCTGTTCTACATGCAGGACCACCTCGGCATGACCGCGCAACGCGCCACCTCGGCAGTGGCGTTCGGTGTCCTGCTCTACACGATCGCGCTCATGATCGGCACGGCGTTCTCCGGCTGGCTGTCCGACCGGCTGCGCCGCCGCAAGGTCTTCGTCGGCGGCTCGACCCTGCTCTTCGGCGTGGGCCTCGTCGTGCTCGTCTACGCGCAGGACGTCACCGTGTTCTACGTCGCCGAGGTGATCATGGGCTTCGCCTACGGCATCTACGTGGCCGTCGACAACGCCCTGGTGGTCGACGTCCTGCCCGACAAGGACAAGCCCGGCAAGGACCTCGGCGTCATGAACATCGCGAACTCCCTGCCGCAGTCCTTCGCGCCGGCCCTCGGTGCCTTGCTGCTCGGGGTCGGCGCTGGTGACAACTACCCGGTGCTGCTCTGGGGCGCCGGCATCGTGGCACTCGTCGGCGCACTCGTCGTGATCCCGATCCGCAGCGTGCGCTGAGCGGCAGCCACCCCGACCCGGAACGACGTGGTCGACGTCGCACGACCTCCACCACGTCGTTCCGGCTCGACGCTCGACGCTCAGCGCTCGGCAGGACCCGTCGACGCACGCACCACGAAGCGGGTCGGTGTCGCGACACGACGACGCTCGCCACCGCCGCCCGAGGTCCGGTCGAGCACGGCGGCGAGCGCTGCATCCACCGTCGCTTCGACGTCCTGGTGCACCGACGTCAGGCGGTGGTAGCTGAGCGACGCGAGGTAGCTGTCGTCGAAGCCGACCACCGACACCCGCCGCGGCACGTCGACCCCGTGCTGCGCGAAGACGGCGAGCAGGCCCGTGGCGCACTGGTCACCACAGCAGACCACGGCGGTGGGCAGGGTGTCGCGGGCGACGAGCGTGCGGGCGGCCGCGGCGCCACCCTCTTCGCTGAAGCCGCTGGGGACGACGTCGGTCTCGGCTGCGAGTCCGGCGCCCTGCATCGCGGCACGGTAGGCGGTCGCACGATCGAGGCCGACCAGCCCGTCCTCGCCACCGACGTAGGCGATGCGGCGGTGACCGAGACCGACCAGGTGCTCGACCGCGGCGCGGAGTCCACCGGCCTCGTCCACGTGCACGTTGTCGGCGTACGGGGCGTCCGTCCACTCGCCGAGGAGCACGACCGGCACGAGGCGGCTCGCCTGCTCGAGCGCGGTCGCGTCGGGGTCGGGGTTGAACACGACGAGGGCCTCGACGCGTTCACCGAGCAGGTCGGCCACCACCTGGTCCGTGGAGCGCTCTGCGCCGGCGGGCCCGAGGGCGACACCGAAGCCCTGCTCGGCGGCACGGGCGAAGAGCCGTTCGACGAACCGGACCTGGAACGGGTTGCGCATGCTGAAGACCGCACCGATGAGCCGCGTGCGGCCTTCGCGGAGCAGCCGGGCCGAGGTGTGCGGACGGTAGCCGAGCTCAGCGGCCGCGGCGAGGATCCGGTCGCGGGACTCGGCGCTGGGACCGGGCGCACCGCGGAGCACGAGCGAGACGAGCTGCCGGGACATCCCGACGTGCTCGGCGACGTCACGCATCGTCGGCAGGCGGCCACCGGTGGAGCGCCGCTCCGGCAGGTCGTCGATCCCCGTCGTCACCGGACCAGTCTGGCACGTGCGAAGGACACGTAGGCTGGGATGGCACGAGCCAATCCCTGCGAGAGGACGACGATGACCCTGACGCTGCCCACCCCGGTCCTGCCCGACCCCGACGCCGTGCCGGCCCTGCGGTGGGGCGTGATCGGCACCGGCATCGCCGGTAAGTTCGTCACCGCGATCCACCGGCACACGCCGCAGCGCGCGGTCGCCGTGACCGCCCGTGACGCCGCGAAGACCAGCGCGTTCGCCGCAGCGCACGGCATCGACCGGACCGTGTCGAGTGTCGAGGCGCTCGTGACCGACGCCGAGGTCGACGTCGTCTACGTCGCCACCCCGCACCCGCTGCACCGCGAGCAGGCCCTCGCTGCGATCGCCGCCGGCAAGCACGTCCTGATCGAGAAGCCGATCGCGATGTCCGCTGCCGAGGCGCAGGAGGTCACCGGTGCGGGACGGGCCGCCGGCGTGCTCGTCATGGAGGCGATGTGGACGCGGTACCTGCCGCAGTCGGACATCATGCGGCGACTGCTCACCGACGGCACGATCGGCACCGTCCGGCTCGTGACCGCCGACTTCGGGTTCGTGATGCCGTACGACCCGGGGCACCGCCTGTGGGCGCCCGAGCTCGGCGGCGGCGCGCTGCTGGACGCCGGTGTCTACCCGATCTCGTTCGCCGCCTCGGTGCTCGGCTCCCCCGACCGCGTGCTGGTCGAAGGGGCGAGCGGTCCGGGCGGCGTCGACGTGCGCGCCGACCTGCTGCTCTCGTACGCGGGCGGAGCCCGGTCGATGCTGTCGACGTCGCTCGAGACCGCGCTGCCCGTGCGAGCCTCGGTCGTCGGCACCGAGGGACGCATCGACATCGGCAGCCCGTTCTTCGGGCCCTCGTCGATCACCGCGGTTCGTGGGAACTTCGCGGCGTCGGAGTCCGCGACCTGGACGGACCAGCGACTCGAGGTGCTGCATGACGGGCTCGCCTACCAGGCCACCGCACTCGCGTCCTTCGCGGCCGAGGGGCGGATCGAGTCGCCGGTGCACACGCACGACGATGTCGTCGGCGTGATGCGGGTCATCGACACGGCCCGGGCCACGATCACGGCGGCGTCCTGACGGCGGGACGCCGTCGCAGCCTCGTGGGACTCGACGGCCACGGCGGTCGGGAAGCTCCTCGACGCCTGCGCGGCAGAAGGGACCGTCGACCCGTTCGTGACCCGGCCGGTCCCTCCGTGGGCGGCTAGGTTCGAGGCGTGCCGAACCGTCGCCTCATCCACCACCTCGGGGTCTTCGCCAGCGACTTCGCCGCGAGCGAGGCCTTCTACACGGCGGCACTCGCGCCACTGGGGGTCGAGGCGGGCTACCGCACCGAGTCCATCGCGGAGTACTGGACCACCGGCCAGGACACCCCGAGCGTCTCACTCGAGACCGCACCCACGACGGCGACGGTGACCCGTGGTCTGCACCTGGCGTTCGAGGCGTCGAGCCGCACCGAGGTCGATGCGTTCCACCGGGCGGCCGTCGCGTCCGGCGGACTCTCGCGCCACGAGCCTCGGTACTGGCCCGAGTACCGCGCCTACGCGGCGTTCGTGAGCGACCCCGACGGCAACAACGTCGAGGCGCTCGTCAAGGAGCACTGAGCGCGGCGACGCCGCCCGTCGGTTCCCTCAGCGTGCCTGCAGGCGACCGTTCGCCGACGCGGCGGCGTCGGTCATGCGTCGCAGGAACGCCAGGACGACCCGCGTCTCCTCAGGATCGGTGTCCCGCACCGTGGCGGCGATCTCGGCACCGGAGAACGCGAGGAACCGCCCGCTCTCGGCTCGCGCGGACTCGGTCGGCCGCAGGGTGACCCGCCGTCGGTCGGCGCTCTCGCGGTGCCGGGTGACGTGCCCGGCCCCTTCGAGGCGGTCGAGCAGTACCGACGTGGCGCCCGACGTCATGCCGATCCGCCGGGCCAACTGCGCCGGGGAGAGTGGCTCGCCGGCCTGGTCCGCCCACACGATCTGCCCGAGGGCGTTCGCGTCGGAACCGGGCAGACCGATCCACGACGACAGGTGGCGCTGGAGTTCGTCGAAGGTGACGGCCCAGTCGCGCATCGCGTGCATGACGGCCACCTCGTCGTCGGACCACACCGTGGTGAGGGGGTCGATGTCGGGCATCCAGGTTCCTTTACTGTGCAGTTGCTTTACTGTAAAGCATGACCTCACAGCACGCAGTGATCTCCGGAGCCAGCATCGCAGGCCTGTCCGCCGCCTGGTGGTTGCGCCACGTCGGGTGGCAGGTGACGGTGATCGAACGTGCGCCGTCCTTCCGCGACGGCGGGCAGAACGTCGACGTCCGCGGGGTCGCTCGCGAGGTGCTCGACCGCATGGGCCTGGTCGACGCCGTCCGCGCACGCAACACGACCGAGACCGGGACGGTGATCGTCGATCGTGAGGGCAACGTCCGGTCCGAGCTGCCCTCCGACGGCCCGGACGGTGCCACCGCAGAACTCGAGGTCCTGCGCGGCGACTTCGCCCGGGTGATCCTCGACGACCTGCCCGACGGCGTCAGCATCGTCTACGGCGAGACGATCCAGGACGTCGACGACCAGGCCGGCGGACGCCGGGCGACCGTGACCACCGACGCCGGACGGGTGCTCGACGCCGACCTCGTGGTCATCGCCGAGGGCGTCCGCTCCCGGACCCGCGACCGGCTCTTCGCCGCGGAGGGCGAGGTCGACGAGCGGGACCTCGGGGTGACCATGGTCTTCGGGACGATCCCGCGCACGCCGTCCGACGACGACCGCTGGCGCTGGTACAACGCCGTCGGCGGGCGTCAGATCCACCTGCGCCCGGACCCGTACGGCACGACGCGGGCGATCCTGGCCTACGCCGGCGGCGACGACCTGGTCGGCCGCTCGCGGTCGGAGGCCCTAGCGACACTGCGGACCCGCTACGCCGACGCCGGCTGGCAGACCGAGCGCGTGCTCGACGGGTTCGACGGCTCGGACGACGTCTACCTGGACGAGCTGACCCAGATCCGGATGCCGCGCTGGCACCGCGGCCGCGTGTGCGTGATCGGCGATGCGGCCTGGTGCGTGACACCGATGGGTGGCGGTGGCGCTTCGCTCGCCCTGACGAGCGGGTACGTGCTGGCGGCATCGGTCACGGCGGACGAGGACCTCGACCGCGCGCTCGACGCCTTCGACACGTGGATGCGCCCCCTGGTCGACAAGATCCAGGGCATCCCGAAGGGCATCGTGCACTTCGCGTACCCGCGTACGCGGCTCGGGCTCGCCGCCCGGGGTGTGGCGGACAAGGTGCTACTGTCGGCGCTCTTCCGACCACTGGCAGCACGGCTGACCCGGGTCGCCGACAGCGATCGTCCCCTGCCGCCACTGCCCGAGACCCTGCAGCAGGGTTCGCGGTAGCGCTGCCGGGGGCGGGCCGTGCGTCCTGATCCGTCCGCACGGCCCGCCCCGTCGGCGCGGCCCCGGTTCAGGCCACCGTCCACTCGACGACCCGCGGGTCGTCCAGCGTCACCTCGCGCACCGGCCCCGTCACGTCGACCGTGGCGCGCTCCGTCGCGGAGCCGGGGACGGGGTGTCGGACCGGCCCGTCGCCGGACGCGACGATCCCACCTGCCGGCAGCGGGCCTCCCGGTCGTGACGCCGCCGCGTGGGACGCGACCCAGACCTGCACGGCACCGGGTTCGACGACCCGGCGCATGCGACGGTCGGTGAACGCGAACCGCTGGACGGGGACGCGGAAGCGGACGCGGGTGGACTCCCCCGCGGCGAGCGCGACGCGCGCGTAGCCGAGCAGCTGGACCTCGGGTCGGGTGACGCTGCCGTGCACGTCGTGGCCGTAGAGCTGGACGACGTCCTCGCCCTCGTGTGCGCCCGTGTTGCGGACGGTCACGGATGCCTCGAACACGGCGTCGGAGCGGACGGACGCGTCGACGACCAGGTCGTCGTACGCGAACGTCGTGTAGCCGAGGCCGAAGCCGAACGGGCGGACCGGCGTCGAGTCGGCGGCGGTGACGTCCGAGGGCCCCCCGAGCCGCGGGTGCAGGTACGTGTACGGCTGGGCGCCGGCGGCACGCGGCAGCGACACGGGCAGGCGACCGGACGGCGATGCGGCGCCGGTGAGCAGCTCGGCGATGGCGGTGCCGCCCTCCTCGCCGGGGAAGAACGCCTGCACGACGGCCGCCGGACGTCCCGAGCCGGCCGAGCCAGCGGCGACGACGCCGTCGCCGTCGCCGTCGAGCGCCCACGCGATGGCGTACGGCCGCCCTGTGAGCAGCACCATCACGGTCGGCGTGCCGGTGGCGACGACCGCCTCGACGAGCGAGCGTTGCACGCCCGGCAGGTCGAGCGACTCGGTGTCGTTCCCCTCGCCGACGGTGCCGCGGCCGAACAGGCCGGCCTGGTCGCCGACGACGACGACCGCGACGTCGGAGGCAGCGGCCACGGCGACGGCGTCCGCGAACCCGGCACGGTCGGACCCGGTGACGGCGCAGCCCGCGGCGAAGCGCACGGCGTCGTCGCCGAGGGCGTCGACCATCGCCTCGCGCACGGTCGGGATGGCGAAACCGAGCGGCAGGTCGGGGTGCGACGCGAGCACGTGGTTGGCGAACGAGTAGCAGCCCTGCAGGGCCTCGGCGCGGTCGGCGTTCGGGCCGATGACGGCCACGGATGCCCCGGCACGCAGCGGCAGGACCGGGGCGCCGGCACCGGCGCGCAGCGGCAGGACCGGGGCGCCGGCCGGCGCCGCAGCGCCAACGCCGGCGCCAGCGACCACGTCGTCGTTCGACAGCAGCACCAGCGACCGCGCCGCCAACTGCTTCGCCAACGAGCGGTGCAGCGGGGTGTCCAGGTCGATCCCGGTCGGCGGCTCGTCCTCGAACGCCTGCGGGTCGAGCAGCCCCAGTCGCTCCTTCTGCCGCAGCACCCGCAGGACGGCGCGGTCGACGAGGGCCTCGTCGAGCAGACCGGACCGCACCCGCTCGACGAGCGGCGCGAGGTACGCGTCCCCGGTGGGCAGCTCGACGTCGATGCCTGCCTCGAGCGCGAGCGCCGCGGCTTCGCCACGATCCGCGGCGATGCCGTGCATGACCTCGAGGAACGCGACCGAGAAGTAGTCCGCGACGACGGTGCCGTCGAAGCCGAGCTCGTCACGGAGCAGGCCGGTCAGCAGTTCGCGGTTCGCCGCGACGGGCACGCCGTCGATCTCGGCGTACGAGTTCATGACGCTCCGTGCGCCCCCGTCGCGCAGGGCCATCACGAACGGCGGCAGGTACACGTCGGCGACCTCGCGCGGTCCGGCGTGCACGGGCGCGTGGTTCCGCCCCGCCTGCGAGGCCGAGTACCCGAGGAAGTGCTTGAGCGTCGCGTCGACGCCGGCCGACTGCAGACCGCGCACGTAGGCGGTCCCGACGGTGCCGACCAGGTACGGGTCCTCACCGATGCACTCGTCGACCCGCCCCCACCGCGGGTCGCGCACCACGTCGAGCACCGGGGCGAGCCCCTGGTGCACGCCGAGCTGCCGCATCGACGCGCCGATGGCGGCGCCGACCTGCTCGACCAGGTCCGGGTCGAAGGCCGCACCCCACGCCAGCGGGGTGGGGAACGTCGCGGCCTTCCACGCGGCGAGCCCGGTCAGGCACTCCTCGTGCACGAGCGCGGGGATCCCGAGCCGGGTCTCGCGCTTGAGTCGCCGCTGTTCCGCCCACAACCAGGCCGCGCGGTCGTCGGGTTCGACCGGTCGGGTGCCGTAGACGCGGGTGAACTGGCCGATGCCGTCGCGGGTGATGTCCGCCAGGGTGCGGCCGTCGGCGGCCGCCGCCATCTCGCCCTGCATGGGTGCGACGACGCCGGTCTGGTCGAGCCAGTAGCCGACGAGCTGCGCCGCCTTCTCGTCGAGGGTCATGGCGGCGAGCAGGGCGGTGGCGCGGTCGGGTCCGGTCGCGTCGGGTGCGTCGCGGTCGTCCTGGAGGCGCGGCTGGCGTCCGGTGTCCCGGGTCGCGTCCGTCGTCGTCACCCCTTCACCGCCCCGGTCAGGCCGCCGACGATGCGGCGCTGGAAGACGGTGAAGAACACCAGTGCCGGGATCATCGACATCGACGTGAACGCCAGCACCTTGGCCGTGTCGACCGAGTACTGCGACGAGAACGCCTGCACGCCGAGCGGCAGCGTGTAGCTGCCCTCGTTGTTCAGGATGAACAGCGGCAGGATGTAGCTGTTCCAGCTCGCGATGAACGCCAGGATGCCGACCGTGACGACGCCCGGCAGCGACAGCGGCACGACCATGCGGAAGAAGAACCCGAGGCGGCTGGCGCCGTCGATCGACGCTGCCTCTTCGAGCTCGTCCGGGATCGCCCGCAGGAACGGCACCAGGATGATGACCGTGGTCGGCAGGGCGAAGGCGATCTGCGGCAGGATCACGCCGGCCAGGCTGTTCGTCAGACCGAGGTCCTTCACGAGCAGGTACAGCGGCGTGATCGCGACGGTGATCGGGAACATCAGACCGGCGGCGAACAGGGCGTACAGCGCACCGCGGCCGGCGAACCGGTAGCGGGCGAGCACGAAGCTCACCATCAGTCCGAGCACGACGACGCCCGCGGTGGTGGTCACGGCGCTGATCGTCGAGTTCGCGAGCTGCTGCCAGAAGATCCCGCTGGACAGGACGGATCCGTAGTTGCCGAGCTCGAACGGCGCTGGTAACCCGGCGGGGCTCGTGGTGATCTGCGAGTTCGTCCGGAAGCCGCCCAGCACGATGTACAGCACCGGGGCGAGGTTCGCGGCGACGAACAGGATCGCCACCAGGTAGGTGAGCGGGTTCGCGCGACCGATGGCCGCGGTGGACCGCCGCTCCCGCGTGGCCCGCCGCCCGGGGGCGACGATGCTCGTGGTGGCCATCAGTTCTTCCTCTCGGTGAGTGCACCCGCGGTGTCGCGGCGGAGCACGAAGCGCTGGTAGATCAGGGCGACGGCGAGCGAGATCACGAACATGACCACGGCGACGGCGCTGCCGAAACCGAAGTTGCCGGACGTGCGACCGTTGGCGACCATGTACGTCGCCATCGTCGAGGTGCCGGCGGTCGACGAGATGTACTGCCCCCAGATGATGTAGACGAGGTCGAACAGCTGCAGTGAGCCGATGATCGACAGGAACGCCCAGATCCGGATGGTGGGGCCGAGCAGCGGCAGGGTGATCCGCCGCTGGATCTGCCAGTAACCGGCGCCGTCGATGGCCGCCGCCTCGAACAGCTCCTCGGGGATGCTCTGCAGGCCGGCCAGGAACAGGATCACCGCGAAGCCGATGTACTTCCACGAGATGATCACGAGCAGGGTCCAGATGGCGATGTCCGGGTTGGACAGCCAGTCGGCCCGCAGCCCGCCGAGCCCCATGCCCTGGAGCAGGTCGTTCACGGCGCCGTTCGACTGGAGCATCAGGCTCCACCCGGTGCCGACGATCACCTCGGAGATGACGTACGGCACGAACACGAGCACGCGGACGAGTCCGCGGCCGTGCATCTTCTGGTTGAGCAGCAGCGCGAGCACGATGGCGATCGGCCCCTGCAGCACGAGCGACAGCACGACGATGAAGCCGTTGTGCATCAGGACCGCGTGGAACGCCTTGTCCTGGAAGATGATCAGGTAGTTCTGCAGCCCCACGAAGTCGGTGGGCGGGCCGTAGCCCTGCCACTTGAAGAACCCGTAGTAGGCGGCCAGCACCACGGGCAGGATCACGAACGTGACGAAGACGATGACCGCGGGGCCGGCGAGCACCGCGATCTCGACGCGCTTCCGCCAGTCTGCGATGCGGCGCGTGGACCGCCGTCCGGCGGGGAGCGGCGTACCGCTCCCCGCCGGGGACGTCCCCGCGGCCGTGTCCGACCCGGTGGCCGGGGTCGTGCCGAGCGAGGTGTCGAGGGTCATGGTCAGCCCTTGGCCGCAGCCTGGTTGGTGGTGTCCACGATGTCCTTCGCGCTGCCCTTGCCGGCGAGCAGGTCGACGACGCTGGTGTTCAGCGCGTTGCCGACGTTCTGGCCGTACAGGGTGTCCAGGTACTGCGAGACGAACGGGGCCTCCTGGTAGGCGGCGAGGGCCGACTTGAGGTAGTCCGCGTCGACGACCGACTGGGCTTCCTGGTTGACCGGGATGGCCTGGAACGCCGTGTAGTAGGCCTCCTGGTTGTCCTTCTGCACGATGAAGTTGAGGAAGTCCGTGCAGGCCTTCTTCGGGGCCTTCGCCGAGCAGGAGTTGCCGTCGACGCCGCCCATCATCGACTTCGGGTCACCCTTGCCACCGTCGATGGTCGGGAACGGGAACCAGCCGAGGTCGGCCAGCGGCTTGCCGTCCGGGGTGAGCGAGCTGATCACGCCCGGGTCCCACGCCCCCATGAGCTCCATGGCGGCCTTGTGGTTGGCGAGCAGACCGGCGGAACTGCCGGCACCCTGCTGCGCGGCGGTGGTCAGGAAGCCGTTGTTGAACGGCTCGGTGGCGTTGAAGTCCTCGAGCTGCTCGCCGGCCTTCGTCCAGCAGGCGTTGTCGAACTTGAGCGACTTCGCCGCGCCCTCGAGCGTCTTCTGGCTGCACTCGCGCAGCGCGAAGTTGTAGTACCAGTGGGCGGCGGGCCAGGCGTCCTTCGCACCGACGGCGACGGGGTCGATGTCGGCGGCCTTGAGCTTCGCGATGTCGTCGTTCAGCTCGTCCATCGTGGTCGGGGTGCCGTCGATGCCGGCCTTCTGGAACAGGTCCTTCGAGTACCAGATGCCCTCGGGGAGCACGGCGCCCGGCATGGCGTAGGTGGCGCCGTCCTTCTCGTAGCCCGCGAAGGTACCCGCGCTGATCGACTTCTTCGCGTCGGCGCTGATCGAGTCGGAGATGTCCATGAGCTGCCCGGCGGCGATCATCGCGTCCATCTTGCCGCCGCCGCGCTGCAGGAAGACGTCCGGTCCGTCGCCCGAGTTGAGCGCGGTCTGCAGCTTGCCGTCCAGGTCCTCGTTCTGGATGGCCTGCGTCGTGATGGTGACGTTCGGGTACTTCGCCTCGAACGCCTTGACCGTCGAGGCCCAGTAGGCCTTGCCCGGTCCGGTGGTGGAGTTGTGCCAGAAGGTCATCGTGACCTTCCCGTTGCCGTCGTCGGCCGCGTTGCCGCCTGCCGAGCAGCCCGTGGCCACCAGTGCTGTCGCCCCGATCAGCGCGATGGCTGCCGCGGCACGGATCTTCCTCGTCATCGTGGAACTCCTCGTGTCGTCGTTGACATGCAGCGACATCCACTGCCGCTGCCGCTGCCGCTGCCGCTGCGGAGAGCGTGCCAGGTGCTCCTGTCGCTTGTCAATCGATATCGATAACGTTTTCTACGCCGTTTCGACGCCGCATCAGCGGTACGGTGAGCACATGGACTCGGCACTCGGCGCGCGTCCCGGTGCCGGCCGGGTGACGATCGGCGACGTCGCACGGGTCGCGGGGGTCTCGATCCCCACCGTGTCGAAGGTCATCAACCAGCGCGACGGCGTCGCCGCGGCCACGATGATCCGCGTGCAGCAGGTCGTCGCGGACCTCGGCTACGAGACGTCCCTGGTCGCCCGCAGCCTGCGGAGCTCCCGCACCGGGGTCGTCGGCATCCTGGTGCCCGAGTTCGAGCCGTTCTCGACCGAGCTCCTGCGCGGCATCTCGAGCGCGACGACCGGCACCGGCTACGAGCTGCTCGCCTACGCCGGCCTGATGACCGGCGCCGACCGTCCGGGCTGGGAACGCCGGTCGCTGTCACGCCTGTCCGGCACCCTCATCGACGGCGCCATCGTCGTCACCCCGACCACGGCCCTGTCGAGTTCCTCGATCCCCGTCGTCGCCATCGACCCGCACACCGGGCCCGAGGGCCACGCGACGGTCGACGCCGACAACGAGGGCGGGGCGGTCCAGGCCGTCGAGCACCTGCTCGGGCTCGGGCACACCCGGATCGCGCACCTGCGGGGCCGCGTCGACCTGGCGTCCGCCCAGCTGCGCGAGGCCGGGTACCGCTCCGCGCTGACCAACGCCGGACTCACGATCGACGAGCGGCTCGTCCGCGACGGCGACTACCAAGAAGAGCAGTCAGCGGCCGTCGCGCGGGACCTGCTCACGTTGGACGAGCGACCGACCGCGGTGTTCGCCGCGAACGACTCGTCGGCCGTCGGTGTGCTGCGGGCCGCGGCGGAGCTCGGCCTGCGGGTGCCGGAGGACCTGTCCGTCGTCGGGTTCGACGACGTCCCCCAGGCGTCGATCACCACCCCGCCGCTCACCACCGTGTCGCAGCCGCTGGCCGAGCTCGGGTCCCGCGCGGTCGAGATGCTGCTGACGATGCTCCGTGGCGAGGCCGCGTCGGACCACGTCCGTCTGCCGACCACGCTGCGGGTGCGTTCCAGCACCGGCCCCGCGCCGCGGGTCTGACCGCCGGCTAGCGGCGCAGGGTCTGCTTCGGGTACTCGCCGAACCGTGCCGCGTACGACGCCGAGAACCGGCCGAGGTGCGCGAACCCCCAGCGGCGCGCGACGTCACCGATCGCTCCGACCTGCGGGTCGAGTCCGAGGAGCTCGCTGCGCACACGGTCCAGACGGACGTCCCGCAGGTAGGTGAGCGGCGACACGTCGAACACCCGACGGAACGACTCCTGCACCGACCGCACGCTCAGGCCGGCCACCGCGGCGAGGTCGGCGATGGTCACGGTCTCGGACGCGTGCGCGTGGACGTACTCGACGGCGGCGCGCAGCCGGGCGTTCCGCGGCAGGGCCAGTTCTGCCGGCAGGTCGTCGAGCTGCGGCGGGAAGGTCTCGAGGAACGCGGCGATCGCGAGCGACTTCGCCTCGACCCAGGTGTCGGAGGCCGGCCCGCCGACGCGGAGCGCGCGGGACAGCGCGGCGAGGGCACCCTGCCACCGGCCGTACATCGCGTTGTCCGGTTCGCGCGTGTGGTCGAAGCGCAGCGGGCGGTCGCCCAGGTCGAGCTGTTCGCCGGCGACCCGGTGCACGAGCTCCCGGTCGAGGTGCACCAGGCGCTGGTCGTGGTCCTCGGCCGCGAAGACGAACGCGGTGTCGCAGGGCAGCAGCGTCGGCACGTTCCGGTGCAGGTCCACCCGCTGCCCATCGATGTCGAGGTGGGCGCTGCCGCTCGTCATCCACGCGACGATGTAGTCGGTCCCGATCGGCATCGCACCGCGGAGCACGCCGCGCATCTGGGAGCGACGGATGCTGATCTCGGTGTCGCCGACCGCGGTGTAGCGGTAGACGAACTCGCTGCCGGTCTGCTGGGCGGCCCACTGCGCGGCGCCGTGCACCGCGGCCAGGTCCCGCGCCGCGGACTCCGGATCGGTGCCGGACACCTCGAAGCGCACCGACTCGCTCGCGCGTCCACCGGCAGGTGCGGCCTCGTACGTGTCAGTCACGGTGCAACGCCCCCGTGCCGGACACCCGAACCTGACCGCGCCACTCGTTATGTGGATACGCTGACCCGGTGAGCACGGCGTACGGTGGCGCGGACCCGATCGGTTCGAAGGGGGCGCGCTCGTGAGCGATCTCGACCTCGTGGCGGCGCTGACCCGACTCGAAGCAGCAGTGTCCGCACTGCGGGCGCGGCTGCGCGACCAGCTCGACGTCTCGGCCAGCGACCTGACCGTGCTGCAGTTCGTGTCCCGCGCCGAAGAGGCCGACCGGACCGTCCGCGTGAAGGACCTGGCGAAGCACCTCGGCCTGACCGGTCCGGCGGTGACCGGCATGGTGGACCGACTCGAGCAGAGCGGGCACCTCAGCCGCGTGCCGAACCCGGCCGACGGGCGGAGTCGTCACATCGAGCTGACCGAGACCGCCAGGCGCGACTACTCGATCGCCATGGACGGCACGAACAAGCACCTGCACGAGCTGTTGGCCTCCTTCTCGGAACGGGACAGGGTCCGGTTCGTCCGGATCGTCGACCGCATCATCGCGGCCGTCGACCTCGGTGCCCCGAGCCCCTGACGGCAGGGTACGGGCGGTCAGCGTGCGGCTCCGGTGATTGTCCACCATGCGCAGCTAGGTAACGATGCTACCTATCTCGGGCGCGGGCGGCCTCGAGGAGCGACACGGAGTTCGGCCCCACCACGGCGCTGGCCAGGTCGACGCGGGCCAGCCCACCGGGCACCAGGGCGTCCGCGATCGACAGGTGGAGTGCGGTCTGCGTGTACTGCCCGGTCGTCGCGCGGCCGGCCGGGGGCGCGGCGGCGGCGCGGTCCTGCTGCACGTTGACACGGAGCGAGAGCACCCCGGGCAGACGCCCGAGCACCGCCCCGAGCGCGCGGACGACCGGGCCGCCGATCGTCGTCGTCAGCGTCGTGCCGAGCGTCCCGACGACCGCGAACAACCGGGTCGTGAGCGTCCCCACCACCGCCTGGGTCAACGGGTTCACGAGCGACGTGGCGAGGCCGGTGACGACGCCGAGCAGTCCACCCAGGTCGAGTCCGAGCAGCGCGACCCCGACCGACAGCTTCGTCTGCCCCGCCATGAGCGCCGCGACCCCGGTGTCGACGCCGATCGACAGCGTGGCGATCTTCACGCGGATGCCGAGCACCAGGGGTGCGCTGAGGTCGGCGGCGAGCGCGATCCGGACGTGCAGGGACCCGAGCGCGGTCGTCAGGGCGGTCGTGATCTTCCCCGCCCAGGCGTCCACCACCTGCCCGAGCCGGTCGGCCAGCGCACCGAGGGTGACGGCGTCGAGCACCACCTCGTGGTTCGGCGGCAGGTCGTTGAGCCCGTGCTCGTCGTCGCCGAGCAGGTGCGCGAGGTCGACCCGGACGGATCCGGCTGACAGGTCGAGCGACAGCGTGCCCCCGGGATCCTGCACGGGTTCGGCGAGCAGCGGCGCGACCGCGCCCGCCAGGTCCGGCCCGGTGATCTCGACCGTGCCCCCGATGGTGCCGAGCCCGAGGCTGCCGGTGAGCCCGCCGAGGACGCCGAGCACGCCCTGGTTGATCGTCCGTGCGAGCACCCCGTCCTGCCCACCGAGCGCGTCGACCGTGGCGTCGAGCTGCACCACCGTGTCGTTCACCGCCGTGACCAGCGCGCCGACGAGCGGGCTGTCCACACGGAGGTCGAGGCTCGCGATCCCGTAGTCGCGCTCGAGCCCGGCGGGACCGCTGTCGGCTGCGACCTGCTGCACCGCGGCCCGCAGGTTCGTCGCGAGCGTGCGCTGGACGACCCCGCCCCACACGTCCTCGCTGATGGCGTCGCACCCGGCGAGCTGCGCACTCGCGCCGACCGCGCCGACGTCGAGACTCACGTCGGTGACGTCCGCGATGCCCGGCAGTGCGCGACCGAGTGTGATCGACGCCGGGTCGGGCAGGTCGCCGGACGGGGTCGTCGGCGTGACGAGCACGCCACCGGAGTCCGCGACGAGCCCGGATGCCGCCACCGCGTCACCGGTGCCCGACGCCGTCGCGACCTGGTTCACCGCGCCCGCCGAACCGGCCGGCAGCCCGAGGCCGAGGCCGGTGAGGTCGATGCCCGCCACGTCGCCGAGCAGCCCGACGTCGAGCGGGTTGCCGAACGCCTGTGTGAACGGGCGGCCGCCGGTGCCGAGCTCGGGCGCGGTGGCCGGCTCGACCGATGCCGGGGCTGACCCGGTCTTCGCGACGTCGACGCCGCGCACCGTGGCGACGTCGTCGAGGTCGACGCCGGCGATGCTCCCGCCCAGGAACCGGCTCGAGGCCGTCGACGTGTAGTCCGCGTCGGTGCCGCAGTCGAACGACGACGTCCCCACGGCCCCGTGCGCCCACTCGCGGTCCGACCACGACGCGGTGCTCGGTACGGCGGTGGGCGTGAGCAGGGCTGCTGCGACGACGATGCCGGTGACGACCGCGATCCGGCCACGCCGCAGGTGCAGCGGACGCCGGCTCACGACCGGCTCCGGGGGCGCCGGAGTCGGAGGGCGACGCCGGCGAGCACGGCCGCGACCGCGACGAGCAGCGGCCCCGCGAACCCGCCACCCGTCATCGCGAGGACGACCGGGCCGACGTCGTCGCCACTGCCGTCGCCGTCGCCGTGCGTCGGGCGTCCGGGCACGACGGGGTCCCCGCCGCGGGCGGTCACGCCGACGCCGACCTCGGCGGTCCGGGGCACCGTGGTCGCGGCGTCACCGAGGGACAGCCGGACGAGCAGGTACGCCGACCCGTCGCCGTCCGGGTCGGGCACACGGACCGACGGCGCGGTGGTCGCCCAGTCGACGAGGGGGACGGCGTCGACGAGGGCGGCGGCCTGCCCGCTGCACGTGGGGGAACGGGACGGACCCGCCCACGGCTGGTCGCACGTCGCCACCGACACGAGCACGCCGTCGGTCCCGCCCGGCAGGCCGCCCCGCCCCGTGAGCTGCAGGTCGAGGGTGACCGGGCCGGGCTCGTCGACGCTCGTCCGCACCTGCCACGTGACGTCCGCGTCGTTGCCCGGCCCGGGCAGCACGAGGGGCTCCGGACCGGTGTGCAGCACCAACCGGCCCGGCGTGCCGGTCTCGGCCACGGGCCTCCAGTCCGTCGCGGCGACCGCCACCGCCGTCGTGCCGATCCCGGTCGCACCGACGAGCACCGCGGCGACCGCCGCGGAGGTGGCGAGGACGCGGGTCACGAGTCCTCCCGCCGGGCCGGCCAGAACGCCCACGCGACGAGCACGCCGACGACCGCGACCGCCAGCCCACGGGCCGGGGCACTCGTGACCACGACGAGCGCCGAACCCAGGCCGGGCGCGTGCGCCAGCACGAGTCCGGCGTGCCGGACGACGTACGGGTCGCGGTCGTCGGAGGCGTTGTCGTCGCCCCGCAGTGTCAGCGACCGCGCCGCGGTGTCCCCCGGGACCCGGTCCACCGCGACCACCCGGTGGGTGACGGGCAGGGCCGACCCCGCGCGCGGGACCGTGACGACGTCCCCGTCCGCGATCTCGGCCGCGGGCACGCGGTGCGTGATGGCGAGCCCGCCCGCGGGGATCGTCGGCGCCATCGACCCGGTGGTGACGACGACGAACGACAGCCCGGTGAACGCCACGGCGGCCCAGGCGAGCAGGCACGTGAGCCCGATCGCGCCGGCGACCGTCAGGACGACGGTGCGGATGCGGTCGGCGGGACGACGGGGCGGCGCCGCGCCCTCGTCGGAGGACGTCGGCGCGGTGGAGCCGCGCACGACCGCGCTCAGTCGGACTCGGCGGCGAACCGCCACGCGGGCGCGGCCGTCCGCCCCTGGAGCGCGTCGACCGTCGTGCCGGCGGGCAGGGTCGGCGACGCCGGCAGCGAGACCTCGAAGCAGTACACCTGCGTCGACTCGCCGGCCGCGGCGAGGGGCCGCGCGATCGTGGCGGCAGCCGTGCCGAGCGGCCCGGACGCGACGCTCGTCCACGGCACGTCGAACGCGGTGGCGTCGCACACTGCGGTGGTGTCCGTGATCGCGGCGACCCGGACCTGCAGGGCGTTCCACAGCAGGTCGTCGGCATCGGAGACCGTGACCCCGGACGCCGGGACCGCTGCCCGGAGCACCAGGTCGCCGGCGATCGAGTCGGCGGTGGTGCGGAGCGCGACGGGGGCGTAGGTCGCGGTGCCCGGCGACAGGGCGAGCGCGTCGACGGTGAACCGGAGCGCCTGGCCCGGGTTCGTCTCGTCCGAGGTGAAGCCCGCCGCGGCGAACGGCGCCGTGACGTTCTGCTCGACCTCGAACCCGGACGTCCCCACGCCCGGCCCACCCGAGCCGTTGCCGCCGAACACCCACTCGGTGTCCGTCCACGACGCGAGCGTGTAGCCCGCGCCGCCGATGACGAGGACCCCGCCGGCAGCGAGTGCGAACACGCGGTTGCGACGCCGGGAGCGGCGGGCGGTGTCGTCCGCGGCGCGACGGCCGCGGTTCCGGGCGCGCGGGGGCGCAGTGCTGCCAGCCATGACTGTCTCCTGATCCGTGACGCCGATCGGTGGCGGCCACGGCCGGGGTGGTTGGTCCCGGCCGTCGCCATCGACGTTTCCCCTGATCCTGTCGGACTATTCCTGAGGAATCAACAAGGCAACTAGCCCTTGACGGCGCCGGAGGTGAGCCCCGACACGATCGAGCGGCGGAACACGAGCACCAGGATCACGATTGCCCGGTGGGTGGGCGGGCTCATTGCCGAGTCTCGGGGTGGGCGACAGTCCTCGGGGCTGACGGCGCGAGGCGAGTCGCTGTGCGCGAGTCTCGCGGGCGGGTCACGGGCGCGGGCCGAGTCTCGGGGTGGGCGACAGTCCTCGGAGGCGCCGGCGCGAGGACTGTCGCTGCGCCCGAGTCTCGGGGACGCGGCGCCGAGACTCGGATGGGGCCGTCAGGTGGTCAGGCGGGGGCGGGGGCCGTGGACTCCGCGGTGCGCAGCGTGCACGGCAGCAGGAAGTGCGGCAGGTCGTCGGACGTGCCGTCGAGCTGCTCGATGAGGGCGTCGGCGGCCCGGGTCCCGAGCTCCTGGCCGGGGGCGACCATGGTCGACAGCCGCGGGTAGTGCTGGTCGGCGTTGGCCTCGGACGACGCGATGCTGAGCACGGAGACGTCCTCGGGGACCCGCCGCCCGGCCGTGTAGAGGCCGACCAGGACGCCAGCGGCCGAGTCGTCCTTCATCACGAGCAGCGCGGTGACGTCGGGGTCCGCCGCGAGCAGGTCACTCGCGGCCTGCCGTCCGCCGTCGCTGCCCGGCCCGGTGGTGACGACCGTCCCGGCCAGCCCGCGCTCGGCGATCGCGCGCCGGAAGGTGGCCTCGACGCGCAGGTGCGGGGCGTAGCCGGCCATCGGGGTGCCCTCGAGGTCCTCGAGCACGAGGCCGAACCGGCGGTGCCCGAGCGTCTCGAGGTGGTCGAGGCTGTCCTCGATGGTCGTCTCGAAGTCGATGTCGACGAAGGGCAGACCGCTGCTGTCGCGGGTCCGGCCGATCAGGGTGAACGGCACGCCCAGGTCGGTGAGGACGGCGACCCGGGGGTCGTCCATCCGCACCTCCATCAGGATGACGCCATCGACGAGCCCACCCGAGACGAGGTCGTCGAGGTCGTCACCAGCGGGGTCGACCGGCCAGAGCACCAGGTGGTAGCCCCGCTCGGACGCCCGTTCCGCCGCACTCATGAAGAACTGCGAGGTCGTCGGGCTGAAGCGGTTGCCGGTGGTCGGGAACAGCAGCGCGATGATGCGGGTCCGCCGGCTCGCCAAGGCCCGGGCGACGACGTTGCCGCGGAACTTCAGCTCGCGCATCGCGGTCTTCACCCGCGCGGTCGTGCCGGGGGTCACGTACTTCGTCCCGTTCACCACGAAGGACACGGTGGCGATCGAGACCCCCGCCCGATCGGCGACCTGCTGCATCGTGGCCATGGCGCTGATCCTAGCGCGCACGGAGTCAGAAAAGCGCTTTACAGGTGAAGCGCTTATCTGTTAGCTTCTCGCCCCAGGAGCACAGCGACGATGACGTCAGCGGCCTCGTCGATGCGTGCCTGCCCCAGCATCCGTCAAGAGAAGAGCTCTGCAATGAAGCAAAGATTCCCCTCCATGTCCCGCCGGACGCGCGCCCTCGTCGGCGCAGTCGCCGTCGTCGCCACGATCCCCCTGGTCCTGTCCGGCTGCTCCGGCTCCGGATCGGCCTCGTCGGGCGGCAGCAAGGCCCTGACGATCGAGGACTACTACGACGCGAACTACAACCCGGTCTACAAGACGTGCGCGAAGGAAGTCGGCGCGACGGTCACGATCAACCACGTCGCCGGCGCCGGCCTGATCGCGAAGGTGCTGCAGCAGGCATCGTCCAAGACGCTGCCCGACGTCCTCATGCTCGACAACCCCGACGTCCAGCAGATCGCCTCCTCCGGTGCCCTGTCCGACCTGTCGGACTACGGTCTGGACGCCGACGGCGACGTGCCCGGCGTGAAGGACGCGAGCACCTACAAGGGCAAGCTCTACGGCCTGCAGTCGAACACGAACTCCATCGCGCTCTACTACAACAAGAAGCTCCTGGCGGACGCCGGCGTCCAGCCACCCAAGACGTGGGACGAGCTCAAGACCGCCGCGAAGACGCTCACCAAGGGCTCGACGTACGGGTTCGCGATGAGCAACATCAACACGTACGAGGGCACCTGGCAGTTCCTGCCGTTCTTCTGGTCGAACGGCGGTGACGAGAAGGACATCGCCACCGCGGACGCCACCCAGGCGCTGCAGCTCGTCGAGGACCTGCAGGACGACGGCTCGATGTCGAAGAGCTCGATCAACTGGGCCCAGGCGGACGTCAACAACCAGTTCCTGGCCGGCAAGGCCGCGATGATGATCAACGGCCCCTGGCAGCTGCCGGCGCTCAACGAGAAGAAGGGCCTCGAGTTCGACAGCGTCCCGATCCCGACGCGCACCGGCGAGGCCACGGTCGCACCACTCGGCGGCGAGGCGTTCACCGTCCCGCAGACCGGCGACAAGGACAAGATGCAGCTCGCCGGCAAGTTCGTCGGCTGCCTCCACTCGCAGAAGATGCAGAAGACCCTGTCCGAGGTCAGCGGCAACGTGCCGACCAACCTCGAGGCCGGCGCCGCCTGGGCGAAGGACCACCCGCAGGTCGCGTCCTTCGTCACCACGGTGCAGACCGCCCGCGCGCGCACCGGTGAGCTCGGACCCGACTGGCCCAAGGCCGCCACGAAGATCTACACCGCCGTCCAGCTCGCCCTCACCGGCAAGGCCAGCCCCGAGGCAGCGCTCGAGCAGGCGCAGTCGCAAGAGCAGTAGTCCACGGGGAGCCGGCCGACCGGTCGGCTCCCTCCGGCGTGCAGGAAAGGACCCCGGCGTGAGCGCCTCGACACAGACACGACCACGGACGATCCCGCCCGTGACGACACCCCGACCCGGGCAACGACGAGCCCGGTTCCGATCCGGCGTGACCCGATGGCTCTTCGTGGTGCCAGCGGCGGTCTTCGTGGCCGTCTTCTTCGGCTACCCGGTGGTGAAGAACATCATCATGTCCTTCCAGGACTACACGACGGCGACCTTCTTCACCGGCGAGGCCCCCTGGGTGGGGCTCGGCAACTACATCTCGGTGTTCCAGAGCTCGGTCTTCACGACGAGCCTCGTGAACACCGCCCTGTTCACGGCCGGCTCGATCATCCTGCAGTTCGTCATCGGGCTGAGCCTCGCGCTGTTCTTCCGCCGGCACTTCCCGCTGTCGGGCTTCCTGCGGGGGCTGCTGCTCCTGCCGTGGCTCCTGCCGCTCATCGCCTCGAGCGCGGTGTGGAAGTGGCTGCTCGACCAGGACAGCGGGGCACTCAACCAGCTCCTCGGCCTGGTGGGCATCGCCCCGGTCCCGTGGCTGGTCAGCCCGAGCCTCGCGCTCATCGCCGTGATCGGCGTCAACGTGTGGCTCGGCATCCCGTTCAACACGACGATCCTGTACAGCGGTCTGCAGTCCGTGCCACCGGAGCTCTACGAGGCCGGGTCGCTCGACGGCGCCACCGGGTTCAAGGCGTTCTGGTACATCACGTGGCCGAGCATCCGGTCGGTGGTCAGCGTCGTGGTCGTGCTCGGGGTCGTCTACACGTTGAAGGTCGTGGACATCATCCTCGGCCTGACCGGCGGCGGGCCGGCGAACTCGACCCAGACCCTCGCCACGAACGCGTACCACCAGTCGTTCATCAACTTCCAGTTCGGCATCGGAGCCGCGGTGAGCAACGTGCTCATCGTCGTCTCGTTCGTCTTCGCGATGGTCTACATCGCGATCTCCCGGAAGGCGGTCGACGAATGAGCGTCGGACTCGCGAACCAGACCGTCACCGCCACCCGCGCGATCACGACCAAGCGGACCACCCGGGCACCCCGCCCGCGCGGTTCCGCCAAGGGCATCCCGTTCACGATCCTCGGGTGCGTGTTCCTCGCGATCATGGTGTTCCCCGTCTACTGGATGGTGAACACCAGCCTGCAGGCGACGTCCGGGGCCGCCACGGCGACGTGGTTCCCGTTCTCGCCCACCTTCGCCGGGTACGAGGCGGCGTTCGCCCAGCAGGGGCAGAACTTCCTGTCGAGCATGATCATCGGCCTCGGAACCGTCCTGCTGACGCTGGCCATCGCGACGCCGGCCGCCTACGGGCTGGCCCGGTTCCGGATGCGCGGCGGCCGGGTGTTCCTGCTCGTGCTGCTGATCACCCAGATGATCCCGGCGATCGTCATCGCGAATGCCCTGTACACGCTGTTCAACAACATCGGGCTGCTCAACAGCTACGTCGGGCTGATCCTGGCCGACAGCGCGGTCCAGGTGCCGTTCGCCATCCTGCTCATGCGGGCGTTCATGGAGTCGATCCCGCCGAGCCTGGTCGAGGCCGCACTGGTCGACGGCGCCAGCGACTTCCGGGCGTTCGTGTCGATCGTCGTGCCGATCAGCCGGAACGCCATCGTCACCGCGGCGCTCTTCACGTTCCTCGGCGCGTGGGGTGACTTCCTCATCGCACTGACCCTGACGTCGACGACCGCGGTGCGACCGATCACGCTCGGCATCTACAACTACATCGGCTCGAACGTCACCGACTGGGGACCCGTCATGGCGACCTCGGTGCTGGCGTCCCTGCCCGCTGCCGTCCTGCTGATCTTCGCGCAGAAGTACATCTCCGCTGGTGCCCTCGGCGGTGCCGTCAAGTGACGGCCCCGGACCGACGCCACCACGTACCACCGTCTGAAAGGCACACCATGACCACCACCCCGCTGCGCATCACCGTCTGGGGCGAGAACGTCCACGAGCAGGTCGAGCAGCACGTCGCCGAGCGGTACCCCGACGGCATGCACGGCACGATCGCCGACGGCATCCGCGAGAACCTCCCCGAGGCCGTCGTCCGGACCGCCACCATGCAGGAGCCCGAGCACGGCCTGACCGACGAGGTCCTGGCCGCGACGGACGTCCTGACCTGGTGGGGGCACGCCGCGCACCAAGACGTCGACGACGCCGTGGTCGACCGAGTGCACAAGCACGTCCTGTCCGGCATGGGCCTGGTCGTGCTGCACTCCGGCCACTGGTCGAAGATCTTCGGCAAGCTGATGGGCACCACGTGCACGCTGCGCTGGCGGAGCGAGCACGACCAGGAACTCGTCTGGACCGTCAACCCGCAGCACCCGATCACCCGCGGTGTCCCGAACCCGATCGTCATCCCCGAGCAGGAGATGTACGGCGAGTACTTCGACGTGCCGACCCCTGACGAGCTCGTCTTCATCTCGGGCTTCACCGGCGGCGAGGTGTTCCGGAGCGGCATGACCTACCGCCGCGGCCTGGGGAAGATCTTCTACTTCTCGCCCGGCGACCAGGACTTCCCCGTGTACCACCACAAGGACGTCCGCCGCGTGATCGCGAACGCGACCGAGTGGGCGCGGCCGGAGCGCGAGCGCGAGATCCCCACGCTCCGCCGGTACGACCTGGGCGAGTACTTCGAGGGCCAGCACTACCGCGGTCCGTTCGACGACGCGCCCGTCGACGACGCTCCGGACAACGACGCCCCCGTCGGCGACGCCCCTGTCGACGACCACGCCGGAGCGCAGGCGTGACCGCGCTCCGCGTCCTGCAGGTCGGCGCCGGGGGCATGGGTCGGGCCTGGCTCAGCACCGTCGCCGCCGACCCCGACGTCGAGCTGGTCGGCATCGTCGACCTCGACCTCGACGCCGCGCGGGCCGGTGCCGAACACGCCGGCGATCCGAGCATCCCCGTCGGCACCGACCTGACCGTGCTCGCCGCCGAGACCGGCGCACAGGCGGTGCTCGACATCACCGTCCCGGTCGCGCACCACCCCGTCACGCTGCAGGCCCTGCACGCCGGGCTCCCCGTGCTCGGCGAGAAGCCCGCAGCGCAGACCGTCGCCGAAGCACTGTCGCTCGCCGCGGCAGCCGAGGCCACCGGCAAGCTGTTCATGGTGTCGCAGTCGCGGCGCTACAACGACCAGCTCGTCGCGTTCCGCCAGCACGTGCGCGGCCTGGGCGCGATCGGCGGCCTGGGCACCCGGTTCGCCAAGGCCCCGCACTTCGGTGGCTTCCGCGAGCAGATGGACGACGTCCTGCTGCTCGACATGGCGATCCACGCGTTCGACTCCGCCCGCTACGTGCTCGAACGCGACCCGGTGTCGGTGTACTGCGAGTCGTGGAACCCGTCGTGGTCCTGGTACCGCGGCGACGCGGCGGCGGCAGCGGTCTTCGCCTTCGAGGACGACGTCCGGTACGTGTACGACGGCTCGTGGTGCGCACCGGGCGCCGAGACCTCGTGGAACGGCGACTGGCGGGCCTCGGGTGCCGCCGGCACGGCGCTGTGGGACGGCGACCACGACCCGTCCAGCGACCTCGACGGCACCGCCGGTGCGCCGTCGGCCGCTGCCAGCGTGGGGCACGAGATCGCCGGGGCGCTGACGTCCTTCGTGCACGCCGTGCGTTCCGGCGAGACCCCGGACGGCGAGGTGCACGGCAACGTCATGAGCCTCGCGATGGTCGAGGCGGCGATCGCGTCGACCCGCACCGGGCAGCGCATCGTCATCGACGAGGTGCTCCAGCGCGCGCACGCCGAGGCACTCGCCGCCGAGCGGCACGACGCGGTCCGCGACCGCCTGGCCGCGTGGGGCTCGGTGCGCAGTGCGCTGAGTGCGTCCGTCCCCACGTCGTAGGGCGCACGACCCGCCCGGCACCCCCGCGCGTGTTCCCCCGAGGTTCCGAGATCTCGGCATGTCGGCGGCCGTCAGGCTCCCGATCGGAACCTCGGCGGACGTGAGCGGCGAGTCGCGGGACCGCGACCGCTCCTGTCGGGCGCGGCGCGTGCGGTGGACGCGACCGAGGACGGACGGGAGGCCCGTGGCGACGCCGCCACGGGCCTCCCGTCCGCCTTCCCCCACGACCAGGGCGCGGCCCCGGCACGGGGTCACCCCGGCCAGGACTCCCGCGACCACGACCCGTCCGCGCGCCGATGGTAGGCGAGCCGGTTGCTCGCCGCGTCCGTCGCCCCGCGCCAGAACACCATCCGCACCGGTGTGAGTGCGAACCCCGCCCACGTGCTCGGCGGCTCGAGGTCCGTGCCCGCCCGTTCGCGGACGAACGCCGCCCAGGCCTCGCGGCGCCGAGCCGGTGTGTCCGCGGCGGACGCGTGGTCGTTGACCCACGCGAGGGCCTGCAGGTACGGCGTCCTGGCCGCGTAGGCCGAACGCGCCTCCTGGTCGGAGACGGGCGCCACGTCGCCGACCACGACGAGCTGGCGCGCGGCCTCGGGCCAGTGCAGGGTCACCGCGGCACGGGGCACCGCCGCGAGTTCGGCGGCCTTCCGGCTCCGCGAGTCGGTGTGGAAGTGCAGACGTTCCCCGTCGAACAGCGAGAGCAGGACCGTCCGGGCGTCAGGGTAGCCGTCGAGCCCGACGGTCGAGAGGGTCATGGTCGGACCCGGGGCGTCAGCCGCCGCGGGGAGCCACGATGCCGCGAGGGTCAACGGGTCCGTCGGCACGGACGCATCGTCGACGCCGTCGGACGCCGGGGCGGGCGTGCCCGGGTCGGACACGCCCACCCCGCGCGGCACGGTCACGAGACCGCAGCGTCGGCGACCGGGCTCTCGGCGACCGGAGTGTCGACGGGGGCCCCGCCGAGCGCGGTCGACGGACGGGCCACCGCCGGACGGGCCACCGCCGGACGGCTCACCGCCGGGTCGAACCGTGCGATCTCGTGCAGCGACGTCACGGCCTCGGCGACGGAGTGCTCCCACAGGACGGCACCGTACGACGCCGTCGCCCTGCTGGCATCGCCGACGACCCCGGGGGTCCCGAAGTCGTCGGACAACCACCCGAACGACACCGGGCCGCCGTTGAACGCGATCTTCTCGAAGCCGGCGATGTGCTCCGGCACCCAGCGTTCCGCGAGCGACATGTCGACCAGGTCGGGGCGCAGGTGCAGGATCATCGACGTCTCCGCCGCGCCGCCGTGGATCCCCAGCCCGAGCTCGTCCGCGTCCTCGCCGTCCGGGCCGGGGACGCGGGCGAGGGTCGGCATGAGGAAGGTCTTCAACCCGTAGCGCTTCCGGATCTCACGCAGGGCGACCTGCAGCAGGGCGACGTTGCCGCCGTGCCCGTTGGCGAACACCAGGGTGCCGGCACCGGTGAGGGCGACCGCGCGACCGATCTGCACGGCGGTGTCGAACATCGTGTCGCTGTCGAGCCACACCGTGCCGGGCGCCCAGCTGTGCTCGTCGGACTTCGTGAACGACAGCGTCGGGAGCTGCCAGACGTCCAGCCCCTCGGCGGCCGCCTGCTCGACAGCCGCCCCACCGATGTGCTCGGCGAGCAGGTGGTCGGTCAGGAGCGGCAGGTGCGGGCCGTGGTGCTCGACGGCGCCGGTGGGCTGCACGACGATCGTGTCCGGCCCGAAGCCCGCAGCGACGGCCGGACCGGACAGCTCCGCGAGCCGACGCGAGCGGACCGTGCCGACCCCGGCGCTCACTTGCCGAACCCCGGGACGACGGGCTGCGCGGACGCGGTGGAGCCACCGCTGACCACGAGCGACGGGTCGATGACGTGCCCGGGGTTGAGCAGCCCCGCGGGGTCGGTGCGCTGCTTCAGCGCCACGAGCTCCTCGACGCCGTGGTCGACGTAGTACTGGTGCGGGCTGTGCACCCGGACGCCGAGTTCGCGGAGCACCGGGTAGCCGGCGTAGACGTCCTCGGCCCCGGTGTACGGCGCGGTGAGCATCCCGATCGGTCCGACGTGCGCGGCCTCGATGTGGAGCATGCCACCGGGGTAGACGGCTTCGACCTCGGCGATCCGGTCGATGAGCGCCTCACCGCCGACCTCGACGTGGAAGTACTCGGTGTCGCTCGTGTTCCGCTTCAGCCACCAGATCGGGTGGTTGTACGACAGCATCGACACCTTCGTGGTCTGCTGCAGCCCCTCGCGGATGTCCAGGACCTCACCGCCGGCGGCTTCGATGCGTGCCCGGGCCTCGTCGAGCACGACGTCGTCGATGATCGCTCGCAGGCTCGCCCGGTCGTCGGGGACGGCCAGGTCGGACGGCAGCGTCGCGGCGATCTCGGCGCGGTCGGCGCTCACGAGCCGCGGAACCGGGTGGAGTCCGCGCAGCGTGCGGACCGCGACGAGCGCGTCCTCGAAGGTGGGGAACGCCGCGTAGACGGCGCGCCACTCCTGCAGCGGCTCGAGCCGGACGGTGGCGCGGGCGATGACGCCGGCGGTGCCGTAGGTGTGCACGAACGGCTGCGCCTCGTCGCCCTCGACGTGCAGCAGCTCGTCGGCGCCGGGGAGCGCGACGTCGAGCGCCGTGACGGAGCCCTGCCAGTTCGACCCGTGCGCGATCGACCCGGTCCCGCCGGAACCGCCGGACAGGAAGCCGCCGATGGTCGACTGCGCGGTGGACGGGTACATCCAGAGCTGCTGGCCCGTGGCGGCGGCCGCCTGCTCCAGGGCGACCATGGACGCGCCGGCCTCGGCGGTGATCCAGCCGTCGCCGACCTCGACGACGGCGCGTGCCCGCGAGGTGTCGAGGACCAGGCCGCCGTGCAGCGGGATGCCCTGGCCGTAGTTGCCGGTGCCCTTCCCGCGGGTGGTGACGGGGACGCCGTGTCGGACCGCGGCCTGCAGGGTGGCGGCGATGTCGTCGGCGGTGGCCGGCGACGCGACGAGGTCGGCGAGGCCGAGGGGCAGCTGTTCGCTGAGGATGGGGCTCATGGTGGCCTCGTCGACGGAGGCGCGGGCCCGCGTGCGTTCGTCGGCGCTCACGCCGCGCTCACCGAGCAGTGCGACGAGCTCGGCGCGCAGCGCCTCGACGGAGGTGGGGGTGACGGTGGTCATGCTCACTCCTGGTGGGTGGGTGGTGCGGGGACGACGGACTGGGCCCACGCCGCCGGTTCCGGTGCGACGCGCCAGCGGCGGACCGGCCGTGCCGGTGGGGAGAGGCGCGGGGCGGCGTGGCACCGCGCCTCCCGTCCGCTTGTTGGCCGGCTTCCGGGCGACGGGAGCCGACCGGTGTCAGGAACCCAGACCGATGGACTTGTCGAGGAACTCGTTCGTGTACAGGTCGGAGGGCTTCAGGCCGCTCTTGACGTCACCGGTGTCGGCGAAGACAGGAGTCGCCTTGGCGATGAAGTCCTGCATGCGCTGCTCGTCCATCGATCCGATGTAGCCGTCGGTGTCCTTCGCGAGGCCGAGCTCCACCATCTGGGCCGCGGCGAACGCGCCGACCTTCGAGTCGTAGGTCCAGCCGTTGTTGTACTGCTGCACGAGCTTCGTGATGAGGTCGTTCGTGGCGCCCGGGGACTTCAGGTAGTCCACGTCGGCCTGCTGCATCACGGGCACGAGCTTCTGCAAGCACGGCTCGAGCTTCTCCAGGTCGCCGGTGCGGACCGACATCGCCTCGGGGTAGGGGTTCCATCCCGTGCTCGAGACGAGCGCGTAGTCGACCTTCTTGCCCCAGGCCGCGACCTGGTTCTGGTAGATGTACGGCTCGGCGGTCGCGAAGCCCTGCTGCGCGTCCTTGCCGCCCGCGGACACGAACTTCGACGGGGTGCCGTCGTAGCTGCCGTCGAGGACCTTCTTCGGCAGGATGCCGGACTGCTCGAGGTAGGTCATGTACGCGGCATCGCTGAAGTAGCGGACGACGCCGCCGTCCTTCTCGAGGGCCGTGCCGAGGCTCTTGATGCTGTCGACCTCCGGGTACGTCTTCGGGTCCCACATGATCGACATCGGGGACTGGTCGTTCTCGGCGAACACCGCCGTGGTGGGCAGCTTGCCGGAGAACTGCACCTGCTCGTCCGTGGACATGTACCCGAGGGTGATGTCCTTGTCCTGGTACATCTGCGACGCGACCTTGGTGTACCCGATCGCCGGGCCGCCGGCACGGATCTCGAGCTTGACGCCGGTGCTCTTGCCGTTGGCGTACAGGTCGCCGGTGACGGTCTTGCCGGAGGAGTCGATCACCGGGTTCGGGCCGAGCATCTGGTAGAGGTGGCCGTGCTCGCCCTCGGGGTTCCAGTCGGTCTGGACGACGACCGTCGCGGGGCACGTGCCGGAGAGGTCGACCTTCGGCCCGGAGGCGGTCGACGAGGTCGCGGCGGTCGTCTCGGTGCTGCCGGACGACCCCGCCGCACAGCCGGTGAGGGCGATGGCGGTGGCGGCGAGGGCAGCGGTGGCGACGCCGAGGCGGGAGGTGGTGCGCATGGAGGCTCCGTTCGTGGTGCGGGTCTCGTGGTGCTGTGGTGGGAAGGGGTGGTGTGGTTCGTGGGGGGCGGGGAGTCAGCTGAAGTCGTGCCAGCGGCCGACGGCCAGCCGGCCGATCAGGCCGAACACGAGGAAGACGGCGACGCCGTAGAGCGAAGCGATCAGGATGGTCGCGTACAGCTCGGGACCCATCAGGCGCGATGCGGTCACCTGGATGAGGACGCCGAGACCGGGATTGCCGCGCTGGAAGAACTGGTCGCCGACGATCGCCCCGATGACGCTCAGCCCGGCGGAGGTGCGCAGGCCGACGAAGATCGACGGCAGCGCGGCGGGGAACTGCAGCTTCACGAGCTGGGCGAACCGGCCGGCGCGCTGCAGCTGGAACAGCTCACGCTGCGCGCGGTCGGCGGACTGCAGGCCGAACAGCGTGTTCGACACCATCGGGAACAGCGCGATCATCACGGTGACGATCACGCGGCTGACGAACTCGTAGCCGAACAGGGCGCCGATGAGCGGCACGAGGGCGAGGATCGGGACGCACTGCAGCACCACGGCGTACGGGTAGAGCGAGTTCTCGAGCCACTTCGCCTGCGCCATCGCCATCGCCCAGACGACGCCGATCACGATCGCGAAGCCGAGGCCGGTGAGCGAGACGACGGTGGTGCGTCCGAGGGCGGACCAGAGGTCGGAGCCGAACGTGGACGGCGACCCGTCCGGCAAGGTCGGCGCGACGATCGCCTTCGCCACGAGGTGCGGGTACGGCACGAGGAAGGCCAGTCCGCGGACGTGGTCGTAGTACGCGGCCGCCGCGTACCAGATGCCGACGAGCACGGCGAGGACGACGACGGGCTGCCACCAGGCGATGCCGCGGCGAGCCCGAGGAGCGGCACGACGGGCGGCGGCCCGGACCGCGCGGGTCTCGGCGGCCTCCTGCAGGGTGACCATCAGCGGTGTCCTTCCCGGAGCGCGTGCGAGACCTCGCCGACCAGTTCGGCGAACTCGGGTGTGAAGCGGATGTCGGGGTCACGGGGCATCGGGAACGGCACGTCGAACCGACCGACGATGCTGCCGGGGCGCCCGGACATCACGATCACCTCGGTGGAGAGGTACACGGCCTCGGACACGGAGTGCGTGATGAAGAGCCCGGCGAACTGCTGCTCGACGAAGAGCCGGAGGAGTTCGTCGTTGAGGCGTTCGCGGGTGATCTCGTCGAGGGCGCCGAACGGCTCGTCGAACAGGAAGAGCTCCGGGTCGAGGGTGAGCGACCGGGCGAGCGAGACCCGCATCCGCATGCCGCCGGACAGCTGCTTCGGCAGGTTCGTCTCGAAGCCGTTCAGGCCGACGAGCTCGATGGCGTGGGCGGCCTTGGCGGCTCGCTCGGCCTTCGACACGTGTCCGAGCTCGGCGAGCAGCTCGACGTTGCCCTGCACGGTGCGCCAGGGCAGGAGCGTGGCGTCCTGGAAGACGTAGCCGATGCGGTCGGCCGCGACACCGGCCGACCCGTCCGACGCGGTCTCGAGGCCGGAGGCGATGCGGAGCAGCGTGGACTTGCCGCAGCCGGACGGGCCGACGACCGAGACGAACTGGCCGCGGTCCACGGTGAGGTCGACGCCCTGCAGGGCGATGGTGCCGTTCGGGAAGGTCATCTCGACGTTGCGGAAGTCGAGCAGCGTGTCCGTCGTGGCGACGGGTGGCGGGGCGGTGGTGGTCACGATCACCTCGGGTTCTCGGTGCGGGCGGGCGGAGGGGTCAGGCGGGGACGGCGGCCGCGGCTGCGGCCGGCGCGGCGACGGTCCGTCGCACCTCGGTGCGGGCGACGAGTCGCCCGCGGGACAGGACGATGCGGTCGGCGGGGGCGTTCGCGACGGCGTCGGTGACGTTCGTCGCGGCCACGGCGAGCAGGTCGGCGCGCCGCCCCGGGACGGGACCGGCGGCCGGGAGGCCCATCACGCTCCGGGCGGTGTCGCTCACCATCGCGTACGCCTGGTCCGGCGTCACGTGGCCGGCGGAGACGAGCAGCGACGCGGTCTCGAAGGCGTCGCTCCGGCCGACCGGGTTGAAGGGGTCGCGGACGTTGTCCGCGCCGGCGGCGACGCGGACGCCGGCGTCGAGGAGCGCCTGGATGGCGGTGAGTCCCCGCGGCGTGGCGACCGGGTGCTGCCAGCCCTGCAGGTACAGGTTCGTGATCGGGAGCGTGATCACCCCGAGGTCGGCCGCGGCCACGTCGGCGACGACCTCGGCGAGTCGCTCCGGCCCCAGTGTGCCGAGCCGGACGCAGTGCCCGGCGGAGTACTGCCGGTCCCGCCGCAGCGAGCGGGACGCCCGGGCGTAGTGGTCGAGCGTCACCGGGCCGTCGAGGCTCTCGTCGGCGTGCAGGTCGACCCCGAGGCCCCGTCGGCGGGCGATGGCGAGGAGTCGGTCGACGTCGGCGAGGGGGTCCTCGGCGAGGTGCGGTGCGCCGCCGACCAGGTCCACGCCGAGGTCGAGCACCGCCTCGACGTGCTCGTCGGGGGCGAGCGGGCCGGCGAGGGCGACGAGCTCGATGTCCATCAGGCCGGCGAGTTCGTCGCGGACCTGCACGAGGGCACGGGCGCCCCGCAGGGCCTGCTCCGTGGTGGCGGGCCGGTCGGCCGCGCTGTGCCGGCCGCTGAGCACGTCGACGTGGCTCCGGACGGCCGTGGTGCCGGCGGCGAGCAGCGTGAGGGCGGCGGTCCGGGCACGGCCGGCGATGTCCTCGACGGTCATGGTCGTCGCGTGCGCGGTCCACGAGGCGATCGCGGCGCCGAGGTCCCCGAGCGGCGGCCGGATGGCGTCGGCGCTGAGGGCCTTGTCGAGGTGGGCGTGCGGTTCTGCCGGTGCGGTCAGGAGCAGCCGGCCGCCGAGGTCGATCGTCTCCTCCGCCGGGGCCGCGAGGGTGCCGGCCGGTGCCACGGTCGAGACGGTCGCGCCGTCGATCGCGACGTCGACCGAGCGGCCGTCCGGCAGCAGCGCGGAGCGCAGGAGGGCGATCGGGCGGGGCACTGACGAGTCCATCCGGAGCCTCTCGATCGTGTGTGAGAATGTTGATCGCATCAACATCTCCGATGCTAGGGCTGCGGTGTTTCCCTCTCGTTTCGAGGCGGTTGCCGTGTGTGACGCCCGACCCGACGTCACCGGGAGCGGGAACGAGCGTTCCGTCCGACCGGTCGGACGGCCCAACCGAGGACGAGAGGAGTCCGCGTGAGCACCGGCACCACCACCGAGACCGACCGCGTCGTCGACGATCAGACCCAGCGGATCGGTGAGCACATCCGTGCCCGCCGACGCGCCGCACGACTGACGCTCGTCCAGGTCGCCGAGCTGACCGGTCTGTCGCACCCGTTCCTCAGCCAGGTCGAGCGCGGGCACTCCCGCGCCAGCATGGTGTCCCTCGAGAAGATCGCCACGGCGCTCGGGACGACCCAGGTCGAACTGCTCGCCGCCGGTGCCCCCGAGCGACCGGGGCACGACGTCCGCCTGCCCGAGGTGATCCGTGCCGGCGAGGGTGCCCGCGGACCGTTCTCGAGCGGCGAGGCCCGGCTGCTCGTGCACGCGGGCCCGCACGCGTTCGAGCCGCTGGAGTGGGTCGGCGACAACACGGACCTCGGCGAGTACTTCGAGCACCACGAGGACGAGTTCCTCACCGTGCTCGCCGGCCGCGTGCACCTCGACCTGCGCGGACGGGAGCCGCTCGACCTCGGGCCCGGCGACTCGGCGTACTACCGCGGCGGCACCGGCCACCGGTGGTGCAGCGCGGACGGCACCCGCTTCCACATGATCGTGGTCAAGGAGACCCCGCGCGCCGGAGCGATCGCGTGAGCGCCGTGCCGGAGCGTCGGCGGCTGCGCGTCGCCGCCCGCCACCGGGTCGCCACGGACGTCGTCGCACTCGACCTGGCCCCGGTCGACGGTCCGGCGCTGCCGGACTGGGAACCCGGAGCGCACGTCGACCTCGAGGTCTCCCCCGGGACCGAGCGCCAGTACTCGCTCGTCACGACGACGGCCGACGGGCACTGGCGCATCGCCGTGCTCCGCGAGCCCGACGGCCGCGGCGGATCGGTCGCCGTGCACGATGGCCTGGCGGTCGGCGACGAGGTCGTGGTGGCCGGCCCGCGGAACCACTTCGGCCACGACCCGGCGCGCCCCGCGGTCTTCGTCGCCGGGGGCATCGGGATCACGCCGATCCGGTCGATGATCGCCGCCGCCGAACGCGCCGGCACCCCGTGGGAGCTCCACTACGCGGGGCGGTCCCGCGACCGCATGGCGTTCGTGCACGAGCTCGTCGCCGCGCACCCCGACCGGGTCGTCGTGGCCGCGGCCGACGAGGGCGTCCGGCTCGACGTCGACGCGCTCCTCGCCGCACCGCGCGACGCGGTCGTGTACTGCTGCGGGCCTCGCGGGCTCATGGACGCGGTCGAGGCCGCTGCCGCGCACTGGCCGGCGGGCAGCGTCCGCGTCGAGCGCTTCGAGCCCGCCGCGGACGTCGACGCCCCCGGCGAGGCCTTCGAGGTCGAGCTCACGGTCACCGGCGTCACCGTCACGGTGCCCGCCGACCGGACCCTGCTCGAGGTCGCGGAGGACGCCGGTGCCTTCGTGCTCTCGTCCTGCCGGGAGGGCACGTGCGGCACCTGCGAGACCCCCGTGCTCGAGGGCGCGGTCGAGCACCGGGACACCGTGCTCAGCCCCGAGGAGCAGGCCGACGACCGCACCATGATGGTCTGCGTGTCCCGCGCCCGGCGCGGCTGCCCGCGACTGGTCCTCGAACTCTGACCGGACGGACTACGGACGCTCGGTGCCGTCGAGTGTGCCACCGGTGAGCGCGGACAGGCGCTCCAGCCCCGCTTCGGCCACGAGCTGCCGGGCGAGCGGACGCGCCCGTTCGACCGCCTCACGCACCTCCACCCGGGTGACGTCGCCGTCCGCGACGCTCAGCTCCCCGTCCACCCAGACGTCGCGGACCTCGCGGCTGCCGGCGACGAAGACCACCGCCTGGTAGGGGTCGTGGACGTTGGCGAGGGTCGGGGAGTCGCCGTCGAGGACGACCAGGTCCGCGCGCTTGCCCGGCTCCAGCGAACCGATCTCGTCCTCCATGCGCAGGGCACGGGCACCGCCGATCGTGCCCATCTCGAAGGCCTCGCGGGCGCTCATCGCGGTGGCCTGCAGGTCCCGCACCCGGGCGAGCAGCGCGGCCGTCTTCATCGCCTGCAGGAAGTCCTGGGAGTCGTTCGACGCCGGGCCGTCGACCCCGATGCCCACCGGGACCCCCAGCGCACGGAGTTCCGCGATCGGGGCGATGCCGCTGGCGAGGATCCCGTTCGCGACCGGGTTGTGGGCCACGCCGACACCGTTGGCCGCGTACCGCTCCCGGTCCTCGCGGTCCATCCAGACGCTGTGCGCGGCGATCACCGGGACCTGGAACATGCCCGTCGCCTCGGCGTGCCCGATGGCCGTCCGTCCGGTGCGCTGCCGGGCCGCGGTGACCTCCTCGCGCACCTCGTGGAAGTGCACGTGCACACCGTGGCCGCCGGCGACCGCGTAGTCGACGTGCTCCTGCCAGGTGTCGTCCGTGTACCGCCCGATCGACGAGACGCCGACCCGGAACGTGCTGTACCGGCTGGCGGCAGCGGCCTCGCGCAGGGCCTCGAACTCCTCCAGGATGGGCGTCGCGCCGAAGTCGCGGTCGACGTCGCCGGAGCCGAACGACACGACCCCGCGCAGCCCGAGGTCCTCGAGCGCCTGCACCACACCGGGCGTCGCCGGTTCGTCCGGCACCGGGTCGGCGCAGAACATGTCGTTCGCGGTCGTCACCCCGCTCCGGAGCAGCTGGATGCCCTGCAGCACCGTGCCCGCGTAGGCCTTGTCCCGGGTCATCACCGGGTTGACCCGCCCGATCAACGCCGTGAGCCACTCCCACAGCGTGTACTGCGAACCGATCCCGGTGATGAGCCCCTCGCTGAAGTGGCCGTGGGTGTTCACGAAGCCGGGCGTGACGATGTCGTACGCACCGCCGCGCACCGGCGCGTCCGGGTGGGCCGCGGCGAGGTCGGCGTACGTACCGACCTCGGCGATCCGGTCGCCGTCGAGGAGCACGGCTCCGTCGCGGATCGCGGCGGGCGTGGCAGCGCCGTCGGGTGCTGCGGTGAGCACCCATCCGGCGCGGATCAGGGTCTGCGTCATGGGGCGAACCTACGGACCGCGTGTTCCCCGGGTGTTTCCGCCTGGTTACCCCGCGGTGCCGACCCACGGTTCTGGAACGCCGGGACCGAGCAGCCACGCGGTCCGTGCGCACCCCGTCACGGGCCGGAAACAGGGGACTGCTAGAAACACCACCATGCTGACCGTCACCGGTGCCCTCCGCGTCCTCGTCGACCCCCGGACCGAACGGGAGGGCGACGTCGTCGTCGACGACGGCAGCGGCCTCGCTACCACCCTCGACGCATCCGGGTGCGTCGTCACGGCCGGCCTCGTCAACGCGCACCACCACCTCCTCCAGACCGCGTTCCGCACCCTGCCCGGCACCCGCGGCGTGCCGATGGCGGCCTGGCTCCCGACCATGGCCGCGGCGTACGGACGGGTGGGGCACGACCCCGAGCTGTACGCACTGGCGGCGTCCGCCGGAGCCGCGGAGGGCCTCCTGTCCGGCGTCACGACGATCGCCGACCACCACCTGAACTGGCCCGCCTCGGCGACCACGGACGACACCGTCGCGCTCGCCGCGGCCACCGTGGGCGCGGTCCGCGGTCTCGGCGGGCGGCTCGTCTTCGTCCGCGGCTCGGCACGGGACGACCCGGACCGCGCGGCGGCCTCGGCGGACGCGATCGCGTCGCGACTGCTGCACGACGACGCCGTCGGCGGCGTGGACCCGGACGGCGGACTCCAGGTCGCCGTCGGTCCGGCTGGCGTGCACTCCGACGGCGAGGCGACCTTCCGCGCGCTCGGCGAGGTGGCGACGCGACACGGACTCCGCCGGCGGACCCAGGCCAACGAACAGGTCGACACCGCGATCGCGCTCGAGCGCTACGGCCGTCGTCCGCTCGACCTGCTCGAGGAGTGGGGGTGGCTCGCGCCGGACGTCACGATCGCGCACCTCTGCGACGTCACCGACGACGAGATCGCCCGGCTCGCGGCCGCAGGCGTCACCGCCACGCACGCACCCGGGTGCGACGTGCCGATGGGCTGGGGCATCGCTCCCGTCGCACGGCTCGCCGCGGCCGGGGTCCCGGTCGGCCTCGGCACGAGCGGCGGCGGCAGCAACGACGCCGGACACCTGCTCGCGGACGCCCGGCTCGCCATGCAGGTGTCGGCGCTGGTCGGGCCGCAGCTGCCGGCGCGGCAGGTGCTCGGCGCGGCGACGGAGGGTTCCGCGGCGGGGCTCGGGCGCCCGGAGCTCGGGCGCCTCGGCGACGGGAGCGCGGGCGACCTGTGCGTGTGGGACGTCTCCGGGGTGGCAGACGCGGGAGTCGCCGACCCCGTCGCGGGACTCCTCTGGGCCGCTCCCGGGCGGCGGCCCCGACACGTCGTCGTGGGTGGACGCGTGGTCGTCCGCGACGGGGAGCTCGTCGCGGCGGACGAGCGGGAGATCGCAGCGCGACTGGCCGAACGGTTGGCCCGGACACCCGCCGTCGTCTGACCGGATCACGCGCCACCGGCTCAGCTCGTGGACACCGCCCGGCGGTGGATGGGACCGGCACCGTCGACGAGTGCCCCGCCACCGGCGCCGGTCCGGACCGCGATCACCTCCGCCATGATCGCGACCGCCATCTCGGCCGGCGTCGTCGCACCGATGTCGAGCCCGATCGGGGAACGCAGCCGGTCAGTGTCCGGAGTCCCCAGCGCGCGCAGCTCCGCCATCCGGCGGGCGTTCGTCGTGCGGGAGCCCATCGCCCCGACGTACCCGGCACCCCGACGGAGCGCCGAGTCGACCACGGCGGCGTCGAACCGGTCGTCGTGCGAGAGCACCACGACGGCGGTGGTCGCGTCCACCGGCAACGCCTCGACCACACGCGTCGGCCAGCCCACGATGCGTTCGTCGGCGGCCGGGAAGCGCTCGTCGGTCAGGAACACCGGCCGCGGGTCGACGACCGTCACGGCGTAGCCGAGCACCGCGGCCGCGTTCGTGAGGGCCACGGCGAACTCGACCGCGCCCACCACGATGCACCGCGGCCGGACGTCGGCCCGCTCGACGAAGAGCCGGCCGCCGCAGCCGTCGGGGACGTGCACGACCGCGCCGAGCGTCGCCGGGTCGAGCGAGAGGCCGAGCGACGTCGGCACCCCGGACGCCGCGCGCCGGAGTGCGTCCACGACGTCGACGTCCTCGGGACGGACGCGACGGACCAGGACCTCGACTCGACCGCCGCAGCGGAGCGCCGGTGCCCACATCGCGTCGACGTCGTCCGGGTCGTCGTCGAACCCGAAGCGTTCGAGCACCGCCTCGCCGGTCTCGAGGACCTGCTCCGCAGTGTCGAACAGCGCCCCCTCGACGCACCCGCCGGAGATGGTGCCGACGACCTGGCCGCCGGGCAGGACGGCCATCGACGAGCCGACGCCGGTCGGCGCGCTGCCCGTCATCGCGACGGCCGTCGCGACGACCACGGGGTCACCCGCGTCGAGGGCGGCCAGGAGGCGCGGTGCCAGTTCGAACATCACGCACCCCCGGCATCGGTCGCGTCCTGGAGCATCGCCCAGACCCGGTCGCGCGTCATCGGCAGCCGGTGGGGGCGCACGCCGACGGCGTCGCGCACCGCGTTCGCGACGGCTGGCGCGACCGGGTTGTACGGCGCCTCGCTCATCGACTTCGCGCCGAGGGGGCCGAGCGGGTCGTGCGTGTCGGCGAAGCGCACCTCGGTGCGGGGCACGTCGGAGATCTTCGGCACCCGGTACGCCCGGAACGCGTCGGTCGTCACCCGACCGGTCTCGTCCAGCACGACCTCCTCGTACAGCGCCGAGCCGATCGCCTGCGCGGCGCCGCCCTCCACCTGGCCGCGGAGCTGTTCCGGGTTCAGGACGGTGCCGGCGTCCACCGCCTGCACGCTGTGCAGCACGCGGACCTCACCCGTCGGCCGGTGCACCGCCACCCGGGCGCCGTGCACGGTGAACGCGAGCGACCGTGGCGTGCCGTCGTGGCTGCCGTGCGCGATGAGCGGGCCGTCGGCGAGCAGCTCGGCGTGCCCGACGAGCTCCTCCCCGACGCGGACGCCGTCCGGCCCGACCGAGACCGCCGGCCCGAGCGGCCCCGACGCGGTCCGGGGTGTCCGGGCGGCCACGATCCCGAGGGCGCGCCCGGTCATGTCCTCCCGCAGTGCCTGCGCCGCGGCGTACAGCGCCTTGCCGGCGACCACGACCCCGGCGGACCCGAACGCCCCGGTGTCGTGCCGGGCTGCGTCGGTGTCCGACTGGTGCACGTCGACCCGGTCCGTGGTGGTGCCGAGGGCGGTGGCGACGAGCTGCGTGTGCACCGTCGTCGTCCCGTTGCCGAACTCGGCCGTGCCGACGCCGATTCGGTACCGGCCCTCCGCCGTGGCCTCGACCGACACGTGCGCGTGGTGCCCGCGCGGCGGCATCGTCGCGATCGCCGCGAGGGCGACCCCGGTGCCGAACGCCCAGTCGCCCGAGTCGTCCAGCGGCGGACCGTCCATGCGTGGGACCTCGGGCACCGGTGCGCGGAGGGCGTCCTCCACCAGGTCGATGCACTGGTCGAGTCCGTAACTGCCCTCCCAGCGCAGGTCGTCCTGCTCGTCCGGGTCCGTGACCACGAGGGGGTCCCCGGGGACCACGACGTTCCGCCGCCGCAGGTCGAGCGGGTCGATGCCGAGTTCCCGGGCGAGCTCGTCCATGGCGGACTCGATCGCGAACACGACCTGGCCGAGTCCGTACCCGCGGAACGCCCCGGACGGCAGGTTGTTCGTGTACACGGACTCCGCGTCCACGCGCTTCGACGGGCACCGGTAGACGGCGACGGACTCGCTGACGGAGTGGAACATGACACCGATCCCGTGGTTGCCGTACGCGCCGGTGTCCATGGTCTGGTCGACGTGCAGTGCCGTCAGGTGCCCCTCGGCGTCGGCACCGAGCCGGACCCGCACGCGCATCGGGTGCCGGGTCGGGGCGATCGTGAACTCGTCACGCCGACTGAACTCGTACTGCACCGCGCGGCCGGTCCGCAGCACCGCGAGGGTGACCAGGTCCTCGGTCAGCAACTCCTGCTTCCCGCCGAACCCACCGCCGACGCGCTTCGCGATGACACGGACTCGGGTCGGGTCGAGGCCGAACACGTGCGCGATCTCGTCCCGCACCAGGAACGGGACCTGCGTCGCGGTCCGGAGCACGAGTCGCCCGTCCCGGTCGACGGACCCGCGGGTCGCGTGGGTCTCGAGCGCGGCGTGCGAGACGCGGCCCGTGGTCCAGGTGCCCTCGACGGTGGCCGCGGAAGCCGCCAGGGCTCCGTCGACGTCGCCCGTCTCACCGTGCAGGGCGGCGACCACGTTGCGGCCCGGCTCGGCGATCCGGTGCTCCTGGGTCGTCTTGTCGGCGTGCAGGAGCGGAGCACCGGCAGCACGGGCCGCGTCCGGATCGTGCACGCTGGGCAGCACCTCGTAGCGCACCCGCACGAGGGCGCAGGCCTGCTCGGCGATCCGGACGTCGTCCGCGACCACTGCGGCCACGCGCTGCCCACGGAAACGGAGCACCCGGTCGAGCACCCGGGTGTCGTCCGGGTCGTCCAGGCGGGACTCGTGCCGACCGGTGGAGAACAACACGCCGGGGTCGTCGTGGTGTGTGAGGACGGCGTGCACGCCCGGGAGGGCTTCGGCCTCCGCCGTGTCGATCGACACGATGCGGGCGTGCGGGTGCGGGCTGCCGAGGACCGCGAGGTGCAGCAGACCCTCGGTCCGCCGCACGTCGAGCGTGTACTCCTCGCGTCCGGTCACGATCGCCATCGCGGCGGGAGCGGCGACCGACGTGCCGATCGCCTGACCGGCCGCCGCGCACGCCGTGTTCGCGACCCCGTCCAGGGCGTCCTCGATCGCCCGGTACCCGGTGCACCGGCAGAGGTTGCCCTTCAACGCGCGGTGCCGGTCGGCCAGCGCGTCCTCGTCGAGCGTGGAAGCCGTGACGACGTACCCGGTGGTGCAGAAGCCGCACTGGAAGCCCGGGGCCTCGGCGAACGCGCGCTGCACGGGGTGCGGGTCCTCGGGCGTGCCGAGCCCGGCCGCCGTGGTGACGGCACGCCCCGCCATCCGGTGCGCCGGCGTGATGCAGGAGTGGACGGGCACACCGTCGACGAGCACCGAGCACGCACCGCAGTCGCCCGCGTCGCAGCCCTTCTTCACCGACGTCACCCCGTGCTCGCGGAGCAGGGTGCGGAGGACCTGACCGGGCTGCGGTTCGGCGTCCACCGTCGCGCCGTCGACCTCGAACCTCATGCCGCACCGCCCGTCGTCCCGAGCGCCTCGGTGACGAGCTCCGCCGCGAACCGCCGGGTCACCGCGCGCCGCCAGTCGGGGGAACCGTGCGGGTCGTCGTACCAGGCGTCGTGGGCCGCCAGCCGTGCATCGACCTCGGCGGCGGTCGGGACCCCGGGGTGACGGAGCACGAGCGGCCGCGGGGTCGCGCCGGTCACGACGAGGGCGAATCCCGACGCCGACCACCGCGTCGTGACGAGTGCGCCGGTCCGGCCGTGCGGGCTGAGGGACACCCGGCGGAACCCGGTGCGCGCCACGAGGGCCGCACGTGGCACGTCGAACGCCCGGATGACCTCACCCGGCGCGAGGTCGGTCGTCCGCGGCCCGGTGACCAGGTCCGCCACCGGGACCCGGCGCTCCCCGCCGTCCGGGGTCCAGACCTCCGCGATCGCGTCGAGCGTCACGAGCAGCGCGGTGATCGCCCCCGCCGGCAGGGCGACCGCGACGTTGCCGCCGACCGTCGCCTGGTTCCACACCTTGAACGACGCTAGCAACGCGTTGGCGCACCGGTCGACGAGCGGCCAGGCACGCCAGTCGTCCTCGGGCGCCACACGCAGCAACGACGCGATCGTGCACGTCGCGGCGATCCGGAGCCCTCCGGCGCTGCGCTCGGTGTCGCGCCACCCCAGTGCGGTGAGGTCGACGAGCCCGGTCAGACCCGGCTGCTCCTCCGAGTACAGCCAGGTGCCACCGGCGAGGGGATGCTCACCGGGGCCGAAGGAGAGGTCGTCGCGGTGCGACGGTGTCCGCACGGTGCGGACGGAGACGAGGTCCATTGCAGGGTCCGATCGGGATGGGGGAACGGGTGTCGGTGGCGCCGTCGGACCGTCGTCCGTGCGCGATCATCCCGCGGTTCCACGCCGAGGACCGCCGGGGTGCGGATGTGTGCGCCACGGGTCCCTCCTCGATCGGGTGCGTCGTGACGGCAACGCTATGGAACGGGTGTTTCCGTGTGGTTACGGGCGTTCGACGGCTGCGTCACGACCGGGCCGTGGCCGCTGGCGGAGGTCGTGACGTGTTCGACCCACCGCCGAAACACGCGGATGTCATCGTCGCCTCCATGGAGATCACCGACGTCCAGCCAGTCCCCACCACCACGACCGTCCGCCTCGGTGCGAACCAGTACGGCAAGGCCGAGGTCCGGCTCGTCCGGGTGACGCGCGACACCGACCGGCACGAGATCGAGGACCTGACCGTCACGACGCAGTTGCGCGGCGCGGCGCTGGCCGACTCGTACACCGAGGGCGACAACGCGAAGGTCGTCGCGACGGACACGCAGAAGAACACGGTCTACGCCTTCGCGAAGGAGCACGGGGTCGGGACGCCGGAGGAGTTCCTGCTGCGACTCGGCCGGCACTTCAGCACCGCCTTCGACTGGTACGACGGCTCCACCCTGTCGGCCGAGCAGCACACGTGGGAGCGGATCGTCGTCGACGGCCGGGAGCACGACCACTCGTTCGTCCGGGCCGGCCGCGGAACCCGCACGGCCGTGGTGCAGGTCGACGGCGACGACGTGCACGTGCTCGCCGGGGTCACCGACCTGACGGTCCTGAAGTCGACGGGCAGCGAGTTCCACGGGTTCCCGCGTGACGGGTACACGACGCTCGCGGAGACCGACGACCGGATCCTCGCGACCTCGGTGACGGCCCGCTGGCGGTACACACCCGAGGCGGTGGCGGCGGGCATCGACTACGACGCCGTGTACGCCGGCGTCCTCGACCGCATGCTCGCGACGTTCGCCGAGCTGCACTCCCTGGCGCTGCAGCAGACCCTGTTCGCGATGGGCCGCTCGGCGATCGAGGCGTTCCCGGAGATCGCCGAGGTGCGGTTCTCGATGCCGAACAAGCACCACTTCCTGGTCGACCTCGCACCGTTCGGCCTGGACAACCCCGGCGAGGTGTTCTTCGCCGCCGACCGGCCCTACGGCCTCATCTCCGGCACCGTCGTGCGCGACGGCGTCGCGGAGGCCCCTGCTGCGTGGACGTCGGTGCCGGCGTTCGTGTGACCGACGTGGTGGGCGTGCTGCTCGCCGCCGGTGCGGGGGCGCGGATGGGGCAGCCGAAGGCGCTGGTCGCCGAGCCGGACGGCACCCCGTGGCTGCACCTCGGCGTCGACGCACTCCTCCTCGGCGGCTGCGACCAGGTCGTCGTCGTCCTCGGTGCCGCCGCCGACCGGGCGCGGGCCCTCGTGCCCGCCGTGGACGGGGTCACCATCGTCGTCGCGGACGACTGGGCAGCGGGGCCGGGCGCGTCGCTCGCCGTCGGGCTCGCGGCCGTCACCGGTCCGGCGACGGCCTGCGTCTCCCTGGTCGACCTGCCGGGGCTGCCCGCGTCGGCCGTCCGGCGGGTGATCGGCGACGGCGACCACCCGACGGCGCTCCGCCGTGCGGTCCACCACGGCGTACCGGGACACCCGGTGGTCGTCGGCTCCCAGCACCGCGCCGCGCTGGTCGCCGCGCTGTCCCGCGACCCCGCGCACGGCGCCGGCCCGTGGCTCGCGTCGTCGGGCGCGGAGCCCGTCGAGTGCGGCGACCTGTGGGACGGTCACGACCAGGACCACCCGGTCGTCCCGCACTGAACCCACGGCGCGTCAGCGCGGGATGACCGAGAACAGGAACTTCTTGCGGACCATGTACCAGGCCAGCAGGATCAACGCCGAGTGCACCACGAAGCCGATCCAGAAGTCGCCCCACGGCACGCCGGGGATCGACGCGATCGCCAGCGCGAAGAAGACCTGCCACACGAAGACGTAGAGGCTCGCCTGCCCGATCGGGATCCAGAGCCACCCGATCGCCGCCGAGATCGGTTTCCAGAACACCGTCAGGATCGCGTACGACACGATCGCGAAGAACGCGATGTCGACCAGTCGGCCCCACTGCAGGTCCACCCGCTGGTACGCCGTGTTGTACAGGTCCTCGTACATCGACGCCGGGAACGGCACCGGTGTGAAGCCGGCGTGGTTCGCCGCCCAGACGTACACCAGGAACGCCGCGTAGCCGCCGACACCGATGCCGACCAGGACCTTGCCGAGCCACCCGGTGAGCGCGCCGATGATCTGCCGTCGGTAGTACCCGAGCACGAGCCCGTGGGTGAACACGACCTGCCAGGTGAGCAGCGGGAACACCGCCTCGAACTGCGAGTTCAGCGGGCGGAACTCCGGGTTGAGTGCCTGGAACACGTAGAGCGCCCAGCTCACGACGAGCACCACCCACCAGAAGCCGCGGCGGATCAGCCAGAGCAGCGGCGGGATGAACAGGCTCAGCACCACGAACAGGCCCATGATGTTGAACGGCCACGGGCCCATCTCGAGCAGCAGGAACTGTCGGATGGCGTACCACGGCGGCGGGTAGCCGAGCAGCTGCATCGCGTTCGGGTACAGGTCGTACACCCGGCCCTCGGCACCGACGCCGCCGGTTCCGGTCCCCCGGTCGGTGAACGTCGTGATCGCGTCGGTGTTCAGGAACGGGACGAAGCTCAGCGCGAAGACGACCGCGATCACCACGAGCGTGACGAGGTACTGCTTGCGGGCACGCTTCCACGCCCCGATCGCGGCCGCCCACTCGCCGAACTTCTTGATGGCGAACGGGTACGTCATGCCGAGGACCATGCCGGACAGGAACACGAACATCTCGGCGCCGGTGATCGCACCGACCGCGTGCAGCGTGAGGTACGAGTACGGCCCGCCGATCTCGATGTGGGTGATCACCACCGCCAGGATGATGAACCCGCGGAACAGGTCGAGCCGCAGGTCGCGCCCGGGTTTCCCGTCGTCGGGGTAGCGCCAGCTCGGCAGCAACCGCCCGAACAGCCCGCTCAGCAGGAACACCACCGCCAGGCCCACGGCGACCCAGACGATCCACGCCATCTGGTCGCCGCCGGTGTCGTACTGCTGGTCGGTCGCGGCGTTGCCCTGCTGCGTGGTGATGCGGTCGGTGACGGGCCCGAAGGCGAAGTGGTCGCCGCGCTCGAGGTCGGTGCGGAACGAACCGGCGATCCCCGGTACCGCGGTGTCGCGCCAGTCGGCGACACGGTTGCCGGCCTCGGGCTCGCGGCGGTTCGTCTCGAGGAAGGTCACGCCCCGGATCAACGGGCGGTCCTGGACCGAGGTGATCACCTGCCGCCACCAGCCCTGCTTGACCGGGAGCTCCGCATCGCCCCGGCGGGTGTGGTCGTACAGCGCACCGGTGTCGAGCAGCATCGACCGGTCACCGTCGACGGCGAAGCGGTCGTAGAAGCTGTCCGCCTGCTGCTGCTCGTAGCCCCACGTCTCGTCGAACCGGGACTCGACCTCGCCGCGCTCCGGCACGTCGTTGCGGGTGAGGGGGACGTCACGACCGGCGGCTTCGGTCGACTTGCCCTTGCCGAAGTAGTACATCGACAAGCCGACCCAGTCCACCGAGGCGTCGCCTGGCCAGTACGGCTCGTAGGGGTCGTCGGCCGCGGTCAGCTCGCCGTCGCCGTTGGTGTCGAGCTTCGCGACGTCGGTCGCGGAGAGGTCCGCCAGACGTCCCGCGGACCCGCCGAACGGGTACCCGGCGCCGTACGACGGCGACCACACCATGCGCGCGTCGGAGTCGCCGCCGTGCACCGCGGTCGCGAGCGTCCGGAACGCCTGCACGAACTGGGTCGGCTGCTGCCCCCAGCGCACCCACGTGCCGTTCATCTGCGGCGCGAACCGCACGAGCACCTGGGTGTCGTACTGGTCGTGGATCTCCTGGAACACGGTGTTCGCGGCGCGGGCGTCGGCGGCGTCGAGCGAACGGAGCGACTGCCCGGGCTCGAGGCTCACGACGAGGACCGCGCCCTGCGTCGCCGCGGCACGCGTCGCGCGGAGGAGCTCCCGCCGGGCCGAGCGGTCGAGCGGGTAGTCGATCTCCACCCCGTACATCGACGGCGTCGCACCGAGCCGTCCCTCGTACCCCGCCGGGGAGTCGTCGCCCCAGTCGAGGTCCGGGCCGAACCAGGTCGTCCCGCTCGCCGGCTCCGTCGCCGCGGCCGTGTGCACCGTCACCGCGGACGCCGGCAGTGCACCGCCGAGCAGGAGTGTCGCGATCGTGACGAGGACGGCGACCACGCGGGCCGCCAGCAGCCTCACCGGTCGCACACCAGCGTCCAGACGTTGTGTCCGTGCTCGTGCCGGTGCTCCAGCCGGTCGAGGGCGGCGATCGCGAGCGCCAGGCCGCGTCCGCTCTCCTGCTCGACGTCGGCCATCGTGACGGCGCTCAGGTCGATGTCCACGGGCAGACCGTTGTCGGTGAGCTCCGCGGTGAGCGCCCGGTCGGTCGACTCGAGTCGCACGGTGTAGCGCCGACCGGCCTCCTGGTCGGAACGCGCGGTGTGCTCGACGATGTTCGCGGCGACCTCGGCCAGCGCGGTCTCCAGCGCGAAGCGGAGCCGGGCATCGTCGATGCCGAGCCCGTCCCACCAGGCGCCGAAGCGATCCTGGACCTCGTCGAGCGACACGGGCGTCGCGGCGACGTCGAAGGTGGTCTCGGCGCTCACAGTGGTCCTCCGGCGGTGCTCGACTCGTGCTCTGACTGGACTCCCGTGCCCGGGCCGCGGTAGAGCACGGCCCGGATCACGATGCTGAAGATGAACAGGTCGAAGACGACCCACGCGGTGTTGACGAGCGGCGCGATGCCCGACGCCTGCCCGGTCAGGTAGCGGATGCCGATCAGGAGCAGTGCCGCGACCAGCGCCCCCATCGCGATGAGCTGCGGCTTGACGAGGTCCCACCGGGGCTTCTGCTCGGTCTCGTCACGCACCTTCGGCGTGACCCGGAACCCGAGCGGCTTGCCGCGGAACACGTTCTCGAACGCACTCGTCACCGCCTCGATCCACACCGGGAAGAGCGCGAGCGAGTACTGCTGCCCGCGCCACGTCGGTCTGCCGGCGGCCACCACCCAGAACAGCAGCTGGTTGAGCACGAGGAACGGGATCAGCCGTGCGAAGAAGTCGACGCTGTAGGCCTGCACCGGGACGACTCCGAACGACAGGCAGAGCACCGGGGCAGCGATGTAGACGATCGCGGCGAACCCGGACAGGTAGCTCCACATCGTCGAGAAGTACATCAGGCGCTGGCCCCAGGACAGGCCCTTCTGCACCAGGGGGTTCTCGCGGAAGAACACCTGCATGGTGCCCTGCGCCCACCGGAGCCGCTGCACGAGCATGGTCGGCAGGTCCTCCGGCGCCAGGCCCTTCGCCAGGATCTCGTCGTGGTACGCCGACTTCCAGCCGAGCCCGTGCAGCCGCATGGCGGTGGCCATGTCCTCGGTCACCGAGATCGTCGCCAGCGGCATGATCGGCTGCGCCTCGTCGTCGCGGTTGACGTCGAGTGCCCGTGCGAGGACCGCGATCGACTCGATGGCTGCAACCGGCGATGCGTCGCGCCGCCCGAGCACGTCGAGCGCGGCGTCGTCGAGCCCGGCGAAGGTGTTCGCGTCGGTCGACATCGCGGCGAGTTCCTGCAGGTCGTTCCGCACCGATTCGAGGTCGGCGGCGGCGAACCGGAAGGCGATCGTGTCGATCCCCCGCTGGAACGCGTAGGTGACGTCGCCGAGCGGTTCACCGGCCCGGACCTGGTCGCGGGCGCGGTCGACGACGGCTTCGGCCTCGTCCAGCGCGCCGAGTACCCGGGGGGCCGTCTCGGTCTCACGCGCACGGGCCAACAGCTTCCGCGAGGTCGTGATCGTCCGCTGCACCGAGGCCTCGACCTCGACCACGTAGCGGGAGATGCCGAGCTGCATCAGGGCCTCGCGCCGCAGGATCGCGTTCGACCCGCAGAAGAACGCGGCGTTCCAGCCGTCCTTCGACTGCTGGATCGGCCCGTAGAACAGCGGCGCCTGGCTGCCGAGCAGGTCTGCCTCGGGAACGTTCTCGAACCACTGCGGCGTCTGCACGAGCGCCATCCGCGGGTCCTTGAAGTAGCCGAGCGTGCGGTCGAGGATGCCGGGCTCTGGTACCTGGTCGGCGTCGAGGATGAGCAGGAACTCGCCCTGGGTCGCGAGCAGGGCGTTGTTGAGGTTGCCGGCCTTGGCGTGCCGGGGACGGTCGATCCAGTCGGCACCACGGGTGATGACGCCGATGCCGAGCGAGTCGGCGGCCGCACGCATCTCGGGGCGGTTGCCGTCGTCGAGGATCCACGTCGTGTGCGGGTGCGTGATCGCCTGCGCCGCACGCGCCGTGCGCACGACCATCTCGACGGGCTCGTTGTAGGTGGTGATGAAGACGTCGACCGTGACATCGGAGGACGGCTTCGTCGGGGGCTCACCGCGCTCCCGCAGGCGCCACGCCCCGAAGGCGAACAGGAGCGAGTCGATCACGCTGTAGGTCTCGGCCAGGATGAGCGGCACGGCGATCCACCAGGAGTGCCAGTTCACCGAGGCGGCCCAGCGCCAGACGACGTAGTTCACACCGGCGATCGACGCCAGGAGTGCGACCGTGCGCACCGTGACGAGTCGTCGTCGGGCCGTGCCGGTGGTCAGCCGGCGGCGGTCCTGGCGGCTGACCTCGAGCGCCGTCACCCGGTCACTCCGTCTGCGGGGTCGCCGGCCGAGCTGCGTCGCAAGGGTGCCTCCTGATCCGCGCGGACCCCGGCCGCAGCGCACGCCCGGGTGTGGTGCCGTCCGGCCGCTGCCCAGAGGGCACCGTGCCGGCCGTCCGCTCCGGTCGTCGGGCACGACCTCGGCGTAGGGACCTGTCTACCGCAGTGACCGGCACTCTGTCAGGCCCGGAGTGCGAGTCGTGGACAACGGCCTGGGCAGACCCGCACGACCGGGTCAGAACGCGGCGGCGAACCCGAGGTCGTCGGCGAGCCGCGCGATCACCTGGTCGAAGTAGGCGGCGCCGTCGGACACCGAGCCGACGAAGTGGCCGAAGAGCTCGAACGAGATCGTCCCGAACACCGTCGACCAGGCCATCAGGGTGCGGACCAGGACCTCGTCGGGCAGGGCGATGCCGAACGACCGCAGGGTGGCCACTGCATCCGCGACGGCGGGGCCGGCCACCCCGGGAGCCGCCGAGGGCGCGGCGGGTGATCCGAGCCTCCCGTCCGCCCCCGACGCCGACGTGACGTCCCCGCCGGGCGCGACCGCATCGGCGACCACCCGCACCAGCGCGAGCGTCGTCCGCGCGGCGGGCACGACCGTCTCGCGCGGTGCGGCGTAGCCCGGCACGGGCGACCCGAACAGCAGCGCGAAGTCGCCCGGGTGCGCGACGGACCAGGACCGGATCGCGCGGCACGCGGCGACCCAGCGTGCACCGGGTTCCGGGCCGGCCGCGGCGTCAGCAGCCTCGACCGCTGCGCCGAGCTCGTCGTAGTCGACGATGAGCAGTGCCGTGAGCAGGTCGTCGCGGCTCGGGAAGTACCGGTACACCGCGGACGACACCATGCCGACGTCGCGGGCGACGGCTCGGAGGCTGAGCGCTGCGGGCCCCTCGTCGGTGAGGCGGGTGCGCGCGGCCGCCAGGATGTCCGCTCGGATCGTCCGCCGGGCGAGCTCGCGTGCTGTCGGTGCCATCGTGTCACCATGCCACACGAGAGCACTGCACACAAATGAGAGCAGTGCTCTTGCTCTTTCGTGTCCGAGCGCGCATCCTGGTTGCGAGAGCACCGCTCTCGCAACCAGAACGGAAGCAGGGACCATGTCGCACAACCACCTCGTCATCGGCGCCGGCCCGGTGGGCCGCCACGTCGCCGCGCTGCTCGCCGAGCGCGGCGAGCACGTCACCGTCGCCACCCGCTCGGGTCGCGACACCGGCCTGTCGGGGGTCGATCACCTCGCCCTCGACGCCTCCGACGCGGTCGCCCTCACCCGGGCGGCCGACGGCGCCGCCGTGCTGTACAACTGCGCGAACCCCGGCGACTACACCCGGTGGGAGCGCACGTGGCCACCGCTCGCGGCGTCGATGCTGACCGCTGCCGAGCGGACCGGAGCCGTCTACGCCATCACCGGGAACCTGTACCCGTACGGCCCGGTCGACGGACCGATGCGCCCCGACACCCCGGACGCGGCGACCGACCACAAGGGGATCCTCCGCGCGCGGCTGTGGGCGGACGCGCTGGCGGCGCACCGGGCCGGACGGGTCCGCACGGTCGAGGTCCGCGCTTCGGACTACGTCGGGCCGGGCATCGGAGCGAACGGGCACGTCACCCGGGTGCTGCCGGCCGCACTGCAGGGGAAGGCCGTGACGATGATCGGCAGGACCGACCTGCCGCACACCTTCACGGACGTGCTCGACGTCGCCAGGACCCTGGTGGCGGCAGCCTCGGACGAGCGCGCGTACGGCCGCACGTGGATGGTGCCGAGCAACCCTCCTCGTACCCAGCGGCAGGCGCTCACCGACGTGCTGGCCGCGGCCGGCAAGCCACCCGTGCCCGTCCACCGGATGCCCGCAGGGGCGATCCGTGCGCTCGGGCTCGTGTCGCCGATGATGCGGGAGCTCGCCGACATGAGCTACCAGTGGACCGCGCCGTACGTGGTCGACGATGCCGAGAGCCGCGCGGTGTTCGGCATCGAGCCGACCCCGTGGGACGAGGTGTGTCGCCGGACCGTGGCGGGGGTGGCGTGAGGCGGCGGGGTGCCGGGCGGGGCGGCGGTGGCGGGGTGCCGGGCGGGGGCGGTGATGGCGGGACGGCTGGACGGCTGGCGGGTGGCGGCGCCGAGGTTCCACAACATGCCGCCGGTGACCCGCCGAGGTTCCACGGATCGACCGAGAGAGCGCCGGGGTTCCGAGATCTCGGAACCTCGGGCCCCGCCGCACGCCCGCCCCGCCTCGCGCCCACAACACAGGACGGGATGGGACGCGCCGTTGCGTCCCACCCCGTCCTGCCTCGGTCTGCCGGTCAGATCACCAGCAGCCGCGAGTACTGCGCCGACGACAGCTGCTGCGCAGCCCCGCCGGAGGCCGGCACACGCCACAGCCCGGCCGACGGCCCGCTGTCGACGTCCACGAACACGTCCCCGTCGTCGGAGGCGGCGCCCGTGTTCGGGCCACGCGAACCCGCCGTGATGCCGGAGACCGCCACGGTGGACTTCCCACCAGCCCCGACCACGAGCTTGTCCGGGATCGTGCGGTCGACCTTGCAGCCGGTGTGGCTGGTCGGGTACTCGGCGGGAGCAGCGCACCACTCGGCGGACTGCAGCAGCGAGAACCCGTCGGCGTTGGCGGCACCGTACTCGAACGCCAGCCGCGGCTCGATGACGCTCGGTGCCGTGGCACCGGGCTTCAGCAGGTACCAGGCCCACGACCCGGCGGCGCCGGGCGAACGGATGTCGAGGTAGACGTTGCCGTGCGAGTCGGCCAGGACGGCTGCGGGGTACCCGATGCCGAGACCGGACGTCGAGGTGAGCGAGCGGGGTGCGATGCCGGTGCCCTTGACGTACGTCTTGCTTGCGGGCCCACCGAACACGACGACCTTGCCGTCCGAGGTGACCGTCCAGAAACGCTGGTCGCTGCCGCTCGCTGTGCCACCCAGGTCGAGCACGGTCGTGGCGGTCGAGCTGCCGACGGGGAGCTTCTGCACCGCCCCGGACACCGAGTCGATCCAGTACAGGTTTCCCGCGACGTCGGCGCGCAGGTCGGGCGTCAGGTGCAGTCCGGTCGCCAGGGTCCGCGTCGCGCTGCCGTCGGCGGGGTGGAACAGGATGGCGGTGTGGTCGGCCGACGGGGTGAACACGTCGCCGACGTCGTCCGCGGCGAAGCCCGTCCCGTTGGCCGCGACGACCTTCCCGGCGCCGGAACCGTCCTCGGCGAACCGCACGACGTTGCCGGAAGCGTCGAGGGCGAACAGCGACTGCGTCGTGTCGACCACGGACGGCGTGGTGTAGCGGACCAGGATCGTGCGGCCGGTCTTCTTCGCGCCGATCGCGCGCACCGAGAAGCGGTAGGTCGTCTTCGGGGTCAGGTCACCGAAGCGGTCGGACCGCGCCTTCGCCGGCAGCCGGTCGACGCCGTTGCCGGGCTGGTGCTGCGCGGGGGCGATCGTGACCTTCCAGCCGGTCACCTTCGCGCCGGTCTTCGGGGCGCCCCAGGTCACGGTCGCGCTGTCGCCGGCTCCGGTGACCCGGACGGTGGTGGGCGCTCCGGGCGCCGAGGACGAGGGGGCTGCCGTCGCCGGCGCCACTCCCCCGATGACGAGCGCCGCCGCTGCTGCGACGGTGATGAGTGCTCGGTACACGTTCGTTCCCCTGCCTTCTCCGCGGCTCCCTGCGTCACGGCTCCAGGTATCACAGCACCGCTCGGGCGCCAGGGGAACGGATCCGAGCGTGATCTGCGGTTCCCCGCACCGCAAGGCTGGTGACGCAACGCCGGCACGCGGGGCGGCACGCGGCGGGAGACGCGACCGGACGACGGACGGGAGGCACGGTGCCAGCTGGCACCGTCCCTCCAGGCACGGCCGTCACCCCGCTGGCGCGGTGCGCCGGTACCGGCTGGTGGGGCCCACCTCCCGTCAGGATGGGGTCGCGTCCAGGACGCGGCTCGCGCCCAGGACGCGGCTCGCGTCAGTAGCGCGGCTTGCGCTCCGGACGGTCGTCGCGGGGCGCGCGGTCGCGGTCCTCGTACCGGCGGCCACCACCACGGCGGTCGGGCTTGATCTCGATGAGCTTGCCGCTGATCCGGGTGTCGGTCAGGCGGTCGAGCACGCCGCCGTCCATGTCGGCGGGCAGCTCGACGATGGAGAAGTCCGGCTGGATGCGGATCGCACCGAAGTCGTCGCGGCGCAGGCCGCCCTCGTTCGCCAGGGCGCCGACGATCTGGCGCGGCTCGACGCGGTGACGACGGCCGACCTCGATGCGGTAGGCGGTCATCGGCTGCGAACGGCGGGGCGCACGCTCGCGGTCGCCACCACGGTCGCTGCGCGGGCCACGGTCGTCGCGTGCGCCACGGTCGTCGCGCTCGCCACGGCGGGCGTCGCGCTCCATCTGCGTGCGGAGGGCGTCGTCGGCTGCGGTCAGGAGCAGCGGCGAGTCGCCCTGCGCCACGACGGCCAGGGCGGCGGCGACGTCGTCCGAGGGGACGTCGTGGTGCTCGACGTAGTGCGCGATGACGTCGCGGAAGGCGGCGATGCGACCCTGGTCCTCGAGCGCCGCGGTGATCGCGTCGTCGAAGCGGGTCAGGCGCGTCTCGTTGACGTCGTCGATCGTCGGCAGCTGCATCTGGGTGAGCGGCTGCTTCGTGTGGCGCTCGATCGCGGAGAGCAGGCGACGCTCGCGGGGGGTGACGAAGCTGATCGAGTCGCCCGAGCGGCCGGCACGACCGGTGCGGCCGATGCGGTGCACGTAGGACTCGATGTCGACCGGGATGTCGTAGTTCACGACGTGGGTGATGCGGTCGACGTCGAGGCCACGGGCGGCGACGTCGGTGGCGACGAGGATGTCGAGCTTGCCGGACTTCAGCTGGTTGACGGTCCGCTCGCGCTGGGCCTGGGCGACGTCACCGCTGATGGCGGCTGCGGCGTAGCCACGGGCCCGGAGCTTCTCGGCCAGGGTCTCGGTCTCGCTCTTGGTGCGGACGAAGATGATCATGCCCTCGAAGTCCTCGACCTCGAGGATGCGGGTCAGGGCGTCGACCTTCTGCGGGTACGCGACCATCAGGTAGCGCTGCGTGATGTTCGCGGCGGTCTTCGTCTTGGTCTTGACGGTGATCTCGGCCGGGTCCGTCAGGTACTGCTGCGAGATGCGGCGGATCTGGGCGGGCATGGTCGCGGAGAACAGGGCGACCTGCTTGTCGTCGGGGGTGTCCGCCAGGATCGTCTCGACGTCCTCGGCGAAGCCCATCTTCAGCATCTCGTCGGCCTCGTCGAGCACGAGGTACTTCAGCTCGGACAGGTCGAGCGTGCCCTTCGCCAGGTGGTCCATGATGCGACCGGGGGTGCCGACGATGACGTCGACGCCGCGGCGCAGGGCGGACAGCTGCACGCCGTACGCCTGGCCGCCGTAGACCGGCAGGACGTGGACGTGCTTCATGTGCGACGCGAACTGCTCGAACGCCTCGCACACCTGCAGGGCGAGCTCGCGGGTCGGGGACAGCACGAGGGCCTGCGGCTTCTTGCTGCCGGGCTCCATGCGGGACAGGATCGGCAGCGCGAAGGCGGCGGTCTTGCCGGTTCCGGTCTGCGCGAGGCCGACGACGTCGCGGCCGTCGAGCAGCGTGGGGATGGTGGCTTCCTGGATGGCGGAAGGGGTTTCGTAGCCGATGTCCTTGACGGCCTTGAGCACAGCATCGCTCAGGCCGAGATCGGCGAAGGTCACCACGGGCCCCTCGTCGGTGGTCTCGGTGGTGGTGGCGGTGTCCGTGCTCATACACCAACGGTATCTCGAATGCACGCTCCGCAGTGACGGCCGGGTCACGTCACGGGCGTGTGGTGCCGATCCCGAGGACCGCGTCGGCCCGGTCGTTCAGCCGCGTGAGCATCTCGGCGAGCGAGCGCAGCTCGTCCGAGGCGAACTCCTCGGTGAGGTCGTCGAAGACCTCGGCACCGGCGGCGTCGAGCTGGTCGAGCAACTGCTTGCCCGCGGGTGCGAGCGAGACCAGGGTCGCTCGGCCGTCGGCGGGGTCCGGCGAGCCGACCAGGTGCTCGGCCTCGACCAGCGACGCCACCCGGCGACTGATCACCGGGCGGGACAGGCCCGTCGCGTCGGCGATCGCGGTCGCCCGGACCGGTCCGTGACCGGCGACGGCTCGCAGGATCACCCGCGCGGTCGGGTCGAGGCCGCCGCGGGACTCGATGAGCGAGGAACGCAGGGTCTGCCGGACCCACAGCCGGTCGAGCTGGGATCGCAGGAGTCGCTCGGCGGCACGCCGGTCGTCGGACATGGGGCCAGCGTAGTGGGCACATTTAGTTGCTTGCTGGAAGCAACAGATGTATCGTTGCGCGGTCTGCAAAGTTACACAGCGCGAAAAAGGAGTTCGATGACCGCCACCGCACCCGTCCAGGTGCAGCACGGTCGGCACACCGCCGAGGCCCCAGCAGCCTCCGGCGGGACCGGCCCGCAGCCCCTGATGACCCACCGCCAGATCCTCCTGGTGATCTACGGCCTGATGGCGGGCATGTTCCTGTCGTCCCTCGGCCAGACGGTGTTCGGCACGGCGATCCGCACCATCGGCGACGACCTGCACGGCCTCGACCAGCAGGCCTGGGTCACCACGGCCTACCTGATCACCTCGACGATCGCGACGCCGATCTACGGCAAGCTCTCCGACATCTTCGGCCGCCGGCCCCTCTACATCTTCGGCATCGTCGTGTTCATCCTCGGTGCCGTCCTGTCGTCGATGTCCACCTCGATGCTCATGCTCGCGGCCTTCCGCGCCGTGCAGGGCATCGGTGCCGGTGCGCTGATGTCGCTGCCGCTCGCGATCATGGGCGACATCCTCGCCCCGCGCGAACGTGCCAAGTACCAGGGCTACTTCCTCGCCGTGTTCGGCATCTCGTCCGTCATCGGGCCGCTCATCGGCGGGCTGCTCGCCGGTTCCTCCGAGATCCTGTGGATCACGGGATGGCGCTGGGTCCTGCTGATCAACGTGCCGATCGGCGTCGCCGCGCTCCTCATGGTCATCGTCTTCCTGCACCTGCCGAAGGTGCACAGTGCCGACGACGCGAAGCCCAAGGTCGACTGGTGGGGCGCGACCGCCGTCATCGTCACGCTCGTGCCGCTGCTGCTCGTCGCCGAACAGGGCCGCATCTGGGGCTGGGGTTCCCCCGCCGCCATCGCCTGCTACGTCGTCGGGGTCGTCGGCCTGATCGGGCTGCTGCTCATCGAGTCGAAGATGGGCGACGCGGCGATCATCCCGCTCAAGCTCTTCCGCTCGGGCACGTTCTCGATGGCGACCGTCATCGGGTTCCTGGTCGGCTTCGCGATGTTCGGTGCGATGCTCACCATCCCGCTCTACCTGCAGATCGTCGTGGGGCTCACCCCGACCGAGTCCGGCTTCGCCACGCTGCCCCTGGTCGGCGGGCTCATGATCGCCTCGATCACGAGCGGTCAGATCGTCGCCCGCGTCGGCCGCTACCGGATCTTCCCGGTCATCGGCACCGCGCTCGTGTCCGCCGGCTACGTCGTCCTGACCTTCATGTCGATCGACAAGCCGCTCTGGTTCCTGATGATCGGCATGTTCCTGATCGGCCTCGGCCTCGGCTCGGTCATGCAGTCGCTGACCCTGGCCTCGCAGGGCTCCGTCGAGGCCCGTGACATGGGCGTCGCCACGTCGTCCGCCACGTTCTTCCGGCAGATCGGTGGAACGCTCGGCACCGCCGTCCTGCTGTCGATCCTGTTCTCGGTGATGCCGGCGAACATCCTGCACGCGACCACGAACGAGAAGGACCTCGGCCCGGCGCTCAACGCCGCGCTCAACCCCACCGTCGCCAGCGCGAAGGCGAACCAGGGCGCGATGGACAAGATCTGGACGCCCGTCGTCACCCCGCTGACGAAGACCGTGCAGTCGCAGCTCGACGCTGCCTCCGCGAAGGCGACGCAGGCCGCCGACGCCGCGGTCACCGAGCAGGTCACGGCAGCCGTGCAGCAGCAGGTCGCCGCCGGTGCGGTCCCCGCCGCCTCGGCCCAGTCCGCCATCGACCAGCAGGTCGCAGCGGCGACGCCGGCGGCCGAGCAGTCCGCCCTCGAGCAGGTCGCCGACCAGGCACACGCCAGCGTGCAGGACGGCACCGTGTCCGTCGACTGGTCGAACGCCTCGCAGCGCTCCTACTGGGTCGACGAGCTCACCCCGGAGCTCGCGGAGAAGATCGACGACGGCAACACCACGAGCGACAGCGCCACCAGCACGAACGACACCTCGTTCCTGACCGGTGCCGACAGCCGCCTCACCCGGCCGTTCATGGCGGGCTTCAACGCCTCGTCCGTGACCATCTACTGGGTCGGCCTCGGGGTGATCCTGCTCGCGTTCGTGCTCACCTGGTTCTTCCGGGTGCCGCCGCTGCGCCAGCGCTCCGCCCTGCAGGAGCGTGCCGACCTGTCTGCCGAGGCCCAGCTCGAGGCCGAAGCCGGCGCCGCCGCTGCCGACGCCGGCTCGTTCACCGGTCCGATGACCGGATCCACACCGACCGGATCCACACCGACGCACCGTCGGTGACCGACCGGGCCGTCCGTGCCGTGCCCCCTTTCCGGCACGGGCGGCCCACCACCCCCACCACCACCAGGAGTCCACGTGATCACCACCCCGGCAGCTGCAGCGGCGACGGAGCCGTGCACCCTGCGGGAGCGCAAGAAGCAGCAGACCCGGCAGGCGCTGCACGACGCGGCCCTGACACTGGTGTCCGCGCACGGGCTGGACGGCGTCACCATCGAGCAGATCTGCGCCGATGCCGACGTCTCGCCCCGCACCTTCTTCAACTACTTCTCGTCCAAGGCGCACGCCGCCCTCGGACTCGACTCCGTCGAGGTCCCGGAGCCCTCCGCCGCGTGGTTCGCCGAGGCCCAGGGCGGCCTGGTCGACGACCTCTGCACCCTCGTCGCGGCGACCGTACCGCTGTCCCAGGACCGCCGACGGATGAAGGAGCTGCTGGTGCTCCGGCCCGAGATGTCCTCGATGGTGATGCGGTGGATGGCCGAGTCGCGCCAGTCCCTGCTCAGCGTCGTGGGCACCCGGACCGACGACCAGACCGCACGCACCGCGGTGACGCTCGTGATGTCAGCGCTCAGCGAGGCAGCCCACCGCGACTCCGTGCGGAGCAACGACGAGCTCGCGGTGCGGCTCCGGGCCGTGGTGCGCGAGATGGCGGCGCTGGCCTCCTGAGGGGCGTCGCGCGGGGTCGTGCCGCGTACCGAGTCGTTTCGGGCGTACCGGGCCAGGACTTCTGACCAGGTACACCCGATTCCGCTTCCCATCGCCCGCGTCCTGGGAAAGAACGTCAGGCGGTGGCGCTTGCTGGCCGTCGAGCGGGCCGGTGCCACACGAGCGCCGCGTTGGCGCGGTCGCGGGCGAAGCGGAGCACCCGCAGCACCACGATGTCGTGGTCGCCCGCGCGGTGGACGGCCTCGACCGAGCACTCCAGCCACGAGTGGGCGCCGTCGAGCAGCACGGCCCCCGACCCGGTGTCGACGTGCGGCACGCCGACCAGTCGCTGTGCCCGGTCGCGGGAGGCCAGCTGCCGGGTCTGCGCCGCGTGCCCCTCGGCGAGCACGGAGATGCCGAGCACCGGCGCCCCGGCCAGGTCCGGCCAGGTCGTCGACGAGTGCTGCACAGCGACGGTCGCGAGCGGCGGGTCGTAGGAGACGCCGACGGTGAACGACGTCGCCACCATGACGACCGGCACGCCCTCGACCCGTGCGGCGATGGCGGCCACGACGGAGGGGACCTCGGCGATCGCCTCGCGGATGTCGAGCGGGTCGTCGGTGAAGTCGTGCTGCATGGTGGATCCCTCGGTCAGGAGCGGGCGAGCAGGGTGCGGGCACGGCGCTCGTCGGCCCGCATCGCGGCGACGAGGGCGTCCGGCCCGGGGAACGTGCGCTGCCGTCGGAGCCGACGGCCGACGGTGAGCTCGACGGGGGTGCCGTACAGGTCCCCGTCGAAGTCGAGTACGTGGATCTCGACGGTGCGCGGCCGGTCGGCGAAGGTGCTGTTGCTGCCGATCGACACGAGGGCCTCCCGGGCACCGGACCACGTCGGCGCGGTGAGCCAGCCGACGTAGACCCCGTCCGACGGCACCGCGCCGCCGTCGTCGGGCAGCAGGTTGGCGGTCGGGAACCCGAGCCCGTGCCCGACCCCGGCGCCGTGCACGACCGCGCCGGTCAGGACCACCGGCGCTCGCCCTGGCAGGGACGCGGCTGCCACGAGTGCCCCGAGAGCCGCCAGCGCCAGGGCACCGAGGGCGACCGCGTCGGTCGACACCGCGAGCAGCACGGCGGTGACCGTGCTGCCCAGGACGGCGCCGAGCTGCTTCACGGTGTTGAAGGTGCTCGACGCCGCACCGATGGTCGCCGGTCCGGCCCCGAGCACCGCCGCGAGCGAGAACGGGGACCAGACGAACGCGTTCGCGACCCCGAAGCCGGTGAACGCCGTCGCCACCGCACAGAGGGGTGCCGCTGTCCCGATGAGCACGGCGGTGACCGCCACCGAGACGACGAGCAGGACGGCGCCGATGGTCGCCGTCGCACGGGGGCCCGCGGTGTTCGTCGTGCGGCCGACGAACGGTGCGGCGGCCAGGCAGGCGACCCCCATCGGCACGAGCACGAGGGCCGCGGCGCCGGGTCCGAGACCACGTCCGTCCTGCAGGTCGAGCATGAGCGGGATCGGGGCAGAGCCGACGCAGAACGACGCGGCGGTCGCGCCCCACGAGCCGGTGACGAACCCGCGGTCACGGAACAATGCGAGCGGAACGAGCGCCCGGTCCCCCGCGCGGCGCTGCACCGTGAGCACCGCAGCGGTGACGAGTGCGCCGAGCACCACCAGACCGACCCGCGGCAGGGGTGCCGCGAGGACGCCGTCGCCCGTGCCCTGGACGCCCACGACGACCGCGAACACCCCGGCGGTCACCCCGACGACGGCGAGCACCGGCAGGGGCACCGCGATGCGTCGGGACACCGGCACGAACCGGAGCACGGCGACGGCGGTGACGATGCCGACGGGCACGTTCACCAGGAAGACGGACGGCCAGCCCCACGCCTCGACGAGCACGCCGCCGACGATCGGGCCGGCGACGGTCGCCGCACCGCCACCGGCGCTCCAGACGGCGAGCGCGACGGCGAGCCGGGGCGGTTCGAACAACGAGCGGATGACGGTCAGGCACTGGGGTGTCAGCAGCGCGGCGCCGACGCCCTGCACGGCACGCCAGACGATGAGCGCGCCGATCCCCGGTGCGAACGCGCACCCGACCGACGCGACGGTGAACACGACGAGCCCGAGCAGGTAGACCCGGCGGTGCCCGAAGCGGTCGCCGAGCCGTCCGGCGACGAGGAGCGGCACGGCGAACGCGAACAGGTAGGCGCTGTTGACCCAGACCGACAGCGACGCGTCGGTGCCGAGGTCGCTGCCGATGTCCGGCAGGGCGACGGACACGATCGTGCTGTCCAGCAGCAGCATGAAGAAGCCGAGGCAGAGCCCGCCGAGCGCGAGCCACCGACGGGCCGGGGTCACCTCACACCGCCAGGTTCTCGCGGAGCGTCGACCCCGGGTACCGCGGCGCCAGGGCACCACGGGCACGCAGCTCCGGCACGAGCAGCTCGCTCAGGTCGGCGAACCCGGTGGGCATGCCGAGCGGGCTGGACAGCATGTAGCCGCCGCGCCCGCCGGTGGCCGCGAAGTTCTCCTGCAGGGCGTCGGCGACCCCGGCGGCGTCGCCGACCAGCATGTGGTCGAGGCCCGTCGCGGCACGCCAGCCGTGCTCGAAGAAGTCGTCGCGGTCCATGGTGTGGTCCTCGCCGAACTCGGCGACCAGGCTGCCGACCAGGCCGGCCGGGCTCGCCTGCGCGGCGACGATCTCGTCGCGCAGCTCGCCGAGCCGGAACGTCGCCGGCAGCGTGGAGAAGTCGTACCCGGCGTTGTGCGAGATGAAGGTGCCGACGGCCTCGCGGTTCCAGAACGACAGCAGCGAGTCACGGCGGGTGGCGGCCTCGGCGTCGGTGGCGCCGACGATGACCTGGGTCGCCCAGAGGATCCCGACACCGGACGGGTCCCGACCGGCGTCGGTGAGCGCTGCGTCGAGCGCGTTCCGGTGCCGGAGCTGTCCGGCGACGCTCGATCCGAACCCGAACACCAGGTCGGCGAACGACGCACTGGCGGCGATGCCGCGCGGCGAGTTGCCGGCCTGCACGACGACGGGGTGCCGCTGCGGGCTCGGGACGCTCGCGAGCGGGCCACGCACCTTGAAGAAACGGCCGTCGTGGTCGATCGGGTGCACGCCTGCCGGGTCGGCGAACCGCCCGGTCGCTCGGTCGCGGACGATCGCGTCGGGGGCGACGGAGTCCCAGAGTGCACGGCAGACGCCGATGAACTCCTCCATCCGTTCGTACCGCAGGTCGTGGTCGATCAGGTGGTCGGACCCGTAGTTCGCGGCGTCCGCTCCCCGCGACGAGGCGACGACGTTGAACGCCATCCGTCCGCCGGTGACGTGGTCGAGCGAGTTGAGCAGCCGGGCCACGGAGAAGGGGTGGGTGAACGTGGACGAGTAGGTGAGCCCGAACCCGATGTGCTCGGTGACGGTGGACATCGCGGCGATCACGGGCGACATGTCCTGCCGGGGCCACTGGATGCCCCACTCCACGGCCGGGTCGATGCTGCCGCGCCACGTGCTCGGCACACCGGACCCGTCGCCGAAGAACAGCATGTCGACACCCGCACGTTCCGCCGTCCGGGCGACCTCCATGTACATGCGGACGTCGGGGAAGTCCTGGCCGACCCAGCTGCCGGCCGCTGCCCACCGCCCCTCGGTGTGGGTGAAGGACAGGTCGTAGGCCAGGTGCATGCCGCTCATCGGGCACCCACCGGCGAAGCAGACGCAGACGCGGACGCAGACGTGGCCGCAGACGCGGAGCCGGACGCGCGCCACAGCGCCACCGTCTCGTCGGCGTCGGTCACGACGCCCACGTTGAGGTCGATCAGGGTGAGCGCGGCGTCGTGCACGTCGGTGTCGTACGCGGCGGTGGCGTCCTGCGGGACCACCACGGGCCAGCCGAGCTGCATCGCGTCCTGCGCGGTGGCGAGGACGCAGCACTCGGTCGTGAGTCCCACGACGGTGACCCAGCCGATCCCTGCGGCGGTGAGCCGGGCCTCCAGGTCGGTGCCCAGGAACCCGCTGTAGCCGCGCTTGACGACGCGTGTCTCACCGGGCGCGGGCGCCGTGCGGTACCACTCGGCTCCGTCCGTGCCGATCCGGCACGGCTCGTCGTCCGGCATCGGGCCGTCCGGGTCACCGCCGCGCAGCCACGTGCTGGAGCGCCACGGCCGGGCCGGGTCGCTGCCGAGTTCGACCCAGACGACGGGGACGCCCGCTGCGCGGGCCTCGTCGACGAGCGAGCCGATGCGGGTGACGGCGGCGTCCACGGCGACGGACGCGCGGTCGTCGAGTCCGTACGGGGCGATCCGCGCCGGCTCACCGAAGTCGCGCTGCACGTCGACGACGACGAGCGCGGGCGAGAGCGCTGCGGACACCAGCTGTGCCAGCCGCGGGTCGCGGCCCGCGTCGAGTCCCCCGGTCACCGGACGACCGCCGCGTCGTGCTGGCGGAGCGCCGGCAGGACGGTCTCCCCGAACAGCACCATGTCCTGGTCGTACTCGGGGAAGATCAGCATCAGGCCGTCGAGCTCGCCCCGGTCGACGATGTACTCGATGTGCTCGGTGACGGTCTCGGCGGATCCGGCGACGTACGCGGTCTGGAACGCGTCTTCGCCCGCAGCACCGTCCGCCCAGGCACGCGCCTGCTCGGCGGGGACGCCCCACGACGCCCGCATCGAGGCCAGTGCTTCGCGGTCGACGCCGGCACCCCACTCGCGCACCTTCCGCTGCGCGGCGGCGTCGGTCTCGCCCTGCACGACCGTGAGCATCGAGTAGGTGCGGCACTCGCGTCCCTCGGCGGCGGCGCGGTCGTGGACGTCACGGGACAGGTCGCGCATCTCGTCCAGGCTGTCCGCCGCCAGGAAGGCGCCGTCGGCGTGCTTCGCCTGGAACGCCCGGGCCGCTTCGGACTTGCCCGCGCTGATGATGGTCGGCCGCGATGCGGGGTGGGGGCGGGACTCGCACGCGTCGAGGTCGAAGTACGGCGTGTGCATCGTCACGCTGTCCTCGGTCCACAGGCGCGTGACCGCCTCGGTCCAGAGCTCCGTCATCCGGTACCGGTCGGCGTGGCTGAGGGCCGCGTCCCAGATCCCGAACTGCTCGAACTCCGCCGCGTAGGCGCCGTTGACGATGTTCATGCCGGCCCGACCGCCGGAGACGTCCTGCAGCGTCGTGTACATCTTCGCGGCGACCGCCGGGTTGTGGACGTTGGCGTGCATCGTCGCCCAGATCTTGACCCGCTCGGTGGCCTCGGCGATGCCGGCCATCATCGTCATCGACTCCAGGGAGCGGCCCCAGTGGTCGGTGGAGCCGCCGAAGCCGCGCCACTTCGCCATCGACATCACGAAGTCCAGGCCGATCGTCTCGGCGTGGAGCGCCGCGCGCTTGTTCCAGGCGTAGGTCGCCTCGGGGTGGGGTGCCGTGGTGGAGAGCATCCACCCGCCGTTGCCGATCGGGAGGAAGATCCCGTACTCCTTCGCGGGCATCTCACGCCGCCTTTCTGGTCGTTGCGGAACACTCGGTGACGACGGGGCTCACGGTGCGGGCCACACGGTCTCGCCGTCCTTCGTGATCGCGTCGATGTACTCGTTCGTGAACCAGCTCTTCGCGTCGTCGGCGGTGACCGAGCTCTTGACGATGTCGAACTGGTGCAGCATGTCGACGAGCTTCGTCACGTTCTCCGGGTCGATCCCGCCGAGGGGCTGGTCCGGCGTCGGGTTGTCCGCGATGACCTTCGTCTCGGTGGTCCAGATCTTGGTGTTCTGGGCGGTGTCGTAGGTGGCGCCGGACAGCTTCGCGGCGTACCCGACGCACTGCTTCGTCTTCGCCTCGCTCGCGGAGCAGAAGTCGTAGGCGTGCAGGGCTGCGCGCAGGACGTCCTCGACCGCGGTCGGGTGCGCCTTCGCGAAGGCGGGGTTCACGGCCATCGCGCCGATCGACGAGGGGATGTCGTAGTCGACGGGCTGCCAGACGGTGACGTCGTCGCCGGCGGCCTTGAGCAGGTTCGGCTCGTTGGACACGAAGCCCGTCAGCGCCTCGAGGCCGTTCTGCTTGCGGGGCAGGACGGACGGGTCGTAGCCCTCCTTCACGAGCGTGAGGGAGTCCCACTCGACGCCGGCCTTCTCCATCATCGCCCGGACCGAGGCGGGCACGTAGCCCTTGTGGCCGACGACCTTGCCGTCGAGCTGCGGCAGCTTCGTGATGTCCTTGTTCGTCATCAGGACGTCGAGGCCGGCGTTCGAGTACGACGAGATCCCGGTGATGTCGATGCCGTTCGCCCGGGCCTGGATGAGGTCCTGCTCGGCGACGGCGGACACGGTGGCCTGGCCGCTGGCGAGGAGCTTCGTGTTCTGGGCGGTGTCACCCGAGCCCGGCTTGAGGGTCACGTCGAGGCAGAGGTCCTTGAAGTAGCCGAGTTCGTCCGCCGCGATGTACTCGAGGATCGACGCCGACGACTGGTACTGGTAGCCGGACAGGTAGGTGATCTTGCCGGCGTCCTTGTTCTCCTTGCACCGCTCGGCCGAGATCGCGCTGCCCTCGGACGAGGTGGTGCCGGCGCTCGAGCCGGTGCTGCAGCCGGTGAGCGCGAGGGCGACGACGGCGGTGGCGAGGGCCGCGAGTGCGGCCTTGGTGCGGTGCTGCATGGTGCGGTGCTGCATGGTCACTCCTGTGGGAAGGGATGGGTGGTGCAGGGCTGGGTGCGGGTGCAGGTGGTGCGGGTGGGTCTGTGGGGGCTGTGGGTCGCCGGACGTCGGCCTGGAGGCACGGCTGACGTCGCGCGGGCAGGCTCGCGCCGGCGGGTGGTGCGGCGGGGCCGCGGGGCGGCCGCGGGGTGCGGCCGGCGGACCGCGCGTCAGTCGTTCGCGGTGCGGTGCCAGTGCAGGACGCGCCGCTCGACGACCGTGATGAGTGCGAGCAGGACCACGCCCATCACCGCGAGGATCGCGATCGCCGCGTAGACGACTTCGAGCTGGTTCATCGACGACGCCGTGCTGATCACGGTGCCGAGGCCGCCGGTCGAACCCGAGGCGGACAGCTCCGCGACGACCGCGCCGATGATCGACAGCGGGAACACGATCCGGAGGGCTGCGAACACGAACGGCAGGGCGTTCGGGATCCGCAGGTGCACGAGCATCTCGAACCGGGAGGCATCGATCGTCTTGTAGACCTGCAGCACGGGCTGCGGCACGGACCGCAGGCCCGCGGCGGTGTTGATCAGGATCGGGAAGAAGCAGATGAGCGCCGTGATGACGAGCTTCGGCAGCGGCCCGAACCCGAACGCCACCACCAGGGCCGGGGCGATCGCGACGAGGGGCGTGACGTTCAGCACGATGGCGATCGGCATGACCGCACGGCGGACGATCGGCAGCTCACTCGTCAGGACCGCGAGCACGAAGGCGGCGAGGAACCCGATGGCCAGGCCGACGAGCGACTCCGCCAGGGTGATGCCGGCGTTCTGCAGGTAGTAGGGCAGCTGCGTGGCGAGGGTCTCCCCCACCGCGGGCAACGGCGGCAGCAGGTACGGCATCGCCGTCGCGCCGATCTGCCAGAGCACCGCCAGGACGGCGAGCATCACGACGAGGGGCAACCAGACGGTCGGTCGGAGCCAACCGGGAACCGGTCGGCGGGCGGTGCGGCGTTCGGCGTCGGCCGTGGTGGCGGTCGCGGCGGGCGTGGAGGTGGTGGTGGCGCTCATGGTCCCGTCTCCCTCAGGCCGCATCGGTCATGCGCCAGGCGCTGTGCAGACGGGTCCGGACCAGGTCTTCGTACTCGTGGAACCGCTGTTCCTCGAAGAGCCGCTGGTTGCGCGGGCGGGGCAGGTCGATGTCGATGACGTCGACGATCCGGCCGGGGCGCGGCGCCATCACGACGACGGTGTCCGACATCCGGACGGCTTCGGACACCGAGTGCGTCACGAAGAGCACCGTCGTGCGCAGCTCGTCCCACAGGTCGAGCAGCTGGTCCTGCAGGCTCTCGCGGGTGAACTCGTCGAGCGCCGAGAACGGCTCGTCCATCAGCAGGACGTCGGGGCGCAGGCCGAAGGCCCGGACGATCGCGGCACGCTGCTGCATGCCGCCGGACAGCTGCGCGGGGAGCTTGTCCATCGCCTCGCCGAGTCCTGCCATCCGCAGGAGTTCGCGCATGTCCGGGCCGGCCCCGGTGCCGCGCTCCTCGAGGTCCTCGATGGCGGCGCGGCGGCGACCGGCGCCCGGGTTCACGCGCCCGGCGAGCGAGACGTTCTGCAACACGGTGAGCCAGGGCAGCAGCGCCGGCGCCTGGGGCACGAGTCCGATGAGCTTCGCCGCGCAGGCCTGGGCCGGCGTGACACCGTGCACCCGGACGTCACCGCGGTCGGCGGGCTCGAGCCCGGCCACCAGGCGGAGCAGGGTCGACTTCCCGCAGCCGCTCGGTCCGATGAGCGACACGAACTTGCCGGGCTCGATCGTCAACCGGGCGTCGTCGAGGGCCACCATGGCGCTCGGGCCGCTGCCGTACACCTTGCGCACCGCGTCCACGCGGACCGCTGATGTGGTCATCCGTTCCTCCATACCGTCGGCGAGCACGCAGGCTCGGTCTCGTATGGCGGAGAGCGTGCGTCGCGAGCTCGGGCTGGTCTGCGACGCGGAAATCCGCTGCTGGTGTCGAGGCTAGGACGCCCGTGTTACGGAGTCGGACCACATGTGTTGCGAACGTGTGAACGAGTGCGCGGGCCGGGTCGGCTGAGCTCAGCGCGGTGACGGTACCGCGGTCTGCCCGTCCCAGAGGAGCACCTCGACACCGAGGTCCTCGGCGGCCACCGCCACCCACCCGGCGAGCGCCCTCGCCGCGGGTTCGGCGACGACGAGCACGGCCCGCTCCACGCCGGGGACCGACTGCCGCAGCCACAGCAGCTTGAACAGGTCCGCCATCACCTTGTTGCGCCAGGCGGGCTTGTAGGCGCCCTGGTTCGCGACGAGCTGCACGACGACGCGGTCGGCGTCGTCGATGCCCTCGACCTCGACTCGGGCGCGGTCGAGCACGACCGTGCGCGGGCGGAGGACGAGGCCGAGGGCGGTGCCGGTGTGCTCGAGCATCCGGCGTTCGACGGAGTCGGGGGCGAACCGGCCCCACTCGGAGCGCGCGACGGGGACCTCGGTCATGTCGGCAGTGTAGGCGGCGCGTCCCGCGTCAGACGACCGACCACCCGCCGTCGCTCGGCAGCACGGCGCCGTTCACGTTGGCGGAGTCGTCGCTGAGCAGCCAGGTGATGGCCGCGGCGAGCTGCTCCGGCTGCGCGACCGGCGGGATCGCGACCTGCATGATGGGGCCGACCCGGCTGGCGGCGTACTCGCTGCGCATCGGCGCCTCGATGTTCGTCGCGACCGCACCCGGCGCGACCGCGTTGGCCCGGATGCCCTGCGGCCCGTGGAAGAACGCCACGCTCTTGGTGAACCCGGCGATCGCGTGCTTCGACGCCGTGTACGCGGCACCCGCTGCCGAGGCGCGGAGTGCGGCCTCGGACGCGACGTTCACGACGGCGCCGCGGCCGGCGGCGATCATGTGCGGCAGGACGGCGCGGGTGAGGCGCATCGGCCCGGTGACGTTGACGCTGAAGACGCGGTCCCAGGTGGCGTCGTCGACCTCGCTCGGCGGCAGGAAGGCGTCCATGATGCCGGCGACGTTCGCCAGTCCGTCGATGCGATCACCCGCGGCCGCGATGAGCGCGTCGATGGTCTCGGTCGCAGCGACGTCGCCGACGACGGTCTCGAGTTCGAGGCCGTCGAGTTCGGTGCGGAGCGCGTCGAGGCGGTCGGCGACGACGTCGGTCGCGATCACCCGCCCGCCCTCGTTCGCGATGCGCGTCGCCGTGGCGCGTCCGATGCCGGAACCCGCCCCGGTGACGATGATGGTCCTGCCGGTGAAACGTCCGGCGGTGGTGTCGGTCATGTCGTCTCCTCACTGAGAGGCGCTCGCTGCGCCACGATGGTTATAGCACTCAGTGCCGAAAGGACTCCATGCGCCCGACGAGCGACCGGCCGACGAGCGATCGACCGACGGGACGCCCCCGCACGATCGACCCGGACGCGGTGTCCCTCGTGGCGCTCCGGCTGTTCGACGAGCAGGGCTTCGACGCCGTGTCGATGGACGACGTCGCCGCAGCTGCCGGGGTGAGCCGCCGGTCGTTGTTCCGGCTGTTCCCGAACAAGGCGGCGCTCGTCTGGGGCGGGCTCGACGAGTTCGCCTCGCGGTTCGGCGACGCACTCCAACAGCGGCCGTCCACGGAGTCGTCGTCGGTCGCCCTGCGCGCGGCCTACCGGATCGGCGCGACCTTCCCCGACGACGCCGTCGAGGTCACCCGCCACCGGCTCCGCGTCATCCGGGCGAACCCCTCGCTCGAACACGTCGGCGCGGCCACGGTCACGAGCCTGACCGACGCGATCGTCCGGTTCGTGGCCGAGCGGGACGGTGCGACGCCCGACGACCTCGCGGTGTCGGTGCGCGCACACGCCCTGGCAGCCGCGGCGAGCGCGGCCCTCACCTGGTGGGCGCTGCACGGCGACGGCCGTCCGGAGGACGTCGTGGACCGCGCACTCGCCCTGCTCGCCTGAGGCGCGCCCTGGGCGCGACCACCGGACGGACTGGAGGCCCGTGGCCGGCGCACCACGGGCCTCCCGTCCGACACCCGACCGGGCTCAGCCCATCGCGCGCTTCCCACGGACCCCGCGCGACAGCGCGTCGATGCGCGTGACCTCGTCGTCAGTGAGCCGCACCTCGGCAGCTGCGACGTTCTCGGCGACGCGTCCGGGGTTGCGCGATCCGGGGATCGGGACCAGGTCGGCGCGCTTCGCCAGGATCCAGGCCAACGCGAGCTGCGAGAGCGAGACGCCCTTCGCGTCGGCGATCTCGGTGAGTGCGGTGACGACGGCGACGTTCGCGTCGAAGTGCTCCGGCGCCCACCACTCGAGCTGCTGGCGGATGTCGTCGGCCGCGTACGCGCTCGCCGGCTGCACGGCACCGCTCAGGAAGCCGCGCGCCAGCGGCGAGTAGGCGACGACGCCGATGCCGAGCTCGTCGACGAGGGGGAAGAGCGCCTCGGACTCCCGCGAGAAGACGGAGTACTCGGTCTGGAACGCCGAGATCGGGTGCACAGCGTGCGCACGGCGGATCTGGTCGGCATCGGTGTTCGACAGGCCGAGGTACCGGACCTTGCCGGCCTGCACGAACTCCTGCATCACGCCGACGACGTCCTCGATCGGGACGGCCGGGTCGTGCACGTGCTGGTAGAGCAGGTCGATCGAGTCGGTGCCGAGGTTCTGCAGGCTCGCGTCCACCACGTGCCGGATGTGCTCCGGTCGGGAGTCCGGTGCGTACGCCTCGGGGGTGAACCCGAACTTCGTGGCGATCGTCACCTCGTCGCGGATCGGGGCGAGCGCCGCGCCGAGGAGCCGCTCGCCGGTCCCCCAGCCGTACAGCTCGGCCGTGTCGAAGTGCGTGACGCCGAGTTCGTGTGCGTGCCGGATCGCGGCGACGGACTGGGTGTCGTCGCCGGGTCCGTAGGCGAACGTGGTGCCCATGGCGCCGTAGCCGATGGCGCTGACGGTGAGGCCCTGTCGGCCGAGGGTGCGTTGCTGCATGGTGCTGTCCCTTCGTGACGTGTGGTGGTCATGCGAGTGGCACTGTACGCCACTACTGTCAGAGTCTGACAACTTGGACCGAAGATGACGTCGCGGTACGATCGGCTCCGTGAGCGACGTGCGAACCGGCCTGCGGGACATCACCCGCGACGCCGTCCGCGCGCGCATCGCCGCCGTGGCACTCGAGCGGTTCGACACCGACGGGTTCGAGAACGTCACCGTGGAACAGGTCGCCGCCGAGGTGGGCATCTCGGCGCGGAGCTTCCACCGGTACTTCCCCGCGAAGGAGGACGCCGTCATCGGCGACCCCGCGCGACACCGGGACGCCCTCGCCGAGGCGTTCCGGTCGCGGTCGACGACCCAGCCGGTGTGGCCCGCGCTGCGCGAGGCGTTCGCCGAGATGCTCGAGCGCGGCAGCACCGACGACCCCGAGACCGGACGACGATCCGTCCGCGTGATGACGAGCACGGCGTCACTGCGCGCACGGAACCTCGAGAAGCACCAGGCCTGGGCGGACGTCCTGACGCCCCTCGTCGTCGAGCAGCTCCACGGGCCCGACGCCGAGCTGCGCGCACGAGTCCTCGTGCAGGCGGCCCTCGGTTGCTTCGACGTGGCGATCACCACCTGGGCCACGGGCGACGACCCCGACGCGGCCGCGATCCTGCGACGCGCGTTCGACGGCATCGCACCGAGCGCCTGACGAGCGGACGCGCGCCGTCGTCCGGCGGTATCGTCCGGGCATGAACGTCACCGGACCGTCGCCGTACTTCCAGTTCGCCGGCACCGCCAGGCAGGCCCTCGAGCACTGGCGAGTGGTCTTCGGCGGCGAGGTCCGGATCGCGACCTACGCCGACTTCTCAGGGACCGACGGCCCCGCCGACGCGGTCGCCCACGGGCAGCTCACCGGCGGGCTGCAGCTCTTCGCCGCCGACGCGAGCGAGATCGACGAACCGTTCGCGGCGACCGGCCTGCTGTTCTCGCTCCTCGGGGCCGACGAACCCGACGTGCTGCGGCGCTGGTTCGACGCGCTCGCCGAGGGTGGCACGGTCGTCGACCCGCTGCAGCAGCGACCGTGGGGCGACTGGGACGGCACCGTGCGGGACGCGTTCGGCGTCACGTGGCTCATCGGGTTCGAGGCGTCAGCCCTGGGGTGACGGGCGCCCTCGCCGGGATGGTGGGCACCCTCGCTGCGATGATGGGCGCATGACCGACCGCCCCGCCGTCCTGTTCGTGTGCGTCCACAACGCAGGACGCTCCCAGATGGCCGCGGGGTGGCTGCAGCACCTCGCCGGCGACCGCGTCCGGGTGTTCTCCGCCGGCAGCGAGCCCGCCGACCAGGTGAACGCCGTCGCCGTGCAGGCCATGGCCGAGCAGGGCATCGACATCGCCGAAGCCCGGCCGGCGGTGCTCGAGACCGAGACCGTGCGCGAGTCGGACGTCGTCATCACCATGGGCTGCGGGGACGCCTGCCCGGTGTTCCCCGGCAAGCGGTACGAGGACTGGGACCTCGACGACCCGGCCGGGCTGGGGATCGAGCAGGTCCGCCCGATCCGCGACGACATCAGGACACGGGTCGAGCGGTTGATCGCGTCCCTGTAGCCGGCTACTGCTGGTCGGACGGCAGCAGCGGCGCCCAGTAGGCGTCCGGGCCGTCGGCCTGCACGGCGTCGCGCTCGAACCGGAAGCCGTACTCCCGCACGAAGTCGAGTGCGGCGGCCTGCTCGTCCTCGGCGTCGTCGTGCGCGGCGTCGAACAGGTACACGCCGTGCCCCATCTTCACGCCCGAGTCGCTGATCACCGTGAGGTCCCAACGCCCCTCCTCGGCGCGTTCGATCCGCACGACGGCGGCCTGTGCAGCGGTGAAGTCAGCCATGGCGTCAGCCTACGGACGGCGCACCGGCGGCGTTCAGGGTCCGCCCGTCGGAACGACACCCGAATTGGGGCACAGCAGGATCGAAGCATATCTTGAGGTAATTCTCACCTTTGGGATACTTGAGAGTATGACAACATCCGAGCCGCAGGGGGGCGGCATGTCGCAGACCCCTCCCCCGTACCCACAGCCCTCCGGGGCCCCCCAGCAGACGTTCGCCCCGTTCCCGGGGGCACCGCTCACTCCGAAACGAGCCTCCGGACTCGCCCTCGCCGCGTTGCTCGTCGGGATCGGCGCCTTCTTGGTCGGACTCATTCCGGTCTTCGGTGCGATCGTCGGTGCGGTCGCCATCGTGTTGGCGGTCCTCGCCCTCCGGAAACAACAGCCGAAGGGCCTGGCCGTGACCGGTCTGGTGTTCGGAATCGTCGCCGCGCTCAGCTCCATCGGCGTCGCGGCCGGGATCGGCGCGGTCGTCAGCGGCTCGGAGTCGACCCAGCAGTCCGCAGTCGTCGCAGAGTCACCAGAACCGACCGCGGCCGCCGAGGCCGAGGAACCGTCGGAAGCAGCGAAGCCCTCCGAGGCCGCTGCGGAGCCCGCCGAGAAGGAATCCGAGTCGACCGAAGCGACTCCGGAGAAGCCCGCGACGCCAGTGGAGTACGCCTCGGCCCTGACCAAGGCGGAGAGCTACTCCGAGATGATGCACATGAGCAAGGCCGGGCTGTACGACCAGCTCACCTCGGAGTACGGCGAGCAGTTCTCGCCAGAGGCAGCCCAGTACGCGATCGACACGATCAAGGCGGACTGGAACGCGAACGCACTCGCGAAGGCCAAGGACTACCAGGCGAACATGTCGATGTCTCCGGCCGCGATCCGCGACCAGCTCGTCAGCGAGTACGGCGAGAAGTTCACCCCTGCCGAGGCGGACTTCGCCATCGCGCACCTCAACGGCTGACCCACCCGATGAGAAGGCCCCGTCCCCCGACGGGGCCTTCGTCAGTGGCGCACCGCCCTGGCGTCAGACCACCGCGAACGCCCACTACGCTGAGCACCGTCACAGGCCCGGACGAGCGGAGAACGAAGTCATGTCAGTCGGATTGCTCGCCGTGGTGGACGACATCCTCTCCGCGGCCCTGAAGGCGAGTGCGAAGACCGCCGGTGTCGTCATCGACGACGCCGCGGTCACCCCGCAGTACGTGCAGGGACTCGCGCCGGCCCGGGAACTGCCGGTCGTCGGGCGCATCGCGCTCGGCAGCCTGTTCAACAAGTTCATCATCATCATCCCGCTGGCGCTGCTGCTCACCGCGTTCGCGCCCTGGGTGCTGCCGTACCTCCTGCTCATCGGCGGGACGTACCTGTGCTTCGAGGGCGCGGAGAAGGTCACCGAGTGGTTCGGCGTCCACCACGGCACAGGCAGCACCGACTCGGTCACCGAACCGAAGCTCGTGTTCGGCGCCATCCGGACCGACCTCATCCTGAGCACCGAGATCATGCTCATCGCCCTGGCCGGCCTCGACCCGGATCTCGGGCTCTGGCCGACGCTCGGAGCCCTCATCGTGATCGGGCTCGTCATGACCGCGGTCGTCTACGGCGCAGTGGCCCTGCTGGTGAAGATCGACGACGTCGGTCTGCAGATGATGAAGAACTCGGTCCGCCGGACCCGTCGCACAGGAGCGCGGATCGTGCGGGCGATGCCGACGGTCTTCCGGATCATCAGCGTCATCGGCACCGTTGCGATGCTCTGGGTCGGCGGCCACCTGGTCATCGCGAACCTCGCCGAGACCTTCTGGCACGGCCCGTACGACCTGCTGCACACGATCGAGCGCGCGATCGAGGCCGCGGGCCCGGTGATCACGTGGGTCGTCGACACCGCGGTCTCGGCGCTCGCCGGCGTCATCCTCGGCATGGTCGTCGTGGCGATCGTCCTCGGCATCGGTCGCCTCCGCGGGAAGCACTGACTTACACTTCTATTCCGCCATCGGTACACTTGTGTACATGGCTGAGGAGAGTGTCGCCGAGTTCGCGGTCCGCGCGGGGTTGTCACCGCGACGCGTCCGGGCGCTGATCGAAGGGGGATCGATCCGAGCACGCCAGGTCGGCGGCCAGTGGCTCGTCGACCAATCGTCGGAGCATCGTCCTGCCGCGAGTCGACCGCTCGGTGCACGGATGCGCAGCAACCTGCTGGCCTCGCTCTCCGGTCAGCCGATCGATGGCCTCTCAGCGCCGGAGCGAATCCGTCTTCGCCGCTACCGGGACGAACTCTTTCGGAGCGCCGAACCGGACCGCATGCTCGGAGCCTGGATTCGCCCGGTCCCTGCACTTCGTCTCCGAGTGGCCGATGCCGACCTCGAGGACCTCGCCGCTGACGGTCGCCTGGTGAAGTCGGGTTTCAGCGATCCCCGCTCGGAGATCGCCGCGGCGGGGCAGCTCGAGGCTCGAGTCGCGGCCGGCGACGCCGATGCACTCCGGCGTGACTACCTCCTCCGCCCGTCCGACCAGCCCAACGTCCTGCTGCACGTATCTGATCAGAAGCCCCCGTCGCCGCTTCCGCTCGGGTTGCTCTTGGTCGACCTCGCGGGGCACGACGGAATCCGCGAACGGTCCCGGGTTGCGGAGCTCCTCCAGGCCACGTCGTGACGATCATCGCTCCGGCCATGACGTCGGCCCAGGCCGCAGCGTGGCACGCACTGTTCCAGGTCCACGAACGCCACCCGAGTGGATGGGCGCTCGTCGGCGGGCAGATGGTGCATTCGTTGTGCTGGGAGCGAGGCGCCGTTCCGCCCCGGCCAACGCAAGACGCTGACGCCGTGCTCGACGTCCGCGCACGACCGCGAGTCCTCCACGACTTCACCGCCGTGCTCAGCGCGCTGGGGTTCGAGTCTGCCGGCGAAGCACCGCCCGTGCTCGAGGGGACACGTGGCGTGCAACACCGATGGCTGAAGGGCGACGCCCAGATCGACGTCCTCATCCCACGCTTCCTCGGCGAACGAGCGGACAACCGGGTCGGCGTGACGGGTGGTCGGACGATCGCAGCGCCGGGCGGTCAAGGGGCACTCGACCGATCGGAGACGATCGACGTCGAGGTCTCGGGCCGGACCGGGCGTGTGAACCGACCGACCCTGCAGGGAGCACTGGTCGCCAAGGCGTCCGCGCTCCTCATCGGCGAAGGAGCACGTGCGGACCGACACCTGAACGACCTCGCGATCCTCGCGTCGCTCGTCACCAGGCGGGACAGGGTGGGCGAGCGCCTCACCAGGACCGAGGCCGTTCGCGTCCGCTCTGCGCTCGGACTGGTCCTCGACCGGCCGCCGCTCCACCTGAGTGTCGGCGTGGACGCGGCGACGGTGACGGTCGTGCGGGAGCAGTTCGTCACCGGACCGTAGTGACACGAGTCGGAACACGAGTGTTCCGACGGACCACGCGTCGAACGACTCGTGGTCCGTCGCAGAACCGGTGCCGCGCGGCCGGATTACCCTGGCGCGCATGGCAACGGTGCGACAGGTCCAGGTGACGTTCGACTGCGCCGAGCCGGAGCGGGTCGCCCGGTTCTGGTGCGAGGTCCTCGGCTACGAGGTCCCGGCTCCCCCGCCCGGGTTCGACGACTGGCAGGCCTTCAACGCCTCGCTCCCGCCCGAGCACCAGGACTCCGCCTTCGCGTGCGTCGACCCGACCGGCGTCGGGCCGCGGCTGTTCTTCCAGCGGGTGCCCGAGGGCAAGACGGTGAAGAACCGCGTCCACCTGGACGTCCGGGTCGGCACCGGCCTGGTCGGCGAGGAGCGCCTCGTAGCGCTCGACGCCGAGAGCGCTCGCCTCGTCTCGCTCGGCGCGACGCAGTTGCGCCGCATGCTCGCGGATCAGGTCAACGAGTCCTGCATCGTGATGCAGGACGTCGAGGGCAACGAGTTCTGCCTCGACTGATCCGCGTGCGCGCGCAGGCTCAGGCCACCGGCCCGTAGAGCGGCGTCTCCGCCTGGTCGAGCTCGAGCTCGGCCGTCTGCTGGATGAGCGCCAGCAGGTCGGCGTCGAGCCCGGGAGCGAACTCCTCGAGTCGCTCCGGAGCGATGAACGACGGCACGCCGGCGGGGGCCTGCTCGGTAGCAGTCAGGTCCGTGCCGTCCTTCGACGGAGACGCACCGCGGAAGATCTTGCCCGCCTCCGACGCCCCGTCGAGGTCGAAGCTGTACTGCTTGCTCTGCAGCCCGAGGTCGAGGAGCTCCTTGACCTCCGGGAACCGTTCGGCGTTCGTCTTCGGGATCGGCAGCAGGGTCTTCCAGTCGACGCCGAGGGTCTCGAGCGCCTTCGCGTAGGCGTTCTCGTGCGCCTGGTCGCGGACGATCAGGTACGCGACGGTGCTGCGCGCGGTGGGGTTGTCCGTCATCTCGTAGATCCGGCACTTCTGCAGGCGACCGGTGGACTCGAGCATCAGGTTGTAGAGCAGGTCGAGCGGCAGGTTGCCGGAGTTGTAGACGTAGCTGCCACTCCACGGGTTGCCGGCCGCATCGACGGGCAGGGCACCCTGCGCACCGACGAGGTAGTGGTGGATGTTGCTCGTGTCGAGCGCGATGTTGAGCGGCGTCGCACCCTTCGCACCGGGCTTGTCCAGCGGGTCGGTGAACTTGCCGGTGTACTCGGGCGAGCCGTCGAGCAGGCGGGAGATCGTGGTGCCGATGAGCTCGACGTGGCTGATCTCCTCGGTGCCGACACCCTGGATGAGGTCACGGTAGGGCTTCGCCGCCGGACCCCGGAAGTTCATCGCCTGGAACAGGTACTGCATCATCGTGCGCATCTCGCCGAACTGCCCGCCGAGCCCTTCCTGCAGGGCGTTGGCGGCTGCCGGGTCGGGCTCGCCGTCGGCGATCTCGTTGATCCAGGTCTGTGCGTGGAAGTACATGGACTCTCCTTGCTCACCGCGACGGAACCGCCGCGTGCCTCACCGTCGTCCGGCGTCCCTGGCAGACGACACGGGTCGTCCACTCAGCGCGGTATCGTCGTCGGCGCCGCACCGCAGCGCCCGGAAGGACCCCCGAACCGATGACCGTCAGCCACGCCGTCGACACCGCCGACCTCGACGACCTGCTCGAGCCGGACCAGGTCCTCCGCGACCCGGCGTCGCTCGAGCGGTACCGCCACGACGATGCCGAGTGGGCCGACTCCACGGCACCGCTCGCCGTCGTCCTCGCACGCAGCACCGACGACGTCGTCACCACCGTCCGGTGGGCGGCAGCCGCCGGCGTGCGGGTCGTGCCGCGCGGCGCCGGGACCGGTCTGTCCGGCGGGGCGAACGCGATGGCCGGATCGGTCGTGCTGTCCCTCGAGCTGATGGACGCGGTGCTCGAGGTGAACACCGACGAGCGCTACGCCGTCACCCAGCCCGGTGTGATCAACGACGCGCTCCGGGCTGCCGTCGCGGAGCACGGACTCTGGTACCCGCCGGACCCGGCGAGCTCGGCCATCTCGACGATCGGCGGCAACGTCGCGACGAACGCCGGCGGGATCTGCTGCGTGAAGTACGGCGTCACCCGCGACTACGTGCTCGGGATGACCGTGGTGCTGGCCGACGGTTCCGTGGTGGAGCTCGGGCGCCGCACGGCGAAGGGCGTCGCCGGGTACGACCTGGCCGGCCTCATGGTGGGCTCGGAGGGCACGCTCGGCATCGTCGTGTCGGTGACCGTCAAGCTGCTCCCCCTTGCTGGCCGCGATGAGCGCGCCGTGATCGGGTACTTCCCCTCGCTCAGCGCCGCCGGGGACGCCGTCGCGGCGATCTCACGCGCCGGCATCATCCCCGCAGCGCTCGAGATCGTCGACCGGACCTGCCTGCGGGCCGTCGACGACTGGATGCGCCTGGGCCTGCCGTCCGACGTCGACACCCTGCTGCTGGCACGGGTCGACGAGCGCGGTGCGGCGGGCGACGACCTCGCCGACCAGGTCGCCGCGGTCTTCGCACGGGCCGGTGGCACCGACGTCGAGCGGGCCACGGACCCCGACGACATCGCCCGGCTGTTCCAGGCGCGGCGGCTCGCGTACCCGGCGCTCGAGCGGCTCGGCCCGGTGCTGACCGAGGACATCTGCGTGCCGCGCAGCGCGGTGCCCGAGATGCTCCGGCGGATCCAGGCGACCGCTTCGGCGCACGACGTCACGATCGCGAACATCGCGCACGCCGGCGACGGCAACCTGCACCCGCTGATCATCGCGCCCGTGGGCGACGACGCCGCGAAGGCCCGCGCGAAGCAGGCGTTCGACCAGATCGTCGCGGACTGCCTGGCGCTCGGCGGCACCGTCACGGGTGAGCACGGTGTCGGCCTGCTCAAGCTGGCGGGCCTGCGGCAGGAGCTCGGCGAGCGGGTCCTCGCGATGCACCGTGCCGTCAAGGACGCCCTGGACCCGGCGGGCACCCTCAATCCCGGCAAGGCGTTCTGAACGCACGTGGACGACGGACGGGAGGCCCGGTGCCAGCTGGCACCGGGCCTCCCGTCCGTCAGTCGGTCGCGTTCAGCGCCCGGCGTGCGTCACGCTGTCGCGCTCAGCGGCGGCGGAAGTAGCCGTTCGCTCCGCCGACGTACATCAGGATCGTCGCGACGAGCACGGCGACGCCACCGATCCAGCCGAAGGCGTTGCCACCGGAGGCCGCGCCCACGCCCACACCGATGAGCTGCAGGATCGCGAGCACGGTGAGGACGATGCGGGCCCAGTTGCGACCGTCGCGCATCTTGAAGACGATGATGAGCTCGATCACGGCGAGGACGAAGGCGAAGATCGCCCCGCCGACGAGCGGGGCGGTGCCGACGCTGTCGGCGACGTCGGCAGAGCTGCCGGACGTCAGGCTGATGATGCCCTGCACGATGTTCGCCAGGACCACCACCAGCCAGATGATGAACGACACGGTGACGCTGGTCGGACGGCTGTTCGTGTTTGCCATGTGGGGAACCCTTCGTGAACGGCCGTGTCCAGCGGCCACACAGCGAACGTACATCGCTAGTTGAGGGCTGTCCGGAGCCGGTCGAAGGTCACAGACCGGTAACGAGGACAGATCGGTCCAAACCGTTTGCCGGAGGCCCCCGAATCACCTGCACAGACCGGGAACCACCCGGAGCGCTCACCAGCCGCACATTGCTGGTTCTCCACCCTGCACCAGGGTGTGTTCGGCGCGCACACAGCAGCCGCGCCGAGCGCGACACCTCAGCAAAGGAATCGATCACCATGCGCAAGAGCCTGAAGACCTCCATCACCCTCGCCACGACCGGCGCCCTCGTCCTCGGCGGTGCCGCGTTCGGCATCTCCTCCGCCCAGGCCGCCACCCCCTCGATCCACACGGTCTCGTCGTCGTCGTCGAAGATCCCCGCACCGGTCGCCTCCGTCCCCGAGGTCCTCGGCGGGTCCACCGCCGTGAAGCTCGACTCCGGCTTCACCGACGCCCTCACCGCCCTCAAGCTCACCCCCGGCGTCTCCGGCGACGCGACCCTCGCTGACGGGTCGGTGTCGTTCCCGATCACCGCCGGGTCGGTCACCTACTGGTCGCCGGACGGCAACTACAAGCCCTACGTGCAGGGCCTGCTCAACCACGACGACTCCGGCCTCACCCTGAAGGCCGGCGACACCACCGTCACGCTCGAGAACTTCGTCGTGAACCCGGGCTCCTCCAAGCTCTACGGTGACGTCCTGGTCAACGGCAAGGTCGCCGCGTCCAACGCGTTCCTGTTCGAGCTCTGGGGCGGTTCCCTCAAGCCCCTCCAGCTCGAGGGCGACAACGCCATCCTGACCGGCACCACCGTCCACGTCTCCGAAGACGCCGCCGGCCTGCTGAACAAGACCTTCGGCACCGACGCCGTCAAGCGCGGCCTCCTCGTCGGCACCGCCACCATCACCGCACAGATCAAGTAACACCCCGCACCACCGCACCACAAGAGAAGGGCCGCCCCGGGCAACCGGGACGGCCCTTCACCACGTTCAGCAGCACCCGCCTACCATCGAGCAGATGCCCGCTCCCCGCTCGACCGTGACCGACGACCAACCGGGGCCCGACGACTTCATCCGCGTCCGCGGCGCCCGTGAGCACAACCTGCAGGACGTCGACGTGGACATCCCGCGCAACCGCATCGTCGCCTTCACCGGCGTCTCCGGCTCCGGAAAGTCCTCGCTCGCGTTCGGCACGGTGTTCGCCGAGGCGCAGCGCCGGTTCCTCGAGTCCGTCGCCCCGTACGCCCGACGGCTCATCGCGCAGGGGTCGACGCCACACGTCGACTCGATCACCGGGTTGCCGCCCGCCGTGGCCCTGCAGCAGCGCCGCGGTGCGCCGAGCAGCCGTTCGACCGTCGGCACCCTGACGACCCTGTCGAACTCGATGCGCATGTTGTTCTCCCGCGCCGGCACCTACCCGTCCGGCGCCGACCGGCTCGAGTCCGACTCGTTCTCACCGAACACCGTGGCCGGGGCCTGCCCGCGGTGCCACGGACTCGGCATCGCCCACGAGGTCACCGAGGCCTCGGCCGTGCACGACCCGTCGTTGAGCATCCGCGACGGCGCGATCACCGCGTGGCCCGGGGCCTGGCAGGGCAAGAACCTGCGCGACGTCACCGCGGTGCTCGGCTACGACATCGACGTGCCGTGGCGTGAGCTCTCCCGACAGGACCGCGACTGGTTGCTGTTCACCGAGGAGCAGCCCGTCGTCCAGGTCCACCCGAAGCGCGACCGCGTCGCGAAGCCGTACAAGGGGCGGTTCTGGAGCGCACGCCAGTTCGTGATGCACACCCTCGCCGACTCGCAGAGCGAGACGCAGCGGACCAAGGTGCTGCAGTTCGTCGAGTCCGGTCCGTGTGGCCTCTGCGGCGGGACCGGCCTGACACGGGCGGCCCTGGCGGTCACCGTCGGCGGCCACTCGATCGCCGACCTGAACGGCCTGCCGCTCACGGCGCTGGCCGACGTCCTGCGCCCGATCGCCACCATCGCGGACGCCGGCGCTGCCACCTCACGTGCCTCGTCCGGCGAACACACCGAGGTCGCCGTCGCGATCTCCCGCGACCTGCTCACCCGGGTCGAGGTGCTCGTCGGCCTGGGCCTCGGATACCTCGCGCTCGACCGGGCCACCCCGACGCTCTCCCCCGGCGAGACGCAACGCCTGCGCATCGCGACACAACTGCGCTCCGGCCTGTTCGGCGTCGTCTACGTGCTCGACGAACCGAGCGCCGGCCTGCACCCCGCCGATGCCGAGTCCTTGGTCGAGGTCCTCGACGACCTGCGCGCCGGCGGCAACAGCGTCTTCGTCGTCGAGCACGACATGAGCATCGTGCGGCGGGCGGACTGGATCGTCGACGTCGGCCCGGGTGCCGGGTCCGGCGGGGGCACCGTCCTGTACAGCGGCCCCGTCGACGGCCTCGCCGACGTCGAGGCATCGGTCACCCGACGGTTCCTGCACCCGCGCGACCGTGCCGACGGTGAGCGCACCGTCCGGACCCCCGTCGGGACCCTCGAGCTGCGCGACCTCACCCTGCACAACCTGCAGGACCTGGACGTCGACCTGCCGCTCGGGGTGCTCACCGCGGTCACCGGCGTCAGCGGCTCCGGCAAGTCGTCGCTCGTCGGCGGTGTCCTGCCCGGCGTGGCGACGTCGCACCCGCTCGTCGACCGTGTCGTGCAGGTCGACCAGAAGCCGATCGGCCGCACCCCGCGTTCGAACCTCGCCACCTACACCGGGCTCTTCGACGCCGTGCGTGCCGCGTTCGCCGCGACCGACGACGCGAAGGCCCGCGGCTGGACCGCCAGCCGCTTCTCGTTCAACGTGGCCGGCGGCCGGTGCGAGGTGTGCCAGGGCGAGGGCTCGGTGTCGGTCGAGCTCCTGTTCCTGCCGGGCAGCTGGGCGCCCTGCCCGGAGTGCCACGGTGCGCGCTACAACGACGAGACGCTCGAGGTGCAGTGGGACGGTGCATCGATCGCCGACGTCCTGGGCATGACCGTCGACCATGCTGCGCCCTTCCTGGCATCGCTGCCGGCCGCCGCCCGCGGGCTCGAGGCCCTGCGTCAGGTCGGCCTCGGCTACCTACGGCTCGGACAGCCCGCACCGGAGCTGTCCGGCGGCGAGGCCCAGCGCATCAAGCTCGCGACCGAGCTGCAACGCGCGCGCACCGGGCACACGCTCTACCTGCTCGACGAACCGACGACGGGCCTGCACCCTGCCGACGTCGAACTGCTGACCGCACAGCTCGCACGCCTCACCGACGCCGGCAACACCGTCGTCGTGGTCGAGCACGCCATGGACGTCGTCGCGAGTGCCGACCACGTCATCGACATGGGGCCGTCCGGCGGTGAGGACGGCGGCCGCGTCGTCGCCACCGGCACCCCCGCCCAGGTCGCGGCCTCCGCCGAGAGCCGGACCGCGCCGTACCTGCGGGAGCAGCTCGGGCGCTGATCGCGCCCACCGGCGGACGGACGCGTCCTGTGGCGGGCCCGCACCGCGCCTCCCGTCCGCTGGTGCGTGCGCATGTTCCGACGTTCCACGCGTCGATCAACCGGTGTTGTGTCGCACGATGCACACGCATCCGGTGCGTGCGCATGTTCCGACGTTCCACGCGTCGATCACGTGGTGGATCGTCGCACGGTGCGCACGCATGCACGCGCACGCTCCCGCACGCGCACGCGCACGCACCCGCACTCGCACGCGCGCGCAACAGCGCCCGCCGGGACGGATCCCGACGAGCGCTGCTGGTGGTGCGGACTAGGCCCGACGGAAGCGGCGGGCGATGGTGAGCCCGACGCCCGCGAGCATCAGCAGGATCGCGAAGGCGATCACCGGGGCCGGGTCGCTGCCCGTGTAGGCGAGCGTCCCGTTCGGGCCGGTCCCGCCGGTGCCACCGGTGCCGGCGGTTGCCAGGCGGACGGTGAACGTCACCGGGTCGGACGCCGCCGAGGTGCCGTCAGCGCCGGTCTGGGTGGCGGTGATGGTCACCGTTCCCGGGCCGAAGCCGACGATCGGGGTGCACTTCCAGGTGCCGTCGGCCGCGACGACCGCGGTGCAGACGACGACCGTGCCGACGGTGACCGTGACGGTCGCGCCGGGCTGGCCGGTGCCGGTGATCGGCGGGTTGGGCGTGGTGACGGTGCCACCGTCCTCCGGCGAGGTGATCACCGGCGGCGGGGTCGTCGTGGTCGACGCGGGGTTGTAGGTGTAGACCAGCGGGTCGGACGTGCCACCCGGGGTCGTCACCGTGACCTCGACGTCACCGGCAGCGTGCGCCGGGGTCGTGAAGGTGAGCGTCGTGCCGTCCGCCGACACGCTGTCCGGCGTGATCGGGTCGGAGCCGTCCACCGACACCGTGGAGTCGTCGGTGAAACCGGTGCCCGTGACGGTCACGACCGTGCCGCCCGCGGCCGGACCGTTGTCCGGGTCCAGCGCGGAGATCGTCGGGACCGCGGCCGGGGCCGGGTTGTACGTGTACGGCAGCGGCGCCGAGGTGCCGGAGCCGTTGGTGACGGTCACGGGGACCGCACCGGCGGTGTGCGCCGGCGTCGTGAACGTCAGCTCGGTGCCGTCGTCCGAGACGCTGTCCGGCGTGATCGGGTCGGAGCCGTCGACCGAGACCGTCGAGTCGTCGGTGAAGCCCGTGCCGGAGACCGTGACGACCGTGCCACCGGTGACCGGACCGTTGTCGGGGTCCAGCGCCGTCAGCGTCGGAGCCCCGGCGGGTGCCGGGTTGTAGGTGTACGTCAGCGGGTCCGAGGTCCCTGCGTCGGTCGTGACGGTCACGTCGACGGGACCGGCGACGTGCGCCGGGGTCGTGAACGTCAGTTCGGTGCCGTCGTCGGAGACCGACTCCGGGTCGATCGGGTCGGACCCGTCGACCGAGACGGTCGCGTCGTCGGTGAACCCGGTGCCCGTGACGGTGACGAGTGTGCCGCCGCCGACCGGCCCGTTGTCGGGATCGAGCGTCGTGAGCGTGGGCACCGCTGCGGGTGCCGGGTTGTACCTGTAGTCGAGCGGGTCCGAGGTGCCAGCAGGCGTGGTGACCGTGACGTCGACCGTCCCGGCGTCGTGCGCCGGCGTGGTGAACGTCAGCTCGGTGCCGTCGTCCGAGACGGAGTCCGCCTCGATCGGGTCGGAACCGTCGACCGACACCGTGGCGTCGTCCGTGAAACCGGTGCCCGTGACGGTGACGACCGTGCCGCCGGCGACCGGCCCGTTGTCGGGGTCGAGCGTCGTGATGGTCGGGACCGCGGCCGCGTCGTCGGTGTAGGTGAAGTCGAGCGGGTCGGATTCACCGGCGGGCGTCGTGACGGTGACGTCGACCGTGCCGACGACGTGCGCCGGCGTGGTGAACGTCAGCTCGGTGCCGTCGTCCGAGACGGAGTCCGCCTCGATCGGGTCGGAACCGTCGACCGACACCGTGGCGTCGTCCGTGAAACCGGTGCCCGTGACGGTGACGACCGTGCCACCGGCGACCGGCCCGTTGTCGGGGTCGAGCGCGGTGATCGTCGGGACCGCGAGCGGACCGGCGTTCGGGCCGACCGCAGCCGAGGCGAGGTTGACGACGGCGGTGCCGGCGGCCGGCACCAGTGCGACGCGCAGGGCGCGCTGGGTGAACACGCCGTCGGCGCTGGTCTCCTGCACGTTGGCCTGCAGTGACACGACGCTCGTCAGGGCGTCGGCGAGCGGCGTGATCACCGTGTCACCGAGGCCGGCGACGACCTGGTTGATCGGGGCGACGACCTGCGCGATGACGGGGTTCACGACGTCGAGCAGCTGACCGACCGGCAGCGGGATCCCCGCCACCGTGACGGTGAGCCCGCGGAGCGACTGCGTGAGCTGGGTCACGACCCCCTGCAGCGCGGTGGTGACCGCCGGCAGGAGCTGGGTCGTGAGGGCCTCCGTGATGTACGGCAGCAGCTCGGTGTTCGCCGGCAGGTTGTTGATGTCCAGACCGGCGTTCGTCAGCACTGCGGCGACGTCGACCGTGATCGCACCGGTCTGCAGGTTCGCCGTGATCGAGCCGTCGGCGCTGGTGACGTCGCCGGTGGCCGAGTCGAGCACCGTGACGAGGTCGGGCAGGCCCTGGACCTGGACGAGCGGGCCGAGCGCGTTCAGGGTGTCCTCGACGCCGTCGACCGTCGGCTGGAGCGTGCCGAGCGTGGTGCGGAGGCCGGACACCGTGGTGCCGAGTGCGGGGCTCGTCAGCGACAGGTCGAGTCCGGCGATGCCGTAGTCGCCCGTCTGCGCACCGTCCGGGCCGGCTGCCTGCGCAGCGGTGGCCGAGACGGCGCCGACCTCGAGCTGGGCGTTCGCGAGTGCGCCCGCCAGGTCGGCTCCGATGAGACCCGACAAGTCGAGCGTGGCGTTGGACTGCGGGACGCCGTCCTGGCCGCCGACGCCGATCCCGCCGGTGTTCGTCACTGCGCCGGACGCGGCGACGGAGCTGCCGTCGGCGTTGGCGGCGGCGTACTGGTTGACGGCTCCGAGGGTGAGGATGCCGTTGTTCCCGAGCAGGTTGAGGCCCCCGCCCAGGTTGACGTTGACCGCGTTGAGCGCGGTGACGTCGAGCGGGTGGACGTCGGTGTCCGTGGCCCCACCGGTGTTGACCGCGTCCGCCGGGGTCACGGTGAGGATGTCGTCGAGGTCCAAGCCGAGCGCGGAGCCGCTGAGGAAGCGCCCCTGCCCGGTCGACGCGACGGGCGCTGCCGTCGCGGGGGCGGCGGCGAGGATGCTGCCGCCGGCGCCGAGCAGGGCTGCGGTGACGATCGCGACGCCCTTGCTCCGGCCTGACCATCGGGTGGAAGTGGACGCCCCTGGGTCTTTCCGGGCGCGCTCGAGTACTCCAAGCCTCATGTGGCTTCGCTCCTGATCCTGGTGCTGGTCCGGCAGTTGGTGATGCTGCCTGCAGCTGTGGTGTGGTTCCGATGAGCGTAACCCTGAACGGGTGCACAAGACCATCACCCCCGAACGGGGGCCTGCGCTCTGCGGATGCGGATGCGGATGCAGAACGCCGGTGCACGACGCGGTCAGATCTCGACGTCGCTGCCCATCGTCACGGTGCGCTGTGCGGGGAGACCGAAGCGTGCCGCGGGGTCGGCGGCGTTGTGCGCGAGGCCGACGAAGAGCTTCTTCCGCCAGGCCACCATCCCCCGGTTGCCGGGCATCGGACGGAGGGCTCCGCGGGAGATGAAGTAGGACGCCCGGAGCACTTCCTCCGGGTCGATGTCCAGGACCTCGGCCAGGCAGGCGGCGTGCAGGGCCTTCGGCAGGTCCTGGTCGTCCGAGAACCCGAACTTCACCGTGATGTGGTCGATGCCGTCGTCCTCGTAGCCGAGGTCGTCACGGAAGAACGCCTTCGCGTGCGGGACGTGCGGCACGTTGGCGGTGAGCACCGAGACGATCAGGACGGTCCGGTGCACGACGTGGTTGTGCTCGACGTTGGCCCGGAGCGCCAGCGGCGTGGTCTCCTTGTTCGGGTGCGGGAAGACCGCCACCCCGGGCACCCGCGGGATGTGCTCGTGGTTGATGCGGTCGATGAAGTCGGCGAGCGACCCTTCACGCTCCTTGCGTTCCTCCTGCACGAGCGCACGGCCACGGCGCCACGTCGTCATCACCGTGATCACGGCCAGGGCGATGAGGAGCGGCACCCAACCGCCGTGGATGATCTTCGACAGGTTGCCGGCGAGGAAGGTCAGTTCGAGGCCGCCGAACGCCACCGCCGCGACCACGAGCTTCCAGGTCGCCCACTTCCACAGCGGGCGGACGACGAGCAGGAGCAGGAGTGTGTCGACGACCAGGGCTCCGGTGACGGACACCCCGTACGCGGTGGCCAGGTTCGCCGACGACCGGAACGCGAGCATGATCGCGAGCACGCCGATGAACAGCAGCAGGTTCACCGCGGGCAGGTAGATCTGCCCGCTCTCCCGCCGCGAGGTCTGCCGGATCGTGAGCGGCGGCAGCAGCCCGAGCTGGACCGCCTGCCGGGTGAGCGAGAACGCCCCGGAGATGACGGCCTGGCTCGCGATCACCGTCGCGAGCGTCGCGAGCACCACCACGGGCAGTCGCAACGCGTCCGGGAACAGCAGGAAGAACGGGTCCTTCGCCGCCGACGGGTCGCGCAGCACCAGCGACGCCTGCCCGAGGTAGTTGAGGACGAGCGCCGGGAACACCACGAAGAACCAGGCCTTCAGGATCGGCGACCGTCCGAAGTGCCCCATGTCGGCGTAGAGCGCCTCGGCACCGGTGATGACGAGCACCACCGCCCCCATCGCCACGAACGTGATGTACGGGTGCGCGAAGGCGAACGAGATCGCCCACGTCGGCGAGAGCCCCTGCAGGACGCCCGGGTGCTCGAGGATGTGCGGGACGCCGGCGGCGGCGATCACGACGAACCAGAGCAGCATCACGGGGCCGAACAGGTTGCCGACCTTGCCGGTGCCGAAGCGCTGCACCGCGAACAGCACGACCAGGATGACCGCGGCGATCGGCACGATCAGGTGCTCCACGGACGGCGCCGCGGTACCGAGCCCCTCGACCGCGGACAGCACCGACACGGCCGGGGTGATCACGGAGTCGCCGTAGAAGAGCGAGACGCCGACGATGCCGATCACCAGGAAGATCACCGCACCACCGCGACGCTTCGCGTAGAGCCGGCGGGCCAGGGCGGCGAGCGCCATCACCCCGCCCTCGCCGTCGTTGTCGGCGCGCATCAGGATCAGGACGTACTTGATCGAGACGATGATCGTGATGCTCCAGAACATCATCGAGATGACGCCGTAGACGTCTTCCTGGTTCGCCTTCACCAGGCCGTCGTCGATCGTGAACACGGTGCGCAGGGCGTAGAGCGGACTCGTCCCGATGTCGCCGAACACGACACCGAGTGCGGCGAGCGCCAGGACGGCGACGCCCTTGCGCGGGCCGTGGCCACCGTCGTCGGTGGCCTCGGCCGTGGGGGTGGTGTGGTCCGTCGGCTTCGACGGTTCCGTCGGGGTCTCGGAGCGGGTCTCGGTCACGCTCGGCACTTCCGTCTCCGGCCGTCCGGGCGACGGCCGCCGCTCATCATCGCACCGTGCGTGGGATGCGCTCGCAGGTGGCGCACATGCGTGCGCACCGCGGCTCTCGACGTGCGCGCAGGGCGGACGGGAGGCACGGGGCGGGCCCGCACCGCGCCTCCCGTCCGACGGCGGGCCGGGTCTCAGGGACGCAGGCCGCGCACCAGGTCGTGGACCACGCGGGCAGCGCGCGCCGCGGCGTCGTCCAGGTGCTCGCGGAACTCGGCACCGTCGGGGGCGCAGAGGTCGCTGATGCAGCGGACCGACACGAACGGCATGTCGTGCACGTGGGCGAACTGGGCGATGGCGGCCGACTCCATGTCGACCGCGGCCACCTCGGGGAAGGCGTCGCGGAGCGTCCGGGCGCGCCCCTCGGTGACGAAGACCTCGCTCGAGCCGATCGTCGCCGAGCGCAGCGGCCAGGCGATGTCGGCGGCCATCGCCAGCTCGACCAGTCGAGCGTCCGGGGCGTACCCGGTCGGCATGCCGGGGACCTGGCCGAGGGCGTAGCCGAACGCGGTGGCGTCCGCGTTGAGGTTGACGTACCGGTCGCCGACGATCACGTCCCCGATCGCGATGCCGTGCATGAGGCCGCCGGCGGTCCCGACGCTGATCACGGGGATGCCGGGTCCGAAGTCGTGGAAGCCGTGTGCCACGGCGGCCGTCGCGTTCGTGAAGCCGATGCCGCTGCGGCGGACGGCGACGGTGGCGCCGCCGATGTCGAGCAGCTGGTGCGGGTCGTGGCCGCCGACGGGGCCGTCGAGGATCGGGACCCCGCCGAACAGGTCGGCGAAGGCGGAGACCTCTTCGCTCATGGCCGCGATGATGATCGCGACGGGCGCCTGTTCCTGCACTGATCGATCCTACCGCTGGCGGGCGAGCTCCTCGGCGACGAACGCGGCCATCGCGTCGGCGCCGAAGTGGTCGTCGGCGGTGATCGTGACCACGGTGTCGCCGTCGGGGTGGTCGTCGAACAGCAGCATCTGCCCGTACGCGCCGTGCAGCCGCCACAGCTGCCCCGGACCGCCCCAGCCGGCCATCGCGTAGCGGTGGTAGCCGGGTCCGGTCCCCTCACGCTCGACCCAGTCGGCGTGCATCGCTTCGCACCAGCGGGCGCTGACGATGCGCTGCCCGTCGACCACGCCGCCGTCGCGGATGAGCCGGCCGAGGCGCGCGAGCTCCTCGGTGCGGAGCGCCAGGCCCTCGCCGGCGGCGACGTACCCGTTCGGGCAGCGCAGCCACTCCACGTCCTCGATGCCGAGCGGGTCGAACAGCCGTCGGGACACGAACGCGCCGACGTCGCCGACGCGGGTCTCGAGCACGCGCATGGCGGTGTAGGTGCTGACGTTGGCGTACTGGAACACGCGACCCCGCGAGGGCCGTCGCAGGAACTCGGCCGCCAGGTCCGGCCAGTCGGTCAGCTCGGTCGCCGACCAGGGCATGTCGATCCCGCTCGTCATCGTGAGCAGGTGTCGGAGGGTGACCTGGTCGACGCCGTCCCCGAACACGAACCCGGCCAGCGATGCGGCGATCGGTTCGTCGACGTCCACCAGGCCCTCGTCGGCGGCGATCCCGGTGGCGAGGACGCAGACGCCCTTGGCTGCGGAGTGGATCTCCTCGCGCACGTCGGGCGTCCAGCGGTGCTCGGCGACGTCGTCGTTCGCAGTCCGGACGTGCAGGCCGTGGGCGCCGAAGCCGGTCTCGTCGACGTGCCGGACGATCGCGTCGAGGATGCTGGTCGCGGTGGTCACACGCCATCCTCTCGCGTGCAGCAGACTGCGTGCCCTGAACGGGACCGGACAGCTGGCGGGAGGCACGTGGCGGGTCCGCCACGGGCCTCCCGTCCGATGACCCGGCGCTACTGCGATCGCAGTACGTGCGCGGGTCGCCGTCTTGGTCAGATGGTTCCGTCCCGAGCCGCCCGTGCTCGTGACGTGAGGAGCACCATGCGCACCGTCGTCGTCACCGGCCCCGGATCCGTCGAGATCCGAGACGAGCCCGTCCCCGAGGTCGGCCCCGCCGACGTCCTGATCGCCGTCAAGGCGTGCGGAGTCTGCGGCTCCGACGCCTTCTACGCCGCGCGCGGCGGCATCCCGCCGCGTGAGGGGCACACGCCCCTCGGGCACGAGGTCGCCGGAGAGGTGGCCGCCGTCGGCGACGCGGTCGAGGGCATCGCCGTCGGCGACCACGTGGTGGTGAACCCGATGGGCGACCCACGCGGGATCATCGGCAACGGCGGCCCCACCGGCGGGCTCTCCGAGTTCCTGCTCGTCGAGCAGGCCGTGCTCGGCACCAGCATCGCCCTGGTCCCGCAGGACCTGCCCTGGCAGGTGGCCGCGCTCAACGAACCGATGGCGGTCGCCCTGCACGCCGTGAACCGGACCGCGCCGCAACCGGGCGACACGGTCGTCGTGTTCGGTGCCGGCCCGATCGGGCTGGGTGCCGTGATCAGCTACAAGGCGCTCGGCGTCGGGCACGTGGTCGTCGTCGACGTGATCGCGTCGCGGCTCGAGAAGGCCCTGCTCGTCGGAGCCGATGCCGTCGTGAACTCGGCGGACGAGCCGCTCGACGAGCGCCTGATAGCCCTGCACGGCGAAGCACGGGACGGCGTGGGGCACGGCGGGAAGTCCGGCACCGACGTCTGGCTCGACGCCGCCGGGGTGCCGGCCACCGTGCAGACGGCGCTGCGCCTGGCGAAGCACCGCGCGACGATCGGCGTCGTGGCGGTGCACAAGCGGCCCGTGGAGGTCGACTTCGGTGACCTGCTGGCCGTCGAGCCGACGATCGTGACCGCGATGGGGTACCCGACCGAGATCTTCGACGTCACCGAGCACATCATCGCGAACCCCGAGGCGTACGCGCAGATCGTCAGCGACGTCTTCCCGGCGAGCGACGTGCTCGAGGCCCTCCGGGTGGCTGCGACCCCCGGTGCGGCCGACAAGGTCGTCGTCACGTTCGACTGATGCCGGTGACCAGGAAGGTCGCCGTGCAGTACGCCGTCACGGTGTGGCGGGATCGGCCGCGCCGCGGGCTCGTGCTCGCCGTGCTGTCGGTGCCGAGCAGCCTCGTGATGGCGGGGTGGAAGGTCGTCCTGTTCTGCGCGGCTCCCTCGTTGTTCCTCGCCGCGACCGTGGTCTTCACGCTCGGGGTCGCGGCCGCGAAGGTCTGGGCCGTTCGTCGGCACCGGCTGTCGTTCGCGTTCGATGCGGCGAACGGCGACCGGATGCGGTTCCGGCAGGCCGGACACCGGTGGATCGGGGGTGCGGTGACCGCGATGTCGGTCGTGTTCGTCGGGTGCAGCGTGCCGATGCTCGTCGGGCGGGCGCACCCCGTGCACTACGACCAGTGGGTGGCGATCGTCATCGCGGCGGCGACGTTCGCGGAGCTGGGGATCGGGGTCTGGGGTGCGGTGACCGCGCGCAAGGACGGGGAACCACTCGTCGAGGCGACGAAGCTCGTGAACATCGCCGCCGCGGTGGTCCTGCTCGTGCTGACCCAGTCGGCACTACTCTCGTTCGCGGGCAGCGCCGAGGACGCTGCTGCGTCCACGGGTGCGAGCGGGGTGTTCCTCGGCGGCGTGGCTGCGGTGATCGGGCTCGCGATGGCGCTGCGACGGTTCCCGGAAGCGACGGCGCCTCAGCCGGCGCCTCGGCCGGCGCCGAGGGTTCGGCCGGCGAGGGTTCGGCCGGCGCCGACCTCAGTCGACCAGGCCGGCCTGGAACGCGAACGCCACGAGTTGGGCCCGGTCGCGGGCGTCGACCTTCGCCATGGCCCGGTTCACGTGGGTCTTGACCGTGAGCGGTGAGAGGAACAGCTCGGCGCTGATGGCGTCGATGCCCTGACCTCGGCTGACCATCACCACGACGTCGCGCTCGCGAGCGGTGAGGGCCTCGAAGCGCCGGGTCATCCCCGGATCGACGGAGGACGCCGGCGTGCGGGCGACCTGTCCGATGAGCGCCGCTGCGGCCGCCGCCGACAGCGCCCCTCCGCCCGCTGCCACCTCCTCGATCGCCGCGACGAGCTCTGCGGGCCCCGCGGCCTTGCTGAGGAACCCGTTCGCCCCGGCACGCAGCGCCGCGAAGACGAGTTCGTCCTGGTCGAAGGTCGTCAGCATGACGATGCGCACCTGCTCGGCGGTGCGCTCGGCGCGGATCCGTCGGGTCGCCTCGACACCGTCGATGCCCGGCATCCGGATGTCCATCATGATGACGTCCGCCGGGACCGACAGCGCCGTCTGCACCGCGGCGAGCCCGTCGCCGGCCTCGCCGACGACCTCGATGCCGTCCTGGCGGTCGAGGATCGCACGGAGCCCCAGTCGGATCATGTCCTGGTCGTCGACCAGGACCACTCGTGTGGTCATCGTGCTCCGTTCGCGGTGGGCAGTCGGACGCGGACGACGAACAGCACGCCGTCCGCCGCGGCCTGGACGGACCCTCCGACGGCGGCGACGCGCTCGCGCATGCCGACCAGACCGAGCCCGCTGCTCCGGCCTGCGACGGGGTCGCTCGCCGGGGTCCGCCGGCGGGGGTTGCGGACCTCGAGCACCAGGTCGTCACCGGCGCGGGCGAGGGTGACGGTCGTCCGGCCCTCGCCGTGTCGGTGGGCGTTGGTGAGCGACTCCTGCACCACCCGGTAGACCGTCACACCGATCGGCACGGAGACCGGGCCGACGTCGTCCAGTCGGGCATCGACGTCGAGGCCGATCCGTTCGTACGACGCGATGAGTCCGGGGAGCTGCTCGATGCCGGGGGCCGGAGCCGTCGGGTCGTCGAGGTCGGCGCCGCTGCTCGACGCCGAACGGAGCACCGTCAGGACGTGCTGGGTCTCCGTCAGGACGTTCCGCACGCCGTCCCGGGCGGCATCCAGCGCACGCCGGGCCTCGTCGGCCCCGGCGGGCAGGGTGACCTCGGCGACCCCGAGCTGCACGCTGACCACCGCGATCTCGTGCCCGATGACGTCGTGCAGGTCCCGCGCGATCCGGACGCGTTCCTCGGCCACGCGGCGCTCGGCCTCGAGTTCCCGCGTGGCGACGGCATCGGCGGCGCGCTGTTCCAACGACGCCCGGTACTGGTGCTGCACCCGCAGCCCCGAGCCGATGGCCGCCGCGGCGACGACGGAGATGAGGGCGCCGAGGGCGGTCGGCACCGCACCGCCCTCCCCCGGCGCGAGGAGCGTGCCGATGACGACGCCGGGAGCGACGATCGCAGCGGCGCGGACCGGGTGCCCCTGCCGCGAGGACACCGCGAACAGCAGCAGCACCGCGCAGCTCCAGGTCACGATCGGCGACCACCCGGACAGGCCACCGAGCACCGGCGCGACCGTGGCGAGGCCGAGCGCCGTCCACGGTGTCCACGGCGCCGCGACGACGGCGAGCACGGTCGCGGCGACCGCGATGCCGGGCCCTGGGCCGGCATCGGCCGCGACCACCCGGCCCGACTCGATCGCGCACGCGAGCAGGACGACGACGGCCGTGCCGCGGAACACCCAGCGGTCGTCCGGACGCCACGAACCCCAGATCGCTCGCAGTCGCCGCATGCACTCATCCTGTCGTGCGGGTCAGCAGTCCGGCTACTGCGAACGCAGTAGTCGGGGGTACCACCGATCGGGGACCTGCCTGCGGCCCGTCCCCGGGACGATCGACACCAGGCCGGAACGATCCGGCACCGACCGGAGGAACCACCATGACGCTCACGAACACCGCCGCTCCCGCTGCCACCACGTACGACTACTGCACCGTCGACGTCCCGCGCGGCAAGGACGCCCTGTACGCGGACACCTACCGCAACTTCGGCTGGACGTCCGACGGCTCGGACCGGACGGGCGCGCTGCACCGTCGGCGCACCCTCGGCCTCCGCCGCGACCGTGCCGTCCGCTCCGTCGAACTGACCGAGCTCCAGCAGAACGCCGAGACCGCCCTGGCCACGATCGACGCCCTCGAACGCTCCCGCACGACCGCGGCGTCGGTGGTCGCGTACGCGCTCGGCGCGATCGGCAGCGTCCTGCTGGCCGCTTCGGTGTTCGCCATGCAGGACACCGTGGCGGTCCCCGACCTGCTCGGCGGGCTCGACCCGGTCACGGTGTTCCTCGTCGGGGCCGGTGGGCTGGTCAACTGGGCGATCGCTCCCGTGGCCTTCCAGCTCGTCCGCGCGGCGCGCACCAAGCGGATCCGTCCGGCCGTCGACCGCCAGTTCGACGTCGTCTACGGCGCGTGCGAGGCGGCCAGTCGCCGCCGGACCGCCTGAGCGCGGGCCGAGCCCGATGACGAACACCATCGCCCGGGAAGACGCTGTCCTGCACGCGCCGGTCCCCCGCCACCTGGAGACCCGGGTGTTGTACGCACCGACCGCGTTCGTGCCGCTCCACCGGCACACCCTGGAGCAGTTCGGCTGGACGGTGACCGTGCAGGGCGGACGGCTCGGCACGACGTCCCTGCTGCTCCAGCGGCTGCGCACCCGGCCAGACCCGGCACGACCGCTCCTCGAGCGTCGTGCCGAGCGGGCGCTGGCCCGGATCGCCGCCCTCGAGCAGCAGCCGGCCCGGTTGGCTGGTGTGGTCGCCACCGCGGGTTCCGCGGTCGCCGTGCTGGCGGTCGCGCTCGGCGGTCTGCTCGCCCTCGGCGGAGACCCGACGCTCGTGCCGGTCCTCGTCGGTGCCGGCGTGTGGATCGCCGCCGTGGCCGCAGCGCCCGGCATCCGGTCGTGGCGCACCGAGCGGAACCAGACCGCACTCAGCCGGGAGTACGCCGCGATCGACGCGTGCACGCACCCACCGGCCGGCCGGTGAACGCGAGCAGGATACCGCGGACGCAGTACGCGCCGCGCCCGACGATCGAGCACCCTGGACCGGTGACCCGCACCCGCACCGAACACACCGCCCTGATCGTCGTCGACCTGCAGGCCGGGACCGCGCCGTACCAGCGCACCCACCCCGTCGAGACCGTCGTGGCCAACGTCGAGACCCTCGCCCGCGCCACCCGTGGCGGCGGCGGCACGGTGGTGTTCATCCGCCACGACCCTGCCGCGACCCCGGCAGGCGCCACCCAGTACGGCGGCGGCCCCCGCCCGGCCCCGGTCGCGTACGGCTCCCTGCTGCTCGAACGGGCCGACGACGACGGCAACCTCACCCGCGGCGGGTGGAGCGCCTTCGCCGGCACTGGCCTCGACGAGCGGCTCCGCGCCGACGGCGTCACCGAGGTGGTCGTGGTCGGCCAGGCGACGACCTTCGGCGTCGAATCCACGGCTCGGGCCGCGTACGACCTGGGCTACGACGTCGTCCTCGTCGAGGACGCCACCAACGACCCGGACCCCGACGCCCACGCCGCCCGGTTCCGGTCGGTGTTCCCCGCCCTCGGCGTCGTCGTGCAGACAGCCGACCTGGCGGGGCCGGGCGCGGCCTGAGCGGCAACCGGGCGGCGGACGGGAGGCCCGTGGCGGGCCCGCCGTGTGCCTCCCGTCCGTCACGTGCACCGTTCAGGGCCGACCCTGTAGGACGGACGGAGCCGAGCGCACGCTCGCCCCGACCCGAGGAGCACCCATGGCCGCGAAGACCATCGTCATCACCGGCGCCAGCGACGGCATCGGCGTCGCCGCTGCGCGGGAGCTCGTCCGCCGCGGGAACGACGTCGTGGTGGTCGGTCGCAACCCCGCGAAGACCGAGCGGGTCGCCCGCGACCTCGGCGTCGACCACTTCGTGGCCGACTTCTCGGACCTGTCCGGCGTCCGGGGGCTCGCCGACGACCTGCTCGAACGCTGCCCCCGGATCGACGTGCTGGCAAACAACGCCGGCGGCATCTTCAGCGCGGGCCGCCAGGTCACCGTCGACGGTCACGAGCTGACGTTCCAGGTCAACTACCTGGCGCCGTTCCTGCTCACGGAGTTGCTGATGGACCGACTCATCGCGTCCGGCGGAACGGTCATCAACACCTCGAGCGTCGCGAACAAGCTCTTCGGCCGCGTCGACATCGACGACCTCGACGCCGAGCGGCACTTCCGGGCCACCAAGGCCTACGGCGACTCGAAGCTCGAACAGATCCTGTTCACCAAGGAACTCGACCGCCGGTACCGCGACCGAGGTGTGACGTCGACGGCGTTCCACCCCGGCACGATCAGCACCGGGTTCTCGAACGACAAGACCTCGCCGATGTACCTCGTGTACCACACGCCCCTGCGCCACGTGTTCCTGACGACCCCGGAGAAGGGCGCCGACACGCTCGTGTACCTGGCGGACAACACCCCCGGTCGCGACTACCCGACCGGCGAGTACTACGTGAAGCGCAAGGTGGCGGCACCGAACGCGCAGGCCGAGGACGCCGACCTGGCGCGCGAACTGTGGGACCGGAGCGTGGCGATGCTGCACGCGGTCTGACCGGGCGCGCTCCGCGTCGGCCTCCGGCGCGCTTCGCGTGGGTCTCCGGCGCGCTACGCGTCGGTCGTCGGCGCGGGGGTGACCGGCGGCTGCGCCTGCCGCAGGCCGGTGACCAGCAGCGTCACGATCGTCCGCACGTCGTAGTCGGGGTCCTGGGGGCTCCACGCGACCAGGTCGCCGACGGCGCGGAGCAGCTGGTACGGCGACACCGACGCGACCACCTCGCCGGACGCGCGAGCGTCGTCGAGCATGCGGCCCAACACCGGGACGAGCTCGTCGACGAACAGCGTGTGCAGCGCGGTGAAGCCGTCGGCGTCGCCCTCCCACACCCGCGCCAGGCCGTGCTTCGTGCCGAGGAAGTCGACGAACTGGTGCACCCAGCGCAGGATCGCGTCGAACGCGGTCGGCGCCGAGGCGAGCAGCACGGGGCCGGCCTCCGCCAGGGCCTCGATCTGGTGCCGGTAGACGGCGACGACCAGGTCCGAGCGGGTCGGGAAGTGCCGGTAGAGCGTGCCCACTCCCACGCCGGCGGCGGCAGCGACCTCGCGCACCGGCGCACCGACGCCGGACGCGGCGAAGACACCGGCCGCGGCGTCGAGGATCGTCCGCTCGTTCCGTTCGACGTCGCGGCGACGCCGGGGTGGCGCGGTGTCGTCCGACGGCGCGGTGTCGTTCGACGGCGGGCTCATCCCCCGATCATCGCATGGCCCGGCCTCGGAACGGAACGGCGATCCGTTTCGCTTGCAATCCGGAGCACTGTTCCGTATCGTTCCGGAACGTCGCTCCGTTTCGAGTGACGTCCGCTTCCGGAAGGACTCCCGATGCCAGCAACAGCACCGCACCCCCAGGTGATCAGCGTGCGCCCCGTCACCCTGCCCGCGCCGTCACGCGGCCACGACCTCGAGGTCCGCGTCACCGCGCCGATCACGGGCGCCGACCTGCCCGTGATCGTCTTCGCCCACGGCTTCGGCCAGTCGATGACCGGCGGCGACCCGCTCGTCGACCACTGGACCGCGGGCGGGTTCGTCGTCGTCCAACCCACGTTCCTCGACTCGACGCAGTACGGCCTGACGCTCGACGACCCGCGCTACCCGACGATCTGGCAGACCCGGGTCGACGACCTCGAGCGGGTCATCGACGACCTCGACGTCCTCGTCGCCGCCGTCCCCGGCCTCGCCGGACGTGTCGACCAGGCGAACCTGGCGGTCGCCGGGCACTCGTGGGGCGGCCAGTCCGTCGGCATGCTCCTCGGCGCCCGGGTGATCGGGTCGGACGGACAGCCCGGCGAGGACCGCACCGACCACCGCGTGCGCGCCGGGGTCCTGCTCTCCACCACCGGAATCGGTGGAGCCGACCTGACACCGTTCGCGCAGGAGCACTTCCCCTTCATGAGCCCGGACTTCAGCCAGCTGCGCACCCCGTCGCTCGTCGTCGCCGGCGACCACGACCAGTCCCAGCTCTCGACCCGCGGGCCGGACTGGTTCACCGACGTCTACCACCACAGCCCCGGCGCCCGGCACCTGGTGACCGTGCACGGCGGCGAGCACCTGCTCGGCGGCATCCAGGACTACGCGTCCACCGCCACGACCGACGAGAGCCCCGAGCGCGTGGACCTGGTCCGCCGCACCACCACGGCGTTCCTCCGGACCTCGCTCGGACTCGACGACGACGCGTGGTCCGCAGTGGCCGACGCCATCGCCTCTGCCGAAGCCGGCGACGCAGTCGGCCACATCGACGCCGTCGGCCACGTCGACGCCGTCGGCCACATCGACTCCAAGGAGGACCACTCGTGATCACCGACCAGCACCCGCTCCCCACCCCCTTCACCGCGTCGTCCACCGCCACCGACGTCCTCGACGGCGTCGACCTGACCGGGCGCAACGTCGTCGTCACGGGCGGTCACGGCCGCCTCGGACGCGAGGCCAGCCGCGCCCTCGCAGCCGCTGGCGCCGCCGTCACCGTCGCGTCCCGCGACACCGACCGCGCGAGCGCCGCCGTCGCCGGCATCCCCGGCGTCCGGGTCGAGCAGCTCGACCTGGCCGACCCGGCGTCGATCGACGCCTTCGCCGCACGCTGGACGGCCTCCGGACGCCCGCTCCACGCCCTGGTGAACAACGCCGCGATGCTCTTCACCCCGGACCGGCGGCTCGACGCCCGCGGCAACGAGCTGTCGTTCTCGACGTCCCACCTCGGGCACTTCCGGCTCACGCGAGCGCTCCTCCCTTCCCTGCTGGAGGCCCGTGGTGCGCGGGTCCTGAACGTCACGTCCGGCGCCGCCCGCTTCGGGCAGATCCGGTGGGACGACCCGGCGTTCGCCAGCGGCTACGACGCGTCCGCCGCCTACGGGCAGTCCAAGCGGGCGAACGTGCTGTTCACGGTCGAACTCGACCGTCGGTACGCCGACCGGGGCATCCGTTCCTTCGCCGCGCACCCCGGGGTGATCATCGGCCCCGGCCCACACGACGATTCCCGGATCGCCTCGTACCGCGAGCAGGGGCTGGTCGACGAGGACGGCGCGACGGTCATCGACCCCGAACACGGCAAGAAGACGATCGAGCAGGGGGCGGCGACCCTCGTGTTCGGTGCCGCGAGCCCGCTACTCGATGGCGTCGGCGGGGTCTACCTGAAGGACAGCGACGTCGCCGTGGTCGACGACGAGGTCCGGCCACTCACCGCGGACAGCATCCCGTCGGACGCCAACTCGGCGATGCTCGACGCCGACGACGCTCGGCGGCTGTGGGAGGTCAGTGTGCAGCTGACGGTGTGAGGGCGCCGTGCCCGCTGGTAGCTTTCGGCGGAGACGAGTCGCGACCCAGGGCGATGCAACGTACGAGGGGGAACACCATGGCCACAGATGCTCGGCGCTACGGCAGGGCGATCGAACGAGCAGACGGTCGGGACTTCCCGTTCTACGACGGGGACCCGATCCGGATCCCCGCATGGCAGTGGGTGACGATCATCGTCGCGTGCGTGGCTGGCATCACCGTGCTGAGCTTCTACCCGGCGGCGGACAACATCCAGTCGCTCGTGCCACGGTTCCTCTTCACCGCGATCATGCTCGCCGTCCTCATCGCCTTCACGAGACGACACTGGGCGCGCATCTTCCAACGCACCACCGCACGCGACTTCGGCACCATGATCGTCTTCGCGATCCTCAGCCTCATCGTGTCGTTCACGGTCGGGATCATCGTGAAGGCGGTCTTCGGCACCAACGCCAACACCGCGACCGACGGCATCCACGGCGCGGGTGAGGTCGTCGCGTTCTACGTCGGGACCGCGATCCAGCTGCTGGGCGAAGAGCTCTTCACCATCCTGCCGTTCCTGGCGGTCATGGCGTTGTGCCACCGCATCGGACTCACCCGCACCCAGGGCATCCTCATCGCCTGGCTCGCGACCGCGATCTGGTTCGGTGCAGCGCACCTGCCGACCTACGGGTGGAACTTCGCGCAGGCGTTCCTGATCATCGGCGTCGCACGACTGGTCCTCACGCTCGCGTACATCCGCACGAAGAGCATCGCGGTCAGCACCGGCGCACACATCATCAACGACTGGGTGCTCTTCACCGGCGCGATCATCGGAGCCGCCACGAGTTCCTGAGCGGGGCGGCACTGCGCACTGCGTTCGTTCGTTCGATCGATCGATCGATCGTCCACCGCTTCGTGCGGAGGGCCGGCGGGCCGGCGGGCCTCGCAACTGCATCCGGTCATCACGCCAGCAGATGTGGGCGCGCCCGTCGTACTGCGATCGCAGTGATCGGACTACCGCGACCGCGGACGACACCAAGTGGTGCGCCGCGGACGATGGAGACGTCCCACAACGAGAGCCCGGGAGGTCTTCGTGGAGATCGCGGTCGACATGACGAAATGCCAGAGCTATGCGCAGTGCTGCTTCCTCGCGCCGGGGGTGTTCCGGTTCGAGGGCGAGGAAGCACTCGCCTACAACCCCAATCCCTCCGACGCCGAACGGTTCCGGGTGCTGCAGTCCGCAGCCGCGTGCCCCGTCCAGGCGATCCGTGTCGGGGGCGCACGTCTGCCGGTACGAGCAGCCGACACCGCTGAACCGGTGCACGCTCCGCTCACCGCGGACGGACGAGTCGTCATCGTCGGTGCGTCGCTGGCTGGTCTGACTGCAGCCGAGACGCTCCGCACCTCCGGGTTCACCGGCACGATCACCGTGCTCGGTGACGAGCCGCACCTGCCCTACGACCGTCCGCCGCTGTCGAAACAGGTGCTCACGGGCGTTGCCGGCACCACCTCGACACGGTTGCCGCACGCCGCGGACCTCGATGTCGACTGGCGGCTCGGTAACACTGCCACGTCCCTCGCCACCGGAGCCAGGCAGGTACTCCTGCAGAACGGTGCGCGAGTCGACTACGACCGCCTGCTGATCGCCACCGGCCGTCGTTCCCGCCCCTGGCCCGTCACCGCCGAAGCAGCGCTGGACGGTGTCTTCGTGCTCCGCACCGCCGATGACGCGGCCGCGATCCGCGAACGACTGACGGACCGCACCACGAGGGTGCTGGTGATCGGCGGCGGCTTCACCGGCGGTGAGATCGCCTCCTCCTGCAGCAGCCTCGGCATCCCCGTCACCGTCGTCGACCGTGGGCCGGCACCCATGGCGAAACTCTTCGGGACGGCCGTCGGCGAGATGATGCGTGCGCTCCACCGCGAGCACGACGTCGATCTCCGGACCGGCACCGGCGTCACCGCCGTGCTCGGTGACGACGAGGGACGGCTCACCGCAGCGCAGCTCACCGACGGCTCAACGATCGACGTCGATGTGGCCGTCGTCGCGATCGGCGCCGTCCCGAACAACGAATGGCTCGCCGGATCCGGCGTCGCGAGTGACGACGGGGGTGTGCTCTGCGACGCTGCCCAGCACGCCCTCGGCACCGACGGGCAGCCCCTGCTCGACGTGTTCGTCGCCGGGGACATCGCCCGGCACCCGAACCCCCTTGCCGGGCCCGGCGTGTGGACGAGTGAACACTGGGGCGCCGCCGTCGGACAGGCCGAGACCGCAGCGCGGAACATGGTGCACGGTACGGACACACCCCATCGGGACGTGCCGGTGTTCTGGACGACGCAGTTCGGGCAGGTGCTCAAAGCGGCGGGAGAGCCGGCGATCGCCGACACCGCACAGGTCACACAAGGATCCCTCGAAGAGCGATCCGCTGTGGTCACGTTCGGCCGTGACGGACGTCTGGTCGCCGCGGTCGCCGTGAACCAGTCGAAGTGGTTGCCGTACTACCGGGCGCAGATCGAATCCGGAGCAGCCTTCCCCCTCGAAGACCCGACGGTCGATCCCGCCGCCGACACCAGGCTGTCAGCGGCGCGGTAGCGCTCGGCATCGCCCGCCACCGATCGACCCCACCAGGAGCAGAACACAATGACCGACACCCCGCAGACCACACCGACCACCGACGCCGCACCGACGACAGCGACCGCGTCGGCGACCTGGGAGACGTTGCTCGAGCAGGACAGCCGACCCGACCCCAACCCCCACTACGAGCAGCTCCGCACACAGCCGGTGCAGCAGCTCGACAACGGCGCCTTCCTCATCACCGGGTACGACGAGATCCTGCAGCTCGTCCACGACCCCCGCATCAGCTCCGACCCGATGGCCGCGCACCGCAAGGAGGGCACCGACGCCGGTGAGCCCGGGCTGACGTCCGCGTTCGTGATGACGGATCCGCCGGTCCACGACCGGCTCCGCCGGCAGACGATGCGCCACTTCGGACCGCCGCACGCCGCCGACTACATCGACGGGCTCCGCCAGGACATCGACGCCATCACCCATGACCTCATCGACGGGTTCGCCGGCCGCACGGAGATCGACGTCGTCGAAGCCTTCGCGTACCCGCTCCCCGTCGCGATGATCTGCGACGTGCTCGGCGTCCCCGCGGAGGACGAGCCCCGCTTCCACGAGTGGAGCCAAGCCATCATCGCGCCCCCGGAAGCGGTCGACGACGCAGACTCCGCGCTCAAGCGCGGCGAGGCCGACGACGCATCCCGCGAGATGGCGGCCTACCTCGGCGACCTCGCCGACGCCCGGAAGGGCACGCCGCACGGTGACCTGCTGTCCGGTCTCGTCAACGACCACGGCCCCGACGGGCTGATGTCGCGCGCCGAGGTCCTGAACACGTCCATCATGCTGCTCATCGGCGGGCACGAGACCACCGTCAACATGATCGCGAACGGCACACTCACCCTGCTGCGCCATCCCGAGACCATCGACCTCATCCGCGACCACCCGCACACGATCGCGCAGGTGTTCGAAGAGCTCATCCGCGTCGAACCGCCCGCCCAGGTGACACCGAAGTACATCGCCCTCGCCGACGTCACCGTTGCCGGCGTCACCATCCCCGCCGGTTCACCGGTCTGGATCGCATGGGCGGCCGCCAACCGCGACCCTCGCCACTTCGTCGACCCGGACCAGTTCGACCCGCACCGTGCTGGCAACGACCACCTCAGCTTCGGCGCCGGCATCCACGCATGCTTCGGGGCGCCGCTGGCACGACTGGAGACCCAGATCGCTCTCGCCGGCCTCTTCGAGCGCCTCATCAACCCGCAACTGGTCATCGATCCGCCGCCCTACCGCCGCAACGCACTCCTCCGCGGACCGAGCGAGCTGCGCATCACCTTCGACGGCGTACGCCCCGCGGTCGGACGCGATCGACGCGAACCACCGACATCGCCGGCGACGAAGTGATGCGAGGTCCCGTGACCGACCCGACTGAGCCCATCTGTCGTGAGCGGGTTCCGACTCCGTTGTGGAGCAGTCGTGGGTCCGGTACCGTGCGGTCATGTCCTCGGAGCTGTGGTTCGTCATCGCGAGCGTCGCCGTCGCGATCATCGCCTGGGTGGGTCACTTCTTCGGGTGGTTCACGAGCAAGCACGGCCGCGGTGTCCCGGACGGGGCCGCGTCGACGATGCAAGGTGGCCAGCTGACGCCGCCGGATGCCGGTGGTCACGGCGGGCACGGCTCCTGACACGGCACCTGGCGTCGCATCCATCCGGGGACGGCCAGCGAACTGCCGCGTCGCACGCGCCACCCCGTGGTGGGGAGCGCCACTGGTCGCGTCGTCGTCATGCGCTCAGAGGGTGCGTCAGTCGGGCACGCCGGGGAGGCCGCCGCGGTGCCACGCCACGTACCATGCCGAGAGCGGCACCAGCGAATCGACCGTGCAGTCGAGGGCTTTGATCGGTCCTTCGGTTGCCACGAGCCAATGAGCGAGCTGTGTGAGCCACCGTTGCTCCGAGCCGGCGACGAAGTCCCGCAACTGGTGCGCATCCGCGACCGAAACCTGATGTGGGAGAAGTCGTGCCACGTGCTTCCGACCGCGACATGCGATGCCGCGAAGCCGGAAAGTCACATCACCGAACCAGACGCAGGCAGCTCCGCCTCCAGGATTCGAACCCGGACCTAACGGCACCAAAGGCCGTCGTGCTGCCATTACACCAAGGCGGAACGCACCCGTGGGTGCTCGTCCATCCTCCCATGACCGACGAGGCTGGCCGTCCGCCCCAGCTTCGGCCAAGATGGAGGGATGCCGCACCAGGACGAGGTCGACCGGATCGTCGCGGCGTGGGGTCGTGAGCGCGCCGATCTCGACTTCGGGCCGCTCGAGGTGCTGTCCCGTGTCGACCGGCTCGCGCGGCACCTGGACCGCGCCCGGCGAGCAGCGTTCGACGCCGGTGACATGGAGCCGTGGGAGTTCGACGTGCTGTCCGCCTTGCGGCGTGCGGGTGAGCCGTACGAGCTGAGCCCGAAGACCCTGCTGCAGCAGACCCTGGTGTCGAGCGGCACCATGACGAACCGGGTCGACCGGCTGACGGCGCGCGGGCTCGTGGGGCGTCGGACGGACCCGAAGGACGGTCGCGGCATCCTCGTGGCGTTGACGACCAAGGGCCGGGTCGCGGTCGACGCCGCCATCGCGGACCTGCTGACGGCGGAGCGGGACATCCTGTCCGGGGTGTCCGACGCCGAGCAGGACCAGCTGGCCGGGCTGCTCCGACGACTCATCCTGGGCCTCGGCGACTGAGCCGGCCGGCCGACGAGACCCGGGGTAGCCTCCGGCCCATGCACGCGATCACCCTGGCCGTCGCCGACGTCGCGCGATCGGCGGACTTCTACCGCGCCCTGCTCGGGATCGAGGGCAGCGGCGTCATCGGCACCGAGTACGCGCCAACCGAGACCGAAACGGGCGGCACCACGGCGATGTTCACCCTGGACGACGATCTGATCGTCAGCGTCTACGGGCGGGACGACATGGCGAAGGACTCCGGTGTCGCCCTCGCCGACGGCCCCGCGGCGACGATCGGGCACTTCGTCGACACTCAGGCCGACGCCGAAGCGTTTCTCGACCGGGCCCGGATCGCCGGCGCCACGATGCTCGCCCCGCCGTACACACGCCCGTGGGGCATGTGGTCCGGCTTCTTCCAGGACCCCGACGGGCACCTGTGGGAGGTCGTCGCGAACCCCGGCGGCGGGGCCCCCGAGGACGCGAAGCCAGCGGAGTAGACCCGCTCAGACCCCGAGCATCTCCGCGACCTCGAGCCAGCGCTCCTCGAGCTGCTCGATCTCGGCCTCGTGCGCCGCGAGCTTCGCCTGCAGCTCCCCGAGCCCGGCGTAGTCCGACTGGTCGTGGGTGGCGAAGTCGTCGAGCAGCTTCTTCCGCTCCCCACCGACGCGAGCGATCTTGCGATCCAGCGCCGACATCTCCTTCTCGGCCGTCCGACGCTCCGCGCCCGACAGGCCCGAGGCGGCCGCAGCCGACGCTCCGGAACCGGCCGACGCACTGGACCCGGCCACGGCACCGGCCGAGGCGGTCCCGCCAGCGGTGTCGGGCCTCCCGGCAGACGCGGCGGCAACCGCAGAAGCGGTCCCGCCACCGGTGCCGGCCGCACGGAGCCGCATGTACTCGTCGACGCCGCCGGGCAGGTGCCGCAGGTGCCCGCCGAGCACGGCGTACTGCTGGTCGGTGACGCGCTCGAGCAGGTACCGGTCGTGGGAGACGACCAGGAGGGTGCCCGGCCAGGTGTCGAGCAGGTCCTCCATGGCGGCGAGCATGTCGGTGTCGAGGTCGTTGGTGGGCTCGTCGAGGATCAGCACGTTCGGCTCGTCGAGCAGGATGAGCATGAGCTGCAGGCGGCGCTTCTGGCCACCGGACAGGTCCTTGACCGGGGTGGAGAGCTGCTCGGCCGTGAAGCCGAGGCGCTCCAGCAGCTGCGCCGGCGTCATCTCCTTGCCGTCCGCGACGTAGCTCGTCTTCTTGCGGGCGACGACCTCGCGCACGCGGTCGTTCGCGAACTGGGCCAGGTCGGCGAGCTGCTGGTCGAGGATCGCGACCTGCACGGTCTTGCCGGTCTTCACGCGGCCGCTCGTCGGCGCGAGCGTGCCCGAGACGAGGTTGAGGAGGGTCGACTTGCCGGCGCCGTTCGGGCCGAGGATGCCGGTCCGCTCCCCCGGTGCGATGCGCCACTCGATGCGGTCGAGGATCTGGGTGCCGTCGAACGAGACGCTGACGTCGAGCAGGTCGACGACGTCCTTGCCGAGGCGGGCGGTCGCCGTCTTCGCCAGCGCGACCGTGTCGCGGATCGGCGGGACGTCGTCGATCAGGGCGTTCGCGGCGTCGATGCGGAACTTCGGCTTGCTCGTCCGGGCCGGTGCACCGCGGCGCAGCCACGCGAGCTCCTTGCGGGCCAGGTTCTGGCGGCGCTGCTCACTGGCCGCAGCCTGCCGGTCGCGCTCGACGCGCTGCAGGATGTACGCCGCGTAGCCGCCCTCGAACGGGTCGACGACGCCGTGGTGGACCTCCCACGTGTCGGTCGACACGGCGTCGAGGAACCACCGGTCGTGCGTCACGACCACCATCCCGCCCTGGTTCGACGACCAGCGGCGGTTGATGTGCTCGGCGAGCCACTGGATGCCCTCGACGTCCAGGTGGTTCGTGGGCTCGTCGAGGAACAGGACATCCCAGTCGCCGACGAGCAGCCGCGCGAGCGCCACGCGGCGGCGCTGGCCACCAGACAGCTCGTCGACGCTGACGTCCCACGGGATGTCCGACACCAGACCGCCGATGACGTCGCGGATCTTCGGGTCACCGGCCCACTCGTGCTCTTCGAGGTCGCCGACGACGGTGCTGCCGACGGTCGCGCCCTCGGGCAGGATGTCGCGCTGGTCCAGGTAGCCGACGGTCAGCCCGCGGCGGTGCGTGACGCGGCCGTCGTCGGGTTCGAGGCGCTGGGACAGCAGCGCGAGCAGGGTCGACTTGCCGTCGCCGTTGCGTCCGACCACGCCGATCCGGTCCCCCTCGTCGATGCCGAGGGTGACGTTGTCGAAGACGACCTTGGTGGGAAACTCGAGATGCAGGTTCTCGGCGCCGAGGAGATGTGCCACGCGTCAAGGGTAGGCGGCGTGGCGGGGTGGTCGGTGCGGGGCGGTGATTCGGGTCGTCCGGCTGGTCGCACGGTGCGCGGGCGCGTCGGCCTGGAGGCCCGGGGTCAGCTCGCGGGGGCCGGCTCGGCTCCGGCGCGGGGCTCGGTCTCCTGCAGGAACGCTCGCCACTGCCTCCGGTAGCGCAGCGTCACGACCAGGATCGTGACGAAGAACACCGACGCGACGATCTGGAGCAGCGAGGACGGCGCCCACTCGTGGTCGAAGACGTTCGCGGCCCAGAGCAGCACGAACCCCGGTGCGAGCACCACGGTGGACGCCGACTGCTGCAGACGGTTGCTCGCGATCGACCGGAGTTCCTCGACGTGATCAGCCGGGAACGCCGCACGATCCCGGATCATCCTGTCGATCCACTGCCGCTCGCGTCGCGGCACACCGCTGGTCGGCGTCGACCACGCCCGCGGTGCACCCTGCCGGAAGTACCACACGAACCCGATGACCCAGGCGACCAGTGCCCCGACGATCAGGACCGATCCGACGGTCGACGGCCATCCGGATCGCATCGCACCCATCAGATCGTCGATCTGTGCACCGGCGACACCACCGAGGATGGAACCGAGCACCAGGCAGAGACCGGCCCCGACGACGACCACCACGGCCCAGCGCTGCCGGTTCACCCGCACCTTCGGGCGCGGTCGTCCAGCGATGTTGTCGGCGACGAGGGACCAGGTTTCCTCGGAGACCCTGGCGTGGGTCGCGTTGTGCGCAGCCGGAACGGACACGGTCAGCTCGCGGGAGCGGTGTCGCCCTCGCCTGCGGCCTCCTTCGCGCGCTTCAGGCGAGCCTGCGCTTCCCAGTACTCGATCTCGCGCTCGAGCTCGGCGAGCTCCTGCTCCGTGCCGCTGACGCGCTTGGCGCCGTGGGCGCTCCGGGCATCACCGAGGGTGGCGTACCGGTCCTCGTGACGGGCGGGTTCGATGTAGCGGCCGTGGTTCCGCTCGCCCGGGGCCCAGTCGTGGCCGATGGCGAACCAGACGATGCTGCCGACGACGGGGACCAGGATCACGAGGATCACCCACGCGATCTTCGGCAGTCCGCGGATCTGGTCGTCGTTCTTCGTCAGGATGTCGATCAGGGCGAAGACCAGCAGGATGACGGTGATCCCGGGCAGCAAAACGCTCATGTTCGCGATTCTATGGAAAACCTGAGGGCTGTCGCCACGCCCCGAACGCGTGCCGGTGTTGCGATCCGGCCACGGTCAGCTGCGGGGCCGTACAGGGTCAACGTCCGAGCAGTGCCGAGCCGCGAGACAGCGCCGCGCGAGCACAGCGCGACGCACCGACCACACGAACTGGGCGACCGTGAACAGACTTCCGGTCAGGTAGACCGGCCAGAAGGCCGTCCCCGCGACGGCGATCGACGACCAGACGACGAGCAACCCGGCCTGCATCGGGAGTGCGGCACCGCTCGCGAGGTCGGTCGCGACGGCGTCGACCACGATCCGTCGATCAGCCGGCGCGTCCGCCTGGCCGACCGCCGCACGGGAGACCGCACGCTGCTCACGCTGCAACAGCGACGCGACGACCTGCTCACGGACGACGGTGCGTCCTGCACGGCGCCGGAACCGGACCGCTCGGATGATCTCCACCGCCAGGATGAGCACCGCGATGCTGAGTCCGACGGTCGAGAGCATCAGCCGTGCGTCGGAGTCCGGGGGCAGCGCGACGCCGACGATCACGAGCAGCGCGATCACCAGTGCCACCGCCAGTACGAACCCGCGGATGGGCAGGACACGACGGTCGCGCGGCTGCGCGAGGTACGCCTTCGCCCGGATCTCCGCGTCGGCCCACCGCCGGTCGGCAGCCGTCTGTGCGTCGGTCACCGATCTGAGTCAACCAGCTCGACCTGAGCATCCGTCACAGGGCGGCGACCCACTCGTCCGTGCCGTCGGTGAACCGCTGGTGCTTCCAGATCGGCACCCGCTCCTTCACCAGGTCGACCAGCTCCCCGCACGCTGCGAACGCCTGCGCCCGGTGCGACGACGCCACCGCTGCGGCGAGCGCGACGTCCCCGATGCCGAGCGACCCGACGCGGTGGAGTACGGCGATCCGGACGTCGGGGTGCGCGTCGGCGACGGTGCGGGCGACCTCGGCGATGACGTCGCCGGCGCTGGGGTGTCGCTCGTAGTCGAGCGCGGTGACGCCCTTGCCGCCGTCGTGGTCGCGGACGACGCCGGCGAAGGTGACGACGGCGCCGTCCTGGTCGGTGGCGACGACGGCGGAGACCTCGTCGACGGTGATCCCCCGGTCGACGACGTCGGCGAGGATGACGCGCGCATCCGGTGCCGGGGACGGGGCCGGGGACGGGGCCGGCGCCGCCGTCATGACGCACTCCGCGGCGCATGGCCCTCGCCGTGCACCTGCGCGAGCACGTGCTCGACCAGCCCGTCGAGCACGGCCAGTCCGTCCGCCACCCCGCCGCGGGACCCGGGAAGGGTGACGATCAGGGATCCGCCGGTGCTGATTCCGGCGATGCCGCGGCTCAGCAGTGCGGTCGGCCCGGCCCCAGCGAGCCCGCGACGACGGACCTCTTCGAGGACACCGGGCAGCTCCAGGTCGATGAGGGGCGCGACGGCCTCGGGCGTCCGGTCGGTCGGGGTGACGCCGGTGCCCCCGGTCGTGATGACGATCCGGGCCCCGGCGAGCAGTTCGGCGGTCACGGTCTCGGTGATGGCCCCGCCGTCGGGGACGATCACGGGCTCGGCGACGGTGAAGTCCCGCTCGCGCAGCCACCCCGCGATGACGGGCCCGGTGCGGTCGAGTGCCGGATCGACGGCAGCCTGCGTGGACACCACCACGACGGCGGCACGGCCCCTGGTCGGCTGCGAGGTCATCGGTTGCTCCAGTCTCCGGACCGACCGCCGTGCTTCTCGAGCACACGGACGTCCGTGATCGAGGCCGCCCGGTCGACGGCCTTCACCATGTCGTACACGGTCAGCGCGGCGACGCTCGCGCCGGTCAGCGCTTCCATCTCGACGCCGGTGCGCGAGGTGGTGCGGACCGAGACCTCGATCAGCACGCGGTCGTCGGCGCCGGTGATGTCGACCTGCACCCCGGCGATGGGGAGCGGGTGGCAGAGCGGGATGAGGTCGGAGGTCTTCTTCACGGCCATGATCGCAGCGATGCGGGCAGTGCCGATGACCTCGCCCTTCGGCAGGGAGCCGTCGAGGATGCGCGCGACGACGTCGGGCCGGGTGACGAGTGTGGCGGTGGCGGTCGCCGAGCGGTCGGTGACGTCCTTCGCGGACACGTCGACCATGTGCGCGGACCCGTCGGCGCGCACGTGCGACAGCTCGGCCGCGTCGGACGGATCGACCTGCTCGGACGGACCCGACTGATCGGACGTGGCGGCGGGTTCGGTCATCGGAGACTCCAGACGGTCAGGACGTCACCGGGTTCGACGGCGTCGACCCCCACCGGGACGTGGACGAGGTGCGTGGCGGCGGCGTAGTGCGCGAGCAGGTGGGAACTCGGTCCGCCCACGAAGTGGACGACCCCGTCGTCCACACGGCCACGCCGCACCTGGTGCTTGCCACCCGGTGACCGCGCAGCCGTGGCCGCGGGCAGGTGCAGCACGGGGCGGTCGGCCGGCAGCCCGACGAGGGGCGCGAGCAGCGGGCGGAGGAAGACCTCGAACGAGACGAGCGCGGAGACGGGGTTGCCGGGGAACGACACGACGGGTACCGGCCGGCCGGCGAGCACCACACTGCCGAACGCCTGCGGCCCGCCGGGCTGCATCGCGACCGGGGTCACGGCGAGCCCGCGGGCTTCGAGTGCCTGCCGCACGACCTCGTACGCGCCCGCACTGATCCCCCCGGTGGTGAGCACGAGGTCGGCCCACTCCCCCACGGCGTCGTCGAGCACGGTGACGAACGCGTCGACGTCGTCGGGGACCCGGACCGTGCGGGACTCCGCGCCGACCTCGGCGAGCGCCGCCCGCAGCGCGATGCCGTTCGCGTCACCGATCATCGCCGCGTCGGTGTCGGCGCCCTGCAGCTCGGACCCGGTCGAGACCACGAGGACCCGCAGTGGTCGACGAACCTGCACGGTGGACACCCCGGCGGAGGCGAGCGCGCCCAGCAGGGCGGGGGTGATCGGCGCGCCGGTCGGAGCGATGGACGCACCGAGGGCCAGGTCACTGCCGGTCGCTCGCACGAAGGTGCCCGGCACGAGGTCGGCGGGCACCGTGACGTACCCCAGGTCGAGCGCGGCCGGGAAGGACCCCGGCGACGTGGCCTCCACCGGGAAGACGGCATCGGCGCCGTCCGGGATCCGCGCGCCCGTCATGATCGGTGCGGCGGTGCCGGAGCCGAGCGGTGCGGGGACGACCCCGGCGGGGATGGGCGCGACGACCCGGACGTCCTGCCCGGCATCGGCCACCCGGACCGCGAAGCCGTCCATCTGGCTGTTGTCGAAGGGCGGCAACGGGACCGGAGCGGCGACGGGCGCAGCGAGCACGCGGTGCCCGTGACCGGCACGGCCGTCGACGGCCAGGTCGTCGATCCGCCACGATGCAGCCCCGAGGCCCGCCAGGACCGGCGCGAGCAGCGCCGCCAGGTCGTCGCGGTGCTGACCGATCGTTCGCACAGGTGCCTCCGAACAGGGATGGTGTCGCCGCTCCCGGTTCGTCCGGGGCCGGCGTCAGTAGCGTATCCAGCGCGCAGACCGCGCCGACGACCTTTCGGAGGACCTGTGGAGAACGACGAAGCCGTGACGATCGGTGTCATCGGGGGCTCCGGCCTCTACCAGCTGTTCGAGGAGGGGACCGCCGAGGAGCTGGACGTGCCGACACCGTTCGGCCCGACGTCGAGCCCGATCAGCATCGGCACGATGTCCGGCCGTCGGGTCGCGTTCCTCACCCGGCACGGTCGTGAGCACTCCGTCGCCCCGCACCGCATCAACCACCGCGCGAACGTCTGGGCGCTCCGCTCCCTGGGCGTCCGGGCGATCGTGTCCTCGAGCGCCGTCGGTGGCCTGCACCCCGACTACGCCCCGGGCACCTTCGTCGTGACCGACCAGCTCATCGACCGCACCTTCGGCCGCGCGGACACGTTCTTCGAGGACGACGTCCAGCACCTGTCGTTCGCCGACCCGTTCGACCCGACGCTGCGCCGTGCCGCGGTCGACGCGATCGCTGCCCTCGACGTGCCGTTCCGTCCGACCGGCACGTGCGTCGTCATCCAGGGCCCCCGGTTCTCGACGCGCGCCGAGTCCGTCTGGCTGCGCGAGGCCGGTGGCCACACCATCAACATGACGATGACGCCCGAGGTCCCGCTCGCCGCCGAGCTCGGCATCGCGACCGTCAACCTGTCGTTCGTCACCGACGCCGACGCCGGCCTGGCCCCGACCGAGGACGAAGCCGCCGCAGCGGCCGCCCACGCGGCGACGGCGGACGCAGTTGCCACCGCGGACGCGGCCGACGACGCCGGCGCACCCGTCACCCACGCCCTCGTGATGGAGCGTCTCGCCCGCGCCAACGAGGTGATCGTCCGCGCCATCGGCGAGATCGTCGGAGCGATCCCCGCCGACTTCACGCCGCGCGAACTCGTCCCGGCGAGCGCCAGCGCCAGCATCATGCAGACCCAGCCCGCCGCCGCCAGCACGGGCCCCACCGTCGCCACGGACCCCACCGCATGACCCGCCTGCTCGTCACCGGCGGCGCCGGCTTCATCGGCTCCGCGATCGTCCGCCGCGCGCTGGCCGACGGACACGAGGTCCGCGTCCTCGACTCCCTCCGCGACGACGTCCACGGCGACCCCGGCGAGGTCGTGCGGGCCCACCAGCAGCAGGGCATCGAGTTCGTGCACGGCGACGTCCGCGACCGGGTCTCGCTCGACGCCGCGCTCGACGGCGTCGACGTCGTCTGCCACCAGGCCGCCAAGGTCGGCCTCGGCGTCGACTTCCAGGACGCCCCCGACTACGTCTCGTCGAACGACGCCGGCACCGCCCACGTCCTCGCCGGCATGGACCGGCACGACATCGGCCGACTCGTCGTCGCGAGCTCGATGGTCGTCTACGGCGAGGGCGCGTACACGACGTCCGACGGCGAACCCGTCCGGCCGCCGGCCCGCCGCCGCGAGGACCTCGACGCCGGTCGCTTCGACCCGATCGGCCCGGACGGTCACCCCCTGCTGCCCGGTCTGATCGACGAGTCCGCCGCGCTCGACCCCCGCAACGTGTACGCGCAGACGAAGGTCGCGCAGGAGCACCTGGCCTCGAGCTGGGCGCGTGCGACGGGTGGCCGGGCGATCGCGCTCCGTTACCACAACGTCTACGGACCCGGCATGCCCGCGAACACCCCCTATGCCGGTGTCGCGTCACTGTTCCGCTCAGCGCTGGCCCGGGGCGAGGCTCCCCGCGTCTTCGAGGACGGCGCCCAGCGCCGTGACTTCGTGCACGTCGACGACGTCGCCGGCGCGAACGCCGCCTCGATCGCCGCGACCGCTGACCTGCCCGTCGACTCGTTCCACGCGTACAACGTCGGGTCCGGCGTCGTGCACACGATCGGCGACATGGCCGCGGCGATCGCCGGACCCGACGGGCCCCAACCGGTCGTCACGGGCGAGTACCGCCTGGGCGACGTCCGCCACGTCACGGCAAGCTCGGACCGCATCGCCGCCGAGCTCGGCTGGCACGCCGAGGTCGACTTCGTGGCCGGCATGCGCGAATTCGCGACCGCTCCCCTCCGGAGCGCCGTCCAGTAGCCCCACTTCGTGAGCAGGAATGGTCGGGTCACCGGACGCGACCCGACCATTCCTGCTCACCAAGCGCGCGCACCGCGCCCAGCGCGACCACGCGCCGGTCCGGACCCGACCAGAACGCCCGCCACGGGCCTCCCGTCCGCTTGTCCCCCGTTCTGGGGACCCCGCCCGGAAACAGCGCGCTGACTGACCAGCGGGTACACCTTTCCTGTACCCCGGCGCGCGTCGTCGTGTTACGTCGAGTGCATGACAGGACAGACCCGTCGATCTGACGACCGGCACCGAATGACGGACATGAGTGTCGACGTCATCCTCCCGTGCCTCGACGAGGCCGATGCCCTGCCGAAGGTGATCGCTCGCCTGCCGGAGGGCTACCGCGCGATCGTGGTGGACAACGGCTCGACCGACGGTTCCGCAGACGTCGCCCGCGCCCACGGCGCCCTCGTCGTCACGGAACCGGTGAAGGGCTTCGGCTCCGCCTGCGCCGCGGGCGTCGCGGCCGCAACCGCCGACTTCGTCGCCTTCTGCGACGCCGACGCCTCGATGGACCCCGCCGAGCTGCCGCCACTGGTCGATCGCGTCGCGAGCGGCCGCGTCGACCTGGCGCTCGGACGACGTGTCCCGACGAGCAAGGGCGCCTGGGCGCCGCACGCCCGGTTCGCGAACCGCGTGCTCGCCGTCCTCATGCACCGTGCGACCGGCTACCGCCTGCGCGACCTCGGCCCGATGCGCGTCATGCGCCGCGAGGACCTCGTCGCCCTGGACCTGCAGGACCGCCGCAGCGGCTACCCGCTCGAGATGGTCCTGGCCGCGCACGCGGCCGGCTGGCGCGTCGACGAGTCCGACATCGGCTACGCGCAGCGCATCGGCGACAGCAAGGTGACCGGCACGCTCCGCGGCACGGTCAACGCGGTCCGCGACATGACCCGCCTGCTGCGCGCGTACCGCCGGGAGGCCCGTGTCCGGGTCGTCGCACCGGCGTCCGCCCAGCACGTGGCCGGCTCCACCGCCGCGGCCGGTTCCGCGGCACGGCCCGACTCCGCACCCGTCACCGCCTCGGTCGAGGGGACGCGCGCATGACCGCCGGCATCACCGTGGCCGTGGTCGCGAAGGAGTGCCTTCCCGGCAAGGTGAAGACCCGGCTGACCCCGGCGCTCTCCCCCGAGGGTGCCGCCCGTGTGGCGTCCGCGAGCCTCGCCGACACCCTGTCGACCGTCCGCGCCCTGCCCGCCGAGCGCCGCGTGCTGTTCTTCGACGGCGACGTCGTCCCGGAGTCGGCCGACGGCTTCGACGTCCTCCACCAGCCGGGCGGCGGGCTGGACGAGCGCCTCGGGTTCCTGTTCGACGCGATCGACGGCCCGTTGCTGCTCGTCGGGATGGACACCCCCCAGGTGTCCACCGACGCGCTCGCCCCGGTGTTCGACCAGCCGCAGCGCGACGCGTGGTTCGGCCCCGCCGAGGACGGCGGCTTCTGGTCGCTGTACGTGCAGGCACCGACCGGCGACCTGCTCCGCGGCGTCCCGATGTCGCAGGACGACACCGGCGCCGTCCAGCTCGCACGCCTGACCGACGCCGGCCTCGACGTCGGGATCCTCGGCGAACTGCTCGACGTCGACACCATGCCCGACGCCGAACGCGTCGCCGAACTCGCGCCGGACTCCGGCTTCACCCAGGCACTCCGTGCCGAGACCGCGGGGAGTCTCCGATGACCATGCACGCACCTGTCTCCTTCGGCGCCGGCGGCGGCGAGCCGTACGCCCGGGCACTGCGCTCGGACGGACGGCTCCGGCTGACCGACCAGGACCGTCCCGACGTCGTCACGACGATGGACGTCGGCCGGTGGAGCGCCGCGGCCGACCGGGTCGACCGCTCGCTGCTCGACGACGCCGACGGCCCCGTGATCGACATCGGCTGCGGCCCCGGGCGGATGCTCGTCGCCGCGCGCAACCGCGGCATCCCCGCACTCGGCGTGGACGTCTCCGCCGAGGCCGTGGCGATCGCCCAGCGGTCCGGTGGCACCGCGATCCAGGGATCGGTGTTCGACGCGGTCCCCGACGAGGGCCACTGGGACACCGCCCTGGTCATCGACGGCAACATCGGCATCGGTGGCGACCCCGCCGCCCTGCTCGAGCGCTGCGGCGAGATCGTCCGCGCCGGTGGCCGGGTGATCGTCGAGACGAACCCCGACCCGCTGGCCGACCGGGTGTACACCGCACGAGTGATGGACGCCGACGGCCACGAGAGCGCCGGGTTCCCCTGGGCCGAGGTCGGACTCGACGCGCTGCACCGGCACGCGGCGGACGCGAGCCTCGTGGCGCGGCAGAGCTGGACGGTCGCGGGCCGGAGCTTCTGCGAGCTCATGGCCTGATCACGCACGTTCGTGCACTTGTTTTGCATCATGCAAGACAGTCACGTACGCTCGAGCCCATGACGAACAGCACCTTCCCGCTCGGCGGCACCTTCGTGTCCGGACTCCGCGACCGTGACGAGCGCGCGTCCTTCACGGGCACCCGCTCCACCGAATCGGTGGGCACCTACACGGGCGCGCCGATCACCGGGCGCCTCGGGCGCTTCACCGACGTGCAGCGGTCGCGTCCCGGCACCTGGACCGCCTCCACCCGCACGGCCACCGGCTCGTTCCGCACGGCGACCGGCTCGTTCCGCACCGCCTGAGCCGCGCTGTCGCCCCGGTCGGCGGACACGGCTCCGGCCGCGCTCTGCGGCCCCGGCTGTGCGCCGGCCGGACGCGTCCGGGTGCGCGATGCCAGGATGGACCCATGAACGACCGCGCCGGCACCCCCGCGACCGCAGACGACCTCGTCGACATCGACGCGCTCGTCGCCGCCTACTACGACCGTGTGCCCGATGTCTCCGTCGCCGAGCAGCAGGTCGTGTTCGGCACCTCCGGCCACCGCGGCTCCTCGCTCGACTCCGCCTTCAACGACACCCACATCGCCGCGATCACGCAGGCGATCGTCGAGTACCGGCAGTCGCAGGGCACCGACGGCCCGCTGTTCATCGGGCGCGACACCCACGCCCTGTCCGGCCCGGCCGAGCGCACCGCGCTCGAGGTCCTGGCCGCCAACGGCGTGCACGTCCTGGCCGACAGCGACAACGGCTACGTGCCGACCCCCGCGCTCAGCCACGCGATCATCCGCTACAACCGCGCCGGCAACCCCGACACGGCGGACGGCATCGTCATCACGCCGAGCCACAACCCGCCCCGCGACGGCGGCTTCAAGTACAACCCGCCGCACGGCGGCCCCGCCGACAGCGACGCCACGAGCTGGATCGCCAACCGAGCGAACGCGATCATCGAGGGCGGCAACGCCGAGGTGCAGCGCACCGAGCACGCCACCCCTGACCGCTACGACTTCCTGCACACCTACGTCGCCGACCTCGAGAACATCATCGACATCGCCGCGATCAAGCGTGCCGGCGTGAAGATCGGCGCCGACCCACTCGGTGGAGCCTCGCTGCCGTACTGGAACCTCATCCGCGACCACTACGGCCTCGACCTGACCGTCGTGAACCCAGACGTCGACCCGACCTGGTCGTTCATGACGCTCGACTGGGACGGCAAGATCCGGATGGACCCGTCGAGCCCCTCGGCCATGGCCTCGGTCCTGGCGCACAAGGACGAGTTCGACGTCCTGACGGGCAACGACGCCGACTCCGACCGGCACGGCATCGTCACGCCCGACGGCGGCTTGATGAACCCGAACCACTACCTCGCCGTCGCGATCGAGTACCTCTACGCGCACCGTCCGGCCTGGCGCGACGACGCCGCCATCGGCAAGACCCTGGTGTCGTCGAGCATCATCGACCGCGTCGCAGAGTCGCTCGGGCGCCGTCTGTGGGAGGTCCCGGTCGGCTTCAAGTGGTTCGTGCCCGGCCTGATCGACGGCTCCGTGGCGTTCGGTGGCGAAGAGTCCGCTGGTGCGTCGTTCCTGCGCACCGACGGCACGGCGTGGACCACCGACAAGGACGGCATCATCCTGGCGCTCCTGGCGTCCGAGATCGTCGCCGTCACCGGCAAGACCCCCTCGCAGCTGTACGTCGAGCTGACCGAGCGCTTCGGTGACCCGGTCTACCAGCGCGTCGACGCCGCCGCCACGAAGGAGCAGAAGGCCCGCCTGTCGAAGCTCGACGGCGAGGCCATCACGGCGGAGACCCTGGCCGGCGACCCGATCACGGCCAAGCTGTCGAAGGCCCCCGGCAACGACGCTGCCGTCGGCGGCGTCAAGGTCGTGACGGACAAGGCGTGGTTCGCCGCACGGCCGTCCGGCACCGAGGACGTCTACAAGATCTACGCCGAGAGCTTCGTCGGGCAGGAGCACCTGGAGCAGGTGCAGCGCGAGGCCAAGGAGATCGTGGACGCCGCGCTCGGCGCCTAGTCGGTCACCCGCACGACCCGCACTGGCGGCGGCCGAGGATCAGTCCTCGGCCGCCGCCAGTGCCAGTTCGCAGAACATCGCGTCCGCCCACGAGAACCACGAGCGCGAGAACCGCGTCGGGTCCTCGACGTCGAACGACTCGTGCATGTCGCCGGTGCCGCCGTCGGTCGCCACGAGCACGTCGAGCAGTTCCCGGCGACGCGCCGGCGACCCGGACACGAGCCCCTCGACCGCCAGGGCGATCGGCCACACCCGCTGCGGCACCGTGTGCGGGCTGCCGACCCCGGCCGCCGCGGTGCCGCTGAACCAGTACGGGTTCGCCGGCGACAGCACGAAGTCGCGCGTCGCCGCCCACACCGAGTCGTCGAGCACCGACGGCGCCGACAACGGCAGGGACAGCAGCGACGGGGTGTTCGCGTCGTCCATGCGCAGCACGCCGCCCAGCCCGTCGACCTCGTAGGCGTAGACGTCCTCGCCCGCCGGCCCGGGCACGACGCCGTGCTGCCGGACGCCGTCCAGGATGCTCGCGCGCAGCACGTCGGCGTCGTCCGCCAGGCCGGTGTCGGACCAGACGTCACGCGCGATCGCGGCGACGGCGAGCAGCGCCTCGGCGGCGAACAGGTTCGCGGGCACGTTGTAGCCGTACGTGCAGGCGTCGTCCGACGGGCGGAACCCGCACCACGTCATGCCCGTCACCCCGACCGGGGTCCCGCGGCCGTCGCGCGCGAGGGTCTCGGTCGGGATGGCCCCGTCGCGCACGAACCGGTAGGCCGAGGTGTCGTGGTCCTGTTCGGCCCGCCACTGCGCCACGATCGTGCGGAACACCCGGTGGGCCCGCTCGTCGAGCACCGCGGTCGACCCGGTCGCCCGCCACAGCGCGTGCGCGAAGGTCACCGGGTAGGCCAGGCTGTCGACCTCGTACTTCTGCTCCCACACCAGCGGGTCGGCGTTCAGGTCGTCGGGGTCGTAGTGCGCGCCGTTCGGCTCGCGGTTGAACGAGTTCGCGTACGGGTCGTGCTCGATCAGCCGGAACTGCCGCCGCACGACCGCCCAGAGCAGGTCCGCGAGCGCCGGGTCGTCCGCCACGAACCGCAGGTACGGCGTCATCTGCGTCGTCGAGTCCCGGAGCCACATCGCCGGGATGTCCCCCGTGATCACGAAGGCGCCGTCCTCGTCGAGCGAGATCGTGTCCCGCAGCGTGCGGACGAGCGCGCGTTCCACCCGGTCGCCGACCTCGGTGCCGACCGCGGCCCGGACCCGGTCGGCGGCCGCCACCAGCGTCGGGGTGATCTCCTCGAGCTGCGTCTGCGTCACGACACCCATCGCACTGACTCCTGTCCGTCGGTGACGCGGACGGTCCGCGTCGACCCGGGTGGATCGAGCACGTCGTCCGTCCAGCAGTCGAGTTCGAGCGGCCGTGCACCGAGCCGGAGACCAGCGTCCCACGTGCCGAGCGCATCGAGTCCGAGCGCGTACGCGGTGTCGACGGTCCCACCGGCGGGCACGTCGACCGTCACCAGGGCGAGCAGTCGTCGTCGTCGCGGACGGACACCGGGTTCACGCCGCCGCCCCCACAGGGGCACCGCGACCCGACGGTGCGCGTCCGACGTGTTGCGCACCGTCACCGGGACGGTCACCGTCCCCCCGGCCAGGAGGCGCACAGCAGTCACCGCATCGCTCCCCTCCGCCAGACGGACGTCCACCCCGCCACCCGGCCCGGGTGCACCGGTCACGGTCGAGCGGCTGGTCACGTCGACGTAGCCGCGTGCCGTCTCGAGGCGCTCGTCGTGCGCCACGGGCAGGACGCCGTCGGCGCCGGGCCACGTCGCGGGGAGTCGCCCCTCGGCCGGGGCGCCGAACAACACGTCCGCGACGGCTCGACCGCCGGAGGGCCCCGGGAACGGCACGACCAGCACACTGTCGGCCAGGGCGAGCACCTCGGTCAGGACACGTGGTCGACCGTCGACGACGACCGCGACGACCGGCAGACCGCCCTCGCGGGCGGCGCGGAGCACGTCGAGCTGGGCCTCGGGCACGGCGATCGAGGCCAGGTCGACCCCCTCACCGTTCGTGGTGTCCGGTGCCGGACCACTGACGGCGCCGTTGTCCTCGAAGCCGTCGTCGTACGCGCGACGACTCGAGCCGCCGAGCACCACCACCGCGACGTCGGCGCCGAGGAGCGCCGTGCGGACCGCGAGGAGCCCGTCGGGGCCCGGCAGGGGCTGTCGGAGCCCGCTGCCCCGGGCGGTGCGGATCCGGGCGGGGCCGAGCCGGGCCTCCAGGGCGGAGCGGACGGTGGACGCACCGGGGTCGTCGGGCGGCCTCGGGGGTGAGTAGTCGCCGAGCAGGGCGTCGACGTCGTCGGCGTTCGGGCCGACCACGGCGACGACGGCGTCGGGTGCGATCGCGGGCAGCGCTCCGCCCAGGGCGACCACGGCGCGGTGAGCGGCGCGCTCAGCGAGCGCGATGGTCGCGCCTTCCGGTGGCTCGGCGCGCGTCGGTGCTGGTGCTGGTGCTGGTGTCGTTGGTGGTGCTGGTGTCGGCGTCGCGAGCAGGCCGACGCGGCGCTTCAGGGCGAGCACGCGCTCCACCGCCTGGTCGAGGTCGTCGGTGCTGATCAGGCCCCGGTCCAGTGCCTCGTCGAGGTGCGTGTAGGCCGCGTCCCACAGGCTCAGGTCGACCCCGGCACGGAGCGCGAGCGCAGCCGCCGAGGCCGGATCGGGGGTGACGTCGCGCAGCCGGTCGATGGCGGTGCCGTCGGCCATCACGAGCCCGTCCCAGCCCCAGGTGTCGCGGATCGTGGTGGTGAGCAGGTCGCGGTTGCCGCAGCACGGCACCCCGTCGACGTCGTTGTACGCCGCCATGAACCCGGCGACGTGTTCGCGTGCCGCGGCGAGCGCCGGCGGCAGGTGCACCTCGGCGAGCTCGCGGCGGCCGATCGGGGCACCGGAGCCGTTCCGCCCGCCGATGCCGGCGCCCTGCCCGGCCAGGTGCTTCGCGACGACCGCGACGTGCCGGTCGTCGATCGGGCCCGGGCCACCGCCCTGCATACCCCGGACGGTGGCGGCGACCATGATCGCGGCGAGCGCGGCGTCCTCGGACCAGCACTCCTCGCTCCGGCCCCACCGGGGATCGCGCAGGACGTCGAGCCCGGAGACGAGGGCGACGTGGGTACCGCGGGCGCGGACCTCGGCGGCGACCGCGGCCGCGAGGTCCTCGACGAGCTCCTCGTCCATCGCGGCGCCGAGGGCGAGGTTCACCGGCACCGTCGTGCCGCCGAGGGCCTGCAGCCCGTGCGGGACCTCCTCGACGAAGAGCGTGGGGACGCCGCCGTCACTGTGCGCGACGACGTGGTCCTGCACGGCGGCGTAGGCCTCGGCGGAGCGTTCGGGTGGGATGCCGTTGCCCCAGTGCACGCCGGACCAGGGGTCGGCGCGGAGCACACCGTAGACCGCGCCGATCCCGCCCCACCGGTCGACCTCGGCGCGCAGGACGTCGGTGACCCGCGGGCGGCCGTCGACCCAGCGGACGGCCTCCCAGCCCTTCAGGCGCTGGTTGAGCTGGCCGATGCGGGCACAGACGTCGAGGCTGGTCGCGGTCCGGTGCCCGGTCATCCCTTGATCGCTCCGGAGACCAGGGCGCGCTGCATCTGGCGCTGCAGGATCGAGTACACGAGGTACACCGGCAGCAGCGTGAACAGCGTGCCGGCCATGAGCATCCCGTAGTCGGTGCCGGCGTCGACCTTCAGCGTCGGGAGCGCCACCTGGATCGTCCGCTGCGCGGTGTCCGGCCCGATGAGCACCAGGGCGTACAGGTACTCGTTCCAGAACGACAGGAAGTTCAGCAGCAGCACCGTGGCGATGCCCGGGATGCAGATCGGCAGGTACACCTGGCGCATCACCTGCCACGCCGAGGCGCCGTCCATCGACGCGGCCTCCTCCAGCTCGCGCGGGATCGTCCGCATGAACTGCGTCAGGATCACGACGGCCAGGGGCATCGCGGTCGCCGGCAGCAGGAGCACGAGGAACGTCCGGGTGTGGAACAGCCCCATCCCGGCGGCGAGCAGGAACGTCGGGAACAGCGCCGCGAACGACGGGATGAGGAACCCGAGCGAGAACAGTCCCTCGACGATGCGTCCGGCGCGGCCGGTCGCCCGGGCGAGGGCGAACGACGCCGGCAGCGCGAGGACGAGGGTCAGCACCAGGGCCGCCACCGTCGTGATCGCCGAGTTCGCGATGGCCGTTCCGAGCGAGGCCTGGCGGATCGCCTCGGTGAAGTTCGACAGGTCCCACGACGCGGGCAGCGCCAACGGGGACTCGAAGATGCCGTCGTTGTCCTTGAACGACGACACCACGAAGTAGTAGAAGGGCAGGATCAGCAGGGCGGCGTAGATCCACGCCACGGTGCCGCTCGTGATGGAGCCGATCCGGTCACGCAGCCGGATGCCGGCGGTGGGTTTCGCCATGGTGGTCTCCCGGGGTCTGTCGGTCAGGGGCGGTCGGTCAGTGGGTCTTGCGCAGGACCCGACGGATGACGAACATCCCGGCGAGTCCGAGCACGAACAGGACGACGCCGACGGCCTGGCTGTAGCCGAGGTCGGTGTCGACGAACGCCTTCTGGTACACGAGGTACGACAGCGTCGTGGTCGCGGTGCCCGGGCCGCCCTGGGTCAGCAGGAGCACGTTCTGCGCCGAGCTGAAGAGCATCGACAGGAACTGCAGCATCGCCACCACCCCGATGAAGTCGCGGGCGATCGGCCAGTACACACCCCACGCCAGCCGCCACGATCCGGCGCCGTCCATGCGCGCAGCCTGCACGACCTCGGTGTCGACGCCGTCGAGCCGGCTCGCGATGAGCACCGCCGAGTACCCGATGCCGGCCCACAGGTCGACGACGATGAGCGCGCCGAGGGCGGTCGCGGGGTCGGCCAGCCAGGCCTTGCCGCCGAGGCCGAGCGTCGCGAGCACCCCGTTGACCAGGCCGTCGGGGTTGAGCATCGCGTAGAACATCATCGCCGTGGCCGGTGCCGAGATGAGCGCCGGGATGAAGAGCAGGTAGCGGAGCACCTTGTGCCCGCGCGGCTTCTGCACGACGTGGAAGGCGAGCAAGAACGCCAGCACGATCATGATCGGCAGCCCCACCACGATCTGCACCGTGCTGTTCCGGACCGCGGCCCAGAACGTCTCGTCGGAGAACAGCACCCGGAAGTTGTCGAGCCCCGCGAACGTCGGCGAGACGAGCATGCCGGGCCAACTCAGGAAGGCGATCACGATCATCGCGACGACCGGCCCGATCATGAACAGGCCGTACCAGACCAGCGCCGGGATCGCGAAGGTCGGGAAGCTGCCGCGGGTGCTGCCGACGGCGCGGGATCCGCGGCGGGCGGGCCCGGGCGGGGTCGACGCCGACCGGACGGGTGGTTCCTCGACGAGCACTGCCATGGGGAGCTCCTTCTCGCAGGGTCGGGTGGGTCAGGCGGCCGTGTAGGCGCGCTCGAAGAGGTCGATGATGCGGTCGGCCGAGGTGCCCGAGCCGTACGCCAGGCTGGTCGCGCGGATCATCGGCTCGTACGCCGAGTCGGGCACGAGCAGGTCGGGCAGCATCACCGGGGTGACCTGGTCGTCGGTGAGCTTCGACGCCTGGGCGACGAGCGGGAAGTCGCGGCTGACCGTGTCGGTGATCCGGCTCATGTCGCGGCCGGAGTCGAGGACGAACTCGGTCGTCACCGCCGACGAGTACAGGTACTGCACGAACGGCTTGATGAGGTCGAGCTTCGCCCGGCCGTTCTCGCTGATCCAGATGCCGTGCCCGTTGTAGCTCTTGATGACGCTCGGGTGCGCGATGGCCGCGTGCTGCGAGGGGACCGGCCAGCCGCCCACGGTGACCTCCTTCGCGCGTTCCTTCGACACCAGCGCCAGGGCGGAGGACATCGCGGGGACGATCGCGGCCTTGCGCGTGGTGAACTGCGTCAGTTCGGAGTCCGAGGTGAAGCCCTGCACCGAGTCCACGAAGACCCCGGCGTCGCGGAGCTCGACGAAGTGCTCGACGCCGCGGACCGCACCGGCGCTCTCCGAGATCCTGCCCGTGGAGAAGACCTCCGCCGCTTCGTCCTGGGACACGAACCCCTGGATCACCTGCATGAGGAGCTTCTGCCCGCTCCAGTCCGACCCGCCGACGGTGACCGGCCCGATGCCGGCGGAGCGCAGGCGGTCGGCGGCGGCGATGAGCGCGTCGGAGGTCGTCGGGATCTCGCTGACTCCGGCCTGTTCGAGCAGCGCCGTGTTGAACGACACCGGCCAGTTCGTCCGGGTGAACGGGAACGCCCGGAGCCGGCCCTGGTCGTCGGTCCACTCCTCGAGCGCCTCGGGGATGATCTTGTCGCGCAGGTCCCACTCGTCGAGGTACCGGGAGACGTCGATCGTGGCGTCCTCACCCGTCCAGGACAACGTCCGCCCGACCATGTTCACGATCGCGACGTCGGCTTCCTTGCCGGCGAGGGAACTCGTCTCGAAGACGATCGGCAGGTCGGACCCGTTCGACAGCAGGGCGACCTTGCGGTCCGTGCGGCGGCGGTAGGCGGCGACGACGTCCGTGAACGTCTGCGCACCCGCGACCGCGCCGCTGAGTTGCGTGTGCACACTCAGCGTGCCGGGGCCGCTCGAGGCCGGGGTGAGGGCGCTGCACCCGGCCAGGATCGGCGCGAGGATGCCGGCGCCGAGCCCGGCCCCGATGAGGGTGCGCCTACTGATGCCGTCCGTCACGGTGCCTCCCTGGCAGTGGATGGTGGAGCGATCGCGATGCATTTGGTACAGCGGTGTACTTCAGGTGACGAGCAACGTATACCGCTTTACACGGCGTGGTCAAGCCTCTACGCTCGACGGCATGAGCGACACCACCGCCGGAGCCGTCGACCGACGCCGCGTGACCATCGCGCAGGTCGCCAAGCGCGCCGGCGTCTCGACCTCGGCGGTCTCGCACGTGTTCAACGGGCGGCCGAACGTGTCCGCCGCCACCGCGGCCCGCATCCGCAAGGCCGCCGACGACCTGAACTGGCGACCGAACCTGGCGAGCCGCAAGCTCTCCGGCAACGCGGGTCACAGTCTGGGACTGGTCCTCGCCCGCTCACGCGACACCTTCCAGCGCGACCCGTTCACGATGCGGCTGATCGCCGGCCTGACCGAACCCCTCGCCGCCATCGGCTGGTCGCTGTCCGTCACCCTCGTGCAGGCCGACGACGAAGCCGCCGTCTACCGGCAGTGGTGGACCGAGCAGCGGGTCGACGGCTTCCTGCTCGTCGACGTCCGCACCGACGACCCCCGCATCCCGATGCTGCAGCACCTGGCGGCCCCGGCCGTCATGCTCGGCGCACCGATCGCCGGCAGCACCGTCCCGGCGGTCACCGTGGGCGACGCCGACGCGACCGAGTCCCTGCTCGACCACCTCGGTTCGCTCGGGCACCGCCGGATCGCCCGCGTCGGGGACGGCCCGGCACTCGCGCACACCGGCGCCCGCGACGCCCGCTTCACCGCAGCAGCCGCGCGCCGGGGCGTGGACGCGCTCGTGCTCGGATGGCGAGCCGATGCCGAGGACCCGGTGGCCGACCTGCTCGCCCGACTGGACCGCGCCACCGCGATCGTCCTGGACGGCGAGGCGATCGCGGCCGAGGTGATCGCGCACGCCCCTGAACTCGGCGTCCGCGTGCCCGAGGACCTGTCCGTCGTCGCGTGGGAGGACTCGTGGGTCTCGTCGATCGTGCGTCCGTCGCTGACCGCCCTGGACGCCCCCGTCGAGGAGTCCGCCCGCACCGCCGTCGCCCTGGTCGAACGACTCGTCCGCGGCGACGAGGTCACCGATGCCGAGGTCGGCGGGCGCGCCCTGCACGTCCGCGGCTCGACCGGCCCCGCCCCAGCCGCCGCCACCGTTCCCTGATCGAAGGAGACCGATGACCACCGCCACGCGCTTCGGCGTGAACTACGTGCCCTCGACCGACTGGATGTTCCAGTGGCAGTCGGTGGAGGAATCAGCGATCCGCCGCGACCTCGAGGCGATCGCCGCCCTCGGCCTCGACCACGTCCGGCTGTTCCCGCTGTGGCCGACCCTGCAGCCGAACCGCACGCTCATCCGCCGACGGGCCCTCGACGACGTGGCCCTGGTGGTCGACATCGCCGCCGAGTTCGGACTGGACGCCAGTGTCGACGTCGTCCAGGGGCACATGTCCGGCTTCGACTTCGTCCCCGCGTGGCTCGTGAACTGGCACGACGGCAACATGTTCACCGACCAGCCGGCGATCGACGCGCAGGCCGCCCTCGTGGCCGCCGTGTACGACGCGGTGCGCGACCGCCCGAACTTCACCGGGCTGACCCTGGGCAACGAGCTCAACCAGTTCCAGCCCCCGAACCCCGCCGCGATGCCCGCCGACACCGCGCAGGTGACGCACTGGCTCGAGTCCCTGCTCGGCGCACCCCGCGACAAGGACCCGCGGCACGTCGTCACGCACTCCGAGAACGACCACCTCTGGTACCGCGACGGCCACCCGTTCGTGCCGGCGCACGCCAGCCGGCTCGGAGACGTCACGACCGTGCACTCCTGGATCTTCAACGGGGTGGCCGGTCGGTACGGCGCACTCTCCGACGAGTCCGTCCGGCACGCCGAGTGGATGATCGAGCTCGCCCGCGCCTTCGCCACCGACCTCGAGCGACCCGTCTGGCTGCAGGAGGTCGGGGCGCCCGACCGGCACCTCGCCGAGTCCGAGATGCCCGAGTTCCTCGAGCGCACGGTCGCCGCGGCCCTCACGACCGAACGCCTGCACGCGGTCACGTGGTGGTGCTCCCACGACGTCTCCCGCGACCTGGGCGACTTCAAGGACCTGGAGTACTCGCTCGGTCTGCTCGACGTCGACAACCGCGTGAAGCCGCTCGGCCGGCGCTACGCCGAGGTCGTCGCCGACGCACGACGCTCCGCCCCGCTCCCGACCCCGCGCACGAGTGCCGTCGTGGTCGACGTCGACGAGGCCGACCTGCCGATCCGTCGGGCGGACCTGGCACCGGGCGGCGCCGTCTTCGAGCGCTGGCACCGCCTGCGCGCCGCCGGCGAGGCAGTGGCCGTCGTGACGAGCCGGACCGCAGCCGAGCCCGCGGCGCTGGCGGCACGCGGTGTGACCCGGGTCGTGGAGACCGCAGCGGTCTGACGGGGCCGAGCCGGGCCTCCCGGTCGTGTCCCCGGATCGTCACCGATCCCGCGATCCCGCGATCCGGGCGTACCGTGACTGCCGATCCACACAGGAAGCCGCTCCTGAGCAACCGAGCACTTGCGGCAGATGTAACTTTGCAGGCAGCGCAAAAATCGTTTCGCCAGCGCATCGGTACCGGGAGACCCTGCTCATGACCCAGACGGCGACCGCACCCGCGGCCCCCTCCACGGCGTCCAACGTCGTGATGAACCACCGACAGATCCTGTTGGTGATCTACGGCCTGATGGCCGGGATGTTCCTCGGAGCCCTCGACCAGACGATCGTCGGCACCGCGATCCGCACCATCGGTGACGACCTGCACGGCCTCGACCAGCAGGCCTGGGTCACCACCGGGTACCTGATCGCCTCGACCGTGACGACGCCGATCTACGGCAAGCTCTCCGACATCTTCGGTCGGCGGCCGCTGTTCATCACCGCGATCGGCATCTTCATCGTCGGGTCGTTCCTCGCGTCGTTCTCGACCTCGATGCTCATGCTCGCCGGGTTCCGTGCGCTGCAGGGCCTCGGTGCCGGTGGCCTGATGTCCCTGCCGCTGGCGATCATGGGCGACATGCTCGCCCCCCGCGAGCGGGCGAAGTACCAGGGCTACTTCCTGGCGGTCTTCGGCATCTCGTCCGTGATCGGTCCGCTCGTCGGTGGCGTCTTCGCCGGCGCGAGCGAGCTGCTGTTCATCTCCGGTTGGCGCTGGGTGTTCCTGATCAACGTGCCGATCGGCGTCATCGCGCTGTTCATGGTGCTGACGTTCCTGCACCTGCCGAAGTTCGGCGACCGCGGCAAGCCCCGCATCGACTGGTGGGGCGCGACGCTCGTCATCGTCACCCTCGTGCCGTTACTGCTGATCGCCGAACAGGGCCGCGAGTGGGGCTGGAGCTCCCCCGGCGCCTTCGCCTGCTACGGCATCGGTGCAGCCGGCCTGATCGCGTTCATCATCGTCGAACGGGCGATGGGCAGCGACGCGATCCTGCCGATGAAGCTGTTCGGCTCGCGGGTGTTCTCGATGTCCGCGATCCTGTCCGTGCTCGTCGGCTTCGGCATGTTCGGCGCGATGCTGACCATCCCGCTGTACCTGCAGATCGTGAAGGGCGTCACCCCGACCGAGTCCGGGTTCGCGATGCTCCCGATGGTGCTCGGTCTGATGATCTCGTCGATCGCCTCGGGCCAGATCATCTCGCGGACCGGCAACTACCAGGTCTTCCCGATCACGGGCACGGCGTTCACGGCCATCGGCTTCACGGTCCTGACGTTCCTGACCGCCGACCGCCCCCTCTGGTTCCTGATGCTCGGCATGTTCGGCATCGGCCTCGGGCTCGGGCAGCTCATGCAGACGCTGACCCTCGCGGCGCAGAACTCGGTGTCCCCGCGTGACATCGGCGTCGCCACCAGCGCCGCGACGTTCTTCCGGCAGATCGGCGGCACCATGGGCACCGCCGTGCTGCTGTCCGTCCTGTTCACCCTGATGCCGACGAACATCACCGCGGCGATGCAGAACGAGACCGACCTGAAGAGCGCCCTCAACGCCGCGCTCACCCCCTCGGTCGCGAACGCGTCCGAGAACAAGGGCGTGATGGACCAGATCTGGACGAAGATCGTCGATCCCGTGCAGAAGAACGTGCAGGACGGCCTGAACGACGGCGCCGTGCAGGCGAAGGAAGCCGCCGACGCCGCCGTCACGAAGCAGGTCACGGCCGCCGTGCAGCAGCAGGTCGCGGCCGGCAAGCTCCCCGCCGCCGCAGCCGACACCGTCATCGCCCAGCAGGTCGACGACGCCAAGCCGGCCGCCGAGCAGCAGGCCCTCGAGACGGCTGCGGCCAAGGCGAACGCGACCGTCGTCGACGGCACGCTGCAGGTCGACTACTCGGACAAGGCACAGCGCGAGAACGTCGTCGACGAGGTCGCCCCGACGCTCATCAAGCAGCTGAAGAGCGGCGATTCGAGTGCGAGCTCGTCCGGTTCCGCGGCGACGAGCGACACCTCGTTCCTGAACGGGGCGGACAAGCGACTCACCCGTCCGTTCCTGGTCGGCTTCAGCGACTCGGCCGTCCGCGTGTACTACGTCGGCCTCGCGGTGATCCTGCTCGCGTTCGTGCTGACCTGGTTCTTCCGGGTGCCGCCGCTGCGCAAGACGTCCGCACTGCAGGAGCAGGCGGACGCCGCACGGACCGCTGACGCTGACGCTGCGGCAGCCGGTGCGGGTGCCGGTTCGGGTGCCGGCGACGGATCGGGTTCGGCGGCGATCGCGTCGTCGGACTCGGTGCCGACCTCGCCCGACGTGCCCGCCCGGCCCCGGTCAGCACGCGCTGCCGGATCGTCAGACGTGTCGGTGCTGCCCGACGACGTGCTGCCCGACGACGTGCTGTCGAACGACGTCGCCACGGATGACACCCGTGCTCCGCTGCCCGACGCCACGACGCACGGCGCCCACTCGGCGGCAGCGCCGGTCGACGAGCCCCCGACGACGACCGGTGCGATCCGGACCAGGGCCGCACACGCTGCCCCGGTGGTGGACGCCGGCGCCCCTGCGACCGGGGCCGACGCTGCGGAGGCGAGTCGGGCCTCCCGGCTGGACGACGCGGACGAGGCGCACCCGCACGGGCGGCACTCGGCCGAGTAGGCGCGGGCGCAGGAGCAGGCCTGCCCTGCCGACTCGGAACGACAAGGTCGACGTCGCACGACGTCAACCTCGTCGTCTCGGCGTGCGTGCAACTGTTGCGAGCGCGCAGTTGGGTCGTCCTCGATGTCGTACGACGTCGAGGATGTCGCACTGCGCGCCCTCGGTGCGTGTGCATGTTCCGACGATCCACGCGTCGATCACCTCGTGGAACGTCGCACGATGCACCCGCATCGTGTGCGTGTGCATGTTCCGACCGAACGCGCGTCGATCACCTCGTGGAACCTCGCACCGTGCACCCGCATGCACCCCCGCGCACGCACTCGCGCCGCCACCCACGCGCCACCGCCGCCGCCGCGCCCGTCAGCCCGCGGGCACCTCGTCCGCGCGACCATCCGGCCCCGCACCCGCCACCTCGAACGAGGCCGCCGGCAACCGCTTCCGCATGACCTCGACCGCGGCCGGGTTGTCGTCCACCAGTACGTACCGCCGACCGAGCGCCGAGGCCACCGCGCCGGTCGTCCCGCTGCCGGCGAAGAAGTCGAGCACCCAGTCGCCCTCGCGTGACGACGCCTGCACGATCCGCCGCAGCACGCCCTCGGGCTTCTGCGTCGGGTAGCCGGTCTTCTCCTTGCCGGTCGGCGACACGATCGTGTGCCACCAGACGTCGGTGGGGAGCTTGCCGCGCTCGCGCTTCTCCGGTGTGACGAGCCCCGGCGCCATGTACGGCTCGCGGTCGACCGCCGACGAGTCGAACCAGTACTGCGACGGGTCCTTCACGTAGACCAGGATCGTGTCGTGCTTGGTCGGCCACCGCGACTTGGACTTGGCGCCGTAGTCGTAGGCCCAGACGATCTCGTTGAGGAACGACTCGCGGCCGAACAGCGCGTCGAGCAGGACCTTGGCGTAGTGCGACTCGCGGTAGTCGAGGTGCAGGTACAGGGTGCCGTCGGTGGTGAGGAGTCGCCAGGCCTCGATCAGCCGGGGCTCGAGGAACGTCCAGTAGTCCTCGAACCGGTCGTCGAACCGCATCAGGTCACCGCGGACCCGCTCGTAGGTCCGTCCGTGGAACCCCATCACCGGCCCGTCGGCGCTCGGCACCGCAGACGAAGCATGCCGCCGCTGGTACCGCCCCGTGTTGAACGGCGGGTCGAGGTACACGAGGGTGAACGTGCCGTCGGCGAGCGCCGGGGTCACGTCGAGGGCGTCGCCGAGGACCACGCGGTCCGGGCCTCGGTCGTCTCCCGTGTGCACGGGACCATTGTGGCGCAGCCAGCGCAGCCAGCGCAGCCAGCGAAGCCAGCGGCGACTCGGCCTCGCGGCGTAGCCTCGGCGCATGGCAGCACCCGAGGTCCGCAACGACACCGACGAGCAGCAGTACTCCCTGGTCGAGGACGGCGAGGTCATCGGCCTCGCTGCGTACGAGATCGACGGCGACGAGATCCGCTTCGTGCACACCGAAGTCGATCCCGAGCACCGCGGTGGTGGGCACGCGTCGCTCCTCGTGCAGCACGCGCTCGACGACGTGCGCGCGAACTCGTCACGACGGGTCGTCGCGCAGTGCAGCTACGTGCACGCGTGGATCGAGCGGCACCCGGACTACCAGGAACTCACGACGCGCTGACGCGCACGGCGAGCGGCCGGCGACCGCCGTCCGGTCAGTACGACCGGTCGTGCGTCCCGACGCGCGCTTCGTGCCGACCGGCGCTCCGCACCGTCGGCACCTTGATGAGCACGCTGCCGCTGAGCAGGTCGTGGTCGTCGTCCGCCGGTGACGGTGCCTCCTTCGGGAGGCGCGACTGCCGTTCGTACTCGGCCCCCGTCTCGTGGCGGGTCGGCGCGAACACCTCGTCCAGCATCCCGCCTATGCCTCCGGATCCGCCGCTGCGCGTGGACTTGTTCGACAGGTCGATCCACCCCACGCGATCGGCGATCCACACCACGACGGCCACGGCGGCCACCGCCCCCAGGAAGATCAACCAGTTCACGCGAGCGACGCTACGTGGACGATCCGGCCACGACATCAGCCGCGCGGGGGATTCTCATGATCCGCACGTGTGGTTCATGGAGTCGGTCGTCACACTGGTCGAGCGGCGGCCGGAGCGTCCCCCCTCTGCTCCGGCCGCCCACCACGAGCCGCTCACGGCACCCGCTCGAGCCACTCCTTCGTCGCGAACTTCGTCCGCACCAGCTCCTGCGCCTTCTCGCGCTCGGCATCGGTCACCGCGCCGGGAGTCGCCCCGTACAGCTTCGTGAACGTGCCGATCAGCCGGTCGATGATCTCGGCGCGGGACAGCCCGGTCTGCGAGCGCAGTGGGTCCACGCGCTTCGCGGCCGACGTGGTCCCCTTGTCGCTCATCTTCTCGCGCCCGATCCGCAGGACCTGCACCATCTTCTCGCCGTCCATGTCGTAGCTCATGGTGGCGTGGTGGAGCAGGGATCCGGTGCCGAGGCGCTTCTGCGCAGCGCCGCCGATCTTGCCCTTGGCCGAGGTGATGTCGTTGAGCGGCTGGTAGTACGCGTCGATGCCGAGGGACTTCAGCGCCTCGATCACCCACTCGTCCAGGTAGGCGTAGGAGTCCGCGAACGTCATGCCCTGCACCAGGTCGGCAGGGACGTAGAGCGAGTAGGAGATGATCGCGCCGGCGTCCATGAACATCGCGCCGCCACCGGAGATCCGCCGCACCACCTGCACACCGAACTTCTCGGCACCGGCCGGGTCGACCTCGTTCTTCAGCGACTGGAACGACCCGATGACGACCGCGGGCTGGTCCCACTCCCAGATGCGCAGGGTCGGACCGCGACGTCCGGCGCCGACTTCTTCGGTCAGCACCTGGTCGAGTGCGAGGTGCTCGTTCGGGCTGATCGGGCCCTCGTGGATGATCTGCCAGTCGTAGTCCTGCCATGACGACGCTCGGGACAGCGCGCGGCGGACGGCGACCCCGACGGACTCGGGCGTGAAGCCGAGCAGCACGGCGTCGGCCGGGAGCGCTGCACGGACGGCCGCGGCGATGCCGGCCGCGTCGGTCGTCGCCGGCAGCCCGTTGACGGCCGTGTCGATGAGCGGCAGCGCGTCGTCGGGTTCGAGGAAGAAGTCGCCGGCGAGCCGGAACTCCTGGATGTCACCGTCGACCACGTCGAGGTCGACGACGACCAGTTTTCCGCCTGGGACCTTGTACTCACCGTGCACGCGTCGAGCCTACGCCCGCGCGGGCAGGTCCTTCTCGAGGTACTCGGACGCCTCGCGGACCGTCACCCGCTGGTCGTCGTCGTCGACGTACGTGTACTCGTACTCCTCGATCTCGCCCGTGGGGGCGTACCCCTGCCGTTGGTAGAGCCGCCGTGCGTCGGGGTTGTCGAGCGCGACTCCGATCCGCAGCACGCCCCGGTCGGCGGCCAGCGCCTCGGCCGCCGCGATGAGGCGGGTCCCGACGCCCTGACCTCTCCGGTCCGCGTCGACGCGGAGGTTCCGGAGCTCGGGCCGGGCATCAGCGGTCACCTCGCCCGAGCCGACCGGCACCCCGTCGATCCACGCGACCAGGACGGTCTGCTCGCCGCGCGTCTGGGCCGCGAACGCAGGGCGCACGTACTGCCTCCCCGCGGGCTCGCGCCGCTCGACTGTCTCGACCGATGCCAGGTCGAGGACCGCGACGGTCACCTCGTCCACGTCACTCCGGTCGTCATCCGCATCCGTGTGCCGGACGGGAGGCCCGTGGCGGGCCCGCCACGGCCTCCCGTCCGCACCGTCGCCCGCCCACACCGCGCCCCGTCAGTTCTCTCGTCGTCGCCTCAACGACGCGCCGTCACCCGGTCCAGCCATGCGACCAGGTCGGCCACGACCTCGTCGCGGTTCGTCTCGTTGTAGACCTCGTGCCGCGCGCCCTCGTAGACCTGCACCGTGACGTCGGACAGTCCTCCGCGCCGCCGGTAGGCCTGCGCCAGCCGCTCGACCGACCGCGGCCCACCGAGGGCGTCGTCGGACCCGACCTGCAGCAGCATGGGCAGGTCGTGCTGGATCCCCCGCCGCGGGACCCCGAGCAGCCGGAGTGTGTCGGGCAGGCCGAACAGGCCGATGACGTCGGCCTCGACGGCGAGCGGGTCGACGGACATCGCGTCGATGATCTTCCGGTCGCGGGTGAGCCACTCGAACTTGGTCGGACCGGAGCCCGCGTGCCGGGCGTTGAGGTCGCCGCTGTTCATCCAGCCGGGCAGCCGGTAGGCGGTGGCGGAGAGCACGACCCCGTCCCACGACTCCGACGAGCTGTTCACGATCCGCTGCGCCATGAGCGAGCCCCATGAGTGCCCGAGCAGCACCAGGGGCACGCCGGGGGTGTCCGCACGGGCGACCTCCCCCATCTGCTCGACTGCGGCGATCGCGGCGCGCAGTCCGCCGGGGCCGAGCCGACCGAGCTTGGCGTGGTCGCCGTCCCACTGGCCGAGGCCGGTGCGCCCGTGCCCGCGGTGGTCGTTCGCGTGCACGGTGTACCCGGCGCGGACGAGGTCCTGTGCCAACGGCTCGTACCGCAACCCGTGCTCGCCGACGCCGTGCGCGATCTGCACGATGCCCTTGGGGCGTGCGGCTCGCCAGGTCGAGTAGACGATCTCGACGCCGTGGGCGTCGGTGAACGAGGCGTCGCCTCGCGCTGCGGAGAAGATGGGCACGTGAGGATCCTCGCAGACGGGTACTCCCACGCACCTGTTCATCCGGCGTTCACGCAGCGGGTTCGAGGCGGGCCTACCGTCCCGGTCATGGACGTCCTCGTCATCGTCGTGCTCGTGATCGTGGTGGCCCTCGTGTTCGACTTCACGAACGGGTTCCACGACACCGCCAACGCCATGGCCACGTCGGTCGCCACCGGGGCGCTCAAGCCCCGGACCGCCGTGCTCATCTCCGCCGTCCTCAACGTGGTCGGCGCGTTCCTCTCCACCGAGGTCGCCAAGACCGTCTCGCAGGGCATCATCCGCGAGGGCCAGGACGGCGTCCACATCTCCCCCACGATGATCTTCGCCGGGCTGGTCGGTGCGGTCCTCTGGAACCTCGCCACGTGGTACCTCGGGCTGCCCTCGTCGTCGACGCACGCGCTGTTCGGCGGGCTGATCGGCGCATCGATCATCGGCGCCGGACTGAATTCGGTCGACTGGGCGACGGTGGTGTCGAAGGTCGTGCTGCCGGCGCTGCTCTCACCGGTCATCGCCGGGGTCATCGCCCTGGTGGCCACCTACCTGGCGTACGTGCTCACGAAGAACGCCACGACGCACGGTGCGGCGACGGGCTTCCGGCACGGCCAGACCGTCTCGGCGTCGCTGGTGTCGCTCGCGCACGGCACCAACGACGCGCAGAAGACGATGGGTGTCATCACGCTCACGCTCATCGCCGCGAACTACCAGGACAGCGGCACGGGCCCGGCGCTCTGGGTGATCCTGGCCTGTGGACTCGCGATCGGCCTCGGTACCTACACGGGCGGCTGGCGGATCATGCAGACGGTCGGGAAGAAGATCTCCGACGTGCAGTCGCCGCAGGGCTTCGCGGCCGAGACGAGTTCCGCCGCGACGATCCTCATCTCCTCGCACCTCGGCTTCGCCCTGTCGACGACGCACGTCACCAGCGGTTCAGTGATCGGGTCCGGGCTCGGCAAGAAGCTCGCCGACGTGCACTGGTCGGTCGTCGGCCGCATCGCCGTCGCGTGGGTGATCACGCTGCCGGCGGCCGCGGTGGTCGGCGGGTTGGCGACGTGGCTCGCCTCGACCTCGGCGGTCGGCCTCGTGCTGGTGGCGGTGCTCGCCCTGGCCGGTGGCTTGACGTTCTACTTCCTCGCGAAGCGCAAGCCGATCTCGCACGACGACGTCGCCGCCGGATCGACCGAACCCACCGACCAGGCCGAGCCGCAGCCGGCCGGCGCGCAGAACTGAGGGGAACGACGATGGAGATCGACTTCACGAGTATCGGCCTGGTCGCGGGCGTCGGCTTCGTGGCCGCGGTGGGCATCGTGCTCGTCTACACGCTCGGCCTGCGGCTGCTCGGCACCGGGCAGCCGCTCGACACCGGCGGCGAGCGCACCCAGTACTCCGAGGAGACTCCGCGGTCCGGGCACACGCCGCCGGCAGCACTTGCGGGTGCCGTCCTGTGCTTCGCGGTCTGTGTCGCCGCGGTCCTGGCGGGCATCTGGCTCACGATCCCCCAGTTCCACTAGCGCGTTCCTTCCCATCGCGCCCGCGCTGGGAAGCGGAAACGGGCGTACCTGGTCGAAACTTCCGACCAGGTACGCCCGTTTCGACCAGGTACCCGACCGACGTCAGTGCGCGGAGTAGCCGCCGTCGACCAGGTGGTAGCTGCCCGTGATGAACGAGGCCTTGTCGCTCAGCAGGAACAGCACGAGCGCGGCGACCTCCTTGTCGGTGCCGAGACGCTTCGTGGCGTGCTCCTCTTCCAGCGCCGAGATGGCCTCGGGCGTCATGGCGTTGCGGAGCAGCGGAGTGTCGATGAAGCCCGGCCCCACGGCGTTGGTGCGGACGCCCTGCGCCGAGTACTCGAGCGCGGCGACCTTGGTCAGGCCGGCCAGGGCGTGCTTCGACGCGACGTACGCGGCGTTCTGCGCGATGCCGACCGTGCCGAGCACCGACGCCATGTTCACGATCGAGCCACCGCCGGCGGCGACCATCGCGGGCAGCTCGTAGCGGAGGCCGTAGAAGACACCGTCGAGGTCGACCGCACGGACGCGGTCCCAGGCGGCGATGTCGTACTCGCCGATCTTCTGCGGGGCGGCGCCGATGCCGGCGTTGTTCACGGCGAGGTGCAGCGCGCCGTGGGTGTCGACGGCGTACTGGACCATGCGCTCGTTGTCGGCGGCGACGGCGGAGTTGGCCTCGAACGCGCTGGCGGTGCCACCGGCCTCCGTGATCTCGGACGCGACCCGCTGGGCAGCGTCGAGGTTGATGTCGGTGACGACGACCGTGGCACCCGCCGCGGCGAGCTCCTTCGCGACGGACTCGCCGATGCCGCTGCCACCACCGGTGACGATGGCGACCTTGCCCTCGAACTCGGACATGATTCCTTCTCTCTGAACAACACCTGTTGTCCAGGACAACGGTACACCCGAAAACCAGTTCGTTCACTGAACTAATGAGCTAGGCTAACGACCTGTGACCGACGCCACCGACCTCCGCATCGCCGTGAACCGGCTGTCCCGGACGCTCCGCGCGCAGAAGGCCGACACGACCGTCACCGACGCCCAGTTCGCGGCGCTCGCCCGGCTCCACCGCGACGGCGCGATGACCCTCGCCGACCTGAGTCGCCAGGACGGCGTCACCCCGCCCTCGATGACGAAGACGATCGCGGTGCTGGTCGAGCGTGGCCTGGTGTCCAAGGGCGGTCACGACGACGACCGGCGCAAGGTCGTCCTCTGTGCCACCCCGGCCGGAGCCGCGTTCGTCGAGGAGACCCGGCGCCGCCGTGACGGCTGGCTCACCCCGCGGCTCGCCGCACTCACCCCCGTCGAGCGCGCCACCCTCGCCGACGCCACCGAGATCATGAGGAGGCTGGCCCAGCAGTGACCGCCATGTTCCGCTCCCTCGCCGGACGCAACTACCGCATCTGGTTCGCCGGTGCCCTGGTGTCGAACGTCGGTACCTGGATGCAGCGCACCGCCCAGGACTGGATCGTCCTGACCCAGCTCTCCGACAACGACGCCGTCGCGGTGGGGATCACGATGGCGCTGCAGTTCGGCCCGCAGCTGCTGCTCCTCCCGCTCACCGGACTCGCCGCCGACCGCTTCGACCGCCGCAAGATGCTCATGCTCACCCAGGCGCTGATGGGCCTGCTCGGGCTGGGCCTCGGCGTCATGGTCCTCACGCACACCGCCACGCTGCTCGCGCTCTACGGCTTCGCGCTCGCGCTCGGCATCGTCGCCGCGTTCGACACCCCGATCCGGCAGGCGTTCGTGTCCGACGTCGTGCAGGGCGAGAACGTCGCGAACGCCGTCGCGCTGAACTCGGCCTCGTTCAACGCTGCGCGCCTGATCGGCCCCGCGGTCGCCGGCGTGCTCATCGCCGCCATCGGGTCGGGGTGGGTGTTCGTCATCAACGCCGGCTCGTTCCTGGCGGTCCTCATCGCCCTGCGGTTCGTCGACCCCGCGCAGCTCGCCGAGCGGGTGCACGCCGGCCGCGGCAAGGGGCAGATCGTCGCCGGTTTCCGGTACGTGCGGACCCGGCCGGACATCATCGTCGTGCTCTGCATGATCTTCGTCGTGGGCACGTTCGGCGTGAACTTCCCGATCTTCACCTCGACCATGGCGCGCGTCGAGTTCCACCAGGGCGCCGGCGAGTTCGGCCTGCTCAACTCGGTGATGGCGATCGGCTCGGTGTTCGGCGCCCTGATGTCCGCCCGCCGGGACAAGCCGCGGATGCGCACGCTGGTGCTCGCCGCCGGGGGCTTCGGCCTGGCGTGCACGGCTGCCGCCCTCGCACCCACGTACTGGACGTTCGCGTTCGTCCTGGTGTTCGTCGGACTCGCGGCCCTGACCTTCATGACCACCGCGAACGCCCTGGTCCAGACCACCACGAAGCCCGCGATGCGCGGCCGCGTGATGGCGCTCTACATGGCGATCTTCGCCGGCGGCACCCCCATCGGCGCCCCGATCGTCGGTGCCATCGCGGACGCGTTGGGTCCCCGCTGGGCCATCGCGGTCGGAGCGGCCTCGGGCTTCGTCGCGCTCGCCATCGCGATCGTCTGGCTCGTCCGTTTCCAGCGCCTGCGACTCCGGTACGACGCGGACACCCGCCTGCACCTCGCGGTCACGCACGCGATGCCGGTGGTCGGGACGCGCGCATCGCGGGCCGCGCTCCGCCAGGAGCTCGAGCGTGAAGAGGCGGTCGCCGACCGCTCCAGCGCCGTCTGACGCTTTCGCGTGGCGGACGGGAGGCACGGGTCGGGCCCGCCACGGGCCTCCCGGCCGTCGCCGATCCCGTCCAGGGCCGCGATCAGTGCGCGGGTTCGGTCACCGCGAAGACGCGCTCGTCGAGCGCCGCGGTGACCCGGTCCGCGGCGGCCGCGAGCCGGTCGCCAGCATCGCCGACGACACCGAGGGCCGCGTCGGCCGGGACGGCCTCGAGCCGGTCGCGGGCGGCGGAGAACGCCTCGACCTCCTCCGCGACGCAGGACGGTGCCACGTCGGCCAGGCACTCGGCGGCCCGTCGGACGGTGAAACGCAGGGACCGAGGACTGTGCTCGTCCAAGAGCAGGAACGCCGCGGCGTCGTCCGGCACCGGATGGTGGTCCCGGCCACGCAGGAACGCCTCGCCCGCACCGCAGGCCCGGAGCGCCGCCGTCCACGAGGTGACCGAGTCCGGTTCGAGCAGCCCCGAGGCGAGCAGCCGGGCGGTCGAGGCGACACGGGTCAGGGAGCGGCCCAGCGTGAAGAACTCCCAGACCTCGTCGCGGCTGGCGTCCCCCTCGACCACGCCGATCGCGAGAGCACTGCGTTCCCGAGCCCAGCCGAGGAACTCGTGTGCGCGGCCCGCGGCGATCTTGCGCGGCATGCGCGACCGGGTGACGTCGAGGCAGTCCCAGAGCTCGCTCGAGACGACCTCGCGGGCCCGACGGGCGTGGTCCCGCGCGACGGCGACCGCGGCGGCGATGGACGCTGGCTCGTGGCGGTCCAGTGCCAGGGCGTCGATCGTCGCGGACCGGTCGGCGTCGTTCGCCGGTCCGGCGGCCCCCACCACCGAACGGAGCTCCGCGGCGACGGCCCGGTCGTCCTCGACCGTGCCGGGTTCGCGTCGGGCGACGTAGACGTCGAGCAGGCGTGCGACCACGTCGGTGCGCTCGACCGCGCTCCCCACGTGGAAGACGTTCCCCGCGAGGCGGCTCAGCACGGCTGCTCCTGCATCCCCAGAACCTAACCAGCGGGCGTTGCGGGAGTGTTTCGGAGCCGCGTCACGGGTGTTGCAGTGTCCGATGTCCGCGCACGGGCCTGGGTCTCCGCCGCGATACCAGGCCCCTCGCTAGACAATCTAACTAGAGCGTCTAGCATTGCAGGATGACGTCCGAGGTCCTGACCAGCACCGCGGGGTTCTGGTACGAGGACTCCCCGGTCACCGCCGTCGACGTCCTGAACGCCCTGCGCCGGTACCGCACCGCCGAGAGCGCCGCGCAGCGTCGGGCTCGCGAAGCCCTGGGCATCGGCGAGAACGCGCTGCTCGCGCTGCGGGTCCTCATCGACGCCGAGCAGGACGGCCGGACCGTCAACGCCAAGGACCTGGCCGAACGGCTCGAGATCACGGCGGCGTCGACGTCGGCACTCGTGGACCGACTCGTCCGCAGCGGCCACGTCGAGCGGCACCAGGACCCGATCGACCGTCGCGGCGTGATCCTCACCGCGACGGGGACGTCCATGCGCCACGCCCTGCGCGTGATCGAGGAACTCGACGCCCGCGCCCTCGAGGTCACGGAGCACCTGCCCACCGACGAGATGGCCGTCGTCGTGGACTTCCTCGACGAGATGGTCCGCGTGGTCGACGACGTCGACGCCGGCGCCCGCGCCGTCCGCCGCGCGTAGCCTGCTGTCCATGGACCCTCGCGGCACGCACGACCCCGAGGACGACATGCCGTTCGCCGAACTCGACTCCCGGGCCCGCGCCGACGCCGCACTCCGACGGATCCAGGGCGGGGCCGATCCGACGCGCGAGGCCTTCGACCTGGCGAACACCATGAACGACGAGGCCGTGGGACGGCTCACGGCACGGCTGCGACGGTTCCTCCGCCGCGACTGACGCGTCGACTCGCGCGTCGACTCAGAAGGCGGTGCCGACCGCCGCGATGTCGTCGCCGCCGTGTCCGGCCGCACTCGCGTCGGCGTAGACGCGACCGAGGGCGTCGAGGAGCGTGGTGGACACGTCGTTCGCCCGCGCCGCCTCGGCGATCAGGCCGATGTCCTTCCGCAGCCCGTCGAGCGCAAACTGTGCCGGGAACTCCCCCGCGATGATCGCCGCACCCTTGGTGTGCGCGTACGCCGAGTCGCTCGCACTGCCGTCGATCGCGTCGAGGAACAGCTGCGGATCGAGCCCCAGCGCCGCGGCGAGGGCGATCGACTGCCCCGTGGCGGCGGTGATCGAGGCGATCCAGGCGTTGGCCGCGAGCTTGAGCGCGGTCCCGTCGCCGATCCGCTCGCCGGCGCGGACGGTCTTCGCGCCGATCGCGTCGAGCACGGGGACGACCCGGTCGACCTGGTCAGCGGGGCCGGCCGCCAGCATGGTGAGCTTCCCCTGCTCTGCCGGGGCCTTCGTGCCGAGCATCATCGCCTCGACCAGGGTGATGCCGTACTTCGCGCCGAGCTGCACGACGGTCTCGGTGCCGTCGACGCCGATCGTGGACGCCTGCACCCACACGGCGTCGGTCGGCGCGTCTCCGGCGGCCTGTTCGAGCACGTCGACCACGGCGTCGGTGTCGAAGAGGGTCAGGAGGACGACCTCGGCGTGCTCGACGGCGGCAGCCGGGTCCGCGGCGACCGTCGCACCGCGCTCACCGAGCGGTGCGGCCTTGTCGGTACTCCGGTTCCAGACCGTGACCTGGTGCCCCTCGCGCAGCAGTGATCCCGCCACGCCGGCACCCATCGCCCCGGTCCCCAACACCGTCACTCGCACGTGCGTCTCCGTCCTGCCACGGCGCGGTGCCCCGGCGTTCCCGACGCTACGCGCTCGACCGTCGTCGCTGTCAGAGCAGCCCGCGGGCCTGCAACCAGGTGGCGGGGTCGACCGGGACCCCGTCGACGATGACCTCGAAGTGCAGGTGCGCCCCGGTGGAGACGCCGGTGTTGCCGACGGCGCCGAGGGGTTGGCCGACAGACAGGACCTGACCGGGTCGCACCCCGATCGTCGACAGGTGGCCGTACCGGGTCTGGGTGCCGTCGGCGTGCTGGAGCAAGACCTGGTTGCCGTACCCGCCGAGGACCCCGGCGGAGACGACACTGCCGGGCATCGCGGCCAGGACGGTGGTGCCGATCGGCGCCGCGAAGTCGATGCCCTGGTGGTTGGTCGAGCAGGCGGAACACCCGGTCACCCAGCGCGAGCCGAACCCACCGGCGGCCGGCACGGTGCCCGCAGTGGGGCGGGCCGCAGCATCCGACGAGCCGACGGCGGTCGCACGTGCCTGGGCGGCAGCCCTGCCGATCGAGAAGCCGTCGCGGTCGACGGAGAGCTGGGCGGAGCCGTCGGCGACGAACTGCTGCACGCCGAGCACTGGACTGCTCGGCGACGGGGTCGACGCCATCGCGGTCTGCGGGGAGCCGACGGCGACGAAGAGACAGGTCACCGCCGCGGTCGCCGTCGCGGGCAGGGCACGCCGGACGGAACTGCGGAAGAAGGAGGTGGAGGCCGGGGTGACGGGAGGGGACACCGTCACCCCGGCGGCTCTGGGAGCGTCCGGGCGCGTGCCGTCACCAGCACGGCGCCACACGGACGCTTCGGGTCGGCGGGTGGTGGAGCGGGCCGCGGCCCGCCGTTCGGCACCGCGCGGGCGCAGCGGGAGGCCGTCGGTGGGCGTCGTCATCGCTCGGGGACCGCCGGGCTCAGACGCGGACGACGCCGTCGCGGGCGATCCGGTCGAGTTCGGTTGCGACGGCGTCGACGACCGCCCGGGTGATGGCGTCGGCGACGGTCTCGACCAGGACGAGCTGCTCGGGCTGCACATGGAGCTCGGTGACCACCGACGGGGTGACGCGGACCGTGATGTCGTCGATCGCGGCGACGAGGGCCGCGGGCACGAGGGTCGAGTCACCGGCGCGGACGGGAGCGTTCATCGGCGAGGTCGGTGCGGGCGCTGCGGCCGCGCGAGCCGGGGTCGGAACCGGCGCCGGGGCGACGTGGGCCTCGGGCTGGTCGCGTCGCTGGGCGATGGAGTCGAAGAGCGGGGTGGAGGACATGCTGCTGGCCGTCCGATCTGAGTCGTGGTTGCGGGCCGTTGTCGGGCGACCCGTCGGGGATCCGTGCCGTGCGGCACGTCCCTCATTCAACCATCGATATTTCAGATGTGCAATAGTGACCGAACAGATCGCGATCAGTCGGGGTCGACGGCCGCCGCGGTCGGGTCATCGGGCTGCAACGCCCGCTTCACCCGCTCGACGATCGTCGCCGGCGGGTTGTTGTAGGTGTTCGCCGGCTCCTGCCCGCTGAGCTCCTGGATCGCCGCCATCACCGCATCGGTCGCGTGACGGCGGGCGCGTCCGGACGAGGCCTCGCCGAACGCGGACAGGTCGATCGGCTTCCCGAACTCGATCGTCACCTTCGCGAGCTTCGGCAGCTTCGAGCCGACGGGCTGCACGTCCTGCGTACCCGTCAGCGCCACGGGCACCACGGGCGCGCCGCTCGTCAGGGCCAGCCAGGCCACACCCGTGCGGCCCTTGTAGATCCGGCCGTCCAGGGAGCGGGTGCCCTCCGGGTAGATCGCGAAGGCCTCGCCCTCGTTCAACCGCGCGAGCCCCAGGTCGAGCGCCTGCTGCGCCGCGGCCCCCGCACCACGTTCGACGCCGATCGCACCGATGCCGCCGAAGAACGCCCGCGACACCGCGCCACGGACCCCGGTGCCGGTGAAGTACTCCTGCTTCGCGAGGAAGGCGACCTTCCGTGGAGCCATCAACGTGATCGCCGGGGAGTCGATGAAGGAGCGGTGGTTGCTCGCGAGGATCACCGGTCCGCGCTTGGGCACGTTGCGGCGTCCGATGATCTTCGGTCGCCAGAGCATCCGCGCGAGCGGTGTCACCACTGCGCGGCTCAGCACGGTGGCGAACTTGGTCGAACCGGACACCGGGCCTCCTCGTCGTGACGGCGAACTCCCGAGTGTAATCACGCCGGCGAGCAGTACATGCTCACGGCGGCATGCACGTCCGACGGTGGGGTCAGTCGGCCTCGGACGCGACGACGTCGAGCACCGCGCGGCCGTACCGTTCGAGCTTCGCGGCGCCGACCCCGGAGATCTCGGCGAGCTGGTCGACGTCGGCCGGACGCACCGCTGCGATGCCGCGGAGCGTCGCGTCGTTGAACACCACGTACGCCGGCACACCCTGCTCGCGCGCTTGCGCAGCACGCCAGACCCGGAGCGCCTCGAACAGGCCGACCGCCTGCTGGGGCATGTCGGTGACCACGGTCCGGCGGGACGACCGGCTCGCCCGCGGTGCCTTCACCGGGTCACGACGCATCCGCACCTGGACCTTGCCGGTCAGGACCTCGGCGCTCGTCGGGCTGAGGACGACCGTGCCGAACCCGTCGCCCGACACCGCGGCGTAGCCCTGCGCGAGCAGCTGGCGGGCCACCGCGCGCCACTCGCCGTCGGACAGGTCGGAACCGATGCCGAAGGTCGCCAGGGATTCGTGCTGCAGCTCCTGCACCCGCGGTGACTGCTTGCCGACCAGGATGTCGACGAGGTGGGCGACGCCGTACCGCTGACCACGCTCACGCTCGAGCCGGACGACCGTGGACAGCAGCTTCTGCGCGGGCACCGTGCCGTCCCACGACTCGGGCGGGGCGATGCACGTGTCGCAGTTGCCGCAGGCCGTGGACGGCTGCCCGAAGTACGCCAGGAGCCGCACCCGGCGGCACTCGATCGTCTCGCACAGGCTGAGCATGGCGTCGAGGTGGGCGCTGAGCTGCCGACGGTGTGCGGCGTCGCCCTCGGACTGGTCGATCATCCGTCGCTGCTGCACGACGTCGTTCAGGCCGTACGCCAGCCACGCGGTCGACGGCAGGCCGTCACGTCCGGCACGACCGGTCTCCTGGTAGTACCCCTCGACCGACTTCGGCAGGTCGAGGTGCGCCACGAACCGGACGTCGGGCTTGTCGATGCCCATGCCGAAGGCGATCGTCGCGACCATGACGATGCCGTCCTCGCGCAGGAAGGTCGACTGGTTGCGCGCTCGCACCCGGGCGTCGAGCCCTGCGTGGTACGGCAGCGCCTGGATGCCCTGTTCGGCCAGTGCCGTCGCAGTCCGCTCGACCGACTTGCGCGACAGGCAGTAGACGATGCCCGAGTCGCCGCTGTGCTCCGTGCGGATGAAGGTGAGGAGCTGCTGCAGCGCGCCGGTCTTCGGCTCGATGCGGTACTGGATGTTCGGGCGGTCGAAGTCGGCGACGAAGTGTGCGGCGTCGTCGAGGCCGAGCCGTGCCGAGATCTCCTTGTGGGTCTGCGGGGTCGCCGTGGCGGTGAGGGCGATCCGGGGCACGGTCGGCCAGCGCTCGTGCAGGATGCTCAGCTCGAGGTAGTCCGGCCGGAAGTCGTGGCCCCACTGGGCGACGCAGTGTGCTTCGTCGATGGCGAACAGCGACACGCGCGCCCGGTCGAGGAGCGCGCGCGCGGACTCGAGCCGGAGCCGCTCGGGCGCGAGGTAGAGCATGTCGACCTCGCCCTGGACGACCGCACGCTCGACCCGGGCACGCTCGTCGGGCCCCTGCGTCGAGTTGAGGAAGGCGGCACGGACCCCGTTCGCCGCGAGGGCGTCGACCTGGTCCTGCATGAGCGCGATGAGCGGCGACACCACGACCCCGACGCCGTCGCGCACGAGCGCGGGCACCTGGTAGCAGAGCGACTTGCCACCGCCGGTGGGCATGAGCACCAGGGCGTCACCGCCGGCGACCACCTGGTCGATGATCGCCGCCTGCTCGCCGCGGAAGTCGTCGTAGCCCCACACACGGTGCAGGACGTCGAGCGCTGCGGCTCGTGAGGCAGACACGGCAGCGGGCGCGGGCGTGGTGCTCATGCCACGAGCCTACGGGCGACCGGCGGCACCCACGGCACTGTCCACAGCGGCTGTGTCCACAGCGGCTGCGTCGACGTCGTCGGCACGAACGGGCGCGCCCGCCCAGCCCGTGCCCGCCGTGCCGATCCAGCGCTTGCCACCCGCCCAGACCGGCGGCGTCCCGCCGAACCGCGGTGCCTGGTGTCCGGCGAAGGTGCGATCGAGCTTCCGCCACCAGGCCAGGAACTCGACCATGCCCCAGAACGCGAGCGACGTCCCGAGGGTGACGAGCCAGCCCCGCCAGGTGCCGTTCGCGTCCTGTGACTGCAGGTCCACCTTCGACCACCCGGGCGCCTGCAGCACGAAGATCATGATGTTGTTGAAGGCGTGCTGCAGGACGGTGGCCTCGAGTCCGCCGGTCCGGAGCACGATGATCGCCGCGATCAGGCCGAACGACCCGACGTCCAGGATGCCCCACACGTTGTAGCCGTTCGGGATGTGCAGCAGGGCGAACACGACGGTCGACACCGCGACGGCGATGATCGTGCCGGTGCGTCGCGGGATCCACGACGCGATCGTCTGCATGAGGAAACCGCGGAAGATGAACTCCTCGGCCGCGCCCTGGAACGGGACGAGCAGCACGACGAGGACGATCGTCAACGTGAGGGTGCCCAGGGACACCGTCGACTGGCCGATCGCGGCGTGGTCCCACGCGAAGCCGCCGTCGGTCGTGATCATCCCGTCGTCCCGGAACAGGCCGGTCTGCACCACGAACATGACCGCCGCGATGACCAGCGTCGGCAGCAGACACCACGCCGTCCAGGCCCACCGGACCCGGAACCGCGTCGAGGTGAGGATGCTGCCCGGACCGAGGCGTGCGACCTTGACCGCCAGCAGGATGCCGGGCAGCAGGACGACCAGCGACACGAGCGACAGCGACAGGACGAGCGGATCGGTCGGGTCCAGCGCTCCGCCCGCCAGGTCGTTCTGCAGGTCGATCAGCGCCTGTGGACCCTGGGTCACGCCGAGCGGGACGAAGTACGCCACCGCGATGACCACCTGGGAAACGAAGTACCAGCCAGCCAGGAACGCGAGGGCGACCAGCGGGCGCCACCACCTCCATCGTGCGTCGACACGGGGCAGGCGGTGGTAGGGAACGCTCACGCCCCGCAGGCTACCGGGCCGGGCAGGATGGGAGCCGTGCTCACCGTCCTGTTCGGCCTGTCCGGAGCCATCGTCTACGGCTTCGCCGACTTCCTCGGCGGCCTGGCGTCGCGGCGCGTCCGCCCGGTGACGGTCACCGCCGTCGCCGCGGCGATCGGGATCGCACCGCTCCTGCTCGGCCTGGCCGTGCTCGGCGGCTCGGCGTCGTGGACGGGCACCCTGTGGGGCGCGGTGGCCGGACTGTCCGGCGGCGTCGGGGTCCTGCTGCTCTACGCCGCGTTGGCGATCGGCCCGATGAGCGTGCTGTCACCCCTGACCGCGGTGTTCGCCGCCGTCGTCCCGGTCCTGGTGGCCGTGGCCCGCGGGACCGTCCTGTCACCGTTGGCCGTCGCCGCGGTGGTCGTGGCCGTCGTCGCGGTGGTGCTGGTGGCGGCGGTGCGGGACACCTCCGGTGCACGCCTCACCGCGCGCGGGGTCGTCGCGGCCGCGGTCGCCGGGTGCGGGTTCGGCGGGATCGTGCTCGCCTACGACATGACACCGCCCGGCGCGGGCATCCACCCGCTCGTGGTCGCGCGGGTGCTGCAGACGGTGCTGCTGGGCGCAGCGGCCCTGGTGGTGACGGTGCGTGCCGGGCGCGGGGCGCGGTCTGGAGGCGCGGCAGACCCCGCAGCGTCGGTCGGCGTCGCGGGGTCTGCCGTGTCTCCAGGGCGCTGGTGGCCGCCGCGCCTGCTGCTGACGGTCGCGGCGTGCGGCGTCCTCGACGCCCTGGCGAACGTGTGCATCCAGGCGGGGCTGCACGCGAGCGACGACCCGGGCGCCCTGCCCGTCGTGAGCGTGCTCAACGCGCTCTACCCGATCGGCACGGTCGTGCTGGCCGGGGTCGTGCTGCACGAGCGGCTGACCGTACCGCAGTGGGTCGGCATCGCGCTGGCGTTCGTGGCGTCGGTGGGCCTCGCGTTGGCCTGAGCGCGGCCCCGAGTCCCGGCGTGGGCGACAGTTCTCGGGGCGAAGAACCCGAGTACTGTCGCGCAGCCCGAGACTCGGCTGCGCGGACGGCTGCCAGCGGGGGCTCAGACGTCGGGGATGAGCCGCTTGCCGAGCGACACGGTGCGGTCGTCGGAGTACCCGAGGGACTCGTAGAAACCGAGCACCCGCTCGTTGCCGGCACGGATCTGCAGGTTCACCTTCGGGCAGCCGAGGTCGGTGAGCAGCCGCTCGAACTCGCCCATCAGCGTCCGGCCGAGACCGGAGCCCTGCAGGTCCGGCTGCACGGCGAGGTAGTTCACCCAGCCGCGGTGCCCGTCGAACCCGGCCATCCCCGCGGCGACGACCCCGCTGATCTCCGACTCCGCCACCAGGAAGAGCTCGGGCTGGACCGTGGCCTTGCGCGCGATGTCGCGGCGGGGGTCGTTCCACGGGCGGACGAGACCGCACGATTCCCAGAGGGCGACGACCGCTTCGGTGTCGTCGGCGCGGAACGGGCGGATCCGGTACTCCATCCCCCCACGTTACGGGGTGTGGAGAACGTCCTCACCGGGCCGTCGTCGTGATCTGATAGACCTGTCCGACCGACCAGCCGATCAGGAGCCCCGTGACCGCACACGACACCATCCCGTCGCGCCGCAGCGCGCGGGACGACGACGGCGGCAGACGGTCCGGGCGCCGCTCCCCCCGGCGACGGCAGACGGTCGGCGGAGCGATCGTCTCGCTCATCGCCGAACTGCTCATCATCGCGGGTGCCGGCACCGGGCTGTACGTGGTCTGGACCGCCTGGTGGACGGACGTCGTGGCGGTCAACGAGCAGTCGAAGCTCGTCGAGGGACTCGACCAGCTGAAGACCCCGGACGGGGCCGGCACCGAGCACCGTGGGACCGCACCCGTGCTGGCGGAGCCGCCGGATCTCTCCGACGTGTTCGGCACGATGCAGATCCCCCGCTTCGGCAAGGACTACAACCGGCCGATCGGCGAGGGGACCGACCGCGAGAAGGTCCTCAACACCATCGGGCTCGGGCACTACCAGGACACCGCGATGCCCGGGGCTCCCGGCAACTTCGCCGTCGCCGGGCACCGCGTGACGTACGGCAAGCCGCTCAACCAGATCGCCGAACTCAAGAAGGACGACTCGGTCGTCGTGCGGGTCACCGACGCGAAGACGAAGTTCGACGTCTGGTACGTCTACAAGGTCACCGACAGCCAGATCGTCACGCCCGACCACATCGAGACGATCGCGCCGGTGCCGAACAAGCCGGGGGTCGACCCCTCGCCGTCGGACCGCTGGCTGACCCTGACCGCGTGCCACCCGATGTGGTCGGCGGCCGAACGGTTCGTCACGCACGCGAAGCTCGACTACTGGATGCCCGCGTCCGAGGGCACCCCGAAGGAACTCTCGGAGACGGCCAAGTGATCTTCCCCCTGGTCTGGCGGCTGCTGCCCGGCCCCACGTTCCTGAAGGTGCTCGAACTGCTCGTGCTGCTCGCCGCGATCGTGTTCGTGCTGTTCCAGTGGGTGTTCCCGTGGATCGCGGCGGACATCCTGCCGCCGCCGGACGGCACCGTGGAGTCCACGCCGACCCCGTAGCCGTTGGCCACGCCGGTGACGACCGACGGCGTCAGACGGTCGTCGTGACGTGCGAGCCGCCGGCCGCGGTACGACGCACGGCGATCCGCTCCGGGATCCGCTGCTTGAGTTCCTCGACGTGGCTGACGATGCCGACCTGCCGCCCACCGGCGGTCAGTCGCGACAACTGCCCGATGACGTCGTCGAGGGTCTCCGGGTCGAGCGTGCCGAACCCCTCGTCGACGAAGAGTGTGCCGAGCGAGACGCCACCGGCCTCGGCCTGCACGACGTCGGCCAGGCCGAGCGCCAGGCACAGCGACACCGTGAACGTCTCGCCGCCGGACAGGCTGCGGGGGTCCCGCACGGTGTCCGTGGTGTGGTCGTGCACGGCGAGTGCCAGGCCGGTCCGGCGTGCCCGTGACCCGGACTCCCGCTCGTCCGAGGTCTCGAGCGTGAACCGCCCCGCGAGCATCGCCCGGAGTCGGTCGTTGGCCGCGGCGACGACGTCCTCGAACCGGCGCATGAGCACGTAGGTGCCCAGGGTGATCCCGGTCGGGTTCGCCGCAGTGACCCCGTTCGCGATGTCGGCGAGCCGGACCACGGCGCGGCTGCGTGCCGACGTCTCGTCGCGGGCACGGGTCGCCCTGGTGACCTCTGCGGCGCACCGGTCGACCGCGTCGGCACGGTCGACCGCAGAGACGGCGACCGCGACGGCCTCGTCGAGTGCGGCGGCAGCGCCCTGGCGTCCGGCACGGGCACCGTCGAGGTCGAGGCGTTCCGCGGAGTCGTCCGCCGCGGCGACCACGGCGGGCTCGGCCAGGCCGGCCACGACGACGGCCCGCTCGGCCTCGGCCGCGCTGATCAGCGTCCGCAGCCGGTCGGTGCTGTCAGGGTCGAGCCGTCCGGCCCGCGCTGCGGCGACGTCGGCGAAGTCCTGGTCGTCGAGGACCCGGTCGACCTCGGCACGGCGGTCGTCGCGGGCACGGGTCGCGGCGGCCACCCGTTCGTCGGCCTGCACGACCGCGCGGTACACCTCGAGTCGCTCGTCGAGGAGCTCGACGGCCGTCCGGAGCGTCGCGGGCCGGTCGTCGAGGAGCGCCGCGAGCCGCTCGAACGCCGCGGCCACGGTGCCGAGGTCGGTGTCGAGCCGCTCGGCGTCGGCCAGCGCGGTCGAGACCAGGACGGTCCGCCGTGCGTCGAGGTCGTTCCGCTCGCGCTGGAGCCGACCGGTCGTCGTGTCGTGCTCCGCCCGCTGTCGCTCGTGCTGCAGGACGAGCGCGGCAGCATCGTGCGCGGCCCGGACCCGTTCGTCGGCGGCCACTGTCAGGGTGTCGAGCGTGGCCGCGTCGACCGTGCCGACGACGTCGACGAGCCGCTGGTGTTCGGCACGTTCGACCGCCAGGTCCGACGCGGCGTCGGCGAGGTGCTGGTCTGCTCGGCGAGTGGCGTCGCCGGCGGCGTCGACGGCCGCGGTCGTGGGGTGGTCATCCTGCGGCGTCGCCACCGACGGGTGCGCCGTCGACCCGCAGACCGGGCACGGGTCGCCGGTCGTGAGCGCCGCCCCGAGTTCTCCGGCGAGCCCCGCGATCCGGCGTTCGCGGAGTGCCCGCTCGGCCGCGAGGGCGTCGGTCGCCGACCGGCGCGCGGCAGCGACGGACTGCTCGGCCGCGGTGACGCGCTGCGCCGCGTGGTCGCGCGCCACGAGGTCGGCTCGGAGGGACCGGATCCGGGTGACCTCGTGCGCGGCGGCGTCCGAGTCGGCTGCCGTGCGGGCCGCGGTGCGTGCGGCCTCGACGATGCGGGCCCGCTCGGTGGGCCGGGCGTCGAGTGCGGCGTCGCGTTCGAGGAGCTGCTCGGCGATCTGCTCGGCGTCCGCGGTGGCCTCGGCGATGGTGGACCGACGGGCAGCGGCGCCGTCGTCGACCGCGACGAGGTGCCGGACGGCCGACAGGTCGTCGGCCAGGGCGTCGCGTCGCAGCACGACGGCGTCGGCGTCGGCGGTGACCCCGTGGCGGTCACGCAGCGACCGGGCGGCCGCGGCGGTCTCGTCGGCGCGCAGGACCGCGGCGTCGAGTCCGTCGGCCACGGCAGCGACCCGTGCGGCGCGTTCGCCGAGGGCGAGGGCCGACCGGGCGGCGTCGACGGCGGGGGCGTCGTCGTCGAGCGCGGCCCGTCGCACGAGCAGCCCCGCGCGTCGTTCGAGCGCGGTCGCACGCGCCGTGACCGCCTGTTCGTGCTCGGCCGCGGTCGTCGCCGCCGCGGCTGCTGCAGCACGGACGGCGGCAGCAGCATCGGCGGCCGCTCGGACCGACGCCACGGTCGACGGCACGACGGTCTCGTCGGCGTCGTCGAGACCAGCGGCCTGGGCGAAGCGGTTCAGGGCGTCACGCACGCGGTCGTCGGCACCGTCGACCTCGGCCTGCACGGCACGGCGCCGCGCGGCGAGTTCGTCGGCTGTGCGGTCGTAGACCTGCGTGCCGAACAGGGACTGCAGGAGCTTGCGGCGGTCTTCGCCCGGGGACCGCAGGAACCGTGCGAACTCGCCCTGCGGCAGCACGACGGTCTGCAGGAACTGCGCGCGGTCGAGCCCGACGATGCGGCCGATCTCGACGCCGACCTCGGGGATGCGTGACGACATCGGTTCGCCGGCGACGTCGGACGGGTTCGCCAGACGGAACAGCTGCACGGACGCCTGCTGCTTGACGGTGCCGGTCCCCCGCTGCTTCGGTCGGTCGTACTGCGGGGTGCGGCGGACCCGGTAGGTCCCTGCGCTGGTCTCGAAGACGAGCTCGACGAACGGCTCCACCGCGGGGTCGGCGTGCTGGCTGTGCAGGCGGTCGGAGCTGGCGTCGGACCCGGCGAGCCCGCCGTACAGGGCGAACACGACGGCGTCGATGATGGTCGACTTGCCGGAGCCCGTCGGCCCCTCGAGCAGGAACACCCCGGAGGCCGCGAGCGCTGCGAAGTCGATGGACACCAGGTCGGGGTAGGGCCCGATGGCGCGGAGTTCGAGTCGGTGCAGGTACATCAGCGGTCCCCCTCGCGCTGCAGCGCCAGCACCGCGGCCTCGTACGCCTCGGTCAGGACGGCGTGTTCGTCGTCGTCGGGGGCGGCACCGGTGGCGAAGGCCACGAAGTCGGCTGCGACCTCGACCGGGTCGGACGTCGCCGTGACCGCACGGGCCACCGAGGCCGGACCGCGGTCGGCGGGTTCGTGCGTGATCGCCAGCGCGTGCGGGAAGAGGTCCTTCACCCGGGCGTACATGCGCTCGGGGTGCACCGTGTCGGTCACGGCCACCCGCACCCACGCGTCGGCGTCGGCCCGGAAGACCCCGGACTCGATGTCGTCGATGCCCCCGCGGACGTCGACGAGGCGGCGCGGCACCGGAGCGGGCACGAGTTCGACCGAGACGGCACCGGCCGCGTCGAGGTCGACCAGGGTCACCGACTTCTGCTGGTGCCGCTCGCCGAACGAGAACGCCAGCGGTGAGCCGGCGTAGCGGATCCGTCCGCCGTCGCCGACCCGCTGCGGGCCGTGCAGGTGCCCGAGGGCGACGTAGTCGAAGCCGTCGAAGACCGATTCGGCCACCCGGTCGACACCGCCGACGCGGATGTCCTGCTCGCTGTCGCTCGGGTCCGCGCCGCCGACGAAGGCATGTGCGACGACGACGCTGCGGGTACCGCCGCGCAGCGCGAGGTCGGACCGGATCCGCTCGGTGGCAGCGTGCACGACGGCGTGGTGCGACCGTGCGAGGGGCTCGTCCGGCACGTCGGCCAGTGCGTAGCGGGTGAGGTCGGGGTGCAGGTACGGGATGCCGTAGACCGCCACCGGGCCGTCGGCGTCGTCGACGAGCACCGGGTCGGCGATCCGGGCGGGTTCGGCGAGGATGCGGACACGGCGGTCCATCACGCCGGCACCGAAGCCCAGGCGTGCGGCGGAGTCGTGGTTGCCGGGCGTGAGCACCACGGTCGCCGTCTCGGCCAGGCGTTCGAGCACCCGGGACAGCATGCGGACCGCGTCGATCGGTGGGATCGCCCGGTCGTACACGTCACCGGCGATCACGACGAGGTCGACGGAGCGGTCCCGCACGAGGTCGACGAGCCAGTCGGTGAACGCCGCCTGGTGCTCGAGGAGGTCGGCACCGAGCAGCGTGCGGCCGAGGTGCCAGTCGCCGGTGTGCAGGATGCGCATGCGGACACGGTAACGCCGGCCGGGGACATCGCCGGACGGCCGCGCGCCGCCTGTGGAGAACTCAGGGCACGCAGCTCGCCGACGCCAGGCCGAGGACCGAGACGACCTTGACCTTGACGGTCTGGGTGCTGGTCGCGGTCCAGTTGTTGCCGAGGTTCGTGCGGAGGTTCAGCGTGTAGGTCGTGCCCAGGTCGAGCAGGCCCGCACCGCCGTAGACGAGCGAACGCTGTCCAGCGGTCGTGGCGGTCGCGAGCTGGGTCGACCCGTTCATCAGGTCGAACGAGTTCGGCACGGTCGGGTCCGTGTAGGTCCAGGCGATCGTCACGGTGCTCGACGACGCGGCCGTGCAGGTCAGCGTGGGGACACCGGTGGCCGTGCCCGCCGTGAAGGTCGACCCCGGGTTCACGGTCGTCCGCGACCACGGCACGGCCACCGCCTGTGCGGGCACGAGCACGCCGATGCTCCCCGCGATGACGAGGACCGCCGCCGCACCGCCGAAGCGGCGCAGCCGCTGCACGCGACGCTCGTGCACCCGCAGCGAGCGACGGGTGACGACGGTGGTCCCGCCGGACGGGAGGCGCGTGGCGGCGTCGTCCCGCGCCTCCCGGCCGGCATCGGTACCGTCCGACGGACCGTCACCTGACCCGTGGGCGGTGTCGCCCCCGTCCGAGCCGTCGGCGTCGTCGACCGCCGTGAGGCGGCGGAGCGACCCGTCGACCGTGCAGAGCGCGAGGAGCGCCGTCAGGCCGAGTGCGAGCACGACGACCTTGACCCACTCCCCCTGCCGGAGCCACAGGACCGGCGACCCGACGAAGGGGATGCGCAGGAAGGCGACCCCGCGCACGGCCGAGCGTTCGAGCGGCGTGGAGTCCTGCTGCGGGTTCGCGTCGCCCTTGGTGACCAGGGTGCCGCGCGGGCCGTCCTCGACGTAGCGGTGCATGCGGAGGTGACCGGGCTGGTCCGGGTCGTCCGCGAGCAGGATCTTGCCCGTCCGGACCTCGCCGGACGCGACCGGTCGCGAGACGACGACGTCCCCCGGCGTGAGCCGCGGCTCCATCGACCCGGTCATCACCGTGGTGGGTTGCCAGCCGATCAGGGCGGGCGCGGCCGCCCACAGGGCGAGGCCGAGCAGGGTCGCGACCACACCGCGTGCGACGGTGCCGACGACGACGCGCCCCCAGTCGACGACGTCACGGAGCACGGCGTGCGGTGTGGGACCACCGTGCACTGCGATGCTGCTCATGACTGCCTTCGACCGGGGGCGCGTTCTCGGGGGTGGTGACCGGGGTCGGCTCGGGCTCAGCCCCGGTCACCGGGTGGGGAGGGCTCCCGGCTCAGCTGTTCTGGGCCTCCCAGGTGAGGCCGAGGGACGCGGTGCCGCCCTGCACCGTGTTCGGCGCGGTGCTCGAGACCGTGTAGGTGAAGCGGTAGACGCGCGACTCGGACGCGGAGCCGGTCGGGGCCCAGGTGCCGAGGCCGGTGGCGAAGTTCGTGGAGCCGGTGCCGAACGCGGCGAGGGTGCCGTTGTAGAGCGTTCCGCTGGTCGCGGCCGGGGTGAAGCCGGTGCAGGAGCCGAAGCCACCGCCGGTGCCCTGCTCGACCTGCAGGTTGATGTTGCCCGAGAGGTTGTTCGTGGTGGCCGGGTTCGTGCCGTACAGCTTCACGGTCGACGCCAGCGAGCCGGTCGACGTGACCGTGATGCAGTTGGCGCCGGTCGAGCCGGGCTTGAGGCCCGTCGCGGTGAAGAGCGCGGTGTTGTTGTCGTCGTCGGTGAGGGCCACGCTGCCGGCGGTCCAGTTGCTGGTCGGGTTGACGGTGGTGGCCGAGAACGCCGAGTAGGACGCGGTCGAGACGACGACACCCGAGGCGACGAGGGCGGCGGGGATGGCGATCCAGGCCGCGAGACGGGCGGCGCGAGGGGTGACACGAGACATTGCGAGAGCTCCTGATCCGGAAACGGTGGCGCCGTGGTCGCGGTGGTTGGTCGCGTCGGTGCCGTGGGGTTTGCTACGACGATCAAGTTACTTTTCGGCCGAGCAACTCACAAGAGAAGGAACCACCCCCGTGCTGGGGGTGTCTTGACGAGTGAGATACTTGTTGACTGAGTCTTCCCACCCCCTGCCGAGAAGAGCTGCTGATGACGGACACCACCCAGCCCGTCCTGCCCGACACCCTGCCGCCCGCGCCCGTGTCGCCGACCGTCTCCGTGCCGGAGACCGTGGACTCCAACACCGACCTCGCGAAGCTCCTCACCGCCTTCCGCCTGCTCCAGACGCAACACGCCCGCGTCCTGCACCACGAGAGCGTCGTACGTGGACTGAACGCCACCGACACCCGCTTCGTGTTCTTCCTGGCCGCGGCCGACGGCGAGGGCGTCACGCCGAAGCACGCCGGCGAGTACCTCGAGCTCACCACCGGCGCCATGACGTCGCTCGTCGACCGGCTCGAGCAGCGCGGACACCTCGAGCGCCGCCCGAACCCGCAGGACCGTCGCAGCGTCCTGCTGCACCTCACCGCCTCCGGCGCCGAGGTCGCCCGGCAGATCGGCGCCGTGTACTCGGACGCCTTCCGTGAGGTCGTCGCTCCCGCCGACCGGGTCCGGCTCGCGGCCGCGTTCGCCGGGCTCGGCGACGCCCTCGACCGCCACTCGCGCGCGGAGACCGCAGCCCGTTCCGCGTGACGGTCGGCGCGACGATCCGCGTGACCTCGTGTGTCGGGGCGCGCGCGTAGCGTGGTGCGCATGACACCGTCCGAAGTCCTGATCGAAGCGTTCTCCCGCGTCCCCGAGACCGTCGAGCGTGCCGTCGACGGCCTGTCCGAGGACCAACTCGCAGCGCGTCCGGCCGCCGGGGCGAACACCCTGGCGTGGCTCGCGTGGCACACTGCCCGCGGACAGGACGTCCAGATCGCCGAGCTCGCCGGCACCGCGCAGGTGTGGACCGCCGACGGCTGGTACGAGCGGTTCGGCCTGCCGTTCCCGGCCGAGGCCCTCGGCTACGGCATGTCCCGCGACGACGTCGGTCGCGTGCGTGCCTCGGCCGAGCTGCTCACCGGGTACCTGCGTGCCGTCCACGACCGCACCGTCGCGTACCTCGGCACGCTCGACCCCGACGACCTCGACCCCGTGGTCGACGACGCGTGGGACCCGCCCGTCACCGCCGGCGCCCGGCTCGTGAGCATCCTCGACGACTGCACGCAGCACGCCGGCCAGGCCGGCTTCGTGCGCGGGCTGCTGTTCTTCAACCGCTGACGCGGTCGCGCGCTCGCCTGCTCGCTTCGTGAGCAGAAATGGTCGGGTCCGACTTCGGGACCCGACCATTTCTGCTCACCATGTGACGGACGGGAGGCCCGGTACCAGCTGGTACCGGGCCTCCCGTCGTCCGTCCGGTCGCGACTACCGCGCGGCGAGCTCGCTGACGATGCCGTCACCGGGGGCGGCCTGCACGAGGTCCGCCGCGATCTCGGCGCGCTCGAGGATGCCCTCGATCTTGCGGATGCGACCACGCGGGACGAGCGTCACGACGGTGCCCTCCTTGCCGGCACGACCCGTACGGCCGGAGCGGTGCATGTACGCCTTGTAGTCGTCCGGGGCGTCCGCCTGCACGACGAGCGACACGTCGTCGACGTGGATGCCACGGGCGGCGACGTCGGTGGCGACGAGCACGTTCACCCGGCCGCTCGTCAGGAGCTGCAGGTTCCGGGTCCGGCGCGACTGGTTCAGGTCGCCGTGGAGCGACGTGGCACGGATGCCGGCGTCCTCGAACTGGTCGGCCAGGCGCTCGGCGTAGGCACGGGTCCGGGCGAAGACGATCGTCTTGCCGTCACCGGCGACGAGCTCCTCGAGGACACGGTCCTTCTCACGCTGCTCGACCACGAGGACACGGTGGTCGATGGTCGAGGACGCCTGGTCCTCACCCGCGACCTCGTGCACGCTCGGCTCGTGCAGGAACTGCTCGACGAGCGCCGCGACCTGGGTGTCGAGCGTCGCGCTGAACAGCAGCTTCTGCGCACGGTTGCCCTGCGGGGTGACCTCGGCGGTGGCGGACAGGATCTCCTGCACCGGCTCGAGGAACCCGAGGTCGCACATGTGGTCGGCCTCGTCGAGCACGGAGATGACGACCTCGCTGAGGTCGAGCTTCCCCTTGTTCATGAGGTCCTGCACACGACCGGGGGTACCGACGATGATGTCGACGCCACGCTCGAGCGCGCCCTCCTGACGGCCGTACGGCACGCCGCCGTAGATCTGCGTCGTGAAGAGGCCCACCGAGCGGGCGATGGGCTGCACCGTGCGGTCGATCTGCAGGGCCAGCTCACGGGTCGGCGCGAGGATGAGCGCACGCGGGGCGCGGCCCATCTTGCGCTTCGTGCCGCCACCGTGCTCCATGAGCTTCTCGACGAGCGGGGCGCCGAACGCGATGGTCTTGCCCGAGCCCGTGCGGCCACGGCCGAGGACGTCCTTGCCGGCGATCACGTCGGGGATCGTCGCGGCCTGGATCGGGAACGGGCTGCTCGCGCCGAGTTCCTGCAGGGCGCGGGAGATGTTGCCGCCGATGCCGAGGTCGCCGAAGGTCACGCCCTCGACGTCCGAGGCCACGGTGGACTCGGCCTGGAGCTTCGCGAGCTTGACGTCGTCGGCGGGGACGAACTTGCCGCGCTCGGGCTCGTCGAAGGAGCGGCGGGGAGCGCTGCGGTCGTCGCGGTCGAACTTGCGCGGAGCGCGGTCGTCGCGGTCGAAGCTGCGACGGGGACGGTCGTCGTTGTCGCGACGGGGGGCGCGGTCGTCGCGGTCGAACTTGCGCGGGGCGCGGTCGTCGCGGTCGAAGCTACGACGCGGGCGATCGTCGTTGTCCCGACGGGGCGCACGGTCATCGCGGTCGAAGCGACGGGGAGCGCGGTCATCGCGGTCGAAGCTACGACGCGGGCGGTCGTCGTTGTCACGACGGGGCGCACGGTCATCGCGGTCGAAGCGACGAGGCGCGCGGTCATCGCGGTCGAAGCGCCGGGGCGCACGGTCGTCACGGTTGAAGCCACGACCACCACGGTCGTCGCGCTCGGGGCGGCGCTGGCCGCCGTTGTCACGGGGCTCCCAGTTCGGGCGGGCGGGGCGCTCGCCCTGCGCCGAGCGGCCGCGGCGCTCCTCGGCGTCCCAGCGCTGCTTCTGGCGCGGTGCAGTCGGCTCGGCAGCGCGGAACCCGCGGTGCTTGCTGCTGCGTGCGGCGGGGGTGCCGTTCGGGTGACGGGGACGGTCGGAGGCGCGGTTGTCCGCGCCCTTGTTGTACGGGGCCATGTCTGCTTTCTCGGGTGCGCAACGAACCGCAGCGCCCGACAGCGACATCGGCGGGGGCTGCTTGCGGAGAGGGGGTTCATCCCGTCGCGATTCGACGTGATTCCAGCCCTCGAGCAACACACACCCAACAAAAAGCCCGTGATCACGATGTCACGGCGTCGAAGGCCGACCGAGCGAGTCTACGCGACCCCGCGCTCTGATGCCAGCCCCGTCATCGACGGACGGCCGCGCGCCGGACCCGGCCCGGGCCTCCCGGCCTGCCCGTCGGTCAGGACTCGGCGAGCCGCTGTCGTTGCTCGGCCACGTCGAAGTCCGCCTTCGGCCACGAGAGCTGCATGTCCTCGAGGGCCCGGAGCAGGAGCTGCTGCACCGCCAGGCGGGCGTACCACTTGCGGTTCGCCGGCACGACGTACCAGGGCGCCTGCGGGGTCGAGGTCCGGTCGAACACTATCTGGTACGCGTCCTGGTAGCGGTCCCACAGCAGGCGCTCGTCGATGTCGGCCGGGTTGAACTTCCAGTGCTTGTCGGGGCGGTCGAGTCGCTCGCCGAGTCGTTCGCGCTGCTCGTCCTTCGAGATGTGCAGCATCACCTTGACGATCGTGGTGCCCTCGGCGGTGAGGCGGTCCTCGAACTCGGTGATCGCGCCGTAGCGTCGTTCGATCTCGTCCGGCGCCGCGAACGCCCGGATGCGCTGGATGAGGACGTCCTCGTAGTGCGAGCGGTCGAAGACGCCGAGCTGCCCGGCGCTCGGCAGCTGACGCTCGATGCGCCAGAGGAAGTCGTGCTCGCGCTCCTCGGCCGTCGGGGCCTTGAAGCCCGCGTACCGCACGCCGTTGGGGTCGACCGCACCGACGACGTGCGAGACGATGCCGCCCTTGCCGGCGGTGTCCATCGCCTGCAGGACGAGCAGCACCCGGCGCTGGTCGCCGGCGGTCGACGCCGCGTACAGCCGCTCCTGCAGGGCGGCGAGGCGGGACGCCCCCGCGGCGAGCGCTTCGAGTCCGTCGATCTTGCGGCCGGGGAATCCCGGGGTCGCATCCGGGTCGACCTGGTCGAGGCGGAAGCCCGGTTCGACGCGGAGCAGTGGTTCGGGATCGGCGTTCCAGGCCTTGCGACGGCTCACGGGTCCTCCTGCGGTCCGGGCGGCGGGTGCCCCCTGCCCTCATCCTGGCACTGTGGCGGTTCCGCCGTCGGGTTGCGCCGTCGGGTTGCGCGGTCGGGGTTCCTCCGCTGGGGTGACGTGGCCGGCCTCGGGTGCGGCTACCGTGGACCCGATGAAGTCCGGCCGCCGCACAGTGCTCGCGCTCGTCGCCGCGGTCGTGGCGCTCGGCGCGGTCGCGTCCTGCAGTACGGACCCCGTCGGTGACGAGAACGCGACGGTCACCGCGGACAGCGTCATCTACCCGCTGTCCCTGCAGTACCACGGCATCGACGTGGTCGCGGATGTGCCGTACGGCACGGCTCCGCTGCAGCGACTCGACGTCTGCCTGCCGGCCGACAGCGCCCCGGAGACGACCGCGACCCCCACGGCGACGCCGTCCGCCACCCCGACGGCCGACCCCGCCGAGGCCGCAGCCAGCACCGGTCGGCCCGCGGTGCTGATGATCCACGGCGGGAGCTGGTCGCACGGCGACAAGGCCACGGCCGCCTACCGGTCGGTGTGCAAGTACCTGGCGTCCGAGGGCTTCGTCACGTTCAACGTGGACTACCGACTCGCCCCCACCGATCCGTTCCCGGCCGGACTCGACGACGTCCGACGGGCGCTCGACTACGTGTTCCGCCCCACCACGCTGTCCACGTACGACGTCGACTCCCAGCGGGTCGGGGTGTTCGGCGGGAGCGCGGGCGGCAACCTGGCGGCGATGCTCGCGGTGACCGACCACGAGTCCGCCGCGTACGCCGAGGGCGACCGGATCCGTGCGGTGGTCGACCTGAGCGGCCCCACGAACCTGACGTCACGCTCGACCCGGGCCGACGGGGTGTCTGCGTCCTTCCAGCGCAAGCAGCTGCTCTACCTCGGCTGCCGGACGTACGCGAAGTGTCCAGCGGCCACCCGGGCGTCGCCGGAGTACCACGTCACCTCGGACACGGCGCCGTTCTTCATCGGGCACTCGACGGACGAGTTCATCCCGCTGTGGGAGTCACAGGAGTTCGCGGCGACGCTCCGGTCACACGACGTGCCGGTCACGTTCGTGCAGGTCGAGGGGACGGCGCACTCGATCGCGCAGCTCGACGAGGCGATGAGCCGCCGTGTCGCGACGTTCTTCCGGACCCAGCTGGGGTGACACGCTGCGTGGGTGCCGCGTGCCCCGGGTGGGTGGCACCCGGAGTCGGGACTGCCGCTGCCGAGCCCGCGGCCGCAGACTTCGGGGGTGACCGACACCTCGACCCGCCCTGCACGCGCCGCCGCGACCCGATGGGACCGTTCCGCGCTGCAGACCTCTGCGGAGTTGCTGCTCGGGCTGTCGTTCGCCGCCACCATGGCCTTCGGCGGGTACGCGGCCGCGACCGGGCAGCTGACCGTGTTCGCGCAGGGTTCCGGGGTCGTCTTCCTGGTCACGCTCACCTGCGTGCTCGTGTCGTGGTTCCGGGCCGTCGAGCGCGAGGAGCGTGCTGACCACCTGGCCACGGCGTCCGTCGCTCCGGCCGTGGTCCCGGTGCCGGCGGTGGTCCCGGTGCCGCTCACGACCGCCGCCATCGCGGCCGTCGACGCCGAGTACCGCAGGTAGCGGGGCCCGGCGCCGGCAGCGCCGCCGCTAGTCCGCTGCCGCAGCGGACTTCGCCGCCCGCCGTTCCAGCCGCTCCGCACGTCGCTCAGCGCGCGCCTGCTTCCGGGTCTTGCCCGCGGCGATCCGGTCCGCGTTGCGCTCGCGGGCCCGCTCGACCACGAAGTACAGCGCCGGCAGCACCACGAGCGTCAGCAGTGTCGAGGACACCAGCCCGCCGATCACGACCAGTGCCAGCGGCTGCGAGATGAACCCGGACTTGCCGGTGAGGCCGATCGCCATCGGCAGCAGCGCGAAGATCGTCGCCATCGCCGTCATCAGGATCGGGCGGAGGCGTCGTGTCGCGCCCTCGATCAACGCCTCACGCACCCGCAAGCCGCGCCGTCGGTACTGGTTGACGAGGTCGATGAGCACGATCGCGTTCGTCACCACGATGCCGACGAGCATGAGCAGACCGATGAGCGACGCGACGCCGATCGGGACGCCGGAGGCGATCTGCAGCAGGATCGCGCCCGTGGCCGCGAACGGCACCGACACGAGCAGCAGCAGCGGCTGGAGCAGGCTCCGGAACGTCGCGACCATGATCACGTAGACGATCAGCACCGCGACCAGGACCGCGAGGCCGAGCTGCGAGAACGCTGACGACTGGCTGGCGGCGACGCCACCGATGGAGGCGGTCGCGCCCTTCGGCAGGTCGAGCTCGTCGACGGCGGTCGTGACGGACTGCACGGCCGCACCCAGGTTGGTGGCGTCCGGCGACACGGTGATCGTGGCGGTGCGGGCGGCGTTCGTCGTGGTGACCGTGGTGGGGCCCTCGGACTCCTCCACCGTGGCGACGTCGGACAGCGGGACGGTGCCGGTGCTCGTCGGGACGTCGAGGGCACGGAGCGCGGCGATCGTGGTCGGCGGCTCGGGGTCGGCGATGTAGACGTCGAGCGTCGCGTCGTCGATCTCGATGCTGCCGGTGTCCCGCGGTGAGACGGCGGCGGCGACGAGGCCACCCACCTGGGTCTCGGTGAGGCCGAGTGACGCGGCCTCGGCACGGTCGACCCGGACGGCGAGGAACGGCTCCGCGGCGGACAGGTTGCTCGTGGCGCCCGTGGTGTCGGGGACCGATTGCATGGTCTTCAGCACCTGGCGCGACGCGGTCTCGAGCTGCGCCTGGGTCGGCGCGGTCACGTCGACCTCGATGTCGCTGCTGCCGCCGAACCCGCCGCCGGAGGACGCGATGGTGACCTCGCCGACGTCGTCGATCCGCGCGATCGACTTCCGGGCGTCGGCTTGGATCGTGGGCTGGTCGGCCTCGGCATCGGTCGTGACGGCGTACTGCACCGACGCGCTGCCGCCACCGCCGAACGCCGCCTGGATCGACTGGCCGCTCGTGCCGATGGTGGTCTGCACGGTCTCGACGCCGTCGACGCCCTGGAGCGCCCGCTCGACCTTGCGCGCGGATTCGGACTGGACGGCGAGGCTGGAGCCGGCCTTCAGGTCCTGCGTGACCGTGAAGGTGTTCTGCCCCGAGTCGCCGAGGTAGTTCGTGGTGACGAACGGCAGCGTGGCGACCGTGCCGCCGAGGACGACCACGGCGAGCAGGATGACGACGACCGGCTTGCGGACGACCCACCGGAGCACCGGCAGGTACACGCGGCGCAGGCGGTCCACCCGGCCGGCGTCGTGCAGGTCCGCGGCGGAGGCGAGCGCTCCCTCGGAGCGATCGCGCTCGGCATCGACCGCCGACGGTCCCGCCGCCGCTTCCGCGTCCGTGTCCGCCGCCGCTGCCGTCGCCTCGCCCGGCTTCACCTTCGACGGGCGCAGCCACCAGAACGCCAGCACCGGGACGATGGTGAGCGAGACGAACAGTGACGCGACGAGCGCCAGGGTGACCGTCACGGCGAACGGACGGAACAGCTCCCCCACGAGTTCGGCGACGAAGGCCACCGGGAGGAACACCGCGACGGTGGTCAGGGTCGAGGCGGTGACCGCGCCGGCGACCTCGCGCACGGCCTCCCGCACGGCCTGGCCGCGGTCGACACCGGGGACCATGTGCCGCTTGATGTTCTCGATGACGACGATGGAGTCGTCGACCACGCGGCCGATCGCGATCGTCAGGGCGGCCAGCGTGATGATGTTGAGCGTGTACCCGGCGGCACGCATGCCGATCGCGGCCAGGAGCACCGACGTCGGGATCGAGATCGCGGTGACGAGCGTGGAGCGCCACGACAGCAGGAAGACCAGGATGACGAGCACCGCGAAGGCGAGGCCGAGCAGCCCCTCCTCGGCCAGGGAGTCGATGGACTGCTGGATGTAGGGTGCCTGGTCGAAGACGACGGTGAAGCGGGGATCGCCCTCGATCTTGTCCTCGATGCCGGGCAGGGCGTCACGCACGGTCGTCGAGACGTCGACGGTGTTGGCCTCCTGCGTCTTGGTGATCGAGATCGTCAGGGCCTGCTCACCGTCCACCCGGCTGATCGAGGTGCGCGGCGACTCCGTGATCGCGACCTTTGCGACGTCGCCGAGCGTGGTGTCGGTCGGGGTGGCGGCGGTCGTGGACCCGCCCGTCGCGGCGTCACCCGTGGGCGCGGAACCGGTCGCACCCGTGCCGGTCCCCGTCGCACCCGTCCCGGTCGCGCCCGCGGCCGTACCGTCACCGGACGCCGTCCCGTCGGCACCAGCGGAGCCGGCCCCGTCCGAACCCGACGAACTCGACGAACTCGTCAGCGGCAGGGCGCGGATGTCCTTGAGCGAGGCGATCCGCTCGCCCGTCTGCACCGACAGCGTCGAGCCGTCCTCGGTGATCGTGCCGCCGGGGATCAGGGTGCCGTTGTCGTCGAGCGCGTCCGAGATCGCCGTCTGGGTGAGGCCACGGGCGGCGAGCTCGTCCTGGTCGGGCGTGATGACGACGCGACGGCCCGGGTTGCCGAAGACGTCCGCCTGCCGCACGCCGTCGAGCTTCTCGAGGTCGGGGATCGCCGAGGCCTGCAGCCGGTCGACGAGCTGCTCCTGGTTGCCGGACGCCGAGACCGCGACCTGCAGCACCGGCAGGTCGTCGAAGGACCCGGTGACGATCTGCGTCTGCACCGAGTCGGGCAGCGACAGCGCGTTCACCGCGGTCTGGATCTTGTCCTCGGCGCTGGCCAGGTTCGAGCCGTACTGGAACGACGCCGACACCACGCTCTGTCCGGTGGACGAGGTCGCGCTGGTGGACTCGAGGTCCGGGACGACCTGGATCGCCTGCTCGATCTTCGTCGAGACGTCGTTGGACACCACCTCGGGCGTGGCACCGGGGTACGCGCTGACGATCGCGACCTGCGGGAACTCGACGCTCGGGATGAGCTCCTGCTTGAGGTTCGACAGCGCGATGCCGCCGAAGACCGCGACGACGATGGTGACGAGCGCGATGAGGGCCCGGTTGCGGAGGCTGAAGACCGAGAGGAGGTGCACGTCATCGATCCTCGCAGCCGCAGCCCGTGCACGTCCGCATCAGGCCGTCGGGTCAGCCACCGAGTCAGCCACCGAGCAGCAGGTACGCGCCGAGCACGCCGACGGTGCCGAGCACGCCGCTGCCGAGGGCGATCACGCGGCCGACCGACGACCGGGCGGTGGCCACCCCGACGACGAGCACGAGGATGCCGACGACGATCTCGACCACCCAGGTGACCGGGCCGGTCGTGGCCACCACCTGCAGCAGCGCCCGCACCCCCTCGCCGATCAGGATCGCGGCGGTGACCCCGAAGGCTCCGGCACGCCAGCGGGCGTCGCGGGAGCGGACGAACACGGCGACGGCGCCGGCGAGCAGCCCCGCGGGGACGCCGAGCAGCACCCACAGGTTGGTGACGGACAGGAAGTCCGGGTAGCCGCGCAGGTTCGTCGTGGCCCAGTAGCCGACGTGCATGAGTTCGAGCAGCACGACGCCGAGCAGCATCGCGAGCGGCAGGGCGAACCGGCCGGCACGGACCCCGGCACCGATGCACAGCGCGACGGCGACGAGGAACCAGGGGCCGGCCGAGTTGGCGACCGACGACAGTGCGGGCACCGTCTGCCCGAACGAGGTCAGCACGCCGGCGAGCAGCGCGCCGCTCAGGGCCATCGTGACGCGCACCACGGCGGGCACCGCGGGGCACGGCTCGGACGGCGACGCGGACGACGGGGACGCAGCAGCGGCCGGAGCACCGGCGGACAGGGTCGCGTTCATGGCATCAGCATCGCCGCAGCCGTCCCGGGCCGCATCACCCCGGGGAGCGACATGGCGGGCGCATCTTCACCCCAGAGGATGACGTGCTGGCGTCACACCACGGCGGCGAGCGAGCCCCGCACCCCGGCGGACTCCCCACCGACCCGAGCCCACGCCCGTTCGAGCACGTCCACCAGACGACCGCGGTCCGCCGGCGCCATCGTGAACGGCACCCGCAGGAACCGTTCGAACCCGCCGTCCGGGCCGAACACGCCGCCGGACGCCAGCACGACCCCTTCGGACCGCGCGGCCAGCACGAGCGCACTCGACACCGGACGCCCGAGGCCCACCCACGTCGTCAGCCCGCCCGCCGGCGACGGGACGTCCCATTCCGGGAGTCGTGCCCTGAGCGCGCCCACGACGTCGTCGCGACCCTGTCGCAGGTACTCGCGCCGCGCCTCCAGGACGGCCGCCGTGCGTGGGACCAGCTCCCGCGCGACCAGCTGGTCGAGGACGGGCGTGCCGAGGTCGCCCGTCGGGCGGGCGGCGAGCAGCCGCTGCAGGAGGGCCGGTGCGGCCCGGATCCAGCCGATCCGCAGGCCGCCCCAGAACACCTTGTCGGCCGATCCGATCATCACGACCGACGCTCCCGACGGGTCCGCTGCTGCCAGCGGCAGCGACGGCGCGCCGTCGATCCGCAGCTCACCCATCGTCTCGTCGGCGACCACCGTCGTGCCGACCGACGCCGCGACGGACAGCAGGAGCTGGCGGGTCGAGGCCGTCATCGTCGCACCGGTCGGGTTGTGCAGCTCGGGCATGACGTAGGCGACGGCCGGGGCGGTCCGGCGCAGCGTCGTCTCGAGCGCGGCGGCGTCCCACCCGGTCCGCGCGTCGACGGGCACGCCGACGAGCCGTCCGCCGGCCTCGCGGAACGCCTCGTGCGCGTGCGGGTAGGTCGGCGACTCGACGAGCACGGCGTCCCCGCGGCGGACGAGCACCCGCGCGAGCAGGGCGATCGCGTGCTGCGCGCCGATCGTCACGATCACCTGGGACGGGTCGGTCGGCAGTCCGCGCTCGGTGTACCGGTCGGCGATGGCGGCGCGGAGCCCGGGGTCGCCGACGGTGTCGTACCCGATGCCGGCGAGCGCCGCGGGCACGTGTCGCACCGCCCGTTCGACGGCCTCGGCCATCCCCGGCGCCGAGTGCATCGCGGCCTTCCGCAGGTCGAGCAGCTCGCCGTCGACCACCCCGCCGAGCCGTTCCGGGTCGGGACGACCGATCAGGGACGCGGGCAGGTGGACCACGCTGCCGGAGCCACGGACCGACACGACGAACCCGTCGGACCGCAGTCGGGCGTACGCGTTCGCCACGGTCGTGCGGGAGACGCCGAGCGCGGTGGCCAGTCCGCGCTCCGCCGGCAGCCGCACGCCCTGCGCGACCCGGCCGTCGATGACGAGCACACGGATGGCGTCGGACAGGGCCTCGTACGCGGGGGCGTCGGTGCCGTCGCGCCAGTCGGTGAGCAGCAGGGCAGCAGATCGGGCACTCAGCAGCACGGGTGTCATGGGTCCACGGTAGCGCGATTGGCTCTCGACCAGCAGTCCAATCTGCGTCGACGATGAACCCATGTCCCGCAGCACCGCCCTCACGTTCCGCTTCGTCCAGCTCTTCGTCGGCCTGTTCCTCTACGGCGCCTCGACCGCGCTGCAGGTCCGCGCGGTCGTCGGCGTCTCGTCGTGGACCGTCCTGACGCAGGGCCTCGAGAACGTGGTGCCGTGGTCGTTCGGCGTCATCACCGTCGTGTCGAGCGGTGTGATCCTGCTGTTCTGGATCCCCCTGCGCCAGAAGCCGGGCATCGGCACCCTGCTGAACGCGCTGGCGATCGGGCCGAGCGCCGACCTGGTGCTCTGGCTCGTGCCGCAGCCGTCCGGGCTGCTCGCCCGGATCGCCCTGTTCGCCGCGGGACTGGTGCTGCTCGCCGTCGCGACGGCGTTCTACATCGGTGCGGGGTTCGGCACCGGGGCCCGTGACGGCCTGATGGTCGGGCTGCACGAGCGCCTCGGCTGGCCGCTCTGGCTCGCGCGCACCCTGGTCGAGGTGTCCGTCGTCATCGTCGGCTGGATCCTCGGCGGGAACGTCGGCGCAGGCACCGTCATCGCCGCGTTCGCGATCGGCCCGATGGTGCAGCCGCTCATGCCGTTCTTCCGCCGGTTCCCGTGGAGCCCCGAGCGCCGGGTCGTCCGGGAACCCCTTGCGGAGTCGCGAATCGCGATATAGCGTGACCTTCACAGACGCGATACATCGCGAGTTGGAGGAAGCAACATGACGCAGGAGAAGTGGCTCGTCGACGAGCCCAAGGTCATCGACACCGGCATCGTCCGCACACTCCGTGTCGGACTCGTCGGTGGTCAGGTGGACGTCGTGGCACACGACGAACCCACCGCCCGGGTCGAGGTCCACAGCGTGTCCGGCAAGCAGCTGAAGATCGAGGTCGACGGCGACACGCTCACCGTCGACCACCCGCAGATCCGGTGGGACGACCCCATCGGGTTCCTCAAGTCGTTCCGCGGCAAGGCCCACGCGGACGTCAGCATCCTGGTCCCCCGCGACGCCTCGGTGAACCTCGGTGTCGTCTCGGCGGGTGCGCTGCTGTCCGGCACGAACCGCGGCGCGATGCTCAACACGGTGTCCGGTGACCTCGTCGTCGACGGTGTCGCCGGCGACGTCACGGTCAACGCCGTCTCGGGCGCGACGACGATCCGCGAGCTCGACGGCGCCCTGACGGTCCACACGGTGTCGGGCGACGTCGTGGCCACGGGCGAGATCCCGCGGTTCCAGGCGGACGGTGTCTCGGCGGACGTCGTGCTCGACCTGCACGGCGTGCCGGAGTCGGCGCGCGTCAACACGGTCTCGGGTGGCGTGAGCGTCCGGCTCGAGGACGGTGTCGCCTACCAGTGCACCGTCAGCACGGCGTCCGGCAAGCTGCAGTTCGACGACTCCGAGATCCGCGGCGTGCGGGGCTCGTACGTCAAGCAGGGCGGCGAGCTGGCCGGCCAGTGGCTCGACCTGCGCGTGAACTCGGTGTCCGGCGACATCGCGGTCCTGCACGCCCCACCGGCAGCCGCCGAGCCGACCGCACCCCCGGTACCCCCGACCACCCCCGTGCCCCCGACGGTCCCGACCAACGACGGCGAGGTGCCCGAATGAGTCCCGTCTTCGCCCACGGCCACCTCCGCCTGTACCTGCTCGTGCTGCTGGCGGACCACCCGATGCACGGCTACGAGCTCATCCAGGCCCTCGGCGACCGGTTCGGCGGCACCTACGTGCCGAGCGCCGGCACCGTGTACCCGCGGCTCGCGAAGCTCGAGGAAGAAGGCCTCGTCTCGAAGACCGCCGACGGCCGCAAGACCGTCTACGCGATCACCGAGGCCGGGCGCACCGAACTCGCGGCCCGTGCCGACGAGATCGCTGCGGTCGAGTCCGGGGTCGCCGACTCGGTGAAGTCCCTGGCCGACGGCGTCCGCGCCTCGGTCGGCGAGGCGATGCGCTCCCTCCGTGCCGACCTCGCCGCCTCGGCGGAGAGCCCCGGCACCGGTTCCCACGAGGACCCCGTCTCGGTCCCGTCGGAGAGCGCCCGCGCCCTGCGCGAGCTCGAGATGGCGCTGTCGTCGTTCCGGCAGCAGGTCCGCGCGGACCTGCGCCGTCGTGCGACCCGCGGCACGCTCCGTGCGGACACCGTGACGCGTCTGCGTGACGGCCTGGAGGCCCTGCGCAAGTCGCTCTGACGGCCCGCGGCCGACAGGCGGTCGCGCCCCGTGCCTCCCGGCCGCCCGTCGCACCGCCCCACCCACGGAACCAGGTTCCGGACACAGCACCACGCCGATCCGTGGTGTCGTGACCGGAACCTGTTTCCGTCACGGCACGGGTGCGAACCCGTCCAACGCGGCGGCCACCGTCAGACGCTCCCCGTTCTCGATCCTGGTGATGGTCGTGCGCACGGCGGCGAGCTGCCGGGCGAGGCGGTCCCGCTCGCGTTCGAGCCAGGCGACGTGCGCGGTGAGGGCGGCGGCGTCGTCCTGCTCGCCGTCGAGGTCCCGGCGGATGTCGGGCAGCCCGAGGCCGAGGCCGCGCAGCAGCAGGATGCGCTGCAGCCGGACGAGTGCCCGGTCGTCGTAGCGGCGGAGTCCGCCGTCGCCGACCGCGGTGGCCGGCAGCAGTCCGATGGCGTCGTAGTGGCGGAGCGTGCGGCTCGACACCCCGGCGGATCGCGCCACGTCGGCGATGCCGTGGGGTGCTTTCGCAGCTGCGGTGGCGATGTCTGACGGATCCCTCATGCAGCCCACCGTAGAGGTTGACGCAGCGTCAACTGCAGGAGGTGATCGGGGTGCGGAGTCGACGACACGCGACCGACCGGGAATGACCACTCGGGCACCCGTGTTGACTCCCGCCCGGAACTGAGTAGGTTTGCCGCTCGTGACGAACGAGGTCCGGTCGCTGAAAGCGCGACTGATCGGGGATCCCCTCCCCTCCGAGAAGCTCGAAGGACAGCTCCTCCCGAAGCACCTGGCACTGCCGATCTTCGCGAGTGACCCGCTGTCCTCCGTCGCGTACGCACCGCAGGAACTGCTGATGATCCTGCTGCTCGGCGGGATGTCGTTCCTGACGTTCGCACCGTGGGTGGCCGCGCTCGTCGTGCTGCTGCTCGTGGTCGTCGTCGCGTCGTACCGGCAGCTCATCAAGGCCTACCCGTCCGGCGGCGGCGACTACGAGGTCGCACACCGGAACCTCGGCGAGAAGGCCGGGCTGGTCGTCGCGAGCGCACTGCTCGTCGACTACGTGATGACGGTCGCGGTGTCGGTGGCCTCCGGCGTGGACAACATCATCTCGGCGCTGCCGATGCTGAACGACGTCCGCGTCGAACTCGCGCTCGTGTTCGTCGTGCTCCTCGCCGCCACGAACCTGCGCGGCGTGCGGGAGTCGAGCAAGGCCTTCGCCATCCCCACCTACCTGTTCGTGGCGTCGGTCTTCGTGATGGTCGTCACCGGCCTGATCCGGGTCGCCGCCGGGCACGCCCCGGTCGCCGAGTCAGCCGGGTACACCGTCGACAACGTGGAGCACACCACGCAGGCGGCGTTCATCCTGCTGCTCCTCCGTGCCTTCGCCTCCGGCTGCTCGGCCCTGACCGGCGTCGAGGCCATCGCGAACGGCGTGCAGGCCTTCCGGCGCCCGAAGATCAAGAACGCGCAGGCGACCCTGGTGGCGATGGGCGGCATCGCGATCGTCCTGTTCATCGGGCTCATCACGCTCGCGCTCGTGTCCCGCGTGCACTACGCCGAACGCGCCTGCGACCTGCAGGGGTTCGCGGACTGCGCCACGACGCCGCAGCGCTCCCTGATCGCACAGATCGCGGCGGCGACGTTCGGTGACAACTCGGTGCTGTTCTTCGTCATCCAGGCGACGACGGCCGCGGTCCTGCTCCTCGCCGCGAACACGGCGTTCAACGGGTTCCCGCTGCTCGGCTCGATCCTGGCCCGCGACTCGTACGCCCCGAAGGCCCTGTCCACCCGCGGCGACCGGCTCATCTACTCGAACGGCGTCATCCTGCTGGCGCTCGTCGCTGCAGCGCTGCTCGTGGTGTACCGGGCGAACGTCACGAGCCTCATCCAGCTCTACATCATCGGCGTCTTCGTGTCGTTCACGCTCGGGCAGACGGGCATGGTCGTGCACTGGACGCGTCTGCTGCGCGCGGACCGGTCCGGCACCGCCGACCCGTCCGTCAACCGCGCGCAGGTGGTGCGCTCCCGCACCATCAACGCGATCGGTGCCACGTTCACCCTGGTCGTCCTGGTCATCGTCACGATCACCAAGTTCACGCACGGCGCCTGGCTCGTGTTCCTGATCATGCCGATCCTGTACGTGCTCATGCTCGGCGTGAACCGCTACTACCGCGACGTCTCGCACGAGATCGAGGCCGACGTCGAGACCGAGTTCGGCGCCACCGGTGACCACGCCGTCGTGCTCGTGAACAAGCTGCAGAAGCCCGTGCTCAAGGCCCTCGACTACGCGATCGCCGCCGAGCACGCCAGCTGCGAGGCGGTCCACGTGGCGATCGACGACGCCGACGCCCAGCACCTGCGCGACCAGTGGGCCGAGTACGGCATCCGGATGCCGTTGACCATCGTGCCGAGCCCGTACCGCGACATCTCGATGCCGCTCATCAAGTACATCAAGGCGCACCGACTCGAGCACGGCTCCGAGGTCGTCACCGTCTACACGCCGATCTTCATCGTCGGCCACTGGTGGGAGGGCCTGCTCCACAACCACCGCGGCCGTCGCATCCGCAAGAAGCTCCTGCTCGTGCACGGCGTCACCGTCGCGCTGGTGCCGTGGCTGCTCGACTCGTCCGAACTGCTGTACGGCCGCCGGTCGCGTCCGCTCCCCGGCCAGGAACGTCGCGGCGAGCCCGTGCGGCCGCCGCTCCGCCGGTCCCTCGCCGGCTCGGCCGGAGCGCCGGTCGACGGTGTCGTCGACGATCGCCTGGCCCGGTCCGCGCAGCGGAACAGCCTGCAGCCACGTCGCGCGACCCGTCCGGCCGGTCCCGCAGAGGGCGTCGACCCCGCGCAGTGCACCGGCGAGCTGCACGCGCTCGTGCCGACCTCGCCGCGCCGGGGCGACGAGTCGTAGCATCTGACGTCATGACGATCACCGACCTGCGGACGTTCGCCACGTTCGACGGCCACGGCGGCAAGGTGTCGAAGCGCGTCGAGGTGCTGGACCACGAGCCCGTCGCGGGCAGCCGCCACGAAGGACTCGTCGCCGTGCGCGGCGAACACCCCCTCGGCGCGCTCGACGAGCGCGCCGCCGACGAGTCGGCAGCGCTCTCGCGCGGCGTCCCCAGCGTCGGCTGGGTGGACCCGTCGACGCTGCGCGACTGGTACCGCCCGGACCGCGTGGTCATCACCCGGCTCGAGGCGCGGCAGTCCGGCATCGAGCCGGGTCTCTACGCCGATTCGCGCGGTCGCGGACGGGTCCGGATCGACGGCCTGGAGGCACGACTCGCCCCCGACGGTCGGCCCGCCTTCCGCGCACTGGCCGGTTCCGAGGCGCCCTGGGTGGTCGACGTCCCCCTGCCGACGGACCAGGCGGTGCGGCTCGTGGCGGTCGCCGAGGTCGACGAGGGCTTCGAGGTCGTGACCGCTCCGGTGTCCCCGTTCCTGCAGCCCGGCGAGTACGCGGCGTACGACGACGACGTCCCCGGTCTGCCGCCGCGGCCGTCGAGTGGCCGTGTCGTGGTGTCCGCGACCGTGCTGCTCGACGGCTCGCTGCACGAGGTCGAGCGGATCGACGAGCAGGCCGCGACGATCTGGGTCCGGCGCGAGGGACGGACCGTGCCGATCGCCACGAGTGCGGTCGGCCCGGACCTGGTGCGGTACTCGGCCACGCCGGTCTGACGGGGGACACGCCGCCTGCGGGATGCGTCGGAGGTGCGGCGTAGCGTCCTCGGCATGAGTGATGCAGAAGAGACCCTCGGCGGCGCCCGTCCGGACCCGTCGACCGACGCGAGCAAGGACCCCGAGCAGTGGGTCACCGGTGACGAGCCGATGACCGGACCGCAGCGCAGCTACCTCGACACCCTGGCCCGCGAAGCCGGCGAGGAGCTCTCCGCCGACCTGACCAAGGCCGAGGCCTCGGAGCACATCGACCGCCTGCAGCAGCAGACCGGCCGCGGCACGGACACCTCGGGTTCCTGAGAGCGGGTCCGCCCTTCGGCGGACCCCAGCCTGGGCATGTTCTGGTGATGTCCGGGCAGACCCCCGAACGAGGGGCATCGATGACGTGTCACCGGTTAGCTTCGTGGCCATGCGAACGACATCGACCTCCATCGGCCTGACCGCGCTCCGCATCGTCCTCGGGGTGGTGTTCATCGCCCACGGCGCGCAGAAGTTCGCCCAGGGCATCCCGAACGTCGCCCAGGGCTTCTCCGGCATGGGCGTCCCGCTCGCCGACGTCGCCGCGCCCCTGGTGGCCGGCCTCGAACTCGTCGGCGGCGTGCTGCTCGTGCTCGGCATCGCGACCCGCGTCGTGGGCGTCCTGCTCGCCGTCGACATGGTCGTCGCCGGGCTGTTGGCACACGCGACCGCCGGGTTCTTCTCGCAGGACGGCGGGTTCGAGTACGTGCTCGTCCTGGCGGTCGGGTCGCTCGTTGTGGCACTGACCGGACCCGGGCGGTTCTCGCTCGACGCGGTGTTCCTGGCGGCGTCCCGTCGCCGTCGTGGCGTGCAGGAGCCCCTGCCCGCCTGACCCGCCCTGCGCCGCCCTGCGCCGCCGCGTCGCGCCGCGTACCGCGGTGGCTCGTAACGTGCGAGCTTCCGTACTCGGTGCGTGCCCGTGTGGCTCGCACGGTGTCCGGAACCTCGCACCGTTCGCGCGGCACCTCGCACGGTGCGAGGTTGACCAGCTCACGCGGCGGCGAGCACGTCCATCACCTGGCGGGCGATGAGCCGTCCGGCCCGGTTCGCCCCGATCGTCGACGCCTGCGGCCCGTATCCCGCCAGGAACAACCGCGGCTCGTCGACCGAGCGCCCGTCCGCCACGACGACCCCGCCGGCCGCGGTCCGCAGGTGCAGCGGCGCGAGGTGCCGCAGGTCGGCCCGGAACCCGGTCGCCCAGAGCACCGCGTCGGCGTGCACGTGCGTGCCGTCGGCCGTCACCACGCCGGTCTCGTCCATCCGGGTGAACATCGGCTGGTCGCGCAGGACCCCGCGGTCGATGCCCGCCCGGATCCGCCGCGAGACCGGTACGCCCGTGCCGCTCACGATGCTCGGCAGCACCTCGCCGGCACGGGCGGCCCGGTCCTGCTCGTCGACCGCTGCGACCGCCGACTCGAGGTCGAGCGACGACGAGTCCGCCCACACCATCGGCCGTCGGGTGAACCAGTGGGTGGACCGCGCGACACCGTCGAGTTCGAGCAGGAAACCGATGGCACTCGTCCCGCCGCCGACCACGACGACGTCCTGCCGGGCGAACTCCGCGGCGCTGCGGTACTCGGTCGTGTCGAGCTGTCGTCCGCGGAACGCGCCTCGGCCCGGGTACCACGGCACGAACGGCGTGCCCCACGTGCCCGATGCGTTCACCACGACGTCGGCGCGGATCCGGGTCTCGGTGCCGTCGGCAGAGCGGGTCGTGACGCACAGTCGACCGTCCACGGTGCGCGAGACCGACGGCACCGAGACCGGACGCCGGACCCGCAGGTCGTAGTGCTGCTCGAACCGCCGGTAGTACTCCCCCACGACGTCCCGGGCGGGTCGTGACCGGTCGGCGTCGTCGAACTGCAGCCCCATCGCCCGCATCCCCGGCAGGTCGTGCACGCGGTGCGCCGCGCCGAGCCGCAGGGCCTCCCACCGGAACTGCCAGGCGCCACCCGTGCTCGGGGCACGATCGAGCAGCACCAGGTCGGTGCCGGGCACGAGCCCCAGGCGGCGCAGGTGGTATCCCACCGACAGTCCGGCCTGCCCCGCACCGATGACGACGACACGGGCGGACTGGTCGGCTGGGTTCTCGAGGGCTTCGGTCATCACTTCGATTCTCCTGTGCGCGGAGCCGTCGCGGCGACGTCCAGATCGAGGTACATGGTAGAGTGATCGGCAGATTTCAAACCACGAACCGTCTGGTTCCCCGAGTGATCTTCCGTCATTCGCCAGGACCGGACCAGAGCCGAACGAGGGGGTCACGCATGGGGCGCGGCCGTCAAAAGGCGAAGCACACCAAGGTCGCCCGTGAGCTGAAGTACTTCAGCCCGCAGACGAACTACGGTGCACTCGAGCAGGAGCTCTCCGCCGGACAACACTCCGATGACGATCTCGTCGACCGCTGGGCGGACCAGTACGGTCCCGAAGCGGCAGACGAATCCGACGAGTTCGAGACCGAAGCGGACCAGAACAAGTCCGCCTGACCTGCACAGCCGTCACGCCGCGCGCCTCCGGGCAGCGCGGCGTTTCTGCGTGCCCGGAGGGCCAGGTGCCGAGGCCAGACGGTCAGGCGCCGAGGCCGCACGACCTGTTCTCAGTCCGTGCGACCTCGAGCAGCCAGGATCAGGCCGCGTAGCTCCCGACGAGCCGCACGGCACCGCCGTCGACACCCTTGGCGCCCTGCTCGAAGCCGGTCAGGTCGCGGGCCGACGTGGCGATCGTGCCGACCGGCCACGCGGGCATCCCGGCGACGCCGAGCGACTCGATGACGTCCACCGCAGCACTGGCGGACACCACGGCGAACATGCCGATGCCCAGGTTCCAGGTGCCCTCGGTGTCCTCGATCGGCGTGCCGGCCATGTCGGCGAGCACGCGGAAGACGGGGAGCGGCTGCCAGGTCGAGCGGTCGACCTCGATCCACGAGCCGACGGGCAGCACGCGCGCCAGGTTCGCCGCGATGCCACCACCGGTCACGTGCGACAGGGAGTGCACGGCGCCCGGGTGCTGCTCGAGCAGCTCCAGCAGCGGCGTCGTGTACAGGCGGGTGGGCTCGAGCAGGGCTTCGCCGACCGAGACGCCGCCGAACTCGGCCAGCTGGTCGGTGTACCCGACCCCGCGCGACGCCAGGATGTGCCGGACGAGCGAGTACCCGTTCGAGTGCAGCCCGGAGGACTCGATGGCGAGCACGACGTCGCCGTCCTGCACCAGGTGGGCACCGAGCCGCGAACCGGCCTCGACGACACCCGTCGCGGCGCCGGCCACGTCGTAGTCGTCCGGGCCGAGCAGACCGGGGTGCTCTGCGGTCTCGCCACCGACCAGCGCGGTGCCCGTCGCCGAGCAGCCGCGGGCGATCCCGGCGACGATGTCGGCGATGCGGTTCGGGACGACGCGCCCGCAGGCGATGTAGTCGGTCATGAACAGCGGCTTCGCACCGACCACCACGATGTCGTCGACGACCATGCCGACCAGGTCCTGCCCGATGGTGTCGTGCTTGTCGATCGCCTGGGCGATGGCGACCTTGGTGCCGACGCCGTCGGTCGAGGTCGCGAGCAACGGGTGTGAGAAGTCCTTCAGGAACGACACGTCGTAGAGTCCGGCGAAGCCGCCCACGCCGCCCAGCACGTGGCTGTTGTGCGTCGCCGCGACTGCGGACTTCATGAGTTCGACGGCCAGGTCACCGGCAGCGGTGTCCACTCCGGCTTCGGCGTACGGGTTGGGCATGCGGAGTCCTTCGCGGTGACATGGCAGACTTGTTCGGTACCCCCCGATTCTACGGTCTGGAGCACACCCGCGAATGTGCGGCATCGTCGGCCTCGTTGCACAGGGCCCCGCCAACCAATCCATCTACGACGCACTGCTCCTCCTGCAGCACCGCGGGCAGGACTCGACGGGCATCGCCACGGTCGAGGGTCACGTGCACCACATGCACAAGACCCGCGGCCACGTGCGTGAGTCGTTCCGCACCCGCGACATGCGCGCCCTCCTCGGCACCATGGGCCTCGGCCACGTGCGCTACGCCACCAAGGGCGCGGCGAGCAACGAGGAAGAGGCGCAGCCGTTCTACGTGAACGCGCCGTACGGCATCGTCCTCGTCCACAACGGCAACCTCACCAACACGCGGGAACTGACGCGTGAACTGTTCGACATCGACCGTCGGCACCTCAACACCACGTCGGACACCGAGCTCCTGGTGAACGTGCTGGCGCACGAGCTGCAGGGACAGGTCCGCGGCACGGACCTCGACCCCGGGCAGGTCTTCGACGCCGTCGAGCGCGTGCACGAGCGGGTCGAGGGCTCGTACGCCACGATCGCCACGATCGCCGGCCACGGGCTCCTGGCGTTCCGCGACCCGTTCGGCATCCGGCCGCTCATCCTCGGCCACAAGTTCGACGAGGCCGGCCAGCCCGAGTGGGTCGTCGCGAGCGAGTCGCTGGTGCTCGAGTCCGGCGGCTACGAGATCGTGCGCGACGTCGCCCCCGGCGAGGCGATCTTCATCGAGATGAACGGGCAGATGCACGCCCGGCAGTGCGCGAAGAACCCGCGGCTCGTGCCGTGCTCGTTCGAGTACGTGTACCTGGCCCGGCCCGACTCGGTCATGAACGGCATCTCGGTCTACGACGCCCGCCTGCGCCTCGGCAACCGGCTGGCGGACACCATCGAGCAGTACGCGCCGACCGGTGACATCGACGTCGTGATGCCGATCCCGGACTCGTCCCGACCGGCGGCCATGCAGGTCGCACGGAAGCTCGGCATCGAGTACCGCGAGGGCTTCTACAAGAACCGCTACGTCGGCCGGACGTTCATCATGCCGGGCCAGGCGGAGCGCAAGCGGTCCGTCCGACAGAAGCTCAACGCGATGTCGTCGGAGTTCAAGGGCAAGAACATCCTGATCGTCGACGACTCGATCGTGCGCGGCACGACGAGCAAGGAGATCGTGGAGATGGCCCGCGCCGCCGGTGCGAACGAGGTCACCTTCACGAGTGCCGCTCCCCCGGTCCGGTTCCCGCACGTCTACGGCATCAACATGCCGACGCGCGACGAGCTCATCGCGCACGACCGGAAGATCCCGGAGATCAACCGCGTGCTCGGCAGCGATCACCTGATCTACCAGGAGATCGGCGACATGCGGGACGCCATCATCGAGGGCTCCGACGTGACCGACCTCGAGATGAGCTGCTTCACGGGCGAGTACGTCACGGGCACCGTGAGCCCGGAGTACCTGTCCTGGGTCGAGGCGAACCAGCTCAGCTAGGTCGCGTCCGAGACGCACCCACCTGACAGACGGGAGGCCCGTGGCGGTGTCGCCACGGGCCTCCCGTCTGTCAGCGGTTGCGGCTACGGCCGCTGGTCGCCGTGCTCGTCGATCTCGCCGTCGACCGTCTCGGGCGGCAGCTCGACCTCGACACGCTCCGCCGTCAGGCGGGCCGCGCGCCGGGCGAAGACCCGGTCGAACACGACGGCGACGACCGCGCCGACGAAGGCGCCGATCGTGACGCCCCACAGGCTGAAGTAGCCCACCAGGCTGCCGAAGCTCGACTCCTCCTGCTGGCCACCGAGGTTCATGGTGAGCGAGACGACGATCAGGGTCGCGATGAACCCGAGCACCGCACCGCCGACGATGAACACCCCGAACTTCGGGGCACGACGGATCGTGACCTCGTCAGAGGTGGAGACGGCGTTCGGCGCAGGGGCCGGGACCGGCTGGTCGTCGGGTCGATCGGTGTTGCTCACCCACCCATTGTCCCCCACTGTGGGACGTCTCCCGGCCTGTCCGCGCAGTCCGATCCAGGAGAGGATGATCCGTACGCGTTGGTATCCCAAGGGCTGGAGGTGACACGGATGCGAGAACGGACCGTACGGGGGCGAGGTCGCACCCCGAGCACCCCGGCACGCGTGACCTGGCCCGTGATGCAGCGCCACGAAGAGGACCGTGCCGTGTCCGTCGTCGCGGAGCACCAGTGGAGCGTCGCGCTCGTCGGCGCCCCGGGTCTCGGCAAGAGCACCGTCGCCGCCCGCGTCACCGACCGCGTCGCCGGACGGGACGCCACCGGGCGCACGGTCGTGGTGCCCATCACCGCCGTCGCCTCCGGGCGGTCGATGCCCTTCGGCGCGATCTCGGACCGCTTCGGCGAGCTGCCGGCGACCCTGTCCGAACTGTCCGACGACGCCGGGGCCGAGCAGCGCCTCCGGGCGATCGCCGACCTGGCGGACCGCGACGTCCTGCTGCGCGTCGACGACGCCGACCACCTCGACGCGATCTCCGCCCGGTACGTGGCGTGGCTCGTCCGGCACCAGGGTGCGCGGCTCGTCCTGACCTGCCGTGACTTCACCGCGCTGCCGGAACCGCTCCGCGCCCTGTGGCAGGACGACCTGCTCGAGCGCATCGACCTCCAGCCGCTCACCCTGCGCGAGACGTCGGCCCTGGTGGCCGAGGCCCTCGGCTCGCAGCTCGAGAACGCCTCGGCCGAGCGGGTGCACCGCGCGACCGCCGGCAACCCGCTCTACCTGCGCGAGGTCGTCCGCGCCGCCCGCACCTCGGGCGCCCTCGAGCACACGGCGTCCGGGTGGTACTGGCGCGGCCGGGTGACGGCGTCGAACAGCCTCGCCGACATGTACCGGACGGAACTCGGCTCGTTGCCGGAGGACCTGCGCGACGTCGTCGACATCGTGGCACTGGCCGACCCGATCCCGCTCGCGCGGCTGCTCGGCCTGGTCAGCGGCGGCGACGTCGACCGCGTGGTCGCGCTCGGGCTGGTCCGGATCGACTCGCTCGACGACGGCGCCGCGGTGGCCCGTCCGCAGCACCCGCTCGTCGGCGACGTGATCCGCAGCCTGGTGCCGGTCGCCCGCCGCACGGCACTCTTCGCCCGCGCGAACGCCTTCCGCGCCGACAGTCCCGAGGGCGCCCCGCCCGCCGCACGGTTGCGGTCGGCGCTCTGGGCGCTCGACTGCGGCGTCGTGCCCCCGGTCGAGCAGCTGCTCGACGCGGCGCAGGTCGCGGTGCGGCTGCAGGAGCACGAGAGCGCGATCGCCCTGACCTCCGCAGCGCTCCGGCGGACGCTGCACCCGAACGAGCAGGTCGCCGCGCGCTGCCTGCGGTCGCTGGCCTACTCGTACACCGACGGGCGCGAGGCCGGTCGCGCCGACGCCGAGGCCGCCTGGGCCGTCGCCCGTGCGGACCCCGGCACGGTGGACGACGCCCTCGTGGTCGAGGCCTGCGAGATCCTCGCCAACATCCGGCAGTTCCACGACGACGACGTGCTGGCAGCGGTCGCGCTCACCGACGTCGCCAGCCGCCTGGTGTCCGGCGAGGCAGTCGAACGGCTCCGCCTGCTGCGCCTTGCGCACCTCGGCTGGGGCGGCCGGTTCGACGAGGTCCGCGCCGAGCTCGAGCGCAGCGGCATCGTGCACGCGCCGACGATCCCGTTCGCGTTCCTGTGCGTCGCCCCCTGCGCGATCATGGCGCTCGCCACGGCCGGTCGGCTCGACGACGCGTCGGCCCTCGGTCGCCGGGCGCTGGCCACCGCGATCGAGCACCTCGAGGACGCACCGTGGAGCGTCGGCGAGATCGTGTCCGTGCTGCACCAGGTGCAGGTCTGGCGGGGCGACCTCGCCGACCTGCTCACCGAGGTGCCCGTCCGACGGTCCAACCCGTACCTGAAGTACGACTTCACCCTCGAGCTCATCGGCGACGGCAACCTCGCCATCGGCCAACGGCGCTGGGACGACGCGATCGCGGCGTTCTCGGCCGCCTGCGAACGGTACGACGTCGCGGACCACGGTGGCTTCGCGGCCTACCCGTGGGCACGGCTCGCGATGGCGTACGCCTACGCCGGTCGCACCGAGGACGCGACACGTGCGCTCGACCGGGCGCGGGCCACGCCGCAGCGGGCGATGCGGATCACCGGGGAGCAGGTCGCGGTGACGATCGCCTGGACCGAGGCGGTGCTCGGCAACCCGGCGGGGCTCCGGCACGCCGACGACATCATCGACCGCGGGACGGCGAGCGGTGGGTGGACGCACGTCATGTACGCGCAGACGCTGCACTACGCGATGGACATGCTGAACGGACGCGAGACCGGCACCTCGCTCGGTCGGATGCGCGAGGCCGCCGCTCGGGTCGACGGTCCGCTGGCCGCGGCGATCGTGGAGTACGCCGACGCCCTGACCGCACGCGACCGGACGCGGGTGATCGCGGCGCAGGGGGTGCTCGCGTCGCACGGGATGGCGGTCACGGCCGGCCGGCCGAAACCACCGCTGACGAACCGTGAGTACCAGGTCGCCGAGCTCGCGGCGCAGGGGCTGAGCAACCGACTGATCGGCGAGGAGCTCGGGCTCTCGACGCGGACCATCGACGCGCACCTGTCGCGGGTGTTCGGCAAGTGGGACCTGCATGCTCGGTCGGAGCTCGCCGGACTCTTCTGAGTCCACTCGTGACGCAAGAACGTTGCGCATTGCAGCACGACGCGCCGCGGCGGTTGACACGTTGTGTGGAACATCGCGTACCTTGGTCCCTGTCGCCGGGTTCGGACCCGTTCGGGTCGGGTCCGAATCCCGGCGACTTCAAGCGTAGGTTCGCAGTGCATGCGCCCGCATCGGTAGGGACTACCTAATTCGGTTCGTCCGCCTAGGGAGTTCCTGGACGCGATTAGAGCTCGACCCGCACCGGCAGGAACGCCGCCAGGTCCGCACGCGAGCCGGAAGCGCTCACGCGCGACTGCGCGACGGCCTCGTCCCAGGTCAGCTCCGCGGTCGCGAGCGCGAGCCAGGTCGTGGCGTCCGTCTCGACCACGTTCGGCGGCGTGCCACGGGTGTGGCGCGGGCCGGGGACGGCCTGGACCGCGGCGAACGGTGGCACCCGGACCTCGACGCTGTTGCCCGGCACGTCGTCGGCGAGGCGCTGCAGGGTCCACCGGACGGCCGTCGCGACGGTCGCCCGTGCCGTGTCGCCCTGCTGCACCGCGGTCAGTGCGGCGCGGCCGGCGGCGTCCTCGATCCTCCTGGGTGGCATCTCCACAGATGCTAGCCGTCGCCTCGCGGGGGGCGAGTCCTGATCGGTAGGGTGATCGGGTGCGAATCCTCGTCCTCGGTTCCGGTGCCCGCGAGCACGCGATCATCACGGCCCTCCTCGCTGAACAGGCGGGCCACGTCATCACGGCTGCTCCCGGCAACGCCGGCATCGCCGCCGACGTCGAGACCGTCTCCCTCGACCCCACCAACGGTGCACTCGTCGCCGAGTACGCGATCGAGAACGGCGTCGAGCTGGTCGTCGTCGGGCCCGAAGCACCGCTCATCGCCGGTGTGGCCGACCCCGTCCGCACCCGGGGCATCCCGGTCTTCGGGCCGGGCAAGGCCGCCGCGCAGCTCGAGGGCTCGAAGGCCTTCGCCAAGCGCATCATGTCCGAGGCGAACGTGCCCACCGGCCGCCCGGTGTACGCCGGCACGGCGGAAGAGGCCGTCGCCGCGATCGACGAGCTCGGCGCACCGTACGTCGTGAAGGCCGACGGGCTGGCCGCGGGCAAGGGCGTCCTCGTGACCGAGGACCGTCAGGCCGCGATCGACCACGCCACCTACTGGCTGCAGCACGGACACGTCGTGGTCGAGGAGTTCCTCGACGGCGAAGAGGTCTCGCTGTTCTTCCTGAGCGACGGCCACGACGTCCGCCCGCTCAGCCCCGCGCAGGACTACAAGCGCCTGGCCGACGGCGACCTCGGGCCGAACACCGGCGGCATGGGCGCGTACTCGCCGCTGCCGTGGCTGGCCGATCGTTGGGCGTCCGAACAGGCCTTCGTCGACGAGGTCACCGAGCTGGTCGCGCTGCCCACCGTCCGTCGCCTCGAGCACGAGGGCACCCCGTTCGTCGGGCTGCTCTACTGCGGGCTCATCGTCACCGAGCAGGGCGTCCGGGTCATCGAGTTCAACGCACGCTTCGGCGACCCGGAGACCCAGGTCGTCCTCCCCCGCCTGGCGACGCCGCTGAGCGGACTGCTGCTCGCCGCCGCGACGGGCCAGCTCGGGGGCACCCCGGCACCCTCGTTCCGTCCGGATGCGGCGGTCACGGTCGTGCTCGCGAGCGAGGGCTACCCGGAGAACCCGCAGACCGGCCGTCCGATCACCGGCATCGACGCCGCGAACGCCCGCGACGGCGTCTCCGTCGCACACGCCGCCACCGGGGTGCTCGACGACACGCTCGTCGCCACCGGCGGTCGCGTGCTCAGCGTCGTCGCGACCGGAGCCGACTTCACCCAGGCACGGGAGCGCGCCTACGCGGGCCTCGGCGACATCACCCTGCAGGGCGCGCAGTACCGCACCGACATCGCCGCGAAGGTCACCCGATGAGCGCCGCGCCCGTGATCGCCGGCTGGGACCACGTCTCGTCGGGCAAGGTCCGCGAGCTCTACGTGCCGACCGGTACCGCCGACATCCAGAGTGCGTCCGAGCTGCTGCTCGTTGCGTCCGACCGGGTCAGCGCCTACGACTTCGCACTCGAGCCACCGATCCCGGGCAAGGGCGAGCTGCTCACCCGCCTGTCGCGCTTCTGGTTCACGCAGCTGAGCGACGTCCCGAACCACATCATCGGCCCGTCGTCCGGTGGCACCCCCGTGCCGGCCGAGGTCGAGTCGCGGTCGATGCACGTCATGCCGCTCGAGATGTTCCCCGTCGAGTGCGTCGTGCGCGGGTACCTGGTCGGCAGCGGCTGGGCCGAGTACCAGCAGACCGGCAGCGTCTGCGGCGTCGCCCTGCCCGACGGGCTGTCGAACGGCGACCGCTTGCCCGAGCCGATCTACACCCCTGCCCACAAGGCACCGCAGGGTGAGCACGACGAGAACATCTCGTACGAGCAGACCGTCGACCTGGTCGGCGCCGAGGTCGCGGCGACCCTGCGCGACCTGTCGCTGCACGTGTACACCGAGGCGGCGGCGATCGCCCTCGAGCGCGACGTCGTGATCGCGGACACCAAGTTCGAGTTCGGGCAGGACGCCGACGGCCGGATCCGGATCGCGGACGAGGTCCTGACCAGCGATTCGAGCCGGTACTGGGACGCCCGGGCCGACGGTCGGACGGACTCCTTCGACAAGCAGATCGTGCGCGACTGGCTCAGCGCCAACTGGGACCGCCAGGGCACGCCCCCGGTGCTGCCCGAGGCGATCGTGTCCCGCACCGCCGCGCGCTACGCCGAGCTCATCGAGCGCCTCGGCGCCTAGCTGATTCCTGCTGCGGGCCTGCTGCTGCGTGCCCCGAGCGTGCCCCGACCGGGCCCCGACCGGTCACGACACCCCGCTCACATCCGGCGACCGGTCACGAGCCGTCGTTCAGACCCCCGCCGCCCGACCGTTCGTGACCGCCCGGCGGCGCGCCGACGGCACGTCGTGACCAGTCGACGAGCGACCAGTCCTGACCTACCGACGACCGGCGCACGGCCTGCCGACGGCTCGTCGTCAGAGCTCGCGCGCGACGACGACGACGGTCAGGTCGTCGCCCGGGTCGTGGTCGACCGCACGCGACCGCACCCGCTGCAGGAACGTCGCGATGTCCGGCGACCCGCGGTAGAGCACCCCGAGCTGCGACAGTGACGCGAGCGTGGAGTCCCACAGCTCGAGCGCGCCGTCGCTGACCACGATGACCACGTCACCCGGACGCATGACGAGCGACCCGGAGGCACGTTCGATGCCCGCGGGGTGCAGCCCGATCGGCAGGTCCGACGACCGCAGGATCCGCTCGGCGCCGTCGTCGCGGAGCTGCAGGACGAGTCCGTGTCCGGCGTCGGTGAAGTCGATCCGGCCGGTCGAGGGCGTGAGCCGGCCGTGGAACATCGTCGCGAACGACTCGGCGCGGCTGAGGTCGGGTGCGACCTGCGCCTCGAGCTCGGCGACGGCGACGTCGGGTGCCAGGTCACCGCGGGCGAGCAGTGCACCGCGGATGTTCGCAGCGAGCAGCCCAGCCGACATGCCCTTGCCCATGACGTCCGCCACGGTCAGGTGCACGGCGTCGTCACCCGAACGGTGCCAGTCGTGGAAGTCGCCGGAGACGACGCCGTGCGGCACCGACAGCCCGGCGATCCGGTAGCCGGGCACGTCGACCGTGCCGGGTTCGAGCCCCGCGAGCACGGACCGCAGGCGGTCCTCGTCGGCGCCGGCTGCAAGTTCCCGCTCGGCCCAGACACCGAGTTCCTGGAGCAGGGCGACCTCGTCGGCGTCGAGGGTCCGCGGTTCCGGGTCGATGAGGCAGAGCGTGCCGACCTTGACGTCGTCGTCGCCGAGCCGCAGCGGGACCCCGGCGTAGAAGCGCACGTTCGGGTCGCCGACGACCATCGGCATGTCGGAGTAGCGGGCGTCGATGCGCGCATCCGGCACGAGCACGGGGCCGCGCTCCCCCAGCGTCCGCCCGCAGAAGGTGTCCTGCAGCGGGATGACCGGTCCGAAGTAGCTGTCGCTCTGTTGGGACTTGATGGTCAGCGAGGTCTCGCCCGCCAGGTTCAGGAAGGAGCCGGAGACACCGAGGGCTTCACGCGCGATGCGGGTGATCCGGTCGAAGCGCTCTTCGGCGCCACCCTCGACCACGTCGAGTGCGGCGAGCAGCGCTGCTCGGCGCACGGCGTCGGGCGCGCCGGTGACTGGGACGGTCGTCGCTGTCTCCGAGTGCATGCACCCACGCTAACGCGCCAACCGGACAGGTCCTGTCCCCACTACGGAGGACGCACCACCCCAGTCCGCGGGGCAGGCGCGCCGAGTGTTCGGCGGCCGACCCTGGTCCGGCGCGGCCCGGCGCCGGACTACCCTGGACGCGTGTCCCGCCGTGTCCTGCCCGCCGTCGCCCTCGCCGCGGCGGCCCTGGTGACGCTCGCGGGGTGCGGTGCCCACGACTCGACCGGTCAGGTCTCGGTCACCGTGTCGGACAACGCCGCCGACCGCCCGTACGAGGTCAAGGTCTTCGCCTCGACGGGCAAGCTCTCCGAGCACCAGCGGGTGTTCCCCGGTGGCACCGCGGACTTCGCGGGGGTCCCGCTCGGCAAGGTGACCGTCCGCGCGGGCTCGCTGTGCCCGCAGACGACGACGGTGACGAACGACGCCGTCGCGACGGTCACGCTGACGACGACGGGCTGCTGAGCGCGGGTCGGTTCAGACCGCGCCGGGACCCCGTGCGATCGTCTCGTGCGGCTGCTCACCGAAGCGTGCGCGGTAGTGGGCGGCGAAGCGCCCGAGGTGCGTGAACTGCCAGCGCCGGGCGACGTCGCTCACCAGCAGCGCGCCCGAACGCGATCGGCCGAGTTCGAGGTGGACCCGGTCGAGCCGGACCTCGCGCAGGTACTGCATCGGTGTCACCGCGAGCCGCCGGCGGAAGAGGTCCTGCACGCCGCGCTCGCTCAGGCCGCACGAGTCCGCGATGTCGCCCACCGAGAGCGGCCGGTCGGCCTGGTCGTGCACGAAGCGGATCGCACGACGCATCCGGTGCTCGACGTCGGATCGCGACGGTGAGAACGTCGACAGCACGACCGTCGCGATGCGTCGGTTCAGGGCAGCCCGCTCGTCGGCCGGCAGCGCGGGGTCGAGGACGCGACCGGTGACGTCGCGGAGCAGTGCTCGGAGGGGTTCGATCCGAGGGTCGGCGGCGTCCGGTTGCCGGAACTCGGCCGCTGGGCCGCCGCCGCGGTCGCCGCCGTCGCGGTCGCCGCCGCCGCCGTCGCGTCCGCCGAGCAACGCCGGCGACAGGTGCAGCAGGGTCATCGCCGTGGCGTCGGTGTCGAAGCCGTACGCGACCGAGGCGGAGAGCATCATCGGGCGTTCGGCGCCGACGTCCCAGCTCGAGCCGTCGTCCGCGGTCAGGCGGGCACGGCCGTCGGCGAGCCAGAAGACCACGTGGTCCGGTCGGGGGCCGATCGTGCCGGAGCGGTGTCCGTGCGTCCCGATGCGCCGGATCGACAGCTCTGCGTCACCCCCGGTCACGTAGTCCATGGGCGCAGCGTCCATCGGAACAGTGCCTCCGCTCACCCCGCTGCGGACGGTCCGGCACGGGAATCGGAACGCTACCGCACCGGACGACCGGGGCGGGCAACGACCGCCCCGGACCGCTCAAGGCCGCTCAGGACCGCTCAGGACGGGTCCGGCACCTGGTCCCACTCGTCGGCGTACCGCGAGAGCACCGTCCACCGTGACACCGGCCACGTGGTGATGAACGCACGACCGACCACGTCGTCGACCGGCACCGTGCCGTGCACACGGGAGTCCGCCGAGTTATACCGGTTGTCGCCCATCACCCAGATGCGCCCCTTCGGCACGGTGATGTCGAAGTCGGTGCCGGAGACCCGGTCCGACCCGATCTCGGGCACCACGTAGGGTTCGTCGACCGGGTGGCCGTTCACGGACAGCCGACCACCGGTGCCGCAGCACGAGACGGTGTCGCCGGGCAGGCCGATCACGCGCTTGATCAGGTCGTCGCCCTGCCCGGTGCCGAGCCAGCCGCCCGGGTCCTCGAACACGACGACGTCACCACGCTGCAGGGGGACGGCGCCGGGGACGAGTTCGTTGACGAGCACACGGTCGCCGATGAGCAGCGTGTTCTCCATCGACGCGGACGGGATGTAGAAGGACCGGACCAGGTAGGTCTTCACCAGGAACGACGCCAGCAGCGCCACGACGACGATGACGACGAGGTCGCGGAGGAACCTCCAGCCGGCCCGCTTCGGCTTCGGCTCGGACTCGGTGGCACTCAATGCGTCAACACCACCTTCACGAGACCGATCACGAACGCCACGGCGGCCAGCACGATGCCACCCCAGAGCCCGAGGAACGTGGGCCGCTTGCCGCTGAACCGCTGCATGAAGACGCCGACCATCCCGATGCGCACGACCAGGATGACGAGGGCGGCCGTCTGCGCCCACCCCGTCGGGATCCACCCGATCCACGCCACCGCGTACAGCACCGCGGGGATGAGCCCGGACGTCGCGATCGGGTTCGCGTTCCGCATGATGGTCACGACCGATTCGCGCCGGGCGTCGTCGGTCTGGGAGTCGTCGCCGCCGAGGCCGTGCGCCACCAGGTGCGCGAGCACGTGCGCCAGGTAGGTCAGGACCGCGGTCGCCAGGACGGCCCAGACCGCCGAACCGTGTTGGATCGCGGCCGGGTCGACGGCGATCGCGGCGGCGAGCACCGTGATGTTGCCGTAGATGTAGGACGACATCCGGTCGCGGACGTGCTCGATCGGCAGGTCGCGCGGGTCCGGACGACCGCCGCGGGGTCCGCGTCCGAGCGGTGGTCGTGTGCGTGGCATCCGTCCATCTTGGCCCTCGCGTGCCGGTCCTCGCCGACAGGACGCCGAGTGCGATGGCCACGCGCGTGGCCGGTTCCGGCAGACTGGGTGGCGATCGGTGCGACGGCGCACCGGACAGGAGGCCCGTATGACGTCCGCACGACCACTCGCCCTGGTGACCGGCGTGGGCCGCAGAGCCGGCATCGGCGCGGCGCTCGCCACCCGTCTGGCGACCGACGGCTGGGACCTGGCCATCTCGTGGTGGGGCCCGTACGACGACCGCGTGAGCGGTGGGGCGGATCCCGACGGGGTCGAATCCGTCGTGCAGGATTGCGAGTCGGTGGGTGCACGCGTGACGCGCCTCCCGGTCGACCTGGAGGACCCGGACCAGGCGGCCGCCCTGGTCGGCCGCGCCGAGACCGAAGCGGGCGCACCAGTCACCGCCCTGGTGATGTCGCACTGCGAATCGGTCGACTCGGACGTCCGCACCACGACGGTCGAGTCGTGGGACCGGCACTTCGCGGTCAACGCCCGCGCACCGTTCCTGCTCGTGCAGGCGTACGCGGCCGCACTCGAACGCGCTGGCGACGCCGCACCGCGGGTCCGCCGGCGGATCGTCGCGCTGACGAGCGACCACATCGCGTACAACCTGCCGTACGGGGCGTCGAAGGGGGCGCTCGACCGACTCGTGTTCGGTGCTGCGAAGGAGCTCGGTAGCCTCGGCGTCAGTGCGAACGTGGTGAACCCCGGCCCGAACGACACCGGGTGGATGTCCGACGACGTCAAGCGCTGGGCGGTCGAGGGCACGCCGCTCGGCCGACTCGGACGACCGTCGGACACCGCTGCACTCGTCGGGTTCCTCTGCTCGGAGCAGGGGCGCTGGGTGAACGGGCAGCTGCTGACGTCGGACGGCGGGATCTCGAACCGCGCGTGACGCGGGCAGGCGCCGAGTCTCGGGGTCAGCGACACTTCTCGTGGCCCAGGCCGCGAGAACAGTCGCTCAGCCCGAGTCTCGGCCGCCCCGCGGGCTCAGCCGCGACCGGGCGCGGTCACCTCGATGCGGTTCGCCCACGGGTCCTCGAACGCGACCGTCCGGCCGTCGTCCGCTGTCTGCACCCCGGTGTCGTGCATGCGTGCGACGAGGGCACCGAGGTCGTCCGACCCAGGCACCTCGATCCGCACGAGCCCCAGCCCGAGCGCGAGCTGGCGGCGCCCGGCCCCGCGGGAGTTCCAGGTGTTCATCGCCATGTGGTGGTGGTAGCCGCCGGCGCTGACGAACAGGGCCTCGCCCCACCCGGCCGTCGTCGCGAAGCCGAGCTTGTCGACGTAGAAGTCCTTCGCGCTGGCGACGTCGCCGACCGACAGGTGCACGTGACCGACCCGACCCGGCGCGTTCGGCGCGGACTCCAGCGCCTCGGCCGTCAGGTGCTCCTGCAGGAACGCGTTCGGGTCGACGTACTTCGTGTCCATGTCGACCATGCCGTGCGTCCACGACCACTCCGTGCGGTCGCGGTCCCAGTACAGCTCGACGCCGTTGCCCTCGGGATCGGTGAAGTAGAACGCGTTGCTCACCAGGTGGTCGGCACTGCCGGTGAAGGTCTGTGGGAACTTCGTCGCGACCGAGTACAGCGCGGCGGCCAGGTCGGCCCTCGTGTCGAACAGGATCGCGGTGTGGAACAGGCCGGCGTCGTGCGGACCGGCGTGCTGCATCGACGGCGCGTGCTCGAGGATCACGATCGGGATCGCCAGACCCCCGGCGCCCGGTCGCCCCAGCACGGCGACACCGCCCTCGTTCGAGAGCAGCGAGAGCTGGACGCCGTCGCGGTAGTAGCCGATCATCCGGTCGAGGTTCGCGACGCGGAGGGTGACGGCACCCATCCCGGTGTCGGCGGCGAGGAGGTCCTGCGTGTGCATGGCACCAGTGTGCGCCCATTTGGTTGACGCGTCAACCAAATGGGTCCGTCGGTGGTCGCAGCGAGTCTCGTGGTGGGCGACACTGCTCGCGGCCCGGCGCCCGAGATGTGTCGCTCGACGCGAACTGACGTGGCGCAGCACCCAGCTGCGGTCAGCGGGAGCGGAAGTAGCGGTGCAGCGCGCGCTCGCGGATCGCGGCTGCGGCGAGCGCCCCACCGAGGAGCACGCCGACGAGGCCGAGTGCCGCGATCGCGATCGCCTCGCGCACGATCGGCAGCGCGTCCTCGACGTCGAGGCCACGCACCGACACCACCGCGACGCTCGTCGCGACCACGGCCCCGACCGACCCCCAGACCAGGTGCTGCAGGACGATGCCGAGGACCCGCGCGCTCCGCGGTACCCCGACGTGCCGGTCGGAGGCCAGGGCGAGCCGGCGTCGTGCGACCGCTGCCGCGCCGATCGTCAGCCCCACGAGGGCCGCTGCACCGAACGGGACGAGCACCGGCTGCCGTGCCGCGGGGGTGAAGACCGCACCCAGCGTCGGGTTGAGCTGCCCGGCTGTCGGTCGGTCTTCGCCCTCGGCCCCGCTCGCCGGCAGAACGGTGCGCCGGAGCATCGAGACCGTGTCGTCGCGCTGCGGCCACACCGTCGCCCAGCAGGCGTCGAACGGCGACCCGTCGTCCACCGTCGGCGCGAGGACCGCGTACTCCAGGTCGGGGTCCCGGCCGTCGTCGGGGTGGACGTACACACCGGAGACTCCGGTGACCGCGCCGCCCACCGTCACGAGGCGATCGCCGGCAGCAAGACCCAGGGTCTCGTGCACCGTGGGCGAGACGATCACTCCCGCGGCCCCGTCGGCAGCCGAGCCGCCGAGCAGGCCACGCACCCCGGCGGTCACCTCGTAGGTCGGGATCGCCGAGCCCGGCAGCGCGGCGGGGACGACCCCGGCGTCGAGGCGCCGGAACGCACCGGACGCGATGACCCCTTCGGCATCCGCGAGGGCATCGCACACGCGGCCGTCGATCCGGCCCTCGGCCCGCTGGACGGTCGTCGCCGCACCGCTCGCGACGAACGCCGCAGCCGCTCGGACGTCATCGGCGACCGCTGCGGCGCGCATGCCCACGACACCGCCGAGCAGCACCGCGAGGACGACAGCGGTCACGGCTGCCCACGAAGCTCCGGAGGCGATGTCACGCCACGCCTCCCGCCAGACCTCGGTCACCTGCATCCGGCGGGGGCTCATCGGTACCGCCCGAGGTCGAGCACTCCGTCGCAGGCGTCACGGGTCGCGTCGTCGTGCGTGGCGACAACGACGACCGTCCCCGACGCGGCGAGCGCACCGATCCCACGGTTCACCTCGATCGCGGTCGCCCGGTCGAGTTGCGCCGTCGGCTCGTCGACCAGCATCAGACCCGGCGCACTCGCGATCGCGCGCGCGAGCATCAGGCGTTGTGCCTCGCCACCGGACAGCTCGGCGAACCGTGCGTGCGCCCGCGAGCCGAGCCCGAAGCGCTCGAGGACCTCGAGCGCCCGGACGTCCGCGGTCCGACGATCCGCGCCCTGGGCGACGAACGGCAGCGCGACGTGGTCGAGCACGAGGCGGCGGGCCACCCCGTACGGGTTCTGGAACACCCAGAGCGGCCGACAGCCCGGCGGACGGACGGCGGCACCGCGTGTCGGACGGAGCATCCCGGCGAGGATCGCGAGCAGCGTGGACTTGCCGGAACCGCTCGGCCCGACGACCGCGGTCACGGTCCCCTCGGCGAAGGCGCGGTCGACGCGGTCGAACAACACGGTGCCGTTCGGCCAGGCGTGCCCGACGCCCTCGAGCGTCACCGACACGAGCTGGACCGGTCCGGCGCAGCACGGATCCGGTCGAGCGTTCGTCCGCCGGGCACCCGGACGAACGACTGCCCGAGTTCCGACCCGAGGACCTCGACCCGGAGTGACTGCCCCGTCCTCGGTTGCACGCACGCCGAGTCGCCCTCGATGTCCCAGAGGGCCGTCGGTGGCACCACCTGGACGGTCCGCGGGCGACTGAGGGTCCACGTCGCGGCCACCGTCGGTGCGCCGTCCGCCGAAGCGACCGTCGCCGCGTACTCCGGCAGGGCGGTGATCGCGGCGAGGGCCGTCGGCGACGAGACCACGCCGGCGGCGTCGATCGGGACGTCGGCGGTCCCGATCCGGAGCACGCGCTCCCCCGGCGCCGGATCGACCGGGAGCGCCTCGATGCGCGCGCCGCGGAGTTCGGCCGGGAGTTCGACGAGGACACCGTCGGCGCCGACCGCTGCCCCGACGACGGCCACGCACCCCAGGACGGCGTTCTCCGCGGCTGGCACCCATGCGAAGGGGTCCCGCGGCACGACGTCGTCGGGCAGGTCGTCGCGGTCGACACCTCGGTCGACCAGGAACTGGCGCGCAGCTCGGAGCGTGCCCGGGCCGAGGACGCCGTCGATGCTCAGTCCGGCACCGAGGCGCGTGAGTTCCCGCTGCAGCCCCGTGACGTCGGCCCCGCGGTCGCCGAGCTCGAGGTCGCGCCACAGCGGCTCGTCACTGGCGAGCGCGATCACCGGCCGCCCGTCGAGCCGCGCGAGGACGTCCCCGCTCCGCACGGGTACCCCGGTCGAGCACGTCGACGTCGTCACCGTGCCGGTCCGCGACGTCACGACCGCCCGCGGGGCACCGGTGTCGAGTGCGAGCTGCACCTGTCGTTCATCGGCATCGGTACGCTCGGTCACCTGCACAGTGCTCGCGGGGGTCGCCGTCCGGAGTGCAGCCGGGACCTCGGCCGGTACAGCGACCACGATGGCGGCGGCCGTCGAAGCCGCGACCACCATCGCCCCGAGCGCCAGGAGCGCGGCAGACGGGAAGCGCATCACCGCCGCCAGAGCCCGAGCGGATCCAAACGGCACTGGATCGCAGCATCGCTGGTCTCGTCGAACGGCAACGTGTCGGCGTCGTAGTCCTTCCGCCACTGTTCCTCGGTGTAGCCCCTTCCAACCAGACCGGCTTCTCGTAGGCAGGGAACCGTGATTTTCGCGTCATCGAGACGTCGAGGATTGCGACGTGTCTCCTCGAAGAGCTGCGTGACGTACTCGTCGGCGGTCTGCTCGCATCTTCGGAGGATCGGGTCCGAGCGCTCGAAGAAGTCGTCGGGGTACCGTCCATCGATCGATTCGAGGCCGAATCCACCGTCCGGGTCGTAGTCGATCCGCAGTCCGGAGTCCGCGAGGCACCGACCCACGCGCTCGTGCGCGGCCTCGAGCTCGGCCGTGGTCACGTCACCGTCGGCGAGGATCTCGAACTCGAAGTCCGACACGCCGTCATCGAGCGCGGCTCGGAACTCTTCGGCCCAGGGCCCGGCCGACTCAAGGGTCGCCTTCGACGACGACCTCGAGGTCTCCGCAGTGGGGCTGCAGCCAGAAAGGACGAGGACTGCGGCGACCGCGACGCACACGGCGCCGCGGACACCGAGCAGACGGGGCATCTACCGCGCCGTCATGCCGTACGAAACGACGTTCGCCCAGCAGAGCTTCTGGGCCGAAACCCGGCCCTTGCCAACCCAGTCCCCGTACTTCGAGGGGGCGTTCCTGATCGCGTTCCAGTGGCGCGCGCCGTTGCCGCAGGAGTTGTTCTTCCCCTTCATCAACGTCACCGACCCGTAGCACGCAGCACTCGCCTCCGGCGCCGTCACGGTGTCGACCGCGATCCCACCGCCCACGACACTCCCCAGCGCGACCGCACCCAGCACGACGTTCTTGATCAACATCGATCTCCCCTTTCGTTGCGACATCACTCCGATGTCACCGTTAACGTATTACCGTTCAGTACGGGAACGCAACGACCCGCACCACATCCGTGCAGGATGGACGCGTGACTGATGACATCCGGTGGGAGGTGGTCGAGGAGAGCTTCCTCTCGCTCCCGGACCACGAAGCGATCGCAGCACTGCTCGCGCAGGCGTTCCCGGACTGGTCCCACTGGTACGTGGGCGGCCGCAGCTGGTCCGGCATGCAGCCCGAGCGCCGGGTCCTCGCCCGCGACCAGGACGGCGTCGTCCTGGCACACGTCGGGATCCGCCGCATGTTCATCACGGTGGGCGGACGCGATGTCCTGGTCGGTGACACCGGCCTCGTCGCCGTGTCCCCGCGGCTGCAGGGATCGGGCAGAGGCCGGGAGCTCATGGAGCGCACGCACGCCGTGCTCGACGGGCTCGCGGTGCCGTACGGCTTCCTCGGCGCGGGCGAGAACCGCATCCCCTTCTACGCGAAGCTCGGCTGGCACGAGTTCCCCGAGGTCGTCGGCACCTTCTCGGCGTTCACCGCCGAGGGCGCCGGCATCACGAACACGGAGCAGGGCGGCTGGATGGTGCGGCCGGTGGCCGCAGCGCTCGAGGACTGGCCGGCCGGCCCGATCTGGCTGAACGGGCAAGAGGTCTAGCAAGAGGACTGGGCACCTCCCCGAGCCGGCCCGATCTGGCTGAACGGCCAAGAGGTCTAGAACGCAACGACAGACGGACGGGAGGCACGGTGCCAGCTGGCACCGTGCCTCCCGTCCGTCAGGTGGTGGAGCGGGGCTCACGCCCCTGCGCTGGCTGGGCTACGCCTCGACCGCAACCGTCTCCGGGTCCTCGTTCGAACCCGGCGCGCTCGGCACGACCGCGGCGCGCACGCGCGCACCGAGGTCGGCGTCGACGTTCGTCCAGTACGCGAACACGCGCTCGCGCAGGTCGTCGCGCGTCACCTTCGAGACGTGACCGGCGATGTTGCCGACCAGGCGCTCACGGGCGGCGTCGTCGAGGACCTCGCGGACCATCGTGCCGGCCTGGCCGAAGTCGTCGTCCTCGGGGTGGAGGGTCGCGGCGGAGCGCTGCAGCGCGCCGTCCGACTCCCAGCCGGGCACGTCGTCGGTCGCGGTCGGGTCGGCGTGTGCACCACCGAGCGAGTTCGGGGCGTACACGGGCACCTCGGACTTCTGGAAGTCGAAGCGCATCGCGCCGTCCTTCGAGTACGAGTGCACCTCGTTCTTCGGGGCGTTCACCGGCAGCTGCGCGTGGTTGGTGCCGACGCGGTAGCGGTGGGCGTCCGCGTAGCTGAAGATGCGCGCGAGGAGCATCTTGTCCGGGCTGGCGGCGATGCCGGGCACGAAGTTCGACGGGGCGAACGTCGCCTGCTCGATCTCGGCGAAGTAGTTCTCCGGGTTGCGGTTGAGCTCCATCGTGCCGACCTCGATGAGCGGGTAGTCCGCGTGCGGCCACACCTTCGTCAGGTCGAACGGGTTGAACCGGTACGACTCGGCGTCCGCGTAGGGCATGATCTGCACCTTGAGCGTCCAGCGCGGGTGGTCGCCACGCTCGATCGCGGCGTGCAGGTCGCGGACGTGGAAGTCCGCGTCCTCGCCGGCGATGCGGTCTGCGTCCTCCTGCGTCAGGGTCTTGTGGCCCTGCTCGGTCAGGAAGTGGTACTTCACCCAGAAGCGCTCGCCCGAGGCGTTGATCCACTGGTAGGTGTGCGAGCCGAAGCCGTCCATCTCACGCCACGACGCGGGCAGGCCGCGGTCGCCCATCAGCCAGGTGACCTGGTGCGCGGACTCGGGCGACAGGGTCCAGAAGTCCCACTGCATGTCGTGGTCGCGCAGGTGCGAGCCGGGCAAGCGCTTCTGCGAGCGGATGAAGTCGGGGAACTTGAGCCCGTCGCGGATGAAGAAGACCGGGGTGTTGTTCCCGACCAGGTCGTAGTTGCCCTCGGACGTGTAGAACTTCAGCGCGAAACCACGGGGGTCGCGCCACGTGTCGGGCGAACCCTGCTCACCGGCGACGGACGAGAAGCGCGTGAGCATCTCGGTCTGCTGACCCGGCTGCAGGAACGCGGCGCGGGTGTACTTGCTGACGTCCTGCGTGACGGTGAAGGTACCGAAGGCACCACCGCCCTTCGCGTGGACGACGCGCTCCGGCACGCGCTCGCGGTTGAACTGGGCGAGCTTCTCGACCAGGTAGTGGTCGTGCAGCGCGAGGGGGCCGTCGGCCCCGACGCCCATCGAGTGCTCGTCGCTCGAGACGGGAGCGCCGGAGTTGGTGGTCGTGGTGGGGGTGCCGGCCGGCTGGCCGGGCGTCGTGTTCTGGTCGGACACGGTTCCTCCTTGGGTGGAACGGTTGGTTCGGTCAGGGGTGCTCGGGTGGTTCAGGGGACGCGCGGGGCGTCGGGCGCGCTTGCGCCTGGCTCGTCTGCGCTTGCGCGTGCGCCGGGTGCGCCTGCGTCGCTGGCTGCGTCATCGCCCGCGTCGTCGCGCTCGGCCGCGGCGCACCGCTCGCAGATGCCCCAGTAGGTGACCTCGGCGGTGGTGACGGCGAAGCCGTGCGCGTCCGACGGGGTCAGGCAGGGCGAGTGCCCGACAGCGCAGTCGACGTCCTCGATCGCGCCGCACAGCGTGCAGACGATGTGGTGGTGGTTGTCCCCGGTCCGTCGCTCGTACCGCGCGGGGCTGCCGGCCGGCTCGATGCGTCGGACGAGTCCGACGCCGGTCAGCGCCGCGAGCACGCCGTACACGGCCTGGTGACTGGTCGTCGGGAGCTCTGCCGTGAGCGCCGTGACGATGTCGTCGGCGGTGGCGTGCGGCATCGATTCGGTGGCCCGCAGCACCGCGAGTCGCGGCGTCGTGACCCGCAGGCCCGAGGTGCGGAGCAGATCGGCGTCGGCGTCCATGCTGAGCCTTTCTTTTGCAGGAATCAAGACAACACGTTCACTGTACACGAGGTTCCACCGGGGACCAGCGGTCTGACACATGCCGCGACCGGAATACGAAGTGTCACGATCCGGTCGCGATCAGCTGGACCAACGCTGGACCGACCGTTCCGCACGCTAACGTCCCGACATGTCCACCAGCCACGGCCTGTCTGAACAGGCGAACAGCGCACCGGACGTCCGGGGGATCATCGCGAAGCGGGACCTGGTCGTCGACCTCATCCGGACGGCCTGCGTCGTCCTCGTCGTCATCGTGCACGTCACGATGGTCGGCGTCGCGTCCGACGACCACGGAGCGCGGGTGACGAGCCCCCTGCACGAACTCCCGTGGTACGTCGCCGCCACCTGGGTCGGGCAGGTGATGCCCCTCTTCTTCGTGGTCGGCGGCTTCGCGAGCGCAGTCGGCTGGCGCAGCACCGTCGCCCGCGGTGGGCCGAGCCCTGCTCGCGACTACCTGGCCACCCGCCTCGTGCGCCTGTTCCGGCCCGCGGTTCCGCTGTTCCTCTTCCTCGCGCTCGGGCTCGGTGTGGCCACGGCCGCCGGCACCCCGCCGGACCTCCTCGCCGAGGTCGCGTTCGGTATCGGCTCACCGCTCTGGTTCCTCGCCGCCTACGGCATCACGCAGTGCTGCGTGCCGCTGATGATGCGGTTCCACGAGCGCGCGCCCTGGGCGACCCTCGGCGTGTTGCTCGTCCTCGCCGCGGTGATCGACGCGGTCCGCCTGGCCACCGGGGTCGCCGAGGTCGGACTGCTCAACCTCGGGCCGGTGTGGCTCTTCGCGCAACAGCTCGGGTTCCTCTGGGCCGACGGCTGGTTCGCTCGGCGGTCGAAGGCGCTCCTGCTCGCGGTGGCCGTCGCCGCCTACGCCCTGCTCGTCCCGATGACCTCGGTCGGTTTGTGGGCACCGGACATGCTGCAGGACCTCAACCCGCCGATGCTCCCGCTGGCGTTCCTCGCGATCGCGCAGGCCTGCCTGGTCCAGCTCGTGCACGCTCCGCTCACCCGCCTGATGCGCACCAGGGCTGCGCTCGGCGCCGTGTTCGTCCTCGGCCGCGACGGCATGACCATCTACCTGTGGCACCTGCCGCTCTTCATCGCGCTGAACGGGATCGCCCTGCTGGTCGGGGTGCCGTTCCCGACGCCGGGCTCCGGCGGGTGGTGGGCGTCCCGGCTGATCGCGCTGGTCGCGGTGCTCGCCGTCGCGCTCGGGGTTGCTCGGGCACTCCGCTGGTTCGACCGCCCACTCCCCCGGCTGCTGCCCTCGGCCGACCGCCCGTCCTGGCCGGTCGTCGCTGTCGCTGCGCTCTGCACGATCGGTCCGGCGTTCCTGGTGATGCAGCTGCACCTGTCATTCGCGGTCGCGGTCGTCGGCGCCGTGGCCGTGCCGATCGGGGTGTGGTTGCTCTCGCGGACCACGCCGGCCCGGGGCGTCACCCGGATCTGAACCGGTTCTCACCGTTCGGGGCCGATCGGGCCTGCACCGGCACACGCGCCGGGCAGAGGATGGCGGCAGGCCGATCCCCTGGAGGCACCCGACGCCGTCGACACCCGAGTTCTGGAGCACCTGGCGGTTCGATCCCCTGTCCGCGGTGATGATCGCCGTCGCCGCGGTCGCCTACGGCTGGTGGATCATCGGCGCCGCACGTCGCGGCGCGCGCTGGCCCTGGTGGCGCACCCTCGCCTTCGTCGCCGCACTGGTGCTGTTCGGGATCCTGCAGTTCGGCATCGTCGGCGTGTACGACCAGCAGCTGCGGTGGGCGTTCGTGCTGCGGTCCGCCCTGCTCTTCTTCGCGGTCCCCACCTTCGCCGCGCTCGGTGCGCCCGTCTCGTTGCTCCGGACAGGAGGCCCGGATCGCCTCGCGCACGCCGCCGACGCCGCCATGCGGTCGCGTCCAGTGCGCCTGCTCGGCAACGCGATCGTCGCGCCGCTCGTCGCCCTCGTCCTGTTCGGCCTGTTGCTGACACCGTTCTCGGCGACCCTGCGCGAATCGTCCGTCTGGGCCGTCGTGATCACGGTGACGGTTCCGATGCTCGGGTTCGGGTTGCTCGCTCCGCTGTCCGAGCCCGGTGTGCTGCGATCGTCGACGTTCGTGACCGCGGAGTTCCTGCTCGCCTTCGTGGAGCTGATGATCGACGCGGTGCCGGGCATCGTGCTCCGGATCACGAACCACGTGCTCGACGGGTCGGTGGTGCAGGCCGTGGGGCAGCCGTGGTTCCCGTCGCCGCTGCGCGATCAGCACCTGGCGGGCGACCTGCTGTGGTTCATCGCCGAGGTGGCGGACATCCCCGTGCTCATCTCGCTGTTCATCCGGTGGCAGCGGACCGATCGCCGCGAGGCCCACGCCGTCGACGCCCTGACCGACGAGCAGATCGACGAGCTGACGCGGGAGCACCTGCAGCGCCGGGGTTGAGCGCGCGGGCGCCGACCCGGAACGACGACCTCGATGTCGTACGTCATCGACGGTGTCGCAACCCCGCGGCCGCAACGACTGCGCCCGGGCCCCGGACCCCGGACCCCGGACCCCGGACGCACGCGGACCCCGGGCCGCCCGTGTGAGCAGCCCGGGGCCCGGGTGGTCGGCGCGGGTCAGGCGTCGGCGTGCTTGCCGTGGTGTTCGGTGGCGGCGAGCTCGGCCTCGGCCGTCGCCGGAGCAGCGGCCGCAGCGTGCACGCCGTGCTCGGTCGGCTTCGCGTCGCCCTCGGCCGGCGCAGTGCCCTCCGCGCCGGGCTGCGCGGTCACGCCACCGGTCTGCTGCCAGGCGACGGTCTGCTTCGGCTTCGCCAGGAACAGCGCCGCCACGATCGCCGCGATGAGCACGATCGCCGGAAGGAACAGTGATTCACCCATGGCCCGCGAGAACGGCTCGAGCAGGGCCCCGGGCAGTCCGCCGACCTGCTGCTCGGCGCCACCGGCCGAGGTCCCACCGGTCGAGGCCGGGAAGTTCGCGGTGATCCGGGCCTCCATCAGCGCCGCGATGCCGGCCGAACCGAGCACGGCACCGATCTGACGAGTCGTGTTGTAGACGCCCGAGCCGGCACCGGCCAGCTTCGGCGGCAGGTTGCGCGTCGCCGAGACCGACAGCGGACCCCACATGCAGGCGTTGGCGATGCCGAGGAGCGCGCTCGGCAGGAGCACCCATCCCCAGTCGGCGCCCGACGACAGCAGGGCGCCGAACCAGAACAGTCCGGCCGAGAAGCACGCGAGACCGAACGCGGCGACCCAGCGCGGGTTCCACCGGTTCAGGTTCTTGCCGACGAGCGGGGCGAGGCCGGCGGACAGCACGGCCTGCGGCACGAGGAGCAGTGCCGCCTGGGTCGGCGAGAACCGCAGGACGTCCTGCGCCCAGAGCATGATCGGCAGCGCGAACGAGGCGATCGCGACACCGACGGCCGTGATGGCGACGTTGGCGAGGGTGAAGTTGCGGTCCTTGAACAGGCCGAGGGGAAGCAGCGGCTCGCCCTTCTGCACGCCCTGCCAGACGACGAACCCGGCGAGCACCACGAGCCCGACGATGATGAGCGACCACACCGAGATCGGCCCTGCGATGACGCCCCAGTCGTAGGTCTCGCCTTCCTGGATGCCGAAGACGAGCAGGAACAGGCCGGCCGCGGACAGGAAGATGCCGAGGTAGTCGAAGCGGTGCCCGTGACGGTCGAACGACGGCACGAACCGCTGCGCGAGCACGAACGCCACGACACCGACGGGGACGTTCACGAAGAAGATCCACTCCCAGCCGAAGCCGTCGACGAGCAGGCCGCCGACGATCGGGCCGACGAGCGAGGCGACACCGGCGACGGCACCCCAGAGACCCATCGCGGCACCGCGGTTCTGCGGCGGGAAGATGCGCGTGATGACGGACATCGTCTGCGGGCTCATCATCGCGGCGCCGAGACCCTGCACGACGCGGGCCACGATGAGCATCTCGATCGAGCCGGCCAGACCGCACCAGAGGCTGGCGAGCGTGAACACCACGAGGCCGATCTGGTACATGACCTTCGGGCCGAAGCGGTCACCGAGGCGGCCGGTGATGAGCAGCGGCACGGCGTAGGCGAGCAGGTACGCGCTCGTCACCCAGATCACGGAGTTGATGTCCGCGTCGAGCTCCTGGGCGATGGTGGGGGTGGCGACCGACACGATGGTCGAGTCGACGAGGATCATGAAGAAGCCGACGACGAGCGCCCAGAGGGCGGGCCACGGCTTCTTCTCGGTCGTCCGCGGAGGCGTGACGGAGGTCATCGAGTGGTGTCCTTGCTGTTCGTGGGGAAGTCAGTGTCTGTGGGGACGGCCGGGCCGTCCCAGGGGAGGTCGCCGCTGGCGATGCGGTCGACGGTGGTGCTGAGCCACTCGATCTGCGCGGCGAGCATCGCACGGACGTACGACACGTCGAGCCAGTACCGCTCGGTCAGCTGCTTGGCCTGCACGCGCTGGAGTGCCTGGTCGTAGTCGTCGCGCTCTTGTTCGAGTGCGACGATCCGGGCCCGGACGGCATCGACCGCCTCGGTGTGCGGCAGGTTCTCGAGCACGGAGAGCGCCAGGTGGAACTCCGGGTACTCGTCCGCGGGCTCCGCCACCATGCGGCGGAGACCGTCCGCGAGTGCTGCGCGGCCGGCGTCGGTGATCGTGTAGGTGGTGCGTTCCGGCCGGTTGCCGTCACGGTCGGTCCCCACGACCTCGGCGAACCCGAGCTCGGCGAGGCGCCCGACCTGGTGGTAGAGGGTGCCCGGGCGGACCTTGACGTTCCGCTCCTCCTGCCGGTGGACCATCGTCTGGAACATCTCGTACGGGTGCATCGGGGCCTCGTTCAGCAGGTCGAGCGCGGCGAACGCGAGCGGCGTGAGCGACGCCATGCGGGCCTCCTGGCAGATCGATGCGGCAGTCCTCCGACTGGACTATTCGACTTCGAATATACGGAGTCGAACACAAGTGAGCAAACGCACAGCACGTTCTCCACAGGAGGCCCGGATCCGTCCCGGCGTGTCGCGCGCGCCCCGTAGACTGGTCGCGTCCCCCACCCCTGAAGCGCTGGAGAGAACACGTGCCAACGATCGTCGTCGAGGTCATGCCCAAGGCTGAGATCCTCGACCCCCAGGGCAAGGCGGTGGGCAACGCCCTCGCCCGTCTGGGCAAGGCCGACCTGACCAACGTCCGCATCGGCAAGCGCTTCGAGGTGACCGTCGACGGCCCCGTCGACGACGCCAAGCTGGCCGAGGTCCGCGACATCGCCGCCGACGTCTTCTCGAACGCGGTCATCGAGGACGTCGTCTCGGTCACCGTCGAAGGGCAGTGACCCGGATGCGCATCGGCGTCATCACCTTCCCCGGCTCCCTCGACGACCGTGACGCCCAGCGCGCGGTCCGCCTCGCCGGCGCCGACCCCGTCGCCCTCTGGCACGGCGACCACGACCTGCAGGGCGTCGACGCCATCGTGCTGCCCGGAGGGTTCTCGTACGGCGACTACCTGCGCGCCGGTGCGATCGCCGCGAAGGCGCCGATCATGGCCGAGGTCATCGACGCCGCCGGCAAGGGCATGCCCGTGCTCGGCATCTGCAACGGTTTCCAGATGCTGGCCGAGGCCCGTCTGGTCCCCGGCGCACACACCCGCAACGCGCACCAGCAGTTCATCCGCCGCGACCAGAAGCTCCGCGTCGAGACGACCTCGACCGCCTGGACCTCCGGGTTCACCGCGCAGCAGGAGATCACGATCCCGCTCAAGAACGCCGACGGCCGGTTCGTCGCCGACGCCGACGAGATCAAGCGCATCGAGGACAACGGCCAGGTCGTGTTCCGCTACGTCGGCGTGAACCCGAACGGGTCGATCGACGACATCGCCGGCGTCTCGAACGAGCGCGGCAACGTCGTGGGCCTGATGCCGCACCCCGAGCACGCGACCGAGCCCGGGTTCGGCCCGGACACCGCCGCTGCCATGGCCTCCGGCACGGACGGCCTCACCTTCTTCACCTCCGTGATCGAGTCGACGCTCGTCAAGTGACGGCCACGACTCCAGTGACAGGGAACGACAACACCGTGACGACTTACGTGCGCCCGAAGCCCGACACCGTGCAGGATGCCGCGGCGACTCCCGACAAGGACCAGCCGTACGACGCGCTCGGCCTGAAGCCGGACGAGTACGCCCGCATCAAGGAGATCCTCGGCCGCCGCCCCACCTCGGGCGAGCTGGCGATGTACTCCGTCATGTGGTCCGAGCACTGCTCCTACAAGTCCTCGAAGAACTACCTCCGTCAGTTCGGCAAGAAGGTCACGCCGGAGATGACGAAGAACCTGATGGTCGGCATGGGCGAGAACGCCGGTGTCGTCGACGTCGGCAACGGCTGGGCGGTGACCTTCAAGGTCGAGTCGCACAACCACCCGTCCTACGTCGAGCCGTACCAGGGCGCCGCGACCGGCGTCGGCGGCATCGTCCGCGACATCATCTCGATGGGCGCCCGCCCGGTCGCCGTGATGGACCAGCTCCGCTTCGGCGCGATCGACCACGAGGACACCGCACGCGTCGTGCACGGCGTCGTCGGTGGCATCTCGTTCTACGGCAACTGCCTCGGCCTGCCGAACATCGGCGGCGAGACCTACTTCGACCCGGTGTACCAGGGCAACCCGCTGGTCAACGCCCTGGCGGTCGGCGTCCTGCGGCACGAGGACCTGCACCTGGCGAACGCGTCCGGCGCCGGCAACAAGGTCGTGCTGTTCGGTGCCCGCACCGGTGGCGACGGCATCGGCGGCGCGTCGATCCTGGCGTCCGACACCTTCACCGAGGGCGGGCCGACCAAGCGTCCCGCCGTCCAGGTCGGCGACCCCTTCGCCGAGAAGGTCCTGATCGAGTGCTGCCTCGAGCTGTTCCAGAAGGAACTGGTCGAGGGCATCCAGGACCTCGGCGCCGCGGGCATCTCCTGCGCCACGTCCGAGCTCGCGAGCAACGGCGACGGCGGCATGCACATCTCGCTCGACGACGTCCTGCTGCGCGACCCCACGCTCACGGCCGAGGAGATCCTGATGTCGGAGAGCCAGGAGCGCATGATGGCGGTCGTCCGCCCCGACAAGCTCGACGAGTTCCTGAGCGTCGTCGGCAAGTGGGAGGTCGAGACCAGCGTCCTGGGCGAGGTCACCGGCACCGGCCGTCTCGTCATCGACTGGCAGGGCCAGGAGATCGTGAACGTCGACCCGCGCACCGTCGCCGTCGACGGCCCCGTCTACGACCGCCCGGTCGCCTACCCGACCTGGATCGACGCACTGCAGGCCGACACCGCTGCCTCGCTCGACCGTCCGGCCGACGGCCCCGCACTCAAGGCGCAGTTCCTCAGCCTGCTCGGTTCGCCGAACCTGTCGTCGAAGAACTGGGTGACGAACCAGTACGACACCTACGTGCTCGGCAACACGGCCCTGTCGTTCCCCGACGACGGCGGCATGATCCGCGTCGACGAGGAGACCGGGCTCGGTGTCGCCATCGCCACCGACGCCAACGGCCGCTACTGCCAGCTCGACCCGAAGCAGGGCGCTCGTCTGGCCCTGGCCGAGGCGTACCGGAACGTCGCCGTCACCGGTGCCGTCCCCGCTGCGGTCACCGACTGCCTGAACTTCGGCTCCCCCGAGAACCCCGAGGTCATGTGGCAGTTCTCCGAGGCGGTCGAGGGCCTGGCCGACGGCTGCATGGAGCTCGGCATCCCGGTCACCGGCGGCAACGTGTCGTTCTACAACCAGACCGGCACGACCCCGATCCACCCGACCCCGGTCGTCGGTGTGCTCGGTGTCATCGACGACGTCGCCAAGCGCGTCCCGTCGGGCTGGCAGGACGACGGCCACAACATCTACCTGCTCGGCACCACGAGCCTCGAGCTCGACGGGTCGGCCTGGGCCGGCACGGTGCACGGCCACCTCGGCGGTCGTCCGCCGGCGGTGGACCTCGGTCGCGAGAAGGAGCTCGCCGAGCTGCTCTTCGCAGCGAGCGGCGAGCAGCTGCTGACGAGTGCGCACGACCTGGCGGACGGTGGCCTCGGCCAGTCGCTCGCCGAGTCGGTGCTCCGCTTCGGCCTCGGCGCCCGCGTGGTCCTCGACGAGCTCGAGTCCCGCGACGGCGTCGACACCGCGACCGCGCTGTTCTCCGAGTCGACCGGTCGCGTCATCGTGACCGTCCGTCGCGAGGACGACGTCCGCTTCCAGGGCCTGTGCGACGGTCGGGGCTTCCCGGTCCTGCGCATCGGCGTGACCGACGCCACGTCGAACGCGCTCGAGGTCCAGGGTGCGTTCACGGCGACGCTCGACGAGCTCCGCGGCACGCACAACGCGACGCTGCCGGCCCGCTTCGGCGACGTGATCGTCGAGGACGTCACCGAGGGGTACGTCGGCCGTGGGCCGCTCGACTCCGACGGTGCGTTCTCGCCACGCACGGACTCCTAGGCCGGGCGGACACCGCGTGCCCATCGTCACCCTGCCCTTCGCGGAGCTCGTCGACCGGTTCGGCCCCGTGCCGGACGGCATCGAGCTGGACGTGTGGGACGTCGAGGCGCCGTACGGTCGCCCGGACGACGTCGCCATCACGTTCCTGCCGTTCTACTTCGGTGGACGGCACCGTTGGCAGTTCGTGCACGACCTGCCGGCGCTCGAGCTCCTGCAGCTGCCGAGCGCTGGCTACGAGCACGCGGTGCCGCACGTGCCCGGTCACGCCCTGCTGGCGAACGGTCGGGGGATCCACGACGACGAGACCGCCGAGCTCGCCGTCGGTCTGGCGCTGACCTCGCTGCGTGAGCTCGGGGCGTTCCAGGCCGATCGCGCGAACGGTGTGTGGGACGCTCGGGAGACCCGTTCCCTGGCCGACCGCCGGGTCACGGTCGTCGGCTTCGGCGCGATCGGGTCGGCGATCGCCACCCGGTTCGAGGCGTTCCGCACCGAGGTCACCGTGGTGGCCCGCACCGCTCGCGACCAGGACGGTCGCCACGTGCACGCGTTCGGCGAGCTGCCCGAGCTGGCACCGACGACGGACGTCCTCGTGCTCATCGCGCCGCTGACTGACGAGACCGAACGGCTGGTCGACGCCGAGCTGCTGGCCGCACTGCCGGACGGCGCCCTTGTGGTGAACGTCGCCCGCGGCAAGGTCGTCGACACCGATGCTCTGGTGGCGGAGCTGCAGTCCGAGCGGCTGTTCGCGGCGCTCGACGTCACCGACCCCGAGCCCCTGCCCGACGGCCACCCGCTGTGGACGACGCCGAACACGGTCCTCACGCCGCACGTCGGCGGCAACACCGACCTGAGCGTCCCGCGGTCGATCGAGCTGATGCGTCGGCAGGTCGCCGCGCTGGCCGAGGGTCGCCCGTTCGAGAACCTGATCGAGCGCTAGCAACCCGTCGGCGTCAGTCCAGTCGGAGTGCCATGCCGAGACTCCGCGCGACGTCGTCGAACCCGAGCGACCGGTACAGCCGCTGACCGGGCGGATCCCCGACGAGCGTGACGAAGGCCCCGGCGGGTGCTCGGTCGCGGACGTCATCGAGCAGCCACTCGACCACACGGCGTCCGAGCCCACGGCGCTGGTGGTCGGGATCGGTGGCGATGTCGGCGATGTGGAAGTACCACCCGCCGTCGCCGATCGTCCGGCCCATCGCCACCGGTGTGCCGTCGGCGTCCACGACGTGGCACGCCGACCAGCTGCCGGCGATCGCTCCGGCGCCCTGCTCGGCATCCTTCGGCGAGAGTCCGGAGTCCTGGCGCAGACGCAGGTAGTCCGCCAGCGGCGGCGCCCCGACGACCAGGGTGTACGGGTCGACCTCGGTCACGGTCAGAGCAGGACGATGCACGTCGGGGTCCCGACGGCGATCTGCTCGACGGCCTCGCCCGGCACACCGTCGGCACCGATCGGCAGCACGGCGATGGCGTCCGACCGCTCGTTGGCGACGAGCACGTACCCGGGCACCCGGGCGAAGTGCCGCGGCCAGGCACCCCCGCACGACGCGGACCCGACGAGCGCGAGCCCGTCGTCGGCAGCGTCGAGCACCACGATCAGGTCGCGGCCACGGACGGCGACGGTGACGAGTCCGGCGTCGTCGACCTCGATGTGGCTGAGGAGCGACTCCCCCACAGCACCCTCGAACGTCGGGGTCGAGGCGATCGTCACGAGCGAGCCGGACTCGTCGCGGCGGAGTCGGTGGACCGCGCCGTCGAGCTCACCGGCGATGAACAGGTCGCCGTCGTACCAGGCCAGGTGCCGCGGGCCGACGCCGGGCGCCACGTGGTGCACGCGCAGCGCCTCGAGCGTGGGGACGCCGTCGGCCGACACGGTCACGCGGAACTCGTGCAGCGCGTCGCCGCCGAGGTCGGCGACGAGCACCGTGCCGTCCGGCGTCGCGACGGACTGGTGCGCGTGCGGCGCATCCTGCCGGTCCTGCACCGGGCCGGTGGCGGCCGGGAGGGTCGCGACGGCGATGGCCGAGGCGGGGACGGCGAGCCGGTCGGTGCGGCCGTGCACGCCGTCGGCGGGCAGGACGACGCCGTCGCTCGCGAGCACCGAGGCGGAGAACGACTCGGCCGCCGCCAGGGAGATGGCGGTGACGGTGCCGGAGACGTAGTTGGTGACGATGAGGGCCCCGGACGGGTCGACCCGCAGGTGGCACGGGGCGTCACCGCCGGCGGAGGCGTCCCACAGGTGTTCGAGCGCGCCGTTCTGCATCCGGAAGGCGGAGACGCCGCCGTCGTTCGTCTCGGACACGGCGTAGACACGGTCGCCCGACACGGCGAGGAACGAGGGATCGTCGAGCACCGCGACGGTACGAGCGACCGCGCCCGCGCCCGCGCGGGCAACGCCGCCGTCGACCAAGGAGATGCCGGTCGCGTTCCCGCCGCCGGTGGCGGTGTAGGAACCGACGAGCAGCGTCGGCAGGTCGACGCTCATTCGTCGCGTCCGGCGATGCGCTCGTGGTGGTGGATGACCTCGGCGACGATGAAGTTGAGGAACTTCTCGGCGAAGGCGGGGTCGAGGTGCGCCTCGGCGGCGAGGCTCCGGAGCCGTGCGACCTGGACCTGTTCGCGGTCTGGGTCAGCGGCGGGCATGCCCGATTCGGCCTTCAGGTGCCCCACTCGCTGCGTGTACTTGAAGCGCTCGGCGAGCATGTGGATGACGGCGGCGTCGATGTTGTCGATGCTCTGCCGGATGCTCCGGAGTTCGGCGACAGCCGTCGCTTCGGGCTCGGGCGGGGTGACGTCGTCGCTCATGCCCCGAGCCTACTGGCGGACGCGCAGCCGAACCCCGCCGACGCCTGCGAGAATGAGCACATGTCGGTCTTGCTCGTGATCTCGGGCGTGTGTGCGGTCCTCGCTGGCCTCGTCCACGTGTACATCTGGTTCCTCGAATCCATCATCTGGACGAGTCCACGCGCCCGCAAGGTGTTCGGCATCGCGACCGAGACCGAGGCCGACGCGACCCGCTCCCTGGCGTTCAACCAGGGGTTCTACAACCTGTTCCTGGCGATCGGGGCGATCCTCGGTGTCGCGCTGGTGCTGGCGGGCAACACCGCGACCGGCTGGACCCTCGTCGTGTTCTCGACCGCGAGCATGCTCGGCGCCGCGGTGATCCTGGTCGGCTCCGGCCGCAAGTACCTCAACTCGGCGTTCAAGCAGGGCACGCTCCCGCTGATCGCGCTGCTCTTCGCGCTGCTCGGCTCGAGCTTCCCCGTCTGAGCCGTCCCGACCACACCGTCAGCCCCGAACACCACGCAAAAGCGACAGGGTGCCGCCGAACATCGGCGGCACCCTGTCGCTTTCGCGGGTGAAGACAGGCCAGGTCAGCCGAGCTTGTCCTCGAACTGCGCCGGCAGCTTGTCGAGCGCCCACTCGATCGCAGCGGTGGTGCCCATCGAGAACGCCGACGACACGTCCTTGTCGTCGAAGACGATGTAATGACCGGCCTCGACCGACGGCACCTTCTGGAACAGCGGGTCCGACTCGGCCTTCGACGCGTCGACGTAGATCGGCAGGATCAGCGTCAGGTCGGCGTCGAGCAGGTCGAGGTTCTCGTCGGACAGCGTGACGGAGAACGCCTTGCCGGCTTCCTTGTCGATGGCCGACGGGATCGTGAACCCGAGGTTCTTCATGAACGACGAGCGGCTGTCGGTGGAGGCGTACGCCCCGAAGCCCTCGGAGCTGTACGCACCGACGACGGCGGTCTTGCCCTCGAAGTCCGGGTGGGCCTTGCGCGCCGCGGCGTAGGCGTCGTCGAGGTCGGAGAGCAGCTTCTTGCCCTCTGACTCCTTGCCGAGCGCCTTCGCGATCATCGTGGTCTGCTGCTCGGTCGAGGCGAGGTAGTTCTCGCCACCCTTCGGGATCGCGACGGTCGGCGCGATCGCGGACAGCTTGTCGTAGCGGTCCTTGTCGCCCGATGACTTCACGTCGAGGATCAGGTCGGGGTTGAGCTTGAGGATGTCCTCGTAGCTCGGCTCGAGCGTCTGGATGATCTTCGGCGACTTCGTGTACGCGTCCTTCAGCCACGGGCCGACACCGTCGCCACCGAAGGCGAGCCAGTCGCTCGCGCCGACCGGCTGCACGCCGAGCTCGAGCGCGGTCTCGGCGTCGCCCCAGCCGAGTGCGACGACGCGCTTCGGCTGCGAGTCGATCGTCGTGGTGCCGAGGCCGGTCGTGATGGACACCGGGAAGGCACCGTCGGACGACGATGCCGAGGACGACTCGGACGAGCTGGAGCCGGAGGCACAGCCGGCGAGGACGAGGGAGGCTGCGACGACGGCACCCGCAGCGGCGAGGACACGTCGGAGACGAAGGGATGAGCGGATCACGAAGGGTAGCCTAACCTAACGGCGCGTACAGGAAATCAGCTGGATAGGCTGGGTGATCGTGGCCGTACCAGATCCAGACCGCACGCGCCTCGCGGTGCTCGGCTCCCCCATCGCGCATTCGCTCTCCCCCACGCTCCACGAAGCGGCCTACGACGCGCTCGGGTTGGGGTGGTCGTACGGGAGGCACGAGGTCGCGTCCGGCGGGCTCGACGCGTTCGTCGCGGGGCTGGGTCCCGGATGGCGCGGGCTGAGTCTCACGATGCCGCTCAAGCGCGAGGTGCTGCCGCTCCTCGACCGCACGACCCCGTTGGTCGATGAGCTCGGGGTCGCCAACACGGTCGCGTTCCGCCACGAGGGCGACAGCATCGTCCGCGCGGGCGCCAACACCGACGTCCAGGGGCTCGTCCGACCGGTCGAGGCCCTCGGGCACCTGCCTGGGGAGGCCACGATCCTGGGCGGTGGCGCGACCGCGGCGAGCGCCCTGACCGCGGCCGTGCGGCTCGGGGCGTCGCTCGTGCGGGTGTTCCTGCGCGACACCGCGAAGGCCGGGTCGCTCGTGGAGCTGGCCGTGCGGCTCGGCGTCTCGCTCGAGGTCCTGCCACTCACCGACCTGCCCGGCACCCACCACGGGTTCGTCCTGTCGACGCTGCCCGGCGGCGCGGCCGACCCGCTCGAGCTGGTGCCGTCGGGGTCGGACGCCGTGCTGTTCGACGTCGCCTACGAACCGTGGCCGACCGCCGTCGCGTCGCGCTGGGCCGGCGCCGGCGGCCGGGTGCTGAACGGCCTCGACATGCTCACCGAGCAGGCCATCGGCCAGATCCGCTTCTTCCTGACCGGCGACGAGGACGAGCTGCTGCCCGACGAGGCCGCCGTCCGTCGCGCGATGCGCACGGCTGTCGGCCTGCCCGCCGTCATCAGCAGCTAGCCGACGACGACGACACCGGCGACCCGCGGTCAGCCGCGGGACCGCGCCTCGGCATCGAGCAGGGCGACGGACACGTCCCACAACCGGTCGGCCTGGTCCGGATCGAGCGCCCAGGGCAGCACGCCGTGCAGGCCGTCCTCGATCCGCTCCACCACCGCGGCTTCGTGGCAGTCCTCGAAGTAGCGGCCCGTGACGCCGTCGAGTTCCGGTGCGGTGGCGAGCAGGACCGAGGTCGCAGCTCCCTGCTCCGGTGTCTTCACGGCGTCGGCGGCGGCGATCTTCGTGGCGGCGAGGACCTCCGGGTCCCAGTGCTTCTGCAGCCCGGTCCAGATCCCGCCGGGCATCAGGGCGTTCGCGGTGATGCCGTCGGCGGCCCACCGCCGGCCGGCAGCGACGGCGAACAGCACGTTGGCGGTCTTCGACTGGCCGTAGGCGAGGCCGGGCTCGTAGGGACGCCGGCGGAAGAACAGGTCGTCGAACACGACGGGCGAACCGCCGTGACCGCTCGACGACACCGAGACGATGCGGGCCGAACCCGAAGCGGCCAGGGCGTCGTGCAGCCCGAGCGCGAGGGCGAAGTGGCCGAGGTGGTTGGTCGCGAACTGCGACTCCCACCCGGCGGGCGTGTACGACTCGGGCGCGTCCATGATGCCGGCGTTGGCGACGAGCACGTCGAGCGGCCCCGACCACGCTGCGGTGAACGCCTCGACGGAGCCCGGACGGTCCAGGTGCAGTTCGACGACGGCCGGTGCGTCCGTCCCCGTCGACCGGGCGATGTCGTCCGCGACCCGGCGCCCGGCGTCGACGTCCCGCACGGCGAGCGTCACGCGCGCCCCGGCTCCGGCGAGTGCTCGGGCGGTCTCCACCCCGATGCCGGAGGCGGCACCGGTGACGATCGCCGTGCGTCCCGTCAGGTCGAGGCCGTCGACGACCTCGGCGGCCGTGGTCCGGTCGCCGAAGCGGGTGAGGTCGCGTGCGGGCATGTCGACTCCTGTCAGCTGGCGTGGTGCGGACCCGTCAGGCGACGACGCCGTCCACGTAGAACCATCGTCCCTGCTCGCGGACGAACTCGCTCGTCTCCTCGAGCGTCCCGCGGTCGTCGCCGGAACGCCACCACGCGCGGAACGCGACCGTGCCCCGGGAGTCGAACGGGCCTCCCGAGGTCGTCGTCAGGATGTCCAACCGGGTCCAGCGCTGGGACGCGTCCAACTCGAGGGCCGCCGGACGGGTGCGCGGGTGCCAGGTGAGCAGCAGGTACTCCGGTAGTCCCAGCGCGAACGCGCTGAAGCGTGAGCGCATCAGGCGCTCCGCGGTCGGCGCGGCCGCGCCGCGGTGCAGGGGCCGCAGCACTCGCCGTAGGGGTTGCCGCTCAGGCAGGGGCAGCGCGTCTCGTCGGTGACCACGCCGGAACGCTAGTCGACGATCGACAGCGCGACGGTGATGTTGCCGCGGGTGGCGTTCGAGTACGGGCAGATCTCGTGCGCGCGCTCGGCCAGGCGCTGGCGCTGCTCCTGCGGGGCGGCCGGTGCGTACACGTCGAGTTCGACCGCCAGGCCGAAGGCGCCGTTGCCGGTGCCGCCGATGCCGACCTCGGCGGAGACCTCGGCGCCGGTGGTGTCGAGGTCGAGTTCCTTGCCCGCGGCGTGCAGTGCACCGAGGAAGCACGCGGCGTACCCGGCGGCGAACAGCTGCTCGGGGTTGGTGCCCTCGCCGCTGCCGCCCATCTCCTTCGGCGGGCGGGTGTCCAGGTCGAGCCGGTCGTCCTCGCTGCGGACGTGCCCGTCGCGGCCGCCTCCGGTGGCGTGGGCGGCTGCGGTGTAGACGATGTCGAGACTCATGGAGCCGAGGTCATCGCGCCCACCTGGACGTGTGCTGCGCGTGCCCGGGGTGCCGGGGCCTGGCGCGCGGCCAGGCGCGCGCCGCCGGGCGTGTCAGGCGCCGCCGACTCTGACGCACGCCGACTCCGAACCGGGTAGACATGACACGTGTTCAAGATCGGGTGGCAGGTGTACCGGGAGCGACTGCCCGAGGTCATCGGCGAGCGCATCCGCCGCCGCATGGTGCTCGTCGGCGCGATCGTCGCGGCGACCGCGTTCGTCGTGCTGCTGTTCGTCGGCGTGCTCCTGGACCGCCTGGACGACCCCGTTCCCGGTCCCGCTGGTGTCGTCGTCGCGGTCGTGGTGGCCGCCGGCTTCGGGTGCTTCGGCGCATCGATGACGCCGGTCGGCCCGAAGGGATGGGCCGTCCCACCGATCCCGGGCATCGGCTGGCGCACGCAAGAGGCCATCGCACGTTACTACGGCAGGAACCCTCCGGCGGTGGACCCGCAGCACCGCGATGCCGTGCTCCACGGTCTGCTGGAGAGCCGCGACCAGATCGTCCGCTTCGCCACCCGTTCGTTCCTGCAGTTCGCCAGCTGGGTGGGTCTCGTCATCGGCACGGTGGTCTTCGTCTGCACGTCCCCCGTCGACGGCGACCGGATGATCGTGTTCCTCGGTGTGTGGTCCATGTGGCTCGTCATCTCGAGCGGCACCGGCGTCGTGGGGATCCGCACCCTCGGCCGTCAGGAGCAGCTGCGCGTCGAGGCCGAGGCCCTCCCGCCCGTCCCGCCGGCACCGCCCGCCCGCGGCCGGCCCGGCACCCCGAAGGGCAGCAAGCTCTCGCTGCCGGGCGACTGACCCGTGTTCGCACTCGGTTGGCGGATCTTCTTCCGGCACGTCGACGACGCGCTGGACCCACGTCGTGTCCGCCGCGCAGCAGGGTGGTCCGGCGCAGCGGCCGTGGTCGCGTTGGTCGGCATGCTCGTCCTGGAGGCCCGGCTCGGCTGGACGGCACAGCCTCCGCTCCGCAGCGTGGCGGCCATCGTGCTGCTGGCGGCCGGCGTGGGCCTGCTCACGTTCGCGTGCTTCCCGACGCGGCGCCCGCCGGACCCCTCGGCGACGATCAACGGGCGGCAGGTGCGGGCCTCGTGGCAGAACTCGGTGCGGCGGTCGGTGCAGCCCTACCTGCTGCGACGGCCACGCCCCGTCCGTCCAGAGGACCGCGAGGCCGTCCGCACCGACACGGTCCTGCTCCGCCGCGGGCTGATCGGCACGCTCGCGCGGGTCACCCCGGTGTCCCTCGCCGGAATCGCCGCGGTCGCCGGCGGCCTGCTGCTCGGGTTCGATCACGTACTCCCCTTCGCGTGGATCCTGCTGTCCCCGATGTCGCTCGTCGAGTACGTCGTCCGCCTCGGCCGCTCCGAACGCGCGCGGGTCGCCGCCGAGGCCGCCGAGCCGCTGGAGGTCCCCGCCGGCCCGACTTCGTGAGGGACAAGGGAACAGCACCGCCCGCGCGACTGTCGGGGGCACGGAGCACACTGGGCGCATGTGTGGAAGGTTCGTCGTCTCCGACACCACGGCCGATCTGTTGCCCGAGCTCCTCGGTGAGCTCGCCGGCCGGACCGAGCACGTCGACCAGGACACCGGCGTCGTGGGGACGGGCCTGGTGCCGAGCTGGAACGTCGCCCCGACCGACCCCGTGTTCGCGGTGCGCCAGCGGCACGGCGAACGCGAGCTGCCGCAGATCAGCTGGGGCTTCGTGCCGAGTTGGGCGAAGGACTTCCAGAAGCAGCGCCCGAAGCCGATCAACGCCCGCATCGAGACGGTCGCGACGAGCGGCATGTTCAAGCGGGCCTTCGCGACGAACCGCTGCATCGTGCCGGCGCAGGGCTACTACGAGTGGGTGGTGCGCGAGGACGGCAAGGAGCCCCACTTCGTGCACGAGCCCGGCGGTGCCCTGGCGATGGCCGGGGTCGTGAGCGCCTGGCCGGACCCGACCAAGCCCGAGGGCGACCCGGACAAGTGGCGGCTGTCGCTGGCGATCATCACGCGCGACGCCCACGTTGCCCCGGGCGAGGTGCACGACCGGATGCCGGCGTTCCTGACGCCCGATGGCTACGACGACTGGCTCGGCGGCGAGTTGCCGACCGACGACCTGCTGGCCCTGCTCGACCACGAGTCGCTGACGGTCGCGGCCGGCCTGGAGCAGTACGAGGTCGCCCGCACCGTGAACAGCGTGAAGAACGACGGCCCGCAGCTCATCGAACCAGTGGCGTAGCCAGCGAGACGCCGCCCTACTCGACGCTCGGACGCACCCACAGTTCGGCGATCTGGGAGTCCCGCGGGGCGTCGATCACGAACCGCACGGCCGAGGCGACGGTCGACGGTTCGCTCCGCACCACGTCGGGGTCGGCCGGACCGTACCGGTCGCCGGTGTGCGCGAGCGGGGTGTCGGTCGGTCCCGGCGCGACGGTGCTCACCCGGATCCCGTCGGCGCTGACCTGCTGGCGGAGCCCGTCGGTGACGGCCTGCAGCGCGTGCTTCGACGCGGAGTACACGGTGCTGTTCGGCACGGCCCGTCGAGCGGCGCCCGAGCTGATCACGACGACCGACCCGGCGGCCCGGCGCAGGTGCGGCAGGAAGACCCGGCTGAGCTCGGCCGGCGCGATGACGTTGGTGGCGAAGGCGCGCTGCCAGTCCTCGGCGCGGGCGTCCTCGACACGCAGGCGTTCGACGATCGCTGCGTTGTGCACCAGGACGTCGAGCTCCGGCACCGAGTCGGCGAAGGCCGGGAACCCGGCGGCGTCGGTCAGGTCGAGCTGCACGGCGGTGACGTGGTCGAGCGCCCCGACCTCGTCGAGCCGCACGCGGTCACGCCCGACGGCGATCACTTCGTGGGTCCGGCGGAGCTCCTCGACGACGGCGCGTCCGATGCCGCTGGTCCCGCCGGTCACGATCGCCGTGGGCCGGCCGGGTGCGGTGGGTCGGTCGCTCATCCTCCGAGGCTAGCGAGCGGCGGAGCCGCACCGCCCCGCGTGACGGCGTACGTCGGACGCGACCACGGCACGACGACGGGAGGCCCGGATCACGTCTGCCTGTCGGCTGACGTGATCCGGGCCTCCCGGTCGACCGCGGTGGTTACGGACGCGCGCTGCGTCGGATCCCCGGGGCGGCTGCGATGCCCGCCGCGATGCGGCGACGCGTCACGAGCAGCACGCCGGCCAGGAGCAGTGCGATCGCCGCGAGGCCGAGGCCGACGAGGCCGGTCGCACCGGTGAAGGCGAGCTCCGCGGTGTGGACCGCTGCCGCGATGCCGGTCGGGTAGGTGACCGTGATGGTCGCCGTCACCGTCTGGCCGTTGCTGTCCGTCACCGTGTACCCGATGAACGCGGTGCCGATGAACGCGGTGCCGGTGTGGCCCTTCGCCGGGGTGAAGACGACCTTGCCGTCGCGGACGGTCCAGGTGCCCTCGTGGCTGACGACGACGCGGTCGGACTGCTTGCCCGTCTCCGGGTCGATCAGGTGCAGGGTGCCCGTCTCGAAGGTGGCACCGCCCGAGGCGGAGTCGTTGTCGAGCGGGTCGATCGTGACCTGGTGCCCGACGGTCCCGGTGGCGGAGTCGTCCTTCGCGACCGCGGCGGCGACGACCGTCATCGTGGCGGTGGCGGTGGTGGTCTGCCCCGAGGCGTCCGTCACCGTGTAGGTGAAGGTGTCCGTGCCGGTGAAGCCGGCGGCCGGGGTGTAGACGTACGCGCCGGTGGGCTGGACCGTCACCGTGCCGTGGGCCGGCCCCCGGTCCAGCGCTGCGGTGAGGCGGGTGCCCTGGTCGTTGGCGAGCAGACCGTGGGCGGCGTCGCGGGCGATCGGCGTGCCGGCGATGGTGTGGCCGGCGTCCTTCGTCGCGTCGATGCCGACGGTGACGGTGACGGTGGCGTCGACCTGCTGACCCGAGCCGTCCTGCGCCCGGTAGGTCACGGTGTCGGTGCCGGAGAATCCCTTCGCCGGGGTGTAGACGAACGTGCCGTCCGCGGCGATCGAGACCGTGCCGTGCCCCGCCGTGCCGGAGGTCACGACCGTCAGGTCGGTACCGTGGTCGTTGCCGAGCACGCCGGGGCCGGCGACGGTGATCGACTTGCCGGCCTTCGTGGCTGCCTTGTCGTCCGCTGCCGTCGGGGTGACGTCGATCACGACGAGCGCGAGCGCGGTGTGCCCCTCGGCGTCGTTCGCCGCGTAGGTGAACCAGTCGCGGCCTGACCAGTCTGCCGGCGGTGTGTAGACGTACGAGCCGTTCTTCGCCAGCGCGAGTCGCCCGTGCTGTGGCTTCGTCTCCATCGATGCCCAGAGGCCGGAACCGGAGTCACCGACGAGGACGCCGTTCGACGACGACGTGCGCATCACCTGGTTGGTCTGCATGGTGTGCCACTGGTCGACGGCGGCGACGCCGACGAGGACCGTCACGGTCGCCGTCGTGGTCTGGCCGGAGCCGTCCGTGACGGTGTACGTGAACGTGTCCGTGCCGGAGAAGCCCTTCTTCGGCAGGTAGACGAGCGAGCCGGGCTCGGTGCCCTTGGTCACGGAGCCGTGCGCGGCGTCGCCGTGGCCGGTGACCGTGAGCGTCGTGCCGTGGTCGTTGGCGGTCAGCGTCGTGCCGGCGATGGCCAGCGCGGTGCCGGCGCTGGTGCGCACGGTGTCCGCGACGGCGACGGGCTTGACCGTGACCGTGACGGTCGCCGTCGCGGTGCCGCCGGTCGGGTCGGTCACCGTGTAGGTGAACGTGTCCGTGCCGGAGAAGCCGTCGGCTGGCGTGTACGTGACGGTGCCGGTGCCGGCTGCGCCTCCGGTGATCGCGGCCTCGCCGTGACCGGGCTTGGTGACCGCGGTGACGGTGAGCTTCGTGCCGGAGTCGTTGCCCGTGACCACGACGTCGACCGGGGTCGAGGCGGTGGTGGTCGCGGTGTCGGCGACGGCCTTCGGTGCGACGACGATCGTCACGGTGCCGGTGGTGGTCCCGCCGGCGCCGTCGGTGACGGTGTAGTCGAACGAGTCCGGACCGGAGTAGCCGGGCTTCGGCGTGTAGGTGTACCCGCCGTCCTCGTCGACGACGACGTCACCGTGCGACGGGTCGGTGTTGCCCGTGACGTGCAGGTCGGTGCCGGTGGCGCCGTCGAGCACGCCCTTGTCGGCTGGGACGGTGATGGAACCGTCGGCGTCGGTGGTCGTGGAGCCACCCGCCGTGACGGGGGTGACCCGGACGGAGACCGTGCCGGTGTTCGTGAGGCCGTTGCGATCGGTGACCGTGTACGTGAACTCGTCGGTGCCCGAGAAGCCGGGCTTCGGCGTGTAGGTGACGGTGCCGTCGTCGTTCCGGACCGCGGTGCCGTTCGTGCCGCTCTTGCCGACGGGGATGTCGAGCACGGACAGGCCGGTGCCGTGGTCGTTGCCGGTCAGGTCGGCGGAGGTGACCGTCTTGCTGCCGCCTGCCGTGACCGTGATCTCGTCCGGCTCGGTGCCGGGCTTGACCGTGATGGTCACCACACCCGTGGCCGTCCCGCCGGAGAGGTCCTTCGCCGTGTAGGTGAAGGTGTCCGTGCCCGAGAAGCCGTCCTTCGGGGTGTACGTGTACGACCCGTCCTCCGCCAGCTCGAGGTCGCCGTTCGCGGGCTCGAGGTCGACCGTGGCGGTGAGCTTCGTGCCCTCGTCGTTCGCGAGCACGCCCGTGCGGTCGTCGCCGTCCCCGCCCACGGTCAGCGTGGTGCCGGCGGTGGCGGTCGCGGTGTCCGGGGTGGCCATCGGGCCGACGACGACGGTGATCGTGCCGGTCGTGGTCTGGCCGGAGTCGTCCCGCACCGTGTAGGTGACGGTGTCGGTGCCCGAGAAGCCGGGCTTCGGCGTGTAGGTGATGACGCCGGTGGCCGGGTCGATCGCGACGTCACCGTGCGTCGTGCCGTCGGCGTCCTGCCCGGCGGCCGCGTCGGTGACGGTCAGCTTCGTTCCCTTGTCGTTGCCGGTGAGCGTCGTCGGCGCGATGGTCAGCGTCTCGCCGGACTTCGTCGAAACGGTGTCGCCGTTCGCGACCGGCTTGACGGTGACGGTGACCGTCGCAGGGCTGGTGGTGACCTTCGAGCCGTCGGTCACGGTGTAGGTGAACGAGTCGGTGCCGGAGAAGTCGCCCGACGGCGTGTAGTCGACGGTGCCGTCCTCGGCGACCACGGCGGTGCCGTTCGCCGGACCGGTGACGATCGTGGTGACCAGGTCCGTGCCACGGTCGTTGTGCTGCACGTCGACGTTCACCGGGGTGCCGGCGCTCGTCGTCGTGGTGTCGTTCGCGATCGTCGGGTTGACCGTGATGGTCACCGTGGCGGTCGTCGGCGCACCGGCGGTGTCCGTCGCGGTGTACCGGAACGAGTCCGTGCCCGAGAACCCGTCGGCCGGCGTGTAGGTGATCGCACCGGTCGCCTTGTCGAGGGTGAGCTCGCCGTGCGCGGGCTTCGTGTTCGACGAGACGGTCAGGCCGGTGCCGAGGTCGTTGCCCAGGACGCCGGTGGCGCGGGAGCCGGCGGTGTAGGTGTTGCCGGCGGCGACACGGACGGTGTCGTCCTTCGCCAGCGGGGCGACGTTCACGGTCACGGTCACGGTGTCGGTCCCCCCGCTGCCGTCGGTGACGGTGTACGTGAAGGAGTCGGGGCCGGAGTACCCGGTGGTGGGCGTGTAGGTGTAGCTGCCGTCCTTCGCGACGACGACGTCACCGTGCGACGGCTTGGTGCTGCCGGTGACCGTCAGGTCCGAGCCGAGGTCGTTGGCGAGCAGGCCGGGGGCGGTGTCGGACGTGGCGGCTCCGGCCGTCGCGGTGACGGTGTCGGTGCCCGCGGTCGGCAGCACCGTGATGGTGACCGTGCCGCTGATCGCCGCGCCGTCGCCGTCCTTCGCCGTGTAGGTGAAGGAGTCCGGACCGGAGTAACCGGCGATCGGGGTGTACGAGTACGAACCGTTCTGCTCGACGGTCAGGTCACCGTGGGCGGGCTTCGTGTTGCCCGTGATCGTCAGGCCGGTGCCGTGGTCGTTCGCGAGCAGACCCGTCTTCGCGTCCGCGGTGGCGGTCTGGCCGGCGTGCACGCTGAACGCGTCGTCGGTGCCCGCCGGGGCGACGGTGATCGTCACGGTGCTGGTCGACGTCTGGCCGGAGGAGTCCTTCGCCGTGTACTGGAAGGTGTCCGTGCCCGAGAAGCCGTCGGCCGGGGTGTACGTGTACGAGCCGTCGGGGTTCACGGTCGCGGTGCCGTGGGCGGGCGTGGTGTTCGACACGACGGACAGGCCGGTGCCGCTGTCGTTCGCCAGGACGCCCTTCGCGGGCACGGTCAGCGTGGTGCCGTTCGGCGTGTTGCCGGTGTCCGAGGTGGTGGTGACGTGGACGGCCTTGAGCGTGTTGGTGAAGGTCACCATGACGTCGGTGCCGTCGGCGGTCGTGGCTGCGGGGAACGTGAAGGTGCCGGTGTTCCCGGTGCCCTCGGCGATGACCGCGTTGGTGCCCCGGTCGACGGCCTTCCACGTCGTGTCGTAGTTTGCCGGGTCGGTGGTGCCGTCGGCGGTCTGCGTGACCGTGTAGTCCTTGTTCGGCGTGGTCAGGACCGCGCCCGCCTTCTGTGCCTGGACGCCCGTGGCGCTGCCGCTGGTGGTACCGGTCGTCCCGTCGTTCGGGGTGATGCCGCCGCCGGTGATCGAGAGCTTGAACTGGTCACTGCTGTTCCAGCGCTTGTCGACGCTCGCCTCACCGGTGACGGTGTCGGCGTAGTTGCAGCTGGCCAGGTCGCTGGCGGCGTAGTTGCCGACGATCGGGAAGCTGCGGACCTGCGCACCCGAGGTGGGGTCGAGCTGGTAGATCGTGGTCGTGGAGACGTTGTTCGCCGTCACGGTGTTCGACACGTACAGGTACCCGTCGGACGAGAACGCGATGCCCGGGCTGTTCGTGGTGGACGGCAGGGTTGCGATCTCGGTCGTCGTCATCGCTGTGGTGCCCGGTGTCGTCGGGACCTCGTTCGTGTTCACGCGGTACACGTGGTTCGCCGCGACGACGAAGAACAGTCCGCGGGAGCTGAATGCGAAGTCGCCGTTCGCGTTCGCTGTGTCGGCAGCGTTCCGCGTGGCGAGGCCGTTGATCTGCCCGACCTGACCGAGGTACTTCGCCGGCGTCGTGTCGGTCGCGGGGCGGTACGCCCCGAGCCAACCGGTGCCGTCGCCGTAGTAGTAGATGCCCGTCGCCGGGTTCACGGCACCACGGATCACGGACCGTGTCGTGTCGGTCGCGACCGGGTCGCTGGCGACGCCCGTCTTCGGGTCGTACTGACGAAGGGTCGCGGTCCCGCCGTTCGCCGCAGCGAACATCGAGACACCCTCGCGCGAGATACCGAGACCGTTGTTCGCCTCGGCGCCGAGGGTGACGAGGTCCTTCGTCGTGCCCTTGGTGTCGCCTTCGCTGATGTCGACGGCCACGACTTTGCCGGACCGGTCGATCGCGTACAGCGTGTTCTGCGGGTAGCAGACGAGTGCACCGTTCTGGGTCGCATCGACGGCCGAGGCAGGCTCGGCGGCGATGACCGCCGTGGTCGTCGAGAGACCGGCGCCGACGAGCAGCGCGGCGCCGAACACGGCGACGGTTCGGACGCCGAAGCGGCGTCGAGGCACAGCGGTGCCCTGGGAAGCAGGCAGCATGATCACTTTCGGGTCGAGACGATGCGGGCACCTGATCCACGGCCGTCGGTTCAGGGAGGACGGGCGGTGGCGCCGGGTTGATACTGGCAGGTCTCGACAGCGAAATGGGGACAGGACGGGTCCCCAATAGGGGGGACCACTCGTTGTGGGGGTACGGGCACCTCAAGCCCGTTTCACCCGATCGGGGCACACGAAAACCCCACCGGGTTCCGGTGGGGTATCGGGGGGGTACGAACGTGGTCCGGATCAGGCGGTGGCGCGGATCACGTCCGGCAGCAGCACGTGCAGCCGCTCGGCCAGACGCCCCTTCGCCTCGTCGAGGGAGCGGAAGTCCCCCACGTACTCGCCGAACGTGTCGGCGACGAAGAAGTGCGTGCCCTGCCGGTCGACGGTGCCGCCGTAGTACCCGCCGTAGTTGGCGACCCAGAGCCCCGTGTCGGGCTGCGCCCAGCTGATGCGGACGCGAGCCGGCGCGGTGTCGGCGACGACCTGCGCCTCGATTTCGGCGATGACCTCGATCGTCCGGGTGTCCAGCGTCACTTCGGTCTGCTGGTGGTGATCGGCGGTCATGCTCATGGTGGTGCTCCTTCGGGCTCTGCTGCGTACTGGTGCTGCGGGCGTCGCGGACGCCGATGGTGCATGGTGGGACGGGCGCCGACGGCGCCGCTGGTGCCTACTCGACCGGTCGGATGACCGACGGGAGCATGACGTGGAGCTGGTCCTCGAGCTTGGTCTGCGCTTCTTCCAGCGATGCGAACTCTCCGACGACGAGGCCGAAGGTGTCCGAGGCGACGAAACGGCCGTCGCGCTTGTCGACGCTGCCGCCGAAGTACCCGCCGTAGCCGGCGATCCACTCGCCCTGGTCTTCCTGCACCCAGGTGACCTTCGCGCGGGTCGGACGGGTCGAGGTCGCCGCGTCGGCTTCGAGGATCGCGATGGTGTCGACCGTGTCGGTGTCGAGGGTGACCTCGGCCTGCGTCGCGTTGTTGACGGTGATGCTCATGTCGCTCTCCTTCACGATCCGGGGTACATCTGCTGACACCAGAACGCTACGAGAACCACGGCCCGAACCGCCAGCGATGCCCGTTGATTCACGGGTTCTGTCAATGCGGCCCATCGGTGTCCCCCGGGTTTCCGGGGTGGTGTGACGTCTTTCCGGGGTACACGCCAGCGATCGGGGTACTCGTTTTCCGGATCGGCGGCGCACGGGGTACGCGTGGTTGCGGAGCCGGTCTGGAGGCGCGGCTCGCTACCGTCGGTCGGGTGACCTCCGACAGGCCCCGCGATCCAGGGCGCGCCCCGGCCACCAGCCGCAGCCGTCGGGTCGCGACGTGGCTCGCCGCCGCCTACGGCGTCGCGGTGGTGCTCGTCGGGTTCTGGGGTTCACCCGTCGACGCGGCAGCCGATCCGACGCTCGACCGGGTGATCGCGATCGCTCATCGCCACGGGGCGCCCGACTGGTTCGGCTACGGCACGGTCGAGTCGTTGTCGAACGTGGTCTTCTTCGTCCCGTTGGGCCTGCTCGTGGTCCTGCTCGCGGGCGCTCGGTGGTGGTGGGCCGGTGCGGCTGCGGGCCTGGTCGTCAGCGTCGGCATCGAGACCGGCCAGGCGCTCTTCCTACCCGCGCGCACCGCATCAGTGGCCGACGTCCTGGCGAACGGCCTGGGTGCGGTTCTGGGCTCGCTGCTCGGGGTGCTGGTGCTGTCGTGGGCGGCACACCGACGGCGTCACTGACACGCGGACACGACGAAGCCCCCGGAGCGATTCGCTCCGGGGGCTTCGTTCAGTGGCTCGAGACTCAGACGGACTCGCGCTGACGACGGACCGAGCCGCGGACCAGCAGGAGGCCACCACCGAGGACGACGGCACCGCCGGCGACCCAGAGGGCCAGAGCGGAGACGGTCGAACCGGTGAAGGCGAGGGTGCCGTCGGTGCCGGAGCCAGCACCCGCAGCGGGGACAGCAGCAGCAGCGTCAGCCGGGGCGACGGTGAAGGCGGCGAAGCCGACGACACCCGAGGTCGCGCCGGTGGCGGTCAGGTTGTAGGTACCCGAAGCGCCCTTCGGGAAGGTGACCTTGACGGCGAGTGAACCGTCGGAGGCAGCGGTGTAGGTCTTCGAGACGGTCGTGGTCGGCAGCGCGCCGAGCGTGACCGCACCGGCACCGGTGACCTGGACGTTGACGGTCTCGTTGTCCTGGAACGCACCCTCGGTGAAGTTCACGGAGGCGGTACCACCGGCAACGGCGGTGCCGGAGACGGAGACGTCGGAGTCAGGCGTGTAACCGGCGGCATTGGCGACGGTCGGCGTGGCGAGCAGTGCGGCCCCAGCCAGCACCACCGCAGCGATGAGCTTCTTCATGTGGTTCCCCTAAAGATCTGAAGATCCAGACCCTGACACCCAGAGCCCGCTGATCCGCCCGTGGTTGTCCCCGGCCAAGAAACTGGCGGTTGTGATGGCGAAGTTGCCTCAATCTACCGGAGTTTCACAGCTCGGTACCAGAAGGCGTGGATTTCGGTCATTGGTCGTCATGTGTTCACCCCGGACGAGCGGGCAACCGAGTCGCCGTCAAGGTGCCATCGGGCTGGATCCGATGAGGAAATCCCAGATCAGACGGACATCCATCTCGTCCCTCCGGGAGCCTGACCGCCACATCCGCTACCTGTGGCGTCGGACAGCCGGGACCGATCACCCCCGGAGAGGGGGCGTCCCATCCGCGTTAACGGGATGGTCGGCTCACCCGGCGGCGAGGGGCTGCTCGCACTCGAACGCAATCGGCTTGGTCTCGGACTGGCGGACTCCGGGGGTGGAACTCGCCTGCACGGGGGCCTTCGCGTACTTGCTCGCGCCGAGGAACGCGACGCGGTAGGTCAGGCTCTGGCCCGGTGCGAGCAGTGTCTGCAACTGCGCCACGGGGTGTCCGCCGTCGGTCGCCGTCTGCACCGCGGTCGTCTTGCCGTCCTTCGTCGCGCCGAGGAAGATCGCGCCCTCTGGCGCGTAGGTCGCGATCAGGGTCTTGATCTTGCCCGGCTCCACACCGAAGTCGCCACCACCCGTGACGTACTCGGGCAAGCTCGTCGCCGCGTCGGCGGGTGCAGTGTTCTTGATGGTGACCTCGAGGACCGACGTGGGACGACCGTCCTTCCGGCACACCGAGCTGCCGACTGACACGGTCTTCTCGAGGTAGTAGTCCATCTTCGAGCCGGTGCCGTCGTTCAGGTACACCGCGAACTCTCGTGACGACGCAGACTCGGTCGGGAGTTCGCCGGCCACAGCGGTACCGCTGATGCGGCGCTGCTCGGCCCGGTCCGCGCTCCACAGGCGTAGTCGGTCCTCACCGGTGCTCCGGGTCAGGGCGGAGACGAACTGCTGGGGGTCGAAGTCACCACTCGCGACCTTGTCGAACACGGCGCTGGCGGCGGAGGCGAAGAAGGCGTCCTGCACGACCGGATCCGGGTACCTCGCGTACACGTCGCTCAGTAGGAGCTTGACCGCGTTGTCCGACGTCAGCGTGTCCCCGGTTGGCAGCTTCACCGGTCCGGTGGCTTTGAGGATGTAGCCCAGCGTCACCGGGTCCATCGCCAGCACGCCGTCGACCTGTTCGCCGAACTTCTGCTTCCACATGGCCCGAGCGAGCTTCGCCGAGACGTCGAAACGCGGGGTCAGGGTGACGTCCTGCATGTACTTCCCGGTGATGCTGCCGTACAGACCAGTCGTGTCCGGGGTCAGCGGCAGGATCGGCTGCGCGTACGGACCGAACGAGCCACCGGACGTCTGGTTCTGCAGGTGAATGGCACCGTCATCGGTCTGGAGGAGCGCCACGGCTCCCGGGATCCCGCCACCCGCGCGCAACTCGGCGTTGTTCTGGAACAACAGCAGGTAGTTCCGTTCACCGTCGTTGCCCAGCATCGCCGGCGCGAGCTGCACGACCCGGTTCGCGGTGGTCACCTGCGCAGAAGCGGACGACAACGCGTTCCGTAGCTCGGCAACCGCGGTCGTCACCGGGGACAACGTGTCACTCGTGTCGATCGCGTCCGCATCGCGGTCAGCCCGTGCCAGGGTCGTCGTCGCCTTCGCGACGGCCGGCTGCGCGTCCACGATCGGCTGCAGGTCGACCTTGCCGTTCTTCGGCGCGAACGAGTCGGTTCCGAGACCGCCGATGACGTCGGCGACCGGGGTCACCGCGTTCCGGGCAACATCGTCCACGACGACGGAGACCTGGCGGACTGCACGCAGGTTGGCCCCGAAGAACGGGACGTTCTGCGAGGCCCCCCAGATCGGATCACCCGTCAACGAACGAGCTGCCCCCGCTTCACGCTCCAGGTGCTTCGCGGTCTTCTGCGCGGCGGCGGTGTCGCCACCGGTGAGTTGGGAGCGCAGTGTGTCGACGTCACCGACCGCTCGTTCGAGGTGTCCCTTCGCGAGCGCACCACGCACTCCCACCCAGGCGACGGCGAGGATGAGCAGCAGGACGAGGGCGAGGACGATCCACAAGACGATCCGGGCCCTGGATCCCCGGTGTGCTGCAGTGCGTCGCGACTTGGGCAGGTCGGACATGAGGCGATCCTACGGTTCCCCGTGTCCAGCCCACATCACTGACGCACGGTGTCCACGTGTTCGCGGTACCAGTCGATGGTGCTGCGGAGGCCTGCCTCGAGCCCGATCTGCGCAGTCCAGCCGGCATCCGCGAGCTTGGATACGTCGAGCAGCTTCTGCGGCGTGCCGTCCGGCTTGGTGGTGTCCCAGACCGTCTCACCGGTGAAGCCGACGATCCTGCCGATCGTCTCGGCGATCTCCTTGATGGTGACGTCGGACCCGGTCCCGACGTTGACCTGGTCCGGACCGTCGTAGTGCTCCATCAGGTGGAAGACCGCCGCCGCCATGTCGTCGACGTGCAGGAACTCACGACGGGGTGAGCCCGTCCCCCAGTTCTCGACGCGCGCCGCACCCGTTCGGGCCGCTTCGTCGTACCGGCGGATGAGGGCCGGCAGGACGTGCGAACCGGTGGGCGAGAAGTTGTCGCCCGGGCCGTAGAGGTTCGTCGGCATGGCCGAGATCCACGGGCGCCCGAATTGCCGCCGGACGGCCTGCACCTGCAGGATGCCAGCGATCTTGGCGATCGCGTACGCGTCGTTGGTGGGCTCGAGGTGCCCGGTGAGGAGCGCGTCCTCGTGGATCGGCTGTTCGGCCATCTTCGGGTAGATGCACGACGACCCGAGGAAGACGAGCCGCTCGACGCCGTGCTCCACAGCCGCGTCCATCACGTTGACCTGGATCTGCAGGTTCTCGCTCAGGAAGTCGTGCGGGTAGGTGTTGTTCGCCATGATCCCGCCGACCTTGGCTGCCGCCAGCACAACGTGCTTCGGCTGCTGCTCGGCGAAGAAGGCGAACACGGCGCCGCGGTCCTTCAGGTCCAGCTCGGAGGAGCTCCGCCCGACCATGTCGGTGAAGCCCTCCGACTCGAGCTTGCGCCAGACCGCCGAGCCCACCAAACCGCGGTGTCCCGCGACGTAGACGCGGTCCGCCCGGTTGATCGGACCGGGAGTGAAGTCGGTCGTGGTCATCAGGATCCCCAGCTCTCGAGTCGGACGGTGTCGATCCACGGGCTGCCCTCGTGCTCGAGGGCTGCGATGTCCGCGTCCACCATGATCCTCGCCAGCTCGGCGGTGTCGACCGTCGCCTCCCAGCCGAGCTTCTCCTTGGCCTTCGACGCGTCACCGACCAGCGCATCCACCTCGCTCGGTCGCAGGTACCGCTCGTCGAAGCGCACGTGGTCTTCCCAGTTCAGGCCTGCGTGGGAGAACGCGGTCGTGAGGAAGTCCTTGACCGTGAAGTCACCGCCGGTCGCCAGGACGAAGTCGTCCGGCTCGTCGACCTGCAGCATCCGCCACATGCCCTCGACGTACTCGGCGGCGTACCCCCAGTCGCGGACGGAGTCGAGGTTGCCGAGGTACACGTGGTCCTCGAGGCCGGCCCTGATCCGCGCGACTGCACGGGTGATCTTCCGGGTGACGAACGTCTCACCACGTCGCGGCGACTCGTGGTTGAACAGGATGCCGTTCACCGCGAACATGCCGTACGCCTCGCGGTAGTTCCGGGTCACCCAGTAGCTGTAGACCTTCGCTGCACCGTACGGAGAACGCGGCCAGAACGGCGTCTCCTCGTTCTGCGGCGGCGGGGTCGCCCCGAACATCTCGGAGGAGGACGCCTGGTAGAAGCGCGTGTGGATGCCGGAGACCCGGACCGCTTCGAGCATGCGCATCGTGCCCACACCCGTCACGTCACCGGTGTGTTCCGGCTCGTCGAACGACACCCGCACGTGTGACTGCGCCGCGAGGTTGTAGACCTCGTCCGGCTTCAGTTCGCTGAGGAGGCTGACGAGTCGTGCACCGTCGCCGAGGTCCCCGTAGTGCAGGAACAGCTTCGCGCCCGACTCGTGCGGGTCGACGTAGAGGTGGTCGATCCGCGAGGTGTTGAACGTCGAGGCGCGACGGATCAGGCCGTGGACCTCGTACCCCTTGCGGAGCAGCAGCTCTGCGAGGTACGAGCCGTCCTGCCCGGTGATGCCGGTGATCAGGGCCTTCTTCTGCAACGTTTCCCTTTTCTCGTCTGCTCTACTTCAGTGGTGCCGGGCGAAGCCGCTCGACGTTCAGTTTCGTCCGGAGACTCGTACTCGGGCCGGAGACGACCTTCCGGATGAAGAACTGCGGGCTGGCAACGATCTCCGGCCAATCATCGATCGTGAACACCCTGACGAGCGTCGGATCGATCAGGTGGAGGTTGGCGTACCGCCAGTTGCCAGGTCCGACGTACGGCTCGAATCCTCCGGCGGGGGTTGCGGTGGAGAACCGCGTGCGCATGACCAACGAGTGGTAGAACTTCTCCTCCGGACAGAAGACCGCCTCGAAGTAGCGCTCGACCTCGGGAGTCACGATCGCTTCCATGGCGCGCATGCACGCCGCGGTCACCGCGAAGTGCGTCCCACCGTGTCCGATCTTCATCCCCGTAGGAGGCACCGGTGCGTGCCGCAAGCTCAGCGGCCCGTCGAGCACCTTGATCACGCCGTTGCGGACTCTTCGGAGCATCCTGTTCCCAGTCCGTTTGGACAGGAATGACAAGTCCCGATGGTGTCGGCGGTCGACCTGGCGACGGTACTTCTGCTCGCTGCTCGATATCTCGAACGCACGCAGGTACTGCCGCCCGGGATGGGACCGGAGGTGCTTGAGCAACTCATCGACCGGCCGCAGCGGGTAGTCCGACCCGGAGAGCAGCACGAGGTAGTCGTCATCGTCAGCGAACTCGAGTGCCTTCTGCACGAGCGCCCGGATCGCGCGGACTTGCGAGTAGCCGCCCCAGTTGACCTGCACACGGTCATCGAGGAGGACAGCGTTTCCAGTGCGTTCCAGGGCCGCCTCGAAATCTCCGACGTCCACCTTGGCATCCACATGGACGAAGACTCGGTGTGGGCCGAGCGCGTTCACGAGCTCGCCCAAGTGTTCGGCGTCTTGGAACGTGTAGACGAGGAATACCGGTTTCACCGCCGACCTTCCGTCGTGATGTGACGAGCATAGGCGTCTCTGCTGCCGGATAGCAGGCCTGCGACGGTGTAGGTGGTCACGCTTCGCCAGCTCGCTGTCCGAGGATCCCACGACGACGGAGGATCTTGAGCGGCGGCAACGCGCTTCGTGCGACGAGGACCCACGTGACGAGGGCTACCAGGCCGATGATCCCTGCTGGGAGGCTCGCGACCGACGCCCCCCCGGCGGCGAGCGCCAGCAGCGAGCCGTAGAGCACGACCGCGAAGACGACGGGTTGCGCGTAGCCCCTGACGAGTTCGGACAGGCGGACCGCTCCCACCCGCCGGGCTTGTGCAATGTGCACGAAGTGCCGACCGACCGTCGCGCCGATGAGGGCCAGCAGAGCGAACACGTAGTCATGCCGAGTGGCGACCATGACGACTCCGATCGCGCTCACGAGAAACGCCACGGCCTCGGCGGCCCAGATCGCACGGAAGAGCGACGCCGACTCGAGCGCCCCCGCCAAGAGCACCATCAACGGCTGGACAGCTCCGAGCAGCGCGAGGAGCGGGAGTATCTGAGCGGCGAGTCCCCACCCCGGCCCCAGCGCAATGTGCACGAGTTGCGGGCCGACGCCGGCGATCACCGCTCCGAGCGGGAGCGTCAACCAGGCGATGAGGCTGAGCATGTCAAGCCAAGCCGATCGTGACTCGCTTGTCCCGACCGGGTAACGACGGAACTCCGGGTAGATCACCTGCAGCAGCGCGTTCTGCAGTTGGGCGAACGGAACGGTGGAGAGGACATCGGCGCGGTTCCAGGCCCCGAGCACCCCCGCGCCGATGAAGTGGCTGACACTCCATCGCGGTGCGTTCCCCGAGATGTACTGGAACACCGAGACGGCCACCAGCTTCGTGCTGAAGCGGACGTTGTCAGAGCGGAGCGCCAAGCGTCCTGGAACGAGTCCCCCACGCAGTCGACTCGCGGCCCACGCTAGGGTCCCCCACTGCCCGACGATCGCGGAGACGGCAAGCGACTCCGGGCTGCGGAAGATCAACACGGCGACGAGACCGAAGACCATGCCAGCCACGTTCGCCCCGAACGTCGCGATCGCCATCTCCCGGAACATGCCCTGGCGACGCAGGAGGCCGGTGCTCAGACTGAGGAACGGCATGACGGCGGCGCTCAGCGCGAGCAGACGGACGGCACCGGCGGCCTGAGGGGCGGCCCAGACGGCACTCCACAGTCCTGCTGTGAGCAGGGTGAACACCGCGGCTCCCCCGCCGAGGAGGAGGGCGTACGTGGCCAGGGGGCGCGTCGACGCTCGATCCGCGTTCGGAGCTCGCGCGGCAGTTTGGGACAACCCGCCGGAACCCAGCAAGTTGACGAGGGCTGCGATCGAGAGCGCGACGCTGTAGGCGCCGAAGACCGCAGGGTCAGCGAGCCGAGAGGTCAGAGCCGCGTACCCGAGTTGGACGACGATGGTCAGGAGCTGGAGCCCGTAGACCCACGATGCGCCTGCGACGAGCCGACGGCCGTTCGAGGTCACGAAGGACTTCCGGCGGCGAGCTGCTCCAGCCGCCTGGTGTCGAGTCCACGGCTCGCCTGGTAGGCAAGCCACCGACCGGTGTCGGGAACGTGGTGCCACCACGGGACTCTCGCGACGACCGGAGATCGCGAGACGAGGGCGGCCAGGAACCCGAAGGAGCTCGGCGCGGCCACGACGAGTCGCGCGGCCGCGATCTCGACGAAGTCGCGATCGCGGCCGCCGGTGTCCTTGATGACCACTCCGAGCTGCTCCAAGCCACGGAGATCAGTTGCGTCTCCGGACGTGTAGAGCCTGATGGGCGCGATCCGGAACTGCGGCACGGTCCGGATCTCCGCGATCAGGCGCTCGTAGAAGGCCACGTCGATCCAACGGTCCGGGTGCGTCATCGGACCGATGTCTCCACGCCGCGCATGGATGGCGACGTATTCCGCGTCGGCTTCGGCCTGCAGCAGGTCTGCTCCGAGGTAGCCGGCGAGTACCGCCCGGCGCAGCGGTCCCGCGATCGGGGTCTGATCCCATCGCCGCTGGTCGAGCGCCATCCGCCCGGTCCAGGGCCGCGCAGAGCTGGTCGACGCACGGGTCACCGACTGCTGCAGCGCCGGAAGCGACCACGTCTCGTTCTCGAACCCCGTCGCTGCGAGGCGCCGCTCCGTTGTGGGTCCGGCGGGCGGTTCCGAGGTCAGCACCGAGAGGTCGAGGAGTCCCTTCGTGTCCTTCGACACGTCGCCACCGAAGTACGGGACGCCGAGGTCCCGGGCCCACAGGTACCCCGCGATCCAGGTGGACAGCTGATGGCCGAGGTCTGGGTACGGGTCAATCCGCACCCGCAGGCCCGCGAGCGTCTCCGGCGGAAGCCACGTGTCCGATGCCTGCTGTTGCGGCCCGCGCCGGAGGTCACGGGCGTTCTGCAACCGCTCCAGCCGGAGCGAAGCTCGGAGCGGGAGGGTCCGGAGCGGCGCCAGGGTCATCGGTGCCCGCCCCCGTGCCGTGGCCACACGGACCGCGCGGCCACCGGATCAATCCACTGCGTGCGCCAGTTCACCATGTGCACCATGAGGTCATCCTGACGGAAGTGCTCGGCCGCGAACCGGCGTCCAGCCGTGATGGCAGCGAGCCGCTCGTCGACGGACGTGTTCGCGAGCACACGGTCGATCTCCTCTACGAGCGCCTCCGGACCCGAACCGCGGAGCAGGAACTTCCCGGTCGCGGGCCCGAACACCCCGTCGTAGCCGGAGTGATCGGTCGTTGCGTGGATCGATCCGGCGGCCAGCGAGATCGGCAGGCGATTCGAGAAGTAGGAGTCTTCGTCCGCGAAGTGATCCCAGTTCGCACTGATCCATCCCGATGTGATGGCGCTGTCCTGCTCCTCGAAGGGCACAGGCCCCTTCGCGGTGGGACCATCCCATCCCCGTCCGAAGACGGCGAGGCGGCCTCCGAAGTGCTCCTGCATGAGCTCGACGAACCGGATGCGATCGCGCCAGTTCGGCAGCCCACGCAGTCGGGGACGGTTCTTGTTCGCCACGATGACCACGTCGTACGGGCGGTCCGTCCGGATCGCGCGATCGAAGTTCTCGGATCGCCCCGGTTCGTACGCAGACGGAACCCAGCGGACGTCGCGGCTCCCGGCTCGCCGGAAGTTGTCCTTGAAGACGCCCTTGCCCACGGTGAAGACGACGTCGGCTGCGCGCCCCGCGTTCCGGGCCTCGGGCGGAAGAGGATGCAGGAACCGCGAGTACGGGTCGGCTTCGTGGTAGATGAAGTCCGACACGCACGCTTCTCGGAGCGCCGCGAAGTGATGCCGACGCAGACCAGTGTGGCCAAGGTGCTGCATCAAGAGGATGTCCGGACGGAACTCCCGCACGCGACGGACGAGCTCGTCGCGAGAGCGCTCTGGATCTTCTCCGCTCCGGATGGCGTTCAGGACACTGAACGCTTCGAGGGCTGCGATCGCACCGGTCTTCGCGAGCGCCTGGAGCGGATCGCGGAAGCCGAGCTGCAGGAATCCACCGAACTCGTTCGGGACGTAGAAGACCCGCGGAGCACGCTCAACCATCCTCAGCCTCGCCCCTCGTGGGGCCGCTCAGTCGGATGCCAGCGCGGCGCAGCGCCGCCCAGTGCTCCGCCAAGACCGCTTCATCGAAGCGCTGTCCGATCCTCTTCGCCGGGTTTCCAGCGACGATGGCGTTCGGCGGCACATCTCGGGTCACCACGGAACCGGCCGCGATCACAGCGCTGTCGCCGACGGAAACGCCGGACAGGATGATGGCGCCGAACCCCACCCAGACGTCGCTCCCGATCGTCGTGGGTTCGCTGAGCGAACTGTCATTGCCCACCCACGGGCTCTCGGTGATCGGCACCCCCGCGACGGTCATGTCGTGGTCGCGTCGCCCCACGATCGCAGCCCGGTTCGCGATGAGGACGTGGTCTCCGATGGAGCCGTCCACTTCGATCCGGACATCGGAGCCGATGTGGACGTCATCACCGATCGTGAGTGATCTGGGCGCCCAGATCCTGACCCGCTCGCCGAGCGTCGCGGTCTCGCTCCACGTGACCGTCGGCGGCAGCGTTCGAAGCCAGCGACGCCGCCGGATCATTCCCAGAACTCGTCGGATCACGCGCTGGCCCCTCATCGTCGTTCCACCGCAGCGCGGTACACCGCTGCGTACTCGGCGGTGCCTCTGCGCGCCCGGAAGTCGATGGTCGGAGCGCTCACGCTGACAGCGACGCCACGCAACGCATCGAGCCACACAGCCGGTTCCCGGCTCGCAAGGGCCACAACACCTGGCTCACCGGTCGCCCAGCGCAGCCCAGGAACATCCGCCACCACCGCCGGCATCCCGACGACGAGCGCCTCGGCCAGGGCGACGGGCATCCCTTCGTGGCGACTCGGCATGGCGAACACCCTTCCAGCAAGGAGCGCATCCGCCGGATCGGCGACTCCACGGGCGACCAGGAGGCCGTTGCGCTGGAGTCGGTCCAGGATCGCTCGCTCCGCGGGTTCGGCATGCTCCTCGGAACCGATGTGGGCGACGCGCAGATTCCCGAGCAGCGCCGCTTCCAGGGCGACTCCGTGGCTCTTGATGCGCGAGCAGTTCCCGACCAGCACGACCGGCCCCGTCGTGTCCGGACCGGCTCCGGAACGGCTCCCGGCGAGTTCGAAGAAGCGGTCCTCCACCCAGTTGAAGATCACCTGCGGATCCCGGCCGAACCGCTTCTCATTGCGCGCGACGTCCGGGCTCGGGACGATCAACGCGCTCAGTGCGCGGTCGCCGATCAGCGCCTGCAGGAGCCGACTCGCGAACCATCGGCCGTGCGCGTCGAACACGTTGTGGATGGTGCGCACGACGGGCACGCGTCGGTCGACCTTGCGAACGGAGAAGACCGTTTGCAAGTACCGCCGTTCCGTGTGGATGTGGATGACATCGGGACGGAATGCCGAGACGACCTGACGCAGGACCCGACGCCCGGGTGAGGTGTGTGCGGGGTGATCGGTGGTCGTGACGGAGTACCCGGCGCGCCTGATCTCCTCGGCGAACGGGTGGTCGGTCCCCACGCCGAGGACGTGGCCCTGCACGGCCAGGGCAGCGAAGCCGGGGGCCCCGGACACGAGCATCCGCTCCATGCCACTCGGCCTGAGCTCACCGAGCAGGTGCAGTACCCGTAGCCCGTCCACTAACGAACCTCCTGCAACCGGCGGGAAGCGGTCGCCGGAACGGAGACCGGCTCGGCCAGTGCGGGGAAGGCGCGGTCGAGGAAGGCGAGTGCCAGGGGCAGACAGGTCCACCACTGCCACGAGTAGGTCCACCCGTACAGGAGGAAGCACACCAGGATGCACTCGAGGAACACATCGCGGTGCGAACGGAGGCCCGCAACCACCCGGGGCAGGAAGATGACCAACATGGCGCCGAGCCCGAGCAAACCTTCTCTGAGGTAAACCGTCACGTACCAGTTGTGCGGCGCGAAGACGACCCACCTCCCGACGCCTTCGAACCTCGCATACCCGTGGCCGAACGGGGCTCCGAACAGCACGGTCAACGGGCCTTCCTGGACCGATTCGGCGATCAACCCCAGCCAGCTCGTCAAGCGCGCGGAGTACGTCCCCGTGTTTGACGCCGAACCGGCGAACTCGTCGATGACGCTGCTCATCGACGACTGCGCGGCCACGACGAGGACCCCTCCGACGAGGCACACGCCGACGAGCGCGACCAGCTTGGTCCGGAGGCTCCGGGGCCCACGCGCCAGGAGCAGCAACGCGAGCACGATCGCGGTCGCCCAGACCGTGCGCTGCTGGCTGATGAGCACGAACACGACGAAGAGACCCGAGAGTGTCAGGTAACGGGTCTGCCCTCCCTGATGCCACACGCGCAACGCCAGGATCGCGCAGAGCGTGAGGAGCAGCGCCTGTCCGGAGACCAGCGGACGACCGGTCTGGTTGAGTTCGCCGTTGACCAGGACGAAGTCGGCAGTCCCCCCGAGTCCGTAGCGGATGACGTGATAGGTGGCCACGACACACAACCCGACGCCTTGTACGACCACGAAGAACTTCTGCGCGTACGCGATCTCGCCGGTTGGCCATGGGCGGGTGACGCCCCAGAAGAGGATCCCGAGGACGTAGAGGAAGGCACGGGATTCGTTCACTGCTGCGCCGAGACCGTACTCCTCGATCCCCCGGGCGAGAGCAGCTGCGAGGAGCACGATGACCAGCGCTCCCGCGATGAGCGCAGGGGGCCGGAAACGCCGGAGCGCCGTGCGCGCGTCGAGGACCCCTGCGACCACCAGGGCGACAGCCAGTCCGTCCCCGAGCGTGATGGTCGTCCCCCCGAACGTCCCGATGGTCCCGAAGTTGGGGTATTCCCAGGCGGTGACCGCGTAGAGGGAGACCACCCAGTAGACGATCCGCGGGTGCATCCGGACGAGGCCGACAGCGATGGAAAGGAGGATGACCGCAACGACCAGGAAGAGCAGCGTGGTCAAGGTCTCACCCTCCTCGGTCGCAGGGAGCGCCTGATGGTGCGCATCCACCACAGACCGTACGACGACGCGAAGAAGAACCACCAGGAGCGAGGGCTGTGTCGACGGAGGTACCGGCGGAGGGCGCGTGGATTACCGGCCCCCTTGCGCCCGGTGTACGCACGCCAGGCAGTGACCGCGGAGCTGTGCGAGACGGTCGGGTTCCTGCTGCAGAAGCCGACCACGCCCCCGGCAACGATGATCGGAACACCCTTCGCAACCGCTCGTGATCCGTAGTCGACATCTGCGAACGCATGACTGAAGGCACCGTCGATCGCGCCGACCGTTCGAGCAACGTGCACCGGCATCAGCACCACGTTCCCGTTGAAGGCGTCCACCTTCGCTCCCTCATCGGGAGCAGCTGGTGGTTCGACGAGGTCGAAAGCGAGCGGGTGGACCCCGCTCCTACGCAGGCCGCCGTAGGTCAGCAGACCCGAGACACCATCGACGGTGCTGCCCACGAGGACGCCGGCAGGCAAGGCGGATGCTGCCGCGACCATGTTCCTGAGACCGGACGGTGCAAGGACGACGTCGTCGTTGAACCACAGCAACCAGTCGCCGTCCTGCACGTCATCACGGGAGAGGACCTCGTCTTCGGCCGCGGCCATCGAACGTGCCCAGAACGCTGACCCGTCTCCGCGGAGGACCGTGAGGTTCTTGACAGCGGCAGTGGCCACGGCGACGGTCTCATCGGTCGAGCCGTCGTCGAACAAGGTCACGTCGTACGACAGGTCCGCTTCCGCAGCCGCGACGTCGAGCGAGGACAGGGCGCGACGCGTGGTGGCGGCGCGGTTGTGGCTCGCCATGATCACGTGCAACTCATTCATGGTCATCCTCGATCGCTGCGTTCAATCCATCGTGGAACCGGCGCACCGTGTTCTCGATGGAGTAGTTCTGGGAAGCTTCCCGGCACCGTGCTTGCATCGCGTCGAGTGCGGGCCGATCGTGGAAGAGCCCGACCAGGGCCCGCGCTGCATCGTGGACGCCGTCGGTGACGACGCAGGTGACTCCCGGCTCAAGGTACTCGAACTCGGGCCCGTGGAGGGACGTCGAGAGCGTCACGATCGGCCGTCCCGCCGCCAGGCTGTCGATGGCAGCGAGACCGACACGACCGGGTATCAGGAGAAGATCGCTCTCCTGCAGCAGTGCGGCCTTGTCGGTCCCGGCCACGGAACCACGATGGTCGATCCAGGAGAACCGTTCCGCAGCCGCCTCGACGATGCCGCGGAGTTCCCCGTCCCCGCCGATGACGAGGCGGAATCCAGGATCGAGTCCGTGTGCAGCCTCTCCGATGGATATGAGATCCTCGATCCGTTTGCTGGAATCGAGGCCTCCGATGAAGGCAGCCCGCGGTGACACGCCTGTTCGACCTGGTCCCACCGCATCGAGATCCTGGCGGAGTCTTCGGGTATCGATGCTGTTCCAGAGGACGGTTGTGCGCTGACGGTTGATCCCGGCGTCCACAGCCCGGTCCGCTCCTGCCTGCGTGTAGGCGAAGAGCCACGCGGCGCGCCGGAGCAGCAGGCGGCTGTAGCGCCGCTCGAGACGCGAAGGGATCTTGACGACATCAACGCCGTGTCCCCACAACGCTGTCTTCCGCGCGGTTCGGGGCCAGGCCAGGAGGAACGGGACGTCCGTGTTGCGACGTGCTTGCTCCACCACGATCAGGTCGGCGCTCCAGACAGCTCGGGGCAATGCTCGCAGCACCAGTCGTCGGCCGAAGATCCTGAACTCACGCTGCCGGATGGTCCGGAGCCAGGGGCTGCTCTGGACGCCGTCCCGCCGTTCCGCCAACGCACCGGCAGGGTCGCCTGCATAGACCAGCAGCTCGTCGCCGTCGGCCGCCACCACCGCAGCCAGCTGGGTGAACAGGGGCACCCGGTACGCGGGCACGTACTCCTGCACGATCGCGAAGCGCCGACCCGCCACGTCAGTCACGTCCTTCGAGGAGGTCGGACCAAGCAGCGGCGTACCGAGCGGGAGCGAAACGTTCCTCGGACACTGCCCGAGCACCGGCTCCCAGTCGCGTCCGGAGGTCCGGCGACGTCATGATCGAGCGGCATCGATCGGCCGCAGCCTCCCGATCTCGCGTCTCCACGAGGTAACCGTTGACGTCGTCGTCGATGACATCTCCCAGTCCTCCCACTGCGTAGGCCACGACGGGGACACCCAGCCGGAGCGCTTCCAACACGGTCAGCGGTTGGGCCTCGTACCGGTAGCTGCTCGGGAACACGAGCACGGACGCCGACGCGACGACGGCATCGCGATCAGCGTCGAACAGAGGGCCGGCGAACAAGACGCGAGTTCGGACGTCGGGTTCCAGGATGGCCCGCAACTCGTCCTCGTACTCGGTGGTCGGCGCACGGCCCACGACGACCGCACGTGCAGCGGGTACGTCCCGGAGACACCGGTTGGCGATGCGCATGAATTCGTCCGCGCCCTTGCCCGGGATCAGGTTCGAGACGAACACGATCGACGGAGCGGCCGCCGCTGGAACCTCAGGCGGCATCGACTCGGCCACGGTGTTCGGGATGGTGCGGACCGTGCCGTTGAACCGCTGGACGTCCGCACGCATCGAAGTGCCGAGCACGACGACCGATGCGGCTCCCCCGAGCAGCAGCCTCACGCCGCGGCGCTGTGCCGTGCCCGCACCGGCCAGGTCAGCGTACCCAGATGTGTGGACGTAGGCGATGTAGCGACGGCGCAACGCTCGGAGCACGACGCTCATGGCGACGTCGACCCAGAACGACGGTGGCCGGTTCGTGGTGAAGAACACGACGTCAGCGCTCGGGCTGCGGCGAAGGGCCAGCCACAGTCGACCCAGGAGCGAGAACGCGCCGAGTACCTTCCGAAAACTGGCCGTGCCGATCTCGTCGACGGACTTGCTGAAGCGCCGATCCACGAGTCGGCTCCGTCGTCCGGTCGTGCGCAGCATCTCCAGGAAGGTCTTGGTCATGACCGTCGAACCGTGCACCGGCGGCGGCACCTGGCTGATCACGATCACGTCGACCACGGTGTGCTCAACCACGCCGTCGCCTCCCCACGAGGAACAGGAAGGTGATGTTGCCGAAGACGTACCGTCCCCAGAGACGCCGGGGCTCGCGAGCCAGCCGGTAGAGCCACTCGAGTCCGGTCCGACGCCACAGGAGCGGTGCCTCTACGACCTCGCCGGAAACGAAGTTGAACGCCGCGCCGACGGCGAGAACGACCGCGGGGTGCAACTTCGCGAGGCGGACCGTCTCGTAGTCCTGCTTCGGGGTCCCGATGCCGACCCAGACCACGTTCGCGCCAGCGTCCTTGATCAGGACGTCGATCTCGTCGTGATCCGCCTGCCCCAGGGGCCGGAACGGCGGGCTGAATGATCCGACGACCGTCGTGTCGGGGTAGTCGCGTGCCACGGCGAGTCTGAGCCGTTCGAGAGATTCCTCGGTTCCGCCCAGGAGGAAGTGCCGCAGACCGTGCCTCGGATCGGAGGCGAGCAACTCGCGGAACGCGTCCGGCCCACGCAGGTGTGCGACGTCAGGCGCTCTGCGACGGGCGATCCAAGCGAGTGGGGTCCCGTCGGCGATGTTCAGTCCCCCCGACTGGAAAAGCGCGAGGTAGCGGGCGTCGGAGGTCAGCGACACCGTGTAGGCGTTGACGAAGTGGACCGGGATTCCCGGACCCCGCAGCTCGGAGGCAGACCGACGGAGGCCATCGATGACTTCCGGTGCAGGGCGCGCCACCAATGGAACGCCGGCAGCGCGGACCCGGGGAACGGCGAGGATGGCGTCGCGGCGGCTTCGGTTACGCGCGTCGTCCGCGCCTAGTCGTCCTCCGGAGCCCATCTAGTACGCACCTCGGCTCGCTGAGATCGCTTTGAGCGTCCGCCACAGCACCACGAGGTCCCCGAGGATCGACCAGTTCTCCACGTAGTACAGGTCCAACCGCACCGAATCCTCCCACGACAGGTCGGACCGGCCGCTGACCTGCCACAGCCCCGTCATGCCCGGCTTCACCAGGAACCGACGGTGGACGTGCGTGTCGTAGCGCGCGACCTCGCGGGCGAGCGGAGGACGTGGACCGACGAGCGACATGCTGCCGGCGAGGACGTTGAACAGCTGCGGCACCTCGTCGAGGCTGTACCGCCGCATGAAACCGCCGATCCGGGTGACGCGGGGATCGTTCCGCATCTTGAACAGGACGTCGTTGCCCTCGGCCCGGTCCAGGGCACTGAGTTCCTGCAGGCGTTCCTCGGCATCGACGACCATCGATCGGAACTTGATCATCCGGAAGGTACCGCCGTTCAGGCCGACTCGCTCCTGACGGAAGAAGACCGGCCCCGGTGTCGTGGTCTTCACCAGCACGGTCAGCACGAGCAGCAGCGGTGACAGGACGATGACGAGCAGCGTCGCGCCGACGAGGTCGAAGGCCCGCTTCGTGTAGAGCTTGCGTCCCGAGTACGTCGGCGTCTCGACGTGGATGAGCGGGAGCCCCTGCACGGGCCGCGTGTGGATGCGCGGACCTCCGATGTCGGTCAGGCTCGGTGCGACGACCAGGTGCTGCCGACCGGGCTCGAGCGACCAGCTGAGTTCGCGGACCCGCTCCGGCGGCAGGTCGTCGGAGCTCGTGATCACGACGGTGTCGGCACCGGTCTCGCGCAAGGCGGAGCCGACGTCGTCGAATCCGCCATGGCTCCGGATCGTCGAGCCCGCCAGCATCCCGCGGTGGTTGGAGGACACGACGGCACCCACCACGCGGTACCCGGCTTCGGGTGAACGAGCCAGTTCGCGGCCGATGTGCAGCACGCTGGCCGGCGAACCGACCAGCAGCACCGTCGCCGAGTACGCACCCTGCTGACGCTGGGCGACCAACCACCGCCGCCACATCCACCGCGACAGCAGCAACACGAGGATCCCGATCGGGAAGGCGATGAGCACGTACCCGCGCGCGAGATCGACGTGCAGCAGGAACGCCGCGATCGCCAGCAGCCCGAACACCCGGACGCTGGAGTCTGCGACCAGGCGGTACTCCGTGCTCCCGACACCGATGACTCGCGCCCCGCGGGTGTCGTAGAGGGCGAGCGCGCTCACCCACACCACGATCACGACGATGGAGATCGCCGAGTAGCTGAGCCGGAGGTCCGCGGTGTTGGTGGCGAGGTTCGATTCGATCCCCAGCCAGGCGATCTGCACGCCGAAGACCACCCAGATCAGCGCCAGCAGATCCGTGATGAGCACCCGGCGCGAGTACGAGCGACCCCACTCGTCGCTGGCCCCGACCCCGCTCGGTGCACGGAGCGCGTCCGCCGTCACGGTTGCATCACCACGACGCACCGCCGTCACTCGAGACCCTGACCGTCTCGCCGTCCCACAGCCAGACGTCCTGTCCGGCACGGTCGATCGTGACGGTGCCGTCGGAGTCCGCCCCGTCGGCGCAGCCCACCGGCGAGACCGCGGTGCTGGGGGTCACGTCCGCCGCGGGCATGGTCACGAGTTGCACGCCGGAGCAGGACGCCACGTCCACGCGGGCCAGGGTGTACTCGCCGCCGTCGACCGCGATCGAGCGCACACCGCCCATCGGCACGTCCACCCATGCATCCGTCCCGGCCCGCCACTCGAGCTGGCCGTCGCAGATCACGACCGACGTCCGCTCCCCCTGGAACGCCTCGATCGGGTCCGCGCACGGGGCCTGGATCATCCCGCTCGCGAGCACCACACCGTCGGTGCTGATCCCGGCGCCTGCGGCGCCGGGCGTCCCCGCGTTCCACGTCACGCCCGCATCGGTGCTGGTCCGCGCCGTCGTGGTGCAGTCGTCACCGACGCCCGCCAGGATCGAGAGCTCCGCACTGGAGGCCCGGATCGCCATGAGCGATCCGACATCCGTCCCGAGTCCCACCGGGACCCACGTCGACCCGCCGTCCACGGTGTGTTCCAGCACCGGCCGGGGGCCGCCGCACGACCCGCCGGACGCACGCCATGCCTCCCGGTCGTCCACGGCTGCCAACAGACGCCGCCCCCGCTGAGCGGTGGATGCGGAGTCTGCGTCAGCAGACGCGCTCGCGCGCGGCGTCTCGGTCGTGTCGGGTGTGCTCGTGAACGTGGGGATCGGGCCCGCAGGTCCGTTCTGCTCCGGCGCGGTGCGCCCCAGGGCGAGGGAGACGAGCACGACGTCGATCGCGACCAGCACCACCACGACGGCCGCCACCACGATGAGTGTGGTTCGGGGCAGTGCGCGGCCGAGGCTTCGGGTCCCCCGGCGCGTCGTCATGGTCGCGGCTCCGCTCAGCGTCCGGCTCGCCGGAGCACGCCGAGCTTCTTGCCGGGTTGCTTCGGCGGCGTCACCGATGCGGTGGCGCCGTCGTCCTGGCCGTAGCCGTAGCCGTACCCGTACCGGCCGTACCCGTAGGCGCCGGGACCCTTGACGGGCATCTTGGTGATGACGAAGCCGGAGATCGGGGCGCCGACGTTCTCGAGCGATGCGATGGCAGCTGCCAGCTGTCCCTTGTGGGTGTGGCCCGAGGCGACCGCGATGATCGCGCCCGATGCCTTCTTCGCCAGGATCGCCGCGTCGGTCACCGGGAGCAGCGGCGGCGCGTCGAACAGCACGTAGTCGAACTGCTGCTCGAGGCGTTCGATCAGGTCCTGCATCGCGCGCGAGCCGAGGAGTTCCGACGGGTTCGGCGGGATCGGTCCGGCGGGCAGGACGACGAGCTTGCCGCGCCCCCACGGGTGTGCGACGTCCTCGAGGTCGGCACGACCGATGAGCACGTCGGTGAGGCCGGCGTTGCCCTCGACGTCCATGTACTCGGCGACGCGGGGGCGGCGCAGATCGGCGTCGATCAGGATGACCCGGAATCCGGCGCTGTCCAGGGCGATCGCGAGGTTCGCCACGGTCGTGCTCTTGCCTTCGGACTGCATCGACGACGTCATGACGAAGGTCCGAGCGCCCGTGCCGATGTCGAGGAACTGGAGGTTCGTGCGGAGCGTCCGGAAGGACTCGGCACGGGGGCTGCGGGGGTCGACCTGCACGATGAGCGGACGCTCGGCGGCCTTGGCGTCGTAGGCGATCCCGCCGATGACCGGCTTGTCGCTGATCTTCTCGACGTCGAGCTCGGTGCGGACACGGTTGTCCAGGGTCTCGCGCAGCACGGCGATCCCGATGCCGAGTGCGAGCCCGACGAGCAGACCGAGTGCGACGTTGACGGGCACGTTCGGACTGACCGGGGTGCTCGGGACGTCCGCCTGCTTGACGCGGGTCAGCTTGACCGTGCTCTTGCCGCTCGCGTCGGTGGCCTCGATGTCCTGCACGACGTTGGTCAGGCTCTGCGAGGTCGCGTTCGCGATGTTCGCGGCCTGCACCGGGTCGGTGCCCTCCACCGAGATGGAGATGAGGGTGGTGCTGGTCGGTGCCGTCGCCGACACCATGGTCGCGAGCTGGTCCGCATTCATGTCGAGCTTGAGCGACGAGATGACCGGCAACAGGACGATGGGCGTCGACACCAGGTTCGAGTACGTCAGCACGCGCTGCTGGGTGAACGTGTTGCCCTGCGCCAGGTCGCTCGCGCTGCCGGACGTCTCCGTGGAGACGAAGACCTGCGCGGATGCTGCGTAGACCGGCTTCTTCACCAGGGAGAAGCCGGCCGCGGCCGCGACCCCGACCAGTGCCAGCACCAGGATGAAGACCCATCCCTTGCGCAAGACCGCTATGTAGTCGCGTAGCTCCACGCGGCACCCTTCCCCGGAAGTCGCCGCGCCCTGCAGAGTCCCTGTCGCAGGTCGACCGGGATCGTCCCAGCGTTCGGCAGGGAAATACTGCCACACCGATGAGACGCGCTCGGGGTCGTGCGACGTCGAGTCTCGTTCTGCGTCCCGTACGGTGGCGACATGCAGCCCGAACAGGACGCGCCGACCGCCGCCCGCCCCTCCTCGGCGGTGCGGGACCTGCAGGTCATCGTGATCGCGCTCCTGGTCGCCGTGCTGCTGTCCCGCATCGTCGGTGGCGTCGCCCGGACTGGGGGTCTGCCCTCCCCGGTCGCGCAGGTGCTGGTCGCCGACCTGGCGGTGTGGGTGCCACTCGTGCTCGGTGTCGGGTGGGTGCTCCGGAAGTCCGCTCCGGCTGCCCTCGTGCGCCGGCTCGGGCTCGGGTGGGCCGATGCCGTCGCGGCCATCGGCATCGTCATCGTGTGCCGCGGGCTCGATGCCGTGCTGTCCGTCGCGTTCTTCGGTGTGACCGGGCTGACGCCGCAGCCGACCCTCGGCACGCCAGACGTGCTGCTGCTCGTGGTCTCGGCGATCGGGGTGTGCCTGGTCAGCCCGGTGCTCGAGGAGATCGTGTTCCGGGGCGTCATGCAGCGCCGGCTGTCGGCCGAGCTGACGCCACGCACGCGGTTCCTCGCGGTGCTGGTGACCGCGTTCGCGTTCGCGCTGATGCACCTGGCGATCAGCACGACCACGTCGTCGGTCGCGGGCTTCGAGGTCTTCGTGACGACGTTCGTGCTCGGCCTGCTGACGGGGACGCTCGTCGCCATGACCGGACGCCTCGGCGGGGCGATCGTGGCGCACGTCCTGTTCAACACCGTGGCCGTCGTGCTCACCTGGCCGCGCTGACATCGGCCGCACGATGAGCCGCTCCGACCGGTAGCGTCCTTCTCGAATGTCTCGCCCAACCAGCATCCTCGAGAGCCCCCTCGCCCGGCAGGCTCCCCTGAGTGCGCTGTTGGCGCTCGGCGCGGTCCTGAGCATCACGGTGCCGTCGCTCCAGGTGACGGACGACGGCCTGTTCGTCGCGAGCCTCGCGGTCACCGGTCTCGCGACGGTCGTGGCTGCGGTGGCACTGGCGCTCCCGCACTCCGTCGGACTCGTGCCGGCGTTGCTGGTGCTCGACTTCGTGGCGATCGCGCTGTTCCGGACGAGCACGGGCGCAGGCGCCTCCGTCTTCACCTCGCTCGCCGTCCTGCCGGTCGTCTGGTGCGGGTCCCTCCGTGGGCGCCTGACCGTGGTGTACGCGGCGCTGGGCGTGACGCTCGTGATCATGGCGCCCTACTTCCTGACGCCGACGAACGTGCCCGGCGCGAGCGAGCTGGTCCGTCTCGGCGTGACCGTGATCGTGTTCGGGACGGTCGCGGCGGTCGTGCAGGAACTCTCACGGCGAGCGCGGCGCAACGTGCGCGCTGCCCGGCTGGGCGAGGAACGCGTCCGCGCGGAGATCGACCGCGCCGCCGCCGTCCAGCGGTCGCTGCTCCCCGCGCCGACCGACCACCTGGGCACCGACGTCGCGGTGGCGGGCGCCTGCCTGCCGGCGAAGTCGGTCGGTGGTGACTTCTTCGACTGGTACGAGACGAACACCGGGATCGCCGTCAGCCTCGGTGACGTGATGGGCAAGGGCGTGGGGGCGGGGCTCATCGCAGCGGCCGTGCGGGCCACGGTCCGCAGTGCCCGCACCGTCGACGACCCGTCCGAGGCCCTCCTCCGCGCAGCCGACGGGCTGGCCGCCGAGGCCAGCGCGACCGACGTGACGTTCACCACGCTGTTCCACGCGCGCATCTCGACCGACGGCACCTTCCGGTGGGCGGACGCGGGCCACGGATTGAGCCTGGTGCTCCGGTCGGACGGCACCGTGGACCGGCTCCGGTCGAGCGACCTCCCGCTCGGGATGGGGCTCCGCGACGAGTGGGCGACGACCGAGGGGTTCCTCGACACCGGCGACCTGCTCATCTCGTTCAGTGACGGCGTGCTCGACCTGTTCGGCGGGCGTGAGGACACCGTCGACGCCGTGGCCGATCTCGCACGGGCCTGCGGCTCCGAACCCACGGCGCTGGTGGCGGCGCTGTCCGCGCGGGCGGACGAGGTCGCGCACGACGACGACGTGACGGTGATCGCGATCCGACGAGCACCGGTTCCGGCTGACACCTCCGCGCTGCCCGCGCACCCAGCACGCCGAGAGCGCACGTGACCTGGCGATCAGCACGACCACATCGTCAGTCGCGGGCTTCGAGCCGATGTTCGTGCTCGGCCTGCTGACGGGGACGCTCGTCACCATGACCGTGCGCATCGGCGGCGCGATCCTGGCGCACGTCCTGTGCAACACCGTGGCCTTCCTGCTCACCCGGCCCCACTGACACCGGTTCGGACACTCGTCGACGTCGACTGCGCAACGGGACCAGGAACGCGCTGAGCACCAGGACGCCACCGATCACTACGCCGGTCACGCGGTCACCGTTTGCGTCGTCGTCGGGCCAGAGTCCGCCGAACAGCAGTCCCATCCCGACGGTCTCGACGGTGTAGAACACCGCAAGGTTCCGTGCCCAGTGCGGACGCAGTTCCTTCCGCGGGGCATCTCGCCCGGTCTCGAACCACATGGCGGTGCCGAACGCACCCCACGCCACGAAGACGAGGCTCTCGACCGGGAACGAGCGCTGGAGGATCGTGAGCGTACAGATCCCCATTGCGAAGCCGAGCAGCAACCACCCGAGCGATGCGAGGCGACGCCGACTCACTGACGGTCCTCCGGCGCCGCTGCCTGTTCGCGCCGGAAGCGCTCGATCTCGGCATCGACCTGCCGCCGCGAGAACCGCTTCGCCACGAGCGCGGCCCAGATCGAGCCGACCGCGGTGATCGCGACGCCGAGGACGGTCCCCTCGACGCGGAGTTCACCGTCGTCGCGGTTCGGGATGAGCGCACCGATCAGCAGGCTCAGACCGGTCGCCACCAGTACGAACGCGACGATCGTCGCGGGACGGTTCCTCGCGCGTGGAGCGGCCTGCGGGTGCGCAGACGTCGAGATCGCCAGCACCAACCACACCCCGGGGACCCCAGCGCTCACCGGGAACCACTGCCCCAGCACGAGCAGCAGCCCGAGCGACAGGACGAACCCGCCGGCGCACCAGAGCCACCACCGGTTCCGCTCCCGCCGCTGCTGTCCGGCCACGTCATCAGTCCCCATGGGTCGAACGTAGACCAGCTCCGGTCGCCGACCGTCGACCCCACCGGGTCGGTGTCCGGCGACCGGCGACCGGAACCGTGTCAGTGCAGCGCGGAGAAGGACGCGTCGCGCACGAGTACAGTCGCCGCGTCACCCGCGACCTGCTGCTCCGGGTCGCTGGACAACCCGAGCTGCCAGTCGCCGCCACCCGGCTTCGCGGGCAGCGTGAACTCGACGGTCGTGTCCGAGGCGTTGAGCAGGATGGCGACGGTGTCGTCGCCCTGTTCGAGGACGAGCATCACCGCCCGGTTGCCGCCGTCTGCCCAGTCCCCGTCCTCGAAGCCGGCGTTGTCGGCGCGGAGCACCGAGACGGTCGATTCAGAGTCACCGGGTGCCGTGCGGTACCACTCCGGACGCAGGGAACGGTGCTGCGCCCGGAACGCGATGGCCGCGGTCGTGAACGCGAGCAGGTCCCGGTCGGCCGCTTCCCAGTCGAACCACGAGATCTCGTCGTCCTGGCAGTAGGCGTTGTTGTTGCCGCCCTGGGACCGAGCGATCTCGTCGCCGCCGAGGATCATCGGCACACCGGCCGACAGCAGCAGGGTGCCGAGGAAGTTCCGGCGCTGCCGGTCGCGGTACGCGTTGACGCCGGCGTCGTCCGTGGGCCCCTCGACGCCGCCGTTGAACGAGGCGTTGTCGCTCTCGCCGTCGTTGTTGTCCTCGCCGTTCGCCTCGTTGTGCTTCTCGGCGTACGAGGTCAGGTCCGCCAGGGTGAAGCCGTCGTGTGCCGTGACGAAGTCGACCGAGCACAGCGGCGAGCGGCGGGACCCCTCGTAGACGTCCGGGCTGCCGAGGACCCGCTGGACGGCGTCACCGAGCGCCCCTTCGTCGCCGCGCCAGAAGGCACGGAGGTCGTCGCGGTACTTGCCGTTCCACTCGGACCAGTCGGCCGGGAACCCGCCGACCTGGTACCCCGCGGTGTCCCACGGCTCGGCGATCATCTTGACCCGACGGAGCACCGGGTCCTGGTGGACGATGTCGAGGAACGCTGAATGCTTCTCGGCCTCGCCGTCCTGTCGCGTCAGCGTCGTCGCCAGGTCGAAGCGGAAGCCGTCGACGTGCATCTCCTCGACCCAGTAGCGCAGCGAGTCCATGATGAGCCCGAGCGCCGCCGGATGGCCGACGTTGAGCGAGTTGCCGGTACCGGTGGTGTCGAAGTAGTTGGCCTCGTCACCCTCGACGAGGCGGTAGTACGACTCGTTGTCGATGCCCTTGAACGACAACGTCGGGCCCATGTGGTTGCCCTCGGCGGTGTGGTTGTAGACGACGTCCATGATGACCTCGAGCCCCGCGGCGTGCAGGGCCTTGACCATCTCCTTGAACTCGGCGACCTGCTCGCCGGCGGTGCCACTGGACGAGTACTCGTCGTGAGGTGCGAAGAACCCGATGGAGTTGTAACCCCAGTAGTTGCGGAGCCCCTTGTCGGCAAGGGTCGAGTCCTGGACGAACTGGTGCGTGGGGAGCAGCTCGACGGCCGTGACGCCGAGATCGACCAGGTGCTGGATCGCCGCCGGGTGCGCCATGCCGGCGTAGGTGCCGCGGATCGCCTCGGGGACGTCCGGGTGCTGCTTCGTGAAGCCCTTGACGTGGACCTCGTAGAAGACGGTGTCGGCCAGGCTGGTCGAGGGACGGACGTCGTCGCCCCAGTCGAACGAGCGGTCGGCGACGACCGACTTCGGCATCGCGGCGGCGGAGTCGGTGTCGTCGCGGGTCTCGGGGTCGTTCATGTCGTGGCCGAACAGGGCCTGGCCCCACTCGTACGAGCCGTCGACCGCTGTGGCGTACGGGTCGAGCAGGAGCTTGGCGCCGTTGTGGCGCAGGCCCTTGGCCGGGTCCCACGCGCCGTGCACGCGGAAGCCGTAGCGAGTGCCGACGGCGACGCCGGGGACGATGTCGTGGAAGGTGTAGCCGGTGCGGTGCTGCAGCTCGGTGCGGTGTTCGTTCCCGTCGTCGTCGAACGTGCAGAACTCGACGCGCTCCGCGGTGCTGGAGAAGAGTGCGACGTTGGCGCCGCCGTCGACGAGCGTGACGCCGAGCGGGGTGCGGGCAGAAGTGGTCATCGTGTCGTTGTACCGGGCGGCCGCTGTGGTCCCGGCTCGTGCACGTACCCCGCCAGGCATGGATGCGCAGACCGGACAGCTGCGACCGCCTCGTCGGACACCGGACGGTGACCGAGGGCGTCTGCTCCTCGTTCGGGTCGAGGAGCAGGCGCCCTCGCGCTACGACGACGTCGGGTTCGGCGCGGCGGTCCGCGACGATGCCAGCCCGGAACAGGGATCGGGCCCCCGCAGCTGGGCGGCGCGGGGTAGCTCACGAGACGGTACGGACGTGCCGCTCTCCGGGCGCACAGGTACGCGGAAATCGACGGGAGCGGCTCCGCTGCCATCCGGAGAACGCGCGTTCCCCGTTTGGGGGATACCAACGAGGGGCGTCGCCTGATTGAGTCATCGAGTCAGCAACTCCGTTGCGGACGAGATCCGCGCGGAGCTTTGGCACCAAGCGAAGGTGACCTCCCTCGGGTGGGGCGGTCACGGTGGGTGCCGGCGTGTCGATTCGGGTTCGACGCGGCGGCACCCCCATTCACGAGACGCGCAGAGGTCCTCACTTTAGGGGACTCGCCTGTACCCCGTTCTGGGTGTACCGATTCGTCTGTCCTCCGACTGTGATGGGTGCCTGGGCTCCACTGTCCGCATCCACCCGAAGGAGCGCGCATGACCGTCACCGTCCCGCGTCTGAGCGCCGTCCTGTCGTCGGCCGAGCCGCCGCACCGATCGGCGCTCCGGCCGCTCCCCCGCGCGTGGACGCGGTGGCTCCTCCGGCTCGCGTTCGCCGTGCCCTACGTCGTGGTCGCCGTGCTCTCGATCGAGATCCCGACCACACCGCTCCTGGAGCTCACCGGCAACCAGGCGACCCTCGACCGGGCGACGGCGGCACTCGACGGCGGCGTCGTGCAGGCCGTCGGTCAGCTCTACCCGCTGCTCTCCGGCGTCCTGCTCCGGTTCCTGCCGTTCGGCGTGCACGGTGCAGCGGTCCTCGGCGGCCTCGCAGCCGGCGTGCTGCTGCAACTCCTGGCGCAGGCCATGCTCCGGCGCGGTCTCCGGATGCGGAAGGTGGTCGTCTTCACGATCGCGCTCGGCGCGAACCCGCTCTACGCCTTCGTCGCCCTCAACGACCTGCAGGCCTTCCTCGGCATCGCGCTGTTCGCGCTCGCGATCGCCGACATGGTGCGGTTCTTCTCGTACGGCGACACCCAGGCGGGGTTCCGTGCCGGCCTGTCGTTGATGGTGTCGACGCTCGTCGACCCCATGGGCCTCGTCTACGTCGTCATCGCAGCTCTGACCGCCCCGCTGCTGGAGCTCGCCCGGCACGGACAGCCGGGCATCCGCCGAGCGAACACGCTCGTCCTCGTGTTCCCGAGCATCGCCGTCATCGGCTCGATGTCCGTGCTCGACCTGCTCGTCCTCCGCGACCCGTTCGCGGCACTGCGGAACACCGTGCACACCGACAGCACCCGGCTGAGCGGCCTCGAGCACCTGGTGGGTTCGTTCGACGGGCTGTTGCTCCTCGCGATGGTCGTCGCGGGGTGCCTCCTGGCCCTGCTCGTGCACCGACCCGGTGCGATCGTCATCGTGGTCGCGCTGTTCGCCGGGATCCTCGCCGGCTACGCGATCGGGCTCATCCCGGTCGCCACCGCCGGCAACACGTTCGTCACGATGCTCGCCGTCGCGATCGCGATCCTCCCGCGTGTCAGCAGCCGGGTCACGAGCGCTCTCGTCATGGTGCTCGCCGCCCTCCAGATCCCGCTCGCGTGGACCGCGGCGTTCGAACGCGAGGTCGTCGCCGAGTGGATGCACGCCCTGATCTCGGCGGTGGGCGCATGACCGCCATCGTGTCCGGTGCGTCCGCCGTCACCAGCGAGACCGACACCCCGTCGATCGACGAGACGACCGCCCGGCACCGCGGCGGCGAGTCCGACTGGCGCCCGCCGCACCGGTGCTCGGTCCGCCGGCACGTCGACGAGGGCTGGGTCGCCTCCGCACGGATCCGCGAGGGTGTCCTCGTCCTGACCAGCGGCCGGTCGGACCCGAATGTGCTCCGGGCCGCCTTGACCGAGGAGTTCGGCGAGCCGGTCGTGCTCCGGGCGGTCGATGAGGCCGAGGTCCGCCAGCGCATCATGTGGGAGCTGGACGACGAGGTCGCCGACCTCGCCGCACACGACCTCGCCCGCACGATCCCGGCCATGTCCGCCCGCACGGTGCTGTCCCGCGGTCAACAGGTCGGCGGCGGCATCGCCCTGCTCGCGTTCGCCGGCTGCCTGGTGATCGCTCCGGGCACGACCGCCGCCATCGTCACCGCGGTGCTCTCGCTCGGGTTCCTGGCCGGCATCGTCTTCAAGTTCTGGGTCTCCATGGTCGGCGCCCGCTTCGACCTCGTCGAGCAGGTCTCAGCGGCCGACGTCGCCGCGCTCGACGACACCACGCTGCCGACGTACACCGTCCTGGTCCCGGTGTTCCGCGAGGCGAACATCGTCGGCGACCTCGTCCGCAACCTCGAGGTCCTCGACTGGCCGAAGGACCGCCTCGAGGTCCTGGTCCTCGTCGAGGCCGAGGACCACGAGACACGCCAGGCCGTCCTCGACGCTGATCCACCGGCCTGGATGCGGATCGTCATCGTCCCTCCCGGTGCGCCGCAGACCAAGCCGCGCGCCTGCAACGTCGGCCTCGCGATCGCCCGCGGCGAGTACGTGGTCATCTACGACGCCGAGGACCGCCCCGACCCCGACCAGCTCAAGAAGGTGTTCACCACGTTCGAGCGGGCCGGCACCGACACGGTGTGCGTCCAGGCCGCTCTGAGCTACTTCAACGCCGACGAGAACGCCCTGACGCGCATGTTCACGCTGGAGTACTCGTACTGGTTCGACTACATGCTCGCCGGCCTCGACGCCCGGAACCTGCCGATCCCGCTGGGCGGGACCTCGAACCACTTCCGCACCGAGCTCCTGCGTGAGCTCGGTGGCTGGGACCCCTACAACGTCACCGAAGACGCCGACCTGGGCATCCGTGCGTCCGCGGTCGGGTACCGCGTCTCCGTCGTCAACTCGACCACGATGGAGGAGGCGAACACCTCGATCCCGAACTTCGTCCGGCAGCGGTCGCGGTGGATCAAGGGGTACATGCAGACCGCCCTCGTCCACGCCCGGCGCCCCCGTGCGCTCGTGCGGGAGATCGGGCTGCGCCGGGCTGCTGCGTTCGCGCTGCTCATCGCCGGGACACCGTTGACGTTCCTCGGCATGCTGCCCGGCATCGCGGTGACGATCGCCACGCTCGTGCTGCCCACGGCGTGGACGGCCTCGGTGTTCCCCGCCCCGGTGCTCTGGCTGTGCGTGCTCGACTTCCTGCTCGGCAACGCCACGATGATCTACCTGACCATGATGGGGCCGTACAAACGCGCTCGGTTCGACCTGATGCTCTGGGCGTTGCTGAACCCCGCGTACTGGGTGCTGCACTCGGTCGCCGCCTACAAGGGCCTGTGGCAGCTCATCACCCGACCCCACTACTGGGAGAAGACGGAGCACGGTCTCACCAAGACGTCATCCGTGTGAGTACTGCGGTCGCCGGGGCGTCTCCCGTTCAGGGGGTTGCCTCGTCGGTCGAGGTGGAGCACGCTGTGGTCGGTCCGGTCATGTCAGAACCTGAGGGGAAACCATCATGCGATCGCTCGTCTACACCAGCACGCAGACCCGACCGATCACGGACTCGGAACTCGCGCAGATCCTCGCCGTCGGCCGGGAGAAGAACACCCGCCTCGGTGTCACCGGGATGCTCGCACATCGCGACGACAACTGCATCGGCATCATCGAGGGCGACGACGACGTCGTCGCTGAACGCTTCGATCAGGTCCGAGCCGATCCCCGCCACACCAACGTCCGAGTGCTCCTCAACGAGCCGATCCGACACCGGTCCTTCCCGGACTGGTCGATGGCGTTCCAGCCGCTCGACCCGTTGCTGCACGACGTGCCGGGGTTCAGCGACCTCTTCACCGCCAACCGCCCCAACGACTCCACCTTCGGTGCGTCCCGCGCGCGTGCTCTGCTCGACTGGTTCCGGAAGCACCCGCTCGCTCCCTTGACGAACCAGGACGCGGCCGACGAGGAGATCCCCCGAACCCGGATCCTGAACGCCGCGATCACCGCTGTCCACGCCGGTGGCGCGTCCCGGTTCACCCTCGAGGACGTCGCAGAACGCGCGGGGATGACCGTCCCCGAGGTCCTGGGGCTCTTCCCGTCGCAGCACGCCGTGCTCGCCGCGACCGTGATGCGGTGGACCCGAGCAGTCTCCGCTCCCCTGCTCCCCCTCGCCGCCGAGAAGGGCACGATCGCGTTCCTGCACGCGCTCCTCGCCGCCCATGCCGAGGAACCAGCCCTGATGCGCCTGATCGCGTCCACACTCGCCACGTCGACCGACCCGTCGACCGACGGAGCGGACTACTACCGGTCCGCCTACCTCCAGTTCCGTGAGACCGTGCGCACCGCCCTCGCCGAAGACGTCCGTGCCGGGCGGGAACCCGCCACGATGGATCCGATCCGCGGTGCACAGCAGCTCCTCGCCCTCTACGACGGCATCCGTCTGCAGGCGCTCCTCACACCGGACACCGACGTCGTCGACGCCTTCGACCGCGCCGCGTCGCGCATGCGACGGGGCTGGACCGAACACTACGAACGACCCGCCTACTGGGACCTGCCCACGATCCCCAGCGCCTGACGACGGGGGCCGGTCCCGCCGACTCCACATGGGCCGATGGCCGAGAGGCACAGCATCGCGCGAGTGGTAGGACCTGTCCATGGTGTTCTACGACGCACGTCCGATCCGCACGGCAGGGCAGGTGCTGCTCGATGTCGTCGTGGTGGCCGGGATGGTCGCCGCGGTTCTGCTCGGGCGAGCGGTCTCCGCATCGATCAGCGCCCTCGCCGACATCGGAACTCGTGTCCACGACCAGGGCACCGCGTTCCAGGAGCAGTTGAGCAGCACCGCAACGGCACTCGAGAAGGTGCCGTTCATCGGCAAGTCGGTCAGCGCACCGCTGCAGGACGCGAGCCAGAGCGCGCAGCGGATCGCGGCTGCCGGAGCAGAACAGCAGCAGGAGACGCTGCACGTGGCGCACCTCCTGGGTACCTCGTCGACCGCGGTGCTGATCATCGTCCTGGTGGTGGTCTGGATCCGGTACCGCGGCGGCTTCATCCGGCTCGCCACGCTCACACAGCGCCTCGGTCAGCAGCCGGACGGAGCCGAGTTGCTCGCTGTCCGCGCGCTGACGACCCGGAACGCCGCCGGCCGGCTCGGCGTCGACGTCGTCGACCGATGGCGGCACCGGGATCCGGAGGTCATCCGCGCGCTGGCCGATCTCGAGCGGCGCTCCACCGGGCTCCGCGTGGCGCCTTCGCGGACGTCGTGACCTCCCGCCCACGAGGGCGGGATCGGGTCAGGCACAACTGGTGCGGCCGAGTCCGAGGAAGCGGACGGTGCTGATGCGGACGCTGCTGGCGGAGGTCGTCGTCCACGTCGAGGTGACGTCGGCGCGGACGGTGACACTGGAGGTGCGGAACGAGAAGAGGTCCGAGGAGCTGATCGTGGTGGATCGGGCGGTGCCGGCGCTGGTGTCGCTGCTCGCGGCGCCGTCGATGACCGTGGTGAACCGCTCGGGTGCCACCCCGTCGTAGGTCCACCCGATGGTGACCGACCCGTTCGTGTTCGACGTGCACGTCAGCGCAGTGGCCGGGGTCGCGGCCACGGTCGCCATCGTGCTGGGTGCGGTGGCGGTGGCGGCGAAGGCCGCGGCGGCCGCCGGAGCAGGTACCGCCAGCGCCGCGACGGTGCAGACAGAAGTGACGAGGAGAGCCCCCACCGCCCACGGCCGGTGGTCCTGCTGACGATGCCGGGGCCCACGTCGGGACGCCCCTGTCGTCCTGCTCGGATCTGCGACGGCGGGCAGGACGGCGAGTCCAGCGACGAGGACGAGGGCCGAACCGAGGGCGACGAGCGGGCCCGTTCGATGGTCCGCAGCCCAGAGGACGGGTGTGCCGATGAGTGGGACACGGAGGTACCCGACGCCCGTGACCGCGGACCGGGAGATGTGTGTGGAGTCGGCGGAGGGGTTCGCGTCGCCCTTCGTGGTGAGGGTCCCGTCGCTGTTGAGGGAGTCGAACCGGTGCAGCCGGAGGGTGCCGACGTGGTCGGGGTCGGCGAAGAGCAACACCTGTCCCTTCCGGAGCTCTCCCGCGGTGACCGTCTTGCTCACCACGACGTCACCCGGGTGCAGGGACGGCTCCATGGAGCCGGTCATCACCGTGGTGGTGTGCCAGCCGAGGACCATCGGAGCGACAGCCCAGAACACGAGACCGAGGACGGCAGCCAGGATCCCCCGGGCGCCGAGCACCACGGCGAACCGACCCCACACGGACGGACGCATGACCGACCTCCTCTCGTGTCCTCCCGGCCGCTCAGGAGTTCTGCGCTTCCCAGGTGAACCCGAGGCTCGCGGTGGCACCCATCAGGGAGGCCGGGGCATCCGACGAGACGGTGTAGGTGATCTGGTAGGTCTTGGTCTCCGACTTGTCGCCGGTGGGCTTCCACGTCCCGACGCCGGTGGCGTAGCTCGTTCGGGTGGACGCGAACGACGCGAGGGAGTCGTTGTACAGGAGACCGTCGGACCCGGCCGCCGCGGTGAAGCCGTTGCACGTGCCGTAGCCTCCACCGCTGCCCTGCTTGACCTGCAGGGTGACGTACGAGGCCAGCGCCTTGGTCTGCTGCACGTTCGTGGCGTAGAGCTTCACTGCACTGGGGAGCGAGCCGGTCGAGGTGACGGCGATGCAGTTCGTCCCGGTGGAACCGGGCTTGAGGTTCGACGCAGCGAAGAGCGCACCGTTCGATGCGTCGTTGCTCAACGCCACCGATCCCATCGACCAGTTGTTGGCGTCGTCCGACGAGGTGGCCGAGAACGCCGAGTACGACGCAGTGGACACGGCGACACCGGCGGCGAGCAGGGCAGCCGGGATGACGGCGAGGGTGGCGACACGGGCGATGGTGCGGTTCGGGCGACGCATGAGAGGAGATCCGTTCAGGTTGAGACTTGACTCGAATTTCGAGCTAGGTGAACCATACGCCTACAAATTCGTTCAAGTCAATTTTTGTCCCAAACGGATCTCGTCTAAGATGGGACCATGAGCGCGAGCCCTCCTCCGATGAGTGACGCCGACCAGGATCGCCTGCTGGACGAGGCGGTCGCCGCGTTCTACAGCGCTCAGGTCGAGCACGCGCACCTGATGCAGCACCTCGCCGTCACGCACGACCTGAACCCGGTCGACCTCCGCGCGCTGAAGTTCCTCGGCGCAGTCGACGACGACCGCACGCCGAAGGAACTCGGCGGGTACCTGGAGATGGGGACGGGAGCCGTCACCGCCCTGCTCGACCGTCTGACCAAGCGAGGCCTGCTCGATCGTGTCCGCAACCCGGACGACCGCCGGAGCGTGCGGATCGAGCTGAGCGCCGACGGGTTCGCGGTGGTCGGGACGCTCCGGGCCGCCTACCGCCGGGCACTCCGGCAGTCCTTGCCGCCGGAGAGCACGGAGGTGTTCATCCACTTCACCGAACGCGTGTCGCACGCCTTCCGCGAAGCCAGCGTCGACTGAGGACGACCGACTCCCTCACGCGTCCCCCTCGCGACTCACGGGAGTGGAGCTCCTCCGGCCCGACGGTGCGACGTGACGATGTCGATCTCCTCCCGCCGGAGCCCCGCCTCGACGCGGTGTCCCTCCGTGACGGTGTGGGTCGTCAGGGTGACGCGTTCGACCGGGACGACTGCTGTCGAGACCGTGATCTGTTCCTCGCGGAGGACCACGACGATCGGTTCGTGGACGGTGTCCGTGGTGCCGGCCGACACCGGTACCGCGCCGCCGATCGGCTCACGGACGAGTCGGATCTCCTCGTGACTGACGTCCACTGTGATGGTCCGCTGCTCGGTGACGATGACCCGCTCGAGCCGGACCCGTTCGATGGCGTGGCGTTCGGTGCCGATGACGAGTCGCTCTTCGCGTCGGACCACGTCGAACTGGTCCGTCCGGTCGTCACCACCCGGAGCGTCGCGCGGTGCGTGGCGAGAGGTCATGGTCTTCTCCGATGCTGGGGGCACGGTCCCGAGCGAACACGGGAGCGCGCGGATGGCCCTCGGCCCCGCCCATGGTGAGCGGGGCCGACACACAGGGCTCGCTCAGTTCGAGCGATGGGAGCTGGTCGTCGGCGAGGCAGCTCGCTTGGCCTTCCCGGCAGCCTCTTCTGCCTGCTCGACGACGGACGGCGCACGCTGGGCGTGCTGCTGGATCTTCGGGGCTTCGGCCTCGGCCTTCTCGAGGATCGCCTCCCAGCGGTGCTGCATCGGCTTGATGAGTCCGCCGCCGGCTCCGACGATGACGACGCCGGCGATGATCGCCAGGACCGCGATCAGGATCGGGGTGGTGACCGAGGTGGCCACGTCGATCTGGTTCAACGCCGCGGTCGCTCCGATGAAGACGATGAAGACCGCGACGATGTTGCCCAGCAGCTTGCCGTAGGAGAGACCACCGAGCGTGTTCTGGATCAGGCCCTTCGCTCCGGCCGCGATCGCCGCGGCGACCACGATGATGATGATCGCGACGATGATCTTCGGCAGGAACCCGATGATGCCGGCGAGGAGATCACTCACCGGGTTGGACCCGAAGACGCCGAACGCGAACTGGAGCACGAACAGCACCAGCGTGTAGTAGATGATCTTCGACACGATGTCGGAGGCGTCGAGTTTCGAGTTCGCGAGGGCCTTCTTGATGCCCCCGCGTTCGACGGCACGGTCGAAGCCGACCTTGGTGAGGAGACGCGAGAGCCCCTTCTCGATGAGCTTCGCGACGATCAGGCCGACGACGAGGATGAGCAGGAAGAGCAACGCGAGCGGGACGAACGCGATGACCGCGGCCAGTCCGTTCTGCAGAGCGGCGGGGAAGTCCATGGGGTGAGCCTTTCGGGTGAGGGTCGGGTGGACAGGGCGCAGAGGAGGCGTCCTGTGCTGGCGACGGACGTCCGGCTGTCGCCGAGCGACCGTCGCCCAGCACGATCAGGAACGGGCGTCGCGGTCCGCGATGGTCTCGTCGGTCACGGCGGTGTCGTCGAGGACGATCTCCTCGTGCGCAACGTCCTCGGTGACCTCCTGCTCGCCGGCGATGGTCTCGGTGCCGAGCCGGACGCGCTCGACCGGGACCGTCTCCTTGGCGGTGACGACGCGCTCCTCGGTGAGCACGACCTCGTGTTCTTCTTCACTCAGTGCGGGCCCCGACAAGGCATCGTCGGCGGTCGCGTCGGTGATCGGCTCCCGGCTGAGGGTGACCTCCTCGTGGCTGACGGGCACGGTCTTGGTGACCTGCTCGGTGACGATGTGCTTGCGCAGACGGGCACGGCCGGACTCGATCCGCTCGGTACCCACGTGCAGCCGCTCCTCGGAGCGGGTCATGGCGTCGTCCGTCGTCGGACCGGACGTGTCGTGCCCCTGGACGTCGGCGGAGTCCGTGCTCCGGTCGGCGTCCTGGTCGTACAGACCCGCATCCGCCGACGCGCTCGACGGGTTGCCGTAGAAGGAGTAGAGCGACTGCTCCTCGTCCGCGCTGAGCGCCCCGTCGGCGTCGACCCGCGGGGCGTCCTTCACGAAGGACTTCTCGTAGGCGACGTGGACGGCGCCGGCTTCGAACGTCGCGTCGTTCAAGGGTGCGAACGACTCCGAGGTGCCGAAGAGCCCGGTCCGCACCGTCACCCAGGTCGGAGCCTGGGTGTCGTTGTCGACGTAGACCTGGCCGACCGTGCCGATCTTGGCGTCGTCGCTCCCGTAGACGTCGGCGCCCGTGAGGTCGTTGATGCTGCTGCTGTCGATCATGGTGGTACTCCTCTTCCCCGGCAGATCGCCTGGGGTTCGATGCGGAGTGGATCCGAGGTGACGGCGGCGCACGGCCCGCTCGATCGGCGGAGACCACCACCTCGTGGACTTACGGCGTAAGCCCAGCGGGAGCTTACATCGTAAGTCGCGATAGCGTGGGTTTGTCGGCCGCGAACTCGGCGCAGCGCCCGTTGTCAGCCACGAACCGCGGATCGGCAGGGAGATCAGCCGTGGCAGCACGATCGAGGGCGAACCGTTCCGAGACGAACGCACCGAGGCTCAGCCGTGACCTCATCGTCGAGACCGCGTTGCACCAGATCGATCGGTCAGGTCCCCAGGGACTGTCCATGCGGTCACTCGCGCAGGAGCTCAGCGTGGAGGCGATGTCCCTGTACCGCTACGTGCACGGGAAGGAAGACCTGCTCGAAGGCGTCGTCGCCTCACTGATGCGGGATCTCACCTCGCAGCTCACCGAGGCCGAGGAAGCACACTGGCAAGGGTTCCTGCAAACGGTCGCCCATGCCGTCCGGCAGATCGCCACGGACCACCCGAAGGCGTTCCCGCTGGTGGCGACCCGCCACCCTGCAGCCCCTTGGCTCCGCCCGCCGCTGCGGAGCGTCGAGGTCGTCAACACGTTCCTGACCGCGCTGACGGGGAACGGCTTCACGGACGCCCAGGCGGTCAACGCGTACCGAGCGTTCAGCAGCTTCCTGCTCGGCCAGCTCCTCCTGCAGTCAGTGGTCAGCGGTGCCGAAGCAGGCCCAGCCGAGGAACCGCTCGACGAAGGAGGCGCCGCCATCCCCGAGGGCGACGGCAACACGTCCCTCGACGTCGCACCGGAGGTCCGCCGACTCCGCACGTTGTTGAGCGAGGACCGCAGCGACGAGGAGTTCGAGGTCTCCCTCGAGGCACTCCTCGACCGACTGGACCGCGAACTGTCGCAATGACCCGCGACCGCGGTCCGGCGACGCGGCCGTCAGACGTGGGCGTCGAGGTGCCCACCCCACACCTTGTACGTGTCGCGGTACCGGTGCTCGTCCGACTCGGGCCGCCACACCGACCGCGTCAGCTCGTCCGGGAACCCGACTGCGCGCACCCGTGGACAGGCTTCGACGACGAGTCGAGTCCGCGCGTTGAGGCGACGACCGTGCACCCCGGCTGCGAGCCGAGCCGGCCGGGACAGACTCCCGGCGTTGTCGAGGGGTGGGATCTCACCGATGACGACCTCGGCATCCACGGGCACCACCTCGCGCAGGGCAGCGATCGTGTCACGGACGCGTTGTTCCCACACCCTCGTCGGCAGGACCCGGAGCGCATCCGTGATGCCGACCAACACGACGACGAGGTCGCACCGCCCCAGGTCCTCGCGGTGGGCGGCGATGACGGATGGGAGTTCCCGGACACTCGCCGACGGTGCGGGGAGCATCTTCCAGGAGACGCCGCGCGCGGTCCGTGCTGCCCGGTGCCGAGCGAAGAACGCGGGGAGCGAGAGCTCGTGGGTGCGGACGCCGAGCGACAGTTCGCCCCGCTCACCCACGAACACCACGCGATCCGGGTCCGGGCCGGGCACCGTGCCCTCCATCGCGTCGTCCGGGTAGAAGTCCCCGGTCGCGTCGAGGCGACGGAACACGAACTCGACGACGCGCGCACTGCGCGACGGGAACCTGAACACAGCGCGGCGCAACGACTTCGTCCGTGACACTGCCCCACCTCTTCCGAGCACCTTCACCGACCGGGACCCGGTCGGTGTCCGGTTCCTCCAGCGTAGGCAGCGGCCCACCGCCAGGACACCGCGCCATCCACCTTGCGCGCCGGCCACGGGCCACAGACGACAGGCGGAGCGCGACGCGATCGGCACGCCTTGCCATCGAGGCAGGTGTGCGCCACTGTGTGGAACACGAGCTCGCTTCGAGGAACAGGGGCCACATGCTGTCGTTGGTGTACGTGAGCACGATGAGCCGACCGGTCACGGACGAGGAACTCGCCGAGATCCTGGTGGTCGGTCGCGAGAAGAACCTGCAGCTCGGCATCACGGGGATCCTCGCCCACCAGGGGAGCAACTGCATCGGCATCATCGAGGGCGACGACGAGGTCGTGCGGGAACGGTTCGAGGGCATCCGTCAGGACCCCCGTCACACCAACGTGCGCCAGGTCGCCGCCGACACCGTCGCGACGCGGTCCTTCCCGGAGTGGTCGATGGCGTTCCAACCGGCGGACCCGTTGATCAAGGAGATCCCGGGGTTCCTCGACCTCTTCGCCGACGGGCACGCGCCCGACCCCGCCACCGGGACGTCCCGCGCGACGGCCCTGCTGGAGTGGTTCCGGAAGCACCCCCTGGCGCCGCTGACGAACCAGCACGGCGACGACGGCGTCGAGCTGCGCACCCGGATCGTCAACGCGACGATCACGGCGCTGCACGACACCGGGGTCGAGCAGGTCGACGTCGACACCGTCGCCGCCCGGGCCGAGATGACCGTCGACGAGCTGCGCACCCACTTCCCCACCCGCGAGAGCCTGCTGACGGCGACGGTCGACCGGTGGTCGAGCTCCGTGTCACGGCCCCTGCGGCCGATCGCGGACACGCGCGGCGCGGTCGCCTACCTGCACGCGCTGGTCGTGGCGTACTCGGAGGAACCGGCGCTGATGCGACTGCTCGCCTCGACGCTCGCCTCGAGCACCGACCCCGGGCACGAGGGCGCGGAGTACTACCGCACCCTGTACCTCCGGTTCCGTCGGACCGTCCGGGAAGCACTCGAGCGGGACATCCGGGTCGGTCGCGAACCGGCCACCATGGATCCCGCGCGTGCCACCGAGCAGCTCCTCGCGCTCTACGACGGTCTGCGGATCCAGTCGCTCCTCATCGAGGGGTTCGACATCATCGCGTCCTTCGACCGTGCGGCGTCACGGCTGCGGCGGGGGTGGGCCGAGGACTACCGGCACACGGACCTCTTCGAGATCCCGGTCGAGGGCACGGGCGATCACAACGCCCGCGAGAAGCAGACCGACTCAGGGTCGTCGCGGTAGGGCCCGAACGGCTGGATCCGCACGAACCCGTTCCGGCTGAACAGCGCGGCGGCGTGCGGCTGCAGCACGCCGAACTCGGCGACGACCGCCGGCGCCTGCAGCTCTTCGGCCTGCGCGAGCAGTTCGAGCACCAGCAGGTCGCCGACGCCCTGCCCGCGGGAGTCCGGTCGGACGAACAGCCGCCGGATCTCGAAGACCCCGTCTCCCGCGGCACTGAGCGACGCGCTACCGAGTGCCAGACCGGAGGGGTCGCGGGCGATGACGTGCACGGCGGCGGTCGCCTCGGTCAGCGGACGGCCACGGTCGGCCGGGCGGCCGTAGATCCGGTCGACCTCGATCCGCGCCGCGGCGCGCAGCCGGACGGCGTCCTCGTGGTCGAATGGCTCGGCCGCGACCGAGAACGTCAGGTGCTGCATCGTGGTGTGTTCCTCGCCCGGCGCCGCGTCGTCGCGGGTGCCCCGTGGGTGATCGGTGTGCGTGCCGCCGCTCGAACCCGAATCGAGCGGCGGCACGGTGTGCGCGCTTCCGCTCGAACCCGAATCGAGCGGTGGCGCGTGCAGACGGCTGGCGTCTGCCCTCGGACGCCCTAGCGTCCGTGGTCTGCGGTGGGTCCGGGTCAGCTCACCAGGTCGAGGTCCCACACGGGGGCGACGTACTCGCGGGACCATCCCTCGCGCAACCGGGTGACTGCCCGGTCGAACGCTTCGAGCAGGTCCATCTCGGGGCGCACCATGGACTGCAGCTGCAGTCCCTCGTAGGTCGCGAGCAGCTGCTCGGCGCCGCGCGACGGCTCCATGGTGCTCGGCTCGCGACCGAGCAGGCTGTCGCGCTGCAGGGAGTCCTGCACGAAGGCGTGGAAGCGGCGCCACCGCGCGTGCAACATCGGCGCGAGCGGGTGCTCCGGTGACGCCGCGATGTTCAGGGTGGCGGTGAGGAAGCGCATCAGGGACGGGTCGGCGATGTTCGCGGTCACGATCGCACGCAGGAACGGCACCGTCCCGAACCGTTCGGCGAGTGGCATGAGCGGTGCGGTGCGCTGCTCGTTCCAGTGGTCGATGGTGGCCAGGAGCAGACCGTCCCAGCTGGGGAACGTCCGCTCGACCACGTCGACGTCCTGGCCGGCGTGGTCCGCGACGACGGCCGGGGTCACCTCGTGGAGCGGACGTGTCCGCAGTGCCGTGATCATCCCGTCCACGACGGCCGATCGGAGGGCAGCATCGTCCGAGGTCCGGCGCGATGATTCGATGTGCATGCATACACCCCACCAGGCACACCGGTCCCACCCAAGCCCCCGAACGGGGATCGCGCGCAAAACGGACCAGCACGATCCGGCCACGACACTTCCCACCGATCGACCTGCGAGCGATACTCATCCCATGCAGTGGGGACGGATCGTACCGGTCGTGGTGCTGGCCCTGGTGGTCACCGGCGGGCTCGCGGGGTGCGATGCGGAGGGCCGGGTCCAGCCCCGCCGGGACACCGAGGAGAAGAGCGTGGCGTGTGCCTCGCGCATCGCACTCGACACTCCGGCCGAACGCCGTGCAGCTGCTGACCTCGTCGTCGATGCGGAGGTCGACAAGACCGGCCGCACCGTCGAGTTCCAGGGCGTCTACGACGTCTACGACGCGTCGGTCACCGACGTGTCGAAGGGCGACGACCCCGGCCACACCATCCAGGTCATCAGCACCTCGGACCAGTGCGAGACGAGCGGTGAACCCGTCGAGTACCTCGACGGCGACGTCCTCGCAGCGGAAGGAACGTTCCGCCTCTACCTGACGAAGGCCGACCCCGAGGACGACGACAGCGTCTGGCGTCTCGTCGTCCCCGGCGCCGCCGAGCCGCTCACCACCGGCTGACGCCCGGCACGCACCACGCGCGCCCTACGGCTCGGGGACCGCCACGATCCGGTTCTGGTACGCCCACACCACGGCCTGCAACCGCGACCGCACCCCGAGCTTCGGCAGCATCCGCGCCAGGTGCGACTTCACGGTCGAGACCTCGAGCACGAGAGCGACCGCGATCTCCTCGTTCGACATCCCCTGCGCGAGCAGCAGCAGGACCTCGCGTTCGCGGGCGGTGAGCACTCCGTCTGCCCGGTCCCCCGACACCGGCTGCAGGCTCCGTCGCGACGCGAACTCGCGCAGCACCCGCCGGGTCAGGGCCTGGTCGAGCGTCCCGTTCCCCGCGGCGACCTGCCGCACGGCGTCGACGATGGTGTCCGGCTCGGCATCCTTCAGCAGGAACCCGGAGGCACCGGCCTCGAGCGCACCGAACACGTAGTCGTCCAGGTCGAACGTCGTGAGCATCAGCACCGGGATCGCCGGGTCGGCGTCGGGAGCGCAGAACAGCCGCGCGAGCTCGATGCCGTTCTTCACGGGCATCCGGATGTCCAGGCAGGCCACGTCGGGTCGCAACGAGCGCGCCAGCGCGAGCGCCTCGCCGCCGTCGGCGGCCACGCCGACCACCTCGATGTCGGCCTCCGCGCCGAGCAGGGCGGACACCCCGGCACGGACCAGCGGCTGGTCGTCCGCCACCAGCACGCGGATCACGCGACCACCTCGTCACCGTCGGTGGCCTGCGCGGGTGCGGCAGGTGCCTCCCGTCCGAGCGCCAGCTCCACCAGCCATCCGCCGGTGGCGGTGGGACCGGTCTGGAGGCTCGCCCCCACCAGGTCCGCCCGCTCGCGCATCCCCCGCAGGCCGTTGCCGCCCGACGGTGAGGTCGGCGCTGCCGGAGCGGCGGCCGGTGCGTTCTCCACCCGGATCACCACCCGGGTCGGGTCGCGGTCGTCGACGGTGACCGTGCACGGCGCGGACGGGGCGTGCAGGGCGGCGTTGGCCAGCGCCTCCTGCACCGTCCGGTAGGCGGCGAGCTGCGCGAGCGGGCCGACGCCGTCGGCCAGTGCCTGCGCTCCGTGCTGGTGGTAGCCAGCGAGCACGTCGAGGCGCACGTCGCTGCGGAACCGGGCACGCTCGACCAGGTCGACGATGCCGGCGACCGTCTCGACCGCGCGTTCGGCGGGGACGTCCTCGCGCAGGAGCCCGACCAGGCGGCGCAGGTCGTCGAGGACGGCGGTGCTCTGCTCCCGCACCTGACGGGCACCCTCGTGCGCGCGCTCCGGGTCGCTGTCGATCTGCCGGTCGATCACGGCGGCCATCAGGGCGATGCCGGACAGGTGGTGGGCGGCGATGTCGTGGAGCTCGCGGGCCATGGCGGCCCGTTCACGGGACACCGCCGCGTCGACCAGGGCGTCCTGTTCGCGGAAGACCGCGCTCGCCTCGGCGGTGCGGGCGGCGCGGACCTCGCGGCGGGACCGCACCAGCAGGGTGACCAGGAGCGGGAGCCCGACGGCGCCGACGGCCTGCAGGACGCCCTGGCCGAGTGCGCCGGACAGTCCCTGCGTGACGTCGCCCCGGAGCGCTCCGCCGGCGACCGCGGACAGGACCGTGCTGCCGGCTGCCACGAGCGCGGCGGCGACCAACAGCGTCGGCCACAGGCGAGCGAGTGAGACGCGGAGGGCGGCGAGGACGACGGCGACGACGACTGGCAGCGCGGTGAGGCCGAACAGGTCGAGCGACTGCGGAGCGAGCGCGGCGACGAGCACCGGCAGCGCGGACACCGCGACGAGCACGGTTCGTGGTGCCCGACGGGCGGCGAGCAGGGCGGCGGACTGGACCAGCAGGCCGAGCGCCAGGACGGTCCACGCGGCGGTGAACGGTGCCGGCACCCGCAGTGCCAGGGCGGGGCCGTCCGGCTCGAGGGCGTCCAGCGGCGGCAGGCCGAGCAGCAGGCCGAGGGCCACGACGGCCGTGCCGAGCGCGACGAGCACGTCGACGCGGCGGTCGCGGGTGCGCGGGTCGCCGTCGCGCGGCGGACGGGTGCGCGGGTCAGCGGAGGCCATCGTGTGATCCTACGAGGCGGGTGCGGGCGGGGACCGGGGCGTCGATCGGCAGCGCACGGCGCGCCGGGTCGTAGCCCAGGCGGCCGCGGGTGACGACGAGGAGCACCGCGGCGGCGACGGTCGAGGTGATGGTCAGGCCGATCATCAGCGTGCCGGCGGTCATGCTCGGGTACATCTCCGGGAACAGCGTCGAGATCGTGTTGTTCACGCCGACGTGCAGCAGCAGCGCAAGGGGCAGGCTCTCACCGGTCTTGTTGAACACCTGGATCATCACGACGTTGAACGTGATCGTGAACAGGGCGAAGACCACAGGCTCGCTCCAGTGCGCGTTCGGCCACCCGCCCCAGTCGCTCAGGTAGAGCGGCATGTGCCAGAGTGCCCAGATCGGACCGAGGATCGCGGCGGCTCCGAGCCCGCCGAAGCGGTGCTGCAGCCGGGGCAGGGCGAAGTCGCGCCAGCCGGGCTCCTCGCTCAGGCCGGTCGAGAACAGCTGGATGAGCAGGCCGGGCACCAGGGCGGCGAACGCCAGCGCCGAGGGGGCGCGCACGTCACCGCCGGCGAAGGGCAGTGCGGACGCGACGATCACGGCCGGCACGACGACGAGCGCCAGGGCGTACCAGTACCAGGCGACCCGCCAGCGGAACAGCCGGCCGACCCAGCGACGGAGGCCCGGACGGCCGTCGGCGACCGCGGTGACGATGAACGCGCCGCCCAACGGGCCGAGCAGCGCCCCGGGCAGCACGCCGGTGAACTGCGCGGAGCCGAGGACCTCGGGGAAGTGCAGGTCCCACACGCCCAGGCCGTGCGGCGACAGGATGTACGGGATCCATGCCAGCCAGCTGAGGCCGAGCGCGAGGGTGAAGAAGGACGCGAGCGGGTGCCGGGCGATGACGCCGCTGACTCCCCCTCGCTCCCGCGGAGTGGTGCCGGCGGTGGGCCGGGCTTCGGTGGTGTTCGTCATGCACACGACGCTAGGAATCAGCGCGCTCGGGGACGACCGGCTTCGGGATGCACCTGCGGGAGTTCCATCGAAGGATGCAAGGGCTCCCGGGCCGCTCAGGCGGTGTGCTGGGCGGCCACGTGGGCCAGGACGACGGGGTCCTCACAGCCCCGGGCGAAGCCGCGGATGCGCCGGTCGATGTCCCGCTGCAGCACGAGCACGCCGATCCGTTCGGCGAGCGGCGCCAACCACTTCGGCCGGCAGGTGAAGTTGTACCGCCAGACCGCCAGCGTGCGCCCCGGCTCGCCCTCGGCCGCGGTGAAGCGCCACCCGCCGCCCATCCGCTCGAAGAACCACGACCCCTTGGTCATCTTCATCCCGACGTTCGACGGCGGGTGGTACGAGACGTACTCGCTCTCCATCGCGAAGCCGAACCGCTGCACGGTGTACGTCCGCACACCCTTGCCGGGGACCGTCGCACCACCGACCAGGTGCTGGCGTCGGATGAAGGGGTCCCAGCGCTTCCGGATCGCTCCCTGCGTCTGCGAGACGGCGAAGGCGACGGCTGGTTCGACCGGCACGACACAGCGGGACTCGACGACGGGCATGAGTCATCCTCGCACGGCACCGTGCACGGTGCGACGTCCGCCGGCCCGTGCGAGGTTGCACACTCCGTGCGCGGACAAAGCCCCCGCACCGAAGAGGCAACCTCGCACCGGACGAAAGGGCTCGCACCGTGCGAGCTCGGTCGGCGCGGCGTCAGCGCAGGGCGGCCCGGAGCGCGTCGGCGATGGGCGCGAGCGCGGCGTCGATCTCGTCGGCGACCCGAGCGTGGGTCGCCTCGGACCGGCGGTAGGGGTCGTCGACGTCGTCGTCCGCGGGGTCGGCCGGCGGCGGGACGGTGCCGCGCAGGCGTGCGACCCGTTCGACCAGGGCCTCGGGCGAGTGCACGTCGGCCAGGTCACCGGGCTCGAGCCCACCGAGGACCCGCGCGAACTGCTTGATGGTGAACGCCCGCTTCGTCGCCCGGGGTGCGAGCGACACCGCGGCCGCGCGGTGCGACCGTTCGGCCGTCAGCACCAGGTCGGCGTCCTCGACGATCGCGGTCGTCAAGTAGCGCGAGCCGTGCCCCGACGGATCACCGCCGAGCCGGACGGACTGTGCTGCGGCGGCGCCGTCCATCGCGGCGCCGTCGTCGGCGATGGTGCCGGCGGACTCGACCACGAACGCCGCAGCGTCCGGGCCGAGTCGCGCCGTCAGGACCTGCGCGCCGAGCGGCGAACGACAGATGTTGCCGCTGCAGACGAACAGGACCCGCATCGTCAGGCGCCGGCGCCGAGCAGGTCGTGCCGGACGACGATGGCGTCGCGGCCCGGACCGACACCGATCGCGGAGATCCGCGCGCCGGACATCGCCTCGACCGCGAGCACGTAGTCCTGGGCGTTCTTCGGCAGGTCGTCGAACGAGCGGGCGCCGGTGATGTCCTCGGTCCAGCCGGGGAACTCTTCGTACACGGGCTTCGCGTGGTGGAAGTCGGACTGGTTCACGGGGACCTCGTCCACGCGCACGCCGTCGACCTCGTAGGCGACGCACACGGGGATCGTCTCGAGCCCGGTCAGCACGTCGAGCTTGGTCAGCACGAAGTCGGTCACGCCGTTGATGCGCGCGGTGTACCGGGCGATCGGGGCGTCGTACCAACCACAGCGGCGCGGACGGCCCGTGGTGGTGCCGAACTCGAAGCCGTTGGCGCGCAGGAACTCGCCGGACTCGTCGAACAGCTCGGTCGGGAACGGACCGGCACCGACGCGGGTCGTGTACGCCTTGACGATGCCGATGATGCGCTCGAGCTTGCCCGGGCCGATGCCGGAACCGGTCGCGGCGCCACCGGCGGTCGCCGACGACGACGTCACGAACGGGTAGGTGCCGTGGTCGACGTCGAGCATGGTCGCCTGACCGGCCTCGAACAGGACGGTGTCGCCACGCTCCAGGGCCCGGTGGATCTCGAGGGCGGTGTCCGCGACCATCGGGCGCAGGCGCTCGGCGTAGGACAGCAGCGACTCGACCACTTCTTCGGCGTCGATCGCGCGGCGGTTGAAGACCTTGACGAGCAGGTGGTTCTTCTGGTCGAGGGCCGCTTCGACCTTCTGGCGCAGGATGTTCTCGTCGAAGATGTCCTGGACGCGGATGCCGACGCGGTTGATCTTGTCGGCGTAGGACGGACCGATGCCGCGACCGGTGGTGCCGATCTGGCGCTTGCCGAGGAACCGCTCCGTCACCTTGTCGATGGTGCGGTGGTAGTGCGTGATGAGGTGGGCGTTCGCCGACACGAGCAGCTTCGAGGTGTCGACGCCGCGGGCCTTCAGCGCGTCGAGTTCCTGGAACAGCACCTCGAGGTCGACGACGACGCCGTTGCCGATGATCGGCGTGACGCCGGGCGTGAGGATGCCGGAGGGCAGCAGGTGCAGCGCGTACTTCTCGCCGCCGACGACGACGGTGTGGCCGGCGTTGTTGCCGCCGTTGAACTTCACGACGTAGTCGATGCGGGAGCCGAGGAGGTCGGTGGCCTTCCCCTTGCCCTCGTCGCCCCACTGGGCTCCGATGATGACTGCTGCGGGCATCTGGTTCTCCTCACGTTGGCGGAGGACCTCACGCGACCAGGCGGGCCGGTGGTCCACCCGAGTCTATCGGACGGTCACCTCCGCGCCACCTGGCGCGTGCCCGAGATGGTGACGGCTGACGGGCGCATTCCGCTCAGCGGCGACGCGAAGCGTTGCGCGGGGCGCGCCGACCGAGCCCGCGAGGGAGGGGTGCCAGCTGGCACCGTGCCTCCCGTCCGTCAGTTGCGCGCGAAGCACGCGCCGCGCGATCAGGCGCGGAAGAAGTCTTGGTACGACGGGTCGCCGACGGGCTGCGAGTAGCCGGGCTCGGCGAGACGCTGCTCGATCATCGCCTGGACGACGTCGGGCGGGGTGAGCCCCCGGCGGCGCCACTCGGTCGGGTTGGCCCGGAGCTGGCTCAGCGTGTTCTGCATGCTGCAACCCTGGCACCGAGTAACTAGTTTGTCTAACTACCTGTCCCGAATCCGCGTTCTCGCATGCGCCGGACGAACAGAAGACGCCGGATCCGCACTGCAGATCCGGCGTCTCCTGTTCGTTCAGTGGCGAGGACGCCGCACTACTTGCGCGACACCTTCGCGGTCGACTTGGACGTCGCGGTGCCGTCCTTGTAGCCCGAGGCGTGCGCGGTCACCTTGACGGAGAACTTGTGTCCCGCGTCGGAGGTGCCGAGCTTGTACGTCGCAGCGGTGGCCTTCCCCACGACCTTGCCGTCGCGGAGCCACTGGTACTTGTACGTCGCCTTCGTCGTGCTCCACTTGCCGTGGTTGGCCGACAACTTCGAGCCGACCTTCGCCGTCCCGCTGACCGTCACCTTGCTGCCCGCGGCGAGCGCGAGCTTGGGCGGGGTCACCGAGATGGTCGACGTGCCGGCCTGCTTGCCCGACGCGTTGCCGAGGTGCAGGAGCAGCACGGTGGCCTTCGTGACACCCGAGGCCCGGGTCACCCGGAGGACGCCGGAGTCGGCGAACAGGACGCCGGTGCTGCGGCCCTGCGCGAAGGACAGTGCCGGCTTCGACGGGTCGAACGAGGCGCTCTTCGTCTCGTCCACCACGGAGGAGCCCGTGGTCGCGGCACCCGGGGCGTACGCCGACTCGGTCAGGACCGAGTAGGTGAACTTGCCCTTCGCGCCGATCAGCGCACCCGTGGTCGTGAGCACCTTCACCGAGCTGTCGAAGGTGTTGACGTCCTGGCCGGGTGCCCCGCCGTTCAGCGGCTGGACGTCGACGACCGGGTCGACGTCCGGGTCGTTCAGAGCAGCCTTGGCCAGGTCGATCGTCGTCGCGAACGTCGCGTCCACCGCGGCGGACTTGGCGTTGTAGACCAGGTAGTCGGGCTCGCCGTCACGGTTCGTGTCGATGAGCACCTCGACGTTGGTCACGGCGCCGGGGTCGGCGTCGGGACCGGCCGTCTGGATGCCGAACGCGATCGTGTCCGAGGCCTTGTCGTAGCTCGCGCCGTAGGAGCGGATGTCCGCCGCCTGCAGCGACTGCTTCGCCGCACCCGCCGGGAACGACTCGACCGGGTCCGTCCCGCCGAGCACGAACGGTGCGACGGCGGCGTGGTAGCCGGTCGTCAGGCCGCCCTGGTCGACCGTGCGTCCCTTGAGTGTCAGGTCGGCCGACTTGCCCGGGCCGGTGAAGGCGACGGTGGAACGACCCTGCACGGAGCTGACGGGCTTCGGTGCGAGGTACGCACCGACGCGCAGCGGCACCGCGGTCGTGTCGGTCGGCGTGAACGCCACGATGCCCGAGGCTGCGGTGACGAACTCGCGCTGGTAGCCCTGCTGCACCGACTCCTGGGTGGGGTCGATGACGCGGCGGAGCTTCGTCGGGTCGGCGATCGAGAAGGTGAGCTTCACCGTCGCGGTGCGGTTCGCCGGGACGGTGACCCGCTTCGTGTTGAGCGCGAACGTCACGCCGGGCTGCGACACCTGCGGCTGGTAGGCCACGTCGTAGGTGTGCGCGACGCCGTCGGTGTTCGCGATCTGCAGGGTGCGGCTCTCGGTCGTCGCGCTCGAGACCTCGACGACACCGAACGAGGCGGTGACGAGCAGGTCGTTCTCGACGCTCCGGACGGTGGTGCCGGCGGTCACGGCCTGCAGGGCGTCGACGCGGCCGGTGCCCTGCCGCAGCAGGGTCGCCGATCGCGAGCCGTCCTTGACGTCGTGCGTCGCCGTGTTCATGAGCGCCGCCTTGACCTGCGGGGCGCTCCACTCCGGGTGGGACTGGAACGTCAGCGCCGCGATGCCCGCGACGTCCGGCGTGGCCATCGAGGTGCCGCTCATCGACATGCGGCCGTCACCGGTGCCGTTGGCCGCCGAGATCACGTTGACCCCGGGGCCGGCGATGTCCGGCTTGACGATGTCGTTGAACGACCCGTGCACGCCCCGGCTGGTGAACGCGGCGAGCGTGTTCACGGCCTCCGGGTCGGTGGCGAGTTCGAAGCCCTTGAGCTCGTCCGCGAATCGCACGTGCAGGGTCCCCGCCTTGGCAGCTGCCTGGAGGCTCGTGGCGGCGTCCAGCGTCAGCTCGGCTCCGGGGATGGTCGCGTTTCCGGCGATGCCCGAGTCGAAGGTGTTGATCGTGCCCGCGAGGAGCACGCCGACGCCGCCGGCGGCCTGGACGTTGTTGAAGCGCACACCGGAGCCGCACTCGAGCGCGCCGTCCGTCCACTTCAGCCAGACGACCTTGCCCGCGATCTTCGCGGCGTCGGCGGCGCTGAACGCGGCGCAGCCGTCGATGTTGCTGGTCGGGACGACGACGTCACCCTCGACCGGCAGCGTGCCCGTGAAGTTCTGCGAGTACTGCGACCGGTAGGTCTTCGCGACGTTCGCGGGGGCCGTGGCCTGCACGCCGTCGTAGAGCGACTGACCGGTGGCGCTCGCGGCGACGGTGAGCGCACCCTCGGCGTTGCCCGGCGAGCCACCGATGTCGGTGAAGTCGTCGGCGTTGCCCGAGGCGATCACGGGCAGGACGCCGCGTGCGGTCAGCGCGTCGATCTTGGCGTTGTCGGGGTCGTCCGGTGCGCCGTAGTCGGAGCCGAGCGACAGGTTCAGGACGTTGATGTCCTTGCCCTCGGTGAGCGCCTGGCCCACCCAGTCGAGCGCGGCACCCGTGACGTCAGTGGAACCGCCGCCGTCACCGAACACCTTCAGGGCGTAGAGGCCGGCCTCGGGCGCGGTGCCCGGACCGATCCACATGTCCTGCACCTGCTGCGTGGTGAGCTTGGTGTAGTCGCCGTCGAACTGCTGCTTGTCGGCAGTCAGGCCGTAGCCCGCGATCGAACCGGACACGTGCGTGCCGTGGTCGCCGCCCTTGCCGTCGATGGGGTTGTCGTCCGGAGCCGGCACCGGGTCGTAGCCCTCGGCGTCCGGGTCGGCGTTGTACGTCGCACCGGCGAAGTCGTACCCGCCGAGGAACTTCGACGCGTCGTACAGGCTGGGGTCCGGGGCGCCGGAGCTCGCGTTCGCCAGGGCCTGCTGGTAGGCCGCGGTGGTGCCGGGTCCGCCGAAGTCCGCCTGCGTGTAGTCGAGGCCGGTGTCGAGGACGGCGACGTTGACGCCCTTGCCGGTGTGCCCGGTCTGCTGCCAGGCGTTGAGCGAGCGCGTGTAGACGTCGCTCGCGGCGTTCTTCGGCGAGACGCCGTCGGCGCCCGGCTTCACGAGACTCGGGTCCACGCCGGATGGAGCGGCGCTCGCGTCGGCGTTCACCGTCGGCTCGACGATCTTCTTCGGCGTGAGCGGGATGATGCTCTCGACGTCGGAGCGCTTCGCGATGTCCTGCAGCGCGGAGACGTCGGCGACGACCGCGACACCGGGGACGGTGTACTCGGTCGAGTAGAGCTCGGTCGAGTCGGCATCGGCGCGCTTGACGGCTGCGCGGACGGCCGCGGTCGTCGACTCGATCGCCTTGACGCGGCTCTTCGCAGCCGAGGACTGGGTCCGCGACTTGGTGAGGTCACCGCCCTTCGCGGCGGCGTCCACCTCGAGGGCACCCTGGCCGGTCGTGCGCACGAAGGCGGCGACGGTCTTGGTGGGCTTGGCGTCACGCAGCGGTGCGGAGAGCTTCAGGTCAGCCACCGACACCCCGGTCAGAGCTGCGGAGGCCGCGCCCCCGACTGCGAGGCCGCCGCACGTCAGGGCCACGGCGGCGATGCCGGCGGTCAGGACGCGCATGATGCGATGGGAGTTCGGGGTCGGGTTCGGGTCGTGGTTCGGTGTTGCACGGTTCAAAGAGGGCACTCCAGGCTCAGTCCGTGGTTCGCATGAGATTGCTGTGAAGTTATGCGCTTACATTCAGAAAGGGCAGTCCGCACTTTGGGGGACACCCCCGTTCGAGGGCCGGTCTTCCTGTTAAGTTGCACACACGTGTGCACGTTATTACGATGGAGTTCGTGACCACTGCTTCCCACCCCGCACGCGCACCCCGCCGCGACGCGACCGAGAACCGGGCGGCCCTCCTCGACGCGGCACGGACCTGCCTGCAGCGCGATCCGGACGCCTCCATCGAGACGATCGCCGCGGCCGCCGGACTCTCGCGCCGCGCGGTGTACGGACATTTCCCGTCACGGGACGACCTCGTGCGCGAGGTCGTGACCTCCGGTGCCGCCCGCATCGCCGCGGCCATGCCGACCACCTCGGACCTGCAGGAGCTGCCGCCGGCCGCCCGGCTCGCCGCGATCGCGGTGACCCTCTGGACCGAGGTCTCGCACGTCCGATCCATGGCCCGGGTCGCCGTGCGCAGCCCCTTCGCCGAGCCCGTCGCCGAGGTGTTCGCCCCCCTGCGCGCCCAGGTCCGCCAGGCGTGCGCCCTCGGGATCGCCGAGGGCGCCATGCGCGACGACGTCGACCCGGCCACCCTCGGACGCCTGGTCGAGGGTGCGTGCATCGCCGTCCTCGACGAGGCGACCCGATCCGGCACCCCGGACGAGGCGGGACGGCGCATGGTGGTGCTGTCGGCGCTCGGCATGGCCGGCATCGACTGGCGCACCGCACTGCTGTCCGAACCCGCGGCCCCGGCCACCGGCTCCGCTGTCTCCCCCGTGAAGGACCCCGCATGACGCTCGAACTGGACCACGTCGGCATCGGCGAGGAGCCCGGCGCGGCACTGCCCGTCGTCTCCGCCGTCGCCGCGCCCGGACACCCCGGGGTCGTCGCCGTCGAGACCGAGCAGGCCCCCGTGCTCGCCTCGCTCGTCGCCGGCGGCCGGATGCAGCCCGACACCGGGCGGCTGCTGCTCGACGGGCACGAGGACGCCGCCGCCGTGCGCCGCGCCTTCGCCCTCGTCGACACCCCGGGCGTCGCCGAACCCTTCCCCGTGATGACCGTCAAGCAGATCGTGCGCGAGGAACTCGCGTTCGCCGCACAGCGCCCCTCGCGCGACCACGTCGACACCGTGCTCGAGGAACTCGGCCTGCGGCACTACGCCGACACCCCGGTCCAGCGGGTGCCGACCGCCGTGCGCGTCCGACTGCTCGTCGAGCTCGCCCTGCTCCGCGACGGCGTGACCGGCCTCGTCGTCACCGCGCCCGAACGACACGGCGGCGCCGTCGAGGAGTGGTTCGCGGTCCTCCGCGACGTCGCCCGACGCGGTACGACCGTCGTGCTCGTCACCTCGAAGGCCGCAGCCGCGACCGTCGAGACGCTGCTCGACACGATCGACGCGACCGACGCGTCCCAGACCGAGGGTCCCGACGACGCGGCCCTGTCCGACGGAACCGAGCCGGGCCTCCCGTCCGGCCCTTCCGTCACCGCAGAATCCGCAACCGTCCCGACGGAGGCAACCCCGTGACCACCACCTCGCTCGTCCGCGCCGAACTGGCGCGGCTCACCGCGACCCCGCTCGCACGACTGGCGTTCATCGCCCTGATGATCGTCCCGCTGCTCTACGGCGGCGCCTACCTGTGGGCGAACCGCGACCCGTACGCCAAGCTCGACCAGATCCCCGCGGCGATCGTCAACCTCGACGCCGGCGCCACCCTCGACGGGGACCAGGTCGACTACGGCACCGACGTCACGAAGGAGGCGATCGACGGCGCCGACTTCAAGTGGACGAAGACCAGCGCCGCCGACGCACGCTCCGGCGTGCGGAACGGCACCTACGACTTCGTCGTCACGATCCCGCACGACTTCTCCGAGCACCTGGTGTCCGCGCAGTCCGACGACCCGACGCAGGCGAAGCTCGTCATGACGACGGCCGACACGAACTCGTACCTGGCCTCGACGATCGCGGAGCAGGCCGGCAAGACGATGCGCACCGCCGTCGCCGAGCGCGTCGGCAAGCAGGCGGCGAAGACCCTGCTCGTCGGGCTCGCCGACGTCCGCGACAGCCTGGGCGACGCCGTGGACGGTGCCGACCAGCTCGCCTCCGGTACCGCGAAGGCGGACTCGGGGGCTCGCAAGCTGGCGGACGGCACCGGCAAGTTGTCGTCCGGCGCGGCGGAGCTCGCGTCCGGCACGGCGTCGTTGCCGTCCCAGACCGCGCAGCTGGACAGCGGGGCGCAGCAGGTTGCCTCGGGTGCTTCCACGCTCGCCTCCGGCCTGGCGGGTGCGCAGCAGCAGACGGCGGCGCTGCCGTCGCAGACGCAGCAGTTGAACGACGGGGCGCAGCAGCTCCAGACCGGGCTGCACCAGCTCCGCGACCAGACGGCGACCCTGCCCGCGGACTCGGCGACGCTCGCGGCCGGTGCATCGAAGGTCGCCAGCGGCAACGCCGACCTCGCCGACCAGGCCGCACCGTTCATCGCGGGCGTGCAGCGGATCTCCGCGCAGTCGCCGGAACTCGTCGCCTCGCTGAAGCCCGTCGTCCAGGCGTCCACGGTGCTCACCGCTGACCAGAAGACCGAGCTGTTGGCCGCGCTCGACACGCTCCAGAGCGGGAGCGCGGACCTCGGCGCGGGCGCTGGAGACCTGTCCACCGGCCTCCAGTCACTCAAGACCGGCAGTGCCGCGGTGTCCTCCGGGGCGTCGCAGCTCGCCGAGAAGGCTCCGTCGCTGACGAGTGGCATCCAGCAGCTCTCGGACGGCTCCGACACGCTCGCCGCCGGGACGTCGAAGCTGGCCGCAGCGGCGCCGACACTGACCTCGGGCATCTCGTCGGCGGCGGACGGGGCGTCGACGCTCTCATCGGGTGCCTCGAAGGTCGCAGACGGCACGTCTGCGCTCGCGTCCGCGGCCCCCACGCTGTCGTCAGGTGCTTCGTCGCTCGCCACGGGCGCTGCCTCCGCCGACAAGGGTGCTTCGTCGCTCGTGACCGGGCTGGACAAGCTGAAGTCCGGGTCCTCGAAGCTCGCCGCGTCGCTCGACGAGGGCCGTACGAAGATCCCCGCGTCGAACGCCTCGGAGCGGGAGTCGCAGGCCTCGGTCATCTCCGACCCGGTGAAGGTCGGGGACGACAACGTCGCAGCCGCGTCGAACTACGGAGCCGGCCTCGCACCGTTCTTCATCTCGCTCGCGGCCTGGATCGGCATGTACGCGCTGTTCCTCATCCTCAAGCCGATCTCGAAGCGGGCGATCACCGCGGTGCGGAAGCCCCTCGCGGTGGTGTTCGGCGGCTGGCTGACCCCGGCGCTGCTCGGGTTGGTGCAGATGGTCGCGCTGTTCTTCATCGTGCGGTTCGCCCTCGACCTCAACGTGGTGCACGTCGGCGGCACGATCGGCATCATGGTGCTGGCCTCGGCGACCTTCGCGGCGATCATCATGGCGCTCAACGTGCTGCTCGGGTCGGTGGGACAGTTCCTCGGCCTGGTGCTCATGCTCGTCCAGCTCGTCACCGCCGGCGGGACGTTCCCGTGGCAGACGCTGCCCGGACCGTTGGCGGCGCTGCACTTCGCGCTGCCGATGACGTACTCGGTCGACGCGATCCGGCAGACGATGTACGGCGGGAACCTCGGCGCGGCATGGTCCGACGCGGGCGTGCTGCTCTGCTGGCTGCTCGGGGCGCTGCTCGTGTCCTTCGTGGTCACGGCGCGGCAGACCCGCTCCCGCACGCTGCGCGACCTGCGCCCGAGTCTGATCGGGTAGCGCGCGCGGGCGCCGGGCGCGCGCCGCTTCGTGAGCAGAAATGGTCGGGTGGCGTCATGCCACCCGACCATTTCTACTCACGAAGTGCTGCGCCCGAGGGACAACGACACCATCTCGCCGCCGAGGAACCGCAGGTCCTCCGGCGGCAGGTCCGCCCGAGTGTCGGGGTCGAGCGCGCGGGACGCGTCGTCGCGGGGGACGAAGCCGATCGCCTCACCCGCGGTCAGGTCGGCCGGCGACCCGGTGTTCCGCGACAGCGCCCAGACGACGTGGTGCCCCGGTTCGCGCAGGTCGACGGTCGCGAGCACCAGGCGTGCCAGGTCGTCGGGCGAGCTCCACATCAGGAGCGCTCGCGACGACGACGGCTGCTCCCCGAACGCCCCGATGCGCGCCGAGACGATCGACATGTCGTACCGGTCGGCGAACAGGCTGCCGAGCAGTTCCATCCCCGCCTTCGTCACGCCGTAGTAGGTGTCCGGCCGCGGCAGTCGGTCGCCCGGCACGCTGCCCGGCTCGTCGAGCGGCTCGGGGACCCGGCCGACCGCGTGGATCGAGCTCGCGAGCAGCACCCTGAGCACCCCGGCTGCCGCCGCCCGCTCGAGCACGTTCTTCGTGCCGGTCAGGTTCGCCGCGAGCAGGTCGTCCCACGCGGCCTCGGTCGGGATGCCGGCCAGGTGCACCACGGTGTCGACCCCGGCGAGCGCGTCGTCCAGCGCAGCGGAGTCGTTCACCGAGCCGGAGACGAACCGCTCCCCGGCGGCCACCGGGTCGTCGGGCGTCCGTTCGTCGAGCAGGACGAGGTCGTGTCCGGCCGCCAGGAGCCTGGGTCGGAGAGCCGTCCCGATGCGTCCTGCGGCCCCGGTGATGAGCAGCGTCGCCATGCCGCGGACGCTACCCGCGGCGCGCAAGCAGTTCCCTCAGGTGGTCGACCACAGCGTGACCGCCCGTGTCACGCCGCCCGCTACGATCGACGGACGAACCAACGGAGGTCGAAGCGCATCATGGGAGACGGCAAACCCGCGACCATCTACGACGTCGCCGCGCGCGCCGGGGTCTCGAAGTCCCTCGTCTCCCTGGTGCTGCAGCGCTCCCCCCGGGTGAGTGACCAGCGCCGGGCCGCCGTGCTCACGGCGATCCAGGAGCTCGACTACCGGCCATCCACTGCCGCGGTGTCCCTCGCCGGCACCCGGAGCCGCACCGTCGGCGTGGTCCTCGACGACTTCCGGAACCAGTGGTTCGTCGACCTGCTCACCGGGCTGCGCGAGGCCCTGCAGGACCAGGGCCACCGGCTCGTCGTCGCGGACCGGTTCCTCAACACGGGGCTCGACGCCTCACCGGTCGAGGGCTTCCTGTCCATGCGCGTCGAGGGCATCGTCATCGCCGGCGAGCCCGACACCGACCTGGCGATCCCGGCCTCGATGCCGGTCGTCATCGCCGGCGGGCGCGTGTCGATCCCCCGCGCGGACACCGTGGCGAACGACGACCGGGCCGGCGGCGGGATGGCCGCGGAGCACCTGCTCGCGCTGAGCCACACGCGGCTCGGCTTCGTGGGGGCGAGCTCGGCGGCGTCGAAGGAACGCCGAGCAGGGTTCGAGGCCACCGTCGCGGCCAGTGCGGGTGCGAGCGTCGCCGTCGTGGTCCTGCCCGGCGAACCCACCGAAGAGGCCGGATCCCGCGCCCTCGGCGCCCTGCTCGACGAGCACCCCGACGTCACCGCGGTGTTCGCCGCCAACGACGTGATGGCCCTCGGAGCACTGTCCGAACTCGCCGAACGCGGGCTCCGGGTCCCCGAGGACGTCTCCGTGATCGGCTACGACGACACCCCCGTCGCCGCCACGCGCTACGTCGGCCTGACGAGCATCGACGACCGCAGCGTGGAGATCGGCCGCGGCGCCGGCGAGCGCCTGCTCGCCCGCATCGCCGACCCGGGGCTGGCCGCCACCGAGTCCCTGGTCGAGCCCCGCCTGGTCGCGCGCCGCACGACCGCCCCGCGCTGACGCGGCTGACGGGAGGCCCGTCCCACGCCCGCCCCGCCCGCTTCGTGAGCAGGGATGGTCGGGTCCAGGGCCCGTACCCGACCATTTCTGCTCACGAAGCGTCCGGCAACTTCGCGTGCTGCACGATCCACGAGTGCATGACGATCGCGGCCGCCGCCGAGGCGTTGATGCTCCGCGTCGACCCGAACTGCGTGATCTCCAGGTGCCCCGATGCGCCGGCCACCGCGTCGTCGGTGAGCCCGGGACCCTCCTGGCCGAACAGGAACACGCACCGCTCCGGGATCGCCGCGGTCTCGATGCGCTCGGCGCCGGGGGTGTTGTCGATCGCGATCACCGGGCGCTGCTCCTCGGCCATCGCGGCCAGGAACGCCTGCACGTCGGGGTGGTACCGGACGTGCTGGTACCGGTCGGTCACCATCGCGCCGCGCTTGTTCCAGCGCCGCCGCCCGATGATGTGCACCGTGCCGGCCAGGAACGCGTTGGCGCTCCGCACGATCGACCCGATGTTCAGGTCGTGCTGCCAGTTCTCGATCGCCACGTCGAACGCGTGCCGGCGGGTGTCGAGCTCGGCGACGATGGCGTCCATCGACCAGTACCGGAAGTGGTCGAGCACGTTCCGCGAGTCCCCCGCCGCCAGCAGCTCCGGGTCGAGCCGCGGGTCGTCGGGCCAGGGTTCCGGGTGCGGGCCGACGCCGTTCGTCGTCAGTTCGTGCGACGGTTCGGGCGCAGTGGTCACCGCACCAGCGTACGGCCGGGCCGTGGCCCCGCAGCGCCCGAGGCGCGCCTCGCACCGTGCGACGACCGGTGGGAACGGTGCGAGGTTCCGCACACGGTGCAGGGCCGGGCGCCTCGCACCGAGTACGGAACCTCGCACCGAACACGACGACGGGCGCCGGGCGCCGGGCGCCGGGCCGTGCGAACCAGGGGTCAGGCGCCGCCGGCGACGCGCGACTCGATCCCGGCGATGAGGACGTCGAGCCCGAGCGCGAAGCGAGCGTCGTACGAGTGCTCCCCCAGGATCTCCGCCACGAGGGTGTGCCGCTCGGGACGCCCGGTCTCGGCGTCGCCCCGCCCGATCTGCACCGAGGTGTGCCCGACCACGAAGTCGTACACGACGAAGAACGAGTACATCGCCTCGGCATCGGACAGCCCGGCAGAGCGGAGCGCCCCGACGACCTTCGCCACGACGGCGTCGGACTCGGTGGACACCAGGGCGCCGCGGCGGCTGTGCGACTCGAGCACCAGGGGGTGGGTGCGCATCAGGTCGCGGAACGTCGTGGCGAACACCCGGACGACCGCGTGCCACTCGTCCGGCCAGACGAAGGTGGCGGTGAACTCGTCGACCGTGCGGCGCACGAGCTCGGCGTGCAGGTCGTCGAGGCCGCCGATGGTCCGGTGCACGGTCATCGGTGCGACGCCGAGCCGCACGCCGAGCGCACGGAACGACAGGCGGTCGAGGCCGTCCTCGTTCGCGATCGCCGTCGCGGCGTCGATCACCTGCTCGCGGCTCAGCACGTTGGGCCGTCCGCGTCGCCGCCGCGGTGTCGCCTCGACCAGATCGGGAGCCGCTTCCAGGTCCGGCACCGCGGCAGGGCGGGGCGTGGCGGTCGGGGATCCGGGTTCGACGAGCACGGCGGGTTCTCCTTGATTCGGTACGTGTCCCGAAAACCCTAGGGCAAAGCCGAGTGGCATTCGGTGACTCGACCATCTCGGGTCCGGAGCCGACGCGCAAGAGCCGATCCGTGCCTCCCGGCCTTCTCCGAGCCGACACCGAGCCGAGCCGGGCCGGCCCGTCGGCCGTGCGCAGTAGGGTGAGCCCATGGCGACCCGCGACGACGTCGAGTGCTGGCTGACCGACATGGACGGCGTGCTCGTCCACGAGAACCAGGCCCTCCCCGGTGCCCCCGAGCTCATCCAGCAGTGGCTCGACGAGGGCACCGAGTTCCTCGTCCTGACGAACAACTCGATCTTCACGCCGCGTGACCTCAGCGCCCGGCTCCGGAGCTCGGGCCTGCACGTCCCCGAGGAGCGCATCTGGACGAGCGCCCTCGCGACGGCTGACTTCTGCAAGTCGCAGATGCCCGGCGGTTCCGCGTTCGTCATCGGCGAGGCCGGCATGACCACCGCCCTGCACGAAGCCGGGTTCATCATGACCGAGACCGCTCCCGACTACGTCGTCGTCGGCGAGACCCGCAACTACTCGTTCGAGGCGATCACCAAGGCCGTCCGTCTGATCCGCGACGGCGCCCGCTTCATCGTCACCAACCCCGACGCCACCGGCCCGTCGGCCGAGGGCGTCCTGCCCGCCACGGGTGCGATCGCCGCGATGATCGAGAAGGCCACCGGCAAGCAGCCGTACGTGGTCGGCAAGCCGAACCCGATGATGTTCCGCTCGGCGATGAACCGCATCGGCGCGCACTCCGAGAACACCGGCATGATCGGCGACCGGATGGACACCGACGTGCAGGCCGGCATCGAGGCGGGGCTCCACACCGTCCTCGTGATGACGGGCATCAGCGACCAGGCCGAGATCGACCGTTACCCGTTCCGTCCGAGCGAGGTCATCTCCGGCGTGCACGAGCTCGTCCGCACCGCACCCTTCGAGGTCGAGCTGTAGCGATGCGCTGGGACCCGTCGCGGTACGCCGCGTTCGCGGACGACCGCGGGCGTCCGTTCCACGATCTGGTCGCGCAGGTCGCGTGGCCCGCCGGTGACGGACAGGAGGCCCCACGTCGCGTCGTCGACCTGGGCTGCGGTCCCGGGGCCCTCACCGCCACGTTGGCAGCGCGGTGGCGTTCGTCGCCGGTGGTCGGGATCGACAGCTCGGCGGAGATGCTCGCGTCGGCTGCGGCCGACCCCGCTCTGGCCGACCTGCCGAACCTGTCGTTCGAGCTCGGTGCGATCGAGGACTGGACGCCCGGGCCGACCGACGACGTGGTCGTGACGAACGCGGCGCTGCAGTGGGTACGGTCGCACGTGGCGCTGCTGCCGCGGTGGCTCGACGCGATGCCGTCCGGATCGTGGTTCGCGATGCAGGTGCCGGGCAACTTCGGGTCCCCGTCGCACGCGCTGATGCGGTCGATCGGGGCCTCCGGTCCCTGGGCTGCGGCGCTCGAAGGCGTGCTGCGCGAGGACCCGGTGCTCGACCCCGCCGGCTACCTCGGCATCATGCTCGACGCCGGGTTCGCGGCCCGCGCGTGGGAGACGACCTACGCGCAGCTGCTGCCGGGCGAGGACCCGGTACTCGACTGGGTGCGCGGCACCGGGCTGCGACCGGCACTGGCTGCCCTCGACGCCGCCGACCCGACCGGTGCGCTGACGGCGGAGTACGTCGAGCAGTACCGGGCGGCGCTGCGCGAGGCGTACCCGACGAGCGCACACGGCACCGTGTACCCGTTCCGCCGCGTCTTCGCCGTCGGCCGCAAGCCCTGAGTGCTCGCCCCGCCCGGCGCGAGCTGGGCCGGGCTCTGCAGCCGGCGACTACCGGGCCGGAGCCGGCGCTGCCAGGTCGCCACGGGCCTCCAGGGCGAAGGCCGCCATCGGCGGCACGGAACGCCACCGCTTCGCCAGGCGACGCGGCCGGTCGTCGCGCCACGCGACCATGCCGCCCGCGACGATCCCGAACGCCAGCACCGCGAACGAGAACAGCCCGATCAGGCCGAGCACCACGACGCGACCCGTGTCCGACGGGTCAGCGGTCGCGGAGTAGCCGATCGACCCGAAGTCCCAGAACGCGTGCAGCAGCACCGGGACGAGCAACGAACCGGTCACCCGGCGTGCGACGTACAGCGTGGAGCCGAACGACGCCGCGAACACGACCTGGATCAGCGTCGGTCCGATCCCGGCCCCGGCGAGCGCGTTGAGCAGGTGCAGCAGCCCGAACAGCACGCACGACAGCGCCCACACCCCGAACTCGGGCACCCGGCGACGCAACCCGACCAGGAGCATGCCCCGGGCCATCAGCTCCTCGAACACCCCGACGAACAGCACCCCGACGGTGAGCAGCAGGAAGTAGTGCGCGGGCAGCGCCGTCCAGTCGATCAGGGGCAGCCGCACGAGGCACACCACGAGCACCAGCGCCGGGGCGAGCGCGGACCAGCGCAGCGGCGTCCGGGTGCGGTCGACGGTCGCGATCCGCCACCAGCCGAGTCCGGTGACGACCACGGCGAGCGCGACGGCGGCGATGCCCTCGGGGATCACCAGGGCGCGGACGACGCTGTCGACGGTCTGGCCGAGCGTCGGGTAGTCGTCGCTCGGCCGTGACCGCCACGCGCTGATCGCCGCGAAGACCACGAGCGGCGCGAGGCCGATGAGCAGCGAGGGTGGGACCGGCCAGCGGCGACGACGGGGTTGGTGCACGTCCCGGTTGTACCAGTGCAGCCGTACGATTGGCGGTATGCGCCTGCCCTCGTTGTCGACCATGGCGGAGGACTACGTCAAGCTCATCTGGAAGGCCGGGGAGCGCGGCGGCGCCGGACTGGCCACGCGGGACATCGCGGCGACGCTGAAGGTGTCGGCCTCGACGGTGTCCGGCAACCTCAAGAAGCTCGACCGCGACGGCCTCATCGAGCACACCCCGTACTACGGCGTCGTGCTCACCCCGCTCGGACAGCAGGTCGCGGTCGCGATGGTCCGGCGACACCGGCTGATCGAGTCGTTCCTGGTGTCCCGCCTCGGCTACACGTGGGACGAGGTCCACACCGAGGCCGAGGCACTCGAGCACGCGGTGTCGGAGCGGTTCCTCGACCGGGTCGACGCCGACCTGGGTCACCCGACCCACGACCCGCACGGCGACCCGATCCCCGCCGCGGACGGCACCGTGCCCGCCACGCTCGGCACGCTGCTCGGCGCGATCAAGCCCGGTGCGTGCGGCACCGTCGACCGGGTGTCCGACGACGACCCCTCGCTGCTGCGGTACTTCGACGAGCTCGGGGTCGGTCTCGGCACCCACCTGCGGGTCGAGCGGGTGCGGGACTACGCCGGCGTCATCGCGGTCTCCCGGCGTGGAGCCGACGGCGCCGAGGCACTCCTCGACCTGCCCGCCGCCGCCGCGACCGCGATCTGGCTGGCCCCCGACGCCGACTGACGGGCGCGCGGGCGCGGGCGCCCGTCCCGCCCGCGCCCGTTGAGGTTCCGAAATCTCGGAACCTCGGCGCGCCCAGGAGCCGTCCGTGGAACCTCGGCGACGAACCGACGGCATGTCGTGGAACCTCACGCGAGCCCGACTGACGCCCCCGGCCCGCCCCGTGACGGACGGGAGGCCCGTGGCGGCGTCGCCACGGGCCTCCCGTCCGTCAGCCGGTGACGTCCACGGCCGCACTCACCCCTTGGCGGACCGGGTGCGGCCGAGCGCCACCTCGCGCCGAGCCCGCTCGAGCGCGAGCGCGGACGCCGCGTCCGGGTCGTGCAACAGCCGCTCCGTGTCGGCCACGTGGTCCCGCACGGCGTCGGAGCCCCGGTCGGCAGCCGCCGCGAGCACCGGCGCCACCGTCTCCTCGCCGAGCCCGACCAGCGCCCGCGACAGGCTGAGCCGCCGTTCGCGCGGACCGACTCCGAGCTGCACCGCCAACGTCCGGGCGAGGGCGCCCCGCTCGTCGTCGGGCACGAGTGCGACGGCGGTCCGCCAGGCCGCGCGGAGCACCTCGTCGTCGTGGTCCGCGAGCAACGGGCGCACCGACGGCCAGGCCGACGGGTCGCCGACCTTCGACAGCGTGTGCAACGCCTGGCTGCGGGCCTGCGGCTCGGGTCGCTCGAGCTCGCGGACCACCCGCGCGACGACGTCGGTCGACGGGTGCCGGGTCAGCGCCCAGGTGAGCATGTCGCGGACGAAGAAGTCCGGCTCGACGGCGCACTGCTCGACGAGCACAGCGAGGTCGGCCGCGTCCGGGGTGGTCCCGGCGGCCATCACGGCCTGCAGCCGCACCGAGGAGCGAGGGTCGGCGAGGGCATCGGTGAGCGCGGTCATGGGTCCATGCAACCCGCTGCCACCGGGGCCGTGTCAAGCCTCGGGGCATAGCGTCGGCCGAGGAGCGGTCCACACGGAGGACCGCTCGCCCGACCACGAAAGGACCCCGTATGCCCCGCATCGGTACCAGCGACCTCCACGTGTTCCCCCTCGCCCTCGGCGGCAACGTCTTCGGGTGGACGGCGGACGAGTCGACCTCCCACCAGGTCCTCGACGCCTACACCGCGGCGGGCGGCGACTTCATCGACACCGCCGACGTGTACTCCGCGTGGGCCCACGGCAACGAGGGCGGCGAGTCCGAGCGGGTCATCGGTTCGTGGCTGGCGGCCTCGGGCAAGCGTGACGACGTCGTCATCGCCACGAAGGGCTCGCAGCACCCGCAGTTCCAGGGCCTCGGCGCGGACACCGTCGCCGCTGCCGCCCGTGCCAGCCTGCAGCGCCTCGGCACCGACCGGATCGACCTGTACTACGCGCACTTCGACGACCAGTCGACCCCGCTCGAGGAGACCGTCCGCGCCTTCGACCAGCTCGTCAAGGACGGCATCGTCCGCTACACCGCGATCTCGAACTACTCGAAGGACCGCGCCGAGGAGTGGATCCGCATCGCGACCGAGAACGGCCTCGCGCAGCCGGTCGCGATCCAGCCGCACTACAACCTCGTCACCCGCGAGCCGTACGGGTCCGAGATCGCCCCGCTCGCCCACGCGCACGGCCTCGGCGTCGTGCCGTACTTCGCACTCGCCGCCGGGTTCCTGACCGGCAAGTACCGCTCGAAGGAGGACTTCGCCGGCAAGGACCGCGAGGGCCAGGTCTCGGGCTACTTCAACGACGAGGGACTCGCCGTGGTCGACGCCCTGTCCACCATCGCCGAGGCCCGCGACACCGAGCTCGCGACCGTCGCCCTGGCGTGGCTGCAGGCGCAGCCGGACGTCGTCGCGCCGATCGCCAGCGCCCGGAACACCGAGCAGCTGCCGGCGCTGCTGGCCTCGGCGGAGCTCGAGCTCAGCGCCGACGAGCTGCAGACCCTGTCCGACGTGTCGGCGAAGGTCCCCGCAGCCGCCTGACCCGCGCCCACCCGACCCGGCGACCGCCCGACCCCGAACGACATCCTCGACGTCGCACGACGTCGGGGATGTCGTTCGTTGCACACGCGGGCATCACCGGCGCGCAACGGACGACGAGATCGATGTCGTACGACGTCGACGGTGTCGTTCCACGTCGACCGCCGCAGCAGCAGCAGCCGCAGCAGCCGCAGCCGCAGCCGCCCTACGCCCCCGGGGCCAACGACGCCGTGAGCTCCTGCCCCGACGACCGCGTCACGAAGCACGAGATGGACCGGTCGCCCTGGTCCCACGTCGCCTGGTCCGGCGCGTACGACCCCTGCACCTGCACGTCCCCGACGGCCGCAGCCGCCGAGGCGTTCAGCGCCGCGTCCGACTGGCACTGGTCGGCGGCCTGCGTCGCGAGGGCCTCGGCCCCCGGGTACGCGTCCCCGTCGACGGCGATCCGTGCGGTGAGCTGCCCGATGTGCGGCGTCGCGCAGTCGACGACCGTGAAGCTCTGCGCCCAGGCGTTGGTGAACGGCGACAGGCACTCCCCGCCGGCCAGGTCGGTCCAGGCGTGCTCGCCCGGCAGCGCGGGCGTGGTGGCGAACTGGAGCGTGGCAGCCGGAGCAGCGGCCTCGTCCGAGGGAGCGGCGGACGCCGCTGTCGAGGGAGTCGCCGGAGCCGATGACGCTGCCGCCGGGGACTTCGTCGGCGCGATCTCCTGGTCGGAGATGTTGTTGCCGAGGATCCACTTCGACAGCAGGAACACCAGGACGATGAGCACGACGATCAGGGCGATCGAGCCGTAGACGAGCAGCTGCTTGCCGCGCTTGCCCTCGCTCCGCAGGCGCGCCGCGCCCTGGTTGATGAAGTTGTCGCGCTCGACCGGCTGGCCGGACGGAGCGGGAGCAGGCGACGACGCCCCGGCACCGGCAGCACCGGCAGCAGCCGACGGCACCGCGGCCGCCGGCATCATCCGCGTCCCGGTGTCCTCCGGGTCGTAGCCCGTGCCGCCGAGCTGCCCGACGGCCTCGGTGCCGAACAGGTCCTTGATCGCACTCGTGTCGCTGGTCTCGCGGCCGTCCCACTCGGACTGGTCCAGCTCGTCCGGCGCAGCGGCCGGCAGCGCCGTGGGCTGCGCCCCCGTGTCGTCCCTGCGCAGGCCCAGGACGGCGTCCAGGTCCTGGCCCACCGCGGGCGGCAGGTGCGCCGGGTACGCGGGCGACGCAGCGGGCTCGACCAGGGGCGGCGCAGCGGTCGGCGGCACGGTCGCGTCGGGTTCGGACCACCAGGGCGTCCCGGCGACCGGCAGTGCGGTGGTCGCGGCGTCCGGGAGGCCCGTGGCCGCGTCCGCCCCGTCGCCCTCGGCAGCCGAGCGGGTCGCGTCCGGGGCCTCGGTCGGCTCCGCGGGAGCCACCGGCCCGGCACCGGCCACCGTCGGCGGCACAGCAGCAGGCGGCACGGCAGCAGCCGGAGCAGCAGCAGTCGGCACCGCCGGCGGCACCGGGAACGTCCGTGGCGCTTGCGGCACCCCGTCGACCGGGGTGTCGACCTCGCCGGAGACGACCTCGTCCTCGGCGTCGGTCTCGTCCGCCAGCGACCACGAGCCGCTGCCACCGAACGCCGTCGTGTCGAAGGAGTCGCCGGTCAGGGTCGTCGGGACCTCACCGGTCTCGTCGTCGCGGATGGCCCAGTCGAACGGCCGGTCCGGTCCGGCGCCCTGCGTGGGCACGGGCCCGGTGCCGGCGATCCGCAGCAGGTCGGTGAAGCTCGGCGGCTCCTCGGTCGGCGGCAGCACGTTCTCGACGCCGAGCGGCTGGTGCGCGACGGGCCCGGTGGGCGGGACGGGCGTGCCGGAGCCGGTCGCACGGCCGAGCCAGTCGACGTCGGCACGGCCCTCGCCGAACGGGTCGGTGCGGCGACGTTCGTCCTCGATGGCCTTCGACGCCGCGGCGCGCTCGTCGCGGTGGGTCTGCGCGGTGGGCAGCACGATCGACGAGGGGTGCGGGGCCGTGGGGTTCGGCGGCACGACGGCGGCCGGCGGGATGCGGTCGTGCAGGGTGGAGCGCTCGTGCTCGGCGGCGGCGTCCGGGCTCTCGGACGGAGCCGACAGCTGCTCGGGCATCGAGATGGCCTGCGTCGCACCGTCGTCCAGCGCCGGAGCAGCAGGCGCGGTGGGTGCCTCGGCCGCCGGCGCATCGGGGGCCGAGGCCTCAGGGGTCGCAGCCTCGAACGGCTCCGGCAGCGGTGCGCCCGTCTCGCGTGCGGTGCGCTCGGCCTCGCGGCGCTCCCGTCGCGAGGGCCAGTCCTCCTCGCCCCGCGGGGCACCGAAGATGTCCGCAGCGCTGCGGAGACCGTGGAACGGAGCGTCCGGGACGGACGCGCGCCGGGCCTCCTGGCCGTCGATCCCGTCGGCACCGTCGGCCGCCGCTGCGGGGCCGGCCGTGTCCTCGGGGTCGCGCGCGTCGTCCGGACGCTCCCCGCTCACGCGGTCAGCCCCAGATCAGCCAACCCGATGGCCGCGAAGTAGGGGTACCCGGCTGCCTCGATGGTCTCCTTGGCGCCGGTGTCGCGGTCGACGACGACCGCGACGGCGGCGATGATCGCGCCCTCACGCTCGAGCGCTTCGGCCGCCTTGAGCGGCGATCCGCCCGTGGTGGAGGTGTCCTCGAGCACGACGACGCGCTTGCCCCTGAGGTCGGGACCCTCGACCTGCTTGCCGCGGCCGTGGTCCTTGGGCTCCTTGCGGACGACGAAGGCGTCGTAGGTCAGGCCCTGTGCGGCGGCCTGGTGCAGCACGGCGCTGGCGATGGGGTCGGCGCCCATCGTGAGTCCGCCGACGGCCGAGACGTCCGGCACCTGCTGCACGAGCTCGGTCATGACCTGCCCGATCAGCGGCGCGACCCGGTGGTCCAGGCTGACCTTCCGCAGGTCGATGTAGTACGTCGCCTTCTTCCCGCTGGTCAGGGTGAAGTCGCCGTGGAACACCGCTTCGGAGGAGATGTACTGGATCAACTGTTCGCGCGCGTCGGTCACAGCGCACAAGGGTAGCCGGTCGGGCTCGCAGCGCGCTCCCCCGGTCTGTGGGGTCGTCCCGAGCAGCTCTCGGTACGCTCCGGACATGCCCCGAGCACCGCGTCGCTCCGCCGTGGCGTCGGCTCCGTCCGGCGGCCGGTCCGGCGGCGTGGCCGGGGCGATCGGACGGGAGGCCCTGGGCGCCCTGGTCGCGCTGGCCCTGGCCGTCATCGCCCTCCGCCACGTCGTCGCCACGGAACGGGTCGCCTTGCTCTGGTACGACGGCGACTCGGTGCTGCTGCCCCTGGTGCACCGGTCGATGCAGCTCGGGCAGCCGTTCGAGTGGGCGATGTCCCCGGCGCTGTTCTTCTTCCCCGAGTTGCCGGTCTACCTGCTCTGCGCCCTCGTCACGGGTACCCCGCAGCAGGCCCTGGCGCTGAACGGGGTGCTCGTCCTGCTGGCCGTGTACGCGCTGGTGCGGGCGGCCGCGAACGAACTCATGCCCGCCGCGGGGCGAGCGGCCCGCATCACGGTGTCGGCGGCGAGCGTGGCCTTCGTGACCCTGCTCGTGCTGACGGAGTCGTCGGGCACCGCGACGTCGCTCGAGCTGGCGTCCCTGCTGCTCACCACGACCTACTACTACGGCGTGGTGCTGGCGATGCTCGGCACCGCGGTGCTCGTGCTCCGCGCCGTGCGGGTCGGGCGGGCGTCGGTCGTCGTGCTCGTGGTGCTCGGGCTGGTGGCGTTGTGCACGACGGCGTCGAACCCGCTGTACGTGCCGTGGTCCGCCGCACCCGTGGTGGTCACGCTCGTGCTGCTCGCGGCGGTGCGCCGGGTGCCGTGGCGTCCCGCGCTGCTGCTGTCGGGCACCGTGACGGTCGGGTCGCTGCTCGGGTACCTGGTCCGGATCCCGCTCCAGCCCTTCGTGTCGCTCGACCCGTCCACCTACGTCCGGCCGTCGCGCGCGGTGGAGACCCTGCAGTTCTTCGCGGCGCTGACCGACGTGCGAGCCGGCACGGCCGCGGGCGATGCCGGGCTGCTCCTGATGTTCGTCGGGGTGCTCGTCACCGTCGGCGGCACGGTGTGGGCCTGGCGGGTCCGGACCGCACGCACCGTGCTCGTCGCGACCGCGTTGCCCCTGGTGACCGTGGTCGCGGCGTCGATCGGGGTCGTCCTCGTCGGGTCGGAGACGCCGCGGTACCTCGAGCCCGTCGTCACCGCACCGCTGCTGGCCCTCGTCGCGGTGGCCGAGCTCACCCGCACCGCGGTCCGCCGCACCCGCGTGCACCGGCCGTTCCGCGGGGTCCGGGCGACCGTCGCGATCGCCGCCGTCGCCGTCCTCGCCGCCGGGGTCGCCACCGCACCGAGCACCGCGCACGCCGTCGCCACCGCCCGGTACACGCCGTCGTCCTGCCTCGACCGCTGGGCGGACGGACGATCGGTCACCGGGGTCGGCCAGTTCTGGACCGTGCGGCCGCTCGCCACGTACTCCGCGACGAACGTGCAGCTGCTGCAGGTCCGCGACACCTTCGACACGTACCCGTGGCTCGTCGACCTCGGGGCCTACCGGGACGCCGACCCGACGTTCGTGGTGGTCGGGTCGCACGACCTGTGGACCACCGCGGTCGAGGATTCCCTCGGTGCCCCGGCGACGATCACGCACTGCACGGGGTTCGACGTCTACGACTACGCGGGGACCTCCGGCGCGGACGTCCTCCGACGCGACGTGGTCGGCAGTGCGGACGAGATCCGTCAGGAGCGCGGGTTCTAGGAGTTGTCCACAGCGGCGCGTCGGCGCCCGATCTTCTCTGTACGGATGTATAGGCTCGTGCTCGATGTCTCGCCCCACCAGCCACCGCACCCCTCGTGCCCCCGTGCGCCTGCGCCTCGCCGTCACCGGACTGGCACTCGCGGGCCTCGTCGGCACGGTCGTCGTCGATGCACCCACTGCCCAGGCGGTGACCTACCCCACGTGGGACGAGGTCAAGAACGCCCGCGGCAAGGAATCCGCCAAGCAGGGGCAGATCACCGAGATCAAGGGCATCATCAGCGACCTCGACGCCGAGGTCGAGGCCGCCCAGGCGAAGGCGAAGGAACTCGGCGACGTCTTCTACGAGGCCCAGAACGTCTCGCAGAAGAAGGCGGAAGAAGAACAGAAGCTCCGCGCGAAGGCGGACGAACACGCGAAGGTCGCCGAGCAGAGCGCCGCGCAGGCCGGCCAGTTCGCCGCGCAGATGGCACGCTCCGGCGGCGCCGACGTCACGACCTCGGTGCTCACCAAGGGTGACGACGCGCGCGACCTGCTCTACGACCTCGGCGCATTGAGCAAGCTGTCCGAACAGGCCGAACGTGTGCAGGCCGCCGCGGCCGTCGACGCCGGCGTCACCCGGTCGCTCGAGGCCCAGGCCGACCGCGCTGCCGGGGAGCTCGAGCGGCTCGCCGCGAAGGCCGAGGCCCGCATGCAAGAGGCACAGGCCGCCTCCGACGCCGTGCAGACCGCGTACGACGAACAGCAGTCGAACAAGGCCCGACTCGACGCCCAGCTCGCGACCCTGGTCTCCGGCCGCGTCCGCACCGAGGCCGAGTTCGCCAAGGGTGAGCGCGTCCGCAAGGCAGCCGAGGCGAAGGCCGCGCGCGAGGCCGAAGCCCGTGCCGCCCGAGAACTGGCGGCGGCTGCGGCAGCGAACGCCGGCGGCGGATCGTCCGGCGGCGGCGGTGGCTCCGGCAGCAGCGGCTCGGGCAGTGGCGGCTCCGCCGGCTCGGGTGGCGGTCAGGGCTGGGTCCGTCCGGCCAGCGGCTACGTGATCAGCCCGTACGGCTACCGCGTGCACCCGATCTACGGCACCGTCATCAAGCACGACGGCACCGACCTGGCCAGCGGCTGCTCGACGCCGATCGTCGCCGCGTCGGCCGGCACCGTCGACTACGTCGGCTGGTACGGCGGCTACGGCAACTACGTCCGCATCAACCACGGCAACGGCGTCCAGACGGCCTACGGTCACATCGTCAACGGCGGGTTCCGGGTCAGCACCGGACAGCAGGTCTCCGCAGGACAGCTCATCGCGCTCGTCGGCTCGACCGGCCAGTCCACCGGGTGCCACAGCCACATCGAGGTCCACATCAACGGCGCCACGACCGACCCGGTGCCGTTCATGTCCGCGCGGGGCGTCGCCTTCTAGCCTGCCCGATCGCACACCGACCGCCGTCCGCTCCCCGCGGGCGGCGGTCCGCTGTTTCCCCACAGCGACCCCGGATAATTTCACACTGCACTTCTGAAATGCTACGTTTCCCACAACAGCCAGTCGGATGGTGGGGGAACGATGGGGATCGAGTTCGACGACGCAGCGGCGTCGCGGTTGGTCAGCTGCGCGGTCGAGGTGGCACTGACGCTGCGGGCCAGCGCCGGACCGCGTCGGAGCACCGCCGAGGCCGCGCTGCTCGACTTCGACGGTACGTACGCGCGGCTGTTCGAGGCGGCTCGTGCCACGGAGTCGACCGACCGCGTCCGGCTCGCGAATGCACTCGAGGCGCTGGTCGACCAGCTGCGGATCACCCAGCGGCAGGCGGACGAGGAACGGCAGCGTCTGGCCGACCTGGCGGCGTGGCGGCAGCGCGAGACCGACCGTGCGCTCGTGCGCACAGCTGGCGGCGTGCCGATGCAGCCCGTGCTCGACTGGACCAGTGCGGTCTTCGACCCGAAGCCGTCCAGCACACCGAAGCGCCCGTCACCGGTCTCTGCGACCTTCAGCGCCCGGACACGCCAGCGCACCGGCGGTGGTCGATCCGGCCGACGCAGCAGTGCCGACCCGACCAGGCTGCGGCAGTTCAGCGCGACGGCCCGCGCACAGGATTCCTCGACGGAACAGGACCTGGTCCGGGTGCGCAACGCCTGGACCGCATTCACGAGCCGGTGCAGTTGGGTCCCCATCGACGGCGCGACGCTGCCGGGCGGGTTCGGCGACTACCTCGCCGAGAACGCCGAAGACACCTCCTGGATCGACCGGATCGCGGACGCCTTCCGTGCCGCCGGCGGGGGCTCCCTCGCGAACAGCGCGCTCGACGCCGCCGCTGCCTCGACGCTCCCACCCGGACTGCAGCGGCTGCTCGATCCGTCCCTGACCCCGGCCGAGGTCGCAGCGATCTGGGCAGCGCTCGGCTTCACCGACGCCGACGTCCGCGCGCTGCCGCTCACCACGCAGCTGCAGTTCGCGGGGCTCGACGGGGTCCCGGCCGCGCAGCGCGACATCGCATCTCGCGCAGTCCTCTCCGCAGCCGTGCGAGATCCGGAGCGGCTGTACCGGCTGATGGGGTTGGCGTACACGTACGGGGCAGTCAGCCTCGATGAGTTCCGAGAGCAGGTCATCGCGCTCCGTGACGACCTGCGGGACACCGACGACTTGGCTCGGGGTATCCGGAAACCATCAACGGCCGTGGCGCAGCTCGTCGGGTTCGGCGTCTCGAACGGCGCGCTCGTCGCCGCCGTCGTCCTCGGCGATCTGGACACCGCGTCGAACGTGACCGTCAACGTGCCGGGTGCGATGACCACGCTCGACAGCATGGGTGAGAAGGTCCGCGCCGCCAACGGGCTCCTCTTCACCGCTGGGCAGAAGGGGTCCGGGGAAGACTCCTTCGCGATCGTGTCCTGGCTCGGATACCGCGCCCCGGGTGTCATCGAAGTTCCACGTCAGGACCACGCGCATGCGGGAGCAGCGAACCTCGCGTCGTTCCTGGACGGCATCCATGACAGCCGCGGCACGTCACCGCGATCCGTCACGGTCCTCGGGCATTCCTACGGCTCCACCACGGCGGCAGAGGCGCTCGCGCAGAACCGGCACCGAGTCGACTCGTTCATCACCTACGGCTCGGTCGGTTTCACCGACACCACGACGCCCGAGCACCTCAACGTCGATCGGGTCTACGCCACCGAAGGCGCCAACGACCACACCGCGATCCTCGGCCGGATCGGGCGCAGCGATCCCCGCGACCTGCCCGACGTCGACACGTTCAGTGCGGAATTCGCCCGGGGCACCAAAGCGGTCACCGGCCACGACATGTACCCAGAAGCCGGGGGTGTCGGCTACATGTCCCCCGATGCGACTTCACAGCGGACGATCGCGAAGATCATCGCGACCGGGAAGCCATGATGAACACCATGCAATCGATGCTCCGCACCATCACGACGGCAGCCCTGGCGCTGGGACTGCTGACCGGGTGCGCAGCAGGAGGAGACCAGATGCCCACCGACGCAGCCGGCCTGACCCAGGACGACGTCGCGGAGATGTCCCTGCACCAAGAGTTCGACGCCTTCCGGGACCACTACGAAAACATGCAACGGCTCCTCGAAGATGCGCAGCTCCAGGTCCACGACGGCGAATGGGAGTGGGCTGGCGGCGACGACCTGCCGCTGATCGGAGGGGACGGCGTCGCCCCACTGCCGGGCGCGGACACGAAGAACAGCTACGACATGCGCAGCGGACGACTCTGGTCACCCCCGGGCGCCACAGGCGATCAGCGCGACCTGCAACCGATGCTCGACTACTTCACCGACCAGGGCTGGGCCATCGAGCAACGCGACATCACCGGCGACCACGAGCTCTGGGGGTTCACCGGCGACGGCTGGCAACTCATCTACACCGCTCAGGAGAACGGCCGCTACACCCTCGAGGTCTACAGCGAACTGTTCTGGACCAATGACGGCCACAAGCTCCGGCGAGCCGTCGCCAGCCGTTCCCTGGCTGACTTCCCCGACCAGTCGTTGCCGGGCGTGTACCCCGATCTCCCCTCGTGGGACGACCCGATCGTCAATCCGCCGAAGATCTGAACGGTGCCTCGCATCCCCGCCGCTGCGGCCCTGGCACTGACCCTGCTGACCCTAATGACCGGGTGCGCGGCAGGAGGCAACCCGATGCCCACTGACGCAGCCGGCCTGACCCAGGACGACGTCGCGGAGATGTCGCTCCACCAGGAGTTCGACGCCTTCCGGGACCACTACCAACACATGCAACGGCTCCTCAAGGATGCGCAGCTCCAGGTCCACGACGGCGAATGGGAATGGGGCGGCGGCGACGATCTGCCCGGGATAGGGGGTGATGGTGTCGCGCCGTTACCGGGCTCAGACACGAAGAACAGCTACGACATGAGCACCACCAGACTCTGGACCCCGCCCGGCGCGACCGACCAGCGGCGCGACCTGCAACCGATGATCGACTCCTTCACCGAACAGGGCTGGACCATCGAACGTCGCACCATCACCGGCGACGAAGAAGTCTGGGCCACCACCGGCGACGGCTGGCAGATCCAGTACACCGCCCAGGAGAACGGCGACAACCCCATCACCGTCTACAGCGAGCCATTCTGGACCAACGACGGCAACGCCCTTTCGGATGCCATCTATGGACGCTCGACCGTCACGTTCCCCGACCGGTCACTTCCGGGCGTATTCCCGCCGTTCCCCTCCTGGAACGACCCGGTCGTCAACAAGCCCAAGATCTGACCACAACGACACAGCACGCCCCCGGGTCACTCAGACGTCATCGACATCGACGTTCCACAACGCCCGGTACCACGCCGTCCGCTCCGGATCGTCGGGCACCCCGTACGCCTCGTGGAACAGCGGCTCCCACCCGGGCCCGTAGTTCCACCCCAGCGCCATCGTCGCCACCGCCAGGTCCGCCCAGCGGTCCGCGACACCCGTAGCGTCCAGGTCGACGTGCCCGCTCCACCGGCCGTCGGCACCGATGAGCGTGTTCGGCGTGCACGGGTCCCCGTGGCACACCACGGTGCGGTCACCGGGCGGCTCGGAGCCCAGTCGGTCTGTGTCGGCGCCCGCCGCACGAGCACGGTCGAGCCGCGCCACGGTCGACCGCGCGAAGGGGCAGTCGTCCACCGGCAGGGTGTCGTGGAACGCACGGAGCCCCTCGCCCACCGCGATCACCGCGGTCCGGGGTTCGTCGTGCCACCGCGGGTCCACGGCACTCCACCCGGGGACGGCACGGGTCCGCAGCCAGACACCGCCGTCGTCCGCACCGTGGTCGAGCACCTCGGGCACCCGCACGTACCGCGACGCCCACTCGAGTCGCGCGGCCTCGTTGCTGATCCACCGACCGTAGGCGTGCGGCAGGACCTTCACGAACTCGTCGGCGTGCTCGTCCGGGCCGATCCGGAACGTCGTGCCACCGATCTCGTTGTGCCAGACCATGGCGACCTCGCGGCCCCGGGCGGCCTCGACGACCACGCGCGGGACGGGGACGCCGGCGTCCGGACCCGGTAACCCGCCGATCGACCGCACCACGACGGTCCTAGTGCACGCGGTCCGGGCGCGAGGACCCGGCCCCACCGCGCGCGATCTCGAGCAGGACCGGCAGGCGTTCGCCGAGCAGGGCGTCCAGGTCGGCGACGACGGCCTCGACCCGTTCGGTGACCTCACGCGGCGAGGCGCCCCGGCGCGGACGGACCCGCACCCGGATCGCCCGGCCACCACGGACGCGGTACACGTCGACCGCGAGCGAGGCCACCTGCGGCAGCTCCCCGATCGCCGACGACAGCGCGTGCTGCACGGCCGTGGACTCCACGCGCACCGAACCGGCGACGCCGTCGGCTGATCCGTCGCTCTCGACGACGGTGCCCTCGCGGCCTCCGCCGAGCGTCGTCAGCACCACGATCGCCAGGATGCCGACGACGACCCCGCCGCCGAGCACCCACGTCCACGACAGCAGGGAGTCATCGCGCGACGTGTCCGTGCCGAGGCCCGCGAGTGCGTCGCCGGCCGTGCGCCACCAGGACGCCACGAGCGGCAGGCCCTGGGCCGTCTGCACCAGGATCGCGCCGACCCCGGCGACGAACAGGATGAGCCCGACGACGACGAGTGCCGTCCGGCCGAGCCCACGGTTGGTCGCGTTCATCCGTCCACCCGTCCGGTCGGCTGGACGCGCACCCTCGCAGCCAGGGCGGGGAGCGCGTCGATCGCGGCGAACTCGTGCTCGACGGCCTCGGTCGCGGCCACGGCGGGCACGTCGACGCCAGCAGCGGGGCGCAGCACGACCTCGACGGTGCGGCGGCCCACGGTGCCGACGGCGGCGTCCTGGCCGAGGCGTGTGGCCGAGCGGGCAGCACGGGCAGCAGCAGAGGCGAGCACCTCGTCGTCGACCACGACGGCGAGCCGGTCAGATGCCATCGCGTGGCGCGGACGCCGCTGCGGCAGGAGGCCCTGCAGCAGGAGCACCAGGCCGACGAGGGCGACGATCGCCGCGATCCCGACGACGAGCGTGGTGTCGAGGCCGTCCGGCGCGGCGAGGGCGGCGTCCGCCACGGCGCGCGGGTCGACGCCGAGGACGTTCTGGTCGAGCAGCACGAGCGCACCGGCGAAGACGGCAGCGGCGGCGAGCACGAGGGTGATGAGCATCGCGATGACGACGGCGCCCGACCGGGACACGTGGGTCTCGCGGCGGAGCAGGCGGCGGTACGTGGCGGCGTGCTCGCCGTGCGACGGAGCGGCGGTCACCGGACCCTCCGCGGCACGTCGACGACCGACGACGCGAACGTCACGGTCACCCGGGACACCTGTCGGCCGGTGATGGTCCGGAGCCGCTCGGCGATCGTGCCACGGGCCCGGTGCGCGCTCGTGACGACGGGTTCGTCGGGGACCGCGTGGCTCCCCAGCACGGGCAGGGTGAGCGGGGCGGTGATCTCGACCGCCAGTGCGCCGCGGCCGTCGTCGGAGACCCGGGCACGGACCTCCCGGAAGGCCACGCGCAGCGCTTCGGCGGCGACCGCCTGGGCGGTGTGCACCAGCGCCGACGTGCCGATGCGGTCGGAGCCGCGGAGCCGGACGCCGCTGTCGCCGACCGTGGCGACCGCGGCGTCGGTCACGACGAGCTCCGGCGTCCGCGCAGCACGTCGACCAGCCGACGCACGTCGACGTCGCCGGCGACGATGCGGGCGACCAGTCCACCGACGGCCATGCAGACGGCGACGACCACGAACGCCCAGAACCCGAGGGTCACCGCCACGATCGCGAGGAGGGCGCCGACGCCCATCCCGACGACGGTGGCGTTCACCGGACCCGGCCCTCGCGGACGTCGCCGTCGAGGTCGTCGGCGGTGCCGTTCAGTGCGGGGATGTTCACGTCGTTGATCGCGATGTTGACCTCGGTGACCTCGAGCCCCACGAGCTCGGTGACGGCGCTCGTGACGGCGGCGCGCACCGCGGTGGCGACGTCCATCATCGGCGTCGGGTAGTCCACGACGATCGTCAGGTCGACGGCGACCTGGGTCTCGCCGACCTCGACGCGGACGCCCTGGCCGAGCGCGCTCGAGCCGATCGCATCGCGGATGGCGCCGAAGGCCCGGGCCGCGTTCCCGCCGAGGGCGAAGACGCCGGGGACGTCACGCGCGGCGATGCCCGCGACCTTGGCGACGACGGTGTCGTCGATGATCGTCTTGCCCTTGGTCGTGACCTGCGTGGTGGTGGTCCCGGTCGTGGTGCCGGTCGTCGCGGTCCCGTCGACGCGGTTCGTCGTCGATGCCATTGCTGCCTCCGATGCGATCGATTCCTGGTGTTCCAGCGAACACCATCGTGCCGTACCCCGGCCGAGGATGGGCGTGCCGGTAGGTTCGATCCCATGCGCGTGGCGACCTGGAACGTGAACTCCGTCCGCACCCGAGTGGGGCGGATCGTCGACTGGCTGGTGCGCGAGGACGTCGACGTCCTCGGCATGCAGGAGATCAAGTGCAAGCCGGAGCAGTTCCCGGTGCAGGCGTTCGAGGACGCCGGCTACCACGTCGAGGCGCACGGCCTGAACCAGTGGAACGGTGTCGCGTTCGCCAGCCGCCTGCCGATGGAGGACGTGACCCGCGACTTCCCCGGCCAGCCCGGCTTCCTCAAGGGGCACGAGGGGCCGGACCTGCCCGTCGAGGCCCGGGCCATCGGCGTCACCGTCGACGGCGTGCGGCTCTGGAGCCTCTACGTGCCGAACGGGCGCGAGGTCGGCGACCCGCACTACACGTACAAGCTCGACTGGCTCGCGCAGCTGGCCGACCGCACCGCCGAGTGGATCGCCGCGTCACCGGAGACCCCGCTCGCGCTGATGGGCGACTGGAACGTCGCACCGCTCGACACCGACGTGTGGGACGTCCGCGTGTTCGAGGGGCACACCCACGTCAGCGAACCGGAGCGCGACGCCTTCCGGGCGTTCGAGGCGGCGGGGCTGCAGGACGTCGTCCGGCCGATCGTGCCGGACGGCTACACCTACTGGGACTACAAGCAGCTGCGGTTCCCGCGCAACGAGGGCATGCGCATCGACTTCGTGATGGGCTCGCAGGCCTTCGCCGACGTCGTCACCGACGCTTCGATCCACCGCAACGAGCGGAAGGGCGACGCCCCGAGCGACCACGTCCCCGTGGTGGTCGACCTCGACCTGGACACGTCGCTCGACGACGACCGTCCGATGATCTTCTGACTTCTGTTACGTCCCGGGTCCGCCCGCGTTGAGCGGGGCGGAGGCCGGACGTAGATTTCCTGCACCGAACCCCCTCGAGAGCAGGTGAAGCCATGTCCCGCACGACGATCCTTCCCATCCAGCGCGTCATGGCGAACGCGGCCCCCGGCGCATGGCGCGACGGCATCGTCGTCGAGACCCGCCCCGCCGACGCCGTCGTGGCGTTCCTGGACGGCGTCGTGACCCAGCTCCGGGTGGCGGACGCCGACGCCTTCCTGTCGGTCGGCGACCCGGTCGCCCACCACCCGGTTGCGGAGATCCTCAGCGCCGCCGGTCGTCAGACCACGGCGCGCAGCGCGTAGCTCGGGCTCGTCGGCTCAGGCAGACATCGAGGCGAGCATCGCCTCGCACTTCGCGACCATCTCGTCGCAGGCCATGGCGCAGTAGCGGCACGACTCGTCCATCTCCATGTGCCCCCGGCACTCGGCGGCACACATCGTGCCCATCGTCATCACGGCCATGAGCATCGCCTGCATGCTCGGCAGGTCCATGCCGGCCGGACGCATCATCATCCGCATGCCGGTGTCGGCCATCATCGCGGTGTTGGAGCACATCGCGGCGCAGGTGGCCATCTCGCCGCCCATGCGCATGTCGCTCGCGGAGCACATCGTGGCGGCCATCGACGCGGCGTTCATCGCCATCATCGTGTCCTGCATCACGTCCATGTCCATCGCCGCGGGCATGTCCGTCATCGACATGTTCTTCATCATCGCCATCGTGTCCATCGGAGGTCTCCGTCCGTCGTGGTCCCGAGGCGGGTCCGCCCCGTGGACGCCAGCGTACGCGCGCCCCCTCGGCCGACGCGGTGCACGCGACCCCACGGCGGACGGGAGGCACGGTGCGGCCCCGCCACGGGCCTCCCGTCCGCCTCGCAGTGCGACCAGGGCCGCTACGGGTGCAGCAGCGCGGCGATCGCGACCAGGACGGGGACCGAGCCGATCGTCGAGATGAGCACCACGTCGCGGGCGACCGGGACCGCCGCGTCGTAGCGCTGCGCGTAGTTGAACACGTTCTGCGCCGCCGGCAACGCCGCCAGGGTGGTGAGCACGAAGACGTCCTGGTCGCCGAGCCCGAACACGAACCGTGCGAACACGTACGCGACCGCCGGCATCACCACGAGCTTGATCGACGACGCCACGATGACGTCCGTGCGGATCGCCGGGTCCCGCAGCGGCGCGGCACCGTGCAGGCTCATCCCGAACGACAGCAGGACGACGGGCACGGCAGCCGCGCCGACCAGCGAGAACGGCTCGAGCACGGGGTCGGGCAGCGTGATCCCGGTCGCCGAGAACACCAGACCGACCAGCGAGGCGATGATGATCGGGTTCCGGAACGGCCCGGAGATCCGGCGTCCCCAGCCGCCGGCGCCTGACGTCGCGGCGTCGAGGATCGTCAACGCGACCGGCGCGATGACGATGAGCTGCAGCAGGATCACCGGCACGACCGCGGTCGCCTGCCCGAGCACGTAGACGGCGACCGGCAGGCCGATGTTGTTCGCGTTGACGTAGCTCGCGGCCAGGGCCCCGACCGTCGTGGTGGTGACCGGTCGCCGCAGCACGAACCGGAAGACGGCCGCCGCTCCGAGTGCGACCACGGCGGCACTCAGCAGCGAGACCCAGAGCATCGGGGACAGCAGCGACTCGATGTCGGCCGAGGCGATGGTGTGGAAGAGCAGGCAGGGCATGAGCACGAAGAACGCGAGGCGACTCATCACGAACTGTGCGTGCGGGCCGAGCAGTCCGATGCGCCCGACGACGTACCCACCGGCGATGATCGCGCCGATGATCGCGAAGCCGGTCAACACGCCACCCATCGCGACCATCCTTGCACCATGTGACGTCGCTCAGGTCGGAAATGCGTTCGCATCGAATACCGTTGCAGGCACCATGACCTCGACGAACGCCGACACCCTCACCCGGTCCACCGACTCCAGCCAGCCCCTCGTGCCTCTGCTCGAAGAGCGCTGGAGCCCCCGTTCCTACGACGAGACCGCGACGATCTCGGACGAACAGTTCGACGCCGTCCTCGAGGCCGCCCGCTGGGCCGCGTCGGCGATGAACTTCCAGCCCCGCCGCTTCATCGCGGGCCGTCGTGGCACCGAGACGTTCCGCAAGATCAACGAGAACCTGCTCGGCTTCAACGCCGCCTGGGCCTTCCGTGCCAGCGCCCTCGTCGTCGGCGTGCTCGAGACCGTGACCGAGGACGGCGACGAGCGTCCCTTCGCCCAGTACGACCTCGGCCAGTCGCTCGCCGCCCTGACCGTCCAGGCGCACGCCGAGGGCCTGCACGTGCACCAGATGGCGGGCATCGACGCCGCCGGCCTGCGCGCCGCGTTCGACCTGCCGGAGCGCTTCCTGCCCTTCACCGTCACGGCCATCGGCACCGTCGCACACCCGTCGCAGCTCGACGAGAAGGCGGCCGAGCGCGAGGTCGCACCGCGCACCCGCCTACCCCTCGACGAGGTCGTGCTCGTCAAGGAGTAGTCCTCGGTACCAGCACGCGGCCGCGTCCCCGCCGGGGCGCGGCCGCTGCCGTACCCGCTGCCGCGTAGAATGTCGTGACATGCAGCCCGAGATGAACTTCTACACCCGCAAGTGGGTCCGCCCCGAGGACCTCAACGCCAACGGCACCCTGTTCGGCGGCAGCCTGCTCCGCTGGATCGACGAAGAGGCCGCGGTCTACGCGATCATCCAGCTCGGCAACGGCAAGGTCGTCACGAAGTACATGTCGGAGATCGAGTTCGTGTCCTCGGCGAAGGAGGGCGACATCGTCGAGATCGGCCTCGTCGCCACCCGCTTCGGCCGCAGCTCGCTCACCATGCGGGCCGAGGCGCGCAACCTCTTCACGCACCGCAGCATCCTCACCATCGACGAGGTCGTGTTCGTGAACCTCGACGACGACGGCAACCCGGCGCCGCACGGCTACACGGACATCACGTATGACCGCGACCGGGTCCCCGCGACGCACCGCGCCTGACCCGCGTGACCCCGCAGACATCGCGCAGCAGTCGCGTGCGGTGAACACAGCACCCGGCATGTGATCGGTGGCCTCTGGCAGGATCGGGGCATGACCACGCCCCGCCTCGTCGCCTTCGACCTGGACGACACCCTCGCCCCGTCGAAGTCCTCCCTCGACCCCCGCATGCTCGAGACCTTCGCGTCCCTGCTCGAGGTCGTGCCGGTCGCGGTCATCTCCGGCGGCAACTTCACGCAGTTCGAGCAGCAGCTCGTCACCCCGCTCCGCCACCGCGACGGCCTGACCCTCGACGACCTGCACCTGCTGCCGACCTGCGGCACGCGGTACTACCGCTGGTCCGACGACGACTGGGCCCTGCAGTACGCCGAGGACCTCACCGACGACCAGAAGGCACGCGCCCTCGCAGCGGTCGAGTCCGTCGCGAAGGACGCCGGCTACTGGGAGTCCGAGACCTGGGGCGACATCCTCGAGGACCGCGGGTCGCAGATCACGTTCTCCGCACTCGGCCAGGCCGCTCCGGTCGACGTCAAGAAGCAGTGGGACCCGACCGGCGCGAAGAAGGACGACCTCCGCCGCCGCGTGCAGGCCGAGCTCCCCGACCTCGAGGTGCGGTCCGGCGGCTCGACCAGCGTCGACATCACCCGCAAGGGCATCGACAAGGCGTACGGCATGCAGCGTCTCGCCGAGATCACCGGCATCGCGCTCGACGACATGCTCTTCGTCGGCGACCGGCTCGACCCCGAGGGCAACGACTACCCGGTGAAGGCCCTCGGTGTGCCGTGCCACGCGGTCGAGGGCTGGGAGGACACCGACGCCTTCCTGACCGAGCTCATCCCGACCCTGCGCTGACGGCGCGGCAGCCGACGGCGCGTCAGCCCAGGCTGCGGACGGCCTCGACGAAGGCGCGGATCTTGGCCGGGTCCTTCACGCCGCGCTCCGACTCGACGCCGCTCGACACGTCGACGCCGTCGGGGTCGAGCGCCTCGACCGCGGCCACGACGTTGGCGGGGGTCAGGCCGCCCGCCAGGATCCAGGCCTCGTCGATCACGCCCTCGATCACGGCGGGGTCGATCAGCCGACCGCTGCCGGGCACGGCGGCGTCGAGCAGCAGCAGGTCGTGGTCGTACGCGGCACGCTGCTCCGGGGTCTCGCGCAGGTAGTCCTCGGCCGCGAGGGCCCGGATCGTGAAGAAGCCGGCGTCGCGGGCTCGGGCGAAGTCGGTCGCGGCCTCGCCCCCGTGCAGCTGCAGGGTGGTGAGCCCGACCTCGGACGCGATGCCGACGATCTCGTCGATCTTCTGGTCGCGGAAGACCCCCACGGCGTCGATGCCGTCCGGCAGCCGTTCGACGAGTTCCTTCGCCAGGTCGGCCGTCACGGTGCGGGGGCTGTTCGCGGCGAAGACGAAACCGACCGCGTCGGCGCCCGCGTCGACGGCGGCGTCCACGGTGTCGGGCGTCGACAGGCCGCAGATCTTGATCCAGCGCTGGTCGGTCATGCTGTCCATCCTGCCAGGGACCACGGACGAACGGGACGCGCGGGCGAGCTCAGTGCAGCATGCCCGCGACGTAGGCGGAGCCGCACGCGACCAGCACGCCGAACGCCGCGAACGAGCCGACGAGCACGTTCCGCCGACGCCAGCGGCGGACGGCCGAGAAGGTCCCGCGCTTCGCGTGCCGGTGGGCCGCACGGTGCATCCGGTGGTCGCGCTGGTGCTTGACCCGCTCCGGTCCGAGCGGCACCGGGCCGGTGACCTGCGTGGAGCCGCCCCGCAGGGCGTTCGCGATCGCGACCGCGGTCGGACGACGCTCCGGGTCGCGGGCGGTCATCCGGCTGAGCAGTTCACGCCACTCCGAGGCGACGTCGTCGGGGATCTCGGGGTCGTGCCGCAGGCGAGCCAGTGCCGCCTCGATCAGGGTGCCCGAGTACTCCTGCTTGCCGGTGAGGGCCTCGAGCAGCACCAGTCCGAGCGAGTACACGTCGGTGGCGAAGCTGATCGGCTCACCGGCGACCTGCTCGGGGCTCAGGTACGCCGCCGTGCCGATGATCGTGCCGTCGTTCGTCAGGCGGGAGCCGTCGACGAAGTGCGCGACGCCGAAGTCGGTGAGCTTCACGGTCCGGGCGAAGCCGGACGAGCCCTCGTCGCTGATCAGGATGTTGGCGGGCTTGACGTCCCGGTGCACGATGCCCCGCGAGTGCACGTACGCCAGGGCGTCGGCGAGCTGGGCGCCGAGGTCGGCCACTTCGTAGTTGTGCAGGGCCCCCTCGGACAGTCGGCGCAGCAGCGTCGTGTCGGCGATGAGCTCCATCACGATGAACCGGTGCGGGCCGTCGGGGAAGTCGTGCGTGCCGGCGTCGTAGAGCGGGATGAGCCCGGGGTGCGACAGCATGCTGAGGAGCCGGATCTCGCGTTCCTGACGGACGCGGTCGGCCGTCGTCATCTTGTCCGGCGTCGCGAAGAGCTTCACGGCGACGGCGCGGTAGGTGTGCTCGTCGCGGGCTTCGTAGACGGTCCCCATGCCACCCGTGCCGATGAGCTTCACCAGCCGGTACCGGCCCGACAGGACCGTCTCCGTCCGCAAGCCGTCCAGCAGGGTCATGGTGTCCGTCGTTCCGTCGGGAGCCGCAGGTTCCGCGGCTGCTGCCGGCTTGTTGGCTCACGAGAAACGGTACGCGTCCGACCCCGCTTTCGGGCGGGTGTTATGACATCGTGATCGGCGTACTTCCCTGTGTTCATGCGGATGCATCAGCGTACCGTTCGACCTCCGACCAGGGTGAGCGATCACGCAAGGAGGACAGCGATGGCACTGACGAAGGGTGACGAGGTGCACTGGAACACCTCGCAGGGACAGACGACCGGGAAACTCGTGCGGAAGCGCACGAGCGACTTCGAGTTCGACGGTCAGACGTTCAAGCCGACCGACGACGATCCGTACTGGATCGTCGAGTCGGAGAAGAGCGGCAAGCAGGCCGCGCACAAGGAGTCGGCGCTGACCAAGGCCTGACGACGACCGGCTCAGTCGCGGGCGGGTTCGGCGCGACGACGACCTCGTGCGCCCCCGCTCGCGGCACCGTCGCCGTTGCCGCCCCCGTCCGCGCGGCGGTCTGCCCGCCACCGTCGGACCCGCCGGACCACGAACGTCACCACGACGACCGCGATCGCGACGTAGAGCACCCGGTCGATCCACTCGGTGTACTGCTCGACGCGGTCGTACTGCGAGCCGAAGGCAGCACCGAGCAGCACCAGGGCGCTGTTCCAGATGCCGCTCGCGATGATCGTGAACACCGAGAACGTGCCGAGGTGCATGCGGTCAGCACCGGCGGGCAGCGAGATGAGGCTCCGGACGATGGGGACGAAGCGGCCGAAGAACACGGCGCTCTTGCCGTGCCGGTGGAACCACGCGGCGGCCTTGCGGAAGTCGTCCTCGTCGACCAGGGGGAGCTTGCCGAACCACCGCGTGGTGCGCTCGAACCCGATCTTCGCGCCGAGCCAGTAGAGCACCAGCGCACCGAGGTAGGACCCGAGCGTCGCCAGCACGAGGACGAGCACGAGGTTCATCTGCCCGGCACCCGCCAGGAAGCCGGCCAGCGGCAGGATGAGCTCGGACGGGATCGGCGGGAACACTGTCTCGACGAAGAGCATGAGCGCGACACCCCACTCCCCCAGGGCGTCGATGATCTGGAGCACGAGACCGGAGAGTCCGCCCAGGTCCGAGGGAGCGGTGGAGTCGCCGGTGGCGACGGTCATGGCACGGGCGGTCACGGCAGTCGTCATGCCCCCAGCATCCCTGAGCGCCCTGTCAGGACCCGGCGCGGTACCTGGGCGTCAGCCGAGTCCCATGCGCGAGGTCCGCACGTGCGTCAACGACCGCGCGAGGGCACCGCGGGCGACGGCGTCACGACCGACCGTCGACGGGACGATCTCGACGGGGTGCCGGAGCTGGGGCGTGACCACCGCGGCGAGCGCCTCGGCGAACACCGGAGCCGCCGGCAGGACCTCGCCCCCGACGACCACGACCTCGGGGTCGATCGTCGTGACGAGCTGCACGACGCCCGGTGCCACGTCGTCCGCGAAGGCGCGGACGACCTCGACCGCCGCCGGGTCCGGGTCGTCCTCGCCGACGCGACCCGACGCTGCGCCCCCGCGCCCGGCCGCGGCGAAGACCGACTCGAGGTCCGTGTCGGACGCGATCCGGGCCTCCAGGCGGGCCGGCGCACCGGGCCACCCGGTCGAGGCCAGGCCGCCCATCTCGCCAGCCGCACCACGCGCTCCGCGCGCCAACGCCCCGTCGATGACGTAGGCCGCGCCGATCTGCCGACCCATCACCAGGTACAGGCCGTCCTGGACGCCCCGGAAGCGCCCCCACATCGCCTCGGCGGTGGCGGCGAGCTTCGCGTCGTTGTCGAAGAACGTCGCGATGCCGGGGAAGAGGTCCTGGATCCGGCCGGGCACGCGGCGCTCGACCCACTCCGGCACGGCGACCGTGTAGTCGATCTCGCCGGCACGGTCGACGACGGCGGGGACGCCGAACGTGGCGGCGAGGACCGGGGACGCCTCCGAGTCGGCCGTCAGGCGGCGGACCACGTCCTGCACGCTCGTCCAGGCCTGCTCCGCGTCGGCGAGGTCCGCGTAGCGCTCCTCGACCCGGGTGAGGGTGTTCCCGCGCAGGTCGGCGCGGATGCCCACGATGCCGTGCAGTCCGAGGTCGACGCCGAGCACGGAACCGGCGGTGGCGTCCGCCGCGAAGCGCTTGGCCCGGCGGCCGGCCTTGTTCGGGGTGGCGATCGCCTCGGCCTCGGTCACCCAGCCCTCGTCGACCAGGTCTGCGAGCGCCGCCTCGACCGTGGGGCGGGAGAGCCCGACGGTGCGGCTCAGCTCGGTCACGGTGCGCGATGCGTCGTCGCGCAGGAGCTCGTCGAGGATGGCCCGGGAGTTCATGAGTCGGAGCACGCCCGGCGTCGTCCCCACGACACTCGGGATCGTTGACACGGTCTCGTCCACGGCCATAGCCTCCACATTACGAAAGATCATTGAGGAATGGTGGACTCCGACATGCTCATCCCACGACCGCGCCGCGCCGTCCCCGGCACCGGCGCCTTCGAGATCACCCCGTCGACCCGCATCGCAGCGGACGCAGCGAGCGGATCGGTCCGACTGTACCTGCAGCAGACGCTCCGGGCGTCGACCGGCCAGCCGGTCCGGGACGCAGCGGAAGACGTGGCAGCCTCCGCCGACGGGTCGGTCCGGACGGGCGTCATCTCGCTGCGCGTCACCGACGATCCCTCCCTGCCCGCCGGCCCGCCGTCGCCCGAGGGCGAGCGCGCCGAGTCCTTCCGCCTGACCGTCACGCCCGACGGCGTGGACGTCGCGGGCGGCTCGGCCGCCGGCGTGTTCTACGGCGTCCAGGCGCTCCTCCAGCTGCTGCCCGCCGACGTGTACCGCAGCGGCCGTGTCGGCACCGGGCCGTGGTCAGTCCCGTCCACCATCGTCGAGGACGCGCCCGCCTTCGCCTGGCGCGGCGTCATGCTCGACGTCGCCCGGCACTTCCGCACCAAGCACGAGGTCATGCGCGTCGTCGACCAGCTCGCGGCGCACCGGATCAACCGGCTGCACTTCCACCTCACCGAGGACCAGGGCTGGCGCATCGAGATCCGGAAGTACCCGCGCCTGACCGAAGTCGGGTCGTGGCGCCGCGAGTCCCAGGTGGGCGCGCACGTCCCCGACGCCGACGGCGTGCTGCACCCCGCAGCGTTCGACGGCCGCCCGCACGGCGGGTACTACACGCAGGACGACATCCGCGAGATCGTCGCCTACGCGGCGGACCGGTTCGTCACCGTCGTCCCCGAGACCGAGACGCCCGGGCACGTCCGTGCTGCGTTGGCCGCCTACCCGTCGCTCGGCGTGCACCCCGAGACGCCGGTGGAGGTCTGGACCGAGTGGGGCATCGCCGACGACGTCCTGAACGCCGACGACAGCACCGTCGACTTCTTCAAGGACGTCCTCGACGAGGTCATCGCCCTCTTCCCCTCCCGCTACATCGGCATCGGCGGCGACGAGTGCCCGAAGGTGCAGTGGGTCGAGGACCCCCGCACGCAGGAGCGCATGCGTTCACTCGGGCTCGAGGACGAAGAGCAGCTGCAGGCCTGGATCATCGGGCAGCTCGCGGCACACGTCGCATCGCACGGGCGGCAGGCGTTCGGCTGGGACGAGATCCTCGAGGGCGGCACGCTCGACCCCTCGGCGACCATCGTGTCGTGGCGCGGTCTGACCGGCGCCCGGACGGCGGCGAAACGCGGGCACGACGTGATCTCGTCGCCCGACGACCAGGCCTACCTCGACTACCGCCAGAGCGACCTGGCGACCGAGCCGATCCCGGTGTCGATCGTGCTGACGGTCGACGACGTCTTCGGGTTCGACCCGGTGCCGTCCGGCCTGACCGAGTCCGAGCGCGCCCACGTCATCGGCGGCCAGGGCAACATGTGGACGGAGCACGTCGACACCGCCCGGAAGCTCGACTACCAGCTGTTCCCGCGGGTGGCCGCCCTGGCCGAGGCGCTCTGGTCGGCGGACGTCACCGGTCCGCGCGACGTCGCCGAGTTCCGCGGGCGGCTGGCCGAGCACACCGCGCGGCTCGAGGCGATGGGGATCGAGTACCGGCACGAGGCCGGGCCGTTCCCGTGGGAGCAGCGTCCGGGCGTCCCGGGGCGGCCGCACTCGCGTGAGGACCGTGCCGCCTACATCGACGCGATCACGGCCAACATCGCCGAGTAGCGAGCGCCCCAGGCGGGCGGGCGCGTCGAGGTTCCACGACTCGCCGCTCACTTCCGCCGAGGTTCCACGGAGGCCCGCGTGCGCCCGTGAGGTTCCGAGATCTCGGAACCTCACGGGGTGGTCGCGACCACGGACGGGAGGCCCGGTGCCAGCTGCCACGGGGCGCGCCCGTCCGTCAGGTGGTGACGTCGACTACACGGCGACGGCCACGCGGTCGTCGGCCGTCTCGGACACGGCGGCGTCCGCCGCCGGGGCCCGACGCACCCACTTCTTCAGCCCGACCAGGACCAGCGCGGACACGATCGTGCCGGCCAGGATCGCGACGATGAACATCGCGACGTCCCCGATGGCGAAGAACACGAAGATCCCACCGTGCGGCGCCCGCGAGGTCACACCGGCAGCCATCGAGATCGCACCCGTGACCGCGGCTCCGACCATCGACGCCGGGATGACGCGCAGCGGGTCGGCGGCGGCGAACGGGATCGCACCCTCGGAGATGAAGGACGCCCCGAGCAGCCAGGCGGCCTTGCCGTTCTCGCGCTCGGGCTTCGTGAACCCCTTGCGGTACAGGAGGGTCGAGGCGAGGGCCAGGGCGAGCGGCGGCACCATGCCGGCAGCCATCACGGCCGCCATGATCTCGAACGGCACGACGTTGGTTGCGGTCCCGGCACCGAGGCCCGCGACGGCGAACGCGTACGCCACCTTGTTGACCGGGCCGCCGAGGTCGAACGCCATCATCAGGCCGAGGATGATGCCGAGCAGGATCGCCGAGGCGCCGGACAGCGAGTTGAGGAACTCGGTCAGCTGCGTCATCAGCCAGGCGATCGGTCCACCGAGCACGAGCAGCATGAGGCCGGAAGCGATGATCGAGGCGAAGAGCGGGATGATCACGACGGGCATCAGGCCACGCAGCCAGCGCCAGGTCGGGATGCGCCCGATCCAGTACGCGGCGGCGCCGGCGATGAGGCCACCGATCAGACCACCGAGGAACCCGGCGTTCATGAAGACGGCGATGGAACCGGCGACGAAGCCGGGCGCGATGCCGGGTCGGTCGGCCATGGCGTAGGCGATGTACCCGGCGAGTGCCGCGACCAGGAACCCGAGCGACACGGAGCCGATCTGGAACGCGGCGGCACCGAGGTAGTAGCGCAGCCCCTCCGGCGGCAGGTCGGCCAGGTTGTAGTGCTGGAGCGCGAAGACCGCGTTGTTGACGCCGTCGTCACCGTGGGTGAGCGCGATGCCGTACCCGGCGAGCAGGAAGCCGAGCGCGATGAGCAGCCCGCCGCCCGCGACGAACGGGATCATGTAGCTGACGCCGGTGAGCAGCCAGCGCTTGAGCGCCTGCCCGAAGTGCTCGTTCTTGGCGGTGGACTCGCCCTCGGCGGACGCTCCGCCCTGCACGCGTGCGGCGTTCGGGTCGTCCGAGGCGCGGATGGCCTCGGCGATCATCTTGTCGGGCTCGTCGACGCCGCGCTTGACGGGGCCGGAGACGAGCGGCTTGCCGGCGAAGCGACCGCGGTCGCGGACGTCCACGTCGACCGCGAACACGACGGCGTCGGCGCGGGCGATCAGGGCCGGGTCGAGGGGCTCGACCTGCGAGGACCCCTGGGTCTCGACGTGCATCTCGGCACCGGCGCGCTGCGCCGCGGCGACGAGGGCGTCGGCCGCCATGTAGGTGTGCGCGATGCCGGTCGGGCAGGCGGTGACGCCGACGAAGACCTTGCGGCCCGGCGCGGGTGCGGCAGTCGGACTGGAGGCACTGCTCGCCGTCCCGACGCCGGCTTCGGACACCTCGCCGCTCACCTCGCGGTCGACGAGCTGGACGATCTCGTCCGGGGTGGCTGCGGCGCGCAGGGCGGCGGTGAAGTCGTCACGGATGAGCGCACGGGCCAGGGTCGAGAGGACCGTCAGGTGGTCCTTGTCGGCTCCCTCGGGCACGGCGATCATGAACACGATGTCGGCGTCGCCGTCCGGGGCGCCGAACGACACCTTCCGGGCGAGACGCGCGAACGCCAGGGTCGGCTCGGACACCGACGCCGAACGGGCGTGCGGGATCGCGATGCCGCCGGGCACGCCGGTGCCGACGCTGGCCTCGCGCTTGATGGCGTCCTCGGCCAGGACCCGGCCGTCGGCGGCGCGGCCGGTCGCGGCGACGCGGTCGGCGAGGACGCGGATGACGTCGGCCGAGGTGGCACCGAGGTCCTCGTCGAGGCCGACGAGCTGGGCGCTGATGAGGCGCGGACTCGAGTCTGCGGACATGTGCTTGCTCCTTCGCAATGGCGCTGGTCGCGCGGGTCGTGCGGGTGTTCGGGGAGTGGGGGTGTTCTGGCTGGCTGGGGCGGGGTCAGGCGGGCTCGGGTGCCGGGTGCGTGGTGAGCACCCGGACCGAGATCGCCGTCGGGTCGGTGTGGTCGAGGGCGGGCACGTCGCTGCCGGGCAGGGCTGCGGCGGCGGCTCCGGTCGCGACGGCCTGGGCGAGGCGCTGCTCGGGCGACGCTCCGGCCACCTCGGCGAGCAGGTAGCCCGCGAGCGAGGAGTCCCCCGCGCCGACGGTGGAGCGGGCGACGATCCGCGGTGCTGCGGCGGCGAAGGCACCCTCGTCGGACACCAGCACGGCGCCGGCACTGCCGAGGGTCAGCAGGACCGAGCCGACGTTCCGGTCGCGCAAGCGCTCTGCGGCGGCCACGGCGGCGTCGAGGTCCTGCTCGTAGGTGTCGGGGTCGCCGCCGACGACCTCGGCGAGCTCCTCGGCGTTCGGCTTGACCAGGTCGATCCGCTCGCCGGACTGCAGCAGGGCGGTGAACGGGACGCCGGACGAGTCGACCGCGATCCGGACGTCCTCACCGTGGCGCGCACGGACGGCACGCACGAGCACGGCGAGCGCGTCGTCGGGCAGGCCTGGCGGGAGCGATCCGGCGAAGACCACCCAGCGGGCGGCGGGTCCGGTGGCGGTCGCCGCGGCCGTGTCGGCGACCAGGTCGGCCAGGTCGTCCAGCCGACCCGCGAGCGAGGGACCGGGCTCGTTGAGCTTCGTGGTGGTGCCGGTCGGCTCGGTCACGGTGACGTTCGAGCGGAGCGGCGCACCGATCGGCAGGGCGGCGGTGGGGATGCCGCGCGTGGCGAGCCCGAGCAGCACGGGGTCGAGCTCGTCGCCGGGCAGCACGGCGATGGTTTCCCCACCGCTCGCGACCACGACGCGGGACACGTTGACGCCCTTGCCGCCGGGCTCCGCGGTGGAGCGGGTGGCGCGCTGGACGGCGCCGCGCTGCAGTTCGCCGGAGAGCTCGATGGTGCGGTCGAGGCTCGGGTTCGGCGTGACGGTGACGATGCGGCGGCTCATGCGACGACGACCTCGACGTCGGCGTCGGTCAGGGCGCCAGCGAGGTCGGCCGGCGGCTCCTGGTCGGTGACCACGGTGTCGATCTCGTCGAGCCGGGCGAAGCGCATCAGGGCCTCGACCCCGTGCTTCGCGGCGTCGGCGAGCACGACGGCACGACGGGCAGCGAGGACGTAGGCGCCCTTGACTGCGGCCTCGTACTCGTCCGGGGTGCTCAAGCCGAAGCCGGCGGACAGGCCGTTCGTGCCGACGAACGCGATGTCCGGCCGCAGGGCGCTGATCTGCTCGACGGTGGCGGTGCCGACCGCGGCGCTCGTGACCCCGCGCACCCGGCCACCGAGCAGGTGCAGCTCGACGTGCTCGCTGTGCTGCAGGGTCGCGGCGATCGGCACGGAGTTCGTGATGACCGTGAGGGTCGCGCCGGCGGTGGCGGGCTCCCACCGTGCGAGTTCGGCGGCGACGGCGGCGCAGGTGGTGCCGGCGTCGATCGCGATCGACCCGGTGAACGTCGACGGCACCAGGCGCATCGCAGCGCGGGCGATCTCGGACTTCGCGGAGCCGTGCTGTCCCTCGCGCTCGGCGACGGAGAGTTCGACGACGCTCGAGCGGCCGATCGGCACCGCTCCCCCGTGCACGCGGCGCAGGACCCCGGCGGACTCGAGGGCGTCGAGGTCACGGCGCACGGTCTCGGTGGTGACGTCGAAGTGCTCGGCCAGATCGGCGACGGAGACCCGGCCGGCGTCCTGCAGCGCTGCTGCGATCGCGTCGTGCCGCTCGGTTGCGTACATGCCCGAACTCCTTCGTTCCCGTGGGTTTCAGGAACCATAAGCCACAAACCCACACAAACACAACCACCCCGCCCTCGCCCGCCTCCCCGCTCCCTCCCCGCTCCCTCCCCCGAGGTTCCGAAATCTCGGCATCTCACGCGACCCTCAGCCTCTCCGTGGAACCTCGGCGTCCAGCACGCGGCATGTCGTGGAACCTCGGCGAACCCCACGCGCACGAACACCCCACACGCACGAACGCCCCGCCGCGCTCGTGCACGACGGGGCGTTCGGGTTCGCCGGTCAGCCCTTCACAGCCCCTGCCGTCATCCCGCTGACCAGCCGGCGCTGCACGATCAGGAAGAAGACGACCACGGGGATCGAGAACAGCACACTCGCCGCCATCAACCCACCGAAGTCCGTGCCCTTGTTCGTCGAGAACCCGGCCAACCAGACCGGCAGCGTGTACATCCCCTGGTCCTTGAGCATCACGTACGCGATCAGGTAGTCGTTCCACGCGGCGATGAACGCGAACACGCTCGTGGCGATGACCCCCGGCATCACGAGCGGGAACAGCACGCTCCACAGGATCCGGAACGTGCCGGCCCCGTCGACCTTCGCGGCCTCCTCGATCTCGACGGGTACGGCCACGAAGAACCCCCGCATCACCCAGATCGAGAACGGCAGCACGCTCGCGACGTACGCCAGGATCAGCCCGACGTAGCTGTTGAGCAGACCGAGGGTCTGGAACGACAGGAACAGCGGGATGAGCAGCGCACCCGACGGGATCATCTGCACGAACAAGATGCCGACCAGGATCGCCCGCCGCCCGCGGAACCGGAAGCGCGACAGCGCCGCCGAGGCCAGGAAGCCGACCACGATCGACAGCAGCACGGCGGCCACCACGACGATGGTCGAGTTCCGCAGGTAGACCAGGAAGCCCTCTTGTGTGAGCGCGCGCGTGAAGTTGTCGAGCGTGGGGTGCAGCGGCGCCCAGATCGGGGTCATGGTGGTGACCTCGTCCGCCGGCTTGAACGCGGTGTTCACCATCCAGTAGATCGGGAACACCCACACCAAGCAGAACACCACCGCGATGGTGTTCGCGACCACGCGCGGCTTCCGCTTCCGAGAACGCACGGGAACCGGCGCGGACGCCGGCGCGGACCCTGGCACAGAGACCGGCGCAGCATTCGAGACGGTCACAGGTCCTCCTCCCCGCTGCGGACGAGCCGGCGGATGTAGTAGCTGGTGAGCGCGCCGAGGATCACGGTCGAGATGACGGCGATCGCGGCGCCCTGGCCGTAGGCGTTGGAGACGAACGACTTCACGAACGTCCAGATGCCGAGCGTCAGGGTGGCCTCTTCCGGACCGCCCCTCGTGAGCAACCAGATCTGGTTGAAGACGTTGAAGTCCCAGATCACCGACAGGATCGACACGAGCAGCAGGGTCGGGGCGAGTGCCGGCAGCGTGATCGCGCGGTACATCGTCCACGTCGAGGCACCATCGAGCGCCCCGGCCTCGTAGTACTCCGGCGCGATCTGCGACTGCGCGGCGTAGAGCGTCAGGGCGACGAACGGCACGGCCTGCCAGATCACGAGCGTGAGCACGATCGTGTACGCCTGGCCGGGGTGCGACGCCCAGTTGTCCTGCGTGTGGTCGCCGAACACCCGCAGCTGCGTGATGAGCCAGTTGAGCACGCCGTAGAAGGGCTGGAACAGCCACTGCCACACCAGGCTCGAGGCGACGTTCGGCATCGCCCAAGCCAGCACGAGCACGACGCTGACCACGGTGCGCATCGCGACGCCGAGTCGGGTCAGCAGCTGCGCGACGCCCATCCCGATGACGATCGTGCCGAGCACCATCGCCCCGGTGACCAGGACGGTGCGCAGGATGACCGGCCAGAACGACGCGTCGGTCAGGACGTTCGTGTAGTTCGAGACGCCGGCGAACCCGGCTTCCCCGGTGAAGATCGCCCGGAGCCCGTAGTCCTGGAACGAGATGACGACGAGCCGGACGAGCGGGTAGACGACGAGCGCGAGCAGCAGGATCGCCGCGGGTGCCAGCAGGACGAGCGGTGCGCGCGACGCCACCGCCGACCGACGACGCGCCCCGCGGCCGGGACGAACCGGCCGCCCCGACCCGGCACCGCCGATGCCCCCGGTACCCGCGCCCGGGGTCCCCCCGCCGCCGGCGACCGGCTCGGACTGCTCCGAACCGGTCGCCTGCTCTGCAGTGGAGGTCATCGACTACTGCTGCGCGTTCAGCGCGGTCGTGAGGTGCTTCGAGAAGCCCTCGGCGGCCTGCTCCGGCGACTTCCGCCCGGTCGCGATGTCCGCGAACATCGACTGGAACGACGCGTCGCCCTCGATGGTCGCCCAGCCCGGGGTCGCCGGGGTCGGACGGCTCGTGCCCGCTGCCGCGAAGTACGGCTTGTGCAGGGTGTCGACGTCGTCGGCCACGGCGTCGAGCAGCTCGGTCGAGTTCGGCTCCCAGCCGTCCACACCGAACACCTGGTCCTGCTGGAACTCCTTCGAGGTCAGGATCTTCAGGTAGTACAGCGCGAGGTCCTGGTTCGCGGCCTTCGCCGGGATCCCGAGGTCGGAGCCGCCGAGGAACACCGGCTGCGTCTTGCCGTCCGTCTGCGAGGGCATCGGGAACGTGCCGATCTGGTCGGCGAGCGCGGGCTTCGCGGTGGTGATCGAGCCGATCTCCCACGCCGAGCCGAGGAACGCCGAGGTGTTGCCCTGGGCGAAGACGTCACTCTGCGAGGGCTTGTCGGTGTTGATGTCCTGCGTCGACTTCGCGGAGTAGTCGTTCTGGAACGTCTTCCACGCCGTCAGGCCCTTCACGGCGTCGTCGGAGTCGAGCTTCCCGGTCCACTTGCCGTCCTTGTCGGAGGCGATCTCGCCGCCGGCGTCCCAGACCCACTGCAGCCCGCCGTACCAGTACTGGCCGGGCATGTAGAAGGCGGAGAAGTCGCTCGCCGTGTTGGCCGCCTTGACCTTGTCCAGGTCGGCGGTGAGCTCGTCGTAGGTGGTCGGCACGTCGGTGACGCCGGCGTCCTTCCAGACCTTCTTGTTGTAGACGACGGCGCGGTTGCCGGCGAACAGCGGAGCGCCGTAGAGCTTGTCGTCCACCGTGGCCGGCCCCTCGAGCCCGGTGAGCCAGGTCTGGCCGTCCTTGAGTTCGTCGCGGTACGGCGTCAGGTCCATGAGACCGCCGGCCGCCGCGTAGACCGGCACCTGCGTGTTGCCGAGGTCGACGACGTCCGGGGCGTCGTCCTGGGCGAGGGCCGTGGTGAGCTTCGTGGTGATCCCGTCCCACTGCTGGGTCTGGATCTTCACCTTCGCTCCGGTGTCCTTCGTGAACTGCTCCTGGGCTGCGTCGAGGACCTTGTCGCTCAGGTCGCCGTTCATCATCCAGACGGTGATGGTCTTGCCCTTGCCATCGGGTGTGCCGATGGCCTTCGTGCCGCCGTCGGAAGCTCCGTTGCTTCCGGCGGAGCACCCGGTGAGGGCGAGCGCGGCCGCCAGGCCGAGCGCACCGAGTGCGGCGAAACGCGTGCGTGTCACGTTGACTCCCTTGGTCCGACCTTTATGAAAGGACGTTGCGTATTCGCAATAGAAGACCTTCCAGAAGCCCTTGTCAACCGTTGGATCGGTCCCTGTGAGCGGGTTCGATCCGCGTGTTTCCGGGGGATCACGGATGTCGAACAGATCGTCGCCAACGCTTGACGCGACTGGTCATGACCAGGCATGATCTGCGCCGCGCGTCGACGGGGTGGACCGGGCCTCCCGGATCACCACCACTGCCGTCAGACGGCCGCCAGGGCGGACGTCGGCGGGATGCGCGCTGCGCGCGCCGCCGGGTACAACCCGGAGACGCCGCCGATCAGGACCGTCGCTCCGAGTCCACCGCCGACGGCCCAGAGCGGCAGCGCGACCGGCCACCCCTGCGAGACGGCGAACACGACGGTGACGGCGACGCCGATCAGGACCCCGGCCACCCCACCGAGGAACGACAGCAGCAGGGACTCGACCAGGAACTGGTCGCGGATGGTCCGCCGCCGCGCACCGAGGGCACGACGCACGCCGACCTCGGCGCGGCGCTCGAGCACGGTGATCACCATCGTGTTGGCGACCCCGATGCCGCCGACGAGCAGCGCGACGCCGCCGATGCCGACCAGCAGTCCGGTGAACGAGTCGTCGGTGGCGTCCTTGGCGGCGAGCGCGTCCGACGGTCGGGTGACCCCGACGTCCTGCGGCGCTCCCGGACGGACCGCCCCCGCGAGGACATCACGGGTCTGCTCGACACGAGACGGGTCGACGCGCGTGTAGACCGCGGTCGGCGCGCCGTCGAACCCGAGCTGCCCGGCGAGGGTCCGGGGGACGAACACGCTGTTGTCGAGGTCCTCGGCGAGCGCGAGCGGTCGCAGGATCCCGACGACCTGTACCCACTGCCCGCCGATCCAGACCCGGCTGTCCGACCGGACCTCGTCGATGCCGAGGGCATCGGCGGCCTCGGCCCCGAGCACGACCTGCGGGGCCGCTCTCCGGGTGTCGTCGATCCACCGGCCGGAGGCGAGCTCGCCGCCGAGCACCTCCGGGACGTCACCCCAGGCCGCCAGCACGGAGATGCCCTTCGTCTCCGGGGCCGGGACGAACCCGTTGCGGTAGACCGCGGTCTCCGGGACGGTGCCGACCGCGGCCGCGGACTCGACGTCGTCCTGACGCTGCACCGACTCGAGGGCGGTGTCCGGCAGTGGCGGCGTCTCACCGAATCCCTGCGCCTGGGTGACGGTGAGCACGTTCGTGCCGAGGGCGTCGAGGACCTGGTCGACCTTCGCCTTGCTCGACGACGAGATGCCGACGACCGCGATCATCGCCGCGATGCCGATGGCGATGCCGAGGGCCGACAGGACGACGCGGCCGGGCCGGGTCCGCAGGCCGAACACCCCGAGCCGGAGCAGGTCCGCCGGGCTGACGGTTCCTCGGGCGCTCACCGGTCGCCCCGGATCGCGGCGGCGAGTGCTTCGGCCCCGCCCGCGGCGTCGTCCTGCGAGACGAGACCGTCGCGCATCCGCACCTGCCGGGGCAGCGAGGCCGCGAGTTCGAGGTCGTGGGTGATGACGAGCACAGTGGTCCCGCCGTCGTTGAGCTCGCGCAGCAGCCCGAGGACCGCCGTGCCCGAGGCGGTGTCGAGTGCCCCGGTCGGCTCGTCCGCCAACAGGATGGTGGGTTCGCCGACGATGGCCCGGGCGATCGCCACCCGCTGCTTCTCGCCGCCGGACAGCTGGTGGGGCGGTGGTCGACCCGGTGCCCGAGCCCGACCCGGCCCAGTGCTTCGACCGCACGTCGGTGCCGGTCGCGGCGCGGGATGCCCGCGTAGAGCAGACCGTCGGCGACGTTCTCGGCGGCGGTCGCCCCGGCCTGCAGGTGGAAGTGCTGGAACACGAAGCCGATGTGGTCGGCCCGCAGTCGCGACAAGGCGTCGTCGGACATCGTGGCGACGTCGTTGCCGGCGATCGTCACGGTACCGGACGTCGGCCGGTCGAGCGTCCCGATGATGTTGAGCATCGTCGACTTGCCCGATCCCGAGGGGCCGACCACGGCGACGAGCTCACCGGCCGCGACCTCGAGCGAGACGCCGCGGAGCGCGCCGACGTCCCCGTACGTCTTCACGACGTCCTCGAGCGACAGGACGACTTGACGGTCCGCCATGGTCGTGGGGGTCATCCGGGCACCACCACGCGGTCACCGGCCGCGACGTCGCCGCTGATCGCCACGCGGCCGCCGGCGGTGAACCCCGGTTCGACGGGTACGGGCTCGGTCCGGCCGCCCTGCTGCACGACGTCGACCGCGTACGAGCCACCGGAGCCCGCGACGAGCGCCGACACCGGGACCGACAGCACACCCCGTTCGGTGGTGCCCTTCGCGTCGATCTGAGCGGAGGCGGCCGCGGGCAGCTTCCGGTCGCCGGGGTCGAAGGACACCGACACCACGACCTTGGTGCCGCCGTCCTCGCCGGTCTCGGGCTGGATGTCCGCGACCTCTCCGCGCATCACGGCGCCGGTCCCGTTCACCCGGACGTCGACCCGGGTGCCGACCGCCAGCCGCTCGGCGTCGCGCTGGGAGACGGTCGCCGAGACGACCCGCTTCGTGCTCGTGACCTGCAGCACGTCTCCGCCGGCGCCGCCGCCAGCACCCTCCGCGCCGGCGGCGCCGGTCGACTGGCCGAGCTTGCCGTCCACCGACGCGACGCGCACTGCGCCGTCGACGAACGCGATGTCGTCGGCGGTGAGGGCGCCGGTGACCTCGTGACCGCGGTCCTCCTGCCACCGGCGCACCGCCGCCTGGGTCCGCGGCCCGAACTCGTCGTCCACGGACACGTCGTAGCCCAGGGCCGCGAGGTTCTCGTTGAGCTGCCGCACGTCGGTGCCGTGCGTGCCACGGGACAGGTCGCGCCAGAGCGGAACCGTGCCGTACATCGAGCGCACACCGCGCTCGTCCACCGCGTACAGGTACTCGTCACGCTGGATGACGTCGCCGGGGCGGGGCAGCCACGTGATGGTCCCGGCGGCCGCGGCGGGCACGCCGGTCGGGGTGCCGTAGCCGAGTGTGCCGGCGAAGACCTTCGAGTCGGTGAGGTCACCCTTCGTCACGGTCGCCGTCGGTCCGCGGTACTCGTCCTCCGTCCCGGAAGACGCCGAGGCTGCTGTTCCTCCGCTGACGTCGGTGAGCGCCCAGGCCCCGGCACCCACCGTGAGCACGGCGACGAGGCACGTGCCGATCACGAGCAAACGCCGCCGAACCGGGAGGGTCACTTCCCGACCTCCGATCCGACGGACCCGAAGGCCTTCTCGTCGCAGGCGCGAGCGACCTCGTCGAACGCGGCCTCGTCGTCGGGCTGGTAGCTCCGCATGCCCTCCTCGTCGTCGGGATAGTCCGCGAAGCCGCCCTCGCGGATGCACTTCGCCGACTCGAGCATCTTCTCGTCCATGCCTTCCATCGGCTTCGCCTGTTTGACGTCACCGGCGGCGTCCCCGTCACCGAGGCACTCCTTGAGATCCGCCTGGTACTGCTCCGGGTCGACGCCCTCCGGCGCGCTGAGCTGCATCGTCGTCCCGCCGCTCGCCGGATCCGGCATGTCGTAGCCCTTGCCGCGCATGCACTCGGCCAGGGTCGCGCCCTGGCCCGCGGACCCGACCGACTCGCGGTCCCCTTCGCCCGCGTTGCTGCTCGAGCACCCGGCGAGGAGGCCCGGCAGGAGTGCGATGGCCGCCGCGGCGACGACGAGTGGTGACCGGGTCCGACGAGTTCTGTGATGGTGGTCGTGTTCATGCCTCCAGCACACCGGATGAGCTGTTTCGCGCCGTGTCCTCGCGGGGTTGCACCGACGAAACACCGACGCGGACGACGAGCCCACCGTCGGGCCGAGCGCCGATCGTCAGCGTCCATGCGTGCGCCTGCGTGATCGACGCCACGATCGACAGCCCCAGTCCGCTGTGCCGCGCCGCGGAGGCCTCCGACGGGCACCGGCGGAACGGTTCGACGAGTCGCGGGGCCTCGTCCACCGGCACCACCGGCCCCGAGTTCTCGACGACGATCGCGTCGGACGACGTGGTCAGCCGGACGAACCCGCCGGGTTCGTTGTACTCGACGGCGTTGCCGACCAGGTTCACGAGCAGCTGGCGCAGCAGCGTCGGCTCACCGTCGATGACCAGGCCGGGAGGCCCGGTGCGGCGCTCGTGGGTCAGGGTCACCCCGGCGTCGGTCGCGTCCCGGGCCGCCCCCGCGAGCACCGCGTCGGTCACGTCGTCGACGTGGACGGCGCTGGTCGCGCCGGCCAGGCCGCGATCGGCCTCGGCGAGCACGAGCAGCGACTCGACCAGGTGCTCGGTGCGCCGGTTCTGCTCCAGGAGTTCGTCCCTGGTGACCCGGACGTCGTCGGGTCCGGCGTCGTCGTGCAGGCCGATCTGCACCGCGGCCCGCTGCACGGCGAGGGGTGTTCGGAGTTCGTGCGACGCCTGTGCCACGAACCGGCGTTGACTCTCGAACGCCGTCTCGAGCCGGTCGAGCAGGCCGTCGACGGTGCGGGACAGCCGCCGCAACTCGTCGTCCGGGCCGTCGAGTTCGATCCGCTCGTGCAGGTTCGAGGCCGTGATCCGGTTCGCCGTCGCGGTGATCCGGTCGATCGGACGGAGCATCCGTTGGCTGACCAGCCACCCGACGCCCCCGGCCAGCACCCCCGCACCCGCGATGCCGATCGCCGACCACTGCCACTGCTGCACGGCGACGAGCTGGATCACCATGACCGCCGACGGGTCGTGCCCACCGGCGCCACCCGGCTCCAGGGGTGCCGGCGAGGCGGTCGCGAACCCCTGCGCGGGCGTGGCGGTCCGCGCCCACGTGGTGTCGAGTCCGGCGCCGACCCCGGCCAGGGACATCACGTTCGAGAACACGACGACGCCGGTCGCGAGCGCCATCGCCGCGAGCGCGAACGTCACCGCGGTGCGCGCCCGGATGCTCCAGGTCCGCCGGACCCGTCTCACAGGGAGTAGCCCCGTCCCGGCACCGTCCGGATCGGGTCCGGGTCGCCGAGCTTCTTGCGGAGCTTCGACATCGTCACCCGGACGGCCGCGGTGAACGGGTCGATGTTCATGTCCCAGACCTTCTCGAGCAGTTCCTCGGTCGAGACGATGCGGCCGTCGGCGCGCAGCAGTTCCTCGAGGACGCCGAGCTCCTTCGACGTCAGGTCGAGCGGTCGGCCGTCGCGTGTCGCCATCCGTCGGTTCGTGTCGACGACGAGTCCGGCGCGTTCGAGGACGGGCGCAACCGGGGCGACGCTCCGGCGGCCGAGTGCGCGGACGCGCGCGACGAGCTCGGGGTACTCGAACGGCTTGGCCAGGTAGTCGTCGGCACCGAGCTCGAGTCCGTGCACGCGATCGGCCAGGGCGGTCGCCGCGGTGAGCATCAGGATCCGGGTGAGGCTGCCGCGGGCCGCGAGTCTCCGGGCGACCTCGTCGCCGTGCAGCCCGGGGACGTCGCGGTCGAGCACGACGACGTCGTAGTCGTTGACGCTCAACAGCTCGTCGGCGTCGTCGCCGCGGTAGGCGACGTCCACGGCCATGTCCTGCCGGGTCAGACCCTTCGCCACCAGGTCGGCGAGGACGGTCTCATCGTCCACCACGAGTACACGCATCCGTATATTGCACGTGATGTACCCATGAACCGGCTGAGAGGCTCAGGCGTCGAACGGCACCTCGCCGTGGTCGCTCACGCCGGCGCGCTGTCGGTAGGCCAGGTGCCCACCGAGGTACCCGCCGACCCCGACCACCGAGAGCGCGGCGAACCCGAGGAGCTTGCCGGCCCCGTGGTTGCCGTTCTTCCGCTGCCACCACGACAGCCCGTACAGCGAGATACCGACCCAGTTCACGGCCTGGTGCACCCACCCGGTGCGCAGCTGCTCGCGGTCGAGTTCGGACCAGTCGACGTACCCGGCGAGGCTCGCACTGCCGGACGACACCAGGCCGACGCCGACAAGGGTCTTCGCGGCCTTCGCGTTGCCCTTCCCGCCGAACACGTCGAGCACCGCGGCCGAGATCCACGCCCCGAGCGGGACCTGCACCATGAGCGGGTGCAGCGGATGCCCGAACGGCACCCCGTGCAGCAGTTGCCGCAGGGCCTTCGGCTTCGCGAGCGCGTTCACCACCGCTCGGTCGACGTCGACGGCCTTGTCGAGCACGCTCGCGTGCTCGACGGTGTCGGTGAGGCGACGGAACGCGCGGATCTCAGGCATGCCCTGGACGGTAACGGCGGAGGCCCGACACCGGTCCCAGGAACCGGTGACGGGCCTCCCGTCGGTCACCCCGCGTGCGCTCGCCTACTCCTCGACGATCTCCGCCAGCTCGAACGGTTCGACGGTCAGGCCGTCGCCGTCCTCGGCGACGTCCACCCGCACGGTGTCGCCGTCGCGGACGTCACCGGACAGGATCGCCCGCGCCAGCTTGTCGTCGATCTGCCGCTGCATGAGGCGACGGAGCGGCCGGGCGCCGTAGAGCGGGTCGTACCCGCGCTCCGCCAGCCACCCGCGCGCCTCGGGCGTGACCGCCAGCTCGAGCCGGCGGTCGGTCAGCCGGCGGGCGAGCCGGTCGACGTAGAGCGACACGATCTGGCCGAGGTCGTCGGCCGTCAGGGCCTGGAACACCACGATGTCGTCGAGGCGGTTGATGAACTCCGGCCGGAACGCCTGCTGCACGAGCTCGCGCACGGCCGTTTCGCGCTGGTCGTCCGTCAGCGTCAGGTCGGTCATGAACTGCGAACCGAGGTTCGACGTGAGCACGAGGATCGTGTTCCGGAAGTCGACCGTGCGCCCCTGCCCGTCGGTGAGCCGGCCGTCGTCGAGCACCTGGAGCAGCACGTCGAAGACCTCGGGGTGCGCCTTCTCGATCTCGTCGAGCAGGATCACCGAGTACGGACGACGCCGGACGGCCTCGGTGAGCTGCCCACCGGACTCGTAGCCGACGTACCCGGGAGGCGCACCGATGAGCCGCGAGACCGAGTGCTTCTCGCCGTACTCGCTCATGTCGATGCGGACGAGGGCCTTCTCGTCGTCGAACAGGAACTCCGCGAGGGCCTTGGCCAGCTCGGTCTTGCCGACGCCGGTGGGCCCGAGGAACAGGAACGATCCGGTCGGTCGGTCCGGGTCGGAGATGCCGGCGCGGGTGCGGCGGACGGCCTCGGACACGGTGTTCACGGCGGTGCGCTGCCCGATGATCCGGCGGCCGAGCTCGTTCTCCAGGTGCAGGAGCTTCTCGGTCTCGCCCTGCAGCAGCCGGCCGAGCGGGATGCCCGTCCACTGCGCGATCACGGCGGCGATGTCCTCGTCGGTGACGCTGTCGTTCACCATGCGGTCGGCGGACTCGGCCTGCTCGGCGGCGGCGAGCTCCGCTTCGATCCGGGGCTTCTCGGCGTACTCCAGGCGCGACACCGTCGCGTAGTCGGCTTCGCGCTGGGCGCGCTGGCTGCGCATGTTGAGGTCGTCGAGCTGCTGCTTCAGCTCACCGATGCGGTTCAGGCTCGCACGCTCGGCCTGCCAGCGCTGCTCGAGCTCGGCCAGTCGTTCCTCGCGCGTGTGCAGTTCGTTCCGCAGGGTCTCGAGCCGTGCCTTCGAGGCGTCGTCCTTCTCCTGCTTGAGCGCGAACTCCTCGACACGCAGCCGGTCCACGTTCCGCTTCAGTTCGTCGATCTCGACCGGGCTGGAGTCGATCTCCATGCGGAGCCGACTGGCGGCCTCGTCGATCAGGTCGATCGCCTTGTCGGGCAGTTGGCGGCCGGAGATGTACCGGTTCGACAGGCTGGCCGCAGCGACGAGGGCGGAGTCGTTGATCGTGACCTTGTGGTGCGCCTCGTAGCGTTCCTTGAGCCCGCGGAGGATCGCCACGGCGTCCTCGACGCTGGGCTCCCTCACGTAGACCTGCTGGAAGCGGCGCTCGAGGGCGGCGTCCTTCTCGATGTACTCGCGGTACTCGTCGAGCGTCGTCGCCCCGATGAGCCGCAGTTCGCCGCGCGCGAGCATCGGCTTGAGCATGTTCGAGGCCGCGACGGACCCTTCGCCGCCACCGGCCCCCATCAGCGTGTGCAGCTCGTCGATGAACGTGATGACCTGCCCGTCGGAGTCGTTGATCTCCTTGAGCACGGCCTTGAGGCGTTCCTCGAACTCGCCGCGGTACTTCGCGCCGGCGATGAGCGAGGAGATGTCGAGCGAGACGAGTCGCTTGTCCTTCAGCGAGTCGGCGACGTCGCCGGCGACGATGCGCTGCGCGAGCCCCTCGACGACCGCGGTCTTGCCGACGCCGGGCTCGCCGATGAGCACGGGGTTGTTCTTGGTGCGACGGGTGAGCACCTGACTGACGCGTCGGATCTCGGAGTCGCGTCCGATCACCGGGTCGAGCTTGCCGCTGCGAGCGATCGCCGTCAGGTCGACGCCGTACTGCTCGAGGGCGGTCTTCTGTCGCTCTTGCGAATCAGGAGCACCCTGGAGGTTCGCCATGCGTTCCGTCCTTTCGTTGCGGTGGTGTTGTACTTGAGTCTACTCCACTCAACTTACGTCGGCGCGGGCACATTCCGGATCCCGACGGCGCTGACCACGGCGCCGCCGACGAGCAGGACCGCCATCACGACGACCGCCCGGTGCAGACCGGCGACGCTCATCTCCCCGCCGAGGACCACGCCCGCGAGCGCCACCATCACCAGACCGGCGATCCGCGCGATCGCGTTGTTCACGGCTGACCCGACGCCGGCCTCGGACTGCGGCACCGACCCGAGCACAGCACTGGTCAGCGGCGTCACCATGAGCGCGATCCCGAACCCGATGAGCACGAGTCCGGGGAACACGGCGACCCAGTAGCCGTCCGGCCGCGCACCGACCAACAGCATCAGGAGCGCACCGACCGCCGCCACCGCTGGCCCCGCCGCCATGAACCAGCGCGGCCCGAACCGCCCCGCCAGTCCACCCACCGCCGAGGACACCAGCAGCAGGACCACCGTCGGCGGCAGGGTCGCCAGGCCAGCGAGCCAGGCGGGGAACCCCCAGACCTCCTGCAGGAACAGCGTGACCACGAAGAAGACCATGCTCAGCGCGCCGTAGATCGACAGGGTGGCGAGGTTGCCCACCGCGAAGTTGCGAGCCCGGAACAGCGCGAGCGGCACCAGCGGCGAACCGGTCGTCCGGGTCACGTGGAGTTCCCACGGCACGAACGCCCCGAGCGCCAGCGCGCCGAGCACGAGCGCCGCGACCACGACGGGCGCTCCCCATCCGAGCCGCTCCTGCTCGATGAGCCCGAGCACGGCCCCACCGACCCCGACGACCGCGAGCACGGCGCCGACCACGTCGATGCGCGGTCGGACGGCTGGGTGCACGTCGCCGGTGATCCGCAGCACGAGCGGGATCGTCACGGCGATCGGCACGGCGGTCAGCACGAAGATCCACCGCCAGCCGATGCTGTCGACCACCAGCCCGCCGACCACGGGGCCGAGGATCGTCGCGGCGCTCGACCACGCGGTCCACGTGCCGATCGCCTTCGACTGCGCGGCCCCGCGGAACGCCGCCACGATGAGGGCGAGCGCACTCGGGGTCACCAGGGCCCCGCCGACGCCCTGGAACGCCCGCGAGACGATCAGGAACTCCCCCGTCGGGGCGATGGCGCACGCGACCGAGGCGATCCCGAAGACGACGAGCCCCCACGTGATGATCCGGACCCGGCCGAACACGTCCGACAACGACCCGGCGACGAGGATGAGCGAGCCGAGCGTCACCAGGTACGCGTCGACGGTCCACTGCTGCACGACGAGCCCGCCGCCGAGCTCCTGCCGGATCGCGGGGAGCGCCACGTTCACCACGCTCGAGTCCAACCCGACGACGAACGACGACAGGATCGCCACCACCAGCACGGTGCGCCGGTCGTCCCGGAGCGGCGCGGTCGCGCGAGGTTCGGCAGTGGTCATGTGCTCATCCTGCGCCCACTCGGACCGCTGCGCGCCCCGCACGACGAAGCCCCCGCGACCGGAGTGGTCGCAGGGGCTGCCGACAGGACGGGGCTGGGTGTCCTGAGCTGGGGTTCTAGCGCCGGGAGTCGGTGTTCGGCTGCGCACTCGGGCCGGGGTTCAGGACCGGACCGGCAGCGGGCTCGGCGGGAGCGTTCGGCACGGTGTTGGTCGGGGCCGCGGTGTTCTGCACCGTGGTGTCACCAGCCTGAGCCTTCTTCTCGTCGTCGGACATCTCCTTCTTGAAGATGTTGATCGACTGCCCGAGGCCCTTGGCGAGCGCCGGGAGCTTCGTCGCGCCGAACAGCAGGATGACGATCCCGAGGATGATCAGCAGGTGTACGCCGCCGAGGTTTCCGAGCATCATGACTCCTTGATCTGGAACTGGTCGCCGTCCGCAGGTCTTCTTCGACCCACGCGGCGGAAGTCCGTGTTCTCCCCATCGTAACTCCCCCGCTCCCCGATGCCCAGGCCGGGCGCCGGAACGGACACCGTTCGCACAGGGAAGCGGACGCAGCGAGTGCCGTCAGTACGCGCCGCGCGACCGGAGCACCGACGGCACCGTCCGGGCGAGGATCACCAGGTCGTGCAGGAACGACCAGTTCTCGACGTAGTGCAGGTCGAGGCGGACTCCTTCGGCCCAGTCCAGATCGGACCGGCCACTGACCTGCCACAGCCCCGTGATCCCCGGGGTGACCAGGAGCCGGCGGTCGGCGAAGTCTTCGTAGAGGGCGACCTCGCGCGGCAGAGCGGGCCGAGGGCCGACCAGGCTCATCGACCCCGTGAGCACGTTCCACAGCTGCGGCAGCTCGTCGAGCGAGGTCTTCCGCAGGAACACCCCGACCCGGGTGACCCGGGGGTCGTCCTTCATCTTGAACAGGGGGCCGGCACCTTCGTTCGCATCGTGCAGGGCAGCCATCCGAGCCTCGGCATCGACGCACATCGTGCGGAACTTGAGGATCGGGAACTCCGCGCCGCCGCGGCCCACTCGGGTCTGCCGGAAGAACACCGGGCCGCCGTCGTCGAGCCGGACGGCCAGCGCGATCACGGCCAGGACCGGCGCCAGCAACAGCAGTCCGAGGCTCGAGCCGACGACGTCGAGCAGCCGCTTGCCGCCACGGCGCCGGTAGTCGGGTGTCTCGACGTGCATCAACGGCAGTCCGTCGACCGGGCGTTCGTGCACGCGCCCCGCGGCGATGTCGGACAGGGGTGAGGACACGACGAGCTCGACGCCGTGTTCCTCGAGTTGCCACCCCAGGCGACGCAGTCGCTCGTGCCCACCACGCACGGCCCCGGCGACGACGACCGCCGAGACGCCCTCGGAACGAGCCAGCGCGAGGACGTCGTCGATCCCGCTGACCACGGGAGCGGACACCGGCCCGAGGTCGATCGTCGTCCCTACCGGCACGCAGTCGGTCACGACCGCACGGACCCGGTACCCGGCACTGGGCGTCGCTGCGATGCGGCGGCCGACGTACCGGACGTCCTCGGTGTCGCCGACGATGAGGACGTCCTGCAGGCGCAACCCCCGCGCGCGGCGGCGAGCCAGGGCGGTGCGGACCACCCACCGACCGACGACGAGCAGGAGCAGACCGAGCGGGAAGGCGATGGCGACGTACCCGCGCGCGAGGTCGAGCTGGGCCGCGTACGCCACGACGGCGACCACCGCGACGGAGACCAGGCTCGCGGTGACGAGACGTCGGTACTCGTCACCGCCGATGCCGGCGATGCGGGGGTCGCGCGTGCGGAAGGTCGACAACAGGAACGTCCAGATGAGGATGATCGCCGGTGCGGTCGCGAACTCGACCCAGCCCGCCTGGGGCCGGACTGCCGACAGCTCCCAGGGGAACCGCACGACGTGGGCGACCGCGAACGCCGCCACGAGCAGCCCGACGTCGAGCAGTGCGACCGCCGGCGCGAACCCGCGCCGGGCTCCGGCGGGGGCGTGCGCGGCGGCCGAGGACGTGGGTACGGGCACGGGCACCGCCGCGGTGGGCGGACGCATCGCGAGCGACATGGTGGGGCCTCCTGTCGAGCGGGCCGACGGGAGGTCGACCGGACGCCGGAGTCGCTCGGGTCATGACAGCGAGCGGCGCACCACCGAATATATCACCGTGTCGTTCTGCATATCAACGACCGAGTGCTCGGTCCAGGCTCCACAGGACGGGTTCCTCGCGCAGCGCCGGGACGTCGGCCTCGGTCACACCGGTGATCCGGAAGGTCACGCGTTCCCCCGGCAAGAGCGTCATGAACCCGCGGTCCACGGCACCCCCTGCGGCCACCCGGTCGGGCTGGACGAGCAGGTCCCGCACGAGCGAATCGGCCTCGACGGTCAGGTCCAGTCCGCCGTCGACGGGCGTGAACGCAGTGCGGTACCGCGCCGGCTCCCACCGCGTGTCGGCGTCGGGGCCCGGTGTCCAGACCGCGCGGCGCCAGTCCATGTCCGCCACGATGAGCTCGTTCGTCGGGTCGTCGACCACCCCGACGGACTCGGGCAGCGCGACGACCGCCACGCCGGCGGACGACAGGCGCACCGGCAGGGACACCTCGGCCAGGATCGTGCCGGCCGTGGTCACCCGGCGCACCCGCACGACACTGTCCTGCCCGCCCCGAACCGACCGGACGGCGACCTCGACGGGCGAGGAGCCGAACGCGCCGGGCGAGACGCCGAGGGACAGGGTGTCCGCCGCGTCGCCCGGATCAGTCGTCTCGCCGACGGCGGCCGACCCACCCGGGTGATCCGGGCCTCCCGTCCGATCCGCACCGGTCGCGACCGGCGAGGCGGGCGCGACCGCCCCGGAGACCGGAGAGGCGGGCGACGACGCCGGAGACGCAGCCGGTCCGGACACGGCGGACGGCGCGACCGCCACCCGCGACACCGGACGGATCGTCAGCAGGACGTCGTCGTACAGCCGGCGCAGCTCGTGCGCGAGCGGCTTCAGCCGCCCAGCCGAGTCGATCGCCGACCACGACGACACCGGCCACAGGTCGTTGAGCTGCCACATGACCACACCGGCGTTCCGCGGCCAGTGCGTGCGCCAGTGCTCGATGCCCGTCGCGATGGCCCGTGCCTGCTGCAGCTGCGTCAGGTAGTGCCACGCATCGAACGAGAAGGGCCCCGTGCCGAACCGCGGCTCCAAGCCGCGGGCCAGCTTGCCCATCCCGTCGGCCGCCTTCTGGTGGTGGACCACCCCGGGTGCGTCCTGCGACAGCACCTCGTCGGCGACGCCGTCCCGCAGCGTCCGCCAGGCCGGGGGTGCCTGCCAGCCGAACTCGGACACGAACCGGGGAACGGACCCGCGGTAGGCGGTGTCGGGCAGGCGGTTCCAGACGTCCCACGAGTGGTGCGTCTCGTTGTCGACGTCGTTGGCGGGCAGCGACTCGGAGCCCGACCACGGCGACGCCACCGTGTAGAAGCGCGACGGGTCGACTGCGTCGACGATCGTCGGCAGCAGGTCGAGGTAGTAGTCGAGGCCCCAGCCGCGGTCGCCGAGGGAGTCCGCCCAGCCGTCCACGTCGTGCAGCCAGATGTTCTCGTTGTTCCCGTTCCACAGCACCAGCGAGGGGTGCCGCGCGAGCCGGGCGACGTTGTCGCGTGCCTCGGCGATGACCTCGCTGCGGATGGGTTCGACCTCGGGGTACGCCGAGCAGGCGAACGGGAAGTCCTGCCAGACGAGCAGCCCGAGTTCGTCGCAGACCTCGTAGAAGTCACGCGACTCGTACACGCCACCGCCCCACACGCGCACGAGGTTCGTGCCGAGCGACGCCGCCGCGGTCAGACGGGACTGCAGGCGCGCGCGGTCGACGCGCGAGACGATCACGTCGTCCGGGATCCAGTTCACCCCACGCACGTCGATCAGTGTCCCGTTCACGTGGATGCCGAAGGGACGACCCATGTCGTCGACCTGGGTGTCGATCCGGGTGGACCGGAAGCCGGTCCGGAACGTGTCGCGGTCCAGGACCTCACCCTCGACCGTCTGCAGCTCGACGATCACGTCGTACTGCGCCTGCGCGCCGTAGCCGCGGGGCCACCAGCGCAGCGCCTCGGGCACGCGCACCGTGACGACGGTCTCGTCGTCCTTCGGCGTCAGCTGCGCCCGCGACCGCTGCCGCGTCGGCGTGCCGTCCTCCTTGAGACCGCTGACGGTCACGACGAGCACCAGGTCGTCGTCCTCGCCGTCCTGGTCCAGGTCGTTCAGGCCCGAGCGCTCGACCGTGATGTGCGCGTCGAGCACGCCCTCGCCGGCCTCGACGTCGACGAGCGGTCGGACCTCGCGCAGCCGCGCGGTCGACCAACGCTCGATGGCGACCGGTCGCCAGGGCCCGCTCGTGACGGCAGTGAGGCCCCAGTCCCAGCCGAAGTTCGAGGCCATCTTGCGGATGTACGGGAACGGCTCGTCGTACGGGCCCGGCATGCTGCCGGCCTTCGCGGCGACCCGGCCGGCCTCGCGGTACGGCGACTCGAACAGGATCTCGAGGTCCTTCGTCGTCGCCCCGGACCCGGACTGCACGCGCGCGTCGAAGCGGTAGCGCCGGTGCATGTTCCGCGTCGTGCCCACGACGACGCCGTCCAGGCTGAGCTCGGAGACGGTGTCCAGGCCGTCGCAGACGAGGTCCACGCGTTCGTGGCCGCGGGGGTCGACGTCGACCGAGGTGCGGTACGACCAGTCGGCGCGGCCGACCCACTTGGCGGCCTGCTCGTTCTGGTCGAAGGTCGGGTCCGGCAGCAGGCCCTCCCGTTCCAGGTCGGTGTGCACCTGGCCCGGCACCGTCGCCGGGATGGTGCGGCCCGCGACGCCGTCCGGCGCACCGGTTCCTCCGGCCATCGTCACGGTCCAGCCGTCGCGGAGTTCCTCGCGTTCGAGGGTCATGCGGGTCCTTCTCTTCGGCGGACGGGGTGTCCGTCGCCTCGGTCGGGACGCCGGCCGGTGGCCCGCCCCGTGGCCGGTTGATCGACCTGGAGGCGCGGCACCGGTTGTCCGGGCGTCGTCACGTCGCGCGCGCGATCGGGTGGCGCTCGCGCGTGGGGGTGCTCGGCGATGCTAGTACGGGATGCTTTCGGCAACCTATGTGGTGACAGCGCGACTTCGTGGTGACAGCGCGGTCTCGCGCGTGCAGGGTGGGAACGTGATCACCGTTGCACTCGCCAGGACCCTCCGCGACGCCGGCCTGCGCTGGCACCCCGAAACGGGCGACCGGTTCGTCATCGACAAGCCCGAGGTGGACGAAGACGTCTACACGGTCTCCGAGATGACCGTCGAACGGCACGACTCCCCCACCGGCACGATCCTCGGCTTCAACGGGACGACCGAGTGGGCGCTCGACTCCGTAACCGCGTCGGAGTCGCTCTGGCTGCCGCGCGAGGACCAGCTGCGCGAGCTGCTCGGGCCGTCGTTCGTCGGGCTGACGCGGGTGGCGGCCGGCGGACGAGTGGTGTTCACGGTGACCGCGACGATCGGCGGTGTCGACCGGAGCTTCGCCTCGGAGACCCCCGCGATCGCCTACGGCCAGGCGCTGCAGGCGTACATCGACGCCGCGCTGTCCTGAGCGGCGGGCCCGCTCGTCCCGAGCGGCACGCCCGGGGTCGCCGATCCTGGACGTTGCCGGAATGCGCGCTGAGGGGCGTTTGGTTGCATGACACCATGACCGTTCCGAACATCACCCTGAACGACGGCAAGACCATCCCGCAGCTCGGCTTCGGCGTCTTCCAGATCGACCCCTCGTCGACCAAGGAAGCGACGCTCACGGCGCTCGAGGTCGGCTACCGCCACATCGACACCGCCGAGATGTACGGCAACGAGAAGGAGGTCGGCGAGGCCATCGCGTCGTCCGGCATCCCTCGTGACGAGATCTTCGTCACCTCGAAGCTCAACAACGGCTTCCACGCCCCCGAGGCAGCGCTGGAGAACGGCAAGAAGTCGGCTGACCTGCTCGGCGGCTACACCGACCTCTTCCTCATCCACTGGCCCCTGCCCACCGTCTCGGACTTCGTCCCGACGTGGAAGGCGCTCGAGGAGCTCTACGCCGCCGGCACCTCCCGCAGCATCGGCGTGAGCAACTTCCAGGCGCACCACCTGCGTCGCCTGCGCGCCGAGACGGACGTGCCGCCGGCCGTGAACCAGATCGAGGTGCACCCGTACCTCGCCCAGGACGAGCTCCGCGCCGTCAACAGCGAACTCGGCATCGCGACCGAGGCGTGGTCCCCGATCGCCCAGGGCCTCGTGCTCGACGACGAGACCATCACCCGCATCGCCGGTGCCGTCGGCAAGAGCCCGGCGCAGGTCGTCCTCCGTTGGCACATCCAGCGCGGCGACATCGTGTTCCCGAAGTCGGTCACGCGTGCCCGCGTCGAGGAGAACTTCGCGATCTTCGACTTCGAGCTCTCCGACGAGGACATGACGGACATCACGACGCTCGACAAGGGCCACCGCACTGGTCCGGACCCCGACACGTTCGACTACGTGCCGGCCTGATCCACCAGCTGACGACGAGGCCGCCCGGGACGCCCCGGGCGGCTTCGTCCGTTCCGGGCGGATACGCTCGGGACCGGAGGGGTGGTCATGACGGCGAGTGATCCGCACGACGACGGCTGGACGCGGGAGTTCAGCGACGCGTACCGAACCGTGCTCGGCGCGATCCGAGACGGCTCGCTCGACCGCGACGTCGAACACGACGAGCTCGCCCTCTCCGGACGGTTCGACATCAGCCCCGCCGTGCTGCACGGCGCACTCGAACGCCTGGCCGACCTCGGACTCGTCGAGTTCGTCGCCGACGCCGCGGTCCGGTTCGGCACGTTGTCGGTGCCGGCGTGGGTCGACAACGGCTGGCTGTTCGTCGGGCTCGTGGAAGGCGTGATGCGTTCCGCCCTGCCAGCGCTCACCGAGACGGACGTCGCGGACCACACGGTCGTCGCCGACGCCCTGCGTCGAGCCGCCGCCCTCCGCACGCCCGACCTCGACCCCGCGTTCTGGGCGTCCCTGCGCTTCTGGATCGACCGCACCCCGAACCGGGTGCTCGCGCGCCTGGCGACCCGGGCGATGGAGCGCGTCCGCTTCGGCGTCGAACCCTCAGTGCCCTTCACCGCGACCGATGTGGAGGCATGGGTCGCCACGTCGCAGCAGGCCGTCCGGTACCGCGTCCCCGCGTCCGCAGAACGCTCCGCGCACGTCCTCGCCCGGCTGTGGGAGGTGCACCTGCGTGGTTCGGCCGAACGCTTCGGTCGGACCCCGGAGGACCTCGCCACAACCACGTCATCGTCCGAGGACGCTCCACCCTGGGCCACGTGGACCCCGGACGACCTGTGGTGGGACCTGCTCGCCATGGTGCGCGACGGCACCCTCCGACGCGAGCACACCTACCGCGCACGGGAGATCGCCGCACGCCTGCGGCAGCCGGTGCGGGCGGTCATGCCGTTGTTCCGGCGGCTCGAACTGATGGGTCTGGTGGACACCCGGGCCGAGGACCCCGAGGGCATCCGCATCACCCGGCCGGACGTGCAGCACTGGGTCGACTCACTCCAACTGGCCTCAACGCTCGCCGAGATGTGCGCGCGGTGGGCGGTCCCGGTGCTCTCCGAGCAGGGTCGGGCGGAGCTGCACGCCGTGACCGCCGCCGCCAGACGTCAGGCACGGATCCGCGACTACGCGTACACGCTCACGATGGTCGACCTCTCCCGTGTGCTCGGAGCGCACACCCCGAATCCGTGGATCGCCGGGAACCTCCGCCTGGCGCTCAGTCGGCTGGCATTCGTCTTCGACGAGGCGCCGCCGCTCCGGCAGTGGGACATCGACGACGTCTTCGCGCTGCTCGACCAGGCGATCGACCTCGGTGACGCCGTACTCGCCGCCGAGGCGATGCACGCGCAGAACCTGCTCTTCGACGTGCACATCGCCGACGTCGTCGAGCGGCTGGGACCGGGCGCGGACTGAACCGCACGGCGCGTTCGCGCACCGTGCGGCTCTGTCCGGTGGGACCTCGGTTCGATCAGGCCTCCGTACCGTCGCGGTGTCGGCCTCGGCGGACGACCAGCAGCACGGTCCCGGCTGCGGCGAGCCCGACCCCGAGGACGGCGGCGACGAGCACACCGTCGGCTCCGGTCCACGCCAGCCGGGACGGACCAGGGCTCGCGGGAACACCAGCCGTCTGCCCGTCGAGCGCGCTCACGGCTCCGGCCGGGTCGCCACGATCGTCGTCTGCACCAGCGCCGGCGCCCGGTGTCCCGGACGGCTCCGGAGCGGGTTCCTCCGACGGCCCCGGCGTCGGGTCAGGGTCCGGCGTCGGGTCGGGCCCCGGCGTCGGGTCAGGCCCCGGCGTGGGGTCCGGGTCCGGCTCCGCCGCCGGTTCGACCTCCACGCGCAGCGTCGCCGACGCCACCTGCCCGGCGTTCGAGGTGACCTCGTACCGGACCGGCTTCGCCACCCCGCTGAACCCGTCCTCCGGCGTGAAGGTCACCCGCCCCTGGTCGTCGGCGACGTACGTGCCCTCGCCGGGGACCCGCAGCCGCTTGCCGTCCGCGGAGAGCTCGGCCCCCTCGATCCCGTCGTCGGTCAGCCGCAGCGACCCGAGGTCGGCACCGCTGCCGTCGAGCGCGTCGTTCCCCACGACGTCCACGACCACGGGTTCGCCCTGCTGTCCGGTCGCCGAGTCGTCCGCGGCGACGGCTTCCGGCAGCACCACGTCGAACGCGATCACGTCGGAGTTGTTCGTCAGGTCGACGTCACTCACGGAGCCGTCACGCGCCACGGCTGCCAGCCCCTCGTCGAAGCGGCCGGAGGTGAAGTCGGTGACGCTCTCCGCCGGCGCCGAGTACTTCCCGGTCCGGGTCGTCACCGGCACGGTCCCGCGCGCCAGCAAGACGACCTGCCCGCCGGGCGGCGCTGTCCAGTCGGTCGCAACAGTGCCCTCGCCCTGCGCCGAACCGCACGTCGCGCCGCCCGTGGCCTCGCACGACCAGGTGATGTCCTCGAGCGGCAGGTCGTCGGTCAGCGCCGTCGTCCGCGCCACGGCGTCGGCGGGGCCGCCGATCGTGGCCGGGCCGTCGTTGACGGAGCGGACGCGGAACGACACCTCGTCCCCCGCGGTCACCGGCCCCTCGGTGTCGACCGATGCCGTGGTCACGACGTCCGTGGGCTGCGTGGCCCGGACGTTGCGGATCTCGTGGAACTCGGCCCGCCCGCCCGTCGACGCGCTGAACCCGAACCGCATCCGGTCGGGCAGTGCCGTCGCCGGCAGGTCGGTCGAGATCAGGTGGTGCAGTTCTGCCGGCTCCGACCCCACGGGGGTGGCGTCCGACATCGTGACGATGGCCGTGATCCCACCGGCATCCCGGGGCACGACGTCCACCTTGACGTGCCGGTAGGTCGCCGTCTCGGCATCGACGCCGCGGTCTTCCAGGAACCCGTCACCACGGTTGCCCGTCGTCGCCAGCACGGGGTAGCACTCGGCCTCGGCCCCACGGACGGTGACGGCGTTCTGGATGAACTCCGGCAGCGCGAAGTTGCCGAACCGGTCGAACCCGACACCGACGACGCCGCCGTCGAGTCCGGCCGAGCACGCCGATCGGCCGTCGAAGTAGCCGAGGCCGCCGCCCACCGGTCCGATCGAGTCGAGCGGCACCGACGCATCCTGCAGGAAGAACCCGATCCCGTCCGCGTAGCCGGTGTCCTCCGGGCTCCACATCCGCTGGTCGAACTCGACGGTCAGCCCGTGGCTGGAGTCGTACGGCACCTCGTTGTACACGGCCGAGGCCATGTACTTGACGTTGTCGGTCATCCGGAGCCACTTGCCGGCCGAACCGTTCTCGACGATCGCCGCCTGCTGGTCGTTCGAGGCGATACGCGCCCATCCCGGCGGCATCGTGGTTCCGACGGGCAGGTCGACGAACGGGTCACGGATCGGGAACGGGTCGACCGCATGGGCCGGTGCCGCGCTGGTCACGACACCGGCGCCGACGAGCACGCCGAACGCGATCATCGGTGCGAGAGCAACGGTCAGGACCGAGTGCGGCGGGCGGGTCCGGGGCGGGCGAACACGGGGTGGACGAGTGTGCATGGAAGTCCTCTCTGACGGTGCAGGAGACGACTGTGCACATGCTGCGGACTGATCCGCAAGTATTATCCGTACGATATTCCGTGTTCGGTATGGCGCAGATCAGCGCGAGGTCGGCACGGAAGCGGTGACCGTGAACTTCGGGGTGCGCAGGACCTGCCGTGTCGGCCCGACCAGGCGCTCCAGCACGGGCCGGTAGCGCAGGTGTCCGTTCCAGACGCACCACAGTTCGCCCCCGGCCTGGAGGATCGTGGCCGCGTTCCGGAACATCGCCTCGGCCGCGTCGGTGGTCACCGTGGTGTCCGCGTGGAACGGCGGGTTGCAGAGCACCAGTTGCGCGGACCCGGCCGCGAGTTCATCCCCGGCGTCGGTGCGCAGCGCGGTGACACGGTCGGCGACGCCGTTCGCCTCGGCCGTCGCCCGCGTCGATGCCACCGCGATCCGCGACACGTCGGTCGCGATGACCTTCACGGTCGGTCGACGCAGTGCGATCGCCGATGCGATGACGCCGTTGCCGGACCCGAGGTCGACGACGGTCCGGGCAGTCGGCACCGCGTCGTCCATCGCCTCGAGCAGGACCCGGGTGCCCTGGTCGAGCGAGGTCCCCGCGAACACGCCGCCGTGCGCGACGAGCGTCATGCCGAGGTCGTCGACGTGCACTGACCGCGGCCACGGGTTCGTCGCGGCCGCGCGGTTCGCTTGGGCGCGCAGCGGGTCCTGCGCGATGAGCAGCCGCGACTTGCCCCGCCCCCGCGACGCCGTGACCTCACCGAAGGACCGGCGCAGGACGTCGTTCTGCGACAGGTTCATGTACTTCACGTTGCCGCCGCACAGCAGGACGACGTCGGGAGCGGCGAACCGCGCGACGGCCCGGGCGATCTCGTCGAGCCGGTCGTGCGACTTCGACAGCCGCAGCACCACGAGCCGCACGTTCCGGAAGGCGTCCTCGAGCGAGTCCGGGTGGTGGAACCCGCGCAGGCCGAACGTCCCGGCGTTCGCCTCGAGCGCGCGCTCCCCCACCAGCGAGTCCTGCACGACCCGGATGTCCGAAGCGCCGTACTGCGTGATGAGCCCGAGCGTCAGGACTCCGAGGCGATCGTCGACGACCGCGACCTCGCCGGGCTGTCGGAGCGCATCGCCGTGCACGTGCGGCGCCTCGTCGATGAGGAACCGGTCGGTGCCGTCGATCGCGATGAGGTCCGGAGCGGATTCGTCGCGGCGGCGGAAGAGGTCGGCGAAGTCTGGCACCGCGTCAGCGTACCGGCGGCGGATCAGTGCGCGTTCCCCTCGGCGACGAGCTCCAGCGCAGACTCCCCGGCGCGGGCATCGGCAGCGACCCGGACGACGGGTTCCCAGCGCAGGAACGACCCCGGCGGCAGGGAGAAGGAGCTGCCGGTCTGCAGCGAGTACGTCATGCTCCGTCCGTCCGGGCTGCGCGTGCCGTTCCGCAGCGCCAGGCTCGCGCTCGACCGCCAGTCCTCGCCGGGCTTGCGGTAGGCGACGGCCAACGTCTCCTGGCCCGGCGCGAACGTGGTGCCGTCCGGGCTCTCCATCGTGATCGTGGCGGTGATGACCGTCACGAGTGCGTGCACGGACAGGCCGGCCTCGACGGCGACGTCCTCGCCGCGCTCGAGGACGCCGTGCTCCCCGTCGACCCCACGGATGACCTCCCAGCCGGGGATCTCCTCACGTGGAACCGGCACCAGGTGGTGGTCCTCGATCCGGTAGGCCTGCGGTGCGCCCGCACCGGTGATCGGCACGTCTGCCCCGTAGACGGCCAGCAGCGAGGGCTGCGCGTGCGTGACGACGAGCAGCTGGCCGTCGCGGTACGACTGGCCGGGGAACACGTCGTTCAGCACCGCGCCGGTCTGGTCGCCGCGCACCGCTCCGGACCGGACGATACTGCCGTCCGGGTCGCGGAGGTCGATCTGCAGGTACGCCTGACCGGACCACGACGTGTGGGCCGAGTAGGACGTCGCCGCACGCCACCCGAGCGCTCCGGCGCCGTCGACCCAGAGCACTCCGACCGGACGGTTCGCCTGACCACGAGCGACGACCGAGTCCGCACCGACGGCGACCGTGGTGACGATGATCGAGTCCTCGGTGCCGTCACCACTCCGGAGCCGGACGACCAGCCGCCCGGTGTCCTCCCCGACGACGTCGGCCACGGCTGTGGCGTCGACGACCGTTGCCGACCCCCGGCCGCTCGCGGTCCCGAGGCCGGTGACGTCGGGCGCATCGACCACGCGACGCCCGACCGGAACCGGACCGACGACCGGTTCGACGACGACGACCGGCGGGTCGTACCCGGGGATGATGTGCTCGACGATCCGGTTCCGCGAGTCGACGTTGTCCCAGATCCGCTGCTCGAGCTCCGGGTACGCAGCCACGGCTGCCCGCGTGGCATCCGACACCGGGAATCCGAGCTCGTCGTAGAACGGTGCGAGGTTCCGGTCGGCCACACGCGATGCGACCGTCACGAACAGGGCGTGCCGCTCGTCGTTGGTCACCACGTGCGGGTTGGTTGCCGCCGACTCGGCACGGAGCGCCGCGAAGAACCGCGGCAGGAACGCGTCGCCGAAGGCCCGTCGGAGCTGCTCCCAGGCCAGCAGTCGGATGCGGTCGCTCGCCCGCAACCAGTCACGGTCGTCCGAGGCGAAGTACTCCCGGAACGCCGCGGTGCTCTGGTCCCAGCGACTCGGGAAGCCCAGGCCGTCCTGCACGGCGAGCGAGGAGATGTTGGTGATCGTCTCGGCCGTGCCCGGGAACGAGTTGATCGGCGCCTCGTACGTGTGGCCGACCTCGTGCCACAGCGCCCACTGGTCGTCGATCGGGTCGCGGAACAGGTCGCCGCCGGCGCCGGTGCTCACCTGGAACATGATCCGGCCGCTCCCCGCGTTCGCGTACCCGCCGCCGGTGTCCGGCGAGACGATGTGGATGCGGTGCCGGTGCTTGTGCGAGGTCCCGACCGCGTCGTCGTGCAGCCCGTAGGTCTCGTTGGTCAGCTCGACGACCCGGTCCCAGTTCGCCGTCCGGGCGACCAGGTCGTCGGACGGGATCACGGTGCCGGTCTTGGGCTTCTGGAAGTCGCCGAACATCCGCTCGGAGACGATCTCGACGAACGGCGCGTCGGCCCACCGCGCGAAGTCGGCGGCGAACGACTCCGGCGTGCTCTGCCCGCGCACCCACGTGGGCACGGGTTCTCCCCCGGAGATCGTCGCCGTCGCGGTGCCCTCAGGAGCCGTGCTCACCAGGGACACCATGCCGTCGTGCGGAGCCGTCACCTCGTTCACCCCGGAAGCGACTGGAGTTCGCCGGTACCCGACGTCCCGTCCGTCGTTGTGCGCCGCGTACGTGCCGATGAGTCCGATCGCCACCTCCATCGCCGGGGCGCCCGGTGGGACGGTGACGGTGACGACGTCACCGGACTCGACGAACCGGCCAGCGGGCTGCAGATCGCTGTGCGGGAACCGGCGCCCTTCGGCGGTGGCCGCCGCCGACGCACTCCCGATGCCGTGGACCAGGACCCTCGTCTCGGTCCCGTCGTCCGAGTGCACGATCGAGGTCTCCGACGGCACCCGGGGCTGCCCAGCAGTTGCCGGAGAGGTCGTGCCGCCGCCGATGATCAGCGCGAGGGCGACGAGAGCAGCAGGAAGCAGGACAGAGCGACGCATGGTTCATATATTACATGCGCTATGCGACGATGATCAGTGCGGCCCGCGGTACAGCACGATCTGGGTGTTCCGCTGGGGCCGCATCCCAGCGCGCAACGACACCGCGGCGCCCGTGGTCGTCGCCGCGAACACGCGTGCGCCAGGACGGTTGATGAGCTGGTCGGCCAACGCCGATTCGAGCTCGCGCACCCGGTCGCGGAGTTCCTTGTTCTCGTTCTCCAGGTCGAGCACCCGCCGGATCCCCTCCAGCGACACCCCCTCGGAGCCGAGGCGCGCGATCTCGCGCAGCTGCACGACGTCGCGCATGGAGTAGCGGCGGGAACCGCCGCGGGTGCGGCCCGGGACGACCAGGCCGAGCCGGTCGTACTGGCGCAGCGTCTGCGGGTGCATCTCCGCGAGCTCCGCCGCGGTCGCGATCGCGAAGACGGGCGAGTTCTCGTCCATGTCGGTCATGGCGTGTTCCTTCCGTCGTTCGCGTGGTGGTGAAAACCAGCCTGGAGGCCCGGTGCGGCTTCCTGACGGAGCCGCACCGTTCCTCCAGGGCGGGTCTACTGCTGTGCTTGCGTGACGCTAGTCGCGCGCCTTGGCGAGGAGGTCCTCGCGCGGGTTCTCGTCGGGGAGCGAGGCCGCGAGCGCCTCGACGGCCTCGCGCTGCTTGTCCGACAGGTGCGACGGCACCGCGACCTGGACGGTCGCGAGCAGGTCGCCCGTGCCGTTCTTCGTCGCGACGCCGCGGCCCTTGACACGCAGGACGCGACCCGAGGGCGTGCCGGGAGCGACCTTCAGCTTGACGGTCGAACCGCCGAGCGTCGGGACCTCGATCGTCGCGCCGAGGGCTGCCTCGACGAACGTCACGGGGACGTCCAGACGCAGGTTGAGCCCGTCGCGCTCGAACACCGGGTGCTTGCGGACCGAGACGGCGACCACCAGGTCACCGGCCTCGCCGCCGTCGGGCGAGGGTTCGCCTCGGCCGCGCAGCCGGATCTTCTGGCCGTCCGCGACCCCGGCGGGGATGCGGACGTTCACCGGACGACCGTTGCCCTGCGACAGCTTGACGGTGTCGCCGGCGATCGCGGTGGTGAAGTCGAGCGTCGTCGACGCCGTGACGTCGCGACCCTTCGTCGGTCCACCGAAGCCACGGTACCCGCCGGAGGCCTGGCCGAAGCCACCACCGCCACCGGCTGTGCCTGCTCCGAACATGCCGCCGAGGATGTCTTCGAAGCCGCCGGCACCGCCCTGACCGAAGCGGACACGCTGTCCGCCCCCGCCCTGCTGGCCGAACATGCCACCGAAGACGTCCTCGAACCCGCCGCCCTGGCCTCCGCCGCCCGCTGTGAAGCGGGCGCCGGAGCCCATGGCGCGGACCTGGTCGTACTCCTGGCGCTGCTCCTTGTCGGAGAGCACCGAGTAGGCCTCGCTGATCTCCTTGAAGCGGTTCTCCGCCGCGGCGTCACCCGGGTTGGAGTCCGGGTGGAACTGCCGGGCGAGCTTCCGGTAGGTCTTCTTCAGCTCGGCCTCCGACGCGTCCTTCGACACTCCGAGGACCTTGTAGAAGTCCTTGTCGAACCAGTCCTGACTGGCCACTGGTACCTACCTTCCGTTCCGGCTCAGGCCGGGACCGCCACCGCGACCTTGGCCGCACGGAGCACGCGCTCGCCGAGCTTGTAGCCCGGCTCGACGACGTCCGCCACGGTCTGGCCGGTGGCACCCGGGGTCGGGAGCTGGACGATCGCCTCGTGGATGTTCGGATCGAAGGCTTCACCCTTCTCACCGATCTGCACGAGCTTGAACTTGTCGAAGCCCCCGCGGATCTTCTGACCGATGACCTGCATCGGACCCTCGGCGAGGTCACCGTGGGCCTCGGCCCGGGTGAGGTCGTCGAGCGCCGGCAGCAGGGCCCGCACCACTTCGGCGATGGCGACCTCGCGGTTCGCCTCGCGGTCGCGCTCGACGCGCTTCCGGAAGTTCACCAGCTCGGCCTGCGCACGCAGCATGTCGGCACGCATCTCGGCGACGAGGTCGCGGTCCGCGGTGGACAGGTTGTCCTCGGCGATGCCGCGAGCGGCGTCGGCCAGGAGTGCCTCGTCCTCGGGGGAGAGGTCGGTGGCACCCCCTGCCGGCGCGTCCGTCGGAACCTCGACGTCGGGGCCTTCGGCCTCGATGAGGTCCTCCGGCTGCTCCGCGTTGGTGGCGTCCCCTTCGACCTGGGGTTCGTCCTCGTTGGGGACGTTGTCCTTCGGGTCCGTCATCTACTTCTTGTCCTTGTCGTCCTCGTCGTCCACGACCTCGGCATCGACGATGTCCTCGTCGTCCTGCGCTGCCTGGTCGGCGGTGGGCTGCTCACCAGCCGGGGCGCCAGCGTCCTGCTGGGAGTAAATAGCCTGACCGAGCTTGCCCTGCGACTCGTTGAGCTTGTCGAACGCGGTCTTCACGGCCTCGTCGTCCTCACCCGCGAGCGCGGACTTCAGCGCGTCGACGTCGGCCTGCACCTCGGACTTGACGTCCTCGGGGAGCTTGTCGTCGTTCTCCTTGATGAGCTTCTCGATCGAGTAGACGAGCTGCTCGGCCTGGTTGCGACGCTCGTTGGCCTCGCGACGGGCCTTGTCCTCGGCGGCGTGCTCCTCGGCCTCGCGGACCATGCGCTCGATGTCCTCCTTCGGCAGCGACGAACCGCCGGAGATGACCATCGACTGCTCCTTGCCGGTGCCCTTGTCCTTCGCGGACACGTGCACGATGCCGTTGGCGTCGATGTCGAACGTGACCTCGACCTGGGGCACACCACGGGGAGCCGGCGCGATGCCGGTGAGCTCGAACGTGCCGAGCGGCTTGTTGTCGCGGGTGAACTCGCGCTCGCCCTGGAAGACCTGGATCGCGACCGACGGCTGGTTGTCGTCAGCGGTCGTGAAGGTCTCGCTCCGCTTGGTCGGGATCGCGGTGTTGCGGTCGATGAGCTTCGTCATCAGGCCACCCTTGGTCTCGATGCCGAGCGACAGCGGCGTGACGTCGATGAGCAGGACGTCCTTGCGCTCGCCCTTCAGCACACCGGCCTGCAGTGCGGCGCCGACGGCGACGACCTCGTCCGGGTTGACGCCCTGGTTCGGCGACTTGCCACCGGTGAGCTGCTTGACGACCTCGGCCACAGCGGGCATGCGGGTCGAGCCGCCGACGAGCACGACGTGCGCGATCTCGTTGACCGAGACACCGGCTTCCTTGATGACGTCGTTGAAGGGCTTCTTCGTGCGGTCGAGCAGGTCGGAGGTCATCTGCTCGAACTGCGCGCGCGAGATGGTCTCGTCGAGGTTGAGCGGCCCCTCGGCCGTGAGCGTCAGGTACGGGAGCTGGATGTTCGCCGACATCTGCGACGACAGTTCCTTCTTCGCCTGCTCGGCGGCTTCCTTCAGACGCTGCTTGGCGATCTTGTCCGTGGACAGGTCGACGCCGTGCTCGTCCTTGAACTTCTTGATCAGGTAGTCGACGATGCGCTGGTCCCAGTCGTCACCACCGAGGCGGTTGTCACCGGAGGTCGCGCGGACCTGGATCGTCGAGAAGTCGTCGTCCTTGCCCACCTCGAGCAGGGAGACGTCGAACGTGCCGCCACCGAGGTCGAAGACCAGGATGAGCTCGTCTTCCTTGCCCTTGTCGAGGCCGTAGGCCAGCGCGGCAGCGGTCGGCTCGTTGATGATGCGCAGGACGTTGAGGCCGGCGATCTCACCGGCGTCCTTCGTGGCCTGGCGCTCGGCGTCGTTGAAGTACGCCGGCACGGTGATGACTGCGTCGGTGACGTCCTCGCCGAGGTACTGCTCGGCGTCGCGCTTGAGCTTCCCGAGGGTACGGGCCGAGATCTCCTGCGGCGTGTACTTCTTGCCGTCGATCTCGACGGTCCAGTCGGTGCCGATGTGGCGCTTGACCGACGCGATGGTGCGGTCGACGTTGGTCACGGCCTGGCGCTTCGCGGTCTCGCCGACCAGGACCTCGCCGTCCTTCGTGAACGCGACGATCGACGGGGTGGTCCGGAGGCCCTCGGCGTTGGCGATGACGGTGGGCTCGCCGCCTTCGAGAACGCTGACGACCGAGTTGGTGGTTCCGAGGTCGATGCCTACTGCACGTCCCATGTGTGGTGCTCCTTCTTGCTCGAGGTAAGTCGTTGGACTTGCGTCCGATGGACTCAACTCTACTCAGGACAGCGACGGCGTCAACTCCGAAAGCGGAAACTTGCGCTGATCACACTCAACTCTCAGGGCGTCGGGTCCGGCTGCGGTGCGCATCCGTTCGTATCTCACGTGATATTCTGTATACACATACTGCGCTGGCGTGGCTGGCGCGTGCGTATCTCCCTTCCCGAACGGTCGCGCTCTGCGACCTGTCCTGAAAGATGCACATGTCTCACAAGAAGAGGGCCTCGACGGCCTTCAAGTCCATCGGTGCGGCCGGGCTCGCCGCCGCCACCATCGTCTCCGGGTTGTCGTTCGGTGCACCCACAGCGTCTGCTGCATCCATCGTCACCACGAAGACCCCGAGTGAACGCGCCGGTGCGCGAGCGACCGACCTCGGTCAGGTCGCAATGGTCTGGAAGTCGGGTAGTTCTTGGTACGCCATTACCCGAAACCAGAACAACGATCGGGTCCCGACTGCTTTCTCGACCGAATCCGAAGCGAAGCGAGCAGCGAGCTTGACCTGGAAGCTGCAGCTCAATGACGACGGTACGTTCCGATTTGTCGTCGGTGATCGTTGCGCGACAGACCGGTATGATTCTGACACCTACCGCGCATATCTCTTCGACACCCGCATCGTGTGCGGCCAAGGCGCCGATACGTGGAAACTCGCCAGCGGTGGAAAGATCCAGAACACCGAGACGAACCGGTACGTCGGACCCGTAGCGTCATTCGTGCAGGAGAACGGCCGTCCGTGGTACGCGATGGGAACCGGAAGTGGGTATCAGTTCCCTGGAATCACCGACCTCGTTCAGGCCGCGCAGAAGCGCGCACTCGACGCGTCGATCACGAAAGTGAACAACATTGCGCGGACTGCCGTCGTCAGTGGCACGGCGACTCCGAAGGCGACAGTGTCGATCGGCAGCAAGTCCGTAACCGTCGACGATGACGGCAAGTGGTCGATGACCGTTGAAGGACTGAAGGACGGCGCGAACGACCTCATCGCGATCCAGAAGATCGACAACGTCGAGCATGACCGGAAGACGGTCACGGTGACGATCGTCGATGGTGGCACGCTCGTGGGTGTCGATCAGGGTCCGGTCGAGTTGACGCGTGGCGAGTCGGCCGAGGTGCCGTTCCTGGTGCAGAACAACGAGACCCGCACGAACATGGTCGGCTCCGTGACGCTCACCGCGCCGGAGGGCACCACCTTCGACGCCGGGCAGACCACGGTCGCCGTCGGCTACCGCTCCGGTACCAGCGGGGACTTCAAGCCCTACACCAAGCTCGACCTGAAGGACGGCGTCCGGTCCGATGACGGCCGCACGATGACCTTCACGCTGAACACCGACGGCGGCAACATGGTCACCGGTGAGCAGTACCGCTACATCCTCAAGGTCACCGCAGCCGACGATGCGGCTGCAGGTTCCGGCGAGATGGCGTTCGTCTACGCCGGCGACAGCTCCAAGGGCGACTTCCGCGCACAGGGCAAGACCACGACGACGATCGACACGGCCGTGGTCGACCTGACCGCGAAGGTCGACTCGGTCGACCACTCGGCCAAGTCCGCGGTGATCTCGGGCACCGCGACGCCCGGTGCGAAGGTCTCCGTCGGCAGCCAGGAGGTCGACGCCGACACGACGACCGGTGCATGGTCCATGACGATCACCAACCTCGACTCCGGCGCCAACCCGCTGCACGTCGTCCAGACGATCGACGGCACGGAACACGACGCCAAGGACCTCGAGGTCGTCATCAACGACGCCGCGATCTCCGGGCAGGACGGCGCGCCCGTCACCCTCGAGCGCGACGCCGAAACCTCCGTCGAGGCGCTGTTCAAGACCAACGGGTCGATCAGCCGCCCGCAGGGCACGGTCGAGTTCACCGCTCCTGAGGGCACGACCTTCGCGGCGGGTCAGAACACCATCAACGGCTCCTACAAGGTGCCCGGCGACGAGTGGACGAACACCGCGATGACGCTCTCGAACGGCGTCCGGTCCGAAGACGGTACGAAGTACACCTACGACTTCCGGACCACCACGTCGACCTGGAACCTGCCAGGCGATTCCCTCATGCGGTGGAACATCTCGGTCAACACCCCGGCGGACGCCGAGGCCGGCACGCCCTCGATGTCGACCAAGCTGGTCGGCACCGCGACCGAGGGCGCGTTCAACACCACCAGCACCACCCAGACCACGATCGAGAACGCGGAAGCTCCCGCTCCGGCCCCCCTGGTCGTCACGAGCCCGGAGAACGGCTCAGCGGTCGACGTGAAGCGTCCGGTGTTCTCGGGTACCGGTGACGAGGGCGCCACGATCGAGGTCCGCGGCAAGTCCGGCCGCCTCGTCGCGACCGCGACCGTCGAGAACGGTACCTGGAGCGCCCCGGCGGGCTTCGACCTGAACGACAACGTGTACACGCTCGACGTCTTCCAGACGCCGCTGCAGGGCTCGCAGTCGCAGACGGAAGTCACCTTCCGCGTCGCGACGAACCCGCTGACCACCGAGCTGACCGCCGTGGGCGCCTTCGACCCGGACGACGTCACCAAGCCCGCGACGATCTCCGGCGACGCCACCACCGGCGCCACCGTGATCGTCAAGGACAGCCTCGGCAACGAGGTCGGCCGCGTCGAAGCGAAGGACGGTGGGTACACGATCCCGGTCCCGCCGTCGTTCGCCCACACGGGTGTCAACGACTTCACCGTCACCCAGACGAAGAACGGCCAGACCTCTCCGGCGAAGGACGTCTCGCTCGACTACGGCACGCCGCAGCCGATCCGGATCACCAGTCCCGCGAACGGCTCGACCGTGCAGAAGCAAGGCCTGACCTTCACCGGTACCGGTGACGAGGATGCTCGCATCGATGTCCGTGGCAATGTCCGCGCGATCGCGACCGGTACCGTCAAGGACGGCACCTGGACCGCTCCGGTGATCGTGGACCTGTCGAACAACGTCTACGACCTCCGCGCGGTGCAGACCACCAAGGGTGGCCTCACCACGCAGGCGCCGATCACGATCACGATCACCGACGAGGCGCCGGTTGCTCCGCTGACCGCGACCGCCGCGTTCAACGCAACGGACGAAAACCTGCCGGCCACGATGACGGGCACCGCGAACCCGGGCGCGACCGTCACGGTCAAGACCAAGGACGGCCAGCTGGTTGGCTCCGCGGTCGCGATCAACGGCAGCTACACGATCACGATCCCGGCGGACAAGGCGCGCTTCGGTGTCAACGAGTTCACCGTCACCCAGACCGTGAAGGGTGAAGTCTCGCCCGCGCTGGAGCGTTCCCTGGACTACGGCAACCCCGCAGCTCCCGTGATCACGTCCCCGGACAACGGCGCGACCGTCACCAACGGCTCGATCCGCTTCACCGGCACCGGAGCCACCGGCGCCAAGCTCGACATGCGCGGCAACACCTCCTCCATCGGTGACACCAAGATCACCGACGGTGCGTGGACCGTGGACGTCACCCGCCAGCTCAACCCCAACGTCTACGCCCTCCACGCACTCCAGACCAGCAAGGGCGGCCTCACCCAGCGAACCGACATCACCGTCACCGTCCAGAACGAGGCGCCGGTTGCTCCGCTGACCGCGACCGCCGCGTTCAACGCAACGGACGAAAACCTGCCGGCCACGATGACGGGCACCGCGAACCCGGGCGCGACCGTCACGGTCAAGACCAAGGACGGCCAGCTGGTTGGCTCCGCGGTCGCGATCAACGGCAGCTACACGATCACGATCCCGGCGGACAAGGCGCGCTTCGGTGTCAACGAGTTCACCGTCACCCAGACCGTGAAGGGTGAAGTCTCGCCCGCGCTGGAGCGTTCCCTGGACTACGGCAACCCCGCAGCTCCCGTGATCACGTCCCCGGACAACGGCGCGACCGTCACCAACGGCTCGATCCGCTTCACCGGCACCGGAGCCACCGGCGCCAAGCTCGACATGCGCGGCAACACCTCCTCCATCGGTGACACCAAGATCACCGACGGTGCGTGGACCGTGGACGTCACCCGCCAGCTCAACCCCAACGTCTACGCCCTCCACGCACTCCAGACCAGCAAGGGCGGCCTCACCCAGCGAACCGACATCACCGTCGTGGTGCGGAACGAGCAGATCACGGACCTGACCGCGACGGGCGAGTTCCCGAAGGAGGTCGAGCAGGAGGCGTTCATCACGGGTAAGGCGCAGAACGGTGCCGACGTCATCGTGAAGGAAGGCTCCACTGTCATCAAGAGCGTCAAGGCGGTCGACAGCGCCTACACCGTCCAGGTCCCCGCGACCGTCAGCGGTGAGCGCACCTTCACCGTCACCCAGACCATCAAGGGCAAGGAGTCCGCTCCGAAGACCGTGATCCTGGACTACGGCACCCCCGCCGCGCTCTCGATCACCTCTCCCGCGAACGGCGGGATCGTTCCGGGGAACCAGATCGTGTTCACCGGCACCGGTGAGCCCGAGGCGAAGGTGGTCCTCAACGGCACCGTCAGCCGCCTCGGCTCCGCCACGGTGAACGACGAGGGTTCTTGGTCGATCACCGTCGACCGGACCCTGCGCCCGCAGGACTACACCCTGTTCACCAAGCAGATCACGAAGGGCAACCTGAACGGCCCCGCCGATCAGCGCACCATCACCGTGACGCAGTAACACCCACCAGCAACACCACCGGGCGCCCCTCCACACCAGGAGGGGCGCCCTTCCACGTCCTCGGCACTCGATCGATCAGTCGTGGCAACGCAGAAGCCGCCGGCCTCAGGGCCGGCGGCTTCTGCGGTGGAACAGGAGGTACGGGTCAGCGGGTGACGAAGACGTTCCCCGTGCCCTGGTCGTCGACCTTCGGCTTGTTGTCCGAGGTGACGCGGTTGCCGTCGGTCTCGACGCGTACCGAACCGACGGTCTTCGCAGAGACGTCGTTGATCGAACCCGAGACGACCAGCTTCTCGACGTTGCCGAGGTGCACCACGGCGTTGCCCGCCGTGATCTCCACCGACGCGCAGTCGCCGAGGGTGACGTCCTTGTTCGCCTGGTCGATGACGGCCTTGCCGTCCGTGCACTCGGCCTTCGTCTTCTCGATGTCGGCGGGCGGGTTGCTGAACTGCTTGCTGTCGGCTTCGGCGCTCGAGGTCGCGCTCGGCTTGGCAGTCGGCTTGTCAGCGCCGTCCCCGGAGCAGGCAGTCAGCGCGCCGAGGACGCCGACGACGGCGAGCCCGGTGACGAGGAAGCGGCGGATCGGGGGGATGGGGGTCGTCATGACGGTTCCGTTCTCGTGGTGTGGGCGGTTGCGGGCACTCCGTCGAGCCGATGACATTCGTATGTCACGTTCTATACAATACGCGATATGCTGCATGTGTGACAAGCAACCCGCGGCCCGTCGTGGCCTTCCTCAGCCACAGCGCAGCCCGCTCCGGGGCCGAGCTTTTCGTCGCTCGCGTCACTGCCGCGAGCACACGGATCGAACCGGTCGTCATCCTCGGAGAACACGGTCCGCTCGAGCAGGTACTGGCGAGCGCGGGGGTCCGGTACGAGGTGGTCGCGCTGGACGACGCCGTCCGCGACCACAGCGCCGGCTCGGGCAGCGGCGCGCTCAGGAAAGCCGTGTCGACGGTGCGCACGACGCGTCACCTCGGCCGAACCCTCCGTCGCCTGCACGTCGCCGTCGTGACGACGCACTCCGCGAAGGCCCACGTCTACGGCGGCCTCGCCGGCCGCCTCGCGGGGATCCCGGTGGTCGCTCACGCGCACGACGTCGTCGGCAGCGCCGGGTCGTCGCGAGCCAACACGGCGCTGCTCCGCACAACCCTCGCACTGCTCCCCCAGACCGTGATCGCCAACTCACGGACCACCGCGCGGTCGCTCGGCCGCCTGGTGCGACGAGTGACCGTCATCGGCTGCCCGACGGTGGTGCCGGACGCCGTCCCACCACGGGCCGACACGGAGCCCACGATCGGCATGGTCGGGCGCCTGACCCCGTGGAAGGGGCAGGACGTCGTGCTCCGCGCGTTCGCCGCTGCTCGGGCAGCCGGCCTCGACCCCTCGACGCGCCTCCGGTTGGTCGGTGCAGCCCACTTCGGCGACGACGAGGCGTTCGAGCGCAGACTGCACGGGCTCGCCGCCGAGCTCGGCATCGCCGACATCGTGGACTTCCGCGGCCACCAGCGCGACGTGGTCGCCGAGATCGCCGCGTGCGACGTCGTCGTCCACGCCAGCACCCGTCCGGAACCGTTCGGTCAGGTCGTCCTCGAGGCGATGGCACTCGGTCGACCCGTGATCGCCGCCGACGCGGGCGGCCCCGCCGAGGTCGTCACGGACGGGCACGACGGCCTACTCGTCCCGCCCGGCGACGTCGAGGCGCTCGCGTTCGCCTTGGTGCGGCTGGCGGCCGACCGGGAGGCCCGTACCCGACTCGCGGAGAACGGCCGTCAGACCGTCACGCGGTACGCCCTCCCCCACGTGGTCGGTCAGGTCGAGGACGTCCTGCTCGCCGCCGTGCGCTGACGCACGGCAGCGGCTCCGAGCCTTCGCCCGTCGTCGCCGTCAGCCGACCCGCAGGACGCACACCGGGCCTCCTGACCGACGCTCCGTCACACGCGCGAGACGCTGCGGATGCCGGTCCACGATGCGACCTCGTGCTGGAAGCGCGCCGTCGAGAAGGTCTCGGCGCGCTGACGACACGCGTCGGCGTCGAGCCCGACGGCCACGTCGACGGCCGAACGCAGGGTGGCGTCCGCGAAGTCGTCGAGCACGATGCCGCTGCGCCCCGCCTCGACGGAGTCGCACGCGCCGCCCGAGGCGTTCACGACGACCGGGGTGCCGAGCGCCATGGCCTCGACGGGCATGATGCCGAAGTCCTCGACCGGCGGGAACACGTAGACGGCGGCGCGCTGCAACAGGGCGGCGAGGAGTGCGTCCGAGGGGCGGACGACGAACCGGACATCCGCGCCGGACGACTGCGCGAGGTCCTGCAGTCGCTCGAGGTCGGGCCCGTCGCCCGCGAGCACCACCGGACGCCCCGAAGCGCGACCAGCCGCGATGACGACGTCGAGCCGCTTGTACGGCACGAACCGCGATGCCCCGAGTACGAAGCCCACCGGCAGGGACTCGAGCAAGGCCCGATCACAGTCGCCCAGCACGTCCGACCATTCGTCGACGGCGGTGAGTCGTTCGACACCGACCGGTGGATGGATGACCACCGAGTCGACGCCCCAGCAGTCGCGGATGCGCTGTTGCACGAACCGGCTGTTCGCGGCGACGTTGTGCAGACCGCGGGCCCGTCGGCGGTCGACCGCCCGGAGGACCGGTCCGGCGATGCGCGCGGCGGCCGAGGCACCACGGGCGTCGAGCTCCGGGTTCCAGAGGTACCGGGCCGGGGTGTGGACGTAGGTGAACTGCTGCGCCGGGTCGACGCCAGGGACGCGGGCCTGGTGCGCGAACAGGTGCGAACTGACGAGGGCCCAGTCGTACTCGTCCAGTCGCCGGAGGCCGTGTGACCACAGTGTCGGGAGGAGCGGGACCGCCAGCGCCTTCCGGCCTCGGAGCGGTGTCCGGGCGATCGTGCTCTCGATGACCCGGCGGCCGGAGTACCGGTCCGGAGCGTCGTTCCAGAGTGCGAAGAGATCGGCGTCGGGGTACTCGTCCGCCATCGCGTCGAGGACCCGCTCGGCGCCGCCGACGGCCTCGATCCACTCATGCACCAACAGTCCGCGCACGGTCCGCTCCTTCCGTTGCTCGCTCGGCGCACGCGACGAGGACGGCGATCGCCTCGTTCGCCAGCTCGCACATGCGCTCGTGGTCGGCCGCGTCGCCACGGACCGGATCGGTGATGTCGTCGTCTGCGGGTTCAGCGGGGGCGGTGGCGAGCCGCGACCGCGCGACGAGGCGCGGGAAGTCGTCCCAGAAGCCCGTGTGGACCTCGTCTTGCACCAGCAGGGGCCGAGCGAGGCGAGCGAACTCGCGGAGGGTGAACGTGCGTCGGAGCAGCACGGGGGCGAGGTCGAGGACCGCGGCCCGGTGCTCGCGCTCGAGGGTGAGCACGAGCGCGTGGTCGGCGAGCACGGCTGCGGTCAGCGGTGTCGCGGCGAAGCCCTCGGGATCGCCACCCGCGCACCGGACTGCGTCGGCGGAGCGCGGGAACATCGCGCTGTCCGCCACCGCGGCGGTACCGGCACTCGACACGCTGAACCGGCCAGGTGCGACGGCGTCGAGGCGCGCCTGCAGCACGCGTTCGACGTACGGGGAACGGCAGACGTTCCCCTCGCAGACGATGAGGATGGCGGTCACGGTCGGACTCCTGACGAGACGAGGGCGGGGGCGGTCGCGTTCGGGGCGCCCGGCGGGATACGGACCGGCGTGGGGGCCGGGTGGTCTCGGCCCCGCGTCCAGGTGGGCACGGCGCAGGCCGCGATCAGCACCCAGAGGATCGGCGTCGAGAAGTCCGGCGTGCCGACGAACTTGGCGACCACCAGGGCTCCGAGCGCGACGGCTGCTGCGACCGTGGCGGGCGTGCGGATCGCCGTGACGAGCACTCCGGACACCATCACGGCGAAGGCCGCTGCTCCGGGGATGCCGACCGTGGAGAGGAGCGACATGCCGAACGACGACGGGCGGTTGCTGCCGAGCCCCGCGCCGAGCCCGAGCGTGTCGGACAGGACGCCCCAGCTGAACGCGTCCGCGCCCGTCCGGGAGTCGTAGGACTTGCTGTCCACCTTCTCGGCCACGAGCTCCTGGATCGGAGCCAGCAGGTGGTCACCGGCGACGAGGGCCACGACGGCGGCCGTGAGCGTGCCGATCACGAGCCACGGGGTACCGACACCGCCACGGAGGACGTACCGGACGGCGAGCACGACGACACCGAGGCCGATGACCACGGCGGACGCGACCACGGCGGTCCCCGACGATGCCTGCAGGAGGTTGGAGCACGCCAGGGCGCACGCAACGGACCACAGGAAGCGCGACCGGCCCCGGGCACGGAGCGCCGCCACGATGAAGAACGCGGCCGCAGGCAGCGAGAACGCCGCGAGCTCGCTGGGCTCGCTGAACACACCGCGCAGTCGGTCGTCCGGCGTGGTCCAGGCGTAGGCGACGTTCGGCAGCGTGTCGAAGACCGGCGCGAGGACGTCTGCGCGCACCGCGAGCAGGAGCCCGCGGATGGTCGTCAGGACCGTGCCCACGGTCAGCGCGACCCCGGCCGCGACGACGGCACCGCGGACCCGCACGAGGTAGAGCGCTGCGCACGCCGCCAGCAGCAGGTACCCGAGCTGTGCGCCGTTGCTGACCGAGTACGCGAGCACTCCGGGATCCGCCACCTGACTGTCGACCCCCTCGCGGGCGACGAGCACACGGGTGCCGGCGAAGAGCCACGGTGCGAGTGCTGTGACGATCGTGGCCCAGGCGACGAAGACCGCGAACGCGTTCGCGCTCCAGTGCGCGGTCCCGAGGCGCGGGGAGCTGAGCAACGCAACGGCCGATGCCGCGGCGGCCAGAGTGAAGAGCGGGACGCCGTTGCCGCCGACGACGACACCCGCCGAGTAGGGCAGACCCGCCGCGACACCGATGACGACCGGCAGCCAGCCCCGGCGGACCGACAGGGCGATGCCGAGCGCTGCGATGAGCGCGGTCCCGAGCAGTGTCATGCCTACCTTTCACATGGCGGTTGTTTTGATATTTCACATCGGCTAACATCGAGTATCACACATCGGTCGACATGAAGGGAAGGGTCCGGATGACGCTCGCGCAGTTCATCGACGTGCTCCGGCACCGCTGGCTCTCGATCGCGGCCGTGCTGGTGCTGGCCACCGGGATCGCCGCCGCCGTGTCCGCCGTCCAACCCCCGCAGTACCGCGCGACGAGCGAGGTGTTCGTGTCCGTCGCCGGCGGCGCCTCGGTCGCCGACCTCAGCCAGGGCAACACCTTCTCGGCGGCGCGGGTCAAGTCGTACGAGGCCTTGGCCGTCACCCCGCAGGTCCTCGGGCAGGCGGCGAAACAGCTCGGACTCCCGCCCGGTTCCGGGCTTGGCCGAGTGGTCACCGCGACGTCGAAACGTGACACCGTGCTCATCTCGATCAGCGCGACCGACTCGTCCCCGACGCAGGCCGCGGCGATCGCCAACGCCGTGACCGACCAGCTCGTGAAGGTCGTCGACCGGGTCGAGCGGTCCGCGTCGGCGGCGAGCGACCTCGTGCACCTCAGCGTCTTCCAGCGCGCGACCGCGCCGAGCGCGCCGTTCGCACCGCGGCTCGCGGTGAACCTCGCCATCGGCATCCTCGCCGGACTCGCGCTCGGCGTCTCACAGGCCGTGCTGCGCGAAGTCCTCGACACCCGGCTCCGCTCGTTCGAGGCACTCCGCCGGCTCACCGACGCGAGCGTCCTCGGCGAGTTCGCGGTGGACGAGACGATCGCCAAGCAGCCGCTCGTCTCCGTGGACAACCGCTACAGCACGCGCGCAGAGGCGTTCCGGCAGCTCCGGACGCACCTGACCTACACGAACCTGGACGGCGACGCGCAGAGCATCGTCATCACGAGTGCGACCCCGGGCGAGGGCAAGTCGTCGACCGCGGTCAACCTGGCGCTCATGCTCGCGCAGAACGGCTCGAAGGTGATCCTCGTCGACGCCGACCTCCGACGTCCGACCACCGGAACCTACCTGGGGATCGAGAGTCGGGTCGGGCTGTCCACGGTGCTGACGCGTCAGGTCGATCTGGACGACGCCATCCAAGAGGTCGGGTCCGACAACCCGCTGCACGTCCTCGCCGCCGGCCGCGTCCCGCCGAACCCCAGCGAGCTCCTCAGCTCGAGCCGGATGGTCGCGCTCATCCGCGACCTCGAGTCCCGCTACGAGTACGTGATCGTCGATGCGCCGCCGATGCTCCCGGTGACCGACCCGGCAGTGCTCGGTGCGGTCTGTTCCGGCGTGCTGCTCGTGGTGAGCGTGAACGGCCAGACGAAGCGTGCCGACTTCACCGCGGCCGAGCGGACGGTGCAGCAGGTCGGCGCCCGGCTGCTCGGCCTCGTCGTCAACCGGCTCCCGGTGCAGCGGCGGGCGAAGACCTACTACAACTACGAGCCGTCCGCGCCACTCAGCGAGAGTCCTCGCCGCGCTTCCCGAGCCCGCCTCTCCTCAAAGGACCCACTATGACCCGATCCGACCGCCGTTCGCTCGTCTACCTGGGCTGGCAGGGGAACGCCAACTTCGGCGACGACCTGCTCCACGAGACCTGGCGCGCAGCCCTCGACGATCCGCTCGACATCGTGGCCCCGCTCAACGCTCGTGACTACCTCCGTGGGGCGGCCTCCTTCGCGCGCGACCGACTGCGCACCCGCCGAGCCGAGCGCGTCGTCCTGATCGGCGGCGGTACCACCGTCGGCTTCGCGGCGTGGGCGGAGCACGCACGGCTCGCTGCCCGGAACTACGGCGCGGCCGGGATCGTCGGCGTGGGACTCGGGGCAGCCGCCAGCTCGGACACGTACGCGCTCGATCGGCACCAGCAGGACTGGAAAGCCTGGCACGACCTCGACCGACTCCGGATCGCCGGTGTCCGCGGACCGATCACCGAACTCGAGGTCACGACGCACCTCGGCCCGGTCACGATCAGCGGCGATCCGGCGCTCCTCTACCCGCTCGTCCGGTCGGTGCAGCCCGCCGGCGCCCCAGGCGAGCGGCGGATCGGCGTGAGCCTCGGCTCGGACCCGACCTCGCGGTTCGACGTCGAGGCCGTGGCCACCGCGGTGGACGCGCACGCGCGTGCCACCGGAGCCGACCAGGTGGTGGCGTTCGCACTGTCCGTCCCCGATCAGTCGGTCGCACGGGCGCTGTCCGAACGACTCCGGACCCCGTCGGTCGTCCACGAGTACACCGACGTCGCCGAGACGATGTCGGTGATCGCCGGCTGCGACCTCGTCGTCTCCGAGCGCCTGCACGGTGCCGTCGCCGCGGTCTCCCTCGACGTCCCGACCGTGCCGCTGTCCTACGCATCGAAGTGCGACGACTTCTGGGCCAGCCTGACCGGCCACCCGGCACCGATCACCGTGGGGCACACCGCGGACGACCTCGTGCGCGCGATGCGGCAGGCGGACACTGTCCGATCGGCCATCACCGGAGCGGTGTTCGCGCAGCAGGAACGGCTCGAGGGCATCCGTCGTGAGCTGTCGGAATGGCGGCGCGGTGCGCGGTCGACGACGGCCCTCCTGGACCCGAGCGGGGCGTCCGCATGACCACCGCCCACACCTCGGAGCACCGGTTCCACCTGGTCATCTCGACGATCCGCCCACCCGAGCACATCGAACGTTGCCTCGAGTCCATCCGCCGCGCGAGCGTGCCCGTCTTCGTGACGGTCGTGGAACAGCGACCCGCACCCGATGCGCTCCCGTTCCTGCAGGACCTCATCGACGCCGGCCACGCCGAACACGTCCACGAGCCGGTGGTCCGCGGCGTGAGTCGTGGCCGCAACCGAGGTCTCGCGGTGCTGCGGGGGGACATCGTCGCGTTCCCGGACGATGACTGCTGGTTCGACGACGGCGTGCTCGAGCTGCTGTCCGAGCGCTTCGACGAACACCAGCTCGACGGCGCTGCGATCCCGTGCCGTGCCGCCGACGACAGCGGCACGATGCTGCGCTGGCAGCGCCGACCGAGCAGGGTGACGAGCTGGCGGGTCCCGCGGACGATCGTCGCGGCCGGCATCTTCCTGCGGCGGGAGCTGATCGAGCAGAACGGGGTGTTCGACGTCGCGCTCGGCACCGGTTCGGCGACCCCGTTCGGATCCGGGGAGGAGAACGACCTCGTCATCCGGGCGCTCCGTAACGGTGCGCGAATCGACTACATGCCGGACACGACGGTCCGCCACGGCGACTTCCGCCACGACGGCATGACGGACGAGACCTTGGCGAAGGTCCTGCGCTACAACCGTGGTTTCGGGCGGGTCCTCCGGAAGCACCGGCTGCGCGGACAGGCCGCGTACTGGATCGCACGGTCGGTGGCTGCCGTGTTCGTGGCCCGGGTGCGACGAGACCGCGACGGTCTGCGGTTCCAGCGGGCACAGCTCCATGGGCGATGGCAAGGCTGGCACGGACTCGACGACCACGGCGTCCGACACCCGTTCGACCCGACCACGACTCCGCGCGTCGCCTGACCCGACGTGCGGGACGACGGCCCCGCCGGAGCTCCGGCGGGGCCGTTCGGGGCTACTCGTCCCAGACGACGAACCGCGGGATCCACTTGGCGGACATGTCGAGCTTGCCGCCGGACCCGGTGATCGGCCGTTCCGATCCGGTGGGTTCCACGAGCCGTCCGGTCCCCCGGAGCGAGACCCGGACGGAGGTCGACCCGGACTGCGACGACGACTGCCAGACGATACGGGTGTGGTGCTTGCCGTCGGGCGAGGTGAACCGCATGTGCCGCACGGCACCGGACCGGTGCTCCGCCACGAACCGCTTGCCGGCCAGGACGCGTTGCATGGTCGCCCAACCGGCGGCCGAGGTCTTCGGTTCGTACCCACTGGCCGCGGTTCCGGTCAGTCCGAAGGTCCGGGCGAGGCCGTTCGGGTCGGCGAGTGTGGGTTCGGCCATCTCGAACAGGTACAACCGCTCGACGCCGTACCGCGCCGCGATGCCGTAGGTGCGCAGGATGTACGCGGTCTGGTCCTCGGGTTGAACCCACCCGGCACCGCCGAACCGCGTCGGCCACCCGACCTCGGTGATCCAGATGGGCAGCGGCGTCCCGTCGGCGCGCGGGTGCAGGTCGGCCGTCTTCCGGAGCCACGCGAGGGCGTCCTCGATGCACGGACTGGTCTCGACGCACGTCTCGGGCGCCCACGGATTGCTGTACGGGTGCACGCTGACGGCGTCGACGTGGTCTGCCCCACCGGCGGTGAACCAGTCGGCGAGCCAGGCACGCTCCTTCGCGGACACCGAGTTCTGGGTCGGTCCGACGATCGTGGCGGAGGGGTCCGCGTCACGGATGACCGCTGCCGTGACACTCGCGAGCGCGATGTACGCCGCCGGGGTGTCCGGCAGGGCTCCGTGGTTGTTCGTCCACTCGTTCCAGACCTCGTACGACAGGTCGGCGTCGGGGTGCCGCGCCCGCATGTGCGTGACGGCCTCGCGGACGTAGCGCTTCCATGCCGCGGCCTGAGCCGGCTTGGCCACGTCCGGCGGGACCATCGCGCCGCCGGTGTACGCGACGTGGCCGTAGTCGAGGACGAACAGCGGGCGGACGCCGCGGTCGCGCACGATCGGGTCGATCCGGGCGTCGACGGCGGCGAAGTCGAAGGTCCCGGCGACCTTCTCGACGGCGCTCCACTGCAGGTCCTGCCGGTAGGTGCCGGCGCCGAGGGCATCGAGCGTGGGGAGCGCGCCCGACACCGGGTTCACGCCCAGGCCGAAGTACGGGTCCTGGGCCGCGGGACCGGCGAGGGTCCGGAGGAAGCGGTAGGACGCGGTGGCACCACCGGGGGCGTTGACGGTCAGCCGGTAGGTGCCCGACGGGAGGTCCCGCGCGGGGTGCACCTCGACCGACTGGACGGCTGACCGCCCGGAGCCCGACTCGACGATGGTCCCCGTGGTGTCGTTGATCTTCCAGGAGACGTCGGCGGCACGTTCGACACCCCCGACCGTGAAGCGTGGCTGCTGGTCCGGCCCGAAGAGACCGCTGCCGCCGACCGGGCGGATCGTCGGCGCCACGGACGTCGGAGCCGCGGCTCGGGCGGCTCGGGACTCCGTCGGGTCCGACAGGACGGCGACGAGCGCGACCCCGGCGATCGCGGCGGCAGCGAGGCCGCGGTGACGACGGGACACGCGAGTTCGCGCGGTGCTACCAGGGGGAGGTGCGGTGAGGTGCATCCGGCCAGCCTGCGACAGGTCCGGGCGTTCGGAGTAATCCTCGGTATTCATGGCAGGTGCGAGGCGTACGAGTGATGCTCATGTGGAATACAACATGTGGAGAACTGGCCTCCGACACCACCCCGGCCGCAGTGTGGGGTGATGGCCATCTCGCGACCGACGTTCACCGGCATCCAGGTGCTGCGCTTCGTCGCCGCACTCCTGGTCGTCTGCTCCCACGTCCCGACCTACCTGCACGCACGACTCGACACATCCCCGGCGGACGTGCCGACCGGGCAGATCGGCGTCACGGTGTTCTTCGCGATCAGCGGGTTCGTGGCCGTCGTGGTCACGCGACGCATCCCGCAGCCGACCGCGTGGGGCTTCCTGCGCCGTCGACTCGTCCGGATCCTCCCGCTCGCGTGGACGGTGATGACGGTGAAGCTGCTCATGGTGGTGATCGCCCCGGCGACCCTCGAGCGCACGTCGACGTCCCCGACGTACATCGCGCTGTCGTACCTGTTCCTGCCGGGCCGCGGTCCGGACGCGGTCGTCGAGCCGTTCTACACGGTCACCTGGACGCTCTCCTTCGAACTGCTCTTCTACCTGGTCGTGACGATCGCCCTCGCCACCCGCACCGACCCGTTCCGACTCGCCGCCATCGTGTTCACCGGTCTGGCTGTCGCCTCCGCGTTCCGCGGGCCCGAAGGCTGGCCCACGTGGCAGTTCCACGCGAACCGGTTCGTCCTCTGCTTCCTGGTCGGGATGGCCGTCGGGGCCTGGGCGCTCGACCGGTCCACCCGAGTGCTCGTCGTCCGGCTCACAGCGATCGTCGCGCTCTGGCTCGCCGTCGGCGCGGTGGCGGGGGCGTCACTCCCGAGCCTCGCGCTGCTGCCGCTCGCGACGGTGGTCCTGCTGGTCACGGTGGCGAGCGAACCCCTGCTGGGCCGTCGGGTCGGCCCGGTCGGACGCACGCTCGGTGATGCCTCGTACGCGCTCTACCTGACGCACCCCATCGTCGCCCCGGCCACGGTCGCGGTCGTCGCCGCGGTCGTCTCGGGCGCCGCAGCGCCGGTGGTCGCCGCCATCGGAGCGCTGGTCGCGGCGGTTGCAGCCTCGGTCGTGGTGTGGTGGACGATCGACCGTCCCGCCACCCGGCTGCTGCAGCGCGGGCGCCGGGACCGGCGAACCCGGGGGCGTCGGGTGTCGGGCCGGTAGTGTCGAGCCGTGCGATGGAGTCGAGTGAACTGGCCGTCCGTGGGCTACGTCTCCCTCGAGGACTTCGACGGGCAGCGGGAACACGTCGCCCGGGTGCTCGAGGACGCTCCCCCGGCCGTCGCCGCGCTCCTGACCGTCAAGTGGACGGACTCCCGCATCGCGCGCTGGGACGTCGAGCACCCGGACCTCGAGCACCCGGACGACGACGATGACGACGACACCGCGACGACCGTCGACCTGCCGGGCCACGGCGTCCCCGACCCGGTCGTCGTGCACACCGAGGTCATCGTCCGCAACGACGAGGTGCTCGACACCCCCGACGGCCTGTGGCGCCGGTGGAACCACGCCAGGGTCACGCTCCGACTCCGCGACGCGGTGGTCGACCCACCGGGCACCGACCCCGCAGCACTGCTCGCCGGGGATGCCCACGTGCTGCGCGGTGAACTGGAGTACCTGCACGAACTCGACCAGTGGGAGCTCCGCCTGCTCGTGTCCCCGGTCGGCGAGGTCGCGATCCGCTTCCGGGGCGTCCGGGTCGCGATCCGCAGCGTGCCCGAGTCCGTCTACACGGAACTCGACGCGCGGCCGCCCCGCGGTTGGCACGGTCCGGTGCCGGACGGCTGGGTCGAGTACGCCACCGAGGTGGTGCGTGCCGCCGCGTACGGCGACCTGGGCGGGCTGCACCTGGCCGACGACGCGAGCGACGTCGACGACGTCGACCCGCGCTGGGGATTCGCCCCGCTGCACGCCGCCGCGTGGTTCGACCGGCCCGAGATGCTCGAGGAGCTCCTGCGTCGCGGTGCGTCGCTGCAGCTCACCGACACCGAGGGGCGGACGCCGCTGACGCTGGCGATCGACCGCGATGCGCGTCGGGCGATCAACGTGCTCGTGGCCGCGGGTGCCGACCTGGAGGCCCGGGACGCCGACGGCAACACCCCGATCGTCCGCGCCGCCTGGGGTGGCCACGCCGCGATCGTGCGGTCGCTCGCCGCCGCGGGTGCGGACACCAGGGCGCTCGGCTCACGGGGCGCGTCCCTGCTGATCGCCGCGGTCGACTCCGGTGACCTGGACACGGTGCGGTCCGTGCTCGCCCTCGACGTCGACGTGAACGCCGAGGACGACGAGGGCTCGACCGCCACCGCTCGCGCAGAACTGCTCCGCGACCGAGCGGTCGCGGAGCAGTTGGCGCACTACTACTCAGGGAGCTGATCGAGCGGGCGGGCTACTCCGCCGTCTCGAGGGCGTTCGCCTGGGCGACCCCGCCGTACCAGCGGGCCGACTCCTTCGGCGTGCGCTCGAACGTCTCGGGGTCCCACGAGACCAGGCCGAAGGTCGGCCGGAATCCGGACGCCCACTCGTAGTTGTCCAGGAGCGACCAGTGCTGGTAGCCGAGGACCTCGATGCCGTCCTCGATGCAGCGGTGGATGCCCTCGAGGGCGCCCTGCGTGTACGCCTGTCGACGGGTGTCGTCGGCGGTGGCGATGCCGTTCTCGGTGATCATCAGCGGGACGCCACCGGACAGCTCCCACGCACTGCGCAGCCCGTCGGCCGAGGCCTCCGGGTAGAACTCCCACCCGGTCAGGGTCGTCTCGACGTCGTCTGCGACCGGCAACGGCCCGTTCGGTCCGATGAACGTCCGGGTGTACGCCTGCACGCCGAGGAAGTCGTCGCCGGCGGCGTTCTCGAGGTACCAGTCGTCGCGCGGGTACCCGTACTCGCGGAGCATCGCGTCCGCGCCGGGCTCACCGTTCGACTTGAAGGCCTGGGTCGCGATGGTCCACCCGGACTGGAGGCCCGACACCTGTCCCAGCACCTCGCGCGACCGCTTGTGGCTGGCCAGCAGGGCGTCGGCGACACCGAGATCCGGGTTCGGCAGGCCGTACGCCACCAGGTTCGACGCGTCCTCGCCGCCGGCGAGCATCGCCGCGATGTTCGGCTCGTTGATCGTGCAGACGTACCGGACACCGTCGGACACCACGGGCAGCGCGGCTTCGGTGTATCGGGCGAACAGGTCGGCAGCGTCGGGTGCGCGCCAGAAGCCGTCTCGTTCGAACCAGCGGGGCACCGTGAAGTGCATGAGGGTCACGATCGGCTCGATGCCGAACTCGTGGCACGTCTCGACCATGCGGCGGTAGTGGTCGACCTCGGCGCGGCTGACGAACCCGCGCTCCGGCTCGATGCGCGCCCACTCGATGCTGAACCGGTACGAGTTCAGGCCGAGCTCGGCGGCGATCCGGATGTCCTCGCGGTAGCGGTGGTAGCTGTCCGCGGCGTCGCCGGACGGCTCGACGATGGTGGTGTCGGGCTCGTGCTCGTGCACCCACCAGTTCGAGTTGACGTTGTTGCCCTCGATCTGGTGCGCGGCGGTGGCGGCGCCCCAGAGGAAGCCCTTCGGGAAGTCGAGCGTGCTGATGACGGGGTCCTTTCAGTGGGCGTTCATGAACGCGTCGAAGACGGCGACGGTCCCGAGCGGGTTCTCGATCTGGGGGCCGTGGTAGCTCTCGGCGATCACCTCGTACGACGCACCGAGACGCGAGGCCATGTCCGCCTGCCACGGGATCGGCCAGGCGCCGTCCCAGACGCCGTGCGCGACGAGCACCGGCAGTCCGGTCGCGCGGAGTTCCTCGGTGGTGTCGGCGCGGTCCTCGAGGATCGCTGCGCCACCGAGCACGCTGAGCACGCTCGTGTGGTCGAAGCGCTCGCGGACCATCCGGGCGTCGTCGGGGAGCTCGGCGTCGGGGCGGCCGGCCCAGAGCGGGTTCTGCGCGTCGAACAGCGCACGGTTGGAGCACGTGTCGGCGACGATCGTCTTCTCCGCGGCCTTGCGGTACGACCAGCCGTGCGGGCCGGAGCAGAACATCGTCACGTCGCGGAACGACGTCGGGGAGGCGATCGCTGCGGCGCGGACGATCACGCCGCCGAGCGAGTGGCCGATGAGGTGCACCGGAGCGCCGTCGTCGAGCAGTTCGGCGACGCGGACGACGTCGGCGGCCTCCTGCTCGAGCGTGTACGCCGTGCGGTCGTCGGGCGAGACCGAGTCGGCCTGTCCACGGCGGCTGATCGCCACCGCCGACCACCCGGCGTCGCGGAGGAGCGGCAGGAACGTGCGCCAGTCCTCCTTCGAGCCGGTGTACCCGGGGACGATGAGCACGACACCCTTCGACACTCCGGACGGCACGATCCGGCACGCGGTGAGGCGGCCGATCGGCAGGTCGATCCCGACGACGTCCACGCCGTCCGGCGTCGGCAGGTGGCCGAACGCCGGCACCGCCGGGAAGTCGTGCAGCGTCGTCACAGCCGGCCCCGCTCACCGACCGAGCTCGCAGGCTCGCTCGGCACTGGCGTCGCGGCGCCGCTTCGCGACGCTCCCAGCTCCAGCGTGCGGCGGGGGTTCGGCACGGCGTCGAGCAGGGCGATCGTGTACGGGTCCTGCGGGTTCTGCAGCACCTCGGCGGTGCGGCCCCGCTCGACCACGGCACCCTCGTGGAGCACCATCATGTCGTCGGTGATGAGGCGCGCGCTGAGCAGGTCGTGCGTGATGTAGAGCAGCGAGACGCCCCACTGCTCACGCAGGTCCTCGAGCAGGGCGAGCACACCGGCGCGCAACGTCACGTCGAGCATCGAGACCGGCTCGTCGGCGATGATCACCTGCGGGTCGGATGCGAGTGCCCTGGCGATGACGACGCGCTGCCGCTGTCCGCCGGAGAGCTGGTGCGGGAGTTTCTGCGCGAACTGCTCGACCGGGGTCAGGCCCACGGTCTCGAGGAGCTCGAGCACGCGGCGCCGGGCATCCTGACCCTTCAGCTCCGTGTAGTTCGCGATCGGGCGGGACAGCGTGTACTCCACCGTGTGCAGCGGGTTGAGCGCCGCGTACGGGTCCTGGAACACCATCTGCACCTCGGAGCGGAGGTCCCGCAGGCCGCGCTTGCCCAGGCGTGCGACGTCGAGGTCGCCGAACCGGACGGTACCGGTCGTCGGCTTCTCGACCCCGGTCAGGAGCTTCGCGATGGTCGACTTGCCCGAACCGGACTGACCGACCAGGGCGAGCGACTGCCCCGGCTCGAGGGTGAACGACACGTCGCGCACCGCCTGCACGGGCTGCTCGCCGCGGCGCGGAGCCGGGTAGGTCTTCACGATGTTCGAGACGACGATCGGGTTCTTCGCCGCCGAGCGCTCACGCGAGCCGACGGTGCTGAACGACGACGTGGTCTCCTGGCGCTTCTCGCCGGAGGCAGCACGTTGCGACCGGTCCGGGAACCCGGGCAGCGACACGACCTCCGCGCGCGGGTCGGCGTAGTGCGAGAGCAGCATCTGCGTGTACTCGTCCTGCGGGTTGCGCAGGAGCTCCTTCGAGCCGCCGTCCTCGACGATGCGGCCCTCGTGCATGACGAGCACGCGCTCGGTGGCCTCGAGCACGATGCCGAGGTCGTGGCTGATCAGGATCGCCGTGAAGCCCTCTGCCTGCTGCAGCTCGATGATTGTGTCCATGACGGCGTGCTGCACGAGCACGTCGAGTGCCGTGGTCGGCTCGTCGAACACCATGAGCTGCGGTTCGAGCGACAGGGCCAGGGCGATCGAGACGCGCTGCCGCATGCCGCCGGAGAGTTCCCCCGGGAACCGGGCGAGCATCGACGTCGGCAGCTTCACCTTCTCGATGAGCTCCTTCATCCGGGCGTCCCACCGGTCGCGCGACACGTGGCCGTGCGCCTTGAAGATGTCGATGAAGTGGTTCCGGACGGTGCGCACCGGGTTGAGCGCGTTCATGCCGGACTGCAGCACCATCGCGAAGCCGCCCTGGCGCTGCTGCCGGAGCGCTTCCTCGTCGAGGTCACGGATGTCGTGGCCGTTGAAGACGATGCTGCCGCCGTTGGTGCGCGCCGGCGGCTTCTGCAGACGCGTCAGCGCGTAGCCGAGCGTCGACTTGCCCGAACCGGACTCGCCGACCAGGCCGACGAACTCGCCCTTCCGAAGCTGGAACGACACGTGGTCGACGGCTTGGACGGCCGTCTGGCCGGCCGATTCGTACACGACCGACAGGTCGCGGACGTCCAGCAGGACGCCCTGGGCGTCACCACCGTCGGACGGGAGGCCCGTGGCGGCGCCGTCCCGCACCTCCAGGCCGTCATCTGCGTACGTTCGCGAGCCGCTCATGCGGTCGCCTCCTTGCGCTTCGGGCGCGCGCCTTCGCGCAGCCGCGGGTTGGACACGGCGTCGACGCCGAAGTTGATCAGGGTGAGGCTCATCGCGAGCAGCGCGATGCAGAGGCCGGGGGCGAAGAGCAGGATCCACTGGCCGGTGAGCAGTGCGTTGGAGTTCTGCGCCCAGTAGAGGATCGTGCCCCAGCTGACGATCGACGAGTCGCCGAGCCCGAGGAACTCGAGGCCGGCCTCGGCCAGGATCGCGCTCGTGGCCGCCCCGAAGAACGAGCCGACGATGAGCGAGGTCATGTTCGGCAGGATCTCGCGGAACACGATGCGGGTCGCACCGTCACCGGAGAACTGCGCGGCCGTCACGAAGTCGCGACCGCGCAGGGACTGCGTCTGGCTGCGCAGGACGCGTGCGCCCCAGGCCCAGCCGGTGACGACGATGACCGCGATGATGACCGCGATGCCGCCGTTCTGCAGGTACGCCGCGATGACGATCATCAGGGGCAGGCCCGGGATGACCAGGAACAGGTTCACGATGAAGCCGATGACCTCGCCGATCCACCCGCGGACGTAGCCCCAGCTGAGGCCGATCGCGACGGCGACGAGCGTGGACAGGATGCCCGCGACCGCGCCGACCATCACGGAGATCCGTGCGCCGTAGATGATCTGGGACAGGACGTCCTCGCCGGCGGCGGTGGTGCCCATCCAGTGGTCGGCGGTCGCGTCTGCGGAGCGGGCGAACCCGTTCTGGCTGGCGCCGTACGGGGCCAGGAGCGGCGCGAAGATCGCGACCAGCACGAACACCGCGAGGATGATGATGCCGATCCGGGCCTTCGAGTTCGACCAGACGACGCCGAACTGCCGGGCGATGCTGCGCCAGCGGCTCGGGGCCTGCTGCTCGTCCTGGGTCCGGACGGCGACGGTTGCGTTGGGGGTGCTCGTGTTGGTCATCGACGCGTCCTCGGGTCCAGGACGCCGTACATGACGTCCACGATGAAGTTGGCGATGAGCACCGACACGGTGATCATCAGGAAGAGGGCCTGCATCAGCGGGTAGTCCTGCCCGATGACGGCGTTGAACAGCAGGTAGCCGATGCCGGGGTAGCCGAAGACCTGCTCGACCAGCACCGAACCGCCGACCACGCCACCGAGTGCCAGACCGAAGCCGGTCAGGTTCGGCAGGATCGCGTTCCGCGCCGCGTACCGCACGGCCACGGTGCGGCCGCGAAGACCGTTCGCCTCGGCGAAGGTCACGTAGTCGTCACCGAGCGTGTTGATCATCGCGTTGCGCATGCCGATGATCCAGCCGCCGAGGCTCGTCACCAGGATCGTGACCGCGGGCAGCACCGCGTGCTGCAGGGCATCGGCTGCGAACGCTCCGTTGAGCCCCGGGGTGGTGGTCGCCGAGTAGGCACCCGTGGTCGGGAACCAGTGCAGCACGTAGCCGAGGAAGAACAGCAGGAGCAGGGCGGTCCAGAAGTACGGGAACGTCGACATGAACGACCCCGACAGCGTCGGGAGCGAGTCCAGCCAGGTGCCGCGCTTCCACGCCGCCGCGACGCCGATCAGGGTGCCGAGGACGAACGCGAGGATCGTGACGACGCCGACCAGGATGAGCGTGTACGGCAGGGCCTTCGACACGAGGTCGCCGACCGGCTGCGGGTAGAACGTGTAGCTCACCCCGAAGTCGAGCGTGACGACCTGGTGCAGGTAGTTGACGTACTGGTCCCACAGGTTGCCCGTGGGGACGCCGAGCTGGGCCTCGATGGCCTTCTTGGTGGCTTCGGTGACGGGGCCGTTCTGGCTGAGCTTCGCCAGCGCGGCGTCCGACGGGCTGCCCGGCATCAGGCGTGGGAGCACGAAGTTCAGCGTGACCGCGGCCCAGAGGGTCAGGACGAAGAGGACGAGTTTCTGGAGGATGTACTTCACTTCTGGTCCTCTTGCTGCTTCAGGATCTCCTGGCCGGCTGCGCTGTCCCGGAGCCGGAGCTTCGAGAAAATGAGCAGCGGCGCGGAGTCGTAGTTCTGCGGGGCCATGTACGGGTCCTCGGCGCTGGGCCAACCGACGAACTTGCCGGTGTTGAACAGCCCCCAGAGCCCGCCGTAGTACATGCCGATCACGGGCAGGTCGTCGTACACGATCTCCTGCAGCTGGTTGAGGATCTCCTGCTGCTTCGCCGTGTCCGTCGTCGCCTTGTACTCGTCGAGGAGCTTCTGGGTGTCGGCGTTCTTGTAGCGCTCGTAGTTGTTCACCGTCGACTTGCCGACCGGCTGGTAGAAGTCGCTGCTGAGCAGGGAGTTGAACGCCTGGTAGACGTCACCGTTGCCCATGCCGCCCATCGCCATGTCGAAGGTGCCGTTGTTGATGTTCTGCTGGTACCCGGCGGGCTGCGGTGCCTGGATCGTCACCTTCACGCCGATGGCCGTCAGGTCGCGACGGACCTCCTGCGCGGCGCGGAGCCAGTCCGAGTAGCCGTTCGCGGTCATGATGGTGATGGACAGCTGCTTGCCGTCCTTCATGATCTTGCCGCCCTGCTCGGTCCAGCCGGACTTCGCGAACGCGGCCTTCGCAGCGTCGACGTCCTGCGTGATCATGCCCTTGTCCGGGATGTCCGGGTTGAGGTACTGCTCCTGGTTCGGCAGGATCAGGCCGGTCTGGCCCGCTGCCGCCAGGTTGCCCTCGGACGCGGTCTCGGCGATGTCGTCACGGTTCAGCGCGAGCGAGATGCCCTTGCGGACGTTGACGTCGTTGTACGGCGCCTTCGTCAGGTTCGGGATGAGGCCGATCACACCACCGGCCGGGAACCACCATTGGTTCGTCCCCGACGCGGCACCCCAGGTGCCCTTGACGTCCGAGATGAACGCGTACGCCCAGTCGTAGCCGCGGGTGACGGTGTCGAGCTGCGTGTTCGTCGCCGGCAGGATGAGGTGCTTGATGGCGATCTTGTCGGCCTGCCAGTACGTCGGGTTCTTGTCCATCGAGTACTGCTGGTCGGTGTAGTTGCCGAGCACGAACGGACCGGTGCCGACCGGGTTCGGGTCGCGGAACGTCGTGGGGTCCTTCACGCCGCCCCAGTGCTGCTCACCGAGGATGTACGTCGCGCCGATGATGTTCAGGCTCGGCACATCGTCGCTCTTGAGGTGGAAGACGACGTGGTCGCCGTCCACCTCGATGCTCTTGATGTGCTGCCAGGCGCCCTTGACGTCCATCGCCGGGAACTTCTTCAGCAGGTCGAACGTGAAGACGACGTCCTTCGCCGAGAACGGAGAGCCGTCGGACCACTCGACGCCCTGGCGGATCGTCATGTCGATCGTGCTGGCGTCCGGCTGGCTCCACTTGCTGGCGAGCCACGGGGTGCCCTTGCCGTCGAGGGGGTTGATCTCGATGAGCGGCTCGTACATCCACTTGGAGGCCGTGCGGGCGTTCGCGATGTACGGGTTGAAGTTGCGGTCGAACAGCGGGTTGCCGTGGTCCGCGTTGATGAGCATCGTGTCCTTGCCGATCGTGGGATCGGGTTCGGACCGGACCTGGATGCTGCAGCCGGTGGCCATGAGGGCCACGGCTGCGAGCCCGGCGATCGCCGCGACGAGGCGTCCGCGTCGTCGGGTGCTGCCGGGGCGCGTTCCGGGAGCGCGGGTCCCGGGGTCGCGCTTGCCGCGCGTGCGCTGTGGGGGAAGCGTCATTGCTCGGTCGACCTCCGTGTCGAATCGGTACTGCGCCAATGTATGCGCTTACATCGCGTCGCGCAACACCGGGGTTCTTTGCCGGGGCGGTACGCAGGCGCGGACGGCAGCAGCGAGCGTCGCACGGTGCGAGGAGCGTCGCGCATGGTGCGAGGTTCCGTTCTCGGTGCGAGATCGCCAGGCTCGCACCGAGCACGCAACCTCGCACGGGACACCTGCGGCCCGCACGGTGCGAGGCGCGGCGCCTCGCACGGGTCACCTGCGGCCCGCACGGTGCGAGGCGCGGCCGCACCGCGCGCCGCACGACCGCTCGTCACAGCGCCGGCGGGCAGCTCTCGCGCAGCAGCACCTCGACCGGCAGCCGGACGGCGCGCGGCGGCCCCTCGCGGTGGTCCAGCCGGTCGACGATCGCCCGCACCGCCGCACGCCCGAGCTCCCCCATCGGCTGGTGCACGGTGGTGAGCCGCGGCGACGAGAACCGCCCGGCGTCGATGCCGTCGAACCCGGTGACGACGACGTCCTCGGGCACGCGCAGGCCCCGGGCGGTGGCGGCGTCGAGCACCCCGAGCGCCGACTGGTCGTTCGAGCACACGATGGCCCGGGGCACCTCGTCCGCCAGCAGCGTCGCCGCCAGCTCGCGCGCCCGCGCCCGGCCGAAGTCACCGTGCACCACCCGGACCGACGACGCCGGCACCCCGTGGTCCGCCAACGCCGACCGGAAGCCCGTCGAGCGCTCCATGTCGTCCGGCGAGTCGATCGGCCCAGCGACGTACGCGAGCGACCGGATGCCGAGCCGCCCGATCACGTGCGACGCGAGCGTCCGCATGCCGGCGCTGTTGTCCACGCTCACGGAGTCGAACCCGTGCGAGCGCCGGTCGTCGGCGAGCACCACGACCGGGATCCGACGGGCGACGTGCTCGAGCAGGTCGTCCGGCACGGTCTGTGCGAGCACGGCGAGGCCGTCCACCCGGCCGGCGACGTCGTTGACGATCACGTCGCGCGAGGACCCACGACCGGCGGCGACCATGAGCGCGAGTCCGCGCTGCCAGGCCTCGGTCTCGGCACCCCGCAGGACCTCGTCGAAGTACAGGTTCGAGGAGAACGGCTGCGTCACGTGTCGGCGGTCGTCGACCACGCGGACGCCCCCGTCGGTGACCAGGTCCGGCCGTTCGTCGGGCACCACGTCGAACCCGGGCAGCAGCAGTCCGACGACGCCGGTGCGCTTGCCGGCGAGGGCTCGTGCGTTGCCGGAGGGGACGTAGCCGAGGCTGCGGATCGCCGCCTGGACGCGGTCCCGGGTGCCCTCGCGGACGGCGTCCGGCGTGCGGAGCACGCGCGAGACGGTCGCGATCGAGACGTTCGCGGCACTGGCCACGTCGTAGACCGTGGGAGGTGCGGTACGTGGTGCAGCCAAGCCGTGCCTCCCGTCCGACGTCCGCTGGTGCGCACCGGGGCGGCGCGGCCGCACCATCCTAGGCATGCTCTCCCTCGGCACTTTTCCACATGTGACGCCGGGGCCTTGCGGCGACGGAAGCGAGCGCGCGACACTGTCACGACCTCAGTACGTCCCGTGAGGAAGCGCACCGGCGGGCAGGATGCCCGCGCACACCACGATGCCCACACGCAGGGGAAGGACACCGACATGTCACAGGCGACACGATCCGGAAGCAAGCTGGCGAACCGCGCGAGCCACGACGAGGCCGAGGTGCGCGACGCGCTGCTCGAGCGCACCGACGGCGGCGGTTCGACGTTCGACCAGCTCGACGCGACGGAGGAGCGCGCGGACCGCCCGTAGCGGGTCACGCCCGGAATCGACCGGGCGACGGCCAGGAGGCGCGGACCGGCAGTTGCTGTCGGGTCACGCCTCCTGGCCGTCGCGTCCAGGGCCCTTCGCGTCACGGCGGACCGGGTCACGCCCCGCGCGTCCGACGGCTCGAGTCCCGTCAGGTCACGCGGTTCGCGTCAGCGCTCGGTGGCCCCGACGATCGTCATGCCCGCGCCGCGCAGTCGGCGGCGTTCCTGGGCGATCCAGCCGAGCAGGCGGTCGTTCGTCCCGGCGACGTGCGCTGCGACGAGCTCGGCCGCACGGTCGGCGTCGCCGTCGCGCACGGCGTCGATGATGGCGCTGTGCTCGTCCCATGCGGCGTCGCGGGCCTCGGGCGTGCGCACCTCGATCCACCGGGTGCGCTCGAGACGGGTCAGGGCATCGGCGATCGCGTCGGTGATGAACCGGTTGCCGCCGAGCGCCGCCAGGTCGAGGTGGAACGTCGAGCCCATCCGGATGCCGGCCTGCTGGTCGGGCGTTGGGCGCAGGGCGTCGAGGTGCCCACGGACCTCGGCGAGCTGTTCGGCGCTCGCCCGCTCGACCGCCAGTCGGGCGGCGGCGGGTTCGAGCACGCCCCGGAGTTCGGCGAGCGAGGCGATCTCGTCGAGGTCGATCGGGGTGACCGTCCACGAGCGACCCTCGTGCAGGATGAGGCCCTCGCGCTCGAGCCGCGACAGTGCGGCACGGACGGGGGTCCGCGAGGCGTGGAACCGCGCTTCGAGACCGCGCTCCGAGATGCGCTCGCCCGGCGCGATGTCGAGCGTCAGGATCGCGGCACGCAGGTTGTCGTAGAGCTGGGCCGTCTGCGACACCGGGGTTGCATCGGTCGTGTCGGTCACGGCCAACAACTCTAGCGGGGACGCGGTCGGAATGGTATACCGTTGTGGTATACCAACTGCTTCCGACATGGGACGATGCGAGCCACCACGATGACCGCGACCGCCGCACCACCGACGCCCACCACGATCGGCCGCAGAGCGTGGGCGATGCTCGCGCTCGGGGTCGCCGCGCAGGCCGCCGGGACCCTCGTGGTGACGGCTCCCGCTCTGCTCATCCCGTACCTGCACGCGAACGGCACGTCCCTGACCGTGGCGGGCGTGCTCGCCGCCGCGCCGACGTTCGGCATGGTCCTGACGCTCATCGCCTGGGGCGCGATCACCGACCGGATCGGCGAACGGATCGTGATCGCCGGCGGACTCGTGCTGACGACGCTCGCGGTGGTCGGGGCCTGGCTCGCCGCGGGAGACCCGGTCCTGCTCGGGCTGGCGTTCCTGCTGGGCGGCATGACGAGCGCGTCGACGAACGCCGCGAGCGGCCGGGTCGTCGTCGGGTGGTTCCCGAAGGAGCGGCGCGGGCTCGCGATGGGCATCCGGCAGATGTCGCAGCCGCTCGGGGTCACGCTCGCGGCGGTCACGGTGCCACAGCTCGCCGAGGGGTCCGGGATCCGCGCGGCCCTCGTCCTGCCGATCGTCCTCTGCGCCGTGCTCGCGGTGCTCTGCGCCGTCGGCATCCAGAACCCGCCCCGACCGGCACGGCACACGGCCCCGGCCGAGGCGACGGCGAACCCGTACCGGGCGAGCGGGTTCCTCTGGCGGATCCACGTGGTGTCGATCCTGCTCGTGGTGCCGCAGTTCACCCTGTCGACCTACGGGCTGGTGTGGCTCGTCGGACTGGGCTGGTCGACGGCCGCGGCCGGGCTGCTCGTCGGCGCGTCGCAGTTCGTCGGGGCGATCGGACGGATCCTCGTCGGGGTGTGGAGCGACCGCGCCGGCTCGCGGGTCGGACCGCTGCGGATCGTCGTGGTGAGCGCCGCCGTCGTGATGGGGCTGCTCGCGATCGTCGACGTCACCCACCTGGCGGCCGGGGCCGTGTTCCTGGTCATCGCGACGAGTGTCACCGTGGCGGACAACGGCCTGGCCTACACGGCGGTCGCCGAGGCCGCCGGGCCCTTCTGGTCCGGCCGGGCACTCGGCACGCAGAACACCGGGCAGTTCATCGCGGCGAGCGCCGTCGGTCCGGGTGTCGGCGCCCTGGTCACCGCACTCGGGTTCGCGGCGTCGTTCGGCATCGTGGCCGTCCTGCCCCTGCTGGCCCTGCCGCTGGTCCCGCGCGCGGACCGGTCGCACGACTGACCCGCGCGGGGTCGGGGCGCCGAGGTTCCACGACTCGCCGCATGCGGTTCGCCGAGGTTCCAGCGAGCCGCGGCGCGAGCCCCGAGATGCCGAGATTTCGGAACCTCGGGGCGCGCACTCCCGGGGGGCGAGAGAGAGCAGCCGCTACGCGGGGACCACCGGACCGACGGGCCAGCGGAGCAGCGCGGCGGCGGGAGCACCGCCGGGCAGCGACGCGGCGTTGACGAGCACGAGCTCGGCGTCGGTCAGCACCGCGGCCCGCACCAGCGCGCACACCGCCGGGACCGCGCCGATGACCGGCGTCCCGGCGGCCTGCTCCGGTGCGGTGGCGACCCACGGCGCCCCGGCGAGCGCGAGCAGTGTCCGGTCACCGATGGCCACGGCGTCGAGCGCGACGGTCGCGCCCTGGGCCTGCTGCAGCGCCTCGACGACGGGTCCGAGGCCGGTGACGACCTGGTTGTCGCCCCGGCCGCTGTGGGTCCGGAGCGCGTCCTCCAGGTCGTGCCGCCGGGTGGCGACGACGCGGGCGAGTGCGGTCTCGACGTGCTCGACGAACGCCTGCTTCGAGCCGGCGTCGGCGCGCGGGTCGCCCGGGAACACCGAGACGAGTGCACGGGTCTCGGACGAGAGCGCCTTCACCAGCAGCTCGCGCGCGGTGACGTCACCGGCGACGACGACGAGTCCGGGGCGGATCGTCCGAACGGCCTCGTCGACGGCGGCAGCGGTCTCCGACGAGTTCTGCTTCCAGATCTCCTCGGTGTGCTGCTGCCAGTGCGGCTGCTTCCACCCGGTGCCGGCCTTGGCGTAGTGCAGGGTGTCGTTCCGGCCCGCCACCTGCTGCTCGGCCGCGTCGGCCGCGACCGGGGCGTGGCCGAGGCGGTAGGCGCGGAACGCCCCGCCCTCCTTGCCGGCGTGGACCACCAGGAACGGCAGGTCGACGGGACGGTGGGCGACGAGCGGCACCAGGTCCGGCACGGCTCCGACGCCGACGGACTCCGATCCGTGCAGCGGCCCGGGCAGGACCTCGCTCAACACGACCTCGCCGTCGTGCACGAGCACGTACCGGGTGACGGGTGAGGGGACACCGGGCTCCTGCTCGAACTCACCGGCGACGGCGTCGACGACCTCGTCGGACGCACCCTGTGCCCGGAGCCCCTCCTCGACACCGCGGAGCTTGAGCGCCGCCTGTCGTCGGGGATCCTCGACGTTGCCGGAGACGTCGGCGTAGGCCCAGGCCCAGGTGCCGCCGCCCTCCAGTCGCTCTCCCAGGATCCGGTGCAGTTCGCTCGTCGCGTTGGTCGACGTCATGGCAGCTCCTCTCGGACGGTTGCCGGAGCCGATGAGCCCCGGCGCTCTCACGTGCGACCACACTCCACCTCGCCGCCACCGGGCGTCCACAGTCGGGAGCGAACACCCAGGCGCGAATCTGCAACGACGCTCGGTTTTGTGGTTGGCTGAGCTGGACCCCGAATCGACGACGAACCGGAGTGCGGCAATGACGCCACGACCACGACCCATCTCCAGACGACAACTCCTGGGCTTCGGCATCGGCACGGCGGCGGCAGGGCTGCTCGCCGGCTGCGCGGTCCCCGGTTCCACCAACGTGAACAAGGCCGCCCTCGTGCCGGCCGCCGCGTCGGGCGAGACCGTCCAGCTCACCTACTGGGCCTGGTTGAAGGACCTGCAGAAGGTCTGCGACGTTTGGAACAAGACGCACCCGAACATCCAGGTGTCGGCGAACTGGATCCCCGGCGGCAACAGCGGCGGGTACCAGAAGATGTACTCCGCGCTGGCGGCCGGCGGCGGTCCGGACATCGGTCAGGTCGAGCTCCGGCAGATCCCCGAGTTCATGCTCGCCAACGGTCTCGTCGACCTCGCCCGCTACGGCGCGAAGGACTTCGAGTCGAAGTACGACGAAGCCGCGTGGGCGCAGGTGTCCTTCGTGGACGGCGTCTACGGCATCCCGCAGGACACCGGCCCCATGGGCTTCTACTACCAGACCGCCCTGCTCGAGCAGGCCGGCGGCGAACCCCCGACGACGTGGGACGAGTGGCGCGACCTGGCCGAGAAGGTCCGGAAGACCGGCAAGCAGAACTACCTCGAGGTGTTCCCGGTGTCCGACGCGTCGCCGTTCGCCGCGTACGCGCAGCAGGCCGGCGCCCGCTGGTTCAAGGTCGACGGTGACGAGTGGGTCGTCGACATGACCGACGACAAGACCCTGATGGTGGCGGACTTCTTCGACGGGGTCATCGACGACGAGCTCGTCGACACCAGCGCCGGTGCGTACTCCCCCGGCTGGTACGCCTCGGCCGCGAGCGGCAAGATCGCCGCGGTCACGAGCGCGAGCTGGGGCGACGCCCTGATCGAGTCCGTGCAGGGCGGCGAGGGCAAGTGGAAGGTCGCCCCGATGCAGAAGTGGGGCGCCGACGGCTTCGGCTCGAGCGCCATCGGCGGTTCGACGGCAGCGGTCCTGGCCAACGCGAAGCACCCGAGGGAAGCGCTCGAGTTCATCACCTGGATGACCACCTCGAAGGAGGGCATCGACGCGATGATCAAGTACTGCGGCATCGGCTGGTCGCCCGCGGTCGACTACATCGGCAAGCAGCGCGAGCAGCCGTCGAAGTGGTTCTCCGGCCAGAACTACAACGAGGACGTCTTCGTGCCGGCCTCGAAGGAGCAGAACATCGACTGGTCGTGGTCCCCCGTGACCCAGTCGGCGTTCACGAGCCTGCAGAACCAGTTCCGCCGCAAGCTCACCTCCGGCCTCAAGCTCTCCGACGCGGTGGAACTCGCGCAGCGGGAGATCGTCCAGTCCTTCAAGGACAAGGGCCTCAGCGTCAGGACGGCACGATGAGCCAGCAGACCAGCACGCGACCCGCCTTCCGCACGAGCACGAAGGCCACGAGTGCGCAGAAGCGTGCTCCGTGGATCCTGCTCGCGCCGTTCCTGGCCCTGTTCCTGCTGACGTTCATCATCCCCATCATCAGTGCCCTGTTCCAGTCGTTCACGACCGTCGACCGCGAGGGTCTGTTCGGCGAGGACGGCGTCGTCGGCAAGTTCGCCGGCTTCGACAACTACGCGATCGCCCTGCAGGACTCCGGCTTCGTCGCCTCGATCGGCCGCATGTTGCTCTTCGGCATCGTGCAGGTCCCGGTGATGATCATCGCCTGCACGATCCTGGCGCTGCTGCTCGAGTCGGCGAGCGCCCGCTGGCCGGGCTTCTTCCGCGCGATCTACTTCATGCCGTACGGCGTCCCCGGCGTCATCGCGACGATCCTGTGGTCGTTCCTGTACGTGCCCGGCCTGTCGCCGATCGTGTCGCTGCTGCAGTCGATGGGGCTGCAGCCGGACTTCCTCGGCGCGAACAGCGTGCTGTGGTCGATCGCGAACATCGTCACGTGGACCTACACGGGCTACAACATGCTCATCATCGTGGCGCAGCTGAAGTCGATCCCCGGCGAGGTCTACGAGGCCGCGAAGATGGACGGCGCCGGCCCGTTCCAGGTCGCGTGGCGGATCCAGATCCCGCTCATCGCCCCGGCCCTGGTGCTCACGACGGTGTTCTCGATCATCGGCACGCTGCAGCTCTTCGCGGAGCCGCAGATCCTGTCCACGGTCGCCCCGGCGATCGACACCGAGTACACGCCGAACTACGCCGCCTACACGAACGCGTTCGCGTTCAACGAGTACGGCGTCGCGAGTGCGCAGGCGGTCATCATCGCGCTGGCCGCGTTCATCCTGTCGTTCGCGTTCCTCGCGTTGACGAACCGCGCGCCGAAGGACGAACGCGACCGGCGCAAGCGCGCCAAGCGTGACGGCCAGGAGGCCCGCACCGCGCTCCAGACGCGTGCTGCGGCGGGCAGCACGGGTACCTCCCAAGCCGCACCGGGCCTCCAGGCCAGGTCCGGTCTGCAGAACGGAACGAAGGGGGCGGACGCATGACCAGCGAAGCCATCGAAGCGCCGGCCACGGCGAAGACCGCCGTCCCCGTGGACACCACGTCGATCTCGGCGCACCAGCGCCGCAAGCTCGACCGGTCCCCGCGCTCGCAGATCGTGGTGACGGGCATCCTCGTCATCGTCGCGCTGTACTTCCTCGTCCCGCTGTACTGGGTCGTCATCGCCGCGACGAAGACCACCGGCGCGCTGTTCTCGACGAACGGGTTCTGGTTCGGCGGCGAGTTCGCGCTGTGGAGCAACCTGCAGCAGGTGTTCACCTACGACGGCGGCATCTTCGTCCGCTGGATCGCGAACAGCATCCTGTACTCCGGCGTCGGTGCGGTCCTGGCGACCTACTTCGCCGCGGCCGGCGGGTATGCCCTGGCGAAGTACGACTTCAAGGGTCGGCAGTTCGTGTTCGGCACGATCCTCGGCGGCGTGCTCGTGCCGGGGACCGCGACGGCGCTGCCGCTGTTCCTGCTGTTCTCGACGCTGGGCCTGACCGACACCTACTGGAGCGTGCTCATCCCGAGCCTCGTCTCCCCGTTCGGCTTGTTCCTGTGCCGCGTGTACGCCGCTGCGTCGGTGGACACCACGCTCCTCGAGCAGGCACGCATCGACGGCGCCAGCGAGCTCCGGATCTTCCACACCGTCGTGCTCCGCCAGATGACCCCGGCTCTGGTGACCGTGTTCCTCTTCCAGGTCGTCGGCATCTGGAACAACTTCTTCCTGCCGCTCATCATGCTGGCAGACCAGAAGCTGTACCCGATCACACTGGGGTTGAACAACTGGCGCTCGCAGGTCGACCGCCTGCCGGAGTTCTACCAGCTCACCACCGGCGGGGTGCTCGTCTCGGTCATCCCGCTCGTCATCGCCATCATCGTCCTGCAGCGCTTCTGGCGCGGGGGCCTCACGGAAGGATCGGTCAAGGGTTGACCATCTCCGCACTCGACGACCTCCACTCGACCTCGCCGGGTTCGGCATCACGGCTCCCGCCACGGGCCGCGCTCCACACCGACGCACCCTCGCTGTCGCTGAACGGCGACTGGCGCTTCCGGTGGTCGCCGGTAGCGTCGGTGTCCGACGCGTTCGCCACTGACGACGTCGTGGACGACGACCCCGCCTGGGGCGAGCTGCCGGTGCCGTCGCACTGGGTGCTGCACGGCCACGGGTCGCCGAGCTACACGAACCTGCAGTACCCGTTCCCGATCGACCCGCCGCACCCGCCGGACGAGAACCCCACCGGTGACCACCGCCGCTCGTTCGAGCTGCCGGCGTCGTTCGCGGCGGCCGGCCGTGTGCTGCTGCGCTTCGACGGGGTCGAGTCGCACTTCCGGGTCTGGCTGAACGGCACGCTCGTGGGCTGGTCGACCGGGTCCCGCCTGGCGACCGAGTTCGACGTCACCGAGCTGCTGCGACCGGGGTCGAACGACCTGGCCGTCCGGGTGCACCAGTGGTCGGCGGCCTCGTACCTGGAGGACCAGGACCAGTGGTGGCTGCCGGGCATCTTCCGCGACGTCACGCTGCTCGCCCGTCCCACGGCACCGATCGACGACGTGTTCGTCCAGGCGTCGTGGGCTCCCACCCTGGGCACCGCTGCGACGGCCGGGACCGCGGCGTCCGGACGGCCGGCGACCGGCAGCGGGACGATCACGTTCCCGACGCTCGACGCCGTGTTCCCGGTGCGGTTCGCGGTGCCCGACCTGGGTGTCGACGTGACCTGGGCGACGGCGGACGACGTCACCCCGATCGCGGTCGAGGGCGTCGAGCCGTGGAGCGCGGAGCTGCCGAAGCTGTACGACGCGACGGTGTCGACCAGCACCGATGCCGGCGGTACCGCCGGTGGCGAGACCGTTTCGTTGCGGCTCGGCTTCCGCACCGTGTCGATCGAGGGCGACCGGTTCCTGGTGAACGGCGAGCGCGTGGTGTTCCACGGCGTGAACCGGCACGAGACCCACCCCGTACGCGGCCGCGTCTTCGACGAGGAGCACGCCCGCGCGGACATGGCGCTCATGAAGCGCAACAACGTCAACGCGATCCGCACCTCGCACTACCCGCCGCACCCCCGCGTGCTCGACCTGGCCGACGAGCTCGGCTTCTGGGTGATCCTCGAGACCGACCTCGAGACCCACGGGTTCATCTTCACCGGCTGGGTCGGCAACCCCTCCGACGACCCGGCCTGGGCGGACGCCTACCTCGACCGCGTCGCACGGACCGTCGAGCGGGACAAGAACCACCCGTCCATCGTGATGTGGTCGCTCGGCAACGAGTCCGGCACCGGCCGGAACCTGGCGGCGATGTCGCAGTGGGTGCACGACCGCGACGCCGAGCGGCCCGTGCACTACGAGGGCGACTACACGGGCGAGTACACCGACGTGTACTCGCGGATGTACCCGTCGCTGCAGGAGACCGAGTCCATCGGTGGCGGCACCCCGACGCCCCTGCTCGGCTGCGGCCCCGCCGAGGCGGCACGGCAGCGCTCGAAGCCGTTCATCCACTGCGAGTACGTGCACGCCATGGGCAACGGCCCCGGCCAGATCGCCGAGTACGAGGCCCTGGTGGACCGCTACCCGCGCCTGCACGGTGGGTTCGTGTGGGAGTGGCGTGACCACGGGCTCCTGGCGCAGACGGCGTCCGGCGAGGACTACTACGCCTACGGCGGCGACTTCCACGAGGTCGTGCACGACGGCAACTTCGTGATGGACGGCCTGGTCCTGCCCGACGACTCCCCGACGCCGGGGCTCGCCGAGTTCGCGGCCGTCGTCGCCCCGATCCGCCTGGCGGTGTCGGACACCACGATCCTGGTCGAGAACCGGTACCACTCGGCCTCGACCGCCGGGCTGCGGTTCTGCTGGACCCTGTCGCGGAACGGCGTCGTCGAGGCCTCCGGCCGGTTCGCCGCCGGTGTGGTGGCCGCCCGCGAGTCGGCGACCGTCCCGGTGCCGTCCGAGGTCATCGACGCGGCCACCGCCGAACTCGCACCCGGCGACGAACTCTGGCTCGACCTGACCGCCGAACTGGCGGGCCCGACCGCGTGGGCGGACACCGGCCACGTCGTCGCACGCACCCAGCGGCTCGTCGCGAGCCGTGTGGCGGACGCACCACGGGCCTCCCGGCACGGGTGGGACGGCGACCGTCTCGGCGACGGGACGTTCTCGGACCGCGGCGACCTGGTGTCCTGGAAGGGACACGAGGTCGCAGGGCCCCGTCTCGAGCTCTGGCGCGCCCCGACCGACAACGACCGACTGGCGTCGCAGGGCGGCTACGAGACGGCGGACCCGGTGCTGACACACGGTGTCGGTGACCCCGATGCTCCCCCGTCGGCCTCGCGCTGGCGAGACCGCGGACTGGACCGGCTGACCCACCGCCTGGTGTCGGTGGCACGGACCGACTCCGGCCTGGAACAGCGGGTGCGGGTGGCGGCGGCGAACAGCGGGTGGGGCCTCGAGGTCACGCACCGCTGGACCCTGACGTCCGACGGGCTGGTGCTGCAGACCGACGCGGTGCCGTTCGGGGCGTGGGACGTCACCTGGCCGCGGATCGGGGTGCGGTTCGACCTGCCGGCCGGGTTGGCCGACGAGACGGCCACGTGGTTCGGCACCGGACCGCTCGAGTCGTACGCCGACTCGTCGCACGCTGCCAGGGTCGGTCGGTTCACCGCCCCGGTGCGGTCGCTCGGGGTGGAGTACTCCAGGCCGCAGGAGACCGGGCACCGGCCCGACCTGCGCTCGTTGTCGGTCGGGCCGTTCACGGTGTCGACCGTGGGGTCGCACCGTGCGGGCTTCACCCTGTCGCCGTGGACCGCACAGCAGATCGACCGCGCCGAGCACCCGTACGAACTGCCGACCTCGGACCACCTGTACCTGTACCTCGACGCGGCACAGCACGGGCTCGGCAGCCGGGCGTGCGGCCTCGACGTGCTGCCGGAGCACCAGCTCTGGCCGCAGGCGTTCAGTTGGAGCGTGTTGCTGGCGTAGGCGGGTCTGCGTCCGGCTCGTCCGCGCCCCGCTGGCGTCGTCGCGCCCCGTCTCTTCGGGGCGCGATGACCGCCACGGGGCGCGAGTCGTCGGCCGCGCGCCGCGCTACGCGCCGGCGGACAGCGCGCGCAGGGCCTCGGGGTCGCTCGCGTTCAGGAAGTCGGTCAGGCGCTCGGGCTCGCCGGGTTCGTCGATCGCCTCGGCCGCACGGCGCAGGGCGAACAGGGCGCGGAGCACCCCGCGGTTCGGCTCGTGCGACCACGGCACCGGACCGGCACCGCGCCACCCTGCCTTCCGCAGGGCGTCGAGCCCGCGGTGGTACCCGACGCGGGCGTAGGCGTAGGACTCCAGGCTCGCGCCGCGCTCCCAGGCCTCGTCGGCGAGCAGGGCCCACGCCAGGCTCGACGACGGGTGCGAGACCACCACGCTGGCGACGGGGGTGTCGGCGGCGAGCGCCGCGGTCACCTCGGGTTCGGCGGGGAGCAGGGTCTCGGGGTTCGTCGAGGGGTTCGGCAAGAGGTTCTCCGGCATGCCCCCAGCCTGTCATCCCTTGCGCGTCCCCGTGGCCGGGATTACCGTGGGAGGCACCTCGTCGTCATCACGAGGCCCCCGGGGCGGGAGACCGACCGGCGGCACGGATGGCGGACACGGGGGTCCCCGACGGAAGAAGACGGATTGCTGTCGATCACCGGTTCTGCTCAGCCCACGCGCTGACACCGTGATCGCGCGCCCCGTCGGGCGCTCCACCGCTGAAGCGGTGGGTTCGGTGTCGTGCGCCCAGCATCGACACCGGGAGGCATCCCCATGCCCAGCAGTCCATCCGTCGTCCTGCACGACGTCACCTTCGCCTGGCCCGACGGCACCGTCGCGCTCGACCACCTCACCGCCGCCTTCGGGCGTGGCCGGACCGGCCTGGTCGGGAGGAACGGGGCCGGCAAGTCAACGCTGGTCCGGCTCGCCACCGGCCGGCTCCACCCCACGTCGGGCACCATCTCCACGTCCGGCCCCGTCGACCACCTGCCGCAACGCCTGGCAACCGGGACCGACGACGCCGTCGCCGACCTGCTCGGCATCCGGTCGACGCTCACCGCGCTCCGGGCCGTGCTGTCCGGTGACGCGTCGCCCGAGCACTTCGAGGCGGTCGGCGACGACTGGGACCTCGAGGAACGGGCCGCCGCGGAGATCGCGAGTGTCGGACTCGACGGCGCCGATCTGGAACGCCCGGTGTCGACGCTGTCGGGCGGCCAGTCCGTGCTCGTCGCCGTCGCCGGGGTGCGGTTGCGCGGCCGTCCGATCGCGTTCCTGGACGAACCGACGAACAACCTCGACCGTCGGGCACGGGGGCTCCTGCTCGACCTGGTCGACGACTGGCGCGGCACCCTCGTGGTGGTCAGTCACGACCGGGAACTCCTCGAGCACGTCGACGAGACGTGCGAGCTCCGCGCCAGCGCGATGACCGTGTTCGGCGGGACGTTCAGCGCGTTCGAGGAGCACCTGGCCGTGCAGCAAGCGGCCGTCGAACGCGAGGTCCGGGTCGCCGAACAGCGACACCGCACCGAGAAGCGGCAGCGCATCGAGGCCGAGACGAAGATCGCCCGGCGCGCCAAGGCCGGCGAGAAGGCGGGCCGCTCGATGCCGAAGATCCTGGCGAACGAGCAGCGGAAGAAGGCACAGGAGACCGCCGGTCGGCTGCGCGTCGGGTACGCGGACGACGAGGCCGCCGCACTCGCCACCAAGCGCGAGGCCGAACTCCGGCTGCGCGACGACGAGTCCATCCACGTGACCCTGCCCGACCCGGACGTGCCGGCGTCACGACAGATCGCGACCGTCACGGTGCGCGGGCGGAACGTGATCGTGCAGGGGCCGGAGCGGATCGCGGTCACCGGGGACAACGGCGTCGGCAAGTCGACCCTGCTCGAACAGCTCGTCGGGGCGCCGGATGCCCGGGAGCACCCGCTGCCCGACACCGGCGCCGTCGCCCACGTCGAGCGGATCGCGTACCTGCCGCAGCGGAAGGACACCCTCGACGACACCGCCACGGTGCTCGACAACGTGCGCCGGGACGCTCCGCACGTCCCCGTCGCCGAGGTCCGGAACCGCCTCGCGAAGTTCCTCGTGCGCGGCGACACCGTCGACCGGCTCGCCGGGGCGCTGTCCGGCGGGGAGCGCTTCCGGGTGGCGTTGGCGAGCCTGGTGCTGGCCGACCCGCCGCCGCAGCTGCTGGTGCTCGACGAGCCGACGAACGACCTCGACCTGACGAGTGTCGACCAGCTCGTCGACGCACTGCGGGCCTACCGCGGCGCCCTCGTCGTGGTCAGCCACGACGAGACGTTCCTCGACAGGCTCGAACTCGACGCGCGCATCGAGCTGCGGTGAGGAAGCACCCGCAGCGCCGTCAGCGCCGTCGGGTCGGTCGGATCGCGAGCGACTCGACGGTGCCGCGCTCCGGCAGGTCGACGACCGTCCGGACGGCGGCGGCCACGTCCTCCGGCGCCAGGTAGTACGCGGTGTCGTAGTCCTCTCCGAGCTTGTCGGTCAGGGCACGCTGCATGTCCGAATCCGTCCGGCCCGGGTGCACGCTCGAGACCCGGACGCCGTTCGCCCGTTCCTCTTCGCGCAGGGCATCGGCGAAGGCCCGCAGCGCGAACTTCGACGCCGCGTACACGCCACCGCCGGGGCCGGAGTGGAACCCCGAGCCGCTGTTGATCGGCACGACGATGCCCCGTGCCGCCCGGAGTGCCGGGAGCGCCACCCGGGTGAGCTCGGCGACCGCGAACAGGTTCGTGGCGAAGACCTGCTCCCACACGGCGCGCGGGGTGTCGGCGATGGTCGTGCCCTGCTCGACGCCGGCGGAGTGCACGAGCACGTCGAGCCGGTCGGGCAGCGCCGGCAGGTCCCCCGCGCCGAGGTCGCCGACGAACGGCGCAGCACTCGGAAGCTCGGCGACGAGGGCGTGCACCGCGTCGGCGTTCCGTCCGCCGACGAACAGGTGGTGGGTGCGACCGAGGTCGGTCGCGATCGCGCGGCCGATGCCGCGGGTGGCACCGGTCACCAGGGCGACCGGACGGTTCTGGAGCTGTTCTGTCGTCACGTGGGCCAGCCTACGGAAGCCGGGCCGGGCCTCCCGTCCGGTTCCGGGATCTGTGGAGAACCGTCACTCCGACGACTGCCGCGACCACCAGGACGGCCACCGCTGCGATGCCCCACGGCGAGCCCGCCAGCGCGGCGACGACCGCCCAGAACACCGCGAGCCCGACCGTGGCGTAGAGGAAGGCCCACGCGACGCACCCCGGCACCATCGCGATCGTGTACCGCCACCACGCCACTCGGGCGAGCCCCGCGGCCGCGTTCATCACCGTCTGCAGCCCGACCACCACGAAGCTCACCGTCACCACCGGCAGGCCCCAGCGTTCGAGGAGGGCGGAACCGCGGCGGATCGCAGGCGAGTGCAGCCAGCCGCCCCAGCGGGAGCGGGACGCACCTGTCACCGCGAGTCGCGCGACCCAGTACGTGGCCTGCGCGCGGCAGAACACGATCACGAAGAGCGCGAGGACGAGCTGCCAGAACGGCAGCCCGTCGAGGAAGTCGGGCACGGTCGCACCGTAGCGCGCCGAGCCCCACGGACGCCGGGAGTACGTCAGTATCTGGTACATGGAACGTCACTCAGCCTCCGCCGAGCGCATGCGCCTCTTCTACGTCGATGACTCGGGGAGCGCCGAGCACGGCGGGCTGATCGTGTACGCGTGGGTCGAGGTGTCGCCGACGTCGTGGGCGCCCGCCCTCCGCACCTGGCTCGACCTGCGGAAGGAACTGGCACGGGACTTCGGGATACCGGTGTCGCGGGAACTGCACTGCACGCACTACACCCAGGGCCGCGGCAAGGTGGCAGACCACCCGCCGGCGCGACACGTTGCGAAGAGCGCAGACGGAACGATGGTCGTCCTGTGGAAGGACCTCGGGCGTGAAGTCGGCGAACGATGCCTGCGCACCCTCGCGCTCCTTCCCGGTGTCCGCGTGGGGTCGGTCTTCCGGTGGGTGCCAGAGGGCGGGAAGGCGTGGGGTGCCGCGAAGTACGAGACGTACGCCGATCTCGTGGCGATGATCGATCGCGAGCTGGCCGCCGAGGACGCCTTCGGGATCATCACGATGGACGGTGACGACGAGAACTACCGATCGGCGCATCGTGCCCTTCCGCTGGCGACGCGCCGAGTGCTCGAGGACCCGGTGGCACATGACAGCCGTCGGTCGCAGTGGGCGCAGATCGCCGACCTCGTGGCGTACACGGTGAACATCCACCTCAATCGGCACCCACGCAACGCGTTCGGATGGGATTGGTACGACCAGCACCTGCGGCCCCTGGACCGGAACGGTGCGCCGTTGCAAGTGCCCGAAGAAACAGCTAGACCCGCCTGATCCACGAGAGTGGGGCGGGTCCGCTGTACCAGTTTACCGGATTCGGTCAGTCGCCGTCGGCGCCCTGCCGGATCCTGATCCCCTCGAGGACGTCCTGCGCGCGCTTCTCGTCCTGCTTCTCGATCTGGCGGGTGTCGCGCTCGGGGAGCTGGATGTCCTCCTCTGCCCGGATGCCCGCCTGCAGCTCGCGGCCGCGCTCGATCTCGGCGTCGAACTCGGCACCGAAGAGCAGCGCGTTGTTCGTGATCCAGATCCATAGCAGGAAGACGATGACCCCACCGAGGGAGCCGTAGGTGGCGTTGTAGTTCGAGAAGTTCCCGACGTAGAAGCCGAAGCCGACGCTCGCGACGATCCAGATGAGGAGCGCCAGGATCGACCCGCCGCTGACCCAGGTGAACTTCGGCTGCTTGACGTTCGGCGACCAGTAGTAGAGCACCGCGACCACGACGATCGCGATGATCAGCAGGATCGGCCACTGCACGATGAGGAGCACCGTCGCAGCGACGTCCCCGAGGCCGATGACGTCACCGAAGCTGCGGGCGAGCGGACCGGAGACGAGCGTCAGCAGTCCGAGGACGAGCAGGATGACGGTCGCGAGCGTCACGCCGAGCATCGTCGGGCGGAGCTTCCAGATCGGACGCCCCTCGCGGACGTTGTAGATTCGGTTCATCGCCCGGCCGAACGCGCCGACGTAACCGGAGGCCGACCAGAGGGCACCGACAAGACCGACGATGAACGTGACCGGGGCGGCGGGCGAGCGGACGAGTCCCTCGATCGGGTCCTGGAGCAGGTCCGCGACCTGGCCGCCGCCGACGTTGCGGACGACATCCAGCAGCGACGTGATGGTGTCCGACGGGTTCGACACGAGACCGAGGATCGAGACGATCGCGAGCAGTCCGGGGAAGAGCGCGAGGACCGTGTAGTACGTCAGGCCCGCTGCGAGGTCGGTGCACTGGTCGCTCGAGAACTCGCGCAACGTCTTCTTCAGCGTGTAGACGAGCGTCGGCTTCGTGAGGTCGGTGGGGTTGTCCGGCTTCCGGGAGTCGTCCGGATCCGGCTTCTGCTGTTCCTGCGCCATCGGACTACCCCCGCGCCTTCAGGGCCTGCTTCGACCGCTTCACGGCGGCCTTGCGGTTCTTGTCCGCCCGTCGCTGCACCGCGGCGATGCCGGTCTGCTGCTTCACGCGGGCCTTGTGCGCCGGGTCACGGTCCAGTGCCTGCTCGGCCGCCTTCGCCCGGGCCTTGCGCCCCTTGCGGCCGGACTGCGCCTGCTCCTTCGCCGAGGGGCCGTCGCCGCGCCCGCCGAAGGGCAGCAATGCGGTGAACGCCGAACTCACCGGTGGCGTCGCCAGGTGGCCTGCGGGGCGGTTGCGGATCGCGATGCCGGTGATGATCGCCGCGATCCCGGTGAGTCCGGTGATGCCCATCGCCACGAGCGGGGTCGGGTCACGGTGCCAGCGCTGTCGGGTCTTCGCGGCTGCGAGCCGTGCCCGCGCCGGGAGGTTCGCACGGCGCTTGAGCTCGGTGACGGTGTCGGTCATGCGCTCGCGCGTGCGGACGTTCGCGAGTTCGAGCTCGGGGAGACTGTCCTTGGCCATTCCCCAGTTTCTACACGGCTGGGCCGGGGGCGCGCCCAGATGGCCGCGGTGCGGCCACCCGGTCGGTGTCGCTCCCGCGGCAGTGGGCGCGGCCCCACGGCGGACGGGAGGCCCTTGGCGGGCCCGCCACGGGCCTCCCGTCCGTCGGTCACGGCGTTCAGGACGGGACGACGACGTCCTCGGGCTGGCCGCTGGCAGCCGAACGACCAGCTGCCTCCATGAGTGCGAGGCTGCGCAGGTTGTCGCGGCCGCTCGTCGCCGGTGCCGGACCGCCCTCGACCGAACGGGCGAAGGCCTGCAGCCCACCCTGGCGGTCGGTGTGCTCGAGCACGGGCAGCTCGACGGGCTCGGCCTCGTCGTCCTGCGTGCGGCGGAGGGTGACCACGTCGCCGTCGACCGCGTTCGGTGCTCCGTCGCGGCTGGTGAACCAGAGTTCACCGTCCTCGCCCTGGATGCTCCACTCGCCGGCCCACGCCGTGCGGGGGCCGCGGCTCAGCCAGCTGCCGCGGTAGCTCACGACCAGCCCACCGTCGAGCTCGATGAGCATCGAGGCGATGGCTTCGTCCTGGTACTTGCTGTACGACGGGAAGGTCGCCTTGGCGAAGACCCGGACGGCCTCTTGTCCGGTGACCATCCGGAGCAGGTCGAAGTGGTGGATGGCCATGTCGTTGATCATGGCGTGCGGGAACTTGTAGTGCGGGTGTTCCTCGAACGCCAGGTCGTTGTCCCACTGCCGGAAGTCGACGTTGATCGCGGAGAGTTCGCCCACGGTGTTCGCAGCGAGCAGGTCCTGCACGGCACGCGGCGCCGGGTACCAGCGGTAGTTCTGGCTGACCTGCAGCACGAGGCCGAGCTCCTCGGCACGGCGCACGGCGGTGACGGCTTCGTCCGTGGTGTTGGCGAACGGCTTCTCGACCAGGACGTGCTTGCCGGCGTCCAGGGCCTCGAGCGCGAGCGGCACGTGCGTCACGGCGGGGGCGGTGATGACGACGGCGTCGGCCTCGACCCCGGCGAGCGCCTCGGTGAGTGACGCGAACGCGGCGGACGCGGGCAGCCCGAGGTCCTGCTGCACGGCGGTCAGCGTCGCCGGCACCGGGTCGACGATCCCGACCACCTCCACTTCGGAGACCTCTGGGATGGCGGTGCGGGCCCAGTTGCCGCCCCACCCTCCGAGACCGACGTGGATGATCCGGACCGTCATGCGTGCACTCCTTCGTGGCTGCCGCGTCACGACTCCCGTGACGCGTCCGTCCAGTCTGTCAGTGCTGCGCGCGGCGGGCGCTGTCGGTCCTGCGCGCGGCGGGCGTCGAGGTTCCACGACATGCCGTGTGCGCGGCGCCGAGGTTCCACGGAGCGCGCCGGGCGACGTCGAGATGCCGAGATTTCGGAACCTCGGCGGGACGCCGGAGCTCGACGGGACGCTGGAGCGGGCAGCGCGTTCAGTGCGTGAAGGCGTAGGCGATGAGCGCCATCGTCACGATGAACCCCGCCAGGTAGTTGATCCAGAGGAACCGCTTCCACCCGGCGTTCGCAGCCTCGGCCCCCTGGTCCGTGATGTTCCACCACGGCAGCACGTTGAGCGCGTACGGGATCACGACGACGGCGGCGATCGGCCCGGGGAACGCCGAGAACAGCAGCGCGACGCCGGCGACCAGGTACGCGACGAACGCGAGGCGCACGGTCGCCCGCGCACCGATGACGGTCGCGACGGAGCCGATGCCGCCGGCCCGGTCGGCGAGGACGTCCTGCACGGCGCCGAACGCGTGCGAGGCCACACCCCACAGGAAGAACGCGACGCAGACGGCGACGAGCTGCCCGGTCCAGTGCGGTCCGGCGAGCGCGAGACCGTAGATCGCGGGCGAGACGAAGTGCGTCGACGAGGTCAGGGAGTCGAGGAACGGCTTCTCCTTGAACCGCAGCCCCGGCGCCGAGTACGCGATGACGGCGAACACGCTGATCGCGAGGACGAGCCACGACCACGGCCCGTTCCCGCTCACCGCCCCGAGGACGACGAGCGCGACCAGGAACGGCACGTTCGTGATGACGACGGCCCAGAGCGTGGTGCGGTGGACGCTCTTGTCGAGCAGTGCCCCCTCGACGCCGCCCTTGCGCGGGTTGCGCAGGTCGGACTCGTAGTCGAAGACGTCGTTGATGCCGTACATCGCCAGGTTGTAGGGCACCAGGAAGTACACGACGCCGACCAGGAACGCGACGAGCGAGAACCCGCCGCCGCCCTCGACGCCGACCCCGCTGCCGAGCAGGTACGCGGCACCGAACGGGTAGGCGGTGTTCACCCAGCTGATCGGGCGCGACGAGACGAACAGTGCTCGCAGGGTCGACGGCCTGGAGGCGGTGCTGGCGTTCACTTCGTGTCCTCCGGTGGTGCGGTGGTCGGGTCGGGCGCGGGGCGCGGGCCCGTCCGGTCGAACAGGACCCACAGGCTCGGCAGCAGCACGATCGCCGCCATCGCGTACGCGAGGTCCTCGACCGGGATCGCCCCGATCTTCGCACCGCTGATGAGGGAGGGGTCGTAGGCGACGATGCGCAGGGTCACGATGACGTTGTCGAACACGATCGTCATCACGAGCAGTGCGATGCCCGCGATCACCGATGTGAGCACCGCGACCCGGCGGCCGGGCCCCGGTGCGCGTCCCGCCGCTCGTGCACGGCGCGCGGCCACGATGCCGGCGACGACCGCCACCACCGCCACGACGGCGAAGAACGGCAGGGCCAGGAGGGCGTAGGCACCGGAGCCGGTCACGGGCGCCGCCGTCCGAGCGACCGCTGCACGACGGGCCGGACGAAGCCGACCAGGTCCATCGTCGAGTAGCAGAGCAGCAGCAGGAAGAAGAGCTCCTCGAGTGGCACTTCGGGCGCCAGGAGCACCCCGGTCAGCAGGTGCTGCGGGCCGATGAAGAAGATGCCGTACGCGACCCCGGCGACGTCCCACACCATGAAGAACGCGACACCGACGACCATCACCGCAGCCGCACGCCACGGTGCTCGCCAGAAGAACAGCCGGAAGCGGGCGTCGAGCACGGTCATGCCGATCAACGACACGACCAGGCCGGCGAGGTACAGCCCCGGCATCAGACGGTGCCGGCCTGGTTCCGCGGGGTGCCGAGCGGCGTCGGCAGCGGCTCGGTGCTCGTGTCGCCGTGGATCCGCTTGAGCAGGACCTCGGCGCTGATCAGGCACATCGGCAGACCGATGCCCGGGATCGTGGACGCCCCGGCGTAGTACAGCCCCTCGACCTTGGCCGACGCGTTCTTCTCGCGGAAGAACGCACTCTGCTTGAGCGTGTGCGCGGGGCCGAGCATCGAACCGTTCCACGCGTTGAGGTCGTCGGCGAAGTCGCGCGGGCCGATCGTCCGGCGCACCCGGATGCGGTCCCGCAGGTCGGGGACGCCCGAACGCTCGGCGACGACGTCGATGGCGCGGTCGGCGATCTGCTCGACCTCGTAGTCGCCGGCACCGTCGATCCCGCCCTTGCCGATGGACAGGTCGGCGGGCAGCGGCACCAGGATGAACAGGTTGCTCGAGCCGCGGGGCGCGACGGACGGGTCGGTCTCGGACGGCGCGCAGACGTAGATCGACGCGGGGTCGGGGACGTGCCGGTCCTTGCCGAAGATCGCGCCGAAGTTCGCCTTCCAGTCCTCGGTGAAGACGAGGGTGTGGTGCAGCAGGCCGGGCGTCGGTCCGTCGATGCCGAGGTAGACGAGCACGGCGCTCGGCCCAGGGTCGCGGGTCTTCCAGTGCTCGGCGCCGTGGGTGCGGTGCTCGCGGTCGAGCAGCTGCATCTCGGTGTGCTGCAGGTCGGCGGCGCTCACGACCAGGTCGGCCGGGGCGGTGTGCTGCACACCGTCGCGGTCGCGGTGCACGACCCCGGTCGCGACGCCGTCCTCGACGACGATCCGTTCGACCTTCGCGCCGGCGATGATCTTCGCGCCCTCGGCACGGGCAACGCGCTCGACCGCGGCGATCACCTCGGTGATGCCGCCCTTCGGGTAGAGCACCCCGTCGGCGAGGTCGAGGTGGCTCATCAGGTGGTACATGCTCGGCGCGGCGTACGGGCTCGTGCCCAGGAACACCGCCGGGTAGCCCAGGATCTGCCAGAGCCGCCGGTCCTTGACCGCCGAGGCGGCACGAGACGACAGCGGCTGCAGCAGGAGCCGGGCGAGCTTCGGCAGTCGACGGAGCACGTCGGGGGCGGCGAGCTTCGTGAGGTCCTGGAACGTCGTGTACAGGAACCGGCGGATCGCCATCGCGTAGGTGTCCTCGGCCGAGGCGAGGTACTTCCGGATCCGCTTGCCGGCTCCGGGCTCGACGGACTCGAACAGCGCGATGTTCGCCTCGGCGTCGGCGCGCAGGTCGATCGGCTCGTCGTTGCCCTCGCTGTAGACGCGGTACCCGGGGTCGAGCTTCACGAGGTCGAGTTCGGCGTCGGCCGAGGTGCCGAGCAGCTGGAAGAAGTGGTCGAACACCTCGGGCATGAGGTACCACGACGGCCCGGTGTCGAACCGGAAGCCGTCGCGCTCCCACGAACCGGCACGGCCACCGAGCTGCGACCGCTGCTCGAGCACGGTCACGGCGAAGCCGTCCCGCGCGAGCAGCGCTGCGGACGCCAGTCCGCTGATGCCCCCGCCGATCACGACGGCACGTCGAGCGGGCACCTTGCGCCGGGTGGTGGCCGCGACGGCCGTCGGACGGGAGGCGCGGGGCGGGGTCATGACGTGCCTCCTGGCCGACGGGTGGCCACCTTCGACCGCACGGGGGCACGTCCGGCGAGCACCTGTGCGGCCAGGCGTGCCTTCACCGGGTTCGGGACGCGCACGCGCGTCGTCACCAGGCGCGTCGCCGGCGTGCGGGCGATGCGGTCGTTGAGTTCCTGGAACAGGGCGTGTGCGAGCCCGACGGCGTTCCGGGCGTCTGCCGGCAGCAGCCGGATGGTGCGGGCCGCGTGGTCGAGGTCAGCCTGCACGTCGGCGACCAGGCGCTCCTTCGTGGCCTCGTCGAACGAGCGGATGTCGACCCCCGGGAAGTACGAGCGGCCGAGCACCTCGAAGTCGGCGTGCAGGTCGCGCAGGAAGTTCACCTTCTGGAACGCTGCGCCGAGCGCACGGGCCCCCGCGATGAGCTCCGCCTGGTCGAAGGTCGGGCGGCCGGCGCGGTGGACGAACGCACGCAGGCACATCAGCCCCACGACCTCGGCCGAGCCGTACACGTACGCCGCGAACGAGGCGTCGTCGTGCTCGGTGCGCTCCAGGTCCATCCGCATCGACGCGAAGAACGGCTTGGTGAGCTCCGCGCCGAAGCCCGTGACCCGTGCACTCCGGGCGAACGCGTGCACGACGGGGTTCACCGAGAAGCCGAGGGCGATTGCGCGCTCTGTGTCGGCCTCGAGCTCGTCGAGGACCGTCCGTGCCAGGTCGGGGTCGAGCCCCGCCTCGGTCGCGGGACCGTCGACGACCTCGTCGGCGACGCGCACCAGCGCGTAGACGTTGCGGATGTGCTCGCGGGTGTCCTTGGCGAGCAACCGGCTCGCCAGGCCGAACGACGTCGAGTAGCGGTCGATGACGACGCTCGACGCTGCCTCGGCCGTGGCGTCGTACAGGGGCAGCCGACCGGACGGCGCGCTGCCGGTCCGGGTGGTCTCGGTCGTCACCGGGCGCGCTCCACGAGTTCGGTCACGAGGCCCTCCAGGCGGTCGGCGAGGTCGTACGGCAGTCCGGAGAGTTCGGCACGGGCGAGTGCGACGTGGTCGGCGATCCGGGACTCGGCTGCGGCACGGGCGCCGCAGGTGACCAGGGTCGCACGGAGTTCGGCCGCGCGTTCCTCGGTCAGGTCGGGGTCGCCCAGGTAGGGAGCGATGTCCGGCCAGCAGTCCGTCGTCGCCGCGTACGCGATGAGCATGGTCCGCTTGCCCTCGCGCAGGTCCCCCAGCACGCTCTTGCCGGTGGTCGTCTCGTCGCCGAACACCCCGAGCAGGTCGTCGACGATCTGGTACGCGATGCCGATCTCGCGGCCGAAGGCGCCGAGCGCGGTGACGACGGTCTCGGGCGCGCCAGCGAGCACGGCGCCGGACTGCAGCGGCGCCTCGAACGAGTACACGCTCGTCTTCGCCCGTTCCATCGCCAGGACCTCGTCCACCGTCGGCATCACGCCCAGGGCCAGGTCGACGTCGGTCATCTCACCGGCAGCGCTGGCGAACACGGCTTCGTCGAGCAGTTCGAGCAGACGCCCACGACGCTCGCCCGTCACACCGGAGGACTCGATGAACCGCGGTGCGCCGGAGAGCGCCAGGTCGCCCGCGATCACGGCGGCGCTCATCCCGCGGTGCTCGGCGGTCGGCAGCGGCAGCCCGCCGGTGGTGCCGGCGTCGCGGTAGGAGCCCGCGACGTTCGGCTGGCCGCGGCGCGCCCAGTCACGGTCGATGACGTCGTCGTGCACCACCAGCGCGGTGTGCAGGAGTTCGTAGGCAGCTGCGACGTGCGCAGCAGCGTGCACGTCGTCCCCGCCGAGGCCGAGGTACGCGGTCAACACCATGCGCGGCCGGAAGCGCTTGCCGCCCAGGCTCGCCTTGCGGAGCACCCGCCAGAGTTCCTCGGACGGACGGCCGTAGCGCGCGGCACGAGCCGAGGACACGACGAAGAAGCGCTCGAGACAGTCGTCGACGAGCGCGAGGTCGATGTGCGCCACGGTGGCCGCTTCCTCGCTCATTGGCCTAACCTATCGGTGCAGATGAGCGCTTTCCCGGAAACCGTGGTCCTGCTGGCCGACGACCGTACCCCGATCGGCACAGCGGACAAGTTCACGGTGCACACAGACCACACGCCCCTCCACCTGGCCTTCTCGTGCCACGTCCGCAACACCGACGGGGACGTCCTGGTGACCCGTCGCGCCCTGTCGAAGAAGACGTGGCCCGGTGTCTGGACGAACACGTTCTGCGGGCACCCCGGCCCCGACGAGTCGTTCGAGGACGCCATCGCCCGCCGGGCATCGCGCGAACTCGGCATCACCGTGCGCGACGTCGAGCTCGTGCTGCCGGACTTCCGGTACCGCGCGGTCGACGCCTCGGGGATCGTCGAGAACGAGGTCTGCCCGGTGTTCCGCGCCGTCACCGATGACCTGCCCGCCCCCGCGGACGACGAGGTCGCCGAGTACGCCTGGGTCTCCGAGGACTCGCTGCGGGCCGCCGTCGCCGGTGCGCCGTTCGGCTGGAGCCCCTGGCTGGGCTGGCAGCTGACCGAGCTCGAGGCCGCGGGCCTGCACATCACGCGCTGACCCGGCGCGGCCGCCTGGGCCGAGACTCGGGCTCAGCGACACTCCTCGTGCCCGCGAGCACGAGAACCGTCGCCCAGGCCGAGTCTCGGTCGAGCGCGGCCGAGCGCTTGGCTCCCTCGTGCGTCCGGAGTAGGGTCTGACGTCGGCCACGGTTGTGGCCACGAGGCTGCGCACCGCGGCCGCACGACCAGGAGAAGGGCAGGTGAGGCGCGATGTCGGGTGACCATCCTCGCGCGGGCCGGCAGCCCCTCCCCCTCGCCGCCGCGCCCGTGTCCTAGATCTCCTCCGCCCGCCGCGGTCCGCCCGCGGCATCGCGCCTGCCTGCTCCCGACCACGAGGAGCACGCGCATGGCAATGATCGACAACGCGATCTACGTCGAAGGACGTCGCATCGACTCTCCGTCGACCCTGTCGCTCGGCGCACGCCACGAGGTCGCACGGTGCGACCTGGCGTGGATCGGACTGCTCCGCCCCGACCCGAAGGAACTCGATGCCGTCGCGACCGAGTTCGACCTGCACGAGAACGCGGTCGAGGACGCCCGCAAGGGGCACCAGCGCGCGAAGCTCGAACGGTACGGCGACACGCTCTTCCTGGTGCTCCGTCCGGCCTGGTTCGACCGCACCGCGGGCACGGTCGAGTTCGGCGAGGTGCACCTGTTCGTCGGCGACCGGTTCGTGGTGAGCGTCCGGCACGCCGAGCGCCCCGACCTCGCGGCGCTCCGCGCCCAGGTCGAGGCCGACCCGGAGTTCCTGGCGCTGGGCTCGGAGGCCGTGACCGCCGCGGTGCTGGACGAGGTCGTGGACGGCTACGCCCCGGTGGTCGAGGTGCTGCAGGACGGCATCGACGCCATCGAGGACCAGCTCTTCGCCGGGCAGGTCGACCCCGGCGTCTCGAAGCGCATCTACCAGCTGCTCAGCGAGGTGCTGTCCTTCCAGCGCGCCACGAAGCCGGTGCCCGCGATGGTGAAGGGCCTGCTCCGCGGGGCCGACAAGTACGGCGTCGACGACGAGGTGCAGCACCGGCTGCGCAACGTGCTCGACCACGCCCTGCGCGTGACGGAGCGGGTCGACTCGTTCCGGTCCCTGCTCGAGAACGCCCTGACCCTGCACGCGACCCTGGTGTCGCAGGAGCAGAACGAGGCGATGCGGCGGATGACCAGTGCGAGCCTGGCGCAGGGTGAGGAGAGCCGGCAGCTCGCCCGCGCTGCACACCGACAGGGCGAGGAGGTCAAGAAGATCTCGTCGTGGGCGGCGATCCTGTTCGCCCCCGGTCTGATCGCCGGTGTCTACGGGATGAACTTCGACCACATGCCCGAGCTGCACTGGCGGTACGGCTACCCGGTCGCGATCCTCGGCATGCTCGCCCTGATGGGTGTGTTGTGGGCGATCTTCCGCAAGCGCAACTGGCTCTGAGCCACTGCGAGGGTGCAGCGAGGCTGCGGCCCGGCATGCCACCGGGCCGCAGCCTCGACGACGTTCAGGTGGCGTCGATCCGCCGGACGTGCATAATGATCTGGCCCGGAATGTGAACGTGCACATCGACGTGCCACGGCCCCGGGCGGAAACGAGCAGCAGCAATGGCGTCATCGCGGGCACAGCAACCGCGTTCGCCCAGCATCCGTGACGTCGCACGGATCGCGGGCGTCTCCCACCAGACCGTGTCGCGGGTGCTGAACAACTCCGACGCCATCCGCGACGCCACGCGCGACAAGGTGCTGGCGGCGATGGAGCAGCTGCAGTACCGGCCGAACCGTGCGGCGCGGGCCCTCGTCACGAGCCGCACACACACGATCGGCGTCCTGACGGCCCGGCGCGCCCACTACGGCCCGGCGGTCGCGCTGCAGGCGATCGAGGACGCGGCGATGCTGCGCGGGTACTCGGTGACGACGGCGAACATCGCCGAGGCGACCGACACCGCGGTCCGTGAGGGGCTCGGGCACCTGCTCGACCTGGACGTCGAGGGCATCGTCGTCATCGCACCCCAGCAGCGCGTGTTCGACCTGATCGAGGAACTCGGCATCCGCACGCCGTACGTCACGATGCGGGCCAGTGTCGGCGAGGACCCGACCGCCCTGTGGGTCGACCAGATGGAGGGCGCGAGACTCGCGACCGAGCACCTGCTCGACCTGGGCCACGAGTACATCCGGCACATCGCCGGCCCACAGGACTGGATCGAGGCGGACGCCCGCATGCAGGGCTTCCTCCGCGCCATGTCCGACCGCGACATGCCCGTCGTCCCGCCGATCCTCGGCGACTGGACGGCGGACTTCGGCTACCACGCCGGCCGCGAACTCCTGCGGTGGCGGGACTGCACCGCGGTGTTCTGCTCGAACGACCAGATGGCCCTGGGCGTCATGCACGCGGCGCGCTCCTACGGCCTCGACGTGCCGGGCGACCTGTCCGTGGTCGGCTACGACGACATCCCGGAGGCGAAGCACTTCTGGCCACCGCTCACCACGGTGCAGGTCGACTTCGCCGAGCTCGGACGCCGCTGCGTCGACCTGCTCCTGCCCGGCGAGGACGAGCTGCTCCGCCCGATCGACATCGTCCCGCAGCTCGTCGTGCGCGCGTCCACGGGAGCCCCGCGCGGCCGGTGACCCGACCGGTGGAACGTGCGGGACTCCGCACGATCACCCCAACGCGGGGGACGTGATCGGCCTGCTTCCGCCAGATCACGCAGGCCGTTACGAAAACGCGACCAATCCGAATTGACAGCCGCACCGGGGACGTGCGTAAATTACCTCCGTCCAGCCGATGTGACCGTTCACATGAGCGTCACACGAGCAGGACACCGGACGCGACAACGAAGTCCACGCAGGCCACCTGCGCCCATTCGCTGCCGCAGCAGAACCACCCGAAGAACTGCCGCATCGCAGCGGCAGAAGGAGATGCACTGTGGCGTCACACCCGATCGACACCGGACTCGAGACCCGGTCGATCACCGCACCCGAGACCATCCTCGAGATGCGCTCGATCACCAAGGAGTTCCCTGGTGTGAAGGCGCTCTCCGACGTCTCCCTCAGCGTCCGCGCCGGCGAGATCCACGCGATCTGCGGCGAGAACGGCGCCGGCAAGTCGACCCTGATGAAGGTCCTCTCGGGCGTCTACCCCTACGGCACCTACAGCGGCGAGATCGTCTACGAAGGCGAAGAAGTCCGCTTCTCGAACATCAAGCAGTCCGAGCAGGCCGGCATCGTCATCATCCACCAGGAGCTGGCGCTCATCCCGGAGCTCTCGATCACCGAGAACCTGTTCCTCGGCAACGAGCCCGGCCGCTTCGGGCGAATCGACTGGACCGCCGCGCAGCTCCGTGCGCAGGACCTGCTCGCCCGCGTCGGCCTGGCCGACGACCCGGACACGCAGATCAAGAACCTCGGTGTCGGCAAGCAGCAGCTCGTCGAGATCGCGAAGGCCCTGCACAAGGACGTCAAGCTCCTCATCCTCGACGAGCCGACCGCCGCGCTCAACGAGAACGACTCGCAGCACCTGCTCGACCTGATCGTCGGGCTGAAGGCCAAGGGCATCGCGAGCATCATCATCAGCCACAAGCTCAACGAGATCGAGCAGATCGCCGACGAGATCACGATCATCCGCGACGGCAAGGCCATCGAGACGCTCAACGTCAAGGCGGACGGCGTCAACGAGGACCGCATCATCCGCGGCATGGTCGGCCGCTCGCTCGAGAGTCGGTTCCCGGACCGCACTCCGAAGATCGGCGAGACCTTCTTCGAGGTCCGCAACTGGACCGTGCAGCACCCGCTCGACTCGTCACGTCTGGTCTGCAAGGGCTCGAACTTCCACGTCCGCCGCGGTGAGATCGTCGGCTTCGCGGGCCTGATGGGCGCCGGACGCACCGAGCTCGCGATGAGCCTGTTCGGTCGCTCGTACGGCACCTGGCTCGACGGCCAGATCATCAAGGACGGCCGCGAGATCAAGGTCACGAACGTCCAGCAGGCGATCGAGAACGGCCTCGGCTACGTCTCCGAGGACCGCAAGGCGCTCGGCCTGAACCTGCTCGACACGGTGAAGCGTTCGACGGTCGCCGCCGACCTGAAGAAGATCTCGAAGGTCGGCGTCGTCGACTCGCTCGAGGAGTACTCCGTCGCCGAGAAGTACCGCAAGATGCTCCGCACCAAGGTGCCGAGCGTCGAGGACAACGTCGGCAAGCTGTCCGGTGGCAACCAGCAGAAGGTCGTCCTGTCCAAGTGGATGTTCACCGACCCGGACATCCTGATCCTCGACGAACCCACCCGCGGCATCGACGTGGGCGCGAAGTTCGAGATCTACGGCATCATCCAGCAGCTCGCGGCCGAGGGGAAGGGCATCATCCTCATCTCGTCCGAGCTCCCCGAACTCCTCGGTCTCTCCGACCGGATCTACACCATCTTCGAGGGTCAGATCACCGCTGACCTCCCGGCCGACCAGGCCGATCCCGAATCGCTCATGCGCAGCATGACCTCCGCGCGGAAGGGCGCCACCGCCTCATGAACAACCTGAAACTGCTCTTCGGCAAGGGCAACAGCATCGGCCAGTACGGCATGATCATCGCCCTCATCGTGCTGTTGGTCTTCTTCTCGATCACGACGAACGGGCTCATCCTCGAGCCGACCAACGTCATCAACCTGTTCCTGCAGTACTCGTACATCCTGATCCTGGCGCTCGGCATGGTCATGGTCATCATCGCGGGGCACATCGACCTGTCGGTGGGTTCGGTCGCAGCGGTCGTCGGCATCGTCGTGGCGCAGTCCATGGCCGTGTGGGACTTCCCGGTGTGGGCCGCCATCATCCTGGGACTCGTGTGCGGTGCCCTGATCGGTGCGTGGCAGGGCTTCTGGGTCGCGTTCGTGAAGGTCCCGGCCTTCATCGTGACGCTGGCCGGTCAGCTCATCTTCCGTGGTGTGAACCAGATCATCGGCAACTCGACGTCGGTCCCCGTCCCGGACGCCTTCACCCCGATCGGTGCCGGGTTCCTCGGTGACTTCGGCCCCGACTTCGGCTTCAGCAACGGCACGCTGCTCATCGGCCTCGTCACGATCCTCGCGCTCATCATCATCGAGGCCCGGGGCCGTGCCCGCCGCCGGAAGATGCAGGCCGAGGTCCCGCCGCTGTGGGTCTCGATCGTCCGCACCGGCATCCTGGTCGCCGTCACGCTCGTCGCCACGTACCTGTTCGGCGCCGGCCCGGTCGGCACCTCGGTCCCGATCGTCGCGATCATCCTCGGTGTCCTGACCATCGTCTACGGCTTCGTCACGAAGAACACGATCTTCGGTCGCCAGGTCTACGCCGTCGGTGGCAACGCCAACGCCGCCGTCCTGTCCGGCGTCTCGGCGCGACGGGTCAACTTCTTCGTCATGATGAACATGTCGATCCTCGCCGCGATCGCCGGCATGGTGTTCGTCGCCTACTCCGGCGCCTCGGGCCCCGCGGACGGCACCGGCTGGGAGCTCGACGCGATCGCCGCCGTGTTCGTCGGTGGCGCAGCGGTCGCCGGTGGTGTCGGCACCATCTCCGGCTCGATCATCGGTGGTCTCGTGATGGCGCTGCTGTCGAACGGTCTGCAGCTCATGGGCCTCGAGTCCAACCAGGTGCAGATCATCCGCGGTCTGGTCCTGCTCGTCGCCGTCGCCTTCGACGTCTACTCGAAGTCGCAGGGACGTCCGTCGCTCATCGGCGGCATGCTGCGGCAGTTCCAGCGCAAGGACGCCGCCGAGGTCCCCGCGGCCCAGCAGCAGCCGCGCTCGATCGAGGACCAGCCCGACAAGATCACCCTCCCCTAGTCCAACCCTTCCCCTCACAGCACCACCACCTCAACGAAGAGAAAGCAATCTCATGCGCAAGAAGCTCATCGCCGGCATCGGTCTGGCACTCGTCGCGGGCCTCGCCCTCAGCGGCTGCTCGGCACGCGGCTCGTCCGACGACGCCGGCAGCACCAGCAGCATCAAGAAGGGCGACCTCATCGGCGTCGCCCTGCCGGCCAAGACCTCGCAGAACTGGGTCCTCGCGGGGGCCGCGTTCAAGAAGTCGATCGAGGACGCCGGCTTCAAGGCCGACATCCAGTACGCCAACGCCGGCAACCCCGTCCCGGACCAGCAGTCGCAGATCTCGGGCATGATCACCAAGGGCGCCAAGGCCGTCATCATCGGTGCCGCCGACGGTTCGCAGCTGACCGCGCAGGTCAAGTCCGCCAAGGACCGCGGCGCCGTCGTCATCGCCTGGGACCGCAACATCCTGAACACGAAGAACGTCGACTACTACGTGGCGTTCAACAACTTCAAGGTCGGCCAGCTCCAGGCCGAGGCGCTGCTCAAGGGCCTCGAGGAGAAGAAGGGCGACAAGCCGTACAACGTCGAACTCTTCGCCGGTTCGCCGGACGACGCCAACGCGACCGTGTTCTTCAACGGTGCGATGGACGTCCTGCAGCCGAAGATCGACGACGGCACCATCAAGGTCGTCTCCGGTCAGACCACCTTCCAGAAGGTCGTCACGCAGGGCTGGCTCGCGCAGAAGGCCCAGTCGCGCATGACCGACCTGCTCTCGCAGTACTACACGGGTGACACCGAGCTCGACGGCGTCCTGTCGCCGAACGACACCCTCGCCCGTGCGATCCTCACCGCGACCAAGGCCGCCGGCAAGGACAACCCCGTCGTGACGGGCCAGGACTCGGAGACCGCGTCCATCCCGCTCATCATGAAGGGCACGCAGTACTCGACGATCTTCAAGGACACGTCGAAGGAAGCCCAGGCGGCCGTCGACCTCGTCTCCACGCTGTCGAAGGGCGACAAGCCCGACACGACGATGGACAAGACGAACAACTACAACGGCAAGAAGACGGTCCCCGCGATCGAGCTCACGCCGGTCCTCGTCACCAAGGACAACGCCGTCGAGGCCTACAAGGGCAACGACACCCTCGAGGAGCTCGCCAAGAAGGGCTGATCTCCCCAGCACCACGGACGGCCCCGTCTCGCCTCGGCGAGACGGGGCCGTCCTGCGTCGTCCGGGGGCCGGCCACACGGCGGACGGGAGGCTCGGTGCACGTCCTGATCCGTGCCTCCCGTCCGCCGTGCACGCGCGTCCAGGGCCGACGCGACCCGCCGGCTCAGGGCCGCGTCGCGCGCAACCGACGCGCCGCGTCGGCCAGGTGCGGCACGTCCGTGTGGGCCGTGCCGAACACCACCGCGCGGGTGGTGTCGAAGTAGCGCCGCGTCAGCCGGTCGCCGAGGTCGGACACCCGCGACCACGGGATGTCCGGCTCGCTCGCGGTGAGGGTGCTCGGCAGGACACGGACCGCCTCGCCGATCTCGACCAGCCGCATCCGGACGGCGTCGTGCACCAGGTCCTCCGGCAGGCGTGCGTCCCCGACGTAGCGCCGGATCGCCTCGCACGCACCGATGACGTCGTCGAGTCGGTCCCGGACCAGGCGGTGCGTCGTCGGGTCCTGGCTCACAGCGGCACCGCGCGGCGGACGACCTCGGGGCTCATGCCGGCGGCGTCCACGACGTCGACGCGCACGCCCAGCAGCCGTTCGGCCGCGTCCTGGATCCGCATCAGCGCGAAGATGCCGAGGCCCGCATCCACGTCGATCATCAGGTCGACGTCGCTGCCCGGGCCGTCCTCACCACGGGCGACGCTGCCGAACAACCGGGGGTTCCGACCGCCGAACCGCTCGACGACGGCGATCAGGTCCTGTCGCGCCGCAGAGACGCGCTCACGCAGGGGCGGTGGGTCCTCGACCGGGAGCAGGTCGATCGACGTGGTGAAGCCCGCGGCCCGGAGCATGCGTTGGAGCGCGGCGAGCGAGGGTTCGCGCCGGCCGTTCTCGTACGTGCTGATGACGCTCTGCGTGACGCCGGCTCGACGGGCGAGCTGCACCTGCGTGAGTTCGGCGCGCTCACGGGCGTCGCGGATGAGCGCGGCCGCCGACACCGTCGGCGTCGGACGTGGTGCAGCTTCGGACATGCTGCAACGATACACAGCATGCGACATTTCGTCCGCGCGGATGACACGGCGGTGTCGACTCGGAACGTCTTCGTCGATGTCGCGCGACGTCGATGGAGTCGTTCCGAGTCGGATGGACCGCGGTCAGGGGCGCGCCGACACGTCCGCGCGGTGGAAGTTCTGCGCCGACCGCGACGGGGTCGGGCCGCGCTGCCCCTGGTACCGCGACTGGTACTCGGCCGAGCCGTAGGGCTTGTCGGCGGGACTGGACAGCTGGAAGAAGCACAGCTGCCCGATCTTCATGCCCGGCCAGAGCTTGATCGGCAGCGTCGCGACGTTCGACAGCTCGAGCGTCACGTGGCCGGAGAACCCGGGGTCGATGAAGCCCGCGGTCGAGTGGGTCAGCAGGCCGAGGCGTCCGAGCGAGCTCTTGCCCTCCAGCCGCGCGGCGATGTCGTCGGGCAACGTGACGACCTCGTACGTCGAGCCGAGCACGAACTCGCCGGGGTGCAGCACGAACGCCTCGTCCGGGTCGGTCTCGACCAGCCGGGTCAGGTCGGGCTGGTCGACCGCCGGGTCGATGTGCGGGTACTTGTGGTTGTCGAACAGCCGGAAGAACTTGTCGAGCCGGACGTCGATGCTCGACGGCTGGACGAGCGAGGCGTCGTGGGGGTCGAGACCGATCCGGCCCTCGGCGAGCTGGGCGGTGATGTCGCGATCGGAGAGCAGCACGCCGTGCAGCCTAGCGGCAGCGGACCCCCGCCGATATGCTGCGAGGCTGTCCGGGGCCGGGCGGCGTCGCACCGCTGGGAGGAACCGCCATGACCGCGTACACCGTCCACGAACTCGTCGTGCCCGCGACGATGGACGACGACCCGGAGACCGTGCGGGCGTTCCGCGAGTGGGTCGCCGTGCAGAACCGCGCCGAGGTGTCGATCACCGGGCTGCCGGAGCTGCTCTGGACGCCCGAGGAACAACTGCCCTACCTGATCGACCCCGACGCGCCCAGCCGACTGTTCCTGGTCCGTGACGACGAGGGGACCGCGGTGGGGACCGGCTCGTACGAGTCGAAGGCGGTCGCGGACGCCCCGAACTGCTGGATGGCGGTCAGCGTGGCGCCCGAGCACCGGCGCCGGGGCATCGGCACGCTCCTGGCTGAGCACGTCGAAGCGGTCGCGAAGCAGCAGGGCCGCACGCAGTGGAAGACGTACGCCGTGTCACGGCAGGTCGGCCCGGCAGCAGGCCCCGGGTACCTCCGTGCTCCGACCGGGTTCGGTGCCGTGCCCGAGGACGAACCCGGAGTCCGCTTCCTGACAGGCCGGGGTTGGCGGTTCGGCCAGGTGAACCGGATCAGCCGTCTGGAGCTCCCAGCCGACCCCGATGCACTGTCCGGCATCCGCGCCGCGGCGACGCGGGCGGCGGCCGACCGGTACCGCGTGCACACCTGGGCCGGACCGACTCCGCCCCGGTGGCAGACGGACGTCGCACTCCTCCTGACCCGGATGAGCACCGATGCCCCGGCCGGCGACATGGCCGAGCCCGAGGACGCCTGGACGATCGACCGGCTCCGGACGCACGAGCAGCACCTCGACGACGGCCCGCGCACCATGCGCACCGTCGCCGTGGAGGACGTACCGTCCGGCTCACTCGTCGGCTTCACCCAGCTCGCCGTCCCCGGGCCCGTGGCCCAGCCGGTGATGCAGGGCGACACCCTCGTGCTGCGCGAGCACCGGGGGCACCGGCTCGGGTGGCTGCTCAAGGTCGTCGGGATCGAGACGATCGAACGCGACCACCCGGGGCACCCCTCGATCATCACGTTCAACGCCGAGGAGAACCGCCCGATGCTCGACGTGAACGAGGCCGTCGGGTTCGTGGGCGTCGGCAGCGAGGGGATCTGGGAACACCGCCCAGCGTAGGGTTCCCCCATGGCGCGCTCACGGGGGATGGACGATCTGGTCAGCGACGGAGTCTTCCTGGCCTGGGAGGCGCAGCTGCAGCTCGCCGACCTGTACGACGACCACGAACGCTGGAACGTCGACCTCGCCGCCGGCACCCTGCAGTTCGTCGGGCCGCACCCGGGCGAGTTCCGCATCCAGCTCCTGGGATCGGCCGCACCGGGGCCGCGCACCTGGCTCTGGGGCTGGGCGAACCCCTCGCAGTACCCCGCGTCGGTGCTCGTCGCCGCGAACGCCACCCGCGCGCTGGGCGAACGGCTCGGCATCCCGGAACTCGTGCAGGGCGAGGTCCCGTTCGGCGAGCACCGGCAGGCCGACGCCGCAGACGCCGGGTACGAGTTCGCGTGGGACATGTCGATCGCGGCACGGCTGGCGACCGGCTCGTGGTTCGGCTTCGGCGGGCACGTCGGTGGAGGTTCCCGCCTCTGGGTGCTGTTCGAGGGTCTGCTGTTCGTGCCACCGACGGTCCCTCGGATGGTCAGGGTCTTCGGTGAGGGCCTGCAGACGACCGAGGTGCACGACCACCGCCGCGCAGTGGGGAGCTGGGCGTCGCTGCGCGGTGTCCCCTGGGACGGGCGCACACTGACGTTGGCGGACGGGACCATCACGGTCGACTTCGACGAGCTGGGCCGGATCCGCGACCTGCAGGGGTCGTCGGCGCGAGCCTGAGGCGGACCGCAGCCGATTCCGGCGACTCGCGCCCTGCCTCCAGACCGACCCGCTTACCATGGAGGGTCCGCGGTCTCGCGGACGCACGCGTCCCTGGAACAAGGTTGATGACCGTCACGTCCCCCGCAACCCAGCCCGGAGGCCCGGCGCCGGAATCCGCGCCCGTCACCGCGCGCAAGTCCACCGTCGCGACCGTGCTGGTCGTCGCCATCCCGCTCGCGGTCGCGTGCTCGCTCCTCGGCCTGACGATCACCGGGGCGTTCACCGCGAACCAGCAGCTGGTGTCCGCCGGCGACGTGGTCGAGTACGGCCTGCCGATCGCCCGCGTGGTGCACGACACCATGGCGGCGCTGACCGTCGGGCTGCTCATCGTCGCCGCGTTCGCGCTGCCGGCGCAGAAGAAGGACCACCGGGCACTCTCGAGCGTGCAGCACCGCGCCACGCGCTGGGCGGCGGCGACCGGATCGGTCTGGTTCCTCGCCGCGGCCGTGACCGTCGTGCTGACCGGCGCCAACACCCTCGGCGTCCCGCTCACCAGTCCGGTGTTCGCCCGCAACTTCATGCTGTTCGCGTTCCAGGTGGAGATCGGCCAGGCGCTCGTGGTCTCGGCGGCGGCGATCCTCATCGCGACCGTGCTCGCCGCGTTCGCCACCCGGGTCACGACGCTCGCCGTCGCCACCGTGTTCGGCCTCTTCGCCCTGCTCCCCCTGGCACTGTCCGGCCACGCCGCCGGCTCGCTCGAGCACGCCAACGCCGTGAACTCCCTCGCGATCCACCTGATCGGGGTGTGCGTCTGGGCCGGTGGGCTCGTCGCCGTGGTGCTGCTGCGCACCCGCACGAAGGGTGCGACCGGACGGGTGGTCTCCCGGTACTCCACGCTGGCCGGGTGGTCGTTCGGCGCCGTCGCGTTCTCCGGCATCGTCAACGCCTCGCTGCGGCTGACCGGTCCGCTCGACCTCGTCACGACCCCGTACGGCGCACTCATCACGGTCAAGGCCGTCATCCTGGTGCTGCTCGGGGTCGCCGGCGTCGTGCAGCGCCGCAAGCTGGTGCCCGGGCTGCTCCGCGCGCCGCTCGACCGCCGTCGGTTCACCCGGTTCGCGCTCGCCGAGATCGTCTTCATGGCCGTGGCGATCGGCGTCTCGGTGGGCGTGTCCCGTTCGCAGCCGCCGATCCCGCAGACACCCGAGACCGGCGAGGACACCCGCTCCGGACTGATCGGGTTCCCGTTCCCGCCGGCCCAGACGATGCACACGTACCTGACGCAGTGGCACATCGACTGGGTGTGGCTCGGGCTCGCCGTCGTCGGGGCGGTCTGGTACCTGCTCGCCGTGCGGAAGCTCCGGAAGCGCGGCGACAAGTGGCCCGTCGGGCGCACCATCGCGTGGGTCATCGGTTGCGCCCTGTTCATCTGGACCACGTCGGCCGGACCGGCCGTGTACGGCATGATCCACTTCTCGTCGCACATGGTCCAGCACATGCTGCTCATGATGTTCGTGCCGCTGCCGCTCGTGCTCGGCGGCCCGGTGCTGCTCGCCATGCGCACCCTGCCGGTCCGCAACGACGGTTCCCGCGGGGCCCGCGAGTGGCTCATGCTCTTCGTGCACTCGCGGTACATGCAGTTCATGGGGAAGCCCGCCGTTGCGGGTGTCATCTTCGCCGGGTCGCTCGTGGTGTTCTACTTCACACCGGCGTACCAAGCGGCGATGCAGTCGCACGAGTGGCACGTCGCGATGGTCGTCCACTTCGTGCTGAGCGGCTACCTGTTCTTCTGGGTGTTCGTCGGCGTCGACCCGGGGCCGAAGCGTCCGCCGTACCCGATCCTGATCATCGCGCTGCTCGCGACGCTGGCCTTCCACGCGTTCTTCGGCGTCGCCGTGATGACCTCGCAGTCGGTGTTCGCGATCGACTGGTTCCACGCACTCGGCCAGACGAACGACGCCGCGCTGCTCGACGACCAGCACACCGGCGGCGGGATCGCCTGGGGCGCCTCCGAGCTGCCGATGGTCTTCGTCGCCCTGCTCGTGGTGCGGAACTGGATCCGCACGGACAAGCGCGACGCGAAGCGGCTCGACCGCAAGGCCGAACGCGACGGCGACGCCGATCTGAAGGCCTACAACGAACGTCTGGCGGCGATCAACGCGACCGACACCGCGCGCCGCGACTGACGCGCGCGTCCGTCAGCGGCTGTTCTGGTCAGTCGCCGTGGACGATGCAGACCGCGTCGAGGTCCAGGGCGGCCTCGAGCGCCGCCGAGATCCCGGACTCGCCGTCGGACCCCGCGGGGGTGACGGTGTCGACCCACCACAGCGGCGTCGCGATCGTGGGGGCGTCCGGCAGGATCCGTTCGACCTCGTCGAAGGAGTCCACCCGCCGCACCCCGAGCACGGTGATCACCGGGTGCGTGGCGTCGCGGCAGACCTGCAACATCGGGCCGTCGTCGAGGGCTCGGACGCCCCAGGACTCGTCGTGCAGGAGCAGTGCTTCGGCAACCTCCCGCGGCTCGACCGGCTGGCGGCAGAGGATGGTGACGTCACGCGGCACCGTGACCGCCTGCCACCCGGGTGTCCCGCACGTGCCCGTCGAGCGTGCCCTCGTCGTGGGCCGGGTCGAGGGGCGCTGCGCCGACGAGCTGCAGGAAGCGGTCCTCGTCGATGCGGTCGAGGAAGGACTCGAGGGCTTCCCAGCCGTCCTCGAAGCGGACGATCATGCCGCCGTCGACGATGTCGCCGTCAGCCGTGCCGGTGTCGCCTGCTCCGGACGGGTCGCCCGCCCCGGACCGGGTGCCGAACGTCGCCGTCGTGGTGCGCGGTGGCGGCCAGACCCCGTCGCGGTCCAGGAACTCGGAGGCTTCGGGTCCGACGACGACGGCGAGCGGCGACGGCTCGCCGTGCGACACCGCGCGGATCAGGTGGTCGGAGTCCCCCCGGCGCTGCATCACCACACCGAAGACGGGCACGACCTGGTCCGCGACCTGCTGCACGGCGTCGAACAGGCGGTTCGCGAGCTCCGGGTCGGTGTTCTCCTCGGGCACGGTCAACACGGCGGACATCGTCTCGACGACGACGCCACCGACCAGGTGGGCGGTCATCGTCGCGGAGAAGCCCTCGCCGACGGCGTACGAGGTCGACACCCCGGGCGCCTCGTGCTTGGCGTACTGCGTGACGACCCATCGGTCCCACGGCACGGTGAGCGGTTCGGCGGTGCCCCAACGGGTGGGGCAGGTGCCGACGGTGTGGCACAGGGCCTCGATCGCGGACCCCATGTCCACGGCACGCTCGGCATGGTGGCGGAGCGTCAGGTCGATGCTGATCTGGCGGACAGAGTCGGCCGCGACCGGGTGCTCGGGCGACGGTGTGCCGACGAGTTCGGGGCCGCGGTGCACGAAGTCCTCGATGCCCGAGGCTGCTGCACCCGTCCGGCCGTCGCGCAGTGTCCCGTCGAAGTCGGCGACGGCCCACGCGGCACCGTACGCACCGAGCGCGTGCCGCAGGGCGGGGGTGATCGCGGATTCGCGCCCGGTCCGCAGCACGACCATGCGGCCGGCGTCCGCCGAACGGCGGAGCAGAGAGGCGAGGGCGTCCGTCAGCCACACGACCGGCGAGGCGGACTCGACCACGATGGCGGGACCGACCACGTCGTCGATGAGGGGATGCCTGACCATCCGGTCCTCCTCGGGTTCTTCAGCGCTGGAACTCCCTGGACGGTACACACGAGGACGACACCTGTCCGTCAGGCTGGCGTGCTCACAGCGGAGACTCGGGAGGCACGACACACGCCCGACAGGAGGCGTACGGTGCGCGGTCGGCTGGCTTCCAGGCGAGAATCCGCTAGGCTTGCCGAGTCCCGTTCTGCGGGGTGCGCGAGTGTAGTTCAATGGTAGAACTCCAGCTTCCCAAGCTGGTAGCGCGGGTTCGATTCCCGTCACTCGCTCCAACTAGCATCGTGCTGTGGAGTCCAAGCCGGCATCTGTCCTCAAGGCGATCAGGGCCGAGATCATCGCCGGCACGCTCGCACGTGGCTCCCGGCTGAAGGAAGACGCCCTCGCCGAACGCTTCGGCGTCTCGCGGGTCCCCGTGCGCGAGGCACTCCGACAGCTGGAGACCGAGGGGTTCGTCGAGTCCGAGAAGTTCAAGGGCGTCCGGGTCGCCGACTCCTCGACCGAGGTGGTCATCGAGCTCATGCAGATCCGCCGAGGGCTCGAGGTACTGGCCGCCGAGCTCGCCGCTCGTCGCGAGGGCGGCGAGTGCGCCGACCTGCTGCGCGCCGTCGGTCGCGAACACCGATCCGACCAAGAGGTCGAGGCCGCGCAGTCGCCGCGGTTCGCGTTCCACGGGCTGGTGGCACGTGCCTCGGGGAACAGCCGGCTCGAGACGATGATCGACCACCTGATCCACCAGACCGCATGGGCCTTCGAGCGCGTCACGCAGGACGAGGTGGCGTCGAGCAGCGATGACCACACCGCCGTCGCCGGCGCGATCCTGCGCGGCGCCTCGGTGCAGGCAGGGCTGCTGATGGACGAGCACCTGCGCCGCGACGAAGCGATCTACCGGGCCCTGAACCCCTAGGAACGTATACAAAACGAGAACGTATCCCGTTCGAAACCAGCCCGAAACAGCCTTTCGTATACAAAAGAGTGACCGCACGGTGCATCCACCGCACTCTTCCCCCGCTGGAGTTACGAATGACTGCTGTAACCCGCTCCACCGCACCAACCCGAACCGCCTCCGCCGCCCGACCCGAGGGCGGCATCGGATCCGCCCTCGACTCGATCGGCTTCACCCGAGCCCAGTTCTGGGTCCTCATGCTCATCCTCGCCGGGGAGTTCTTCGACACGCTCGAGCAGAACTCCGTCGGCGCCATGGCCACCAACATCAAGGCCTCGCTCGCCATCGGCGACGTCCAGCTCTCCACGATCAACACCGCCACCGTCCTGGGTGGCCTGGTCGGCCGGTTCCTGGCCGGCTGGCTCGCCGACAAGTACGGTCGGCGGTTCTCGCTCGGGCTCAACCTGCTCGTCTACACGCTCGGCGGCCTCCTCAGCGCCGTCTCCTTCAACTTCGACATGCTGCTCGTCAGCCGGTTCATCGTCGGGATCGGCGTCGGCGGCGAGTTCATGATCGGCATCGCGATGCTGTCCGAGATGGTGGCCACCAAGTACCGCGGCGGCCTCATCGCGACCATCAACGTCGGTGCTGGCGGCATCGGCAACTTCATCTCCTACGGCCTCTTCCTGCTGCTGCTCGGCCCGCTGGCCGTCCCGCTCGGTGGCGACGACCAGGTCTGGCGCTGGACGTTCGTGATCCTCGCGATCCCGGCCCTGTTCGTCGTCCTGTACCGCCGCAAGCTGCCCGAGACGCCCCGCTGGCTGCTGTCGAAGGGCCGGGTCGACGAGGCGAACCGCTCGCTCGCGGTCCTCGCCTCGAACACGCTCACCCCGCCCGCCGACGCCGCTCCCCCGGTGCGCCTGACGCCGGCCGACCTGCCTCCGGTCGCTCTGCACTCGTCGCCCGCAGCGGTGTTCCACAAGCTGGTGCTCCGTCGCACGATCGCGATCGGCGTCGCCTCGTGGATGGCCTTCGGCGTGCAGGTCACGCTGAACTTCCTGATGCCGACCCTGCTCGTCGAGCGTGGGTACACCGTGTCGCAGAGCCTGCTCTACACGATGATCATGAACATCGGATCGCTCCTCGGGTGCACGGCAGCGGCGCTCCTCGCCAACCGCGTCGGACGACGGCCCCTCATCGCCGTCGCGGGCATCCTCGGCTGCCTCACCGCCCTGGCCTTCGCGGCCTTCGGCAACGACACCGCCGCGATCCTGGTGCTCGGTGCCCTGTTCCAGTTCTTCACGATGCTGACGAACACCACCCTCGCGGCGTGGACCGCCGAGGTCTACCCGACCGCGATCCGCGCCTCCGGTGCCTCGATCGTCAACGGCATCGGCAACATCGCCGGAGCGGTCATGCCGTTCGCCGCGATCGCGCTGTACGGCTCGTGGGCCTTCGCCGGCGTCTTCGGACTCGCCGCCGTCATGTACGCGGTCCTCGTGGTCGCGTCGCGCTTCGCCCCGGAGACCCGCGGCCGGTCGCTCGAGGACGTCAACGAGAACGCCCTCTCGACCACCACCGCCTGACCCACCTGACCACCTGCACCAACCGCACCACCCCGGTGGGCCGGACACCCCGGCCCACCACCCCACGATCGGAGAACACCATGGACACCCTCAACATCTCGGCGACCGCGAACGGCCTCAACTACCTGCCCGAGTACGTCGCCGACGTCGGCGGTCTGTTCGCCGAGCGCGGCCTGTCCGTCACCGCGAAGGCCTGCGACCCGTGGACCGGCGTCCTCGACGACATCGACTCGCACGAGGCCGACCTCGCCCTCGGCGGTCTCTGGGTCCCCGCGATGTACGCCGGGACCCCGCGCAAGCTGTCGGTCGTGGGTCAGCTCAACCACGGGTTCCCGATGACCATCGTCGCCCGCGACGAGACGGCCCCGATCACCCTGGACTGGCTCGCCGGCAAGGTCGTCCTGGCGCCCGGCGCCGGCGGGAGCGCCCCGTACGAGTTCACGGCCGGACTCATCCGCGAGGCCGGGTTCGACGTCGCGGCGACCCGCTTCGTCCGCGACCTGTCGACCGCGATGCTCATCGAGCTGTACCAGGGCGGGCTCGGCGACGCGATCATCCTCGACCTCGTCTCCGCGCAGGAACTCGTCGCCGCCGGTGGGGGCACGATCGTCTTCCGCCACCTCGACGCCGGCGGCGTGATGCCGAACAGCGTCTACTACACGCGCACGGACCGCATCGACGAGCTCGGCGACCGGGTCGACCGGTTCATGGACGGCATCGCCGCCGCGATGGCCAAGATCACCGCGGGCGACGCCGACGCCGAGATCGCGGCCGTGCTCGCCGCCCGGTGGCCGGAGAAGGACGCCGCCCTGCTGCAACGGGCCGCCGACGAGATGGCGGCCGGGGGCGTCTGGGACTCCGCGGTCGTCGACCGCGAGGCCTCCGACCGCTGGATGCGCATCCTGTTCGACGGTGGCCTCACGACCCACACTCCGTCGCTCGAAGATCTGCTCGGCGCCTCGACCGCCGTCGCCGCGTCGTGACCGTCGTCCTCGGCGCCGCCGACGTCGCCGGTCTCATCGACGCCGTCGACGTCGTCGGGGCCGTGGAGGCCGTCCACGCCGACCTCGGGACCGGCGCGATGCAGCAGCCGGCCCCGGTCGCCCTGGCCGGCGCCGACGACGCGCTCTTCCTGCCGATGGCCGTGCGCTCCGACCGACTCGGCCTCGTCGCCGTCAAGCTGATGGCCGACATCCCCGACAACGGTGCGCGGGGACTGCCGTCGCAGCGCTCCACGATCCTGGTGTCCTCGTCGGTCACCGGCGAGTGCGTCGCCGTGCTCGACGGCATGACGATCACCCGGGCACGGACCGCGGCGACGACCGTGGTCGCGACGCAGCACCTCGCCCGCTCGGGCAGCCGGACCCTCGGGATCCTCGGCGCCGGCAACCTCGCCGTCGAGCACGTCCGTGCCTTCGAGGCCGCACGACCGTTCGAGCGGATCGTCCTGTGGTCACGGTCGTCCGGAACGGTCACCCGGTTCCTCGAGGCCGTCGGACCGGACGTGGTCCGGCGGTGCGTGGTCGCGTCGGAGGTCCGGCGCGTGGTCGAGGAGTCCGACGTGCTCTGCACCCTGACGCCCTCGGTCGACCCGATCGTCCGCGGCGACTGGTTGCACGCCGGCCAGCACGTGAACGCGGTCGGGGCCCGTCCCCGCCCGACGCACCGGGAGCTCGACGGCGCGGCGATGGCACGCGGCACGCTCTTCGTCGACAGCCGGGCCACCGCCTGGACGAAGTCGGGTGACCTGCTCGAGGCCGTGGTCGAGGGGGCGCTCCCGCAGGACCTCCACCCGGCGGAACTCGGCGAGGTCATCGCCGGACGCGCACCCGGCCGGACCGGGGACGACGAGGTCACCGTGTTCGACTCGGTCGGGCTCGGCGCCCAGGACCTCGCCGTCGCCGCCCAGGTGATCGACCTCGCACGCGAGCGGGGCGTCGGGACGCAGGTCTCCGTCGCCCGGGTCGGGCTGCCGGTTCCCGGCGTGTGACCAGGGTCGAACGGCAGGGTGCTCCCATGCGCCGTGCTCTCCCCCTGGTCGTCGGCGGCACCGTCGCCGCGCTCGTCCTCGCCGGGTGCTCCGGTGGCAGCTCCGGTGGACCGACCGCGTCGGCCACGTCGTCCGCACGGTCCACGAGCACACCGACGAGCACCTCTGCGACGACGCCGCCGCCGAGGACGGACGCCGCGACCACCGCCACGGTCCGCCGAGCACTCGCGGGCCTCGAACGCCAGTACGACGCGACGGTCGGCGTCGTCGCGACCGACACCGTCACGGGTGAGACGGTCGCGTACAACGGCGACCGACGCTTCGGCTACGCCTCGACCATCAAGGCGTTCGCCGCGGCACAGTTCCTGCGCTCGGTGCCCGCGGACGCCCGGAACGAGGTCGTGCACTGGACGGCCGCGGACGTCGCCGCTGCCGGGTACTCCCCCGTGACGGAACAGCACGTGGCCGACGGGCTGTCGTACGAGCAGCTGGCCGAGGCAGCCGTCCGGATGAGCGACAACACGGCCCTGAACCTCGTGCTCACGCGCATCGGCGGTCCGAGCGGCCTGGACGCCGCGTTGACCGAGCTCGGCGACACCACCACCGAGGTGGTCCACGGCGAGCCGGACCTCAACACCATCGAGCCGGGCAGCACCGAGGACACCACGACCCCGGCGGCGTTCACCGCAGCCCTGGCGACCGTGCTCGACGGCAGGACCCTGGACCGCGCCGACACCGCGCTGCTGGTCGACTGGATGGGCGGCAACGCGACCGGCGACGCACTCATCCGGGCCGGCGCACCCGACGGCTGGGTCGTGGTCGACAAGTCCGGGGGCGCCGGACCGATCCGGAACGACGTGGCGCGGGTGACCCCGCCCGGCGGCGACCCGATCGTGCTCTCGGTCCTGACCACGCGGAACGACCCCGACGCCGCCTACGACGACGCCCTGGTGGCCCGGTCGGCGTCGGTGGCGCTCGGCGCGTTCGACCGCTGATCGACCGCTGATCGACCGGGGCGGCGATCGCCGTTCTGCACCGCGTCACACGGCGTCATGAACGACACCTGTCGGGGACCCCGGGACACTACGCTCGCTCCATGTCCTCCTCCGGGTCCCCCGTGGTCGTCGTCGGCGCCGGCATCATCGGGCTGAGCGCCGCGTGGCACCTCGCCGCGCTCGGGCAGCGGGTCCTGCTCCTCGACAGCGGCACGGTCGCCGGGGGCACGACCACCGCGGGTGCCGGGTTCGTCGGCCAGTGGGCAGCCGGGTACGCCTGGTACTGGAACGAGTCCGAACGCGACGTCGAGCAGTACGGCATCGACTTCTACCGCGACCTCGCCGACGCCGGCCACGGCCCGACCGGGTACCGGCAGAACGGCAACGTCTGGCTGACCGTCACCGAGCAGGGCCGGGCCGACCACCTGCCGCCGTTCGAGCAGCACCCGCTCCGGCCACCCGGGGCGCGGACGCTCACCCCGGCCGAAGCGGCCGACCTCGTGCCCGGACTCGACCCGACCGCGGTCACCGCGGGCTTCCTCCATCCGGACGGCATCCAGATCAGTGCGCCGGACACGGCCGCAGCGCTGGTGCACGCGGTCCGTGCACGGGGCGTCGAGATCCGCGAGCACACGCCGGTCGCCGGTCTGGAGGCCCGTGGGGGCTCCGTCACGGGCGTCCGGACCGCGAACGGCGAGGTCATCGACGCCGCGAAGGTCGTGCTCGCCGCCGGCAGCTGGACGAACGCCCTCCTCGCCCCCTTCGGGCGCGAGCTGCCGACGGTCCGGGTCGTCGCCAGCCGGCTCGTGACGACGCCGTTCGGTCTGCCGGGCACCCTGCCGACCCTGATGCTGCCGGAGTTGCACGGCCTGTGGATCCGTGAGCACCGCGGCGGCCTGACGTACGGTGCCGGCCCCGGGTACGAGCCGATGCACGTCGGCGGTGCGGACCGGAGCGACGAACCCGACCGCCGCCCGGTGCGCACGGACCTGCTCGACGCCATGCGGACGTACCTGCACCCGATCGTCGCCCGGCTGCTCCCCGCCGCCGCGAGCGTGCTCGGGGTCGACGAGACCCCCACGCAGGGCGTCGTCTCGATGACCGCCGACCGGAACTTCATCGTCGGCGCGGTCCCCGAGCTGGACGGGCTCGTGGTGGCCGGTGGCGACAACGAGTCCGGCGTCACGCACGGCCCGGGTCTCGGGCGGATCGCGGCGGAACTGAGCGTCACGGGCACGACCACCCTCGGCGACGCGAGCCGCTACGCCCCGGCACGGTTCCCGGCGGCGGCCCCGACCGAGGACGAGGTGGTGGCGATGATGCCGGCGCGGCGCGAGGCCGACGCCCGACGAGCCGGAGCCGTGGCATGAGCGACGTGCTGAGCGACCGGGCCCCGACGCACGTCGTGATCGGCGGCGGGGTCGTCGGCGCCGCCACCGCGTACGCCCTCACCCGCCGCGGCGAGCGCGTCCTGCTCGTCGAACAGCACGAGCGCGGGCACCACAACGGCTCGTCCCACGGCGCGACCCGGATCTTCCGACAGGGCTACACCGACCCCGAGTACGTCGCCCTGACCTCCCGCGCCCTGGTGCTGTGGGAAGCGCTCGAGGGCGCTGCGGGCGAGGAGCTCATCGTCCGCACCGGTGCCGTCGACCACGGTCGCGCCGAGGTCGTCGACGCCATCGCCGCCGCACTGACGGACGCCGGCATCCCGCACGAGACCCTCAGCCCGGACGCCGCGGCCGCGCGCTGGCCGGGGATCGCGTTCGAGGGCCACGTGCTCGCGCACGCCACGGCCGGTCGCATCCGGTCCGACCGCGCGATCGAGGCCTTCCTGACCCTGGCCGAGCGGACCGGGCTCGCCGACCTGCGCTTCGCCACGCGGGTCAGCGGGCTCGACGACCACGGCGACGACGTGACCGTGACACTGTCCGACGGGTCCACCCACCGCAGCTCGTCCGTGGTGGCGGCCGTGGGGTCGTGGGCACCCGCGCTGGTCGGCGACCTGCTCGCCGGACGCGGGGCGGGCCTCCCGGCCATCCGCGTCACCCAGGAGCAGCCCGCGCACTTCGCCAGCCGCCTGCCGGACCAGGCGTGGCCGAGCTTCGTGCACTGGGCGGCCGACGACGACGTCTACGGCCTGCTCACCCCGGGCGAGGGCGTCAAGGTCGGGTTCCACGGCACCGGCCCCGTCGTCGATCCGGACCACCGCGACTTCACGCCCGTGCCGGCCGAGGCCGAGCGGCTGCAGGCCTACGTCGCGCGGTACGTGCCCGGTGTCGACGCGACGAAGCCGACCTTCATCAGCTGCCTGTACGACAACTCCCCCGACGAGGACTTCGTGATCGACCGACGTGGTCCCGTCACCGTCGCGACCGGGTTCTCCGGCCACGGCTTCAAGTTCGCACCGCTGCTCGGCGACATGATCGCCGACCTCGCGACCGGCGGGGCCGCACATCCCCGTTTCTCCCTCTCGAAACCATCCCACTCAGGAACCCCGTGACGACCCGACTCCTCTCTGCGCTCGCGCTCTCCGCCGCCGTCGCCGCCGTGCTCACCGGCTGCGCCTCGACCGGGACGTCCACCGACGTCTCCGACGGCCTGGTGATCGGCACGACCGATCCCGTCACGTCCCTCGACCCGGCCGGCGCCTGGGACCGCGGCAGCTACACGGTGCAGACGCAGCTGTACCAGCACCTGCTCACCTACCCTGCGGGCGGGACCACGACGAGTCCCGAGGTCGCCGAGTCGTGCGACTTCACCGACGGCACCCACTACGTGTGCCGGATCCGCGACGGGCTCACGTTCTCGAACGGTGACGCCCTGACGGCGAAGGACGTCGTGTTCTCGTTCGAGCGCCAGGTCGGCATCGGCTCCGAGAACGGTCCGGGGTCGCTGCTCGCCAACATGGCGTCTGTGGCGGCCGACGGCGACGAGGTCACGTTCACCCTGAAGCAGGCGAACGACCAGACGTTCCCGTACGTCCTGGCGAGCATGGCCGGGGCGATCGTCGACAGCAGTGTGTTCTCGAAGACGAAGGTCCACGCGGACGACGGGGTCGTCGGGTCCGGTCCGTACGCGCTGCAGCAGTCCGCCGACGGCGGGGCGACGATCGCGTTGACGGCGAACAAGGAGTACGACGGCACCGCGCCGGAGTCGTCCAGCGTGACGATCAAGCAGTACACGAAGTCCGCCGACCTCAAGCTCGCGGTGCAGGAGGGTGACGCCGACGTGGCGTACCGCCAGCTCACGCCGACCGAGGTCACCTCGTTGTCCGAGGACGACGGCCTGCAGCGCGTCCAGGGCTCGTCGGGCGAGGTCCGGTTCCTCGGCTTCAACCTCGACACGATGCCCGGTGACGACACCGCGCAGAAGACCGCGATCCGCCAGGCCGTCGCGGCGACGGTCGACCGCGCGGCGATCGCGAAGGACGTCTACCAGGGCACCTACGCTCCGGCGTACTCGATCGTGCCGTCCGACTTCACCGGCGCGACCGATGCGTTCCAGACGGAGTACGACGGTGCCGACCCCGAGGCCATCCTCGAGAAGGCCGGCGTGCGCACGCCCGTCGCGCTGCCGATCGAGTACACGACCGACCACTACGGTTCCGGGTCCGACGACGAGTACGCGCTGATCAAGCAGCAGCTCGAGGACACCGGCCTGTTCACGGTCGACCTGCAGTCGGCGAGCTGGGACACCTACGTCGGGAACGTCGGCAAGGGCGAGTACCCGGTCTTCCAGCTCGGGTTCTTCCAGGACTACCCCGACGCCTCGTCGTACCTGACGCCGGCCTACGGTTCCGAGGACGTCAACCTGCTCGCGAACCACTTCGACGACCGGGCCGTGCAGCAGCTGGTCGCCGCGCAGGCGGTCGAGGCCGACGCGACCGAGCGGACGAAGCAGATCGAGGAGATCCAGCAGGACACCGCCGAGTCCGTGCCGCTCATCCCGTTGCTCGCCGGGCAGGAGAACGTCATCGGGCAGAAGTCGCTCACCGGGCTGACGAAGTCGGTCGACGCCTCTGGGGAGTTCCGCATCTGGGAGATCGGGCGCTCGTGAACACCGGCGACGCGGCGCAGCAGGCGAACGAGTCCGCTGACCCGCTCCGCGACGCGGTCCGCGCCGGGATGCCCGCCGGACTCGACGAGCTCGCGGCGCTCGTCGCCATCCCGTCCGTCCACGACCCGGCCGTGCAGTCGCTCGACGACTGCCGCCGCGTCGCCGAGCGCGTGCGCGGTGCGTTCGACGGCCTCGGCCTGACCTCGCGCGTCGTCACGACGTCGAACGGCTCGCAGGCGGTGCTCGCGACCCACCCCGCGCCGCCCGGCGCCCCGACGGTCCTGCTCTACGCCCACCACGACGTCCAGCCCGCCGGCGACCTCGCAGCGTGGACGAGCGACCCGTGGACCCTGACCGAGCGACAGGGTCGCCTGTACGGTCGCGGTGCTGCTGACTGCAAGGGCGGGGTCGTCACCCACCTCGTGGCGCTGCGGGCCCTGCTCGACGTGCACGGCTCGTTCCCGATCGGACTCGTCGTGGTCGTCGAGGGGTCCGAGGAACAGGGCACCGACGGTCTCGAGCAGTACGTGTCCACCCACGCAGCGGACTTCGCCGACGTCGACACAGCCGTCGTGATGGACGCCGGCAACGCCGCCGTCGGGGTCCCCGCGCTCGTGACCACCCTGCGCGGCACGGCGTTCGTCGAGCTGCGCGTCCGAGCGCTGCACGGCAACGTGCACTCGGGGATGTTCGGCGGTGCCGCACCCGATGCCATCGCGACCCTGGTGGCACTGCTCGCCACGCTTCGCGACGACGCCGGGGACACCACCGTCGACGGACTCGAGGCCTCGCAGACCTGGGACGGCCTGCCCTACGACGCCGACCGGTTCGCCGCCGATGCCGGGCTGCTCGACGGCGCGGTGCCGATCGGGTCCGGGGACCCGGCATCCCAGGTCTGGGCACGGCCGGCGCTGACCGTCGTCGGCATCGATGCGCCAGCCGTCGCCGGGTCGTCGCCGTCCGTGCAGGCGACCGCCGGTGCCGCGCTGAACCTCCGGGTCCCGCCGGGTGTCGACCCCGCTGCCGCTGGTGAACTGCTCGTGGCGCACCTGCTGCGGCGAGCGCCCGCCGGGGTCGAGGTCACCGCGCGGGTCACGGGCACCGGCGACGGCTTCCGGGCGACGGCGGGGCAGTACTCGTCGGCGTTCCGGAGCGCACTGGCGTCGTCGTACCGGGTGTCGTCGGTGGGCTCCCTCGGCGGCGGCGGATCGATCCCGCTCTGCGCGACGCTCGAACGGGCGATCCCGGGGGTCGAGGTCATCCTGGCGGGGGTGTCCGAGCCGGCTGCGAACGTGCACGCGCCGGACGAGAGCGTCGATCCGTCCGAGATCGAGCACATGGCCCTGGCCGAGGCGACCTTCCTCGCAGGGCTCGGAGCGGCCGGAAGCTGACCCGCCGGGCGCCTGGGCCAGGCGCTGGCGCCGTCACACGACGCCAGCGCTCGGGCGTCAGGCGGCGGCAGGTGCCGATGGCTTCCGCCGCGTCCGAACCTGCAGCACCCCCGTCAGCAGCAGCACGACCAGGCCGATCGCGAGCACCACGAGCCCGCCGAGGAACCCGATCACCACGAGCAGCAGGGTCTCGGTGGTCATCCCGCCGTCTGCGCCGCCGTCTGCCGCCGCCGCGACGGTCCCGGCTCCGGAGTCGGCCGACTGGGCAACCGCTCCGACGCCGTCGACCACCGTGAACGGCACCGCGACGACCGTTCCCTGGTCACCGACGAGCACGACGTGGTGGCCGCCGACCTCCAGTCCGGTGGTGTCGACCGAGGCGGTGGCCGTGCCGTCCTCGACGGTGAAGTCGTCGCCCTGCACCGGTTCGGAGTAGGTCCACACGCTCCCGCCCTCGTCGTCGCCCGTCCACGGCAGGCGGAGCTCGAGCCGGTCACCGGCGGTGACCTCGTCGGGGATCCCGGCATCGGCGGCCGCGACGGTGGTGATGTCGCCGGCGTCGATCTTGCGTGCCAGCTCGTCGGAGTCCGCGGCGGGGGCCGTGGGTGGCTCGGCGGCCGAGGGTGCCTTCGCGCTGTTCCGGGGCTGGGCGGCGGTGTTCCGCGGCGCAGCGGTCGGCGCGGCCGTCGGCGCCGTGTCCGAGGCGTTCGTGATGGTCGGTGCGGTGGCGGCCGGCGGCAGCTGCACGACGGGCGGCTGGATGACCGTGCCGCCGTTGCCGCCGCTACCACCACCCGTGGTCGGACCGGTCGGCAGGGTGCCGGGGACCGTCTGTCCGGCGAAGTACACCGGCGTGAAGGTCTCGAGCGCGGCGTCGGCGGCGCCGTGCGCACCGATGGTCAGGACACCGCACTGCACGGCCCCGGACAGGCAGTCGACACGCTTCGTCGACTGGCCGGTGAAGGTGGAGCGCGCGATGACGCCGCCCTGCGTGAAGCCGGCGTCCTTCGTGCCGTTGAGCTTCGCGGTCGCCGCGGCGCCGGTGCCGGTGTTGTCGGGCCAGGCGACGAAGCCCTGGCCGTCCTGCCCGGTGCCGCCGGACCCGGGGACGTAGTCGTAGCCAGCGCCGGCCGCTCCCCCGGCGCTCGGGTTCTTCGTGACGTACCCGAACAGCACGTACAGCCCGGAGCCGTTGGTGTTCTTCGTGAAGCCGGAGCCGGTCACGGTGAGCTTCGTGCCCGCCGCGGCGGTCGAGAGGCCGGTGGCCGGCCGCACGTTCGTCGAGGCTCCGCGGGCGTTCTCCGCCCCGGTGATCGACCCGTCCGCCCCGACCACGGTCGCCCCGCCGCCGGTGCCGCCGCCGCCCGTTCCCCCGCCGCCGTTCCCGCCGCCCGGGTTCGTCGGCGCCTGCACGGTGATGCGCAGGGTCGCGGTGTCCGAGGCGACCCGACCGACGACGGTCGTACCGAGGACGTTCGTGGCGACCGCGCGGTACCGGTCGCCGTTCAGCCCTTCGGTGGCGGTGATGCGGAGTGTGCTGGTCGTCGCGCCGGAGACCGAGGGGCCGTCCTGCAGGTCGGCCCAGCCGGACGGGGTGTGCTGCTGCCACTGCACGGTGGGCGTCGGCGTCCCGGTCGTGGTGACCGCGAACGACACCTGCTCCGGCGTGGCGGGGCTCGTGCTGCCGTCGGTTCCGGTGGTCGCGCCGGTCAGCGTCACGGCGACGTCGGCCGGCTGCTCCGTGATGGTCGGGGTGGTCACGGCCGTGAACGTGCGGAGCCCCTGGTCGGCGGCGTCGGTCGCGGCGTTCACGACGCCGACCACCGCGCGGCCGTCGGCGGCGACCACGATCGGGTCGCCGGTGTAGGTGGTGCCGGGCTGGTACTCGGCACCGAGCGTGGGCGCGGTGCTGCCGTCGATCGCGTAGGCGCGGACGACGTTGCCGGTGTCGGTGCTGCCGGCGGCCGACACCCAGAGGCGCTTCGCGGACTCGTCGACGGCCAGGTACGCGGCACCGCCGACCCGGTCGATCGAGGTCGTCACGGCCGGGGTCCCGCGCAGCGAGACGGCTCGGAGCGTGGCGTCGCCGTCGTTGCTCCACCACGCCCGGCCCCGGGAGTCGACGACCGTGCCTCCGGCGGCCCCGGACGTCGCGGTGGCACCGATCGACACGTCGGCGACCGAGGCCCCGGTGTCGAGCGCGACGACGCGGGCGAGGGCGGCGGCCTGGTCGAAGACGACGGCGCGCTCACCGGTCCAGTCGACGCCGACCGACGAGATCGTCCCGGTGACCGAGCCGATCAGGGTGGCCGTGCGGGTGACGGCGCGGACGGTCCCGCCAGCGGGGCTGGTGCCGACCTCGGTCACCGCACCCGAACCAGAACCGGAACCAGAGCCAGAGCCAGCACCAGAACCGGATCCGCCACCCGCCCCGACGGCGGCCACCCGCAGCAGCCCCGCGGACCCGCCGTTGGCGGCCGGGGCGACCTGCGCGACGATCGAGCCGTCGGCGGGGTCGATCGTGAACGCCTTCGCCGAGGGCACCGCGACGGAGGGCTTCACGTGCACGACGTCCCGGTACACGGCGTCCGTGCCGCGCACGATGACGACGTACCCCTGGACGTTCGCGCCGGTGCCGCCGAACTCCGCGGCGGGCAACGACGCGGTCGCGACGATGTTCCCGGTCGACGGGTCGACGCTCGGCTTCGAGGTGGCGACACCGGGGTCGATCGGCCCGGCGACGCGCTTGCCCTCGTCGTCCACGACGAAGTAACTCGCCTTGGCGGTTCCGGCAGCCGGTACCTGCACGACGGTCAGGGCGCGCGCGGCGTCCCGCACCACCGTGGTGACCCGGCCGATCGTGCTGTCACCGACCGTGGTCTGCACGCCGGTGCTCACGAGTCCCTGGACGCCGGGGTCGCTGAACCCCTGGTCGCCGCCGTCACCATCGGTCCCCTCGGCGACCCAGTCGCCCGTCACGACGACCGAGAGCGGGTCCAGCGCGGTGCCCGCGGCGTAGAACTGCGTCGGGTTGCCGCCGCCGGTGACGTCGGCTGCGAAGGCCGCCGCACCCGCCGCGGTGATCGTGGTGGGCAGTCCGGTCCACGAGTACTTCCCGTCGGTGACCGATCGGGTGCCCTTGGTGACGTCGATCGTCGCGAACACGATGCGCTTCGTCCCCGGGTCGGACGTCGTGGCACCGGTCGTCGGGTCCACCAGCCGCACGTCGACCCCGGCGGTCAGGGTGCCGGTGGTCGGCGTGAGCTCGATCGCCGGGTCGCGCAGCGAGATGACGAACGTGTGCGCCCGGTGGTCGAACACCGCGGCGCCGGAACCCGTGACGGTGAGCTTCCGCGTGCCGGGGTCGTAGCTGCCGCCCGATGCGGTGAACCGGAACGTGCCGTCGGCGTTCCTCGACGCACCGCCGGACACCGACTGCCCTGCGGCCGGCACGTAGTTCCGGAACGACTGCTTGAACCCCCAGTCGAGCGTGCCGCCCGTGACGGACGTGCTCGGCCCCGAGGCGGCGGTCGCGGCGGTGGGCACGGTGCCGGCGACGGCCGCCGTCAGGCCGATGATCGCGGCGACGGTGGCGCTGAGCGCGCGGAGGCGACGGGCCGGTCTGGTCTGGGTGTGCATCGGTTCCTCGGGTCGGGTGGTGCGAGTGTGGGGAGGCGGTGCCCCGGGCGGACCCGGGGCACCGCGTGGGTCACCAGGTGACGGGGACCTGGACCTCGTCGAGGTCGACCGGGTCGTTCGCGACGCCGTGCGCCGAGAACGTCTGGACGAAGCACTCGTACTGCCCGAGGGCAGCGTTGGCGGTCGCGGTCTTCGTGGCGTCGTAGTCGCAGCTGACGGTCGCGGCCGCGTCGCCGGTGTGGTGCGGGTCCGCGGTGTAGGACTTCGCGACGTCGATCGTCGTGGTGAAGCCGCCGCCGGCCGTGAACGCGCTCTTCGAGACCCACTGGGCGGAGCCGAACCAGCCGGAGTTGGTGGCGTAGTCCGCCTGCTTGGGCCCGTAGACGACGTAGACGCCGAAGCCGCGCCCCTGCGCGTCCCCGTCGAAGCCGCTGCCGGTGACCGTGACGCTGCCGTCCGAGACGCCGTGGAGCGCCCCCGGGCCGTCGGTGACGACCGAGGCCGGACCGCTGACGGACAGGCTGGCGCCGTAGTCGTTCGTGACCGCGGTGGCCGCGGACGCGCTGACCGCGGGCAGGACGGCGATCCCGACCGCGGCGACCCCTGCCGCCAGCGTGATCCCGAACGAGCGTGCGATTCGTGTCATGTTCGTGTTTCCCTCTCGATGTGGGCGCCCCCTGTGAGCACCCGGGTCCGGTGGTCCTACGGCGCGACGTCGGTCGCGGTGCGTCGTGCGGTGCGGCGGGAGTGCACGATCGCGAAGACGACGAGCGCCGCGACGGCCACGACGAGCGCGGACAGGCCGCCGAGGACGATCCGCAGGACGCCCGGGTCGATCCCGCCCGCGGAGCCGTCGGCAGCCGCGGCCGCCACCGCCGATGGGGTCGCCCCGGCCGGCGCGGTGGGGGTCGCCGACGCGGTCGGCTCCGCGGTGGCGCTCGGCTTCGCCGTCGACCGCGCGGACGGCTTCGTGGCCGCGCGGGTGTCGGCGCTCGCCTCGGACGTCGGCTCGGCGGACGGACGGGAGGCACTGCCCGCGTCCGTCGTGTCGGCCGGCGCCTGCCCGGTGGTCGCCCTGGTGCCGCCACCGGCCAGCGTGCCGCCGCTGCCGTACAGGTTCTGCACGGAGACGGGTGTGAACGACTCGTTGTTCGCGTTCGCGACGCCGTGCGCACCGATGGTGATGATCCCGCACTGCACGACCGTGCAGTCGACGGTCTTCGCGGCACCGTTCCGGTCGAGCGCCTGGAACGTCGAACCGGGGACCTTGAGGGTCGCGGACCAGGTGCCCGTGGCGGAGTCGACCGTGCCGCCGTTCGCCGCCGACGCGGTGGTGCTGCCCTCGAAGGCCACGAAGTCGAGGTACCCGGTGGGGTTCGACTCGTCGTCGGGCACGTAGCTGTAGTCCGCGCCCGTCGCCCCGCCCTTGCTCGGCTGCCAGGTGCCGTTCACGGTGCCGAACGCCACGTAGATGCCGCCGTACCCGTTCTTGATGCCCTGGAACCCGGAGCCGCGCAGGCGCAGCGTCGTCAGGTACGTCGAGTCGACCTGGTTCGTGACCTCGGGGTGCCCCTCGATCGCGACGCTGACACGGCCGGCTGCCGATGCGGGGGCGACGCCCACCAGGGCGGCTCCCCCGGCGCTGAGCGCGACGAGCAGTCCGGCGAGCGCGAGCCGCAGCGGGCGGGTGCGGGTGGTCACGAGGAGGCCTCCTGGAGGGTTCGGGACGGCACGACGACGGGCGTGCCGGTGTTCGGGTCGGGCACGACGGTGACCGGGTGCCGGTAGACGGCGCCGATGCGGTCGGCGGTCAGGACGTCGGTGGGGGTGCCGTCGGCGACGATCCGGCCGCCGGCGAGCATGGCGACGCGGTCGGCGTACGCCCCGGCGAGGCTCAGGTCGTGGAGCACCACGACGACGGCGCCACCGGCCCGGGCGTGTGCGCGGGCGACGGCCAGCACGGCCTCCTGGTGTCGCAGGTCGAGGGCGGCGGTCGGTTCGTCGAGCAGCAGCACCGGGGTCGACTGCGCCAGGACCCGGGCGAACGAGGCCCGGGCGCGCTCCCCGCCCGACAACGAGGGGAACGCCTGGTCGATCCGGTCGGCGAGTTCGACCTGGTCGAGCACCCGCGCGACCACGGTGTCGTCGTCGACCGCTCGCGGGGTCCCCCGCCACGGCGCCCGGCCCATCCGGACGACCTCGCCGACGCGGAACCCGAAGGCCACGGCGGTGTCCTGCTCGAGCACGGCACGCCGACGAGCGGTGGCGAGCGGTGCTTCGCCGCCGGTGCGCACCCCGTCGATCGCGACCGTGCCGCTGTGGGCGAGGTCACCGGCGATCGCCCGGAGCAGGGTCGACTTGCCTGCGCCGTTCGGACCGACGAGCGCCAGGACCTCGCCCGCGCGCACCGTCAGGTCGACGTCGGCGAGCAGCGGTCGACCGTCGATGACGACGCCGATCCCGGACACGACCACAGCGCCGACAGCGCTCGTCTCGATCATGCCCAGCCTCCCGACCGTCGGCGGGCACGGCGCAGGAGCCAGAAGAAGAAGGGTCCGCCGACGAGCGAGGTCAGCATGCCGATCGGCAGGTCCGCGTACGGCACCAGGGTGCGCGCGAGCAGGTCGGCGATCGTCAGGAGCAGGGCGCCGCCGAGCGTCGAGACCAGCAGCAGCGGGCCGTGCGCCGGGCCGATGACCATCCGCATCAGGTGCGGGACGACGAGTCCGACGAACGCGATGATGCCGGCGAACGCGACCGCTGCGCCGACGAGCAGGGCGACCACCACGATCGCGACGACCCGGACGGCCTCGACCCGCACCCCGACGTGCCGTGCGGCCCGGTCGCCGAGGGCGAGCAGGTCGAGCGAGCGCGTCAGCACGACGGCGCCGACGAGTCCTGCCCCGATGACGGGAGCGATCGCCGCCGCCTGGTCCCACATCGAGCCGTTCAGGGACCCGAGCTGCCAGAACACGATCTGCTCGCGCGCCTGCTGGTCGCCGAGGAACGTCAGGAAGGCGAGCCCCGCCCCGGTGAACGCGTTCACGGCGATGCCGGTGAGCAGGAGCGTGACGACCTCGGTGCGGCCGCCGGCACGGGACAGCCCGTAGACGAGCAGCGTCGCGACCAGGCCAGCGGCGAAGGCCATCAGCGGCGTCGTCCAGTACCCGGCGAACTGCAGCCCGAACACGATCGAGGCGCAGGCCCCGAACGCCGCGCCACCGGACACCCCGACGACGCCGGGGTCGGCCAGGGGGTTCGCGAACACGGCCTGCATGAGCACACCGGCTGCGGCGAGCGCGGCTCCGATCAGCAGCGCCATCACGACCCGCGGGAACCGGATCGTCCACAGCGCCTGCGTGACGAGGTCGTCGGTGGGGCCGTCCACGGGCAGCCCGATCGATCGGCCGACGGTCCGGAGCACCTCGGCGGGCGAGATCCCGAGCTGTCCGACGCTCGCCGACACCAGCGTCGCGACGACGAGCCCCACCACCAGGCCGGTGGTGAGCAGCGCGATGCGGCCGACCCGCGACCTGGACGTGACCGCCGGTTCGGCGGGGACGTGCGTGACGGGCGCGATCCGTTCCTCCCGGATGGTCACGAGGCGTCCGCCGGACCGTAGATCGCCGCTGCCAACGCGGCCACGATCTCGGGCGTGCGCGGCCCGAAGCTCATCACCGTCGTGTCCGCCATGTCGACGATGCGGCGGTGCTCGCCCGCGGGCGTCTTCGCGATCGCAGGGACCCGCTGGAGCAGTCCGTCGACGCCGTCGACGGACTCGAGCCCCTTGGTCATCATGATCACCAGGTCCGGCTGCATGGCGACCAGCGCCTCGGCGTTGACGGGGCGCATGCCCGTCCAGTCCTGTTCCGTCGCGACGTCCCGCCCGCCGACGGCGTCGATGAGCGAGTCGGCGCCGGACTCGCTGCCGAACAGGTAGTAGATCCCGGCGTTCCCCCGCACGTACAGGAACACCATCTTCAGCTTGTCGGCGCGAGCCGACGGCGCGATCCGGGCCACCTGCGCGGCGACTGCCTGCTCCTGCGCGTGCACCTCGGCGGCCAGGCGGTCGCCGGTCGCCGGGACGCCGAGCGCGGTCGCGACCTGCTCGATGATCGCGTCGGTGTTGGTGGTGTCCCGGTGCGGGTCCAGGACGACGACGGGGACGCCGGCCTTCCGGATCTGCAGCACGACGTCCCACGGGCCGAGCGAGGTGTCGGTCAGCAGCACCGTCGGGCGGAGCGCGAGGATCGCCTCGGCGGAGAGCTCGTGGCCGTTCTGGGTGACGAGCGGCAGGTCCTCGGTGCCCGAGAAGCCGGTCGAGACGTCCCGTCCGACCAGGTGGTCCCCCAGGCCGAGGCCGTACACGGTGGACGACAGCGTGCCGGAGATGTCGAGCGCGAGGATCCGGTCCGCGCTCGTGACGGTCACCTCGGTGTCCTGGTTGTCGGTGACGGTGACGGGCAGCTCGGGCTCGTCCACCGTGCTCGCCGTCGGCGGCAGGTCGGTCGCCAGGGTCGCGGTGCGCTCGCCGGTCACGTCCTTCGCGTCGGTCACCGGGGCGATGGCCTGGAGGCTCGCGGCCGGGTCCGTCGCGCTCGTCCCGCGACCCGCCGCCTGCGTCGCCCCCGCGGTGGCGGTGCCGCCGCCGGTGCAGCCGGTCGCCACGGCGAGGACGACGAGGGCGGACGCTGCGGCCGTGAGGGCGCGACGGAGTGACGACATGGAGATGATCCCGAGTGCTGGTTCGTGAAGTTAGGTGAGCCTCACCTAACCGTTAACTTAGGTGAGCCTTGCCTACCTTGTCCAGCACGTGTCGCCGTCTCCCCGCTACGGTGGTCCCGTGCGCATCGTGGTGGCTCCGGACTCGTTCAAGGGCACCGCGACCGCGGCGTCCGTCGCCCAGGCGATCGCGGACGGCTGGCTGACCGAACGCCCCGACGACGACGTGGCGCTCGTGCCGATGGCCGACGGCGGCGAGGGCACCCTCGAGGCGTTCGCGACCGCGGTCCCCGGTGCGGTCCGGGTCCCCGTCACCGTGACCGGGCCCGCCGGCACCCCCGTCGAGACGTGGTGGCTCATGCTGCCCGACGGCCGTGCGGTGGTGGAGCTCGCGGCGACGAGCGGTCTCCCGATGCTCGACGAACTCATACCGGAGACCGCGACGAGCCGGGGGTTCGGCGAGGCGATCGCCGCCGCGCTCGACGCCGGTGCCACGGGGCTCGTGCTCGGCATCGGCGGCAGCGCCTCAACCGACGGCGGACGACCCGTGCTCGAGGCGCTCGGGTACGACGGCGACCGCGGCGCGCTGCGTGCCCTGCCACCGCTCGGCGTCACCGTCCTGACCGACGTGACCTCACCGTTGCTCGGCCCGACCGGCGCCGCGGCGGTCTTCGGGCCGCAGAAGGGCATCGAGCCCTCGCGCGTCGCCGGGTTCGACGAGCAGCTTGCCGCCTGGGCCGCACGGTTCCCGGACGTCGACCCGGCCACGCCCGGCGCCGGCGCCGCTGGTGGCGTCGGCTTCGGTCTGCTCGTCTGGGGTGCGACCCTGGCCCGCGGTGCGGACGGCGTCGCCGAGGTCCTCGATCTCGCCGACCGGCTCACCGGTGCCGACGTCGTGATCAGCGGCGAGGGCCGGTACGACGGGCAGTCCGCCGCCGGCAAGGTCCCGTCGGTGGTGCGGTCACTCACGGCGACGCACGCCCCCGCGGCCCGGTCGATGCTCGTCGCCGGCGCGATCGAGGCCTCCCTCGACGACTACGCCGCGGCCGCCTCGCTCACCGTGCTCGCCACGCAGACCACCGGCGAACCGGACGACGCCCTGGCCGACCCGCTGCGCTTCGCCACGATCGCGGGCCAGCGCCTGGCACGGCTGGCCTGAGCCCCCCGATTCCCGCACTGGGGAGCCCCAATGGGACCTCCCACGCTGTGGCGCGCTCCATCAGACTGGTTGCGGGTCGGAACCGGCCCGCAACGCACCCCCACGAGGAGATCATTGCGCACCGTCAACGCGTACGCGGCACCGTCAGCGACCGAGCCGCTCGTCAAGACCACCATCACCCGTCGTGACGTCGGAGCGAACGACGTCGAGATCGACATCGCCTACGCCGGCATCTGCCACTCGGACATCCACACCGTCCGCGGTGAGTGGGGCCAGATCCAGTACCCGCAGGTCGTCGGCCACGAGATCGTCGGCCACGTCTCCGCCGTCGGCGAGAACGTCACCAAGCACCAGGTCGGCGACCGCGTCGGCGTCGGCTGCATGGTCAACTCCTGCGGCGAGTGCGAGAACTGCGTCGCCGGCGAGGAGCAGTACTGCCTCAAGGGCAACATCGGCACGTACACGAGCGTCGACCCGGCCGACGGCTCGATCACCCAGGGCGGCTACTCGCAGGCGATCGTCGTGAACGAGGACTTCGTCCTCCGCGTCCCCGAGTCGCTCGACATCGAGAAGGTCGCGCCGCTGCTCTGCGCCGGCATCACCACCTACTCGCCGCTGCACCACTGGAAGGCCGGCCCCGGCACGAAGGTCGCGGTCATCGGCATGGGTGGCCTCGGCCACATGGCCGTCAAGATCGCCGTCGCCCTGGGCGCCGAGGTCACCGTCCTGTCGCAGACCACCTCGAAGGAAGCCGACTCGCTCCGCTACGGCGCGAAGGCCCACTACGCGACGAAGGACCCGGAGACGTTCGAGAAGCTCGCGAACTCCTTCGAGCTCATCATCAACACCGTGTCGGCGAAGATCCCGATGGGCTCGTACCTCGGCCTGCTCAAGGTCGACGGCACGCTCGTCAACGTCGGCGCTCCGTCCGAGCCGCTCGAGGTCCCGGCGTTCGCCCTGATCCCGCGCCGGCTCAGCTGGGCCGGGTCCGCCATCGGCGGCATCCGCGAGACCCAGGAGATGCTGGACTTCTGCGCCGAGCACGACATCCTGCCGGAGACCGAGCTCATCAGCGCCGACCAGATCAACGAGGCCTACGAGCGTGTCCTGTCCTCGGACGTCCGCTACCGCTTCGTGATCGACGCGGCCACGCTGGCGTAGTCGTCACCATGCTCAGACGGGAGGCCCGTTGCCAGCCGGCAACGGGCCTCCCGTCTGTGTGTCTGTCCGTCGGGCCGTCAGCCGACCTCGTCGCCGGACGGCAGCGCGCCGCACCAGTCGACGGAACCCGCGTCGATGCTCGCCTCGAGCGCACCGGAGGTCGCGTCGACGATGCTCACCAGCTCGTCGGTCGCCGACTTCGTCGCGACCGCGACGAACTGGCCGTTCGGGGACGGGCAGACCGCGGTGACGCTCGCGTCGTCCGGGATGGTCACCGGCAGCCGGGAGGCCCGCCCACCGTCCACGCGCACGATCCGTGCCGAGACGGTCCCGTCCGCCCGCACGTCCCCCAGCACGCGCAGGTACGTGTCGTCCGTCAGCGGGGCGATGCGGCCGAGCACCGCAGCGTCGGTGCTCGCAGCCGGGGCACGCAGCGCCGTCTTCGCGCCGTCGGTCAGGTCGAGGCGCTCGATGCCCGTGCCGGTCTCGACCACCGCCGTGGTGCCCGAGCCGACGAACCCGTGCAGGTACGTGGCGCTGCCGAGTCGGACGGGGTCGGCGCGGCCGCTCATGTCGACGAGCACCAGGTCGTCGCTGCCCGTCCGCACCAGGGCACTCTCGGTCCGGGGCACGTAGGCCCACTGCCCGACCGTCATCGGCACCGCGCCCGTCCGCGGCTTCCCGTCCTCGGCGATCGCGGTGGGCAGGTGCGTGCCCGTCATGTCGACCACGTACAGGCCGGTGTTCCGGGACTGCCCGGTCGAGGTGTCGGCGTACTCGAACCCGAACGAGGCCGCGTCGTCGGCGACGTGCAGCGCGGTGACCCGACCCTGCGAAGACGGCAGGGTGAGGTGCTCGACGGGGGCGTCCGGGTCCTGCACCCCGCCGGACAGCGCGACCACGTCGACCGAGGAGCTCGCGTCGCTGCCGCTGACGACCACCAGCGACCGTCCGAGCCGGGCGTACTCCGAGATGTCGGCACCCTGGTACACGGTCGTCGCACCGCCGGCGTCGAGGGAGCGGCGCACGATCCGGTCCTTCGCGCCGTCGGTGCCCGGCACGAGGGCGAGGACGTCCGTGCTGCCGGTCCGGATCGCGGCGGTGAGGTCCGCGGTGGCACGCTGCCCCGGAGCCCGGACGTTCGCGACCGTCACCGTGTAGTCGCGGTCGTAGGCCAGGGGTCCGGCGAACTCGACCGCGATCGTGTTGCCGCTCGAGGTCACGGTGTGCGCGGCCGCCGGGGTGACCCGGACGTCGTCGGCGGACACCTGCTGCAGTGCCTGGTTCGCCGTAAGGATCACCCGCTGCGCCGGGCGGGACACCAGTCCGGTGGCGTCGTACGACACGTCGCGCAGGCGCGGCCCCTGCTGCGACCCGACGACGGCGGCGAGCGCGGCGACGACCGCCAGGACGAGCACGACGGCGAGGTACCGGCGGTGGAACCGGCGCGTGACCGGGCGGCGGTCGGTGCGCTGAGTACTCGTGCCCGTCTCAGTACGCGTGCCCGTCTCAGTACTCATACGGGTCCTTCGGCTGCGCGATCTCGGTGACCTTCGCGGCCTTGATGACGATGCGGGCGTCGGCGGACTGGTCCGGGTTCGCCGCGAGTGCGCCGGTCACCGTGACCCACTGTCCTTCGTCGGGTGCGGAGCCGTCGGCGTCGTCCGTCACCACGCCGAGGCCGACGGGCTGGGCGTCGACGGCGCAGCAGCTGATCACGAAGCGGGTGAGGGTGAACGAGCCGTCCTCGCCGGGGACCACGAAGCCGGACAGCCGCACCTGCTTGCCGACGAGCGCAGTGGTGTCGGTGGTCTGCCGGATGAGCGCCGCCCAGTCCTTGACGCCGTACTGCGAGGTGTCGACGCCCTCGCTGCCGAGCAGGGACACCGCTGCCTCGGAGCCCGTGGCGTTCGACACGGTCGCCGAGTCGACGCTCCGCTGCTGCGCGGTGCGCGCGGAGAGCGTCGTCGGGGGCAGGACGAGCATCGACACAGTGACCCCGACCGTGACGATCGCGGCAGCCCCGCCGAGCGCGAGGCGGACAGCGCGACCACGGCCAGGCCCGCGCCGCCCGTGGTCGTGGTCCGGCTCGTGCTCGTGCTCGTCCGCTTCGTCGCCGTGCGTGTGGCCGTGGCCCCGCGCGATCACCACCAGGCCGGCGATCGAGGCGGGCACCGCGACGGCGGCGAGCACGATCGTGAACACCGAGTACCGCGGGTTGATGTACAGGTCGAGGTGGCCGACCAGTGCGAGCCAGAGCGTGCACAGGGCGACCGCCAGCACGGACCCGAGCCCGAGGTAGGCCGGGGCGTTGCTGCTGCGTGCGTCAGACGAGGACATTCATCACCAATCCCACGGCGCCGGCGAACAGGACGCACACGACGGCGAGCAGCACCAGGAACCGGACCCGGAACGTCGTGCGGAGCAGGGCGATCATCTTGACGTCGATGATCGGCCCGATGATCAGGAAGGCCGTGATCGACCCGGGCAGGAACGTCGAGGCGAACGACAGCGCGAAGAACGCGTCGACGTTCGAGCAGAGCGACACCGTCATCGCGAGCAGCATCATCGCCGCGACGGACAGCACCGGGTTCGAGCCGATCGCGACGAGCGTGGAACGCGGCACGGCGACCTGGACTGCAGCGGCCAGGCCGGCGCCGACGAACAGGGCCGGCATCATCGTCGCGGCCTCGCCGCCGAACTGCGCGGCGCTCTCCCGCCAGCGGTTCCGGCTCCGGGGTGCGCCGATCGCAGCGCGGCACCGGGCCTCGAACGCGGGCAGCAGCAGGTCGGCCGGACGGCGGTGCGCGGCGACGATCCAGCCGACCAGGTTCGCGATCACGAAGCCGCCGACGATCCGGACCGGCAGGATCCAGCCGGACCAGCCGAACGCCTGCGCGGTGCTGATGATCACGAGCGGGTTGAGGATGGGGGCGGCGACGAGGAACGTGACGGCCTCGGCAGGGGTGAACCCGCGCATCATCAGGCCACGGGCGAGGGGCACGTTCCCGCACTCGCACACCGGGAACAGCATGCCGATCAGCGAGATCACGGCGCGGCGGCCGAAGGCGTTCTGCGGCAGGACCTTCTCGAGCGCACCGACCGGCACCCACACCTCGACGACGATCGACAGCACGATCCCGAGCACCACGAACGGCAGCGACTCGACCACCACGCTGATCGCCAGTGTCAGGAAGTCCTGCACGACGTCCGGCAGGCCGGCGGTCCCGATGCTCGGGGACAGCAGCCGGATCCCCAGGAGCACGACGACGGTGAGCAGCACGAGGCCGGGGCCCGTCAGGGAACGGGAGCGGGAGCGCTGCTGCGGCGGCGCGGTCGTCGTCACCCGGAAAGGATAGGCGACGCGTGCTGCGTGACGGTCGTTCGGTGCGAGGTTCCGTACTCGGTGCGGGGTCGCGAGCCTCGCACCGAGTACGGAACCTCGCACGACTCGTAGGCGCCCTCGCACGGTGCGAGGGCGAGCGCGATCAGCCCGCAGCGACACCGTCCAGGTGGCGGTCGAGCACGTCGATCGCCCAGTCGCCGGACTCCCCCGGGGCCAGCCGGACGACCTGCATCGCGAGCCCGTCGAGGAGGGCGTGCAGGCGGCAGGCCTCGTACTCCCGGTCGCCCGCCGGCACCCCGAGCAGCCGGAGGACGTCCTCGCACCAGGCCCGCATCGCCGCGACGACGCGATCGAGGGTGGGACGGAGCTCGACGTCGGTGAGCGCGGCGTTGCCGAGTGCCAGGTACACCTCGAGCTCGATGACACGCTCCTCGTCGAGGGGCAGCAACTCGATCACGATCCGGCGTGCGCGTCGAGCGGGCGTGAGGTCAGCCGGGATGGCGTCGATGCGCTCACGGGTCCGGTCGAACACGAGGGTGATCGTGTGCTCGCGGACGCTCGCCTGGGTCGGGAAGGTGTAGCGGACCGTGCTCGGCGGCAGTCCGGCCTCCGCCGCGACGTTCCGGACGCTCAGCGCCCCGAGTCCGTCGCGGGCGAGCACCCGGCACGCCGCTTCGGACACGGTGCGGCGCCGCTGCTCGACGTCCATGCTCCTGGCCACGACGCCATACTCGCACAGTCGTACGAACTCGTGCTACCGTCGAGGTCGTTGTCGCACAGTCGTGCGACTATGCGACCGAAGAAAGGGAACATCGTCATGGCATGGGTCATCCTCGTGCTGAGCGGCGTGCTCGAGGCCGTCTGGGCCACCGCGCTGAGCGCCTCGAACGGCTTCAAGAAGGTCGTGCCGACGACCGTGTTCATCGCTGGCATGGCACTGAGCATGGTCGGCCTCGCGTTCGCGATGAAGTCGATCCCGGTGGGCACCGCCTACGCCGTCTGGGTGGGCATCGGCGCCTCACTGACGGTCGTCGTGTCGGTCCTGCGCCGGCAGGAAGCCGCGTCGCTCGCACGCCTCGGCCTCGTGTTCGGCCTGGTCGCCTGCGTCGTCGGCCTCAAGGTGGTGAGCTGAGGTGGCCTGGATCGTCCTGTTCGTCAGCGCCACGCTCGAGACCGTGTGGGCGACCGCCCTCGGCGAGAGCGACGGCTTCACCCGCCCCGGCCCGACGGTCGTGTTCGCGATCACGATCGTGATCAGCCTCGTCGCGTTCGGCTACGTCCTCGAGCACATCCCGATCAGCACCGCGTACGCCGTGTGGACCGGCACCGGTGCAGCCCTGACGGTGCTGTGGGGCATGGCCACCGGCGCCGAGCCCGTCACCGTGCTGCGCGTGCTGTTCATCGCCGGGATCGTCGGCTGCGTCGTCGGCCTGAAGCTCGTCCCCGCGCGTCCGGCGGTCTCGCCCCGGGTCTCGGCGGGGCGAGCCCGAGAATCGGCCTGAGCGACCGATCTCGCGCCGCGTGCCCCGAGAACCGTCGCTGACCCCGAGACTCGGGTCGCGCTCGCGACACGGGCGGTGACGGACGGGAGGCCCGGTGCCAGCTGGCACCGGGCCTCCCGTCCGTCAGGTGGTCACGTGACGATCAGACGGAGGCGCCCGTCCACTCGTCCTCGGCGGCGACGTGGTCGCTGCCGATCGTGCCGGCGGCGAGCGCCGCGGCGGCGCGTTCCGTGTGGCTCGGCGGGTTGGACGGCACGCCGGCCGGACGACCCTCGTCGTTGAGCTTGCGGAGCTCGGGGACGATCTCGTCGGCCAGGATGTCGATCTGCTCGAGCACGGTCTTGAGCGGCAGGCCCGCGTGGTCGATCAGGAACAGCTGTCGCTGGTAGTGACCGACGTGGTCCTTCATCGCCGCGTACCGGTCGATGACCTGCTGCGGCGAACCGACCGTGAGCGGGGTCTGGGCGGCGAAGTCCTCCATCGAGGGACCGTGGCCGTAGACCGGGGCGTTGTCGAAGTAGGGCCGGAACTCGTCGACCGCGTCCTGCGAGTTCTTGCGGGCGAAGAACTGCCCACCCAGACCGACGATCGCCTGGTCGGCGCGGCCGTGACCGTAGTGCTCGAAGCGCTGGCGGTACAACCCGACCATCTGCTCGGTGTGCTGGATCGGCCAGAAGATGTTGTTGTGGAAGAAGCCGTCGCCGTAGTACGCGGCCTGCTCCGCGATCTCGGGCGTGCGGATCGAGCCGTGCCAGACGAACGGGGGCACGCCGTCGAGGGGGCGCGGCGTCGAGGTGAAGCCCTGCAGCGGCGTACGGAACTTGCCCTGCCAGTTGACGACGTCGTTCTCCCAGAGCTGGCGGACGAGCGCGTAGTTCTCGATCGCCAGGTTGACGCCCTGGCGGATGTCCTGCCCGAACCACGGGTACACGGGGCCGGTGTTCCCGCGACCCATCATGAGGTCCATGCGGCCGTCGGAGATCACCTGGAGCATCGCGTACTCCTCGGCGATGCGCACCGGGTCGTTCGTGGTGATGAGCGTCGTGCTCGTCGAGAGCGTGATGTCCTTCGTCTTCGCCGCGAGGTAGGCCAGCAGCGTGGTCGGCGACGAGGCGACGAACGGCGGGTTGTGGTGCTCACCGGTGGCGAAGACGTCGAGTCCGGCCTGGTCGGCGTGCTGCGCGATGGTGAGGATGTCACGGACGCGCTGGGTGTCGTCCGGCGTGGTGCCGGTCGTGGGATCGGTCGTGACGTCACTGACCGTGAAGATGCCGAACTGCATGATGCGCCGCCTTTCGCGATATCGATGCGTTTGCATCGACTTGCTGGGTACAACGTACCGTACGCCGGTGCATTCCCACCAGGCGTCAGTGCGCTGCGGGCAGTACGGCGGGGTCGGTCCGGGCCGCGTGGTGCATGCCGTCGAGGAACCACACCGCGGCCACCACCGCCAGGACGCTCGCGCTCGAGGCCAGTCGTCCGGCCATCAGGATCGCGGCACGGTCGTGGGCGCCGTCGCCCGCCAGTCCGATGACGAGTGCCGCGACGCCGACGGCCAGCGTGACACCGGTCGCGACGAGCAGGACGACGCTGACCACCCGGCGCGGCCCCCGCCGGCCGTCCCGGTCGCCTCGGAGTCCCCGGTCGACCCTCGGCCCGAACGCCCGGACGACGCCGAGCCAGAACATCACGATCGCGCACGCCCCGATGATGTCGCTCACCCGGTGCCAGCCGTAGACGACCGTCTGGTTGGCGACGAAGACCGCGTAGACGGCGCCGAGCAGGGTGACGATCGGCCGGAAGCGACGGGGTGTGACCATCAGGACGGCGAACAGGGCGGCCAACGCGATGGTGGCGTGCCCCGAGGGGAACGAGTTCGGCGTCGTCGACTGGGCGATCTCCGGGCGCTCGGCGATACGCTTGACGAGCGTCGAGGTGGCCGCCGACGCGAGCACCACTGCACCCGCGCCGAGCCCCACCGAGAGCCGTCGCCTGGCGAACGCCACCGCGACGATCACGACAACGAGCAACAGGATCACCGGCACCGAGATGACGTTGAGCGCAGTGTCCGAGCTGAACAGGTCGGACTCACGGACCCCGCCGAGCGCGGCGTCCTCCATGCGCTGCCCCACCGGCGTCAGCACCGCGGCCGCGTAGACGGAAGGCACGATCACGAACCCCAGAGCCGCCAGCACACCCCACCGCAACCGCCGCGAGACGCTCGGTCCACGCGACTCCGGTGCATTGCGCTCGGGTGTCAAGGTCACCGGGCTGGTCCTCCTCGGAGTGGTCGCCGTCGGTCTCGTCGCACGCCTGGTGACGGCGCTGCGATTCGGACGGTCGGGGTCGGACACGATACCGTTGGCACACCGGCCGGAGGCTGGGAACCGCGCGGCCGTCACCCGCGGATCCCGCGCTGTGCCGCCCAGTGCCGCGCCGCTCAGTCCGGCGGGCACCGCCGGACTGACGCACGTCGCGTCGGCAGTGTACGAGGAGGAGACCGAAGTGGCCATCAAGGAACCGGGCATCACCGCCTCACCGAACCGCGGGCTCGCGCTGACGGTCGGTGGCGTCCTCGCACTCTGGGGCATCCTGGGCTTCTTCTTCGCCGCCGACGGCGACCCCGGCTTCTTCAGCCGCCAGGGCGGGATGCTCTGGAACGCCTTCGGGGTCAACCCGCCGCTCGCCCTCATCTGGGTGCTGCTCGCCGCGGTCCTGCTCATCACCGGACTCGGCACCACCATCGGTTCGCGGAACGGCAACCTGGTCGTCGGCGCCGTGCTCGTCGTGCTGGCCGTCTACGGCTTCGTGTTCGTGAACACCTCGGCGAACATCTTCGCGCTGAACACCACCGACAACGTGTTCCACGCGATCGTCGGTGTCATCCTGCTGCTGACGGCACTCGGTGCCGACAAGGAGAACCTCCGCGCGCTGCGTGCGGCGGCTCGCGCCTGACGCACCGACACGCTCCCCGACGCCCGTCTGCCGCTCCGGCAGGCGGGCGTCGGTGCGTCAGGCGTCGTCGTCGGAGTCGTCGTCCGGTTCCGACTTCCGGGCTTCGAGTGCCGTCGCGACGATGCGTGGCGCCTCGGACATGAAGCGCCGGACGTCGGTGTCGACGATGATGTCCTGCGGCCGCAGGGGCCGGGTCAGGTACAGCCCCTCGAGCGAGGTCAGCCGCGACAGCGCGACGTACGTCTGCCCGGCGCTGAACACCCGGTTGCCCAGATCGACCACGGCCTTGTCGTAGGTGCTGCCCTGCGACTTGTGGATCGTCACGGCCCAGGCGAGTCGCAGGGGGAACTGCTGGAACTCACCGACGGTGTCCTTCTTGAGTTCCTTCTTGTCGGCGTCGTAGGAGTACTTGAACTTCTCCCACACCGACGGCTGGACCTCGAACGATTCTCCGTCGACGTCGACCCACACCGTGTCGCGGATCGCCGTGACGATGCCGAGCGTCCCGTTCACCCACCGCTGGTCGGCGTCGTTGCGCAGGAACATCACGTGCGCGCCGGGCTTGAGCTCGAGGGCTTCGTCGGCCGGGAAGTTCCGCCCGCCGAAGTCGCCGTTGACGTCGGCCTTCGCGGTCTTGACCTTGCCGGGCAACCGCTCGAGCGCCGCCTTGTTGATGCGCGCGACGGTGTCGTTCCGGGTCGCCAGGGTGATGGCGTCGTCGGGCGAGGGCCGCGCACCCGCCGTGTTCAGCTGGTCCGCGATCTCGGCGGTGACCCGGCCGTGCCGCACCGCCGTGAGCATGGCGGCGAAGGCGTCGTCGCGCTGGCGGTGCACGGTGGCGAGCTCGATGATGTTCAGCTTCGCCTCGAGCCACACCTTGGCGTCGAAGAACCACATCGACCGGTAGTGGTCGGTGAAGTAGGCGCGTTCGTCGGCACCACCCGGGACCGGCGGCAACTGGTACGGGTCGCCGAACATGACCACCTGCACCCCGCCGAACGCCTCGAACTGCCGCCCGCGGGCCTTGCGCAGTGAGCGGTCCATCCCGTCGAGCAGGTCGGCGTTCACCATCGAGACCTCGTCGATGACCAGGGTGTCGATCGTGTTCAGGAGCTTGCGGGTGTCCGGCCCCTGGCGCAGCTCGGCGTCGGCGATGAGGCCGATCGGCAGGCGGAACAACGAGTGGATCGTCTGACCACCGACGTTCAGGGCTGCGACCCCGGTCGGTGCGCAGATCACGACCTGCTTCTCGGTGTTCCACGACAAGTGGTTGAGCAGGGTCGACTTGCCCGTGCCGGCACGACCGGTGATGAAGACGTGGTCGCGGGTGTGCTCGATGTACTCGAAGACGGCCCGCTGCTCGTCGCTGAGCTCGACGCTCATCGTGCGTCCTGCTCGAGGGTGCGCGCGTCCGCTCCGAGCGTGGGCGCCGGCGATCCAGCGCGCCGCAGCTGCACGAGCACCACGACGACGACCGCCACCAGGAGCAGCACCCCGGCCACCACGAGCACGAGCCCACCGCGGGCCTGGTCGACGAGCGGATCGGGGCCCCACGTCCGCCCCATCGCCCCGAACCACGACGCCTGCAGCAGTCCGAGCGGCCCACGCATCGCGACGCCGAGCGACACCGCTCCGGCGGCGACGACCGCGGCCCCGACGATCCGGACGACCGCCGCACCGCGGGTCGGGTGGTGCTCGCCGGCCGCGATCGGGGTGAAGAGCGTCGGCATCGCCAGGAGCCCGACGAGCAGGAAGCCCACGTCGATGACCGTGCGCCCCGTGGAGTCGCTCACCGACCACCGGACGGCGTCGGTGGCGAAGTACGCCCACCACACCGCTGCGGCGAGCAGGAACGCCGGGAAGGGCTGCACCAGGTAGCGGACCGCAGCGTTGTCGACCAGCACACCGGTCCACTCGCGCACCCCGGTGCTGTCGTCGTCGCGCGGGTGCACCGCGGCCCGGATGAGCACGACCGGAGCCGCCGCCCACACCAGCGCCGGCACCACCAGGCCGAGCAGCACGTGCGCGCCGACGTTCGCCGACACCAGGAACCGGTCGTACTGGTGCAGCGAACCGGACGTCGCGACGACGAGCGAGATGACGGCGAGGGCCGCCGCCACCGAACGGCGCACCGGCCAGTGGACCCCGGCGCGGCGCAGGCGCACGACACCAGCGGCGTAGGTCGCGGCGAGCAGCACGGCTGCCATCAGCCAGAACAGGTCGATGTTCCACTGCGTCAGCCAGCCCCAGGCCCCCGGCGCGTGCGGCAGCAGGTCGTCGGTGAGTAGCTCAGCAGGGCTCGGGTCGGTCGTCTTGCTCAGCGCGATCTGGTCGACCGGGGTGGCCGTGCGTCCGAGCGCTGCGGCGAAGCCCGATGCGACGCCCATCACGGCGAGCTCGACCACGATCAGGGCCCAGAACGGGCGGTGCCGCGCCGGAGCCTCGGTCAGGGAGCGGATCGCACGCCGACGCTGCACGGCACCGAGGACCCCGATGGCAACGATCGCGCCGATCTTGACCAGCACGAGGGTGCCGTACGGCGTGAACAGGTTCGACAGGGCCCCCACGCGGATCTGTGCCGAGGCGACACCCGACACCGCCACGAGCACGAAGCACCCGAGCGCGATGCTCGAGTACCGCGCGACGACCACGGCCAGGCGGTCACCGGGCAGCACGCCGCGCAGGAGCACGAGCATGGTGAGGCCACCGACCCAGAGCGCGGCGCCGACCAGGTGCAACCCGAGGGCGGTCACGGCGGCGTCGTGGCTCGCGGTGCCGGCGGCGTGGCCCTGCTGTGCGAGCGGGATGAGGCCGATCATCGAGACGCCGGCGATCAGGGCGACCATGCCCCGGGAACGGACGGCGAAGCAGAGCACCGTGACGGCGGCGGCGACGAGTACCGTCACGAGCCAGGCGAGCCCGAGGTCCGTGCCGGTGAGGAACACGCCCATCGACTGGCCGAACTGCTCGTCGATGCTGATCTTCGAGCCGGCGACGCTCAGGAACGTGAAGAAGGTGGTGACCGCGGACGACACCGTCCAGAGTCCACTGGCGGCAGCCGCGACGTCGATGGCGCGGTTCCACTCCGGGCCGGAGCGCGAGAGCCCGACGGTGGCCAGCGCGAGCCCGCCGATCGTCGCGGCGGCGGACAGGTCCACGACCAGCCGTGAGATCGGCAGGCCGAAGCGGACCAGGGGCCCGGGGTCGGCGATCAGCGCTGCGTTCGCACCACCGCCGATGACGAGTGCCGTGAGCAGCGCCACGAACCCGACGAGCAGGAGCACGGCGGGACCGGCGATGCGCGCGATCCGATTCACCCGTCAAGCCTAGGCGGTGCCCACCCGGCCACCGAACCGGCCGGGCCGACCTGTGGGAACCGGCACGGGCCTCCCGGTCGACCCGACGCGACGAACGCGATCAGACGGGACACACCCGGCCCAGGGAACGACGAAAGGGACGGCCGAAGCCGTCCCTCCCGATGCGCGGAACAGTCTTACTTGACCGCAGCCTTGAGCTTCGAGCCGGCGCTGACCTTGACCGAGTCGCTCGCGGCGATCTCGATGGCCTCACCCGTCTGCGGGTTGCGGCCGGTGCGGGCGGCGCGGTGCGTCTTCTCGAAGGCGATCCAACCGGGGATCGTGACCTTCGTGCCGTCCGCGACGGACGACGAGACGACGCTGAAGAGCGCGTCGACGACGCCGTTGACGGTGGCCTGGCTCTGGCCGGACTCGGCGGCGACGGCAGCGACGAGCTCGGTGCGGTTCAGTGACTTGTCAGCCATTGGATGTCCTCCTCGGACTTCTTGCAGTATCGGTCGGACGGACGTGCCGTCCGGCGCCCGGAGCGGTTGCCCCGTGCCACGGTGCCATTGGGCCGAGGGCCCGGCGGAACCGGAGTTGAACCTACCAGCCGCATCGGACGAATTCAGCCGACTCGCCCGGATTTCCGGGCTTGTCGCGGGTCTGACGGGGCAGATGTGACCACTGAGGCGCCGTTGTACCCCGGACACAGCGAACGCCCCGCCACCAGGAGGTGACGGGGCGTCGGGTGCTGCGAGTGCTTACCAGGAGCTCTTCGTGATGCCGGGGAGCTCTCCACGGTGGGCCATGTCGCGGAAGCGGACACGGCTGATGCCGAACTCACCCAGGTGGCCACGGGGGCGGCCGTCGATCGCGTCGCGGTTGCGGTAGCGGATCGGGGATGCGTCGCGGGGCAGCTTCTGCAGGCCCACGCGAGCGGCCTCACGCGACTCGTCGGAGCCGTTCGGGTCCACGAGGGCCTTCTTCAGCTCGAGACGACGCTCGGCGTAGCGCGCGATGATGACGGCACGCTGGTTGTTCTTCGCGATCTTGCTCTTCTTCGCCATGCTTAGCGCTCCTCACGGAAGTCGACGTGCTTGCGGATCACCGGGTCGTACTTCTTCAGCACGAGACGGTCGGGGTTGTTCCGACGGTTCTTCTTGGTCACGTACGTGAACCCGGTGCCCGCCGTCGAGCGGAGCTTGATGATCGGACGGATGTCCTGACCCTTTTTCGCCATCAGATCTTCTCCCCACGGGCGAGGACGTCCTTGACGACGGACTCGATGCCCCGTGCGTCGATGACCTTGATGCCCTTAGCGCTGACGTTGAGCGTCACGTTGCGACGCAGCGACGGCACGTAGTACGTCTTCTTCTGCACGTTCGGGTCGAAGCGGCGCTTCGTCCGGCGGTGCGAGTGCGAGATGTTGTGACCGAAGCCGGGAACGGCGCCGGTCACCTGGCACACTGCTGCCATGGTTTCCTCCTGAGGTACCGTGCGACCGGACGGCCGCACCCAAGTTCACTTGCCTGGTGCGCACGCGCAGGACCACCGGAGTGGTGCATGCGAGGGGGTTGTGCACACCGCCCAGGCCCGCAGCCCCTGTCGAAGGGGGAACGGACACCACGCGACCGCGGCGTTCGCGACGGTCGGAGGGCTTGGAACAACGGGTCCACCACGCGGACGTGGAGGACCAAGGGAAGAGCTTACGCGAGCTCCGGGCGTGTCGCAAGCGCGCGCACCATGAGCTCGCCGAGTTCGAGCGGCGCCGTGAACATCGGCCAGTGTCCGGTCTCGAGTCCGACGATGCTGAGCTCCTCGGTCGCGACGAGTTCCTCGGCCCAGGTCTGGTGGTCGGCCACCATCGTCGCGAGCTCGGTCGCCGGGATCTCGCAGGTGATCACCGTCGCCGGGATCGTGTGCCGGGCGGCGTCGGCGTAGTGGAACCGGTCGGACGGCACGGCTGCCGGCTCCGGGATCGCCCGGTGCTCGAAGGACTCCCGCAACGCTGGCGTCATCCCGCGCACCGTGGCAGGCTCCCAGACGTCCCACGACGGCAGTGGCACCACACCGTCGACCACGGGCAGCTCGTCGTTCACGCAGCCACCGGCGGGACCGGGGAACGTGTCGACGTAGAGCAGGTGTGCGACGAGCGAGGGCCGCTGGTCGGCGGCCATGTACGCGATCGGCCCGGCGCCGGAGTGACCGGCGAGCACGACGGGCTCGTCCGGGCTGGCGACGTCGTCCAGGCGCTCCACGAGCGCTGCGACCTGCTCATCGAGCGTGTCGCCGTCGCGGGTGATCGCCTCGACCGTGTGGCCCGCCTGCAGCAGCACCGGGGCGACGTCGTCCCACGCGCTCGCATCGAGCCAGAACCCGGGGACCAGGATGACGTGCATGGCGCGGACGCTACTCGCCGGCGGCGTCGCCGGTCCGCGATCCGGCTGCGGCGGCAGATGCCGTGCACACCGCGCACTCGCCGAAGATGTCGACGACGTGGCTGGCGTTCGTGAACCCGTTGGCGGCGGCGACGTCCTGCGCCCACTGCTCGACGGGGTCCGCCTCGATCTCGACGGTCCGGCCGCAGTTCCGGCAGATCAGGTGGTGGTGGTGCGCGTCCGTCGTGCACGCCCGGTACAGCGATTCGCCGTCCTGCTGCAACGAGTCGGCGTCGCCCTCGGTCGCCAGGTCGGCGAGCGCCCGGTAGACGGTGGCGAGGCCGATCGTCGAGCCCTCGTCACGCAGGTGCTGGTGCAGCGCCTGCGCGCTGACGAACCCCTCGGTGGAGTCCAGGGCACCTCGCACCGCTTCGCGCTGCCACGTGTTCCGCTTGACCTTCTGCACGGCGTTCATGCTGGTGCACCCACCTTCGTTTCGGCTGACGTTCCGGTTCCGGTTCCGTTCGTCCCGTTCGTTCCGGACGGGAGGCCCGGTGCGCCCCCGCCACGCTGGTCGCGGCGGACGACCCGGTCGCGTCCACGGCGGTCGCGCCTGGCCCCGACGATCCGGCAGACCACCCAGATCGCGAACGAGATGGTCGTCACGTAGGGGCTGATCGGCAGGCCGCCGCCGAGTGCGAGCAGGATGCCACCGACGACCGACACCACGGCGAACACCGTGGAGAGCACCGGCACGATGACCGGGTGCGAGCTGAGCCGCAGTGCCGCGGCGGCCGGTGTGACGAGCAGCGACAGCACGAGCAGCGCGCCGACGATCTGCACCGACACCGCGGTGGCCAGGCCGAGCACGAGCATGAACACGATCGCGAGCGTCCGCACCGGGATGCCGGCGGCCGCGGCCACGTCGGGGTCGACCGACGCGAACATGAGCGGCCGCCAGATGACGAGCAGGGTGGCGACGACGATGGCGGCGATGACGATGAGGAACGTCAGCTGCGGGTTGTCCACCGACACGATCTGGCCGGTGAGCAGCCCGAACTTGTTGGCCGCACGCCCCTTGTAGAGCGCCAGGCACAGGATGCCGAGCCCGAGACCGAACGGCATGAGCACGGCGATGATCGAGTTGCGGTCGCGCGCTCTCGAGCCGAGCACCCCGATGAGCAGCGCCGCGATCACCGACCCGACGAGCGAGCCCGTGACGACGTTGACACCGAGCAGCAGGGACGCGCTCGCTCCGGCGAAGGACAGCTCCGAGATGCCGTGCACCGCGAAGGGCATGTTCCGGGCGACGACGAACGGGCCGATGAGCCCGCCGACGATGCCGAGCACCGCGCCGGCCCAGATCGAGTTCTGCACCAGGGCCACGAGCTCGCCGTAGTCCTGGAACGAGAAGACCGTCGACAGGACGTCCATCAGATCCGCCCTTCGTCCGACGCCGGGGCGTGCGGGTCGACCTCGCCGTGGTGGTGGTCGTGCGCGTCGTTCGCGCCGACGATGACGATGCGGCCCATCGTGCGGACGACGTCGACGGGGGTGCCGTACAGGTCGCTCAGGACGTCGGCACGCAGGACCTCGTCGGGGGAACCGATCCGGAACCGGCCACCGGCGATGTACAGGACCCGGTCGACGACGTCGAGGATCGGGTTCACGTCGTGCGTCACGAAGAGCACGGCTGCATCGTGCTGCCGACGCTGCCGGTCGATGAGCTCGGTGACGCCGCGCTGGTGCCGCAGGTCGAGTGAGATGAGGGGCTCGTCGCACAGCAGCAGTGCCGGGTCGGCGGCGATGGCCTGACCGACGCGTGTGCGCTGCTGCTCGCCGCCGGACAGCTCGGCGACCGGGGCGTCCGCGAACGCGGTGGCGCCGACCTCGTCGAGGATGCGGTCGATGCGGGCGCGGTCTGCCTTCGACGTCGGCAGGATGCCCCACCGGTGCCCCGTCACGCCCTGCGCGATCATGTCCCGCGCGCGCAGGGGGGTGCCGGCCTCCATGAGTCGCTGCTGCGGGATGTAGCCGATCTTCCGGTGCCCACGACGGACGGGCTGGCCGAGGAACGACATCGTGCCGCTCGTCAGGCGCTGCTGCCCGAGCACCGTGCGCAGGAGCGAGGTCTTGCCGGCGCCGTTCGGGCCGAGGACCGCGACGAACTCCCCCGGCGCGATGTCCAGGTCCAGGTGTCCCCAGAGCTTCCGTTCGCCGAAGGACAGCCCGGCGTCGCGCAGGGCCAGGACCGGACGGGCCGCAGCCCGGTCGTCCACCGAGGTGGTCGCCGGGCTGTCGGTCGTCGCTGCTGCGGTCGAGGTCGTCACTTCTGGAGCGCCGCCTGCACCGCGTCGATGTTCGCCTGCTGCCACGAGACGTAATCCTGCCCCTTGGGGAGCGTCTCCGTGACACCGACCACCGGGACGTCGTTCTGGTCGGCGGCCTTCTTGACCTGTTCGGTCTCGGCACTCGAGGTCTGGTCGTTGTAGGCGAGCAGCTCCACGCTCTTGCCACGGAACAGCGCGAGGGTGTCCTTGAGGGCCGCCGGGGGGACGTCGTCGCCCTCCTCGATCGCCTCGGAGAACGCTTCGGGCGTGACGTTGTCGAGACCGATCGCGTCGAAGAGGTAGCCCGGCACCGGCTCGGTGTACGCCACCTTCTCGCCGTCGTACGTCTTCTTCAGGTCGGCGGTCTGGGACTCGAGGTCCTCGAGCTTCGTGGTGAGTGCGTCGGCGTTCTTCTCGAAGGTGGCCTTGTCGCCCGCGTCGAGCGCGGACAGGCGCTTCGTGACGTCGTCGACGAGCGTCACCATCGTCGGGTAGCTGTAGAACACGTGCTCGTTGAACTCGGCGTCGCCGCCCTTGTCCAAGCCCGAGAGCTTCACGACGTTGATGGTGTCGGCCTTGGTGTCCGAGGCGTCGGCGAGCGTGGTCATGAAGTCGTCGTACCCACCACCGTTCTCGATGAGCAGGTCGGCCTTCGACACCGCGAGCTGGGTGCGGGCGCTCGACTCGAACGAGTGCGGGTCCTGCGAGGGGTCGTTCAGGATGCTCGTGACGGACACGTGGTCGCCACCGATCGACTGGACGATCGAGCCGTAGACGTTGGTCGAGGCGACGACGGCGATCGTCCCGTTGCTGCTGGCGTTGCCCGAGGCCGAGGAGGTCGCGCAGCCCGTCAGGGCGAGCGCGGCGGCGCCGGCGACGAGCGGGAGGGCGAGGAAGCGGTTGCGCATGCTCCGACGGTAGCGCTTGCTGATAACGATTGTCAAAACCGGTATCAGCGCCCTGGTGGTGACAACAGACTGACGGGAGGCCCGGTGCCAGCTGGCACCGGGCCTCCCGTCCGTCACGTGGTGACGTCTACGGCTTCGTGGCCGCTTCGATCGTGTTCTCGGCGATCGTGTCCTCTTCACGCCCGGGCGTGCGGAGGTTCCACTTCTTGATCACGAAACTGAACAGGAAGTAGTAGACGACCGCGTAGCCGAGGCCGATCGGGATGAGCCAGATCGCCCCGTCCGCCTTGCCGAAGTTCAGCACGTAGTCGATCGCGCCGGCCGAGAACGAGAACCCGTCGTGGATCCCGAGCGCGTTGACCAGGGCCAGCGAGGTCCCGGTGAGCACCGCGTGGATGATGTACAGCGGGAACGCGACGAACATGAACGAGTACTCGAGCGGCTCGGTGATGCCGGTCACGAACGAGGTCAGTGCGGCGGAGAGCATGATGCCGCCGACGAGCTTGCGGTTCTGCGGCTTGGCGTTGCGCCAGATGGCGAGGGCACCGGCGGGCAGCGCGAACATCATGATCGGGAAGAAGCCGGTCTGGAAGATGCCCGCGGTCGGGTCGCCGTGCAGGAACCGAGCGATGTCACCGTGCCAGATCATCGTGCCGTCATTGAAACTTCCTAGTTGGAACCACGGGAAGAAGTTGAGCAGCTGGTGCAGCCCGATCGGGATGAGCATGCGGTTCGCGAACCCGAAGATGCCGCCACCGATCACGGCGTTGTCCGCGACGGCCTGGCCGGCTGCCGTCAGGGCGATGTCGAAGTAGCGGTAGACGAACGCCATCAGCACGGCGATCACGAGACCAGCTGCCGCCGTGATGATCGGGACTAGTCGACGCCCCGAGAAGAACCCGAGGAAGTCGGGCATCTTCGTGCGGTGGAAACGTTGCCAGAGGGTCGCGGCCGTCAAGCCCATCACGATGCCGCCTAGGACGCCGAAGTCGATCATCTTCTGGCCACCGTTCGCGTCCTTCACACCGGCGAGAACAATCGGGGACATCACGGCGAAGACCTGGTACATGACCATGTAGCCGACAACTGCGGCCAGTGCGGTGGTGCCGTCTGACTTCTTCGCCCACCCGATCGCGATGCCGACCGCAAACAGTAGGGGAAGCCACGTGAAGATCGCACTTCCCGCAGCTCCAATGACGGACGCTCCCTGTTCGAAGCCAGGAATCGCACCGAGGAGATCTGCCTGGCCGATGCGGTTCAGGATGCCCGCGGCGGGCATGACCGCGATCGGCAGGAGCAGACTCCGTCCGAGGCGCTGCGCTTGCGCGAACAGCCGGGACTGCTTCTTCGGCTTCTTCTTCTCCGGCACATCCGTGGCAGTGGTGGCGCTCATCGGAGGTCCTCTCGTCTTTGGGTGGAGCTGTCGGGGTGAGTTGAGTCGTGCAGCCAGCGCAGGTAACCTCGGCGGTGTCGCCAGGTCCGGTCCTGTCCGGTCATGACCAGTTCCGTAGTCTGATCCGAGACCGGTCCGGTGTCAACCTGTGACGCAAACCCTTAACGAGGAGGAAACGATGGCCGACATCAAGGCAGCCGACATCATCGCCGCGCTCGGCGGTGCCGACAACATCGAAGAGGTCGAGGGCTGCATCACGCGCCTCCGAGTCGAGGTCGAGGACGGAGACCTCGTCGACAAGGCCGCGCTGCAGGCTGCGGGCGCCCAGGCCGTCATCGGTGGCGGCACTGGCTGGCAGGTCATCGTCGGCACGGTCGCCGACAACCTCGCGCAGGACATCCAGGACGAGCTGTGACCGCGGTCCGCACCCCGTTCGCCGGCCCGGTCGTCGCCCTCGCCGACGTGCCGGACCCGGTGTTCGCCGGCCAGCTCGTCGGCGCCGGTGTGGCCGTGGACCCGACGGGCATCGAGGGCGCGATCACCGCGGTGGCGCCGGTCGACGGCACCATCGTGAAGCTGCACCCGCACGCGTTCGCGCTGCAGGGCGCGGCCGGCACGGACGTCCTCGTGCACGTCGGCATCGACACCGTGAAGCTCGCGGGCGAGGGCTTCGAGCTCCTCGCGACCGAGGGCGCGACGGTCACCGCAGGCGACCCCGTCGTCCGGTTCACCCCCTCGGTGATCTCCGCCGCCGGCTACTCGCCGATCTGCCCGGTCGTCGTGCTCGGCTCCGCGCCGGACTCGGTCGTGCAGGACACCGTCGGTACAACGGTGTGCGAGGGGGACACGCTCTTCGAGGTGTGATCGCGATGCTTGCGAGCGGCACCGCTCGAACCGAGGAGCCCTACCGACCGGTCATGAAACTCGGACGCAAGCGCGAGTCTTCGCAGAATGGATCGTTGAAGGCGGGGCTCGCCGACCGATAGATGTCAGCCTCAGATCGACGCCCGGCCGCTTCGAGAGCGACAGCAACGCCAGCATCGAGCCAAGGGAACTCGTCATCACGGTCGAGGGTGCGCGATCTGAACGCGAACGCCTCGTCGATGAGCGAGTCAGCAATGTGTCCGCTAATGGCTTCAGCGATGAGGCGGAGGTAGAGCACCTCAGAGGCGGACTCGTCATCCCCGAGGTGAAATCGACTAAGCGCAGGTCCGACAAGGCGCGAACTTCCGCGGCTGATGAGATGCCATGCACCATGCCACGCAATCATCCGCATGTACTCCGATGGCGTCAGCCCGCCGAGCTCAGGGCACCACGTCGGAAGTGCTGCTTGCTCACGAATTGCGCGAGCGATTTCTCTATCCGAGAGGGACTGCCCTGAATCGCGGACCCAGAATGGCCTCCACCGCAAGTTCTCTGGCTCGAGCGCGATCTGGCGCCGCAACAAGCGGTCATTGCGAGGCCTTCGGTCCCAATTGCTGTAGCCATCGTGTTCGATCAAAGCAGGATCGGACCGGTGGATTGCCGGGTCGCCATCAACCGTTTTGAGGTACTCGTGCACGAGCCCGTCGAACACGAATCCCTTGATCTTGTGAACCCGGGCGACACCTTGCGTCTCGAAATCCGTGTCCTTTATCCGCGGGCAAGCCACGGTTCGGGAATCAAGCGCCTTTAAGGACTGCTCGCTCGGCGGAACGCGCAGTCGCTCGTCACTATCGATCCACAGAACATATTCTCCGGACCGTCGAAGCTGCATGGATTCGAGAGCCCGGTTACGCGCCGAGGCGAAGGACCCGTCCCATCGCAAGCTGGTAACGGTGACGCCGGCTTGGGCCAGCCGCGCATGCCTTTCATCAGACGTGGTGTCGAACACCTCCACGCGGAAACCGTGGTCCCGTATGGAGCCCACGCACCGCTCGACGTCCCCGCGTTCGCCAGCGAGAACCGCGCTGACGAGCCCGACGGAGTGGGATTTGATCACTCGGTCAAATGGCCTTGCAGGCGTAGGTGTTGTACTGAGTGGGTGTGGAGCAAGGATTCCACGCCGTGGCCAGGAAGTAGTAGCACTTCTGTCGCGGTTTGACCACGGTCTTCTGGTAGGTGTAAGCAATCTGACTCAGACCACACCTCTGGACATAGCTCGAAGCCTTGGCGATCGGGCCGAGACTGCATGTTGCGGCCTGGGCAGCCGGGCCAGTGGGCAGAACGATTCCCGCACCGATCACCGCGACCGCAGTTCCCGCGAGCGCGACGTTGCGCCCAAGCTTTGACTGGAGAATTGCATTACGAATATCCATTTGGAGTACCCCCATAGTCTGCGCGCTTCCTATGCCACGCGGTCACCACAGAATGGCGAAAACCTGTGAACTTGTCAAGGTGCGACCCGAAAGAACGGACACGCGTCCCAGCGCCGCGCTACACAGCAGTCTGTGTCGCGGTGACCTCCATCTGCACGCGGTAGCGGTCCGAGCGGTACCAGCTGCGGGTGTGTTCCACAGGGCGCTCCCCGGCGTATGACACCCGGTCGAACTCGAGCACCGGAGCACCGGTCTTCGTGCCGAGCAGCGTCGCGACGTCGTCGGCGGCGGGGTTCGCGGCCACCGTCTGCTGCGCGCGGTCGATCGGGGTGCCGTACTCGTTCGCGATGATCGAGTACACCGACCCGGACAGGTCATGGTCGAGCAGGCCCGGGAACGCATCGGCCACGAGCCAGGCGTCGTCGATCGACACCGGAGCGCCGTCCGCCATCCGCAGTCGCTTCACGTGGAAGGCCGACACCTCCGCGTCGAGCCGCAGCGCCGCCACGGTGTCGCTCGGCGGCACGCGCTCCTCGCGCACCAGAACGACGGTGGTCGGCACGTGGCCCATCGCCCGCATCTCCTCGGTGAACGACGCCAGGTGCAACGTCGACTGCACGGGTCGGTGCGCCACGAAGGTGCCCTTGCCGCGCACACGCTCGAGGTAGCCCTCGTTGACGAGCTGTCCGAGGGCTTCGCGCACGGTGATCCGCGAGACGCCGTACTCGGCGATGAGCTGGCGTTCGGACGGGATCGCGGCGCCGGGGGCCAGGCGTGCGGTGGCGAGGTCGAGCAGGATGCGCCGCAACTGCTGGTGCTTCGGTTCGGCACCCTCGGTGATGCGGCTCGTCATGCGTCCCTCGTGCTCCGTTGCTGGTCCTGGGTGGTGGTCATGCGCGGACATGACCAGTTCCCATCACAGTAGCGAGTCGACCTCGGAACGCCAACGTGCGTGACGATCCGCCTGGGCAGGGCGGCGCGGAGTGTTGATGTTTCACCGGCTTGACATCACATTCTCGACCCTGCCAGTGTGACGCTCGAGTCCCACAGGGGGGGGCGTCCGAAAGGGGAACCATGCAGAACAGCAAGGCGAAGGCATTGATCGGGATCGGTTTGGCAGTGGGCCTGATCGCCGGGCCGGCCACGGTCGCATCCGCGTCAGCGCTCGAGGTCCTCGGGTCCGGCGCGGAGACCGGCGGCGTCACGATCGTCGACCCGGGTGCGGGCGTGAGCGGTGGAACCCGCGACTACTCGACGCATGACGACGGTGGGGGTGGGAGCTTCTGGCAGTGGGGTGTGGGTCGCGACGACACGTGGTCGAACTACTTCCGCGAGAAGCGGTGCCACGGCGCGACCGCCGTCGGCAAGAAGTCGAAGCGCGTGTCGAACGTGCCCGGTGGGAAGTACGCGATGGCGATGACTCCGAAGGCGAGCAGCGGCAACAAGGCGTACTACCACAACTGCTGAGGCGAGGAGCGGGCGCTCCGAGGGAGAGCCCGCTCCTCCGATCGCAAGGGGGAGCATGAACATCCGCTCGGTGACACTCGCGTACGTCGTCCCGCCGCTCCTCGCGTCCGTTCTCGGGTTCATCGGCCTCGTGCAGGTCAGTGAGGCCGGGCTCGTCGGTGCGTCGTCGGTGGTGACCGCTGCAGCGGGCGCCGACACCGCGTCGAACCAGCGGGTCGCGAAGTCACTCGAACAGGTCGCCGAGACCGAGGGCGCGACGATCGTCCGTGTCGTGGCCGATCGCGCGGCACCGACGACGCTCCGCCATGCGCTGGTGACCGGTGCGCCGTCGAGTCTGGGTGCGGGCTGGCTCAGCGACGGGTACGGCGACTTCACCAGGTCGATGAGCACCACCGTCCTCCCGATGTCGGACCTCGACCACTTCGATCCCGTCGGCTCCTACGCGGTCTTCGGAGACGACGCTGCTCGGCGCGCGGTACTCGATGCCCTCTCCGGCCTCGGCTACGACGTCAGCTCGGAACGAGTGCCGTTCCTGCGCCGCATGGGAGTCAGCGACGGGTTCAGCGGGACGTCCGGCCTCGTCGGCGCCCTCACGTTGGGATGCGTCACGCTGTGCCTGATGGGGACGCTCGGCGCCCCTCGCCGGAGTGCGGTTCGACGACTGCACGGACAGAGCACCGCCTCCATCGTGGTCAGTGAGCTGGCCGAGGTCCGCGGAACCCTGCTCGCCACCGTCGTCGGCGCCCCCGTGGTCGCCTTCGGTCTGTTCTTGTACAACGGGCTCGCGTCAGCGGCGACGTTCGCCACAGCAGTCGTCGTGATCGGCACAGCGTTGCTGGCACCGGTCATCGCCGCCCACACGATCGGCACGGTGCTCGCCTGTCGACAGCCGCTGACCACCGCACTCCGAGGTGCTCGACCCGTCGGAGCGCTCGTGCTCGTCGCGCAGGTTGCCCGCGCGCCCGCGCTCCTCCTGCTCGTCACCGCCGTGTTCGACCTGTCGGGTGCCGTTGCGACCGTCCGTTCCGGGACAGCAGAACGCGACCTCCGAGCCGCAGGTGAGACCGTCCAGCTCTGGGTCACCCCGGACCCCCGTCCGATCGACTCGCAGCAGTACTGGGACCGCATCGGAGCCTTCGCCGGCAGAGCGCTCGAGCAGCGTGACGCGCTGCTCGCCGCGACCGTCGAGGTGTCCAGCGGGCAGGGGAATTCCACGGTTCCGGCGCTCTTCGTCGACGCTGGCTACCTCGGCTTGCAGGACGTCCGCGCCGAGGACGGCAACCGCATCACCGCCGACGATGCGGACATCTCCGTGTGGATCCCAGCCGACAGTCGGCTCGATCGGCGTCGGCTCGTCGCCGCGCTCGCCGACTGGCAGCTGCGAGAGGCGCCCGCCGCCGCACGGCAGCAGATCACCGGTGGTCGACTTGCACGCCAGCAGGTCTACTCGTACCCGGACGATTCGTCGACGCGCTCCTGGCTCGCTGACGCCGTCATCGTGGTCGTCCCGAGGCCGGCCGACGTCTTCTCAGCCGATCAGCTCGGTTCGTGGCTGTCCACCGGAGACGTGGTGTTCCAGAACCGCGCCGTCGCGGAACGGTCGATCAACGCGTCGGACGTCCGCAGGGAGTTCAGCGCGGTGGTCGCAGTGGGACAGGTCGCCGCCGAGCAGGCACGGTTCGCGGCCACGATGACCGTGATCGCCACAGCCACGGTGGCCAGCGCCCTGATCGTCAGCGTCGTGCTGGGGCTGCTCGGGACGGTCGCACACCGGCGTCGCCACGGTCGCGCGCTGTTCGCGAAACTCGCCAGCGGCACCTCAGCCGTCCGGGCCGACGCCGGGCTCCTGTTCGTCGAGACCGCACTGGTGTCGATCGCCGTCGTCGCCGCTGTCAACTCCTGGTGGGGCGCTCGCCCGGACGGGACGGGACGCACCTCGGTGCTCGATCCCGTCGCGCAGTCGGCGGGGACCGCCGGTGCACTGGCACTGCTCGCCATCGCAGCGGTGAGTGCGGTCAACGGCGTCGTCCTGGCCACCACCGCGCGCAACACCCTCCGGTATCGAGGAAACGGAGCACGATGATCGAGGTACGACACGCATCAAAACACCACGGACGGCGGACCCTGTGGAACGATCTGTCGTTCGACGTCGCGCGCGGCGAGATCGTCTGCCTGGTCGGGCCGAGTGGCTCTGGGAAGTCCACACTCCTCGACTGCGTGGGACACCTCGATTCCCTCGACTCAGGGACGATCCGCATCGCCGGCGAACCGGTGAGTCGAAGCAGGCGGCAGGCTCGGCTCCTGCGCCAGCGCTACTTGGGCTACCTGTTCCAGGACTTCGGATTGGTCGCTGACACGACCGTTCAGGCGAACATCGACATCGCTCGGACATCCCGCGGACCGAGCCAGGAGGTCCGCACGAGCGACGCGCTCGATCGCGTCGGCCTGACCGGACGTGCAACCGACCGAGTCCACGAGCTCAGCGGAGGCGAGCAGCAACGGGTGGCGATGGCGAGGCTCCTGGTGAAGCGCCCGTCGGTCATCCTTGCCGACGAGCCGACCAGCGCACTCGACGACGGGAACGCGGCGATGGTGCTCGACCTGCTGGCCGAACTCGCCGTCGACGGGGCGGCCGTGCTCATCGCGACCCATTCGCCGACCGTCGAGGCACTCGCCACTCGGAGCGTCTCGCTGAACGCACCGGGTACGTGACCGCGTTCAGGCGTTGCGGACGAGCCAGGCGAACTGTTCGTCGGAGAGCAGCCGGTCGGTCCAGACCTGCCCCTCGACCCCCGCGGCGGAGGACGTCTGCACCCCGGGGGCCCCCTGCCACACGAGCGACAGTCCGGCACGACGGAGCACCGCGGCGGACGCGGGGTTGTTCGTGAGCACGCGACCCGTGACGGGGACGTCCGGCGCGGTGTCGGCGGCGGCACGCACGGCAGCGAGGGCGATCTCGGAGGCGAAGCCCTGCCCCCAGGCCGCGGGAGCCAACCGGTACCCGAGGTTCCAGACCCCACCAGCGGTCATGTCGACCCCGCCGACCCCGACGAACGCGTGATCAGCAGCCGTGCGGACGGCCCACGAGCCGAGTCCGTGTCGAGCCCGACCACCGATCTTCCGCTGCACCATGTCCACGCTCGAGCTCCGGGCGACGTGCCGTCCGCTCGGCAGGTGCTGCCAGGTGCGGGCATCAGCGAACACTGCGTGCACGTCGTCGATGTCGGCCGGCGTGAGCGGGGTGAGCAGGAGGCGATCCGTTCGGATCTCCTGCGAGGGGGTCAGGAGCTGGTGGACCATGCCTCGATCATCCCCCGCACTACCGACATCCGTGTGAACACCACGCGACGATTGCGGAAGGCCGCACGCACTCAGTCGAGCAGGAGCGCGGGCTCCTCGAGCACCGATGCCACGTCGTGCACGAAGCGCGACGCCACGTCACCGTCGACGACGCGGTGGTCGAACGAGGCGCCGATGGTCGTCACCATGCGCGACCGGACCTCGCCGTCGACGACCCACGGCTTCGGCTTGATCGTGCCCATGGCGACGATCGCGACCTCGCCCGGGTTGAGGATGGGGGTTCCGGTGTCCATGCCGAACACACCGATGTTCGTGATCGAGACGGTGCCGTTCGCCATCTGCTTCGGCGTCGTCTTGCCGTCGCGTGCGGTCAGGGTCAGTTCCTCGAGCGCCTGCGCCAACTCGAGCAGCGACATGTCCTGCGCGTCCTTGATGTTCGGCACGATGAGCCCGCGCGGGGTCGCCGCGGCGATGCCGAGGTTCACGAAGTGGTGGACGATGATCTCGCGGTCGGTCCAGGTCGAGTTCACCGAACGGTTGCGGCGGACGGCCCAGATGACGGCCTTCGCGACGATGAGCAGCGGCGAGACCTTGACGCCGGCGAACGTCGGCGAGGCCTTGAGCCGCTTGACGAACTCCATCGTGTGGGTCGCGTCGACGTCGACGAACAGCGACACGTGCGGTGCGGTGAACGCCGAGGTGGTCATCGCGGTCGCGATGGCCTTGCGGACGCCCTTGACCGGGATCGTCTCGCTGCGGACCTCTCCCCACTCGGGCGTCTCGATGTTGCGGAAGACGCTGGCCTGCTTCGCGTGCCGGATGACGTCGTCGCGGGTGACCTCGCCGGCGAACCCGGTCGCGACGATCTCGGTCAGTTCGACACCGAGGTCCTTCGCGAGCTTCCGGATCGGCGGCTTCGCGAGCACGTTGGTCGCGACGGTCTGCTTGCGCGCGGGCGCAGAAGCCAGACCGGCGATCGCCTCGGCGGTGGTGTCCTCGCCGGGATCGCTGGCCGCTTCGGCCGCTGCCGCGGCGTCCACACTGGAGGCACGGCTCGCCTCGGCAGCCAGGGCTGCGGCCCGGCGGGCGCCCGGCTTGCGACGCGACGGCGACGACGTCGCCGAGCCGTAGCCGACGAGGACGGCGCCGGAGGACTCGTCCGTCCCGACGACGGAGGCGCTGTCGGCGACGGGCTGCACCGATACTGCCGGTGCAGCTGTGGGCGCGGCAGCGACCACGGGAGCAGGTGCAGCAGCAGGTGCCGGGGCCGCCGCGGGGGCGGGCTGGGTCTGCGCGACCGGAGCTGCCGGGGCGGGCGCAACAGGCGGGGTAGGGGCGACCGCGGGCGAGGTCGGGACGCTGTCCGCGACCGGTGCCGGGCCTCCCGACTGGGCGGCCGGAGCCGTGACCGGCGCGCCGGACGCGACCGACGCATCGGACTCGACACGGATGATCGGCTTGCCGACCTCGACCGTGTCGCCCTCGGAGACGAGCAGCCCGGTGACGGTGCCGGCGAACGGCGACGGCAGTTCGACGAGCGACTTCGCGGTCTCGATCTCGACCAGGACCTGGTCGACGGTGATCTCGTCCCCGATCGCGACGCGCCACTGCACGATCTCGGCCTCGGTGAGGCCTTCGCCCACGTCGGGCAGGGGGAATTCGGCGACGGCCACTTACGGCTCCTTCGGCGTTCGGACGAGTTGGGTCAGTCGAGCTGGATCAGTACGCGAGGGCGCGGTCGACGGCCTCGAGGACGCGGTCGGCGTCCGGCAGGTGCAGGTGCTCCAGCTTCGAGACCGGGAACGGGATGTCGAACCCGGACACCCGCAGCGGCGGCGCCTGCATCGTGTAGAACGCCTTCTCGGCGACGGTGGCGGCGATCTCGCTGCCGACGCTGACGAAGCCCGAGGCTTCCTGCGCGATGACGAGGCGACCGGTCTTGCGGACCGAGGTGAGGATCGGGTCCCAGTCGATGGGCGAGATCGAGCGGAGGTCGATGACCTCGCAGCTCGTGCCCTCGGACTCGGCGAGCTCGGCGGCCTGCATGAGGGTCGCGACCATCGCACCGTGGCCGACGAGGGTGACCTCGGTGCCGGTGCGTGCCACACGCGTGGTGTGCATCGGGACGTGCCCGTCGACGAGGTCGACCTGGCCCTTGGGCCAGTAGCGCGACTTCGGCTCGAGGAAGACGACCGGGTCCTTCGAGGCGATGGCCTCCTGGATCATCCAGTAGGCGTCGTTCGGGGTGCTCGGGCTGACAACGCGCAGACCGGGGGTGTGCGCGAAGTACGCCTCGGGCGACTCCTGGTGGTGCTCCACGGCGCCGATGTGGCCGCCGTAGGGGATGCGGATGACGACGGGCAGCGACATGTGCGCCGGCAGCCGGTTCGCCATCTTCGCGAGCTGCGAGGTGATCTGGTCGAAGCCGGGCCACACGAAGCCGTCGAACTGGATCTCGACGACCGGGCGGTAGCCGCGCAGAGCAAGGCCGATCGCGGTGCCGATGATGCCGGCCTCGGCGAGCGGGGTGTCCCGCACGCGCTCCGGGCCGAAGCGGTCCTGCAGGCCCTCGGTGATGCGGAAGACACCGCCGAGCTGGCCGATGTCCTCGCCCATCAGCAGGACCTTGTCGTCCGCCTGCATGGCCGCGGCGAGCCCGGCGTTGAGGGCCTTCGCCATCGGCAGGGTCGGCGTGGGGTCGCTCGGGACCTCGCCGGCGCCCGGGTGGGACCGCAGCGTGTAGTCGAAGAGCTGCTCGGTGGTGCTCATGCGTGGGCGCCCCCTTCGAAGCCGGCCTCGTACTGTTCGAGCCAGGCCTTCTGCTCGGCGACCAGCGGGTGCGGCTCGCGGTAGACGTTGTCGAACATGACGTCGACGGACGGCGGGGTCAGCGCCACGGTGCGGCGGCGGACGTCGGCGGCGATGTCCTCGCCCTCTTCGTCGAACGCGGCGAACTGCTCGTCGGTCGCGCCCTTCGAGCGCAGGTACGCCTCGGAGCGGACGATCGGGTCGCGGCGGACCCAGTCCTCGAGCTCGCCGTCCGCGCGGTACCGGCTCGGGTCGTCCGAGCTGGTGTGCGCGCCGATGCGGTACGTGTCGGCTTCGATGAACGCGGGACCCTGACCGCTGCGGGCGTGGTCGGTGGCGACGACGGAGGCCGTGTACGAGGCGAGGATGTCGTTGCCGTCGATCAGCACGCTCGGGATCCCGAAGCCGCGCGGACGGTCGACGAGCGGCGTCGGCGACTGCACCGACACCGGCACCGAGATCGCCCAGTGGTTGTTCTGCAGGAAGAAGACGACGGGGGCCTTGGTGGACGCCGAGAACACGTACGCCTCGTTCACGTCGCCCTGGCTCGTCGCGCCGTCGCCGAAGTAGACGATGGAGCACGCGTCACGGTCGGGGTCGCCCGTGCCGACATCACCGTCGAGCTTCTGGCCGAGCGCGTAGCCCGTGGCGTGCAGGGTCTGCGAGCCGATCACCAGGGTGGAGATGTGCGTGTTGCCGCGCTGGTCCGGGTCCCATCCACCGTGGGTCTGCCCGCGGTACATCGCGATGATCTCCATCGGCTCGACACCGCGCTGCATCGTGACGGCGTGCTCGCGGTACGAGGGGAAGACGTGGTCCTGGGCGCGCAGGGCGAACGCGGAGCCGGTCTGCGCGGCTTCCTGCCCGTGGCTCGGCACCCAGAGGCCGAGCTGGCCGGTCCGCTGCAGGTTGTGACCGGCGTGGTCGAACCGTCGGGTGAGCACCATGCGGCGGTGCATCGCCAGCAGGGTCTCGTCGGGGATCGCCCGCGCGGCGGCGGCGAACTCGGCGTTCTCGTCGGACTCCACGAACCGACCCTCGGGGTCGAGGAGCCGGACGGTGGTCGTCGCGGGAGCCGCGGCGCGGAATGACATGCGGGCCAGCGTAGCGGCAGGCATCAGTCGGCCACCTGGAGGTCCGCCACAAGCGAGCGGGCCGTTTCGAGGAGCGTTTCCACAGCCTCGTGCTCGCCGATCGAGATGCGGATGCCCTCCGGTGGGAAGGCCCGCACGATGATGCCGGCCTCCTCGAAGGCGGCGGCCGCGGCGACCGTCCGGTCCCCCGTCGGCAGCCAGACGAAGTTGCCCTGGGCGTCCGGCACGGCCCACCCCTGCTCGCGGAGCTCGGTGACGATGCGGTCGCGGAGCGCGGCGATCTCGGAGACCCGCTCGAGCAGTTCGCCCTCGCGTTCCAGGCTGGCCAGCGCGGCCGCCTGCCCCTGGGCCGTGACGGAGAGGGGGATCGCGCACGCGCGGACCGCCTCGAGCACGTACACCGGGCCGAGGGCGTAGCCGACGCGCAGCCCGGCGAGACCGTACGCCTTCGAGAACGTCCGGAGGACGACCAGGTTCGGGTAGCGGGCCAGCAGCGGGTGCCCGTGCACGGCGGCCTCGTCGGTGGCGAACTCGGCGTATGCCTCGTCGAGCACGACCAGGACGGACTGCGGCACCGCGGCCATGAAGGACGCGAACTCGGACTCGGTCACGATCGGGCCGGTCGGGTTGTTCGGCGTGCACACGATCACCATGCGGGTGCGGTCGGTGACGGCGGCGGCCATCGCGTCGAGGTCGTGGCCGCCGTCCGGCCGGTTCGGCACCTGCACGCTCGTGGCACCCGCGACGGTGACGACGCCGGGGTAGGCCTCGAACGACCGCCAGGCGTAGACGATCTCGTCGCCCGGGCCGGAGGTCGCGCGGGCGAGCTCGTGCAGGATCGCGACGCTGCCGGGGGCGACGTGCACCTCGTCGGCGGTCAGCCCGAAGCGGTTCGCGAGCGCGGCGCGGACGGCCAGGGCGGTGGCGTCCGGGTAGCGGTTGAACGCGGTCTGCGCCTGCACGGCTTGGACCACCCCGGGGAGCGGGGGGAACGGGTTCTCGTTGCTCGACAGCTTGAAGGCGTCGTCGGCGGCCTGGCGTCCCTGCTTGTAGGCGGGGAGGACGGCAATCTCCGGCCGTATGTGGACTCGCTGCTCGCTCACCTGCACAGGCTACCCGCGGCCGTGCGGGCGGTGTTGGTGACTGCGCGGGTGTCGGAGGGCATCATGGGTGCATGCGATTCCTCGTCCGCCTCGTCGTCAACGCCGTGGCCCTCTGGCTCACCACGCTCATCGTCAGCGGCGTCTCCGTCACCGCGTTCGGCGACGGCGGGACCACGGCGACCGTGCTCACCTACCTGCTCGTGGCCTTCGTGTTCGGGCTCGTCAACGCCGTGATCGGCACGCTGATCCGGATCGTGGCGTTCCCGATCTACATCCTGACCCTCGGGCTGATCTCCTTCATCGTGAACGCGATCCTGTTGCTCATCGTCGCGGGCATCTCGGACGCGTTCGGCTTCGGGCTCGAGGTCGAGTCGTTCGGCTGGGGCATCGTCGGCGCCTTCGTGCTCGCCGTCTTCGCCTGGCTGATCGGGCTGTTCGTCCGTCCGGTGCTGAACCGCCAGCGGGCGTGACGCGGACGGATCTCGCGGAGGAACCCTCCCTGCGTCATGATGTGACCATGGCCCCGGACGTCGACGCCCCGTTCCGCGTCTCGTTCGTCTGCAGTGGCAACATCTGCCGGTCCCCGATGGCCGGCGTGGTCTTCGCGCAGATCGCCGCGGACGCCGGGCTCGCCGACCGCTTCCACGTCGAGTCAGCCGGCACCGGTGACTGGCACGTCGGCGAACCGGCCGACGAGCGCACGATCGCAGCCCTCGCGGCACGCGGATACGATGGCAGCAGGCATCGCGCCCGTCAGTTCGACCCGGACCGGTTCCCGGACCTCGATCTGGTGGTCGCACTCGACCGCTCCCACGAACGCGTCCTGCGATCGTGGGCACCGACCATGGACGACTCCGCCAAGGTGACGCTCCTGCTGCGGTACGACGACGCCTGGCCCCAGCAGACCGACGTGCCGGACCCGTACTACGCGGACCGGCACGAGTTCGACCGAGTGCTCTCGACCGTCGAACGGGCCTGCCGGGCGCTCTTCCACCAGCTCGAGCCGGCCGTCCGTCAGGGAGCCCCATGACCCCCCTTCCCCCGCAGCCGATCAGCCCGCTCGACGGGCGCTACTACCCGATCGTGCACACGGTGGGCGAGCACCTCTCCGAGGCCGGGCTCAACCGCGCGCGCATCGTGGTCGAGGTCGAGTGGCTGGTCTTCCTGACCGACCACGCGATGTTCACCACCTCGCCGCTCAGCGTCGACGACAAGGCCGCGCTCCGGCGCATCGTCGAGACCTTCGGCCACGACCAGATCGCCGAACTCGCCGAGATCGAGGCGACGACCCGCCACGACGTCAAGGCCGTCGAGTACTTCGTCCGCCGCCGGCTCTCCGAGCTCGGGCTGGACGCGATCGCCGAGCTGACCCACTTCGCCGCTACCAGCGAGGACGTCAACAACCTGTCCTACGCCCTGACCGTGCGCGACACCGTCGACCAGGTCTGGCTGCCGGCGTACCGTGCCGTGCTCGAGAATCTGCGGACCCTCGCCGTCGAGCTGCGCGCCGTCCCGATGCTCTCCCACACGCACGGGCAGCCCGCGACCCCGTCGACGCTCGGCAAGGAGCTCGCGGTCGTCGTCTACCGGCTCGAGCGCGTCCTGGCCCAGATCGAGGGCGGCGAGTACCTCGGCAAGTTCTCCGGCGCGACCGGCACCTTCTCAGCCCACCTCGCCGCCGACCCCGAGGCCGACTGGCCGACGCTGTCGCGCGAGTTCGTCGAGGGCCTCGGGCTCACCTGGAACCCGCTCACCACGCAGATCGAGTCGCACGACTGGCAGGCCGAGCTGTACGACCGGATCCGGCACGCCAACCGCATCCTGCACAACCTGGCGACCGACGTGTGGACCTACATCTCGATGGGGTACTTCACGCAGATCCCGGTCGCCGGTGCCACCGGGTCGTCGACGATGCCGCACAAGATCAACCCGATCAAGTTCGAGAACGCCGAGGCGAACCTCGAGATCTCGTCGGCGCTGTTCTCCACCCTGTCCGAGACCCTCGTGACGAGCCGCCTGCAGCGCGACCTGACCGACTCCACCACGCAGCGGAACATCGGCGTCGCGTTCGGGCACTCGCTGCTCGCGCTCGACAACCTGCGCCGCGGCCTGGGCGAGATCTCGGTCAACGAAGCCAAGCTCGCCGACGACCTCGACCACAACTGGGAGGTCCTCGCCGAGGCGATCCAGACGGTCATCCGCGCCGAGGTCACCGCCGGGCAGTCGAACATCGAGGACCCCTACGCGATGCTCAAGGACCTCACCCGCGGCAAGCGGGTGACCCAGCAGGACCTCATCGTGTTCGTGAACGGCCTGGACATCTCGGACGGCGCGAAGGCCCGGCTGACGAACCTGACGCCGGCGACGTACACGGGTCTGGCGGACGAACTGGTCGATCACCTCGACGTCTGACGCTGTTCACCTGCGCGATGTGAACACTGTGCCCAAAAGGGGTGCGGAATCCTCATGAAGTCGATAGGTTCGTCCTGCTGAGCATCGTCTCAGCACGGGGGCGTCACAGAGGACGATCCCTGCCCTCTGACCGGATGGATCTCCACACCGTGCTTCGTTCCCGCATCACCGCGGCCGCCGTCGGCGCCACCGTGCTCGGCGTCACCGCTGCGCTCGTCCCCACCGTCTCCACCGCGAACCAGACGATGACCGCCGCATCGGCGATCGTGACCTGGACCGACTCGGCCGCCGACTTCACGGCGGCACCCGAGGGCACCGTCCCGCTGAACGACAAGTGGTACTGGGCGGCGCTGTCCGACCCGACCGCCGGCGGGAAGATCACCGACTTCGCGACGCTCGACGAGGACGGCCTGTCGGTCTCCGACGGCGAGGCCGTCGGCCTGGTCCGCGGCCTGACGAAGCCGGTGCCCGGCGGCGAGGTCGGGGCGCTCGCCTCCGGCCTCAGCACCACGACGACCGGGGCGACGAGCTTCGGCCTCGCGATCCAGGAGGGCGGCGACACCAGCGCCCAGACCGTCGTCTTCGCCACCGACGCCCGCAACACCGACGGTGTCAGCGACGGCCTCACCCGGTGGATCGACCCCGCCACCGGCGAGGTCGAGTCGACCTCGAAGCTCGCCACCGACCTGAAGGCGGCAGACGCCGAAGTCGTCGGCTACGTCGTCTACGTCGGCATCGACATCACCGCCGAGGTCACCGCACCGCCCGCGACCGACGAGCCGACCGAGACGCCCGCTCCGACCGAGACGCCCGCCCCGACCGAGACCCCGGCTCCGACCGAGACCCCCGCGCCCACCGAGACGCCGACGACCGCCCCGACGCCGCCGACCACCGAGGCTCCTGACGCGACCACCGCCCCCGGCGCCGAGCTGAAGAGCCTCGCCTCGCCGCTCGAGTCCGACGCCCAGGCCCTCGCCGCCGACGCCAGCGGTTCGATCTCGGCCCTGCGCATCGACGACACCACGACGTACTTCACGCCGCAGCCCACCGCGGCAGCACGTCTGCTCACCACCTCCGCCACCCTGACCGAGGCCACCACCACCGGTGTCCGCGTGCAGGGCTCGGGCTTCGCCCCGAACGAGGTCGTCACCGCTGCAGTCGGCGACGCAGCCGACGCCGTCGCGATCCCCGGCGTCCAGTTCCGCGCCGACGCTGACGGAAACGTCTCCGGGACCATCGTCCTGCCCGCCGACCTCGTCGACTCGGCCGGCACCTACGTGCTCGGTCTCGTCGGCCTGTCGTCGGGGCAGACGGCCGCGACGACGCTCACCGTGACGGCCGATGCTGCCACAGCGCCGGTCGCCGTGCCGGTGCCCGGAACGGCGACCTTCACGGGCTGATCTTGCCGATCCTGCCGACCGAGCCACGGCGGCGTGCGACCCTGATCGCCGCCGCCGTGGCCGTCGTCTGCGCCGGGGCGGTGGCGTTCGTCGCCCTCGGCCCCCTGTCGGCGGCCCCCGCGCCCACCCCGACACGGTCCGTCGCCGCGAGCGCGACCCCGACCCCCACGTCGACCCCGGGTCCGACGCGCTCCGCGGGCCCCACCGATGCGGTCGACGCACCCGCGAGCACCACCGTCGCGGCCGTCCGCGGTGACAGCGTGCCGGTCAGCAGCACGCCCGGTGGTACGGCCACGACCACCCTGTCGAACCCGCAGCAGTCCGGCGCACCACTCGTGTTCCGCGTGGTCGACCAGCGGGACGGCTGGGCGCAGGTGCAGCTCGCGCAGCGTCCGAACGGCAGCACCGGGTGGGTCCCGACGAGCGCGGTCACCCTCACCGAGGACCCGTACGCCATCGTCGTCACCCGCGCCGAGAACACGCTCGACCTGTACAAGGACGGCAAGGTCGTCGACAGCTACCCCGTCGCGACCGGCACCGGCGGCACCCCGTCGCCGACCGGCCGCTTCGCCCTGACCGAGCTGCTCGCCCCGACGAACAGCGGTTACGGCCCGTACGCGTACGGCACGACGGCGTTCTCGGACGTGCTCAACTCGTTCGGCGGCGGCCCGGGCCAGATCGGCCTGCACGGCACCGACGACAGCTCGAGCATCGGGACCGCCGCGTCGCACGGCTGCATCCGGATGCACAACGCCGACATCAGCGCCCTGGCCGAGCGACTGCCGCTCGGAACCCCGTTCCAGGTTCGCTGACGTTCCCACGCGCGCGAAGCGGGTCTGCCGTGGCGCACACCCGGACTGGAGGCGCGGCGTTCGTCCGGCAGTGGGAGCGACCGTCTCAGTTGGTGACGTCCAGGGCCTCGGCGACCAGCGCCTCCAGGACGGTGCGCACCACGGGGCGGACCGCACGGTCGGGGCGGACCAGCGCCTCGATCCGGCGCCCCGCACGCACGTCGGCCAGCTCGGCCAGGTGGAACCGGCCGGACGCCCGGGTGCCCGAGGTGTACCGCGGCACCAGCGCGACGCCGTGCCCCGCGGCGACCAGGTTCTCGATGACGGGCAGGTGGATCGTCCGGAAGGCGACGCTGGGCGGGGCGTCCGACGCCGCCGCCATCGCCTGCAGGACCCGGTCGATCGGGTAGCCCTCGGGCACGCCGATCCAGGTCTCGCCGACGACCTCGTCGATCCCGACCCGTTCGCGACCGGCGAGCCGGTGCCCCGGTGGCACCGCGACGTCGAGCGGTTCGCGCAGGAGCGGAACGGTCTCGACCGATCCTTGGTCCGCCGGCCGCACCCCGTCCGACCGGTGTCCGACGACGACGTCGTGGTCGGCGGCCAGGGGTGCGAACTCCCCCTCGCTGACGTCCACGTCGACGAGGGCCAGCTCGATGCCGGGGTGCGCGCGCATCCGGGTGAGGACTCCTGGCAGCAGCAGTTCGGCCGCCGACGGGAAGATCGCGAGGTCGACGCGGCCCGTCGCGCCGCCCAGGTGCTCCTGCCACGCGGCGTCGACCCGGGCGATCGCGGTGGCGACGCCGGTGGACAGGCCGGCCAGCACCTCGCCGTGGGCGGTGAGCCGGACGCCGCGTCCGACGCGCTCGACGAGCGGGACGCCCACCTGCCGCTGCAGCGTCTGCAGTTGCTGCGACACCGCGCTGGGGGTGCGGTGCGTGGCCTCGGCAACGGCGGTGACGCTGCCGCGCTCGGCGAGTTCGCGGAGGACGGCGAGCAGGTGCACGTCGAAGTCGACCATGCAGGGAGGCTACAACGTCGGTTGCGAACAATTCGCTGGTCCTACACGTTCGCAGCCACCACGATCGGAGCATGACCACCCGTGACCGCCTCCTCGCCCTGGTCGTCGCCGTCGTCTGGGGCCTGAACTTCCCCGCGACCGCGCTCGCCCTCGAGCACTTCCCGCCGTTCCTGCTCGCGGCCCTGCGGTTCACGATCCTGGCGATCCCGACGCTGCTGTTCGTGCCGCGGCCGAAGATCCCGTTCGGGCGGCTGCTGCTCGTCGGGTTCGGGCTCGGGGTGCTGCAGTTCTCGTTCCTGTACCTGAGCATGGCGTCGGGGATGCCGTCCGGGCTCGCCTCGCTCGTGCTGCAGGCCTCGGCGCCGTTCACGGTGGTGCTCGCCGGCGTGTTCCTGCGCGAACGGCTCACCGGACGACAGGTCATCGGTGTGACGATCGCGGTCGCTGCCCTCGGCCTGATCGCCCTGCACCGGTCGCAGACGGCGGCACTGCTGCCGGTGGTGCTGGCGCTGTGCGGCGCGCTCGGGTGGGCGATCGGCAACGTCGCGACACGACGAGCCGGAGCCGCGAACCCGCTGCACCTGACGCTCTGGTGGTCGGTCGTGCCGCCGATCCCGATGGCCGTGCTGTCGTTCGTGGTCGAGGGGCCGGACCGCATCGGTGCCGCACTCGGCACGGCCTTCACCGCGGACGCCCTGCCGGCGGACCTCGGCCTGCTCTACATCGTGCTGGTCGCGACCCTGGTCGGCTACGGGATCTGGTCGCGGCTGATGGCGACCTACCCGTCGAGCACGGTCGCCCCGTTCTCGATGCTCGTGCCGGTCGTCGGCGTGCTCGCGTCGTGGGCGGCCTTCGGCGAGGTGCCCGACCTGGTCGAGGTGCTCGCCGGCGCCGTCGTGGTCGGGGCGGTGCTGTGGTCGTCGCGACCGGCACGGCTGTCACACGAGCCGGTCCCCACGCCGGTCGACGGGGTCCCGGTGCCGGTGCTCAGCCCCGGTGCTGGCGACGCTCCGCGATGATCCCGGCGAGCGCACCCCGCAGGTGCGGGTACCGGAACTCGTAACCCGCCTGGGTCAACCGCGTCGGCACCACCCATCGGCTCTTGAGCACCAGTTCGGTCTCGGTGCGGATCGCGAAGGACCCGACCTCGAGCATCCACCGTGGCGTCGGCAGTCCGAACCTGCGGCCCACGGCGTCGCGGATCGTCGCCATCACGGTGCGGTTGTCGGACGGGTTCGGGCTCGACACGTTCACCGGCCCCTCGAGCTCCGGGTGGTCGCGGACGAACCGGATCGAACCGAGGACGTCGGCGATGTGCACCCAGCTGAACCGCTGTCGACCGCGGGTCGGTCGGTGGTGGTGGTACGTCCCCGCCCGCAGCCGAGAACGCGTCGGCACCCAGGCGCCGTCGTACTGCGGCCCACCGAGGCCCGTCTGCGCCAGCCGGAGGAGCGGCACGAGCGCGCTGCCGTCGCCGAACACGATCGCCATCCGGAGTGCCACCCGACGGGTCGACGGCAGGTCGGCGCCGAAGAACGCGTCCTCCCACGCGCGCGCCACGGAGACCGAGAAGCCCTCGCCGAGCTCGCCGGTCAGTTCGTCCTGGGGGCGGTCGTCGGCGTGCCGGTAGATCGTCGCGGTCGAGGCGTTCAGCCACAGCGGCGGCGGGTGCTCGGCGGCGCGGATGGCCTCGGCGAGCTCGAGCGTGGTGTCCACGCGGGAGCGCATGATCTCGGCGCGGTTGCGTCGGCCGTACCGGCAGTTGACGCTCTTGCCCGCCATGTTCACGACGAGGGCTGCACCGTCGACGAGCTCGCGGATGCGCAGGGTGTTGCCCCACACCGCGTCGCCCGTCCGGCCGACCGTGACGACCTGGTAGCCCTCTTCGGCGAAGGCGTCCCGCAGGTACTGCCCCACGAAGCCGCTCGCGCCCGCGATCACGACGCGGCCCTTCTGGTCGCTCATCTCATCCCCGTTCTGTGTCCGGCGCGATCTCGTACCGGAACGCCCCCTCGTACCGGTACAGCGTGCCGAGCACCGGTGCCGAGAGCACGAGGGACACGCGCTGGAGGTCGGCTTCGTCATCGAATCGTTCTGTGAGCAGCACCCGCGGTGCGATGAGGGCCGGGAGGCGCACCTCGCGTCCCAACGCACGGAACGTCACGCGCGTGGAGACCAGGCGCAGGGCGCCCGCATCCGGCCCGTGTGCGTCGACCTCCGCCCGGAGCCGGGCGCTGACGCGCCCGTGGCGACCGAGGTGGTCGACCAGGCCGTCCGGTTCGGCGGTGATGGCGTCCACCATCGTGCGGCTGCCGGAGCGGAACCGGAAGGTGCGGTGCGCGCGGACCGCGGGGCGGGCCTCCCGGCCTCCTCGTCCACGACGGACGCGAGCCGGGCGGTTCTCGACCGTGAACGGGACGTCCCGTTCCCAGACCGGGAACATGACGGAATCGCGCGCGAAGACGGCGAGCAGTGGCCAGAGCCAGCGGCGCGGTGTGCCGACGACGGCGAAGACACCCTCGCCGCGGCCGACGTGACCGGGCGGGATCGCGCCGAAGTACGTCGACAGTCGCGGGTGCAACCGGGCCAGCACGTCGGATGGTGTGGACAGCTCGTAGGGCGACCGGGTCACGTCCCGATCCTGGCATGTCGTCGGTGCGGATCCCTACGATGTCGCACATGGGTCACGACCACGGAGCAGGGCACTCGCACGGGCACGCGTCCGAGCGCGCACTGCTCATCGCGTTCTGCATCTCGGCGACGATCCTGCTGGCCGAGGTCGTCGGTGCCGTCGTCACGGGCTCCCTCGCGCTGCTGGTCGACGCCGGGCACATGGTCGTCGACACCGGCGGGCTCGGCATCGGACTCGTCGCGACGCGGCTCGCCCGCCGCAGTCCGACGACGCAGCGCACGTGGGGCTTCCAACGTGCCGAGGTGCTCGGTGCCACGGCCCAGGCGGCGATCCTGCTCGCGGTCGGCGTCTTCGTGATCATCTCCGCGATCCAACGGCTGTTCGTGCCCGCCGAGATCCACTCCGGGCCGCTCCTCGTCTTCGGCATCATCGGACTCGTCGGCAACCTGGTGGCCTACGGGGTGCTGCTGCGGGCCTCGGGCGAGGGCTTCACCTCGCGCGCCGCCCGGCTCGAGGTCCTCAACGACACCCTCGGTTCGGTCGCCGTCATCGCCGCCGCGGTCGTGCTCATGCTGACCGGCTGGGAGCGTGCCGACTCGGTCGCCGCGATCCTCATCGGCCTGCTCATCCTGCCGCGGGCGATCCGACTGCTGCGCGAGACCGCGAACGTGCTGCTCGAGTCCACGCCGCCGGGGCTCGACCTCGACGACGTGCGGGGCCACATCCTCGAGCTCGAGCACGTCATCGCCGTGCACGACCTGCATGCAACCCTGGTGGCGACGGGGGTCCCGAACCTGACCGCGCACGTGGTGGTGGACGACGAGTGCTTCTCGACGGCGCACGCTCCGCGGATCCTCGACGAGCTGCAGCAGTGCGTGGCGGAGCACTTCGACGTGCCCGTGGAGCACTCGACCTTCCAGCTGGAGCCTGCGTCGCACCGGCGGCACGAGCACGAGGTGCACGCGTAGGCGGTGCGGTTCGGGCGTTGTGATCGTCGACGCGGAACGACTTCGTCGACGTCGTACGACATCGAGAGTGTCGTTCGGGGTCGGCGTTCGCCCGCGCCCGCGTCAGCAGTCGTCGGTGCGTGTCGGGTACGCCGTGATGACGCGGTCGGTGGTGGCGGAGACGATGACCTTCACGAACGGGTCCGCATCCGGGCGCGACCCGTCGTCGAACCGCACCGGTGCCGCGTAGCAGACCTTGCCGTCGCCGGCGTCGACCGGGAACCCTGCTCGCGGTGACACCAGCGCCGTCTGCACCGCCGTGAGCATCGCGTCGTCCCAGTCGCGGGAGCCGTGGCCGGCCACGACCTCCTGCCAGTCGGCGGTGTGCCGCTGCCGGATGTGCTCGTACCCCTGCGCCGAGGTGCCGCACTGCAGCGTGACCCGGCCCAGCGCCGCGGTGTCGTACTGGGCGACGGCCGCCTGGGTCGTGGAGTCGCACCGCGCCAGGGTGGTGTCGCCGGGCAGGTCCGGCCCGGTGCGGGTGATCGTGACGGTGCCGTCGCCGGAGGCGGTCGCAGCGTCGGTCGGCGTTCCGGAGCTCGATCCGGTGCCGATGGTCGGGTCGTCTGCGCCCTGCCGCGCCGTCAGGAACAGCCCGCCGGCGAGGAGACCGGCGGCCACCACGGCCGCGATCCCCGTGATCACGGGACGGTTGCGGTTCTGGGGCACGCGCCCAGTATGCCGGGAGTGCGACCCTGACGACGGAACCTGGTTCCGCGATGCGAGGGGCGGACGGGAGGCCCGCCCCGCGTCAGGCGCGCGTGGCCAGTCGGGTGCCGGCGATGACGGCCAGGACGGCGACGAGCACCACGTACCCGATCAGGACGGGCAGGGTCGGGATCACCAGGAGCGCCGCCCCGACGGCCACGACCGGCACCGTCAGCCCGGCGTACGCGATGAGGAACGTGGCCGCGAGCACCCCGCCCCGACGCTCGGGACCGACCAGGGCTCCGGCGCTCGCGATGCTGGCCCGGAAGAGCAGCCCGACCCCGGCGCCCGCCACGACGCCACCGCCGATGAAGCCGGCGACCTGCAGCAGGACCGCGGCGACGGCGAGCACCGCCAGGCCGCCGACCAGGAGCACCATGCCGAGTCGGATCTGCGTGCGCTGCGTCAGTCGGGCGAACACGATCTGCGAGACGGCACTCGCGGCGAACACCCCGAAGGTCGTCGCACCGGCCGCCAGTCGGTCGGTGACGTGGAAGGTGGTGCCGAGGAACGTCGGGGCGACCGAGGTGAAGAGCCCCTGGACCGCGAGGGCCGCGAACGCCGCGGCACCGGCCGCCCAGAACGCGGCGGCCTTGCCCTCCGGCGCCTGCATGCGCTGCGGGCGGTAGGGCACGCGGGTCTCGGTGCGGGCGACGGTCTCCGGCACGACGAGGACGAGCACGAAGGCCACGGTCAGCGCGACGACGAACACGACGTACGGCACCATGAGCGGCGCTCCGACGAACTCGGCGAGCGCACCCCCGACGAGGGCGCCGAGCGACAGCCCGCCGAGGTTCACGGCACCGGCGGCGACGCTCGCGCCCTTCGCCGAGTCGGACGATCCGGTCGCACGGACCCGCAGCTCACCGAGGTGGGCGGTCGCCGTGGCGGTGAGCGTGCCGACGCCGAGACCGGTCACGAGACGCGCGACGATCAGGCCGGTGACGTCGTTCCAGACCAGGAACAACACGGCGGCGACGAGTTCGAGCGCGATCGACACCAGGATGAGCGGCTTCCGCCCGTGCACGTCGCTGAGGTGTCCTGCCAGGTAGAGGGACCCGACGACCCCGACGCCGTACGCGGCGAAGATGATCGTGGTGGTGAACGTCGGGAAGCCGTCGCGTGCCTGGTAGATGACGTACAGCGGTGCGGGGACGGTCGCGAAAGCCATCACCGACAGGAACGCGAAGGCGACGGCCCAGAAGCCGAAGCCGTGGCGCCGACGGGTGTGCGCGCGACGGCCACGCGGGGCCGGGACACGCTCGCTCGCGGGAGCGCTGGCGGTGGCGGGGAGAGCGCCCGTCGGGGTGTCGGTCACGGTTGACATGCTCCGATGATCGCGTGGCTCGACCATCGAGTCCAACGGATGCTCTTGATGTCAGCAATCGATCGGATCGATGATGGGGAGATGGAGACCCGCCTGCTCGAACAGTTCGTCACCGTCGCCGCCGAGGGCAGCGTGACCCGCGCGGCCGAACGGCTCTGGGCGGCGCAGTCCACGGTGTCTGCGGGGATCGCCTCGCTCGAGCGGACCTTCGGCGTGCGGCTGTTCGACCGCACCGGACGACACCTCGTGCTCACGACCGCCGGCGAGGACCTGCTCCCACACGCCCGCGCCGTGCTCGAGTCGCTCGACCGGATGCGTGACCTGGCGACCGTGGACGACGCCGATCTGCGCGGGCGGGTGCGGCTCGGCATCTTCACGAGCATGGACATCGTCGACCTGACCGGCGTGCTGCAGCGGTTCCGGCGGCGGCACCCGCTCGTCACCGTGGAGCTCATGACCTCGCCGTCCGGCACGACCGGGCTCGTGCAGGACCTCGTCGCCGGGCGGCTCGACCTCGCGTACACGGGGCTGCCGACGGTGCCGGCGGGTGTGGTGGTCGAACCGTTGCGCGAGATGCCGTTCCGGGTCTTCACGGCGTCGGACCACCCGTTGGCGGGGCGCGTCTCGGTGTCGCTCGCCGAGCTCGCGGACGAACCCTTCGTCGACACGGCGCACGGGTTCGGCAACCGGATCATCCTGGACGGCGCACTCGAGCGGCTCGGGATCCGGCGGCGGATCGTCGCCGAGATGAACGACATGCCCGCGGTGATCCGGTTCGCCTCGGCGGGGCTCGGCGTCGGCGTCGTGCCCGACTCCGGGGTGCGGCACGACGGCGCGGTCCTCGAGCTCGAGGACGCGGTCGAGCCGCTCCGCATCGGCCTGGCGATCCGCACGAGTCCGGAGCCGAACCGTGCCGTCCGGACGCTCGCGCGCGACCTCGTCGCGGCGCGCGTCGTGTGACGCTTCGTGAGCAGGAATGGTCGGGTCGCGGCGCGTGAGGTGACCGTTTCTGCTCACGATCTGCGGTGGTCGCCCCACCGGCGGACGGGAGGCCCGTGGCGGGTCCGCCACGGGCCTCCCGGCCGTCAGTCCCCCCAGATCTCCCCGACGACAGCGGGCAGCAGCCCGTTGGTCGGGAAGTTCGACTGGTCGATCTGCACCCACGTGTCGCCGCGGGTGTACATCGTCCTCGCCCAGTCCGTGCCGTACATCGGATCCTGCTTCGTCTGACTGCAGGTCCTGATGCCGTCGACCACCTCGCACGTCGGGTTCCAGCCGTCGAACAGTCCACGCTCGCTCGCCGCGATCTGCTCCGGCGTTCCGGTACCGACGGTGATCGCCAAGCCGCTGATGTCGGTCCGTGGGTCCTTCCAGAGGCAGTACAGCTTCGTCGGCGCCGTGTCCGGATCGACGTCCGGCTGGACTCCCGGCGCCGCCGTGTACTCCGGCGGGAGCCCCTCCTCGGGGGGTTCCACCCGCATGACCGGCGTGTCGCCGAAGAGGCGGTCGTAGTCGGACGCGGGCACCAACGCACGGCACTCCGTCGGGATCGCGGCGGTCGTGCTCGGCGCTGTCGGGGTGGCGGTGGCCGTGGGGCGGGGCGTGCCGGTGATCGGCGCGGAACTCGGGGTGGTGGCCGTCGGCGAGGGCTCGGGCACCTGCGTCTGGGTGGGCGCGGCGACCGGGGTGTCCTGCTGGGAGAGCGTCAGGGCGACGGCTCCGGTCGCGGTGCCCACGGCCAGGAGCGCCACGACACCGATGACGATGCCGGATCTGCCACGACGCCGCGCGGCCCGCGGGGTGGCGCGCTCGAGGACGTTCTGCTTCATCGAGACGAGCATGCGCTGCAGGTCGTCTCCCTCGGGAGGTTCAGTGTTCATCGTGCGTCACCACCTTCTTGAGTCGGCGTCGGCTGCGGGAGACCCGCTGCGTGACCGCTCCGACACTGAGTCCGAGCATCTCGGCGGCCTCGGCGTACGAGTACCCCTCGAGCAGGCAGAGCTCGCAGATGCGGCGGTCGGTGGCGGGGAGTGCGGCGATCTCGTCGCGGACCCAGCGCAGGAGGTCACGGGCCTCGTCCTGGTCGGTGGGAGCGGCCAGGTGTTCGGGCAGTTCGTCAGCGCGCCGACGCGCCTGCTTCCGGCCGGTGTTGAAGGCGTGGTTCCGGCAGACGACGAGCAGCCACGGCAGCACGGTGTCCGCCGGGAGCTCGAGCGTCACCGCCCGCTGCCAGAGCGTGAGGAACGTGTCCTGCACGATCTCCTCGACGTCGGACCGGTCGTCGACGAGGGCCCAGGCGTACCGGGTGAGCGTGGCGGCGTAGCGGTCGAACACCCGTGCGAGCGCACCGGTGTCCCCCTGCGCGATCGCACGAACGAGTCCTTCGTCCGTGTCGGTGCCGGTCGTCACGTCCACATCCCACCTCCTTCACCCAGAGGTGTCGGCAGGACCCACGATCCTGACAGGACCGTGGCGGAAACGTGATCCCGGGCGTGTCCGCACAGCGATGCGCGCGACGGCGCCCGCAGTGGATCAGTGGAAGTCGTCGCCCTCGCCGTCGCCGGGCGTCTTGTGCCCGCCGAGCATGTCGTTGTCGTCCTGGTCGCTCGTCGACGCGAGCTGGAGCATCGCGAGCACGACGACCACCACGATGAACGCGACGCCGAGGAAGATCACGGCCAGCTGCAGTTCCCGCGTCGAGAACAGCACGACGAGCCCGGTGAACACCGCGATGATCGCGGAGATCCCGAGGAGCTCGACCGGGCGCAGACGGTCACGACGGCTGGGGGTGGTCATGCGTGTGGTGCTCCGTCCGGGGCGACGGCCGGCGTGGCCGTGCCCCACTTGTGCGAGAGGCCGGCGATCACGTGGAAGACCGCCGTGATGGCGAGGTAGGCGCCGAGCAGGCCGACCAGGACGATCGAGGCGTCCAGCGTGCCGGTGACCTGTTCCACCCCACCGAGCTGCTGCGAGTAGTCCGGCGGGGTGATGAGGAACGCGATCGCGAGCAGCAGGGTGAGTGCGCCGATCGTGGTCCAGTCCCGCGCGAAGGGGGAACGACGACGAGCCCGCAGCCCCTGGGCCAGCTCGAGGGCCCCGGTGAGCACCGCGAAGGCGACGATCACCGAGATGAACGCCGGCAGCCCGAGGCCGTTGCCGGCGAACCCGGCGACGGCGGCGAGCAGGGTGATGACCGCCTGCAGCAGCGTGGTGCGGCGGGACCGACCGTCGAGCGGGAGCCGCGCGACGCCGGCCCACAGGAGCACGATTCCCTCGACCAGGGCGAAGCCGGCGAACAGCAGCAGGCCGTAGCCGGCGGCGTGGTTCGTCGAGAAGGTGATGACGAGCGCGACGACCGCGGCGGGGACCGCCCGGAGGATCGGGATCGGCCAGTACCGCGCGCGTTGGGTCGCCTCGTTCACGGTGGTGGCGTCGTCCACGGTGTCGGACACGGGACCTCTTTCAGGCATGCGGATCGTGAGATCGATCCTACCGCCGCGGTGGCAGCCGACCGACCGCCGGGGGTTCCGCAGCACTGAGGATGCTCGAATGCCCGGCCGGGGTGGCGTCGCCCGAGCGACGCCACCCCGGCACCGGATCAGGACCGCCGCTGCTCGTCCGTCACCACCGACCGCCGTCCACGCCGACGAGCGAGCCACCAGCACGTCGAACCGGCCGCGACGCCCACCGCGGCGAGCGCGGCGAGCAGCCCGAGGTCGTCGACGCCGGTGTAGGCGAGGGCGCCCCGTGCGGCCTGCGGTCCCGCGTCGGCGACCGGGCCACGGGGATCCCGGTCGCCGTCGCCGTCGTCGCGGCGGGGCGCATCCGGCACCGATGCCTCGTCGTCGTCGGGTACGGGTGCCGGGGACGGGCTCGACGCGGGACCCTCGTCGTCCTGCTCCACGACGATCGCGACCTCGGTCGACGGGTCGCCGCCGTCCGGGTCCGTCGGGGAGGTCGCCGTGGCCACGTTCACCACGTCGGAGCCGTCCCCCTGGTACTCCGGGTCGAGGACGGCACGGAGCCGGAAGTCGTGGGCCTCCCCCACGGTGAGCGCCACGTCGGACCGGCAGGTCACCCGCTGCCCCTCGGCCGTGCAGCCGTCGTCGGACCCGACGAACCGCATCGCCTCGGGCAGGTCGTCCACCGCGCCGACCTGCTGGGCGACCGACGGTCCGCGGTTCCGTGCGGTCACGGTGTACTCCACCTCGTCGCCGGGCTCGACGGTGGACGGCGACACCGTCTTGTCCGTCTCGACGTGTGCGACGACCGGCGGCACGGCGACGGTCGTGCTCGCCCGCGAGGTGTTGTCGGACTCGTTCGTGTCGGACAGCGACGTGGGTGGCGCGATGGTGGCGACGCTCTCGAGCGCCCCCTCGACCCCGTCGGCGATCCGCCCTTCGACCGTCACCACCGCCGAACCACCGCGGGGCAGGTCGAGGTCGGTCGCCACGTCGCCCTGCCCGGACGGGGTGGCGCAGCCGGAACCCGTCACCGCCTCGCACGTCCACGTGGCGTCCTGGACACCGTCGGGGACGTCCACCTGCAGCGGGCTGGGGTCGGCGGCGTTCGGTCCGGGGTTGCGCGCCGTGACGGTGTACCGGACGGGTTCCCCGGCGACGGCGGTGGCGGGCAGGTCGTGCTCGACGGACAGGTCGGCGGGTTTCCACACCCTGAGGGCGTCGACCTCGTGGTTGTTCACGTGGCTGCCGGTGGCGCCGGCGAACCCGAGGCGGAGGGTGCTCGGCAGCGGCGTCTGGTCGTCCCCGTGCAGCGGGACCGCGTCGAGCACGGTGCGCATCGTCGAGCCGACCTGCAGCCGGACGGTCATCGAGAGCTCGCCGGCGTCGCCCGGCAGCAGCGTGATGCGGACCTTCCGCGGCGTCGCCCCGTTCGTCACCGTACCGCCGGGGGCGGGAGCCCCGGCGACGTACCGGTAGCCCTCGATCCCGTTGCCGGAGCCGCGGACGACGACGTGGTCCGGCTGGGCTCCCGGCCCGGAGGCGTTGATGCGCGACGAGAAGTTGCCGTAGTGGTCGATCGCGATCCCCGCGAAGCCACCGGGCACCCCCGGCAGGTCGCACAGCCGCCCGCCGCCCTCGGTGGCTTCCTTGCGGCAGGCGTACCCGAGTCCGGCACCGAACGACCCCACGCCCTGTGCCGCCGCGCCGTCGGCGAGGTAGAGCAGCAGGCCGTCGGCCCCGGGGTCGTCCTTCGCGGTGTGCATCGCGTACGTGAACTCGATCTCGAGCCCCGTGTCCGAGGGGAACGTGTCGTTCGTCGACCAGGCGCCGGCCTGGTTGCGGACGTCCTCGGTCAGCCGGAGTCGCCCGCCGGAGACCGCCGCGTCACCGTGCAGGGCACCGCCGGACGCGCTGGAGAACTGGTTGACGTAGGGGAAGTCGAGCGTCGCCGCACTCGACCCCGAGGGCAGGATCGTCGGTGCCGCGAGCACGGCGAGCGCGGTCAGCGCGGTGCACGTCGCGGCGAGGCGACGGGCAAGCCGCGACCGGAGCGGACGTGGGACGGATGGTGGAGCAGTGGGTTCTGTCATGCCCCGATCGTCGCGATCCCGGCGTCACCAGACGGCGGGCCGGAACCGATCTGTGGAACGCGGCCACGGGCCTCCTGGCTGTGGAGGAAGAACGGGCGGAGCTGGTCCGCTCAGGCCAGCCAGACCGTCGTCTCGCCCGGCAGCACGCCGGCCGCATCACCGAGCGGCCCGGACGCGACCACGACGTCCCCCGGCGGCAGCGGCACCGGCGTCGTGCCGAGGTTCGTGACCGACCGCCACCCGTCGTGTCGCGCGAACGCGACCACGTCCGCGCCGGACGCGCCGGACGCGCCCGCGTCGGACTCGAGCCAGGTGAGCTCCTCGCCCTGCTGCAACCGGCGACGCGCGTCCAGCGCTGCCCGGTACAGCGTCAGGGTGGACGCGGGATCCCCGTCCTCCGCCTGCACCGACGACGACCCGAAGTCAGCCGGTTGCGGCAGCAGGGGCGCGACGTCCCCGAAGCCGAACGACGGCCCGGAGGTCGTCCACGGGATCGGCACGCGGCACCCGTCCCGGCCCTTGACGGTGTGTCCGGAGCGGAGCCACTTCGGGTCCTGCAACTGGTCACGCGGGATCGCGGCGGCTTCGTGCAGGCCGAGTTCCTCGCCCTGGTAGACGTACGACGACCCGGGCAGCGCGAGCATCAGCAGGGTCGCGGCGCGGGCTCGGCGCAGGCCGCGCTCCCGGTCGAGCTCGGGCGTGGTGCCGTCCGTCAGCAGCCACGCATCGGTGTCGGTGCCGTCCGGCAGGCCGTAGCGGCTGGCGTGCCGCACGACGTCGTGGTTCGACAGCACCCAGGTGCTCGAGGCCCCGGACTGCTCGGACGCCGCCAGGTTCCGCTCGATGATGCTCCGGAACGCAGCGGCCTCGAACGGCGCCTCGAGCAGGTCGAAGTTGAACGCCTGCCCGAGTTCGGTGGGACGGGCGTACAGGACGCGTCGCGGTGCGGGCGCCCAGGCCTCGGCGACCGCGGCCCGGGGCGGGTCGTACTCGTCGAGCACGGTGCGCCAGGACGCGAAGACCTCGTGCACCTCGTCGCGGTCGTACAGCGGGTCGGAGCCGTCGAGCGGCAGCGCGTGCTCGTTCGATGCCCGGTACGGCGTCGACAGGTCCTTCGCCAGGCCGTGTGCGACGTCGACCCGGAAGCCGTCGACCCCGCGGTCCGACCAGAAGCGCAGCGTGTCCTCGAAATCCGCACGGACGGACGGGTTCGACCAGTCCAGGTCGGGCTGCTCGGGCGCGAAGAGGTGCAGGTACCACTGGCCGTCGGGGACCCTCGTCCAGGCGCTCCCGCCGAAGTTCGACACCCAGTCGCTCGGCGGCAGCTCCCCGGCGGGACCGCTTCCGTCGCGGAACACGTACCGCGCCCGTTCCGGCGAGCCCGGCGCGGACGCGAGTGCCGCCCGGAACCACTCGTGCTCGTCCGAGGTGTGGTTCGGCACGATGTCGACGATCACCCGCAGGTCGTGCTCGTGCGCGGCCCGGAGCAGGGCGTCCAGGTCCTCGAGCGAGCCGAGTCGCGGATCGACCGCCCGGTAGTCGGCCACGTCGTACCCGCCGTCGGCGAGGGGCGACGGGAAGAACGGCGAGAGCCAGAGGGCGTCGACGCCGAGCGCCGCCAGGTAGGGCACGCGGCTGGTGATGCCCGCGACGTCGCCCAGGCCGTCGGCGTTCGAGTCCGCGAAGCTGCGTGGGTAGACCTGGTAGACGACGGCATCGCGCCACCAGTCCGGGTTCGTCGTGCGGGGCGTGCTGGCCGGCGTCCGAAGCGTGCTCACGTCGCCACCGTACCCAGCGGTCTGGGAATAGCACGCCGTACGCTCGGATTGGTTGTCGCAGACACCTTTCCGTCCCAGAACAACGTCTCGAACCAGAAGGATCACCATGACGAACGTCCTCGCACTCGTCGGCAGCCTCCGCGCCGACTCCATCAACCGCAAGCTCGCCGAGGCCGCGGCGCACCACGCGCCGGAGGGCATCGAGGTCACCACGTTCGACGGCATCGTCGACCTGCCGTTCTACAACGAGGACATCGACGGCGACACCCCGCCGGCCGCCGCCGTCGCCTTCCGCGACGCGATCGCCGCCGCGGACGCCGTCCTGCTCGTCACCCCCGAGTACAACGGCACGATCCCGGCCGTGCTGAAGAACGCCCTCGACTGGGCATCGCGTCCGTTCGGCGCCTCGCCGCTGTCCGGCAAGCCGCTCGCCGCCATCGGTTCCGCGTTCGGGCAGTACGGCGGCGTGTGGGCCCACGACGACGCCCGCAAGGTCGCCGGCATCGCCGGTGCGAAGGTCCTCGAGGACGTCAAGGTCGCGATCCCGCAGTCGGTCGTCCGCTTCGCGGAGACCCACCCGCGCGAGGACGCCGAGGTCACCTCGCTCGTCCAGGGCGCGCTGAACGCACTCGCCGACGCCTCGACCGAGCAGGCCGCCGCGTAGAGCGACCGGGTGCGGTCGACCGCACCACAGGACGGACGGGAGGCCCGTGGCGACCCCGCCACGGGCCTCCCGTCCTGCATGCGGGAACGGAGCAGGCACACCCACAGGAAGTCGCTAGACGGCCTCCATACGAGACGGACTAGCCTGTGGCAATGGCAACGCAGGAGATCACCGAGGCGTCCGGGTACTGGTTCCCCGACGACGACGCGACCCAGCGCGGGGTCGCCGTGCTCAACGCCCTGCGTCGCTACCGGGCCGCCGAGACCGCGATGCGCCGCCGCACCCGCGACTCGATGGGCATGGGCGAGACCGACCTGCTCGCCGTGCGCTTCCTGCTGCAGTCGCAGCGCTCGGGCCGCAGCGTCAGCCCGAAGGACCTCGCCGCCTACCTGAAGATCTCGTCGGCGTCGACCACGATCCTGATCGACCGCCTGGTGAAGTCGAACCACGTGCGCCGCGACCCGCACCCCACCGACCGTCGAGCGCTCGTGATCACCCCGACGACCGAGACCGATGACGAGGTCCGCGCGACCCTCGGCATCATGCACCGCCGGATGATGTCGATCGCCGAGGGACTGCCCGCTTCCGAGGCACGCATCGTCGCGTCGTTCCTCGAGCAGATGCGCGGCGCCGTCGACCAGGTCGACCCGGCCCCCGCGCACTGAGCTCCGCCCCGCCGGACACCCCGGGGGACAGGGCGGTTCCGTGCGCACTGAGAGTGGTCACGGCCGCACCGCGTAGACCGGAAGGGTCACCGACGCGAAAGGAGCCACCACCATGCACGCTTCGGACAAGATGGCCAAGAACCTCCAGGCGGTCCTCGTGGACCTCATCGACCTGCACCTCCAGGGCAAGCAGGCCCACTGGAACATCCTCGGCACGAACTTCCGCGACCTGCACCTGCAGCTCGACGAGATCGTCGATGCCGCACGCGAGTTCGCCGACGACACGGCAGAGCGCATGCGCGCCCTGTACGCCGTGCCGGACGGACGCTCGAGCACGGTCGCGGCGTCGAGCCACCTCGACCAGTTCCCCGACGGCGAGATCACGACCCACGATGCCATCGACCAGGTGACGCTCCGCCTCTACCAGGCGACCGGCACCATGCGCGACGTGCACGACGAGGTCGACGAAGAGGACCCGACGACCGCGGACCTGCTCCACGGCTTCATCGAGCGCCTCGAGCAGCTCGCGTGGATGGTCTCGGCCGAGAACCGCGCACCGAGCACGCCGCTGGCCTCCGCCACGACGCCCGCAGTCGCCGACGCTTCGGCGCACGCCTAGGGGTCCCGTGGACCTCGGCATCCAGGGCAAGACCGCTCTCGTCTTCGGTGCCGACTCCGGCATCGGCTGGAACACGGCTCGCATCCTCCTGGCGGAGGGTGCGACCGTGGTCGTGAGCGACCTCGACCAGGCGCAGCTCGACAACAGCGCCGACCAGCTCGAGGCCCCACTCGGCAAGCTGCACGCCTTCGCGGCGGACGTCACGAGTGCCGCGAGCCTGGCGGACCTGCACGGCAAGGTGCGGGACGCCGTCGGCGCGATCGACATCTTGGTGCAGTCCTCGGGCGTCACCGGCGCGCAGGGACTGTTCCACGAGATCGACGAGCAGGGCTGGGCCGACACCATCGACGTCGACCTGATGGGTCCTGTCCGCATCACGCGCGAGTTCATCGGCGACCTGCGGCAGGGCGGTTGGGGCCGGATCGTGTACCTCGTGTCCGAGGACGCCTCGCAGCCCTACGACGACGAACTGCCCTACTGCGCCGCGAAGGCCGGGGTCCTGTCGTTCGCGAAGGGCCTGTCGCGCACCTACGCGCAGGAGGGCGTGCTCGTGAACACCGTCAGCCCCGCGTTCATCCACACGCCCATGACGGACGCGATGATGAACAAGCGCGCCAAGGAGACGAACCAGAGCTTCGACGACGCCATCACGAGCTTCCTCGACGAGGAACGTCCCTACATGGAGCTGAAGCGCCGCGGTGAGCCGGAAGAGGTCGCGAACGTCATCGCGTTCCTCTGCTCCGACCTGGCGAGCTTCGTCAACGGCTCCAACTACCGGGTCGATTCCGGCTCGGTCGCCACGATCTGATGCCGGGAGGCACCGTGACCGACTACCGATACCTCATCATCGGCGGCGGGATGGTCGCCGACGCCGCCGCCCGCGGTGTCCGCGAGCTCGACGCCGACGGCACGATCGGCATCCTCAGCGAGGACGTCGACCGGCCCTACGCCCGCCCGGCCCTGTCGAAGAAGCTGTGGACCGACCCGGACTTCAGCTGGGACGAGAAGGTCGACCTGCACACCGAGGAGACGGGGGCGTCCTTCGTCCTCGGCACCGCGGTGACGGGGATCGACCGTGCCGCGAAGACCGTCAGCACGGCCGACGGCCAGACCCACGGCTACGAGCGGCTGCTCATCGCCACCGGCGGCAAGCCCCGCGGGTTGCCGGGCCTGGAGCCCTCGGACCGCGTGCTCGACTACCGCAGCGCCGACGACTACCGGAAGCTCCGCGAGCTCGCCGACGCCGGGGCGCACGTGGTCGTCGTCGGCGGCGGCTACATCGGCCAGGAGATCACCGCGGGGGTCGTGCAGAACGGCGCCCGCGTCACCCTGGTCGACCCCGACGAGGTCGTGGGCGGCCGGATGTTCCCGGACGACCTCGCGCGCGCGTTCCAGCAGCGCTTCGTCGACGCCGGCGTGGACCTCCGACTCGGACGCCGGGTCGAGTCCGGCACGCAGACGGCCGACGGGGTCACGCTCACGCTCGACGACGGCTCCGTGCTCGAAGCAGACGCCGTGGTCGCCGGACTCGGCATCGAGCCCGCCACCCAGCTCGCCGCCGACGCCGGTCTGACCGTGCGCGACGGCATCGTGGTCTCGTCGACGCTGCTCACCGACGACGACTCGGTCTTCGCGGCCGGCGACGTCGCCGAGTACCCGGACCGGATCCTCGGGACCCGTCGGGTCGAGCACGTCGACAACGCGCAGCAGCAGGGTCGGCAGGCCGGCCGGAACCTCGCCGACGCCGACGAGACCTACGACCACACGCCGATGTTCTACTCCGACGTCTTCGACATGGGGTACGAAGCGGTGGGGCAGGTCTCCACGAAGCTCCGCACCGTCGAGGACTGGCAGGATCCGACCGTCACCGGTGTCGTCTACTACCTGGACGACGACGACCTGGTGCGCGGCGTGCTGCTCTGGAACGTGTGGGACAAGACCGACGACGCCCGCAAGGTCCTCGCCGAGGCGCACGCGCTGACGCCCGACATGCTGACGGGCCGCATCACGGCCTGACCAGCGCGCTGGTCGCCCTGGACGCGACCGACAGGAGGCCCGGTGCCGGTTCCGAGAACCGGCACCGGGCCTCCTGTGCGTCGCGTGCAGTGCCCGGTGTCAGCGGTTCGGGTCGGCCTCGGGTACGACCGCGTCGACGACCGCTTTGCGGTCGGCGGGATCGACCGGCAGGTCGTCGCCGTCGGCCATCGCGACCGCGTGGGCGGACTTCGCCGCCTCGAGGGTCTCGTCGTCGTTCTTCGCCATGCCGACCAGTTCGACGAAGCGCGACTTCACGAGCATCCACGCCTCACTCGGGCTCAGGCGCGACAGGTCGGACGCCGTCGAGTCATCGCGCACCCGCTGCAGCGAACCCACCCCGCGGTCCGGCAGCCGGTGGTCGACGTGCGCGACCGCCAGCCGTGCGACCGCGTCGGCCTGGGCGTGCATCACGGAGTGGGCGCCGTCGACGACCTCGCGCAGCACCGCGTAGGGGAACACCCGCGCGAGCCGACGGATCCAGTCCCGCGGGACCATCGCGTCGTGCTCGCCGCGGACGATGAGGGTGCGCGCCTGCACGTGGGCCGCGCGCTCCTCGATCGGGAAGGCGATCATCCGGGGCAGCACCTTCGAGAACCAGTGCCAGCCGCACAGCGCGTACGCCGTGATGCCGTGCCAGCGGACCGCCGAGGGCTCGTGCAGGGTCGACCGCAGGAACCGGAACGCGGACTGGCGGACCGTGCGCGCGTGCGAGTCGACGACCGGGCTGATGAGCACGAGGTCCGAGATCTCCGGGTGACGCGCCGCGACCTCGGTCACGACCTGGGTGCCCATCGAGTGGCCGACCAGGACCGGGTCGACCAGGCCGAGGTCGTCGATGACCTGCTCGACGGCATCGGCGTAGCGCTCGATCGAGACCTTCCCGCGGAACCGGGGGACGCCCGCGAAGCCGGGCAGGTCGAGGGCGTGCACCGGGCCGTTCTCGTTGAGGTGTGGGGCGAGCCGCTCGTAGTAGGTGGCCGCGATGCCGAGGCCGGCGACGAGCAGGAACGCCCGCTCCCCCGGCTCCCCGATCGAACTCACGCGGACGTACGTGCCGCCGACCGCGACCCGGTCCACCTCGACGGTGACGTCGGCGTCCTCCGCCTTCGCGAGTTCGCCGGCCGGGTCCGGGGTGGCTGCCGTGCGCTCGTCGTTCACGTGGGTCTCCTCGGGTCGGGCGAGCGCCCACGATACCCGCGGACACCGCCGCAGCGTGCGCTCCCGCCCGGTCAGCCGCTGAAGGTGTTCGCGGGGAACCCGTGCACCAGCGTCGGCACGGCCAGGATCGCCCCCGAGGACGGGTGCTGCTCGAGCTGTTCCTCGGTGAGGTTCTCCCGCGCCGAGGCGACGAACAGCGTCGACATGTCGGGGCCGCCGAAGGCCACCGACGTCACGTTCGGGGTCGGCAACTCCACCGTCTCGAGGTGCGATCCGTCAGGGCCGTACCGCTCCACCCGGCCGCCGCCGTAGATCGCACTCCACGAGCAGCCCTCGTCGTCGCGGACCAGACCGTCGTGGGCGTGACCGACGACGAACGGTTCGAGCTCGCCGAGTTCGCCGTCGGGACCGTAGGAACCGCGGTAGATCGTCGACGCGCTCGTGTCGGTGACGTACATCACGGTGCCGTCGTCCGACCACTCGAAGCCGTTCGTCACGCCGAGGCCGCCACGGAGCAGCCGCGTCGTGCCGTCGGCCTCGACCGAGTAGAGCGCGCCGTCGGGCTCCCCGGTCGTCAGGTTCATGCTGCCGACCAGGAACCGGCCGAACGGGTCGCACTTGCCCTCGTTGAACCGGAGGCCGGCGGTGGCGTGCTCGACGCGGGTGAGTTCACGCTCGATCGCCCCGTGCTCGTCGGTCACGACGACGGTGTCGCCGAGGGCCGCGACGAACCCACCGGACGCCCGCGGCTGGAAACTCGCAAGCGGCGGCGGGAGCGGGACGGTCGACACGACGGTGCCGTCGGCCCGCGCGGTGACGAGGGTGCCGAGGGTGATGTCGGTCCACCGGAGCAGCTGCGCCGACGGGTCCCACACGATGCTCTCGGCGAGGACTGCCCGGGCGTCGGAGAAGACGGTCGCGGGTCCGGTCGTCACGCTGGTGCTCATCGGACCGGTCTACCGGCGCCGGCTCCGTGCCCCCTCAGCGAAACACGGAGTATTCGGTGGTGGACGACCCTCGCTGGCAGCGTGGCTCGATGATCTGTCCACTCCACGCCTGGGGCGACGAGAGCATCCGGTCCCACGGGCTCGATGCGCCCGCCTACCTGCTCGGCGCCTCCGTTGTCGACTCAGACGACGTCGAAGCCGCCCGCGAGGTACTCGAGTCTCTGCGGCCGACGAACGGGAAGCTCCACTGGCACGACCTCGGTCGGCCTGAGCGACGACGGGTCGGCGAGGCCGTCGAGGCACTCGAAGCCCTGCACCTCGTTGTGGTCGCCACACCCGTGGATCTCCGCCGGGAGGAACGAGCACGAGCAGTCTGCCTCGAACGTCTCGGATGGGAGCTCGCTCGCCACGACGTGTCATTGCTCACGCTCGAATCACGTGCGAGCGCACTCGTCGCCCGGGATCTGCGAGTCGTGGAAGCACTCCGCGGCCGACGCATCATCCCGAAGACCCTGCGGGTCGAACACGGTGACCCCAGGAGCGAACCGATGCTCTGGCTCCCCGATCAGCTGCTCGGGATGTTCGGCGAGGCCATGACCACGGGAAAGCCGCTCTCGGATTCGATCACCGACGGGCTCGAGACCTTCGAAGTCCGTCCGTGAGCGGTCACCGAACGGCGCAAGAGCCGGGACCTGGTATACCCCAGGTGCACCGGCTCCGACTTCTCATCCCCCCAGCAGGAGGCGAGCAGGGTCAATATATCAGAGGCGGGCGTACCGCGCGCGGAAGAAGCTGTAGACGCCGAAGGCCAGGAACCCGATGCCGATCGCCACCAGGACGAACACGCCACCGGGCATCGATCGCACGGCGTCGAACGCCGCGTCGAGGCCCGTCGCCTGGTCGGGGTCGCTCCGCAGTCCGGCCACACCGATGAGCACACCGACGATGACCACGGCGATGCCCTTGCCGACGTACCCGACGACCCCGAGCACTGTGACGACGCGGTCGAGCTGGCCCGACGGTCGCGTGATCTGCTTGCGGAACGACCGGCGGCAGCCGATCACGACGAGCCCGATGCCGACCGCGACCGCGATCGCGCCGGCGAGGAGCAGCACGAACACCCCACCGGGCGTCGCGAGGGTCTTCGCCGCGGCGCTCTGCGACGAGCTGCTGGAACTCGACCCGGCGCCGAGGGCGTACGAGGCCGACGAGTACGCGATGATGCCGTAGACCACGGCCTTCGCGACGTCCTTGGCCCGGGCGAGCCACCCACGTGTGCTGTCCGACCGGCCGCCGACGACCGCCTCGACGATCAGCCGCACGGTGAGTGCTGCCGTGCCGATCGCGATCAGCCAGAGCAGGAAGACCCCGCCCGGCACGGCGGCGATCTGCTGCAGTGCTCCGGACTGGTCGGTCTCACCGCCGGAGGACGCGTTCCCGATGCCGAGCAGGATCGCGAGGTACCCGATCAGCAGGTGGACGATGCCGCTGCCGACGAAGCCGGCACGAGCGGTCAGCTCGAACCGGCGGCTGTCCGCTGCTCGTCGGACCTGTCGTCCGGTCTCCCGTGCTGCGTGCTCTGCTGTGTCGCCCATCCGGTCAAGCGTGCCCGACGCGGGCCGGTCTGTCCGGGCCGCGCCGGGCAGTGGACGCTACCCGGCACCGAACGGGAGGCACGGGGCGCGTCTGATCCGCGCCTCCCGTCTGCACCGTCGTCAGCGCACCCACCAGGCCGCGCCGACCAGGGTGCGCCACCCCCGACGGCGCACGCCGCGTCGCGCTGCGGCGACCGCCGCAGCGACGTCCCCGGTGTTGCCCGTGGCACTCCAGCCGTCCGCCGTCGCGACGATCTGCGAGTGCTTCGAGTCGATGAGGACGAAGCCACCACCGAGGATGCCGACGAACATCTCGTCGACCGCCTCGAGCAGTGTCTCGGAGCCGTCATCGCACGCATCGCACCCGCAGTTCGGCTGCGATCCGACCACGGCAGCCGGGTCGCCGACGGACAGGTCGACGGCGGTGCCCGGGAGCCCGTCCATCGACCGCACGTCGACGTCGAGCACCAGCGCGCCGTCGGCGACCGGGACGAGCCGGAGGACGCCGTCGGGCCGCGTGGTCCGCTCGGCCAGGCCGAGGTCGACGAGGACTTCGACCCACACCTCCACGCGCGCACCGACCACGAGGTACCGCTCGGGGTCGGTGACGCGGGAGTACTCCTCGTCCAGAGGAGCACGGTCCGGATGCGGGGCCGGCCACGAGACGTCGTGCTCGGGCCGCGCCGCCCACGCGGACTCGACGGCGCGTAGGACGTCGGGCAGGGTCGCAACCGTCACGTCAGTCGCCCTTCACGTTGACGACCTGCCGCAGCGTGTGTCGGATCGACACGAGGTCCGACGCGTCCGCAATGACCTGGTCGATCGGCTTGTACGCCCCGGGGATCTCGTCGAGGAACGCGTCGGTGTCGCGGTACTCGATGCCGACCATCGCCTCCCGAAGCTGGTCGTGCGTGAAGGTCCGCCGGGCCGCGCTCCGCGAGAACAGCCGACCGGCACCGTGCGGCGACGACTCGAGCGACGGCTTGTTGCCGAGGCCCTCGACGACGTACGACGCCGTGCCCATGGACCCGGGGATCAGGCCGGCCTGACCGGCCGTCGCCTGGATCGCGCCCTTGCGGGACACCCACACGGACTTCCCCCAGTGCGTCTCGCGCTGCGTGAAGTTGTGGTGGCAGTTGATCCGCTCCTGCTCGTCGACGGGGGTGCCGACGACCTCGGACAGCTGCCGCACGACGCGGTCCATCATCTCCTCACGGTTGAGCAGCGCGAAGTGCTGGGCCCACCGCAGCTCGGCGATGTACCGGTCGAACTCAGGCGTGCCCTCGACCAGGTAGGCCAGGTCGGGGTCGGCCAGCTGGATCCACCAGCGCTCCATCAGCCGCTTGGCGACCGTGATGTGCCGCTGTGCGATCTTGTTGCCGACGCCCCGCGATCCGGAGTGCAGGAAGAGCCAGACCCGGTCCTCCTCGTCGAGGGAGACCTCGATGAAGTGGTTCCCGGAGCCGAGCGTGCCGAGCTGGTTGCGCCAGCCGCCGTGCGCCTGCGCGGGGTCGAACCCGGCGGCATCGGCCATCGCCTCGAGGTCGGCGATCCGCGGCTCGGCGGTCGCGACGATCTTCCGGTTCGACGCGCCCGCCGACAGCGGGATCGCGCGCTCGATCTGCTCGCGCAGCTCCTGCAGGTCGTCGGGCAGGTCGGCCTCGGTGAACTGGGTCCGGACCGCGATCATGCCGCAGCCGATGTCGACGCCGACGGCAGCCGGCATGACCGCGCCGAGGGTCGGGATGACGGAACCGACGGTGGCGCCGAGGCCGAGGTGGGCGTCCGGCATCAGGGCCAGGTGCGGGAACACGAACGGCATGCGGGCGGTCGTGCGGGCCTGCTGCTCGGTGTTGTCCTCGAGCATCGAGGCCCAGCTGAGCAGCCGGTCGTTGATCTTCTTCATTGCTTCGTCTCGCTTTCTGGACGGTCGTCAGGACGGACGTCTGGACGGTCTTCGATGACGGTCCGGGACGGTGTCCGGCCTGCGCGCCGGGCGACGTCGAGCGCGACGTGGCGAGGATGAGCAGGAAGACGAACGCCCCGGGCCGGGTGGGCACGGGGCGTCGTGGGACGTTCCGTGCCTACGCGGGATAGCGGAGGGACCACTGCTGCGGCTGTTCGGGCAGCACGGCGGTCGCGTCGAGCTGGAGCTCGACGCGTTCCTCGTTGTGCTGCACGGCGCGCATGCGCGGTCCTTCCGGTGTGCCCGGGGCGGGCGTTCACGCCGGCGGCGTGGGTGCCGCGGGCGTGCCTGCCGATGGGCAGCAGAGCGACAGTAGTGCGACACGCCCGGGATGCGCAACTCACCCGGGCGTGTCGCGGTTCGTGCACAGCCGGCGCGGCCCGCTCAGCGGCGACGCGAAGCGTTGCGCGGGCCGCGCCGACCGAGCCTGCGAGGGAGGACGGCGGGCGTTCTCCACAGCGGGGTACGTCCGCCTGATGGTCGCGCCCCGGGCCCGGGCAGTCTGGGTGCATGACGGAGCGCACCGAAGACACCCTCGACGCGGTCGACACCCACGCACGCACCGACGGGTACGCCCCGCTCCGCACCTACGGAGCGATCGGCGACGGCCGGACCGTCGCGCTCATCGCCCGCGACGGGCAGATCGACTGGCTGCCGATCCCCTCGATGGACTCACCGCCCGTGTTCGCGGAGATCCTCGACGCTGAACACGGCGGCCACGTGGCGCTCCGCCCCGTGGACCGGTCTGCTGAGGTCACCCGCGAGTACCTGCCCGGCACCAACGTGCTCGTCACCACGTGGACGACACCGTCCGGACGGGCGACTGTGACGGACGCGATGGTCACCGGGGTCGCCGGACGTCTGCCGTGGGCCGAGGTCGCGCGCTGCGTCCAGGGGGTCAGCGGCTCCGTGGAGTTCGAGTGGGCCGTGGTGCCCGGCACCCTGCTGGGTACCGCTGAGCCGAAGCGCCTCGACACCGCGAACGGCGCCGTCATCGGCATCGACGGCATCACGATCGCGATCGTCGAGCAGGGGTTCGACCCGGTGGACGACGACCGCCCGCGCTTCTCCGGCCGGTTCACCACCGGCGGCGGATCGAAGCACATCCTGACCATCGTCGGCACGCACGACGAGCCGATCTTCATGCCGCGGCCGGAGAGCGCACTCGCCGCGATGGACCGCACGATCGACAACTGGGCGACCTGGTCGGAGGAGTTCTCCTACGACGGCCCCTGGGCCGAGGCGGTGCAGCGCAGTGCCCTCGCCCTGAAGCTGCTCATCTTCTCGCCGACCGGAGCGATCGCGGCGGCGCCGACCACGAGCCTGCCCGAGGACCGGACCGGCGGCAAGAACTGGGACTACCGGTTCGCCTGGGTGCGCGACCTGTCGTACACCGTGCACGCGCTGACCCGGTTCGGCCTGCGCGAGGAGACCCACGCGGCGGTGTCGTGGGTGATGCGCACCATCGCCGAGCACGACGAGGACATGCCGATCTTCTACGAGCTCGACGGCACGAAGAGCGACGACGTCGAGGAGCGCGACGTCCCCGGGTGGAACGGCATCGGCCCGGTCACGGTGGGCAACCGCGCCGGCGACCAGCTGCAGCTCGGGGTCTGGGGCGACGTCTTCGAGATCCTGCGCCAGTACGTCGCCGCCGGCAACGTCCTGGACCGGAAGACCGCGGCCGTCCTGCAGCAACTCGCCGACGACGCCTGCCACCGGTGGGAGGAGGCGGACTCGGGCATGTGGGAGCTCGAGGACACCCAGCACTACGTCACGAGCAAGATCGGCTGCTGGCAGGCACTCGACGCCGCGGTGGACCTCCACGACGCCGGCATGATCGACGGACCGCGCGAGAAGTGGATCGAGAACCGCGAGCTCATCGAGCAGTGGGTCGCCGAGCACGGCTGGGACGAGGAACGCGGTCACTACGTGATGTACCCGGGCTCGGATGCGCTCGACACGTCGATCTTGCTGCACGCGATGAGCTCCTTCGACCGCGGCCCGCGCATGGCGTCGACCATCCGGGCGATCGAGGAGCACCTGCAGCGCGGACCGCTGGTGTACCGCTACTCGGGCATCGAGGACGAGGAGTCGCCCTTCGTCGCGTGCTCGTTCTGGCTCGCTGCTGCGATGGCCTGCACGGGCCGGATCGACGACGCACGGTCCCTGATGGACGAGATGGTCGGCCAGGCGAACGACGTCGGGCTGTTCAGCGAGATGATCAGCGAGGACGGCTCCTTCATGGGCAACCTCCCCCAGGGGCTGTCGCACCTGGCGCTCATCCAGGCAGCGCTGACCATCGAGGAACTGACTGGCGAGGACGACCGCTCGGAGTGATCATGGAGGGGTCATGAACGACGTCGATGCACGGATGGACCGGCTCCGCAGGGCCGCTCGCTACCGCTACCAGCAGCTGGTCGACAGTGAGATCGAGCGGGGGTCGCTCGACCCGGACGAAGTGCGCGAGGAACGCCGACTGCTGAAGGCGGCCGACGTCGCCGCGCACGCTCGGGCGCAGATCGAGGAGGCCGAGCGCCGCGGCGTCTTCGAGGGCAATCCGTACCACGGCAAGCCCCTGCCCGGGAACGACGGGCAGCACGACCCGGACTGGTGGATCCGCTCCAAGATCGAACGCGAGGACATCCGCGGGATCGCTCCGCCCGCCCTCGCACTCCGCACCGAGGACGCGGAACTCGACGATGCCCTCGACGCACTGTCGACCGAGGCCGACGTGCGCGATGTCCTGGTGGACTTCAACGCCCGGGTGAAGGAAGCCCGACGCCAGCTGCTCGGTGGGCCGCCGGTCGTCACGCCGCTGCGGGACGTCGACGGCGAGTTGGTCGCGTGGCGTGCCCGCCGGGAGGCCCGACTCGCGTCCGCCGCGGCGGCTGCGGCCGCGCTGACGGCCGCGTCTGACGACCGTCGCCGCCGGTGGTGGCGCCGGCGTCACTGAACGCGCAGAAGGGCCGTCCCGGTTGCCCGGGGCGGCCCTTCTCTTGTGGTGCGGTGGTGCGGGGTGTTACTTGATCTGTGCGGTGATGGTGGCGGTGCCGACGAGGAGGCCGCGCTTGACGGCGTCGGTGCCGAAGGTCTTGTTCAGCAGGCCGGCGGCGTCTTCGGAGACGTGGACGGTGGTGCCGGTCAGGATGGCGTTGTCGCCCTCGAGCTGGAGGGGCTTGAGGGAACCGCCCCAGAGCTCGAACAGGAACGCGTTGGACGCGGCGACCTTGCCGTTGACCAGGACGTCACCGTAGAGCTTGGAGGAGCCCGGGTTCACGACGAAGTTCTCGAGCGTGACGGTGGTGTCGCCGGCCTTCAGGGTGAGGCCGGAGTCGTCGTGGTTGAGCAGGCCCTGCACGTAGGGCTTGTAGTTGCCGTCCGGCGACCAGTAGGTGACCGACCCGGCGGTGATCGGGAACGACACCGACCCGTCAGCGAGGGTCGCGTCGCCGGAGACGCCGGGGGTGAGCTTGAGGGCGGTGAGGGCGTCGGTGAAGCCGGAGTCGAGCTTCACGGCGGTGGACCCGCCGAGGACCTCGGGGACGGAGGCGACCGGTGCGGGGATCTTCGACGACGACGACGAGACCGTGTGGATGGTCGGGGTGGAGGCCTGGGCGGAGGAGATGCCGAACGCGGCACCGCCGAGGACGAGGGCGCCGGTCGTGGCGAGGGTGATGGAGGTCTTCAGGCTCTTGCGCATGGTGATCTGTCCTTTGCTGTGTGGGCACCCCGGCCGACGGCCGACGTATGCTCCTGTGCGTACGCTGAACAACGGCCATGTCTGACCGGAGAGCGCCCTGGGCTTTTGCCCTGTGCAACTCATTCGGTGCACCCCCGCGATCGGTTTGGGACGGGTTTCCTGAGGTTCACGGGCTCGGCGTTTCGTAGCGTGGGGGCATGGCTCCTGCACAGCTCTCCACCACCGACCGACTCCGGGCGGTCGACGCCTGGTGGCGTGCCGCCAACTACCTGACGGTCGGGCAGATCTACCTGCTCGACAACCCGCTGTTGGGGCGGCCGATCGAGCCCGACGACATCAAGCCCCGGCTGCTCGGACACTGGGGCACCTCGCCCGCCCTCAACCTCGTGTACGCGCACTGCAACGCACTGATCGCCGAGACCGGGCGCGAGTTCCTCTACGTCTGCGGACCGGGCCACGGCGGCCCGGCGATGAACGCGAACGCCTGGCTCGACGGCACGTGGGGCGAGCTGTACGCGGACGACGACCTGCAGCGCTTCTTCCGGCAGTTCTCGTTCCCCGGCGGGATCCCGTCGCATGCGGCACCCGAGACGCCCGGGTCGATCAACGAGGGCGGCGAGCTCGGCTACTCCCTCGCCCACGCGTACGGAGCGGCCCTGGACAATCCCGACCTGGTGGTCGCCTGCGTCGTCGGTGACGGTGAGGCTGAGACCGGCCCGCTCGCGGGGTCGTGGCAGGCGCACACCTTCCTCGACCCGGTGTCGGACGGTGCCGTGCTCCCGATCCTCAACCTCAACGGATGGAAGATCGCGAACCCCACCGTCCTCGCCCGCATCCCCGGTGCGGACCTGACCGCCTACTTCCGTGGCCTCGGCTACGAGCCGATCGTGGTGGACTCGAAGCGGGTCGACGACGACCCGTACGCCGTGCACGCCCTGTTCGACGGCGCTCTGCGTCGAGCGCTCGCATCGATCGACGACATCCAGGCCGCGGCCCGGGCCCAGGCCGAACGTGCGGCTGCCGGGCAACCCGCCGGCGCCGCCGACCTGCGCCCCCGCTGGCCGATGATCATCCTCCGCAGCCCGAAGGGGTGGACCGGGCCGAAGGAGGTCGACGGCCAGCAGGTCGAGGGGACGTTCCGCGCCCACCAGGTGCCGCTGTCCGAGGTCCGCGAGAACCCCGCACACCGCGCCCAGCTCGAGGAGTGGATGCGGTCCTACCGACCCGAGGAGCTCTTCGACGCGGACGGGGACCCCGTCGGGATCATGACGACGATCCGTCCCACCGGCGACGACCGGATGAGCGCCACTCCCCACGCCAACGGCGGGCGCATCCGGACGGCCCTCGACCGGCCCGCGCTCGACGCGTACGGGGTCCCCGCCGGCTCGACGGCCTCGGCCACCGGCACGCTCGGCCCGTGGCTCGCAGCACTGATCACGAAGAACCCGTCGTCGTTCCGGCTCTTCGGCCCGGACGAGACGATCTCGAACAAGCTCGACGCGGTCTTCGACGTCACCTCGCGCGTGTGGCGGGCACAACGCGCGGTCGGCGACGAGCACCTCGCTGCCCGTGGACGCGTGACCGAGGTGCTGTCCGAGCACCTGCTGGAGGGCATGCTCGAGGGCTACGTCCTCTCCGGCCGGCACGGGCTCCTGAACACCTACGAGGCGTTCGCCCACATCATCGACTCGATGGTCGGGCAGTACGCCAAGTGGTTGGAGTCCTCGACCGACATCGACTGGCGTGCGCCCGTGTCGAACCTGTCGATCCTGCTGTCGTCGCACGTCTGGCGGCAGGACCACAACGGGTTCTCCCACCAGGACCCCGGGTTCCTCGACGTCGTCGCGTCCAAGCAGCAGGACCTGGTGCGGATCAAGTTGCCCGCCGACGCCAACACCCTGCTCGCCGTCGCGGCACATGCCTTCGAGACCACCGACCGCATCGAGGTGATCGTCGCCGGGAAGCACCCCGAGCCCGTCTTCCTGTCCCTCGAGGACGCCGTCGCCCACGCGGACGCAGGTCTCGGGGTCTGGGACTGGGCTGGCACCGAGCAGACCGTCGGACGCGTCGACGTCGTCCTCGCCTGCGCCGGGGACGTCCCCACGATCGAGGCGGTCGCCGCCGCGGACATCATCCGGCAGCACGCCCCCGGGGTCGGCGTCCGGGTCGTCAACGTCGTCGACCTGCTCGCCCTCGGTGACCACCGGAAGCACGAGCACGCGATCCCCGACGAGCAGTACGACGCGCTCTTCCTGCCCGGGACCCCGACGGTGTTCGCGTTCCACGGCTACCCGTCGCTCGTGCACCAGCTGACGTACCGCCGCAACGGCCACGACGACCTGCACGTGCACGGGTTCCTCGAGCGCGGCACCACCACGTCGCCGTTCGACATGCTGATGCTCAGCGAGATGGACCGGTTCTCGCTGGCCCACGACGCGCTGACCCGGGTGGACGCGGGCGCACACGCCGAGTTGCTCGACCGGCTGTCCACCGCACGGGACGCGGCCCGCGAGTACGCCTACTCACGGGGCGAGGACCACCCGTCCGTCGACGGGTGGGAGTTCTCGGGGTGGCCGCAGGACCCGTCTGCCTGATCCCTCCTGCACAGGCCGGGAGGCCCGGATCACCGTCCACAGGAGACCGGACACGCCCGCCGCGTGGCCGGTCATGTGGCGTCAGGGTGGTCCACATGGACGTCGCGTTGACGAGTGCGGTCGTGTCGGTGGTCGGGGCTCTCGTGGCCGTCGGCGCGTTGGTCGTGTCGGTCGTCGACGGGCGGGCCGGGCGGCGAAATACCGAGTTCTTGGGGCACCGGGATCTCTGGTGGCAGCGTTGGTCGTGGGTCGCCGACCGCGCGACCTCGGACGACGAAGGCAAACGAGCCGCAGCCGCCCTGATGTCCGCGGCGCTCGTCACCAGGACATGGACGACCGACGACGACACCTGGATGTCCCGGGCGCTCGCGGGGTCTGAAGCGCCGCGACCACACACGCACGAACAGCCGGAAGGAGAACGCTGATGATCTCGACGCTCACCGATGAGGCATTCAAGCGCTTGCTCGACAACCGAGAGCTGACGACCCCACGGCTGCTTGCGAGCCCCCACTACGCGCCGCTCATGCGCGCGGAAGGCGCTGAAGAGGAACTTGCGCAACTGCGGATCGAGTGGCGCGAACGGCAGGAGCGCGCCCGCGCGCGGAAGCTCAAGTACGAGGCGTCCTTCGGTGAGAGCTGAACCGACGCCCTGCGAGCCTGCCACGCTGAGACCGTGACCGACCTCGTCATCCCGGCCCCGAGCCTCCCGACCGTCCCCACGACCACGGGCGCACGCTTCCCCGTCCGACGCGTCTTCTGCGTGGGGCGGAACTACGCGGCGCACGCACGCGAGATGGGGCACGACCCGGACCGCGAGCCGCCGTTCTTCTTCACCAAACCGGCGGACGCCGTCGTCGTCGACGACGCGGACACCCCGTACCCGCCGCGGACGACCCAGCTCGAGCACGAGGTCGAACTGGTCGTCGCGATCGGCACCGGCGGCGCGGACATCGGCGTCGACGACGCGCTCACCCACGTCTGGGGCTACGCGGTGGGCATCGACCTCACCCGACGCGACCTCCAGGCCGAGGCCAAGCGCCTCGGTCGGCCCTGGGACACGGCGAAGGGGTTCGACGCCTCGGCACCGATCGGCGCGATCGTCCCGGCGCAGGGCATCGACCCGACGGCCGGTGTGATCGAGCTCGTCGTCGACGGCGAACGACGGCAGGTCGGTGACCTGGCGGAGCAGATCTGGTCGGTGGCCGAGACGATCGCGGCGCTGTCGCGGTCGGTGACGCTCGCCCCCGGGGACCTGCTCATGACGGGGACGCCCGAGGGGGTCGGGGCCCTGGAACGCGGACAACTCGTCGTCGGCACGATCGCCGGCATCGGCACGGTCCGCACCCGCATCGTCTGACCGGCGTTTCCGCAGTGTGACGCGCCGCTGGGAGGGCTCGCAGACACGCCGGGTATCCCTGGTGCGACGCCAGGTGGGGATCGCGGCGTCACACACACGGGGCAGGACCATCGCGACGGGCGTCTGCAGCTGCTCCGGGATGACGGAGGTACGGCCGTGATGGAACACGATCTGCTGGCGGTGTCGTGGACGTGGGCGGGCGACGAGCCCATCACCGAACGCGTCCACGCGGTCGGTGCCGCTGGGTTCGCCGGACTCTCGTTGTCACTCGACGACCTGCACGAGGTGCGTGCGACGACGGGCTTCGCCGAACTCCGCCGCATGCTCGACGGTGCGGGGATCGTCTGGGTCCAGTTGGGGCCGCTCGACCGCTGGTGGACGTGCACGAGCCGGACCGACGACGACGCCGCCGACCGCGGGGTGGTCCTCGAGGCCGCCGCCGCGCTCCGCGCCTGGCAGGTGATCGCTCGTGCCGACACGACGTTGCCCGGCGCTTCACCGATCACGATGGCCGAGGACTGGGCCGTGCTGGCCGACCAGGCCGCGGCCGTCGGCGCGCAGCTCGTCCTCGAACCCGAGCCGTGGTCGAACCTGCCGACGATCGAACGGGCCTCGCGGTTCGTCGCAGCGGCGGGTCACCCGAACGGCGGGCTCCTGCTCGACGCGATGCACACCCTGCGGGGTGGGTCCACGTTGGCGTCGATCCGCCAGGCGGTCGCGCCCGCGACGCTCGCCGCGGTCGAACTGAGCGACGGGCTCCTGCACACCCCGGCCAGCATGACCCTGTCCGAAGAAGCCCGCGAGGCACGGTACCTGCCCGGCGCGGGCGCGTGGGACCTGCCGGGGCTCGTGCGCACCGTCCGTGAGCTCGGCTTCGACGAGCCGTGGGGCGTCGAGGTCCGGACCCCCGGCCACCGGGCGATGCCGATCGGCGACGCCCTGCGGACGGCCGCGGCGGCGACGCGGGCCGTGCTCGACGCGGCCGACGCGTACGGCGCACCGGCCGCGCCGGCGATGCCCTCGTCACCGGCTCCGACCTCAGCGGTCGACTTCGAACCTCCCCACCCCAGCACCGATCCGCGGGGCGGGACACCTTCGGGATCGCACCGCCCGGCCGGACGTCGGGACGCTGACACAGGCACACCCGCGTAGCCTCCGGGAGCATGAGCGACCAGACTGCACACGACGACGACCTCCTCCGCCGCTCGCAGGAGTCCATCGACGAGGCCAAGGCCGCTGCGGCCGAGGTGTCCGAGCCCGGCGAGGACGAGCTCGTCGACGAGGACCTCCCCGTCGCGGACGACGCCGAGCCGTCGGACGGACCGGCACCGGCCGCCTGACGTTCACCGCGCCGGCCGACTGACGGCCGCCGCGCCGGCTGAGCCGGCCCAGCTGTCGGCGTCCAGTCGGGTCGCGGCGTCAGTCGATCTCGACGACGCGGACCGTGACGTCGGAGGGCGCTGCCCCGAGGAAGTGGCGCGCTGCGGTCACGACGGCGTCACGCGCTGCCCGGATGACCGTGATCGTCGGCACGCCCCGGTCGGTCGTGACGACCACGCGGATCCGCGCCCCGTCCGGGCGGTCCTGCACGAGCACGGCCCCACCGTCCCGCGGGATCTCGAGCACGGAGCGGACGTCGCGCACGAGCGTGGCGAGTCCGGGTCCGGGCGGCAGGACCGACCGGACACCCGGCACCGCGAGGACGACCGCGGTGAGTTCGCGGGAGAGCGCCCGGACGTCCGCGGTCACGGTGTCCCCCCGACCACGACGTCGGCGACGCGGACGACGACACTGCGGATCCGGAACGGTGCGTGCGCGCCGAGCACCGACGTGATGTGCGCCCGGAGCGCCTCGGCTCGGTCCGACACCGATGCCTCGAGCGTGACCACGATGGCGACGTCGACGTCCACGGCGCCGCCGGGGACCCCGACGTCGCCGCTGAACCGGGTCCGTCGGACCACGACACCGGGCACGTCGTCACCGAGGGTGCGGACGAGTCCGCGCAGAGCCCCCTCGGTCACGACCAGGTGCGCGGCGGGATCGTCGTCGGGGACCGGGATGTCCCGTCCGGCGTGGGCGGTCGTCCGGATGGACGCGAGCACCGAGCTGATCCAGCGCTCGTCGCCGTCCGCCGATGCCTCGGTGTCGAGCAGGTCCCGTGACGCCACCCGCAGGGCCTGCAGCCGCTCGAGTGCGGCGACGGCTTCGGGATCGCCCTCGATGTCCGCTCGGACCGGAGTCCGGTCGGCGTCGAGGTAGTCGGAGAGTTCGTCCAGCGTGAAGGCACCGTGCCGGTCGTCGACGTCGTCGGTCATCGCCACCCCTCCATCTGTTCGAGCACGTGTCGCCGCGCACGTGCAAGCAGCCCGCGGACGGTCGTCGCGGGCAGCCCGGTCGCCTCGGCGATCTCGGCGTAGGGCGCCCCACCCACCTCGCGCATCACCCAGACGGCGCGCTGTGCGTCCGGGAGTGCCTGCACGATACGCGCGAGTTCCCGCACCTGCATCCGGGTGGCGACGACCTCGTCGACGGGTCGTTCGTCCGGGGCGTCGACCATCGCTTCGAGGTCGGCGTGCGGGTGCCGCCTGCGGAGCCGGTCGAGGGCCTTGTTGGCCGCGATCCGGAAGAGCCAGTTGCGCACCCGCTCCGGGTCCTCGACCCGGTCGATGCGCTGCCAGGCCTGCAGTGCGGCTTCCTGGACGGCGTCGTCGGCCTCGCCGTCGCCGTACCCGAGGATCCGCGCCGCGTAGGCCCGCATGTGCGGTCCGTACCGACGGATCAGCACCCCGAACGCAGCCGTGTCGCCGTCGGCGCTGCGCTCGACGAGCGACGCGTCGGACAACGCCGCGAGGGCTTCGTCGCTGGACAGGGGCAGCTCCTCTTCGCGGATCTCGGATTCTCGTGTGACGAATCGGGCGTTCGTCACGTCTTCAGTACGTGCCTACCAGGTACGCCTCCGCGTGCCTGGTCCGAGCGCGCCGTGGCCGGCCATCCCTGAAGGGTCGGTCACGGTGCTTCGACGGCGGCCCGTGCGCTCCCTGATCCGGTGCACGGGCCGTCTTCTCCCCCGCCCCGGTGGTTACTCGTCGGTCTCGTCGGCGAGGAAGTCCGCGTAGGTCGCTTCGGTGTCGGTCACCACGGCCCCCGGATCGACCGGGATCCGTGCGGCACGATCCCCGTTGATCGCGACGCGTTCCTCGGCCGTGTACGGCGGCAGGTACTTGCTCGAGCTCATCCCCAGGCCCTTTCGTCCCGGCGAACGTAACAGTCGGCGGCGGATCGGCGGCCGGACGGGTGGAAACGTCCCCCGCCCTGGCGACGGACGGGGGACGGAATTTCGCCACGGGCGGACCCCATGCGCACGCATCAGCGCGTTCGCGAGCTGGCACAGGGCGGCCGGTCCGGCGGCAGGTCAGCGCTCGCGCACCACGTCCTCGGGGTCCTTGTCCGGCCGCCAGCCCCGCCAGGACGGCTGCCGCAGGCGTCCGTCACCGGTCCACTCGGCGAACTCGACCTCGCCCACCAGCTTCGGCGTCACCCAGTGCGCGTCCCGTGCGTCGATCCGCGGCACGTCGACGAACGGCGAGGTCTTCCGGTCGAGCGGTCGCAGCGCTGCGGCGATCTCGTCGAGGTCGCGGTCACGGAACCCGGTGCCGACCTTGCCGACGTACTCGAGACCGTCCGGACCCGGCACGCCGAGCAGCAACGAGCCGATCCCACCCGCTCGACGACCACTGCCCGGCTTCCACCCACCGACCACGACTTCCTGCGTGGCGTGGTGCTTCAGCTTCAGCCAGGCCTCGGACCGCCTGCCCTCGGCGTACTTCGAACTGCGCTTCTTCGCGACGACCCCTTCGAGGCCCTGCTCCTGCGACGACGCCATCACGCCGTCGAGGTCCCCCTGCGAGGCCGGCGGCACGTCGATCGCCCCGCCGGGCTCGACGACCGTCTCGAGTGCTTGCCGTCGGGCGTCGTACGCCAGGTGGGTGAGTTCGTGCCCGTCGGCCTCGAGCACGTCGAAGAGCAGGAACCGCACGGGGGTCGCCTGCTGCGCCGCCCGCACCTCACGCGCCTTCGTCAGGCCCATCCGGTTCTGCAGGAGCTGGAAGCTCGGGCGCCCCCGGTCGTCGAACGCGACGATCTCGCCGTCGAAGACGCCGTCGACCCCGGCACGGTCGCCGAGCTCCTGGAGTTCCGGGTACTGCTCCGTCAGGTCGTTGTCGTTCCGGCTCCGCAGCGTGACCGAGCCGTCCCGGACGGTGGCGAGCGCGCGGACGCCGTCCCACTTCATCTCGAACGCCCAGTCTGCCGGGTCCAGCCGGGGTGCGTCCTTCGCCAGGGTGGCCTGCATGGTCCGTCGGTCCCCCGGAGCGGTGTCCGCAGGACTGGCTCCGCTGATGCGCCGCTGTCCGTCACGGTGCGCGGCGGTGGGACGGGAGGCCCGCCCCGCGTCCGTCGCGCCGCCGGCGTCCGCCAGCCGGTCGGGTTGCTCCTTCGTGCGGTGGATGAGCCAGTTCTTCTCGTCCCCGCCGCCACGGCCGCGGGTGTGCAGGAGCGCCAGTCGGCGAGCGCCGCCGGTCCGACCGTGCAGGGTGACGATGACTTCCTGCCCCTCGCGCCACTTCTCGAGCTCGTAGGTGCCGTCGTCCCAGAGCGTGACCGTGCCGCCGCCGTACTCGTCCTTCGGGATCGTGCCCTCGAACGCGCCGTACTCGAGCGGGTGGTCCTCGGTCTGCACCGCCAGGTGGTTCTTCCCCGGGTCGGTCGGTTCACCCTTCGGCAGGGCCCAGCTCACGAGCACGCCGTCGTGCTCGAGCCGGAAGTCGTAGTGGTCGCGGGTGGCGTGGTGCTCCTGGATCACGAACGTCGGGGTGCCGTCCTTCCGGACCGTGGGGGCTCCTTCGGGCACCGGTTCCGGCGTCTTCGAGGCATCGCGCTTCGCGCGGTAGGCGGTGAGCCGGTCGCGCGCCGGCTGCTCGGCCTCGTTCGCACGCTCGGTCCGGTCGTTGTCCCAGTGACCGTGGTCGTCGCGCCCGACGGCCAACGAGCCGGACGCAACCGGGTGCAGGTGGTCCCCGTGCGCCTGCAGGCGTTCGAGGACCTCGTCCAACGTGAGCTGCGCGAGCCCGCGTTCCTCGAGTTCCTTCCATGTGCGGGGTGCTGCGACCGTCGGCCGCTCGCGGCCGCGCAGCGAGTACGGCGCGATCGTCGTCTTGTTGCCGTTGTTCTGCGACCAGTCGACGAACACCTTGCCCGTCCGCTCGGCCCGGCTCATCGACGACAGCACCAGGTCGGGGAGGTCGTGCTCGAGTGCCTTCGCGAGTTCGTGCGCGACGTCGGAGACGTTCGCCGTGGTCGACCGGCCGTCGAGGGCGGCGTAGAGGTGGATCCCCTTCGAGCCGGAGGTCACCGGGTAGGGGTCGAGGCCCATGCCGTGCAGGATCTCGCGTGCTGCGACCGCAACCTCGACGCACTCGGGCAGGCCGACGCCCTCGCCGGGGTCCAGGTCGAGCACGAGCCGGTCCGGGTTCTGCTGCCCACCGCGCGGACCGAACCGCCACTGCGGCACGTGCAGCTCCAGCGCGGCTTGCTGCGCCATCCACACGAGGGTCGGCAGGTCGTCGACGATCGGGTACTCGTTGTCGTGCTCGGAGTGGTGGATGGTGTGGTGGCGGACCCAGTCCGGGGCGGAGTCCGGCAGGTTCTTCTCGAAGAAGACCTTGCCCTCGACGCCGTTCGCCCACCGCTTCCGGGTCACCGGGCGGTCCTTGACGTGCGGGATCATCCACGGCGCCACACGCTCGTAGTACTCGATCACCCGCCCTTTGGTCGTGCCGGTCTCGGGGTAGAGCACCTTGTCCGTGTTCGTCAGCGCCAGTCGCCGATCGCCGACCACGACGACGGTCTTGCGGGCCGCCGGACTCACAGCGCCACCCCGGTCGCTCCCGCCACCGTCAGGGTCGTGCCCGAGGTGTACGACGACTCCGGCCCCGCCAGGTACACGTAGGCGCTGCCGAGCTCGACGGGCTGCGCCGGCCGGCCGAAGGGGGTGTCCTGGCCGTACCGTGCGATCTCGTCGCCCGGGTAGCTGATCGGCTGCAGCGGCGTCCACACCGGCCCGGGCACCACGGTGTTCGCCCGGATGCCCTTCGCCGCGAGCTGCCGCGCGAGGCCGTTCGTGTAGGTGATGATGGCGGCCTTCGTCGCCGCGTAGTCGATCATGCGGTCCTGCGGCTGGTAGGCGGACACGGAGCTCGTCGTCACGATCGAACTGCCCGGCGCCATGTGCGGCACGGCTGCCCGGACCAACCAGAACAGCGAGTACAGGTTGACCTTCATCGTGCGGTCGAAGTCCTCGGTCGACTGCTCGGTGACGTCCTCGTGCACCAGCTGGTGCCCGGCGACCGTGACGAGGGCGTCCAGCCCGCCGAGGTCGCGCACCGCTGTCCGGACGAGTTCGTCGCAGAAGCCCTCGTCCGTCAGGTCGCCGGGCAGCATCACGGCGTTTCGGCCGAGGTCGGCGATGACGTCACGGACCTCGGTCAGGTCGTCGATCTCCTCGGGCAGGGAGTTCAGTGCGACGTCGGCCCCTTCCTTGGCCATCGCGATCGCCGCAGCTCGGCCGATGCCGGAGTCGGCCCCCGTGACGAGGACGCGGTACCCCCGCATGCGCCCCGTGCCGAGGTAGGAGACCTCGCCGTGGTCGGGCGGCGGGTCCATCGCGCTGGCCAGCCCGGACCCCTGCTGGGTCTGCGCGGGGAACGGCGGCCGGGCGAACTGCGAGCGCGGGTCCTGCTTGTCGAGCTGGCTCATGCGCCCATCGTGCTCGCGTCGGCCGGTCGACGGTCCAGCGAACCCAGATCTGTGGAGAACCCGTCGGCTGCGGGCGCTCCCGTGCGGACACGGGCATCATGTGCGCATGAGGTCGATCTGGAAGGGCTCCATCGCGTTCGGGCTCGTCAACGTGCCCATCAAGGTGTACGCGGCCACCGAGACCCACGACGTGTCCCTGCACCAGGTCCACGACGAGGACAAGGGCCGCATCCGCTACAAACGCGTCTGCGAGTTCGGACACGAGGTCGAGTACGCCGACATCCAGCGCGCCTACGACGACGGCGACAAGACCGTGGTGCTGACCGCGGACGACTTCAAGCAGCTCCCCGAGGAGCAGTCGCACGAGGTCGAGGTGCTCGAGTTCGTCCCCGTCGAGCAGGTCGACCCGATGATGTTCGAGAAGACGTACTACCTGGAGCCCGACTCGCGCTCACCGAAGGCCTACGTGCTGCTGCGCGAGACCCTGGCGAAGACCGACCGCCTCGCGATCGTGCAGTTCACGCTGCGCCAGAAGACCCGGCTCGGCGTGCTGCGCGTGCACGACGACGTCATCCTGCTGCAGGGGCTGCTCTGGGGCGACGAGGTCCGGGCCGCCGACTTCACGGCGCTGGACTCGTCGGTGAAGGTCAGCGCGAACGAGCTGAAGATGTCCTCGTCGCTCGTCGAGAGCATGTCGACGGACTTCGATCCGGACCGGTACACCGACTCCTACCAAGAGGAACTGCAGCAGCTCATCGACGCCAAGCTCGACGCCGGTGACGACATCGACACCGAGAAGACGTTCGGCGCGAAGGACGACGAGGACGACGAGGGTGAGGGCGGTGACGTCCTCGACCTGATGGCCGCCCTGCGTGCGTCCGTGGACAAGAAGCGGACAGGAGGCTCGGGGTCGCGCTCGTCGTCCAGCTCGCGTTCGTCGTCGGGTTCCGACTCGAGCGCGTCCGGCTCGACGAAGAAGACGCCGGCGAAGAAGGCGCCTGCCGAGAAGACTGCGCCCGCGAAGGCCACCGAGAAGAAGACCCCGGCGAAGAAGGCGCCCGCCAAGAAGCCAGCGGCCAAGAAGGCGCCCGCCGAGAAGAAGCAGGCGAGCTAGGACCGTCCGACACGAGCCGGTAACACACGTCCGCGAGACTGGACCCATGACTCCACAAGAGCCTGGGAGCCTGCAGTCGTCACCCGAGACCGCCGGCCCGCCCGTCACCGTGTCCATCACCCGCCTGGTCGAACCCGACCGCATCCCCGAGGTCACCCACTGGGTGCAGTCCGGCGTGAACCTCGCCAACCGCTACCCGGGCTTCCTCGGCTCCGGGTGGGTGCGGTCCCGGGCACAGTCCCGCGAGTGGCACATGCTCTACCGCTTCGCCGACCACGACTCGCTCGCCACGTGGGAGAACTCCGACGACCGGCTCCGCTGGCTCGACCTCGGCCGCGACCTGGTCGTGGAGTCCCGCGTCGAGAAGCGCACCGGGATCGAGGGCTGGTTCGACGTCCCGCAGGACGCCCCGGCCTCGAGCGCTCCCCCGCGGTGGAAGCAGGCGGTGAGCATCTGGCTCGGCTTCTTCCCGGTGAACCTGGCGTTCACGATCGTCGTCGGGCTGCTCGTGCCGTCGTTCGCGGGACTCGCAGCGCTGCCGCGGGTGCTCATCACGACACTCGTGCTCACGCCGATCATGACCTTCTGGGTGCTGCCGTTCGTGACGAAGCTGATCCGTCCGTGGCTGCTCGCTCCGCCGAGGTCCGCGCGGACGACACGGACCTAGCCGACCGCCCCCGGCACGTCGCCGCCGTGTCCGAGGGCGTCCCACGCCACCCGCAGCACGTGCGGCCGGGCCTCGGTCGCCGAGGCGTCGTCCTCGTAGGTCAGCGCGAGCATCATGATCGCGCCGAAGGCACCGGACACCCGTGCTCGTCGGTCGAGCGACGCGGCCGCGGGGTCGCCGAGGTCCAGGCCGAAGAGTTCGAGCAGGATCGCGGCCACCGGGACCAGCCGCGCACCGACGTCGTCACCGCGTCGCAGCGTGAACGCGGCGAGGGCGAGCTCCGCCCACCCCGGCCGGGCGAGTGCGAGGTCGGTGATCCCGGCCAGCGCCGCGGCGTCGCGGTCCGGACCGAACGGCATCAGCCGGATCGTCTCGCGCACCGTGTCGGTCTGCGCGGTGCACTGCGCGAGTGCGGCCTCGACGAGCTGCTCCTTGCTCGTGAACCGGGCGAGGATGCCCGCCTTCGAGTACCCGGCCTGGTCGGCGACGGCCTGCACGGCGGTGTCCTTGATGCCGCGGCGGGCGATGAGCCCGGCGGTGATGTCCAGGACGTCCCCGTTGATCTCCTCGGCGGAGGGCCGAGCCCGGCGCGCGGGGCGGGTCACGCGCCGACCGCTGCGGCCCGTGCCGCCCGCCGGTGCCGGGTCCCCGCGACCAGCAGGGTGATCCCGGTCATGAGCTCCCACGCGACGATCGTGTACACGGACGCACGCTCCCACACGCCGTCGGGGAGCACGTCGATCACCGTCGACGACGAGTCGACGACGAGCATCACGAGGGAGACGAGACCGACGATGCCGAGCACGACACTCGTGATCCGGTAGGCCGCCGGTGCCCGCAGCGACCGGGACCCGATGCCGACGGTGATCGCCACGAGGTTGCCGGTCGTGATCGCTGCCGCGGCGCCGAGCACGTGGAACACGATGGTGCCACCGTCGGTGCTCGTCTGACTGCCGTGGAACGAGCCGACCAGCACCATCCCGACCAGGTGGACCACGGCGAGGACCGCGGTCGCCACCCGCGCACGGCGGGACGCGGCACGGAACACCACGACGGCGAGCACCGCTGCGATCCCGAACAGGACGCCCTGCCCTATGAACGTCGTGTTCATGAGCACGTGCAGCGGCGAGTCGATCGACCGTCCCTGGAACGCGCCGACGTCGGGGACCCCGAGGTCGGAGATGTAGTTCGTCGCGTAGCTGTAGCCGGGGAACGCCGACGCCGAGACGGCCTCGCCGACGAGCCATCCGACCCCCGCGACCGCCCAGAGTATGCCGGGGACGAGCGTACGAGGTGTGTCCGTTTTGGTCATGTACTGACCATAACGGTCACTACTGGGAGTTGCCCAGCACCGACAGCTGGTCGAGCCGCTCGAGGATCACGCCCTCGCGGAGCGCCCACGGGCAGATCTCCAGTGCCGGCAGGTCGAAGATGTCGAGGCAGGCCGCGGCGACGAGCGCTCCTGGCACCACCTGGTGCACCCGGCTCGCCGACACCCCTGGGAGCTCCGCCAGCTCGGCGACCGACATGGTCAGCAACGCCGGCAGCTTGGACCGGAGCACGTCGCCGTCGAGCACCCGCGGCACGAGCGGACCGGCCCCCGACGGCGCCGCCCCGCAGATCCGCGCGATCGACCGGAAGGTCTTCGAGGTCGCCACGGCACGGTCCGGACGCCCGGCGCGGAGCAGCTTGCCGGCGTCGCGGGCGATCTCGACCCGGATCTCGTGCCGGATGCGGCGGACGTCGTCCTCGGTCGGGGTGCCCGCCGCGAAGTAGGAGCGGGCGAGCCGAGCTGCGCCGATCGGCATCGACCACGCGACGTCCGGCGCCTCGTCGGCTCCGCCGGCGATCTCGAGCGAGCCGCCGCCGATGTCGAAGACCGCGAGCCGTCCGGCGGACCACCCGAACCACCGCCGGACGGCCAGGAACGTCAGCCGCGCTTCGTCCCCACCGGACAGGACGGCGAGCTCCACGCCGGTCGAGGCCTCGACGTGGGCGAGCACCTCGTCGGAGTTCACCGCGTCGCGCACGGCCGAGGTCGCGAAGGCGAGCATGTCCTCGCAGCCGCGTTCCTCGGCGACGCGGACGGCATCCGCGACGAACCGCGTCAGCGCGTCGACGCCCTGCGGCGTCACCGCCCCGGCGTCGTCGAGGTGCTCGGCGAGCCGAAGCGGCTGCTTGAACGAGGACGCCGGCAGCGGCGCTGCGCCGCCGTGGGCGTCCACCACGAGCAGGTGGCCGGTGTTGGACCCGATGTCGAGGACTCCCACGCGCATGGCACAACGCTAGCGGCCGGGCAAGCGATCAACGGCCGGGAGGCCCGTCCTCCGCCCGCAGGAACGCCTCGAGTTCCGCCGTGGTCGGGTACGAGGCCTGTGCGCCCGCCTTGGTCGCGGCGTACGCCCCGACCCCCACCGCGAACCGTGCGGCGTCGACGAGGGAGTCCCCCGCCGCGAGCCGCAGGGCCACCGAACCCATGAAGGCGTCACCGCAGCCCGTCGTGTCCACCGGCTCGACCCGGACGGCGTCGATCGACACCGGTTCGTCGTCGCCGTCGTGCACGACGCAGCCCGAGCCGCCGCGGGTGACGATCGAGCGCGCGACACCGTGCTCGCCGAGCGACTCGGCCTCGTGCTCGTTGACGAGCAGGACGTCGGTCAGCTCCAGCAGCTCGGCGGGGACGTCCCCGAAGGGCGACAGGTTCGTCAGCACCGTGACCCCGGCGGCGTGCGCCGCCCGGGCTGCGGCGAGGACGACGTCGATCGAGACCTCGAGGCAGAGGCCGAGCACGCCGGCGTCGTCGAAGGCGTCGGCGGGCACGTCGTCCGGCGTCAGCGTGCCGTTGGCGCCGGCGGAGATCACGATGGTGTTCTCGCCGGCGCCGTCGACCGTGATGACGGCGGTGCCGGTGGCCACGCCCTCCCGGACGGCGACGTGCGTCGTGTCCGCACCCGCAGCCGCGACGGAGTCGCGGAGCAGCGCACCGTTCCCGTCGTCGCCGACCGCACCGATCATGCGGACCGTGCCCCCGAGCCTCCCGGCAGCCACCGCCTGGTTGGCGGACTTGCCACCCGGCAGGATCGCCAGGTCGGACCCGTGCAGGGTCTCACCGGGCTTCGGGAACCGCTCGGTCCGGACCACCAGGTCCGCGTTGAGCGATCCGACGATCACGATGGTCTGGGTCAACGGACGGTCTCCTTCTGCGGCGCGACGGACGTGGTCTCGGCGCTCTCCGGGCGGGGGATGAGGAACGAGATCGCGAGCGCGGCGGTCGTGATCACGGCACCGAGCAGCATGCCACCGGAGTACCCGGCGGTGCCCGCGGACCCGCCGACCCCGAGCGCGATCTGCAGCGCCGGCAGGACGGCGAAGCTGACCCCGGCGCCGAGGTTGAACGCACCGGCGTTCAGACCGGGCAGGAAGCCGGGGTTCGACTCCGGCGAGAGCACGATGCCCAGGCCGTTCAGGATGATGTTCGCGATGCCGGCGTACGTGATGCCGATCAGCACGGTCGCGGTGACCAGGACCGGCAGCGAGTGCACGCCCACCAGCGCCATCAGGACCGTCGAGACGATGCTGCCGATCAGTCCGAAGCGGAGCACGGCGCGGTAGCCGATGGTCGGCGCGAGGCGTCCAGCGAACGGACCGACGATCCAACCGACCAGCGCGTACGGGGTGAGGAACACCAGCGAGGCGAGGTCGGGTTCCATGCCGAAGCCGGCGTCGCCGTTCTGCGCGAGCGACGTGACGAGGCCGTTGACGACCGCGAAGACGCCCGTCATGGTCAGGAACGTCGTCGCGAGGAGCGCCCACGTGGCACGGCGCTTCAGGAACCGGGTCTCGACGAGCGGTTCCTGCACGCGGGACTCGACCGCCCAGAAGACCGCGAAGGCGGCGAGCGCGACGACGACACCGCCGATCACCAGTGCCGGGTTGGCGGCGCCGAGCTTGCCGGCCTCGTTGAACGCGGTGAGCAGCGCCCCGACCGAGACGACGAGCGGCACGACACCGATCCAGTCCATCCGGGTACCCGCGGACGGCTTCGACTCGACACCCCACACGGCGACGAGCGCCAGCGCGATGACCGTGACGACGGCGATGACCCAGAAGATCCCGCGGAACCCGAAGTTCGTGGCGATCCAGCCACCGGCCAGGGCGTCCACGCCGGCGATGCCGCCGTTCACGGCCGTGAGCAGACCGAGCGCGGCGCCGTAGCGCTTCGGGTCGGCGATCTCGTTGCGCAGGACGAGCAGGCAGATCGGGACGACCGGACCGGTGACGCCCTGGATGATCCGGCCGGCGAACAGCATCGGCACGTTCACGGCGAGCGCGGCGACGATGCTGCCGACGAGCATCACGGCGAGCATGCCGAGCAGGACGCGCTTGCGGCCGACGATGTCGGACAGGCGCGGCAGGAACAACGAGAACAGCGCCGCGAGCGTGAAGTACAGGGTCTGCGAGAGCCCGATGGTGGCGTCGTCGGTCTTGAGCTCGCGCGCCATGGTGACCAGCGCGGGGCTGAGCATGCTCGCGTTGAGCTGGAACGCGATGCACGCTGCGAGGAGCGCCGCGGTGAGGGCGCCGATCGACTTCTTCGTCGATGTGGTGGTCATGGTTCTCAGATCTCCGAGGTCGTGGTGGTCGTGGCGGGGCGCGGGGTCCAGCCGGTGTCGGGGGTCTCGCCGATGCGCTCGAGGGCGTCGACGACCAGGTCCCAGAACCGTTCGTGGTCGAGCTCCATGGCCGCGCTCGTCCGGCAGTCCTCCGGCGCGGGCGCACGGAAGTCGGCGACGGTCATGCCCAGCGTCAGGGTGCCCTGGGTCTCGATGTGGATCGGGACCTTCACGGCGCGGACGATGGTCGGGTCGATGACGTAGGCGACGGCGCAGGGGTCGTGCACCGGCGGGGCGTCGAAGCCCTGCGCGTCCTTGTAGGTCTGACCGAAGAAGTCGAGCAGCTCGCCGACGAACGCGGCGGGGGCGGTGCCGACGGCGGCGATGCGTGCGGCGACCTCCGGGGTGGCGAGGGCCTGGTGCGTCAGGTCGAGTCCGACCATGACGACGTCCCAGCCGGCGTCGAAGACGATCGACGCGGCCTCGGGGTCGATGACGATGTTGAACTCGGCGACGGGGCTCCAGTTGCCGACGTGCACGCCACCGCCCATGAGCACGACCTGCTTGACGCGCTCGACGATGCGGGGTTCCTTGCGGGCCGCGAGGGCGATGTTCGTCAGGCCGCCGGTCGGCACCAGCGTGACGGTGTGGGGCTCGTGCGCCATGACCGTCTCGATGATCAGGTCGACGGCGTGCCGCTGGTCGAGCTCGAACGATGGCTCGGGCAGCATCGGCCCGTCGAGGCCGCTCTCGCCGTGGATGTCCGGGGCGACCTCGATCTGACGCAGGAGCGGACGATCGGCGCCCGCGGCGAACGGCACCCCGGTGATGCCGGCGATGCGCGCGACGGCGAGGGCGTTGCGGGTGACCTTCGGCAGCGTCTGGTTGCCGACGACGGTGGTGACGGCCAGGAGCTCGATGTCCGGGTTGCCGTGGGCCAGCAGGATGGCGACGGCGTCGTCGTGGCCGGGGTCGCAGTCGAGGATGATCTTCGAGGGCACGCTGGGCGCTCCACTTCTTCGGGGAATCGAGGGGTCTGTGCTCGACGCGGTGGGGATCCGCGCTCCGACAAAGCGTCGTCGCGCAGCGCGTCAAGCGTTTGACATGGAAGCACGTCAAGCGTTTGACGTCAAGTCGTCGAGGCGTCCTCGGTAGCATCGACCCGTGCCTTCATCCGTCGCTCCCGGCCGCCGTGTGACCGCCGCCATGGTGGCCGAGCGCGCCGGCACGAGCATCGCCACGGTCTCCCTGGTCGTCAACGGCAAGGACCGCGGCCGGGTCTCCGTCCCCATCGCCACGCGGGTGCGCGACGCCGTCGACGAGCTCGGCTACGTCGTCGACCACGCGGCGAGCTCCCTGGCGCGGGGCAGCGGCGACCTGGTCGTCCTCATCGCCCCCGACCTGTCGAACCCCTTCTTCGCCGAGGTCATCCGCGGCGTGCGCGACACCATCGGCGACCGGTTCCAGCTCGTGCTGTCGGTCACCGAGCGCGGCGCACAGCCCCTGGCAGCCGACGTCCGCCGCTTCGAACGCCTCCGTCCGGCGGGCATCCTCGTCGACGCCCCGGCCGCCGGCGAGTCGATGTCCGCGAGCGTGCCCGTGGTGCTCCTCGACGCCCCCGGTGGTGCCGAGGCCGTCAACTACGACCTCTCCCTCGGCGTCCACGACCTCGTCGCGCACCTGCACGAACGGGGGCACCGCCGCGTCGGGTACCTCGACGGGACCTCGCGAGCGACGACGTTCGGGGTCCGGCGCGACCTCTTCGAGCAGGAGTGCACCGCCGTCGGCATCACCGTGTCCGAGGTCACCGCCCGCGCCGACCTCACCGTGGACGCCGCTGCCTCGGCCACCGAGCACGTCATCGAGGCCTGGCAGGACGACGACGTCACCGCGGTCGTCGCCGCGGCGGACACCCTGGCCTACGGCGTCCTGCGCGTCGCCGGGTCACTGGGCATCGCGGTCCCCGGGGAGCTCGCGGTCGCCGGCTTCGACGACCTGCCGTCGTCCTCGGTCACGGCACCCGCGCTGACGAGCGTCGCCCTGCCCGGCGCCGACCTCGGGCGCGCGGCCGCGGAACGGCTGCTCGCGACGCTCGACGGCACCGCGGCCGAGCCGGTAGCGCTCCCCACCCGCCTGGTCCGGCGCGCGAGCACCGGCGCGTAGCGCACGGCCGCCGCGAGACTCGACGCTGTCGCGGCGAGACTCGGCTTGGGCGACAGTTCTCGCGCCGACGAGCACGAGATCGGTCGCTGAGCCCGAGACTCGGGGCCGGCCGCGGCAGTGAGCGCGACCGGACGACGGACGGCAGGACGCCGCCGGATCCGGCGGCGCCGCGCTCAGTCGGAGGCGTCCCGGCGGGACGCCGGCGTCTCACCACCCGACGACACGGACTCGGACGGCACGGACTCCGCCCGGCCCGCGCGCTGTGCACGCTCGAGCTCGTCAGCCTCATCACCACCGACGGCCTCACCACGGGCGACCATGCCGGCCGTGTCGGAGAGCGTGATCTGCGGCAGGAACAGGGCGAGCAGGAACGCCACGGCGATGAACGGCAGCAGGTACCAGAACACGGGTGCCAGCGAGTCGGCGTACGCGTTCACGATGCCGTCCTGCACCGCCTCGGGCAGCTTCGCCACGGTCGCGGGGTCGATGCTGCCCGCCGACGACGCCGCATCGGTCGCCGAGCCGCCGGCGCCGGTGAACACGTCGGTGAGCGACGTCGTGAGCCGGGCCGTGAACAGCGCACCGAACACGGCGGTCCCGAGGGAGGCGCCGACCTCGCGGAAGTAGTTGTTCGTCGAGGTCGCGGTGCCCACCTGCTCGGCCGGCACGGCGTTCTGCGCGACCAGGACGACCACCTGCATGATCAGTCCGAGCCCGGCGCCGAAGACGAACAGGTACGCGCAGATCAGCCAGATCGGGGTGGCCGCGGCGAGCTGGGTCATCGCGAGCATGGCGATGGCGACCAGGACCGTGCCGATGATCGGGAACATCCGGTAGCGGCCGGTCTTGGTGATCAGGTTGCCGGACGCGATCGAGGTGCCGATCAGGCCGACCATCATCGGCAGCATCAGCAGACCCGACACGGCAGCCGAGGTGCCGGACGCCATCTGCAGGAACGTCGGGACGAAGCCGATCGCCGCGAACATGCCGATGCCGAGCACCAGGCCGATACCGGTCGCGAGCAGGAACGTGCGGTTCTTGAAGAACGACAGCGGGAGGACCGGGTCCTGCGCACGCGACTCGACGAGCACGAGGAGCGCGGCGGAGACGACGAGCCCGGCGAACCAGGCCCAGGTCTCGTGGGCGTCCCAGCCGTGGTCCTTGCTGCCACCGAACTCCGAGAAGAACACCAGGCACGTGGTCGCGGCGGACATGAAGAGCACGCCGAGCACGTCGATGCGCTTCGTCGCCTTCTTGTTCGGCAGGGTCAGCGCGAACCACGCCACGAAGAACGCCGCGATGCCCACCGGGATGTTGATGTAGAACGCCCAGTTCCAGGTGAGGTGGTCGACGAAGAAGCCACCGAGCAGCGGGCCGCCGATCGCGGACAGGCCGAAGATCGCGCCGAGCGGGCCGAGGTACTTGCCGCGCTGCGAGGCGGGCACGATGTCGGCGATGATCGCCTGCGACAGGATCATCAGACCGCCGCCGCCGAGCCCCTGCATGGCGCGGAACACGACGAGCTGCGTGAAGTCGCCGGCGAAGGCGCACCCGGCCGACGCGATGGTGAACAGGGCGATCGCGATGAGGAACAGGTTGCGGCGGCCCAGGACGTCACCGAACTTGCCGTACACGGGCATCACGATGGTCGAGGCGAGCAGGTACCCGGTCGTCAGCCACGCCTGGTGCGCGACGCCGCCGAGTTCGCCGACGATGGTGGGCATCGCCGTCGAGACGATGGTCTGGTCGAGGCTGGAGAGCAGCATCCCCGCGATGAGCGCGGAGAAGATGATCCAGATCCGGCGCTGCGTCAGCAGCAGCGGCCCGTCGGTGCCGGGGCGGGCACGCTTGGTGGTGCCCGGCGCGGTTGCGCTCATGGTGTGTGGTCCTGTCCGGTGGTGATGGCCGCCCTCATCAGGCGGAGGTTCTGGGTGAGCAGCTCGTCGAACGTCGGGCCGGTGGCCTCGTCGAAGGCGTCGTCGAAGTAGGTCTCCGCCGTCACCTTGAGCAGCCCCGCGGCGGCCTCGGTGACGAGGCGCGCACGGCGGTCGGCGGGATCGTCCCATCCGAACCGCAGCCGCACGGCGTCCGTGATCCGGGCGAGCTGCACGTCGGTCGCCGACAGGAAGCGCGCGACGAGCGCCGGCTCCCGCTCGAAGACCCGGCGCACCAGGACCTCGTCCGCACGATCGATGCCGACACGGTGGAACTGGTCGATCGCCAGCGCGACGATCGAGTCGAGCGGGTCGAGTCCGCCGGGGACGATCCCACCCGCGGCGTACCGGTCGATCGCCTCGACGTCGGCGTGCAGCTCGATGCCGAGCACGGCGTCGTCCTTCGACGCGAAGTGGTTGAAGAACGTGCGCCGTGACACCCCGACGGTCTCGCAGAGCTGCTCGATCGTGAAACCGCTCAACCCGTGCTCGACGGTCGCCCGGCGCGCTTCGCCGATCATGCTCCGGCGGAGCGTGCGGGTGCGTTCAGTCGTGCTCACCGAGCAAGAATTGCACTATCCGCCTGAAAGTGCAATCGGAAGAGCCGTACCCCTACAGCGCCTTCTCGAAGCAGAACGACCACGGCATCGTCGCCGCGTACGGTGCGTAGACCGGGATCGGGCTCCACCCGGTCTTCTCGTAGAGGGCGACCGCGTCGGGCTGCTTGTCTCCGGTCTGCAGGATCAGCCGGCGCGCGCCGAGCTCGCGGCCGATGCGCTCGCACTCGTCGAGCAGTGCGGTGGCGGCACCCTTGCCACGGGCCGACGCCAGCACGATGAGGCGCTTCAGCTCGACCTCGTCGCCGAGCCGCCGGATCGCGATGTGCCCGACGGCGTCGCCGGACTCGTCGAGCGCGAGGACCGAGGCGACGACGGTCGACGGGTCGACCGACAGCGCGCGGCTCCGCTCGGCCGTGATCGCCGGGTCCTCGTCGCCGTTCGCCGAGCCGTAGCGTTCGTGCATCTCGTCGTCCATGCGGGCGCGGAGCACCACGGATCGGGGGTCGTCCCAGGACACGCGTTCGATCGTGATCACGGTCGACGATCCTGTCACGGATGCCAGCGGCGGTGCACGCTCACGCGCGCCCACCCAGCGCGGCGATCGCGCCGTCCCCGGACCGCAGCGCGGCGAGCACGGCAGCGGCGTCGTCGTGGACCTCGGCGGCGCCGGCTCCGCGGAGTTCGTCGCCGCCGATGCCGCCGGTCATCACCGCGACGCAGGTCACGCCGACGCGTCCGGCCGATTCGACGTCCCACATCGCGTCGCCGACCATCACGGCAGCATCGGCACGCACACCGGCCCGGTCCAGCGCCACCTGGATGATCCCGGGTCCGGCTTCGCCTGTTCGACGTCCTCGGAGCTCGTCACCGCGGTGAGCCACTCCTCGGCGTCGAGCAGTTCGCGCAGCCGCGTCAGTTCGTTCTCCGGCGCGCTCGTCGCCAGGACGACGGCGTGCCCGGCCTCGGCGACCGTACGGAGCAGCTCACGGGCGCCCGGCAGCAGCCGCAGCTGGGGCATGTGCTCGGCGAAGTAGGCGGTGTTGAACTGCTTGACGGTGTCGCGCGTCTCGTCGGAGGCGTCCGGCAGCAGCTTCTCGAGCAGCTTCGCGGAGTCCATGCCGATCGCGCGGTGGATCCGCCAGGCGTCCACGGACTCGCCCGCTGCGCGGGCAGCTCGCCACCAGGCGTCGATGTGGGCGTAGTTCGAGTCGACGAGCGTGCCGTCGATGTCGAAGAGGACTGCGGTCGAGGGAGCGTCGGACATCCCTCCATGCTGCCCGGGAGGCGCGGATCGCCTCCCAGGAGCACGGTCGCGTCCGTCAGACGGTGATCGATTCCCCCGCGGGCAGGATCAGGACCGGCACCGGTCCGAGACCGTCCGAGCCGAGGAACCGCGCGGTGGACTGCTGGCCGAGTTCGCTCAGCATCGCCTCGTGGATCTGCACGGCACGCTCCGGCGCCACCGATCGGACGTAGTCGACCGCGGCGGCAGTGCTCGTCCACGGACCGCTGGTCGGCAGGAGCAGCGTCTGCACGGGGACACCCGGCTCGAGGTACGCGTCGCCCGGGTGGAACACCGTGTCGTTCACCAGGTACCCGACGTTCGCGATCGTCGGGATGTCGCGGTGGATGACCGCGTGCTCCTCGCCGAAGGCCTGCACCGAGAACGGGCCGATCTCGAACGCGTCACCGGCGCGGACCGCCCTCACGCGACCGTCGTGGTCGCCGAGCTGTTCGACGACCGCACCGGGAGCCCGCACCACGAGGGCGTCGTTCGCGGCGAGCCCGGCGCGGACGGCCTCGACGTCGAAGTGGTCGGGGTGCTCGTGGGTGATGAGGACGCCGGCAGCTGCGCGGACGAGGTCGGCGGCCTCGGGCGTGAACACACCCGGGTCGATGACGAGGGTGGTGCCGTCCTGCTCGAGGACGATGGTGGCGTGGGTGTACTTCGTCAGCTCCATGGCGACAACTCTACAACCGTGTTGTACTTCTGGTGGCCGATCCGGGTGAGGGAGCACTCAGTCGGCGCGCCGGGCCAACCGTTCGAAGATGCCGGGCAGGCGTTCGAGGGCCGCGCGTTCCTCGTCGTCGAGTTCCTCGCGGATCGCAGTCGCCAACCAGTCGGCCCGCGCCGTCATGTCCCGGCGGAGGACCTCGCTGCCGGTGTCGGAGATGCGGATGACCGACACGCGGCGATCGGTGTCCGACGCCGTCCGCTCGACGTACCCGAGGTCGGCGAGCTCCCCCACCGTGCGCGACTGCCCCTGGTGCTTCACCGCCCGGCGACGTGCCAGCTGCGCGATCGGCATCGGCCCCTCGCGCTCGAGGAACCCGAGGGTCGTCGCGTGGGCGGTCGGCAGCGAGTCCGCCTCCCGCTTCGCAGCGCGCACGACGCGACCGATCGCGTGCCGGAGCTCCACGGCGAGTTCGTCGGTCCGGTCCATGCCCGGAACGCTACCGCCTGGACGACGGCAGGCGCGGTGCCAGCCGGCACCGCGCCTGTCGTTCGTGAGCCCGTTGCGTCAGCTGCTGCGGACGTCGTCCGCTGCGTCCTTCGCGTGGTCCTGCACGTCCGAAGCGGCGCCCTGCGCCTCGTCCTTGACGGTCTGGGCGGCGTCCTGCGCAGTGCCCTTGAGATCCTGCGCGTGCCCCTTCGCGGCGTCCCCGAGCTGCGACCCGGCGTCCTTCGCCTGTTCCTTGACCTCGTCGACCAGGGGCGCTGCCTTGTCCTTGAGTTCGACGGCCAGCTCCTCCTCCTTGTCGCTCGCGGGGATGAGCGACGACACGAGCCAGCCGGCACCGAAGGCGATGAGTCCGATCGCCAGCGGTGCCCCCTTGGCCTGCTCGACCCCGCGCTGGGCGACGTCCTTCGCCTGGTCCGCGGCACTGGACGCCGAGCCCGAGGCGCTCGACTTCGCGGAGTCCGCGGCGCCCATCACGGATTCGCGGACGCCCTGGAACCGGCTCTTCACCTTCTCGGTCTGGCGGTGGGCGATCGAGGACGGGCTGACCTTGTCGGCCAGGGCGTCGACGTCGGAGCCGAGTTCGCCGCGGGTGCGCTCGATGTCGGCGCGGATCTCGTCTGGGGTGCTCATGGCTTCCTCCCGGTGGTGGTGGGCTTGAGTGTTTCGGGGACTTCCTTGGCGGTGGCGACCGTCTGGGGCAGGCCCGTGATCTCCTTGGCCGCAGCGCGACCACGGAGACCGAGGACGACGGCGACGATCGCGTAGACCGCAGCGACGATGAGGGCGGACCACGCGTTGCCGACGGCGTACCCGATGGCCCACCAGGCGGCGATCGAGACGAAGAGCAGCGAGAAGAACGCGGTGAGTCCGGCGCCGCCGAACATCCCGCCCGCCTTGCCGGCCTTCTTCGCCGAGTCGGTCAGCTCCGCCTTCGCGAGGGCGATCTCCTGCCGGAACAGGCTGGAGAGGTCGCGCGAGACGTCGGAGAGCAGTTCGCCGAGCGGTGTCGTGGCGGCCCGTTCCTCGGGTGTCGGCTCGCCCGGCGAGGTCGCACCCGGCACGGTGTGGCTCACAGGGCGCTCCCGGGGCCGGTCCCGGTGCCGGTGTGGGTCGCGGTGGGCCCGTCCCCGGCTTCCTTCTCGTGCTTGGCGTCGGCGGCGAGCGCCTTCGTCAGCCGACCGGCGAGGATGCCGGCGCCGGCGGCGATCGCGATGAACGTCCCCGGACGCTTCGCGGCGAAGCTCTTGACCTCGTCGAGGAGCGAGCCCGGGTCCCGGTTCTCGAGGAACCCGGCGGCCGAGGTCGCACGGCCGGACAGGTCGCGGACGACCTTGGCGGCCACGCCCTGGTCCTCGTCGTTCTCGGCCATGCGACCGAGCTGCTCGCCGAGGCTGCGGAGGCCTCCGGCAGCGCGCTCCTGCTGCTCGCCGGCTTGCTGCTTGAGGTTCTCCGACGCCTGGCCGTAGAGCTGCTTCGCGTGGTCGGTCGCCTCGGAGGCGACCTTCGAGGCCTGCTCCTTGGCCGTGCCGGCGACGTCCGCGGCCTTGGCCTTCGCGTCCCCGGCGACGTCCTGCGCGGCACCCTTGGCCGCGTCGGCCGTGCCCGACTCCGCGCTGGCCGTGCCCGACTCCGCGCCGGCCTTGCCCGACTCCGCATCGGCCGGGACGGCGTCGAGGGGTGCGCTGAACGGCACCTCCGCGTCGTCGCCGTACGGGTCGTACGCCTGCGCGACGTCCGGGTCCGTCGGTCCGGCTGCGGGCACGCCGCTCGCGAACGACGGCACGGTCACGCCGGGACGGACCTCGTGGCCGTCGGAGGCGGCCGTGCGGTCGTGGATGGGCGTCCCGGAGTCGTTCCCGGGTGGGTTCGTGGTCATGGTCGGCCTTCCGGTTGTCCGTCACCACCGGCGTGCACCGGCGGCGTTGCGTGACCGAAGGTGCGCGCTCCGCGGTGTGCCCGAGCGCAGGAACGCCACGGAACGCGGACCGGCTGTCCGCACAGCGAACCTCCGGTTGGATCGGAGGATGGTCCGCGTCTCCGTCGTCATCCCCGTGCGCGACGACGCTGCGCACCTGCGACGCTGCCTCGACGCCCTCGCAGTGCAGACGCTGCTCGCCGACGAGGTCGTCGTGGTCGACAACGGCAGCCAGGACGACAGTGCCGAGGTCGCCCAGGCAGCGGGGGCGGTCGTGCTCACCGAACGCATCCGTGGCATCGCCCGGGCCTCGGCGCGCGGCTACGACCGGGCCTCCGGGGACGTCCTCGTCCGGCTCGACGCCGACTCCGTCCCGCCGCCGGGGTGGATCGCCGACGCGGTGCGGCTGTTGGCCGATCCGTCGGTCGTCGCGGTGACCGGACCCGGATGTCCGCACGACGGCGGACCGCTGATCGGCCGACTGTGGGACGCCGTCTACATGCGGCCGTACTTCGCGCTCATGTGGGCCGCGCTCGGCCGCCCACCGCTGTTCGGTTCCGCGATGGCGATGCGGCGGTGGACCTGGGACGCGGTCCGCAGCCGAACGCACCGCGAGGACCCCGAGGTGCACGACGACGTCGACCTGAGCATGCAGCTCGACCCGGCCTGGCGGGTGGTGGCCGACCCCGTGCTCACGGTGCAGGTGTCCGCGCGACCGTTGTCGGGCCTCCCGTCCGCCCTGCTGCGGACGCGACGCGCCTTCCACACGTTCCGCGTGAACGGACGGCGGGCAAACCCGGTGCGCCGGTGGGCGCGGCGGGTACGCGCGGGGCTGCGGGTACGCCGCGGGTGGCGCACGCGCTGACGGGGTCACGGAACGGTGACGCTTGCGGACGCCGTCAGCACGTCCGTCTACGTTCGGGTGTGCGGGCACGTCCGCACGACGAACGAGGGGGAACGATGCGGCGATCAGCGCGCACGACGACATCCGGGATCACGGCGACGCTGACGGCAGCACTGGCGATCGGACTCGCCCTGTCGGGTTGCGCCCAGAGCGCTCCAGCGGGACCGGGTACGCCGTCCGCGACGACGGCGGAGAGCACCGGCACACCGAGCGCCAGCCCGAGCAGTACTCCGGAGCCCACATCGACGATCACGCAGGTCCCCGGGGTCGACTACGACGGCGGCACGGTGCCGGCGAGCTGCACCGACCTCATCACCCCCGGCAAGTGGGACGACGCGTTCGCCTCCGCTCCGCTGAACGACCCATCGGTCGTCGGCGACCCGGTCGCGATCCCGAAGAGCGCCTTCACCCCCGTCCTGCAGGCCGACGGCAAGCGTCTGTACTGCGTGTGGCGGGAACCGCAGGCCGACATCTCGTACCTGTCGATCGCGGTCGACGTCGTGGACTCGGCAACCGCGAGCGCAGCGCTGCAGAAGCTGCCGGACGACGGCTACGACTGCGGCAACGAGGCCGAGGGCTACCAGTGCCAGAAGGTGTCGAAGAACGAGCAGTACCCCGTCACCGACGGGGACACCTACTTCACACGGGGTGACATCGGCATCCACATCCAGCAGTCGAACATCGAGACCTCGGGGCTCCTCGACGACGTCATGGACCACGTCTTCACGGCGTAGACCGAGCGGGCCAGCGGGTCAGCGGGTCAGCGGGCCAGCGGGCCAGCTGGTCAGCGGGCCCGCGGGTCAGCGCGTCGGTCTCGACCGCACGTGCGCCCGCTCCCCCTGTGGCCCGTACAGGCACAGCACCTCGGTCACCGAGTCGGTGACGTTGCCCATCCAGTGCGGGGTGTGGGTGTCGAACTCGGCGACCTCCCCCGGCCCGAGGTCGAGGTCGTGCTCGCCGAGCACCAGGCGCAGGCGGCCGGACAGCACGTAGAGCCACTCGTACCCCTCGTGCGTCTTGAGCGACGGTTCGCCGCCCGGTGTGTTCGGCGGGAACAGCTGCTTGAACGACCGCACGCCGCCGGTGCGCTTCGTCAGCGGCACGACGACCCGGCCGCCGTGCACCTCGGGCTTCATGTGCACCCGGGGGTCGCCTGTCTGCGGTGCTCCGGCCAGGTCGTCGAGCGGCACCTGGTACGCCCGCGCCAGCGGGAGCAGCAGTTCGAGGGTCGGCTTGCGCTGCCCCGACTCGAGCCGCGAGAGCGTGCTCACCGACACCCCGGTCTCTTCGGACAGTGCGGCGAGCGTGACGTCCCGGTGGGCACGGAGCGCGCGCAACCGCGGCCCCACCCCGTCGACGACCTGCGCGGTCGTGCGCGGGATGACCGGTTCCCGCGGGCCGTGCCCGTGTGGGGTGTTGCGCATGCTCGTCATGTTGCCACACTGGCAAGGTTCCTTGCTGTCCGCGCCCGATGGGCCGCATGCTCCCTGCATGCGTGATCACTACGACGTCATCGTCATCGGCGGAGCAGCCGCCGGCCTCTCCGCCGCCCTCGTCCTCGGGCGTTCCCGCCGTTCCGTCCTCGTCGTCGACGCGGGCGAGCCCCGCAACGCGCCGTCGGCCGGCGCCCACAACTACCTCGGGCGCGAGGGCATCACCCCCGCCGAGCTGTCCGCGATCGGTCGAGACGAGGTCGCCGCCTACGGAGTCGAGGTGACGGCCGGGAGGATCGTGGCCGCGTCCGCCACGACGGGCAACGGCACCGACCCGGTCGGCTTCTCGGTCACGCTGGACTCCGGCACGGTCGTCACCGCCCGCAGGCTCGTCGTCGCCTCCGGCGCCGTGGACGTCCTGCCGCAGGTGCCGGGCCTGGCCGAACAGTGGGGGCGCGGGGTCGTGCACTGCCCGTTCTGCCACGGGTGGGAGATCCGCGACCAGCGCATCGGCGTGCTCGTGACGACACCGAACGGCGTGCACCACGCGCTGATGTTCCGGGCGTTGAGCGAGCACGTGACGGCGTTCGTCACCGATCCGGCACTCGTCGACGACACCGCCCTGGCAGGTTTGCAGGCCCGCGGGATCGAGGTCGTGGACGACACGGTCACGCAGGTGCGCTCGTCAGAGGGCACGCTGACCGGGGTCACGCTCGGCTCCGGCGAGGTCGTCGAACTCGACGCTCTCGCCGCGGCGAGCACCGCTGAGGCGCGCGTGGACTTCCTGGCCGGGCTCGGCCTGGTCGCCACCGACCAGTTCATGGGCGATTTCCGGTACGCGAGCGCGCTGACGGTCGACCCGGCCGGGCAGGCCTCGGTGCGCGGTGTGTACGCGGCCGGCAACGTGGCGGCCCCGATGGCGACGGTCATCGCGTCCGCTGCCGCCGGGGTCCAGGCGGGAGCGGCCGCGCACGGCGACCTGGTGCAGGCCGACCTGGCGGCGGCGTTGGCCGCGGCGGCGGTGGGCTCTGGGCGAGTCTCGGCCTGAGCGACACTCCTCGCGCTCGGAGCCGCGAGGAGTGTCGTCCACCCCGAGACTCGGGGCAGCCGTCAGGCGACGCGGTAGCCCGCCTGCGCCGCCAGCAGCGGGGCGAGCGTGTACAGCTGGTCGGCGCCGATCGTCGCACCGCGGAACCCCTCGAGCCGCTCGACCCGGTCGAGGTCGGCACCCCGCAGGTCCACGTGGTCGATCCGGGTGTTGGACCCCTCGGCGTCGCGGATGCTGCTGCCCTCGAACGACACCCGGAGCAGCTTCGCGTCCGCGATGTCGAGCTCGTCGATGACGCAGTCGCGGAACACCACGTCGGTGAGTGTCGATCCGCGCAGGTTCACGAACCCGAACTTCATCCCGACGAACTCGACGCCGTTCAACCCGGAGTCGTACAGCTCGCCGGAACCGATGCGACCGCCGGACACCCGGACCTCGCGCCACGAACTGCTCGATGCCCGCAGCACGGGGCGTCGAGCGTGTCGATGATCGAGTCGTGCACCCGCAGACCACGGAAGTCGGCGCCGTCGCCCCGCAGCGTGTCGATGACGCACTCCTCGATCTCGAGATCCGGCAGGCGCTCACCGGCCAGGTCGAGCACACCGATGCGCTTCCCCTCGATGCGGTCGCCGGTCAGGACGTCGCCGGGGCCGGGGACCCAGTCCTGCAGGTCGACGGGCTCGGTCAGGGTGATGCGCGGGGTCTCGGTGCCGGAGGAACGTGCCATGGACTCAGTCTGGCGCGTGCCGGTGACGTCGTGGTCACGCCGATGAGCGGGTGAGCACGCTGTCGAGCCGGTAGTCCTTCGCCGGGCCCCGGGCTTCCCAGCGCACGGTCCACCGCTGCTCGTCGCCGTCCAGGGCCCCGGTGTAGTCGTCCGGTGCACAGGCGTGGGCCACGCTCGTGCCCCACACCCAGTCGTGGAACACCCGGCCGTCGGCGAAGTGCACGGTCCATGCGTGGTCATCGTCACGCCGGACGGTCAGCGTCCGGGACACCGGGGTGGTCCGGCCGTCGAAGGTCATCACTCCCGCTTCGTCCCAGCGCACCTCGTCCGCGCCGACCGCGGTCAGCGTCGTGGTGCCGGTGACGACGCCCTGCACGCCGGCACGCCGGTCGTCCAGCGTCCGACGGAGCACCCACTCCCCCAGCAGGTCCGTCGGCAGCAGCACTTCCCCAGGCTAACCGCGCAGGGCGTCGGCCCGGGCCGCCCGGTGCTCGTCGTCGGTGATCGCCCCGCGGGCGTGCAGGTCGTCGAGTTCCGCCAACCGCTGCTCACGGAGCGTGCGCGGCGCACCGTCGGAGCGACGGCTCCGGACGACCGCGATCCACACGGTGACGACGACGGCGACCACGATGAGCCCCATCACCACGCTCCACACGATGTCGTACAGCGGCGGGATGAGCGGGTTGTGCAGCTCCTCGGAGGCGATCATCCGCGCAGGGCCTCGGCTCGCGCCGCCCGGTGCTCCTCGTCGGAGTTCACACCGCGGGCGTGCAGGTCGTCGAGTTCGGCGAGCCGCTGTTCGAGCGGCTTCTCGGGCGCGAGGGTGCGGCTCCGCATCGCCTGGTACGCGATGTCCTCCTGCAGGGTGAGCGGGTTCTGACCGCGGTCGGCCATCCGTTTGCCGCGGTGGAGCGTCAGGACGACGATCGTCAGGGTGGTGAGGATCGTCAGGGCTGCGACGACCCCGAACGCGATGCCGAACCAACCGCCGAACAGGTCGGACATCCCCGAGCCGTCCGGTCCCTCGAGTTCACTGAACGCCGACCAACTGAGCACCATCGCGCTCCCCCTTCTCACAACGACCAGCGAATCGTAGCGCGACCCGAGCGCCCGTTCCTTCCCATCACACCCGCGCTGGAACGTGGAAACGGGCGTACCCGGTCGAAACTTCCGACCCGGTACGCCCGAAAGCACCCGGTACGCCCCGGCAGCGCCAGCCCCCGCCCAGACCAGCTACCCCCGCAGCGGATCCGACGCGGCCACGTGCGCACCGTCCGCGAACCCGGCCACGAGCGCACGCAACGCGTCTTCGGAGGTGTGCCGGGCCTCCCATCCGAGCACCGACCGGGCACGGTCGGTCCGCATGATCGGCACGCCGGCCGCGATGTCGATCCAGCCGGCGTCCGTCGGCTGCAACCGCAGCCGCCACGTGAGCGTCACGATCCCGCGCAGCAGTCCGAGCGGGATCCGGACGGCACCGAGCATGCCGAAGGCCCGGGCCAACCGCGGCGGGTTGAGCACGGGCGACGCGGCGATGTTGAACGCTCCGCCGGCGCGCTGGTCGACGGTCCGCCAGTACGCGTCGGCGACGTCGTCGGCGTGCACCGCCTGGAACACGAACGGGTACGGCAGGGGCAGCACGAGCCACCGGATCCACCGCACGATCGACATCGGCACGAGGTGCCCGAGGAACAGCCCGCGGATCTCGGCGGCGGCGTCCCGCTGGAAGATCAGGCCGGGGCGCAGCCGCGTGACGACCACGGACGGATGGTCTGCCTCGAACGCGTCCATCGCCGCTTCGTTCGCGGCCTTGTGGATCGAGTACGTCGCGGTGGGGATGCCGTCGGTCGGCCAGCTCTCGTCGACCGGGGTCCGCTTTCCTGCGGCGTCGACGCCCCGGTAGGTCCCCACCGACGACGCGACGACGACCTGCGGGACCCCTGCTCGAGCGACGGCCGACAGCACGTTCGCGGTGCCGGTGACGTTCGTCCGGTACTGCAGCGGGATGTCGTGCGTCGGCTGCAGCGCCCAGGCCAGGTGGATCACGGCGTCGGCGCCGGTGAAGATCGCAGTGAGCTGGCCGACCGCGTCGGAGGCGCCGACGTCGACGGCGTGCCAGACGGCGGAACGGTAGGGCTCCACGTGCACATCCGGCAGGCGCCGTGCGACGCCGACGATCTCGACACTGTCGTCGCGTCCGCCAGCGGCCCGGGCCTCGGCGAGGCGACGGAGCACCGCCGTCCCGACGTTGCCGGTCCCGCCGACGACGACGATCCGCATCAGGCGGCGGCCAGGGCGGGGTCGAGCACGACCTTCACGCAGCCGTCCTGCTTCTTCTGGAACACCTCGTACATGTGCGGGGCGTCCTCGAGCGACACCCGGTGCGTGGTCAGGTCAAGCGTACCGAGCGGGTCCGACGGGTCCTGCACGAGCGGCATGATGTCGTCGATCCAGTGCTTCACGTTGCACTGTCCCTCGCGGATGGTGATCTGCTTGTCGAAGAGCGTCATCATCGGCATCGGGTCGGCCATGCCGCCGTAGACGCCGCTCAGGGAGACGGTGCCACCGCGACGCACCAGGTCGATCGCGGCGTGCACGGCTGCGAGCCGGTCGATGCCGGCGACCTCGATCGCCTTCTGCGCCAGGGCGTCGGGCAGCAGCCCGGCCGCACGCTGCGCGAAGCCGGCGACGGGGTTGCCGTGCGCCTCCATGCCGACGGCGTCGACGACCCCGTCCGGGCCGCGGCCGTCCGTCAGGTCGACGAGCTCCGGCACGGTGTCCTTGGTCAGGTCGAAGACCTCGGCGCCGTGCTTCGCCCCGAGGTCGCGCCGGACCTGTTCGGGGTCGACCGCGAGCACGCGGTAGCCCAGGTGCTTGCCGATGCGGGCGGCGAACTGGCCGACGGGGCCGAGTCCGAGCACGGCGAGCGTGCCGCCCTCGGGCACGTTCGCGTACTGCACGGCCTGCCACGCGGTGGGCAGGATGTCGCTGAGGAACAGCCACCGGTCGTCGGGCGTGCCGTCGTCCGGGATCACGATGGGGCCGTAGTCCGCGTGCGGGACCCGGAGGTACTCGGCCTGGCCGCCGGGGACCTGGCCGTACATCTTCGTGTAGCCGAACAGCGCCGCACCCGATCCGTACTCGGTGACCTGGGTGGTCTCGCACTGCGACTGCAGGCCGTTCTTGCACATCCAGCAGTGGCCGCACGAGATGTTGAAGGGGACGACGACGCGGTCGCCGACCTTCAGGTTCGTGACGGCGCTGCCGACCTCCTCCACGATGCCCATGGGCTCGTGGCCGAGGACGTCGCCCTTGTCGATGTACGGGCCGAGGACCCGGTACAGGTGCAGGTCGGAGCCGCAGATCGCCGTGGACGTGATCCGCACGATCGCGTCGGTCGGCTCCTGGATGGTCGGGTCGGGGACGGTCTCGACGGACACCTTCTCGGTGCCCTGCCAGGTCAGTGCGCGCACGTCGCGTTCCTCTCGTGGTCGCTTCGGGCCGGCCGGGAGGCACGACTCGCTTCTCCCTCCTCGGTACGCGCCCGCCCCGTGGCGCGTTCACAGCCCCACGCACGACCCCGGGCGCGCCGTCGCGTCAGACGACGGGGTCGGCGAGGACCGCGGCGAGGACGCGTTCGTGTTCCGTACGGTCGCCGGGCCCGGCACTGCCGGCGAGCATGATGAGCGCCTTCCAGAGCGCCCAGCCCCGCCCGCGCGCCCAGGTGTCGGTGTCGAGCCCCACGGCTTCGCGGAACACCGGGCGCGCCACCGGGTCGAGGAACGTCCACGCGAGCACGAGGTCGCACGCCGGGTCACCGACCCCGCACGTGCCGAAGTCGATCAGGGCGGCGAGCCGTCCCGCACCGTCCACGAGCAGGTTGCCCGGCGCCACGTCCCCGTGGAACCAGACCCCCGGACGGTCCCACGCGGTGGCGACCGCGTCGTCCCAGATGCGTTCGCACGCGGCACGGTCGACCCCCGCACCCAGGGTGTCGAGCGCCGCGACGACCTCGGCGCCGTACACCGACGGGTGCTCCCCACGGTGGAACGAGTGCGTGCCCGCGGTGGGTCCACCGGTGGCGGGGAGACTCCGGAGCCGCCGGAGCACCGCCCCGACGTCGGCGGCGAAGCGCTCGTGGTCGAGGTCGACCGCACGCGCGGCCACCGTCCCGTCGAGCCACCGCCGGACCGACCACGGGAACGGGTACCCCTCGCCCGGTTCGCCGAGGCCGACCGTCTCGGGGACGGCGACGTCCAACCGGCGCGCCAGGTACGGCAGGACGTCCTGCTCCTTCTCGACCCCGGGCACGTAGCCGGCGGCACTCGGCAGCCGGACGGACAGCGCGTCGCCGAGCCGGAACGTGCGGTTGTCCCAGCCCTGGTGGTCGACCTCGCGCACGGGCAGCCCGTTCCATTCGGGGAACTGCGTCGCGATCAGTCGTCCCACGAGTGCGGCGTCGATGCGGGGCACCTCGGTGTGCATGGCCCCAGGGTAGGCCGACACCGCGGACCGGACCACGGGGGTCGGGCCGGTCGCCTGCGCGGGTGACCGGCGGGGCGGCCGCGCACCGGACCTCCTGGCCGCGTCGTCAGGCGGGTTCTGCCAGTGCGAGCAGCGCGTCACGGGTGACCGCCAGCTCGCGTGCGTCCAGGTACGGCGGCATGGCGGTCGCTGCTGCGAGCCCCTCGGCCGCGTGCCGGACGACCAACGTGCGGTCCTCGGGCAGGCCGTCGCGCGCGAACATCGCGCGCCAGTCCTCGGCGTCCGCGGCGACGACCGCCTCGACCCCCGGCACTGCCATCAGACCGGTCCAGTGCGCCGTCGGCGAGAAGACCTCCATGGCGCGTTGGCTACCGCCGCATAGGGTCCGCACGTAGGCGCGGAGGACCTTGCCGGGGCGGTTCTCGGCGAGGTCGACGTGTCGCAGCACCTCGTCCTTGAACGTCGCGAGACCGTGCGCGGCGACGGCGAGGAGCAGCTCGTCCTTCGACGGGAAGTGGTGGAGCAGGCCGCTCTTGGAGACGCCGGCGTCCGCCGCGATCTCGGCGACGCTCACCCGGGTGCCGCGCTCGGCGAGCAGCCGCTCGGCTGCCTCGAGGACCGCCTGGCGGGTGCGCTCACGATCGCGGGTGCCGTCAGTGCTCACGACGACCTTCAGTGCTCATGACGACCTTCAGTGCTCATGCGGTCCATCCTGCCGGTTCGGGATCACCCGGAGTGCGACCGCGGCGGCGACGGCGAGCGCCACGGCCGCGCAGATCGAGGCGAGCTGCATGCCGCCGGTGAAGGCGTGCCGCGCCTGTTCGAGGATCGGGTCGCCGTCCTGCAGGACCTGGGACGCCGACGCCAGGGACTCACGGATCCGGTCGCCGACACCGCCGCTGACCGCGCCGCTCGTCACGTCGAGGTTCGACCGGTAGAACGCGGTCTGCAACGAACCGAGCACCGCGATGCCGAGTGCGACGCCCAGTTCGTACCCGGTCTCGGAGATGGCCGAGGCTGCACCAGCATGCTCCCGAGGCGCCGCGGCGACCACTGCGTCGGTGGCCAGGGTCATCGAGACCCCGACGCCCAGGCCGACCACGGCGAGCGCGATCGCGATGCCCCAGTACGTCGGCAGCCCCTCGGCGAACGCGAGACCGGCCATGCCCACGGCAGCGACCGCCAGGCCGAGACCGATCGACCGGCCGGGTCCGACCCGCCGGGACAGCAGCCCGATGATCGCGATCACCGCGATCGAGGCCAGGGTCGCCGGGAGCTCGGCCGCGCCCGCGAGCAGCGGCGTGAACCCGCGGACCAGCTGCAGGTACTGCGAGAAGAAGAACAGCAGTCCGCTCAACGCGAAGACCGACAGCGAGTTCGCGACGACGGCACCTGAGAACGCCGGGATCCGGAACAGCTGCAGGTCGATGAGCGGCGTCGTAAGGCGCTTCTGCCGGCGGACGAACCACCAGCCGGCGCCGATGCCGAGGAGCGCCGTCAAGGGCACCGTCCAGTCGAACCCGTGCCCGGCGACGTGCTTCACGGCGTACACGAGCGGCACGATCGCCAGCACCGAGAGGACGGCGGACAACAGGTCGATCGGCGTGCGCGAGCCACCCTTCGACTCGGGCAGCAGGATCGCGCCGGTGATGACGATCACGACGATGACGGGGATGTTGATGAGGAAGACCGAGCCCCACCAGAAGTGCTCGAGCAGCGCACCGCCGACGAGCGGCCCGGCGGCGGCACCGCCCGTCGCACCCGCCGACCACACGGCGATCGCGGTGGTGCGCTGCCGGGCGTCGCGGAAGATCGTGCGCACCAGCGACAGGGTCGACGGCATCAGGGTCGCTCCGGCGATGCCGAGCAGTGCCCGCGCGGCGATGAGGAGCTCGGGCGACTGCGCGAACGCTGCGGCGGCCGAGGCCAGGCCGAACGCGACCGCGCCGATGAGCAGCAGGCGCTTCCGGCCGATCCGGTCGGCGACGTTGCCCATCGTCACGAGCAGCCCCGCGAGCGCGAACGAGTAGACGTCGCCGATCCAGAGCACCTGCGTCGCGGTCGGGTCGAGGTCCGCGGTCAGCGACGGGACGGCCAGGGCCAGCACGGTGCCGTCGATCGCGAGCAGCACCACGGCCAGGGTGAGGACGCCGAGGGACGCCCACTCCCGGACGGAGGCGCGGTGGATCGGGGCAGTGCTGGTGCTCGGCGTGGTTTCGGTCACCCGGTGACTCTAACCGACCGTATGGTCGGTAGAGCCGACTGCACAGTTGGTTGCCAGCGTCGTTCGCGCTCAGCCGCGCAGGCGGTCGCGTTCTGCCGGCGGCAGGTGCTCGGTCGCCGTGTGGCGCGCCGCCGGGGTCAGGAACCGTCCGCTCTTCTCGAGGAACGCCACGAGCGCCGGCTCCGACGCCCGCTTGCCCGTCTCGCGCAGGACCCACCCCAGCGCCGACTGCACCGTGTCGCTCCGCTCCCGCACCAGGCGTCCGGCGATCCCGAGCGGCACCTCGGCGTCGCCCTGCTTCGCGAACGCCAGGGTCGCCACGACCGCGATCCGGCGGACCATCGCCACGTCCGACTTCACGAGCGCGAACAGCGGGCCCGTCGAGCCGCCCACGAGCGGCGCACCGACGAGCTCCTCGGCTGCCAGGTCGACCAGCGCCGGGTCGTCGAAGCGCTCGGCCTTCGCTGCCGACAGGTACTCGTCGGTCAGCTCCGGATCGGGGTGCTCGCGCATCGCCAGCACCAGCAGCAGCACGGCGATGAGCTTCGCCCCGTCGTCCTCGCTCCACAGCAGCGCCGAGCGCTCGCCGTCGTCGAGGCCTTCGAACCGCCGAGCGACCCGGCGCGCTGCCGCGACGTCCCCGCTGGATCGCGCGAAGGCGACGAGCACGGCCTCCGCGTCAGCCCCGTTCCCGGTCCCGGTCCCGGTCCCGCCGCGCGATGTCATCCGGTAAAGGATATCCGCGCCGTCCCGCCCGCACGTCGTGAGCAGGAATGGTCGGGTGCCCGAAGGCGACCCGACCATTCCTGCTCACGAAGCGGCACACCGTTGGCCCATCAATTCGAGAATCGCTGCGCAGCCTCTCGGATTGCCTCGGCGTGGAGGTAGATGTCGTCGAGATGTCTCGACTCCCGGGCGCGAGGCCCCACTTCGGTGGGGCCTCTGTACTTCCCCCGCGGATCGCTGGGGATCAGGAGGCCGCGAGCGCCACGGGTTCCCCCTCGCGCACGAGCTGGTGCACCCGTTGGTACGAGACCCCCAGCACGACCGCGATGTCGCGCAGGGTCAATCCGTCATCCTTGAGTGAGATCGCGATGGCCCGCCGAAGCGACAGCGCCCTCGCTTCCTTGACCTCGGCCTCGGCGCGGAGTGCTACCGCTTCGTCGAGCGACTGAGCGAGCTCAGGTTCGAGTTCCACTCGGATGACGACCACGACCTCGTCTTGGTCGACCTCGGCGACGAACGCGATGGCCTCACGCTGGGCATCAGCGGCGAGGTCGAGCCGGCGGACCTGTGAGATCGCGCCGGGGAACTGATCGTTCTGCACGATCCACCAGTGACCCTCACGATGTGCACGTGACGTGTAGGTCATCGCCACCACCCCTTTCCGAGCTCCTGCTCATACTGCTTGAAGAACGCGCGAGCCGTGCCGTCTGCGATCTCGGAGTGCCGACCGATCGTGCTCCGAGTACTTCCGACGACGACACCGGTGTGGTTCGTCAACTCGACCTCGCGGTACTCAAGGCCCGCAGTACGTGCTGCGATCTTGATTCGCTTCAGTACCGCCTGTCGTTTCACAGCATATGTCTAGAGCGCTTGACCGTTCAAGTCAAGCGCTATAGACGAAGCGGCATACGCGAGCCCCCGCCACCGGCGCCGGCGCCGGCCCCGGATCAGCGGAAGTGCATGTTCTTCAACGGGTCGACGAGCGTGCCGTTCCGCCGCGTCTCGACGTGCACGTGCGGGCCGGTCGACTGCCCCGTGTTGCCGGACTTCGCGATCTCGGTACCGAGCTTCACGATCTGGCCCTTCTTCACCTCGATCTTGCTGAGGTGGGCGGTGAGCACCGCGGTCATGCCGTAGGTCACGACGATGTAGTTGCCGTACGAGGCGTCGTTCGCCACCGTCTTGGTCACCTCGCCGGTGCCGGAGCCGTACACCGGGGTACCGACGGGCACAGGGGCGTCGGTACCCTGGTGGTAGCGCGGGACGTGTCCGGCGCCACGGTCGTCGCCGTACTTGCCGGTAATCTTCGTCCCGTTGACGGGCCATGCCAGTCCGGTGACGGGTCGGCTCGACCAGACGCGGGTGTCCTTGGACCCGTAGAGCACGACGTTGCCGTCGACCTGCACGAGCAGGTTGCCGGAGCCGGCCGTGCCGGTGCGCGAGGTCCAGAGCGCGACCTTCTTGCGCGATGCGTCACGGGTCCAGATGACGAAGTTGCCCTTGGGCTGCAGTTCGGCCCAGGCGCCGGGGTGCCCGCCGGTGCGCGACTGCCAGACGACGCGGCCGCTGACCTTCTGCACCAGGTTGCCGTCGGTGCGCATGTTGAGGATGCGCGTGTTCGTGGTGTCGGAGCGCAGCACGGTGCCGCCGAGGAGGGTGTTCCCCGAGGCGACCCGGTCCTGGTAGGTGGTCCAGTTCACGACGACGGACCTGCCGGCGAGCAGCGCCATGGTGCCGTCGGCGCGGATCTTCAGCGCCGTCGAGTTCACGGTGCCGGCCGAGGCCCAGCGGGCCAGTCGCTTGCCGTTCTTGGTGATGTCGAGGGCACGGTTCTTGCCGACGACCGCGATCGCACCGGGGGAACCGGCGGTGTTCGAGGCCCACAGCACGCGGTTCCCGATGCCGTACTCGACCAGGTTGCCGTCGCCCTGCATGATGAGCTTGAACTGGCCGTTCGGCGACGTCACCTGGTCGCCGGGGTTGATCTTCGTGCCGGCGGGTGCCGATCCGACCCACACCGCCGATGCTGCGGCGGGTTCAGCGGTCGCGACGAGGGCACCGGCCGCGAGGGCCAGCACCGTGAGGGCGCCGGCGAAGCGTGGGAGTCGGCGCGCACGTGCGACGGTCGACGGAGTGGTGGTCATGGATCCCCTGACTCGGAACCGACCACGCCCCTGCGCGGTCGTTCGGCGCTCGCCCTGTACGAGTCACCGAACGATGTTCGCTTTTCTGCGCGGGGCGCACAACCCCTTGACAGGGGGGTGCGGCTACGGCTGCTGGAAGAACTCCTTCGGTGTCGCCAGCAGTGCTTCGAGCTTGTGGAACGACTGCGTCCAGCCGGCGATGTTCATGTCGCGCATGAACTCGGGGAAGGGTCCCTGCGTCAGGGTGACGATCGTGCCGTCGCCGTCCTCGGCGAACTCGAGCGTCAGGGACAGCGCGGTGCCGTCCTCGACCCCGGGGATGCCGTGCGCGGTCGAGGTCCCGACGATGATCCGGTTCTCCTCGATCTGCTCGAGGGTCGAGGTGACGGGCGACGACCACTCGGCGTTGTCGTTGCTGACCATCGTGAGGTTCCAGGCGCCACCGACCCGCGCGTCGACCTCGACGGTGGCGACGGGGACGTGGAAGCCGAGGGGGCCGAACCAGAGCGCGAGCAGCGCCGGGTCGACGAACGCCCGGTAGACGTCGGCGACGGGGTGGGCGAAGCGGTGGGTGGCGTGGGCGGTGAACTGTTCGGTCATGACTGCTCCTGCGGATCGACGGTGAAGGCGGAACTGGTGGAACTGGCGGGTGGGGCGGTGGACGGGCTGCCCACCGGGGCGGGCGTGCGCTGGGCGGCGAGCAGGGCCTCCAGGCGGTCGAACCGGCGGTCCCAGTCGGGACGCAACCGGCCCAGCCAGGCGCCGAGCTCGTCGACGGCCTCGGGCCGGAGACGGCACGTGCGCCACGTGCCGTGCCGCTCGCGCGTGATGAGGCCGGCGCGTTCGAGCACGCCGAGGTGCCGCGAGATCGCCGGAGCGCTGACGTCGAACGGCTCCGACAGCTCGGAGACGGTCGCCTCACCCTTGCCGAGCCGTTCGACGATGCGCCGTCGGATCGGGTCGGCGAGCGCCGACAGGACGACGTCGGTGTGGTCGGGATCCATCGTCGCCTCCTCGGTGAACCAAACGGTTAATTAACCGCTGCGTTCAGTATGCGTCCGCACCGGCGGGGGCGCAAGGCCTCACCGAAATCGAGACGGCGGGGCCCCGAACGCCTTCGAGAAGGCGGCGGTGAACGCCGCAGGGGTGGCGTAGCCGAGTCGGCCCGCCACCTCCGTCACGGTGCCGCGTCGCAGGGCCGGGAGGCTCGACAACAGTCGCGCACGCACCCGCCAGTTCGCGGGCCCCACCCCCGTGGCCGCACGGAAGTGGCGGTCGAGGGTGCGTTCCGAGACGGCCGCCGCACGCGCCCAGTCGGCGTTCGTCACGTGGACGTCGGGCTCGGCCAGGTACGCCCGACACAGGTCGCGCAGGACACCCCGTGGCGGCAGCGAGACGCTCAGCGGGATCGGTGCGACGCGCTGCAGCTCGTGCAGGGCGAGCCGGACGAGGGTGCCGTCCCGGCCGCCGTCGTCGTACGGCACGTCGAGCGCGTTGGCTGCGCGCAGCACCTCGCGCAGCAGGGGCCCGACCTCGACGACGGTGCACCGTGTCGGCCACCAGGGCACGGCGTCCGGCTCGACGTACAGGCTCCAGGTGCTGACGTCGAGCATCCGGACCTCGTGGGGCACCCCGGGCGGGATGAGCACGGCCCGGTCGGTCGGCACGGTCCACGAGCCGTCGTCGGTCTCGACGAGCATGACGCCGCTCGCTCCGTAGAGCAGCTGCGCCCGTCGGTGCTCGTGCCGGGCGAGCAGGTGATCCGGCGGGTAGTCGGTGCCGATCGGCAGGACGTCGAACGGCTGGTGGTCGAACTCGGAGACCGGGACGTTGCGCACACGTCGAGGCTAGGTCTCGAAGGAACCTGCCGCACACCCGATCGTCCGCCGTGGTGATCCCCGCTGGGATGGAGGCATGTCGTTCATCGTGCTCGTGGTCATCGGGGTCCTGGTCGGGGTCACCACCGTCCTGTTCGGGTTCGGCGGTGGGTTCGTCACCGTGCCGATCATCACCGTCGCCGATGCAGCCCTCGGTGGCGACGCCGTCCGGGTGGCCACGGCGACCTCGGCCCTCGTGATGCTCGTGAACGCCGCCGTGGCCCCCGTCTCGGCCCGGCGCGGCGCACTCGCACCGCTCCGGGGTCGTTCGTCGCTGTTCGTCCTGCTCGGGGTCGGCGGCGCGGTCGGGGTGCTCGCCGCACGAGGGGCCCCGGACGCGCTCCTGCGCTGGGGCTTCGTCGTCTACCTCGGGGTCACGGTCGCCGACCTGCTCCTGCGCCCGGGCTTCCTGCGCAGCTCGGCGACGGATCGCGCAGTCGCGACCCCCGGCGGTGGACGCGACCACGGACCGACCCGCACCGGCGTACCGACCGCCACGGGCCTCCCGATCGGTGCGGTCGCGGCGTTCCTCGGCGTCGGAGGCAGCGTGATGACCGTCCCGATGCTGCGCCGGTCCGGTGCCACCATGACGGCGGCGACCACGCTGGCGAACCCCCTCACGCTGGCGATCACGCTGCCCGCAGCTGCGGTGACCATGCTGCTGCCGGCGGTCGTCCCGCACGCCGCCGGACTCGTCGGCGCCGTCGACGTCCGGGCAGCCGCGGCCCTGCTGGTCGGCGCGATGCCGGTCATCGTGCTGCTCCGACGTCGCCCGCCGCACCTGCCCGAGGTCGTGCACGCCTGGGGGTACGTCGCACTGCTCGTCGCAGCGGGGATCGTCGTGGCCCTGGGCTGAGCGGCGAGCCCTGGGGAGAGGATGGGTGCATGCCGACGCCGAACCCCGCCTTCGTCCCGCCCGCCACACAGACCTCGCGCCCGGACCTGCAGGGCACGTTCGGCATGGCGGCCGCGACGCACTGGATCGCGACCGCCACCGCACAGTCGGTGCTCGAACGCGGCGGCAACGCCTTCGACGCAGCCGTCGCGGGCGCGTTCGTCCTGCACGTGGTCGAACCGCACCTGAACGGCCCGGGCGGCGACCTGACGGCGGTGTTCGCGACGGCGTCTGACCCGACCCCGGTCGTGCTCGTCGGCCAGGGTCCGGCACCGGCCGGCGCGACGCCCGAGCACTACCGCGCCGAGGGCCTCGACCTCGTCCCCGGCTCCGGCGCGCTCGCCGCCACCGTCCCGGGTGCCGTCGACGCGTGGCTGCTGCTGCTCCGCGACCACGGCACGTGGGAGCTCGCCGACGTCCTCGCCCCGGCGATCGGCTACGCCCGTGACGGCCACCCGGTCGCAGCCGGGGTGGTCCGGACGATCACCGCCGTGCAGGGCCTGTTCCGTGGCCACTGGCCCACGTCCGCCACGCAGTGGCTGCCAGGAGGCACCGCACCGGTCGCCGGGGACCTGGTGCGCAACGAGGCGCTGGCCACAGTGCTCGACCGGCTCCTCGACGCCGGTGACGGCTCCGGCAGCCGGACCGCCCGCATCGACGCCGCACGGAGCGAGTGGGCCGAGGGCTTCGTCGCCGAGGCCATCGACCGCTTCGTGCGGGAGACGCACCGACACGCGTCGGGGACCGACCACGCCGGGGTCATCCGGGCGTCGGACCTGGCGGCGTTCCGGGCGTCGTACGAGCCCGCCGCGACGGCGGAGTTCCGCGGCTGCACGATCGCGAAGACCGGGCCGTGGGGCCAGGGTCCGGCGCTCCTGCAGACCCTGCGACTGCTCGATCCGCTCGACGACGCACTGCTCGACCCGTCCACGTCGGTCGGCGCACACACCATCGTCGAGGCGCAGAAGCTCGCCATGGCCGACCGCGAGGCGTTCTACGGCGACGGTGACGTCCCGCTCGACGTGCTGCTCTCCGACGCGTACACCGACGAGCGGCGTGCGCTGATCGGCGAGCGGGCCTCGGCCGAGCTGCGTCCGGGAATGATCCCTGGCGCCGAGCGGGCGATGCCGCCGGCCCGGACGTCGTACTCCGCCGGCGACGGCGCTGGCCTCGGCGAACCCACCGTGCAGGTCGCGCGGGACACCGAGCGCGCGCCGGTCGCTCCGGTCGCTCCGGTCGAGGACCGCGGCGAGCCGTTCGTGGCCCCGGACGGCGAGACCCGGGGCGACACCTGCCACATCGACGTCGTGGACCGCTGGGGCAACATCGTCAGCGCGACACCGTCCGGCGGCTGGCTGCAGTCGTCGCCGACGATCCCGGAGCTCGGGTTCTGCCTGGGCACCCGGCTGCAGATGACCTGGCTCGAACCGGGCACGGCGTCGACGCTCCGCCCCGGCGAGCGCCCCCGCACGACCCTGACGCCGACCCTGGTGCTCCGTGACGGCGCACCAGTGGCCGCGGTCGGTTCACCCGGCGGCGACCAGCAGGACCAGTGGCAGCTGCTGTTCCTGCTGCGGTGGATCGTCGGCGGGTACACCCCGCAGCAGGCGATCGACGCCCCGGCGCTGCACACGACGTCGTTCCCGGGGTCGTTCTGGCCGCGCACGTGGGAGCCGGCGGGCCTCGTGGTCGAGGACCGGATCGGCGACGACGTCATCGCGGAACTCGAAGCCCGCGGACACGTCGTCACCCGCGCCGGCGACTGGAGCCTCGGCCGTCTGACCTGCGTCACCCGCGACCCGGCGACCGGTGTCCTCGGCGCGGCGGCGAACCCCCGCGGTGCGCAGGGCTACGCCGCGGGCCGCTGACCCGGGGTCGTTCTTTCCCAGGGCGCTCGCGATGGGAAGCGGATTCGGGCGCACCTGGTCCGAAGTTCCGACCAGGTACGCCCGAATCGACCAGGGACGCCGCGAGGTCAGAGCGTCGGGACGACGACCGCTCGACCCGCCAGCTCGCCGGCCTCGAGCTTCCGGTAGGCCTCGAGCGCGTCCGACAGCGCGTAGCGCTCGACGTCGGGGACGATCTGCCCGGCGCGGTACATGGCGACGACCTCGTGCAGGTCTTCGATGGTGCCCCAGTAGGTGTTCGTGATCGTCGACTCGTACGGCGTCGCGAAGAAGTTCCACTCGGTGGTACCGCCGGCGATCCCGACGACGGTGAACCGGCCACCGACGGCCATGGACGCCTGCGCGACCTTGATGGTGGGCGTCGCTCCGACGAAGTCGAACGCGGCATCGACCCCGCGGCCGCCCGTGATCTCGCGGATCGCGGCGGCCTGGTCCGGCCCGCCGGGCACCGTGATCGCTCCGCGGGCGGCAGCGCGGTCCATGGCGTCCTGCTTCATGTCGGTCGCGATGACCGTGGCGCCGGTGAGCGCGGTGAGGATCTGCACGGCGATCTGCCCGAGGCCGCCCAGCCCGACGACCAGCGCGTACTTGCCCCCGCCTGCCAGGTTCGGCAGCGCGTTCTTGATCGCGTGGTACGGCGTGAGTGCGGCGTCGCTGAGCGGTGCGGCAGCGATCGGATCGGCATCGCCGAGCGGCACGAGGTTGCGAGCGGGGACGCTGACGTACTCCGCCATGCCGCCGTCCCGCCCGAGACCGATGCCCATGGAGGGGTTCGTCGCGGCGTTCTCGCAGTAGGTGTCCTGCCCCTTGGAGCAGTACGAGCAGTGCCCGCAGCCGACCGGCCCGTAGACCAGGTAGGCGTCGCCCTCGGTGAACCCGGTCACGCCGTCGCCGACGGACTCGACCCAGCCGGAGTTCTCGTGCCCGAGCACGAACGACGGGGACTGTGCGCCCGGCTGGCCCTCCTGGAACTCGCGGTACACCGCGACGTCCGAGTGGCACGCGCCGGCACCTGCGACCTTGAGGAGCACCTCCCCCGGACCCGGGGTGGGCTTCGGGACCTCTGTCAGGGACGGGAAGGTCTGGTACTGCTCGAACACGACGGCGCGCATGGTGGGTCTCCTTTGAACGCCATTCAGGCTACACCTGTCGTTGAACACGACACCTGTCGCCCAAAACCGAGAAGCCTGCGTCTTCGCCGTGAGCCGGTTGCGAGAACGGGCGTTCTCCGCTTGACTCGGCTGCGACGGCCCCGCTCGGGTCCGATCCCCCACACGAAAGGAGCGGCCATGCCCACGCGCACCGCACGCACCGCCTGGAACGGCGGCCTCAACGACGGTTCCGGCCAGGTCGAACTCTCCAGCTCGAAGGTCGGCACCTACGACGTCTCGTTCCCGAAGCGCGCCGCTGACGAGGCCGGTGGCAGCACCAGCCCCGAGGAGCTCATCGCCGCCGCACACTCGGCCTGCTACGCCATGCAGTTCTCCGCCGTCCTCGGCGAGGCCGGCGGAACGGTCGAGGCCCTCGACGTCAAGGCCGACGTCTCGCTCGGCCCGGACTCCGCCGGCGGCTTCAAGCTCACCGGCATCGCCCTGACCGTGCACGGTGAGGTCACCGGCATCGACGAGGCGACCTTCCTCAAGGCCGCCGAGGACGCCAAGGCGACCTGCCCGGTCAGCAAGGCACTCACCGGCGTCGACATCACGCTCGACGCGACGTTCGAGCAGTAGGCGGGTCGCGTCCGAGACGCGACCGACCACCTGACGGGAGGCCCGGTGCCAGCTGGCACCGGGCCTCCCGTCCGCTCTGGTCGCGTCCAGATCGCGACTGGCACCATGGTCGGATGGCCGAGCAGCACTTCCCCGGCGAACCCAAGCCGGGGCGCCCACACCGGCCGCCCCGCCCCCGACGCCGCAGCCTGGCGCAGCACGACCTGCGCGACGCCCGTGCCCGACTGCGCGGCACGATCTACGAGCACGTCGAACCCGACGCCAAGGGTCGCGACCAGTACACCGCCGCGCAGATCGTCGACTTCTGCCTCGACCTGGCCGAGGTGATGCTCGCCTCCGGCGCCGACACCCGCAGCGTCGAGACCGCCGTCGTCGCGGTGTCGACGAAGTGGAACCTGGCCCCGCTCGACCTCGACTTCTCCGGCAGTTCGGTGACGCTCCAGTACGCGCCGGCCGACATCCCGCCGCTCGTGAAGGTCCGGACGGTGAGTTCCGACGGCTCCGACCTCGACCGACTCGCACGTGCGAACCAGATCGTCGACGACCTGATCCACGACGAACGGGACATGACCTCGGGCGTGAGCGCCCTCGTGGCGGTGCTGCGGATGCCGCCGCGCTGGCCCACGTGGCTCGCCGACGTCGGGCTCTCGATCCTGGGGACCTCGATCGCGATGCAGGCCGGTGGCGGATGGCGAGCGGGCATCGGTGCCTTCGTGTTGATGTTCGGGATCATCCTGTCCGGGCGCTGGCTGACCGGTCGTGGCTACCCGCAGTTCTTCGTGTCCGGAGCGCAGGGAGCGGTCGCGTCGGTGATCGGCACCCTGGCCATCGGTGTGGGCGTCCTGCACCCGGCGGGTGCCGCCACGATGGTGGCGGCCCTGGTGGTGCTGCTCCTGCCGCACGTCTCGCTCGTGACGTGGGCGCAGGACGCGATATCCGGCTTCCGTGCGATGGCGGTCGCCCGGGCGTTCTACATCGGGTTGGTCATCGCTGCCATCGTCGTGGGGGTGCCCGCGGGGATCGCGATGACGAAGTGGCTGCACCTCGAGGTCGACCCGTCGGGCATCGTCACCCAGGCGCTGCCGTTGTGGGCGTCACTCTCGCTCACGGTGGTGTCGGCCGGCGCGAACTGCTTCGTGCAGCAGGCCAGTGCGCGGGTGATCCCCGTCGCGGTGGTGTTCTCCGTCGCCGCTGGAGCCTCGCTGTGGGGCCTGCGGCAGCTCGGCCTGCCGCTGCTCGGCGCGACGTTCCTGGCCGCGGTCCTGCTCGGCGTGCTGTCCACCTACGCAGCCGCGCGGATGCGGACCGCGGTCGCGGCGATCGCGGTGCCGGCGTTCTGCGGAGCGCTGCTGCCCGGTGTCGCCGTGTCGAACGCACTGCTGAACTTCATGTCGGGCTCGTCGAGTGCGGCCCTCGACTTCGTGGCCGCGGTCTCCGTGGCGCTCGGGATCGGCGCCGGACTCGTGCTCGGCGGCCTGTTCGCGACACCGGGCGCGCGCCGGGCGCTCCGGCGGACCCGTCGGGTCGTCGTGCACTCGGTCCACAACGACACCACAGCGCTCCGGGTCATCCGCGACACCGGGTACGACCCCGGCGACGGTTCGGTGCCACGCGGGTCGCGGTCGGCGCCGAACGGACGCTGACGGTCCGGGCTAGATGTCCCAGCTGCCGTCGTCGCCGTCGCTCCACGTCGCGTGCCGACGGGCGGCCTGCGGCTCGTAGCGCTCCATCCAGCCGCGCTCGAGTCGGGCCACCGCACGGTCGAACGCCGGAACCAGGTCGAGGTCCGATCGGAGCAGGGCCTGCAGCTGCAGCCCCTCGTACAGCGCGATGAGCTGCTCCGCGCCGCGACGGGGTTCCATGGTGTGCGGGGCGCGGCCGACGGCGATGTCGTGTTCGAGGCCGCGCTTCACCTGGGCGTAGAAGAGCTGGTAACGCGACCGCAGGTAGGTCGCCATCGGGTGCTCGGGGTTGCCCGCGACGGACAGCAGGGCGACGAGCAGGCGCATGAGCGCGGGGTCCTCGGCGTTCGACGCGACGATCGCGCGCAGGAGCTCGACGGTCGACCCGTCGCCGACCTCGCGGGTGACCTCGTCCATCCGACCGCCGTTCCAGCGGTCGACGGCTGCGAGCACCAGGCCGTCCCAGGACGGGAAGTGCTGCTGGAGCTCCTCGACGGGGATGCCCATCCGCTCGGCCACGTGCACGGCGCGTGCTTCGTGGAAGGGGACGTCACGGAGCAGGTCGACGGTGGCCCCCACGATCGTGATCCGGAGGTGCAGGGTCGCCGCCGCGGCCGCTGCGGCCTGCGTGTCGGCGCTGGTGTGTTCGAGCATCGTGCCCTCCGTCGTTCCACGGACGTCCTGTCCGAGGTCGCCCCGACCCGGGGCACGTCCATCCAAACGCAGAACGGGGGACAACAGAATCCCCGGTACGGGTGTCAGCACATGGGGGGACACGGACACCGGCACCACGCCCAGCGCGTTCGCACGGATCCGTGTGACGATGCCGGGCATGACCCCGAACGACCCCACCGCACAGGGACTCGCGACGATGGCCTCGGCCGGCTTCGAGTTCGGCGGCGACCCGGAGCAGGTCGCGCACGACGTCCGCGCGATGTGGGAGCAACTCGGCCGACCCACGGGAGCGTTCGACGCCGCCGCCCGGGCCATCGCGGTGCTGCCGCAACGCCCCGAGGTGCCGATCGTCGACCAGGCACGTCGCCGCGCGTTCGAGCAGGCGATCGGCATCAACCCGGTCGAGGTCGAGCTCGCCGCCGCGCTCTCGGCGCGGGAACTCCTCGAGCGCATGGCGCGCGCCGTCACCTGCTGACGTCGCCACGGCCCGCAGACGGGACCATCCGGACGACGGGAGGCGCAGTACCCACCGGCACCGCGCCTCCCGTCAGCCCGTCGTCGGCGCGCTACGGCGTCGGCATCCCACCGTCGACGTGGAGCGTCTCGCCGACCACGTAGGACGACTCACCGCTCGCCAGGAACACGTACGCCGGCGCGAGCTCGGCCGGCTGCCCCCAGCGGCCCAGGTAGGTCTGCTCGCCCGCGGACGGCAGCGCCTCGGGCGGCTGCCCGCCGGCCGGCTGCAGCGGCGTCCAGATCGGCCCCGGTGCGACGGCGTTGACGCGGATGCCCTTCGGTGCGAGCTGCGCCGCCAGGCCCTTCGCCAGGTTGTTCACGGTGGCCTTCGTGGCCGCGTAGTGCACGAGGTGCGGCGACGGTGCGTAGGCCTGGATCGACGTCGTGTTGATGATCGTGGAGCCCGGCTGCAGGTGCGGCACGGCGGCCTTCGTGATCCGGAAGGTCGCGTAGGCGTTCGTCTTGAAGGTCTCGTCGAACTCGTCGTCCGAGATGTCCTCGATCGAGGAGACGTTCTGCTGCTTGCCCGCGTTGTTCACCAGGATGTCGATCCCGCCGAGCTGTGCGACGGTGTCGGCGACGATCTGCTCGCAGACCGCGAGCGAGGTGATGTCGCCGGGCAGCGCGACGGCCTTGCGGCCGGCTGCCTCGATGAGCGCGACGATGCGGTCGGCGTCCTCCTGCTCCTCGGGCAGGTACGAGATCGCGACGTCGGCGCCCTCGCGTGCGTAGGCGATGGCGACCGCTGCGCCGATGCCGGAGTCGCCACCGGTGACGAGGGCCTTGCGGCCCGTCAGCCGTCCGGAGCCGCGGTAGGTGTCCTCGCCGTGGTCGGCGGGGACGTTCTCCGCCATCTCGGCGTCGGTGCCGGCGCCCTCGAGGTACTGCTCGTCGGGCTTCTTGTCGGCGTACATCTTCGTCGGGTCCTGCATGGAGTACTGGTCGAGCGCTGCCTGGTCGAGCCCTGCCTGGTCATTCTGCTGGTCCGTCATGCCGCCGACGGTACGCAGGGGCGCACCACGGGCCGCCCAGGAGGCTGTCCCCCGGCGCGCGGAGCGGCCAGCGTCCGCCGGCCGCACCGGTCCAGGGCCGCAGCTGCGTCTTCCTCGTTTGTCACGGTCCGGTGACGGCCAGGACCCGATTCGGTAACACCTGTCGTTCTGGACGGATCGGGGCCGTACCGTCGAACGGTGACCCCTCGGACCCTGCTGGCGCTCGGCGCTGCCGTGCTCGCCTTCTCGGCCGGTGCGCTCGCGTTCGACGGCACCACTGGGCTCGGTGCGGACACCGCCGTCGCGGCGGAGACGTCGCACGACGCCGCGCCGGTGCACGTGTCGAACGCGAAGCTCCGTCGGGTCGACTCGATCGAGCTCGACGCCGAGTCCCTGGTGCTCCGCAACGGTGGGAAGACCGTCGTCGAGTCGTCGATGCGCGACTCCCGGTTGACCGTGAGCCTGCTCGACCGCCTGCTCGGCACCCCGTCGCGCACCCAGACGGCCGAGGGCGACGGCGGCGCGTGCTTCCCGGCCGGCACCACCTACACGTGGGGCGGCGCCATCCGGGTCGCGGCCCTGACCACCGATGCGCAGGCGGGCAACGCCGTCGAGGTCCGTGTGCTGCGCGACCAGGTCCGCAGCCGGCTCGGTGCCCGGATCGAGCTGACCGGCCCCGGCGGCGTGCAGGTCGGTGACGACATCGCCGACGAGATCGCGGACGCCCCGCGCTCCGAACGGGTGTCCTTCGGCTCGGACGACTTCCGCGCGTGGCAGTTGCTGCTGCGCGCAGGCTGGGGCTCCTCCGACGACCAGGACTCCTCCGGCACGAACGGCGTCTCGGCCCTGACGGACGACACCACGGTCACGGTGCTCGGCTCCCCGATGCCCGTGCACGCCCAGCGGAGCTGCTGACTCAGACGCGGATCGTCGCGATCACCGGGAAGTGATCGCTGGCGAACCACGTCTCCGGCCCGTCGTGGTCGATGACGACCCGGGCGACGCCGGCGACCCCGCGGGTCAGCACCCAGTCGATGCGCTCCCCGGTGTCCACCGGCGGTTGCCAGTCGTTGAACGTCGCGGTCCGGTCCTCCGGGTCGCCCGCGAGCAGCCAGGTGTCGTCGAACCCGGCGTCGGCGAAGACCCGTGACGCGGTTCCGGCTCCGGCCGGCTCGTTGCAGTCCCCGGCGACGATGACCGGACCGGTCTCCCGTGCGAGCCGTTCGACGATGAGCGCCGCGCTCTTCCCGCGCACCTCGTCGCCGTGCTCGCCGAGTTCGTGGTCCAGGTGCGTGGTGAGCACCGTGACGGCCGGCCCGTTGGTGTCCAGGAACACGGCGTGGTTCGCGATGCGGGGGAACAGGCTGCCCCACGTGTTCGAGACCGGCTCGTCCGGGGTGTCCGACAGCCAGAACGACCCCTCGTCGGTCGGTCGGAACCGGTCACGTCGGTAGAACACCGCCGGGTGCTCCCCCGCGGTGCCGCCCTCACGCCCCTGTCCGACGTCCGCGTGGTCCGGCAGCCCGGCGCGCAGGTCGTCGAGCTGGTGCGCGAAGGCCTCCTGCACGCACACCAGGTCGGGGTCGTGCCGGCGGATGACGTCGAGGAGCACGGGGAGCCGGCCCGGCCAGTCGTGCTCCGGATCCGGGTTCTTGATGTTGTAGGTCATCAGGACGATCGGACGCGTTGCGCTGCTCACCCCTCGAACCTAGCGACCCGGTCCGGCCACGGCCTCAGTTGATGCAGGTGCCCTCGGTGCCGTAGTTGTGCACGTCGGTCGACTTCGGTGCGGGTTCCTTCGACGCCTGCTTGCTCGGCTTCGACCCGGAACCGGTGCTCGCGGGCTTCGAGGCGGTCGCGCTCGGCTCGCTGGCTGCCTTCGCGGTCTTGCCGTCGGTGCCGAGCACGAGGGTGACGCCGGTGACCGCGCTGGTGCGCACGGGGACGGCGCCGGGCACCGCTGCCGCGATCGCCTTCGCCTGGGACTCCTGGCCGGCGGGGTACTGCACCTGCGTGGCCTTGGTGGTGGCCGAGGAACCGGCCGGTGCGACCTGGAACCCGCGGCTCGTCAGGACCTGCCCTGCTGCGGTCGCAGCGCCCTCGACACCGCTGCCGTTCAGCACGGTGACCGAGGTGTTGGCTGGCTGGGCGCGACCGGCCTTGGCGTAGGCCTCCGGTTCGCCGACCAGGCCCTGCACGAAGGCGGGCAGCCCGACGGTGTCGACCTCGACGATGGACAGCGCCGAACCGTTCACGTAGATGGTCGGCGTGCCGAGGGTCGGGATCGTGGCCGACTGGATGTTCGCGGGGCGCAGGTTCCGCATCTGCGAGGCGAGGTCGATCAGGTTGGTGTCGGTCTGGATCGATCCACCGACGGCCTTCAGGATGTTGCCCATCTTGACCGGGTTCAGCAGCGTGCCGGCGGAGGTGACCTTCCGGGCCTCCTGCGACAGGAAGTACTGCTGGCGGACGTTGCGGTCCAGGTCACCGTTCGGCAGGCCGTGGCGCTGACGCACGAAGGACAGCGCTTCCTTCGCGTTCAGCGAGGACTTGCCGGCCGGCAGGTCGACGCCGGAGTACGGGTCGTTGGTCGCCTGGTTCAGGCAGACCTCGACCGGGCCGAGCTCCTTGACCACCTGGTAGAAGCCGAGCAGCGAGACGCGCACGTAGTGGTCGATCTGCAGGCCGCTCAGGTTCTCGATGGTCTTGATGAGCATCTTCGCACCACCGGTGTCGCCACCGCCGTTGAGCGTGCCGTAGTAGAAGGCGCTGTTGAGCTTGCCCTTGCCCACGTCCGGGATGTCGACGTACGAGTCACGGGGGAACGAGATCATCGTCGCCTGCGTGCCGTCGGCGTTGATGTGCAGGACGATCATCGTGTCGGTGTTCGTCGCACCGCCGTCCGACGTCGTGCTGAGTTCCGCCATCTGCTCGGGGGTGGCGTTGTCCGGCCGGTGGTCGTCACCGACGAGCAGGATGTTCTGCGCCTTGCCGTCGACGTCGTCCTTCGTGTCCTTCTTGCCGGTGATCGCGTTGACGATCGTGACCCCGCCGGACAGCTGGTTGTACGCGTACGCCGTGTAGCCGACGCTCAGCACGACGGCCATGGTGAGCACGCCCGCGATCGCCGGGAACACCACACCCGCTCGTCGCTTCTGGCGCCCGTGGCGCGGCGTCACGGCACCGCGGCGCGCGGGCTCCGTCGTCTGCTCGGGTTCGTTGCTCACCGGGAAACCATAACCGGAGCGCGCGCAGGGGACATGGAATCCGCCTGGAAGGTCACTCCACAGCCCCTGCGCGCGCGTCGCGGCTCGAGACGCGCGTGACGGCGGACGGGAGGCCCGTGGCGGGATCGCCACGGGCCTCCCGTCCGTCTCGTGGTCGCGCTGGGCGACGGGGCGCTACGCGCGCGACGGCAGCAGGTGGATGGCCTCCATCGCGAGCTCTGCCGCGATCGGGTCCTTCGCCAGGACGGCTGCCTTGAGGTTCTCGAGTTCGGGCAGGATCACCGCGGCCGGGATCAGCTCGGCGAGTTCGGGGACCCGGAGCTTGAAGGACAGCCCGTCAGTGGTCGACCGGCAGAGCTGCACGAGCGACGGGTTGCCGCAGGCGTCCGCCCACTGCGAGTAGATGTCGGCGCCGTTGCGGGCCACCTGGTCCTGCTCGTCGGCGCCGACCCGCGCGATGACGTCGTCGAGCATCTTCACGATCTTCTTGCGCTGCGGCTCGGTGAAGTTGGGCACCGCGAGGCGCACGACGCCCCCGTAGATGACGCCGAGCGTGCGGTAGGCGTCGAGGAGCTCGTCCTTCGTCGGGGCCGCCACGCGGGTGTAGCGGTTCGGTGCCATCTCGATCAGGCCGGCGCGGGCGAGTTCCGCGAGCGCCTCGCGGATCGGGGTGCGGGAGACCCCGAGCCACGCGATCAGGTCGTCGTCGTTGAGCCGCTCGCCGGGCTCCAGCGTGCCGTCCATGATCGCGTCGCGGATCTTGTCCTGCACGGTGTCACGGAGGAGTTTGCGCTCGGCGGCGGGCTGCGTCGAAGGAACTGGCATGCACCCAGCGTGTCACATGTGATGGTTCGCGCGCGAGAGGCGCGACGGCCACCAGGCCCGCCGACCGAGGTCGTACGCGATCGCCGGCACGAGCAGCGAGCGGACGACGATCGTGTCGAGCAGGACGCCGAACGCCACGACGAACGCGATCTGCACGAGGAACAGGATCGGGATGACGCCGAGGGCCGCGAACGTCGCCGCGAGCACCACGCCCGCCGAGGTGATCACCCCGCCGGTGACCCCCAGTCCGCGCAGGACCCCCTCGTGCGGACCGTGCCGCAGCGCCTCTTCCCGCACCCGTGTCATGAGGAAGATGTTGTAGTCCACCCCGAGCGCGACGAGGAACACGAACGAGTACAGCGGCACGCTCGGGTCCGCACCGGGGAAGTGGAACACGTGGTCGAACACGAGCGCTCCGACGCCGAGGGCTGCGGCGAACGACACGATCACGCTGCCGATGAGCACGAGCGGGGCGACGACGCTGCGGAGCAGGAGCATCAGGATGAGCAGGATCACGACCAGCACCACGGGGATGATCAGCGTGCGGTCGCGGATCCCGGTGTCGTTCGTGTCGACAGCCGTCGCGGTGACGCCGCCGACGAGCGCGCCGGGATCGACCCGTTCGACGGCCGTGCGGAGGTCGCGGACCGTCTGTTCGGCGGCGTCCGAGTCGGCCGGGTCGGACAACGTGGCCTCGAGCAGGACGTCGCCGCGCGACACGGTGGGCGCGGTGGGGGCGCCGCTCGAGGTCGGGTCGCTCGTCACGGGCACCGTGCCGGACGGGGCGTCCTTCGCGGCGGCGACGACCCCGTCGACGCCGTCGACCCCGGTGACGACGTCGACGAGTGCGTCGAGGTCGCGTTCCGACCCGATGACCTGCGCCGGGCTGCCGGAGCCGCCGGGGAAGTGGTCGGCCAGGACGTCCTGCCCGTCGCGTGCCTGTGAGGCCCCGATGACCAGGTCGCTCTGCGGGACCCCGTCCGCCTTGAGCCCGACCAGTCCCGTGCCCATCGCGAGCAGCCCCACCGTGCAGACGATCCACACGACCCGGGAACGTCTGGCGACGAGCCGACCGACCCGGGCCCAGACACCGCGGGCGTCCGGTCCGGTGAGCACCGGGTGGGCGCTGCCGTACGCGGGACGGAGCGGCCAGAACGCGGCGCGACGGAACGCGAGCAGCAGGGCTGGCAGCAGCGACAGGGCGGCGAGCAGGCTGAACGCGATGCCGATCGCCGCGACGGGACCGAGGGCCTTGTTCGAGTTGAGGTCGGAGAGCAGCAGGCAGAGCACGCCCACGATGACGGTGCCGCCCGAGGCCAGGATCGGCTCGAGGCTCCCCCGCAGGGCCGCCTTCGTCGCACCCCAGCCGGTGCGGTGGTCGCGCAGCGCCTCGCGGAAGCGCGCCGTGTAGAGCAGCGCGTAGTCCGTCGCGGCGCCGATCACCAGGATCGACAGGATCCCCTGCACCTGGCCGTTCACGGTGACGATGTCGGCCTTGGCGAGCCACCACACCACGAGGATCGAGGCACACAGGGCGAACGTCGCGGTGCCGAGCACGAGGATCGGCAGCAACGGTGACCGGTAGACGATGATCAGGATCACGAAGACCGCGGCGAGCGCCACCCCGAGCAGCAGGCCGTCGATGCCGGCGAACGCCTCGGTCAGGTCGGCGGTGAACCCGGCGGGCCCGGTGACGTACCCGCTGACACCGCTGGGCAGGGCGTCGTCGACGTCGGCGCGGATCGCCTCGACCGCGTCACCGGTGTCGGCTGCCGTGGTGAGGGTCGCCACGATCTCCACCGCGTCGCCGTCCTCGCTCGGGATCACGGGGCTGACGGCTTCGACGTCGTCGCGGTCACCGAGCTGGGTCGCGAGCTCCTTCGCCGCGGTGAGGTCGGAGGACGACATGCCGCCGTCGCGCTCGAGCACGATGATCGCGGGTGCGCCCGACTCCTGCCGGAACTCCGACGACCGCTCCTGCACCTTCGTGGCGTCGGCCGACGCCGGCAGGAACGAGGTCTGGTCGTTCGTCGACACCTCGGAGATCTTGCCGAAGTACGGACCACCGACGGAGGCGATCGCGAGCCAGACCACGATGACGAGCGCGGGGAGGACGATGCGGAGGAAGCGGGACACGACCGTGAGCGTACACCGGTCGTCAGCATGCTGATTACTAGACGGGCGCGACGCCGATTGCGACAGCTGTCGACCGTAGACTGCGCCCATGGACGACACGACCGAGCAGTGGCCCCTCGGCCGGCTGCTGTCGGCCGCGGCGCGCTCGGTCGAGCGGGACTGGGACGAACGCCTCCGCGCCATCGGGCTGCCGCACGCAGCCCTCATCGCGGTCGACATCCTGATCCGCACGGGCCCCACCGGCGCCGACACGATCGCCCGCACGGCACGGGTGCAACCGCAGACGATGTCGCGGACCCTCGAGCGCATGGAGCGAGACGGCCTCGTCGAGCGCACCCCGCACCCCGACGACCGACGGCGGCGGCTCGTGACGGTGACCGATCACGGACGCCGGGCGTGGGAGACCGCGCGGCACATCGAACGCGAGGTCCTGCCGGACGACCCGGCACTGCGAGCCGCCCTCAGTGCGCTCCTCCGGAAGCCGTCACAGACCGAACGGTGACACGCTGTACGTGAAATTCCACATGCGGTAGGATCGATCGGTCGGCGGCACGGCCGACTGAATCCGCAGGAGTCCCGCATGTCCGAACGACGGGCGGCCCGTCAGGCCGCCGAGACCGCAGCACGGACCGCCCGCCGCCCGGGGCGCCGACGCCCCTTCCTCGTGGCGCTCATCGCGACGATCGGCTCGCTGGTCGGCATCGCCACCGTGATCGCCGTCGTCGCGAGCATCTTCGTCGGCGGCCTGGCGCGCAGTTTCGACGCCCACACCGACACCATCACCGATGCCTTCCCGGGCGGCGCACGCCCCGCGGCGACCGACGGTGCGGAGAACATCCTGCTGATCGGCTCGGACCGGCGACCGAGTGGCGATGCCGACCGGACCGCGGGCGGTCGATCCGACACCCTGATGCTCGCCCACGTGCCGGCCGACCGGCGGGCCGTCTACCTGATGTCGATCATGCGTGACTCGTGGGTGGACGTCCCGGGTCACGGGCGCGCGAAGATCAACGCCGCGTACTCGTGGGGCGGGGTCCCGCTCACCGTGCAGACGGTCGAACAGCTGCTCGACGTCCGCATCGACCACGTCGCCGAGATCGACTTCACCGGGTTCAAGGACATGACCGACGCTCTCGGCGGTGTCACGGTCGACTCCGGGCAGGCGTTCGCCGCAGGCAAGTACGAGTTCGTCGCCGGCGCGAACCGGCTCGACGGCGACGCCGCACTGGCCTTCGTCCGCGAGCGCTACGCCTTCGCCGACGCCGACCACACCCGTGTGCGGAACCAACAGGCGTTCATGCGCGGGGTCGTCGGCGGGCTGCTCTCCCGCGGCACGATCACGAACCCCGGGCGCATCCAGGACTTCGTGACCGCCACGAGCGAGCACCTGGCGGTCGATGCCGGACTGACCTTCCCGACCCTCATCGGCCTCGGGTGGTCACTGCGCGACGTCCGGACCGACGACCTCGAGACGTTCACGATGCCGACGGCGGGATCCGGGACCTCCCCGGACGGGCAGTCCTACGTCACGCTCAACGAGCTGGCCGTCGGCTCGCTGTCACAGGCACTGCGGGCCGACGACCTCGCGGGCTGGCTGGCCGACAACCCCCAGTAGCGTTGCGGCATCCTCGACACACGCGCCACCCACGACGACGCCCCGCGACCGAGGTCGCGGGGCGTCGTCGTGTTCGTTCGGTGGAACGATCAGGCGGGGAGCTGCAGCTCCTGGCCCGAGTAGATGAGGTTCGCGTCGTCGATGGTCGACGTGTTCGCGGCCCACAGCTTGTTCCAGCCACCGTCGATCTTGAGCTTGGTGGCGATGGTGTCGAGCGTGTCGCCCGAGGCGACCGTGTACGTCTTGCCGCTCGTCTTCACGGCGGCGGGCTTGCTCGGCGTGGTGGCTGCCGGGGCGGCCTCCTGCGCGGGTGCCGGAGCCGGGGTGCTCGGTGCGGCCTGCTCCGGGGCAGCGGGGGCCGGTGCGGCCTGCTGCGTCGGGGCCGGAGCAGCGGGGGCTGCCGGAGCCGGAGCAGCGGCGGCCGGAGCGGCACCGCTCGTGCCGCTCAGTCCGAGCTGGGCCGAGCACGCGGGCCAGGCGCCCCAGCCCTGCGTGGCGAGGACACGCTCGGCGACGGCGATCTGGGCCTCGCGGCTCGCGCCGGCGGGGCTGCCGACGCCACCGTTGGCCTGCCAGGTGCCGAGGTTGAACTGCAGGCCGCCGTAGTAGCCGTTGCCGGTGTTGATGGCCCAGTTGCCGCCGGACTCGCACTGCGCGAGGGCGTCCCAGGTCGAGCCGGACGCAGCGTTCGCGGGGGTTGCCGCGAGGCCGACACCGGTCGCGGCGATGCCGGCGAACGCGAGGCCGCCGACGATGGTGCGGGTACGGGAAAGCTTCTTCATGTGATTGCTCCACCGGGGTCACGAGCCGCTTCGAACGCGGAATCCACTGCCCACCCCGACCGATCGCGGTCAGTTGTGGGGTGCGCCACCGGGGGCAGTGGTCATCGGGCCGGCGGCACCTCGGTCGGCAACCATAGGAAACTCTTCACTGTTATCAAACCGAGACAAACGGTTCTACCCGTTGGTGCTATGTACCCCGCACTCGAACCTGTACGCCGCGATGCCCATGGCCATGGTCATCGACCCGTACCCGGGTACGTCACCTTGGCAATTCCCTGGCAATGACGGTCAGGAGGCCCGGATCACGCCCGCGACAGCAGCGTGACGGCCTCGAGGTGGCCGGTCTGGGGGAACATGTCGAGCACGCGCGCGCGGCGCAGCCGGTACGACGGCATGCGCGCGAGGTCCTTCGCCAGGGTCACCGGGTTGCAGCTGGAGTAGACGACGTGCTGCACGTCGGACTCCTCGAGCCAGGTCGACAGCGCCTCGCCGATCCCGCGTCGTGGCGGGTTCACCAGGACGAGCTCGGGCACCGTGTCGGGTCGGGCGCGGAGTGCGTGCTCGGTGGCGTCGTCGGCGGCGAACCGGAGCCCCTCGAGCCCGGCCTCGCGCGCGGACTGCTTCGCCGAACGGATCGCCTCGGCACTGGTCTCGATGCCCGTCACCGCTCGGCCCGGTCGCGCAGCGTGCAGGGCGAACCCACCGACGCCGCAGTACAGGTCCCACATCGACGCCGGGTCGAGCTCGTCGATCCACGCCGAGGCCTGCGCGTACAGCTCGGTGGCGACGGCGGTGTTGGTCTGGAAGAAGCTCTGCGGCCGCAGGTGCATGGTGATCCCGCCCAGGCGCATCGGCAGCGTCTCCTGCTCGGTGAGCACGATCTCCCGGTCGCCCTCGGTCACGGCCTTGTGCTCGGGCAGCAGGTTCGCCGTGACGACCACCACGTTCGGCAGGACCTCGCGCAGCAGGTCGAGGTACTGCCGGATCCGAGCGACCTGCCCCTCGGACCGCAGGACGAACCGCACCATGAGTTCGCCGTCGGGCGACTCGGTGACCAGGACGTACTTCAGTTCGCCGCGTCGGGCAGCGACGTCGTACGGGATCAGCCCCGCGGTCGTGACGAACTCGGCGAGCAGGGGCAGCGCGTGCCGGATGCCGGGCGTGCAGATCCCGCAGTGCCGCAGGTCGACGCCGCGCTGCCGGTGGTCGAGGATGCCGACGGTCGGGTGCTCGGTCGAGCCGCCGACCACCATCTTCGCCTTGTTCCGGTACCCGGACTCGGGGCTCGTGATCGCCGGTGACCACGTGACCGCTCCGGGGCCGCCAGCCGCCTCGACGGCGTCGTGCAGGAGTTCGCGGGTGCGGAGCTCCTTGTCGAGGACCTGGTCGGCGTAGGGCTGCCCCATGAGCGTGCAGGACCGGCACACCCCGCGGTCGAAGTAGTCGCACTGCATGGCCGAGTCAGGATACGGCAGCGTCCCGCGTCGTCGTGGCGATCCGGTACACCGACGTCGTCGCCGTCAGGAACAGCGTCGTGCCGTCGTCGCCGCCGAAGCACAGGTTCGACGTCACCTCGGGGACGGCCACCTCGCCGATCCGCTCGCCGAAGGGGTCGAACACCACGACGCCGCGGTGCGACGACGACCACACGTTGCCGTGCACGTCGACCCGGATGCCGTCCGGTGCGCCCTCGCCCGGCTCGAGTCGCGCGAACACCCGGCCGTTCTTGAGCAGGTCGCCATCGGCACCGCCGCGGTCGTAGGCGCGGATGACCGGCTCGTCCCCCGACGAGCTCGCGATGTAGAGGACCTGCTCGGACGGGTCGAAGGCGAGTCCGTTCGGCTCGTCGACGTCGGTCGCGACGGGGCGCAGGTCCTCGCCGGACGGTCCGCACCGGAACGTCCAGTGGTCGCCGTACTCGCGCACGCCGGGGTGGCCTTCGCGCGGCTGGGTGATGCCGTAGGCCGGGTCGGTGAACCACACGCTGCCGTCCCGGGCGACGACGACGTCGTTCGGCGAGTTGAACCGCACGCCCGCCCAGGCGTCCACGATCGGCGTGACGACGCCGTCGCGGTCGCGCTCCACCCGCCGGAGCCCGTGCGAGCACTGGACGACGCTGCCGTCGCGGCCGAGCGTCCGGCCGTTGGTGAACTCGACGCCCTCGGCGTACGTGGAGGTCTCGCCGGAGTCGGCGTGCCACTGCAGGATCCGGTCGCCGGGGATGTCCGACCAGCGCAGGGTGCGTGACGCCGGGATCCAGCAGGGTCCTTCGGCCCACGTGCTGCCGGTGGCGATGCGCTCGAGCGCGCCGAGGTCCGGTACGAGGTCGTCCAGCAGCATGGGTTCTCCTTCGAACGGAGTGTCCACCCTACGTTCGTCAGGCCGCGGCCGCCGCCTCGCCCCGTCGTCGCACGGCCTTCTCGATCGCCGAGATCGCGAGGCCGAGCAGGATCGATGCCACGACTGCGAGGGTCGTGACGAGGAAGGGCTGCTCGCGACTCCAGCGCCCGGTGGCCGCCGCGATGCCGACGCAGTACGCGGCCCACACGACGTCGGCGAGGACGCAGCTGACGAGGAACCGCCGAACGTCGAGCCCGCTGTCCGCGCCGACCAGGTTCGTCGTCAGCCGGCCCATCGGGATGAAGCGTCCGAGGACCGCGATGCGCCCTGGAGCGGCACGGTAGCGGCCGTCGATGGCGTCCCGGGCCTTGCGGACCTTCGGACGCGCGAACCACGACCTCGAGCCGAGGTCGACCGAGCGCGCCAGGTGGTACAGCCCGAGGTCGCCGAGGACCATGCCGATCGAGGCCGCGACGACGAGGACGAGGACCGGCAGGAGACCGCCGTCACCGCCCACCAGGAGCGTACCGACCGCGACGACGAGCGCCTGGCTGGGGAGGAAGACCGCGACACTGCCGACGGCGAGCACGAGGCCGACCACGACGAACGTCCACGGGGTGCCGATGAGCTGGACGACCAGGTCCTGTGCTGCGTCCACGCTCACCCTCCACGGGCGCCGGAGGAGCGCACCGGACTCCATCTTCCCAGGTCCGAGGCGCTCCACTCACGTGCGGTCGACGATCGCCCGCATCGTCGAGGCTGCCTCGTCCGGACGACCGTCGAGGACAGCATCGGCGAGCGCGAGGTGGAGGCCGACGTCGTGCCGGTCCGGGCGGATGCTCCCGCGTTCGCGCAGCACCTGGACCACGACGCGGTGCAGCCGTCGGTACAGCGCGTTGTCGGACAGGTCGAGCACGAGCGCGTGGAGCCGCACGTCGGCGGCCACGAAGTCGAGGCGGTCGTCGCGGGCCGCTGCGGCGGCGAGCTCGTCCGCGGTGGTGCGGAGCGCCTCCCGTCGGTCCGCGCACTCGTCGAGCGGCGCCCGCCGGGCTGCTGCGGCAGCTGCGGCGGGTTCGACCGCCGCGCGGAGTTCGCGGAGCTCGATCGCCACACGGTCACCGTCCGGGCCCCGGAGGCGCCACCGCACGACGCGCGGATCCAGGACGTCCCACTCCCGCACGCCGAGGACGGTCACGCCGACCCGGCGCCGCGCGGTGACCAGGCCGAGGGCGACGAGGACGCGGACGGCCTCGCGGACGATGCTGCGACTGGCCCCGGTCGACGCCACCAGGTCGTCGATGCTCCGGCGGCTGCCCACGGCGATGACGCCGGAGACGACGGCGGCACCGATCTGGTCGAGGACGCGGTCGAACGTGCTGGTCACCGCTGGGACACCGGGCTGACCACGAGTTCGTCGACGCGCATGTACGACGGCGCCTCGAGCACGAACGACACCGCCCGGGCGATGTCCTCCGGCTGCAGCATCACCGATCGTGCGGCGGCGTCGGGCACCGAGGGCCGCTGGTCGAGGAAGTCGGTCGCGACGTCACCGGGGCACAGGTGCGTCGCGCGGACCCCGCGGTGTGCCTCCTGCTGGTTGAGGCTCCGGACGACCGAACCGAGGGCGGTCTTCGAGGCGGAGTACGCGACGCCGGCGCCGGGCTGGAAGGACCACCCGGCGTAGGACGACACCACGACGACCACGCCGCCGGACTCGCGCAGCGCAGGCAGTGCGGCGTCGACGACCGTGACCACCGCAGTGAGGTTCGTGTCGACGATCGCGCGGAAGTCCGGCAACGACTGGTCGTCCCACCGGCGCCGCGGCGCGTTCAGCCCGGCGGCGAGCACGACCGCGTCGAGTCGTCCGAACCGCTCGAGCACGGTGTCCCGCGCAGACGCGACGGCAGCGGGATCGGCAGCGTCGAGGGGCAGGGCCTCCGCCGTGCCGCCGGAGGCCGTGATCGTCGCCGCGACCTGCTCGAGCCGGTCCACGCGCCGCCCGCTCAGGACCACCGTCCACCCGTCGCGCGCAGCGGCCTCGGCACTCGCGGCGCCCATGCCGCTGCCGCCGCCGGTGACCCAGAGCACCCGTTGCTTCGCCATGCTGCAATAGTATGCCTATTGAAGGAAACGACGACAGGAGCAACGATGCACCTCGACCTGACCGACCGTGTGGTGGTCGTGACCGGCGCAGCACGCGGGATCGGACGCACGCTCGCCGATCGCTTCGCTGCCGAGGGCTGCCGCGTCGTCGCCCTCGACCTGGCCTTCGAGCCCGACTTCCCGCTCGACCACGTCGTGTGCAACGTCGCCGATCCGGAGTCGGTCCGGGCCGCCGTCGACGAGGTCGTCGCCCGCCACGGCACGATCGACGTGCTCGTGAACAACGCCGGCATCAACGTCGAGGGCACCGTCGCCGAGCTGCAGTGGGACGCCTGGCGCCGGTGCATGGACGTCAACCTCGGCGGCACCTTCCTGATGAGCCAGGCCGTCGCGCCGGTGATGCAGGCCGCGGGCCGGGGGCGGATCATCAACGCCGCCTCGTTCGCCGCGATCATCCCGAGTGTCGGCAGCGCTGCCTACGCGGCGTCCAAGGCCGCGGTCGTCTCGTTCACCCGGGTGCTGGCGTCGGAACTCGGCCCGTGGGGCATCACCGTCAACGCGTACGCGCCGGGCATGGTCCCGACGGCGATGAACGGCTTCGCGACCATGCCGACCGAGGCCCAGGACCGCCTGCTCGACACCCTGTCGCTGCGCCGGTGGGAGACCGCGGACGACGTCGCCGACCTGCTCGTCTTCGTGGCGAGCGACGCCTCGGGCTACATCACCGGCACGCTGCTCGACGTCTCCGGCGGCAAGCTCGCGACGCAGATCCCGGCACGCGCACACGGCCGCTGAGGGTTCAGCGGAGCATCCGCTCCAGGAGCGCGCGCAGCTGCCGCCGGTCCCGCTCCGGCAACCGAGCGGTGAGCGGCAGCAGTGCATCGCGGATCGCGCCCTCGAGCGAGCGCGCCACCTCGAGACCGGCGTCGGTGATCACGACGTCCACCGCACGGGCGTCGTCCGCGTTCGGCTGCCGTGCGAGCAACCCCTTCTTCTCCGCGCGCGCCACCAACCCGGTCATCGTCGACTTCTCGAGCCCCAGGTACTGCGCCAGGTCACCGATCCGCAGACGACGGTCACGCAGGATCGCGAGGACTCGCAGCTGCGTCAGCGACAGCCCCGCATCGGCCGCGAGCCCGGTCAGCGGCCCCATCGTCCGGAACGCGGCCTCGCCCAGGGCATCGACGAGCTGCTCGTCCTCGGTCATCTCCTGCACCGCTCCAGCCTAGTTGACGAACTTCGTGATGCGAACTACTTTGTTCGTAACACGAAGCAAATGGAGGACACCATGCACGCAGCAGTCGTCACCGAGTTCGGCCACGTCCCGACCTGGCAGGAGTTCGACGAACCGACTCCCGGACCCGGCGAGGTCGTCGTCGACGTCGTCGCGGCCGGGCTCCACCCTCGGGTCCGCTCGCAGGCCGACGGTTCGCACTACACCAGCGAGGGCGCGCTCCCCCTGGTCCCCGGCGTCGACGGCGTCGCCCGCTTCCCCGACGGCACGCTCCGCTACGTCGCCGTCGCGAGCGACACCCGCGGCACCATGGCCGAGCGCGTCGCGGTCGACCCACGGGCGAGCGTCGTCCTGCCCGACGGTGCCGACCCGGTCACCGTGGCCGCCGGCGTGAACCCGGTGCTGTCGTCGTGGGTGGCCCTGCGCCGGCGGATCGACTTCGCCCAGGGCAGCCGCGTCCTCGTGCTCGGCGCGACCGGGGCCTCGGGCACTGCGGCGGTGCAGGTGGCGAAGCACCTCGGTGCCGCACACGTCGTCGCGAGCGGGCGCAACCCGGAGCGGCTGGCGGCGCTCACCGCCCTCGGCGCCGACGTCGTGCTGCCGTTGACCGACGTCGACGCCCTCGGTGCAGCGGCAGCCGACGTGGACGTCGTCATCGACTACGTCTGGGGCCAGCCCGCGGCGGACGTGATGCGCGCCGTCGTCACCGCCCGCACCGACCCGGGCCGACGACTCGACTGGATCGCGATCGGCTCCACCGCGGGACACGAGGCGACGATCCCGTCCGCTGCTCTGCGCGCCTCGGGCCTGACGATCGTCGGCAGTGGGCAGGGCTCGGTCGGCCGCGCCGGGTTCGTCGCCGAGCTCCCGGGCATCGTCAGTGCGATCGCGGACGGCACCGTCCGGGTGGACGCGACGGCCGTGCGGTTGGCGGACGTCGAGGCGACGTGGGCCGGACAGCCCGCCGGGAGCACGGGCAGAGTGGTGTTCACAGTGTGAACCGAGCGCGGGCAGGCTGTCCGGTCGCACAGGTTCTGCACATCCCACTCTTCGTAGGCTGTGAGGGCCCAGTGAGCCGGACTGCAGCCCGACCCCGAGGAGGTGCCCGATGGTCCTCGTCCTCGTCGCGTTCGCGATCGTCGCCCTGATCGTCCCCGCCCTGACCCCCGTCCTCGGCCGCCGCGTGTTCACCGTGGCCGCCCTCGCGCCCGCAGCCGCCGCCGTGCTGACGGTGCTGCAGACGGACGCGGCCCTGCACGGCAGCGTCGTCGAACGGCACCGGTGGGTCCCGCAGCTCGACCTCGAGATCACGCTGCGGATGGACGCCCTGTCGTGGGTGCTCGCGCTCGTGGTGTCGATCGTCGGGGCCCTCGTGCTCGTCTACTGCGCCTCGTACTTCGGGCGCGACGAACCGGGGATCGGTCGGTTCGCGGGCGTGCTGACCGCGTTCGCCGGGTCGATGTTCGGCCTCGTCCTCGCCGACGACGTCATCGTGCTCTTCGTCCTGTGGGAAGCCACCACGGTCTTCTCGTACCTGCTCATCGGACACGACGCCGACAAGCGTGCGAGCCGTGCGGCCGCGATGCAGGCCCTCGTCGTCACCACCGCCGGCGGTCTGGCGATGCTCGCCGGTCTGGTCATGCTGTCGGTCGCGGCGGGCACGACCTCGCTCTCCGGCATCATCGCCGCCCCGCCGACCGGACCGATCGTCACCGTCTCGGTGGTCCTCGTCCTGCTCGGCGCGCTGACGAAGTCGGCGATCGTGCCGTTCCACTTCTGGTTGCCGGCGGCCATGGCAGCTCCGACCCCGGTCAGCGCGTACCTGCACGCCGCAGCGATGGTGAAGGCCGGCATCTACCTCGTGGCCCGGCTCGCTCCGGCGTTCGCACTGCTCGACGGCTGGCGCGAGACGATCACCGTGCTCGGTGTCCTCGGCATGCTCATCGGTGGCTACCGGGCGCTCCGCCAGACCGACCTCAAGCTCCTGCTCGCCTACGGCACCGTCGCGCAGCTCGGGTTCCTCGTGCTCGCCGCCGGGTGGGGCGCGCCCGCGGTGGCGCTCGGCGGGGTCGCCCTGCTCGTGGCGCACGCCGCGTTCAAGTCCACGCTCTTCCTGGTGGTCGGCGCGATCGACCACACCACCGGCACTCGCGACCTCGGGCGCCTGAGCGGCCTCGGTCGGAAGGCACCGTGGCTGGCCGTCGTGGCCGCCCTCGCGCTCGTGTCGATGGCCGGCATCCCGCCGACGATCGGCTTCGTCGCGAAGGAAGCCGTGCTGACCGGCTTCACCGAGTCGCTGCACGGTCCCGACGCCGGCTGGGCCTGGTTCGCCCTCGTCGGCGTGACGCTCGGCTCGGTGCTCACCGTGGCGTACTCACTCCGATTCTTCTGGGGAGCGTTCGCCCGCAAGCCCGACGTCGCCCAGACGGAACCGCACGCCCTGCACGGTCTGGGTGTGGTGCCGTCGATCCTGGCGCTGACCGGTCTCGCCCTCGGCCTGCTGACCCCGGTCGTCGCGCACGGCATCGAGCCCGCGGCGACGATGGCCTCGCTCCCCGGCGAGGAAGTCCCCCACCTCGCGCTCTGGCACGGCCTCGAACCGGCGCTCGGCATCTCGGCCGTCACCCTGGTCGGCGGTCTCGCACTGTTCGCCCTCCGACGTCTGGTCGAGGCACTGCAGCACCAGCTCGCCGGGTTCCCGAGCGCCTCGGGCACCTACCGGCACCTCATGCGCGGCCTCGACCGGTTCGCGACGGGCCTGACCGCCGGTGTCCAGCGGGGTTCGCTCCCTTACTACCTGACGGTGATCCTGTCGGTGTTCGTGGCGGGTGCGCTCGCGAACCTCGTGCTCGGAGGGCCGTGGGAGTTCCACGTCCGGTTCTCGGACTCGTGGGGCCAGATCCCGGTCGTCATCGTGATGTCCGTCGGCGCCATCGCCGTCCTCACCGCGAAGACCCGGTTCGCCGCCGCCGTCCTGGTGGGCGTGACCGGCTACGGCATGTCCGTCCTGTTCGTCCTGCACGGCGCCGTCGACCTCGCCCTCACGCAGCTCGTGGTCGAGACCGTCACCCTCATCGCGTTCGTCCTGGTGCTCCGGCGCCTTCCCCCGCGCATCGCGACGACGAACCCGAGCCGGTTCCGCATCGTGCGTGCGCTCTTCGCGGGGCTGGCCGGCCTCACACTGGCGATCGTCGTCATCGTCGCCGCCTCGGCGCGCACCGCCGACCCGATCTGGCCGGACCTGCCGGCGCTCACGAGCTCGTTCGGCCACGGCCTCAACGTCGTCAACGTCGCCCTCGTCGACCTGCGCGGCTGGGACACCCTCGGGGAGCTCACCGTCGTCGTCGCCGCGGCCACGGGCGTCGCGAGCCTCATCTTCGTGAACTCCCGCGAGGACACGCTGCCCCGGCTCCGTGACCTGCCGGAGACCCTGACGGCCGACGGCCAGCGCACCGACGGCGAGCCGCGCGCCTGGCTGCCGACGAGCGCCGCCATCCCGACCGGCCGCTCGGCACTCCTCGACGTCGTGGTCCGACTGCTGTTCCACGGGCTCATCGTCCTGTCGGTGTACCTGCTGTTCGCCGGGCACAACGCGGCCGGCGGCGGCTTCGCCGGTGGCCTCGTCGCCGGCATCGCCCTGGCGGCCCGCTACCTGGCGGGCGGCCCGGCAGAACTCGGCGCCGCCGCCCCGGTCCGGGCCGGTCGACTGCTCGGGCTCGGTGTCGCGACAGCGGCGATCACCGCGATCGTGCCGCTGTTCTTCGGTCGCGAAGCCCTGTACTCCGAGTTCTTCGAGGCGACCGTCCCGATCCTCGGCCACGTCGAGTTCGTCACCGCGACGTTCTTCGACATCGGCGTGTACCTGGTCGTCGTCGGCCTGGTGCTCGACGTCCTCCGCAGCCTCGGCGCCGAGGTGGACCGGCAACGCCTCGAGGACTCCTCGGCGCCCACCCGCGACACCACCGAGGGGTCGGCCCGCGACACCCTCGACGCCCCCACCCCGGAAGGGAGCGCCACATGACCGTCACCCTCGTCCTCGTGATCGCGATGGCCGTGCTGTTCTCCTGCGGCGTCTACCTGCTGCTCGAACGGTCCCTGACCCGGATGCTGCTCGGCTTCCTGCTGCTCGGCAACGCCCTGAACCTGCTCCTGCTGGTGATGTCCGGCGCTGCCGGCAACCCACCGATCGGCAAGTCCTCCGAGGGCATCACCGACCCGCTCCCCCAGGCCTTCGCCCTGACCGCGATCGTCATCACCTTCGCCGTCAGCGCGTTCCTGCTCGCCCTCATCCACCGCTCGTGGCAGCTGTCCCGCGCCGACGAGGTCGAGGTCGACGAAGCGGACGTCGCCATCGGCCGCACGCGCGACGACCCCGACGACGACCCGGAAGCCGACTTCGACCCGAAGTCCCCCGAGGACGCCGACGATCCGCACGAACACCAACCGCACCAGGACGGAGTGAACCGATGACCTGGCTCGTCCCGCTCCTCGTCCTCGTCCCGCTGCTCGGCGCAGCCGTCGCACTCGGCCTCCTGCGGCACCAGAAGCTGCAGCGAGCGATCACCGTCGTGGTGCTCGTCGTCGCACTCGCCGTCGCCGCGACCCTCATGGTGCTCGTCGACCACCACGGCACCATCGTCGTGCAGGTCGGCGGGTGGGACGCCCCGTACGGCATCTCGCTGGTGGTCGACCGCCTGAGCGCCCTGCTCCTCACGGTGAGCGCCAGCGTGCTGCTCATCGTCCTGCTGTTCTCGATCGGCCAGGGGCTCGCAGCCGACGACGGTGAAGCCCCGGTCACGATCTTCTACCCGACCTACCTCGTCCTGGCCGCGGGTGTGCTCGACTCGTTCATCGCCGGCGACCTGTTCAACCTCTACGTCGCGTTCGAGATGCTGCTCGTGGCGAGCTACGTGCTGATCACCCTGGGCGGCAGCGAGCAGCGGGTCCGGGCCGGCACCACGTACATCGTCACGAGCCTGATCGCGTCGGCGATCTTCCTCGCCGCGATCGGCCTGGTGTACGGCGCGACCGGCACGGTCAACATCGCGCAGATCAGCGAGCGCGTCGCCGAGCTGCCCGAGCACGTGCAGCTGCTCCTGCACACCATGCTGCTCATCGGGTTCGGCATCAAGGCGGCGGTCTTCCCGCTGGCGTTCTGGCTGCCGGACTCGTACCCGACCGCCCCGGCTCCGGTCACGGCCGTCTTCGCCGGTCTGCTGACGAAGGTCGGCATCTACGCGATCATCCGCCTCGAGACGGTGATCTTCCCCGGGCCGCAGTTGAACAACGTGCTGCTCGTGGTGGCGGTGTTGACGATGGTCGTCGGGGTGCTCGGTGCGGTGTCGCAGACCGACGTCAAGCGCCTGCTGTCCTTCACGCTCATCAGCCACATCGGCTTCATGGTGATGGGTGTCGGGCTCGGGACGGTCGCGGGGACGGCGGCCGCGGTGTTCTACACGGTGCACCACATCGTCGTGCAGACCACGTTGTTCCTGGTTTCCGGCCTGATGGAACGCGTCGGTGGGACCACGTCGACCCGGTCGCTCGGCGGGTTGTTGAAGGCCGCGCCGCTGCTGGCCGCGCTGTACCTGATCCCGGCGTTCAACCTGGGCGGCATCCCCCCGTTCTCCGGCTTCATCGGCAAGCTCGGGCTGTTCCGCGCCGCCGCCGAGGACGGCTCCCCGTTGGCGTACGTCACGATCGCCGCCGGCGTGGTCACGTCGCTCCTCACGCTATACGCGCTGATGCGCGTGTGGGACGCCGCCTTCTGGCGGCCGAAGCCCGCGGCCGAGGCCGCGGCGCCGCACGCGACGACCGCCGAACCGCACGCAGCCCTGCGGTCGCCGGAACCCGCCCCCCTGACCGTCTCCGAGGAGACGGGTGAGGCCTTCCACCCAGGAGGCTCGGTGACGGTCACCGACGCACCCCACGCGAGCAGTGCCTCCCGTCCGACCACCGGGTCGACCGAGACGGTCGGCGAAGCGCCGACGAAGGTCCGGCTGCCGCGCATGCTCGTCGGCGTGACGACCGTCGCGGTCCTCGGATCCGTCGCCCTCACCGTGGTCGCGGGCCCGCTCTACGGGTACGCGAGCCGCGCAGCGGAGTCGCTCGAGTCGCCGGACCGGTACGTGCAGGCCGTCCTCGGGGGTGACCGGTGAACACCGACACCCGACACGTCGCGAACGCCCGCCGCATCGCGGTGGCGTGGCGGTACGACGTCCCGCTCGTCGCCGGCCTGACGGTCCTGTGGGCCCTGCTCTGGGGCTCGTGGACGCCGCTGACCCTGCTCTGCGGCATCGTGGTGGCGCTCCTGGTCACCCAGGCGCTGCCGCTCCCGCCGGTCCCGCTGTCGGCCCGGTTCTCGATCGTGCACGCCGTCCGGTTCCTCCTGGTGTGGTCCGGACTCGTCATCGCGGCGTCGTTCCGGGTCGCCTGGGTCGCGTTCCGCCCGCGGGGTGTCCGCCGCAGCTCCATCACGCTCGTGCAGCTGCACTCCACCGCCGAGATGACCTTCACGCTGGCGACCCTCGCGATCTCGCTGGTGCCCGGCTCGTACGTCGCCGACGTCGATCTCCGCCGCCGGCGCCTGCTGCTGCACGTGCTCGACACCGAGCGGGTCGAACAGGTCGAGGCCGCCCGTCGCGAGGCCCTCGGCATCGAGGCCATGGTCATCCGTGCCCTGGGTTCGAAGCAGGACGTCTCCGAACTGTCCGAACCGCTGCCGGAGGTCACCCGATGAGCGCCGCCGTCGTCGTCATGGGGATCGGCATCGCCCTGGTCCTGGCGCTGCTCGGCGCCACCCTCGCACTCGCGGTGTTCCGGATCGTGCGCGGCCCGACGATCCTCGACCGGATGATCGGATCGGACATGGTCCTGACGACCGTGCTCGTGGTGATCGCGGCGTCGATGGTGGTCCGGCGCGACCTGACCGGGATCCCCGTGCTCGTGGTGATCGCCGCGACGAGCGTGTTCGCGACCGTCGCGGTGGCCCGAGCGGTCACGCCGTCGTCGGACCCGTCCGACGAGGGGCTCACCGTCACCACCCCCGAGCACGCCGCAGAAGAAGAGGAGCAGTCGTGACCGAGATGATCCAGGCGTTCCTCGACGGCGCCGGCGTGCGGGCGTGGATCGCACTCGCCCTGCTGCTCATCGGCGCGCTGCTGTCCCTCGGCGCCGGCGTCGGCATCGTGCGGTTCCCGGACCCGCTCGTCCGCCTGCACGCCATGGCGAAGCCGCAGGTGCTCGGGTTGGCGTTCGCCCTGGCCGCGATCGTCGTCGCGGTGGGGACCTGGACGGCGTTCTGGGTCGTCCTGCCCATCATGGTGTTCCAACTGTTCCTGGTGCCCGTCTCGACGCACATGATCGCTCGCGCCGGGCTGCGGGCCGACGACTACCGGCACGAGGACCTGTTGGTCGACGACACCGAGTCCTGATCGTCAGGCGGCGGTACGGCGCCGCAGCAGCAGGTCGACGACGGCTGCCAGCACGACGACCGCTGCCGAGGCCGCGGGGAGCACCATCGCGACGGACGTACCGTGCTGCTCCGCCAGGTCGCCGGTGATGGCGGACGCGATCGACTGCCCGACGATCACGGCGGATCCGAGGATCGTCATCGTGGTCGCGGACCGGCCGACCGGCGAACGGTCCGAACCGAGGCTGTACTGCGCGACGAGGGTCGGACCGATGCCGACGCCCATGATCGCCAGGACGATGCCGACCGCCACGACGGAGTCGGCCTGCGAGAACGCGACCGCGCCGCCGAGCAGGACGACACCGAACACGAGCCAGCGCCAGCCGAGGCCGAACGACCGAGGGAACGCTGCGGACCCGAGGGCGAGTCCGGCCGAACCGATGCCCATCAGGCCGTAGAGCAGGCCGGCCTGGGACGCCTCGCCGTGGGTCTCCATGAACGCCGTCAGCGACGTCAGCGTCGAGCCGAAGAACAGGCCGATGCCGAGGATCCCGACGACCACGACGACGAGCCGCGGACGCAGGAGCTGGCGCGCCGGGGCCTGGGTCAGTTCCTCGTGCTGCCCGAGCACGAGCTTGCCGGTGGGGTGCAGCGCGAACGCGGTCACGAACACGAAGGTCAGGGCCGAGGCGCCCGCCACGGCGACCCACGGGGCGATCGCGCTGGCGAGGATGCCGACCAGGAACGGGCCGATGATGAAGACGGCCTCGTCGGCGGCGGACTCGTACGCCATCGTCCCGCTGAGGGTCTTCTCGCGGCGGGCCGGTCGAATGCGCTGCGCGATGATGGCGACGAGCCGGGTGCGGGACATCGGCGCGACCTGGGGCGCGGACGCCCCGATGCAGAACGCCATCGCGAGCACGGCCAGGTCCGGCGCGCTGCCGCTGACGACGAAGGGGAACGCGCCGAGCAGCGCCGCGTTGACGAGGCCGACGGGGACGAGCACGGCACGCTGGCCGAACCGGTCCGCGGCGGCGCCGACCATCGGTCCGAACACCGCGGCACCGATGCCGACGGAGGCGGAGTTGACGCCACCGAGGGCGACGGAGTCACGCGCGGCCACGACGAGGGTGAGGACCCCGACGACCATCATGGCGAACGGCAGGCGGGCGATGAACGCCACCGGGAAGTACCAGCGTCCGGCGAGGGAGACGAGCGAGGCGTCTCCGGCGGTCGCGGTGTCCGTGCGTTCCGGGGCGGGCGCGGACGGGGTGGGACTGGTGTGGAGCATGGGGGTGTGCCTTCTCGGCCCGGCCCGGTTCGGTGGGGGCGGACCCATCGGGTGCCGCCGTTGTCCGCCGGGGAGCCGGCGGCCGGTAGATACACACTGCGTGTTTCAGAACTGCGTCCATCGTACCAACCGTTCCGGTCAGGGCCAGGGGTAATGCTTCGTCACCGGACCGTCCTGCGGCCCGCACGGCCCATATCGTGGCGCGCATGGAACAGCGACGCATGGGGCGCACGGGGGCGCCCGTCAGCTCGCTGACGCTCGGGACGCGTGCCGTCGCCGGCGTCGCGGCCCACGACCCGTCGGCCGGTGTGACCCTCGTGCTCGAGGCGCTCACCCGCGGCGTGACGTCGGTCGACGTCTCGGACGCCGACGGCGCGGGCCTGGCCGAGACCGCGGTGGGCGCGGCGATCGCCGGACGGCGCGAGGACGTGTTCCTGTCGGTGCGGTTCGGCGCCCCGGTCGACCAGGACCCGGCGCACCGCGGCAACGGGCGGCGGTGGATGTTCCGTGCCGTGGAGCGGAGCCTGCAACGACTCGGCACCGACGTCATCGACCTGTACCAGCCGGCACTGCCGGACCCGGCGACGTCGCTCGACGAGACACTCGACGCCCTCGCCGACCTGGTCGCACAGGGCAAGATCCGCGCCTTCGGCCTCCCCGGGTTCCCGGCCGAGGAACTCGTCGAGGCGCAGTGGCTCCGGTCCGGGTCGAAGAGCGCCACCGCGACGCACGTCCCCTACTCGATCCTCACCCGCACGGCGGAGCGCACGGTGTTCCCGGTCGCCCGTCGCTTCGGCCTCGGGGTCCTGGCCGGAGCGCCCCTCACCGGCGGCTGGCTCGCGGGGACCTACCGCGCCGGCACCGTCCAACCACGCTCACCGCACGTCGACGAACACCCGGACGCGTACGACATCGGCGCCCCGCGGAACCGTCGGAAGCTCGAGGTCGCCGACCGGCTCGGACGCCTGGCCGACGACTCCGGCTTCACGGTGTCGGAGCTCGCGGTCGCCTTCGCCCTGACCCATCCCGACGTGTCCTCGGTGGTGATCGGGCCGCGCACCGTGTCACACGTCGACGCCTACGTCCAGGCATCCGAGATCGTCCTCGACGACGGGCTGCTCGACGCGATCGACGCGATCGTCGCGCCGGGCACCCACGTGCTCGAACGGGACACCGGGTTCGCGCTGCCCGCGCTCAGTCGCGAGCGGCTGCGCGGTCGCACCCCGGTGGGCGCGGGGCCGAACCGCTCGTAGGTCCGCGGTCAGGAGACCTCGCCGGCACGCGCTCCCGCCCACAGGTCGACGTCGGTGATGCCGACGGAGTGCTGGTCGATGGTGCGGAGTTCCTCGTCGGAGAACGACGTGTTCGCCAGCGCCGCGACGTTGTCCTCGAGCTGCGACACCTTCGACGCCCCGATCACGAGCGAGGTCACCCGCTCGTCACGGAGCGCCCAGGCCAGGGCGAGCTGCGCCAGGGACTGTCCACGAGCGGCGGCGACGTCGTTCAGCGCTCGGAGGTGCCCGACGACCTCTGGGGTGATGCTCGAGGCGTCGAGCGACTTGCCGGCGGCGGCGCGAGAATCCGAGGGCACCCCGTCCAGGTACTTGCCGGTGAGCAGGCCCTGCGCGAGCGCGGTGAACCCGATCACGCCGAAGCCCAGCTCGCCGGCGGCGTCGAGCAGCCCCTCGGTCTCGATCCAGCGGTTGAGCATCGAGTACGACGGCTGGTGGATGAGGAGCGGGGTACCGAGGTCGCGCAGGATCGCGGCGGCCTGGCGGCTGCGTTCCGCGTCGTACGACGAGATGCCGACGTACAGCGCCTTGCCCTGCTGGACCGCCGTGTGCAGCGCGCCCATCGTCTCCTCGAGCGGGGTCGAGGCGTCGAGTCGGTGGGAGTAGAAGACGTCGACGTAGTCCAGGCCCGTCCGCTGCAGGGACTGGTCGAGCGAGGCGAGCACGTACTTCCGCGAACCGCCGCCCTGGCCGTACGGCCCCGGCCACATGTCCCACCCGGCCTTGGTCGACACGACCATCTCGTCGCGGTACGGCCGGAAGTCCTCACGCATCAGCCGCCCGAAGTTGACCTCGGCGGCACCGTACGGCGGGCCGTAGTTGTTCGCGAGGTCGTGGTGCGTGATGCCGAGGTCGAAGGCCCGACGGCTGATCGCGCGCTGGGTCTCGAACGGCACGTCGTCACCGAAGTTGTGCCAGTACCCCAGGGAGAGCAGCGGCAGGTCGAGGCCCGAGCGGCCGGTGCGGCGGTACGTCATCGAGTCGTAGCGGTCGTCGCTGGCGATGTAGGTCATGGTCCGAGCCTGCCACCAGCGCCATCGGACGAGCGCAACGAGCGTGATCGGGTGCGTGATCGTCGCACCGGCACGGGGCGGTCTCCTGATCCCTGGCCGGTACCGTGAGCGCATGACCGCGCTCCGTTCGGCCGACCGATGACCGCCCTGGGCGCGGCGCCCGTCTTCGCCCTGCTGTTCCTCGCGCTCTACCTGGTGGGGCGGCGGCGCGACCCGCGGATGCTCCGGAACGGCGTGTTCCTGACGGCAGCGGCGTTCTTCGCGCTCGCCACGGCCGTGTCCGCCCTGACGATCGTCGTACCGGGGTTCAGCCTGGTCGTCGGCATCGTGTTCCTGCTCGTCCCGCTCGCGGTCGCCGTGCTCGGTGTGGCCCTCATCGCGAACGGCTTCCAGATGCTCCGCTCCGAGGGCCGGAGCCTGGGCAACACGCTGTCGCTGGTCGCCGGGGTGCTCGTGTTCGTGCTGCCCGCGGTCGCCATCGCCCTGTTCGTGTCCGCCAGCGGCGAGGGCTTCACGCTCTGGGACGGCACCCGGATCGCGGTCGCCGTGCTGATGGTGTTCGTCTGCGCGTACTTCGCCGTGTCGCTCGTCGCGTTCGCCGTGTACTCCGTCGTCTACGGCCGGATGCGGCACGGGATCGTGCCGGACTCGATCGTCGTCCTCGGCTCCGGACTGATCCGAGGCGAGGTCCCGCCCCTGCTCCGCAGTCGCCTCGACCGCTCGCTCGTCGTGTACCGCGCCGAACGAGCCGCCGGGCGTCGGCCGCTGCTGATCCCCTCCGGCGGGCAGGGTGACGACGAACCGCGCCCCGAGGGCACCGCGATGGCGGAGTACCTGCTGGCGAACGGCGCGGACCCCGACGACGTCCGGCCCGAGACCGAGTCCCGCAACACCCGCGAGAACCTGCGGTTCTCCCGCACCGTGCAGACGGATGCCGGACGGGACGGCCAGATCGTCGTCGTCACGAACAACTACCACGTGCTCCGCGCCGCCACGCTGGCCCGTCGGCTCGAGCTGCCGGCGCAGGTGGTCGGATCGCGGACGGCGCCCTACTACGTGCCGAGTGCGTTCCTCCGCGAGTTCGTCGCGGTGGTCGTCGAGCACCGCTGGCTCAACGTGGTGGCGTGCACGCCGTTCGTCCTGTTCACCGCGTTCCTGCTCTGGGAGTCGTTCCAGCAGCGGTAGACGCTGGCAGACGGTCGACCGGGAGGCCCGTGGCGGGCCCGCAACGGGCCTCCCGACCGGCCGTTCGTCGCGTCCGGATCCGCACGTAAGATCTCGACCATGGTCGAGATCCAGCCGCCCCGCCCGACCGACCTGCTCCCGATCGGCGAGATCGTCCGACGCACCGGCGTCGCCGCGTCGGCCCTGCACTTCTACGAGCGCAAGGGCCTGATCCGGCCCGAGCGCACCGACGGCGGCACCCGGATGTACCCGCGGCACGTCGAGCGCCGGATCGCGATCATCCAGGTGGCGAAGCGCCTCGGGATCCCGCTCAGCGAGGTCGCCGAGCAGTTCGGCACGCTGCCGGCCGACCGGATGCCGTCCCTGCGCGACTGGAACCGGCTGAACGAGCGGTGGCGTGCACGACTCCGGGCGCGCCAGCTGGAGCTCGAGCGGCTGCAGCAGGAGATGACGCAGTGCATCGGGTGCGGCTGCGTCTCGCTCGGGGCGTGCTCGGTCGTGAACCCGGGCGACACGCTCGGCGACGAAGGCCACGGCGCTCGGCGGCTGCTGCCGATCGAGGACGACGCGCCGCAGGACTAGACCCCGCGCAGCCCCTCGTCGATCCGGTCGAGCAGCGCGAGCGCCCCGGGCAACCCGGCGTCGTCGTCGCCGAGCGCGTCGCGGAGCTTGCCGGCCCAGTGCCCGCGCAGCCGTCCGATGCTCTCCCGCGCGATGTCGGTCGAGTGCAGCTGCACGGTCCGCGCATCGTCCGGGTCCTGCCGCCGTTCGACCATCCCCTTCGCCACCAGGGACCGCAGCGCGACGCTGAGGTTGCTGCGCTTGAGTGCCGTCGCCTCGGCCGTCGCGCTCGGTGAGGTGCCGGGGTTGCGGTCGACCCAGCGCATCACGAGCGCCTCGGTCCCGGTGAGCGGCACGATGTCGAGCGCCCCGGCACCGTGCGGGTCGATCTCCCGCGAGATCCGCAGCACGACGTCGGCGAGGTCGGCGAGGACGTGGTCGGACACGGCGGAGTGCATGTCCGTACTGTACCGAGGATCCGCAATGAGTTATGCTTTCATAACAATGACCACGGACACCGGAACCATCCGCGCGCACGCCGCGACACCCACGACCAGGCAGCAGGGCATCACGACACCGCTGCTGCTGGTGCTCGGCCTGCTCAGCGCCGTCGCCCCCTTCGCCACCGACCTGTACCTGCCGGCGTTCCCGCAGATGACCACCGAGCTCGGTGCGAGCGCCACCACCGTGCAGCTCACGCTGACCGCCTTCCTGGTCGGTGTCACGGCCGGCCAGCTCGTCTTCGGCCCGCTGTCCGACCGGTTCGGCCGCGTGCCGCCGCTCATCGCCGGCGCGGCACTGTGCGTCCTCGCGAGCGTCGCCGCCGTGTTCGCACCGAACATCGGCGTGCTCATCGCGGCCCGACTCCTGCAGGGCCTGGGCGGTGCGGCCGGCATGGTGATCAGCCGTGCGGTCATCTCCGACCTGGCGACCGGCAAGCCCGCAGCCCGCGCGTTCTCGCTCATGATGATCGTCGGCGGGGTCGCCCCCGTCGTCGCTCCGCTGCTCGGTGGCCTGCTCACCGGCCCGATCGGCTGGCGCGGCCTGCTGTCGATCGTGCTCGGCCTGTCCGTGGTCATGCTCGTCGCGGTGCTCGCCGTCATCCGTGAGACCCACCTGAAGGCGCACCGCGACGTGCTGCGCGAGGAGCGCAAGGGCTCCGGTTCGCCGCTCCGCGCGCTGCGCTCCCGCACGTTCCTCGGCTACATCGCCGTGTTCGGCTTCGCGTTCGCCGTGATGATGGCGTACATCTCCGCCTCGCCGTTCCTGTACCAGGACATGATCGGGCTCGGCACCGTCGGCTACGGCCTGGCGTTCGGGCTGAACGCGCTGGCCCTGATGGGTGTGAGCATCGTGTCCGCCAAGCTCACCGAGACCCGTTCGGTCACCGGCGTGCTGTCGCTCGGCATCACCCTGGTGTTCGCGTCGACGATCGTGTTCGCGCTGCTCGTCGTCTTCGCGGCGCCGGTGTTCTGGCTCGCCGTCCCGCTGTTCACCGCGGTCGGCTCGCTCGGCCTGGTGCTCGGCAACGCCACGGCGCTGGCACTCGGTGCGGTCCCCGCCGCTGCCGGCAGCGCGTCGGCCGTGCTCGGTGCGCTGCAGTTCGGGCTCGCGGCGCTGGTGTCCCCGCTCGTCAGCATCGGCGGCTCGGTGACGGCTGCACCGCTGGCGATCGTGATGCTCGCGTCCGCGGTGGTGGCCGTCGTGGCACTGCTCGTCGCCCGGGGACGCACCCGCCTGGCCTGACCCGGTCGGGGCCGACCCGGAACGACATCATCGACGTCGCACGACAACGAGGACGTCGTTCCGAGTCGGCAGCCCCGTCGACTACCGCCCCCGGAGGAACGGGATCCGCGGCATGAGCCAGTCGACCCACACCACCCGCACCCCCGGGGCAACGGCGAGCGCCCACAGGATCGAGGCCACCGCGTCGGTCGGGTAGTGCACGGCATCGATCGACACCGAGAAGAACACGACGACGATCGCGACGATCCCGAGCGTCAGCGCCAGTCGGTGCCACCGGGTCTCGCGGAGCAGCCAGATCATCGCGACCACGAACGCCGTGATGTAGACGGTGTGCCCACTCGGGTACCCGGGGTCCGGCTGCACCGGGAACGGGTGCGGCAGGGCGGCGACGTCGGGCCGTGCGCGGTGGACGATCTCCTTCACGACCGCGGACGGCACCCACGTGATGGCGATCGTGCCGCCGAAGGCCAGGGCCGGGCGGAGACTCCGGGTGCGCCACCAGATCACGGCCACGACGACGACGGTGATCCCGATCGCCGGGCCCGGACTGATGACGTGGTAGACGGCGGTGGTGAACGCCCCGATCGGACCGGTGTGCAGCGCGTTCAGTGCCTTCGACAGTCCGAGGTCGACCGTGCCGAGGGCGAACCCGACGAGCGTGATGACGACCACGGCGATGACCGCGATCGCGACGGAGACGAGCGGGTAGGGCGACGGCTCGAGGATCCCGGCGCCGTCGGACTCCGGTCGGCGGGGGCGGAGCAGCGGCGCGTCGGTCATCCGACCATCGTCCCAGCCCGGACTCCGACCACGGGCCCGGCGAGCCTCTGAAAGCACTCAGCGCAGCCGCCCGCGAGTAGACAGGACGCATGCCAACCGTTGCCGAGAACATCGTCGCCACCCTCCGCAAGAACGACGTCGCCCGCGTCTACGGCCTGCCGGGGGACTCCCTCAACGGCTTCACCGACGCCCTGCGCAAGGACGGCACGATCCGGTGGGAGCACGTCCGCCACGAGGAGGCCGCTGCGTTCGCCGCGAGCGCCGAGGCCGAACTGACCGGTGAGCTCGCGGTCTGCGCCGGCAGCTGCGGCCCCGGCAACCTGCACCTGATCAACGGCCTGTTCGACGCCAACCGGTCGCGCGTCCCGGTCCTCGCGATCGCCGCACACATCCCCACCGCCGAGATCGGCTCCGGCTACTTCCAGGAGACCCACCCGCAGGAGCTGTTCCGCGAGTGCTCGGTCTACGTCGAGTACGTCGCCGACCCGACCCAGATGCCGCGCCTGCTCGAGATCGCGATGCGCGAGGCCGTCGAGAAGCGCGGGGTCGCGGTGCTCGTCATTCCCGGCGACGTCCTGCTCGCCGAGGCGAAGGACGACCGCACCACCCGCATCGAGCGCACGACGCCCCGCATCGTGCCGAGTGAGGCCGAGCTGCTCCGCACCGCCGAGCTGCTGAACGGCGCCGACAAGGTCACGATCCTGGCCGGAGCGGGCGTCGCCGGCGCCCACGACGAGGTCATCGCGCTGGCCGAACGGCTGCAGGCCCCGATCGTGCATGCCCTGCGCGGCAAGGAGCACATCGAGTGGGACAACCCCTACGACGTCGGCATGACGGGCCTGCTCGGTTTCGCGTCCGGGTACCGCGCCATGGAGGACGCCGACGTCGTGCTCATGCTCGGCACCGACTTCCCGTACCAGCAGTTCTTCCCCGCCAAGGCGAAGCACGTGCAGATCGACATCCGCGGGTCGCAGCTCGGCCGACGGCACCCGGTCGACATCGGCCTGGTCGGCACCGTGAAGGACACCGCGCTCGCCCTCATCCCCCTGCTGACCGGGTCGCACCCGACGACGCACCTCGACAACGCCCTGAAGCACTACCGGAAGACCCGCGAGAAGCTCGACGACCTGGCCGTCCCCGCGGGCCGGAAGAAGCCGCTGCACCCGCAGTACGTCGCGCGTGTGCTCGACCGGATCGCCGCCGACGACGCGGTGTTCATCCCCGACGTCGGCTCCCCCGTCGTGTGGGCCTCGCGCTACCTGACGATGAACGGCAAGCGTCGCCTGATCGGCTCGTTCGTGCACGGCACGATGGCGAACGCGGTCCCGCAGGCGATCGGTGCGCAGACGGCGTTCCCGGACCGCCAGGTGATCGCACTCGCGGGTGACGGCGGCCTGACGATGCTGCTCGGCGAGCTCATCACGATCGTGCAGAACAAGCTGCCCGTGAAGATCGTCGTGTTCGACAACTCGTCGCTGAACTTCGTCGAGCTCGAGATGAAGGCCGCCGGGTTCGTGAACTACGGCACCGAGCTGCAGAACCCGGACTTCGCCGCGGTCGCCGAGGCGATCGGCATCAAGGGCTTCAAGGTCGACGTGTCCGACGACTTCGAGGACGCGATGGCCGCCGCGCTCGCGCACGACGGTCCCGCGCTCGTCTCGGTGCGAGCGAACCGGCAGGAGCTGTCGATGCCCCCGGCGGTCACGCTCGAGCAGGCGAAGGGCTTCACGCTCTACGCCATCCGCACGGTGCTGTCCGGTCGCGGCGACGAGCTGCTGGACCTCGCGTCGACGAACGCGCGTCAGCTGCTGTAGACGCGACCGGATGACGGCCTGGAGGCTCGTGGCGGCACCGCCACGAGCCTCCAGGCGGTCTTTTCGTCACCACCCGAGCGGCTGGCCGTCCTCCAGGAACACGCCGGTCGGGCCCTCCGGGCCAACGCTCGCGGCGGCCGCGACGGTCGCCGCGCTCACCTCGACGGGGCGACCGTGCGGGTTCGGCACCCCACCGAGCTCGGTCGCCGTGTAGCCGGGCTCGAGGACCACGAAGCGCACCTCGGGTGCGATGCGGGCGTACTGCACCGTGAGCATCGAGACGGCCGACTTGCTCGCGCCGTAGACCGCGGCCTGCACGGTCGACGCCGCGCTGTCCGGGTCGTGCACCGCCGTGAACGAGCCGAGCGCGCTGCCGACGTTGACGACGAGGGGGCTGGCCGATCGGCGCAGGATCGGCAACGCTGCCTCGGTCGTGCGGACGATGCCGACGGCGTTCGTGTCGAACACGGCGAGCGCGTCCGGTCCGTTCAGACCCCACATCGCGATGCCGGCGTTGTTGACCAGGACGTCCAGGCCGCCGTTCGCGTCGACGTGCGCGAGGGCTGCGGCGACCGAGTCGTCGTCGCGGACGTCGAGCTGGACGGAGCGTGCGCCGATGTCGGCTGCGACGGCCGCTCCCTGGTCGGCGTCGCGGGCGCCGATCCAGACGGTGTGGCCGGCTGCGACGAGCTGGCGTGCGGTTTCCTTGCCGAGGCCACGGGTGGCGCCGGTGATGAGTGTCGTTGTCATGGGTCCAGCGTCACGCTCGACGCGGTCGGCAGGGAGTCGCCCGGTTGTCGTAGGACTGGTGGGGCCAGGACGCGGCCGCGACGTGCGCGCAGACTGGTGGCATGGCGGACACGGACTTCGGGCACACCCTGCGACGGCTCCGCGACCACGTCACCCCCGCGGCCGCCGGCATGACCGTCGGGCCGCGACGTCGGGCGGCGGGGCTGCGGCGCGAGGAACTCGCGGGGCTCGCGGGGATCTCCGCCGACTACCTGACCCGCTTGGAGCAGGGACGCGCAACGTCGCCGTCCGCCCAGGTGGTCGAGGCGCTGACGCGTGCCCTCCGGGTCTCGGACGCCGAACGTGAGCTGCTGTACCGGCTCGCCGGGCACGCGGCCCCGGGCGCGGACGTCGTGCCGTCGCGGATCCCGCCGAGCGTGCAGCGACTGCTCGACCGGCTCGCCGACACCCCCGTCGCGGTGCTCGACGCCGCCGGCAACCTGCTCGTGACCAACGCTCCGCACGAAGCCCTGATGAGGCCGATCGGCGGGATGCGCGGGAACGAACGCAACACCGCCTGGCGGCACCTGGTCGGCTCCGGCAGCCGCGCCGTGCACACGCCCGCGGAACAGGCGGCGTTCGAGGAGAACCTGGTCGCCGGACTCCGCATGACCGCGGCCCGCTACCCGCTCGACCGGCAGCTGCAGCAGCTCGTGCGGGACCTGCGGGCGGCGAGCCCGCGGTTCGTCGAGCTGTGGGACTCGGGTGCGACGACCCTGGGTGAGACGGCCCGCCGCAAGGTGATCGACCACCCCGACGTGGGGCTCATCACGCTCGACTGCGACACCCTGGTCGTCGGCCCGGAGGACCTGCGGATCCTGGCGTACACGGCGGTGCCGGGGTCGGTGGACGCCGAGCGGTTGGCGCTGGCGATCGTGCTCGGGACGCAGACGTTGGTGGAGTGAGCACTCGCCCCCAATTCGTGGGGGGTGCTCGCGACGAGGTCCACAGCGCGCTCCAAGGTTGGCTACGATCCGAGAGCGCCGGTTTCCGGCGATCTCAGACGTCCGGTCTCCTGCCGGACTGCACACCCGAGGGGACCACCCGTGCAGCACAGCACTGCAACACTTCGACGCGCCTGCGCGATCGGCGCGACCATCGCCGTCATCGGCCTGAGCACCGGCTTCGGCGCGTTGACGGCCACGACTGCCTTCGCCGACGAGCAGCCCGCCGCACCGACGAGCACCGCGACCGCGTCCCCGGCGCAGGGCACTGACAGCACGGCCGACGGCGCTGACGAGTCGGCTCCGCCGGTCCCCGGGGCGACGTCCACGCCGACGGCCGAGGCGACAGCTGATCCCACCGCGGAACCGTCCCTGCCGGTCAGCACGCCGGCCGCGACTGCGACCCCAGATCCCACCGCGCCCGTTGCAGCCGAACCGGCCGCGTCGCCGACCGCGACGATCACCGGGGACCCGACCGTCGGCAGAACGCTCACGGCGGCCGGACACGACTTCACCGGCGAGCTGACCTACACGTGGACCAGCGGCGACGCGATCCTGCCGACCACCGCCGACTCGTACGTCGTCGCTGCCTCGGACGCCGGCAAGACCATCAGCGTCACGATCACCAGCGACACCGATGAGTCCGCGACGACCACGACGACAGTCGTCACGCAGGAAGCAGCGTTCCCGGAGGCCTCGACCGAGGACGACCCGATCACGTTCTCCGCGGTCGCCGGTGAGCGCTTCACCCACACGTTCGCCGCCGAGGGCTTCCCCGCACCGACGTACTCGGCTGCGTACTACTCGCTCGACGATCCGTACGCGGGTGAGTACGACGGTGACGAGTCCGGGTACCTGCCGTACGGCTTGTCCTTGGACCACGCCACCGGCGCGCTCTCCGGGAAGCCCCGCTACTCCGGCACGTACGCGTTCCGCATCGTCGCGACGAGCGGCACCACGACCGCGTCGCAGTACGTCAACATCACGATCGACGCCGCCGCACCGCTCGGCGTGGAGGTCACCGCCGAGGACAAGGACACCTTCCTCACCGCGCACTCCACCAGCTGGGTCATCGAACGCGACGGCACCGTCTGGACGTTCGAGAACGAGACCACCCGTCAGCCCGACGGTGGGTACATCGGGTTCGGGGTCGGGTTCGAGGGCGGCCAGCCCACCATCGACCAGGGCGGGACCCTGCTCGTCAGCGGCCACCTGGTCGACCGCTTCGGCAACGAGGTCGACGACGCCGACGGCTACCCGGTGCCGTTCACAGTGACCTCGGATCACGCTTCCGACGTCATCACGCCGAGCCGCGATCCGTGGGTCGCGACCGACGTCACGTTCCCCGAGGCGTCGACGCACTCCCTCGAGGTCGCCTCGAGCGGGTTCGCAACCGCCTTCACGGTCGACGTCCAGCCCACCGCGGCTCTGGCCGTCCCCCCCACGGGCACGGTGGTCACCCCGACCGCGAGCACGGGCGAGCTCGCCTACACGGGGTCCGACGCCGTGGCCCTGCTCCCCAGGGCCGGTGGCCTCGCCGTCACCGGAGCAGGGGTCATCGCGCTGCAGGCCTCCCGTCGCCGGAAGCAGCGCTGACGGGGTACGAACGAGGGCCCCGCAAGCGGGGCCTTCGGCTGGCGACGTTCCGGTAGCCGGCCCGTCGCGCTCCCGGCGTCGCGGTGGGCGTCAGGCGCCGGCGCCCCCGTCGACCGGGACGATCGCCCCCGTCACCATCGCCGCGCGGTCGCTGAGCAACCACGCGGCGACCTCGGCGACCTCCGCTGGCTCGGCCATCCGCCCGAGTGGGACCGAAGCGTTGATCTGGGCGATGACGCCAGGCGTCGCCGCCTCCCATGCTTCGATCATCTCGGTCGCGGTGCCACCCGGCGTGATCCCGTTCACCCGGATGTGCTCGGGTGCCCAGGTCACCGCGGCGGTCTCGGTGATGCTGTTCAGTGCGCGCTTCATCGCGCCGTACGCCGGCAGCGCCGGGTTCGCGCGGCGGCTGCCGATGCTGGACGTGTTGACGATCGCGCCGCCGCCGGAGCGACGCATCAGCGCGGCCTCGGCGGTCATCGCCACCCAGTGACCGCGGAAGTTCACGGCGAACTGGGTATCGATGTCCTCGTCGCTGGTGGTGTCGAGCGGTCCGGGCTGCTGGATCGCGGCGCCGTTGTTGAACGCCCCGTCGAGTCGGCCGTGCAGCTCGTCGACCTGCTCGACGGCCGCGCGGATGCTGTCCCGGTCCGCGAGGTCGAATGCGACCGCGTCTGCCGTGCCCCCGGCCGCACGGACGTCGGCGACGATCCCCTCGAGTGCGTCGGCGCTGCGGGCAGCGAGGACCACACGGGCGCCTTCAGCCGCGAAGAGCCGAGCAGCCGCGGCACCGATGCCACGGCTCGCTCCGGTGATGAGGATGACCTTGTCGGACAAGAGGCCGATCGGGGTGGATGTGATGTGGTTCGTCATGCGCTCAGCGTCACGCCGAGTGGGCGTCCGGATACAGGTACGAGCGGTACCAGGATCTCCGGCCAGGACCGGTGGAGACTCGGGGTATGGACAAGCCGGAGCTCGCCGCCTTCCTCCGCTCACGACGTGAGCGGTTGCGCCCTGAGGACGTCGGACTGCCGGCCGGGTCGCGCCGTCGGACGCCTGGCCTCCGCCGTGAGGAAGTAGCGGTCCTCGCCCACATCTCCACGGAGTACTACGTCCGCCTGGAGCAGGGGCGAGCGCCACGACCGTCGGCCGAGGTCCTTGCGGGCATCGCGGGCTCCCTCCGGCTGACACCGGCGGAGTCCGAGCACCTGCACGCCCTGTCCGGCACAGCGCCCCTGCAGGTCGGCCGGATCCGGCGTGACGTGCGCCCCAGCATCCTCGCCCTCGTGGAACGGTTGCCGCAGACCGCAGCGATCGTCCTCTCCGCCACGTTCGAGGTGCTCGCCTGGAACCCCCTCGCGGCAGCGCTCATGGAGGACTTTGCCCGGCTCGAGCCCACCGAACGCAACCTCGCTCGTCGGGCGTTCCCGCTGACGAGTGAACAGGACGAACCCCCGCCCTACGGCATCTCCGATGGTGCCGAGTTCCGGCGGCACGTCGTGATGCAGCTCCGAACGAGCCGGACCAAGTACCCCGACGATCCGCAGGTGACCGACATCGTCGAGGAACTCCGCGCCGGCAACGCCGAGTTCGCGCGACTCTGGGAGCAGCACGACGTGCAGACGACACCGGTGCTCACCAAGACCTTCCAGCACCCGGCGGTGGGTTCGGTGACGGTCGACTGCGACAGTCTCGCCTTGACGGATCGGGACCAGCACCTCGTGCTCTACACGGCGCCGCCCGGTTCCGCCGACGCCGACGCGCTCGCCCTCCTCGGCGTCCTCGCCGCGGAGCCGATCCGGTCCTAGGTGCTGCCCGCTACGCCGCGTCCTCGACGTCGAACACCACGACCCGGGCACTCGCACCGCCGATGAACTCGGCCACCGGACGGTGCTCCGGGTGCGGAAGGTACCCGGCGAGCGCTGCCCGATCGCGGAACCGGACCACGAGCATCCACTGGAACCCGCCCTCGAGCCCCTCGGTGCTCACGCTCGTCCCCGACTGCACGGACTCGACACCGTCGATCCGCGGCAGGTGCTCGCGGGACAGGACGTCGGCCTCGGATGACCGGTCCGCTCCGTCCCACTCGACCAACACGGTGTGCGTCACTCCTGACACGTGGTCTCCTCGTCTGTCGCGACGCCGGTCAGAACGCGGGCGTTCCGCCGGCGATCGTGATCGTGGAACCGGACTGGTAGCTCGACTCCGGGCTCACGAGGTGCACGTACGCCGCACCGAGCTCGGCCGGCTGTCCGGGGCGGCCGAACGGCGAGGTCTCGCCGAAGTGCGACACCGTCTCGGCGTCGTCGGAGCCCGGCTGCAGCGGCGTCCACACTGGTCCGGGAGCGACCGAGTTGACGCGGATGCCCTTCGGCGCGAGCTGCTGGGCGACGGCCTCGGTGAAGAGCTTGATCGCACCCTTCGACACGGCGTAGTCGATCTTGTCGGCCGAGGGCGTCGATGCCTGGATCGAACCGGTCGTCACGATGGTGGAGCCCGGCTCGAGGTGCGGCACCGCTGCCTTGGTCAGCCAGAACAGCGAGTAGATGTTGGTCTTGAACGTCGAGTCGAACATCGACGTGTCGAGCGTCAGGATGTCCTCGTTGCTGTCCATGCGGCCGGCGACCATGACCAGGGTGTCGAGACCGCCGAACTCGTCGACGCCCTTCTGCACCAGGTCCGTGCAGTACTGCTCGTCGGAGATGTCCCCCGGGAACAGCACGGCGCGACGCCCCTCGGACTCGAGCAGGTCGCGGACCTCTTCGGCGTCCGCCTGCTCGTCCGGCAGGTAGGACAGCACCAGGTCGGCACCCTCACGCGAGAGGGCGATGGCGGCGGCGCGACCGATACCGGAGTCGGCGCCGGTGATGATGCCGCGGTAGCCGGTGAGGCGCTCCCGGCCGACGTAGCTCTCCTCGCCGTGGTCGGGCTTCGGGTCCATCTTCCACGCGGCACCCGGCAGGGACTGCTCCTGCTTCGGGTACGGCGGGGCCGGGTAGAGGGTGTTCGGGTCGCGCTTGTCGTACTGGCTCATGCGTTCCACTGTCGTCGTCGCGCGTGGACGCGCGTTCAGCGTCGCGCGCCGTGTCGGTCTGCTGCGACCCTGGGTCGCCACTGGTCCCCTTTTCGTCCGACTGTCCGGGCGCTCCGACGGGTCTACGGTCTGTTCCGTGTGGCAACGACGCCGCACGTTGACGAATCGAGCATCATGCAACGACGGATGAAGCAGCTCGTCGCGATCGCCTTGAGCGCCGGTGTCGTGGGGGCCCTCGTCCCCGCGGTCTCCGCTCAGGCGGTCACGACGAGCGACACCCCGGACTTCGGGAGCAACGTCAAGATCTACGATCCCTCGGTGCCCGCGTCGACCATCCAGGCCGACGTCGACGCCGCCTTCACCAGTCAGCTCCGCAGCACGAGCGCGCAGTTCGGCACGCAGCGGTACGCCTTCCTGTTCAAGCCCGGCAGCTACGGCCGCGTCTGGGCGAACCTGGGCTTCTACACATCGGTCGCCGGGCTGGGGAAGAACCCCGACGACGTGACGATCAACGGTGCCGTGAACGTCGATTCCGGATGGAACGCCGGGGACGAGAAGAACGCGACGCAGAACTTCTGGCGGTCGGTCGAGAACGTGGCGATCGTCCCCGAAGGCGGCACCGACCGGTGGGCGGTGTCCCAGGCCGCGCCGATGCGTCGGGTGCACATCAAGGGGAACCTGACGATGGGGCCGTCCAACCAGGACGGCGGCCAGGGGTACTCGTCGGGCGGCTACATCGCCGACACCAAGGTCGACGGCACGGTGACCTCCGGGTCGCAGCAGCAGTGGTACACCCGGAACTCCACGATCGGCTCGTGGCAGGGCGGCAACTGGAACATGACGTTCTCAGGGGTGAACGGCGCCCCGGCGAACGACTTCTCGAAGAGCTACACCACGCTCGCCACGACCCCGACGACGCGGGAGAAGCCGTACCTGTACGTCGACTCGTCGAACAAGTACCACGTGTTCGTCCCGTCGCTGCGGCAGAACTCGAGCGGTGTCACGTGGCCGAACACCGGCGGCACCGACATCCCGATGCGGAACTTCTACGTCGCCCACCCGGGCGACTCGGCGGCGACCATCAACAGCGCGCTGGCCCAGGGGCTGAACCTGTTCTTCACACCGGGCACCTACCAGCTCGACGCGGCGATCAACGTCACCCGCGCGGACACCGTCGTGACGGGCATCGGCTTCCCGACGCTCGTGCCGAGCAAGGGCAACGCCGTCCTGACCTCGACCGACGTCGCGGGGGTGAACGTCTCGAACCTCGTGGTCGATGCGGGCACGCAGAACAGCGCGCAGTTGGTCCGCCTCGGCGCGTCCGGGTCGCACGTCGACCACGCCGGCGACCCGCAGAGCATCCAGGACGTCTTCTTCCGCGTCGGATCGAGCGTGCAGGGCAAGGCCTCGACCACGCTGCAGGTGAACGCCGACGACACGCTCGTCGACCACATCTGGGCCTGGCGCGCGGACCACGGCGGTGCGGCGACCGGGTGGACCGTGAACACCGGGGCGACCGGCGTCGAGGTGAACGGCAACGACGTCCTCGCCACCGGGCTGTTCGTCGAGCACTACCAGAAGTACGAAGTGCAGTGGAACGGCAACAACGGCAAGACGATCTTCTTCCAGAACGAGATGCCCTACGACGTGCCCGACAACGCCTCGTGGCAGAGCCCGACCGGCGCCGGCTACGCCGCCTACAAGGTGGCAGCGAACGTGACGAGCCACGAGATCTGGGGCGGCGGCGTCTACTGCTTCTTCAACGCGAACCCCGCGGTGCACGCAGACCGGGCGTTCGAGGTCCCGCAGACCGCTGGCGTCCGCGCGCACGGCCTGGTCACGGTCTCGCTCGGCGACACCGGCACCATCTCGAGCGTCATCAACGGCGTCGGTGGTGCGGTGCCGACACCGGCGGGCAACACCGCCCCGAACCGCGTCGCCTCGTACAACTGATCCCGGGAGGATCGATGATGCACACCACTCGGAAGCGGCGACTGGTCGCTCTCACGGTCGCCGGAGCGGCGGCCCTCGCACTCGGTGCGGGCCCCGTCCTGCAGGGAGCGGACCCCGCGAACGCCGCGAGCGGCGACGTGGTCTGGTCGCAGGACTTCGACGGAGCCGCGGGCAGCGCACCGGATCGATCGGCGTGGACGAACGAGACCGGCGGCGGCGGCTGGGGCAACAACGAGCTCGAGGACTACACCGACTCGCGCGACAACTCGGCGCTCGACGGGCAGGGCAACCTGGTCATCACGGCGAAGCGCGAGGCCGACGGTTCGTACACCAGCGCCCGACTCACGACGCAGGGCAAGTACACGCCCCGGTACGGCCGCGTCGAGGCCCGGATCCAGATCCCCCGCGGCCAGGGCATCTGGCCCGCGTTCTGGATGCTCGGCTCCGACCTGCCCCAGGTCGGCTGGCCGAACTCCGGCGAGGTCGACGTGATGGAGAACGTCGGGTACGAGCCGGCAACGGTGCACGGCACGGTCCACGGGCCCGGGTACTCCGGCGGCCAGGGCATCACGTCGAGCTACCAGCACCCACAGGGGTGGTCGTTCGCGGACACGTTCCACACGTTCGCGGTCGACTGGAAGCCCGGATCGATCACCTGGTCGGTCGACGGTGTCGCGTACAAGACGGTCACGCCGGCCGACACGGGTGGCAACCCGTGGGTCTTCGACAAGCCGTTCTTCATCGTGCTGAACCTCGCCGTCGGCGGCAGCTGGCCGGGCTACCCGGACGGCACGACGCAGTTCCCGCAGCAGATGAAGATCGACTACGTCCGTGTGATCGACAACTCCTGACCCAGCGCGGGTGGGCGAGCAGCCGCTCTGGACACGGCTGATGACGGACGGGAGGCCCGTGGCGGTGTCGCCACGGGCCTCCAGTCCGCCACCTGGTTCAGACGCCGGCCGTGGTCTTGATCCAGGACGAGGCCTGCGACAGCAGGGCGTAGTTGGAGCCGGCCTTGGTGTCCGCGCCGGGGTCGGCGCTGTCACCGGTGGAGCAGACGGCGACGACCTTGCCGTTCACGAGCAGCGGCCCGCCGGAGTCGCCGTGGTTCGAGGCGCCGGTCACGCCCGTGAGGTGCTGGGCACGACCGCTGTAGGCATCGGTGCTCGCGCCGGTGAGCGAGACGGTGGCCTGGTAGAGCCCGTCGGACTGGGTCGCGTTCGCGCGCAGGCCGTAACCCTGGATGGTGCCGGTCCCGCTCGACTTGGCGGTCGCGGTGAGGTCGAGGGGCGCGTAGGTGGACAGCGAGTAGGCGGTCCGCAGGTGGACGAGGGCGATGTCGCCCGCGGGCGAGGCACTGACGCGGTCGACGGCGACGGCCGTGCCCCGGTTGGTCGTGGAGTTCGAGTGGTAGACGTTCATCGCGCCGATGCCGTCGATGCAGTGACGGGCGGTGAGGATCCACGAGGCGTTGATCTGCTCGCCGGTGCAGTTGCTGACGTAGCCCGACGGGATGGAGCCGCCCGAGGCCTCGAGCTGGACCGCCCACGAAGTGGTGGGGGCCTTCTCGCCGCCGACGACCTTCGTGCTGGCCGGCAGTGCCGAGGCGGGTGACGCGGCGAACACACCCGCGGTGATGACGGCCGCGGCGGCGAACGCGGCTGCGATGGACTTCTTCATGACGACTCCTCTGTCGGGGGAAGTACCTGACCCGTTGCGCTGTGCAACTAGGCAGCATCCTGACCCTCGTTCGGGGGCCGCACCAGTCCGCACTTCGGCGGACGCCGAGCCTCCCGACCCGCTCCGGACCGGAGCGGGTCGGTCACGAGGCGGCCGTGAGGTCGTAGAGGGTCACACCGTCCACGGTCGTCGACGTGAAGTTCGCCGCGACCCACGCCGTGATCTGGTCGGCAGTCGTGCTGTCCGAGTTGGTGGTCGAGCCGGACCCGGAGGATGAGCCGGCGATGAACCAGTGGATCGCACCGGCTGCTACCTCGGACCGGAACTGTGCGAGCGTCGGGGCGGGGTCCGTGCCGTTGTAGCCGCCGATCGCCATCACCGGGTCGCCCGTCGCCAGCTGGTAGCTCGCGGCGCTGTTGGAGCCGACGGTCGCGGCGAGCCATGTGGCGTCACCGGCATCGGCGGACAGGACGGCGACGAGCTCGCTCGAGACCTCCGTCGAGCCGCCGAGCAGGTTCGCGGCGCCTCCGGTCGGGGCGGCCCGGGTCGCGCCACCCGTGCTCGCGCCGGGCGGTGTGCTACCGGGTGCGGTTCCGCCGCCGGGGGCGGTGCCACCGCCGGGGGCGGTGCCACCGGGGGTGGCTCCGCCGCCACCCGTGCCGCGGGCGACGGCGGGGCCGGCCGAGGGGATCGCGCCGCTGTGCGCGACGGACGCCGTCTGCACCGAGGACGCCGTGGGTCCGAGCAGCGCCGCGACGAGCACCGCCGCCACGGTCGCTGCGCCGATGCTCCGTCGGCGGGGCGGCAGGAGCACGAGGACGCTCCCGACAGCCGCGGACGCCAGCACCACCCACCGGATCCAGGGCTGCCACGAAGCCGTCTCGTCGAGCAGCCGGAACGACCACGCTCCCGTCACCGCGACCGTGACGGCGGCCGTGATCCGCCAGGCGAGGACCGGACGACGCTGCCAGAGCACCCCGGCCCCGATGCCCACCAGTCCGGCGATGTACGGTGCGAGCGCGACCGTGTAGTACGGGTGGAAGATCCCACCCATGAAGCTGAACACCAGGCCGGTCGTCAGCAGCGATGCCCCGAGGACCAGGACCGTGGCGAGCCTCGGGTCGGTGCGCTTCCGGACGCCGACCGCGACCACTGCGACGACGAGGAGCACCAGGGCGGTCGGCAGGAGCCAGGTGATCTGCGTCGCGAACTCCGAGCCGAACAGCCGGGTCAGGCCGGTCGAACCCCACGAACCGGCCCCCGTGGTACCCCCGCCCGGCACCACGCTGCCGTCCTCGTCGCCGGTGACCCGGCCGAGCCCGTTGTACCCGAAGGTGAGCTCGAGGAAGCTGTTCGTCTGCGAGCCGCCGATGTACGGCCGGGACGACGCGGGCACGAGCTCGACGATGGCGACCCACCACCCCGCCGACACGACGACGGCGACGGCTGCCGCCAGCAGGTGGCCGACGCGTCGCAGCACCGGCCGCGGCGACGCGTACAGGTACACCCCGACCAGCGGCGGCAGCACGAGGAACGCCTGCAGCTGCTTCGTCAGGAACCCGAGTCCGACGAGCACGCCGGCCCAGACCACCCAGCGCATCCGTCCGGACTCGACACCGCGCAGGGTCAGCGCGATCGCCCCGACCACCAGGAGCGTCAGGAGCGCGTCCGGGTTGTTGTAGCGGAACATCAGTGTCGCCACCGGGGTCACGGCGAGGGCGGCTCCGGCGACCAGCGCGGCGCCCGCCGTGAACCGGCGACGGACGATCCGGTACAGGATCGCCACCGAGGCCACGCCCATCAGCGCCTGGGGGACGAGGATCGACCACGAGTTCAGCCCGAACAGGCGGACCGACACCCCGATCACCCAGAGGAACGCCGGCGGCTTGTCGACCGTGATCGCGTTCGCGGCGTCGGAGGAACCGTAGAAGAACGCCTCCCAGCTCTGGCTGCCGGCCTGGATCGCGGCCGAGTAGAACGAGTTCGCCCACCCGTTCACGCCGAGACCGACGAGGTACAGCACCCCGGTCGCCACGAGCAGCCCGAGGAACGCTGGTCGCTCCCACCGCGCCGGGTCCGTCCGGCTGCGGCCGACCGATCGCAGTCGCGCGGACAGCAGGGTGGAACGGACGGGGGTGACGGTCGACGTGCCTGACATGGGTCCACCGTCGCGGTCGGGCATGGAGCGCACCCCGCCGCGGGCTGGGAGCCCGGTAAGGGTCCGGCGACGGGCGACGGCCTACCGGGTCGTGAACGTCCCCCGCCCGCGCTGACCGGAGCCGTAGCCGAGGGCGTGCACGACGTGCGACCCCGCAGCGAACGAACCGGCCTTCGTGGTCTTGAAGCGGAGCTTGCCGTTCGCGTCGGCGGTCCTACGTCCGAGGCTGGTGCGGTCGATGCTCACCGCGACCGACTCACCGGCGCGGAACCCACTCGCGGAGACGGCGATCGTCCCGGGGCGACTGGCGCTGCCGAGCGTGGCGGTGGCGGCGGCGGTCGTCGCCTGGGCCTCGGTGCAGGCATCGCCGGGAGTCCCGACCGCGGGGGCCGACGCCGCGGGACGACCGTTCCTCGTGCGCACGCCGTCGTCCTCGCGGATCGTCAGCGCCCCGATCGAGTCGCCGATCACCGACCCGCCCTGGGTGTTGCTGAGCGTCATCGGGTACGCGGACGTGCGGGTCTCGGACGGCTGCCGGTCACCGGTCACGGCGACCCGGACGGCCTTGCAGACCTCGCCCGGCTGGAAGGTCACCGGCTGCACGGTCGGTCGGATGCGGCTGTCGTAGCTCTGGTCGAGGTCGAAGAACACCGTGGTGGCCGCCTCCGCCGGTCGGGAGAGGACGACGGCGGCGGAGACCCAGGCGCGGCGACTGCCCTCGTCGACGAACCGGTCGGCGATCCGCGCTGTGGGCCGGCCCGTGACGGCGGGCGTGCCCAGCGTCGCGGCGGGGAGCAGCGCCACGTCGCTCAGCAGGACGCCGCCGTTCTGCTTCGGGACGTCGACGGTCACCTCGCGCACCGTGGTCGGGTCGACTCCGGTGAAGGACGCGAGCGGGATCTGCGCCTGCTGCAGCAGGGTCTTCCGCGGCGAGTTCCGAGTGCCCGGGAGCAGTTGACCGGCGCGGCTGACGTCGGACAGCTTCCGGGTGGCAACCGCACCGGCCGCATCACGGATGCTCACCGAGAGGTCGGCGTTCGTCGCCGTGGTGTCATCGGGCGAGACGCGGAGCGACAGGGCTCGGAAGCCGGAGAAGTCCGCGGCTGCGGCAGCCACCGGGATGTGGAGCTGCCCACCGGACTTCGCGCCGATCGGCGTGAGGTGCAAGGACGGCGTCGACGGGACCGAGGCTGCCAGCCACGCGGGCGTGTAGTCGGGCACGTTCGACGAGATCGACACGCAGGCCGGCAGCCCCTGCTTCGTCGGGAGTGAGTCCGTGCTCGCGCACGTCGCCGAGGTGATCGACCCGGTCGTGGTGATCGCAGGGTCCTTGTGGTCGAACACGGCGAGGTCACGACGGCTCGAGCCGGGGAAGGACGCGCTGACCCGGAGGTCGGCCTTGCCGAGCGCGGCGGGCTGGCGGTTGCTGCCGTCGAACATCGGCAGGAACTGCTGCTCGCCACCGAGCGTCAGGCGGAAGAAGCCGCTGATCAGGCTGGTGCCGACCGCGTACTGCGCGTCGGACGACAGCCGCGTGGTCTTCTTCGCCTTCGAACCGCACACGGCGTCCGACTCGTCCCACCAGTCGTCGGACGACGCCTTCGGGTACTTCCCCGGGGTCCACGTGGTGTTGAAGAAGTTGTGGTCGGCGCCCATCACCAGGACCGACGAGCGCAGGACGTCGTCGCCGAAGGCCGTGCGGGAGTCGTCGAAGAAGTGCTGACCCTGCAGGTCGGAGACGTCGCCGTCGCAGTAGGGCAGCACGACCGCCAGGTTCGTGTCGGGGAGCGTCATCCGCCCGAAGTCGGTGGGTGCGAGCGGCAGGACGGCCCTGATCCCGAACGGGCTCGTGCGCTGCGTGTTGAGCAGCGCCGCACGGACGACACCGTCGCCGCCACGAGAGTGGCCCATGAGCCCGACGTCGGTCAGATCGAGCTTGCCGGTGAGCAGTGGCGACAGCCGGGGTTCCTGCCCCGCGTCCGCACGTTGCAGCAGGCTGAGGTGGTCGAGGACGAGCTGTCCGCGGGCCGTTGTCCCGCCGTCGTCCGCCAGGGCACCGTCGAGCGCGTTGATCGCGTTCGCGGAGATCGAGACGACGACCGTGCCGTGGCTGGCGAGCGCCGTCGCGGCGGCGTTGTAGCCGAGGTAGCTCGGGATGTCGGTCTGCCCCGGGCCGCACGGCCAGGCTCGGCGGTTCGGGGTCCCGCCGAAGCAGGCCTCGTGGCGGCCGTGCAGGAACACCGCCACCGGACGCTTGCCGGGGGCATCCTTCGGCAGGAAGACCGCCGCGCGCATCTCGCCCTTGCGGCCACCGAAGCCGGCGAGGGTCACAGCCTCGTTGCCCAGGTCGTAGTCGGCCCGGACCACCGCGTACTGCCCGGGAGCCGAGGGGTCGTCGGTGAGCGGCGCGGGTGCGGCACCGGGGGCGGCCTGCGGTGCGGTGGGCGCCTGGCCGGTCGACTGCCGCTCCGCCTCGCCGGTCCATCCCTGCTCGACGGAGTCGGCATCGGCCACGGCGGGGTCGGTCGTCGTGACCGTGAGCTGCCGCTGGTCGAGGCTCGTCTGGGCGACACCGATGTCCTCGCCGTCGACCACGAGCACCGGTGCCGCGGCACGGAGGGGCAGCGGCTCGTCGAGGTCGAGCGTCACGGTGTACCCGCCGTCGGTCGGCGTGACCGTCCAGTCGTCGCCCGCCGCCACGGGAGCCGTACCCGCGGTCGCGCCGGTCCCGGTCGCGCCGGCCGGGGTCGTGCCGGTGGCGCCCGGGTTGCCCGGAGCGGCACTCGCCGGCAGGGCGACGACGGTACCGCCGACGGCGAGCGCCCCGGCGATCAGCGCCGAACAGGCGACGTGCAGTGCGACGGCGGAACGACGTCTCGGCGAACGGTTCACGGTGGTTCTCCCCCGGAGGCTGCGGGCGTGCGCCACCGCACGCTCCGGAGCCAACAGTAGGGACGCAGCGGATCGCGGCGAATCGTCCTGGAGGATGACGTCGTGCTGGCTGTGAACTGACGCCGACGCCGGGCGTCAGCGAGTGCTCCAGAACGAGATCGAGCGGCTCTCGTCACGGATGACGATCGTGTGCGACGCCGCGCGGTCCGCGACCGGCCGATTGCCCTCACCGCCGTACCAGTACGATACGTACCGACGTTGGCTCGGTGACCAGCCGACGACCTCGACCTTGTAGCGTCCGGGGCTCAGTACCGCGCCGAAGGTGCCGCCCCGGCCGGGCGACCAGGAGCTCAGGTGTGTGTCGAAGGTGCTGCCGATGGACTCGCCGTACACGTGGACGACGGCGCCGGTGAAGTCGGTGTCGAGCTGCGGGTTGAGGATGCCGGTGAGCGTGACCCCCTCGGTCGAGCTCGCGTCGATGCCGTCCACGACCGTCTCGGTGCGGCCGCCGGCCTGGTGAGCCACTCGGACGTAGGAACGCTCCGCCGTGGCACCCGGATCGCGGTGGAAGCCCCACGACTCGCTGCGGAGCGCCGGCCACGAGTCGAGTGTCTCGTCGTGCGCGTTGACCTGCACGCTGTAGTCGTCGCTCGGCAGGCCGTGCACCCAGTAGTGGCCGTCGGTCGAGGTGACGGTCCGCCGCACGGAGCCGGTGTTCCAGCCACGGACGACGACCGCGGCACCGGACAGGTCCGCGCCGTACGGATTGTGGGCCGTGCCGCCGATCGATGCACCCCGCCGCATCACGAGTACGACGGTCTCGCGCCCACCGGCGCTGACCACGACGCCGGTCCGCTCCGCCGGGACCACGTCGTCGAAGCCGTACGACCCCTCGCGCTCACCGTGCAGCGTCCACGTGCCTGCCAGGACCGCGTCGAACGTCATCCGGCCGCGGCGGTCGCTCGTCGCCGAGTCAGCGGTGCCGCCGTCCGGGGTGCGGAGGTCGACGACCACGCCCTCCATCGCGAGCGGACGCTTCTCCGGGTCGGTCAGCATGACGGTGAGCGCACCGTCGTCCGGAGCGGCCACCGCCGCGGTGACCGGCGCGACGAGCACGCCGATCAGTGTCAACGCGGTCGCGATCCCGACCGTCGTGCGTCGTCGTGCCGACATGGCGTGCCCCTGATCACCGAGCGGGGTCACCCCTGACCCCGGTGGAGTGGAGCGTAGCCGCGACGCGCGCGGAGCGCGCGGTCGCTGTCACCGATCGCTTACAAGCATCATCAGTAACCGAACGCTTCCACAAAGCGTTCGGAGCCGATCGATCCCACGGAGACCTGCGACCGCCCGGCCGGCCGGCCGCACAAGGTGTCACACTCGGCACATGGGCAACGACGGGGGCCAGGAACGCACGGTGGACGACGGCACGGGTCGGGGCGCGCGGGCGGCGGCCGTCGCCGTCATCGGCTCGACCGTCGGCCTGGCCGTCGCACTGTCGAGCCTCCTGCTGTGGTTCGCGCGGGACATGTCCACGTTCCTGACCCTCGTGGTGATCGCCGTGATCGGCACGCCCGTGGCGATCGTCGTCCTCGCTGCCTGCGGTGCGTACGCCCGCGAGCACCGCGTGTGGCTGGTCGCCACCGGCGTCGCCCTCGTCGCAGCACCGATCGCGGGCTGGGCGTTCACCATCGCGCAGTCCTGAACGACGCACGAGGGCCCCGCGACCGGAGTCGCGGGGCCCTCGCTGGTGCGCTGGTGTTACTTGATGACGATCGACTGCACCGGGCTGGTGCTCGTCGTCAGGGTGTCGGTGCCGGCGAAGACGGCGTGCAGCTTGTGCGTGCCCTTCTTCAGCGCGAGCGCCGAGGTGACCTTGCCGTTCTCGACGGTGACGGTCGCCAGGCGCTTCGTGCCCTGGTAGATCCGAGCGGTGCCGTTCACGGTGAAGCCCGTGGCCTTGACCTGGACGGTCGCCTTGCCGCCGCTGTACTTGAGCGCCGTGCGGGACGGGGCCTTCGTGACGGTGACGGTGGCGGCCTTCGCCGTCGCCGAGTCGGTGCCCGAGAAGGTCGAGTCCGCGTTGACGAACTTCGCGGTGAGCGAGTGCGAGCCGATGGCCAGGGCGCTCGGGAGCGTCATGGTCGCGGTGCTGTTCTTGACGGGGACGGTACCGAGGACCTTCTTGCCGTCCGAGACCGTCAGCGTGCCCTGCTGCCTGCCGATGCCACCGGCGATGGTCGCGGTGACCGTGGCCGGCTTCGCCGCGTTGAAGGTCTGCGACGCGGCGGAGACGGCGAGCGTCGTGGTGGTCGCCGGCAGCGTGGCGTGCAGGTCGAACTGGTCGACGGTCGAACCGATCGCGGCCGGGTCGGCGGTGGCGGTCGGCTGGAGCGTCACGCCGCAGCTGTCGACGTTGCCGTGCTGGACCGCCGAGTTGAGCGTGGTGCAGTCGCCGGCGCGGATGTCCTGCACGGAGAGCTTCTCGTCGGTGACCGAGACCTTGACGAAGGAGCGGACGTGCTCCTGGTTCTCGACCGAGTTGGCCCAGTGGCGCTTGCCCGTCGGGTCGAGCGGGTCCGCGCCGTAGCCGCTCTGGGTGGCGTCCGGAGTGGTCAGGTCGTAGTACTTCGAGCCGGAGGCCGAGTTCGCCGTCATGTAGATGACGCCGCCGGGGCCGGAGAAGACCTCGGGAGCAGCGGGCTGCTCGTTGACGTTGGCCTTCTTGCCGTTCTTGATCGCGTAGCTGCGCGAGTAGGAGTGGTCGTGGCCCTGCAGGACGAGGTCGACGCCCATGTCGGAGAACGCACGCGTGAAGTCGAACCGGCGCTGCTGGTTGTCCTTGTCGTTCGCGTGGTCGGCCGGCGAGTAGATCGAGTGGTGGTAGACCAGCGTGGTCCACTTCGCGTCGTCGCCGTAGCGGTTGATGACGTCGCGCACGTAGTTCACGTGGGCAGCGTCCGATCCGGCCGCGTAGGCGTTCGAGTTGATGTCGATGAACAGGACGCCCTTGTACATGTACCAGTAGTCGCCACCCGAGTTCGCGGTGGTGTTGCCACCCGGGTAGAAGTCCGGCACCTTGAGCGAGTTCGGCACCTGGTTGTGCTGCTCGTACGCCTTGCCGCCGACGTCGTGGTTGCCGATGGTCGAGGCCCACGGGTAGCGCTTGAGGACGTCGCTGCTGTCGGCGAACGCACCCCACTCGTACTCGTTGTTGGCGTGCTCGATCTGGTCGCCACCGGAGACCAGGAGCTCGGCGTCCGGCTCGGTCGTCGTGGCGTACTTCAGCGTGTCCGCCCAGCCCGCGCCGTCGTCGTCGACGTAGCCCGACGAACCGATCTGCGGGTCACCGAAGAACAGGAAGTCGAAGTCGCCGGAGAAGCTCTTCGTGGTGAACGTGTACGACGCCGACCAGGCCGACCCGTCCGCCGCACCGACGTGGTACGTGTACGAGGTGTTCGGCTCGAGGTCCGAGATCGTGGCGTGGGCGTTGATGTAGCCCGACTCGGCGGCGATGCCGTCGATGCTCTTCGTGTTCGAGTCCGTCGTGCTCGTGTCGACGGCGGTGTTCGCGGCCTTCGACGCGGCGATCGTCGACTTGGCGTCGGTGAAGACCCCGTCGGTCATCGACGCGGTCTTCTGGATCTCGAGCGACTGCGCGACGTTCGTCGGGAAGTACCACGAGGCGATGCGCTGGCTCTCGGTGGCACCGACGCCCAGCAGGATGTGGATCGGGCCGCCGGTGGAGATGTTGGTGGTGGGGGTGTTCGTCGCCGCGGAGGCGGCGTTCGTGCCGACCATCGAGGCGCCGGCGATGAGCGCGGCCCCGAGGACGGCTCCGCACACGCGGAGGGTGGTGGATCTGCGCCGTGTGGTGGCGCCGGACAGGAGACTCATGGTGGTCCGTTTCTCAGACGTGGGATGGTGCAGCACGGAAGACTCTGCATGCACTGCGAAACGTCTTGGTAAACGCTGAGTGACAAGTCGTGGTCATCCTGCAGCGAGGCGCTCGACGAACCAGATCATCCCCATCACGAACACCCCGGCGGTGACGGCTCCGGTGACCCAGAGCGAGACTCGGTGGGCCTTCCGGCGCAGGAGGGACAGCGGCGGGAACACGATGACGATGATCGCGAGCTGCACCGCCTCGATGCCGACGTTGAAGATGAGGAGCGACACGAGCAGTTGCCACGAGAACGCCTCGTGGATGCCCAGCGCCCCGGCGAACCCGAGTCCGTGGATCAGCCCGAACGCGAAGACGACGGCCAGGCGCGTCCAGCCGGCTCGGTCGAGCGAGAAGTGCCCGTGCGTACCGACCACGAGTTCGTCCGCCCGCGACCGGCGCCGCCAGAGCCGCCACAGGTACCAGCCGGCCACGGCGGCGATGGACAGGGCGATGAGCGGCTCGACGACGATCGCGGGCGGGCTCACCACCCCGAGCGCGGCGAGGATGAACGTGATCGAGTGCGCGATGGTGAACGCCGACGCGGTGTAGACCACCTCGCGCAGGCGCCGTGACCCGGCGATGAGCGCGACGAGGAACAGGATGTGGTCGATGCCGGTCAGCAGGTGCTCGGCACCGAGGCGGAAGAACTCCCAGAAGCGCTGCCCGGCCGACTGCTCGGTCGAGAACGACGGCTGCGAGGCGTCGAGCGTCGCCGACCCCTGCTTCGCGTCGACGTCGTAGGTGACGATCGTCTCGGTGTCGCGCACGAAGGTCTCGCTGTCCGGGAAGAGCGTCGACCGGACGACGTGTCCGGTCTGCGTCTCCGACGGCTCGGGGCAGGTGAAGTCGGCCGTCACGTGGGCGTACGGCACCTCGTCCTGCAGGTCGACCGTCACCGTCTTCCCGAGCACGCCCGTGCAGCGCTGCCCGCCGGCCCCCGTCACCGAGAACCGGTCGGTGACGTACTTCCCGAGCGCGTCGGTGTGCGCCTCGGCCGCCGACACCATCCCGGGGAAGTCGCCGTCGTCCCAGGCCGCCTGCCCCTGCGTGTGGAACGCGTCGTCGTGCTCGCTGGTGGCGACCGACACGAGCATCAGGTCGTACTCGAGCCCGAGCTCCGCGTGCACGACGGTCGGTTCCGTCGACGTCACCTTCGCGTAGACGACCGAGCTGAAGCCGTGCGCCGACGCCGGTGACGCACCGGCCAGCACGCCGACGACGACCACCCCGAGCAGCAGGATCACGCCGACGACCCGCGCGATCAGCGCGGACGGGCGGGACGGACGGACGGGGCGGGGGCGCAGGAGCGCGACGGAGGTTCCGGAAGGCACGCGCAGACGATCCGGCCCTCGGACGACCGGCAGGTGAACAGGTGGTGACCAGCAGTGGGACAGGTGTCGGACAGCCGCCGGAGTCGGCCCGGTGGGGCGAACCGACGTGTTTCGATGATGCAGTGACCCGCCTCGCCGCTCGGACGACCGTCCTGCTGACCGCCGTCGCCCTCGTCGGCGCCGGCGCCGCCGTGCTGGCCGGGTGCTCGGCGACGCCCGGCGGGACCGACGCAGGAGCCGGAACCGACGCCGGCACCGGCACGTCGGCGACGGCGCACGCCACGGCCGGTGCCCTCGGCGCGGGCTTCTCCGACCCGACGCGGCCGCCGGCACCCGAGGCCACCATCCACCCGGAGCCGGGTTCGTGGTCCGGGGTGCACGCCCCCGACGGTTACGACGTCGTGCTCCTGTCGGACGCCGGCGACGCGGAGGACGCTCCGACCCGGACCCTGCTCGACGCCGTCTCGTCGTGGGCGGCGGACGAGGACGTCACCGTCACGACGGTGTCGGCGACGGACGCCGACGACCGGATCGCGGCGGTCACCCGGGCGATCGACGAGCGGTCCGACCTGGTGATCAGCGTCGGCAACCACATGGTCGACCCGCTCGCCGCGGTGTCGCCGACCGCGCTGCACCAGCAGTTCCTGGTGGTCGGCGCCGAGATCGCCGAGCCGACGTCGAACGTGACGGCCGCGGACTGGACCGGCGGCGGCTTCCGCGGCGAAGGACTCGGGCCGTCGAGCCACTACGACCCGTCCACCTTCACCGAGGAGCGCGCCGACCGCGCGCTGCGTGCGGGCCTGGCGGCCGTGCTGCACGACCTGCGCGGCATCGTCGTCTGGGTGCGCTGACCCCGGCTGCCGCCGAGCCGGCCGCTACGCCGGCTCGGCCTCGAGCACCAGCGCGCGCACCTGCGACGCGGCGCCGAGCGCGACGGCGTCCGACCCGAGGGTCGACTGCGCCAAGCGGATCGTCGCGCCGCTCACCGGTGGCTCGGCCGCGATCGCCGCGGTGATGGCCGGTTCGAGCAGGTCCCACGACCGCGCGATGCCGCCGCCGATCACGATCGTCGTGACGTCGAGGATGCCCGCGGTGAGCAGGGCAGCGCGCGCCAGCCCCCACCCCGCGGCCTGGAACACGGCAGCGGCGTCCGTGTCACCGGCACGTGCGGCGACCGCGACGTCGCGCGCCGACAGCCGCCGGCCGGATCGTTCGGCGTACCGGTCGGCGATGCCGCGGGCGCCCGCGATGGTCTCGAGGTGTCCGACCTGTCCGCAGGTGCACAGCGCGTCGCCGAAGCCCGGCACGTGGCCGATCTCACCGGCGGCACCGCGCGGCCCCGCGAACAGCCGTCCGCCGAGCACGAACGCGCCGCCGACTCCGGTGCCCAGGGTCATCCCGAGCACGTCGGACTCCCCCGCGACCGCGCCGGTGGCGATCTCGCCGAGCAGGAACGCGTTCACGTCGTTGTCGAGCGTCGCCGGCACGCCGAGGGCGTCGTTGACCGCGCGGGTCACGCCGTAACCGGCCCAACCGGTGAACGAGTTGCCCGTCACCAGGACGGTGCCCGTGGCCGCGTCGACCACGCCGGCCGCGCCCACCCCGACACCCGCCAAGGAGGCCCGGTGCCGGACGAGCAGGCCCGTCACCGCCCCGACGGCGGCCGTCACGATCGCCGCCCCGCCCGCGTGGGCGGGCGTCGGCAGGTCGACGCGGTCGACGACCTCGAGGTCGGGGGTCGTCAGGACGACCTTGGTGTTCGTGCCGCCGACGTCGACGCCGGCGATCACCCGGGTCACGCGGTCACCGCCGCGAGCGAGGCGAGGCGCTCGGTCCGCCGCTGCCGTTGCAGGACGGGGTCCGGCACCGGCACGGCGGCGAGCAGGCGCCTGGTGTAGTCGGTGGTGGGGTGCAGGAGCGTCGTGCCGGTGGTGCCCTGCTCCTCGACGACCCCCTGGCGCATCACGACGACGCGCTCGGCGAAGTGCTGCACCACGGCCAGGTCGTGCGAGACGAACAGGCACGCGAAGCCCAGGTCGTCCTGCAGTTCGCCGAGGACCTCGAGCACGGTCTCCTGCACGCTGACGTCGAGCGCCGAGGTCGGTTCGTCGGCGACGAGCAACCGGGGCTCGAGCACCAGGGCACGGGCCAGCGAGACCCGCTGGCGCTGCCCACCCGAGAGCTCACGCGGGGCCCGGGACGCCAGCGACCGCGGCAGCCGGACGGCGTCGAGCACCTCGTCGATCCGGCGGCGACGGTCCGCCGACGACATGCCACGGCGGTGCACGGCGAGCGGTTCGGCGATGCACTCCGCCACGGACATCCGAGCGTCGAGCGAGGCCACCGGGTCCTGCAGCACGACGCCGATGCCGGACCGGAGTGCCCGCCGGTCACGACCCTTGGCGCTGCGCAGGTCCTGCCCGAACAGCGAGACCGTGCCGGACGTCGGCGTGATGAGCCCGAGCGCCACCCGGGCAGCGGTGGACTTGCCGGAGCCGGACTCGCCGACCAGGCCGACCGTCTCGCCCGCGTGCACGGCGATGTCGATCCCCTGCAACGCGTGGACGGCGCGCGCCCCGCGCCCGAACGTCACCGTGACGTCCCGCAGGTCGACCACCGGGGCCGCACCGGGCCTCCCGGCCACCGCGTCAGCGGACCTCGTGTCGACCGCAGCGGCGGGACGGTCGCCCGCCACGTCGAGCCGCGGCACCGCGGCGAGCAGCCGCTTCGTGTACTCGTGCTCCGGACGGAGCAGGACGTCCTCGACGCTGCCGGTCTCGACGATCTCGCCCTGCAGCATGACCGCGACGCGGTCCGCGAAGTCCGCGACGACGCCCATGTTGTGCGTCACGAGCAGGACGCCCGTACCGGTGTCGACGGCGAGCTTCCGGAGCAGTTCGAGGATCTCGGCCTGCACGGTCACGTCGAGCGCGGTCGTCGGCTCGTCCGCGATGAGCAGCTTCGGCGAGTTCGCGATCGCCATCGCGATCACCACGCGCTGCCGCTGCCCGCCGGACAGCTGGAACGGGAACGACCGGGTGCGCGATTCGGGGTCGGGGATGCCGACGCGGCGGAGCAGGTCGACGGCCTCGGCCGCGGCGGCCGACGCGGAGACGTCGCGGTGGTTCCGGATCACCTCGGCGATCTGTGCGCCGACCCGGGTGAGCGGGTCGAGGGCGGTCGCGGGCTCCTGGAAGACCATCGACACCGTCGAGCCCCGCAGTGCACGGAGCGACGGTTCGGACGCGCCCACCACCTGGTGCCCCGCGACCTCGGCGCTGCCCGTCGCGGTCGCGTTGCCGGAGAGCAGCCCCATCGCGGCGAGCGCCACCGTGGACTTGCCGGAGCCGGACTCGCCGACCAGGGCGAGCGTCTCGCCGGGCGCGACCGTCAGGGACACGCCCCGCACGGCCGACACCGTGCCGGACTCGGTGCTGAACGAGACGCCGAGGTCGGTCGTCCGCAGGATCGGTTCGGTGGTCATCAGCGGCCCCTCACGTCGAAGGCGTCCCGGAGTCCGTCGCCCACGGCGTTGAACGCGCAGACGATCAGGATCACGGCCAGACCCGGTGGCACGATGAGCCACCAGCGTCCGGAGTACGCGGCGGTGAGTCCCGCCGAGAGCATGCCGCCCCAGTCCGTCGCGGGCGGCTGCACGCCGAGGCCGAGGTACGAGACGTAGGCGACGAGCAGGATCGCGTCGGCGACCTGGAAGGTCGCGGCGACGACGATGGTGGACACCGAGTTCGGCAGCAGGTGCTTGCCGATGGCGCGGGCGTGCGAGCCGCCGATCGCGCGCAGGGTGAGCACGTAGTCGCGGTTCTTCAGCGTCAGGGTCTCGGCGCGGATCAGGCGAGACGGCACCAACCACGACACCAACCCGAGGATCAGGATGAGCCCGGCGACGCCGGGGGTCGTGATGGCCGAGATGACGAGCAGGATGAACAGCGCCGGGATCGCGATGCCCGCGTCGACGACGCGCATCATCAGCGCGTCGACCCAGCCGCCGACGTAGCCGGCGACCGAACCCCACAGGGTGCCGACGACCGTGGCCAGGACCCCGGCGGCGATGCCGACCATGAGCGAGACCTTGCCGCCGTACATCAGCCGGCCGAGCACGTCGTGGCCGACGGCGTCGGTGCCGAGCCAGTGCGCCGCGCTCGGTCCCTGGTTGGCCTGCTCGAGCAGGGTGTGGGTCTGGTCGGTCGGGTACAGGAACGGCCCGACGAAGCAGAACAGGACGATGACGACGATCACGGCCAGGCCGATCACGGCGAGCGTGTTGCCGCGGAACCGGCGGGCGGCGAGCCGGAACCCGGTGGCCGCGACGGTGACGGGAGCGCCCGGTGCTTCGGGTGCCAGTTGTACGGCGCTCATGCTCGGTCCGCCTTCACGTCATGGGTGGACGCAGTGTCGATGACTGTCACGGCGCTCATGCGCGGCTCGCCTTCACTCGCGGGTCGATGAGGGACTGCGCGACGTCGGCGAGCAGGGTGCCGATGACGGTCGCGATGGAGATGACGAGGACGCAGCCGAGCAGCGTCGGGTAGTCCGACGACTGCGCCGCGTTCCAGAACAGGAGCCCCATGCCGGGGTAGTTGAACAGCTGCTCCGTGACCAGGGCACCGCCGAACAGCACGGGCAGGTAGTAGCCGAGCATCGCGACGACGGGCGTCAGCGAGTTCCGGAACACGTGCCGGCGCAGGATCGTCATCGTCGAGGCGCCACCGGCGCGGGCGGTGCGGACGTAGTCCTCCTGCAGGTTCTCGAGGGTCGAGGCCCGCATGTACCGGCTGAACACGGCGATCATCGCGAGCGCTCCGGTGACGACGGGCAGGACGAGCCCGGCGGGGTCCTGGAACACCTCGGCGAGCGTGGTGCCGCTCGGCGCCTGCGACGGCAGCCACGGCAGCTGCTGGCTGAACACGATGATCAGGATGAGGCCGAGGAAGAAGGCCGGCGTCGAGTAGAAGACGAAGGCCAGCGCGGTGGCGGCGTAGTCGACCGCGCCGTTGCGGCGGGCGGCCTGGAGCATGCCGACCGGGATCGCGATGACGAGGCCGAGGACGGCGGAGATGCCGGTGAGGACGAGGGTCTTCGGTAGGCGCTCGGCGATGAGCTGCGACACCGGTTCGTTGAGCGTGTACGAGGTGCCGAGGTCACCGGTGAGCAGGCGGCCGAGGAACCGCAGGTACTGTACCGGCAGGGCCTGGTCGAGTCCCTGCGCCTGGTTGAACGCGGTGATCTGCGCGGGCGTCGCGGAGACGCCGAGGACACCGCGGGCGGGTCCGCCGGGCAGCGCGTACAGCAGGCAGAACACCACGATCGTGACGATGAGGATCACCGCGAGCGCCTGCAGGACGCGCCTGGTGAGGTAGAGGACTGTGGTCATGCGGCTTCCGTCGTCTGGGTTGTTGCGTCGGAGCGGACGGGAGGCGCGGTGCGCGTCGAGCGCACACCGCGCCTTCCGTCCGTGGTCACGTTCCTACTTGGTCCACTTCCACTGGGCCGGGTGGAAGTTGGCGAGCGAGTCCTGGTCGAACCCGGACAGGCCCTTCTTGACGACCGAGATCTGGTAGTCGGGGCTCGGCAGCCAGATCACCGGCAGGTCCTTCGCGACCGCGGCGCTGTAGTCCTGCACGGCGGTGGCGTCGGTCGAGGTGGTGGTCGCGTCGATGAGGTCGTCGACCTGCTTGTTCGAGTAGCTGCCGAAGTTCGCCGAACCACCGGTCTGGAAGAGCGACTCACCGGTCGGGTAGGCCGGGAAGTACCAGCTTCCCGCGGTGCCGAAGAACGACAGGTCCCAGTCACAGCTGGCCTCGTCGCTCGTGCAGGTCGGGGTCTGCGAGAGCACGCTCGACACCGGCGCGGTCTTGATGGTGAAGCCGATGCCGGTCTTCGCGAGCGAGGACTGGATCGCGCTCATCATGTTGTCGGTCACGGTCGAACCGGACTGCGACAGCACACCCATGGTGAACTTCGTGCCGTCCTTCACACCCTCGCCGCACTGGCTGTCGGACGTTCCGGGGTCGGTGCAGACCATCGTGCCGCCCTGCTCCTCCCATCCGTGGCTGGTCAGCAGGTCCTTGGCCTTCGACGTGCTGAACGGGTAGGGGTTGTCCTTCTGCACGTCGGAGACGTAGTCGGACTCCTGCGCCTGCGGGATCGGGCCGTAGGTCGAGGTGGCGGTGCCGTTGAAGACGACCTTCGACAGGGACTTCTGGTCGATCGACATCTGCACGGCCTGGCGGGCGTACAGCTGCTTGAAGACGGCGCCCATGTCCGGGTTGTTGAAGTTGTACGGCATGTAGGTGATGGCCCAGCCGGTCCACGGCTCGACCTCGTAGCCCTTCGCCGTGAACGAGGACTCCTGGTCCATGTCCGTGGCGTTGATGTAGCCGTAGTCGACCTCGCCGGAACGGACCGCGTTCACCTCGGCGTCGGCCGTCGTGAACGGCAGCAGGTTGACGGTCGTGATCGAGGGCTTCTCGCCGCCGTCGTACTTCGTGTTCGCGGAGAGGGTGACCTTGCCGGCCGTGGTGAACGCCTTCACGCCGTAGGGACCGGAGATGGTCTTCCACAGGTCGTCGGTGGCGTAGTCGGAGATCTTGCCGGCCGCGGTGTTCAGGTACTTCCAGACCTGCTTCGCGCCGGCGGTGGTCTCGTCGGCGTCGGTGACCTTCGCGCTCGCGCTCGTCTTGTCCCAGGCGTGCTGCGGCAGCGGGATGATGTGGCTCAGCTGGTTGGCGAGCATCCAGTCCGAGTTGTACGCCTTGTCGAACGTGATCGTGAAGTGGGTGTCGTCGACGGTCTTGAAGGCGGTCCAGTTGTCCGGCGCCTTGCCCTTCGAGTACGAGCCCCACTGGTCCTTGTTCGCCTTGATCAGGTTGAACCAGAACTCGACGTCGCGGCTGGTGATCGCCTCGCCGTCGGACCAGTGCCGGTCACCGAGGGTGATCTCGACGCTCTTGCCGTCGTCCGCGAACTCCGCGTCCGTGGCGACGGACCCGTCCTTGTTCCACGCGATCTTGCCGGTGGAGCCGTCGTACGCGACGAGCGGCTCGTACAGCGACTGCGCGATGGAGCCGTTGTTCGTGTTGAGGTGCGCGGCGGTGCCGATCGGCAGGATCCAGTTGGGCGTGAAGTTCGCAGGGAGGGCGTAGTCGATCTCGTCCGGGTTCGCGTTCGAGGTGGCGGAACCGCCCCCGGAACATCCGGCGAGCAGGGCGCTCACGGCGATCGCTGCTCCGGTGAGGAGCGCCCAACGGCGGGGCTTGGTCATGTGTGTCTCCTGGTGCGTGGGAGTTCTGGGGAGGTGGAGCACGCGTGCCGAGCGGCACGGACACAGTCAATGGCCAAAGCCGTTGGAAAAACAAACATCTTCGTGTAAAAACTGCGTTTCTGCCGTTTGGACGAAAGGGTGAACGGGCCGTTCCGCCGGTTAGGCTCCGGGTGTTCGGTCGGTTCGACCGTCGTTTCCCCCGGATTGGAGAAAGTCGTGACGGACCTCTCTGCTCGCGTCCTCGAACTCGTCGCGTCGGGTCAGGCCGCGAGTCGCACCGAGATCGCCACGCTGCTCGGCGCCGCTCCGTCGACGGTGTCGCACGTCGTCACCCAGCTGCTGTCGCACGGGCTGCTCGCCGAAGAAGGCACCGACGTCTCGACCGGCGGACGCCCCCGCAAGGTGCTCCGCATCGGCGGCGTCGACGAGTACGCGGTCGCCGCGGACGTCGGCGGCGGGCACGCGCGGGTCGGGATCGTGCTGCCGGGAGGCGCGCTCGAGTCGGTCGCGAACGTCCCGTTCGCACTCTCCGACGGTCCGACCGCCGGCCTGCAGCGACTGGCCGGCCTGCTCGAGCGGCTCGCCGACGACCGTGGCCGCGCCGGTCTGCGCGGGGTCGGGCTCAGCCTGCCCGGTCCCGTCGACGTCGAGGCCGGTGTCGTCGACCTGCCGAGCCGGATGCCGGGCTGGAACGGGTTCCCGGTGGCCGCCTGGCTGTCCGACCGCTTCGGCCTGCCGGCGATCGTCGACAACGACGCGAACTGCATGGCCGCCGGCGAGCAGAGCGTGCAGCCTCCAGGACGCCGGCAGACCATCACGATCAAGGCCGGATCGGCGATCGGCGCGGGCATCGTCATCGACGGCCGCCTGTACCGCGGGTCCACGGGTTCGGCCGGGGACATCACCCACGTGCGGATCGACGCCGCCGGCGACACCCCGTGCTCGTGCGGGAACACCGGGTGCCTCGAGACCGTCGCGTCCGGAGCTGCCCTGGTGCGGATCCTGTCGGGCGCCGGGGTCGACGTCTCCTCGACCGCCGACGTCGTCCGACTCGCCTCGGACGCCCATCCCGAGGCCACCCGTGCCGTGCGCCTGGCCGGTCGGTACCTCGGTGAGGTGCTCGCGGCCAACGTGAACTTCTTCAACCCGGACGCCGTCTACCTGGGCGGCATCCTCTCCACCCTCGACCCGTTCATCGCTGCGGTACGCAGTCAGCTCTACGAGAGCTGCCACCCGCTCATGACGCAGCACCTGGCCATCGAGCCGGTGTCGCTCGGTGCCGACGCCGGGCTCGTCGGTGCCGGGCAGTTCGCCCTGCAGCGAGGCCTCGCCGCGTCGCTCGAGGAACTGTCCACCCCCATCCCGCAGTCCACCACCAGGAACAGGAGCGTCCGTGTCTGAGACCGTGTCCGCCACCCCCGCCGTCCCCGCCGGTGCCCGTCGTCCGGTCGTCGCCATCGCCGGACTGGCCATCGAGACGTCGACCTTCACCCCCACCCGCACCCACGCGCCGGCGTTCCACCCGGACCGTGGCGACGAGGTCGTGGCGCGGTACCCGTTCCTGTCCGCGATGTCGGAGGCGGCGGACTTCCGCGGGGCGCTCATCGGGCACGCACTACCCGGCGGCATCGTGGACCGGGCGTCGTACGAGGAGCTCGCGGCCGAGATCGTCACGCGACTGCGCGCGATCGTCGACGCCGAGCACGTGGACGGCCTCTGGTACGACATCCACGGCGCGATGGTCGTCGAGGGCCTCGACGACGCCGAGGCGGACCTGCTCGGCCGGATCCGTGCGGTGATCGGCCCGGACGTCGTCGTGTCGGCGTCGATGGACCTGCACGGCAACGTCACGCGCGAGCTCGCCCACCAGGTCGACCTCGTCACCTGCTACCGGATGGCCCCGCACGAGGACGCCATGGAGACCAAGGAACGTGCCGTCCGGAACCTGGTCGACGTGCTCACCACGCGTCCCGCCGGAGACCAGCGCCCGGTGAAGGCCTGGATCCCGATCCCCGTCCTGCTGCCCGGCGAGCAGACCTCGACCCGCCTCGAACCCGCCGCCTCGCTGTACGCCCAGGTGCCGCTCGTCGAGCAGACCGACGGCGTGCTCGACGCGGCGATCTGGGTCGGCTACGCCTGGGCGGACCAGCCCCGCGACCAGGCCGTCACCGTCGTCACCGGGTGGGACGAGGCCGCCGTCGCCGCCGGGGCCGAGCGCCTCGCCCGTGCCTTCTGGGACGTCCGCGAGGACTTCGTCTTCGTCGCACCCACCGGCACGTTCGACGAGTGCCTCGCCGCCGCGCTCGCACCCGGTGCCGCACACCCGTACTTCGTGTCCGACTCCGGCGACAACCCCACCGCGGGCGGCTCCGGCGACATGACCTGGGGACTGACGCAGGTGCTCGCGAACCCGGCGTTCGCGAGTGCCGACGGCCCCACCCTGGTCTACGCGAGCGTCCCCGGACCCGCCGCGGTCGCCACGGCCGTCGCGGCGGGGGTCGGCGCGACGGTCACCGTGACCGCGGGAGCCGAGGTCGACGACGTCCACGCCGGACCGATCACCATGACCGGCCGGGTCCACGCGATCAAGCACGGCGACCGCGACGCCGAGACCGAGGTCGTGCTGCAGGTCGGCAGCGTCTTCGCGATCCTGACGAAGCTGCGCAAGCCGTACCACCACGAGCACGACTTCACCGACCTCGACCTGGCACCACGGCAGGCCGACGTCGTCGTGGTGAAGATCGGGTACCTCGAGCCGGAGCTGTTCGACATGGCCGCCGACTGGATGCTCGCGCTCACCCCGGGTGGTGTCGACCAGGACCTGCTGCGCCTCGGGCACCACAGGATCGAACGGCCGATGTTCCCCTACGATCGAGTGTTCCCCGAGGCCCCGGACCTGACCGCCAGGATCATCCCGGCCTCGGACCAGCCACTCGGAGCCTCTGCATGACCCCTTCGCCCGTTGCACTCGAGATCGCGGTCACCTCGCCGCAGGGTGCGGTCGTCGCACGGGACGGCGGGGCCGACCGGGTCGAGCTCTGCGTCGGGCTCGAGCTCGGCGGGCTGACCCCGTCGCAGGCCCTGGTCGAGACGACCCACGAGACCGGGATCCCGGCGCACGCGCTGGTCCGGTGTCGCCCCGGCGGGTTCGTGCACACCCCCGACGAGGTCGAGCTCATGGTGCGCGAGGTCCGGACGGTCCTGCGATCCGGTGCCGCCGGCGTCGTCGTCGGTGCGCTGCGCCCGGACCGGACCCTCGACGAGGACGCCCTGCGCCGCTTCGTCGACGCCGCCCGCTCGGTCAGCACGACCGCCGAGATCACCCTGCACCGGGCGATCGACCACGCGGTGGACCCGGTCGCCGCAGCAGCCACGCTCGCGGGCCTCGGGTTCACGCGGGTCCTGACCTCGGGCGCCGCGCCCACGGCCGGTGCGGGCGCGACGACGATCGCGCGCATGGTCGACGCCGCCGGACCCGTCCAGGTGATGGCCGGTGCCGGTGTGACCCCGGCCGACGTGCCGGCCCTGGTCGCGACGGGCGCAGCTGCCGTGCACCTGTCCGCCAAGCGCCCAGCAGCGGGCAGCGCCCACGCCGGGGTCCCGATGGGCGGCGCCGACGACGGTTCCGCGCACTTCGTGACCGATGCCGAGGTCGTGGCCGCCGCGCGACGCGCCCTCGACGCCTGACACCGAGCCCGCATCAGCCGCGACGCCCGGCCCGCCTGGCGAAGGCGTCGAGCGCTGCCAGGACCTCGTCGTTGCGGTACAGGACCCCGTGCTGGTACTCGTTCTTCGACACCAGGATCCCTGCTCCGACGAGTTTCTGGAGGTGCGGGTACGCGTTCCGCGGTTCGATCCCCATCTGGGAAGCGAGCACCGTCGCGTTCAGCACCGGCTGCCGCGCGACGACGTCGAGTGCGGCCCAGACGCCCGAATCGCTCCGAGCATCGACGCGGTCGCGCCAGCCCTGACGGATCCGCTGGATGTCGTCGACCAGTTCCGTGGCGTTGCCGATGGCGGTGAACGACGCTTCCGCCACCCGTCGGATGATCGGCTCGACGGCACCGCGGCGGTACGCCGTCAGCGCCTCGACGTAGCCGTCCGTGTCGGTCAGGAGACCTGCCGAGACGGGAACCGTCACGTTCCGGGTCAGCTCGTTCGAGCGCAGCATCGCCTGCAGCAGGGCACGCCCCGTGCGACCGTTCCCGTCGGTGAACGGGTGGACCGTCTCGAACTGAGCATGCGCCACCGCGACCTGCGCCAACCGCGGCAGGTCGAGGCGCCGCGCGAACGCCATCACGTCGTCGATCAGCGCCGGGACACGCTGCCAGGCCGGAGCGACGTAGTCGGCACCGACCGGGGAGCGTCCGTCCGTGCCGATCCAGACGGGCTCCTGCCGGAACGCTCCGGCGTCGTGGTGGGGATCGCCGTCCATCAGCACCGCGTGCATCGCGAGCACGGTGTCCGCGGTCAACTCATCGGACAACTCGATCGCGGTGCGCATGGCTCGGGTGTTGGAGACGATCGCCGTGGCGTTGCGTTTGCCCGGAGCACCGATCTCGGCAGCGAAGACCTGTCGGGCGCTGGCCGTCAGGTGCTCGATCTGCGAGGACGCCGCGGCTTCGGACCGCAGCAGGAGGGACGAGAACGGTGCCACCTCGCCACCGAGTTCGCCGTCGAAGCGCACGAGCGCCGTCGAAGCCTCGTCGACCAGCGTCGCCACCTCGTCGCTCAGCCGGAGGGCGGCCGTGGAGATGTGCGGCGGCACGGCGGCGAGGTACTGTTCGCGCACCGTGCTGCGTCGAGCGGCACGAGGACCGTAGTCGGCATCACGCCGCTCCCAGTCGAGTTGCTCGTACTCCAGCGCGGGCCAGGTGCTCGTGGACACTCCTGCCTCCAGACCTCAGAACAACTGCGCCAGATTTTCTGACTTGTGCCACTATCTCAGAAAATCTGGCCATCGGGTTCTGACCTCGACTCGACCATGAAGTGGAAGGCCGACCGAGGGGGCCTGGCGTGGCTCCGCCTGAGCACTGCCCTCCGACCGGAGGCTCGGTAGCATGGCGTCGTCCCCGTCACCGTCGACCGGCCCACCCCGCGAAGGAGCCCCGATGCCCCCGACCCCTCCCCGGATCGGCCTCGTCGGCGCCGGTGGCATCGCCCACGCGCACATGCCCGGCCTGCTCCGGCTCGGCCCGGTCGTCGTGTACGCGCAGGCCGGCGCACCGGAGCTCGCGGCGGCGTTCGCCCCGGCCGCAGCCGCCGCGGGTTCCTCGATCACCGTCGTCGACTCGCTCGACGACCTGTTCGCCGCCGTCGACGTCGTGGACGTGGTGACGCCGACCTTCGCCCACGCCGAGGTCGTGCGCGCCGCACTCGCCGCCGGCAAGGACGTCGTGTCGGAGAAGCCGCTCGCCCGGACCGACGCCGACGCTGCGGACCTGGTGGCCCGCGCGCAGGACGCCGGCCGACAGCTCTTCCCGGCCCACGTGGTGCGCTTCTTCCCCGCGTACGTGCGCCTGCACGACGCCGTCACCACGGGCCTCCTGGGCGACCTGGCGGTCCTGCGGTTCGTGCGCTCCGGGGCGTTCCCGATCCGCACCGCGTGGTTCGCCGACCGGGCGCTGTCCGGCGGCATCGTGATGGACCAGATGATCCACGACCTCGACATCGCGCGCTGGGTCGCCGGACCCGTCACCACGGTGTCGGCGGTCGGCGTCCGTGCCGGCACCGAGGCCGAGCCGGTGGAGGCGGCACACGTCCTGCTCACGCACGAGTCCGGGGCGATCAGTCACGTCGCCGGGATCTGGGGACCGCAGCACCTCGCGTTCTCGACCGAGTACTCGGTGACGGGTACGCGCGGCAGCCTGGCGCACCGGTCGCTCGACGAACAGGACTACGTCGCCGACCTCGCGGTGCCCGACGCCGCGGACGGTTTCCTGCCCGAGGTCGACCCCGCCGACGACCCGTACGGACTCGAGCTCGCCGAGTTCCTCGGGGCGTTCGCCGGCGGTGCCGCTCCACGGGTGACGGCGGCGGACGGCGCCGAGGCGGTCCGGATCGCGAACGCGGCACTCGAGTCGATGGACACCGGGCAGCCGGTGTCCCTGACGACGGGGGCTCGCGCATGACCGCTCTGAAGATCGCCGTGATGTCGTTCGCCCACACCCACGCGATCGGCTACATCGCCGCCCTCGCCGCGATGCCCGGGGTCGAGGTCCGCGGTGCCGACCCGGACGGCGTCAGCACGGGCGAGGCGGTCATCGAGCTGCGCGGCCGCGACCTGGCCGACGAGCTCGGAGTCGCCTACGCGGAGACGTACGACGAGCTGCTCGCCTGGGGCCCGGACGCCGTCGTCGTCACGAGCGAGAACGCCCGGCACCGCGAACTCGTCGAGGCCGCGGCCGCCGCCGGTGCGCACGTCCTGTGCGAGAAGCCGCTCGCGACCACGTGGGCGGACGGCCTCGCGATCCGCGACGCCGTCGACGCGGCGGGCGTCATGCTGATGGTGGCGTTCCCGGTGCGGTTCACCTCGGCGTTCGACAAGCTCCGCGCCGCACACGACTCCGGAGCGCTCGGGCAGCTGTTCTCGGTCCGCGGCGCGAACAACGGCATGCTCCCCCTGACCCGGTCGTGGTTCACCGAGCCCGAGCTGTCCGGCGGCGGCGCGATCGTCGACCACGTCGTGCACATCGCGGACCTGCTCGAGGGCCTGATGGGGTCGGCACCCGTCACCGTGACCGCGGTGGCGAACCGCACGCTGCACGCGGCCCGGGCACAGGCGGAGACCGCCGGACTCGTCACGATCACGTACGCGAACGGCGTCGTCGCTGCGATCGACTGCTCGTGGAGCAAGCCGGACACCTCGGCGGTGTGGGGTGGGCTGACGCTCGACGTCGCCGGGACGGGCGGCACGGTGTCGCTCGACTTCTTCGGGGCGGCTGCGCGCGGGATCGTCGCGGAGACCGGGCTGCCGATCGAGTCCCGCTACGGTGCCGACCCCGACGCCGTGATGCTCCGGACGTTCGTCGACGCCGTCCGGTCGGGCGTGCAGCCGCAGCCGGACGTGCACGTCGGGCTGCGGACCCTGTCGATCGTGCTCGCCGCGCAGGAGTCGGTGGCGTCGGGCCGCACCGTGCCGGTAGCCGGCGAGCAACGACACGACACGCGGGAATGGCCCGCGACCGGCGCTGCTTGACGAACCCATGACCTCGTCAGCAGAGCGCCGCGGGTGGCTCGGTGTCACGTCCGTCGCACTCGGATCCTTCGTCCTCGTGCTCTCCGAGTTCCTGCCGATCGGACTCCTGCCCGCCATCGCCGCCGACCTTGACGTCGGGATCGGCACGGCCGGGCTCATGGTCGTCGCCACCGGGCTCGTCGGTGCCGTCGCGGCGCCGGTCGTCACGGTCCTGACCTCGCGCGTGGACCGCCGCGTCGTGCTCGTGTCACTGACCGTGCTGCTCGTGGTGGCGGACGGGCTCGCGGCGATCGCGCCCTCGTTCGGTGTGCTGCTCGTGGCGCGCATGCTCCTGGGCGTCGGCATCGGCGGGTTCTGGGCGATCGGCGCCGGCATCGCCGGTCGACTGGTCCGGCCGGCCGCCACGATCCGGGCGACCTCGCTCATCACCGCCGGCGTCTCGGTCGCGACGGTCGTGAGCCTGCCGCTCGGCGCCCTCGTCTCGTCGCTCGCCACCTGGCGGCTCGCGTTCGTCATCGGCGGCGTGCTCGGTCTGGTCGCGCTCGTCCTGCAGCTCGCGATGCTGCCGCGCATCCCCGCGCAGCAGCAGGTCCGGTTCGCGACGCTCGGCTCACTGCTCCGCGTCCCCCGCGCCCGTGTCGGCCTGATCGCCGCCGCGTTCCTCTTCGCCGCCCAGTTCGCCGCGTACACGTACATCGCCCCGTACCTGCAGGACCTGGTCGGGGTCGGCCCGGACACCGTCACGCTTGCGCTGCTGGTGTTCGGCGTCGCGGGGATCGTCGGGAACTTCGCCGCCGGCTTCACCCTGGGGCGGAGCGTGCTCGGGACGATCAGCGTGTCGAAGGTCGCCCTCGCGGTCGCCGTGGTCCTGCTCCCCCTGCTCGCGCACTCCGTCGTCGGGGTGTTCGTGCTGCTCGTGGTGTGGGGGCTGGTCTGGGGTGCGTTGCCGCTCGGCATGCAGACGTGGATGTCCACGGCGTCGCCCGCCGGGTCCGAGACCGGGCTCGCGCTGTTCGTCACGACCATCCAGCTCGCGATCGCCGCGGGGTCGGTGCTCGGCGGCGCAGCGGTGTCGTCGTTCGGGCTCGCCGCGGACTTCTGGTTGTCCGGAGGGGTCGCCGTCGTGGGAGCGATCGTGCTCGTCTCCCTCGGGCTGCGCCGCTCGAGCGCAGCGCCGGTCGCCGACGAGGCTCCGGCACCGGCGCCGGTGACGACCTCGACGGGCTCCGTCGCCGTCGCCTGCCCCTGAACGGCACCCGCGCCGTCAGGGCGCGGGCAGGGTGACAACGGCGTCGGCTGCAGCGATCGCCACCGGGTCGTGTGCGGCGTGCACGACGACGACGCCGTCGGCAGCCTCGGCGGCGAGCGCCGCCACCACGAGCGCCGCGGATGCCGCGTCGACGCCGGCCGTCGGCTCGTCGACGAGCAGCACCCGCGCCCGCTGCGCCAGCCCGAGTGCCACGAGCGTGCGCTGCCGCTGCCCACCGGACAACGCGTCGAGCGGGCGATCGGCCAGGTCCGCGATCGCCATCCGCTCGAGCTGCGCGTCGACGACGGCGCGGTCGTCACGTCCGAGCGGACGCCACCAGGCCCGGTGACGCCACCGGCCCATCGCGACGGCCGCGCGGACCGTGAGCGGGAGCGTGGTCGGCGGGACGGACTGGCTCACGTGGGCGACGCCGTCGGACGGGAGGCCCGTGATGCGCCCGGCGGTCGGCCGCAGCACGCCCGCCACCACGTCGAGCAGCGTCGACTTGCCGGACCCGTTGGGTCCGGTCAGCGCGGTGACCCGGCCGGCCGGGAAGGCCGCGTCGAGGCCGTCGAGGACGGTCCGCTCCCCGCGCAGGGCGGTCACCTGCTCGAGGCGGACGGAGGGCATCGGATCGGTCGCGGGCACCTGAGCACGCTATCAGTATCGATACTCGTTTTCATGTAGCGTCTCGGATCGTGAGCTGGCTGACCGATCCCTTCACCGTCGACTTCATGGTGCGTGCCCTGACCGGCGGCTCCCTGGCCGCGGTGCTGTGCGCCGTCGTCGGGACGTGGGTGCTCGTGCGCGGGATGGCGTTCCTGGGCGAGGCGCTGTCGCACGGCATGCTGCCCGGCGTCGCGATCGCAGCCCTCACCGGAGTCCCCGCGGTGCTCGGTGCCGCCGTGAGTGCCGGGGTGATGGTGTTCGGCGTCGGGGCGCTGCGACGACGCGGTGGCTTGTCGTACGACACCTCGATCGGGTTGCTCTTCGTGGGCATGCTCGCGCTCGGGGTCATCATCGTGTCGGCATCGCGGTCCTTCGCCACCGACGTCACCGCGATCCTGTTCGGCGACGTGCTCGCCGTCACCCGCGCCGACCTCGGCGGACTGGCGATCGCGGTCGCCGTCGCACTGGTCGTCGCCGCCGTGTTCCACCGGCCGTTCACCGCGCTGGCGTTCGACGTCCGCAAGGCCGCGACGCTCGGCCTGCACCCACGGCTCGCAGAGGTGGTCCTCATCGGCCTGGTCACGCTCGCCGTCGTGGCGTCCTACCGCGCGGTGGGGACCCTGCTGGTCGTCGGACTGCTGCTCGCGCCCGCCGCAGCGGCCCGCGCCTGGACGAAGCACGTGGCCTCGACGATGCTCCTCGGCGCGGTGCTCGGTGTCGTCGCCGTGCTGGTCGGGCTGCTCGTCTCCTGGCACGCCGGCACCGCCGCCGGCGCCAGCATCGCGGCCGTCGCCGTCGCCGGAGTCGCCCTGTCCCGCGCCACCGCCGCCGTCGTCCGCGGGGTCGCGCGCACCACCGCACGGACCGACGCACAACCCGTCGACCGCCCGGTCGACCACCCCGTCCGAGCACCAGCACGAGAGGCACCATGAACCACGACCCGACCACCGACCGCGCACGCAGACGGCTCCGACGACGCCTGGGCGCCCTGGGCCTGACCACCGGCCTCGCCCTGACCGCCACGGCGTGCTCCACCACCTCGGCGCCGCAGGCCGACGGCCCCAGCGCGACCACGGCTCCACACGGGTACGTGGCGGGCGCGACCGAGTCCCAGGAACCCCAGCTGGGCCTCCTGGCCGTCGCTGCGACCGGCGAGACGGCGCTGCACGACCTGCTCACCGGCGAGACGACCGACCTGGACCGCGTCGACGCGGCCGAGCACGCCGCGACCGACGGCCGGTTCCTCGTGACGAGCGACGGCGAGCGCACCACGGTCGTCGACGGCGGCTCCTGGACCGTCGACCACGGCGACCACACGCACTACTACGCCGCCGAGCCGCGCGTCGTCGGGACGCTCGAGGGCGGCGGCCCGGTCCAGGTGCACTCCTCGGAGACGATGACCACGATCGCCTGGCCGGAACGCGGCGAAGCAGTGGTGCTCGACCGCGCGGCACTCGGGCGGGGTGAGCTCGACGAGACCGCACGACTGGACGCAAGCGTGCTGCTGCCGCTCGGCGAGCACCTGGTGGCCACCGAGGGCGACACCGTCCGCGTCCTCGACACCGACGGAGAGCCGACCGGGTCGACCGGGTCGACCGGGTCGACCAGCGCCGGACAGGCCTGCACCGACCCCGCTGGTGGGATCGTCACCCGCGCCGGCGCCGTGGTGGGCTGCGCCGACGGAGCCGTCGTCGTCGACGAAGCCGGCGGGAACTCGTTCGTCGCGCTGCCGGACGACGCCGAGCGACCGACCGACTTCGCCGCGCGGGCCGGCCGCCCCACGGTCGCCGGAGTCGCGGGTGACACCGGGTTCTGGCTGCTCGACGTGCGGGAACGCGCGTGGCAGCACGTCGCGACCGAACGGCCGCTGCGTGCGGTGGTCGCCGTCGACGACCAGGACGAGCACGTGGTCGCGGTCGACGACGCGGGTCGGGTGGTCGTGGTGACCGCCTCGACCGGGAAGGTCGCGACGACTGATCCCCTGGTCGACGGCGACCGTGCGCCGCTGCTGCAGCTCGACGCGCAGCGCGCCTACGTGGCCGACCCGTCCGGGGACGTCGTCCACGAGATCGACTTCGCGGACGGCGCCCGGGTGGCCCGCACCATCGAGCTGCCGTTCGCGCCCGTCGCGTTCGCCGAGGTGGGACTGTGAGCGGAACCACGCCTGTCCGGCGCACCGCACGGGCGGTGGCAGTGGCCCTCGTCGCCACAGCCGTCGCCGTCACGACGGCCGCCTGCACCACGACCGGATCGGACCGTCCACTCGTCGCCGTGACGACGAACATCCTCGGCGACGTCGTGACCGAGGTCGTCGGCGACGACGTCGACGTCATGGTCCTGATGCCCCCTGGCGGCGACCCGCACTCGTTCGAGGTGTCCGCACAGCAGGCGGCGCGACTCCGGAGCGCAGACCTCGTGGTCGAGAACGGCCTCGGGCTCGAGGAAGGCGTGGCCCACCACGTCCGCGCCGCGGCCGACGACGGCGTGGCCGTCTTCACCGCCGGTGACGCGATCGACGCCCTGGAGTGGACCACCGACGACGACAGCGGCCCCGATCCGCACTTCTGGACGGACCCCGCACGGATGGTCGACGTGGTCGAGGCCCTCGACGACGAGCTGGACGCCGTCGGCATCGACGCTCCCGGCACCGAGGCATTCACCGACCGGCTCGATGCCCTCGACGACGACATGACCGCCGCGTTCGACACCATCCCCGCCGATCGCAAGGCCCTGGTGACGAACCACCACGTGTTCGGGTACCTCGCCGACCGCTACGGGTTCCGGGTGGTGGGTGCCGTGATCCCGAGCGGCACGACCCTGGCGTCCCCGAGCGCCGCCGACCTGCGTGACCTGGCGGACGCGATCGAGCAGGCGGGCGTCCCGACGATCTTCGCCGATGCCTCGCAACCCGCACGCCTGGCCGAGGTCCTGGCGGACGAGGTCGACGTGCAGGTGTCGATCCGCTCGCTGGCGACCGAGTCCCTGACCGAGGACGGCGCCGCGTCGACCTACCTCGGGATGATGCGCTCGAACACCGACTCGATCGTCGACGGCCTGACGGCTCCGATTTCTAGATGAGAATGAGAATCAGTACAGTTATGCCCATGACCAGAACCAAGACCCTCCGCGCCGCGGCGATGCCGGCCGCACTGCTCGGCACCGTTGCCCTGGCCCTGACCGGGTGCGCCACGAACGCCGCCGACGCCGAGAGCACCTCGGCACCGAAGGCCGACAGCACCCGCATCACGCTGACCTACGACGGCGGCCTGCTCGTGCTCGACCAGGACCTGCAGGTCGTGGCCGACGACGCCGTCGACGGCTTCACCCGGGTGAACCCCGCCGGCGACGGCCGCCACGTGCTCGTCACAGTGCCCGAGGGCTTCCGGGTGCTCGACACCGAAGCGGACCCGGCCCTCACCGACGCGGTCTTCCCGGCCGACACCGGTGGGCACGCCGTCGTGCACGGCGACCGCACCGCCCTGTTCGCCGACGGCACCGGCGACGTGACGACCTTCGACAACACCGAGCTCGACGGCGCCGAGCTGCCCGAGGTCGAGTCGACGGAGTCCGAGGCCGCCCACCACGGCGTCGCGATCGAGCTCGAGGACGGCACGCTCCTGACGACCATCGGCACCGAGGAGAGCCGCAGTGGCGTCCGAGCCCTGGACGCCGACGGCGAGGAGATCACCCGGTCCGAGCAGTGCCCGGACGTGCACGGCGAAGGTGCCGTCACGGGTGAGGTCGCGGTGTTCGGCTGCACCGACGGCGCCCTCGTCTACGCCGACGGCGCGTTCGAGAAGCTCGACGCCCCCACCGAGTACGGCCGCACCGGCAACCTGTTCACCACGGACACGTCATCGGTCGCGGTCGGTGACTACAACGACGACCCGGACAGCGAGGGCTACCTGCTCGACCAGATCGCCCTGATCGACGCGGCTTCGGGGAAGTACACCGTCGCGGACATGCCCGACGGCGTCGGCTTCACATTCCGCGACCTCGCACGCGGCCCCGGCGACGAAGCGGTGGTCCTCGGTGACGACGGCGCCCTGCACACCTTCGACGAGACCAGCGGGGAGCAGCTCGACTCGTTCCCCGTGATCGACGCGTGGGAGGGCCCGGCAGAGTGGCAGGACGCCCACCCCGCCGTGAAGGTCGCCGACGACATCGCCTACGTCACCGACCCCGCCGAGCGGAAGGTCCACGCCGTCGACCTGACCACCGGCAAGATCGTCGCCTCCAGCGACGCACTGCCGGGCGTGCCCAACGAGATCGCGGTCGCGTAGCGCTCTCGACGGAACCAGACGGCGGACGGGAGGCCCGTGGCGACACCGCCACGGGCCTCCCGTCCGTCCTGGGGTCGCGTCAGCCCTGCGGCGGCGCGTAGAACTGCAGGTCGTTGCCCTCGCTGTCCTTGAACGGGACGATCTTGCCCCACGAGTGCTCGCTGATCTCGCCCTGCACGTCCGCACCACGCTCGCGGATGCTGGCCAACTCGTCCTCGATCGACCCGTCCGGCTGGAACGTGATGACCGCTCCCCCGCCGCTCGACGGACTCGCCGACTCACGGCCGTTCAGGCCGATCATCAAGCCGTTCGCGTCGATCTCGCTCCAGTCGTCGGACTCGTCCGTGACCGTCAGTCCGAGAGTGTCGCGGTAGAACGCGATCGCCCGCTGCATGTCGGTGACCGGGACCCATACCGCTGCGACTCCGCTTGCCATGGTGCTGCCTTCCGTCGGTGTTGCCGTACGGCGGAGCGTAGGCAGCGGGGCATGCGGGCCGGTTCAGCGGACACCCGCATGTTCGGAAATCGGATGCCCCCTGCAATCCGACTGCGCATCGGCCCCGAACACCCTGTGCGCAACATCCGTGGCGCGCTCGACAAGAGAGGTCTCACCATGACCAGCAACGCAGCAACCGCTCGCAACCGCACCGGCTCGACGTGGACCCAGAAGGGTGCGCTCCTCTTCGGTGTCGTCTTCCTGATCGTCGGCATCGCCGGCTTCATCCCCGGGCTCACGATGGACATGGGCTCGATGTCGATGGCCGGTCACGGCTCCATGGCCCTGCTCCTGGGCCTGTTCCAGGTGTCGGTCCTGCACAACATCGTGCACCTGCTCTTCGGCATCGTCGGACTCATCGCAGCCCGTTCGGCGTCGGGCGCTCGCCTGTACCTGATCGTCGGCGGCATCGTCTACGCGGTCCTGTTCGTCTACGGTCTGTTCACGGCTGGCATGGCGGACCCCGCGAACTTCGTCCCCCTGAACAGCGCGGACAACGTGCTGCACGCGTTCCTCGCCGTCGCGATGATCGTCCTCGGCTTCGTGCTGCCGCGCATCGGCGCGCGCACGCGCTGACAGTCGACCGTCGCCTGACGCGTTCGCGCCCCCAGGCGGGCATCGCGCCCACGTGAGTCGGGGCGCGATGCCCGTGCAGGGGCGCGGTGCGCGGTGGCGGCGCTCCACACGTCCACCAACCCGCGGCGTACTGTCCGTCGCATGCCCGCTCTCACCGACACGTTCATCCTGTCCAACGGCCTGCACATCCCGAAGATCGGCTTCGGCACCTGGCAGATCCCGTCCGGCGACGACGCCTACGACGCCACGAAGACCGCCCTGGACGCCGGCTACCGTCACATCGACACCGCCCTGGCCTACGGCAACGAGGCGAGCGTCGGCGAGGCCGTCCGTGACAGCGGCATCCCCCGCGACGAACTCTTCATCACCACGAAGCTGCCGGCCGAGGTCAAGACCGCGTCCGGCGCCCGCGACGCCTTCGAGGAGTCCAGCCGCAACCTCGACCTCGGACACGTCGACCTGTACCTGATCCACGCGCCGTGGCCCTGGAGCGACATGGGCTCGGACCACCGCGACGGCAACGTCGAGGTCTGGAAGGTCTTCGAGGAGCTCTACGACGCCGGCCGCACCAAGAGCATCGGTGTCTCGAACTTCGCCGTCGCCGACCTCGAGGACCTGCTCGGCCGCACCGACGTCGTCCCGCACGCCAACCAGATCCGCTGGTTCATCGGCAACACCCAGGACGAGACGACCGCGTTCGACCGCGAGCACGACATCCTGACCGAGGGCTACTCCCCGCTCGCCACCGGCGGACTGCTCGAGAACGAGCAGATCGCCGAGATCGCGGCGAAGTACGACAAGACCGTCGCCCAGGTCGCGATCCGCTTCCTGCTCGAGAAGGACGTCCTGCCGCTCCCGAAGTCCACCACCCCGTCGCGCATCGCCGCGAACGCCGACGTCGACTTCGTGCTGTCGGCCGACGACGTGGCCGCGCTCGACGCGCTCGAGGACACCACGAACTGACGCGACCCGACATCCGCCCGACGACGGGAACACCGCAGCCCGGTTGCCGGTTGCACCACACGGTGCCGCAGCCAGCGGCACGACGACCTCAGGAGGCCACCATGACCACCACCGAAACCGCCATCCTCGCCGGCGGCTGCTTCTGGGGAGCGCAGCAGCTCCTCCGCCGCCGTCCCGGCATCATCAGCACCCGCGTCGGCTACTCGGGCGGAGACACCCCGAACGCGACGTACCGCAACCACGGTGACCACGCCGAGGCGGTCGAGATCGTCTTCGACCCGTCGGTGATCTCGTACCGCGACCTGCTCGAGTTCTTCTTCCAGATCCACGACCCGTCGACGAAGGACCGCCAGGGCAACGACGTCGGCCGTGCGTACCGTTCGGCGATCTTCTTCACCTCGCCCGAGCAGGAGCAGGTCGCGCGCGACACGATCGCCGACGTCGACGCCTCGGGCATCTGGCCCGGCAAGGTCGTCACCGAGGTCGAGCCCGCAGGCGACTTCTGGCAGGCCGAAGAGGAACACCAGGACTACCTCGAGAAGTACCCCGCCGGGTACACCTGCCACTTCGTGCGCCCGGGTTGGAAGCTCCCGCACCGCGACGAGGCGACCGCGGCGGTCTAGGGGCAACCCACCGAGAGACGGGAGGCGCGGTGCCAGCTGGCACCGTCCCTCCCGTCACGGCCGTCGCCCCGCTGGCGCGGTGCGCCGGTACCGGCGGGTGGGGCCCACCTCCCGTCACGGCCGTCGCCCCGCTGGCGCGGTGCGCCGGTACCGGCGGGTGGGGTCCACCTCCCGTCCGTCCAGGGGTCACGCCCACTGCATCCGGCGTGCGTCAGCCGCGCGGCACCAACGCGTCGATCGCCGCGAGCTCCTCGTCGGTGAGCGGGGCACCCGCGAGGGAGTCGAGCGTGCCGTCCAGCTGACGAACGCTCGATGCCCCGACCAGCGCCGACGTGACGGCGGGCTGCCGGAGCACCCACGTGATCGCGAGCTGCGCGAGCGTCTGCCCGCGCGCCACCGCGATGTCGTTGAGCGCCCGCGCCGTGGTCAGGTACTCGTCGTCGATGCGGTCCGCACCGAACCAGCGGCCCTCGGCCGCACGCGACCCGACCGGAACCGAACCGTCCAGGTAGCGGTCCGTCAACAGCCCACCGGCCAACGGCGAGAACACGATCGCACCGGTTCCGAGACGCGTGAGCTCGTCGAAGAGCCCGTCCTCGGGGACCCGGTCGAACATGTTGTAGCGCGGCTGGTGGATGAGCAGGTGCATGTTCTCGGCGGCGAGCGCCTCGGCTGCCGCGGCAGTCTGCGCCGGGTCGTAGTTCGAGATGCCCGCGTAGAGCGCCTTGCCCGAACGGACCGCGGTCACGAGGGCGCTGACCGTCTCCTCGATGGGGGTCTCGGGGTCCGGACGGTGCGAGTAGAAGACGTCGACGTAGTCCAGCCCGAGGCGCCCGAGCGACTGGTCGAGCGACGCGAGCATGTACTTGCGGGAACCCCGGTCGCCGTACGGGCCCGGCCACATGTCGTAGCCGGCCTTCGTCGACACCACGATCTCGTCACGGTACGGACGCAGGTCCGACTCGAGGATGCGGCCGAACTGCTCCTCGGCGGACCCGGCAGGCGGACCGTAGTTGTTCGCCAGGTCGAAGTGGGTGATCCCGCGGTCGAAGGCGTGCAGCACGATGTCGCGCTGCGTGGCGAGTGCGCGGTCGGCGCCGAAGTTGTTCCACAGGCCGAGGGAGATGCGCGGCAGCATGAGGCCGCTCCTCCCCACGCGCTGGTACGGGAGCTGCTCGTAGCGGTCGGCGGCAGGCAGGTGGACGTCAGGCATCGTTGCTCGATCCGGGTCGGGGACAGGCCATCGAGAACGCTACCGCGTCGGATCACGCAGCCGCTTGGTCACCTGAGGGACACGTCCGGTTGGGCAGTTGTCGGGTCACACAGGACAGGATGGGATGGGACCAGCCGACCGATCGGCGGGCAGAGGAGACACCGTGGACACAGCGCCGTACTCGCAACCACTCCGGGAGTACATCGAGCAGCTCCGGACCGAGGGCTACAGCGTCGCGGACGGACACACCGCCGACCCGGACCTCATCGACCCGCACGGCAACCCCGTCCTGACGTGGCGCGACGACTACCCGTACGACGAGCGACTGCCGCGCGAGGAGTACGAGTACGCGAAGTACCAGCTGCAGATCGAGCTCCTGAAGTGCCAGTACTGGCTCGAGGACACCGGTCAGAAGGTCGTCGTGCTGTTCGAGGGGCGTGACGCCGCGGGCAAGGGCGGCACCATCAAGCGGTTCACCGAACACCTCAACCCCCGGACCTCGCGCGTGGTGGCGCTCAGCAAGCCGAGCGAGCGGGAACGTGGTGAGTGGTACTTCCAGCGCTACGTGCAGCACCTGCCGTCTGCCGGCGAGATGGTCCTGTTCGACCGCTCCTGGTACAACCGCGCCGGCGTCGAGCGGGTGATGGGGTTCTGCGACGACGACCAGTACGAGTCGTTCATGACCCAGGTGCCGCAGTTCGAGCGGATGCTCGTCGACTCCGGCATCCACCTGACGAAGTTCTGGTTCTCGGTCACGCGCCGCGAGCAGCGCACCCGCTTCGCGATGCGGCAGCTCGACCCGGTGCGCCGGTGGAAGCTGTCCGACATCGACCTGCTGTCCCTCGACCGCTGGGAGGACTACACCGAGGCGAAGATGGCGATGTTCACCCGGACCGACAAGCGGTACGCACCGTGGACCATCGTGCGGTCGAACGACAAGAAGCGCGCCCGACTCAACGCGATGCGGTACTTCCTGACGCAGTTCGACTACCCGGACAAGGCGGTCGACGTGATCGGCAAGCCGGACCCGCTGATCGTGCGGCGCGGCAAGCGGGACGTCGACATCGAGTGAGCGGACCGTCAGGAGTCGTCACTCGGGCGTAGGGGTTCCGTCAGGGCACCTTCCCCCTTGCCTGTCCGCACGGGAGCGTGTCCGGTGTGACACTGACAGCGATCATGCCGACGCTCCGTGCGTCCCTGCCGGATCCGATGGACCCGGTCCTGTGGCCGGCCCACACCGTGGCGACCACCGACGACCTGGTGGTCGCCGCGATCTCGATGGTCCGGCTCGCCGACCTGACCGGCACCCCGAGCGTGCACACCGCGGAGCAGTCGCCGCCGCGCTACCGCCCGCGCGGCTGGACCCCTCGAGACGTCAGCGTCGCGGTCGCGTCGGTCACCCGGGTCCGACGGCCGCGCACCGGGGTGGTGCTCCTGGAACTGGACGCGGTCCTGCCGACCTGCGCCGTGCTCGACCAGGTGCGCCTGATCGGACGCCGGAGCACCGCTCCCCTCGCCACGATGTACGTCGTCACCCGATGTGACGGTCAGGCCGACGGTCCGTTCCACCGCCTCCCGGCTCCGCTGCCGGCCGATGTCCGCGATGGTGACCTGGTCTGCTTCCCCTGCCTCACGACCGTCCGGCACCGGGACGTCGTCAGCACGGCCGTGCCCGTCCGCGCCGAGCTCCTGCCGGTGGAGCGGTGACCACGGCGACGTCGGTCCGCGACCGCCTGATCGACGGGCCGCACCTGTGGGGCCGGTACACGATCCGGCCGGTGGGACGCACGATGTGGACCTCGCGGACACTCGTCGTGTTCCCACCCGGGACGAACACGAGCGAACGCCTGCTGCTCCGGGCATGGCACGTCTGGCCCGCGGTCGGGGCGTTCACCGCGCTCGTGGTCGTGGTCCTGGCGGTCTCGGTGCCGGCGGCGGGCATGCCCGTCGGACTCGCGCTGTACGCCGCGGGGTTCGTCGTCCTCGGCCGGGCCACTCGGCGGCTCCGTCCGCGGGTGCGATCGGTCACCGTGACCACGTTCCTGGGCAACGGTCGGCCGGAGGTGCACGGCGACGAGCGGCTCCTCGCCGGGTCGCTCGACGCGCTCTCGATCCTGGAGCTGGCCGTGCGGGCGCATCGGCTCGCGCCCGTCGACTTCGAGCTCGTCTGGGCGGATGTGTGGGCCGCACTGCCGGAGCAACCACCGCGGGCAGGGTGACCCATCCCGAGCACGGTGCCCCGCTGGCTCGGACCCGCAGGCTCAGCGCCGCCAGGCCGCCCACTCGGGGTCGTGCCCGGGCCAGACCTCGACGCCGGGCTCGGCGGCCAGGTCCGCCAGCCGGTCGATCGAACGCTGCGCCTCGAGCTCGTCCCCGGCCCTCCCCACCCACCCACACGGAGTCCGCTCGGTGAGGTTCCGCTCGAGGTCGGCGGCGTCGCACGCGAGCACCACGGTCCGATCCGGCAGGTCGACGCGGAACGACTGGTGCCCCGGCGTGTGACCGCGGGTGTCGAGTGCGGTCAGGCCGGATGCCAGTCCCGTGTCCCCGTCGAGCAGGAACACCCGGACGTCGGCGTCGAGCACGTCGTCGACGACGACCGTCTCCCGCCGACCGATGCCGCTCTGCAACCAGTCCCACTCCCGTCGCTGCAGCGCGACCGGGGTGCCCGGTGGGACGAGCCGGAGGCCGCCCGTGTGGTCGAGGTGCACGTGCGAGATCGCGCAGAGCGCCAGGTCGTCCCACGCCAGTCCCGCAGCCGCGACCCCCTCGGCGAGCGCGTCGCCGGGCGGTACGACCGCCGTGTAGCTCTCGTACTCGTAGTGCGCGGGTCGCTCCTCGGGGTCGCGCACGCGGTCGACGTTGAACCCACCGTCGAGGAGCACCCAGCCGTGGTCGAAGACGACGGCCGCGGCGGTGACGGGTTCGAGCAGGAAGCGTGCGGGATCGCCGCCCCGCAGGGAGATCGACTCGGGGATCGGTTCCCACCCGAGTACGAGCGGCACGAGCCCGCGTGGCCGGCCCCCGAGTGCGGCTCCGGTCCACACCGCCCCGTCGAACGTCTTCGCCATGCCCTTGCACCTCCGGCTTGATTGGATACAATTTGTGCCAATCCGAATCCATTGTGCCGGAGTTCCGGGAGGACGCCATGACCGACGCGATCGACATCAACATCCCCATCTCCCCCGAGATGCTGCACTGGGGCCGGCGCCCCACCTTCGAGATGGTCGAGGAGATCGCGGACGGGTACCCGTCGGACGTGTCCCGCTGGCTGATCGGTGCGCACACGGGCACGCACGTCGACGCCCCGTCGCACTTCGTGCCCGGTGCGACGACCGTCGACGAGATCGCGCTCGAGAGCGTGGTCGGCCCGGTCCGCGTCCTCGACCTGCGACACGTCGTCGAGGAGATCACCGCCGACGACCTCGAGGAGGCGGGTGCGGCCGGCGCCGAGCGCGTGCTGTTCCGCACGCGCAACTCGACCGACGCGCTGACCCGGAACGAGCGGTCGGAGACGTGGGTCGGCCTCGGCCCGAGCGGCGCGCAGTGGCTGGTCGACCGCGGGGTCCGGTTCGTCGGCATCGACTACATGACGATGGAGGCCCCGGCACACACCGAGGCGTGGCCGACACACGTCGCCCTGTGCGGCGCCGGCGTCGTGATCCTCGAGAACGCGGACCTGTCCGAGGTCGAGCCCGGCGACTACCTGATGGTCTGCCAGCCGGTGCCGTTCGCGGGGCGCGAGGCCGCTCCCGCTCCGACCGTCCTGCTCCCCCTCGCCGTGGCGACCGACGCATGAGCGTCCACGTGGTCCTGGTCCACGGTGCCGGCGGTTCGCCGTCCACCTGGTCGTCCGTCGCCCCGCTCCTGCGCGACCGCCGCATCCCGTACACGCTCGCCGACAACGCGATGACCTCGCTCCGCGACGACGAGGCCTCGGTCCGCGCCCTGGTCGACGGCATCGACGGCCCGGTCCTGCTCGTCGGCCACTCCTACGGCGGCGCCGTCATCACGAACGCGGGCACGCACGACCGCGTCGTCGGACTGGTCTACGTCGCGGCCTTCGCTCCGGACGCGGGCGAGTCGGTCTCCGGGATCGTCGAGACCCGGGAACCCGCTCTCGTCTCGCAGTACATGCACCGCGGCCCGGCCGGCGAGTGGATCGCACAGGACGACGAGGAGTCGCGGCTGGCGCTCGCCTGGGACGTGCCCGAGGACGTGCTGCTCGCCGCACGTGCCGAGGGGCGGGTCACCGCCGACGCCGCCTTCCAGCAGCCCACGGCAGAGCCCGCCTGGCGGACCCGCCCGAGCTGGTACCTGGTCGCCACGAGCGACCGGCACCTGCTGCCCGCGATCCAGCGCGACTTCGTCGCCCGGATGGGTGCAGTGGTCGACGAGGTCGACACGAGTCACGCCGTCGCGCACGCCGCTCCGGACCGGGTCGTCGCCGTCATCGAGCGCGCGGTGGCCGCGCTGCGCTGACCACCGCCGGCTGCGCGGGTGGCGCCACGGTCAGGAGGCCGTGGTCACCAGTCCGTCCAGGTCCTTGACCACACGACCCGCCTGCAGGACCGCGCGCACGCTGGCAGCGTCGGCCAGCGCGCCGACGTCGGCGAGCGGGTCGACGCCCGAGACGACCAGGTCACCGGCCTTGCCGGGCTCGACGGAGCCGAGCCGGGCCTCCAGACCGAGCAGCCGGGCACCCTGCAGCGTGCCGGCCGTGATCGCGTCGAGCGGCGAGAGCCCGACCTGCACGAGGCGGGCGAGTTCGGCGAGGTTCCGACCGTGCGGGTGCACACCCGCGTCGGTGCCGAGCGCGACGGGCACGCCGGCGGCGACGGCACGTCGCACGCTGTCGAGGCCGCGAGCGTGCAGTGCCGCGCGCTGTGCGAGGCGTTCCGCAGAGGCGGTGGACGGGTCGAGTTCGCGCAGGAGCGTGCTGAGGGTGGGGACGAGCACCGTGCCGCGTTCGACCATGAGCGCGATGGTGTCGTCGTGCAGGTCGTAGCCGTGTTCGATGCTGGCGGCTCCGCCGAGCACGGCGGCACGGACCGCGGCGTCGGTGAGCGCGTGGGCGGTGACCGGGCGGCCGCCGCGTTCGCCGACCAGGTGGACGACGAGCCGTACCTGGTCCTCGGTGATGCCGACGTCGTCCGGGTCGTCGGTCGGCGAACCGACCCCTCCGGACGTGGAGACCTTGATCGCGTCGGCGCCGGTGCGGAGCAGCGAGCGGACCGTCCGGACGACGTCCTCGTCGGTGTCGACGACGCCCGGCGCGGGCATGCCCGGCCGGACGGCCCAGGCCGGCAGCGACCCGTTCGGCCGGACCGGGTCGGCGTGGCCACCGGTCGGCGAGAGCATGGCGATCGCGAGGTGCAGGCGCGGACCGACGACGGTGCCCCGGGCGACGGCGTCGCGGTAGCCGGGGGTCAGCCCGTCCAGGTCCCGCGCGGTCGTGACGCCGGCGTGCAGGGTGCTCCGGAGCACCTCGGCGACCTCGAGCACGTGCTCCTCCGGGAACCGTGCCCGCTGTTCCTCGGGCGTCGTCGGCACCATGCTGAGGTGCACGTGCGCGTCGACGAAGCCGGGCAGCAGCCACCGGCCGGTCAGGTCGACCGTCGGCACGTCCGCAGCCGGGGCGCGCCGTGGACCGACGTAGGTGACGTCGCCGTCACGCAGCTCGACCTCGGCGTCGGCGCGGGGCGGCGCACCCGTGCCGTCGACCAGGGTCGCGCCGACCAGTCGGAGCACGCCGTCGGCGTGCGGGGTCGTCGGGAGTCGTGCCGCCACAGCGGGCCTTCCGGGTCGGTCAGCCGGCCAGGCTGAAACGGGCGGAACCGGGGTCCGCGTCGAGGAGACGACGCGTGTACCAGTGCTGCGGATCGGCGTAGATCTGCTCGACCGGACCGGCCTCGACGACCTCACCCTGGTACAGCACGACGACCTCGTCGCTCACACGCTGCACGACCGCCAGGTTGTGCGAGATGAACATCATCGTCAGGCCGAGGGACTCCTTGATGTCGGCGAGCAGCTCCAGGATCTGCGCCTGCACCGAGACGTCGAGCGCCGAGGTGATCTCGTCGGCGATGACCAGGTGCGGGTCGATGACGAGGCCGCGGGCGATGGCGATGCGCTGCCGTTGCCCGCCGGAGAACTCGTGCGGGTAGCGGTGCATCATGTCCCGGGACAGCCCGACCCGCTCGAGCCAGCCGCCGATGCGGTCCTCGTGGGTGGCGACCCGGGGGCGGACGGGGTCGATCGCCTCGGCCAGGGTCTGCGCGACGGTCCGTCGCGGCGAGAGCGACGAGTACGGGTCCTGCGGGATCATCTGGATCCGGCGGCGGTACCCGCGCAGGGTCGACCGGTCGGCCGCGGTCAGGTCGACGCCGTCCACCGCGGCGCTGCCCGAGGCGGGCTTCACGGTGCCGACCAGGACCTTGGCGAGGGTGGACTTGCCCGAGCCGGACTCGCCGACGACGCCGACGGTGCGACCTCGCTCGAGGCGGAGGTCGACGCCGTGCAGGACGGTCGTCGAGCCGAACGCGACGTCGAGGGCGCGGACGTCGATCATGGGGGCCGTGCCGGTGTCGGTTGCGCGGCGTTCGCGCGTCGTCGTGGTGTCGGTCATGCGTGTGCCTCCGCCTGCTCGGTGCGCGTGGACTCCGTGGGCACCGTCACGACCGGAGTGGCCGCCAGGAGCTGCTTCGTGTACGGGTGGTCGACGGTGTCCGGGGAGAGCCCGGCGACGTCGTCGATGCGCTCGACGATCTCGCCGTTCCGCATCACCAGGACCCGGTCGCACAGTGCTCGGACGACGCCGAGGTCGTGGGAGATGAACAGCACGGCGGTGCCGGAGTCCTCGTTCATCCGCTTGAGCACGGTCAGCACCTCACGCTGGACGGTGACGTCGAGGGCGGTGGTCGGTTCGTCCGCGATGAGCAGGTCGGGCTTCGTGCTCATCGCCGACGCGATCATCGCCCGCTGCTTCATGCCGCCGGAGAGCTGGTGCGGGTACTGGCGCAGTCGACCCTCGGGATCGGTCAGCATCACGGCGCGGAAGCCCTGCGTCAGGAGTCGGATCGCGTCACGTCGGCTGTGTCGCAGCCGCATCCGCAGCACGTCGGACAACTGGATGCCGAGCACCATGGCCGGGTTCAGCGCGGTGCCCGGGTCCTGGTAGACCAGCCCGATGCGGGATGCGAGCACGCGGTCCGGCACACGACCGAGCAGGTCGACGCCGCCGAGTTCGAGCCGCCGCGCGGAGCCCTCGAGCCCCTCGCCCAGCAGCTTGGCGACGAGCGAGGCCGTCAACGACTTGCCCGAACCGGACTCGCCGACGATCCCGAGCACCTCGCCCCGCCGGATGGTGAACGAGACGTCCTTGACCAGGGCGCGTCCGCTGGCGGCGTGCTGCACCGAGATGCCGTCCGCGACGAGCACGGCGTCGTCCTCGACCGCGAGCGTCGACGGGCCGGTCGCGCGGGTGGTGCGGGACCGCGTGGTGTTCGACCGCGGGTTCGCGGCAGCGGCCAGTCCGTCCCCGACGAGCAGGGCGGCGAGGGAGGCGAAGGTCAGCGCGACCGCGGGGCCGACGATGACGACGGGGTTCACCACGATGCGGTCGAGTCCGTCGTTGAGCAGGGTTCCCCAGTCGAACGCGGGGGTCTGCGCGCCGAGGCCGATGAAGGACAGTCCGGAGATCTCGACGAGCGAGCCGGAGAAGGCGCCGGCGATCAGGATCAGCGTCGGCTCGGCCATGTTCGGCAGGACGTGCCGCATGGCGACCCGGTGCGCCGGGACCCCCATCAGGCGTGCGGTGGTGACGTACTCGCTGGTGGAGATCTTCGCCGCCAGGTTGGCGGTCAGACGGGCGAAGCCGGCGATGTTCGCGACGGCGATGGCCACGACGACCTGCACCATGCCCTGCCCGAGGATCGCTGCGACGATGATCGCGACGAGCATCGTCGGGTAGCTGACCGCGAACTCGATCCCGCGCAGCCCGAGCTCGCGCACCCGCCGGGGGGCGAGCCAGACGCCGATGCCGAGCGCGATGCCCACGATCGCGGACAGGGCCGTGGCGGCGAGCGCCATCAGGACCGTGGCCCGGGTGGCGACCAGGGTGCGCGCGAGCATGTCGCGGCCGAGGGTGTCGGTACCGAGCGGGTGCTCGGCGGTGGACCCCAGCCCAGAGGTACCGCCGATGCCCGTGGCCTGGGCGCCGAACACGAACGGTGCGACGACCGCCACGATCAGGATCAGCCCGAACATCGCCAAGCCGACGATCAGCCCGCCGTTCCACGCGAAGGTGCGGGGACGCGATGCCGGGTCGGTCGAGGCCGCCTGGACGGCGGTGATGGTGTCAGCCACGCTTCTCCCCGAGGGTGCGCGGGTCGATGAGACCCAGGATGATGTCGATGACCAGGGTGATCACGAGCGAGATGAGCCCGATCACGAAGACCGCGGCGCGGATCACGGGGTAGTCCTTGTCCACCGCGATCGCCTGCACGATGACGCCGCCCAGGCCCGGCCACGCGAAGACCGCCTCGGTGATGAGTGCCGAGCCGAGCAGGGCCGTCAGGATGATCCCGGACAGCGTCAGTGCGGTGGTGAGCAGGTTCGGCAGCATGTGCTTGGCGTAGATCGACAGCGCCGGCAGCCGCCACCCGCGGGCGGTGCGCATGTAGTCCTGCTCGAGGATGACGGCGGTCTCACGGCGGACGATACGGGCCACCGAGCACGTGCCGCCCACGGTGAGCGAGGCGATCGGCAGGACCGCCGCCGCGCCGAAGTCGTAGGCCGGCGAGTACGCGGGCGGCAGCACGTGCAGCAGGACCGCGAAGACGACGACGAACCCGGTGGCGAGCACGTACGTGGGGATCGACGAGATCAGGCCGGTGACCGCCGAGAACGAGACGTCGAGCCACCGGTGCCGGTCGCCGCGGGTGAGGACGCCGACGGTCATGCCGAGTGCGAGTCCGAGGACGAGCAGCAGCAGGACCGCGGCGATCGTGATCGTCAGCGTGTACGGCACGGCCGTCATGACGATGTCCATCGCCGGCGCGCGGTACTTGTACGAGTCACCGAAGTCGCCCTGCACGACGCCGGCGACGTAGTGCCACAGCTGGACGGGGATCGGCTGGTCGAGACCGAGTTGGTGCCGGACGAGCTCGACCTGGGCGAGCGTCGCGGTGTCGCCGGCGATGGCCGTTGCCGGGTCGCCGGGGATGAGCTGCACGATGAGGAACGTCACGAGGACGAGCAGCGCCAGGTTGATGACGAGTCCGACGGCACGGCGGAGCAGGAAGCGGCGCCATGCGCCACCGAGGCTCGCGGCCCGGGGTGCGGCGGCGGTCGGGGTTCCCGGAGACCCGGGGGTGCCCGGACCGGGCACGGGGAGATGGTCGACGGTGGTGGTGCTCATCGCGGGTCCTCCTGGTGCTCCGGTCCGGGCTGGGTGGTGCGGTGGTGCGCGTTGCGCGTTGCGCGTTGCGCGTTGCGCGTTGCGCGTTGCGTGGCGCTCGTTCGGTCAGGCGATCAGGAGACGATCCGCATCGCGGAGACGTCCCAGTAGCCCGAGAACACGTGGGTCTCGAAGCCCTTGCGGGCGACGTACCGGTGCGTGTCCGTGATGAGCGGGGTCATGTCGACACGCTTGAGGATCGACTTCTGCGCGGTGGCGAAGTCCTCGCACTGCTGGTCGGCGTCCGACGTGGCCATCGCCGCCTGGTAGGCCGCGAGTCCCTCGGGGTTGTCGCTCGAGGACACGTTCGTGCCGCCCTCGGCGTAGGTCGGTCCGACGTAGCGCGCGATCGAGGTGTTGATCAGCCCGGTCTGCGCGTCCTCGGCCGCCACGGCGACGTCCCAGGTCTTGGGCTCGGTGCGCATCTGCTTGGTCCAGTCGGCAGGGTCCGGTGCCGAGACCTTCACGGTCGCACCGGCGTTCCGCAGCGACTCCGCCAGGAAGTCGGCGGCGGGGTCCCAGTTCGACATGATGAGCAGGCGGATCGTCTTGCCCGTGAGCTCCTTCGTCGCGGCCTTCGCGTCGTAGGACTGCACGAGCGACGAGTCGTCCACCGCGCAGCGGTAGCTCGCCGCGTTCACCGTGTTCTGCTCGACCCCGAGTCCGTCGAGACCGGCGTTGTTGAACCCCTTCGTGTCGATCGCCTGGGCGACCGCGGCACGGAGCGGCTGGTCGTCGGCGAACACCGAGCCGGAGCCCTCTGCCTCGTTGAACACGAGGTTGTAGGCCGAGCTGGCGAACTTCACGGTGGAGTAGTCGTCGCCGCTGAAGCGCTCGGCGTTCGAGTCGTAGAAGCGTGCGACGTCGACACCGCCGGACTGCAGCAGGTTGGCGCTCGTGTTCGAGTCGCCCTGCACGGTCAGGTTGATCGTCTTGGCCGGCTCACCGGTGACGGTCTTCCACGCCGGCCAGGCGTCGTAGTCGGACCGCAGCGCGTAGGAGACGCTCTTGCCGGCCGAGGACTTCGCGAGCGTGTACGGGCCGGACCAGGCGCCGTCGACGGTGCCGGCCGCGAGGCCCTTCGTGTCGGCGAGACCGGCCGGGCAGATGATCCCGGTACCGGGGCGGGTCAGGCCGCCGAGCAGCTGCGAGTACGGCTCGCTGAGCGAGATCGTCAGCGTGCCGGCGGCGTCGTCGGCGGTGAACTTCGGGTCACCCGAGCCGAAGGCCTGGTTCTTCCAGGTCTGCGCACCCGAGTCGTCGAGGCCGACCAGGTACTCGAAGGACTTCTCGACGACCGTCGGCGTGATCTCGGTGCCGTCGGAGCACGTGGCGCCGTCGCGGATCGTGAACTCGTACTTCGACGCCGACTCGGCGTCCCACTTCGTCGCGAGCCCGCCGATGTAGCCGCCGTCGTCGCCCTCGCCCTGCCGGAGCAGGGTGTCGAAGCCGAGTCGTGCGACCTCGACGTCCGAGCTGGCCGAGGCCTTCGCGGGGTCGAAGGTGGCCGGGGCGTACCAGAGCTCTGCGTTGATCGTGTCGGTGCTCGACGAGCTGTCGCCGCCGTCAGCGGAGCCGGACGCGGTGCACGCGCTCAGGGAGAGTCCGACGGCGGTCGCCAACGCGACGCCGACGAGGATGCGCTTCCTCACCATGGTGCTGTCCTCCAGTGGGATTCGGGGTGATGCCAGGGAGTCAGTCCCAGGGTCGGGTCCAACTTGGATCCAATTTAGAACAATCCGCATCCAACTATGTTTCGAGTGGATTACATCTGCCCGGGACGAACCGCGGCGTCGAAGACCGTCACGTCGCCGACGTCGGTGCGCAGGACCCGCGCCGCGGCGAACTCGTCGACCGTGCACGCAGCCGGGTCCACATCGAGCAGCACCCAGTCCGCCAGGGCGCCGGCGCGCAGCACGCCGCGGCGATCCTCGGCGAAGGACGCGTGTGCGGCACCGCGCGTGTAGGCCTCGACCGCCTCGAGCACCGAGAGTGCCTGTGCCGGGCCGATCGGCTCGTCGAGGCCGCGCATCCGACGGCCCGCGGCGACGGGGACCACCTCACGCGGGTCGAAGGGGAAGTACGGCGCGTCCGAGCCCATGGCGACCGTGGCACCGGCGTCGGCCCAGGTCCGCATCGGGTTGACCTCGTCGACACGGCTGCCGAGCCGGCGCTGCAGCCCGGCGGCGTTCTTCCAGGCGATCGAGGGCTGCAGCGACGCCACGACACCGAGGCGTGCCGCACGGTCGGCGCTCGCGACGCTCGGCTCGAGGTACGCGTGGATGAGCTGGCAGCGGAGTCCGGCGACCGATCGTCCCGTGTCCCGTTCCGCTGCCTCGAGCCCGTCGAGCACCTCGGCGACCGCACGACTGCCCACCGCGTGGACGCCGAGTCCCCACCCCGCGGCCACGCACGACGCTGCAAGGCGTGCGAAGTCAGCCGCCGAGATCCGCTGCACGCCGTGGTCGTCGCCGGTCCAGGGCCGTTCGAGCAGCGCCTGCCCCTTCATGCCCTCGCCGTCGTAGTAGACCTTGACCGGGCCGAGCCGGAGGCGGTCGTCGCCGTCACCGGTCACGCCGTCGATCGAGTCGAGCACCGCCAGGGCCGCATCGACGTCGGGGACCGCTGCACTGCCGAGCTCGGGGTAGGGCATCGCGACCACGCGCAGGGTCAGGAGTCCCTGCCGGTGCGCCTCCCGGTACCCCTCGAGCTCGGGCAGCGTGACGGCCGGGTCGACGACACCGGTGAACCCCATCGCGTGCAGCAGCGGCTGGATGCGGCGGATCGCGGCGAGCCGGTCCCCGAGTGTCGGCGGTGCGTCCCCGATCCAGTCCGGGGCGTCCGGGTCCGCGTCGCCGTCGGCGAGCATCGCGGCCGAGAACGTCGCTGCGTCGGCGTCGCCGTCCACGAGCTGCAGCGCTTTGAGTCCGGCGCGCTGCGCGTGCGCGTGGGCGTCGGTGAGCCCCGGCAGGACGGTGCCCTCGACGTGGTCCTCGGCCGTGCCCTCCGGAGCCGCCGCCCGCACGTCGTCGAGCGTCCCGATGGCCGCGATCCGGTCGCCGACCACGAGCAGGGCCTCGGCAGTCGCTTGCACCGGGTCCATCGTCCGGACGTGCCCGACGACGATCCGCGCGGACCGCCCGGCCGCCTCACACACCGACGGGCTCCCGCTCGTCGAGCCAGGTGCGCACGTCCGCGGCGGTCACGAGGGCGTCCCGCTGCAGGTACCCGATCGCCTCCAGTGCCGCGTCGTGCGCGCGTTCGCTCGACCCGGCGACGCAGTCGGTCAGGACCCGGACGGCGTAGTCGTGCTGGTGGGCGTCGGCCGCCGTGTAGTGGATGCAGACGTCGGTGAGTCCGCCGACGAGCAGGACGGTGCCGGCCTTGTACGCCTTGAGCACGATCTCGAGCTCGGTGCCGAAGAACGCCGAGTAGCGCCGCTTGCGGATGACGAACTCCTCGGGCCGAGGGTCGATCCACGAGGCCAGCTCGGTCTGCTCCTCGCCCTCGATGCAGTGCGGACCCTCGGCGCCGTCGAGCTCACGGCCGATGTCGACGAGGTCCGGCTTGTGGACCTCCTGGATGAAGACGACGGGCACACCCGAGGAGCGGCAGTGCTCGATGAGGTCACGCACTCGCGGTGCGCGCTCGGCACGGCCACCCATCACGGGGATGCCGGGCGTGGGCATCGTCGAGGCGGCTCCGCCCTGGATGTCGACGACGATCAGGACGGGGTTGCCGGAGACGGCGAGCATGCTGGTGGTTCCTTCCGGGACGGATCGTGCAGCGGGTGGGGACCGGTGCGCGCCGTCGCCGTCATCCTCTGACGGGATCCGACACCGCACGGGTCCGGGGTGTTTCGGGGGCGTTAAACCTCAGGTGTCGCCGAACCGAACGGCGTCGCCGAGCCGGACAGCGTCGCCGAACCGAACGGCGTCGCCGCCGCTCCAGCCGCCGCCCGCGCGCTCCGCCGCCGCCGGAAGGGAAGCAGCTCGGCGACCCCGACCGGCCCGAACCCGTCCCCGACCGCGACCCACACCCGGGCGTCGGGCGCGTGGTCACCGAGCAGCTCCGCGCAGACCCCGCACGGCTCGATCAGGTGCATCGTCCCGCCCGGCCTGCGGAGCACACCCACGACCGACACCACCGGCGACCCGGCGACGACGGCCGCACTCAGCGCAGCGGACTCGGCGCAGACCGACGCGCGACCGGCCGATGCCTCGACGTGCAGCCCGGTGACCACACTGCCGTCGGCGAGCCGGAGTGCTGCGGCGACCTCGTGCACCCCCGTGCGGTACCGCCGGTCGAGCACGTCGGTCGCGATCCGGAGCAGCTCCTGGTCCGCGGCGCCCATCCCGGACGGCGGGCCGGCGAGCACCGGTCGGTCAGACGCGGGCGAGCCGCTGCTCACGACCAGCCCAGGATCCGCGCCATGTTGCCACCCTCGACCAGGGCCCGGTCGGCCTCGTCCGGGATCGCCTTCGCGATCTTCATGCGCTCGAGGTCGAAGTCGCTGCCCGGCCACTCCGATCCGAGCAGGATCTTCTCCGCGCCGAGGCGCGCGTACGCCCGCTTGACGTCGGACATCAGGGTGGCCGAGGTCTCGAGGTAGACGTGCGGGTTCCGCTCGGCGACGATGATCGCCTCGGGCACGTTCCACACCGCACCCATGTGGGCGATGATCGTCGGCACCGTCGGGAAGTTCTTCGCGATCTCCTCGATGGAGAACGGTGCACAGAACGCGTCGTCGAGTGCGTTGATCAGCACGGGCAGGCCGAGCTCGGCGCAGACCTCGAACAGCGGGTCGAGCAGGCCGTGGTCCGCGACGTGGTAGCCGTGCAGGCTGGGGTGCAGCTTCAGGCCGACCAGCCCGCCCTCGGCGAAGCGACGGATCTCGTCGGTCGCGTTCTCCCACTGCGGCATGACCTGGCCGAAGCCGAACAGCCGGTCCGGGTGCGCGGCGACCAGGTCCATCAGGAAGTCGTTCTCGATCCCCTGCGCGAGCGAGCAGACCATGGCGCGGTCGACCCCCGCGGCGTCCATGCGGTCGAGGATCCGGTTCGCGTCGAACGGCGTGTACGCCGGCGGCTCCTCGCCCGGGCGCACGCCGCTCAGGTAGTCACTGCGGCCGCGGCGGTCCTGGGTGGTGTTGTAGGCGTCGATGATCATCGTGGGCGTCTCCTCGTCGGCGGCTCGTGGGGCGGAACTCCCGCACATGTGATCCGATACTGCCAGAATTGGATCCAATTTGGTAGCGCTGGGTTGTGAGTACCCCCGCCTGGAGGCGCGACGCACCCCCGCCGCGCCGGCTCAGTGCACGACGACCATCGCGCCCATGGCCAGCACGCTCACCAGTGACGCCGCCCGGCGCACGGACTCGACCCGCGGCACCCGGCCGCCGACGACGTTCCACAGCACCACACCGGCGTGCACCGCGACCGCCACCCCGACCGGCAGCAGCACCGCACCGTGGGAGTGCCCCGCGCCGGCACCAGCACCGGCATGGCCACCTGCGAGCAGCACGAACACCGCGCCGAGCAGCATCCCGAGCGCGTGCAGGTGGTCGCCACCGGGCCGACTCCGGCGACGCCACCGGTCCACCGCAGCCGTGCCCATCGCGCAGCCACCGAGCAGGAGTGCCCAGAACGGCGCCGGCACCACGTGGAGTGCCGGCACGTGGACGTCGAGCATCGCGACGAGCATCACCGCCTCGGCGACGAGTGCGACCGGCCCGACCCGTCGCCCGCCAGCGATGCCGAGCCCGAGCGCACCGACGGCTGCGACGAGCATGACGACGAGCAACACGGACATGATTGGATCCAATCACGAGCGAGTCGGATACGGCAACGGGATCCAACACCTGGCAGGATTGGATCCGCAGCGGGGGTTCGCTGTGACGACGTACCGAGGGAGACCACGACGTGACCACCAGCGACGGCAATGCACTCGTCGACGACCTCGCCGCCCGGATCCGCGCGAAGATCATGTCCGGCGAGATCCCCATCGGCGCACCGCTCCGCCAGGCCGACCTCGCGGCGCAGTTCGGCATCAGCCGCACCCCGGTCCGCGAAGCGCTCCGGCAGCTGCAGACCGGCGGCCTCATCGAGGTCGTGCCGAACCGTGGCGCCGTGGTCCGGGTGCCGGTGCCGTGGGAGGTCCGCGAGGCGTACGAGGTCCGCGCCGAGCTCGAGTCGCTCGCAGCCCGTCGCGCCGTCGACCGGCTCGACGACGCCACGATCGCGCAGCTCCGCTCGGTGAACCAGGCGATGTACGAGCGCTCCCTGGCGGCGGCCGAGGGCGAGCAGCCGAAGCAGCGCGAGGGCAGCGACAACGACCAGTTCCACGGGCTCATCTACCAGGCCTCCGGCAACACCCGGTTGACCCGGATGCTCGTCGAGATCAACGACGCCTTCCCCCGGAACGTCTCGGCCCTGGTGCTCCGCGAGAACTCCCGGCACCGCGAGGAGAACTTCCGCGAGCACGAGGAGCTCATCGAGGCGTTCGTCGCCGGGGACCGCGAGCGCGCCGCCGAGCTCATGCGCGACCACGTCCTGCGCGCCGGCGAGCACCTGGCGCACTGGTACGAGCGCCGCTCGTCCACCGTCTTCACCGGCTGACCCGGCGCGACCAGCGGAAGCGGCGCGCGAGACCGGACCGCGCGGTCCCGCACCGACGAGGCGGGGTCGACCCGCGCCTCCCGACCGGACCGCGCCGGCCGTCTACAGGACCGGCACCCGCCGGATCCAGCCGGTGGCCTCCTCGATCGCGCGCGTCACCGCGAGCAGCTGGGCCTCGCGGCCGTACCGCCCGACGACCTGCACGCCGACCGGCAGCCCCTCGGGCGTGAACCCGGCCGCGGTCACCACGACCGGGTGCGCCGTCAACGTCAGCCGGTTCGCGAGCATCTGCCACGTGAAGTAGCGGTCGAAGCGGTGGCCGTCGACCTCGTCGACCCACTCGACCTCGGCCGGCGGCGCGACCACCGGCGTCGCCGGCAGCACGAGCACGTCGTGCCGGTCGAGCACCGCAGCCGTGTCCCGGTACATCCGGGTCCGACGCTCGTACGCATCGGCGAGCTGCGCCGCCGTGGTGGCGCGCCCCTGCTCGACGTTCCGGACGTAGTCGGGACGGAACCCGCTGGCACCGGCGTCGACGGCGTGCCGCCCGCCCAGGAAGAACTCGAACGTCTCGATGGTCTCCCACGCCTCGTCCGCACCCGCGAAGTCGGGCTCGTCGACCTCGACGACCGCGCCGAGCCCGGCGAGCTGCTCGCCGAACGCGCGGTGCACGGCACGCACGGCCGGGTCGATCGGCAGGCCGCCGGCGTCCTCGCTCCACGCGACGCGCAGGCCGTCGAGCGCAACCGGCCGGACCGGGTGCTGCGTCATGGCAGACATCGGCCAGACGGTCTTCTCGACGGCCAGGGCTTCCATGAAGCGTGCCGCATCGGCGGAGTCACGCGCCATCGGGCCGGTGACGCCGTGCGGCGTCCAGGCGTTGCCGGTCCGGCCGCTCGGCACCCGGCCCGGGCTCGGCCGGACGCCGACGACGTTGCAGAACGCGGCCGGGTAGCGCAGGCTCCCGCCGCTGTCGGAGCCGTCGGCGATCGGCAGGATCCGCCCGGCGAGCGCCGATGCGGCACCACCGCTGGACCCACCCGCGTGCCGCGAGGTGTCCCAGGGGTTCACGGTCGTGCCGAACACGGGGTTGAAGGTCAGGACGCCCTGGCCCATCTCCGGCGTGTTCGTCTTGCCGATGATGATCGCGCCGGCGTCGCGGAGCAGCGTCGCGAGGACGCTGTCCTGTTCGGCGGGGCGCGCGTCGGCGAACGCCGCCGACCCGTTCGTGGTCGGCAGGCCGGCGACGTCCATCAGGTCCTTCACCGCGGTGGGCAGGCCGTGCAGGAGCGGGAGCGGTTCGCCCGCGGCGCGTGCCGCGGCGGTGCGGCGGTCCGCCGCTTCTGCCGCGGCCAACGAGACCGAGTCGGGCTGCTGGGAGACGACGGCCTGGAGGCGCGGGTTGCGTTCCTCGATCCGGTCCAGATGGGCGCGCATCACCTCCACCGCCGACACCTCGCGGTTCGCGACGGCGTCGGCCAGGCGGACGGCGGACCAGTCGGCGAGGTGCTCCGGGGTGTGCTCGGGCCCGGGCATCAGCGGCCGCCCTCGTGGTCGTGCTGCTGCTCGGCGTGGACGTGCCCGTCGTGCGCGGCGTCGGTGTGGTGGTCGTGCGCCGCGTGGTCGTGCGCCGCGTGGTCGTGGTCGTGGCCGGAACCCGGCGCGCAGTGGTCGGTCGCCGACGGCGGGACGTCGAGCGAGGGGTTCCGGTCGAAGAAGCCGTCCGGTTCGAGCCGGAAGCCGATCGTGTCGACGGGCATGATCGGCCACTGCTCGGGCCGCGGGAAGTGGTGCACGCCGAGGACGGGCCACAGCACGAGGCGCTCGTTCTCGAGGGACCGGTCCGCCTGCTGCCAGACGTGCACCCCGTCGTCGCCGAGCTCGCCCTGGTTCGGGTACTCGCCGGCGATGAAGCGCTCCTCGGGGTCGAAGGCGCTCGCCCAGAGGTGCTTCGCGACGAACGGCGCCTTCCGCTCGACGATGCTGCCCGGGCGGACGTGCAGCTGCGCGGTGTTCTGGACCGCCAGGCGGTAGGCCGTGCTCTCGCCGTAGCGGTTCTGCGCGGACTCGCTCTCGATGCGCCAGTGCAGCGCGCGGGCCGGGTCGGTCATCCGGGCGCCGTCGGCCTCGGAACCGATCGGCGTCTCGACCGCGATGCAGGCGTTGCCGTAGGGGTTCAGGGCCGCGTCGGGCTCGGGCTCGGCGTGCACCTCGACCAACCGGTTCAACGGCCCGTCGACGGCGGTGTCGAGCCGGACGGCGAAGTAGTGCTGGTGCGTCGGGGCCTGCACGTTCGGTGCGACCATCCGGCCGTACCGCGGGGTCTCGCCGTCGGCGATGCCGGACACCGACATCAGGCCGGTGAGCTTCACCTCGAGCTCGACGGAGCCGTCCTGGTACAGCGACCAGTAGAAGCCGTAGTCGTAGTTCGCCACGGTCGCGAAGCTCGAGATCACGAGTCGGCGGCTGCGACGGACCTCGGCGCTGCCGGTGCGGGTGTTGACGTGCTTCCAGAGGATCGAGTCGTCCTCCTCGTGCAGGCAGATGCCGTTGACGATGGTCTGCGGTTCGCCGTGGCCGTCCAGGAAGTCGACGTCGAAGTAGCGGATCTCCCCCAGGCAGTCGCAACCGAGCTCGAGGCTCGCGGTCAGCGGGCCGGCGCCGTACTCGCCCCAGTCGAAGAAGTTCTTCCGGTACGCGGTCGGGTCGCTGTCCAGGTACGGCACGTACATCTCGTTGACGGCCGCACGGTGCAGCACCGGGCGCTCGACGTCGCCGTCACGGTAGGACAGGTCGTGGAGCACGAGCCCCTCGCGGTGCGAGAAGCCGACACGGAACGTCCAGTTCTGCCAGCGGACCTCGTGCCCGTCGATCGTGAAGCCGGGACCGTTCGGCTGGACGATGTCGAGCGCGGAGACCTCGCGGTCGGGACCCCAGGTGCCGGAGGTGTAGACGCCGGTCTCGCTCGCCATCGGGATGACGCCGTGGTCCTCGATCCGGATGACCTCGAGGGTGTCGAGGTCGAGGATCGGGACGAGCCCGGCGACGGGTCGTGCGTAACCGTTGTCCTCGGGGAACTCGCGGTACCAGACCGTGCCCCAGCTCAGGCGGCGGTCGGCGAGGTCCTCGGGCACGAAGCCCGTGATCGACTCCGGGTCGACCCAGACGAGCGACGTGTCGGTGATCCCGCGCTTCGCGAGCGCCTCGATGATGAGCGGCGACTTCCGTGCGGCCTGCGCGATGAGCCGTGCTTCGTCACTCGAGACGCCGGGGCGACGGTGGTCCACGTCGGTCCACAGCTCGACGATCGCGGGCGAGTCCGGGCCGGCGGTCCACCCGCGCACCTCCCACGCGGCGTGGGCGTCCGGGTCCATCACGACGATCCGCACCGGACGGGCGCCACCGGCGGTCGTGCCCCTGGCCTTCTCCTCGTCGAGCGCGATCCCCCAGAAGCGCGGCCGGGCCCCGATGCGCCCGGAGGCACGGACGGCGGTGACGAAGGAGGCGATCTCGACGGAGGTCAGCGGATCGAGGACGTGGGTGCTGCTCATGGGCTTCCTTCTCGGGTGGATCGTGCGGTCAGTGGGCGTCGAGGACGACGGCGCGGCCGTCCGCGCGGGGGTCGCTCGCGGCGTCGAGGTGTCCGTCCGCGTGCAGCCGGACGGTCTGCACGTGCCCGGCCTCGTCGACGGGGCCGTCGGTGCGGGCGACCGGCAGGCCGAGGGCGTCGGCCGCAGCGATCGCGTCCTCGGAACCGGGTTCGGCGACGAGCGTCATCACCTCGTGCCCGAGGTCGCGCGCACCGATCACGAACCGCGGTCGGCCGAGGACCTCGTCGGGGTCGCTGCCCGCGGCGACCAGGTCACGGGCGAGCTGGGCGAGGATCCACGGCTGGGCGCTGCCGCCCTGGCAGCCGAGGCCGAGCACCAGGTCGTCCGTCTCGGCGATCACCGGCAACAGGGTGTGCGGCGGTCGCAGGCCCGGTCCGACGTGGGCGGGGTGCGCGGGGTCGGTGCTGAAGGCGGAGCCGCGGTTGTGCAGGACCACGCCCGTCCCCGGGTCGAGGATGCCGGAGCCGAAGAGCTGGTAGACGCTCTGGATGAGCGTGACGACGGTGCCGTCGCTGTCCGCAGCGGTCACCGCGACCGTGTCGCCGAGGGCACGGCCGGCGCGGGGCAGTGCGCCGACCCGACCGGAGTCGCGTGGGTCGAGCATGGCCGCGACGTCGATGGAGCCGCCGCGGGGGTCGCCGAGTTCGGCCTGGCGGACGAGCGCGGCACGGTGCACGGCGTCGACGAGGTCGGCGGCCGCGGAGGTCGCGGTGCCGTGCTCACTGCCGCCAGCGAGTGCTTCCGGCAGGATCCCGAGCAGCACGACACCCTGCGTGGGTGGCGGCGCGACCCACCATCGGGCACCGCCGATCGTCGTGCCGCGGGGCTCGACGAGCTCGGCGTCGTGCGCGGCGAAGTCGGCCTCGGTGTGTGCACCACCGAGCTCCCGCAGCCGAGCGGTGATCGAGGCGGCGATCCGTCCCCGGTACATCGCGCCCGGGTCGGCAGCGAGTTCGGTCAGGGTCGCGGCGAGTGCCGGCTGCACGAGCGGGTCGCCTTCGGCCAGGAGCGCCCCGGTGTCGTCGGTGAAGACCTCGCGCATCCCGGGGTCGGCGTGGAGCTCGTCGGTCCGGACCGCGATCGCACGCCCGAGTCCGGCGGAGACGGGGACCCCGTCGGCAGCGAGTCGTGCCGCGCGGGTCAACGGGTCGCCGAGCCCGAGCCGGCCGCCGAGTGCGTCGATCGCCTGCCACCCGGCGACGACGCCGGGGACCGTGACGGTCTGGGCACCCTGCCGGGGCATCCGGTCGTGCTGCGCGAGCGCCGCGACGTCGGTGCCGGCCGGTGCGGCGCCGGCGGAGACCACGGCGACGACGGGCCGTCCTGGCCGACGGACGAGGGCGACGAGGTCCCCGCCGATGCTGCACTGGTGCGGGTAGACGACGGTCAGTGCGGTGGCCGCCGCGAGCGCGGCGTCGATGGCGTCCCCGCCGGCCGCGACCGCCTCGGCGGCGGCGTCGAGGGCGGCCGGGTGCGGTGCGGCGACGGCGACGCGCCGGGTGGAGGGTGCTGCTGGGGCGGTCATGCGGTGGTCACCATCCGTGCGGGGCTGAGGAACGCGAGGTCGGGGCGGTCGATGCCCTGCACCAGGTCGGCGACGGCCGCACCGATCGCCGGCCCGAACTTGAAGCCGTGGCCGGAGCAGGCTGCGGCGAGGAGCACCTCGGGCTGCTCGGGCAGGGCGCCGACGACGAACCGCTTGTCCGGGGTCATCGTGTACAGGCACGCGACGGCCTGGGCACCGGCGGTGACGATGCCGGGGACGAACCCTTCGAGGAGCTCGGCCAGGTGCGCGACCTCGGCATCGGTCGGCGGTGCGACGGGCACGTCCGGGTCCCACACGGGTCCGGCGTCGATGCCGATCTTCGCGCCGGATCCGGCGGTCTCCGGGAGCCCGAAGACGAGCCCCTCCGGCAGGTCGACCGAGAAGCACCCGAGCGCGGGCGTCTGCGCCACGGTCTGCCCCGTCGGCGCGGTGAGCGTGACGATGCGCCAGACCTCGAAGAACGCGGCGGCCTCGGGTACCAGGTGCGACGCCCAGGCGCCGCCGGCGAGCACGAGCCGTCGCGCGCGGACACTGCCGGCGTCGGTCCGGACGGTGACGACGCCGTCGTCGACCTGCCAGTCGAGCACGGTCTCGCCGTACCGCAGGTCGGCGCCGGCCGCCGCGGCGGCGGACTGCGCGAACGCGAGTGCCCGCGCGGCCTCGAGCACACCGGCGTCGGGGTCGTGGACCGCGCCGTACGTCTCGGGCGGACGCAGCGAGGGCGCGAGCGTCGGCCAGGCTGCGCGGTCGACCGGGAGGCTCGCCCCACCCTGCATCGTCGGCTCGCCCCGGTGCGCGTACAGTCCACCGGTCCGGTGCAGGAAGGGCGCGCCGGCTGCGGTCCCCCAGCGGTCCCACCCGCGGTACGCACGGTCGACGAGGTCGTTCCACACCGGGTGCGGGTAGGCGCGGCGGATCATCCGGGTGGCGCCGTGCGACGAGCCGCGCTCGTGCCCCGGTGCGAAGCGCTCCACCGCGACGACGTCGAGGCCGCGGCGCGCGAGCTCGTACGTGGCGGCGGATCCGTGGATGCCGAGTCCGAGTACGACGACGTCGTGCACGGCCGTCACGCGCGGACCTCGGCGACGACGTCCGCGACGCCCTCGAGCAGGACCCGGACGTCCTCGTCGTCGTTGTACACGTGCGGCGAGACGCGGACGACGCTCGGCAGGCCACGGGCGCCCAGGTCCCACTGCGCGTGGCTCGCGGGGACGGAGATCGAGTCGATGCGGCGCTGCCGGAGCCGGGCCGAGACCTCCTTGCCGGCGACGCCGTCGACCGTGAAGGTGACGATCGCGGACGCTGACGCGGACGGGTCCGCCACGGTGACGCCGTCCACGGCGTCGAGCGCGGTGCGCAGGTGGGCGCCGAGGCCGACCAGGTGCGCCTCGGTCGCCGCCGGCCCGCGGTCGAGGGCCTCGCGCAGCGCCACTCCGAGGCCGAGCCGTGCGGCGACGGAGCACTCCCACGTCTCGAGCTGTCGCGCGGTGCCGTCCATCGTCCACTCATCCTCGCCGGTCCAGACGGCTCCGCGGACATCCGGCGCCCACGCACCGACGCCCTCGAGCATCCCGCGGCGCAGGTAGACGATCCCGGTGCCGCGCGGCCCACGCAGGAACTTCCGGCCGGTGGTGACGAGGGCGTCGCAGTCGACGGCGCGCACGTCGATGTCGATCTGGCCGACGGACTGCGTGGCGTCGACGACGGTCAGGGCGCCGTGGCGACGGGCGACGGCGCTGATCTCCGCGATCGGTTCGACGAGGCCGGACGAGGTCGGCACGTGCACCGCGCTCACGACGACACGGCCGCTCGCTCCGGCGACGGCGCGGTCCAGGGCCTCGAGGTCCATGGCACCGGTGGCGTTGCTCGGCACGACCTCGAGCCGCACGTCGTCGTGCCGCTGCATGGCCAACAACCGGAGCGCCTGGCTGACGTAGCTGGAGCGGGGTGCGACGACGGTGTCCCCGGCACCGAGCCGCAGCGCGTCGAAGACACCGCGCAGGCCGCTCGTGGCGCTGTCGAACAGGGCGATCTCGTCCGGCGCCGACCCGAGCAGGGTGGCGGCCGCGGTGTAGACGCCGGCGACCTCGTCGGCGACCTGGTTGGCGGCTTCGTACCCACCCACCCGCTGTTCCCGGCGCAGGTGGGCGACCACTGCCTCCAGGACGCCGTCGCTGACCAGGCCCGCGCCGGCCGCGTTGAAGTAGTGGCGCCCTGCGGTGCCGGCGGTGCGGGACCGCTCGGCGGCCACGTCGATCGCCGTCACTGTCTGGGCGGCCATCGTGCCGTCCTCGAGACCGATCGTCATGTCGCGGGTCCTCCCTCGTGCGCGCCACCCCCGGACGCTGAATGGATCCCATCATAAACAGGTTGTATCCATTACCGCCACTGCCGGATACTGTTGAGCCATGGAGCACTCCGCTGAAGCCCGCGCGCAGGAACTCGGACTCGTCATCCCGGACTACGCGAACCCGCCCTACGGTGGCCGGTACGGCAGCTCGCTCCGCGCGTTCCACCGCACCGGGGACCTGCTGGAGCTGAGCGGCATGACCCCGGAGTCACGGGACGGCACGATGCTGCACCCGGGGTCGGTCGGGGTCGACATCACCCTCGAGCAGGCTCGTGAAGCGGCCCGCTACACCGCGGTCAACGCCCTCGGCATGATCCGCTACGCCCTCGGCTCGCTCGACGAGGTCGCCGCACTGTCCCGCGGGCTGTGCTTCGTCCTCTGCCCGCCCGGGTTCGAGCAGCTCAACCAGGTGTCGAACGCGGCCAGCGACCTGCTGTTCGACGTCTTCGGACCGGACGTCGGTCGGATGGGCCGCGCGACGATCGGTGCGACCGCCCTGTCACGGAGCGCCTGCTTCGAGCTCTGGCTCAGCCTGGAGTGCCGCCCCCGCCGAGCCGGGGAGTGAGACCGCTCGCCGAGACCGGCACGCGGGGGACCGCGTTCTGGCTCCTCGTCGTGGCGTCGACCGCCGGCTACGTCGTCAACGGTGCGAGCACCCCGGTGGTGCCACGGGTGGCGACGGACCAGCTCGGCGCCGACCCCGCCGTCGGTGGGCTGCTCGTGTCGCTCGCGGGGTTCGTGGCGATCGGCGCGATGCCACTCGCCGGAATTCTGAGCGACCGGCTCGGTCCACGACGTGTCCTCCTCGGTGCCGGGTTGCTGGCGGCGGCCGGACTCGGCATCGTGCTCGTCGCGCTGAGCGTCCCGAGCCTCGCGGTCAGCCGGCTCGTCTTCGGCGCCGGCAACGCGGCCACCGCCACCGCCCTGACTGCCTGGGTCGTCGCCGAGGTGCCGGTGACCCAGCGGAGCCGCGCACTCGGCCTGTTCGGGCTCGCCGTCTGGATCGGTCTCGCCCTGGGGCCCGTGGTCGGCGAGAACCTGTACCAGTCGGCCGGACACCGCACCGTGTGGGTCGTCGCGATCGGCATCCAGCTCGCCGGGCTCGGAGTGGCACTGCTCACGCGGGGCGGGTCGGCTCCGGTGCACCGCAGCCCGGCACGGCCGGCCGGTGCGGGTCTGGCGGCGGTGCTGCGGGCCGTCGTACGACCGGGCGCGGCGGGACTCGTGGCCTGGGCGGCCGAGGGCTTCATGATCGCGTTCCTCATCCAGCACCTGGTCGGGCAGGGCGTCGGCGCGCAGGGACTGACCGGGGCCGCGAACGTCTTCACGGTCTTCGCAGCGAGCGTCGTCGGGGTGCGACTGCTCCTCGGCGGACTGCCGGACCGGATCGGGCCCGTCCGCACCGCACGAGGAGCCCTGGTCGTCCTCGCCGCAGGGCTGGTCGTCCTCGCGGTCGCACACGACTTCCCGACCGCGGCCGCCGGTGCCGTCCTGGTCGGTGCCGGGTACTCGCCGCTGTTCCCGACGCTCACGATCCTGAGCACCCGGACGCTCGACGACCGCACCCGGGCCACCGGCGTCGGCGTCTTCTCGGCCGTCACCAGCGCGGGCTACGCCGTCGGCTCACTCGTGGGCGGGGTCCTGGTGTCGGCGGTCGGTTCCGGGTGGGCGCTCGTCGTCCTCGCCGCCTTGCAGCTCGCCGCGGTGCCCGCACTCGGCAGGCACGACGGCGGCGGCACCGGTCGCGACCTCAGAGCGCGATGACGACGCTCTTCGACTCGCAGAACGCGCGCAGGGCCTCTTCGCCGAGGTCGCGGCCGAGGCCGGACTCGCCGACCCCGCCGAAGGACAGCGCCGGGTCGAACAGGTTGTAGGTGTTCACCCACACGGTGCCGGCGTGCAGCCGCTGGCCCATCCGGTGGGCGCGGGACAGGTCGCGGGTCCAGACCCCGGCGGCGAGGCCGTACGTCTGGTCGTTCGCGATGGCGATCGCCTCGTCCTCGTCGTCGAACGGGATGACACCGACGACGGGCCCGAAGATCTCCTCGCGCGCGATGGTCATCGTGTTCGAGACGCCGGTGAAGAGCGTCGGCTCGACGTAGTAGCCCGGGCGCTCGGGCACGCCGCCGCCGACCGCGACCGTCGCCCCCTCGGCCTTGCCCTGCTCGATGTACCCGAGCACCTGCTGCCGCTGCTCCTCGGACACGAGCGGTCCGACGGTGATCCCGCCGTCGAGCCCGTCGCCGACGGGGACCTTCCGGACGGCGGCGACCAGGCGCTCGGTGACCTCGTCGAGGACCGACCGCTGCACGAGCAGGCGGCTGCCCGCGGTGCACATCTGGCCGGAGTGCCCGAACGACGCACGCATGGCGGTGAGGACGACGGCGTCGAGGTCGGCGTCCTCGAACACGATGTTCGGGCTCTTGCCGCCGAGCTCGAGGGTCAGGCGCTTGAAGTCCGCACTCGCGGCGGTCATCACCTTGCGGCCGACCTCGGTGCTGCCGGTGAACGAGACCTTGTCGACACCGGGGTGCGCGGTGAGCGCGGCACCGACCCGGCCGTCGCCGGTCAGGACGTTGACGACGCCGGCGGGCACACCGGCTTCCTCGCAGATCGCGGCGACCCGGAGCATCGTGAGCGGGGTCTGCTCGGCCGGCTTGACGACCACCGTGCAGCCCGCGGCGAGCGCCGGTGCGAGCTTGAACGCGCCGGTCATGATCGGGAAGTTCCAGGGCAGGATGAGCGCCGCGACGCCGACCGGTTCGAGGGTCGTGTACACGTGGTGCGCTCCGCCGTCGACGGGGACGACCGTGCCGGTCAGGCGCGAGGGAGCGCCGGCGTAGTAGCGGAACACCCGGGCCGAGGTCGCGGTGTCGGCGCGGGAGCGCTCGATCGGCTTGCCGTTGTCGCGGGTCTCGAGCACGGCGAGTTCTTCGAGCCGCTCCTCGATCAGGTCCGCGACGCGGTTCAGGATGCGGCTGCGGTCGTGCGGGCTCATCCCGCTCCACCGGCGGTCCTCGTGTGCCCGGCGCGCGGCGGCCACGGCGGCGTCGACGTCGGCGGGACCGGCCTGCGGCACCCGGGTGAGCAGCACCTCGGTGGCGGGGTCGAGCACGTCGAGGAGTTCGGCGCCGTCGGGTGCGGTCCAGGTGCCGTCGACGAGGAACGGCTCGAGCGGGGCCAGGGGTGCGAGCGTGTCTCTCATGACGGTTCCTCCGTGGGACGTGGGTGCGGTGGGTCGGGGTGCTCGGTCAGGGACGGTCGAGCAGTCGAGCGGGCTCATCGACCGTGATCCGGGTGAGGACCTCGTCGGGTACGCCGAGTGCGCGGAGGCCGGGGACGACCCGGGCGGTCAGGTGGTCGAGGCCGTGTCCGCCGTACCGACGGAGCTGGCCCTTCGTCCAGGTGGCGTGGCCGAAGACCCAGCGGGTGTCGGGGGCGTTCTCGCGCAGGGCCAGGAAGGCGTCGAGCCGTTGCGGATCGCTGGCGTTGCGGATGCGACCGACGTGCGAGCCCTCGTTGCCGAAGCAGAGTTCGAGCACGGCTCCTGCCTGGCCGAGGTCGCGCAGGTAGGGCAGGTCGAGGAACTCGTCGACGGTCGAGAACACGACCCGGCTCGGGTCGACCCCCTCGGCCACGACGTGCGCGAGCACCTCGAGGCCGTTCCGGGCGTCGGCGGCCAGCCGGACGACGACGGCCGCGCCGGTGATCGCCGCCGCTCGTGCAGCCGCCGTGAGACTGCGGCGTTCCTCGAGTCCGTCGGCGGTCGCGAACGCCGTCGTCGTCCCCATCAGGCCGAGCAGCCCGGCGCGGTACGTCGTCCCGGGGACCGCCTCGGTCAGGACCGTCTCGAACAGCTGCTGCCGCGCATCGGTGCCCAGGTCGAGGTACCACTCGGGCAGCAGTCGTGGCAGGTAGGCCCCGTATCCGGCGACGATCCCGACGCCGCTCGCCCGTGACAGCTCGGGCAGCCGGGCGTGGTCGGGGCCGAAGCCGAGGGAGCTCAGGTCGACGGCGAGCCCGAGGCCGCTGTTCCGCGCGGTGCGGAGTTCGTCGGCGAGCAGGTCGACGTCGTCGAGGCGCAGGTTGTCCGCGAGTGCGAGCTGGCTCCACCGCAGGGCGGCAGCCAGGTCCGCGGTGACCGCGAGGCTCGGTTCCAGCGCTTCGACACCGGGTCGCTGCAGGGCACTCGCGTCGGTCAGCAGGTGCTCGTGCATCGACACCGCACCGATCCCGGACGACTCGACGGGGCCGAGGACGGTCTGGATCACGACGTGCCTTTCGCGGTGGCGGACTTGACGGATCCAATCTACATCGGTTTGGATCCCTCTTGTCCACACGTGTCGCCGAGCTCCTCGCTCGACTCCGAACGTTTACACGCGGCCCCCTTCCGTCACGTGCCCGAAACAGCCGGGCAACGACGGCGACACGGGTCCGCACGACACTGGTCGCACTACCTGTCGCCCGACAGGTACTCCGCGAAAGGTCTGCAGCCATGCGCTCTCCAGAGTCACCGCTCCACGCACCGCGCGCCACGTCCAGCGTCGACCCCGTCGACACCCAGGGCTCCGCCCGACTCGGCTACGAGCAGGAACTCCACCGCGGGGTCGGCTCGTTCTCGTCGTTCGCGGCCGGGTTCTCGTTCGTCTCGATCTTGACCACCGTCTTCCAGCTGTTCGGCCTCGGGTTCGGACTCGGCGGTGCCGCGTTCTTCTGGGCCTGGCCACTCGTCTTCGGCGGCCAGCTGCTCGTCGCGCTGAACTTCGCGCAGCTCGCCGCCCGGTGGCCGATCTCGGGCGCGATCTTCCAGTGGTCCAGTCGTCTGGCGGGCGCGCGCTTCGGGTGGTTCACCGGGTGGACGATGATCATCGGGCAGATCCTCACCGTGGCCGTCGCGGCCATCGCGGTGCAGGCCGTGCTCCCTGCGATCTGGAACGGGTTCCAGGTCGTCGGCGGCCCCGGAGCCGACCCCTCCCTCGCCTCGTCGACCGGTGCTGCGAACGCGGTGGTGCTCGGCATCGTGATGCTCGTCGTGACGACCCTGGTGAACATCACGAGCGTCCGGCTGATGGCGCGGGTCACGAGCTTCGGCGTGCTGATCGAGATCATCGGCGTCGTCGTGCTCATCGGCGCCCTCTTCCTGCTGCCGCACCGCAGCCCTGCGGTGGTGTTCACGACCGCCGGCTCGACGAGCACCGAACCCTACGTCTGGGCGTTCCTGGCATCGTCCCTGATGGCTGCCTACGTGATGGTCGGCTTCGACTCCGCCGGTGAGCTCGCCGAGGAGACGCACAACCCCCGCCGGACCACCCCGAAGACCATCGTCCGCGCGCTCACCGTCTCCGGCCTCGGCGGTGGGCTGCTCATCATCGGTGCCCTGGTCGCCGCCCCGAGCCTGACCGACGGCAAGCTGGCGACGCAGGGACTCGCCTGGGTGATCACCTCGACGCTCGGCGACGTCTTCGGCCGGCTGCTGCTCTGCACCGTCGCGGTCGCCGTGTTCGCCTGCACCCTCGCCGTGCAGACCGCCGGGGCGCGCATGGTCTACTCGATGGCCCGCGAGAAGGCCCTGCCCTTCCACCGCACGCTCGCTCGGGTCTCACCCCGGACCGGGACGCCGATCGCCGCGTCGATCGTCGTCGGTGTCGGTGCCGGCCTCGCACTCGCCGTGAACATCGGTCAGTCCGCGATCTTCACCGCCCTGTCCAGCCTGTGCATCGCGATGCTCTACCTGGCCTACCTCGGCGTCACCGGCCCCCTGCTGGTCCAACGCATCCGGCTCCGACGGTCCGGCTTCCCCGCCGGCGTGGACGAGGACGGCAAGCCGCTGTTCACACTCGGCCGGTGGGGCATCCCGCTCAACGCCCTCGCCGTCGCCTTCCAGATCGGCATGGCGGTCAACCTCATCTGGCCGCGCCCGGAGATCTACGACCTGACCGGGAACTCGTGGTGGCTGCAGTACAGCGCACTGCTGTTCATCGGCGCCGTCCTGCTCGTGGGTTGGGCGTGGTCGGCCCGGCGGCACCGTGCGCACGGACCGATCACCCTCGCAGAGGTCCCGTCCACCGCCTCGGTCCCCGCCGTCCAGGCACCCGCCTCCGCGACCGCGACCGCGACCGTCGAAGCCTGACCGAAGGAACCCCATGCGCGACCTCCACCAGACCGACAGCGTGCTCGCCTCGCGTTCCGATGCGCGCGCCCAGGCCGGGACGCAGTCCGAGTACATGCCGTACCTGCCGGCCTCGACGTCACCGTTCGCCCCCGACGGCGTGGACCGCGCACAGCTCGTCTGGGCAGAGACGGTGGCCCCCGGCGGGTACACGCACAAGGTCCTGGCCAGGGGCTCGCGGCTACGCTTCGACGACCCGACGGGGCAGGCCTGCGCCAACCTCCTGGTGTTCAACGCGCTCGAACCGTGGGAGCGGTTGAACGTCGCCGACACGCAGAAGATCCCGTGGCAGGCCTACCTCGGCGTCGGCACGCCGCTGCTCAGCGGGGACGGCCGTGCCCTGGCGACGGTGGTCGAGGACACCTCGGGGCACCACGACGCCTTCTGCGGCACGTCGACCGACGCCTGGAACGAGCGGAAGTACGGCGGTGCGGCACCCGAGGGGCCCAGCCCGAGCGGCCGGTCGCTCCTCGTGAAGGCCGCCGCCAAGCACGGGCTGACGAGGCGTGACCTGCCGCCGAGCGTCTCGTTCTTCCGGGGCGTCCGGATCGACGACGAGGGGGCGATGACCTTCACGGGGTCGGCCGGAGCCGGGCACCACGTCACCCTCGTCGCCGAGCTGCCGCTGCTCGTGCTCGTCGCGAACGTCGCGCACCCCATCGACCCCCGGCCGGAGTACGCCGTCGGCCCGCTCCGGGTGCACGCCTGGCGTGGGGCACCGACGACCGACGCGGACGAGCGGTTCACGGCGACGCCGGAACTCACCCGCGCCTACCTGAACGCCATCGACTACGCGGAAGCACGAGGCCTCTGATGCCCGACACGACGACGCACACCCGCACCTCCACCGTCCCGGTCGGCGCCGTCCACGCCCCCGACGTCGCCCTGGACTGGAGCGAGTCCCTCGTGCCCGGCGACGTCGTCCGCGACGACCGGGTCGCCCCGCTCGCACCCTGGTCCGCCGTCGTGCGCGCCGGCCAGGTGCTCACCATCGTCGACGTCGGCGGCAACCAGAGCGCCGACTGCCTGGTCTACGACGCGCACGACCCCGACGAGCGCTACAGCGTCCCGGACACCCTCGCGGCCCAGGGGAACGCCTACGTCCGCACCGGCACCGTGCTGATGTCGAACGAAGGGCACCCGCTCATGACGGTCGTCGCCAACGAGATCGACCGGCAGGACACCATCGGCGGCGCGTGCTCGAAGGAGTCCAACACCCTGCGGTACGGCCACCACACCCAGTACCAGCACGGCTGCCGCGAGAACTTCCTGGCCGAGGCCGGCCGGCACGGCCTCGGCGCCCGCGACATCGTCTCGAACCTCAACTGGTTCATGAACGTCCCGGTCGAGGCCGACGGCGCCCTCGGGATCGTCGACGGCATGAGCGCACCGGGCAAGCGCGTCGCCGTCCGGGCCGAACGCGACGTGCTCGTCATCGTGTCGAACTGCCCCCAGATGAACAACCCGTGCAACGACTTCTCCTGCACCCCGCTGCGCATGATCGTGGTCCAGCCGTGATCGCCGCCCCCGACACGGAGGACACCGTGCCCCAGCCACCCGCGCTCTCCACCGACACCGTCCTCGTCGCCAACCGCGGCGAGATCGCCCGCCGGGTGATCCGCTCCGCCAAGGCCCTCGGCATGCGCACCGTCGCCGTCTACTCGGACGCCGACCGGGCCGCGCCGCACGTCCGCGAAGCCGACGTCGCCGTCCGCCTCGGCCCGGCCCCAGCACGCGACTCCTACCTGCGCATCGACGCCGTGGTGCAGGCAGCGAAGGACACCGGCGCCGGCTTGGTCCACCCCGGCTACGGGTTCCTGTCGGAGAACACGGACTTCGCCCGCGCCTGCGAGGACGCCGGCATCCGGTTCGTCGGGCCGACCGCCGACCAGATCGTCCGCTTCGGCGCGAAGCACACCGCTCGCGAGCTCGCCGCCGCAGCCGGGGTCCCGATGCTCGCCGGCACCGGCCTGCTCGAGAGCGTCGACGACGCCGTGACCGAGGCCGAGCGCATCGGACTGCCGGTGATGCTCAAGGCCACCGGTGGCGGCGGCGGCATCGGCATGCAGGCGTGCGCGACCCTCGACGAGGTCCGCGCGGCGTACACGAGCGTCACCCGCACGGCCACCGCGGCCTTCGGGTCCGCCGGCATCTTCCTCGAACGCCTGGTGCGACCGGCCCGGCACGTCGAGGTCCAGCTCTTCGGCGACGGCCAGGGGCGCGTCGCGGTGATCGGCGACCGGGACTGCTCGTTGCAGCGTCGGAACCAGAAGGTCATCGAGGAGGCCCCGGCGCCCGCGCTGCCCGAGCACGTCCGCAGCGAGCTGCACGAGTCCGCCCGTCGCCTGGCCGCGAGCGTCGGGTACCGCAGCGCCGGCACCGTCGAGTTCGTCTACGACCCGGTGCGCGAAGAAGCGTCGTTCCTCGAGGTGAACACCCGCCTGCAGGTCGAGCACCCGGTGACCGAGGAGGTGTTCGGAGTCGACCTCGTCGACCTCATGCTCCGCCTGGCCCGTGACGGCGCCGACGGCATCGGCGACGACGTCTTCCACCGCACCTGGACCCCGAACGGCCACGCCGTCGAGGCCCGCGTCTACGCCGAGGACCCGGCGAAGGGTTCGTTGCCCTCCAGCGGCCTCGTCACCCAGGCGGTGTTCCCGAGCGCGACCACCGAGTCCGGCGACCCGAGCGGACTCCGCGTCGACGGCTGGGTCGAGACCGGCTCCGAGGTCTCGGCGTTCTACGATCCGATGCTCGCGAAGGTCATCGCCACCGGCGAGACCCGCGACGACGCCCTCGACCGGCTGCGCGACGGCCTCGCCGCCACGCGGATCGACGGCATCGTGACGAACACCGGGCTGCTCCGTGCCCTGACCGACGACCTCGAGCTCCGCACCGCCACGCACTCCACCTCGACGCTCGACGAGACCGACGACCCGGACCCGCGCATCGACGTCATCGCACCGGGCACCATGACGATGATCCAGGACCTGCCCGGCCGGGTCGGGTACTGGCAGGTGGGCGTCCCGCCGAGCGGCCCGTTCGACGCCGCGTCGTTCGCCGAGGCGAACCGCGCCGTGGGCAACCCCGACGGCGCTCCCGCGCTCGAGATCACGGCGACGGGTCCGACGCTGCGCTTCTCGACCGCCGCCGTCGTCGCGCTCACCGGCGCACCGGCGCCCGCGACCCTCGACGGCGACCCCGTCCCGCTCTGGGAGCCGATCGACGTCGGCGCCGGACAGACCCTGGCCGTCGGGACGGCGCCCGGGCCCGGCTTGCGCACCTACCTGGCCGTCCGCGGCGGCTTCGACGTCCCCACGTACCTCGGCTCCACCGCCACGTTCACGCTCGGCGGCTTCGGCGGCCACGCCGGTCGCGCGCTGCTCGCCGGCGACGTCCTGCGCCCGGGCTCCCCGGACTCCGACGCGGCGCACCCCGCCTTCCCCGGGGGCGCCCGACTGGGCCTGGTCGGCGGCCCGACCCCGGCCGAGCACCGCACGGCACTCACCGACGCGTGGGAGATCGCCGTGACCGAGGGGCCGCACGCCGCCCCGGACTTCTTCACCCGCGCGGACCTGGACGTCTTCTACGCCACGGACTACGGCGTGCACCACAACTCGGCGCGCACCGGCATCCGGCTCATCGGGCCCCGACCCGAGTGGGCGCGGACGGACGGCGGCGAGGCCGGTCTGCACCCCTCGAACATCCACGACACCCCGTACGCGGTCGGTGCGATCGACTTCACCGGCGACACCCCGATCATCCTGGGTCCGGACGGGCCCTCGCTCGGCGGCTTCGTCTGCCCCGCCGTGGTCGCCAGCGGCGACCTGTGGAAGCTGGGCCAGCTCCGACCAGGTGACACGGTCCGGTTCGTCCCCGTCCGCGAAGCCGACGCCGCCGCGCTCGAGGCGAACCGGGCCTCCCGGACCGTCCCCCGCACCGGGGGCGACGGCGACGACGGCGTGATCACCCGCCTGGAGGCGACCGACGTCCGTCCGAGCGTCGCCTACCGACGCGACGGCGACGACAACGTGCTCGTCGAGTACGGCGACATGACGCTCGACATCGCGCTGCGCATGCGCGTGCACGCGCTCATGACGAAGCTGCAGCAGGAGGCGCCGAAGGGCGTCCTCGACATCACCCCGGGCATCCGCTCGCTGCAGGTGCACACCGACGCGTCGGTCCTGAAGGCCCGTGACGTGGCCGGGCTCCTCCGCGAACTCGAGGACGAGATCCCGCCCACCGACCAGCTCGTCGTGCCGTCGCGCACCGTCAAGCTCCCGTTGTCGTGGGACGACCCCGCCACACGCCTCGCCATCGAGCGCTACATGAACGGCGTGCGGAACGACGCACCGTGGACCCCCTGGAACATCGAGTTCATCCGGCGCATCAACGGTCTGGAGAGCGTCGACGACGTCTTCCGCACCGTCTTCGACGCGAGCTACCTCGTGCTCGGCCTGGGCGACGTCTACCTCGGCGCCCCGGTCGCGACGCCGCTCGACCCCCGGCACCGTCTCGTCACGACGAAGTACAACCCGGCCCGCACCTGGACCGCCGAGAACTCCGTCGGCATCGGTGGTGCGTACCTCTGCATCTACGGCATGGAGGGGCCGGGCGGCTACCAGTTCGTCGGGCGCACCGTGCAGATCTGGAACCGGTTCCGCCGCGGCGGGCTGTTCCAGGAGCACCCGTGGGCGCTGCGCTTCTTCGATCGCATCGAGTGGTACCCGGTCGGTGCCGACGAGCTGCTCGAGCTGCGGGCCGAGACCGACGCCGGACGGGGCTCGTTCGAGACCGTCGACGGCGAGTTCTCGATCGCGTCGTACAACCGCTTCCTCGAGGCGAACGCGGGCTCGATCGCGGACTTCCGGGCGCAGCAAGCGCGAGCGTTCGGCGAGGAGAAGGAGCGGTGGCGAGCCTCCGGCGAGTTCGACGTGCGCGACGAACCGGCCGCCGTCGTGGCGGACGAGGTCGTCCTGCCCGCCGGGGCGACGGCCGTGACCGCGCCCTTCACCTCGACGGTGTGGCAGGTGGACGTGCGACCGGGCGACCGGGTGGACGAGGGACAGAAGTTGTTGGCAGTGGAGGCGATGAAGATGGAGTCGATGGTGCACGCACCGGTGGAAGGCCACGTGTTGGAGGTCTACATCAAGCCGGGCGACCAGGTCGCACCGGGGCAGGTCCTGGCCGCGATCGGAGCGGGAGCGTGAGCGGGACCAACCGCACGGCGAGCGCCCGCGCAGGCGGGGCGGCGGGTGCCGCCACCGCCGCTGCGGACCGCGTCCGCGACGCCTTCGACCGCATCGACGCCGTCGACCGGCCCGAGGTCTGGATCACCCTGCGCGACCGCGCCGCGGTCCTGCAGGAGGCCGAGGCCGTCGACCCGACGCTCCCCCTCGCCGGCCTGCTGTTCGCCGTGAAGGACAACATCGACGTCGCCGGCCTGCCCACGACCGCAGCCGCCCGCTCCTACGCGTACGAGCCCGACGGCGACGCGACCGCCGTCGCCCGCCTGCGCGCCGCCGGCGCGGTCGTCGTCGGCAAGACGAACCTCGACCAGTTCGCCACCGGTCTGGTCGGCACCCGATCACCCTTCGGCGCGGTCCGGAACGCGTGGGACCCGACGCGGATCTCCGGCGGCTCGTCGAGCGGCTCCGCCACAGCCGTCGCGCTCGGCATCGTCGACTTCGCACTCGGCACGGACACCGCGGGCTCCGGCCGCGTGCCGGCGGCGCTCGGCAACCTGGTCGGTGTGAAGCCGACCAAGGGCCTGGTGCCGAACACCGGTGTCGTGCCGGCCTGTCGCTCGCAGGACTGCGTCACGGTCTTCGCCCGATCGCTCGACCTCGCCCGCACGGCGGCGGAGCTGATGGCCGGGCCGGACGACACCGACCCGCTCGCCCGAATCGACGTCGCCCTCGCCGACGTGCCCGCCGTCCCGCGGATCGCGATCCCGCTGCCCTCGCAGCTCGAGGGCCTCGCGCCGGGCTGGGCAGAGGCCTTCGCCGCCGCCGTCGAGCGCTTCCGCGCACTCGGCCACCAGGTGGTCGAGGTCGACATCGCACCCCTGCTCGACGCAGCGTCGCTGCTCTACGACGGCGCGTTCGTCGCCGAGCGGTACGCCGCCGTCGGCGCGCACGTCGAGGCGCACCGCGACCTGGTCGGCGACGACCTGGACCCGTCGGTCGCCACGATCGTCCTGGGTGGCGCCCGCCCCACGGCAGCGGACCTGTTCGCGGACCAGGAACGCCTCGACGTGCTCGGCGCCGCGGGACGCGCCGCCCTCGCCGGCACCACCGCGCTCCTCACGCCCACCACGACGTGGCACCCCACCCTCGACGAGGTCGCGGCCGATCCGATCGGCGCGAACAGCCGGATGGGTCGGTACACGAACTTCGCCAACCTGCTCGACATGGCCTCGCTCGCCGTCCCTGCCGGGTTCGTCGACGGCCTGCCGTTCGGGGTCATGCTGACCGGTCCCGCGTTCACCGACCGACGGCTCGCGGCGCTCGGCGCCGCGTTCCTCGCGCCCACCGTCGACCTGCTGGTGGTCGGAGCGCACCTCCGTGACCAGCCGCTGAACGGCCAGCTGGTCGCGTCCGGCGGATCGTTCGTCCGGGAGGCCCGCACCGCGTCCGACTACCGGCTCTACGCCCTCGACACGGTGCCACCCAAGCCCGGGCTGGTCCGCGTGGGTCCGGTCGCGTCCGGCGCTTTCGCGCCGGGGTCGGGGACGGCTTCGGGCTCGGGGTCGGCTTCGGGCTCGGGCTCGGGCTCGGGCTCGGGCATCGCCGGTGAGGTCTGGCGGCTGCCCGCCGCCGGGTTCGGCACCTTCCTGGCGTCCCTGCCCGCGCCGATGGCCATCGGCACCGTGGCACTCGAGGACGGCACCGACGTCACCGGGTTCCTGGTCGAGCCGTTCGCCGTCGAGGGCGCCGCGGACATCACGGCGTTCGGCGGCTGGCGGGCCTACCGCGAGCAGGCATGACGCCGCGCTGGGAGGATGGCTCCATGCCCTCCGACGACCGACCGGCCAGGCCCGGTCGCCCGAGGGCCGTCCCGAACGCCGACTCGGCGCGCAGTCCCCGCGACCAGATCCTCGACGCCGCCGCCGCACTGTTCGTCGAGAACGGCATCAGCGCGACCTCGACCCGAGCCATCGCGGAGCGGGTCGGCATCCGCCAGGCGTCGCTGTACTACCACTTCGCCGGCAAGGACGACATGCTCGTCGAGCTCCTGACGACCTCGGTCCGGCCGAGTCTCGAGATCGTCCGCGAGCTCGAACAGCGGGTCCCGGCGTCCGCCACCGCAGCCGGCGCACTGGCCGCGCTCGTCCTGATCGACGTCGAGACCCTCGCCCGCACCCCCCACAACATCGGCACGCTGTACCTGCTGCCCGAGGTGCAGGGGGAGCGCTACGACGGGTTCCGCGCCGAGCGGATCGAGCTGCGGGACACCTACGGGCGCCTCGGGTCGCTCGCCGCCGACTCCGACGTCACCGTCGCGATCTCGCCGGCGCGGCTCGGTGGGATCCTCATCCAGCTCGCCGAGACCGTCATCCAGCTCCGCCGCGTCGGCGGTGTCGAGGACGCCGACCGCGACGCCATCGTCGCGACCTGCCTGCGGGCGTGCGGGCTCGACACCGCTGCCGTGGCGGATGCCCGCCGCGAGGCCGAGTCACTGCTCGCCGCCGTCACCGTCTGACCAGCTCTTCCGTTCGTCTCCGTTGCCCCATCTGGAGGTTCTGCCATGACCGCGCTCTCCCCCGCCGCACACCGTCCACTCGCCGACGCTCTGCTCCCCCGCAACGCGGTCGTGAGCACGGCACTCGTCCTCGGCGGTGCGCTGCTCACCGCCGGCGCCGCACAGGTGTCCGTCCCGCTCTGGCCCGTCCCGATCACCGGGCAGACGCTCGCCGTCCTGCTGGTCGGCAGTGCCCTCGGCGCGCGCCGCGGTGCCCTGTCGATGCTCGTCTACGCGCTGCTCGGAGTCATCGGGCTGCCGGTCTTCGCGGGCGGCTCGGCCGGGTTCGGCGTGCTCGTCGGTCCCTCCGGCGGGTACATCGTCGGCTTCGTCGCGGCCGCTGCCCTCGTCGGGTGGATCGCCGAACGCTTCGGCGACCGCCCGCTGCAGAACTCGGTGCTGTCCTTCGCGCTCGGCACCGTCGTGACGTTCGCCATCGGCATGGGCTGGCTCGCGGTGTCGCTCGGGCTGGACCTGCAGCAGACGCTCGAGTTCGGGCTGTACCCGTTCGTCATCGGCGGCGCGGTGAAGGCGGCGCTCGGTGCCGGGATCATGTCGCTCGGGTGGACGGCGGCGGTCCGGCGTCGCGTCGGTGGTCGAGACGTCGGGCGCTGAAGCGTCGCTCGCTGGGGTGTGCGACGTCGGGCGTCGTGTTAGGTTGTGCACAACATGATCGAGCACAACCGATGACCCGGACCGCCGGGATCCTCCTCGCCCTGCACGGAGCGGGCACGTCGACGACGCGACCCCTGCGCGTCCGGGCGCACCGGATGGTGGAGCGTGGCTTCACCCCCGGCCTCCCGCACGCCGCGCTGGTGCCGCTGCTCGAGATCGCAGCCGGCGCAACCCTCGCGCGGGGCGCACGTCCGTGGACCACGGCTGCCGCTGCCGCAGCGACGGCACTCGGAGCGGTGCGCACCGGCATCGACCTGGAGGACCGCACCGTCACGGTCGGAACCGTCGCCGCCGCAGCACTGGCCGTCTCCGGCGCGACGGCGGTGGCCCGCGCGCATCGCGTCGGCCTCCTCGCGGCGACCGGTGCAGTGATCGTGTTCGAACTCACCCGCCGGCGTCGCATCCGCAGCGTCGGTCGACGCACCGCTCCACCATCCCCTGTGAAAGGCACGTGCCCCTGATGACCTCCCGCCGCCGCACTTCCCGCTCGACCAAGCCCCGCACCGTCGTCCGCATCCTGCTGGGAGCCGCCATGACCTGGGCCGGCGTCAGCCACCTCACCGTCGCACGTCAGGAGTTCCGGGCCCAGGTGCCGGAGTTCGTCCCCCTGGACCCGGACGTCACGGTCCTGGCCTCGGGCATCGCCGAGATCTCCCTCGGTGCCGCACTGATGCTGCTGGTCCGCCGGCAGGCCACCGTCGGGTGGGTCGCAGCGGTGTTCTTCACCGCGATCTTCCCCGGCAACATCGCGCAGTGGATGCACCACCGTGACGGCTTCGGCCTGGACACCGACACCAAGCGGTTCGTCCGGCTCCTGTTCCAGCCCGTGCTGATCGCCGTCGCACTCTGGGCCACGAACGCGCTGCGCAAGCGCCGCTGAGGCGGCGGCAGAGCGCCCCGGTCGCTCACGTCCTCGAGGGCGATCGTTGCCGCATCTGGAGATGCAGAAAACCCCCGCGCGAACGGGGGTTTTCTGAGAAGTGGCGGTACCGGTGGGATTTGAACCCACCGCTCCGTGTTCGTGCCTGCACGGGCGCGCCCCCGAAGGCCGGATTCAAGGGGAAGTCGCCGACGGGCCGGGCCAGTCGGAGCCGTTCCCGGCCAGGTGGTGGTGCACCAAAGTGCACCACAGCACTGCTTGGGGACGCCCGATCCAGAGAGCCGCGCGGAGGCGAAGCACCCGCCCCCGATGGGCGTTCGGATAGCCCCCCATCGCGACTTTCTGCGGACCAGCTATCTGAGACAGGTGGTGAGAGCTGCGTGCGACCGCGATGGCCCGTACGCCGGAGGACCGGCTATCGCGACCGCAAGCCCGGAGGTTCCTCGCTGCGTGAGCTGTTTCCCTGGGCCAGGAAGAGATCGTCCGGCTACCGGTTTGGCTGATGGTCACGGCGGTGTTCCATCAGAAGACCACTGTCTGACCTCTCGGATATTCTCGTCACATGAGCGCAATCTTGCTAACGGCGGCAGCCTTCTTAGGGCTCGGCGCGACGGCCTGGACAGCGATTGGGGCGCTCGCCACGGCGGGCACCTTCCTGATTGCATTGGCTGCGGCGTGGATCGCTCTACGTCAAGTCAAGCAGGCCCGTGAACTGGCTGAAGAGCAGGCGCGGCCGTATGTCGTGGCCTATATCGAGGAACGTCCGGAGTCGTCCAAGATGCTCAGCCTCGTCCTACGCAACATCGGCCACACAGCGGCCCGCAAACTTCAGGTCAGCGTCGATCCCCCGTTCGTTCGTGCGCGTGAAGACGTTGGAGGCCATCACTTCATGGACGCAGTTTTCCTTCAAGAGACAACAGATGTGCTTGCTCCCCAAGCCGAACTCTCAAACTTCCTCGACTCGGGACCGGAGCGATATGCAACTGACCTGCCGGGCGCTTTCTCCGTAAAGCTGCGATATGAGGACCGTGCAGGTGCTGAACTAACTGATGAATACAAGTTGGACTTCACGGCCGGTCGGGGCGATTTGAGGCCAGAAATCCACGGATTGCATCACATTGCCAAGACACTGCGCGCCATTGCAAAAAAGCAGGGCATCACGCACTTCTGATCGCCCGGACTGAAACACCAGGCAAGGTGAGTCGCTGGTTATATGCTATGCATGTCGGAATCGCCGGGGCCAGAGTTTACATTGGGACCGTCTTCGGATGTAGGTGACAGCCGACCATCCCGACCGGCCTGCTGGGCGGCAACCCAGCGTTCAACGAGCTCGTCGACCTGCTCAATGGCCGCCAGCGCAGCCTGAGCGTGCTCGTCGCCCTATCACCGGTCGACCTGCGCGGCGGCGTCGCTCGGCCCCTGACCGGTCCAGCCGATCCCGGTCTGTCGGCGGTCAGGGCGTGCGTACGAAAAGCACTCCCTCCTGAGTCATCAACAGCCCGTGATGTGGGTCGACTGCTAGTGGATTCCGCTCGCGCTCCTGATCGTAAACCTGAGGGTTGGCGCGGTCGACGATGATCACGTAATGGCGTTCGGACGCGAGCTGATTGAACATGCCGATCACTGCCGCGGCCAACTCTCGGAGGTCACGTCGCCGCGAAACCAGGCCCGCCTCGGCCGCGGCTCGAAGTAAACCATCGACGTCGCCGATCGCGGAATCGCGCGAGCGAACTAGGCATAGCGTGACCAGAACGTTCGAAAGATCGTCGTCACGGTGGAGGCCTCGGAGCAGCTTCCGATCATGTTGAAACTGCGACACGATCGAGTACGCGTCCTCATACTGAGCAGTGAACGTTGCGATTCTCCAGAGCTCGTTGTCAGACTCTCTGAGGGAGCTTCGGAGATCCTCGAACTCCGATGGGTCATACTTCCAGCCGTCAAGCATCTCGAGTCCGGCGCGGACCTCTGCCTCATCGGTGGAGTTCACCTGGAACGCGTCCAGGCGGTTGCACGTCATCCACGTGTCGGCTGGCCTGGCTTCAAGGAACGCAAACTCCGTCTCACCCTGAGCAAAGTAGTCGTAGATGGCGCAAACGATGCGGCGCAATCGTGGCTCATTTATGTTCTGTCTCAGTCCAGGAACAATCGGCTCGAGCGAAGAGCTTAAGCGTTCCAGCCGCTGCAAAGCAACTAGGATATCGTCCGCGGTCGCTGAGATTGGCGTTCCGTGCTTCGCGTCATTGTTAGTTCTACGTATCAGGTGAAGGTCGGGCGCGCCAGTCCAGCCAAGCGCGGCGAGGTCCTCCGTCTGGTTGTAGAGATAAGTGTTCGTCCAGTTGTGGCCGCTCGCGACCAGAGTGGTCTCCCAAAGCGCACTCGCGTCTCGCGCAGCCCGTCCGACGTCCGATGCCAGATAGCCCGACGCGAGCTTCTCCTCGAGATTCCGACGAATGTCGGACGTGCCCAAAGCCAACTTCCCCAGAAGGTTCACGTAGGCACTCTAGCGTGGCGCGTAAGCTTATCCTAAGCGCTACCGACGTTTGCCCACTGCGCGCTTTCGCGCGGTCGCACGTGCGATGGCGGCGATGGCGGCGATGGCGGCGATGGCGGCGATGGGTATCGTCCTCTGCCGCTCCGCAGCGGGACTGCAATGACGTCAAACCCAAGGCTGTTCAACTTGCCGGTGAAGGGGGCCGTCCGGTGCCCGGTTGCTCACCGGACGCGGTAGAGGCGGCACTTGTCCGGTCCGGGGACGCATCGAGTTCAGGGCCGGTCGGGGTACAGCACGGCCAAGCCCGACACCTCAGTCGACAGACTCGACGAAGACGGTGCGCACGCCTGCAGAAGCCTGTTCGAGGTTCGAACTTGCACGATTGGTACGGGTCTCCGGACTGAACCGCATCCACACTCGGACCCAGCCGTCTGTCTGGCGGTCGGACGATGCCGTGAGGTCCGTGCCATGACGCCATTCCGGGCCAACTTGCCGATCTGTCAGCGAGGCGACTGCTCTCGCGCCGTCAACTGGTTCGTGGTGCCACCCGGTGGACACGCTAGGTGTTGTGGGTCATGACGTTGTAGACGTCGGGTGGGTGTGAAGAAGCGGGTCCGTTGTCGGTTGGATGGAAGTGCTGACAACCGTTCCGACCTGCAAGGACCCGCTTCGTGACCCACCGTAACGCCCCGCTGTCCGTCGAGGGCCGCCGCCGCCTCATCGAACGCTGCCGCACCCGCCCCATCAGCCATGTCGCCGCCGAGATGGGCATCTCACGGGCGTGCGCGTCGAAGTGGGTGAACCGGTGGCGGCAGCACGGCGGTCTCGGTCTCGAGGACCGCTCCAGCGCGCCCGGAACGTCACCGACCGCGACGCCCGCGCACGTCGTGTCTCGGATCGAGCAACTCCGCCGTGACGGCAAGCACTCGGCTCGCCGCATCGTGACCGAACTCGCCGCAGACCAGGTGGTCATCTCGGTGCGGACGGTAACCCGGGTTCTGGACCGGCTCGGGTTGAACCGTCGCCGCCACATCGACCCCGACGGGGAGGTAAATCGGACGCCGCGGACGATCACGGCCCGGTATCCGGGGCACATGGTGCACCTGGACGTGAAGAAGGTCGGCCGGATCCCTGACGGCGGCGGCTGGCGCGTCCACGGCCGCGGCTCCGACCAACACCGCGCCACCGGCCGGGCACGCACGAAGGACCGCGCGACAGGTGGGAAACGCCCCGGGTATGTGTTCCTGCACTCCGCGATCGACGGGTACTCGAGGCTGGCCTACACCGAGCACCTGCCGGATGAGACCGCGGCGACCACGATCGGGTTCTTCACCCGCGCGAGAGCGTTCTTCCAAGCGCACGGCATCACCCGGTTGACGAGGGTCGTGACCGACAACGGCTCCAACTACCGCGCCGACCGGTTCCACCGCATCGTGCTCGCACACGCGTCCCGGCACCAACGGACACGGCCCTACACGCCCCGGCATAACGGGAAGGTTGAGCGCTACAACCGGATCCTCGCCGACGAGTTCCTCTACGCCCGCACCTTCACCTCAGAACAGCAGCGCGCGGACGCCCTGAAGGTGTGGAACGTGCACTACAACTACCATCGGCCCCACACCACCGCCGGCAACATGCCACCCGCTACTCGTCTCCGCACCGGCGTCACCAACGTCATGGCCTCATACAGCTAGGCATGAAGCGTTGATCGTTCAAGAGTCTCTCGACAACGCGCGCTGCACGCTCAGAGAGGCGATCAGCGACGAACCAGGGACCTGACGTAGGCCAGTAAACGCGCCACTCCCCTTCAACGCTGACCCCGTAGGTCTCAAGACGTCGGATGAACTGATCGAGCGATTCGTCGTCCGGGCCAACGTTGATCGCCTCGTTCACAAAGCCCTCGTAGGTGATGGCGTGCACTTCTCTGATGTTCTTAGTCATGAACGCAACCTAGGGCAAGGACGTGAGCAGCTCCGCTCGCTGTCGTCCTTTCGCGGCGCTCTGTGTCGTGGGGCGTCCCTAGGGCGATCCTGTATTGGTCCCGATCAGCCGTGAGTGTTCGCTTCGTTCACTCACTCTCGGGCCGGCCCAGCCCGGCCCGGGAAGTGCGAAGCCGAACACGGCGCGCGGCTGACGTGGAAGCACGAGGGCACGACGCAGCGCCCCGTGCCATACAGCGCCCGCGTCACCCTCCACGTCCCGAGCGACTGGGGACCCTGCCCGGTCAGCAATCGGTCATCGTGCAGGTGAGGGACCGTGCTTGCGCAAGTCGCGCTGTCGGCTGTGGGCGACGTTCCCGCCTGCCTAAAGGCCTCGAAGGAAACCAGGGTCATGGGCACCAGCCCAGCCCGCCGCCACCGATCGGGGGCCTGTCGTGCAGCGGCCGTTTGTATACGCTCGACGAATGGCGACGACCGGGCTCCACGCGGCTGAGCAATCCCTCGACAAGGTTTTCTCGGACGACTACAACTTCTCCATCCCCGACTATCAGCGGCCGTACCGCTGGGGCGTGGAGCATGACCCCAGGCCTCGAAACCCACCCTCACCGGCGCCACCAAGTGACCCCATGGTTTGAGCCTGCCCTGACCGGCGTCACTAGATGACCCTCTGCCAGCGTCCCGACGCGTGCCGCAGCGCCAGCGCCCGCCAGCCAACCCGGCGCTCAAGAGAAGTTGGCGGCGTCCTGCTCGCCAGGGCGAACGCCGCCATGTGACCGCACCTCGACCAAGTTCTGTCGCCGCGAGCACACCCACTGAATCGAGCGTTCCCCTCCTGCGCGAAGGACTGCCGAGCGAACCCTCCGTCTACCCACCCCTGTGTCCTCAGTTCCGATAACAGTGATTCTCGGACCACGTTGTCGAGGGGTGAAGTGCCCATGGCCGAGGCAAATGAAGCTCGAGCTAGCAGCCACGTGGACGCGTCGGCGACCTCGACATGACTTACTTGCTCAAGCGATCGCAACGAACGCACCGCCGGCGTCCACGCTCGCTAAGTCGAAAGCATCCGATAACGGGCGCTATGTGTAGAGCGGCAATTGCGACGTGAGTGCCCTGCTCGAGTGCGTCCCGACCGTCGCCGGTGAGGCTGTGCTCGATGCGCCGACCGCGTCCGGCCGTCCGCATGATCAGTCCGCGGCTAACGAGGCGGTTCGCGAGGGTGCCGAAAGCCTGGCCACTCTGGAAGGTCGCTACAGCGAGGAGGTGCGTTGATGCTTGCGGAACTCACGCCCTACGTCGCTCGTGCAGCGAGGTGAGCTCGTCGCGGGGAGCGTAACCGAATGGAACGCGCACGCTTTGATACCAAGGCACCTTATTTATCGCTGCTCTACTGGACTTCCGTTAAACTAACGTCCAGCCTTGTGCCTTTTCGGGCAATGAATCTACCCAGGAAACCGGCAACTGGGGGACATCATCACGCTCAGACTCGTCTAGCTTCAGCACCAGCTCACCCCGAGTGATCTCTAAGGTGTCCGGCTGCGCGTGACCGAATGCTTGCAAAATAAGCAAAATTCCACGTGGAGTCATCCGGAGGACGACCCCGGTCTCAGGGAACTCGCGCCGATACTTCTGCCCCAAGTAATTCACCGGCCCCCAAGCTTGAGTATTGAGTAAGTTCTCTGCATTTAGCAGATGGAGCGCCTCCTCCAATAACGTTCCGTCCGTACGATCTCCAATCACGTTCATCGCAGCATCGCCTGAGACATACAGGTCACGATCGATGATTTGATTGAGTGTGCTTATCTCTTGCCCCGCAACTAAGGCATGGATCGCGGAGTATATTGCGTAGTGCATTTTGATGGCCGAGGTCGACATCCGGCCGACTAGCGCAGTCCACGCAACTGCGCTGTCATCCCGACCCTCTGGGGTTCGTGCCGCAGCCAGCACTCCGCTCAGGTATTCGGTCACAAACTCCTCTTCAGCCCACTGCGCCGCATCGAAAACGGCGGCCGCGACGCGGGCAGGCACCGCGCCATTATCAGCTAACGCAACTTTCGACGCGGCCCTTTCCACAACTTTTTGCACGTTGCCCATCCGGTATTTTTCGGCGAGACGCGCGCCCATCTCGTCTGCCAAAGGACCTAGAAGCCGCGTGAACAAGTTGCCCGCAACTTTCACACTCTCGGCCGAGGTCGCATCAACAGCCTTGGCGGCCGACGCGACAGAAACAACCAACGGATCCACCATACACACCCCTACATCATTGTTTGAAGCCCGCCGTGAGACGGAAGTCGATTGGAATCGCTCCGCGTTCTGATGTTCACAGGTCCCGAGCATCGCGGACCATCGAAACCAGTAAAGCGATAGTTGGCATCTCATGCAAGGAACCGTCGCGTCGACGCGCTCTATTCTTGGGCCGTTAGGCAGCGCAGTCGCTCAGCCTTATGAGCATGGCGATGCCGCCACGATGGGGATCACCATAGTCCCGGTGCCATGAGCGGTACCGGACTACGCGCCGCCCTGTCTACGCGAGAAGCTCACACACGCGCGTACGCGGCACTTCGGCACATTGCGCGCTGATAATGTATCTTATGCCAGTTCGGGTTGAGGCGGTCAACCGGATTTCACCCCTACAGCGGCTCGCAAGCTCTCGAAGTAAGCGAAGTTCCCTCCGCCGCAGGTGGCAGAAGAGCAGGACGCTGGCTGCTCAAGCGGGCTTCAAGAGTTCGCGCAGCGGGCCGTGACCTGTGTCTCGTTGTGAGCGGAGGACATGGCTGGCGTACTCGGCGAGGTCGGGGGGCAACGTCTTGCCGTCAATCATGCGTTGGAGCGCGGTCCGTCCATCGCCGCGCTGCATGCACGTTCGCATCGAGGTTTCAGCAAGAATCCGGGTGCTCGCCCCGCCCGTTCGCCTTCGAGAACTCCACCGCTTCCGTCTGCGTAGCCGTGACGCGGAAACCGTGTACTCGAAGGAACGGGACGGTCGAGAACCACCCGGTCCGCTTGTTCGCGTCGGCGCACGCCTGCTTGCGCGCCATCGGTGGCATCGAGGAGCGCTGCAACCGGCGACCAGAGCGTACGGTGCACTAGCTGATCGCCGGAGCCCGCCCTAGGACGAGCGACAGCGCACTCCAGGTAGGAGGCAGCCGCGGCACGGAGTGGAGCGCTCAGGAGCGCACCATGTCTGCACCAAAGCCACTCCCTGAACGAAGAAAACCCCCGCTTGAACGGGGGTTTTCTGTGGCGGTACCGGTGGGATTTGAACCCACGGTGGAGTTGCCCCCACACATGTTTTCGAGACATGATCCTTCGGCCGCTCGGACACGGTACCGGGAAAGATCTTACACGATCCGGGAGGCCCGTCACGCCACCCGACATCGGCCTGCCCTCCACAGGCGGTCACCCCCAGGGCTCTTCCCACACCCACAGGCCGCCCACGTCGTCGACTCGGCCTGCGGGCGTACCGTCCACGGCATGAAGACCCGCACGCTCATCGCACTCCTGACGTCCGTCCTCGGTGGGGCCGGTGTCCTCGGCGCCGCAGCCGTCGGAGCACGGGCCGGCGTCAAGGGCCAACGGGCGGCTGCGCAACGGGTGGTCGACATGCTGCCGATCCACGCCGACTGGTGGCACGAGCGACAGCAGCACGACGGACGGCTGCTCTATGTGGCGATCGGCGACTCGGCGGCGCAGGGCGTCGGTGCGACCGTTCCGTCGCGCGGGTACGTGGGGCTGCTGGCGCGGCGGATCCGGCACCGTTCCCACGAGTCGGTGCGGGTCGTGAACCTCAGCGTCTCGGGGTCGACGACGTGGGGCGCCAAACGCGACCAGTTGCCGAAGCTCCGGCAGTACACGCCCGACATCTGCACGGTGTCGATCGGGGCGAACGACATCGCAGACTTCGACCCGGACAAGTTCGAGCGGAACATCCGGGCGATCTACGGCGCAGTGCCGTCGCATGCCGTGGTGGCCGAGCTGCCGTGCATGTTCGTGCCGGACCGTGAGCGCAAGGTGGCGGTGGCGAACGAGATCGTGCACCGGGTGGCCGCGGAGTTCGGGCTCACGGTGGCGCCGCTGCACACCATCACGAAGCGGGTCGGGGTCCGCCGCACGTTCTTCAACAGCTACGGCGACCTGTTCCACCCGAACGACCGGGGGTACGAGGTCTGGGCGAGCGCGTTCGAGCCCGCGGTCGACGCCCGGGTCGACACGGTCGCGGCGATCCGGCACTACCTGTCGGCGCGGGAAGCGGAGACCCTCGGGCGTGAGGCCGGGGCCGTCGCGAACGCCCGGGCCGAGCAGGACACCGACGGCGCCGAGGCACTCGACCACGCCAACCGACCGAGTCCCGTCGAACGGATCCGCAACCGGATGACGGGTTCGATCGCCCTGCCCGACGAGCCGGTGCACCGCTCCGGTGATGTCGGCGGCACGGCCTAGCCTCGACGACATGGCGCGCCCGCAGTCCCTCTACCGATGCACCGAGTGCGGCTGGACCAGTGTCAAGTGGGTCGGCCGGTGCGGCGAATGTCAGACCTGGGGCACGGTCGAGGACTCCTCGGCGGTCTCGGCGGGCACCAGGGGCACGGCGGCCGTCGCCGTCACCGGGGCCCGCGCGGCCCGCCCCATCACCGAAGCCCGCGGCACGACGGTGCAGCGCTGGCAGACCGGCATCGGCGAGTTCGACCGCGTGCTCGGCGGCGGGGTCGTCCCCGGCGCTGCGGTCCTGCTGTCCGGCGAACCCGGCGTGGGCAAGTCCACGCTGCTGCTCGAAGTCGCGTCGCGCGCGGCGGCGTCCGGCAAACGCGTCCTCTACGTCAGTGCGGAAGAGTCCGTCGACCAGGTTCGGCTCCGCGCCGAACGCACCGGGGCGATGCACGACGACCTCTACCTGGCGAGCGAGGTCGACCTCGGCGTCATCATCGGCCAGATCGACCAGGTCAAGCCGGATCTGCTCATCGCCGACTCCGTGCAGACCATCTCGTCGAGCTCGATCGACGGCATCGCAGGTGGGACGTCGCAGGTGCGCGAGGTCGCCTCGACCCTGATCCGGATCGCGAAGGACCGCGCCCTCCCGGTCCTGATCGTCGGCCACGTCACGAAGGACGGCACCATCGCCGGGCCACGCCTGCTCGAGCACCTGGTCGACGTCGTCTGCCACTTCGAGGGCGACCGGCAGACCGCGCTCCGCTTCGTCCGTGCACTGAAGAACCGCTTCGGCCCCACGGACGAGGTCGGGTGCTTCGACATGGGCGGGGACGGCATCCACGAGGTCCCGGACCCGAGCGGCCTCTTCATGTCGAAGAACGCGACTCCGGTCTCCGGCACGTGCGTGACCGTCGCGCTCGAGGGGCGCCGGGCGCTCCCGGTCGAGGTCCAGGCGCTCATCGTCCCGAGCTCGGCTCCGCAGCCCCGCCGGGTCGTGAACGGCGTCGATGCGTCACGCGTGGCGATGCTGCTCGCGGTGCTCGAACGCCGAGCCGGTCTCAAGCTCTCCGATGCCGACGTCTACGTCTCGACGGTGGGCGGCATGAAGCTCACCGAACCCGGAGCCGACCTGGCGATCGCTCTTGCGCTGGCGAGTGCAGCACGGGACCGCCCGTACCCGCACACGCTCGCGGCCGTGGGCGAGATCAGTCTGGCGGGCGAGATCCGTCCGGCCACGGGGACCAAGCAACGGGTGAACGAAGCGAGCCGACTCGGCTTCACCACCGTTCTCGGCGCCGACTCCGGGCATCTGCGCGAAGCACTGCGTGTGGCGTTCTCGATGACGCAGTCAGCTCGCGAGCGCGAGCTCGACCGCGCGTTCTGATCGACTAAGCGCGCAATGCGGCCAGCAGGTCCTCCGGGGTCGCCTGCATGGTGTTCGGCCCGGCGATGTCGAAGAACACGCCCTCGAGCATGTCGAGGTGGGCGGCCAGGAACTCCTCGAGCCGAGGCCCGTCGTAGACCATGACCTGCCGGATCTTCTCGTCCGGCACCATCGCTGTGTAGGCGTCAGCCGACGAGAACAGCAGCAGGATGCGCTTCTCGGAGCCTTCGCGCCCGAACACCCGCACCTGCATGTCCTTCTTGCCGGTCACGAGCCGGGGGACGATCACGATGTCGTTGCGCAGCGCGAACGCCACCGCAGCGACGTCCTGCTTCGCGAGGGCTTCCTCGAGCTGCTCGCTCCGGAAGCGCTGTTCCTTGTCTGCCATCTGATCAATTCCACCAGATTTTCGCCGTTCCGTGACGCACGGGTAGCCAGTCGGCCCTGAGCACGCTAGCCTGATGGAACCGCTTCGGCGGCGCTCAACGTTCGAGCGAGGTGGTTTGCCCCTCAACTCGGACTACCAGGGTCACTGGCCGTCAGGCCTGACCCCGAACCCGTCCCGCCGGCACCTGCCCGCGTGGCGCATCACCCCCGTCGACGTACGTCGGGGCTCCGCAGGTGCGATCGCACCATGGCGGAACGCAAGAAAGCTAAGGAAACGCCATCATGGCATCTACCGGTACCGTCAAGTGGTTCAACAACGAAAAGGGCTTCGGCTTCATCGCCCCGGACGACGGAAGCGCTGACGTCTTCGCGCACTTCTCCGCGATCGCCGGCAACGGCTACAAGTCGCTGGAGGAGAACCAGAAGGTGGAGTTCGACATCACCGAGGGCCGCAAGGGCCCGCAGGCGGAGAACATCACCGTCCTCGGCTGATCACATCAGCTTCGAACGGCCCCGTCGTCCTCTGGACGGCGGGGCCGTTTGCTGTCCCCGGGGTCGCCGAGCGCTCTTCACCGTCGCACAACCAAAGGCACCTCGAACCACCACAACGCGCGGCGCCAGAGCTACTGCAGGATGAACTGCACCGATGCCTTCGACTTCAGGTTCCCGACCGCGACCTGCAGGTGGTAGCTGGCCCCGTCGCCCGAGACCGCCGGGCGGGACGCATCGCACGTCGTGGTGGACGACCGGGTGCGGTCCCACGCGATCGCGGGCGTGGTCAGGGTCTGGCCGGACTTGATCGTGACGTCCTGGTTCGTGCCGCCGGTCTGGCAGTCCTTCGACGACCAGTACTGCTCCTCGCCCGAGCTGATCGTCAGTACCTGCTGCGCTGACCCGAGGTCGAGGTGGCACGAGTTCGTGCCGGTGTTCTTGATCGACATGGCGATCTTCGGGTCCTCGGTGGGGCCGTACGCCTCCTTGTCGAGCACCGGCGTGAGGACGACCTGGTCCTTGCTGCACGTCGACCCGTCGGCAGCGCCGGACCCAGACGCCGCCGCAGATGCTGACGCCGAGCGTGACGGGGCAGCGGACGACGCACCACCGGCCGAAGCCGAAGCCGAGGCGGACGGCGAGGACGTGGGCGCTGCCGTCGGGGTCGACGCGCTCCCCCGCCCGACGACGATGAGCACGACCACCACGACGATGATCACGAGCGCGCCGAGCACGGCTGCGCGACGGCGCCAGTACACGACCGGCTTCTCGGGCCCGACGGGGTGACGCAACGACGACATGCGCACAGGGTAGACAACCCCGGATGCCCGGTGCGGGACCCCCGCCGGGTGCCGCGCGAAAGCGTCAGAGGATCTTCAGCATGCGGGTGTTGCCGAGGGTGTTCGGCTTGACCCGGGCGAGGTCGAGGAACTCCGCGACCCCTTCGTCCGACGACCGGACCAGCTCGGCGTAGACCGCGGGTTCGACGACCTGCTCGCCGATCTCGAGGTACCCGTGCTTCGCGAAGAAGTCGACCTCGAACGTCAGGCAGAAGATCCGTGCGACGCCGAGTTCGCGGGCGTCGTGCTCGAGCGCCTCGAGCATGCGATGTCCGACGCGCTTGTGGATCCAGTCGGCGTCGAGGGCGAGCGTGCGGACCTCGGCGATGTCGTCCCAGAAGACGGCGAGGGCGCCGCAGCCGATCGGTACCCCGTCGGGCCCTTCGGCGATCCGGAACTGCTGGATCGAGCCGTAGAGCGCGACGTTCTCCTTGCCGAGCAGGATGCGTCGGTCGACGTAGGGGGCGATGAGCCGCTGGATGTGCGGGACGTCGGAGGCGAGCGCCGGTCGCACGAGGATCCCGTGCTCGTCACGGACGTCGAACGCGTGCTTCCCGTGCTCTGTCATCCCCACAACCATAGCCGCGCCCGGACGAACGGCAGCAGACCTTCCCGGGGGACACCCCGCTGGACGGTGCACAGGCGCAGCCGCCTACCGTCCACACCATGCCTCAGATCATCGAAACCGTCGACGTCAACGTCCCCGTCTCCGCAGCGTACGGTCAGTGGACCCGCTTCGAGGAGTTCCCGCACTTCCTCGACGAGGTCGAGAAGATCGTCCAGGTCGACGACAAGACCACCGACTGGACCGTGAAGGTCGCCGGCCAGGAGCGCGAGTTCCGTGCCGTCATCACCGAGCAGCACCCCGACGAGCGGGTGGCATGGACCGTCAAGGACGGCGAGACCGACCATGCCGGTGTCGTCACCTTCCACAAGCTGTCCGACACCGAGACGCGCGTCACCGCGCAGATCGACTGGGAGCCGTCCGGCTTCCTCGAGAAGCTCGGCGCAGCGGTCGGCGTCGGTGGCCACGCCATCAAGAAGGACCTGCAGAACTACAAGGAGCGCGTCGAGTCCGCCCCGACCGACACGGGCTGGCGCGGCGACGTGCAGGCGTGATCATCGCCTGAGACGTCCGCACACGGACAGACGGGAGGCCCGGTGCCAGCTGGCACCGGGCCTCCCGTCTGTCTGGTGTCGGGTCTAGGACTCGATCTCACCCTGGGGCGCGTCGGTCGCGGTCTCGACCGCGGCTGCGCCGGCGAGGACCTCTTCGCGGCCCGGCTGACGTCCGGTCTCGAAGTGGAACGCACCGTCGACGAAGTCGACCTTCACGTGGTCACCGGCGTTGAGCTCACCCTGCAGGATGTGCTCGGACAGCTGGTCCTCGACCTCGTGCTGCATCGCGCGACGCAGCGGGCGAGCGCCGAGGGACGGGTCGAACCCGACCTTGATGAGCTGCTCCTTGGCGGGGAGGGTGAGCTCCACCGTCATGTCGCGGTCGAGCAGACGGTCCGCCAGACGCTTCACGAACAGGTCCACGATCTGCAGCAGCTCGGGCTGCGACAGCTGCGGGAACACGATCGTGTCGTCGACGCGGTTCAGGAACTCGGGCTTGAAGTGCTTCTTGAGCTCCTCGTTGACCTTGCCGCGCATGCGGTCGTAGCCGACGGCCGAGTCACCCTCGACCTGGAAGCCCACCGGGCCACCGGCGATGCCCTGCGAACCGAGGTTCGTGGTCATGATGATGACGGTGTTCTTGAAGTCGACCACACGGCCCTGACCGTCGGTGAGACGGCCTTCCTCGAGCACCTGCAGCAGCGAGTTGAAGATGTCCGGGTGGGCCTTCTCGATCTCATCGAACAGGACCACGGAGAACGGCTTGCGGCGCACCTTCTCGGTGAGCTGGCCGCCCTCTTCGAAGCCGACGAACCCGGGAGGGGCACCGAACAGACGCGAGACGGTGTGCTTCTCACCGAACTCCGACATGTCGAGGGAGATCAGTGCGCCCTCGTCGTCGAACAGGAACTCGGCGAGCGCCTTGGCGAGCTCGGTCTTGCCGACGCCCGTGGGCCCGGCGAAGATGAACGAGCCCGAGGGGCGGTTCGGGTCCTTCAGACCGGCACGGGTCCGGCGGATGGTCTTGGACAGCGCCGAGATGGCTTCTTCCTGTCCGATGACCCGCTGGTGCAGCGCCTTCTCCATGAAGACGAGACGCGAGGTCTCCTCTTCGGTGAGCTTGAACACCGGGATGCCCGTGGCCTGCGCCAGGACCTCGGCGATGATGCCCTCGTCGACGGTGCCGGACGCGGCGACGTCACCGGCACGCCACTGCTTCTCGAGGCGGAGACGCTCACCCAGGAGCTTCTTCTCCTCGTCACGCAGCGAGGCGGCCTTCTCGAAGTCCTGCTCCTCGATGGCGGCTTCCTTCTGCCCGCGGACCGTCGAGATCTTCTCGTCGAACTCGCGGAGCTCCGGGGGCGCCGACAGGATCGACAGCCGCAGGCGAGCGCCGGCCTCGTCGATCAGGTCGATGGCCTTGTCCGGCAGGAAGCGGTCCTGCACGTAGCGGTCCGCCAGGTTGGCGGCCGAGACGATCGCACCGTCGGTGATGGACACCTTGTGGAACGCCTCGTACTTGTCGCGCAGACCCTTGAGGATGTTGATCGTGTGCGGTAGCGACGGCTCGTTGACCTGCACCGACTGGAAGCGACGCTCGAGTGCTGCGTCCTTCTCGAAGTGCTTGCGGTACTCGTCGAGCGTGGTGGCACCGATGGTCTGGAGCTCACCGCGGGCGAGGAGGGGCTTGAGGATCGACGCGGCGTCGATAGCACCTTCGGCAGCACCGGCACCGACGAGCGTGTGGATCTCGTCGATGAAGACGATGATGTCGCCGCGGGTGCGGATCTCCTTCGTGACCTTCTTCAGGCGCTCCTCGAAGTCACCGCGGTAGCGGGACCCGGCGATGAGCGACCCGAGGTCGAGCGAGTAGAGCTGCTTGTCCTTCAGCGTCTCGGGCACGTCGCCCTTGACGATCGCCTGGGCGAGGCCCTCGACGACGGCGGTCTTGCCGACGCCGGGCTCACCGATCAGGACGGGGTTGTTCTTGGAGCGGCGGGAGAGGATCTGCATGACCCGCTCCATCTCCTTCTCGCGCCCGATGACGGGGTCGAGCTTGCCGTCGCGCGCGGCCTGGGTGAGGTTGCGACCGAACTGATCGAGGACCTGCGAACCCTGCTGCGCGTTCTGCTGCTGCTCGCCGCCGACGGCGACCGCTTCCTTGCCCTGGTAGCCGGACAGGAGCTGGATGACCTGCTGGCGGACCCGGTTGAGGTCGGCGCCGAGCTTCACGAGGACCTGGGCTGCGACGCCCTCGCCCTCGCGGATCAGGCCGAGCAGGATGTGCTCGGTACCGATGTAGTTGTGGCCGAGCTGCAGCGCCTCGCGCAGGGACAGCTCGAGCACCTTCTTGGCACGCGGCGTGAAGGGGATGTGCCCGGTCGGCTGCTGCTGACCCTGGCCGATGATGTCCTGGACCTGCTCGCGCACGGCGTCGAGCGAGATGCCGAGCGACTCCAGCGCCTTGGCAGCAACGCCCTCGCCCTCGTGGATCAGGCCGAGGAGGATGTGCTCGGTGCCGATGTAGTTGTGGTTGAGCATCTTCGCTTCTTCTTGAGCGAGGACGACAACACGACGGGCTCGGTCGGTGAATCTCTCGAACATGTGCTCTCCCTTGGCCCTTTCTGACGGAGCCGACAGCTGGTCCGGTCTCGTCTGAGTCCGGTCACGTACTCCGAGAGTAACCAGCGCTCCCCGTGCGGGCTGCCCCTGTTCGCCGTGGGCGTGACCTCACTGCGCGATGTGCGCAGTGAGCGAACGGAACAGACGACGGGAGGCCCGTGGCGGCGTCCGCCACGGGCCTCCCGTCCGTCATCTCATCGCGTCTCAGGCGCGGCGCCCTGCCCGGCGCAGGGCACGCCGGAAGCGGCGCGGCTCGACACCCAGGGCGTCGAGGACGTCGTGCGCCGAGCCCATGAACGGGTCGTCGACGCCGTCGAGGACGGCCAGCACGACGTGCACCGGGCGGACGCGCTCGGCCGGACCGGCGAGGACGGCTGCTCGTGCGAGGACCCTGGCGGCCGCCGGGGTGCAGGCGACCCGGTCGTGCTCGTCGGGGCACGCGGCCCGCGCACCGACGAAGACGCTGATCTCGGAGCGGACGGCTTCGGGGCTGACCCCGTGCGCCTCGAGGACCGGGCGGAACCGGGGCATCCCGTTGCAGAGCGTGACGGCGGCGAGCAGGAGGTGCTCCGCGTCGACGAAGCCGAAGCCCGTCTCGTGGGACTCGAGGTCGGCGAGCAGCACGATCTCGCGACCCTGCCGGACGGTGGGGAGGGCGACGGACAGCTGAGCGATCTGCATGTATTCAGAATATCGCATGCGATGGCAATTGAACAGCCCTCGGTTCAGCGCGGCTCGGTACCATTCGGTCATGGATCAGCCCGTCGTCGGCCTCGTCGTCCACCCGACCAAGAACGTGCAGGAGTCCGTCACGACCCTGCAGCGATGGAACGCGTCCGGCCGGGGCGAGCTCGTCGCCCGCCGAGCCGACGCACAGCGGATCGGCGGGGGCATCACCGCGGTGGAGGACGACGACTTCACCGCACGCGTCGACCTCGTCGTGGCCCTCGGCGGCGACGGCACCATGCTCGGCGCCATGCGACTCGTGGCGAAGCGCCCGGTCCCGGTGCTCGGCGTGAACTACGGCAACGTCGGCTTCCTGGTGGAGATCGAACCGCCCGAACTCGAGGCAGCGCTCGACCGACTGTCGGCCGGCGAGTACCAGCTCGAGCCGCACCACGCGCTCGAGGCCCGGCTGTCCTGGAGCGGCGCACGCACGGACTACCTCGCGTTCAACGACCTGACCATCGTGCGGCGCCCCGGTTCCGGCCAGGTGTCGGCCGACCTCAGCGTCGGCGGGCTCGGCTACGGGTACTACCGCGCCGACGCCATCGTCGCCGCGACCCCGGCTGGCTCCACCGCGTACAACTACGCCGCGGGCGGTCCGGTGCTGTCCCCCGCACTCTCCGGGTCCGTCGTGACCCCGGTTGCACCGATGGCGGGGATCGACCGTGCCGTGGTGCTCGCCGCCCGCGAGCGCTACCGGTTCGACATCGCCGAGGGCACCAGGAGCGCCGCACTCGAGGTCGACGGGCTCGTCGTCGGCGAGGTCGCCACCGGAGCGCAGATCGACGTCCGACTCCGCAAGGACGCCGGCAGCGTCGTGCGGCTCGACGCCGAGCGGCACGGACGCACCGGGCGGGTGAAGCTCAGCCTGCTCGACCTGCCGGTCCGCCCCGACCAGCTCATCGAGCTGATCCCGAGCGACCTGCGGCAGAAGCTCGGGCGCGAACTCGACCAGTAGCGATCCGGGCTGGCATCAGGCGCCCACGAACGTGAATGGCCCGCTCGAGCAGTGCTCGAGCGGGCCTTCCCATCACCCCACCGGATCGTCTTCCCACAGACCGACCCGGGTTCCCCTGCCGACGCGAGCGCCGGCCGAAGCCTGCTGACCTCAGTCGGTCAGGTACAGCTGCATGTCCTGCGAGACCGCCTTGGCGAACAGGCGCAGCTTGGCGCGCGACTCCACCCGGCTGACGGCCTGGCGGGTCGTGTGCACGATCTTCGAGATCTCGTCGAGCGTCATCGGCTTGTCGTCGTCGAGGCCGTAGCGCATGCGGATCACGTTGGCTTCCTCGCTCGGCAGCTCGGCGACGATCGAACGGATGTCGCGGTGCAGCAGCGTGGTCTCGGTGAGCTCGTTCGGGGACGCAGCGTCCTCGTCCTCGATGAAGTCACCGAGCTCGCTGTCGTCCGAGTCGCCGACCACGGTGTGGATCGAGACCGGCTCGTGCGAACGGCCCTTGAGGTCCACGAGCTCTTCGACCGACATGCTCAGCTCGGCGGCGACCTCGTCGGGCATCGGCGCGCGGCCGAGGTCGACGGTCAGGTCGCGCTCGGTGCGGGAGATCTTGTTGATCAGCTCGACGGTGTGGACCGGGATGCGGATCGTGCGGGCCTTGTCGGCGAGACCACGCGAGATCGCCTGGCGGATCCACCAGGTGGCGTAGGTCGAGAACTTGTAGCCCTGCGTGAAGTCGAACTTCTCGACCGCACGGACCAGGCCGAGGTTGCCCTCCTGGATGACGTCCATGAACGGCAGGCCACGCTGCGAGTAGCGCTTCGCGATGCTGACGACCAGACGGAGGTTCGACGTGATCATGCGCTCCTTGGCGCGCTCACCGTCGCGGACGAGCCAGCGGAGTTCGCGCTGCAGGGTCTTCGCGAGGCCCTTCTCGGTCGCGAGCTTCTCTTCCGCGAAGAGACCGACCTCGATGCGACGGGCGATCTGCGCTTCTTCCTCGGCGGTGAGGAGCGAGAGGCGACCGATGTGGCGCAGGTAGTCGCCGACCTGGTCGACGGAGGCGCCGCGGACACCGGCGAGCTGCTCGTCGGCCTCGACCTCGGTGTCGAGGGAGGTCGTCGTGGACTCGGCGGCCTGGGTCTTCGATGCCGCTGCCTTCTTCGTGGTGGCGCGGCGGGTGGTGCTCGGTGCAGCCGGTGCGATCGTCATGGTGTTGCTCCCTGCGTTCGGCGGTGATGGCTTCGTGCGGTGGTGCTGGGGGTGGTGCTTCTGGGTGCTGCTTGGGGTGATCACGAGTAAAGCGGTCCGGAGGTGTACCCCACAAACCGATCGGAATGATTCTCAGGCTTCTCCGTGCTTCGTCATCGAAACCGTCCCCCGTGGGGTACAGCGATGCTGCCAGTGTGGCCCCCCGAACCGCCGCGGATCAAGGGTGTGACGTGATGTTTCCGGCGTTGCAGGCGTGTTTCTCACGCGTTTCCGATCCTGTACCCCGCACGACCGCGCCTTCCGGACATGCAAAAGGGGTACGTCCGGCCGGATCGATGCGATCCGGTGGTCGTACCCCGAAAACCGAGTGGGTGGGGGTCACCAGGAGGGTTCGAGCCACCCGTCCCGGCGCTTGGACGCCTCGAGGTCGGCGTCTCGGTCGAACTCGTCGTACTCGCTCTCGATGTCACCGACGAGGCTGCGACCCGTGAAGGGGTGTGTGGTTGCCATGCGGACGATGCTCACCCCGGCGCGCGACGGCGAGGTGAACGGTGCGTGACCGGTCGAGGGCGCACGGACGTCGAAGGGGCACAGACGTCGAAGGCCGCCGTCCGCAGTGCGGACGACGGCCTTCGGATGGTACGGAGGTCGCGCAGCGCTACTCGGCCGAGGCCGGTGCCGGCGCGGGGACGCCGTGCTCGCGCTCGAACCGGGCACGCTCCTCGGCCTCGACCTTGGCGTACGCGGCACGCTCGGTGCGGTCGGCCCGCATGATGGCACGCATCACGAACCAGAAGATGAGGCCGACGACGATGGTCGGCGTCAGGGCGAAGATGATCCCGGTCACGACTCCATGCGGCACCCGAGCATCGTACCCCGGGGAACCGGGGGCTACTTGACCAGCGGGAAGAGGATCGTCTCGCGGATCCCGAGGCCGGTGATCGCCATGAGCAGGCGGTCGACGCCCATGCCCATGCCACCCGACGGGGGCATCGCGTGCTCGAGTGCCCGCAGGAACTCCTCGTCGACCCGCATCGCCTCGGGGTCGCCGCCGGCTGCGAGCTTCGCCTGCTCGACGAAGCGCTCCCGCTGCACGACCGGGTCGACGAGCTCGGAGTACGCCGTCGCGAGCTCGAACCCGCGGACGTACAGGTCCCACTTCTCGACGATGCCCGGACGGGTGCGGTGCTCGCGGGTGAGCGGCGAGGTGTCGACCGGGAAGTTCATCACGAACGTCGGGCGGTCGAGCGAGTCGATGACGAAGTGCTCCCAGAGCTCCTCGACGTACTTGCCGTGCGTGGCGTGCGCGACCTCGACGCCCTCGGCAGCGGCGAGCTCCTGCAGCTCGGACAGCGGAGTCTCCGGGGTGATCTCACGACCGGCCGCCTCGGACAGCGAGCCGTACATGTCGATGCGCGGCCACTCGCCGCCGAGGTCGTACGTGCTGCCGTCGGGCAGGGTGACCTCGAGCGAGCCTCCGGTCACGGCCCGCGCAGCGTTCTGCACGAGCTCCTGCGTCAGGTCGGCCATCTGCTCGTAGTTGCCGTACGCCTGGTACGCCTCGACCATCGCGAACTCGGGCGAGTGCGACGAGTCGGCGCCCTCGTTGCGGAAGTTCCGGTTGATCTCGAACACCCGGTCGATGCCGCCGACGACCGCGCGCTTCAGGAAGAGCTCGGGCGCGATGCGCAGGAAGAGCTCGGTGTCGAACGCGTTGGAGTGGGTCACGAACGGACGAGCCGAGGCGCCACCGTGCTGGGTCTGCAGCATCGGCGTCTCGACCTCGAGGTACTCGTGCTCGGTGAAGGTCTGGCGGAGCGAGGACATCACGGCGGCGCGGGCGCGGACGGTGGCGCGGGCTTCGTCGCGGACGATGAGGTCGAGGTAGCGCTGGCGGACCCGCGTCTCCTCGTTCAGTTCGTTGTGCAGGTTCGGCAGCGGCAGGATCGCCTTCGCCGCGATCGCCCACTCGTCGACCATGATCGACAGCTCACCGCGGCGCGAGGAGATCACGCGGCCGTGCACGAACACGTGGTCGCCGAGGTCGACGAACTCCTTCCAGCGCGCGAGGGACTCGTCACCGACCTCGGCGAGGGACACCATCGCCTGGATGCGGGACCCGTCGCCGGACTGCAACGACGCGAAGCAGAGCTTGCCGGTGTTGCGCGAGAACACGATGCGGCCGGCGACACCGACGACGTCCTGCGTCTCCTCACCCGTCTCGAGGTGCGCGTACTGCTCGCGGACCGCCGGGATCGTCGTCGTGATCGGGAGCTCGGCGGGGTACGCCTCGATGCCGGACTCGAGCAGCTTCGCGCGCTTGTCGAGCCGGACCTGTCGCTGCTCGCTGGTCTCCTGCTCGGCCAGTGCGGCGGCGTCGGCGATCGCGGTGTCGGTGGTGGCGGTCTCGTCGGTCATGCGGGTGCGGCTCCGATGGTCGTGGGGGTCGGGGGAAATGCTACCCGCGCCGCGCTCCCGCCCCCGAACCGTGCCCGGACGGGTCCCCTCGACTGGTCACGACTCCCCGCCGGCGCGGCGCCGACCGGTCAGGTTCCGTCGGCCGGAGCGCCGCGGGCCGACGGCTCGTGACCACTCGGCGGAACTGAGCGGGGAGTCGTGACCGGCCGCCACGCCCCTACAGCGTGGACTGCCCGTCGGCCGCCGTCAGTGCGTTGTCGACGGCGGAGCGGACGAGCGCACCGAGCACCCGGCCGGGGTGGTCCACACCGATGCCGGAGAGCGTGCCCGCCGACTGGTCCACGATCGCGGTCGAGAAGCTCACGGCGGCGCGGACGGCGTCGGCGTACGCGGGCCGGTCCCCCTCGGCGATGACGAACGGCTCGGCACCCATCTCGACCACCAGGGCCTGCGCGATGGGCAGCACGGGCGACGGGGCGGTGACCGCGCAGTAGGCGTCACGGAGCCGCGACAGATCGACGCTGGTGCCGGTGAACGCCATCGCGGGGTGGATGGCGAGCGGGATCGCACCAGCCGCCATCGCGGGGGCGAGGATGCCGACGCCGTGGTCCGGGCTGGTGTGCACGACGAGCTGCCCGGGCTGCCAGATGCCGGCGTCCGCCAGGCCCTGCACGAGCGAGGCCAGCTGGTCGTCCGGCACCGCGAGCAGGACGAGTTCGCTCCGCTCGACCAGGTCCGGCGTCGCGAGCACGGGAGCGCCGGGCAGCATCGCCTCGGCGCGGTCACGGCTCTCGGCGGACACGGCGGTCACGCCGACGACCGCGTGCTCCGCGTTCGCGAGCGCGGCGCCGAGCACGGGTCCGACCCGTCCGGCCCCGACGATGCCGACACCGAGGCGCCCGGCCCTCATCGGACCGCTCCGGTCGGCGGCACGTCGCTCCACCCCGGGCCGGGAGGCACGGTGCCGGGCCGGTGGTCGGCGTCGGGTCCGGCAGGGGCTCCGGTCCCGGGCCACGGCACGTCCGCAGCGTGCCTGGCGGACTCGGGACGGGCCTCCCGTTCGCGCCACCGGTGGGATGTGTCGACCGCAGCGGCCTCGACGGCGCGCTGGGTGGTCTCGGACCACAGACGTTGCGCGTCCCGCGCGTCGAGCGCACCGACGCGGGCCGAGACCGGCCCTGCGACGGTGTGCACGTGGACGGCGGCGAGCCGCAGGACACGCTCGAGCGGACCCTGTTCGACCTTGACGCTCTGCACCCGGGGCAGCGGCACGATGACGAGCGACCGCCAGACGGCGCCGAGCCGGAGCAGCACCGCGCCCTGCACGAACCGGTACCCGTTGCGCCGGAACGCGAACGGGCGGAGCCACGCGCCGCGGCGCGGGGAGTGCACGAAGCCGCCCTGGTCGCCGCTCGTGGTCAGGCTGTCGTCGACGACGCTCACGGCCTCGGCGGAGCCTTCCCGCAGGGCCTCCGGCGAGGCCTCGGGGCCCGCGACGACGGTGCCGACCAGGCCGGGCAGGATGATGTCGAGGACCTCGCGGACGTCGGCCGCGGTGCCGACGGGCAGCACGATGGCGGAGGCCTGCTGGTTGCTCGACGCACCGTTGCCGGCGGTCGTCGCCCGGTTGATCCGGATGTCCCACCAGCCGAACGGACGCCAGAGCAGTGGCTGCGCGACGCTGACGGCGTGGATGCGGCCGGGGGGCAGCGTCTCGTTCGAGGTCGAGACGAGCCCGAACCCGATCCGGATGCCGTCGCGGGTCTCGGCGATCGTGTACTGCAGTGACCGCGAGAACTTGCGGACGTAGTAGCTGCCCGCACCGATCACGGCGGGGAACAGGCCGAACAGGATCCCGTACTCGCCGGTGAGCACGACGCTGACGATCATCGCCGCCACGGCCAGCAGGATGAAGACGGTGGTGCCGGAGAGCAGCATCGACGCGATCAGCCGACCGGGCTTCACCTTGACGATCCGGGTGGCCTGCACCGCGGCGGGGTCGAGCTCGGGCGAGAACATCTCGTCGACGCGGTCCTGCAGCACACCGTTCGACGCGCGCGCCGGACCACTGCCACGGTCGTCGTCCTTCGCACCAGAGGCGAGCACGAGGATGCGCAGCCGCAGGTCGTCGGCGGCCTTCACCCCGAGGTACGCGAGCTGCACGTTGGCGTCGTTGCCGGCCTGGGCGATCTCGAGCTTCGCCGTGCCGAACACCCGCGGGATGAGCGGACGCGAGATGTTGATGCCCTGGATCCGGTCGAGCCGGGCCTTGCGGTGGTTCCGGAACAGCACGCCGGAGCGGACCTCGACGATCTCGCCGGTGACCCGGAACTCGTGCATCCGCCAGGACAGGTAGAAGAGCCCGATCAGCACGAGCAGGAACACCGCGACGCCGAGCAGCACCCAGCCGACGACGCCGTGCTCGTAGACGTAACGGACGGGGTCGCCGTCCTGCTGCTCGCCGCCGGGGATGAAGAACTCGACGAGCTGGTCACGCAGGCTGTTCAGCACGTAGCCGAGGATGACGATCAGGAAGATCCCGCCCTTGAGCAGCGGGGTCAGCGGGTGCAGGCGGTGCCACTCGCCGTCGGTCAGGGGCGCTGCGGCAGCGGCGTTCCCGCGCGTGGGCGGGGCGGGCGGCGGCGGGCCGGGTCGGAAGGTCACCGCGACCCCCTACAGCCCGGCGCGGCGGGACTCGGCGAGCTCGACGAGCCGGTCGCGCAGTTCGTCGGCGTCCGTCGCGGGGATGCCGGGGATGCGGACGTTCGTGGCGGCCGCGGCCGTCACGAACTTCAGCTCGCTCATGCCGAGCGCCCGGTCGAGCGGACCACGTGCCACGTCGACGAGCTGCATGCGCCCGTACGGCACCGCCGTGAAGCGCTGCCACATCAGGCCGCGGCGGACCACCAGGTCGTCGTCGCGCAGGGCGTAGCCGATCGCACGGACCCGGCGGGGCGTCAGCGCAGCGGTGACGAGCGTGATGACCAGCACCACGATGCCGATGAGCAACCAGACCGTGCCGGCGCCCGAGCCGAAGCCGTCGTTGACGATCCCGATCAGGACCAGGCCGGCGGTCACCACCAGGCCGATCACCAGGGTCGTGATGAGTTCGGTCCACACGAGCTTCGCGGACACCCTGGTCCAGTCGATGCCGGTCAGGCCAAGGCCCGGCTCGTCGAGTCGTTCACGCGCCATCGCGGGCCTCCTGGTGGTGTGCTCGGGTCAGTTCGCCGTCGTGCGGGGTGCGCTCGGGTCAGTTCGCCGTCGTGCCGTTCCGGGGATCGCCCGGTTCGTCGTCGTCGCCCGGAGGGGCGATGCACATGCGCTCTGCCACGAGTGCGCAGACCGTCAGCACGATCCCGCCCCCGACGGCGACCACGTTCGGCAGGGTCGAGCCTAGCGAAGGCGTCACCGAGCGGGTCAGGAGGTACACGACCAGCCCGATCGCGAAGCCGCCGAACAGGACGCCGCAGATGCTCGAGGCCTTCGCCAGCACCACCACGCGCGTAGCGTAGAGCGGGTCGACCGGGCGCTGCCGGCCGGCGCCCTCGCGGGCGTGTCGGCGGACAGGACGCGCCATGAGCACGACGGCGACGCCGATGAACGCGAGCGTGATGCCGAGCGGCACGGCGAGCAGCAGCGTCGGCGACTGTCGCGAGGCGAGCACCGCGTCGAACGCGAAGCCCGCCACCGCGGTCACGACGGCGATGCTGAGCAGGGTGGAGGGACGGGTCGGCTTCACGGCTGGGTCACGTTCCCTTCGGCGGTGGCCCGGGAGGCACCGAGCACGTCCGCGAACAGGCGCGGCTCGTCGACGCGCTCGGTGTCGTCCCCCACGGCGGCGAGCAGGTCGGCCACCGGTCCGGCGCCGGGCAGGACGGCCGCGGGGTCGGCGTCGAGCCACGGTGCGAGCACGAACGCCCGCTCGGCGGCACGGGGGTGCGGGACGGTGAGCGTGGCGGTGTCGATGCGCAGGTCGTCGACGGCGACGACGTCGAGGTCGAGGGTCCGGTCGCCCCAGCGGACGTCGCGGGTGCGGCCGTGCTCGTCCTCGATGCCGTGCAGCGCGTCGAGGAACGCCTGCGGCTCGAGGTCGGTGTCGACGACCACGACGGCGTTGCGGTACCGCGGCTTGGTGTCGTCGCGGCCGTCCAGGGTGACGGCGACCGACTCGACCTCGTGGCTCGACGCCACCGGGTGGACCCCGGGCAGCGCGGCGACCGCTCGGGCGGCGGCGCGGAGAGTGCTCCCCCGGTCGCCGAGGTTGGCGCCGAGCGCGACGACGACGCGGCTCACTCTTCTTCCTCGTCCGGCACGGTCGCCCCGCGGGCACGGCGGATGGTGATCGAGACGTCGGTGAACGGCACGGTGATGGGTGCCTGCGGCTTGTGCACGGTGACCTCGGTCGCCAGGGCCGCACGGTGGGTGAGCACCGCGGACGCGATGCGTTCGGCGAGGGTCTCGATCAGGTCCACCGGGTCGCGTTCGATCTCGGCGACGACCTGCTCGGCGAGCACGCCGTAGTGCACGGTGGCGTCGAGGTCGTCGCTGTCCGAGGCCGCGCGGGCGTCGAGCTCCACGGCGACGTCGACGACGAAGTCCTGACCGTCGGCACGTTCATGGTCGAAGACCCCGTGGTGGCCGCGTGCGCGGACCCCGACGAGGCGGATGGTGTCGTTCACGAGCGAGCTGCCCTCCAGGCGTCCCAGACGTCGAGCACGGCACGGGTCGGTGCCGGGTCGTGCACGCGCACCCCCCACGCGCCGCGTTCGGCGGCGAGCAGGCTGATGGCGGCGGTGGCGAGGTCGCGGTCCTTCGGCGGGGCACCCTCGGGGCTGCCGACGCCGTCCAGGAACCGCTTGCGTGATGCGGCGACGAGCACCGGCAGGCCGATCGAGGCGAACCGTTCGTAGCCGGCCAGGATCTCCCAGTTCTGCACGCCCTGCTTGGCGAAGCCGAGGCCCGGGTCGATCACGACCTGCTCTTGGCGCACCCCGAGGACGATGAGCTCGGCGACCCGCATCTCGACCTCGCGCCGGACCTCGTCGACGGCGTGCACGTACTCGGCGTTGCGGTACATCCGGTCGCTGTGGCCACGCCAGTGCATGACCACGAAGCCGGCCCCGGTCGACGCGACCACACGGGCCATGTCCGGGTCGGCCAGGCCCCCGGACACGTCGTTGATGATCGCGGCGCCGAGTTCGACGGCCCGTTCGGCGGTCGAGGCGTTCATCGTGTCGACGCTCACCGGGATGCCCTCGGCGACGAGCTGCCGGACGACCGGCAGGACGCGCTCCTGCTCGACCGGCACCGGCACCCGTTCGGAGCCCGGGCGGGTCGACTCCCCACCGACGTCGATGATGTCGGCACCCGCAGCGACGAGGTCACGCGCGTGCTGCACGGCGGCGTCGTAGGCCTGGTGCAGCCCGCCGTCACTGAACGAGTCCGGCGTCACGTTGAGGATGCCCAACACCCGCGTGCGGTCCGGTGTCGGACCGCCGCGGGTGTCGACCCGACGAGCACGTCTCGTCGGCAGGTCGGTCATGCCGGCCCCCTACGCCGGGGCGATACCCGGGTTGCCGAAGGGGCGACGACGGGGCTTCGAGGTCGACTCGCTGTCCGACTGGTCCGCTGCGGTGGCGGCGGCCTGCCCGGGCACGTCGATCGCGGGCAGGTTGCTCACCGGACGCTTGTCGCTGGAGAGCCACTGCGGGCGCTCCGGCAGCTTGCGGACGTCCTTGAAGATCTCCACGAGCTCCGGTGCGTCGAGCGTCTCCTTCTCGAGGAGCTCGCCGGCCAGGCGGTCGAGGATGTCGCGGTTGTCGTTGAGCACCTGGTAGGCCTCGTTGTGCGCGGCTTCGAGCAGCGCACGGGTCTCGGCGTCGACGGTCTGGGCGATGTTCTCCGAGTAGTCGCGACCGGTCCCGCCGCTCATGTCACGGCCGACGAACGGCTCGCTCGACCCGGAGCCGAGCTTGACGGACCCGACGGCCTGGCTCATGCCGTACTCGGTGACCATCTTGCGGGCGGTGCCGGTGGCCTTCTCGATGTCGTTCGAGGCGCCGGTGGTGGGGTCGTGGAACACGATCTCCTCGGCGACGCGTCCACCCATGGCGTAGGTGAGCTGGTCGAGCAGCTCGTTGCGGGTGACCGAGTACTTGTCCTCGAGCGGGAGCACCATCGTGTAACCGAGGGCACGGCCACGCGGCAGGATCGTGATCTTCGTGACCGGGTCGGTGTGCCGCATCGCCGCTGCCGCCAGGGCGTGGCCGCCCTCGTGGTACGCGGTGATCAGGCGTTCCTGGTCGGACATGATCCGGGTCCGGCGCTGGGGACCCGCCATGACGCGGTCGACGGCCTCGTCCAGCGCACGGTTGTCGATGAGCTGCGCGTTCGACCGGGCGGTGAGCAGCGCGGCCTCGTTCAGGACGTTCGCCAGGTCGGCGCCGGTGAAACCAGGCGTCTTGCGGGCGAGCAGCTCGAGGTCGACGCTCGCGGCGAGCGGCTTGCCCTTCGCGTGCACCTCGAGGATCTGCTTGCGGCCGGCCATGCCCGGGGCGTCGACACCGATCTGGCGGTCGAAGCGGCCCGGACGCAGGAGCGCGGGGTCGAGCACGTCGGGACGGTTCGTCGCGGCGATCAGGATGACGTTGGTCTTGCCGTCGAAGCCGTCCATCTCGACGAGCAGCTGGTTGAGCGTCTGCTCGCGCTCGTCGTTGCCGCCGCCGATGCCGGCACCGCGGTGACGACCGACGGCGTCGATCTCGTCGATGAAGACGATGGCCGGCGAGTTCGCCTTGGCCTGCTCGAAGAGGTCACGGACACGGCTCGCACCGACACCGACGAACATCTCGACGAAGTCCGAACCGGAGATCGAGTAGAACGGCACACCCGCTTCGCCGGCGACGGCGCGGGCGAGCAGGGTCTTGCCGGTTCCGGGAGGGCCGTACAGCAGCACGCCCTTCGGGATCTTGGCGCCGACGGCCTGGAACTTCGCCGGCTCCTTCAGGAACTCCTTGATCTCGTGGAGTTCCTCGATCGCCTCGTCGGAGCCCGCGACGTCGGCGAACGACACCTGCGGGTTCTCCTTGTTGTTGATCTTCGCCTTCGACTTGCCGAACTGCATGACCTTCGAGCCGCCGCCCTGGGCGCTCGAGAGCAGGAACCAGAACAGGGCACCGATGATCAGGAACGGGAGCAGGACGCCGAGGAGCGACAGGAACCAGTTGCCCGTGTTCACGTGGTCGTCGTAGCCCTTGGGCAGGTCGGCGTCGTTGACGGCCTGGATGACCTCTTCGCCACGGGGCGTGGAGTAGTAGAACTGCTCCTGCTTGTCGCCGTCGCGGGTGATCATGTCGACCCGCTGCTCGGTGGAGTTGACGATGACGGACGAGATCTTGCCGTCGGCGAGCTGCTCGAGGCCCTTCTGGGTGCTGACCTCGGTCGTGCTGCCCTGGCTGATGACGCTCCAGCCGATGAAGATGCCCGCCAGCGCGATCAGCACGTAGAGGTACGGGCCGCGGAAGATGCGCTTGAAGTTCATGTGATCCGGGCGCGAGTGCCCGACACCTTTCTCTGCCGAAGTTGCGTGCAGGTCAGCATACGGCCGCGATTCTGTGGCGAGAATGGGTGTCCTCTGCGGGCGAACTCAACCCGAGGCAAGTACCCCCTGGACGGGTTACGAGTACACGTGCGGCGCCAGGACGCCGACACCGCGCAGGTTCCGGTAGCGCTCGTCGTAGTCCAGGCCGTAGCCGACCACGAACTCGTCGGGGATGTCGAAGCCCACGTACTTGACGTCGACCTCGACCTTGGCGGCCTCGGGCTTGCGCAGCAGGGCGACGATCTCGACGCTCGCGGCACCGCGGGACTGCAGGTTCTGCTTGAGCCAGGACAGCGTCAGACCGGAGTCGATGATGTCCTCGACGATGAGGACGTCGCGGCCGTGCAGGTCGGTGTCGAGGTCCTTGAGGATCCGCACCACACCGGACGACTTCGTGCCGGAGCCGTAGGACGACACCGCCATCCAGTCCATCCGCGCCTGCATCTTGAGGTGCCGCGAGAAGTCCGCCATCACCATGACGGCACCCTTCAGCACACCGACGAGCAGGGGGTCGCGGCCCGCGTAGTCGGCGTCGACGACCGCCGCGAGTTCGGCGAGCTTGTCGTCGATCTGCTCGGGGGTGAAGAGGACTTCGGACAGGTCTGCCTGGACGTCGGAGAGTTCCACCGGTCCAGCCTAACCGGCGCTGAACGACAGGCGGTCACCGGATCGCGACGCCCGGACGCCCGGCAGGTCGATCGGTCCCTGTCCGCTCCAGTCCGTGACGAGCCGGCAGACCTCGAGCGTCTGCACGCGCGACAGCGTCACGCCGAACTCGCTCTCCACCGCCAGGCGCACGAGTCGCTGCCGGAGCGCCGGCGGGTTCGCCCCGAGTGCCCGGACGGACAGCGAGATGCCGGCCTCGGAGTGCTCGGCGATGTCCTCCGCCATCTCCTCCGCGAAGTGGTCGAGTGCTGCCGAGTCCTCGCGCAGCTGGTCGGCCGTCCGCGCCAGCGCCTCGGGCACTCCGGCACCGAGTTCGCGCTCGAGCACCGGCATGAGGGTGTTCCGCACGCGGACACGGGCGTACGCCGTGTCGTCGTTCTGCGGGTCGTGCCACGGCGCCAGCCCGGCGGCGGCGCATGCCTGCCGCGTGGCGTGCCGACGCACGGCGAGCAGCGGGCGGCCGTAGGCCGGTCCCTGGTCGCGCCGCGCGAGCGGCAGCATGCCCGACAGGCTGTCCGGCCCGCTGCCGCGCAGCAGGCCCAGCAGCACCGTCTCGGCCTGGTCGTCCAGGGTGTGTCCCAACAGCACGAGAGGCGCCCCTGTGGCGGACGCGACCTCGGCGATCGACGCGTGGCGGGCCTCCCGGGCGGCGCCCTCCGGACCACCGTCGGAGCCGACCGCGACCCTGCGGACCGCGACCGGGTCCAGACCCAGCTCGGATGCCTGCCGGGAGGCGCGGCTCGCGACCGCCTCGGAGCCCGCCTGGAGCGCGTGGTCGACGATCACTGCCCCGGCTCGGAGCCCCTGCTTGCCCGCCTCGAACGCGGTGGCCGCTGCGAGCGCGAGCGAGTCCGGTCCGCCGCTCAGCGCGACCAGCACGAGGTCACCCGCGGTGACGACGCCGTCGTCGAGCGCGGTGGCGAGCAGGTCGCGGACCGCAAGGCGGGTCTCGGCGACGGCAGGGTCCAGCCGGGGACGCGGAGAGTTCACCCGGTAACGTTAGCCGCGCTCTCGGGACCACCGACAGCCCCACCGACACACCAGGAGTGCAGACATGGCCGCGTACGACGTCGTCGTCGAGATCCCCAAGGGCAGCCGCAACAAGTACGAGGTGGACCACGAGACCGGTCGTGTCTACCTCGACCGCGTGCTGTTCACGTCGTTCGTCTACCCGACCGACTACGGCTTCTTCGAGAAGACCCTGGCCGACGACGGCGACCCCGTGGACGCGCTGCTGCTCCTCGAGTTCCCGACGTTCCCCGGCGTGGGCGTCAAGGTCCGTCCGGTCGGCGTCTTCAAGATGAGCGACGAGGCCGGCAAGGACGAGAAGGTCCTCGTGGTCCCCGCGAAGGACCCGCGCTGGACGCACATCCAGGACATCTCGGACGTCGACGAGCAGACGAAGGCCGAGATCGCGCACTTCTTCGAGCGCTACAAGGACCTCGAGCCGAACAAGTGGGTCAAGGCCGAGGGCTGGGGCGACGCCGCCGAGGCCGAGGCGATCGTGCAGGCCGGCCAGGCCGCGTACGTGCCCGCTGGTCACTGACGCTTCCTGACGCCGAACGGCGCCCGCTCTCCATCGGGAGGGCGGGCGCCGTTCTGTGTTCGTGGGGTCGGGTCGCGAACCTGGTGGGAACGGGCGTACCTGGTGCTCTGATCCGGGCAGGTATGCCCGATCCCGATTGCTACCGCAGCCGTTCTGGGAACGACCGGGCTGCGGGCTAGAGGGAACCGCTCGGGCGGGCGACGTACGGCAGGAGCTGACTCGGCGTCCAGACCGCCCGCTCGACCACGCCGACGCCCGGTCGGGCCGCTTCGACCATCATCCCGTTGCCGGTGTAGATCGAGTCGTGGTAACCGCCGGAAGCGGTTCCGTTCGACGAGTAGAAGAGGATGTCGCCGGGCTGGCGCTGCGAGAGCGGCACGAGGCGACCGATCGAGCCGAAGTAGTTGTACTGCCAGACGACGTTGTGCCCACCGGTCGCGATGCCCTGCGAGCTGTACGCCATCATGACGAGGCCGGAGCAGTCCCAGGTGCTCGGGCCGGCGCCGCCGAGGACGTAGGGCTTGCCGAGCTGGGTGCGGGCGTAGGAGATCGCACCGGCGGCCTTCGAGGGGCTGCTCGGGGCGGGCGCCGGAGTGCTGGGCGCCGGGGTGCTCGGCTTCGAGGGGGGGGCGTACTCGGCTTGGCGGGAGCCGGGGCGGGAGCGGGAGCGGCCGGCGTGCTCGGCTTCGACGGGGTGCTCGGGCGCGACGGGGTGGTCGTGCCGCTGCCATTGCCACCGCCGGTGCTCGGGTTGGTGGTCGTGTTGCCGTTGTCGGTGCCGCCGCTGGTGCCGTTGTCGGTGCTGGTGCCGTTGTCGGTGCTGGTGCCGCTCGTGCCGCTGCCGCTGGCCGTGCCGGTGCCGCTCGTCTGGGCCGCCAGGGCGGTCTCGGCCGCCTTGGCCTGCTGCGCACTCCAGTACGCGCTCTCCGTCGCGACGCTCGTGCCCTTGAGGTACGCGAGCTGGCGGAGGACCTCGTCCTGCTGGTCCTGCTGCTTCTGCACCCGGGCCTGGGCGTCGGCGGAGACGTCGTTGGCGGTGGCGAAGGCGGTCTTCGTCGCCTCGGTCGCCTTGCTCAGTGCCGTCGTGGCCACGGCCTGCTGGTCGGCGAGCGAGTCCACCGTCTTCTGGTCGGAGCGGGCCTGCGCCAAGATCGTCGCCGACCGCTCGGACAGGTGCGACATCGTGCCGACGCGGTAGAGCAGGTCCCCGGAGTCAGACGCGTCCGTGAGCATCGTCGTCGACAGGTCGCCGCCGCCCGTGCGGGACAGCTCGACCACGAGCGCGGCCACCTGGCCCGCGGAGTCGTCGGCCTTGCCCTTGGCCCGCTTCGACTGCGCGGACAGGTCGGCGAGGGTGTCCTTCGCCTCCTGCTGCTGCGACGCCGCGAGGGCGTACGCCTGCCCGGCCTGCTGCTCGACGATGCCGGCGCGGTCCGCGGCGGCCTGCAGCGAGGTCAGCCGGTCGCTCAGCTCGTCCACCGTCTGCTGCGCGTCGGCGGCATCCGACTTCGCGGCCTTGACGTCGTCCCAGGACGGCGCCGACGGCGCGGCCTGGGCGGGTCCGGCGATGACGACCGACAGTCCGATGCCGAGCACGGCGACGGTGGCGATCCCGCAGGAGAACGAGCGAGCGGACGGGGTCATGGCAGGGTCAACGCATCCCGGCTGCGCTGATGCTCATACCGAGATCCCCCGCGCTGCCATGAAGGGGACCGGGTCGACGGCAGCACCGTTGATCCGGGTCTCGAAGTGGAGGTGGCACCCGGTCGACCAGCCGGTCGAACCGATCTTGGCGATCTGCTGCCCGGCGGTGACGTGCTGGCCGCTGGCGACCATGATCCCGCCGTCGACGATGTGTCCGTAGGCCGTCGAGATGCCGCCGCCGTTGTCCAGGATGACCTCGTTGCCGTAGCCACCGCCGTTCCCCGCGAAGGTCACGGTGCCGTCGTGGGCCGCGTAGATCGGGGCGTAGCAGGCGGGAGCGAGGTCGACCCCGGCGTGCAGTGCCGTGTAGTGCGTGTACGGGTCGACGCGGATGCCGTAGCCGCTGGTCTGGAAGCCGCCGGCCGGACGGACCCACCCGGCGGAGTTGGCCGTCCCGCCGCCGGTGCCGCCCTGGCTCGTCGCCGCGGCCTTCGCGGCTGCCTTGGCCGCAGCAGCGGCGATGCGGGCCTGTCGCGCCTTCTCGGCGGCGACGCCCTTGCGGTAGTCGGCCTCGACACCGCGCTGCTTCGTGGTGAGGGCGGTCAGCTGGGCCTCGAGCCGCGACTCGTTGTCGTTCTGGGCGTCGACGGCGGTCTGCGCCGCGTCGGCAGCACCCTGCGCCTGCTGCATCTTCGACTGGGCCGCGTCGGCGAGGTCGCCCAGCGCCGCCTTGGCCTTGTCCGCCTTGTCGGCCTGCGCCTGGGCAGTGCCCCGGTCCTGCGACGCCTGCGAGTAGATGCCGTCGGCCTGCTCGCTGAGCTTCGACATGGCGCCGAGCTCGTAGAGCAGGTCATCGGAGTCCGAGGGGTGCGTGAGGATGTCGGTCGTCACGTCGTTGGCGCTGGCCCGACCGAGCTGCGCGGCGAGCTGACCGGCCTGCTCCTCGGACTGTGCGGCGGTCTGCTCGGCGTCGTCCGCCTGCGACTGGAGCGTCTTCTGCTCGAGGGTCGCCTCGTCGTACTTGTTCTGTGCCGCCTGGTAGGCCTCGCCGGCGGCCTGTGCGGCCTTCTGCTTCGCAGCGGCCTCGGACTTCAGGGTCGAGATGAGCGACTTGATCTCGGTGACCTTCGCCTGCTGGGCACTCGTCGAGGACTTGGCCTTCTGCACCTCGGACCAGCTCGGGTAGCTCGCGGCACTGGCCGACGTCGCCGGGGCGAGGACCGCGAGGGTGCTGCCGGCGAGCGCGACGGCGACCGCGGCGGCGACGAGGCGGCTGCGGTTGCGGAGGGAGAGCGAAGGTGAGGTCGACATGTATCTCGATTTCGTAACAGCGCGGCAAGGCTCACGCACGTAACACTGTTAACAGACGCAACAGTAACAACAGGTGTCGCAGCCCCGCAGCCCCTCGGACGAGGGGCGCGGAGCCGACGACGATGCTCGCACCGCAACCTCGACACCCGGTGCCGGACGGGCGCGACACGCCGGGGATTCCGCGGGAACGCGGCCCGATTTGCGAACCCCCGGGGGCATCCGTATGCTTGTCCATCGGTAGCGCGAAGCACCACTTGCGGCCCTATCGTTTAGTGGCCTAGGACACCGCCCTTTCACGGCGGCAGCACGGGTTCGAATCCCGTTGGGGTCACTCTCCGAGTGAGCGAGCAAGTAGTACTGAGCAACACCACAGCAATTCAACATGGCCCTGTAGCGCAGCTGGTTAGCGTGCCGCCCTGTCACGGCGGAGGTCGCGGGTTCAAGTCCCGTCAGGGTCGCCACGGCTGGATAGCTCAGTTGGTAGAGCGTTCGACTGAAAATCGAAAGGTCCACGGATCGATGCCGTGTCCAGCCACAGCAGGAAGCCCCCGGTGAAGCCGGGGGTTTTCTTGTTTCCGGGGTCGGATTCGCTGCCGCTCCGGTGACGCTGTGCCGGTTCTGTGCCGGTTGCTCGTCGCCAGGCAACTCCCCCAGGGCTCCCGATCGAGCTAGCGTCGGAGCATGGAAGACGCACGACGAGTACCCGAAGATGGAGCTCCGACGTTCGACTTCGATGCCGTCGACTTCGTCACCGCAGACCATCACTTCGGGCATGCGCGGATCATCGAGCACGCGAGGCGTCCGTTCGGCAACGTCGAGACGATGGATACCTCTCTCGTCGAGCGCTGGAACTCAGTCGTCCCGCCGGATGCCGTCGTGCTGCACCTCGGCGATCTGCTCATGGCCTCGATGAACGACATCGGTGATGCTCTTGCCCTCACCCGTCAGCTGCACGGCCGTCGGCTGCTCGTCCCGGGCAACCACGACTGGGTCTCGCGAGCGACGCAGACAAGGACTCGCATCCAATCAATGACGCCTCTGTACGAAGCCGCCGGCTGGACGGTGCTCCCCGAGGTGCTGAACGGGTCACGACACGGGCAACTGCTCCGTGCTTCGCACTATCCGTATGACACTGTCCCGATCGACAAGCTCAAGAGGGTCCGTCCGGTGGACGATGGTGTTCCACTCGTTCACGGGCACACGCACTCGACGGCGGTCTTCACGAATGACGACGCGATGATGCATGTGGGCGTCGACGCTTGGAAGTTCGCACCGGTCCCGATGAGCGCGGTCGACACCTGGCTCCGAGAACGCATCTGAGCGCGGCCGTGCGGATCACTCGGTTGTTCGAAACTGAAGGACGGAGGTTCCACTTACGCTCGCCCCATGTCTTGGACTGAAAGCTATGGACTCATCTGCCAGGTGTGCTCGTTCGACAGCTCTGTCGTCTCGTTCACGCCGATTGAGAACGGTGGGGTCATCTGCTCTTGTGGAGCAGCTTGGAACGCGGATGGATCGCGACGCAGCGACTACACGCCCCCAGCATCCTTCGGGGACTACCCCGACCTGACATTGACAGAGTGGGTGTCTCGCGGAGACGCCGGGACGCTCCCTCCCGTCACACGACGGGCCGATTGACACAGAGCCGTAGTACCCCTGCTCCCCCGCGCAGGAGGCCGAGAATTGGTGCTCCCTCACGTCGGCCGTCGCAATCACCGAGTCTGATGCAGCCTGGCGATCAGAGCGCTTGGCTCTGGTCCGGTGGACCGCAATCAAGGTCTCGAGAGCCAGGACACGCACTTCAAGGTCAGACCTGCTACCCGTGATCGGCCACGCCTCATCAAGCAGCTCTCGCTCGATCCGCACTCGGGCCATGGGCCAAGAGCGCGCCAGTAGGGGCCAGCGGCGCTAGCTTGTCACCTGAGGGTGTTAGGACTGAAATACTCGACCTATGGGACACTCGGCTTCAGCTCCTTGGTGGCTTGCGATCACCCTCGCGGTCCTACCAGCCCTGATCGCTCTAAGTGGAACGATCGTGATCGCGGTACGGCAAGGCAAGAGTCTCATGGCAGCGCAGCGCACTGCACAACAGAATGCAGAAGCCGCAGACCGTTCATCGCGGGCCGCTGACCGGGCAAGTGCCGTTGCAGATCGAGCGGCGCAGAACGCCGACCGTGCTGCGGAGAAGCTAGATACCTTTCGTCTCCATGAAGACACGATGCGAACGCTCTACTGGGCGGCTGACCACGCGGTCGTGCCAGACAGTGGACGCGCTCTGCTCGGCCTCGAAGTCCTCGGAGGGTTGGTAAGCCAAGTTGATGACGATCGCGATCAACGAGGCGGACGCATCGTGAGGGCGACCGCCGAAGCCGTCAAGACAGTGGCGATCCCCACCTTCATTTCCGTGCTTACGAACTCCTCCGAGGACGACGGGGAAGGCGGAGGACTGATCCGCGTCAAGGCGATCGAAGTCAATTCGGCGAAGTTGCTCCTAGCTGTATGAGGCCATGACGTTGGTGACGCCGGTGCGGAGACGAGTAGCGGGTGGCATGTTGCCGGCGGTGGTGTGGGGCCGATGGTAGTTGTAGTGCACGTTCCACACCTTCAGGGCGTCCGCGCGCTGCTGTTCTGAGGTGAAGGTGCGGGCGTAGAGGAACTCGTCGGCGAGGATCCGGTTGTAGCGCTCAACCTTCCCGTTATGCCGGGGCGTGTAGGGCCGTGTCCGTTGGTGCCGGGACGCGTGTGCGAGCACGATGCGGTGGAACCGGTCGGCGCGGTAGTTGGAGCCGTTGTCGGTCACGACCCTCGTCAACCGGGTGATGCCGTGCGCTTGGAAGAACGCTCTCGCGCGGGTGAAGAACCCGATCGTGGTCGCCGCGGTCTCATCCGGCAGGTGCTCGGTGTAGGCCAGCCTCGAGTACCCGTCGATCGCGGAGTGCAGGAACACATACCCGGGGCGTTTCCCACCTGTCGCGCGGTCCTTCGTGCGTGCCCGGCCGGTGGCGCGGTGTTGGTCGGAGCCGCGGCCGTGGACGCGCCAGCCGCCGCCGTCAGGGATCCGGCCGACCTTCTTCACGTCCAGGTGCACCATGTGCCCCGGATACCGGGCCGTGATCGTCCGCGGCGTCCGATTTACCTCCCCGTCGGGGTCGATGTGGCGGCGACGGTTCAACCCGAGCCGGTCCAGAACCCGGGTTACCGTCCGCACCGAGATGACCACCTGGTCTGCGGCGAGTTCGGTCACGATGCGGCGAGCCGAGTGCTTGCCGTCACGGCGGAGTTGCTCGATCCGAGACACGACGTGCGCGGGCGTCGCGGTCGGTGACGTTCCGGGCGCGCTGGAGCGGTCCTCGAGACCGAGACCGCCGTGCTGCCGCCACCGGTTCACCCACTTCGACGCGCACGCCCGTGAGATGCCCATCTCGGCGGCGACATGGCTGATGGGGCGGGTGCGGCAGCGTTCGATGAGGCGGCGGCGGCCCTCGACGGACAGCGGGGCGTTACGGTGGGTCACGAAGCGGGTCCTTGCAGGTCGGAACGGTTGTCAGCACTTCCATCCAACCGACAACGGACCCGCTTCTTCACACCCACCCGACGTCTACAACGTCATGACCCACAACACCTAGCCCACGGTCACGACCTTGACACCGACCTTCGCGCGGAAATCGCACTCATCGCTGAGGCAAAACTCGGCACCGCGATCAAGATCAACGTTCTGCACGGGGCAAGACATGTAAACCGCCAGCTCGAATCTACCCAGGAGAGCACGCTCGATGATGAGCATCGGCGGACGGAAGCGCTCGGCGTTTCGCTTGAACGGTAATAGCGCGCCAGTGAGTGGTTAGCGAATCGATGGGACTTCCAGCCCGCCAAGGTCCTGATGATACCGCCGTGCGCATTGCATCATAACGAGCGCGGCTGGACCGAATCGATCAGCCTCTTCCTACTCGATCACGGCTCGCCGTCCTGGACGCATAGATCACGTAGGCCGGTATGCAGTGTCAGACGGCGACGTGCTCGCGGAGATACTCGATGATCGCAGTCTCGTCGGGGTAAGTGTGAGAGCGCAAGTTTGGGATCACCTGCTCACACCTATTGGCGCGCGCCCTAAGCCCCCTGCCAATGAGCCGATTCCCGATCGAGTCCGTCACGGAAGCGGTCGATCAACGATGCGTCATCGAAATCTGCAACGGGCCGGTGCGCTCCCAATAGAAGAGTCTTCACGTCGCGGTCCTTCTTAGCGTCATACCGGGCCTCCCACATCGCTTCACGGAGGGCCACCCCGCCGACCTGCAGAGACATCCGCCCGCTGCGTACGAACGCATATGCGGGCTCCACAGCACTGAAGAAGAACCAAATCGTGTTCAGCTTGGCCGCAAACCCAGGCGTGCGGACCAGATTCGCTCGCTCTACTTGCCTCGGGAAGCGGTCGACCTCGACCACATCATCCGGGAAGTCCCGCAGCGACTCTGCGACGGTCGTCTTACCGTTCACGGACCCGTCCCTCCTAGAAACAGCTGGTCAAGTGCGCCGGTTGCTCGCACTGCGGAGTCGGAACGTGCACGACTGTAGCGCTCCGTGACCTGCATCGAAGAGTGTCCCAGGATGGCCTGCACGTCGTTGGCAGCGCTCCCGGCATCGAACAGGAGCGTTGCGAGAGTGTGTCGGAGATCGTGGATGCGCAGATCTGGCCGGTCCAGGACTCGTCGAAGGTTCTCCCAGTCGACGGCCCGACGGACGTTCGACACCTGCAGGCGTCCCCCCTTGGGACCGGTGAACACGAGATCGTTGCGGCGTTTACCCTCGACCTGCTCGGTTATCGAGGGCAGGAGCGTCCCTGGCAGGGGGACGGTTCGCTCCTTGTGACTCTTGGGGCTCTGTTCGATCAACTCACCATTGCGTCCAGGGGAGAAGCTCCGCCGGACGTGGATCACTCGTCCCGCGAGGTCGACGTCGGACACGCGAAGCGCGCTAGCCTCGCCCGCTCGCATACCGGTGAACACGAGTGCCGAGAGGTACGCACGGTAAGGACCGTCCTCTACAGCAGCGAGAAGCGTCCTGACCTCATCAGAAGAAAGCGCTCTCGACCGAAAACTCCGAGCTCCGTCTTCGCGAGGCCGACGAACCAGTCGCGCCGGGTTCCCGCCGATCACGCCGAACCGGACCGCACCGTCGAGAAGCCGACTGAGCATGGCAAGAGCGTCGTTGCGCGTCGAAGCCGATCCGCTCCACTGTCCGATTGCCTCATCGACGTCGCCGGCAGAGATCGTCTCGAGCTTGCGATGCCCGAACCACGGCTGCACTCGGCGTCGCCACGCAACGTCGTACCCGCGAGCCGTGGCCGGACGGATACTCGATTCGATGGTCGGCCAGTACCGCGAGTGCCAGACATCGAGGGTCATACCGCCGTCTGGCTTGATCCGCGTTTGGGCTTCACTCCGCACACGCTTCGCTTCGGCAAGCGACCCAACGAGGAAGCTCCGCTCTCGATCCTCACCGTTCAGGCCCGTAGCCCAGACGCGGACCTGGTACTTGCCCCGGTCCGCCCGGTACCTGATTCCCTCAGGGAGGGGCTTGCGCGTCCGCGGGTCCAGCCGTTCAGTGCGCTCCGCCACTGGTCCCACCGGATTCGAGGAACGCAACGATGGTCGACGTCTTCCAGAGCATGTGCTTTCCCATGCGCGCATCGGGGTAGGGCACTCTGCACTGCCGACGGAGTGCGTCGAACGTCGACAGCGGAACACGGCAACGCGCAGCTGCCTCTCGTCGCGTGAGGTACGCATCGTCCTCGACAAGCGCCGTCTCTTCCTGTACCTCGTGATCAGCAAACATGTTCTCCTCCATCTGTCCTCTTCGTTCTGCGTGAATCTCTCCACTCCCTCGCCGCACGGGCAGCTTCGATCGCGAGAGCCTTGTCGCCCTGCGAGGTCCAGCCCATTCCGGCGTAGGACCAACTCCCGATGACGAGCACGCTCTCGCTTTCTGCACCGTCAAGCTCTCTGTCGGCGGCAGCAGCGATCCGGTCCAGTCGCCACTGATGGCGAGCGTCGCGAAGCGAGCCGAGTGTGACCGAGTACCGCCTCGACTTCGTCGAGAAGTGGCCGCGAAAGCCGAGCATCCGAGACCAACGCTCAAGCAGCACGTACGGCGAGTGCGGTTCTGCAGCGACGCCGATCTGTTCGGCGATATCGCGGAGCCTGACGAGGTGTGGACGGGGCGAGGCCCCCGCATCCAGATCCTCCGTCGCCTTGGTCGCGTACTTGGCGATGTAGGCGGCGACGGCACGATCCGACAGGCGTCCATCGAGACCTTCGCTTCGAACGATCGGCTTCACATCGATCTGCCGCCCCCAACGGAGCACCTTCGGTAGGCGTCCTGAGGGAAGGCTGGGCGGTTGATACCGCACCGCACGCGCAGCCTGGCGGATCGCTTGCGTCAGGTGAGCGGTCGTCATGCGATCATCTGGCGCTGGGAAAGCATCATCGCTGTCGACACCGTCGAGTCGCACGATCGCGTGGAAGTGGACGGCGCCCCGCTTCTGGAACTCCGCCACTTTCGCGAACTGTGGTCGGACGAGGGTGGAAGCCTCTCGCTGACTCATGCCAAGGACTCTGGCGAGCTCTCTCCGAAGCTGGATGGTGAATCGCCTCCACAGCTCGGACGCGAAGTACTGCCACACGACGTGGCCCTCGTAGTCGTAGCAGTCTGGGCAAATCGCATCGCCGAGCTCGGGACTACCCCCTCCGTGTCCGGTCGCGCATTCCGGTCGACGACCGTGTGCGCAAGGTTTGGCCCGCGCGCAGGACGCGCCGTGGACGGCGCCGAATGACGGAGCGGTGAGCGTCAGGAAGACCATCGGGTGTGCCGCGACTGAGTTGGGAACGCCCTTCATCCCGCCAGCTGCACCAGCCATGATCATGTGCCAGGTGTCGCCCTTGTACTCGTGGCTGCACGAGGCGCAGCGTTGCGCGCGGCGGTTGCCGCAGCGGGTGAAGAGGACGTGATCCGGCTGGTCGGCCGACGAGAACCTGGCGCGCTCCTCCCCCGTCTCAGATCCGAAGGTCGCGGATGCTCCGACCAGCCGAACCGGGTTCGTGCAGAATCCCACCCGGGCGGCACCACGCATCCAACGGTCGAACTCCGGACTACGGAGACGGCGCGCGACTGACTCAGCGAGGCCCATCAGACACCACCAGTTCGGGGACCGCGCATCCGATCGGGTACACGTACCCAGTCACGTCGTCTGTGCGCAACACTGGACGGCAGACGTCGACCGCGGCGTGCTCCTTGCGTCGTTGATCGATCCAGTCGGTGAGCTGCGCGTCAGTGCACGACTGGTTCGCGATGTGCCCGTACCGCTGGACGAGTGAACGGTCTGCAGGATCTGGCGCAACGTAGATCGCGTGCTCTGCACCGTTCGTCGTGTCCCACGAGATGCGCAGGTTGCACATCGACGGTTTTGCCTGGGCCGCGGCTGGAGCGTGTTCCGCTGCGGTGAAGTGGCCGACGATCGCACCGCCGGCGACGAGCACCCCAGCGACGACGATGACCAGTACGGATCGTGCGATGTTCTTCATGACTCCTCCTTCGATTGAGCAGCGCTCCGCGTCCGACGTCGCGGACGGGCGGGCTCTCGCGCACTTTGTGTCTCAGGTACGACCACCGGCTTGAAGCGCGGCGCTGCGAAGGCTCGTGCCGCGTGCGTGATCAGGGCATCGTCTGCGTACCCAGCCCGCACCCGCTGCGGTGTCGCGAGCTCGTCGGACAGGACGTAGGCGGTGCCGGGCGCGCCGATCGGGATCTCGTGGCAGAGCGCACCGGCAGCGACAGAGCCGTCACCGAGCACCATCGACGTTTCGGTCCGGTCACGGAGACGAAGCCCGACCGTCTGGGTGAAGAGCCCCCGCGCGGGCAGCGTCTCCTTGCGTGGATCCTGCAGGCACGCGATCACCACGAAGCCGACAGCACGCCCTTGTGACGCCAGCGTTGCGATGCTGGCGTTCGCCCGGCGCTGCAGATCCCGGTCTGATTCGTACGCCGTCAGAGCAGCGAGTTCGTCGATCAGGACCATCACAAGGGGAGCCTCGGTGGAAGCTTCGTGCTGCCGAGTCGTCCCGGCGAGGTCGCGAGCCCGTGCCTGCATCTGAGCGACGGCCTCCTCGAGCATGGTCACCGCATGCACCGAGTCGTTCGCGAAGCGAGTCAAGAGAGGCTTACCCATCCCGAGCTCCATGCCGCCCTTGAGGTCAACGCCCCACACTTCGACCATCCCGGATCGAACTGCGCCGGCGAGCCCCAAGAGGAGCGCCCAGACGATCGACGCCTTGCCGCTGCCCGAGGCCCCTGCAACCAGCGTGTGCGGGCCGAGACGGAGCCTCCAATCGTCGCCCTCTTCAGTCCGGCCCATCGTGACCGCTCGGCCGTCCCACTCATCGCATGGAGCAAGTACGAACGGTTCGGCAAGAGGGTCGGCGTAGTACAGGCGAAGTTCGAGCTGATCGATCCGCGTCCCGGACAAGGTGGCGCGACGCGCCCCGAACGCTGCCGCGATCCGGTCCAGGTGAGCTCCGACGTCCCCGGACGTGAGACCGCTCGGGAGGTACAGCGGGACAAGACACGCATCTGCGTCCCAGCTCGGTGAACCGATACCGGCTGCGATACGCGATCCACTCGGACCATGCGCTTCAAGCCGGAGTGTCTGCGCAAGAGCCGGCCAGGCGGCCACGATGTGCCGGGAGATCGAGCGCTGCTGCGCTCGGTGGAGGGCTTCGTCGATGGTGCCCCACACCCGCAGACGGCGAAGCGCGAAGATCAGTGCCACGAAGCCGTTGAGCCACCACACAAGTGGCAACCAGGTGGTCAAGAGATCCACGAGAGTGAGGATCATCAGTCCGATCAGCACCCACCGGAAGCGTCGGGCGAACCCCTCGAACTCGTCAGACCAGTAGCGGACCTCCTTACGAACGGACCAACTCATCACTCACCACCCCGTGGCTTCGCGGCGGCCTTCATCTCGCGAGCCCGGAGTGAGTACGCGACGCGTGGTCGACCGCCGTTCTCCTTCACGTACGGGGTGACCGACAGACCATCGAAGACGACCGGCCGGAACGGGAGGCCTTGGATCTCCGGCGGGGCAACCGGCTCACTGATGCTGATGATCTTGACCGTTACCTCGTTCTGGCCCTTGCGCGCGTCAGGATCAGCGTCGATCACGCGCACCTGCCACATCGGCTGACCGGAGTTCTTGTCGAGGTCCTGTCCCTGACGCTGGCCGTCGTCGGACCACTTCACGACCGGCTCGACCTCACCCACCATGAACGCGCCCTTCGGGAAGTACGCGTCGAAGCTCACCGGGATTGCTGTCTGGAGTGCCATGGCATTCCTCTCTAACTTGGTCTGTCTAGATAGGTTGCAGTAAGCGCCCACCGACACCTACTGAGGCCAACGGTAACTTATCTAGACAGGCAAGTCAACCAACGTGACCGGCGCACGACCGTCACGAACGGTCTCCGACCGTATGACCTCAACCCCGTCGCTCAGTCCGACATGCCGCGTGACAAGCACAGGCTGCTCCCTCGGCAGAAGCAGATCCGCAGCCTCGCTCCGAGTCGGCATCCTGCTCAGGACCTCCTCGTGCAGTCCATCCACCGAGTCGGCAACCGCGCACAAAGTCGCTACGGATTCGGTGACTGCATCGCCATGCGGCGAGGCCTCAGGGAGGACGTAGCGGCTCACGGCGAAGACCTGACCGGAGTGCTTGTGGAAGATCTCCAGCACTCGGCCCTCACCCAGCCACTGCGGAGCGGACACTAGCCCTCCTCGATTAGACAACGCGCGCGAGTCGGTCAGTCGAAGATCACCCGCGGCGAGCATCGCCAGCACGTCAGCGAGGTCCGGCAGCTTCGGCAGCGCACCAGTCAGCGCAGGCAACGCTGACGCGTCGAAGGAGAGCGTCCTCATGGCCACGCGTAACGGCGGTGGCCCGTCCACGTACACACCCTTGCCCTTCTCCGACACGATCCGCCCGGCTGCGCGAAGGACGTTCAACGCCTCGCGGATCGTCATGGGTGCCACGCCGAAGTGCCGAGACAGCTCGGGCGTCGACGGCAGCATGTCCCCGGAGGCCAGCGCGCCGGCCTGCATGAGATCGAGGAGCCGGTCGGCGATCTGGCGATACAGCGGATCGCCAGAAGCTCGGTCGAGCTCGCCGAGGTCAGAAGCAGCCAGACGGTTCATATCTAGACAGGTTACCCGACTGCCCCGGCCAGCGCTTCAGCCCGAGCTGTGAGAACTTTCTCTACTCGTTCAAGGCGCTGACGCGCCAGGGTGGCCCGCCGAGCCTGCGGTGCGTCCGGTCCTCGCTCCGCTGCGGTCCGGGCGCTCCTCGTCTCGACGGGCCACCCACCGTCTGACCTTCGTTCCGCGATGAGATCCACATCGCTCAATTGAAGGTGCGTATCCAACGGATACCAAAGCAGCTACCGGCATCGTTCGCCCACTACTCGCCTTCATCGACCGCCTCAAACTTTGCCGCCATCGTCGGGTTACCACGAGTCAGCGCCTTGATCGTCAGCCCCTCTGCCTTGTCATTAGCAAGTCGCAAGTTGTTGCCGGACCTAAGCAGGGCCTCCTTAGTCTTCTCTAGATCCTTGATCGCCTCATCAATGCGCTTGATGGCCTCCTGGAACTGGGATTGAGCAAGATTATAGTTCCGACCAAAACCATCCTTAAAGATTTGTAGTTTATCCTCAAACTTCGTGATATCGAGGTTTTGTTCCCGAACTCGAAGTAGCTCATTCTTCACCTGCACCGTACTCAAGGCCGCATTACGCAAAACAGTAATCATAGGAATGAAGAACTGCGGACGGACTACATACATTTTCGGATAGAGATGCGAAACGTCAACGATGCCGCCGTTATAGAGCTCACTATCTGGCTCGAGCAGGGAGACCAAAACGGCATATTCGCAACCCTTTTGGTTTCTATCCTTGTCCAGCTCTTTGAGGAAGTCCTCATTTTTACGCTTGCTGCTTGTAGCCTGGTCCTCATTCTTCATCTCAAACATGATGGACACAAACTCCACCTGGTCTTCATCGAAGTCTCGGTAGATATAGTCACCCTTGCTGCCTTGAGAGGAATCGTTATCCTTCCCGAACGAAGCCGACCGGAAAGCAGAAGATCGCCAACGCTCGAACTCGATCTCGCAATGTTGCTCAAGCGTCTCGCCCAACATCTTCGTCGAAAGACGAGCCTTAAGATCCTTCCACCTCTCAATCTCATCCTCGCGATCCCTCAACTGCGTCTCGTACTTGTCCTTCAGTGAAGTCTCTACGAGCATCTTTTCCAGTTCTTTACGTTCAGCTTCCGCCTTGAATGAATCGCGCTCGTGAGCGATGGACTCGACTGCCTCTTTAACAGCGATCTGCTTTGAAAGTCCAGCCGAATGCAAATCAGCCTCCACACGCGCGATTTCTGCGGCCCCTGCAGACTTCTCCGCGGCCAATGTCGCTGCCGCTTCCGCCCTCGCCTGCGCAAGCATAGACGCGGCTTCGACCTTCTCGCTGTTGTACTTCTCCAGCAAGGAATCGCGCTCCTGGAGTACATTCGCAGTAGCCTCTTGCACTGCAACCTGAGTCCGCAGCTCTGCCGACTTCATCTCTTCGGACAAGCGGTCGAGTTCAATCGATTTAGCCGCAGCCGCTCGCTCATATTCTGCTGCAGCCTTAGCAAGCGCGAGCTCCACGGCCACAGACTGATCTCGCGCCGCAGTCTCCAGCCGGTCATGTACTGCAGCTTCGAATTCCGCATTTCGTACCTGATCCACAATCTTCGCATAGTTCACCTCGTCAATCGTGAACGCCTTGCCGCACTGAGGGCACGTGATTTGGTCAGTCATTGGTTCTCCTACACTTCATTGTGGGCAGTAAGGACTCGCTACACCTGTGGACGGCAACTCTCCGAGGATAGGAGACTTACAAGCGTCTAAGATCAGCTTGATCGGACTATCTGCGTGATGCGCCGCAGCCAACCCCGAAGGTCACCCGGTCCGTCAATCTCGTTAAGCATCTCCGCTGTCATGTGGCCGACGGCGTCCATGTTGAGCCAGGACTTCGCGCTGTTTGCCTTGCTCTTGCGCTTATCTTTTTCGAGGTCGGCCCAAGCGATGCCGTTGTCCTCTGCTTCATAGAGAGCCTGAGCACATACAGCAGGAACAGAGTCCCACTCACCGAAGTTGGCGAACTCATACCCGGGTCGAGCTAGGCGGATAGCATCCACGTGGAGATAATTTTCGAGTTCACGCTTGCCAGTGTGAACTGCCTCCACAAGCTCGAACGCATTGTGCTCGTCTGCCACCTTGTGATATTTGGGACTCTTCGGTGGCTGCAGATCGCGATCAAAAAGATGGAACTCACGGATTTTCAGATCGCGCAGCCGCGATACCCAAAGCGCCACGTTGCTTCCCCCAGCAGGCACGTAGATCAACTGCCCTGAGGCTTCTAGCTCGGAGAGGTCGGCGATATCAGGCTCTGATTTCGAGAGCGTGTGCGAGATGATGTTGAGGAAGGACATATCATGCTTGCCCTCCACACCGACAAAAACCTTCACGCGATGATCAGGCAAGATCCCCAGCGCTTCGGTTACGGCCTCAAAGGTTTCCGATCCAACGGGTAACACCTTGCGAGTTCCGTCGTCAAGCACGCTGATGTAGCGCAGAGATTCTTCAGGGACCAGTCGCCCCAGCGTCGGGGTATGTGTCGTCATGATTACCTGCGCGCCCTCACGCTCAGCGATATCCCTGACCGCGTTGAGTAGCGCCTTCTGGTGGTCCGGGTGCTGGCCCGTCTCGGGCTCTTCGATCGCGTAAATTACATTCCCACCAGCACTTTTAAGTTCAGCCTGAGCTTGAAGGAAACCGAGCAGAACCATTCTCCGGACGCCACTCCCCCGCTTGTTTATCGGAATCCCGGACTCCCCGTGGAGCGACACCTTGAAGACCGAGTCCCACTTCATCTCGTCGCCAATGCGCGGCGTTAGGCCTTTGGCGATGGAAGGGGACATTGCGGAGATCTTCTCCAAGGTCTTTGACACAACCTCCGTGAGCTGCGCGTTTACAGAGCGAGCGATCGCTTCTAGCTCGTCTTTCTGTCCGTCAATCGCGATCCTGACGGCTGCGCGCATAGGGTCTTGCGCTTCAACGTCCTGATCAGTACTTGGCCGGTCAGCGCTGAACAAGAAGAATGATGGAAGCTCCTGCTGTATCTTCCCAAACACTTCCTTTGCACCGTCGGCGCTTACTGGCACGAGACTTTCCCGGAGCTCTAGATCGGTGAGATGATCCCGGATCGCGGCACGCAGTTCCGCGTTGATCGTCTGGTTCACGCTCGAGAGGTCGACACCCAGATCCTTTGCCCTCTTGACTAGTGCTGCTCTTGTCAACGTGATCAGGTCGTCTGCCTGGGTAGCGGTCGGGTGGTCAGCCCGCAGGTAGATCTTCTTACCAGGCGCTTTCTGCGTGCCGTCGAATACCTGCTCGACCTCAAGAAGCCCCTGCCGATTAAGCAGATACTCCTGCTCAAATGAGGTCTTGAAAGTCGAATCCAGGACGATAGATTCGGGAAGCTGATCAAATTGGCAGGAAATCACCACTCTGGTTCGATCGCCGTTTTTACTGGCATCGTCCTGGTCTGCCTTTTGAACTCCGAAGAATATCGCAAGAGCTTCTAGGATCGTTGACTTACCCGCGTCGTTCCTTCCGATCAGCGCAGCGAAGTCGCCAAGCGGGACGTGAACCCTTTCCCTGTAGCAGCGGAAGTTTTCGAGGGATACTCCTATTAGGCGCATGGGGTCAGTCTGCCTGTGCATGCGAGGCTCGTCTGTAGCCCGTTGGGGGGACGTCGCCGACGTGACGGCGCCGCAGAAGACGAGCAACGACCGTCGTCAGAGTGCCGGTGTCGTGCCGGTGGCGCACCTAGGCCATCGAGCATCAACTGAGGTAGTCAAGCGCGGCGGGCCCAGAACTCTCTCGCAAGCGGGCCTGGATAGTGCCGCCGATCGCTTCAGAATCCAACTGAAAATCGAAAGGTCCACGGATCGATGCCGTGTCCAGCCACCGGTGAAGGCCCCCTGCTTCGGCAGGGGGCCTTTTCCGTTGTCTGAGCCGTCCGGCCCGGGTCGGCGCTAGGCCTCGCGGGTCTTCGGGCTGCTGTCGTTCGTCTTCGCCGGGTCGCGCTCGACGACGGCACCGAGGGCGTCGTCGATCCGGGCGAGCAGCTCCGCGGGGATCGTGACACCGGCAGCACCAGCGTTGTCGTGCACCTGCTCCGGACGCGACGCCCCGATGATCGCACTCGCGACGTTCTCGTTCTGCAGCACCCAGGCGACGGCGAGCTGTGCCATCGACAGGTCGAGCTCCTTCGCGATCGGCTCGAGCTCCTGCACCGAGGACAACACCTCGTCGCGCATGAACCGCTTGATCATGTCCGCGCCGCCCTTGTCGTCGGTCGCGCGTGAGCCCTCGGGCAGCGGCTGACCCGGCTTGTACTTGCCGGTCAGGACACCCTGGGCGATCGGGGACCAGACGATCTGCGAGATGCCGAGCTCCTTCGAGGTCGGCACCACCTCTTCCTCGATGACCCGCCACAGCGCCGAGTACTGCGGCTGGTTCGAGATGAGCTGGAACCCGAGGTCCTTCGCCAGCGCGGCGCCGGCACGGAGCTGCTCCGCGGTCCACTCGCTCACGCCGACGTACAGGACCTTGCCCTGGCGCACGATGTCGGCGAAGGCCTGCATCGTCTCCTCGAGCGGCGTCTCGTGGTCGAAGCGGTGTGCCTGGTACAGGTCGACGTAATCGGTCTGCAGACGGCCGAGCGACCCGTCGATCGACTCGAGGATGTGCTTGCGGGACAGGCCGGTGTCGTTGTGCCCCTTGGGCCCGGTCGGACCGAAGACCTTCGTGGCGATCTCGAGCGACTGGCGACGCTCCCCTTTGAGGGCTTCGCCGAGGACGGTCTCGGCGCCGGTGTTTGCGTAGACGTCGGCGGTGTCGAACGTCGAGATGCCGACGTCGAGCGCTGCCCGGACGCAGGCGATCGCCGCGTCGTTCTCGACCTGGGAGGCGTGGGTGAGCCAGTTGCCGTAGGTGATCTCGGAGACCTTGAGGCCCGAGTTGCCGAGGTAGCGGTACTCCATGTGCGTGTCACTCCTGTCGTGGGGCGCGTCGATGCGACCCGAACCGTGACGGTAGTCGCGCCGCCCCCAGGAGCACTCGGTCAGGAAGCGGGTACCTGTACGCTGAAGTTTCAGATGCAGCAGCCCAAGACGAAACCCCGGCGATGTGGACTGAGCCAGTGATCGTTCCGGGGTCTTCGATATATGAGTCTATGGGGCGAGCGTTCGATGTCAACTGGAGGTCGCGTGGAGCCGGCGGACGTGGTCGACCTGCTGACGCGGGAACGCCTTCGTTCCTACTTCCGAGCCCTGCCCGACGACGCACGCGCTGTCCGGCTCTACGAATGGAACATGCGAGCTGCGGCTGCCGTGATGGAGCTGACCGGGGCCGTAGAGGTCGTGGTGCGAAACGCTGCAGACGTGCAGCTCCGCGCTTGGGCAACTGCTCGTCGCCCAGGCTCATCCTGGCTCGACGTCGTTCCCCTCGACGCACAAGGCAGGAACGATCTGGTCGTCGCGCGAAGGCGTGCCACGCGAGGGGGGAAACGAGCAGAGGTGCACGGGCGAGTCGTTGCCGAACTGAGCTTCGGGTTCTGGCGGTACCTGTTCGAGTCTCGCTACCTGACGGCCCTGTGGACGCCAGCACTCCACCGCGCGTTCCCACACGGCCCAGCGGATGCGCTGACTCGCCAGCGCGAGGTTCGGACACGGATGCAGCAACTGCACTTCGTGCGCAACCGGGCCGCACACCACGAGCCGATCCATGGGCGTGATCTTCGGCGGGACCACGACTACGCGATCGAACTGCTCGGATGGATCCAGCCCGGCGCCGCGGCTTGGGCACAGGACGTGACGATGCTCGGCACGGTGCTCGATGCCCGACCCAGCATCTGAGGGGCAGGATCGGAGGGGTTCGGCGCAGGGTTGCGCCGCGGAGAGCGAGGGAGCATCCATGACCGGAGCGAGCGTGTTGTTCATCGGCGGGAGCGGCGTGATCAGCGCCTCCTGTGTGCGGGAGGCGACCGAACAGGGCCACGACGTCACGGTCCTGAACCGGGGGACCACCGGGGGCAGGCCGATCCCGGAGGGTGTGACGCGCCTCCAGGCCGATGTGTCGGACCGCAGCGCCCTGGCGGACGCACTCGGCGACCGCCACTTCGACGTGGTCGTGAACTGGGTGGCGTTCACGCCGGACCAGGTGCAGGCCGACATCGACTTCTTCGCCGGACGGACGCGGCAGTACGTGTTCATCAGCTCGGCCTCGGCGTACCAGACGCCGGCGACGCACCTGCCGATCACGGAGTCGACGCCGCTGAAGAACCCGTACTGGCAGTACTCGCGCGACAAGATCGCGTGCGAGGAACTGCTGATGGAGGCGTACCGGGAGCAGGACTTCCCGGTGACGATCGTGCGGCCGTCGCACACCTACGACGAGACGAAGCTACCGCTGACGGGCGGCTGGACTGCGGTGGCGCGGATGCGCGCCGGCAAGCCGATCATCATCACCGGTGACGGCACGTCGCTGTGGACCCTGACGCACAGCCGTGACTTCGCGGTCGGGTTCACCGGGCTGCTCGACAATGCGTCGGCGATCGGTGAGGCCTTCACGATCACGAGCGACGAGGCGCCGACGTGGAACGCCATCGCACACGAGATCGCTGCGGCGGCCGGGGTCGACGACCTGCGGATCGTGCACGTGCCAGCGGACGCCATCGCTGCCGCCGATGCCGAGTGGGGTGCGGCGCTGCTCGGCGACAAGGCCAACAGCTCGGTGTTCGACAACAGCAAGGTCCGGTCGCTCGTGCCGTGGTACCGGCCGCGGACGCCCTACCGGCAGGGTGTGCGCGAGGTCATCGCCTGGTTCGAGGCGAACCCCGACGCGCAGGTCGTCGACGATCGCCTCGATGCCCTGATGGACGAGTTGGCGGCGCGCTGGGCGGTGTGATCCGTGCTTGGTGAGCAGAAATGGTCGGGTGCCGTGTGGCGACCCGACCATTTCTGCTCACGAAGCGAGCGCGTGGCGCCGAGCGCGCGGGTCAGGCGCGCGCGGCCAGGACCGACGCGAGCGTGCCGATCGCCCTGCGCAGCTCGTCGTCGGTGACCACGAGCGGCGGGGCGAAGCGGATCGTCGAACCGTGGGTGTCCTTCACGAGCAGCCCGCGGTCGGCGAGGTCCTTCGAGATCGCCTTGCCGGTGCCGAGCGCGGGGTCGATGTCGATCCCCGCCCAGAGTCCGGCGACGCGGTGCGACACGACCCCCTTGCCGAGCAGGTCGTCGAGCAGCCCGCGCAACAGCGGTTCGCCGTCGAGGGCGCGCTGCTGGAACGTGCCCTCGCCGAGCATCGCCACGACCTCGGCGCCGACGGCAGCGGCGAGCGGGTTGCCGCCGAACGTCGAACCGTGCTCACCGGGACGCAGCACGCCGAGGACATCACGCGAGCCCACCACCGCGGACACCGGCACGATGCCGCCGCCGAGCGCCTTGCCGAGCGTGATGAGGTCGGGACGGACCCCGACGCGCTGCACGGCGAGGGTGTGGCCGGTGCGCCCGAGCCCGGACTGGATCTCGTCGGCGACGAACAGCGCGCCGAACTCGTCGCAGAGCTCCCGGACAGCAGGCAGGTACGACGCCGGCGGGATGACCACGCCGCCCTCGCCCTGGATGGGTTCGAGCAGCACGGCGACGACGGTCTCGTCCATCGCCGCGCGCAGGGCTTCGGCATCGCCGTACGGCACGGTGCGGAACCCCGGCGTGTACGGGCCGAAGTCGTTCCGGGCGTCGGGGTCGTCCGAGAACGAGATGATCGTCGTCGTGCGGCCGTGGAAGTTCCCGGACGCGACGATGATCGTCGCCTGCTCAGCAGGGACGCCCTTCACGCGGTAGCCCCAGGCGCGGGACACCTTGATCGCGGACTCGACGGCCTCGGCACCGGTGTTCATCGGCAGGACCATCTCGGTCTCCGTCAACGCCGCCAGCGCCGTGGCGAACGGCCCGAGCTGGTCGTTCACGAACGCGCGACTCGTGAGCGTCACCCGGTCGAGCTGCGCCCGGGCGGCGTCGAGCAGCCGCGGGTTGCCGTGGCCGAAGTTCACCGCGGAGTACGCGGCGAGGCCGTCCAGGTACTGCTTGCCGTCGACGTCGGTGACGGTCGCTCCGGAGCCCGACGCGATGACGACGGGCAGCGGGCTGTAGTTGTGCGCGAGGGCGCGGTCCTCGACGGCGAGCGCCGCCGCGGTGTTGACCCCGAGCGACGCTGCCGCCGACATCAGCTCACCCCGAGCGAGCGGGCGACCGAGTTGCCGGTGCCGACCGGGTGCAGGTCGAGCGTGCAGCACTTCACGCCGCCACCGCCGAGCAGCAGCTCGGACAGGTCGACACCGATCGGGTTGTAGCCCTTCTCCTTCAGCTGCTCGGCGAACCGAACAGCGCGCGCGGCGATCACGACGTTGTACCCGTCGGAGTAGGAGTTCAGGCCGAGGATCGCGGCGTCCTCCTCCGTCGCGATGATCGCGTCGGGGAAGCGCTCGCGCAGGATCGCCAGCGACGGCTCGTCGAAGGCGCTCTCGAGGTAGGCGATGTTGCTGGTGCCGTCAGCGGCGGGCTCGGGGTCGAGCACGGCGATGGCGGTGTCGAGGTGGTAGAAGCTCGGGTTGATGAGCTTCAGGGTGACGACCTCACGGCCGTAGATCGTCGCGAGCTCGTCGTGCGAGGTGCTGTCCGACCGGAAGCCGGTGCCGGCGAAGATCGTGTTGCCGATGAGCAGGAAGTCACCCTCGCCCTCGTTGGTCTGCTCGGGCTCGGCGACGGTCAGGCCGGCCTGACGGAACCAGTCCATGTACGCCGGGCCCTCGGGCTGGCGCTCGGGGTACTGGAACTTCGCGCCGTAGGCGATGCCGTCGAGGACGAACCCGCCGTTGGCCGCGTAGACCATGTCGGGCAGGCCGTCGATGGGGTCGATGTACGAGATGTCGAAGCCGAGCTGCTCGTACACGTCGACGAGCGTCTGCCACTGGGCGACGGCCTTCGACGTGTCGGTCGGCTCCTCCGGGTGCATCCACGGGTTGATCCGGTAGCTCACCGTGTAGAAGTCCGGCTTGCACATCAGGATCGTCCGCTTGGTGGCGGTGCGGGCCGGTGCGTGGGTGGTCGAGGGTGCGGTGTTCGACATCAGTCCTCCTGAGAAGGGACCGGGGCCCGAGCCTGCCAGGAACCGAAACGGAACGAAGGAGAGGTGCTCCGGCGAGATGCAGGCTCACTCGCCGTAGCGGACCAGGTCGACGCCACGTCGATCCTGACACAGACCGTCCGGCAAGTGCAGTACCGGGAGCGAAGCGCCGTGGCACCCGTTCGGGTGACGCACGTTTCGTGCGTCCGAACCGCCGACCTCGCAAGAAGTCCGCGTACGATGGGTGCAATGGATTCGCTCGACCACCGCATCCTGGATCAACTCCGGGACAACGCCCGCGCCGGCTACGGCGACATCGGGTCGGTGGTCGGACTCTCGGCATCGGCCGTCAAGCGCCGCGTCGACCGACTCGTCGGCGATGGTGTCATCCAGGGCTTCACGATCAAGGTCGACCCCGCCGTCGAGGACCGCGGCACCGAGGCCTGGGTCGAGCTGTACTGCCGCGGCACCGTCTCCCCCGACGAGCTCCGAGCGCTGCTCGACACCGTGCCGGAGGTCATCGACGCCGGCACGGTCACCGGGAGCGCCGACGCCGTCGTGCACATGCGCTCGAAGGACCTGTCCGCGCTGGAGGAAGCGCTCGACAAGGTCCGCCTCGCACCGCAGGTGGACCACACGCGGTCGGCGATCGTGCTCTCCAAGCTGGTCAGTCGCGACACCGCGTAACGTCCGGCAGGTGACACGTAACGCGCAGGCCGGGAGGCCCGTGCGGACTCCGCCAGACCGCGAGCAGCGACCCGTCCGGTCGCCGCCGACCCCGTCGCTGACGCGACCCAGCATGACCGGACCCATCGAACCGGAGGCGACCAGCTCGTGACCGACACCCGACCCACCCAGAGCACCCCGGGCCTCCCGGCAACCGCCCCCGGCCTGCCGGGCCGCCCTTGGATCTCGCAGGACTGGCTCGACGTCGTCTTCGTGCACTGGCGCGTCGACGTGTCTGCAGTGGCCCCGCTGCTGCCGGCCGGCACGCGACCCGACACGATGGCACTCGACGGGACCGACGACGGGGTGACCACCTGGGTGGGCCTCATCGCGTTCCGGTTCGAGGACACCCGGTTCCCGCCCCTCGGGGCGCTCGGGCGGACCGGCTCCATCGGCGACTTCGTCGAGGTGAACGTCCGCGTCTACACGGTCGACGAGCAGGGCCAGCACGGAGTCGTGTTCCTGTCGCTCGACGCCGGCAAACTGCTGCCGACGCTCGGCGCACGCGCGGCCACCGGGCTGCCGTACTGGTGGGCGGACGCCGAGTCGCGGAGCGGCGACGGCCGCGTCGGGTACGCGATGCGGCGGCACGGGACGCACCTGCGGTCGATGCTCGACGTCCGCGTGGGCGAGGTACTCGACGAGCCGGGGCCGCTCGAGACGTTCCTGACCGCGCGGTGGGGCATGCACGTGCACCGGGCCGGTCGGACCCGGTTCTGGCCGGACGAGCACGACGCGTGGCCGTTGCACCGGGCCTCGGTGGTGTCGTTGCGGGACGACCTGGTCGGCGCCGCCGGGCTGCCGTTCGGGTTGACGGAGCTCGAGCCGGACTCGGTGCTCTACTCGGCGGGGGTCACGACGCGGTTCGGTCGGGGGCGCTGAGCGGGTCGTCGGCCGGCGGCTCCGGTCGCTGTTCTGGTTCCGGTTCCGGTTCCGGTTCGCCGGCGTCCGCCGCCGATCCGTTCTGGTCGGGGTCGGCCGTCCCCGAGGCGGCTCGCCACTGCAGGACCGCAGTGGCGACGGCGACCGGAACGATGACGATGCTCCACCCGATCCACCGCGATGAGTGTGCTTCGTCGACGCTCGGGACCGTCAACGCCACGACCGCGTACACAGCCGACACGGCCGCGACGGCAGCCGACGCCGCCGAACGCCCCCACAGCTCGAACCGCGTCGGCTCGTCCCGCCGCACCGTGTACAGGCCCGTCGCAGCAGCCAGGGAGCCGATCAGGAGCGTCTGCGCGCCCACCGCGAGGGCGAACACCGCCAACGCGACTCCGGCGGCGCTCCAGACGACGACACGCGTGCGGTGCAAGCGCCAAACCGTCGCGCAACTCGGGTACCAGTACGCCCGTCGTCCGGCGACCGCGAGCACGACCGCGCCGACCAGCCCGACGACACCGACGAGGATCGCGACGGGCAGGGCGGGACGCTGCAGCCAGATGCCGATCGCCACGACCGCCAGCGCCCCGACTGCCTGGGCCGTCGGAGGACCCCACCACTGCTCGGGGAGGATCGGCGCCCGGCGGATCCAGCGCGGCTGCGGCTTCGCCTCCGGCTCGGGTTCCACCGGGTCATCTCGCGTGTCCACGCGACCATCATGCTCGCCACCGTCCGCAGGCACGGGCCGTCGGGGGACACCGGCTGAGTGGTGCATGGTCGGCCGCAGGTACAAGTGAGCCATGACTCGAGTGGCAGTGGTGACCGGTGGATCCGCAGGACTGGGGCGTGCGACCGTCCGGGAGCTCGCCGCGCGGGGGTGGGACGTCGCCGTCCTCGCCCGTGGACGGGACGGCGTCGACGCCGCGGTCGCCGAGGTCGAGGCCGCTGGGCGTCGCGGGCTGGCCCTGGTCGCCGACGTGTCCGACCGCGAGGCCGTCGAGGCCGCGGCCGACCGCGTCGAGCAGGAACTCGGGCCGATCGACCTGTGGGTGAACGGCGTGATGGTCGGGGTGTTCGGCAAGTTCCTGGACACCGCGCCCGAGGACTTCGAGCGGGCGCTGCACGTGACCTACCTCGGCTTCGTCAACGGGACCCGTGCCGCGCTCTCGCGGATGGTGCCCCGCGGCCAGGGGCACGTCGTCCAGGTCGGTTCGGCACTCGGCTTCCGGGGCATCCCGCTGCAGGCCGCGTACTGCGGCGCGAAGCACGCGATCGTCGGGTTCACCGAGTCCGTCGTCTCCGAGCTGCTCGAACAGGGCAGCAAGGTGAAGGTGTCGCGGGTCGACATGCCCGCCCTCAACACGATCCAGTTCGGGTGGGTGAAGTCGAAGCTGCCGCACCACCCGCAGCCCGTCGCACCGATCTTCCAGCCCGAGGTCGGTGCCCGCGCGATCGCTGCCGTGGCCGAGCGGCCGCGCCGTCGCACCTGGGTCGGCGAGTCGACCGTCTACACGATCCTCGGCAACCGGATCAGCGGGCGTATCGCCGACTGGTACGCCGCCAAGACGCTCGTCTCCGGGCAGCAGGCGCCCGACAAGGACGGGCAGGAGCTGCACGACAACCTGTACGAGCCGGTGCCGGGCGACCACGGCGCGCACGGTGTGTTCGACGAGTCCGCGCACGCCTGGTCGCCGCAGACCTGGTGGGTGGAACACCGACGGATCGGCAACGGGATCATCGGGGCGGCGCTCGGCGCAGCCGGGGCCGTCGCACTCGTTGCCGGACGACGACGATGAGCCGCCGCGGATCGTCAGCTCGGGGTCCAGCCATCGTCGAGCTGTGCCGGGCCGGACTCGGCCTGTGGCACCTGGGCCGAGCGGCTCGTGGTCGCGACCAGGGCGTGCTGCACGGCGTGCTCGGCGTCCGGCAGCTCGTGCAGGCCGCCCTCGTCGCACGCGCGGGCACCGGGAACGCACACACGCTGAGCGCCGCCGTCGACGCGGTGCACGGCGTGACGATGGTGCCGCTCGCCCTCGACCCACGACGCCGCGGGTTCGCCCTGCAGCAGGTGTGGATCGCCACAGTGCTCACCGTCGCCGAGGTCGCCGTCGTCGGTCGGGGCAGCCGGCGCTGACGGCGGGCGGCGCTGACGCCTGTCGGGGGTGCTCGGTAGCGTCCGGGGCATGGGTACCACCTACTCCGTCGCGTCCTCGCTGGACGGCTTCGTCGCTGCACCGGACGACGACCTCGACTGGCTGCTGCAGTTCGGTTTCGAGCCGTTCCAGGAGCACCACGACCGGTTCTTCGCGGGCATCGGCGCGATCGTCATGGGCTCGACCACGTACGAGTGGCTGCTCGAGCACGACGACACGTGGGCGTACCCGGACCTGGCGACGTGGGTGTTCACCACGCGTGACCTACCGGTGCCGGACGGCGCCGACGTGCACTTCGTGTCGGGCGAGGTCGCGGACCACCAGGCCGACCTCGAACGGGCAGCCGGCGAGCGCGACGTCTGGGTCGTCGGCGGCGGACTGCTCGCGGCGCAGTACCAGCAGGCCGGGCTGCTCGACGAACTCCGGGTCACCGTGATGCCCGTGGCGCTCGGCGCCGGTGCACCGCTGCTGCCGGTCGCGGCGCCGACCCCGGTGTTCAAGCTGGTCGGGACGACGCCGTTCACCGGCGGTGCGGTCGAGCTGCACTACCGGTCCGCAGCCACCGCGGCGTAGCGTCCGAGCCATGAGCGACAACGAGCAGACCGAGCCCGTCATGGATGGCGCCAACGAGGCCACGAACCACGAGAAGCTGCACGGCCTGATCGAACAGGTCGACAACGACCACCACGGCGAGGGCGCCGGAGCGATGGCCGACCACCTGCGTGACCGGATGGACGAGACCGGCGTCGAGGACGAAGAGGCCGGCGACACCGAGGACTGACCCGGTCGGCGCCACGCCGCACACTTCGTGAGCAGGAATGGTCGGGTCCGCCGCAGCGCACCCGACCATTCCTGCTCACCGAGCGGCAGCCCGTCAGACGCGCAGGTCAGCGAAGTCCGCGTCGACGTCCCCGAACCGGTGCGCGGTGATGGAGACCGACTGTTCACGGATGAACGGGAGCATCTCGATCAACCCGGCCTCGACGACGGGTGCGTCGTGGATCGCGACGTCGATGCTCGCCCCGAGGGCTTCCTCGAGTGCCAGGGCGTCGCCGCCGATGAGCCGGATCCGTGCGCCGGGGCCGCCGAACGCCGTGTGCACGGGTCGGTCCTGCCCCTGCGCGAGCATGTCCCCGAGTGCGTCGACGGGTTCGTCGTCTTCGCCGCTCGTCCAGTTCGCCTGGAACACGGCGCCGGACGACGCGCGGGCGTGGAAGTCCTGGTCCGACTCGACCAGGTGGTCGACGACGTCCAGCGGCGACCGACTCGAGGCCAGCAGCTGACTGAGTGGGCCGGGCAACGGGCGGGCGGTGCTGAGCAGGACGTGGGCGCGTGCAGCCGTGGCAGCGACCAGCGCGCGGACCAGGTCACCCGCCGAGGCGTCCTCGGCCTGCCGCACGATGACGGACTGCGGTCGGTGGCGCAGCACGTTCCGCTGCACCACGAGCCCCGACAGGTCGTGCGACCCGCCGTACAGCTCCTCGCGTGCACGGACGTCGCTCAGCGCACCGGCCCGCACCTGGTCGAACTCCTCGAACGACAAGCCACTGCGTGCGGCCTCGATCACCGAGGTCACACGCGGCGGGAGCCCGTGCAGCTGGATGCTCTTGTGCACGGTGCGCGGGACCGGCTCCCAGCGGCCGAGTGTCGCGACGTACATCGGTCCGCCCGCCTTCGTGCCGGTGCCCACCGACGACCGTTTCCAGCCGCCGAACGGCTGCCGGCCGACGCCCGCACCGGTGATGCCGCGGTTCACGTAGAGGTTGCCGGCGCGCACGCTGGCGAGCCAGTCCGCCACCTCGTCGGCGTCGAGCGAGTGGATCCCCGCCGTCAGGCCGTAGTCCGTGCCGTTCTGGATCGCGATCGCCTGCTCGAGCGTCTCGGCGCGCATGATGCCGAGCACCGGGCCGAAGTACTCGGTCTGGTGGAAGTCGCTGCCCGGCCGGACGCCGTCACGGATGCCGGGTGACCAGAGCCGCCCGGAGTCGTCGAGGGCCGTCGGCTGCACGAGCCAGGACTCCCCCGGCCCGAGCTCGGTGAGCCCTTGCCGCAGGTTGCCCTCGGGCTCGGCGATGACCGGGCCGACCTGGGCGGTGGGGTCGTCGGGCCAGGCGACCCGGAGCGTGCGCGTGGCGTCGACGAGCTGCCGACGGAAGCGTTCGCTCTCGCCGACCGTGCCGACCAGGACGACCAGGGACGCCGCCGAGCACTTCTGGCCGGCGTGGCCGAAGGCGGACTGCACGATGTCCTGCACCGCGAGGTCGATGTCGGCGCTCGGCGTGACGACGATCGCGTTCTTGCCGCTCGTCTCGGCGCTGAGCGGCAGACCGGCGCGCCACCAGCGGAACGACCGCGCGGTGTCGGCCGAACCGGTCAGGATGATGCGGTCGACGGCGGGGTGCCCGACCAGGTCACGGCCGAGTTCGTCCTCGGCCAGGTCGACGAGCTGCAGCAACGAGTGCGGCACGCCGGCGTCCCAGAGCACGTCGGCCAGCAGCGCACCACTGCGCTTCGCCTCGGGTGCCGGCTTGAGGACGACTCCGCTGCCCGCGGCGAGCGCCGCCAGCACCCCACCGGCGGGGATCGCGATGGGGAAGTTCCACGGCGGCACGACGACGGTCAGGCGTGGCGGGACGTAGCGGGCACCCTCGATGTCGCCGAGGCGGCGGGCGCGCTCGGCGTAGTAGTGGGCGGCGTCGACGGCTTCGGTGACCTCGGTGTCGGCCTCGGAGAACGTCTTGCCGGTCTCCGCCGCCATCACCTCGATCAGGTCGGCGCGGCGGGTCTCGAGCTCGTGCCCGATCAGGTCGAGGAGCTCAGCACGGTCGGAGGGGTCCTGCCGCCCCCAGTTGACGCCGGCTTGGGCGGTGCGGGCCATGATCCGTTCGAGCTTGGAGCGGTCGGCCACCTTGGCCCCGCGGATCGTCTGTGCGCCGAGCTGCGAGCGCGGCACCCGGCGCAGGACGTCGAGCGCCCACGCACGGTTGGCGGGGACGGCGGGGTCGGTGTCCGGGGCGTTCCGGAACGCGTCGCGCAGCACCGGTTCGCCGAGTGCCCGGTGGCGGTCCTGGGTGCGGTGCGTCGCGTGCACCGGCTCGTCGAGTGCCGCGACCGACGCCAGGTACCGGCCGTGTTCGCGGTCGAACACGCTGGCGTCGTGGTCGATGTCGGACGCTGCGGCGATGAAGTTCTCGGGGCTCGCGCTCTCCTGCAGGCGGCGGGCGAGGTACGCGATCGCGGAGTCGAACTCGTCCGGCTGCACGACGGGTGTGTAGAGCAGGATCTGTCCGACATCGGCGCGGACGGCGTCGGCGTGCGTCGATGCCATGCCGAGCAGCATCTCGACGTCGACCGCGTCGGTCACCCCGCGACGCTGGGCGAGCACCCACGCGGTCGCCAGGTCGAACAGGTTGTGCCCGGCGACGCCGATGCGCACGGCGTCGGTGCGCTCCGGGGTCAGCGCGGCGTCGAGCATCCGCAGGTAGGCGGAGTCGGTCTCGCGTTTGCTGCCCCAGGTGGCGAGCGGCCAGTCATGCACGATCGCGTCGACGTGCTCCATCGCCAGGTTCGCGCCCTTGACGAGCCGCACCTTGATCGGAGCACCACCCCGGGCCCGGCGTTCCTGCGCCCACGACGTCAGGGACTCCAGCGCCCCGGCGGCGTCGGGCAGGTATGCCTGCAGCACGATGCCGGCCTGCAGCCCCGTGAACTCGTCACGGTCGAGCAGGGTCCGGAACACCGCGAGGGTGACGTCGAGGTCGCGGTACTCCTCCATGTCCAGGTTGATGAACTTCGCCTGACCGCCGGAGGCAAGCGGAGCCGCCGCCAGCCGGTACAACGGCACGAGCCGGTCGACGACTCGCTCGACCGTCTGGTCGAACGCCCACATCGACATCTGCGGCACGACCGAGCTGACCTTGATCGACACGTAGTCGACGTCGTCGCGGGCGAGCAGGTCCATCGTCCCCTGGAGCCGGCGGTCGCTCTCGGCGCTGCCGAGCACGGCTTCGCCGAGCAGGTTCACGTTGAGCCGGGTGCCCGGTCCACCGACCTTGGCGAGCGCCGGACCGAGCTTCGCCGTGCTCGCGTCGATCACCAGGTGGCCGGTCATCCGGCGCAGGATCCGCCGTGCGGTGGGGATGACCGCCCACGGCGCCATCGTCGCGAAGCCGCCGCCGAGCGTCACCGCGCCGCGCAGGTACCAGGCGAGGAAGTCCGGGACGTCGCGGCTGACCTGCTCGAGGTTGCGGGCGGCGACCCTGGGGTCTTCGGGGCGGATGACCTTGTCGACGAAGCTGCGCGTGAAGTCGAGGCCACGTTCGTCACGCAGGGCCTCGGCGAGACGGGCGGCACCGGCGTCCGGCTTCGCCCCGGCGGACGCCGCCAGCCACTTGCGGACCAGCGCAACGGCGTCGTCGGTGCAGTCCTGGAGGCGGGCGCTCGGCATGCTCCGATCGTATGCCGCACCTCCGACCTCACCTTGGAGCGCGCCGCACGTCGGCTCGGAACCGTCCTGGGGGATGACGTCAGCCGAAGACCCGGATCAGTTCCGGCAGCATGAGCAGCACCGGCAGCACCGTGAAGACGGAGATGACCGCGCCGACGACGATGCCCGTGATCGCGAGACCGCGTCCGGCCTCGCCCGTCCGCCGCAGCTGCGGCAGCGCGATGAGCCCCACGACGACCCCGCCGATGGGCACCACGAACCCCAGCACGAGCGCGATGATCGCCAGGGTGTTCGTCGGGCGGACCGGTGTCGTCGGCGGCTGTGCGTAGGGGTTCGTCATGCGGGTTCCTGTCTCGTCGCGCCGGGCGCTGCACGGCCCGGTCATCGTACGGGCCGGACGGATCGGTCCGCAGCGCCCCGTTCGGGTCATCCGGACGGATGAAAGGCGCGGCGACGGGGTCGGTCGGTCCCCACGGTGGATACGCTGGTCGGCATGTCGACGCAGGGCAACGATGGCCACGACTGGGCGACGTGGGACGCCTACCACGACGTCTGGCGACGCCTCGACCGAGCGCTCGACCAGGCCGTCCAGGCTGGCGCCGGCATCTCCATCCCCGAGTTCGAGATCCTGATCGGGCTGCAGCGCGAGCCGGACCACCGGCTGCGCGTCCGCGACATCGCCGCCGGCATCGGTTGGGAGAAGTCGCGCGTCAGCCACCAGGTCACACGGATGGTCTCCCGCGGCCTGGTCGGACGCGCCGACTGCCCGACCGACGGCCGCGGCAGCTGGGTGGAGATGACCCCCGACGGCCGCCGCGCGGTGCTCGCCGGCATCCGCGCGCACACCGGTGCGCTGGAAGACCTGTTCTGGAGGCCCGTGGGGACCGACGCGGACACCCTCCGGTCCGTCAGCGCGCGCGTCCAGGACGCGATCGGCCCCGACGTGTCGGACGAGGCCGTCTCGGGCTAGCTGCCCCCGCACGTCCGCCGAGGTTCCACGACTCGCCGTCCGGGGAGCGCCGAGGTTCCACGAACGCCCTCTTGCCGCGCCGAGGTTCCGAAATCTCGGAACCTCGGGACCCGGACTCGGTCGTCACGCACCGCCGCTCCGCGCGCGCCGTTCACACCACCCGCGTCCGAGGACTCCCCCGAGCGCTTCCGCCGAGGTTCCACGACTCGCCGTCCGGGGAGCGCCGAGGTTCCACGAACGCCCCTGAGCTGCGCCCAGATGCCGAGATTTCGGAACCTCGGGGACTCGGGGGCGGGCGGGGCGGGCGGGGGCTCCGCGGGCAGCTAGAGGTCGACGACGGCGAGGGCTCCCTGTTCGCCGCGGAGCCGCACCTGTACGCTCGCGATGTCGTCGCGCGGGATGTCCGTCGACGCCGACAGCCCCTTCGCGTCCTCGCCCGCGGCCGTCCACGAGCCGACGATCTGCGCGGTGCCGTCGGACCGCACCACGACGAGGTCGTACATGACCGAGCCGTCCGCTGCCCACTCCTTGCCGCCGTACGAGCAACCCCAGTCGAAGCGGGTGCCCCACTGTTCGCCGCTGACGGCCAGGTCGACGTCGAGTCCCTGGGCGCCGGTCATGTCGTAGCGGTCCGCGGTCGCCGATGCCGAGACGTCGCGTCCGGCCTGCACCGAGCCACGGTCCCCCGCCGTGCCGACGGCGAGCCCACCCAGGATGGCGGCGACCACCGCGAGCCCCGCGGTGGCGGCGACCCAGACCCGGCGACGGCGACGACGGTGTCGAACGCGGTGCGCGACGGAGGCGAGGGTGCTCTCGGAACCGGTGTCGGGCCTCCCGTCCGGTTCGGCGATCTCGATCGCCTGGTCGGCCGGCAGCTTGGCGAGCAGACCGGGCAGGCCGACCAGCTCGGCGACGGCGGCCGTGCAACGGTCGCACGTCTCCAGGTGCTGCTCGTACTCGAGCCGCTCGTCCGGGCTCAGGGACCCGAGCACGTACGCCGCGTCCCACTCTGCGTACCGGTCGTCGCTCATCGGGTCACTCCTCGTTCCTGCAGTGCGAGCCGCAGGGCTCGCAGCCCGTAGTGCAGCCGCGACTTCGCGGTGCCCTCGGGGATGTCGTGTCGTCGTGCGATCTCCGGCACCGTGTGGCCGAGCCAGTAGGCGTCCACGACCACGCGGCGGCGGTCCGGCGAGAGCGAGGCGAGCGCGTCGGCCACGACGATGCGGTCGAGCACGGCATCGGTGCGGTCCGACTCCGCGCGGTCGACGGGGTGTTCGGTGCCGAACTCCCGGCGGTTCCGGGCGGACCGGGCATCGTCGACGACCAGGTTCCGCGCGACCGTGAACAACCAGGCGCGCGCGCTGTCCGGCGCGCGTTCCAGCACCGCCGGGCGCTGCCAGGCCCGGACCATGGTCTCCTGCACGACGTCCTCGACCGCCGAGCCGTCCCGCGTCAGGTGCCGGACGTGCCGGGTGAGCGCGTCACCGTGCTCGCGGTAGAGCGTCGCGAGCAGCTCGTCGGCGGAACGACTCGTCACGGTCACTTCTGCAGGTCGAGGGAGAACTCGACGGAGCCCTTCCCGTCCACGGTGACGAAGCCGAGCGAGGGAGCCTTCACGCCGTAGTCGGCGAACGTGATCGGCACCGAGCCGGCGACCTGGACGGTGCCACCCGTGCCGACCGCCACCTGCGCGTCGGCGGTGACGGCCTTCGTGACGCCGTGCAGGTCCATCGTGCCGGTCAGGGTGACGTCCTGCGTGCTGCCGTCGAGCGCCGTCGAGACGTCGACGGGCTTGGTGAGCGTGAAGGTCGCCGTCGGGAACTTGTCCGTCTCGAGGGCGGTGTCCCGGAAGTAGGCGTCGCGCGCGGACTCGGGGGTGGTGATCTTCGCGACCTGGACCGTGACCGTCGCCGTCGCGAGGGAGCCGCCGTCGACCTCGGCGGTGCCCTCGACGTCCTTCGTGCGTCCGACCACGTTCACATCATTCCCCTGCAGCACCTCGTGCACCCGGTAGCCGGCGTACGAGGTCTTCGTGCTGGTCCAGGTGCCGTCGGCGTCCGCCGCGTCGAGGGAGGCGGACGACGTCGCCTGCAGCGAGGGTGCGGCGGCGGCCTGTCCGTTGACGGTGTTCGCGTAGATGGACGGACCGGCGATGACGGCGGCGGCCGCGATGACCACGACGCCGGTGGAGATGCCGATGATGACCTTGGTGCGTGTGCGGAGTCCCATACCCGGTCAACGAGGGGGCGGGGCGGATCGTTCAAACGGGTTTCAGTCGGAGGTGCGGGCGCGGTCCTGGTCGGCGCGGTCCTGGTCGATCGCCGCTGCGTCGTCGGTCGCGGCGGGGGTTTCTCCACGCATGCGCACGAGGCTCGCCAGCGTCGACACGGCCATCGCGGCGATGATCACGATCAAGGAGACCCACGTGTTGATCTCCGGCGCCCACTCGATGTGCTCGCCACCGTTCAGGAACGGCAGCTCGTTGTCGTGCAGTGCGTGCAGGACGAGCTTCACACCGATGAACGCGAGGATCACCGCGATCCCGTACTTCAGGTAGACGAGCCGCTCGAGCAGTCCACCGAGCAGGAAGTACAGCTGCCGCAGGCCCATCAGGGCGAAGACGTTCGCGGTGAACACGATGAACGGGCTCTCGGTGATGCCGAAGATCGCCGGGATCGAGTCGAGTGCGAACAGCAGGTCGGTGGTGCCGATGGCGATCAGCACGATGAGCAACGGGGTGAAGTGCCGCACGCCGTCGTGGGTGGTCCGGAACTTCATGCCGTCGAACGTGTCGGTGAGGCGCACGCGACGGCGGAGCAGCCGGACGATGAAGCTGTCCTTCTGGTCGTCGGCGTCGTCCTCACCGCGGAGCTGCTGGATCGCCGTCCAGATCAGCCACGCGCCGAAGATGTAGAAGATCCACGAGAAGTTCTCGATGAGCTGGGCGCCGACGAGGATGAAGATGCCGCGCAGTACGAGCGCGATGATGATGCCGAGCATCAGCACCTCTTGCTGGATCTTCTTCGGCACCGAGAAGCGCGCCATGATGATGACGAACACGAACAGGTTGTCGATGCTCAGGCTGTACTCGGTCAGCCAGCCCGCCAGGAACTGGCCCGCGGAGTCGCCACCGGCGAAGACCAGCATCAGCACCGCGAACACCAGCGCCAGCCCGACGTAGATGCCCACCCAGATGCCGGATTCGCGGAGCGTCGGCACGTGTGGGCGGCGCGCGACGATGAGCAGGTCGGCGAGCAGGATCGCGACCAGGGCTATCAGCGAGCCGACTTCGAACACGACGGGGAGCTCGGGCATGCGGAGCCTTCCTTGCTGGTGGTGAGGCGGGCCGCTTCGTGAGCGACCCGCACCAGTCTCCGGCATGATCCGGGCGGTGGCGAACCCCGGGGACTGCGTGCGGCGGACAGTCAAGCGCGACACGAACGTGCCCATGCCCCCTGGGACCGGTCCGCTGAGGCCAACCTGTCGACACGACGCATGCTGCGAGCACAGCGCTTGCTGGCCGCAGTCGCGCCGCTCCCGCCGTTGAGGGGATCGTTGCAGTCCCCTTGGAGCAGGCGTCGAGGCGTTCGCCCGCGGTGACGACCAGGCGCAGGGGGCTGCCGACCAGGAACGTCTCGACCTCTTCGGTGCCGCGCTTGCCCGTCGTGGCGAGCTGCACCGCCGAGGTGTCGATCTGGGCGGTGCGCTCCGTCTTCCGTCGGAGGTCGAGCGGACGAGCGAACATGGGGCTCCTGGGGTGCAGTGTCGGACGAAGGTCGCCTAGACGATAACCGTTCTCATCGAGACGAGACGCTCCAGGACTGCACGAAGACGCTCAGCATCCCGACGAAGGGGATGGCACCCACGGCTACCGACAGGGCAGCGAAGCAGATCGCCGGCGTCCTGGCCTCGAGACCGCGGAGCCGCACCGCCGCGACGAGCGCACCGACCGCGAACGGGAACGTCACGAGGACGGCGTACAGCGGCCACGACAACGGCGCCCACGACTCCGCGCTCTCCCCCACGGCTCCGACGGAGACGATCGAGCCGGCGACGACGAGCACGATCTCGACGACCGGGGGCAGGGAGATCGCCACATCACGCACCACCCGTCGCCGCTGCCGCCCCATGCGCCGACCCTAGCGATCCGTGATGTGCATGCCTCCCCGCCTTCCACCAACCGGCCGTGCCAAGGTCGACGGGTGCACAACAACGACACCGTCGTGATCGCCGGCTGCGGCGACCTCGGGACCGAAGCCGGCCTCCGCTTCGCGCAGCAGGGACACCACGTGATCGGCCTCCGACGCCGCGCCGAACTGGTCCCGGCCCCGATCACCGGCCGCAGCGCCGACCTGCGGCACGAGGTCCCCGAGATCCCCGCCGACACCTCCGTCGTCGTCGTGGCCTTCGCCGCGGGCAGCCGTGACCTCGACGAGTACCGCGCGACCTACGTCGACGGCCTGCGGAACGTGCTCGACGGCATCGCTGCCTCGGACGCCGATCCACGCCTGCTCGTGGTGTCGTCGACCGCGGTGTACGACGTCGACGACGGCAGCGAGGTCACCGAGGACACCCCGGCGCACGGTGCGACCCCGACCGCTCAGGTGTTGGTCGAGGCCGAGGCACTACTGCGCGACCGTGCTCCCGACGCCGTGCTCGTGCGGCTGTCCGGTGTCTACGGTCCGGGCCGCGAGCGCCTGATCGACCAGGTCCGCTCCGGTTCGGCCCGGTTGGCTCCGGGTGCCTCGCCGCACACGAACCGGATCCACCGCGACGACGCCGCCGCGGCGCTCGTGCACCTGGCAACCGTGCCGGACCCGGCGCCGACCTACCTCGGCACCGACGACGAACCGAGCCGGCTCGACGACGTGCTGCGGTTCCTGGCCGACGAGCTCGGCGTTCCCGAGCCCGTCACCGGTGACGGCGGTGCCCGGCAGTCCGGTGGTGACAAGCGCTTGTCGAACGCGCTGCTCCGGTCCACCGGCTGGGCGCCGCAGTACCCGACGTTCCGCGAGGGCTACCGCGCCGTGCTGGCCGGCGAGGGCGTCCGCCACCCCTGACGCGCCCGTAGCGGGCCGGCACGCGCGACCGCTCAGTGCCCGCGGTGGTCCTGGATCGTGAGCCGCGGCCCGAACGAGGGCTTCCGGAACCCCGAGCCGCCGATCAGCCGCACGACCCGCTCCCGGTGCCCCCGCCACGGTTCCAGCAGCTCGAGCATCCCGTCGTCGTCGACCGGTCCCCCGGTCAGCGCCCACCCGACCAGCGCCGGCACGTGGAAGTCCCCGACGCTCGGCGAATCGGGGTCGCCGTGGGAGCGCTGCGCGGTCTCGGCAGCCGTCCACTTCCCGATGCCGGGGATCGACTGGAGCCGCGCCGACACGACCGAACCGCCGCGACCGAGCGTCAGCGTCCGTTCGAGCGCCGGAGCCACACGCACCGCGCGCATCACCGTCGCCGACCGTCCGGGCTCGATGCCGGCCCTGTGCCACTCCCAGCTCGGGATCCGCGCCCACTCGTCGGCCGTCGGCGGCACGATGAGACCGTCCGGCGCGGGACCCGGCGCGGGCGTGCCGTACCGCCGGAGCAGGTACCGCCATGCGCCCCACGCCTGCCGCGAGGTCACCTTCTGCTCCATGATCGCCGGCACGAGCATCGCGACGACGGTGTTCGTCCGGAGCAGCCGGAGTCCGGGCTGCCGGTGTCGGGCGGCAGCGAGGAACGCGTGCCCGGAGACGTCGAACCCGTCCCAGTCGTCGCCGCGACCGAGCAGCTCCGGCGCATGCTCGACCGCCCACGCAGCACCGTCGCCCCACGCCGAGACCGCGATGGTGTCGCCGGCCGGCCGGATCGCAACGGCAGCGGGGCCGGTGGGCGTCCGCAGGGCGAGCCACACGACCGACCCGACCACCTTGTAGGCGGGGTCGCCGGAGCCGCGCTGCAGGGGCCGCAGGGTCGACGTGACGTTCACCGGGCCTCCCGGTCGGTACACGGTGTCGACGCGAGACGCATCGACGGACGCACCAGGAGCACCGGACGCGTCGCCGGACGCACCGGCAGACGCATCGCCGGACGCGTCGCCGGACGACGAGGCGGAGTCGAGCAGGGTCACACCGGGATGGTAATGCGCAACCACCGTCAGTCATGATGGTCGCAGTCCCCCACGACCCCCACCCGCACCACCCGACGACGGAGTTCCCATGCGCATCGGCATCCTCACCTCCGGAGGCGACTGCCCCGGTCTGAACGCGGTCATCCGCGCGATCGTCCTCAAGGGCATCGCCATCCACGGCCACGAGTTCGTCGGGTTCCGGGACGGCTGGCGCGGCGTCGTCGACGGCGACATCGTCCCGCTCGGCCGCAAGGACATCCAGGGCATCGCCAAGCAGGGCGGCACGATCCTCGGCACCAGCCGTACGAACCCCTTCGAGGGCCCGAACGGCGGCGTCGAGAACATCTCGAAGACCCTGGACCGGCACGGCATCGACGCCATCGTCGCGATCGGCGGCGAGGGCACGCTCGCCGCGGCGAAGCGCCTGACCGACGCGGGTCTGAAGATCGTCGGCGTCCCGAAGACGGTCGACAACGACCTGGGCGCCACCGACTACACGTTCGGCTTCGACACCGCCGTCGCGATCGCGACCGAGGCGATGGACCGCCTGCGCACCACCGGCGAGTCGCACTCCCGTTGCATGGTCGCCGAGGTCATGGGCCGGCACGTCGGCTGGATCGCCCTGCACTCCGGCATGGCCGCCGGTGCGCACGCGATCCTGATCCCGGAGCAGAAGACGAGCATGGAGCAGATCGCGAAGTGGGTGCGTGCCGCCTACGACCGCGGGCGCGCACCGCTCGTCGTGGTGGCCGAGGGCTTCGTCCCCGACCACGAGGACAACGCGCACACCGAGCGCGGACTCGACGCCTTCGGGCGTCCGCGGCTCGGTGGCATCGGTGAGCGCCTCGCACCCCTCATCGAGGAGATGACCGGCATCGAGACGCGCGCCACGACCCTCGGGCACATCCAGCGCGGTGGCACGCCGACCGCGTACGACCGCGTGCTGTCGACGCGGCTCGGCCTGGCGGCCATCGACTCGGTGGTCGAGGAGCGGTGGGGCCGGATGGTCGCCCTGAAGGGCACCGACATCGTGCACGTCTCGTTCGACGAGGCGCTCGGCGAGCTGAAGACCGTGCCGCAGGCGCGCTTCGACGAGGCCGCCATCATGTTCGGGTAGCCGCTCGCCGCACGCGAACCTGGCCGTTCCGGGCGTGCCTGGTCGTTTCTTCCGACCCGGTACGCCCGGTTCCGCCAGGGATCGCGCGCGTTCTGGGAAAGAACGGACCGCCGGCCGGGAGGCCCGGGGTAGCGTCCGGCGCATGACCCGCGCCGTAGTCGTGTCCAGTTCAGCCCCGCCCACCGTCGCCGACGTCGACCTGCCCGATCCGACCGAGGGCGAAGCCCTCGTCGACGTCACGTACTCGAGCGTCAACTACAAGGACGGCCTCGCCCTCGCCAGGAACCCCGGCGTCGCGCGGGTCGACCCGCTCGTGCCCGGCATCGACGTCGTCGGCACCGTGTCGGCGCTCGGACCGGGCGTGCACGACGTGGCGATCGGCGACCGGATCGTGCTGAACGGTGCCGGACTCGGCGAGACCCGGCACGGTGGTTGGGCCCAGCACGCCGTGGTGCCGTCCGGGTCGCTCGTGGTCCTGCCCGAGGCGATCGAGGACTCGTTCGCGGCGGCGATCGGCACGGCGGGGTTCACGGCGATGCTCAGCGTGCTCGCGCTCGAACGGTTCGTCGAGCCCGGTGCCGGGCCGGTGCTCGTGACCGGTGCGTCCGGCGGGGTGGGGACGGTGGCGATCGCCCTGCTCGCCGCGCGCGGGTACGAGGTGACGGCCTCGACCGGCCGGAGCACCAACGAGGCCTCGCTCCGACGCCTCGGCACGACCGAGGTCGTGGACCGGGGTGCCCTGTCCGAGCCCGGCAAGCCGATGCAGCGTGCCGCGTGGGCCGGGGCGGTCGACAGCGTCGGCGGGGCCACCCTCGCGAACGTGCTGGCCGGCACCCGGTGGGGTGGAGCCGTCACGGCGTGCGGGCTCGCGCAGGACTCCGCCCTGCCCACGACGGTGCTGCCGTTCATCCTGCGTGCGGTGTCGCTGCTCGGCATCAACTCGGTGGACGCCCCGCTGGAGCTCCGGCGTCGGGCGTGGGAGCGGTTGGCGACCGACCTCGACCCGGCGCTGCTGGCGGGTGTCACGCGGACGATCACACCGGAGCAGGCCATCGAGGTCGGCGCGGACGTGGTCGCCGGGCGCGTGCACGGTCGGACGGTGGTCGACCTACGGGGCTGAAATACTCCTGTACCACAATTTCACAAGCGCTTGCAAATTGACACGTTAGGATTCCAGTACCGAGTCCGATGCACGAGGAGATGACATGCCGGTCCCGAAGTCCACGGTCGAGAACTCACCCCGCAAACTGCTCCGCGACGTCGTGTACGAGAAGATGCTGGCAGCCCTCCGCGACGGCACGCTCCAGCACGGCGAGCGCCTGAACGACGACGAGCTGGTCCAGTGGCTCGGAGTCAGTCGCACCCCTATCCGCGAGGCGATCGCGAAGCTCGTCGACATCGGCCTCGTCGAGATGGAAGCGAACCGGTACACCCGCGTCGCCACCCCCACGTTCGACGACTGGGTGACCGCGACCCGTGCCACGGCCGGGTTCTTCGAGCTCAGCCTGCGCTGGGGCGTTCCCGAGTACGACGACGCGGACGTCGCGGCGATGCAGAAGCTGCTCGACCGTGCCGACGGACTCCGCAAGGTCCGCGACCTCGGCTTCAGCGGCGCCGTGACCGACATCATCGAGTTCGCCATCGCCCACTCCGGCAACCCCCTCGTGCAGGTCGCCGCCGAAGGTGCGCTCGAGCGTGTCCGCTTCACGCTCAACCCCACCCCGGCGTTCGAGCAGTACGGTTCCGAGGCGTTCTTCTCGATCCTCGGCGAGGCACTCGACGAGCGCGACGGCGAGACGGCCGCCGAGGCCGGGCGTGCGCTGACGCGGAACTTCGAGCAGCACATCGAGTCGGTCCGCTCCGCACGGAGCTGACGGGCCAGGATGGATGGGTGACCGACGTCCTGATCAACGCCACCGGTGTCCGCGTGACCCGGTCCGGGCGCGACCTGCTGCACGACGTCGACCTGACGGTCCGGCGCGGTGAGCACTGGGCGCTCCTCGGACCGAACGGCGCCGGCAAGTCGACGCTGCTCGCGGTGCTCGGAGCAACGGGCCACCCCACGGCGGGCACGGTCGAGGTGCTCGGCCGGCGCCTCGGACGCGTCGACGTCCGGGAGCTCCGCGAGCACATCGGCCACGTCGACCCGCGGCACCGGATGCTCTCCCCGCTCACCGTGCTCGAGACCGTGCTGACGGGCCTGACCGGCACGACCGACCTCATGGTGCGGTGGGAGCCCACGGCCGCGCAGGTCGCACTGGCCGAGCAGCACGTCGCCGACGTCGGGCTCACCGCACGACGCGACGCACGCTGGCCCGTGCTGTCCCAGGGCGAGCGCGGACGGACCCTCATCGCACGGGCGCTGATGTCCGAGCCGCAGTTGCTGCTGCTCGACGAACCGGCGACCGGGCTCGACGTCGCCGCGCGCGAGCACCTGCTCGAGACGGTCGACGCCCTGCGGCACCGGCACCCCGAGCTCGGCAGCGTCATGGTCACGCACCACCTCGAGGACCTGCCGGTGTCGACCTCGCACGCGATGCTGCTCCGCGACGGTGCCGTGGTGGCACAGGGCACGGCGGACGAGGTCATCACGTCGTCGGCGGTGTCGCACGCGTTCGACTTCCCGCTCGCGATCCTGCGCTCCGAGGGGCGCTGGGCCGCACGCCGTTCTGCCTGACGCGTTACGGCCGTACCGCGCGTGCTTGAATGGTCCCTCAGGTGTCTGCGGTCCGTGTCGGGGAGGGACCCGACGCCGGACGACGGTGTCAGGCCGCGCACTGCAACGAGGGGGAACACCATGACGAACACGCCGCCGCCCTACCCGGGGTCCGAGCCGCAGCCGAACGCCGGCCCGCAGCAGCCCGGCCCGCAGCAGCCGGGCCAGCAGCCCTGGGCGCAGCAGCAGCCCGGCCAGCAGCCGTACGCGCAGCCCGCTCCCGCCGGTGCTCCGTACGCCCCGCCGCCCAAGCAGTCCCGTGGCAAGCGCGTCCTCATCTCACTGCTCGGCGTCGTCGTCGCCGTGGTCGTCGCGTTCCTGGTCCGCCAGGCGCTCACCGCCGCGTTCAGTGACTCGACGGAGGAGAAGGTCTCGAAGGCCGTCGTGCAGATCCGCGAGCAGAGCGACCTGCCGAAGCAGGTGGACTCGGTGACGTCGTGGACGGGCGTCGAGGCCGAGGGCAACGCGATCCACTACGACTACACGGTGTCGTCCAGCGTCGACCCGGCCTCGATCACCGAGAGTGCCATCCGCGACTCGGTCGGCCCGACGCTCTGCTCGAACAGCGACACGAAGGACCTCCTCGACGAGGGCGTCGACATGCGGTACACCTACGCGTTCGACGGCACCTCGAAGACGCTCGACACGACCTTCACCAAGGCCGACTGCTCCTGACCCGTCGAGGGTGGGGCGGTGCTGTCCCCTGTCCCGCCCTCGTCGGTCCGGTCGGTACGCGGTTGTGCGTGGTGCGGTGTGCACCGTACCTGGTGCGCCGTACTGGGCTGCGATGTGCACGGCTCTCGCCATGGCGCTGCCCACTGCGCCGACAGGTGACCGGGTTGCCCGCCGGTCATCGGGTCCGTACCCGCCCCGGTCCGTCTACCGACGCACCGCCCGCTGCTCAGTCGACCAGGGTGACCTCCCAGTTGGTGCGCTGGACGACCGCGTCGAGTTCGCGGATCTCCTTCGCCAGGGCGTCGGCCCGCGACCGGAGCTCGGCGGTCGGCAGCGCGGCGAACGTGCGGAGTTCGCTGCGGAGCTGTCGGTAGCCGCCGTTCGTGCCGGCCGTGGCGTCCGCCGCTCCGGTGACGAGCGCGTGCCGCAGCCGGAGGGCATCGCGTCGGGCGAGCAGCGCGGTGACGGTCTGCCCGGAGGCGACGGTGGTGCTGGCGTTCGTCGCGTTGATGCGGGCGAGCAGGACCTCGAGCGCGTCGATCGACCGCTCGGCCTCGGCGAGGAGCTCACGGGCGTCCTCGTCGGGCTCCTCGCCCTCTTGGTAGCTGGCGTTCGCGGCGATGCGGCCGCGCAGTTGTTCGATGCGCTTCTGCAGGTCGGCGCGCTCGATGAGGGCCTCGGCGAGTTGCATGCGGCCAGTCAACCAGCCGAGGCCTCGGCACGGCGCGCGCCGATCCCTACGCCGTCGCGGCGGCCGCTGCCCTCGCCGCGGCGGGCAGGGCGTCGAGGATGCGTCCGACGGCCCGCTCGTCGTGGGCGGCCGTGACGAACCACGCCTCGAACACGCTCGGCGGCAGGGTCACCCCGGAGTCGAGCATCGAGTGGAAGAACGGCGCGTACCGGAACACGTCCTGCGCCCGCACGTCGTCGTAGTTCCGCGGGGCGGTGTCCGTGAAGGCGAACGAGAACAGGTTGCCGGCGCGCTGCACGGTGTGGGCGACGCCCTCGGCGGACAGCGCGTCCGACGTGGCCGCGGAGATGACCGAGGCCGTGCGGTTCAGCGATTCGTACACCGACGGCGTCGCGGCCCGGAGCGTGGCGATGCCGGCGGCGACGGCGAGCGGGTTGCCGGACAGGGTGCCCGCTTGGTACACGGGGCCGAGCGGGGCGAGGAAGTCCATGACCTCGCGTCGGCCGCCGAGCGCGGCGAGGGGCATGCCGCCACCGATGACCTTGCCGAACGTGATCAGGTCGGGCTTCCAGCCGGCGCCGTCGGGGACGACCTTCGACGCCTCGAGGCCCCACCAGCCGGCCGACCCGACGCGGAACCCGGTCAGGACCTCGTCGACGATGAGCAGCGCCCCGTGCGCCTGCACGATCTGCGCGAGCGCGCGGTTGAACCCGCGCTCGGGAGCGAGCACGCCCATGTTCGCCGCGGCGGCCTCGACGATGACGCCGGCGATGCGCTCGGAGTGCTCGTCGAACGCGCGGCGGACGGCGTCGAGGTCGTTGTACGGCAGCACCAGGGTCTGCGCCGCGGTCTCCTCGGTGATGCCCGCGCTGCCCGGCAGGGCCAGGGTGGCGACACCCGAACCGGCCTCGGCGAGCAGGGAGTCGGAGTGTCCGTGGTAGTGCCCGGCGAACTTCACGAGCAGGTCGCGGCCGGTGTAGCCGCGGGCCAACCGGATCGCCGTCATCGTGGCCTCGGTGCCGGTGGACACCATGCGGAGCTTCTCGATGGGGCCGTCGCCGTCGACCGACACCCGCTGCTTCACGAGCTCGGCGAGCTCGGTCTCACCCGGGGTCGAGGCGCCGAAGGACAGTCCGCGCGCGGCGGCCTGCTGCACGGCCTCGACGGTGCCCGGGTGCGCGTGGCCCAGGATCGCGGGTCCCCACGACGCCACGAGGTCGACGTACTCGCGACCCTCGGCGTCGGTGACGTACGCGCCCTTCGCCGACACCAGGAAACGCGGGGTGCCGCCCACCGATCCGTAGGCACGGACGGGCGAGTTCACGCCGCCGGGGATCGCGTTCTTCGCGCGGCCGAACAGCTGGTCGTTCGTGGTCATTCGGGGGCCTTCCCGGTCGAGGCGATGCCGGCGACTGCGGCGGTGGTGCCGGAGGTGCGGAGGCCGGCCTCCTGGTTGAGCTTCCGTGCGATGTCGACGGCGAAGTAGGTCAGGATCGCGTCGGCGCCGGCACGCTTGATGCCGATGAGCGACTCCATCGCGGCGGCGTCACGGTCGATCCAGCCGTTCTGCGCGGCTGCCGTGATCATCGCGTACTCGCCGGAGATCTGGTAGGCCCAGACCGGCACGGGCGACGTCGCAGCGGTCTCGGCGAGCACGTCGAGGTAGCTCATCGCCGGCTTCACCATGACGACGTCCGCACCCTCGTCGACGTCGAGCGCGACCTCGCGTAGCCCCTGCCGACCGTTGGCGGCATCGATCTGGTACGTCCGCCGGTCGCCGACGAGCGACGACGACACGGCCTCGCGGAAGGGGCCGTAGAAGGCGGACGCGTACTTGGCCGCGTAGGCGAGCAGCGCGGTGCCGGTGTGGCCGGCGCCGTCGAGCGCGTCACGCGCGGCGGCGATCTGGCCGTCCATCATCCCGCTCAGGCACACCAGTTCGGCACCGGCCTCGGCCTGCGCGACCGCCATGTCGCGGTAGCGCAGCAGGGTGGCGTCGTTGTCGACCGTGCCGTCCGCCGCCAGGACACCGCAGTGGCCGTGGTCGGTGAACTCGTCGAGGCACAGGTCGGACTGCACCACCAGGTCGTCACCGACCTCCTCCTTCGCCACGCGGATGGCCACGTTGAGGATGCCGTCGGGGTCGGTCGCGCCGGAACCGGTGGCGTCCTTCGCGGTCGGGACGCCGAACAGGTTCACGCCGCCGATGCCGACCTCCGCGGCCGACACCAGGGCGCGACGGAACGAGTCGAGCGAGTGCTGCTGCACGCCCGGCATGCTCGAGATGTCGACGGCGTCGGTCGCGCCCTCGCGGATGAACATCGGCAGCACGAGCTCGGCTGGGTGCAGACGGGTCTCGGCGACGAGCCGTCGCATCGCGGGGGTGGCGCGGAGTCGACGGGGGCGGACCTGGGGGAAACGGCCGGTCACGGGTGGCCTTCCTGTTCGGGGGCGGTGGGGTTCAGGGCCTCGACGACGGCGTCGAGCAGGGCTTCTGCGGACCGGGTGGGTCCGACGACGTCGACCGGCAGTCCAGCCGCGCGCGCGTCGGCGGCGGTTCCGGGGCCGATGCAGGCCACGAGGGTGCGGGGGTCGAGCGGGGTCATCCGGCGGGCGATCTCGCGGGCGACGCTGCCGCTCGTCACGAGCACCGCGTCGGGCACCGCGTCGAGGGTGACCGGCTCGTCGCCGGTCCCCACGGTACGGTACGCGACCACGTCGTCCACGTCGATGCTGCGGGCCCGCAGTCCGTCGACGAGGGTCGGCGCGGCGATCTCGGAGCGCGGGAAGAGCACGGTGCCGTCGGTGTCCGGCAGCGCGTCGACGAGGGCAGCGGCCGAGGCCTGCTCCGGCACGAGGTCGACGACCCAGCCCGCAGCACGCGCGGCACGGGCGGTCGGCTCACCGACCGCCGCAACGCGGACACCGGACGGGAGGCCCGCCACGCGTTCCGCGAGCACCGTGACGGCCGTCGCACTGGTCACCACCACCCACGCGTACCCGGCTACGCGGGCGACGGCACGGTCGAGCGGGCCGCCGTCGAGCGGCGGCTCGGTCGTGATGAGGGGCACGACCCGCGGGTCGAGCCCGCGCTGCCGAGCCGCCGTCGCGACGCGCTCGCCCCACGCGCCGCCCCGGGGGATGACGACGACGGGAGCGGGCGTGTCCGTGACGGGCTCTACTTCACCGAGTCGGCGAGGTCCGCCAGGTCGCCGGCACCGTTCTCGAGCAGCTCGGCGGCCACGCGGCCACCGACCTCGAGCGCTTCGGCGAGACGGTCCTGCGCGGATCCCTCGAGCACGGCAGCGTGCGACGCCGTGCGGTACTCGGCGCCGTCGGGGCTGTAGACGGTGGCGGAGACGAGCAGGAGCTCGGCGTCCACGACCGCGGTCGCACCGATCGGGGCGGAGCAGCCGGCCTCGAGCTTCGCCAGCACCTCGCGCTCGGCCGTCACCGTCAGGCGGGTCGGGGCGTGCTCGATCTTGCGCAGCGCGGCGAGCAGGTTCGTGTCGGTCTCAGCAGCGCGGGTCTCGATCGCCAGTGCGCCCTGCCCCGGAGCGCTCGGCCAGAAACCGAGGTCGAGCAGTTCGGTGGCGGCCGACAGGCGGTCGATGCGGGTGAGCCCGGCGGCGGCGAGCACGACGGCGTCGAGGTCGTCGTCCACCCGACCCAGGCGGGTGTCGATGTTGCCGCGGATGTCGATGACGTCCAGGTCGGGGCGCTTCGCCTTGAGCTGCGCGACGCGACGCGGTGAGCCCGTGCCGACCTTCGCGCCCTCGGGCAGGCTCTCGACCGTGGCGCCGTTCCGCGCGACGAGGACGTCGCGGGCGTCGGCACGCTTCGGCACGGCAGCGATCGTCAGGCCCGGGTACGGCGCGGTCGGCAGGTCCTTGAGCGAGTGCACCAGGACGTCGACCTCGCCGGCGACCAGGGCTTCGCGCAGGGCGCTGGCGAACACACCGGTGCCGCCCAGCGACGCGAGCGAGGCCCGGTTCGTGTCGCCCTCGCTCGTGACCGTGACGAGCTCGACCGGACGACCGGCCGCCGCTGCCAGGCGGTCGGCGACGTCCTGCGACTGCGCGACCGCGAGCCGGCTGGCGCGGGTGCCCAGCCGGATCGGGGTCGGTGCATCGGTCACGGTGCGACGCCGGCGGCCGCGGGCTTGAAGCCGGCGCGGACGTTCTCGCAGCAGCCCGGGCGGCAGACGTCGTACCAGGGGCCGATGTCGGTCAGGTGCGGACGCTCGCTGGTGGGGGTGCCGTTGACGCGCTCGAGCACCAGGTCGACCAGACCGGAGACGTAGGCCGGATCGACGCCGGGGGTCTGCGTGCGGACCGACCAGAAGCCGAGCTCCTGCGCGGTCTCGGTGGCTTCCTCGTCGAGGTCCCACATGACCTCCATGTGGTCGCTCACGAAGCCGAGCGGGACGATGAGCACGGCGCGGGTCGAGCCGCCCTTGAGCTCCTCGTTCATGTAGTCGTTGATGTCGGGCTCGAGCCACGGCTGCGTCGGGGGACCGGAGCGCGACTGGTAGACGAGCTTCCACGCCGGCTTGGACGTGCCCTGCAGGTGTGCGTGCTCGGGCTGCTCGAGCAGCTCCGCCCACGCCTGGTCGAGGACGACCTGCGCGACGGCGAGGTGCTGTGCCTCGTAGGCGCCGTGCTCGTCGAAGCCCCGGTAGTCGGGGCCGGACTTCGCGGCGTCGGTCGACGGGATCGAGTGGGTCGAGAACAGCACGTGCAGCTCGGTCGCGACGTCGAGCCCGTCGTTCTCGGCGATTGCCTGGGCCATGCCGTCACGGACACCGTCGACGAAGGGCCGGACGAAGCCGGGGTGGTCGAAGAACTGCCGGATCTTGTCGATCTCGATGGTACCGAGCAGTCCGGTCTCGTCGAGCACGCGCGCGTAGTCCTCGCGGTACTGGCGGCAGCTGGAGAACGACGAGTAGGCGCTCGTCGCGATGGCGATGAGCTTGTTGTAGCCCTTGTCGGCTGCCTCGGTGAAGGCGCCTTCCAGGTAGGGCTCCCAGTTGCGGTTGCCCCAGAGCACGGGCATGTCGATGCCGCGCGATGCCAGCTCGGCCTCGAGCGCGGCCTTCAGCGCGCGGTTCTGCGCGTTGATCGGGCTCACGCCGCCGAAGTGCCGGTAGTGGTGCGCCACCTCCTCCAGACGCTCGTCCGGGATGCCGCGGCCGCGGGTGACGTTGCGCAGGAAGGGGATGACGTCGTCCTGGCCCTCGGGGCCACCGAAGCCGGCGAGCAGGATCGCGTCGTACGCGGTCGGGACCTCGACGTGCTCCGGGCCGGAAGCGGCCGCGGGGGTGGCGGCGAGGACGGGCTGACCGTTCGTGATCAGGCTGGTGTCGGTCATGACAGCACCTCCGGGAGTTCGGCGGTCGTCACGCGACGACCCGTGAAGAAGGGGACCTCTTCGCGCACGTGCAGACGGGCCTCGGTGGCCCGGAGGTCGCGCATGAGGTCGACGAGGTCGACGAGCTCGGGGCTCTCGAGCGGCAGGATCCACTCGTAGTCGCTCAGGGCGAAGGTCGCGATGGTGTTCGTCAGGACGCGGCGGTACTTGGCGCCGGCGATCCCGTGGTCGCGCAGCATCTTCGAGCGCTCGTCCTCGGGCAGCAGGTACCACTCGAAGGAGCGGACGAAGGGGTACACCGTGATCCACGCCTCGGGGTCCTTGCCGCGCAGGAAGGCGGGGGTGTGCCGCTTGTTGAACTCGGCTTCGCGGTGCATCGCCATGACGTGCCACACCGGTTCGGTGTCCTGGAACAGCCCGGTGCGGCGGATCTCGCGCAGCACGGCCTGGATGACCTGCGCGTCGTCGCCGTGCAGCCAGATCATGACGTCGGCGTCGGCACGGAAGCCGGAGACGTCGTAGAAGCCACGGACGGTCACCCCGCGCTCAGCGGCGGACGCGACCACGGCGTCGAGTTCGGCCACGGCGTCGTCGCCGACGCGGTGGACCGGGCCGAGCGGCCTGCGGAACACGGCCCAGAGGGCGTACGCCGTCATGAGGTTGGGATCGATCCCCGTCGCGGGGTCGGTCTCGTGCGGAGAGGTGTGCGCAGTTGCAGGAGCGGGCGCGTCGGAACTCATGGATCCTTTGTCCTATCGGTTGCCAGGGTTGTGGCCGCCCCGCACCCGGTGGACCGCGCTCGGGCGGTCTACCGCCGTCGGAGCACCATCACGACGATACCCCCGACCACCGCTACTCCGGCTGCGAGCCCGGCCAGGTACGGGACCGGCTTCTCGTCGATGCCGCGCTTGACCTTCGACGCCGCGATGCCAATCTGCTTCGGCACGTTGAGCTTGTCCTCGATCGCGTCGAGGGTGTCGAACAGCTGGGCGCGGGTCGCGGCGACGCGGTCTGCGAGATCGTCGTGCGGATCGGTCACGGTTCCTCCGTCGGTGGTGCGGCTGTCGGGGCTCAGAACCGGCCGCCGACGTCCGGCTTGCGGCTGCCGTACTGGCTCGGCGGAGTGGGCTTCTTGCCCATCCCCTTCACCGCGTTGATGTCGTTCTTGACGCTGTCGATCGTGCGCTTCGGCGTGATCGGAAGACCCTTCTTCAGGCGCTTCCAGCCGATCCACCCGAGGATGGCGGCGACGATCAGCATCACCACGGCGATCACGATCGCTGCGAGCCAGGCCGGCATCACGGTCGCCAGGCCCATCACGGCGGCGGTCAGGAGCACGCCGATCGCGTAGAGCACGATGACGAGTGCGCCGACCAGCAGCCCCGCGGCGAGCCCGAAGATCTTGGCCTTCGTGAGCATCTCGGCCTTGAGCAGGTCGATCTCACCCTTGACCAGGCCCTTGACGAGCTTCGGGACGTCGCCCACTAGACCGAACAGCGAACGCGACTTGCGGTCGCGGGTGTCGGTCATGAGGTGGTGGTGTCCTTCTTCTGGCCGACCTTGCGGACGGCCTTCTTGGTCGTCTCACCGATGAACTCGGCGACGTCCGGGGTCTTGTCGGCGATGAAGTCCTCGGCGACGTGCACGCCCTTCTGGACGCCGTTGCTGTTCCAGACCTTGCCGCTGACGGTCTTGATCTGCTCGTACCGCGCCCGTCCGGCTCGCGATCCCAGGACGTACCCGAGTGCGGCGCCGGCGACGAACAGGAGCTTTCCGCGCATGTGCGATTCCTCCGTTGGTTCAGTGTGCGGTGGTCATGCGCCGAACGGAATACGTCCGACGGTCTCACCAACAGTAGCCCCCGGGCGGTCTGGGGTCCGCTCAGGAATCCAGGATCTGTCCAGCGGCGGTCCGGGCGGCCGCGATGATCCCCGCCAGGCCACGACCGGTCGCGACCTCGCCGACAGCGACGACCCCCGCTCCGAGGCCGGCAGCGGTCAGGTCCGGACCGTGCCAGCGCACGCGCGCAGCGCCCACGACGTGCGTCGCCGTCAGGGGGACGCCGAGCAGCGTGGCCGCGTCGTGCAGCGCTCGGGTGCCGACGGGTGCGTCCGGGTCGACCGGGAGGCTCGTGGCCGCGTCGTCGGGACCGCTCGCACCCGGTGCGCTGGTCGCGTCGGCGGGCGTCGCGTAGCTCAGGCGCAGCACGTGGCGGCCGGCAGCCGCCTCGGCGAGCCACGGCCACTTCACCGTCGCGTGCGTCAGGGCCTTCGCCGACACGGCCTGCGCGTCCGGGTGCACGAGCATCCCGGTCCCGCGGGGGGCTGCGTCGAGCTCGGGCTGGTCGACGACGAGCGTGACGAGCTCGATGCCGGCCCGGTCCGGCGCCGCGGTGCGCTCGGGATCGGGCACCGACGACAGGGTGTGCTGGGCGGGCAGGCGTTCGACCGTGCCGTCGACGGAGACGACCTCGACCGCGTGGGCCTCGATCCGGGTCGCCCGGGTGTGCAGCCGGACGTCGACGCGGTAGGTCTCCATGTCGGCGACGAGTTCGTCCACGAGCCGGACGATCCCGCCCCGGATCCCCTGCACCGGGGTACCGGCGGCCGCGCGGGCCCGGAGTGCCAGGACCGCGCGGGCCAGCGAGCCCTCGCGGAGCAGCGCCGCACGGAGGCCGGGAGCCACCCGCTCCGGGTCGAGCTGGTCCGGGTGGGTGGAGTGCACCCCGCCGGCGATCGGGACGACCAGGTCGTCGAGGACCCGCTCCCCCATGCGCCGCCGGACGAGTTCGCCCAGGGACTCGGCCTTGGCGCCGACCGGTCCGGGCAGCAGCGAGTCCATCTGGGCGCGGAGCCCGCCCTTCTGCCCGACGACGGCGAGCACGTCGGCGGCCATCGGGGTGCTCGGGATGCCGAGGAGCCCGGTCGCGGGGATCGGCGACGTCCGGCCGTCACGGGTCATCAACCAGGCGCCGCGCGGGTCCGGGGCGACGACGTCGTTGCCGAGCCCGAGTTCGATCGCCAGGCGGCCGACGGCATCCGTGCGGGTCGCGAACGAGTCCGCCGCCATGTCGAGGTCGAGGCCGCCGACCGTGTGCCGCCGGATCATGCCGCCCAGCACGCCGGACGACTCGACGAGCACGACGTCCGCGCCGCCCTTCGCCAGGTCACGAGCCGTGACGAGTCCGGCGATCCCGCCGCCGACCACGACGACGTCGGTCACGCGGCAGACCCGTCACCGAGCGAGTGGACCAGCTCGACGACGCGCGTCAGCACCGTCGGGTCGGTCTCCGGCGGCACACCGTGGCCGAGGTTCACGACGTGGGCTCGGGCGGCGCCACCGCGGCGGACGACCTCGCGCACGTGCGCTTCGAGGACCTCCCACGGGGCCGCGAGCATCGCCGGGTCGATGTTGCCCTGCACACTGACGCCGGTGCCGACGCGGCGGACGGCCTCGTCGAGCGGGAGCCGCCAGTCGACCCCGACCGCGTCGACGCCGACCGTGTCGGTGCCGAGCGTGGTCATGTCGGCGAGGACCTCGCCGCTGCCGACGCCGAAGTGGATGCGCGGCACGCCCAGGTCGGTCACGTGGGACAGCGCCTGCGCCGAGTGCGGTGCGACGTACCGGACGTAGTCGGCGCGCGACAGGGACCCGACCCACGAGTCGAAGAGCTGTGCGGCCGAGGCCCCGGCGAGCACCTGGGCCCGGAGGAACGCCCCCGACACCTCGGCCGCCCAGGCCAGCAGCCGCGACCACGTCTCCGGCTCGGCGTGCATGAGGGTGCGTGCGCGGATGTGGTCCTTCGACGGGCCGCCCTCGACCAGGTACGCCGCGAGCGTGAAGGGAGCGCCTGCGAACCCGATCAGCGGGGTGTCGCCGAGCTGCTCGACCGTGCGGGCGACCGCCTGCCGGATCGGCTCGAGGGCCGCCGGGTCCAGCGGCTCGAGGGCGTCGACGTCCGCCGCGGTGCGGATCGGTGCGCCGAGCACGGGGCCGCGACCGGGGACGATCTCGACGTCCACGCCCGCGAGCTTGATCGGCACGACGATGTCGCTGAAGAAGATGCCGGCGTCCACCCCGTGCCGGCGGACGGGCTGCAGCGTGATCTCCGACGCCATCTCGGGGTCCAGGCAGGCGTCGAGCATGGCCGTGCCCACCCGGAGCTCGCGGTACTCGGGCAACGACCGACCGGCCTGCCGCATGAACCACACCGGGAGCGTCTCCGGACGGTCACCCCGCAGGGCACGGACGAGGCGGGAACCACTCGTCCGCCCTGATGCCAGGGGGTGGGAGTCGGGGAGGGATGTGGTCGTCGCGTCGGTCACCGGATGATTGTCCCATCGAGCGCGTTACCATTGGCTACGTGCTCATCTGTCTCACGGCGTCGCATCGCAACGCCAGCTTCGACCTCTTGGAGCGACTGAGCATCGCTGCCCCGGCCGCAGCAGGCCACCTCGTCACCGATTCCGACGTCCTGGACGGTGCAGTGGTGCTGGCCACCTGCAACCGTTTCGAGGCGTACCTCGACATCGCCGGCGACGACCGCGACTCCGCCGTCGCCGCCACCGTGCAGGCCGTGGCCGCTGCGAGCGACCTGGACGCCACCGAACTGCGTGATTCGGTCAGTGTGCTCGGCGGCAAGGACGTCGTGCAGCACCTGTTCGCCGTGTCGAGCGGACTCGAGTCCGTCGTCGTCGGCGAGACCGAGATCTCCGGGCAGGTCCGCCGCTCGCTCGAGGACGCCCGGAGCAACGGCACCACCACCTCGGACCTCGAGCGGCTCTTCCAGGAAGCCGCCCACACCTCGCGCGGCGTCAAGACCCGCACCCGGATCGGTGCCGCCGGTCGTTCGCTGGTGCGCCTCGGCCTGCAGCTCGCGTCGTCACGCGTCACCGACTGGGCGCACACCCGCGTGCTGCTGATCGGCACCGGGAGCTACGCGGCCACCACCATCGCGGCCCTGCGCGACCGCGGCGCCGTGCACATCCAGGTGTTCTCGCCCTCGGGCCGTGCCGCCTGGTTCGCCGCGAAGCACGACCTCGTCGCCGCACGTGACCTGCGCCACGCGATCGGCACCAGCGACGTCGTGATCACGTGCACGTCGAGCGAGGTCCCGGTCGTCGCACCGGCCGACCTCGACGACGGCGTCCGCCGCATCGTCATCGACCTCGGACTCCCCCGCAACGTCGACCCGGCCGCTGCCGGTGTGGACGGTGTCGAGCTGCTCGACCTCGAGACCATCAGCCTGCACGCCCCGATCTCCGAGCTGAACGCCGAGTCCGAGGCCCGCGCGATGGTCGACGACGCCGTGTCCCGCTTCCGGGCGCAGGCACTCGAGCAGTCGACCACCCCGGCCCTGGTCGCCTTCCGCAAGCACGTGTTCGACATCCTCGACGACGAGATCGACCGTGCGAAGCGCCGCGGTGACGCCGACGGCGAGTCCGCCGAGCACACCGAGCGGGCGCTCCGGCACCTGGTCGGCGTCCTGCTGCACCGCCCCTCGGTCCGGGCCCGCGAGCTCGGCCGCGCCGGCCGTGGTGAGGAGTTCGTCGGGGCCATCGACGCCCTGTTCGGCGTGCGACCCGAGCCCGAGGCAGAGCTGCCGGCGCCCGTCGTCCCGCTCGCCGACCGCACTGCCCTGGACCCGACGGTCTCGGAACGCGACGACCAGGCGGACGCGAGCTGAGCCTCCAGACAGGCTCGCAACCACCCACGCTGCGTGTCAGTGCGCTCCTGCTGATCCGTGATCGACGGGTGCTGATGGTGCGCGCGCGAGCGCGCGACGTGCTCTACCTGCCCGGCGGCAAGGCCGAACCGCACGAGACCGACCTCGACGCCGCCATCCGCGAAGCACACGAGGAGACCGGCCTGCGGGTGACCGCCGATGACGTCGACCCGTTCGGCGTCGTCCTCGAGCCGGCCCACGGGCAGGCGCCCGGCACGATGGTCGCGATGACGCTGTTCCTGGTCCGACCAGGAGGCCCGCTGGACTCCGCCACGCCCGTCGCCTCGGCCGAGGTGGACGAGGTCGAGTGGGTCACCTCGGCGGACGCCGGTCGCTGCCCGCCAGCGGGTGTGGAGACGCTCCGCCGCCTGGTGGCGGCGGAGCGCATCGACTAGTCGTCAGGCCTTGTCGGTGTCGGTGTACTCGCCGACCTCGCCGTTCTGGGCCGGCTCGGCCTCACCGGGGATGTCCGAGTCGACGTACTCGCCGTCGGGTCCGGTTCCGGTCGGACGCGTCTCACCGGGGATGTCGCTCGAGACGAACTCCCCGATCGGCTCCGTCGACTCGACGTGCCCCTCGCTCGGGATCTCGCTGTCCGTGAAGGCACCTGCGCGGGTCTCGACCCCGTCCGCGCGGCCCTCGTCGCCACGTGCCTGTTCGTGCTTGCCCGTCATGTCCGACCTCCGCTGCTCGGGTTCCTTGCTCCGGAGTGTGCTCGCGGTCCCTGGACGCCGACCGAACCGCGATCTCCCGGTGGTGGTTGCCTGTGCACCATGCAACGCAGCAGCCGATCGAAGTTCCTGCTCGCCGTCACCGGGCTCGTCGCAGTCGGGGCGTTGGCGGGTTGTGCCTCCGGCGGGGAACCCTCCGCCACCGAGACGGTGACCGCACCCGCGCCGTCGCCGTCCGCGTCGTCGTCCTCGTCGGCGTCGTCGTCGTCCGCGACCCCGTCCTCCGGCGCTTCGGCATCGGCCGGTGCCGGTGCTGGGTCCTCCGGATCCGGGTCGTCGGGATCCGGGTCGGCCGCTGGCAGTCGCTGTGCCGCGTCCTCGCTCGCCGCCAGCATCGAGCCGGGCAGCGGCGGTGCGGCAGGCAGCGTCATCGTGCACCTCGCACTGCGGAACACCGGATCGACCACCTGCACGCTGCAGGGGTGGCCGGGCGTCTCGTTCGTCGGCGGAGGCAACGGCACCCAGATCGGTGCTGCGGCGACCCAGGAGAAGAGCTCACCGCACCCGACCGTGACCCTGGCCGCCGGGCAGACCGCCGTGGCCCCGCTCAAGATCGTCCAGGCCGGGAACTACTCGAAGGCCGACTGCTCGCCGAGGACCCCGGACGGCTTCCGCGTGTATCCGCCCGGATCCAAGCAGTCGCTGTTCGTGAAGGACACCGACTACCAGGCGTGCTCGTCCGCCGATGCGTCGCTGCTGTCCGTGCAGGCGCTCGTGCCGGAGGGTCAGGCGACGTCGTAGCGGGTGGGTGACGGCTGGCTCGTCGGGCAGTCGGATCGCCGTGATGCCCACGGAGGGCACCTCCGAGAGTTCACCGGAGGCCCGGCGGCGGTGTCGACCTCGGCCTGGCCACCTCGGGTCTCGTGCACGATGGACTGGTGACCTTCGCCATCAGGGACGAACGACCGGGGACCGACGAACTCCTCACCCTCTACGACGCCGTCGGGTGGACCGCGTACACGCAGGACCCCGCCGCCCTCGCCAGGGCGATCGCGGGCTCCCACACCGTGCTGACCGCACGCGACGACGATGACCGCTTGCTCGGGCTCGTCCGCACGGTGTCCGACGGCGTGACGATCGTCTACGTCCAGGACCTGCTCGTGGTGCCGGCAGCGCACCGGTCCGGCGTCGGCGGCGCGTTGCTCGACGCCGTCCTCGAGCGGTACGCGGGTGTCCGCCAGACGGTCCTGCTCACCGATGCGGAGCCAGGTCAGCGCGCGTTCTACGAGTCGCGTGGCTTCGTCGAGGTCCACGACGTCGCCCCGCAGCCGTTGCGGTCGTTCGTGGTCCTCCGCTGAACACCGATGGGTCTCGCGACCGATACCGCACTGCGACGGCCCGTTCCTAGACTCACGGCATGGGGGCTCGTAGACGAACACGTTCCGCGGCCGCGATCGCGACCGCACTCGGGGCCCTGCTGGCACTCGCAGCGTGCACGATGCCACCGCCGCCGCACGGGTCGGAGTCGGCGCTCGCGGACCTGATCGCGGACGTCGATCGGCTGCCCGGCGTGGGCTCGACCGAGGGTGAGATCCGCCAGTTCGACGCCAAGGACGACCCGGACCACTGGCTCACGTCGCTCCAGGTCACCGCGGACACCGCCGACCTCGCCGTCGCCGAGCGGGTCCGGCGGACCGCCGAGCGCGGTGTCACCGGCACGACGCTGCAGGTGACACTCGACGTGCCCGCTGCGCGGAAGACCGCTCCGGTCAGCCTCGACCCGATGGACCGCAGGGTCGTCGGCCTGGCCGGTCGGCTGCGCACGCAGACCTTCGTGCGACAGCTGTGGATGACCCCGACCGGTCCGAGGATCGGGCTCGTGCGGGGCGTCAGCTTCAGCGATGCAGCGAAACGTGTACGGACGATCACCGGTCCAGAGCCGACGATCACGAGTACGACGAGGACGACGACCTTGAGCCGCGGCGACGTGTCCGTCGGCGTCACGACCACGCACCCCGGCCGGGCCCTGCTGCGCACGATCGACGCACTCGCCGACGACCACCACGTGGAGCACCTCTTCTACTCGCCGGGGAGGACGTACGCAGACGCGGCGCGGGCCTCCGACGACTCTTCCGGCCTCCCAGCAGTGGCCGATCGGCCGTCCCTGTCGATCGGCGTGCGCCCGCTCGGCGAGGTCGCCGAGACCCTCGCCGCGACGACGGACGAGGCAGCCGATGCACACCGCGCACCGCGGACCGCCTTCGACCTGGGCAGCGGCGCGGTCAGTGGGTGGCTCGGACTCCCCCTCGACGCACCCAGGCCGCGGGACGTCGGTCCGGACGGCGACCCACCGACGAGTCCCACGCCGACCCCGTGGGTCCCCGCAGACGTCGACGACCGCGCCACCGTGCTCCGCACGTTCCTCGAGCGGTCAGCCGCCGCCGCCGGGGTCCCAGCGACCGTGACGACGGGCACCGAACAGTGCGCGACGTCCGGGTCGTCCGACACGACCGGCACCCGGGCGACGGCGTTCAGCGTGGTGCCCGTGTTCGACGTGGTCGACGACGGCCAGGAGCCGTTCGACGCCGTGACCGCGCTCTGGACGTCCGAGGGCCTCGGGGTCAGCGACCGCGCGATGGGCCGCGACTTCTGGTCGTCTTCCTCCGGCGCAGACCCGGCCACCGCCAGCATCCGCGGCACCGTCGACGGCTTGAGCCTCAGCGCCGAGTCGGTCTGCGTGCCGCCACCCGACGCAACGTCCGAGGGGAACTGAGCGACCCGGTCAGCGGCGCGCCGGGGCGTGCACGGCCTCGAGCAGCTCGGTGCCCATGGTCCGTAGCGACTCGATGACCGCGAGGCGCCGCTGCAACGAGGCGTCGTCGAACGTCACCGTCACCGCGTAGCTGACCGACGACCCGGGCCCCCGCAGGATCCCGGCCTCTGCGCGGACGCCCGTGCTCGACCCGGTGACCGCGACGACCTGCAACCCGTGGTCGAGCGCACGGTGCGCCAGGGGGTCGAGGCCGAACGAGCCGGCGACCAGGTTGAGGTCACTCGCCAGCGACAGCCAGCCGAGCACCCGGTTCGAGACCGCTTCGTCCACGACCTCACCGAGCGCCAGTCCGCGCATCACCCACGCGAGCTCACCCGTCGGGGCCACCGAGGCATCCGGGGCGTCGTCCGGACCACGACGGTCACGCACCCGGTCGATCAGCGCGGTCCGCTCGATGCCGAGCGACTCCGCACGCTCGCGGACGGCGTCGATGCCGACCGTCGACAACAGTGCGTTCATCGCCCACGTGTCACCGGTGGCACCGACCAGGGTCGCCAGGTCGGGCACTTGCATCGTCGGCTCCTGCAGGAACTGCCACAGGCCGGCACCGGTCGCGGTGTCCCGCGCCATGCGCTGCAGGCGGTCACCGTGCAGGCGGCCGTCCTCGAGCTGCGCCGCGACCTCGATCAGCAACAGCACGCGCCCGAGGCTCGCGACGGGCTGCACCAGGGTGTCGTCGATCGCGAGCAGCGCCTTGCCGGTCGAGGTGTCGATCACCGACGCGCTGACCCCGGCGCCGTCGAGCGCCAGGGCACCGAGGGCCTCGGTGGTGGCGCCGAACCGGTCGTCCGGCCGACCGCTGTGCCGGCCGCGGGCCCGACCGCCACCACCCGAGCGGTCCTCCGGCCGCCGACGGCGTGACGACCGAGCCGCGTCCGGCTCCACCATCACCAGATCGCGACGCGCTCGGCGGGGTCGAGGTACATCGCGTCCGTCTCGGTCACGCCGAACGTGTCGTAGTAGCCGTCGATGTTGCGGACGACCTGGTTGCACCGGAACTCGTTCGGCGAGTGCGGATCGATCGACAGCAGGCGAGCGGCTTCCTCCGGACGGATCGCCATCTGCCAGGCCTGCGCCCAGCTCAGGAAGAACCGCTCGGCACCGGTCAGGCCGTCGACGACCGGGGGCTCCTGGCCGTCGAGCGACAGCAGGTACGCCTTCCACGCGATCGACAGGCCACCGAGGTCGCCGATGTTCTCGCCGATCGTCAGGGCACCGTTGACGTGGCCGTCCGGCACCTCGGTCGGGACGAGCGCGTCGTACTGGGCGATGAGGGCCTTCGTGCGCTCCTCGAACGCCGTGCGGTCGGCCTCGGTCCACCAGTTCTCGAGCTTGCCGTCGCCGTCGTACTGCGAGCCCTGGTCGTCGAAGCCGTGCCCGATCTCGTGGCCGATGACGGCACCGATCGCACCGTAGTTGGCGGCGGCGTCGCGCTCGGCGTCGAAGAACGGGAACTGCAGGATCGCCGCGGGGAACACGATCTCGTTGAAACCGGGGTTGTAGTACGCGTTGATCGTCTGCGGGGTCATGAACCACTCGTCGCGGTCGATCGGCTTGCCGATCTTGCCGAGCTCGCGGTCGACCTGGAACGACGCGACGGCGCGGACGTTCGCGACGAGGTCGTCGGGCACGACCGGCAGTGCCGAGTAGTCACGCCACTTGACCGGGTACCCGATCTTCGGCGTGAACTTGTCGAGCTTGTCGAGGGCACGGGCACGGGTCTCGTCGGTCATCCAGTCGAGCGCCGTGATGCTCTGCCGGTACGCCTCGACCAGGTTGGCGACGAGGTCGTCCATCGCGGCCTTCGAGGTCTCGTCGAAGTGCTCCTGCACGTAGATCCGGCCGACGGCCTCACCCATCGCGCCCTCCACCAGGGAGACGCCGCGCTTCCAACGCTCGCGCTGCTTCGGCGCCCCGGTGAGTGCGGTGCCGTAGAACGAGAAGTTCGTGGCCGAGAACGCGCTCGTCAGGTACGCGGCCGAGCCACGGATGACCTGCCAGCGCAGCCAGTCCTTCCAGACCTCGAGCGGCTGGTCGCGCAGGAGCTCGGCCAGGCCGGTGATGAACGACGGTTCGCGCACCACGACGGTCTCGAACGCGCCGGCCGGTGCGTCGATGGCCTGCCACCAGGTCTGCAGGTCGATGCCCTCGGCGAGCGCCGCGACCTCGGCCCACGGCAGCTTGTTGTAGGTCTTCTGGCTGTCGCGGGTGGTGACGTTGTCCCAGTGCTTCGACGCCAGGGCGGTCTCGAGTGCGATGACGTGCTCGGTGCGGTCGCCGCCGTCCTCGAACCCGGCGAGCGGGAACATCGCTGCGACGAACTCGCGGTACTTCGTCCGGATGTCGGCGAAGCGCTCTTCGCGGTAGTAGGACTCGTCGGGCAGGCCGAGACCGGACTGCTCGAGGAACACGACGTAGGACTCGGGGTCGCCCGGGTCGTTGTCGACGAAGAGCTGCAGGAAGCTCGGCAGGCCCAGGCGCTCGAAGCGTCCGACGGTGGCGATGAGCTCGGGCACGGACTGGATGGCCGTGATCTCGGCGAGGAGCGGCTCGATCGGTGCGGTGGCGAGCTCTTCGAGCCGTGCTTCGTCGGTGAAGGAGGAGAAGAGGTCACCGACCTTGCGTTCCTCGGTGCCGGGGGCGGCCTGCTGCGAGCGCTCGATGATCTCGCGGACGGCGAGTTCGGCGGCCTCGGCCAGCACCGTGAAGGAGCCGTAGCGGGCCTTGTCGTCGGGGATCGGCGTCTCGGCGATCCAGGTGCCGTTCACGTGGCGGTACAGGTCGTCCTGGGGGCGCACCGCGGGGTCGAGTTCGTCAGTGTGGATGCCTGAGGCACGTGCGACGTCGGTCATGCGGTCCACGATAGCCACCGACGCCATGCAGCAGGTCGGTGTCCGTCGTCACCTGCGCACGGCTGCCGGTACGGTCATCGCATGGGACTTCCGTGGAAGCTGCACGGCGACGGCAAGACCGTCTCCGCGACGACGATCGTGGCACCGGACGAGCGACTCACCTGGGGCCGGACGATCGGTCTCGGCGTGCAGCACGTCGTCGCGATGTTCGGCGCCACCTTCCTGGTGCCGCTGCTCACCGGCTTCCCGCCGTCGACGACCCTGCTGTTCAGCGGCATCGGCACGATCCTGTTCCTGCTCATCACCGGCAACCGGCTGCCGAGCTACCTCGGGTCGTCGTTCGCGTTCATCGCGCCGATCGGTGCCGCGACGAAGATCGGCGGCATCCCCCTCGCCCTGTCGGGCATCATCGTCGTCGGTGCGCTCCTGGCGATCGTCGGGCTCGTGGTGCACCTGGCCGGCGCCGGCTGGATCGACCGCCTGATGCCGCCGGTGGTGTCCGGTGCGATCGTCGCCCTGATCGGGTTCAACCTGGCTCCGGCGGCGAAGGACAACTTCACGGCCGCCCCGGTCGTCGCGGTCATCACCCTCGCGGCGATCATCCTGGTCACCGTCCTGTTCAAGGGGCTGATCGGTCGCCTGTCCATCGTCATCGGCGTCCTGGTCGGCTACGTGGCGGCGCTGATCGGCGGCCAGGTCGACTACTCGAAGGTCGGCGACGCCGCCTGGATCGGCCTGCCGACGTTCACCGCTCCCGCGTTCGACCCGTCGCAGCTCGCGATCTACCTGGCGTTCGTGCCGGTCGTGCTGGCGCTCGTCGCCGAGAACGTCGGCCACGTGAAGGGCGTCGGGCAGCTCACCGGCCGCGACCTCACGCCCCTCACCGGCCGCGCGCTCTTCGCCGACGGCATCTCGACCGTGCTGGCCGGCGTCGGCGGCGGCTCCGCCACCACCACCTACGGCGAGAACATCGGCGTCATGGCCGCCACCCGCGTCTTCTCCACCGCCGCGTACTGGGTCGCCGCGATCGCCGCCGTCCTGCTCGGCCTCTCCCCGAAGATCGGTGCGGTCATCTCCTCCGTCCCCGCCGGCGTGCTCGGCGGCGCGACCACCGCCCTGTACGGCCTGATCGGTGTCATCGGCATCCGGATCTGGGTCGAGAACCGGGTCGACTTCTCGAAGCCGAAGAACCAGCTGACCGCTGGCATCGCGCTCATCATCGGCATCGCGGACTTCACGTTCGCGTTCGGCCAGGCGAGCTTCGGCGGCATCATCCTCGGCACCATCGCCGCGATCGTCGTCTACCACCTGATGGACCTGATCGGACGGGCGCGCGGCACCGACGAAGCGACGCCCGCTGCCTCAGAGGAAGCGCACGCCGCCACCGGCGGCGTCCCCGCCGAACCGCGCGCCGACTGACGCGAGTGGTCGGCCGGAACGCGCGTCCGGCCTGACGACGTGGGACCACCGGACGGGAGGCCCGTGGCGGCGCCGCCACGGGCCTCCCGTCCGCCCTGTCGCCACGTCCACGGCGTGAGCGGACCACACAGGCCGCGCATCGCCGCCAGAATGGGCCGGTGCCCCGACCGACGCGACCCGCAGTGACCACCGAACGGCGCGCGGTCGATCGCGACATCGTGCGGCTGGCCGTGCCCGCGCTCGGCGCGCTCGTGGTCGAGCCGCTCTTCCTGCTCACCGACACCGCGCTCGTCGGGCACCTCGGCGCGACGCCCCTGGCAGCCGTCGGACTCGCGAGTGCCGTGCTGTCGACCGTGACCGGGCTGCTGGTGTTCCTGGCGTACTCGACGACGCCGGCCGTGGCCCGCGCGCTCGGCGGAGGCGACCGACGAGGCGCAGTCCACGCCGGCATCGACGGGATGTGGCTCGCGCTCGTGCTGGGCGTGGTGCTGGCGCTGATCGGGTGGCCGCTCGCCGGGCCGCTCGTCGACCTGTTCGGTGCCTCGCCCGACGTGTCGGCAGCGGCGACCGCGTACCTGACGGTGTCGCTCATCGGGCTGCCCGGGATCCTGGTCGTCACTGCCTCGACCGGGCTGCTGCGTGGGTTGCAGGACACGAAGACCCCGCTCGTCGTCGCGACCGTCGGGTTCGTCGCGAACGGGCTGCTCAACGCGGTCCTGATCTACGGCGCGGGCTGGGGCGTCGAGGGGTCCGCCGCCGGCACCGTCATCGTGCAGTGGGCGATGGCGATCGTCTACGTCCGGATCGCCGTACGGGCCGCGCGGTCGTCGGGAGCACCGCTGCGACCCGGCGCCTCGGGCGTCGCTCGGGCGCTGCGCTCGGGCGCCTGGCTGTTCCTGCGGACCGCGTCGCTGCGGATCGCGATGCTCGCGACCGTCGGGGGTGCTGCCGGGTTGGGGACCACCGGGCTGGCGACGACGCAGGTCGGGCTGACGGTGTTCTCGACGCTGGCGTTCGCGCTCGACGCCCTGGCGATCGCCGGGCAGGCGCTCGTCGGGCACGGACTCGGCGGGCGTGACCCGGAGCGGGTGCGACTGGTGACGCGGCGGCTCGTGCTGCTCGGGATCGCCGGTGGTGTGCTGCTCGGGGTGCTGACCCTGGCCGTGAGCGGAGTGCTCGGGCCGGTGTTCTCGGACTCGCAGGCGGTGCGGGACGCCCTACCCGTCGTGCTGGTGCTCATCGCGGTCGGGATGCCCGTCGCCGGGTACGTCTTCGTACTCGACGGGGTACTGATCGGGGCCGGCGATGCGCGGTACCTGGCGATCGCGGGCGGTGTGAACTTGATCGTGTACCTGCCGCTGCTGTGGTGGGCGGGTGGGACGCTCGCGGGGCTGTGGGCGGCGTTCGCCCTCGGGTACATCGGGGTCCGGGCGGTGACGCTCGGGGTGCGGGCGCATCGGCGTGGATGGGTGGAACAGGCGTTGGCGCGGTGAGCGGCTCTTCTGGTCCTGGTGCTGGTGCTGGGGCTTCGCCTATCGCGTCGTCGTCTTCGGTGGCGTCGTCGGCCGTGCTCGCCACCGTCGGGATCGGGGTGCAGGGCGTCGCGAAGCTGCTCGTGACCGTCGTCGTCGGGCGGGTGTTCGGCACCGAGACCCTCGGGCAGACCACGGCGCTGCTGTCCCTGTCGGTGTTCGTCGCGCTGCTCTGGCCGAACGCCGCGGGCAACACCGCCTCTCGGTACCTGGCGATCGCGTTGCGGGGTCGGCGGTCGGACGCCGCGGTGAACCGGCTGCTCGGGCTGTCGATGCTGGTGTCGACCGTGGTGCTCGTAGCGGTCACCGTCCCGGTCGCGGTCGCCCGGGGCAACGGCCCCGGCATGGTGCTCGGTGGTGTCGGGGTCGTCGTCGGCTACGGGTTGTACTGCTACGCCCGCGGCGCGCAGCTCGGCTACGGCCGGGCGCCGCGGGTTGCACTCTGGGACTCGGTGACGAGCGTGCTGGCGCTCGGGTTGCTCGTGGTGGCGTGCGTCACCCGACTCGAACCCTTCGTGCTGCTGCCCCTGGCCATCGGGTACACGGTGTTCGCGATCGCGTGCTGGCCGCGGGGGAACGGTTTCGGGTCTGCTGCTCGCGAACCCGCCGCCGGGGTGCTCGGGTTCGCGGCGTGGAACGTGCTGGCGGTGGTGACGTCGAACGGGTTGCTGCAGTTGACGATGATCTCGGCGCAAGTGACCTCGTCGGCGCACGAGGCCGGGGTCTACGCGGCGGCGTTCACCCTGGCGACCCCGGCGTCGATGCTCGGGCAGGCGTTGGGGCAGGTGCTCGTGCCGGCGTTCGCGCACCGGACGGATGGTGGGTCGTTGCGGTCTCGCGGAGCGCTGATGCTCGTCGTCGGGTTCGCTGCTGCTTCGGCCGTCGTGTTCGGGCTGGTGGCGCTGCTCGCCGGGTGGTTCCTGCCGATCGTCTACCCAGCCGAGGGTGCCGCTGCCGTCGCCGACCTGCGGTACTTGATGGTCGCGGTATGGGTATTCACCGTCAGCCTCGTGCCGGCGGCGCTGCTGCTCGCGTCGGGGCGGTCACGGCAGGTCGCCCTGGCTTCGGTCGCCGGGTTCGTTGTCGGAGCGGCGCTCATGGCGGTACTCGGACGCGTCGCGGGGGTCGCGGGTGGGACGACGGGGTTCCTGGTCGGGAGTGCGGTGAACCTGGTCGCGGTGGTGGGGCTCGGGGTCTTGGCCAGATCCGAATAACTCCTGCAATACAACGATCGTCGTTTGCGTCGCGAATCGAATGTCCCGCCAGCACGGCACCGACACCGGTCGGCCCGATCTCCGCTCGACGCAGGGAGTGCTTCTCCTAGCAACAGATGAGCTATGCCCCGCTTAAACGTCAGGGAGCAAGAATGTCGAAGAAGACCACCCGCACCAAGCTAGACGCCAGCTTAACGCTGGGAGGCGAGCAAGCCGAGGCAGACCCACTTCTTCAGGCTGCCTTTCTCGAGACCGGCGCGAGTTCAGTCCTCCGAAGCAGGATCGATGAACGTTGCTTCGTGGTTGGACGAACTGGCGCAGGGAAGTCAGCCGCGCTGCAGCACCTCGAGGACACGGATCCCGATCACACGATTCGTATTAGCCCCGAAGATCTCAGCCTCCCGTATATCACGGGACTTGACGCAATCCAATTTCTTGACTCGCTCGACGTGAACCTCGACCAGTTCTGGATGGCTCTGTGGAAGCACGTGTTGCTAGTCGAGATCATCCAGCATCGATACAAAGTGAATTCACCGGCCGCTAAACAGACCGTACTGCAGACACTCCGCGAAAGACTCGCAAGGGATCCTGGAAAGCAAGCCGCCCTCGACTATCTCGATGAGTTCGATGGCCGATTCTGGGCTGAAACAGATGAACGAGTTCGAGAAATCACAGACAAATTTGCGACCACCGTCCGGGGAGAGGGCTCCGCCGGAATAAACCTTGCCCCCCTGAAACTAGGCGGCCGGACGTCCGGCACGAAAACAGTTGAACATTCCACGGGTTACCAGCAGACGGAGCGATTTCAGCGAATTGCAAACGATGTTCAGCTGGCAAAGTTGAATAAAATGATGGCAGTTCTAGATGAGGAAATACTCGATGAACAACATTTCACCTATGTCGTCATCGACGATCTCGATCGCGACTGGGTCGATCAGCGACTGTCCAATGACTTGATTCGGTGCCTCTTCCGGGTCGTACTCGATCTAAAGCGCGTAACGAACCTGAAGGTCATCGTCGCTTTGAGAAGCAACATCTTCCGAGAGCTCGATTTCGGCCAGAGCGGAGGCCAAGAGGAGAAGTTCAGGTCAATGATTCTCGATGTCCGATGGACATCGCATCAGCTCGAGGACCTACTAGACGACCGTGTGAAGGTCGCCGCAGATACCCACGGTATTCAGGCCCAGACACTGCGAGATATCTTACCTCCGGGCAAGAACTCTTCACGAGGGAGTGCCGTCGACTACATTCTGAAAAGGACCCTGATGCGCCCCAGGGACGCCATTGCATTCCTGAACGAGTGCCTAGCCGCCGCCGCCGGTGGTTCTCGGATCACTTGGGAAAACATCATTCGGGCCGAGCGGGGCTATAGCGCTAAACGACTCCTCGCGTTGAGGGACGAGTGGAAGCCAACTTACCCCAGCATCGGTGAAGTGATAGAGAAGTTCCAGGGAGCGCCGTCGCGGCTCACCCCCGAGCAGCTGGTGAAAATCCTCGACGACATCGCGATCCTGGGGACGAGTTCCGCCTTCGGAGGGCGCAGCTGGATTGAGGACCTGATCGATCCAATCTGGCAGGAGGGGAGCCACGATTGGTATCGCCAATACCAATTATTGACAGCTTTTTGTTTCTCGTTGGGGTTTCTCGGAGTCGCGATGGAGGGTTCCGCTGCTCCCCGCTTCCATTCTGACGACCCCTTGATGGTGGATTCTCCCGATCGGCTTAGATCAGCCCGGTACTTTTACATTCACAGGACTTATCACAGCGCTTTATCAGTTCGAATTGGGGGGGCGCCGTACGACTCGACGAGGCTCGTCGATGAGAGTTGAGGAGAACCAGGGACACTAGGCCTCAGTCGCGCCCATTTGCCTCTCACCGGGTCGTAGCGGCTGAAGCGAGCGTCGATGAATGCGGACTGGCGCTGCCTCGAGGGGTCACGCACCTAGCCAAGACACCCAGATGGAGGACTTCGGCACGGACGGGCGACCCGGGATGAGATAGCGGTGGCGCCGAGACGCCTCCAACGAGCCACTGGCCCTGAAGAGGTACTCTCGGCGGCGCCCAGGGGCTCGGTGCCAGCAAGACGCCCATCTCCCACCGATCTGCCGGCGGTCTTGACGGCAACGCCGCACCGGCAGACCTCCCCACACCCCGCAGGCGTTCGACTGTGGTGAAGGCGATGCCCTCGTCCTGCCGACTGCGTCGATCGGGGCCACGGCGGCGTGCGGCAAAGAGGGGCAGGGTGAGGACAGCTACGCCCTAGTGGCCGAGCCCTCCGTAGTCAGCAGCGGGCTCTCGGGGCGTACGTTATGCAAACGCCGAGGCTTTAGCAGTAGCCCGACGTCGGCAATGATCTACTACGACGAACCACAGCGAGGGCGATTGTTCATGTCGCTGGGCGCACGCGGGATCATCGAGCAATACTCGCATCGCAGCGCCTTGGGCACTGAGAGGCGCGCGGAATCAGACCAGCGCCGCCGAGTTCCGGGTTGAACGTATTCCGAAGGACACGGATCAACGCGAAGTCGGCGGCGACCCCGTCGTGTCCCCCACCCGCAACTCCGACGTGAACGACGCCGGCTGCGGCTCCGCCCCCTCGAGCATGGCCAGCGCAGCACGAGCGGCGGCCTGTCCCTTCTGCACGAACGGCTGCACGAGTGTGGTCAGGTGCCGGATCGGGGTCCGGTGCAACAGGCTGTCGTCCACCGTGATGCCGTCGAACCCGACGACGCTGACGTCCTCGGGCACCCGCAGCCCGGCGTCGAGGGCAGCCGAGATCACCCCGACGGCGATCAGGTCACTCTGCGCGATGACCGCGGTCGGCCGTGGCCCGTCCGCGGCGAACAGCTCGACACCAGCCAGACGTCCTTCTTCCACCGAACTGCCAGCAGTCTCGACCGCCACGGCGGAGGGGTAGACCTCGCGCACACCGCGGAGCCGTTCGAGCGTGGTGAACGCGATGCCCGAGGCGAAGCGGTCGTCGTCAACCGGCCCCCGCCGGCGAGCAGCATCGAGCGGCAGCGTCACCACCGTGACGTCGGCGTGCCCGAGGTCCTGCAGGTACGCAGCAGCACGGCGTGAGGCATCCCGGTTGTCGAGCTGGACGGGCACGGCACCCTCGATCTCGTCCGCCTCGATCGCGACGACGGGGATCTGCCGACGCCGCAGCACCGCCACGGCCGGGTCAATCCGGACGTTGCACCCCACGAGCACGACGGCGTCCATCGGGGCATCCACCAGCGGGCCGGCACCCTGCTCATCGTCGAGCGGACTCCGGACCAGCAAGAGCGAAGCCCCCGCAGCCCCGGCGACCTCGGCGATGCCGTCGAGCGTCAGGACGTTCACCGGGTCGCGGAAGGCATCGCTCAGGCGCTCGTCCATCACGACGCCGATGACGCCGGAACGGCCTCGGCGGAGCGAACGCGCACGGGGATCGGGACCGCCGTACCCGAGCTCGGCGGCAGCGGCGAGGACTCGTGCCTTGGCGTCCTCGGACACCGGGCCGCTGCCGCTGAACGCGAGCGAGGCCGTCGACGGCGCGACACCGGCGGCACGGGCGACCGCGGCCAGCGTCGGGCGCGACCGACGGGTGACTCCGCCGCGGGAAGGCGACGCGCCGAGTGCTGTTGCCGGTTCGTCCATCGCCGGTTAGCGTAGCGGGAACAAGCGGTCGAATCGATTCGATAGCGGCCGACCCAGAACAAAACGCGCAGCGCGACCCGCACGACGACCACCAGCAACGAAGCACGATGGGACCACCATGACGACGCCGTCCACCCGCACCGTTCCGACCACCAGGGCCTGGATCATCGCGGTGTTCGTGGTGTTCACCCTGTCCGGGCTCGACATCGCGACGTGGCTCGGCCGGATCCCGAGCGTCCGCGACTCATTGGGCGCGAGCACGTTCGAGATGGGCCTGCTCGTCCTGGGCATGGCCGTCGGTTCGATCGGTGGCCTGACCTTCGCCGGCCACATCGTCGCCAAGCTCGGCGCGCGCCGCGGGATCCAGATCGCCGCCGCCTGCTTGGCGCTCGGCATGGTCTTCGCCGGCATCGCGGTCACGCTCGGGTGGGGCTTCGCCGCCATCTGGATCGCCCTCATCGCCTTCGGGTTCGGCAACGGCCTGTGCGACGTGTCGATGAACGTGTCCGGTGCCGCAGCCGAGAAGGCCGGCGGGCGCACGATCATGCCGCTGTTCCACGCCGCGTTCTCTCTCGGCACGCTGGCGGGCGCCGGGCTCGGTGCCCTGGCCGAGCGGCTCGAGGTCCCGGTCTCCGTGCACTTCATCGTGCTGGTCGTCATCACGAGCGCCGTGATGCTCGTCGCCGTCACGAAGTTCCAGGACGAGCACCGCTTCGCCGAGCAGGTCTCCACCGACACCAGCCCGGTCGCGACGCCGCTCACCCGCATGCAGGTCTGGGCGCAGCCGTCCACGATCCTGATCGGCGTGATCGTGCTCGGCATGGCCCTGGCCGAGGGCTCCGCGAACGACTGGCTGCCGCTCGCGATGATCGACGGACACGGACTCGACAACGCCGCCGGCGCCGGTGTGCTCACGGTGTTCCTCGCCGCGATGACCGTCGGCCGCGTCGCCGGCAGCCCCCTCATCGACAAGTTCGGGCGCGTCCCGATCCTGCGCATCAGCGCCGCCGTCGCGGTGGTCGGCCTCGGCATGCTCATCTTCATCGACAACGTGCCGCTCGCGATCGTGGGCGTCGTGCTCTGGGGCCTCGGTGCCAGCCTCGGCTTCCCGATGGGCATGTCGGCCGCCGCCGACGACCCCCGCACGGCCGCCGCCAAGGTCAGCGCCGTCGCGACCATCGGGTACGTGGCGTTCCTGGCCGGTCCTCCGCTCATCGGGTTCCTCGGCGAGCACGTCGGACTGCTCGGTGCGCTCCTGGTCGTCTTCGTGTTCATCATCGCGGCGGGACTCGCGTCGGGTGCTGCCCGTGAGACCGGCGCCGCCGCCCGGCCGACCCGCGGGAGCGGCGACGGACACGGCGGGGGCGAGCCGCGCCTCCCGGCCGACAGCGCTGACCACGCCGACAACGCCGACAACGCAACCAGCGCTGCCAACGCAACCAGCGCTGCCGACGCGACGAGCGCGCCGTCCGGGTCGGGACGCGACGCCCGTTAGGCTTCCCGGGTGCGTCTCGTCATCGCCCGCTGCTCCGTCGACTACGCCGGACGGCTCTCAGCCCACCTGCCGCTCGCGACCCGTCTGCTCATGCTCAAGGCGGACGGCTCGCTGCTCGTGCACTCCGACGGCGGCAGCTACAAGCCGCTGAACTGGATGAGCCCGCCGTGCTCGATCGAGATGAGCGAGCCCGACGAGGAGCAGACCGTCGGTGGCATCACCGAGGTCTGGACGGTGACGCAGAAGAAGACCCAGGACCGCCTGATCGTGTCCATCCACGAGGTCATCGCGGACCAGACCCACGACCTCGGCGTCGACCCGGGCCTGGTGAAGGACGGGGTCGAGGCGCACCTGCAGCAGCTCCTCGCGGAGCAGATCGAACTGCTCGGCGACGGCCACACGCTGGTCCGCCGCGAGTACATGACCGCCATCGGGCCGGTCGACATCCTGGCGCGCGACGACGCCGGTGCGAGCGTCGCGGTCGAGATGAAGCGCAACGCCAACATCGACGCGGTCGAGCAGCTCACGCGCTACCTCGAGCTCATGAACCGCGATCCGCACCTGCGGCCGGTGCAGGGCGTGCTGGCGGCGCAGACAGTGGCGCCGCAGGCGCGCACCCTCGCCGAGGACCGCGGCATCCGCGTCCTCGTGCTCGACTACGACGCGATGCGCGGCATCGAGGGCGGGCACACCCGCCTGTTCTGAGCGTTCCGCTCGCCGCCCGCAGCGTCTCCCGCAGGAACCGCCGACCGGGAGGCCCGGTGCACGTCCGCCCCGTCGCCCGCGGCACCAGGATGGTCCCGTCGACCGCCGCCGGTAGGGTGGGCAGGACATGACCAGCCCGTTCTCCGCCATCCTGTTCGACCTCGACGGCACCATCAGCGACTCCGCGCCGGGCATCCTCGAGAGTCTGACGCACACCTTCCGCACCGTCGGCGTCCCGGTGCCCGACCACGACACCCTGATGTCGTTCGTCGGCCCGCCGATCATGGACACGTTCCGGGTCGCGATGGGCATGGACGAGGCGCAGGCGGAGTACACCCTCGCTGTGTACCGCGAGCACTACTTCTCGCACGGGGCCCTCGACTCGACGATGTTCCCCGGCATCGACGTCGTGCTCCGCACGCTGCACGACGCCGGGCTGCCGATCTCGACCGCGACGAGCAAGCCCGAGACGCCGGCGACGTACATCCTCGAGCACTACGGGCTCACCGGGGACATCGACATCATCACGGGTGCGAGCGACGACGAGGTCCGGTCGAGCAAGGCCGACGTCGTCGAGGAAGCGCTGCGACGCCTCGACGCCCGCGGGTTCGACATCAGCCGCCCGGTGCTCATCGGTGACCGGGTGCACGACGTCGAGGGCGCCACGGTGCACGGTGTCCCGGTGGTCTTCGCCGAGTGGGGGTACGGCTCGCCCGCCGAGGCCGAGGGCACCATCGCCAGGGCCGCCACCCCGCTGGACCTGCTCCCGATCCTGCTGCCGTGACGGGCGGGACCGATGCGACGGGCGGGACCGACGCGACGAGCGGGCGCGGCCGGACCGGCGCGACGCGGCAGGGGCTGCGTGCCGCCGCGTGGGTGCTGCCCGCCGCCATCGTCCTCATCGCACTGAACTTCCGCGGGCCGATCGTCGCGACGGCCCCGGTCATCGGCGACGTCCGGCTCGACCTCGGCCTGACGTCCACGATCGCCGGGCTGCTGACGACGATCCCCGTGCTCTGCTTCGCCCTGGCGACGCCGTTCGCCAGCTGGGTCATCGCAAAGGCCGACCCCGAGCGTGCGGTGTCCCTGTCGCTCGTCATCGTGCTCGCCGGCACCGTGGTGCGTTCGATGCCGTCGTCCGCCGCACTGCTCATCGGCACCGCGGTGATCGGCATCGGCATCACGATCGGCAACGTGGTGATCCCCGTCGTCATCCGGCGGGACACCTCGCCGGAGCGTGTCGGCCTGGTCACCGGCGTCTACACGTCGGCGCTCAACGTCGGGTCGATGATCACCTCACTCGCGACCGCTCCCCTGGCGGCGCTGTGGGGTTGGCCCGTCGCGATCGCCGTGTGGGCGGTCTTCGCGGTCATCGCCGGGTTCGCCTGGACGTACGCAGTGGGTGCCCGGGCCGCGTGGCGCCGCCCGGTGCGCTCCGACGACGAACCCCTGCCGATCACCGGGCCGATCGACCAGGTGCTCGACACCGGGGCGATCCGGACGATCCGCGCCGACCGGGCCGCGGCTGCCGCTGCTGCCACCGCCGCCGAGCCGGTCCGTCCCGCGCGACGACTCATCACGTGGGGCCTCACGCTGGCGTTCGGTGGCCAGGCGTTCTCGTACTACGCCCTGACCGCCTGGATCCCGACCCTGCTGCACGACGAGATCGGGTTCTCGAAGGCGTCGTCCGGGGCGAGCTCGTCGGTGTTCCAGATCCTGGCCGTGGTCGGTGCGCTCGGGGTCCCGCTGCTCGCGGCGAAGTGGCGGCCGCGGGCGATCATCGCGCTCGTCGCGTTCCTGTGGCTGGCGATGCCGCTCGGGCTGCTGTTCGCCCCGCAGCTCTGGCTGCTGTGGTCGGTGCTCGGCGGTGCAGCCCAGGGCGGCGGCATCACCGTCATCTTCATCGTGATCGTGCGGATCGTGTCGAGCGACGCCGATGCCCGTCGGATGTCCGCGTTCGTGCAGGGCGGCGGGTACCTGATCGGCTCGGCCGGGCCGCTCGTCGCCGGCGCGCTGCACGGTGCGACCGGGGACTGGACGGCACCACTGCTCGTCGTGCTCGTGTCGGTGCTGACGCTCGGGTTCGTCGGCACGATCGCCGCGCGCCGCGTGTCCTGAGGGGCGCCGCGCCCGCTACCCGGCGGCGAGCACCTCGCGCAGCGACATCGGCGCCCTGCCCGTGATCCGCTCGACGTCGCCGGACACGTGCGCGAGAGCCCCCTCGGCGATCGCCGTGTAGGTGCTCACCCACGCATCGGCCTGCCACGGCTCGGGGTTCCACTGCGCCCGCGACGCGTACGCCTCGTCCAGCGTCTCCGGGTGGTAGGTCACCGTGCGGCCGCGCACGTCGGACACCACCGCGGCGGCTTCGGCGAGCGTGATCGCTGCTGGCCCGGTCAGCTCGTAGGTGCTGTTCACGTGCGCGCCCGGGTCCCGCAACACGGCCGTCGCGACCCGTGCGACGTCTGCACGGGCGACCGCCGCCATGGCGCCGTCGCCTGCCGGCCCGCGGATCACGCCGTCCTCACCGACCAGGTCCTCGACGAAGTCCAGGTAGAAGCTGTCCCGCAGGAACGTGTACGCCGTGTCGGTCGCGCGGATCGCCTGCTCGGTCGCCCAGTGGTCGCGCCCGAGGGTGAAGGTCGCGTCCTCGGCCGCGCCGAGGAACGACGTGTAGACGACGTGCCGCACGCCGGCCCCGGCAGCTGCTGCGACGAAGGTGCGGTGCTGGTCGAGCCGGTCCTCGGCCTCGGCCGCCGACACCATCAGGAGCACGTCGATCCCCTCGAGTGCCGCGCGGCTGGCGTCGGCGTCGGCGAACGTCGCGACCGCGACCTCGGCGCCGGGCAGCTCCGGGGCGCGCGCTGCGTCGCGCACGATCATCCGGAACGGCACGCCGTCCGCGGCGAGCGCGCGTGCGACGGCGCCCCCGATGTTGCCGGTCGCTCCGGTGATGGCGATGGCGATGGTCATGGTCGCTCCTTCGATCGGTGTCACGTCGTTCTGCTGGTCACGTCCGAACCGTCCTGGAGGCACGGATCACCGTGGGCGCGACCCTCGCCGCGTTCACACCGTCGACCTCCACCGCCCACGCGCGCGCGGCGTCGTGGTCGCGACCGTGACGCATGTGCCGACCGACCAGGCGGTCGACCCGCACCCCGTCGTCGACGGCGCAGAACCAGGTCTCGGTGAACAGGTCGCCGAGCGCTGCCCACGGTTCGGCGTCGTCGAGCAGGTAGTTCCCCTCGGACACCACGAGCCGGGCGGTCGGCGGGACGGCGATGCTGCCGGCGACGGGCTCGTCGATGCGGCGGTCGAAGTCCGGCGCCCACACGGTGGTGTCGGCAGCGACGAGTCGTCGGACCAGGGCGACGTAGCCGTCGGCGTCGAAGGTGTCGACTGCGCCCTTGCGGTCGTGCCGGCCGAGGGCGTCGAGCGCGGCGTTCGACAGGTGGAAGCCGTCCATCGGCACCTGCACCGCCGTGCCGGCCCCGAGTCGCTCGCCGACGGCGGCGACCACGCGGCGGGCCAGGGTCGACTTGCCGGCGCCGGGAGCACCCGCGATGCCGAGCACTGCCCGGGGGCCCGCCGAGGCCAGCTCGACCGCACGCTCGACGGCGTCGTCGACGCTGCTGTCCGGGTGGCTCACGGCCCCATCCTGGCAGAGCGCGCCGACACCGGACCGGGGTGGTTCACTGGCCGCATGATCGATGCGACGAAGGCGTTCAGCGGGTTCTCGGTGCGCGATGTCCCCGAGGCGAAGGCGTTCTACCAGGACGTCCTGGGGGTCGAGGTCACCGAGGACCACGGCATGCTCTTCCTGCAGCTCGGCGACGGCCACGGTGTCCTCGTCTACCCGAAGGGCCCTGCGCACGAACCGGCTGCCTTCACGGTGCTGAACTTCCCGGTGCCGGACGTCGACGCCGCGGTGGACGAGCTCACCGAGAAGGGCGTCGCGTTCCTGCAGTACGAGGGGATGACCGACGAGAAGGGCGTGAACCGCACGGGCGGCCCGCTCATCGCGTGGTTCACCGACCCGTCGGGCAACGTCCTGAGCATCGTCGCCGAGTAGCGCGTCGCGTCAGCGGGTGAGCGCGCCCGCCCACGCCAGTGCGACGGGCACGAGCAGCCCGTGCCGGTGGTGCGGGAGCTCGGCGATGGGCAGCCAGCGCGACTCGTCGGTCGACCCGTTGATCTCGTCGCGCAGTGCGCCGCCGACGACCGTCGCGCGGAACACGACCTGCACGGCCTTCATCGGGCGACCGTTGGCGTGGATCCGGCGCTCGGCGGGGACGACGTGGTGCCGGACGCCGAGCAGGGCACCGACCTCCGACTCGTACCCGGTCTCCTCGCGGACCTCGCGCACGACGGCCTGCTCGACGGTCTCGTCGAACTCGACGCCGCCGCCCGGCAACGTCCACGTGCCGGCTTCGGGGAAGCGCAGCTTCGCCAGGAGCACCCGGTCACCGTCCGTGATCACGCCGTAGGCGGCGAGCCGGGTGTCGTAGTCGGTGTACTCCATGGGCCGACCATGCCAGGTGGGCGAGCCGACGCACGCAAGCCGCGCCGTGCCTCCCGTCCGTGCTCCCGCTCGGAGTCCTCAGGCGTCGACGCGCGCTGCTGCCCAGCCGACCCGCATACGGGCGACGGCGCGGTCGAAGCCGCTCAGCGGCTCGGCGTCGTCACGGACCATCGCCTGCAGCTGCAGCCCCTCGAACAGGGCCATGAGCTGCTCGGCGGCGTGCCGGGGCGAGGCACCCCGCGGCTCGCGGGCGGCGACGACGTCACGGACCAGGGCGAGGGTGAGGTCCTCGAACGCCCGGGTGTACTGGGTACGGAACCACCCGGCTGCGGGGTGGCCGGGGTTCGATGCGGCGCTGAGCACGGCGATCCGGAGCCGGACGAGGGCCGGGTCCGTGATGCCGGCCTCGAGCCGGGCACGCAGGTACGCGACGGCACCGTCCCGTTCGGCGACGGGCCACAGGGCGAGTCGGCTGCCGTTGTTCCACCGGTCGATGACGGCGACGACGAGGAGTTCCCACATCGGGAACGCTCGGCTGACCTCGGCGACCGGCACGTCGGCGTGCTCGGCGACCTCGTCCGGTCCGACCCGGTGGAAGTCCGTCGCGCGGTACGCCTCGATCGCACCGGACACGATGCGTGCACGGAGATCGGCGTCGGGCGTGGGCATGCAGACGATTGTCCGGTCCCGGGGACGACCACGCGACCGCCAGTTCAGGGGGCGCGAAGACGGTCAGTACCGGTCGAAGGTCAGCGTCTCGTCGTCCGGGGCGGTGACGGCGCCGGTCCGGGCGAACTCGGCCCAGATCGCACGGAAGGCCCGGCCGCGCCGCTCGACCTCGGGCCAGTCGCGCTCGGGGACGAAGCGGGTGCCGGCCCAGGCCTCGCGGCCGCCGAGCAGCAGCGGCAGGTCGCTCATGTGGACGGCGCCGGTCGGCGCGGTGGTCACGCCACGGACGAGCCGGTAGGACGTCGCCCGCCCGCCGGCTCGACGGTGCCGCGCGGTGAAACGTCGGACGTCGCGGCCGTAGATGACGTCGGAGAGCGGACGGACCACCCACCAGCGGAGCGCCGGGCGCAGGATCCGTGACCGAGCGACCCGCGACAGACCGCGGACCAACGGCACGTACATGCCGGTCTCGTCCGTCGCGGAACCGATCAGCACGTCGACGTCGGGAGCGACTCGACTCCAGGCGTCGTCGAGGTCGCGTTCGGCGGGCAACGGGGCGAACCCGTACTGGGTGCCGAACGGCATCCCGCCCGCGAGTCCGTACGGCGCAGCTGCCCGGGTGCCGAGGGCCTGCCGTTCGAGCAGGTCGTCGAGCGGGGTGTCGGCGTGCACGGCACCGACGGCCCGGATCATCGCGCGGTTCATCCGTGACCGACCGCGCGACAACCCGAGCGGTGCGCTCTGGATGATCGCCCGGCGGAACAGCCCGGCCGCGCCGTCGCTGATCATCAGGTGGGCTGCTGCGTCGCCGCCGGCCGACTGCCCGAACACCGTGACGAGGTCGGGGTCGCCACCGAACGCGGCGATGTTCGCCTGCACCCAGCGGAGCGACTCGAGCAGGTCGAGCAGCCCGAGGTTCGCCAGGATCGACGCCCCGTCGCCCAGGAACCCGAGGACTCCGAGCCGGAAGGTCACCGACACCACGACCACGCGCTGCTCGGTCACGAGGTCGCGGGCGTCGTAGATCGGCAGATCGCCGCCGCCGATGACGTACGAGCCGCCGTGGATCCAGACCATCACGGGCAGGCGCTCGTCGGGCTGCACGTCGGCGGGCAGCGTGATCGACAGGCGCTGGCAGTGCTCGTCGACGGTGATGTCCTCGACCTCGCCGAGCAGCTGGTCGACGAACTGCGCGTGCGGCTGCGGCGCCACGGGGACGGCGTCGACGCGTGCAGTTCGCTCGCGAAGGGCGGCATCGGCTCCGGCGGCGCGAACCGCTCGGCCCGCGCGTAGGGGATCCCGAGCACGCGGACGACGTCGCCGTCCACCGTCCCGACGATCGGGCCGGCCGGGGTGTCGAACGGGGCAGGCGTCGCGTCGAGCATGGGCTCCACGCTACCGAGGGTCGCTGACGCGCTCGTGGGTCGGCTCGGCGACCGGACGCAGCGATCCGGAGGCGGCGAAGGCGGCCACGAAGAGCACGGCGATCAACCAGAGCGCGCTGAGCGCGCCGACCTGCTCGGCGATCGCGCCGATGACGGGCGGGCCGGCGAAGTTCGCGACGTACCCGATCGACGCGACGACGCTGACCCGGGCAGCCGGGTTCGGGCCGCTCTGCGCCGCGGCCGACATGCCGAGCGGGAACCCCATCGAGACGCCGACCGCCCAGAGGACCACGCCGATGAGCGTGAGCCACCAGGTCGTCCCGACGATGAACAGGACGGCGCCGAGGATGCCGAGCGCGGTCGTCCAGCGGACCGTCCGGACCCGTCCGAGTCGATCGACGACGGGGCCGGCGAAGACGCGCGTCGCGGCCTCGGAGACCGCGAACACGGTGAAGAAGAGTGCGCCGACCGTCGCCGTCTGACCGTGCCCGTCGGTGGCCGCGAGGGCGAGCCAGTTGTTCGCCGACCCCTCGCCGAGTTCGACGCCGAGCATCACGACGCCGATCAGCAGCAGGCGGACGTCCGCCCAGCCACGCGCCCACTGCCGCAGGCGCTGCCGCGGGGTGAGCGTCGTGTCGTGTTCCTCGGCGCGCGTGCCGTCCGGGATCGCGCGCATCGCGATCACGCCGACCACCAGGATGACGACGGCCTCACCGATCAACTGGGCTGAGGGGGTGATGCCCAGCCACGCGCAGAGGGCGGCGATCCCGGCACCGAGGGCCGCGCCTCCCGACCAGGCGGCGTGCATCAACGGGAGCAGCGTGCGACCGGCGAGCGCCTCGATCGCCGTGCCCTCGACGTTCGCCATGACGTCGAGCGCGCCGATCCCGGCACCGGCGACGACGAACCCGACGCTCGCGAGCGGCACGGAGTGCAGCGCAGCGGCGACGCCGATGAGTGCCAGTGCGGCGGGGACCAGGACGGCGACCGCCGTCAGGGCACGTCGGCCGCCCAGGCGCCGGAGCAGCGGGGCGGCGCTGAGCAGGCCCCCGATCGAGCCGATGGTGACACCGCCGAGCATGAGGCCGATGGTGCCGATGTCGACACCGAGCTCGACGCGGAGCTCCGGGAGCCTGGGACCCCAGCCGGCCAGGCTGATCCCGCCGATGGCGAACGCGACGATGATCGCGTTCCGCCACCCGGCGAGCTGGCTGCGGTCCACGTCGACCCCGGAGGTGTGCATCCGGCTATCGAACCCGCTTGATGGGGATCACCACAAGAGCACCGATGATGGCGATCGCACCGGCGGCCCAGCACATGAGCGTGTAGTTGTCGGCGGCGTCGCCCGACCCGATCTTCAGGAAGAAGAGTGCGACGGCCGGGGCGAGCGACTGCGGCAGCGCGTTCGCGATGTTGATGACGCCGAGGTCCTTGCCGGGGCGGTCGGCGTTCGGCAGCACGTCGACGACGAGCGCGGTGTCGATGGCCGAGTAGATGCCGTACGCGAAGCCCATGATGACCTCGGCCACGTAGAAGCCGTTCACGGTGTCGGCGTGCGCGAGCACGACCAGGCCGACAGCGAACATCGCCGTCGAACCGCCGACGAAGACCTTGCGACGGCCGATCTTGTCGGATGCCCAGCCGGACAGTGCCGCACTGACCAGGAGCGCGATCGTGTAGAGCAGCACACCGAAGGCGACCGCCGCGGTGGCCTCCTTCGCGTCCTCGATGCCGAGGTGCTTCTCCATGTAGAGCAGTCGGTAGGTCGTGAACATGAAGGTGGCGAAGATGATCAGGAAGCGCGACCACCAGGCGAACGCGAAGTCCGGGTTCTTGATCGGGTTCGTCCAGAACGAGGCGATGAGGTTCAGGAACGTGAACTTCTTCAGCTTGTACGTCGGCAGGTCGTCACGGGCGACCACGGCGTACACCGCGACGAGGATGATCGCCAGGATGCCGGGTGCGATGAACAGCACGGGCAGGTTCGCGACGAAGAACACCGACAGGTAGGTGCCGGCGAGCACGGCGATGTTCTGCGCGAGGGCGATGATGCTCGACGAGCGGCCGCGCTGCAGCTGGGGGACGTTGTCGGCGAAGCTCGCGAGCAGGGTGGCCAGCGTCGCGTTGGCGGCGAGCTGGGCGAGGAGCCAGGCCAGCGTCAGGTTCAGGACGTCGGGCGAGTAGGCGATCCAGGCGAGGGCGATCGCGAAGACGACGACACCGCTCAACAGCCAGGGCCGACGACGACCCCAGCGGGTGCGGGTGCGGTCGGACAGTGCGCCGGCGAGGGGATTCATGATGAGCGCACCGAACGCGCCGATCGGCAGCACCGAGCCGATGACGTTCGCCGCGTCGTCGCCGACCAGGGCCTGCGCCTTGAGCTGCATGCTGACGTAGACCGGTGCCATGAGTGCGACGAAGAGGCCGAACTGCCCGAGGAACAGGGCGATCTGGTAGCCGATGCCCACCTTCACGGTGCTGATCGGCTGCGTGATGCCCTCTTCGGGGTTCAGCAGTGCCGGGCTGCCGGGTTCGGGTGTGCTCATGACGCCTCCTTGAGTCGATGCTGGTGACCAAAACCGTCCTGTGCACGGTTTTGACTGGCTGAGCATACATCGACAGGTGTCGTTCACGTACCGACGTGCGACACGGGAGGACGCAAAAACTACACACCGGGTGGTTTTTGGGGTAGCGTCGTCATCGATCTCGCCGTGGAGCATCGCTCCTCGACGGACTGCGACACCCGGTGCTTCGACACCTGGGTGTCGCGACACCCAGACAGGACCGAAGGAGCCTTGAGCAATGCCCACCACTTCTGTGCAGCTGTACTCGCTGCGAGACGCCATCGCCGAAGACCTCGACAAGGCCATCGCCCGCGTCGCCGAGATCGGGTACGAGAACGTCGAGCCCTACGCGTTCGTCGAGCGTGCCACGGACCTCGAGCGTGCCTTCGCCGCGACCGGCCTCAAGGCACCGTCCGGCCACGTCGCCGTGATCGACGCCGAGGACACCGCCCCGATCTGGGACGCCGCCGAGCGCCTCGGCATCCAGACGGTCATCGACCCGTTCATCCCGACCGACCGCTGGCAGACCGCCGACGACGTCGCGAAGATCGCCGAGCGCGTCAACGTCCTGACCGCCGAGGCAGCCTCGCGCGGCCTCAAGTTCGGCTACCACAACCACCAGTGGGAGTTCACGAACAAGGTCGACGGCCGCACGGTCTACGACCACTTCGTGTCGCAGATCAGCCCGGAGACGGTGCTCGAACTCGACACCTTCTGGGCGACCGTCGGCGGCGCCGACGCCCCCGCCGTCCTGCGGGCGCTCGGCGACCGTGTCGTCGCCATCCACGTCAAGGACGGCAAGGTCGACGGTGACATCCTCACCGCGCTGCCCTCGTCGGAGAGCGCGCTCGTCGTGCCCGAGGCGCTGCAGCGTGCGTTCGAGAACCAGACCCCCGCGGGCCAGGGCGACGTGGACGTGGCGGGCATCCTCGCCGCGGCGCCGCAGGCCATCCGCGTCGTCGAGTTCGACGCCTACTCGGGCGACGTCTTCCAGGGCATCACCGAGTCCCTCGCCTGGCTGAAGGACAACGACAAGTGAGCCGCATCGGAGTCGGCATCATCGGTGCGGGGAACATCTCGGACCAGTACCTGACGAACCTGACCCAGTTCGCCGACGTCGAGGTCCTGATGGTCGCCGACCTCATCCTCGAGCGCGCCGCGTCCCAGGCCGAGAAGTACGGCGTGCCCGCGTCCGGCACGGTCGAGGAGCTCCTCGCCCGCGACGACATCCAGATCGTGGTGAACATCACGATCCCTGCCGAGCACGCCAAGGTCGGCCAGCAGATCATCGCTGCCGGCAAGCACACCTGGAGCGAGAAGCCGGTCGCGACGAACGCCTCGGACGCGCAGGAGCTGCTCGCAGCCGCTGCGGCCGCCGGTGTCCGCTACGCCTGCGCCCCCGACACAGTCCTCGGTGCGGGCATCCAGACCGCCATCCGCGCCATCGCCCGCGGCGACATCGGCACGCCGCTCACCGCGACGACGATGTTCCACGTGCCCGGACCGGACCAGTGGCACCCGGACCCCGAGTTCCTGTACGCCCAGGGTGCCGGTCCGCTGTTCGACATCGGCCCCTACTACGTCACGACGCTCCTGCACGCCTTCGGCGCCGCCTCGCGCGTGCAGGCCGTGTCGTCGAAGTCCCGCGAGACGCGCGTGATCGGTTCCGGCCCCCGCGCTGGCACCGAGTTCGCCGTCGAGGTGCCCACGCACCACGCAGCGCTCATCTCGTTCGAGGGTGGCCAGTCGGCGCAGACGACCCTGTCGTTCCAGCACGCACTGCCCCGCAACGGCTTCGTCGAGATCAACGGCTCCGAGGGCACCATCGTGCTGCCGGACCCGAACGTCTTCGACGGTGACAGCACGCTGTGGACGCTCGGCAAGGACGAGCCGACCACGCTGACGCACAAGGGCTCCACCTGGGGCCGCGGCACGGGCGTCGTCGAGCTGGCCCGCGCGATCGCCGAGGGCCGCCCGGAGCGCGCCTCCGGTGCCGTCGCGTCGCACGCGCTGGACGTCATGCTCGGCATCCGCGATGCCGCCGAGTCGGGCCAGTCCGTCGAGATCACCTCGTCGATCGACCCGATCCAGCCGCTCCCCGAGGACTTCGACCCCGCTGCCGCGGTCCTCGCCGAGGCCGCGAACGCGTAGTCACGTCGTGCGTCGCGCACCGCGCCGCACCTGGTGAGCAGGAATGGTCGGGTCCCGAACGGGGACCCGACCATTCCTGCTCACGAAGCGCACGGCCACGAAGCGCGCGCCGCGCAGGCGCACGCCACACGCCGCTCACTCCGGCGGCGCGGGCACGATCTGCTCCAGCAACCGCAGCACCTTCTCGCCGTCGACCGCCTCGGGGTCGAGCAACCACTGCACCTGCAGCCCGTCGGACGCCGCGATGCTCAAGCTCGCGAGGTCGACCGGGTCCAGGTCGCTGCGGATCCGCCCCGCCGCCTGGTCCGCCGCGATCAACGCGGCCAGGTCGGCCCGGAGCCGCGTGAACCGTTCCCGCATGAAGTCGCGCGTCGCCGGGTGCCCCTCCTGCACGGCGTCGGCCGCGAGCGTCGTGTAGAGCTGCACCAGACCCGGCACCGCACGGTTGCGCGAGGCACTGTCGCGCATGTCCCCGATCGCCGACTTCAACCGGTCGGGCGCCCCCTGCTCGCGCACCTCGTGCTCGCGGTAGACGGCGAGCAGCAGTTCGTCACGGCTGGGGAAGTAGTGGCGGAGCGCCGCGTGGGTGATCCCGAGGGCTTCGGCCACGGATCGCAGCGACGATGCGTCGACGCCCTGTTCCGCGACCATGCGGATCATCTCGTCGAGGATCTGGGTCCGGCGCTCGGCTCCCTTGCGGTACCCGCCGCGTCGCGGCGGGGCCGCGTCGTCGTCGGCGGGGTGCGTCATGCACCCAACTTACCGCTGGAAGGTTTTAGCGCCACCCCTGGACTGGAGGCCCGTGTCGGGGCCGCACCGCATCTCCCGCCCTCAGGCGGTCGCGACGACTGCCCCGGGTCACGTCCGCCCGGTCGCGTCAACCCTGGTGGTCGACCGCGATCGTGTCAGTCGTACTCGTCCACCGGCACGGGCAGCCCCTCGGCGAGGGCATCGCTGATCTTCGTCAGCGACTCCGCGAGGACGGCGTTGTCGGCGTCGGACAGGTGGTCGAGGACCCCGACCACGGCTTCGTGGAAGCGGGCGTACGAGGCATCGATCTTCTCGGCGGCGAGTTCGGTCGGTTCGAGGACCTGCGCACGACGGTCGGTGGGGTGCGCTGTGCGGACCAGGAGTTCCTTGTCGACGAGCGCGTCCACGAGCTTCGTGACCGAGGCGTTCGACACGGTCAGCATGACGGCGAGGTCCTTCGGCCCCATGGTGCGGCCGTCGCGGTGCGCCTGGAGCATGTACCGGATCGCCAGCGACTCGTTCTTGCTCAGCCCGCTCTCGATGCGTGCGGACTCGATCTGCTGCTCTTCTGCGTGCTGGAGGCGCAGCAGCGCGTCGACGGCGGTCTTCGCGGCCTCGGATCGGGGCTCGTGGGCGTAGAGGTGGACGTGCTCTCGACGGACGACGGTCAACGGCATGTGATCATGCGCTCCTTGCTACGCGGCGGGGACGGTGAAGAAGTCGGCGTACGCCGGCTCGGCGCGCCCGGCGAGGAGCGACGGGTCCTCGATGCGGCGCTCGACGTAGGCGTCGATGACGGCCGGGTCGGTCAGACCGATGCGGGGGTGGCTGCCACCGATCCGTGCCGCCCGAGGCATCCCGGAGTACGTGCTGTGCATGTCTGATCCCGCCCTTCTGCGGCCGTTCGTCCCCTGCGGACGTTCGAACTCTTTCACGACGTGAACGTTTTCCGCAACGAACGGTTCGACAAATGTACGTTTCGCGCGCCGAACCGGTTCAGACCATCGCTGCGGCCATGACCGCCACCGCGATCCCCATGGCGAGCGTCTCGACGACGGGGAGCGCCCGGGCCCGACGCCGGATGCCGTCCCGCACCATGTGGGCGGTGAGCAGCAGGTAGCCGGTGGTCAGGCCACCGAGGACGACCTGCCACGTGACGGCGACCGCGCCGTCGTGTCCGTGCATGCCGACACCCGTCATGCCGGTCATGCCGGGGTCGTGCGCCATGCCGACGCCCAGCGCGCCCATCACCAGCAGACCGAGCGCCGCGTGCAGTCGCCCGAACCGACCGTGCGCCGAGGTGCCCCGGACCGACGGAGCCGACCCGGGCCTCCCGTCCGAACCGGACGCAACAGACGCACCGGACGCACCGGACGCACCGGACGCACCGGACGCACCGGACGCACTCTGTACCCGGTGCACTGCGGCGACCACCACGGCCAGCAGTGCGAGCACCACGAACCAGAGCACCCCGGGCAGGACGCGCGGCCCGAAGGCCCCGTCCACCATCGCGGCCACCATCACCACTGCCGCCACCACGTCGACCGCACGGCCGGGGCGCCACGCCCCGACCGTGCAGCAGGCCCCGGCGGACGCCGGCACGATCGCGGCGAGCCCGAGCAGGTCGGTCACGTCAGTGTCCGTGCCCGTGGTCGTGTGCGACGGCGTCGTGCGCCGCCTCGACGCCACCGGACGCTCGGTGCGAGCAGTGCGACGCCGCGGTCGCACCGATCGCGGCCGGCACGTTGAGCGCCGGGTTCCGCGGGAAGAACCCGTACGGCTTGAGCGTGAACTTGGCGTGGTCGACCGGCATGACGGGCCAGTCCTCGGGCCGCGGGAAGTGCGTCGGGCCGAAGGTGTGCCAGAGCACGATGTCCTCGCCGTCGAGCGGTCGGTCCCCCTCGACGTAGCGGGCGACCCCGTCGCCGCCGGGGTTCTGGTGCACGAAGTCGCCGGCGGCGAAGCGCTCCGCCGGGTCGTACTGCGTGACGTACAGGTGCTTGCGGGCGAACTCGGCACGGGCGGCGACGGAGGACGAGTCGTCGGCGAGCAGCACGGGGGCGTCCTGCGGGTACAGCACGTAGCCGGTGGGGCGGTCGAGGTGGTTGCGCTCCTGGGTGTTCGAGACGAACCACGTGCGCGCCTTGGACGCGTCGGCGAGACGACCCGACGACGACTCCGACGCGATCCGGGTCACCGACTTCGTGAACGCGTTGCCGTGCTCGTTGCCCGGCCCGACCGGCACCCGCACGGCGTCGACCTCGTCCACGGCGTTCGACAGCCCGTCGACCATCATGTCGAGCCGCGCCGAGAACAGGTGCTGGTGGTACGGGGCACCGAGGCCGGGGGCGACCTCGGATGCGTACGGGTAGTCATCGCCGGACTCCGATCGCCCCGGGTACGAGCTGGTGAAGAGCACGCCGGTGAGCTTCGCCTCGCACTCGATCGTGCCGTCCAGGTACAGGTACCAGTAGAAGCCGTAGTCGTAGTTGCCGACGGTGGTGAAGAACGAGATCACCAGGCGCCGGGACCGACGGACCTCCTGCGAGCCCGTGTAGATGTCGCCGTGCTTCCAGAGCGTGCCGAAGTCCTCCTCGTGCATGCAGATGCCGTTGCGGATGGTCTGCGGGTTGCCGAGCTCGTCGGCCAGGACGGCGTCGAAGTACTGGATCTCGCCGACGCAGTCGCAGCCGAGCTCGAGCGAGTTCGTGAACCGCCCGAACAGGTACTCGCCGGTGTCGAAGTAGTTCTGCCAGAACCGCACCGGAGACGGGTCGCCGTACGGCACGAGCATCTCGTCGATCGACGCCCGGTACACGATCGGGCGCAGCCGCTCGCCGTCCTGCCACGAGAGCTGGCGGAGCACGAGTCCCTCGCGGGCGTCGAAGCCGACCTGGAACCGCCAGTTCGCCCACTCGACGAACTCGCCGTCGACGCGGAACGACGGCCCCTCGGGCTGGGTGATGACGATCGGCTTGAGGTCGAGCGGTTCGCCCTGCATCGCCGGGTCGTCGAAGTTCCCCGAGGTGGTCGGCACGGGCATGTCCGCCACGTCCACGATCCGCGTGACGGCCCGGTTCGCGGCGTCGACGTACGCCGACAGGCCGTCGACGGGGTGCGCCCACACGTGGTCGGCCGGGTGGTCCTGCTTGAAGGCGAGCACGCGCAGGATGCGCCGACCGACCTCTTCCGGGTAGTCGTAGTACCCGGCGGACAGCGGCACGCACTTGACCTCGTCGGCGGACAGTCCGCGCTTCGCCAGGGCAGCGACCCAGCGCTCGTCCGCGTTCGCGATCTCGCCGACGGCGTCGAACTCCTCGATCAGGACAGGCAGCTGGCCACGGGACCCGTCCAGCACGTCGGTCCGCAGCACCGCGCCGGTGGTGATCGACACGACGCGGTCGGTGGAGCGACCGGTCGCCATGTCGAGCAGCATCACCCGGGCCGTGCGGTCCGGCAGGGGGCCGTCGCCGGCCTGCCACGCCAGGACCTCCTGCTTGTGCGGCTCCTCGAGGCCGACGTAGGCGAAGCGGGTGGTGTCGGTCCAGTCCGGCTGCGCCGTGACGAGGTCGCGGACGGCGGTGAACTCATCGGGCGTCAGGCTGCCGAGCGGGTGCGTGGTGGTGGCTGCGTCGGTGGTCACGGTGGTCGGGTCGGTGATCGTCATGTGCGTGGTGCTCCTTGCGCGTTGCGTCGTGCGTCGGGTCAGGTCGGTTCGGCCGGGAGGCGCGTGGTGCGCCCGGCGGGTCAGCTCTCGGTGGCGAGACGGTCGAGCATCTGCTCGTAGCGGCTCCGGCTGCGGCGTCGCAGCACCACCGCCTGCACCACGCCGATGACGGGAACGACGACGACCAGGCCGGTGAGCACGATGCTCACGACGCCGAAGACGCTCGCGCCCGAGGCGTCGACGTCGCCGACGAGCGTCGGGAAGTTCACCCAGATCAGGACAGCGGCGGCGACGAGCCCGAGGAACCCGAGGACGGGCGCGACGATGGTGTTCCAGACCCGCCGGTCACCGGGGTTGCGGCGGAAGTACACGATCACGGCGAGGCTCGTCGCGGCCATCAGGATCGCGACGCCCAGGGTGGCGACGCCGGCGAACCAGCTGAACACCTGCAGCACCGGGTCGAGGCCGAGCACCGCGAACAGCACCATCAGCACGGCGGCGGTGACGGTCTGCACCAGGCTCGAGGTGTGCGGGGACGCGTGCTTCCGGTGCACGTCGCCGAGCCGGCCGGGCAGCAGCGACGCGTTCGCCATCGAGTGCTGGTACCGGGTGATCACGTTGTGGAACGACAGGACGCAGGCGAACATGCTCGTCAGCAGCAGCACGTTGAGCACGGCTTCCCCCGCGCTGCCGATGTACTGCGCGGCGGTGGTGAGGATGAGCGATCCGGGGTCCTTCGCGACCTCGGCGAGGATGCCGTCGGGGCCCCAGGCCATCACGAGCCCCCACGACGCGAGCGTGTAGAAGACGCCGATGCCGATCACGGCCGTGTACGTCGCACGGGGGATGGTCCGCTCCGGGTCCTTCGCCTCGTCGCGGAAGATCGCGGTGGCCTCGAACCCGATGAACGCGGCGATGGCGAACATCAGCCCGACGCCGGGCGACCCGGACATGATCTGGGTCGGCTCGAACGGTGCGAGGGACAGGCCGTCGGCTCCGCCGCGGAACACGATCGCGGCGACCAGGACGAGCACGATGCCGACCTCGCCGACGAGCATCACGCCGAGCACCTTGCTCGACAGGTCGATGTGCCGGTAGCCGAGCATCCCGACCAGGGCCACGACGACCAGGGACCAGACGTACCAGGGGATGTCCGGTCCGCCGAGACCCGTGACGGTGACGCCGAGCAGGTACCCGATGTAGCCGTGCACGCTGACCTGGATGGTCGTGTACGTCAGGAGGGCCAGCGTGGCGGCTCCCGCGCCGGCCGGACGACCGAGCCCGTGCCCGACGAACGTGAAGAACGCGCCCGGCCGCGGCACGTGCCGGGTCATCGCCGCCAGGCCCACCGAGAAGAGCAGCAGCACGACGGCCGACGCGGCGTAGAGCGACGGGAACCCGACGCCGTTGCCGAGCAGCATGCCGAGCGGGGCGGCGCCGCCGACGACGGTGAGCGGGGCGGCGGCCGCGACGACCATGAACACGATCGCGGTGACGCCGAGCGAGCCGCGCATGGTCCGCTGCGGCGCGGGTGCGGCTCCGAGTGACGCGGGGTCCTTCGTGATGCTGGACATCGTGGCCTTCCGGTTCGGGTGGGACGGGGTGGGTGGGGATCGCAGGTGGTGGTGCTGGGTGTGACCACGGTCCCGTGCCGCCGTTGCAGTGCCGTTCCACCGACGTGAAGCCCTGTCGCCGCCGAATGGGACGTGCTCGTCGGAGGCGTCTCGTTTGCGTGAGACCCCGTCGAAACACCACCGAGACACGGGCGCAACGACGCAGCCCTACGGTTGCCGCATGACCGCGCTCGACCGAGCCATCGCCGACCCGCCACGGGTGCCCGGCGTCGGCACGCGCTCCCCCGTCGACGGGTTGTCGCGGCGGAGCATCGGCCCGGTCGACGTCCTCGCCCAGTCGGTGTCGGCCGTGGCACCGTCCGCCGCCGCGACGACGATCCCGGTCCTCGTCGCGACGGTCGCCGGCCAGGGGGCCACGTGGTCGCTGCTGGCTGCGATGGCGCTGTCGTTCCTGGTCGGGCGGACGGTGAACCAGTTCGTCCGACGCGTCGCCGGTACCGGCTCGCTCTACACCTACGTCTCGCTCGGGCTCGGCCCGGTCGCCGGGGTCGTCGCGGGCGCAGCACTCCTGCTCGGGTACGGCTTCATCGCGATGTTCTCGCTCACCGGCAGCGGCTACTACCTCGACTACCTGCTGTCCCGCTTCGTTCCGGCCGCCGGCGACGACGCCCTGGTCACGATCGTCGTCGTGCTGGTGATGGGCGCGGCCGTCTTCGCGGTGATCGCGCTCGGGGTCCGGTTGTCGACCCGGCTGACCCTGCTCGTGGAGTCGCTGTCGGTCGCGGTCATCGTGGTCCTGATCGTCGCACTGGTCGCGCGCCTGCACCCGGCAGACGCCTCCGCCGTCGCCCTCGGGCCGACGCAGCCGGCGTCGTTCGCGGTCGGCACCGCCCTCGCCGTGACCGCGTTCGTCGGGTTCGAGAGCGCGTCGGTGCTCGGTGTGGAGGCCCGGCGCCCGTTCCAGGCGATCCCCCGCGCGATCTCGTGGACCGTCCTGGTCGCCGGGGTGCTCTACGTGGTCAGCGCTGCGGCCCAGCAGATGGGGTTCGCCGCCGTGGGCGCCGACCTGGCGTCGAGCGCCTCACCCGTCAACGAGCTGGCGAACGCCTTCGGCATGCAGTGGATCGGGTGGGCGCTCGACCTCGGGATCGCGGCGTCGTTCGCGGCGTGCGCGATCGCCTCGACCACCGCGCTCGTGCGGGTCCTGTTCGCGATGGGCCGCGAAGGGGTCCTGCCCCGGGTGCTCGGTCGGGCGTCGCCTCGCTTCCGGACCCCGTTCGTGGCCGGCGCGGTCGCGTGCGGCGTGCTCACGGTGCTGCCGGTCCTCGGCCTGGCGGGCGGGATCCCGACGTGGACGCTGATGGAGGCCGAGCTCGTCGTCGCCGCCCTCGGGTACATCGCGGCGTACGCCCTGACGTGCTTCGCGGCCCCGGTGTTCCTGCGGCGCATCGGTGAGCTGACGGCGGGTGTCGCGGTCGTCGCCGTCACGACCGGGGTCCTGCTGACCGCCGTCCTGCTCACCTACCTCGGGGTCGAGGCCGCGTCGTCCCGCTGGCCGGCCGTCGCCCTCGCCGTCGGGACGGTCGCCGCGGTGGTGGTCGCGTTCCTGGTGGCCACGCGTCGGCGACCCTGGCGGCGGGGTCGGAGCCGCGCCGTGTACGACGTGCCGGTCGAGGCGGACCTGCTGGGGGCCTCCCGTCCGTCCGCCGGAACCGGCCACCAGGCGGAGGTGCGGTGAGCGAACCCGGACTCCGCGCGCGGCAACCGAAGGCGATCCAGAACGCCCTCGCGGTGCTGGAGGCCGCCGCGCACGCGGGACCGGGCGTCACCGCCCAGCAGATCTCGGAGGCCCTCGGGATGCCGCGGGCCACCACCTACCGGCTCATCACCCTGCTCGTCGAGGACGAGTACCTCGTCCGGTTGCCGGACCTGCGCGGCTTCGCCCTCGGCCACAAGGTCGCCGACCTGGCCGGGGTGTCGCCCGCGCCGACGCTCGCTCCGCTGCCCCGGGCCGTGCGGTCGGTGCTCGCCGACGTCCGCTCCGCCGTCCGGGCGGGCGTGCACCTGGCGCGCTACGACGCCGCCGGTGTGCGCGACATCGACGTCGACCCGGACTTCCCCCTGCTCGACGAAGCCGCACTGCGGGCGACTCCCGGGTCGAGTGCGATGGGGCGGCTGCACGCCGAAGGGGGCCTCGGACCGGTGCACCAGGTCGGCGCGTTCACGGCGGGGTTCGGGTGCCTGGCGCTGCCCGTCCGGGGCGAGCGCGGAGAGCTCGTGGCGGGCCTGACCCTGTCGGCGCCGGCTGCCCGGGTGTCGTCGCCGGGCGACGCGTTGGTGCACCTGCGCCGGGCGGTGAGCCGGCTCGAACCGCTGCTCGGGTGAGGTTCTCGGCGAGCTCTGAGCACACTTTTGGCACTCGCCAGGGTCGAGTGCTAAAACGGAGGCAGTTGAGTCGAGGGGACTCAACGAGAACCACGAAGGAGTTGATTTTCCGATGACGATGAACTTCGATCCGTTCCGCGAGCTCGACCGACTCGCCGGTTCCCTCCTCGCCGGGGCCGGTGCCGGGCCGCGTTCGATGCCGATGGACCTGTACCGCACGGGTGACCACTACGTGCTCGACGTCGACCTGCCCGGAGTCGATCCGGGCTCCATCGACATCGACGTGGACGGCTCCGTGCTGACGATCCGCGCCGAGCGCACCCTCGGCGCCCCCGAGGGGTCGCAGTGGATCACGCGCGAGCGGCAGCCCGGCTCGTTCGTCCGCCAGCTCACGCTCGGTGACGGTCTCGACGCCGAGCGCATCACGGCCGGGTACGACAACGGTGTCCTGAGTGTCACCCTGCCCGTCAAGGAGTCGGCGAAGCCGCGGAAGATCGCGGTGGACGTCGGCGCGGGTCGCGAGCAGCTCGCCGTCGCGGCGGGCGACTCCGCGCGCTGAGGGGGCCGGCCGTGGCCGACCTCGTGAACGCCCTCGTGGCGGTCGTCGCGGTGACCGTCGCCCTGACCCGTACGAGCCTCGACCGCCCGGTGGCGATGCTCCTGGGCCTGACCGGCGGACTGACGGGCAACTTCCTCGCCTGGCTGGTCGCACCCGGCGCGTGGGAGCACTCGGCCGTGCTCCCGTGGGTCGCGAGCCTGGTGGGGACGGTCGCGGTCATCGCCGGGTGGAGCGCCACCCGTGCCTACTCGGGGCTGTTCCGGACATCCGAGCCGGTCGGCACCGACACGGCAGGGATCCGCGACCTCAGCCCGGTAGGCGTTCCCGACCGCTGACGGGCACGGTACTGACGAGGCCGACGGCGGACGGCTGGACCTCGGTCCGGTCGTCCGCCGTCGTCGTGTCCGGAGCGCGGCAGGTCGTCACGTCCGCAGGCCGGCGGGCCGTCACGCCCCCGGGCCTTCAGGCATAGCGTGGGCGCGTGGACCTCGAACTCAAGAACCGTGTCGCACTCGTCGTCGGAGGCAAGGGGTACATCGGTGCCGCAGTCGCCGACCGCCTCCGGGCCGAGGGGGCGACCGTCGTCGTCGCGTCCCGCAGCGCCCACGACTCCGACGACAGCGTGTCGATCGACACCGCCTCGCAGGAGTCGGTGGACGCGGGCATCGCCGCCGTCCTCGAGCGGCACGGGCGCATCGACGTGCTCGTCGTGACCGCTGCCCCGAGCGCGAGCACCCTCGACCCGGCCCGGAAGTCCGACCCGGAGCAGGTCCTCGACGCGATCGACGGCAAGGCGCTCGGGTTCCTCCGCGTCGCGAACGCCGTGCTCCCCGCCCAGCGCGAGGCCGGGTTCGGCCGGGTGGTCGTGGTGAGCGGGCAGAACGCCTACTTCTCCGGCAACATCACGGCGTCACTCCGGAACACGGCGGTGAGCGTCATCGCGAAGAACCTGGCCGACGACGTGGCGGGCACCGGGGTCACGGTGAACGTCGTCAACCCCGGGACCGTGACGAACACCCCGTCCGCCGAGGTCCGTCCAGGGGGCCCCGGCGACTCGACACCGCAGCAGATCGCCGACCTCATCGCGTTCCTGTCGTCGCCGCTCAGCGCGGTGTCCGGCGAGTCCGTCTCGATCGCGCACCGCCAGCGGGGCTCCGTCGTGGTCTGATCCCGAGGACCGAGTGCTCGCCCTCGCTTCACCCGCAGGGACGAAGCGCTTCGCTCCTGCGCCCGATGCCCCGGCGACTCCGGACCGCGAGTCTGGTGACATGGAGTCCTCGACGAAACACACCATCGCCACGCTGCTGCTCTGTGCCGCGATCGTCGCCACGACCGTCATCGCCCTCGCCGCCATGACCCCGGGCGCGTGACGACGGTGCACGCCGCCCGGCGCGGGCGGCATGCGATGATCGAGCCGTGACGGACCGGCGCACGTTCATCCGGCCGCTCGCCACCCGTTCGATCGTCGTCGACGTGGCGTGGGCGGTCCTGGCGGCGTTCGTCTTCCTGCTGCCGATCGAGGTCGAGCTCGAGCACGCGAGCTTCTTCGCGGTGCTCGCCGCCGCCGGCGCGATCGCCCTGCGTCGGGTCTCCCCGTCGGCGGCGATGCTGATGGTGGTCGTCCTCGGGATCATCCAGGTGGGCGGTGGCGAGCGCCCGTCGCTCGTCGACCTCGCCATCTTCGTCGTCATCGGCACCGCGGCCGTGGTCGGCACCCGGACCGAGGTCATCCTCTCCGGGGTGCTCGCGCTCGTCGCGGGCGTCGGCGCGACGTTCTACCTCGCCGTCACCGGCTTCCGGTACCTGGTGCTGCTCAACGGCCCCCGCGACCAGGCGTTCCTCGCGATGGCCGCACCGGTCGCCGCGCTCCTCGGGGTGTGGGCGGGCGGGGTCGCCGTCCGGGCCTTCCGGTCGCGCGACCGCGAATCCGTCCGTCGAGCCGACGCAGAAGCTGCCGCGTCGCGCGCCGAGGCCGTCGCCACCGAGGCCGAGGCGACCGCCACCCGTGCCATCGACGTCGCGGAGTCCGAGCGCATCCGCGCGGACATCGCCCGTGACGTGCACGACGTCGTCGGCCACTCGCTCGCGGTGATCATCGCGCAGGCCGACTCGGTGCCGTTCCTGGCCGACGAGGCCCGCATCCGCGAGGTCAGCGCCACCATCGCCAGCACCGCCCGCAGCTCGCTGCTCGAGGTCCGGCAGGTCCTGGGGCACATCGACGGGTCCGGGGAGACGACCGATCCCGGCTCGCTCGAGGAGATCGTGCAGGGCATCCGCGACGCCGGAGTCGACGTCGACCGCACGGTGCGCGGCGTCCCCGTCCCGCTCCGCCCGGACACCGGCACGGCAGCACGGCGCGTGCTGCAGGAGATGCTCACCAACGCGCTCCGGCACGGCGCTCCAGGGCTGCCCGTCGTGGTCCGCGAGACCTGGCGGAGCGCCGACGTCGTGCTTGAGGTCGAGAACGTCGTCGGCGACGGCACCACCGGGGGCTCCGGCCGGGGGATCGACGGCATGCACACCCGTCTCACCGCACTCGGCGGGTCGTTCGACGCCGCCGCGCTGGACGACGTGTTCGCCGCACGCGCCCGCATCCCGTTCGACGTCCAAGGGGGACCCGTCCGATGACCGAACCGATCAGGATCCTGCTCACCGACGACCAGGCGCTGTTCCGCGCCGGTCTGCGCGTGGTGCTCGACGCCCAGGACGACATGCAGGTGGTGGGCGAGGCCGCGGACGGCGCCGAGGCCCTCGCCCGCATCCAGGAACTCCGACCCGACGTGATGCTGCTCGACATGCGCATGGCCGGCATGGACGGCGTCGAGACCGTCCGCCAGCTGTTCTCCGGCGCCGTCGAGGGCCCACTCCCCCGCGTCGTCGTGCTCACCACGTTCGGCCTCGACCCCGCCGCCGCGACCGCGATCCGGCTCGGTGCGAGCGGGTTCCTGCTCAAGGACGCCACCCCGACGTTCCTGTTCGCGGCGGTCCGGGCGGTCCACGAGGGCAGTTCCGTCATCGCGCCGAACGACCTCGCGCAGCTGTTCGGGGCCGACGTCGCGAGGGCACCGGCGCCGCAGCCACCCGAGTTCCAGGCGCTGACCGAGCGAGAGCGCGTGGTGTTCGGCTGGGCGTCGCGCGGGCTCTCGAACGCCGAGATCGCGACGAAGGAGTACGTCACCGAGTCGACCGTGAAGACCCAGATCTCGAGCATCCTCGGCAAGCTCTCGCTCCGTGACCGCGTGCAGCTCGTGGTCTACGCGCACGACCACGGGCTGGCGGGCACCCGAGACGCTTGAAAGGTATGCCTATTCAAGGCCGCCGAGGTCGAGCGCTGCGACCTCGTCGAGGATCGCCTCGACCGCAGCCGGGTCGTGCGCGAACCGACCGAGGAACAGGCCGCCGATCCGCCCCTGCCCACGGGTGAGCAGACCGGGCCCGGCGCTGCCCCCGTACAGCACGGTGCTCCCGCGCAGCTCGGGTCGCGTGCCGAGGTGCTCCTCGATCCCCGCGAGCACCGCCACGATGTGGTCGTCCGGCGCCGGCGCTGGCGCGCCGATGGCCCACACCGGTTCGTAGGCGACGGTCAGCGCCCCGGCCAGTCCGTCAGCGATTGCAGTCGAGACACTGCGGTCGAGCTGCGCGGTCACCTCCGCCACCGCTTCCGCTGCACCCGGATGGGAGGCCCGGGTCGTCTCCCCGACACAGAGGAGCGGACGCAGGTGGTTGCGGAACGCCGCGTGCACCTTCGCGGTGACGGTCGCGTCGTCCTCGTGGAACAGGGAGCGTCGTTCGGCGTGCCCGATCTCGACCAGGTCGACCCCGATCTCCCGCAGTTCGGTGCCGGAGACCTCGCCGGTGAACGCTCCTTCGTCGGCCCACGACAGGTCCTGCGCAGCGAGGAGCACTCCCGACCCGGAGAGCACGTCGCGGACGGGCACGAGCGCCGGGAACGTCGGCGCCACGAACAGCGTCGCCGCTCCCGACCGCGTCGCGGGGTGCCGCCGGGCGATCTCCGCGACAGCCGCGGCCCACTCCAGGGTCCGGGCGTGCGAGAAGTACGTCTTGAGCGACACCCCGATGGTGATCACGGTGCGACGGTCTCCACGATGAGCGCGAACGACACCGCGCCGGGATCCGGTGTGCCGACGGCCTGCTCGGCGTGGGTGCGTGCGCGGCCCATCTTCGGCACGAGCGACGCGGTGGCGTCGGCGGCCTCGCGGGCGGCGCTGACGGCGTCGGCCCAGGCGTCCGCGAGCGACGCTCCCGCGTCGACCCGGGTGCGGAGCACCTCGTCGAACGGCACGAGCGCGTCCACCATGGTCTTGTCGCCGACGGTCGCGCCGAACGCGAGGACGGCCTCGGTGGCGGCGTGCACCGCGCTCTGGACCGCGGCGGCTGACGGACGCTCGTCGTCCCCGAGGACGCGACCCAGTGCCTCCAGGGCGGCTCCCCAGATCGCACCGGACGTCCCACCGGCCTTGTCGGACCAGGCGTCTGCGGCGATCCGCAGGATGGTACCGACACCTGCGCCGGCGGTTACTGCGTCCGCGGCTGCGGCCGCTGCGGCGTGCGCGCCGCGCTGCATGCCGATGCCGTGGTCGCCGTCACCCGCGACGGCGTCGATCCGTCCGAGCTCGTCGGCGTGCTCGTCGAGGAGCGCGCGGACGGCCGCGAAGCCGGCCGCGAACCGCTCACCCGCGGCGCGGGAGTCGTCGCTCGCTGCGCCGATGGCGACTCCTTCGGCGTCCGCTTCGACGGTGGAGGCGTCGACGCGTTCCTGCGGGACGGCGCCGCCCTTGCGGTAGGCGGGGGTGTCCGCGGGCGCTGCCCAGAGTTCCTCGAGTTCGGCGTCGAGCCAGAACAGGGTGAGTGAGACGCCGGCCATGTCGAAGCTCGTGACGAGTTCACCGACCTCGGGTTCGACGATGACGACCCCCGCGTCGGCGAGCCGCTGCTGCACCGAGCGGTAGACGACGAAGAGCTCCTCGTACTTGACGCTGCCCAGCCCGTTCAGGATCGGGACGACGCGCGCGCCGTCGGGTGTCACGCTCTCCGGCAGCTCGTCGAGCAGTCGGGACACGAGCAGCGACGCCAGCTCAGACGCCGTCGGCACGTCGGTCTCGTCGATTCCACGTTCGCCGTGGATGCCCATGCCGATGGCCATCCGCCCCTCGGGCACCGTGAACAGGGGTTCGTCGGCGCCGGGCAGCGAGCACCCGGAGAACGCGACGCCGAACGACCGCGTGCGGTCGTTCGCGCGCTCCGCGACGGCCGTGACCTCGTCGAGGCTGCGGCCCTGCTCGGCGGCGGCACCGGCGACCTTGAAGACGCAGAGGTCGCCCGCGATGCCACGCCGCTCCTGCGGGCGGTCCGCGGGCGCACTCACCACGTCGTCGGTGACCCGGACCGTGCGGGCCGGGATGCCGTCGGCCTCGAGCGTGCGGGCCGCGGCGTCGAAGTTCAGGACGTCACCGGCGTAGTTGCCGTAGCTCAGCAGCACGCCGCCGCCGTGCTCGGCGGCCCGTGCGACGCCGGCGACCTGCTGGGCGCTGGGACTGGCGAACAGGTTGCCCATCGCGGCACCGGCTGCCAGGCCCGGCCCGACGAGTCCACCGAACGCCGGGTAGTGGCCGGAGCCGCCACCGATCACGACGGCGACCGTGCCGTCGGGGCTGGTGGTGGCGCGGGCGACGCCGCCGTGCACCTTCCGCACCCATCGTTCGTTCGCGGCGACGAAGCCGTCGGTCGCCTCGTCGGCGAAGTCCGCCGGGTCGTTGAACAGTCTGGTCACGCGTTCGTCTCCTTCGACGTCGTGGTGCGGACATGCGAGGTGTCGAGGAGATCATCCGCCTTCGACCCCCGGAAGAACTTCGTGCAGGAGATCATCACGGCCGCGACGAACGCCAGGACCCCGAGCGAGACGATCCCGAACGCACCACTGTCGGTCGGCACCACCTCGTTGATCGCCGTGCGCATGATCGGGGCGACGAACCCGCCCAGGTTGCCGAGCGAGTTGATCAGGCCGATGCCCGCCGCGGCGGCTGCCCCGGTGAGGAACGCCGTCGGGTACGCCCAGGTGATCGGGCCGACGGCCAGGAAGCTCGCGACCGCCAGCGTGATGAAGACGATGCCCAGGATCGGCTGCCCGTTCGCACCGGCCCAGGCCGACCCGAGGATCGAGAGCCCGGTCGTGATGTAGAACATGGTCCCCCAGCGACGACGACGGCCGACCGAGTCCGCCTTCGACCCGACCAGGTAGCAGGCGACGAGTCCGACGAGCCACGGGATAGCGGTCACGAGCCCGACCTGCCACCCGACGTCCTGCCCGAGCAGCGAGGAGACCTGCTGCGGCAGGTAGAACGTCGTGCCGTACACGGCGACCTGCAGGCAGAAGTAGATGATCGTGAAGTACCAGACCCGGCCGCTCGCCATGGCCTTCCAGATGCCCGTCGGACCGTCCGCGCTGCGGGCGGTGTCCTCGCGTGCCATCGCCGCCGTGAGCGACTGCTTCTCGCCCGGCTCGAGCCACTTCGCCTGCTGCGGACTGTTCGTCAGGAACACCAGGGCCGCGATGCCGGCGAGCACCGCGAGGATCCCCTCGCCGAAGAACATGACCTGCCAGCCGTGGAACGGGGTCGCCTGGTCGCCGAAGCTCAGCAGTCCGCCGGACAACGGGGCGCCGATCATCTGCGAGAACGGCTGCGCCAGGTAGAAGATCGCGAACATCCGCACGCGCACCTTGTTCGGGAACCACTCCGACAGGTACATGATCACGCCCGGGAACAGCCCCGCCTCGGTCACACCGAGGATGAAGCGGAGGACGATGAACATGGTGTCGTTCGTCGTGAAGGCGAACAGCGCGGCGACGATGCCCCACGTGACCGCGATGCGGGCGAGCCAGAACCGGGCACCGAAGCGCTTGAGCAGCAGGTTCGACGGGATCTCGAAGATCGCGTAGCCGATGAAGAAGATGCCGGCGCCGAGGGCGAACGCAGCGTCGGAGATGCCGCGGTCGACGCTCAGGGCCTCTTCGGCGAACCCGACGTTGGTGCGGTCGAGGAACGCGACGAAGTACAGGATGACGAGCATCGGCATGAGGTGCTTCGTCGCCTTGCCGATGGCGGACTTGAGGCCGGGGTCGTTCGTCGACCCGAGCGCGGGGGCAGGGGGAAGTGACACGGGTTCGCTCCTTTGCGAGCACGGTGTGGTTTCGGGGCGTCCGGCGGTCGGGCCTGGTGGCCGTCTGGCCGTCTGGCCGTTCGGCCTGTCGGACGGGAGGCACGGATCGCGTCGCGCGGACGGCGCGCGATCCGTGGCCGGTCGGCTCTAGTGCATGTACAGGCCGCCGTCGACGTTGAGCGTCTGGCCGGTGACGAACCCGGCGTCCTCGCTGATCAGGTACGCGATCGCCGCGGCGATGTCCCGCGGGGTGCCGATGCGCGGCAGCACGCCGTCCGCTGCCATCTCGGTCTTGCGCTCCTCGGTCAGGGTGCCGCCCATGATGTCGGTGTCGATCGGGCCGGGGGCGATGGCGTTGACGGTGACGCCGCGCGGGCCGAGCTCGCGGGCCAGGCCACGGGTCAGGCCGATCACGCCGGCCTTCGCCACCGTGTACGGGGTCTTGCTGAAGGTGCCGCCACCGCGCTGGGCCGACACCGACGACAGGTTCACGATGCGGCCGTAGCCGGACCGCACCATCGACTCCGCTGCCCGCAGGCTGGCGAAGTGCACGCCGTCGAGGTTGATCGACAGCACACGGTGCCACTCCCCCTCGGGCAGGTCGAGATAGGCGTGCGCGGACGAGACGCCGGCCAGGTTGACGAGGGCGACGATGGGGTCGAGTTCGGCCTCGATCGTGTCGAACGCTGCCCGGACCGCTGACTCGTCGGCGACGTTCGCGCCGACGCCGACCGCGCTGACGCCGTGCTGCTCGCGGATCTCGGTGGCGACCTGTTCGCTGGCCGTCTGGTCGAGGTCGATGATGCCGATGTCCCATCCGGCCTCGGCCAGGTGGTGGGCGGTGGCGCGACCGATGCCACGCGGTGATGCCGCTCCGGTGAGGACGGCGGTTTGCTGTTCGTTGCGCATCGTCGTGCCGCTCAGTGGATCGGGGCCGGGCCGAGGTCGTCGAGCAGCTTCTGCATCGCGACGTAGGCCTTGTTGCGGTAGGCGACGAGTTCCGGCGTCCGGTCGGCCGGCACCTCGAGGTACCCGGCGCCGGACTTCGTGCCGAGCTCGCCCGCGTCGACGTGCTGCTGCAGCGACGGCGGGGTGGCGAAGCGCTCGGGCCAACGGGTCTGCAGCGACTCGAAGCAGAACGCGTAGACGTCGAGACCGGCCATGTCGGCGATCGCGAACGGGCCGAAGAACGGCAGGCGGAACCCGAACGTGGTCCGCACGATGGTGTCGATGTCGTCGGGGGTGGCGATGCCCTCGTCGGCGATCTTCGTGGCTTCCTCGAACAGCGCGTACTGCAGGCGGTTCAGCACGAACCCGGTCGAGTCCTTCACCCGCGCCGACTGCTTGCCCGTCGCGGCGACGACGGTCTCGCCGACGGCGATCGCGTGCTCGTTCGTGGACGGGTGCGGGATGAGCTCGACGCCGGGGATGAACGGGGCCGGGTTCGAGAAGTGCACGCCGAGGAACCGCTCCGGGCCCACGACGGCCTCGGCCAGCGACTCGATCAGGATCGTCGAGGTGTTCGAGCCGATGATCGCGTCGGGGCGGGCGGCCTCGCTGATGCGGCGGAGGGTCGCGTGCTTGATCTCGATCTTCTCGGGGACCGCCTCCTCGATGAAGTCGGCCGTGGCGACCGCTTCCTCGATGGAGGCGGCGGCGCTGAGGTGCGCGTCGACGCGCGCCACGGCGTCCGCGGGGAACAGGCCGTCCGCGACGAACTGCTCGGTCTCTGCGATGAGCCGGGCGCGGTTGGACGCGGCGATCTCGGCCGAGACGTCGGCGATCCGGACGGTGTGGCCGGCGAGGGCGAGGACTTGGGCGATCCCGCCGCCCATGTAGCCGGATCCGACGACGGCGATGTCGAGGGTGCTCATCGGGTTGCTCCTTCGGTGCTGGTTGCTGCAGTCGGGGTCGCCGTCGCCGTCGCCGGCGCGTCGAGCTTCGTCGTCGCGAGGACGGATCGGATGTACTGCTGGTTCGTGGCGCAGACGCCGAGGCTGTCCCCGCCGTACTGCTCGGTCATGACGATCCCGCGGAACCCGTCGGCGACGGCGTCGCGCAGGACCTGGCGGTAATTGATGAGGCCCGTCTCCATGGTGCTCGGAGCGCTCGTCGCCCAGCTGCCGTCGCCGGCCTCGTCACGCGTGTAGTTCTTCACGTGCAGGTAGTTCGTGTGCGGCATGGTCTTCGCGAAGAGCTCCCGCCAGTCCTCGATCGGCCGGTGCAGGCGGATGAGGTTCGCGACGTCCGCGTTCAAGCCGACGTTGTCGAGCCCGATGTCCTCGACCAGTCGCACGGCGCTGTCGGCGGTGCCGAGGTAGGTGTCCTCGTACAGCTCAAGGGCCATCGGCAGCCCGACGCTCGCGGCGTGCTCACCGAGCTCACGCAGGCGCTTGACCGCCGCGTTCCAGACCTCGGGGTCGTCCGGGTCCTTCGGGCCTTGCGCGGTCCAGAACCACAGCGCGCGCTTCTGGGCCTCGGTGAACGGCTGGTGCAGGCCCGTCGAGAACACCTGCATGCCCCACTCGGCCGCCGCGTCGATGGTGCGGTGGGCGTAGGCGAGGTTGTCCTCCTCGTGCCCGGGCTGGATGACGCTCTTGCGCTGCAGGTGCACCGAGGGGATCCCGATGCCGTGCGCCTTCGCGACGGCGAACAGCTCGTCGCGGCGGGAGCGCTCGAGGTCCGCGGGGCGGATGTGGCTGTCGGCGAGTTCAGCGAGCGAGAACCCTGCGGCTGCGATCTGTGCGAACACGTCGTCCCAGACCTCGGCCGGGGCATCGTGGAACGCGGTGCCGTCGCGGGTGACCTGGGCGAAACCGTGCAGACAGGCGGCGATCGGCCAGGTGTCCGACGTCCAGGTGGTGGGGTCCCAATCCTGGTCGACCCAATCCTGCGGTGTGCTCACGGAATGCTCCTTCGCATGTCGGGGTTCGACAGTGAACCTCTTTCCTATAGGAAAGATACTCGCACCTCGACAGAGCGCAACCCCTACGGGATCAGCTCGTGTGCGAAGCGTCCTCGCGCGACCGGAGCCGGACGGCGTCGATGTGGTGCCGCATCGCCGCGACCGCTTCGGCCGGCCCGACCGCGAGGGCGTCGACGACCGCTCGGTGCTCGTGCACGGCGCGGTCGGTGTCGTCCCCGCCACCCTCGACGATCTGCCGCATACGGTGCACCCGCGTCGTGATGATCTCGGACATCTCCTCGAGGAACGGGTTCCGCGTGGCATCGAAGATCAGCTGGTGGAACTGCCAGTCGCTGCGGAAGAAACGGGCCATGAGTTCCTCCGACGCCTCAGCCGCACCGACCGCCGCGACCTCGTCGGCCACCGCAGCCTGCTCGTCGAGCGCTGTGCCGAGCCGCTCCCGCAGGGCGTCGACGTCACCGCGCGCAGCGAGCTCGACGGCGCCGCTCTCCACGATGAGTCGGGCGTCGAACAGCGCCTCGAGCTGGTCGCCGGCCAGGGGCGGGGAGACCCGGTAGCCCTTGTTCGCTTCACGGGTGACGAGGCCGGTGCGTTCGAGCTGCACGAGGGCTTCGCGCACCGGGGTCGGGGAGACGCCGAGGGTGCGGGCGAGCCCGTCGATCGACAGTCGCATGCCGGGTTCGACGTCGTGGCCCATCAGGACCTCGAGCACCCGGTCGTAGACGCGGTCACGCAGGCCGAGCTGCGTGATGCGCTCCGTCCCGAAGCCGGGCATGGTCGTGGACATGGGTCGATCCTAGAGAATCCACGACTCGGGCTCGGTGCGGAGGCCCCGAGCCAGGCCGCGCCGTCACGAGGTGTCGCCTAATTGACGTCGCCTTCACCTTGCGCTCTGCCGCCGATGGGCTTGCTCGACCGCCCCTCCCCAGGCGCGTAACTAGTTGCGATGCCGCCGGTGATCGCGGCGGCGTGGTGCCTTTTCGAGGAGTGAGCCAGCTTCGTCGAGGGCGGTGGCACGTGAGGATTGCGCGCTTCAGAACAGGCCTTGCGCTGTGCTGATATCGAGCTGGCCATATTGCACGACGGGAAGAGCGGGATTGTTCTTAAAGCGTCGGTCGGGCCGCCCCGGACGTTGACGTACTGCCAGGTATGGCCCATCAGCTGTGTGCCTTTGGGCACATGTCCCGCAGTTCAACAAAGCGGGTCGCTGACCCCAGTACGGTCAGGTGCCGGTAAGCGGCGTCCGTGTAGCAGCGCCGACGAAGTGCGTGCTCAATCCGCTCATGATGGGGCCCTGCGTTTCGGCCGAGAAATGAGCGGTGAATCAGCTTTTCATCAGCGCTTTGTAGCATTGGCGTCATCGGGTTGATCCCGGATGCGCATCACCCAACCACGCAGAAGGAGAAGACCGATGACGACGACCATGCTGATCAAATACACGAGAGCCACGGGACTATTGTCCTCGGATGCGTAATTCGACCACCGAACACCCAAGAGCATCTGGAATAGAGGGCCCAGAGTACCAACAAGTCCGCCCGGGATCAGGATCACGAGCCATTTTTTGGGCCAGGCAAGATCACGTTGATTTATTGTCAAGATCACGCCAGTGATCGCAGCAATTGAAATGCCGCTCCAAAACCACGAGGACCCGGACATTCTCCAACCGGCATGGTTCAACCATGCGTTAATCAACGACAAGGTGCGTTCCCATGCGTCGTTCTGTACGTATCGCCCCGAAACAATGGGGAGCGGCCATCCAATGATGGCGAGGATTCCAGTGAATGCACCTATCACTCCAGCTACCCAGCGGACGAGTGGCCGGTGATCGATCTTTTCAACATCGAACGAGCTGATACTCACGCTGATCACTCATTCAACTAGCCGGGACATGTGTGAGGATTGCGGATTTCAGCCTTCCCCGTTATCTGCGTCTTCCCCACCCCGAAACGATGACCCCACAGATCACGTAAATGCCGAACAAGCCCGCGATTGCACCCCAGATTCCAATGCCCGCGTCGGCGCGATTAGGCGAAAGTAGCGCGACGACACCGAGAGCTATGGCAAATATGCCGATGATGGTGGGAAGTAGCAGGTTGCCCTTCATTCTGAACACTTAAAACACCTTCCCAGTCGTTACGTTTGACACGGCAGTACCGACCGCGTAGCAGCCAGCTGTTGCAATAACCCCGACACCGCCAGTAGCGGCTGCTATGCCGAGTTCGCAGGCGGCTCCGGCAAGAGTGCCGGTGATCAAGCCGACAGTCTCTGTCGCTGCCGCCTTACTATTCCCTGTAGCAGCGTAGTAGCCAATATTGGCGAGGTTGCCAACCAAACCGGCTTTCCCGAAAGCGTCAGTGGCTGAGTCGAAAACGTCTCGCCCACGGGGGTCAGACTTGTTGATTGGGTCAGCACCCGCGTAGGCATATCGGTTCGCGTTACTAGGACTGAGAGGCGCGTCGAGTGTGTCGCGTTCGATCCAGCTGCCGGTGGCGGCGGACTGCCAGCGGTAGCCGAATTTCGTGAGTCCGGTGTCAGTGTTGCTGGCGCGGATGCCGGCCTTGTACCCGTACGGGTTCTGCTGCCACTGCGCACTGCTGCCACCGTCGGCGTTGACCTGCTCCTTGCCGTACGCGTCGTACGTCACCTTGTAGGCAACAGCGCCCGTGTCCTTGAGGGATGCAACCGGGTTCCCGATCCCGTCGAGGACGTACATGCTCGTCGTGCCGTCCGTAGTCCGCAGATCCAGCAGCTGACCAGTGGTGGGGTCGCTGATCACCGCGGCCGTGCCCGTACCAACGAGCTCACGGCTGGCGATCACGGGGACACCATTCGAGTCGGATGTGCCATAGGTGTAGCCGTACTCCGCTCCCCCGTCGGTTGCCTGGTAGAGCAGCTTGTTCATGTCCGCGCCCGCGTACTCGTACGTGGTCGTCTTGCCATCCTTCGTGGAAGACGTCATCTGCTGCGCACCGTTGTACGTGTACGTCTGTACGTGTACGTCGCACCCGGCGATGCGGTCATGTTGCCGGTCTTGTCGTACGCGTACCCGGTGGTGGTGATCTGGCCAAGCGCGTTGTAGCTCAGCTGCTGATCGCTGACCGTCGCTTCGATGGTGGCGTTGGTTGCGGTGGCGCGGGTGCGATTGCCGGCCTTGTCGTAGGTGAACGCCCAGTTGGTGGGAGTGTCCCCACCGGACTGGGTGATCTTCGTCAGTCGACCGGAGGTGTACCCGTACTTCGTCGCCTGACCAGAGCCGTCGCGGGTCCACTGCAGCTTGCTGCGGTCCTTGGACTTGTCGCTGTCGTCGCAGGTGCCGTCAGAGGGCGCCTCGAACTGGTAGCAGTACTTCGTGTTCACCTCGAGCGCGGCGTCCTTCCCGGTCCACGCCTTGATGTGGGTGATCTTGCCGGAGGCGTCGTACTCGACCTGCTGATGCCCCGTCCACGACGCCGGCTCCGCACCGGGAGTCGCGTTGCTGGGCGCGCCGAGCCACGTGTCGGTGCGGCGGCCGTGGTCGTCGGTCAGGTACACCTGCTTCGCCGTGCCCGTATTGGTCGGGTACGTCGTCGCAGTGAGCACGTTCGACGGGTCGTACTCGTGCGTCACCTGCCCCTGCGCATCGGTCACCGTGACGGTGTTCCCGGCGAGGTCGTAACCGTAGGAGACCGTTCCGCCACCGGCGGTGTTCACCGTGGAGGTGAGGCGGTTCCGCTGGTCGTACGTGTTGGTGATGGTGCCGGTGGCGGAAGTCTCGGTGAGGAGGTTGCCGTTGCCGTCGTACGACCTGGTCACCGTCGCGGTGCCGTCACTGAAGGCGATCGAGGTGGTCCGGTCGTCGTTGTCGTACCCGTAGGTCGTCGTGTTGCCGCGCCCGTCGGTCTCGGTCCGCATCCGCCCGAATCCGTCGTACGTGTACTCCTTCGCGCCGACGATGTCGGTATTGCTCGAGGGGTTGTTCGGGGACGCGTGGCGCTGGCTACAGCTCCGCGAAGCAGTCGGCACCGCGACGTGGGCCTACGCCGTCGGGGACGAGAGCTTCGAGGCCCAGGGCCACGACATGCTCCGGCGCGCCCTCACCGCCTTCTGACGGTCAGGAACGACGGCAGCTCACGGCACCCGCACGAACCGCGGGGCCCCGCGATCCCGCAGCCGGAACCCGAGGTGCTGGTACAGCCCGATCGCCCCGGTGTTCCCCGCGGCCGCGTGCATCAAGGGTGTCTCCCCACGCTCCCGGATCCCGTGCGCGACGGCGAGCACCAACCGGCGCCCGAACCCCTGCCCCCGGTACGCCTCGTCCGTGCACACCGCGCTGATCTCGGCCCACCCCGGCGGGTGCAGGCGCTCCCCCGCCATGGCGACGAGCCGGCCGTCGCGTCGGATGCCCAGGTACGTGCCGAGCTCGATCGTGCGCGGCAGGAACGGCCCCGGCTTCGTCCGCTCCACCAGCGCGGTCATCTCCGGCACGTCGTCGGGCGTCAACACGACGGCCTCGGTGTCCGGCGCACCCTCGATCGCCTCGCCGGTCAGCTGCACGCCGCCGGCGCCTTCGACCAGCTCCCACCCCGACGGCAGGACAGCAGCGGCACCCACGCCGAGCATGCCGCCCGACCCGAGCAGCGCCCGGACGTCCTCCCAGTCCTGCGGCGTGGGCTGCGCGGGGATCCCCGTCCACACCGACACGTCGGTCTGGTAGCGGACCACGTCGCCGCGCCGCTCGGCGAACCGCGCGTGGTGGCTGTTCAGCGCGGCCATCGCGGGCGCGTCGAGCATCCGCGTCGGCGTGCCGTCGTCGGCGATCGTCAGGTCGAGGGTCCGGAGCGCTTCGCCGCGGGCATCACCACCACGGAACCCGAGGTCCTCGATCCGCCGACGATCGCCGTCCGCCCACCCGGCGGTGTCCGCGACGACACCGGAGGCGTACTGGTTCGTGGCGCGTTGGACGACCTGCTCGACCTCCGCTGCCGAGGCCACGAGGACCTCTCCGGGTCGGGGCAGCGCGGTCGAGGTCAGCGCAGTCGTCGTCATCCCACCATTCTCTGCCCGCGGCGAGCGCCGCCGGCGCATCGTTGCACCCGGTGACGCCGCGCTGCGGCTCGCACGGTGCGAGGGGGCGCACGGCCCGTGCGAGGTTCCGTGCTCGGTGCGAGGGCACGTGCACCGCACGGAGTACGGAACCTCGCACCAGACCGAGGGAGGCGCCTCACGCCAGCCGCGCCGCCACGAACTCCACCATCCGCCGCACGAGCAGCGCCCGCGACGACGCCCGCCGGTACTCGTGCCCTTCACCCGCGAGCTCGAGGTACTCGACGTCGTGCGACCGCTCCTGCAGCGCCTCGACCACCTGGTGCGCCTCGCCGATGGGCACGTTGGTGTCGAGCTCGCCGTGCACGACGAGCAGCGGCGCCGTGACGTCGTCGATCGCCCGCATCGGCGACAGGGCCGCGAGCAGCGCTTCGTCGTCGACGGGGTGGCCGTACTTCGTGGCGGCAGCAGCCGCGATCCACGGTTCGGTGTCGCGGTAGAAGGTCGCGAAGTCGCTCATCCCGCACACCGCGACCCCGGCCGCGAACACGTCGGGGGTGAACGCCAACGACGCGAGGGTCGCGTACCCGCCGTAGGAGCGGCCCTCGACGGCCACCCGAGAGCGGTCGGCGTACCCGTTCGACACCAGGAACCGTGCGCAGTCGACGACGTCGGCGAGCGCGTTCCAGCGCAGGGCCAGGTCGTCGGCGTGCACGAACTCGTGTCCGTACCCGGACGATCCGCGGATGTTCGGGGCGAGGACGGTCACGCCCGCTGCGGCGAGCGCCTGGTGCTGCGGCGAGAACGTGGGTCGTTCCTGCGACTCCGGTCCGCCGTGCAGGTGGACGAGCGCTGCGCGCGGGCCGGGAGGCACGGCAGCAGCAGCACGAGCGCCGACGGCCGAGGACATGGCCGGCCCCACCGCCCGGTACAGCCAGGCGGTCAGCTCCAGTCCGTCACGCGCGGTGAACCGCTCGAGGGTCGGCTCGACCAGCTGCACGTCCGGCAGTGCGGGAACGTCGGTGACCCGGTTCCAGGTGAGTGCGTTCGTGTCGAGCCGCCAGAGTTCCCGCGGTCGGGTGGGCCCTTCGACGGCGAGCAGCACGCTCCGGCCGTCGCGGCTGAGCACCGGGTCGGTGACCACGTACCCGGGCAGGTCCGGCACTGGGGTGCGCGAGGCGTCGTGGGTGTTGATGAGGTCGAGTTCGCTGCGCCCGTCGACGTTCCAGACGAGCAGCAGCGTGCGGCCGGCGTCGTCGGCGTCGAGGTACTCGAGCTCGGCGTCGGGCCGTTCGGCGATCCGGCGGGGTGTGCCGCGCCACCCGTGCGGTCCGACGGGCTGGGCGACGAGTCCGCGTCGGGGCAGGCCGGCCTCGGTGGCGACGTAGGCGACGAGCGGGCTGGTCTCGCTCGCGGGCGAGGGCCGCAGGAACGCGATGTCAGCGGACCCGTCGGGGTCGTCGGCGAACAGGGCGTGGCTCTCGTCGGTCAGGCGGTCGACCACGACGACGAACTCCTGGCCGCGCTGCCCGTCGCTCAGCACGACGAGCCGTTCCTCCACCGACAGGTCGAGGATGTGGATGAGTTCGCCGACGGCCAGGTCGTCGCGGTCGCCGGACACCGGGTCGACCAGGTACGAACGGGCCGGCTGCTCGGCCTCGGTCGAGGGCAGCGTGATGACGACCCGGTGACCACTGCGGCTCCACGGGCCGAGTTCGGCGTGCTGGTAGCGCGAACCGGCGATCTGCGCGGCGTCGGTGCCGTCCGGCCGGACCACCCAGACCTGCTGCTTCACGCCACCGTCGGTCGCGATCGCCACGGCGAGCCACTCCCCGTCGGACGACCACGACACCCGGATCACGGGGTCGTCGGACAGCGCGATCCGCACCGGTTCGGGCAGTTCGCCGTCGACGACGACGTCCTGCACGAACACCTCGGGGGTGCCGTGCCGGTCGGAGACGAACGCCACGCGCCGGGCGTTCCGGGTCATGGTGGGGCCCCACGACCCCCAGGCGGCGGCGAGCCGCTCACCCAGGTCGGCCGCGGCCCTGGTCGTGACCGAGGGACGGACGTCGGCCGACGACGCGACGCTCGCCGCGCCTCCCGGCCGCATCACCGCACCCCCTGCTGCTGCAGCCACATCTCGATCAGGCCGAGCTGCCAGAGCGCGTTCGCGCCGATCTCGGTCCGCGTGCTGTTCGGGTCCTGGAGCATCCGCTCGACCGTACCCGGGTCGAACAGGCCACGTTCCCGCGCCTCGGGTGCGTGCAGTGCCGCGCGCACCCGCTCCAGGTACGGGCCCTCGAGCTGCCGGATCGCGGGTACTGGGAACGACCCCTTGCTGCGGTCGATGACGCTGTCGGGAACGATGCCGCGCGACGCTCGCTTCATCACGCCCTTGCCGCCGTCCGACAGCTTGAGCGCGGGCGGGATCGCGCCGGCGAGCTCGACGAACTCGTGGTCCAGGAACGGCACGCGGGCCTCGAGACCCCACGCCATCGTCATGTTGTCGACCCGCTTCACCGGGTCGTCGACGAGCATGATCGTGGTGTCGCTCCGGAGCGCGGCGTCGACGCTCGTCTCCGCTCCGGAACGCGCGAACTCGCGGTCGACGAACGCCGACGGGGTGTCGTCATCGCTCTTCCAGCGCTCCCCGAGCAGTCCCTGCAGCGCCGGCCACCTGCGGTCCATGAACACGGAGCGGTAGGCCTCGGCCGCCTGGTCGCGGGGGACGTCGGCGAGCGGCGGGTACCAGTCGTAGCCGGCGAGTACCTCGTCGGCACCCTGGCCGGACTGCACGACCTTGACGTGCTGGGAGACCTCCTGCGACAGCAGGTAGAAGGCGACGCAGTCGTGGCTGACCATCGGCTCGCTCATGGCGGCGACGGCACCGTCGATGCCGTCGAGCAGCCGCGTCGAGGGGATGTGGATGCGGTGGTGGTCGGTACCGAAGTGCTTCGCGACCTGGTCCGAGTACTCGAACTCGTCGCCGGACTCACCGCCCGCCGCCTCGAAGCCGATGCTGAACGTGGCGAGGTCCTGCTGCCCGGCCTCCGCGAGCAGCCCGACGACCAGGGACGAGTCGATGCCGCCGGACAGCAGCACGCCGACGGGGACGTCGGCCACCATGCGGCGTTCGACCGCGGTGCGGAGCGAGCCGATGAACGCCTGCTCCCAGTCCCGGTCGGTCCAGTCGGCCTTTGCGGGGTCGCGTTCGAACCGCGGCTCCCAGTAGACGGTGTCGCGGGATGTGCCGTCGCGCTCGATCACCCGGACGGTGGCGGGCGGGAGCTTGCCGACGCCGGACAGGATCGTGCGGGGTGCCGGCACGATCGAGTGGAAGCTCATGTAGGACGCGAAGGCGACGGGGTCGATGGACGTGTCGATGCCGCTGCCGGTCCTGCCCGCGCCGCCGTCCCCCGCCAGGATCGCGGGCAGGGAGCTCGCGAACCGGAGCCCGCCCGGTACCTGTGCCACGTACAACGGCTTGATGCCGAGCCGGTCCCGGGCCAGGACCAGCCGACCGCTGGCGTGCTCCCAGATCGCGATGGCGAACATGCCGATCAGGTGCTCGACGAATGCCGTGCCCCACTCGGCGTACGCCAGGGCGATGACCTCGGTGTCCGACGTCGAGAAGAACTCGTGGCCCTTGCCGCGCAGCTCGTCACGCAGCTGCTCGTAGTTGTAGACCATGCCGTTGTAGGCGATCGTCAGTCCGGCCCGGGGCAGCACCATCGGCTGCGCACCGGCGGTGGACAGGTCGACGATCGACAGCCGTCGGTGTCCGAGCGCGACCGGACCGCGCGCCCAGAGCCCGTCACCGTCGGGGCCGCGGTGCACCATGCACCCGGTCATCCGCGCCACTGCTCCGACGTCCGGGGCCGTGCCGTCGAACCGGATCTCGCCCGCGAGTCCACACATCAGCGCTCTCCCTCGGCCGCCGCCTTCGCGGCGGATCCCACGATCCAGGTGTCCTTGGCGCCGCCGCCGCGCGACGAGTTCACGACCATGCTGCCCTCGGGCGCCACCCGGGTCAGCGCGACGTCGGCCAGGTGCGCGTCGTCCGCTCCGGTCCCGGTCAGGTAGACGAACGCGCGCAGGTCGACGTGCCGTGGGTCGAGGCCCGCCGGTCCGATGGTCGGGTGCGACGACAGCTGCACCACTTCCTGTCCGACCCAACCGGCTGGGTCGGCAGCGATCTCGCGCCGTCGTTCGGCGACCTCCGGGGCACTCGCGCTCGGCCCGATCAGGACCCCGCGTCCGCCTTCGCCGTCGACCGGCTTCGTCACGAGTTCGCCGACCCGGTCGAGCACCGACAGGCGTTCGCCCTCGATGCTCGTGCGGTACGTCGGCACCGACTCGAGCAGCGGCTTCTCGTCCAGGTAGTACCAGATCAGGTCCGGCACGTTGACGTACATCGACTTGTCGTCGACCAGGGCGTTGCCCGGGGCGTTCGACAGGTGGACGTGTCCGGCCTCGGCCACGTCGAGGATGCGGGCGCCCAGCTCCGGCGCGTGGTCCGCGGTCAGGGCCCGCACGTCGCGGTCGATCCGCAGGTACAGCCCGTCGAGCACGTCGCCGGTCGTCGCGTCGACCACACGTCCGTCACGGACGTCCAGGTCGGACCCGGCCAGGAGGCGCAGCCCGGCTCCGTCGGCCAGCCTGCGGTGCTCGAACCACGCGCCGGCGGCGGGGCCGTCGCTGACGAGTGCGAGCACCGGGTCCGGGTTGCCGGTCACCGCGGTCGCGTTCGTGCGCAGGGTCTCGCGCAGGCGGTCGGTCACGCCGTGCGGGTCGCGCAACAGCGCCGGACGTGGAGCGTCCGGCACGACGTCGTCCATGAGCTCGCGGAGCGCGATGCCGTACGCGACCCCGGAGGGCGAACGCACGTTGTCCTCGAGCACCCGCCAACCGCCGAACTCGTTCCGCACCAGGTCGAAGCCGAGCACGGGTGCCCGCACCGCGTGACCGGGCAGGCGCGCAGCGTCGGGGTCCCAGCCGTTCGCCCCGACGAACTGGTGCTCGTCCATGACCCCGTCGGCCACGATCCGCCGCTCGCCGTACACGTCGCGCAGGAACAGCTCGATCGCCCGTGCGCGCTGCCCGAGGCCGCGCTCCAGCTGCGACCACTCGTACGCGCTGATCGTCCGCGGCACCAGGTCGCACCCGAACGCCTGCACGCCGCCGTCCACGACGAAGCCGACCTCGTGCTCGCGCGTCCAGGCGTCGCGCGCGGCACAGTGCTCGTTCGTGGTGTCGGCGTCCCAGGCGGTGAAGTACGTCGCCAGGTCGCGGAACGCCGGACGGGGGCGGGCACCGGGGCCGACCGCTTCGTCGCCGGCGCGCACCCGGTACCCGGGGACCGCGACCGCCGGGTCCTCGTCACGACCGGACGGGGTGCCGGCGGTGTCCTCGACCACCAGGGCCACGACGTCGTCGAGCTCCCCACGCTCGGCGTACGCGGTGCGCTGTCGATCGGTGGAGTTGCCGCGGGCCAGAGTGTCCTCGAGCAGGTCCGTGACGGTGCCCCAGTCGCCGAGCTCCTCGAGTTCCGGACGCAGGCGGGACACCAGTTGCCGGACGGCGACCTCCGCGGGCAGGCGCTCCGGGTGCTGCCCGAGGCCGAGCAGTTCGCCGCTCAGCCCCGTGCGCGCCGCCTGCCACATCGCTGCACGGTGCAGGGGTTCGCTGCGGGGGTGCCACTCGGCGCCGGACTCGACGGCGATCTCGGCCTTCCGCACCGCGGCCCGGAACAGGCCGGCGATGAGCACCGCGTCGTCGACGATCGGGGTGGCGTCGCACACCCGGAGTTCGAGCGTGGGAGCGTGCGACGACGGCCGCACGTCGAAGTACGCCATCTTCTTGTCGGCGATCACCCCCGACGCGATCAGGTCGTCGAGCACCTTGTCGTACTCCGCCGCGTTCGACACCCGTCCGAAGCTGCCGGCCGACGGCCACCGCTGCCAGATGATGCTGCGGAACGACGAGTACCCGGTGTCCTGCCCGTTCCAGAACGGACTCGACGCGCTGAGGGCCAGCAGCACCGGCAGGACCGGGGCGACCCGCTGCGCGATCTGCACCGCCAGGTCACGGTCGCTCACACCGACGTGCACCTGGAGGCCGCAGATGAGCTGCTCGTCGACGAGCATCCGGTACTGCTCCTGCATGCGGCCGTAGCGCCCGCCGCTGGTCAGCTCGAAGTCGGCGTACTCGGACCGCGGCGCCGTACCCACCGACGCGATGGTCACCCCGGCCGGTGCGATCGCGGCGCTGAGCTCACGGCGCAGGTCGACGATCACCCGCCGCAGGTCGTCGAGGGTGCGCACCACGGGGGTGTTCGTCTCGATGGTCGTGCGCTGCAGTTCCGCGCCGAAGCGGTCGGCGGGCAGCTTGGGCAGAAGGCGCGGGGCCTTCGCGGAAAGTCGGCCGGACTCGAGGTCGATGAGGTGCAGCTCTTCCTCGGCGCCGAGCGTCAGCTCTGCACTCATGGCTGGAACCTACGCGCGGCGGCTGTGGTGCGCGCCGCGGCACACCGCACGACTCGTGCCCGTAACACGCCCGTCAATCGAGCGTCACGAGTACTGGTGGAGCACGTCGTCACCCCGTGCGCGCTTCGTCACCTCGTCACCCCGTCACCCCGTCACCCCGTCACCCCGTGCGAGGTTCCGTGCTCGGTGCGAGGTGCGCGGGCTCGCACCGAGCACGGAACCTCGCACCAGTTCACGCACCTCGCACCGTGCGACCCGCGCCGATCGCGCACCGGGCCACGAAAGCCGCACCGTGCAGTGAACGCACCGCACATGCGGACGGGAGGCACGGCGCCAGCCCGCCACGCGCCTCCCGTCCGCACCCCGTCCGCACCGTGCGCCGCTACAAGCACGCACCATGCGCGCAACCGCGCACCAGCCCACGCCCCTCGCACCGTGCGACCCGCGCCAACCCCACACCAGCCCGCGCAACCCGCACCGTGCAGTGAACGCACCGCACATGCGGGCGGGAGGCACGGCGCCAGCCCGCCACGCGCCTCCCGTCCGCACCGTGCGCACGTCGTCACCCCGTGGGAGGTTCCGTGCTCGGTGCGAGGTGCGCGGGCTCGCACGGAGTACGGAACCTCGCACCAGCCGATGTACCGAGCACCGTGTAACTCGCACCGTGCGGGCCGGCGCCTACCCCCGCGTGCGCGCCAACCGCCGGTTGAGCGCACCGTTGAGCAGCGCCACGAGCAACCCCACCGCGAACACGAGCGTCCCGAAGCACAGCACCTGCGGCGGCATGCCGGCCTTCGCGGCGCCGTACACGAACAGGGGGAACGTGACCGCGGGCCCGGCGACGAACGAGGTGATGACGTAGTCGTCGATCGACATCGCGAGCGCCAGCAGCCCGGCCGCGAGCATGCCCGGCGCGAGCAACGGCAGGGTCACGAGCCGGAAGGCCTGGAACGGCGTCGCACCGAGGTCGCTCGCTGCCTCTTCGAGCACCCGCGACGTGCCGGAGATCCGGGCGCGGAGCACCACCACGACGTACGCGACGTCGAACGCCACGTGCGTGATGAGCACGGTCAGGAACCCGGTGCCGAGCCCCACCGACAGGAAGAACGACAGCGACGCCGAGCCGACCACGATCGAGGGCGCCGCGATGTCCGCGAACACCACGGCGTTCACGGCGCCGCGGCCGGGGAAGCGGTACCGCTCGAGCGCCAGGGCCAGCGGCAGTCCGATCGCGACCGAGATGATCGCGGCCAGGAACGCGACGACGACCGAGGTGACGAACGCGGCTCCGAGCCCGGACACGTTGACCAGGTTCGCGTACCAGTACGTCGTGAAGCCGTTCCAGGCGAACGACAGCCGGTTCGTCGGGGCGTCGTTGAACGAGTACACGATCATGTAGACGATCGGGACGAGCGTGATCGCGATGGTGACCCAGTAGACGATCGCGAGCCAGGGCCCGCGGCGGTTCACGCCGTGGCGGCTCGGGCCGCGGGCGATCCCACCGGTGGCCGGGGCGGCGGACGGACGGGTGGGTGCGACGGCGGTCATACGAGGTCCTCGAGGTCGTCGGTGCCGGAGACGCGGGCGTAGATGAACAGGATGATGCCGAGCACGACCATGAGCACGGTCGACAGTGCCGCGGCGACGTTGTACTGCTGGTTGCCGGAGTAGGCGTCCTGGATCGCCTGGCCGATCGTGTACGTGTTCGTGCCGCCGAGCAGCGCCGAGTTCACCGGGTCGCCGACGCTGTCGATGAACACGAGCAGGACGCCGGCGAAGATGCCCGAGCGGGACAGCGGCAGCGTGGTGTGCCAGAACGCCCGGAACTTGCCGGCGTACAGGTCGTTGGCGGCTTCGCCGAGTCGCGGGTCGATGCGTTCGAGCGCGGCGTAGATCGGCAGCACCATGAACGCCAGGTCGTTGTAGGCGTCACCGAAGATCACCGCGCCGCCGGTGCCGAGGATGTGGAAGTCCTTGCCGGCCAGGCCGATCGTCTGCAGGAACGTGACGACCGGGCCCTGCGACGCGAGCACGAACGCCCACATGTCGGTGCGGATGATGAACGACACCAGGAAGCTCACGAACACGAGCATGAGCAGCGGGTTCTTCCACCGCGGCGACACCCGGAACGCGATGAAGTACGCGACCGGGTAACCGACGATGATGGTCACGACCGTTGCGGCGGCGCCGTACCAGAGGGACCGGAGCAGGAACGTCAGGTAGGGCACCTGCGGGTCGATGAACAGCGAGCCGTAGATCCCCCAGTTCCACGTGAAGGTGTACCCGTCGTCCGGGTTGCCCGACATGAGCGAGACGATGAGGCCCGACACGAGCGGGATGACGAAGAACACGCAGAGGTACGCGGTCCCGACCAGCGCGAGCAGGAAGGGCGTGCTGCGTCGCCGACCCCGACGGACGGGGGCCGGACCGGCGCCCGGTGTCGGTGCCGCATCCGGCCCGGTGACCCCGACGGCCGTCACGACTGCACCACCGCGTTGAAGATGCCGTTCCACTCCGAGTACTCGTCGTAGTTCTCGAACACCCGGAACTCGTGCGAACGCTCCAGCACGTCGGAGTCCGGGAACACCAGTGGGCTGTCCGCCACCGTCGCGTCGTCGAGCTCGTCACGGACGTAGGCCTCGGCGCTGGGGACCGGGCAGACGTAGTTGACCCAGTCCTCGACGATGCCCGCGATCTTCGGCGTGTAGTAGAAGTCCATCCACTCGAGGGCGGCCACCGGGTTCGCTGCCTGCCGGGGGATCATGAGGTTGTCGTGCCACATCATCTGGCCCTCCTCCGGCGTGACGAACTGCAGGTCCTCGAACCCGGACTGCTGCGCCTGGAAGACGTCGCCGGACCAGGCCTGGGTGATCCAGGTGTCACCGTTCTCGAGTTTGTTGATGTAGCTCTGGTCGTAGAAGCCGGTCACGCTCGGGCGCAGTTTCCGCAACCAGGCCTGCGCTTTCCGCCAGTCCGCCGGGGTCGACGTCTCCGGGGCGATGCCGTTCGCGAGCAGTCCGAGGGAACCGAGCTCGGTGTTGTCGCTCATCAGCCCGACGCGGCCCGCGAACGCCGGGTCGAGCAGGTCCTGGAACGACGTGATCTCGCGGTCGATGTACTTCGGGTTGTAGGCGATCCCGGTGAAGCCGGTCTGCCAGACGACGGAGTGCTTGTTGCCGGGGTCGTACGTCGGGTCCTTCACCGAGTCACCCGCGTTCGCCGCGAAGTTCGGCAGCCGCGAGTGGTCGAGCTCGCACACGAAGCCGTTCTTGATCATCTGGGTCAGCTCGAACCCGTTGGTCATCACGACCAGGTCGTAGCCGGTGGCACCCTGCGCCCGCAGGATCGGCGAGACGGTCGCGTAGAACGTCGCGTTGTCCTGGATCACCGCCTGGTAGTCGACGCTGATGCCGGTGGCCTTCTGGAACAGCGCGAGCGACTCGGACTTGCCGTGGTCGGAGTCGATGTAGAGCGGCCAGTTCGCGAAGTTCAGCTGCTTCGTCGCCTTGGCGTCCTTCCAGAACGCGGTCCAGTCGACGGCGTTCTCGGCGCCGGAGGCGGCTGAGCCCTTGATGCTGCACCCGGTGAGCAGCGCCGCGAGCGCGGCGGCTCCTCCGCCGGCGAGCAGGCCGCGTCGGCTGACGCGCGCGGACGTCAGTCCGCGCAGCAGGTCCGGGCCGGGTTCCCCGCCGGTCACGCGAGCGATCCTGCCGTGGCGGGTGCGGACTGGAGGCCCGTGGCGGCGTGGGTGGTGACGGTCGCGTCGGACGCGGGGTGCGCCTCCAGGCCGAAACCGTGGTCGACGCCCCACGTGAGCCAGACCTCGGTGCCGGTCGCGATCCGCGGCCCGCCCTTCGAGTTCTGCGCGAAGACGGAGACGCGGCCGGCGCCGGGGACGTCCACCAGGTACTGCGTGCTGACGCCGGAGAACGAGACGTCGACCACGCGGCCGGGCCCGAGGATGTTGCGGCCGGCTTCGGGGGTGGGCTCCGAGGTGCGGATCTTGAGCTTCTCGGGACGGACGCCGACGACGACGCTGCCCGAGGTGGCGACGGCGCGGTCGGCCGGGACGGCGATGGTGCCCGCCGGGGTCGCGACCACGAGCAGCGGGCCGTCGGTGCCGCGGACCTCGCCCTCGAGCAGGTTCGACTGGCCGAGGAAGTTCGCGACGAACGCGGTCCGGGGCAGTTCGTACAGGTCCTGGGGGCTGCCCATCTGCTCGATCCGGCCGCCGTTCATGACCGCGACCGTGTCGGCCATCGTCATCGCTTCTTCCTGGTCGTGCGTGACGTGCAGGAAGGTGAGCCCGACCTCGGCCTGGATCGTCTTCAGTTCGAGCTGCATCTGGTGCCGGAGCTTCAGGTCCAGCGCGCCGAGGGGCTCGTCGAGCAGGAGCAGGGCCGGCCGGTTGACGATCGCGCGGGCCAGGGCGACGCGTTGCTGCATGCCGCCGGACAGGGAAGCGGGGCGCTTGTCGGCCGAGGCGTCGAGCTCGACCAGGTGCAGTGCCTCGCGCGCCTTCGTCATCGGGTCCGGGATCCGTCGCCGCTTCAGGCCGAACGCGACGTTGTCGAGCACGCTCATGTGCGGGAACAACGCGTAGTTCTGGAACACCGTGTTGACGGGCCGCTGGTACGGCTTCGTGTCGGTGACGTCCTCGCCACCGATCGTGATGGTGCCGCTCGTGGGCTCCTCGAGCCCGGCGACCAGTCGCAGTGTCGTGGTCTTGCCGCAGCCCGAGGGACCGAGCAGGGCGAAGAACGAGCCGGCCGGCACCGTCAGGTCCAGCGCGTCGACCGCGGTGTGCCCGGGGAACGACTTGGTGATCTGCTCGAGCCGGAGATCGGCTCCGGATTCGGCGAACGTGCCGGTCATTGCCATGGTGCCTCCTGCTGCTTCGGAAGGATCGGGGTCAGCCGATGTAGGACATGACGTGCTTGATGCGGGTGTAGTCGTCGAACCCGTACTGGGACAGGTCCTTGCCGTAGCCGGAGTGCTTGAAGCCGCCGTGCGGCATCTCGGCGACGATCGGGATGTGGGTGTTGATCCACACGCACCCGAAGTCCAGGTCGCGGGCGAAGCGCATCGCCCGGGAGTGGTCGGTCGTCCACACCGAGCTCGCGAGCCCGTACTCGACGTCGTTCGCCCACGTGAGCGCCTGCTGTTCGGTCGTGAAGCGCTGCACGGTCTGCACGGGGCCGAAGACCTCCTGCTGCACGATGCGGTCGGTCTGGCGCAGGCCGGACACGATCGTGGCCTGGTGGAAGTAGCCGACGTCGCCCTGCCGCCCGCCGCCGAGCTCGATCGTGGCGTGGTCGGGGAGCGTGTCGACGAAGGACCGGACCTGGGCGAGCTGGTTCGCGTTGTTCACCGGGCCGAAGTACGGGGTGGCCGTGTCGGCGCCGGTCCGCGCGTTCTCCCGGGCTTCCTCGGCGAGGGCCGCCACGAACTCGTCGTGGATGCCGTCCTGCACGAGCACCCGGGTGGCGGCGGTGCAGTCCTGCCCGGCGTTGAAGAACCCCGCGGCGACGATGCCGGCGACGGCGGACGGGATGTCGGCGTCGTCGAACACGATCACCGGGGCCTTGCCGCCGAGCTCGAGGTGGGTGCGCTTCAGGTCGCCGGCGGCGGCGCGGGCGACCTCCGTGCCGGCGCGGACGGACCCGGTGATGGACACGAGCTGCGGGGTGGGGTGGTCGATCATCGCGGCGCCGGTGGTGCGGTCGCCGACCACGACGTTGAGCACGCCGGGCGGCAGGAACTCGGCGGCGACCTCGGCGAGCAGCAGGGTGGACAGCGGGGTGGTGTCGCTCGGCTTGAGCACGGTGGTGTTCCCCGCGGCGAGCGCCGGGGCGAACTTCCACACCGCCATGTTGAGCGGGTAGTTCCACGGGGTGACCTGGGCGACGACGCCGATGGGCTCGCGCCGGACGAACGAGGTGTGGTCGGCCATGTACTCGCCGGCGCTGCGGCCCTCGAGGTTGCGGGCGGCGCCGGCGAAGAAGCGGATCTGGTCGACGGACAGCAGGATCTCGTCCTCGACCAGGGTGGCTCGGGGCTTGCCGGTGTCGAGGGACTCGAGGTCGGCGAACTCCGATGCCCGCTCTTCCATGGCGTCCGCGATCCGGAACAGCGCGAGCTGTCGTTCGCCGGGGGTCGTGCGCCGCCAGGTCGCGAAGGCCGTGCTCGCGCTCGTGAACGCGGCGTCGACGTCGGCAGCCGTGGACACGGGGGACGTGCCGTAGACCTGCTCGGTGGTGGGGTCGACCAGGTCGAACCGGGTGTCCGCGCCCGACTCGACGAACGACCCACCGACGAAGTTGCGCACCTCGTGCGTCGTGGTCACCGTTTCCGTCGTGTCCAGCATGGCGGTGATCCTGACACGGATTCCGGCGGTTCGGAAGACTTGTAACAACGGAAATCGTCGCGAAACACGGTGTTCACAACGGAATCCCTTGCGCGGTCCGAGCCTCGCTGCCATGCTGTCCGGCATGGCGGCAGCACCACGACGTCCGGGACCGATCGACGACACCTCGAAGCGGATCATCGAACAACTCCAGGCGGACGGCCGCCGTCCGTACGGCGAGATCGGCAAGGCCGTCGGTCTCAGCGAGGCGGCGGTCCGGCAGCGCGTCCAGAAGCTCACCGAGACCGGCGTCATGCAGATCGTCGCGGTCACCGACCCGATGCAGCTCGGCTTCCACCGGCAGGCGATGATCGGCATCCGGGTCAGCGGCGACACCCGAACCGTCGCCGATGCCCTCGAACAGCTGCCGGCGGTCGACTACCTCGTCATGACCGCCGGCAGCTTCGACCTGATGGTCGAGGTCGTCTGCGAGGACGACGACGACCTGATCGAACTGCTCAACGGCACGATCCGGGCCATCCCGGGCGTCGCCGGCACCGAGACGTTCGTCTACCTGCAACTCCGCAAACAGCTCTACGACTGGGGAACGCGATGACCATCTCCGAAACGACCAGCGGCCAGGCCACCGGCCAGTCCACCCGCCTCGGGTCCTACGACCCGTTCGCCCCGGTCGACGACGCCGACCTGCAGCGGAAGTCCCGGGACCACCTGTGGATGCACTTCGCCCGACACGGTGCGAACCAGGCCGGTGCCGACGTGCCGATCATGGTGCGCGGCGAGGGCCACCACGTCTACGACAGCCACGGCAAGGGCTACATCGACGGGCTCTCCGGCCTGTTCGTCGTCGCCGCCGGCCACGGTCGGAAGCGCCTGGCCGAGATGGCCGCGAAGCAGGCGGAGACGCTGAGCTTCTTCCCGATCTGGTCCTACGCACACCCGGCGGCCATCGAGCTCGCCGACCGCCTGGCCGAGCACGCCCCCGGTGACCTCAACAAGGTCTTCTACTCGACCGGTGGCGGCGAAGCGGTGGAGACCGCCTTCAAGCTCGCGAAGTACTACTGGAAGCTCCAGGGCAAGCCCATGAAGCACAAGGTCATCTCGCGCGCGGTCGCCTACCACGGCACCCCGCAGGGTGCCCTGGCGATCACCGGCATCCCGGCGATGAAGCAGATGTTCGAGCCCCTGACGCCCGGCGGCTTCCGGGTGCCGAACACGAACTACTACCGCGCCGAGGAGATGGGCTTCCCGGGTGGCACCGAGGAGCAGTTCGGCTTCTGGGCGGCCGAGCGCATCCGCGAGATGATCGAGTTCGAGGGCCCCGACACCGTCGCGGCGGTGTTCCTCGAGCCGGTGCAGAACTCCGGCGGCTGCTTCACGCCGCCGCCCGGGTACTTCCAGCGGGTGCGCGAGATCTGTGACGAGTACGACGTCCTGCTCGTCTCGGACGAGGTCATCTGCGCCTTCGGCCGGATCGGCACCATGTTCGCCTGCGACACCTACGACTTCGTGCCGGACATGATCACGTGCGCGAAGGCGATGACCTCGGGGTACTCCCCCATCGGCGCGACGATCATCAGCGACAAGCTCTTCGAGCCGTTCTCCAAGGGCGACACGACCTTCTACCACGGGTACACGTTCGGCGGGCACCCGGTGTCGGCCGCCGTCGCGATGGAGAACCTCGACATCTTCGAGGAAGAGGGCCTGCTCGCGAACGTGCGGCAGAACGCCCCGCTGTTCAAGGCCGAGCTCGACACCCTGAAGGACCTGCCGATCGTCGGGGACGTCCGCGGTGACGGCTACTTCTACGGCATCGAGCTCGTCAAGGACAAGGCCACCAAGACCACCTTCGACGACGACGAGTCCGAGCGGCTGCTGCGCGGGTTCCTGTCGAAGGCACTGTTCGACGCCGGGCTGTACTGCCGGGCCGACGACCGCGGCGACCCCGTCGTGCAGCTCGCTCCGCCGCTGACCATCGGGCAGCCGGAGTTCCGCGAGATCACGTCGATCCTGCGGAGCGTCCTGTCCGAGGCCTCGTCGAAGATCTGACCGTGAGCGGCTACCGGGGCGTCTCGTTCTGGCTCGACCAGCTCGCGTCCACCGGACGCGACGACCTGGCGCCCCGGCCGCCGCTCGACGGCGACACGACCGCGGACGTCGCGATCGTCGGCGGTGGACTGACGGGTCTCTGGACCGCCTGGTACCTGCACCAGGCCGACCCGGGCCTCCAGATCGTCGTCCTGGAACGCGAGATCGCCGGGTTCGGCGCCTCCGGTCGCAACGGGGGCTGGTGCTCGGCGCTGTTCCCGCGCTCAGCGGAGTCCGTCGCGCGCGAGCACGGCCGCGACGCCGCACTCGCGCTGCGCGCAGCGATGCGCGACACCGTCGACGAGGTCGGACGCGCAGCGGCCGAGGCCGGGGTCGACTGCGACTACGTGAAGGGCGGCACCGTCCTCTACGCGCGCTCCGCCGTGCAGGAACGCGCGGCGCACGACGAGGTCGCGTCGTCGGCCGAGTGGGGCGACGCCATGACGTGGCGCGCGGCCCGGCCCGGCGACGCCGCCGGATCGGCGGGGGTCGCGTGGACCCCGGACTGCGCGCGGGTGCAGCCCGCAGCACTGGTGCGTGGCCTGGCGGCCGCCCTGGAGGCCCGGGGCGTCCGGATCGCGGAGCACACGCCCGCCTCGTCGTGGGACCACGGGCGTGTGCTCACGTCGCGTGGGACCGTCACGGCCGGCGCGGTCGTCATCGCGGTCGAGGGGTACGGCGCACAGCTCGAACAGACGAAGCGGCGGATCCTGCCGCTCTACTCGCTCATGATCGCGACCGCTCCGCTGCCCGCGGCGGTGTGGGACCGCATCGGCCTGGAGCACGGGCAGACGTTCTCCGACTACCGGCACCTGCTCGTGTACGGGCAGCGCACGGCGGACGACCGACTGGCGTTCGGCGGACGCGGAGCCCGCTACCACTGGGGGTCCGCGATCACCCCCGGGTACGACCGGGTGCCGCGGGTCTTCGAGCACCTGCGGCGGTCCCTGGTGGAGCTGTTCCCCGTCGTCGCCGACGCACCGATCACCCACACGTGGGGCGGCCCGCTCGGGGTGCCGCGCGACTGGTGCGCGTCCGTGACCTGGGACGGGCACGTCGGGACCGCCGGCGGCTACGTCGGCGACGGACTGTCGACGACGAACCTGGCCGGGCGGACGCTCGCCGACCTCGTGCGCGGGGTCACGTCGCCACTCACCGCGCTGCCGTGGGTGAACCACCGCTCGCCCGACTGGGAGCCCGAGCCGCTCCGGTTCCTCGGGGCGAACGCCGGGCTCGTGGCGACCGACCTGGCCGACCGCGAAGAAGCCCTGACCGGACGGCCGAGCCTGGCGGCGCGGCTGATGGCACCGCTGACCGGAGGCCACTGATGGCTGTACTCGACGCTGACGTCGTCGTCGTGGGGGCGGGGGTCTCCGGGCTCGCCGCTGCCCGGGCGCTCGCACTCGACGGCCAGCGGGTCGTCGTGCTCGAGGCCCGCGACCGGATCGGCGGCCGCACCTGGACCGACACCGAGCTCGGCGTGCCCGTGGACCTCGGCGCCTCGTGGATCCACGGCGTCGACGGCAACCCGCTCTGGGCCCTGGCGCCCCGGTTCGGCATCGAGACCGTCGAGTTCACCGTCGGGAGCTTCCAGTTCGACGGCCGCCCGATCGCGTGGCACGACCCGTCCGGGGCGCCGCTGTCCGAGGCCTCGGCCTCGGCGTTCGTCGCGGACCTGCACACCGTCGACGCCGCCCTGGACACCGTCGTCGCACACGCTCCACCGCCCTCGACGTACGCGGCCGCCGTCGACACCGTGCTGCGGTCCCTGCAGTGGCAGGGTGACCGGGCCGCGCGGGTCCGCGAGTACATGGCACACCGCTCCGAGGACCTCTGCGGCGCACCCGTGACCGTCCTCGACGCCCGCGGCCTCGAAGAGGAACACGTCCCCGGCGACGAGGTGGTGTTCCCCGGCGGCTACGCCCAGTACGCCGCCGCCCTGGCCGAGGGGCTCGACGTCCGGCTGTCCGCGGTCGTGCGGTCGGTGACGCAGTCCGCGACGGGTGTCGTGGTCGGACTCGCGGACGGTTCGTCGGTGACGGCGAACGACGTCGTCGTGACCGTCCCGCTCGGGGTGCTGCAGGCCGGCGACGTGACGTTCGACCCGCCGCTCGCCGAGACGGTCACCGGTGCGATGCGCCGGCTCGGGATGGGCGTCTACGACAAGGTGTTCCTGCGGTTCCCGGAGCGGTTCTGGGGCGAGTCGTGGGTGGTCCGCCAGCAGGGGTCGGCCGGTGTCGACTGGCACTCCTGGTACGACATGTCCCGCGTGACCGGAGCGCCCGTGCTGGCCGCCCTGGTCGGTGGGACCGGGGCCCGGCGCCTCGAGACCCTGCCGGACGCGATGATCGTGGAAGAGGGCATCGGAGGCCTGCGGCGGATGTTCGGCCCGTCGGTCCCCGAACCCGAGGCGTTCCGGATCACCCGGTGGGCCGACGACCCGTTCGCACGCGGCTCGTACTCGTACCTGCACGTCGGGGCGTCACCGGACGACCACGACCTGCTCGGCGCGCCGTCCGGCCGGGTGCAGCTCGCCGGCGAGGCCACGTGGGGCGACGACCCGGCGACCGTGCACGGTGCGCTGCTGTCCGGGCTGCGGGCGGCCGGGCGGTTGCTCGGCTCCGAGGTCGACCCGCTCGTGCTCGCGACGCCCGTCGGCGGCTGATCGGCTCAGTCGAACGCCGGGGTGTCGACCGAGCACGTCACGGGTTGCCCCGCGGCCGCGGTCTCCGTGGCGATCTCGCGCTTGCCGTCGAGCAGGATCCGGCAGGTCGCCGTCGCACCCCGCGCCGGGGTCGCCCGGACCGAGGCGCGTTGCTCGGCGAGGACGATCGACTCGTGCTCCCAGGTGCCCGTCTTCTGCGTGCCCGTCTTCTGCGTCCCCGTCTTCTGCGTCCCGAGTCGGTGCACCTCCGGGGCGTCGCCGCGCTTCTCGGCGCCCTCGACGCGCACGTCGGTGAGCGCGGCCCCGCTCGGCTGGTCGACGCTGACCTCGTAGGTCACGGACCAGGCATCGCCCGTCTGCTGCTGGACGAAGCTGCACCCGGTCGCGAGCACCGCGACGGAGCCGGCGACCACGACGGCGGCGAGGAGACGGACGGTGGGACGGTTGCGTTCGGACATGCCATGAGCCTGCGCACCGAGCGCCCGCGGATCGTCCCCCGGGCGACGCGACCCCGTGCGACGACGGATCGATCCCGGGTCCTCCGAGCGGTTGACATCGGCTCCGTCCGCCCTGGCGGTCAGTACCGTCGACCCGGCGTCCGCGCAGCTCCTGCTCAACGTGCTGCTCTTCGTGCCCCTCGGTGCTCTCGCCCGGCACGCGTCGACTGAGCGGCTCCCGACGGGTGCCCCGCGCCGGCAAGAGCGCGGGACACCCTGGGCTCAACCCTTGCGCCACACGTCGTGCAGGAACCGGGCCAGGGTCACGAGCAACGTCGCGATCCCCAACCACGGCACCTGACGGCGTCGACGCGGTTCGTCGTCGGAGGACATTCGAACCACCTTCCGTGTCAGCGCCGGCGGACACGAAGAGCAGGGGCCGAGGGACGTGCGACCCGACGGTGATCGAGTTACACTGGTTCCGAGTTCAAGCTCGGGACGCGTTCTGTCCCTCGTTCTCCACTCGGAGAGCAAATCGAAGCCCATCGCTGTTGTCCCAGCGGTGGGCTTCATCCTTGCTCGGGCCACGCTCCGGCGGTGACGCGGCCCGCCACCAGCCTACTGATGTTCCAGGTTCCGGTGAGAGTGACACGGGTGCCCTACTGACCAGACCCTCACGGGTCGCACGGGCCCGGAACGATGTTCGAGTGCCACACTCGGAGCCGTGACGACGACGCGGACCACACCCCGGCACGAGCACCGCGCGCCGGTGGCGATCGCCGTCCTGGTGAACCTCGGGCTCAGCCTGTTCCTGCCGAGCGAGGTGCTGTTCTTCCCGTCATGGGTGGTCCCGCTGCTCGGCGTCCTGCTGCTGATCCCGCTCGTCGTCTTCAACCCGCGACGGCTGACCCGCGAGACGACCTGGTCGCGGTGGGTGTCCTTCTCGTTGGCGATCCTGATCACCGTCGCGAACCAGCTGACCGTGGTCCGGACGATCGAGGTGCTCCTCGGTGGCCAGGCCGACGGCGGTGCCGTGCTGCTCACCGCCCTGCAGGTGTGGGTGAGCACGATCATCGCGTTCGGGCTCGTCTACTGGGAGCTCGACCGGGGCGGGCCGGTGGCTCGTCGTCGTCCCGAGCTGTGGACGAGCGACGAGGCCGACTTCCAGTTCCCGCAGGAGACGGGCCCGAAGACCGCTGCGTGGCGACCGGTCTACCTCGACTACCTCTACGTCGCGATGACGAACATGGTCGCGTTCAGCCCGACGGACACGATGCCGATGACCGTGCGCGCGAAGATGATCATGGCCTACCAGGCACTCGGCGGGTTCATCCTGCTGGCGCTCGTGATCTCTCGCGCGGTGAACATCATCAGCTGAGGTCGCTCAGGAGCCGTGTGCCTCCTCCGACACCGGCTGCCACTCGCGCCAGGTCGCCAGGCGGGACTCGTAGTCCCGCTCCGCGATGCCGAGCGGCGCCTTGCCGAAGAAGACGCGCAGGGGCGGCTGCTCGGCGTCGACGACCTTCAGGATCGCCGAGCGGGTCGCCTCGGGCTTGCCGGGGTCGGCGGCCGACGGGCGCTTCGACGCGGCCTCACGGACGTCGGCGTACGCGGCGATCTCGTCGCTCTTCTTCGACGACGGCCCGGACCAGTCCGTCGAGAACCCGCCGGGCTCGACGAGGGTGACGTGGATGCCGAAGCCCGCGACCTCCTGGGACAGCGACTGCGAGATCCCCTCGAGTGCCCACTTCGACGCGTGGTAGGCCCCGACCGTCGGGAACGCGCTGATCCCGCCGATGCTCGACACCTGGATGACGTGCCCGGAGCCCTGCTCGCGCATGATCGGCAGCGCGGCCTGGGTCACCCAGAGCGCCCCGAACAGGTTCGTCTCGAGCTGGGCGCGGACCTCGTCCTCGGTGAGCTCCTCGACCATGCCGAAGTGGCCGTATCCGGCGTTGTTCACGACGACGTCGAGCGAGCCGAAGTGCTCCGCCGCACGCTGCACGGCCGCGAAGTCCGCGGCACGGTCGGTCACGTCGAGCTGCAGTCCGAGGAACGTGTCCGGGTACTGGTCGACGAGTGCCTGCACGTCGTCGGTGTTGCGGGCCGTACCGGCGACGGAGTCTCCACGTTCGAGGGCGGCTTCCGCCCACTCGCGGCCGAAGCCCTTCGACGCTCCGGTGATGAACCAGGTCTTGCTCATGCTGTCTCCTCCTGAGATCTGACGCGATCAGGCAACCCTCCCCGCTTCCGTGGCACCTGGAGGTCCGGGTGACGGACGCGGCAAGCGGACACCGGCGCACCGTGCTCAGGGCCGCGGCGCCGCGAACTCCAGGTTGACGTCGTCGGGGTCCTGCACGGACAGGATCACCAGGCCGAACGGCGGCAGGTCGGTGACGTCGCCGTGCTCGATGCCGGCGGCGTCCAGCCGCTCGACGGCGGCGTGCAGGTCGTCGACGGACCCGACGCGGAACGACACGTGGTCGAGGCCCACGCGGTCCGGGTCGAACCGGTCACCGGCGGGCGCGACCGGACGCAGGCCGAGCGTCTGCCCGCCGAACGTGAACGAACAGCCGCCGTAGGTCCGCCACGGGTCGTCGTGGATCGTCGGGTCGTCGATCTGGTCGCTGAAGTCACTGCCGGGTGGCATGCCAAACAGCTGCTCGTAGAAGGCCTTGCTGCGGCGGATGTCGGTGACCGTGAGGCGCACGTGCGAGAAGCCGAGCGGCGTGACGATGGGTTCGCTCATCACCCCACCCAACTCCCCCTGGGCCTTGCGCTCGTTGACCACGCGATCAACAATGGCGGGATGGACGTCGTCATCGCTCCCCCGCACCCGTCTCCGCTGCACCAGGACACCGGCACCCCCCGCCGCACGACCCGCGTCGCCCTCGTGCAGATGCGTTGGCTCGAGGACCCGGCTGCCCATCGCGCACAACTCGCCGACGGCATCGCCACCGCCGCGGCCAACGGCGCCGCGGCGGTGTTCCTGCCCGAGCTCACCCTGCGCCGCTACCCCGGCGACACCCCGGCCAGTGGTGTCCCGAAGGACCTCGCCGAGTCGCTCGAGGACGGCCCGACGGTCACCTTCGCCCGCGCACAGGCGATCGAGCACGGGGTGTTCGTCCACGCCTCGCTGTACGAGCGGCCTGCCGACGACGACCAGCCCGACGACCCCCGCGGCTACAACACCGCCGTCCTCGTCGCCCCCGACGGCACCCTGGTCGGCCGGACCCGCAAGACCCACATCCCGATCAGCGCCGGCTACCACGAGGACACGTACTTCCGCCCGGGGACGGACGACGACGCCTTCCCGGTGTACGAGCCGGCGGGACTCGGCGCACGCCTCGGTTTACCGACCTGCTGGGACGAGTGGTTCCCCGAGGTGGCCCGGTCCTACGGCCTCGCCGGGTCCGAGGTCCTGGTCTACCCGACGGCGATCGGCTCCGAGCCGACGTTCCCGGACTTCGACACCGCCCCGATCTGGCGGCAGGTCATCGTCGCGAACGGCATCACCGCCGGCCAGTTCATGGTCGTCCCGAACCGGTGGGGCGACGAGGGCGACATCACCTTCTACGGGTCGTCGTTCATCTCGGACCCGTTCGGCCGCATCCTCGCCGAGGCACCGCGTGACGCTGACGCGGTGCTGGTCGCGGACCTCGACCTCGCGGCCCGGACCGAGTGGCTCCGGCTGTTCCCCTTCTACGTGACCCGTCGCCCAGACCTCTACGCGGGGCTCGTCGCCCCGGTCGACGAGGATCGCCACGCGTACGGCGCACGCGACGCGATCGACGCGTCCATCGGGGTGGCGGCGACCGACGCCGGACCGGAGGTGCGCGCATGACGTGGGTGATGCCTCCCGAGACGGCTCCGCAGGAACGCACCTGGATGGCGTTCCCGCGCCCCGGCCTGACACTCGGTGACGACGCGGCGAGTGCCGAGGCGGCGCGACGGACGTGGGCGACCACCGCCAACACGATCAGCGAGCACCAGCCCGTCTCGATCGTCGTGGACCCGGTCGCGCGAGCCGACGCTCGTCGCCTGCTGTCGACCGCGGTCGAGGTGCTCGAAGCGCCCCTCGACGACTTCTGGATGCGCGACATCGGGCCGACGTTCGTCGTCGACGACGTGACCGGCGAGCTCGGCGCCGTGGACTGGGTCTTCAACGGCTGGGGCGCGAACTCCTGGTCGACCTGGACCCGAGACGCCGAGGTCGCCGCCACGGTCGCCGCCGCCACCGGTGCACGGCGGATCCCGTCACTGCTCGTGAACGAGGGCGGGGCGATCCACGTCGACGGCACGGGCACGGTCCTGGTGACGGAGACCGTGCAGCTCGATCCGCGACGGAACCCGTACGCCGACCGCGAGCGCGTCGAACTCGAGCTGGCCCGGACGATCGGCGCGACGGACGTGGTCTGGCTGCCCCGCGGCCTGACCCGTGACTACGACGGGTTCGGGACCCGGGGCCACGTCGACATGGTCGCGACGTTCGCCGGCGCGCCGAGCGGCGCCAGCGCCACCAGCGCCACCACGACCTCCCGCACGGTCCTGCTGCACGCGCAGCCCGACGCCGGCCACCCGGACCACCTGGTGATGCCGCAGATCCGTCGGGCGCTCGAGCAGGCCACGGACGCGACCATCGTCGAACTGCCGGCCCCGTCGACCCTGACCGACGACGACGGCCCGGTCGACTGGAACTACGTCAACCACGTGGTGGTGAACGGCGCCGTGATCGCCTGCGCCTTCGGTGACGCCGTTGCCGACGACCGCGCCCGCGGCATCCTCGCCGACGTGTACCCGGGTCGTCAGGTGCGTTCGATCGACGCTCGTCCGGTCTTCGCGCGCGGCGGCGGCCTGCACTGCATCACGCAGCAACAGCCGGCGGTCTGAGCCATCGCCGCGGTGTACAGCGGCTGCCCGACGTCTGTACACCGCGGCCGGTCCACCGAGCACTCGCACATCGGTATGTTGCTCCGAACCAGTCCGGGCGACGCTGCCCAGCCCAGCTCCGGCGCTGCCCACCCCCGACCCAGCAGGGAAGTCAACGCACATGGCATCACCGACCGCGGTCCCCGCACCGACAGCTCCGGCAACCCCTGCGCGCGGCGGTTCCCTGAAGCGGAGCCTCGGACTCTGGGCGATCGTCGGCCTCGGCCTCGGCTACATGACCCCGACGGTGGTGTTCGACACCTTCGGCATCGTCTCCGGGCAGACCGACGGCGCCGTGCCGAGCGCGTACCTGATCGCGCTGGTCATCATGGCCTTGACGGCGATCAGCTACGGGAAGATGGTCCGGGTCTACCCGGCGGCCGGTTCGGCCTACACGTACGTGCGGGAGTCGATGCACCCGAACCTCGGGTTCATGGTCGGTTGGGCGTCCCTGCTCGACTACCTGCTGCTGCCGATGGTGAACGCCCTGATCATCCGGCTCTACCTGGAGCAGGTGTTCCCGGCGCTGCCGTCGTGGGTGACGGTCGTCGTCTACACGGTGTTCGTGACGACGGTGATCTGCCTGTCGATGCGTGGCACGTCGAACCTGAACATGGTGCTGCTCATCGGCGCGATCCTGGCGATGATCGCGTTCGTGGTCTTCACCGTCATCGAACTCGTCCACGGTGCCGGCGCCGGCACGATCGCGAGCACCGAGCCGTTCGTGCACGACGGCGTGACGATGTCCGCCCTGCTCACCGGTGCGACGGTGGTCTGCTTCTCGTTCATCGGCTTCGACGCCGTGACGATGTACACGGAAGAGGCGAAGTCGATCCGGATCATGCCGAAGGCGATCATGCTGACGGTGCTGCTCGGTGGCGCGATCTTCCTGGTGTCCGCGTACTTCGCGCAGCTGCGGTTCCCGACGAACACCCCGTTCGGCGAGTTCACCGACGACCCGCTGCCCCAGATCGGCCTGCTCGTCGGTGGCCCGGTGTTCCAGGCGGTCCTGGTGTCGGCCGGGTTCGTCGCCGCGCTGGCGTCGGGGCTCGCGTCGCACGCGAGCGTCGCCCGCATGCTCATGGTGATGGGCCGGAACAACGTCCTGCCGAAGCGGGTGTTCGGCTACGTCAACCCGCGCACGCACACCCCGGTGTTCAACGTCGTGTTCGTCGGCGCGGTCACGCTGCTCGCGATGAGCTTCTCGCTCGACACCATCTCGTCGTACATCAACTTCGGCGCCCTCGTCGCCTTCACCTTCGTCAACGCGAGCGTCATCGTGCACTTCGCCGTCCGGCAGGGCCGTCGCCACACCGCGGGTGACCGGTGGAAGTACATCGTCCTGCCCGGCCTCGCGATGGTCCTGACGGGCGTGCTCTGGTCGCAGCTCCACGCCGACGCACTGATCGCAGGAGGAGTGTGGGCGGCGATCGGCTTCGCCTACCTGCTCGTCATCACGAAGGGCTTCCGGGTGCTGCCGAAGAGCTTCGACGAGAACCAGCCGGTCACCGGCGTGAACAAGCAGCTGACCGACCAGGCCTGACCCACCACGAGAGGACGCCATGTACGCCGTCACCGACCCCACCACGGGCACGACCCTCGAGACGTTCCCGACCATCACCGACGACGAGCTCCGTGCCGCCGTCACCACCGCGGACCACACGCACAGCACGTGGTCCAGCAGCAGCACCGTCGCCGACCGCGCGGCCCTGCTCCACCGCGTCGCGGACCTGTACCGGGAGCGTCACGCCGACCTCGCCGCCACGATCGTGCGCGAGATGGCGAAGCCGATCGACCAGGCCGAGGGCGAGGTGGACTTCTGCGCCGACATCTACGACTACTACGCCGACCACGCCGAGGAGTTCCTCGCCGACCAGCCGATCACCCTGGCCGACGGCTCCGCGGGCAGCGCCTTCATCCGGAAGTCGTCGATCGGCGTGCTGCTCGGCATCATGCCGTGGAACTTCCCCGCCTACCAGATCGCCCGGTTCGCCGGTCCGAACCTGCTCATCGGCAACACGGTCCTGCTCAAGCACGCACCGCAGTGCCCCGAGTCGGCCCTGGCGATCGAGCGGATCTTCCACGACGCCGGGTTCCCCGAGGGCGCCTACACGAACGTCTTCGCGACGAACGACCAGGCCGCCGACGTCATCGCCGATCCGCGCGTGCAGGGCGTCTCGCTGACCGGGTCCGCCCGCGCCGGTGCCGCCGTCGCCGAGATCGCCGGCCGGAACCTCACGAAGGTCGTGCTCGAGCTCGGTGGGTCGGACCCCTTCATCGTGCTGTCCACCGACGACCTGGACTCCGTCGTCGAGTCCGCCGTCACCACCCGCCTCGAGGGCAACGGGCAGGTCTGCAACGCCCCGAAGCGGTTCCTGGTGGTGGACGACCTGTACGACGACTTCCTGGCGAAGTTCACGACGGCCATGTCGGCGGTCTCGCCGACCGACCCGTCCGTGCCCGGTGCCGAGCTCGGCCCCCTGTCGTCCCCGACCGCCGCGGACCGGCTGCAGGAGCAGCTCGCGTCCGCCGTCGCGCAGGGTGCGACCGTCGTCACCGGCGGCGACCGCCAGGGCAACGCCTTCGTGCCGACGATCCTGACCGACGTCACGCCGGACAACGACGCGTACCGCGAGGAGTTCTTCGGCCCCGTCGCCGCCGTGTACCGGGTAACCGACGAGGACGCCGCCGTCGCACTCGCCAACGACACCCCGTACGGCCTCGGCTCGTACCTGTTCACGACCGACGCCGACCAGGCACTCCGCGTCGCGGACCGGCTCGAGGCCGGCATGGTCTACGTCAACATCGTCGGCGCGGACAGCCCCGAACTGCCGTTCGGCGGCGTCAAGGCGAGCGGCTTCGGCCGCGAGCTCGGCCCCCTGGGGGCCGACGAGTTCGTCAACAAGAAGCTGATCCGCATCGGCTGACGGACGCTCTGGACCCGGCTCCACGACGGACGGGAGGCGCGGTGCCAGCCGGCACCGCGCCTCCCGTCCGCTCGTCGGTCGCCGCTACTGCTGCGGCTCGGCGGGCTCGCCGCCGGAGTCCGTGTCGCTGTCCTGCGCGGGGTCCTTCGTCGCGTCGCCCGTGGGCGACCCGTCCGGCAGGTCCTCGGTGTACTGCTCTTCGGCCTCGCTGGGGTCGCTGGATCCGTTCGCCGTCGTGTCGCTCATGGTCCGGACGCTACGCGCGGTCGGCGCTGCACCCGTTCAGACGGACGAGGCGGCAGCGCCCGAGCCGGCGGCGACCGGGGTCACGGCCAGGATCTCGTCGGCGACCTCACGTCCGATCCGCACCGCACCGTCGACGTGCTGGTAGCCCTGCCCGGCCAGGTCGCTCGACGCGAACCGGATCGGACCGACGGCTGCACGCTGGTCGGCGCCGTAGCGGACGAGCCCGCCCAGGTCGAAGCTCGCCGCGTAGGCGCCGCGGGTCCACTCCTCGGTGCCCCAGTCGCTCTCGTAGTACACGACCGGGCGCAGGGCCTCGTCGCCGTAGTAGTGGGCGAGCGAACCGAGCACTCGGGCCTTCCGCTCCTCGGCCGACAGCGCGAAGAGGTCGTCGGCGTGCTGGTCGGAGACGAACCCGACCAACGTGCCCTGCTCCGATCCGTGCTCGGTGTTGTCGTACGCCTCGTGCACGACCTCGTACGGGCTGAACGCCGTGCCGGAGAGCCCGGCGCCGCGCCAGAACGGCCGGTCGTAGACGGCGTGCACCTTGATGACGAAGCCCATCGACAGGTGCTGGTGCAGCTGGTGCTGGCGACGGGGCAGCGGGGGTTCGTACGAGATCCGCGAGTACAGGGGCGGCGGCACGGCGACGAGCGCCTGCCGGGCGTGGACCTCGAGACCGCCGTCGGCGAGCGCGACGACCCCGTCGTCGGTCCAGCGGAGGGTGCGCACCGGCGCGTCGAGGTGCACGGCGTCACCGAGGCGGTCCGCGAGTCGCTCCGACACCTGCTGCATGCCGCCGACGACCCGCTTGTCCAGGATGAAGTCGGCGTCGACCAGGTTCGTGAAGCTGCCGGCCGAGGCGGCCATCAGCAGGGCCTGCAGTGCCGAGAACGCGTGTGCCGGCTTCGTGAGCATGGCCCCGGCGATGAACAGTTCGACGTTGTCGGTGGCGACGCGGTCGTCGCTCAGCGTGTGGAGCCAGGCGCGGAAGGAGACCTCGTCGAGTGCCGCCGCGTGCGGGGACTCCCACGGGCGCGCCGGGTCGACCGCCGCGACGTACTCGTCGACGACCGTCACGAGTCGCTCGATCTCGTTCGCCGTCGCCTCGGGCAACGGGAAGATGTCGCCGGTGTACTCGGTGCGGGTGCCCTCGGCGTCGACGTAGACGCTCGAGCCCTCGCGGTACCGGTCGTAGGTGTCGAGTCCGAGCTCGTCGAGGGTCTCGAGCAGTGCGGTCTGGTCGGGCGAGACCCACTGGCCACCGATCTCGAGGGTGACCCCGTCGATGTCGTTCGTCCAGGTGCGGCCGCCCACGCGGTCGCGCGCCTCGAGCACCGTGACGGTCAGTCCCGCGGCGCGCAGGCGGTTCGCGGCGGTCAGGCCGGTGACACCGGCTCCGATGACGACGACGTCGCTCTCGATCATCGTGCTGCTCCTTCGGTGGTGGTGCTCCGGAACGGGTCCGGGGTCAGCGTGTACATGGTCTCGAGGTACTCGGCGATGCCCTCGCCGCCGCCCTCGCGGCCGAGGCCGGACTGCTTCACCCCGCCGAACGGGGCCGACGCGTTCGAGACGACCCCGGTGTTGAGTCCGAGCATGCCGGTCTCGAGCCGCTCCATCAGGCGCTGGCCACGGGCCGGATCCTCGGTGAACGCGTAGCCGACCAGACCGTACTCGGTGTCGTTGGCGGCGGCCACGGCCTCGTCCTCGGTCCGGAAGGTCCGGATCGCCAGGACGGGTCCGAAGATCTCGTCGCGGAGCAGGTCGCTGCCGGGCTGCACGTCGGTCAGGACCGTGGGCGCGTAGAAGGTGCCGGGGCCGTCGACCGGGTGTCCGCCGGTGCGGAGCGTCGCCCCGCGGTCGAGCGCGTCGGTGACCAGGCGGTGCGCCTTGTCGACGGCGCGGTCGTCGATGAGCGGTCCGATGGCGACGCCGTCCTCGGTGCCGCGTCCGACCCGCATGGCCTCGACGCGTGCGGTCACCCGGCGCGTGAACTCGTCGACGACGTCCTCGTGCACCAGGAACCGGTTCGCGGCGGTGCAGGCCTGCCCGGTGTTGCGGAACTTGGCGGCGAGCGCGCCCTCCACGGCCAGGTCGAGGTCGGCGTCGGCGAACACCAGGAACGGGGCGTTGCCACCGAGCTCCATGCTCGTCCGGAGCACGTTCTGCGCCGCCTGGGCGAGCAGTGTGCGTCCGACCGGCGTCGAGCCCGTGAAGGACAGCTTCCGGAGCCGGGGGTCGGCGATCACCGGCCCGGAGACGTCGGCGGCGCGCGTGGTCTGCACCACGTTGACCACGCCGGCGGGCAGACCGACCTCGCGCAGCAGGTCGACGAACAGCAGGGTCGTGAGCGGCGTGAGCTCGGCCGGCTTCACGACGACCGTGCATCCGGCGGCGAGCGCCGGTGCGATCTTCCGGGTCGCCATCGCCAGCGGGAAGTTCCACGGCGTGATGAGGAACGCGGGGCCGACGGGCTTGTGCGAGACGGTGGCACGGCCGGTGCCCTCCGGGTTGGTGCCGTACGAGCCGCCGATCCGGACCGCTTCCTCCGAGAACCAGCGCAGGAACTCCCCGCCGTACGCGACCTCGCCGCGGGCCTCGGCGAGCGGCTTGCCCATCTCGAGCGTCATGAGCAGCGCGAACTCCTCGCGCCGTTCCTGCAGCAGGTCGAACGCGCGACGGAGCAGCTCGGCGCGGTGCCGCGGCGGTGTGCTCGCCCAGCCCGACTTCGCTGCTTCCGCGGCGTCGAGCGCTCGGACACCGTCCTCGGGGGTTGCGTCGGCGATGTCGAGCAGCGTCTCGCCGGTGGCGGGGTCGACGACGGCGAAGGTCCGGCCGTCGGCCGACGGCTGCCAGGCGCCGTCGACCAGGAGGCCCGTGGGGACGCGGGCGAGCAGCTCGCGTTCGGCGTCGGTGCGGTCGGCCGCAGGGGCGGTGGTGGTGCCGGTGGTCATGCTGTTGCGAGTCCTTCCAGGACGACGTCGAGTCCCTCGTGGAGCAGGGCGTCGTCGATCGACAGTGGGGGCAGGAACCGGACGACGTTGCCGTACGTGCCGGCGGTCAGCGCGATGACGCCGTGCTCGAACGCGGACCGCACCACCTTCCCGGTCAGTGCTGCGTCCGGTTCGCCGGTCGCGGGGTCCACGAGTTCCATCGCGACCATCGCGCCGCGTCCGCGGACGTCACCGATCCGCGGGTCGGTCGTCTGCGCGGCACGGAGTCGTCCGAGCAGCACGTCCCCGATCTCGCGGGCTCGGTCGATCAGCCCGTCGTGCTCGAACGCGTCGATCGCGGCGAGGGCGGCGGCGCAGGCGATCGGGTTGCCGCCGTAGGTGCCGCCGAGCCCGCCGACGTGCGCGGAGTCCATGATCTCGGCGCGCCCCGTCACGGCGGACAGTGGCAGACCACCGGCCATGCCCTTCGCGGTCGTGACGACGTCCGGCACGATCCCCTCGTGCTCGCTCGCGAACATCGACCCGGTGCGCGCGAAGCCGGTCTGCACCTCGTCGGCGATGAGCACGACGCCGTTCGCCGTGGTCCACTCGGACAGGGCGGCGAGGAACCCGGGCGCGGGGACGACGAAGCCGCCCTCCCCCTGGATCGGCTCGATGAGCAGCGCCGCGGTGTTCGCCGCGCCGACCTGCTTCTCGATCTGGCTGATCGCGCGCTTCGCCGCCTCGGATCCGGAGAGGCCGTCGTGGAACGGGTAGGACATCGGCACCCGGTAGACCTCGGGCGCGAACGGGCCGAAGCCGTCCTTGTAGGGCTGGTTCTTCGCGGTGAGCGCCATCGTGAGGTTCGTGCGGCCGTGGTACGCGTGGTCGAACACCACGACGGCCTGCCGGCCGGTGTGCTTGCGCGCGATCTTCACGGCGTTCTCGACGGCCTCTGCGCCGGAGTTGAACAGCGCCGTGCGCTTGTCGTGGTCACCGGGGGTCAGCCGGTTGAGTGCCTCGGCGACCGCGACGTACCCGTCGTAGGCGGCGATCGTGAAGCACGTGTGGGTGAAGGCAGCGACCTGCTCGGTGACCGCGGCGACGACGCCGGGGTGCGCGTTGCCGACGCTGGTCACGGCGATCCCGGACCCCAGGTCGACGAACGAGTTGTCGTCCGCGTCCACGACGACCCCGCCACCGGCTGCGACGACGGCGATCGGCACGGCGACCCCGACCCCGGCCGCGACGGCTCCGGCCTTCCGCGCCATGAGCTCGCGTGATCGCGGGCCTGGGACGGCCGTGACGAGCCGTCGTTCCTGGGGCAGCGAGGGGCCGCCGGTGGGCGCACTGATCGAGGGTGCTGCGGTGGAGGGCATGCGGCGATGGTAGAAGCCTGCGGCGACCACGGCGGCTGTCCACCGTGTACATCGAGCACCGGTCCGCTCGCCCCGGTGGATAAGGTGCTCCCATGCCCGCGACGCTGCGTTCCCTGTTGCACCGTGCCGACCTCCGCCTCCGCCCGCTGACCGACGCGGCCTCGGGCGCCCTCGACGCCCCGCTGTCGTGGCTGCACAGCTCCGACCTCGAGGACCCGACGCCGTTCCTGGCCGACGGGCAGGGACTGCTGACCACGGGCACCCAGTTCGGCGCCGAAGCCGAGGTCCCGCAGGAGGTCGCCGGCCCCTACGTCCGCCGACTCGTCGAGCGAGGCGTCGTCGCACTCGGGTTCGGCACCGAGGTCGTCCGCGCCGGCACCCCGGACGCCCTCGTCGCCGCCTGTTCGCAGTACGGACTCCCCTTGTTCGAGGTGCCCTACGAGACCTCGTTCATCGCGGTCGCGCAGGCGAACGCCGAAGCGGTCGCCCGCGACGCGAACGCCCGGAACGCCTGGGCCCTCGCCGCGCAGCGGGCGATCTCGCTCGCGGCGATGCGGCCGGACGGGCTCGGGGCCACGATCGCCGAGCTCTCCGGGCAGCTCGACGGCTGGGTCGGGCTCTTCGACGTGTCGGGACGGCTCGACCGCGGGCACCCGGCGGACGGCGTGCCCGCCCAGGACCTCGAGCTGCTCCGGACCGAGGCACTGCGCCTGCTGCGCGCGGGACAGCGGGCGAGCCTGCCGGTGACCACCGAGCACCACACCGGGTTCACCCTGCAGACCCTCGGCAGCGGGGGCCACCTGAGCGGCGTGCTCGCGATCGCCAACGGCGGCGCACTCGACCGCGCCGGTCGCGAGGTGGTGACGTCCGTCATCGCCCTCGCCGGACTCGCGCTGCAGCAGAACCGTGAGCTGGCCCGGGCACGCGGGCTCCTGCGCACCGGCCTGCTCACCATGCTCTCGGTCGGCGATCCGGAGGTGGTCCAGTCGACGTCGCGCGAGGTCTGGGGTCCCCTGCCCGCCGAACCCGTCCGGATCGCGGCCCTCGACGTCGACGACCACGACCTCGACACCGTCGTCGACCTGCTCGAACTGTGGGTGCAGGACCGGCCCGGACAGCTCTTCTTCGCCGTCGACGACGCCCTCTTCCTGTGCGTGAGCGCCGACGACACCGCGATCGTCGAGGAACTGGTCGGGCGCTTCGACCTGCGGGCCGGCCTGTCGGACGGTGCCGCGTACCGGTCGTTCGGCCGCGCGCGCACCGAGGCCGTGCAGGCCCTGGACCGTCGGCGCGAAGGACGACCGGGCACCACCGAGTTCGGCGACCTCGCCCGGGAAGGCGTCCTCGCACACCTGGCCCACGTGGACGTCGACGCCGGAGCCGTCGCCCGCGCGTTCCTCGCTCCCCTGCTCGAACACGACCGGTCGGCGGGCACCGAGCTCACCCGCACCGTCCGCGCCTGGCTCGAGCAGAACTGCGAGTACGACCGCGCCGCCCAGGTGCTCGGCATCCACCGCCACACCGCACGCTCCCGGGTCGAGCACGCCGGCCGGCTCCTGGACCGCGACCTCACCGTCTTCGCGACCCGTGCCGACCTGTGGGCGGCCTTCGTCGTCGAGGGCGCGTGACGCGCGGATACGGTGGGACGATGCCGACGACACCGGCCCGCCGGCGCCTGAACCCGGCCGAACGCGGATCCCAGATCGCGGCGGCTGCCGTCGACCTGGCGCGCGCCGAGGGCCTCGCGGCGGTGACGCTCCGCGGGGTCGCCGCCGTGATCGGGGTCGCGCCGTCGCTCGTCGCCCACTACCGCCCGAGCATGGAGGACCTGGTCGGCGAGACGTTCCGCACCGTCGCGGCAGCCGAGGTCGCCGAGGTCCGCGCGATCGTCGCCGCTGCGCCCGACCCCGTCTCCGGCCTCCGCACCCTGCTCGGCTGCATCGCCGATCCCGCGCGCGACGACGTCGCCACCCTGTGGGCCGACGCGTGGAGCATCGGCCGCACGAACGCGGCGCTCGCGACCGCAGCGCGGGACGTCATGGACGACTGGCAGCTCCTCGCGACCACGGTCGTCGTCGACGGGGTGCGCGCGGGCGTGCTGCGGACCGACGACCCGGACGGCGTGGGACGCCTGCTCTTCGCGCTCGTCGACGCCACCAACGGGTACGCCCTGGTCGACTACCTCGACCGACCGACCCGCGAAGGCCTGGTCCGCACGACGATCGCCCGAGCGGTGGGCCTGGACGAGTCAGCCCTGTCGGGGTGACACCCGCCGCGGTGCCACTGACCGCAGTGCCACCCACTGCAGCAGCATGATCGTCTTGCCGTCGGCGATCCGGCCGTCCTCGACCATCGCGAGCGCCTCGTCGAGTGCCAGCTCGAGCACCTCGATGTCCTCGCCCTCGTCCTCGACCCCGCCGCCCGCCTCGACCCGGTCCGCCGGTGTGTAGGCACCGACGTAGAAGTGGACACGCTCGGTGACCGAACCGGGGCTCATGAAGACGTCGCCGACGCGCACCAGGTCGCCCAGCCGGATGCCCAGCTCCTCGGCGGCCTCGCGGCGGACGGCGGTCTCGGGGTCGTCCTCGTCGAGCAGCCCCGCCGCTGCCTCGATGAGCATGCCGTCCGGGTGCCCGTTCACGTACGCCGGCCACCGGAACTGCCGGGTGAGCAGGACGGTACCGCGCTCGGCGTCGTACGGCAGCACGGTGGCGCCGTTCCCGCGGTCGTAGGTCTCCCGCTGCTGCCGGTCCCACCGGCCGTCCCGGCGCCGGACGTCGAGCGTGGTGCGACGGAGCACGTGCCAGCCGTCCGACACGACCTCGACGTCCCGCACGACGACGTCGGGGTTGCGGTCGAGGTCACGGCCGACGGCGTCGAGTCCGGTCCGCCCACGGGCATCGGGGACGTCGACGCCGGGACGAGGGGCTGCTGCACGATCATCGGTCACCTGGTCACGCTAGCGGGGCGGCTGCTCGCACGACTGCCCGCCCGGTACCGTGCAGCCATGACCAGGACACTGTTCACCCGTCGCCCGGACCGACCGCAGGTCGTCACCGTGTCGTTCGTGCTCTGGCTCGTCTGGGTCGCGGTCTGCCTGGTGGCGACCGTCCTGCAGTTCGTGGCGGGAACGGGCAGCAACGCCATCGGCACGGTCCTGACGGTGCTCGTCGCCATCGTGGTCTGGGGACTCGTCGGGTGGGCGGTCGTCCGCATGGCCGCCGGGTCGCGGGTTGCTCGCATCGTGCTGGTCGTCGTCGCCGTGACCCGTGCGGTGCTCAGCCTCACGAGCGGCGAACTCGGACTCCTGACGATCGCGCTGTCGGTCGTCGCCGCGGTCCTCCTCTTCCTGCCCAGCGCGCGCCCGTTCTTCGCCCGCAGCGATGCGGGAAGAACCGACCACGGGTTCTCCGGACCCGGCGTGTCGGGGTCGAGCCGCGCCTCCTGGCCGGATCCCGACCACGCGACGGACGCTGATCGGACCTGATCCGCCCAGCGGCGACGGCCGCCCCGGCGGACCTGGGGGAACACGAAAGGCCCCGGATTCCTCCGGGGCCTTTCGCTGTTTCGCCTGGTGCGCGAGGGGGGACTTGAACCCCCACGCCGTTTCCAGCACACGGACCTGAACCGTGCGCGTCTACCAATTCCGCCACTCGCGCCAGCCCCAAAACACTACCACGCACAGACTGCCCCCTGCGCCAACCACTACCATGCAGTGGTTGACGACCGACGACTCTGGAGACACATGGGCCTGCTGGACAACTTCGAGCGAGGGCTGGAGCGCGCCGTGAACGGCGCGTTCGCGAAGACCTTCCGCTCCGGTGTGCAGCCGGTCGAGATCTCCAGCGCCCTGCGCCGTGAGCTCGACACGAAGGCCGCCGTGGTGTCGCGAGAGCGCATCCTGGTGCCGAACGAGTTCACCGTGCGCCTCGCGCCGCCGGACTTCACGCGCATGAACGACGTCGGTCGTCCGCTCATCGACGAACTCGCGCAGATGGCCCACCAGCACGCCGTCGCGCAGAACTACTCGTTCTCCGGACCGGTCACCATCCGGCTGCAGCAGGACGGCACGTTGTCGACGGGCATCCTGCAGATCGACTCCACCACGGTGCAGCGCGACGTCGCCTGGATCGCCGTGCTCGACATCGGCTCGCAGCGCCACCGCCTGCAGCGCGGACGCACCGTGATCGGCCGTGGCAGCGACGCCGACATCACCATCGCGGACACCGGGACGAGCCGGAAGCACGTCGAGGTCCTGTGGGACGGCAAGCACGCCCAGGCCACGGATCTGGGCTCGACGAACGGCTCGAAGCTGAACGGACAGCACTTCCAACAGGCGATCGTGGAGCCGGACTCCACCATCGAGATCGGTCGTACCCGTATGGTGTTCCGGGTGATCCCGGAGAACGACGGAGGTGCTCGATGACCACAGGCCTGACCCTGCTCGTCCTGCGCTTCGCGTTCCTCGCGGTGCTCTGGCTGTTCGTCTTCGTGATCGTCTTCGCCCTGCGCAGTGATCTCTTCGGCCAGCGCGTGCGCACGATCCCCACGGATTCCAAGTCGGCTCCCTCCGGCCCGACGACCCCGACGATCCCCGCAGCGGCGGCGCCGGCAGCGGCCTCGGGTGGTGCGTTCACCGACCTCATCGGGCAACCCACGGCGGCGACGCAGTCGCCCTCGCCGGCAGCGGTGCGCCTCGTGATCACCGAAGGCGCGCGTGAGGGCATGGAGATGCCACTCGGCGGCGGGCCGATCACGATCGGCCGCTCCAGCGAGTCCAACGTCGTGATCCGCGACGACTACACCTCGACCAACCACGCCCGGCTCGACCTGCGCGCCGACGGCTGGCTCCTCACCGACCTCGAGTCCACGAACGGCACCTTCGTCAACGGTCAGAAGGTGAGCGCTCCCCTGATCGTCGCGGAGCGCACGCCGATCACGATCGGGACGACGACGTTCGAGCTGCGGCGGTAACCCGGCATGACCGCTCGCACGTTGAGCGCCGCTGTGTCCCACGTGGGCCGCATCCGCGCGAACAACCAGGACTCCGGCTACGCCGGGGCGCACCTGTTCGCGGTCGCGGACGGCATGGGTGGGCACGCCGGCGGCGACGTCGCCTCGGCGATCGCGATCCGGCGCATCAGGGAGGTGGACCGCGAGTTCCCCTCCGCACACGACGCCGAGTTCGCGTTGCAGTCGGCCCTGATCGCCGCGAACCAGCTCATCACCGAGACGGTCTTCGAGCACCAGGAACTGACCGGCATGGGCACCACGGTGTCCGCGATGATCCGGGTCGGCGAGCAGATCGCGATCGCGCACATCGGTGACTCGCGCATCTACCGCCACCGTGACGGTGAGCTGCAGCAGATCACGTCGGACCACACCTTCGTGCAGCGCCTGGTCGACAGCGGCCGGATCACCCCGGAGGAAGCCGCGGTCCACCCTCGTCGCTCGGTGCTCATGCGGGTGCTCGGCGACGTCGACGCCGCGCCAGAGGTCGACACCGCGATCATGGACATCCAGCCGGGCGACCGCTGGCTGCTGTGCTCCGACGGCCTGTCGTCGTACCTGGCCGAAGAGCGCATCCGGCACGCCCTGGCGTCGAACATGGACGCCAACCAGGTCACGCAGCGCCTGGTCAAGGAGACCCTCGACCACGGCGCCCCCGACAACGTCACCGTCGTCGTCATGGACGTCACCGCAGACGAGGTCGACGACGACGACGACGCGGCCACCACCGTCGGGTCCGCGGCCGCTCCCCTGACCTTCGAGGCGTCGACCGGTCGCAAGCCGATCCGCCTCCCCACGATCCTGCTGCACCCGCTCAAGGTCACCACCGCCCCGGAGGACTCGCACTTCGAGCCCGAGTCCGACCAGTTCTTCGCGGAGCTCATCGCCGAGGACCGCCGACGCCGCATCCGACGTCGGGTCTCGTGGACGGTCGCGCTCGTGGTGGCGGTCGCTGCCCTGGTCGGGGCCGTGTTCCTCGGCTGGCGGATCACCCAGGACCACTACTACGTCGGCACCGACCGCGGCACGGTCGCGATCTACAAGGGCGTCCAGCAGTCGATCGGACCACTGGCGCTGTCGGACGTCTACGAGGACACCGACATCACCGTGTCGATGCTGCCGGACTACACCCGCGAGAACGTCCGCTCGACGATCAACGCGCAGTCGCTCGACGACGCACGGGACATCGTCGACCGACTGCGCAAGGCCGCCGAGACCGGGCAGGACCAGGCCGGCACCGGCGGTGACGGCGGATCCACCTCGTCACCCTCGCCGTCACCGACCCGGTCGTCGACGCCCTCCCCGTCCCCGACCCGGGGCTCGCGATGAGCAGCGCCACCGCCCAGTCGTTCACGCAGGCGATCACGATCAAGCTCCGCGAACCCGCACGTGCTCGGAACCTCGAGCTCGTGCTGCTCGTCATCGCCTGCGGCATCTGCGCCGGCGCGATGGTGCTCGTGCAACTCGGCACCAAGGGGCGACTGTTCGACACCTCGGTGCTGTGGGTCGGCGGGGGCATCCTCGGGCTCGGGCTCGTGATGCACGTCGTGCTGCGGGTCGTCGCCAAGAACGCCGACCCGTTCATCCTGCCGATCGCACTCGTCCTGAACGGCATCGGCATCGCGGAGATCTACCGCATCGACGTCCACAACGGCCTGACCGGCTGGGACGCCATCGGTGTGAAGCAGATCGTCTGGACGATGCTCGCGATGGTCCTGGCGATCATCACGCTGCTGCTGGTCCGGAACCACCGGTTCCTGCAGCGCTACCGCTACATCTTCATGTTCCTGACGATCGCGCTGCTGCTGCTGCCGATCCTGCCCGGCATCGGTCAGAACATCGGTGGTGCACGGGTCTGGATCAAGATCGGACCGTTCTCGTTCCAGCCGGGCGAGCTCGCGAAGATCACCATGGCGCTGTTCTTCGCCGGGTACCTCGTCACCGCGCGCGACTCGCTGTCGATCGTCGGCAAGAAGTTCCTCGGCATGACGTTCCCGCGTGCCCGCGACCTCGGCCCGATCCTGGTGATGTGGGGAGCCGCGATGGCGGTCCTCGTCTTCCAGCGCGACCTCGGCACGGCGCTGCTGTACTTCGGCCTGTTCCTCGTGATGATCTACGTCGCGACCGCGCGGATCAGCTGGGTCGTCATCGGTCTGGCGCTGTTCGTCGGTGGTGCCCTCGTCGCGCAGAGCGCCCTCGAGTACGTGCACGGCCGCTTCGAGCAGTGGCTCGACCCGTTCAACCAAGAGGTCTTCAGCCGCGACACCCAGGCGAGCTACCAGCTGGTGCAGGGACTGTTCGGCTTCGCGAACGGCGGCATCACCGGTACCGGCCTCGGCCAGGGGCGCCCGTACATCACGCCCGTCGCCAACGCGGACTACATCATCGCCTCGCTCGGCGAGGAGCTCGGCCTGATCGGTGTCTTCGCGATCCTCGCGCTCTTCATCGTGCTGGCCTCGCGCGGCATCCGCGTCGGGTTCATGGCGCAGGACGACTTCGGCAAGCTGCTCGGCGTCGGCTTCGGCTTCGTGATCGCCCTGCAGGTGTTCGTCGTCGTCGGTGGCATCACCCGCGTGATCCCGGTGACCGGCCTGACCACGCCGTTCATGGCCGCGGGTGGTTCCTCGCTCATCGCCAACTGGATCATCGCCGCGATGCTGCTGCGACTCACCGATTCCATCCCAGCCGAACAACGCGTCCAGCAGGGCGCGATCCCCGCCGCGAGCGGGCGGTCCGCGCGCGCGACCAGGAAGGAGCGTCGTCGATGAACCGACAGCTCCGCGGTGTCTCGACCGTCATCGTGCTCATGTTCGTCGCACTCTTCGTGTCGACGACCTCGATCCAGTTCTTCTCGGCGGACACGCTCCGCGCCGACTCCCGCAACTCACGCACCATCTTGGACAGTTACTCGACCAAGCGCGGTGCGATCCTCGTCGACGGCAGCCCGATCGCCGAGTCGACCCCCGTGGACGACCAGTACGAGTACCAGCGCAAGTACACGAACGGCGACCTGTACTCGGCGGTCACCGGCTACTTCACCATCGGCCAGGGCAACACCGGCATCGAGAGCGCGGAGAACACCGTGCTGTCCGGCAACTCGGACGCCTCGTTCTTCCAGAACCTCAACTCGATCCTCACCGGCCAGGACGTCCAGGGCGACAACGTCAACCTGACGATCGACCCCGCCGTGCAGCAGGCCGCGTACGACGCCCTCGGCACGAACAGCGGCGCCGTCGTGGCCATCCAGCCGAAGACCGGCAAGATCCTCGCGATGGTCTCGAAGCCGAGCTACGACCCGAACACCCTCACCTCGCACGACACCGCGAAGGTCAAGGAGCAGTACGACGCCCTGCTCGGCGCCTCGTCGTCCCCGTTGCAGAACCGCGCGATCGGCGGCGACCTGTACACGCCCGGATCCGTCTTCAAGCTCGTCGTCGCATCGGCGGCGCTCGAGGGCGGCAAGTACAACCTCGACTCGACGTTCCCGAACCCGTCGCGCCTGCAGCTCCCCGGCACGAGCTCGTACATCAACAACGCCGAAGGCGGCACGTGCGGCGGCGGCGACAAGGTCAAGCTCCGCACGGCCATCCAGTACTCGTGCAACATCCCGTTCGCCGAGCTCGGACAGAAGCTCGGGTACGACGCGATCAAGAGCATGGCCGACAAGTACGGCTTCGGTGACGCCATCGAGGTCCCGATGTCCGCGACCGCCAGCCAGTACCCCGAGGTCGACTCCACCGCGCAGCTCATGCTCAGCGCGTTCGGCCAGGCGAGCGTCCGGGTGTCCCCGCTGCAGATGGCCATGGTGTCGGCCGGCATCGCGAACGGCGGCAAGGTCATGCAGCCCTCGCTCGTCGACTCGATCACCACGAGCGACCTGAAGACGGTCGAGTCCTTCTCCCCGAGGCAGTACAGTGATCCGCTGTCCTCCTCCGAGTCCGCTGACCTCACCGAGGCCATGCAGAGCGTCGTGAACGCCGGGACCGGAACGAATGCCAAGATCGACGGTGTCGACGTCGCAGGGAAGACGGGCACGGCCGAGGGCGGAACAGGCGATCCCTACACCCTCTGGTTCACCGGGTTCGCGCCCGCGAAGGACCCGGAGGTCGCCGTGGCGGTCGTCGTCGGAGACGGCGGCGGGCTCGGCCAGTCGGGAGTCGGCAACACAGTCGCGGCCCCGGTCGCGAAGAAAGTCATGGAGGCGGTGCTGAACAAATGAGACCCACCAGCGGACTCACCTTCGGTGGGCGGTACCAGCTCTCGTCCCGGGTCGCCATCGGCGGCATGGGAGAGGTGTGGCAGGCCACCGACCTCGTCATCGGCCGAACCGTCGCACTCAAGATCCTCAAGGACGAGTACCTCGGCGATCCCGGGTTCCTCGAGCGCTTCCGCGCCGAGGCCCGCCACGCTGCGCTCGTCAACCACGAGGGCATCGCCAACGTCTTCGACTACGGCGAAGAGGACGGCAGCGCCTACCTCGTGATGGAGCTCGTTCCCGGCGAAGCGCTCTCGACCATGATCGAGCGCGAGCACACGCTGCCGGTCGACAAGGTCCTCGACATCGTCGCGCAGACCGCGAACGCCCTGCAGGCCGCCCACGCGGTCGGTCTGGTGCACCGCGACATCAAGCCCGGCAACCTGCTCATCACGCCCGACGGCCGCGTCAAGATCACCGACTTCGGCATCGCGCGCATCGCGGACCAGGTCCCGCTCACCGCGACCGGCCAGGTCATGGGCACCGTGCAGTACCTCTCGCCCGAGCAGGCGAGCGGACACCCGGCGTCGCCGTCGACCGACATCTACTCGCTCGGCATCGTCGCGTACGAGGCCCTGGCGGGTCGTCGTCCCTTCACGGGCGAGTCGCAGGTCGCGATCGCGATGGCGCACATCAACGAGCAGCCGCCGGCGCTGCCCGGGGACATCCCCGAGCCCGTCGCCGCCCTCGTGATCTCGTGCATCGCGAAGAAGCCCGCCGATCGTCCCGCCACCGCCGCCAACCTGGCGCGCGCCGCACAGGCACTCCGTCGCGGTGACGTCGCCGCGGCCACCGTCGCCGTCCCCGCCATCGCGCAGGGCGGCACCGTCGCGTTCAACCCGCCGCAGGGGCAGGGCAACGACGCTGCCACGGCACTGCTCGGCACCCAGTCCGGTGCGGCCGCCGGCGGTGCCGGTGGACCCGTCGGACCGCGCTCCCCGGCGACGGACGAGCCCGAGGAACCGAAGAAGAAGCGCGCCTGGATCTGGTGGGTCGTCGGCATCGTCGTCGTGCTCGCGATCGCCGGTGTCGTCGGAACCTTCGCCCTGAACGGTGCTGCCGAGCCGGACCCGACCCCGTCGAAGTCCGCGTCGAAGACCCCGCGTCCGTCGCAGACCCCGTCGGAGACGCCGTCCCAGACGCCGGTCGACACCCGCGTGACCGTGTCGGCAGCCGACTACACGGGCCAGAACGCCGAGCAGGTCGCGAACCAGCTCCGCGGTCAGGGCCTGGTCGCCGAGGTCGTCGCCGGTTCGAACGCGACGTCCTCCGACCAGGTCGGCACCGTCGAGTCGCTCAGCCCCGAGGGCAGCCTCGAGCAGGGCACGACGGTGACGATCAAGGCGTTCGGCGACGTCCTGACCGCCGAGGCACCCGAGCGTGCGACCGGTGGATCCGTGAGCGACTCCGGCCGCGTCACGTTCAGCTGGCCGTCCTACGACAAGTGCCCCGCCGGCTACTCCGACGTGAGCTACACGTACACGATCGACAACGGCACGGTCCCGTCGAACGGCAGCAGCTCGGGCTCGACCTCCGGCACGGCGGTCACCGTCGCGGCCGCGCAGTCCGGCACGGTGACGCTGTCGTACAAGGTGACGTGCAAGTCGCCGCAGTCCGGCACCGCGGTCGTCTCCGACTCGTCGCCCGGGGCGCAGGTCACCTGGACCGAGCCCACCGAGGAGCCCACGACCGACCCGAACGACGGCATCGACCCGACCGACGCCCCGATGGACGGCAACTGAACGACCCCCGGACGGGGACTGTCGACACCGTTCGGTAACGGTTCGGTCGACCCCTCCCTGACCAGCGTCTCACCAGGTGGTGCTGCCGTACACTAGCCCGGACGGACAGACGGAGGAGTACGTGCCAGAAGGTGTGACCGCGGGGATCACCCTCCTCGCCAACCGTTACGAGATCGGTGATGTCATCGGCCGAGGCGGCATGGCAACCGTGCACCTCGGCAACGACACCCGTCTCGGTCGCAAGGTCGCGGTGAAGCTCCTGAAGCCGAGCCTGGCCAACGACCCGGCGTTCCGCACCCGGTTCCGGCAGGAAGCCCAGGCCGCCGCACGCATGGCGCACCCGACGGTCGTCCGCGTGTACGACGCCGGCGAAGAGACCGTGACCGAGACCTCGGGCGCCGAGGTGCAGGTCCCCTTCATCGTGATGGAGTACGTCGAGGGCCGCCCGCTCTCCGACATCATCGCCGAGGGTGCCGTCGCTCCGGCCGAGGCCGTCCGCATCACCGAGGGCATCCTCACCGCGCTCGAGTACTCCCACCGCGCCGGCGTCGTGCACCGCGACATCAAGCCCGCCAACGTCATGGTCACGCACAACGGCCAGGTCAAGGTCATGGACTTCGGCATCGCCCGAGCCATCACCGACACCTCCGCCACGGTCGCGCAGACCACGTCGATCCTCGGCACTGCGTCGTACTTCTCGCCGGAGCAGGCCCGCGGCGAGACCGTCGACGCCCGCACGGACATCTACTCCACGGGTGTCGTGCTGTTCGAACTGCTCACCGGCCGTGCGCCCTTCCTCGGCGACACCCCGGTGGCGGTGGCCTACCAGCACGTCAGCGAGCAGCCCGTCGCCCCGTCGTCGATCACACCAGAGGTGTCCCCGGCACTCGACGCCGTGACCCTGCACGCCCTGGTCAAGGACCGCACACGCCGCTTCCAGAACGCCGCCGAGTTCCGCTCGGACCTGCAGCAGGCCGCTGCGGGCCGGGTTCCGGCATCCACCAAGAAGATCCAGCAGAACGCGGCGAACGACGCCTCGACGGTGCTGTTCGGGGTCGACCCGCGCACCACGTCGAACCCCGCCGCGGCGTTCCGCGAGCTCGACGACGACACCGCTGAGCACCGCCCGCAGCGCACGCAGAACCGTCCGCCGGTGGCGTGGATCTGGGTCGGCATCCTGCTGACGGTCGCGGTCATCGTCGGGGTCGTGTTCTTCGTCGCGAACCTGCAGCCGGGCAAGCCGCCGGTGTCGTCGTCCGTGAGCGTGCCGAACGTCACCGGGTCGACCTTCAGCGCCGCGTCCACCGCCCTCGAGAAGAAGGACCTGACGGCCGTCAAGGTCGAGGAGAACTCCGACTCGGTCGACAAGGGCACGGTCATCCGCACCGACCCGGGCTCCGGCATCAACGTGGGCCGCAAGTCCAGCGTCAACGTGGTCGTCTCCCTCGGCCCCGAGCGGGTCCCGGTCCCCGAGCTGAACGGGCAGTCCCAGGCAGCGGCACAGCAGGCACTGGACGATGCCGGCTTCCGCGTCGGCGCGATCAGTTCCGACTACTCGTCCGACGTGCCAGAGGGCACCGTGATGAGTTCCGACCCCGAGTCCGGTTCGCTCCACACCAAGGGCATCGTGATCAACCTCACGGTGTCCAACGGCAAGGTGCAGCTGCCGAACGTCACGAACCAGCAGTTCTCCGAGGCGAAGGCGTCGCTCGAGCAGCTCGGCCTCACCGTGACGCCGTCGCCGTCGTACTCGTGCACGGGTGGCCTCGTGACGCAGCAGGACACCCCGCAGGGCGATGTCGCCCAGGGCAGTGCCGTCGCCCTGACCTACTGCGCCGCGTCGAGCCAGCCGACCCACGCCCCGTCGTCGGACAACGGGAACGACAAGGGCGACAACGGGGACAACGGTGGAGACAACGGGGACAACGGCGACGGTCGCTGATCGTTCCGATCAGGAACGACGCCACCGCGGCCGTCGAGCCGACCACTCGCACACGCGTGCGGTCTGACGGACCGGTGACGGGCCTCCCGTCGGCACGCTGACGGCCAGGAGGCCCGGCGCATCCCCGCCACGCGTCCGCAGGCCCGTCAGGTCGTCGCGTCCACTGCTCCATGCGCGTCGACACGCGACGCCGTCGAGTTCGCTCTGACGAGTCAGCCGCGGTGCGTCGCGATGAGCGGGCCGAGCCCGTCGGCGCGTTCGGCAGCTCCGGAGAGACCGGTGGTCTCGAGCCAGTTGCCGACCATGCGGTAGCCGCCCTCGGTCAGGACCGATTCTGGGTGGAACTGCACACCGTACAACGGGTGGTCGCGGTGCTGGACGCCCATGATGACGCCGCCACCGGTCCGGGCCGTGACGGTGAGTTCGTCGGGCACCGTGCCGTCGACGATCGCGAGGGAGTGGTAGCGCGTCGCCGTGAAGGGGTGCGGCACTCCGGCGAAGAGCGTGCTGTCGTCGTGGTCGACCTGCGAGGTCTTGCCGTGCATGAGTTCGTCGGCGTGCGTGACCGTGGCGCCGAGGGCTTCTGCGATCGCCTGGTGGCCGAGGCAGACCCCGAGCAGCGGGGTGCCGGACGCGACCGCCGCGTGCACCGTGGGGATCGAGACGCCGGCGTCGGCCGGGGTTCCCGGGCCGGGCGACAGCAGAACACCGTCGTAGTCGGCGATGCGGTCCGCGATCTCCGACTCGGGGAAGGCGTCGTTGCGCACCACGTCCGTCTCGGCTCCGAGCTGCTGGACGTACCCGTTCAGCGTGTAGACGAAGCTGTCGTAGTTGTCGACGACGAGGATCCTGGTCATGGCGGTTCACCGTACTCGTGGGGGATGTGTGCAGCGGTCTGCGGGCCGATCCACACACGTGGTCACGGTAGGATACCGGCCATGGCCAGTGACAAGGACCGCACCAAGCCCGCCCGGAGGACCCGAGCCGACTCGGTCGACACCGCGGGGGACGCCCCGAACCCGGTGTGGTTCAAGCCGGTCATGTTCGGCTTCATGATCATCGGCCTCGTCTGGGTGATCGTCTTCTACATCTCGAACGCGACCCTGCCGGTGCCGAGCCTCGGCTCGTGGAACATCCTGGTCGGCTTCGGCATCATGTTCATCGGCTTCCTCATGACCACCCGCTGGCGCTGACCCTCAGCCCCGAGACACTCCGACGCCCGTCGCACCACTTGGTGCGGCGGGCGTTGTCGTTCTCCACAGGACTTGCTGCCGCTGATCCCCAGGTCATCGAGGATTCGGGCGGTTCTCCACACTTCTCCACACTCTCCACATCGCCATCCACACCCCGACCCCGGAGTTATCCACAGCTGAGTCCACAATGGGGATAATCACACGCGTGTAACTCACCGGTTTTTCCACACCTGTGGATAACTCTGCTGGCGCCTTGTGGACGAGCGTCTGTCGTGCCCGAGGCCGGGGCCGGGGCCGGTGCCGATGCCCGGTACCTGGTGTCTGGTGTCTGGTGTCTGGTGTCTGGTGCCTGGTACCTGGTGCCTGGTGCCGACGTCACAGTGGAACGGCGAACGCCCCGCCGCTGGTGCGACGGGGCGTTCGGTGGACGTGTGTCCGGATCGGCTCAGCCGATGGTGACCGCGTACCCGACAGCGGTGAGGACGATGCCCACCACCGCGGAGGCGACGAGCAGGCCGATCTGCAGCGGCCGCTGCCGGATGTTCCGGGTCTTGGCGAAGACGAAGCCCACGAGGAAGCCGCCGATGATCCCGCCGACGTGCGCCTGCCACGAGATGTTGATCCCCGGCAGGAACCCGACGACCAGGTTGAGCCCCATGATCACGAGGAGTTGCACTGCGTTCTGCCCGAGGCTCCGCTGCAGCACGAAGAACGCCGCGAAGAGCCCGAAGATCGCTCCGGAGGCGCCTACGACGGTCGTTCCGGGAGCGAGGAACGTCACGAGCATCGAGCCGAAGATCCCCGTGATGAAGTACAGCGCGACGAATCGCCAAGTGCCGAGCATGTTCTCGAGCATCCGACCGAAGATCCACAGCGCCCACATGTTGAACAGGATGTGGAAGATCCCCGAGTGCACGAACAGGGAGGTGACGACCCGCCACGGCTCCGTGGGCAGCAAGAACGAGTTGTAGGCCAGCAGGCCGGTGAAGAACCGACCACTCACCTGGTCCAGCAGCCAGATGGCGACCGTGATCGCCACGATGACGACCGTCGCCTTCTGGTCGAGCATCGCGAAGCGCCGTCGCGCGACCGTCAGCCCACTGGGGGCTCCGGACGCGCGACGGTTCGCTGCGAACTGTGCGCGCTGTTCACGCACGCACTCCGGGCAGTGCACCCCGACTGCCGCCGGCGTCTGGCACTCCGGGCAGATCGTCCGCCCACAGCGCTGGCAGAGCACGAAGCTCTGCCGGTCCGGATGCCGGTAGCAGGTGTTGTTCGGGTTGTACGCCTGGTCGGTCACGTGAGGATCAGACGCCTTCGACGTCGATGCTCTGGATGACCACGTCCTCGACGGGCTTGTCACGGCCGTCGGTGGGGACACCCTCGATGGCGTCGACCACGGCACGCGACTCGTCGTCGGCGACCTCACCGAAGATGGTGTGCTTGCCCTGCAGCCACGGCGTCGCCACCGTGGTGATGAAGAACTGCGAGCCGTTGGTGCCACGGCCACCCTGGATGCCGGCGTTGGCCATGGCGAAGATGTAGGGGTTCTGGAACGTGAGCTCGGGGGAGATCTCGTCGTCGAAGCGGTACCCCGGGCCACCGATGCCCTGGCCGAGCGGGTCACCGCCCTGGATCATGAAGTCCTTGATGATGCGGTGGAAGACGACGCCGTCGTAGAGCTTGTCGGTGGAGACCTTGCCCGTACCCGGGTGGGTCCACTCCTGCTTGCCCGTGGCGAGGTCGACGAAGTTCTTGACGGTCTTCGGTGCGTGGTTGCCGAACAGGTTGACGCGGATGTCGCCCTTGTTGGTGTGGATCGTTGCGACAGCGGTGTGCAGAGACATGTTCCGATTCTCGCATGTACCGGCTGCGTACGGACCGGACCCACAGGTGAGGCTCCGTGACCTGTCAGGGACTCTGGTGGCAGGATGGGGTCACGCCGATCCGATGGAGGTACCAGATGACGACGATCGAGATCCCGCGCAAGCGTCGGAAGCAGATCAAGAAGCTCAAGGGCCAGACCGCCTCGCTCCTCGGAGAGCAGCGCAAGGTCCTCGAGCACGCGAACGCGATCCTGGCGGAAGCCCGGTCAAACGCAGCCGATGCAGCCCGCAAGGACATCGCCCCTCGTGTGCAGAACGCGATCGACAACGGGATCCGTCCCGCTGTCGCGACCGGGGTCCACGCTGCGACGTCCGCAGCACAGAACGCTTCGCACAAGTTCCAGTCCGAGGTCATCCCCGGACTGGTGTCGACCGCTGGCTCCGTGCTGAGCGTGACCGACCTCGCGAAGGACCCCCGGGTCAAGAAGATCGTGAAGAACGCCCAGAAGAAGGGCAAGAAGGCCAAGAAGGCTGCTGTGAAGTACGTGCCGTCGCAGCAGAAGAAGGGCATCGGCTTCGGTGGTGTCGCACTCATCATCGTCGGCGTCGTCGCCGTTGCTGGTGCTGCGTACGCCGCGTACCAGACGCTCCGCGCCGACGACGACCTGTGGGTCGCCGACGACGCTGACACGGCGGAGAAGCCTGCCGCCTGACCTCCACGGTTCGTACGAAGGGCCCCGGCACGCCGCCGGGGCCCTTCGTCGTTCCCGGGTGCTGTGCTGCGAGGACACGCCCGTCCGACGGCGCCGAGGTTCCACGACATGCCGTCCGCTGCCCGCCGAGGTTCCACAAGCGGCCCGAGGCGCGCTCGAGATGCCGAGATCTCGGAACCTCGGCGCAGCGGCACACGCACGACCCGAGCACGCACGACGACGCGCCGCAGGGGCGGCGGCGCGGATGAGCACAGAACGAAGCCCCTGGGCAGACGACGAAGTCGTCAACCAGGGGCTTCCGCGAGTGGAGCCTGGGAGAATCGAACTCCCGACATCCTGCTTGCAAAGCAGGCGCTCTACCAACTGAGCTAAGGCCCCGGGTGCCGCCGAGGGTATCGGCGACGGGATGGAATTGTCGTGTGTTCCGAAGAACTGGTGGGGCTACAAGGACTTGAACCTTGGACCTCTTCGTTATCAGCGAAGCGCTCTAACCGCCTGAGCTATAGCCCCTCAGACCGGATGAAAGCCTACCCCACGGATCTCGCAGAACGAAATCGAGCGGTCGGCTCACCCGGCCCGGGTGTGTCAGTTGTTCGTGAAGCCGACGAGCAAGCCGCCGGTGATGCGGACACTGAGGTTGTAGAGGACGCTCACGATGGCGCCGAGCACGGTGCCGACGACCACGTTGAGGATGCCCACGACGATGGAGAACCCGAGTACCTGACCCAGTGAGAACTGGTCCATGATCGAGTAACTGTTCTGACCGGTGACGTCCTTCAACAAGGCGTCCACCTGCGTGAACACGCCCGTCTGGTTGAGGATGACCCACACCAGCGCCGTGGCGACCACGATCACGATGCTGCCGGCCAGGGCGATGAGGAAGCTGAGCTTCACCATCGACCAGAAGTCGACGTAGACCAGCCGCAGCCGCACTTGGCGGGTGCCGACGGGTCGCTTCGCCTTCTTCTGGAGCTTCTCGGCGACACTACTCATTGCTTGACTGGTCCTCTCCGGCCTCGTCCGCGACGGGCTCGGTGTCGATGGGATCAGTGGAGTCCGGGGCCGCTTCGGAAGGGCTGACCGTCTCCACCGGGCCCGCTGGCTCGATCTCGGCGTCGTCCTGGTCGACCAGGTTCCGCTCGGTGTTCTGGGCCACTGCGATGATCTTGTCGTTCGCCGCGAACCTGGCGAAGACGACACCCATGGTGTCGCGACCCTTGGCAGGGACCTCGGCCACGGCAGACCTTACCACCTTGCCCGATTGCAGCACGACGAGCACTTCGTCGTCCTCACCGACGATGAGAGCACCCACAAGGTCGCCTCGGTCGGTCGCCAACTTCGCCACCTTGATGCCGAGACCTCCGCGTCCCTGGATGCGGTACTGGTCGACGGCGGTGCGCTTGGCGTACCCGCCCTCGGTCATCACCCAGACGAAGCCGTCGTCCGCCACCACGCGTGCGGCCAGGAGCGAGTCGCCGTCGCGGAAGGACATGCCCTTCACACCGGAGGTCGAGCGACCCATCGGCCGCAGGGTGTCGTTCGTCGCGGTGAAGCGGAGCGACATGCCCTGACGTGAGACGAGCAGCAGGTCGTCGTGCTCGTCGACGAGCAGCGCCTGGCGGAGCTTGTCGCCGTCGCGCAGGTTGATCGCGATGATGCCACCGGTGCGGTTGGTGTCGTACTCGGTGAGCGCGGTCTTCTTCACCAGCCCGTGCTCGGTCGCGAGGACGAGGTACTGCGCGACCTCGTAGTCACGGATGTCGAGCACCTGCTGGATCTGCTCGTCCGGCTGCATCGCGAGCAGGTTCGCCACGTGCTGGCCCTTGGCGTCGCGGCCGGCTTCCTGCAGCTCGTACGCCTTGGCGCGGTAGACCCGGCCCTGGTCGGTGAGGAACAGCAGCCAGTGGTGCGTCGTCGTGACGAAGAAGTGCTCGACGATGTCGTCCGCGCGGAGCTGGGCGCCACGGACACCACGGCCACCGCGGTGCTGCGAGCGGTACTGGTCGCTGCGCGTGCGCTTGACGTACCCGCCACGCGTGATGGTGACGACCATCTCCTCTTCGGGGATGAGGTCTTCCATCGACATGTCGCCGTCGTAGCCGAGCATGATCTCGGTGCGGCGGTCGTCGCCGAAGCGGTCGACGATCTCCTCGAGCTCGTCGCGGATGATCGTGCGCTGCCGGGTCTCCGACGCCAGGATGTCCTGGAAGTCGGCGATCTTGCGCTCGAGTTCTTCGGCCTCGTCGTGGATCTTCTGGCGCTCGAGGGCGGCCAGTCGACGGAGCTGGAGCTCGAGGATCGCGCGCGCCTGGATCTCGTCGACGGACAGCAGGTCCATCAGGCCGGAGCGGGCCTCTTCGACGTCGGGCGACCGACGGATCAGCGCGATGACCTCGTCGAGGGCGTCGAGCGCTGCGAGGTAGCCGCGCAGGATGTGCGCGCGCTTCTCGGCCTCGCGCAGGCGGAACTGGGTGCGGCGGACGATGACGTCGACCTGGTGCGCGACCCACGCCGAGATGAACCCGTCGAGCGGTAGGGTCCGCGGGACACCGTCGACGATCGCGAGCATGTTCGCGCCGAAGTTCTCCTGCAGCTGGGTGTGCTTGTACAGGTTGTTCAGCACGACCTTGGCCACTGCGTCACGCTTGAGCACGATCACCAGGCGCTGGCCGGTGCGACCCGAGGTCTCGTCGCGGATGTCCGCGACGCCGGCCAGCTTGCCGTCCTTGACCAGGTCGGCGATCTTGATCGCGAGGTTGTCCGGGTTGACCTGGTACGGCAGCTCGGTGACGACGAGGCAGGTGCGACCCTGGATCTCCTCGACGTTGACGACGGCGCGCATCGTGATCGAACCACGACCGGTGAGGTAGGCGTCCTGGATGCCCTTGGTGCCCAGGATCTGCGCACCGGTCGGGAAGTCCGGCCCCTTGATGCGCTGCATGAGCGCGGCGAGGAGTTCTTCGCGCGTCGCCTCGGGGTTGTCGAGGGCCCACTTCGCACCCTCGGCGACCTCGCGCAGGTTGTGCGGCGGGATGTTCGTCGCCATGCCGACCGCGATGCCGACGGAGCCGTTGACCAGCAGGTTCGGGAACCGTGCCGGCAGGATCGCGGGCTCCTGGGTCCGACCGTCGTAGTTGTCCTGGAAGTCGACGGTGTCCTCGTCGATGTCCCGGACCATCTCCATGGCGAGCGGCGCCATCTTGGTCTCGGTGTACCGCGGTGCGGCGGCGCCGTCGTTGCCCGGCGAACCGAAGTTGCCCTGGCCGAGCGCGAGCGGGTACCGGAGCGACCACGGCTGCACCAGTCGGACGAGCGCGTCGTAGATCGCGGAGTCGCCGTGCGGGTGGAACTGCCCCATGACGTCGCCGACGACGCGGGAGCACTTCGAGAACGCGCGGTCCGGGCGGTAGCCGCCGTCGAACATCGCGTAGATCACGCGGCGGTGCACCGGCTTCAGGCCGTCGCGGACCTCGGGCAGCGCACGGCCGACGATGACCGACATCGCGTAGTCGAGGTAGGAACGCTGCATCTCGAGCTGCAGGTCGACCTGCGAGATGCGGTCACCGGAGACGACGATGTCCCCGCTGTCGCCGTGGACGATCTCGGGCTGCTCGTCGGGGGCGTTCTCGTTGTCGTCAGCCATTGGCTTGCGTTACCTTTCTGACGGCCGGGAGGCCGTGGTGACGTTCGTCGCGGTGGACGCGACCACAGGTGGTCCGGACCAGAGCGCGCGGCTGGCACCGCGCCTCCAGGCCGGGGTCGAGATGTCGAGACTGCTCAGATGTCCAAGAAGCGGACGTCCTTGGCGTTCTGCTGGATGAACTGGCGACGTGCGTCGACGTCTTCACCCATCAGCGTCGAGAATGTGCTGTCCACCGCGGCGGCGTCCTCGAGCGTGACCTGCAGGAGCGTGCGGGTGTCCGGGTTCATCGTGGTGTCCCAGAGCTCCTTGTAGTCCATCTCGCCGAGGCCCTTGTAGCGCTGGATGCCGTTGTCCTTCGGGATCCGCTTGCCGGCGGCGATGCCCGACTGCATCAGGGCGTCGCGCTCCCGGTCGCTGAACACGTACTCGTGCGCGGCGTTCGACCACTTCAGGCGGTACAGCGGCGGCTGCGCGAGGTACACGTAGCCGCGCTCGATGAGCGGCCGCATGTAGCGGAACAGCAGGGTCAGCAGCAACGTGGTGATGTGCTGGCCGTCGACGTCGGCATCGGCCATCAGCACGATCTTGTGGTACCGGGCCTTGTCCGGGTCGAAGTCCTCACCGATGCCGGCGCCGAACGCCGTGATCATCGACTGGATCTCCTGGTTGGCGAGCGCGCGGTCGAGCCGCGCCTTCTCGACGTTCAGGATCTTGCCGCGCAGGGGCAGGATCGCCTGGGTCATCGGGTTGCGACCCTGCACGGCGGAACCGCCGGCGGAGTCGCCCTCGACCATGAAGATCTCCGACAGGGTCGGGTCCTTGGACTGGCAGTCCTTCAGCTTGCCGGGCATGCCACCCGACTCGAGCAGCCCCTTGCGACGCGTGGTCTCGCGGGCCTTGCGGGCGGCGAGTCGAGCCTGGGACGCCTGGATCGCCTTGCGGACGACGTCGCGGGCCTGGGTCGGGTTGCTCTCGAACCAGTGCGTGAGCTCGGCACCGACGACGCGCTGCACGAAGCCCTTCGCCTCGGTGTTGCCGAGCTTCGTCTTCGTCTGGCCCTCGAACTGCGGCTCGCCGAGCTTCACGGAGATGACGGCCGTCAACCCTTCACGGATGTCGTCACCCGTCAGGTTGTCGTCCTTCTCCTTGATGATCTTCGTCTCGCGCGCGTACTTGTTCACCAGGTACGTCAGCGCCGCTCGGAAGCCCTCTTCGTGGGTGCCGCCCTCGTGCGTGTTGATCGTGTTCGCGAAGGTGTGGACGCTCTCCTGGTACGAGGTGTTCCACTGCATCGCGACCTCGAGCGCGATCTTGCGCTCGGTGTCCTCGGACTCGAAGCCGATGACGTCCGGGTGGACGAGGTCGGCCTTCTTCTGCGCGTTGATGTACTCGACGTAGTCGGCGAGACCGCGCTCGTACATGAAGGAGTCGTTGCGTGCCTCTTCCCCGTCTTCCGGGGTGCGCTCGTCGCGCAGGTTGATCCGCAGGCCCTTGTTGAGGAAGGCCATCTGCTGGAACCGGGTGCGCAGGGTCTCGTAGTCGAACACGACGGTCTCGAAGATCTCGGCGTTCGGCCAGAAGGTGATCGTGGTGCCGTGCTCGTCGGACGGTTCGTCCTTGGTCAGCGGTGCGACCGGGACGCCGTCGGTGTAGCTCTGGCGCCAGACGTGGCCCTGCTGTCGGACCTCGACGTCGAGCTCGGAGCTCAGCGCGTTCACGACGGAGGAACCGACACCGTGCAGACCACCGGACACCGCGTACGCGCCGCCGCCGAACTTGCCGCCGGCGTGCAGGACGGTCAGGACGACCTGGACGGTCGAGACGCCCTCGGCCGCGTGGATGCCGACCGGGATGCCACGGCCGTTGTCGACCACGCGGACACCGCCGTCTTCACGGATGGTGACGTCGATGGTGTCGCAGTACCCGGCGAGGGCTTCGTCGACGGAGTTGTCGACGATCTCCTGGACCAGGTGGTGCAGACCGCGGGGCCCCGTCGAACCGATGTACATACCGGGACGCTTGCGGACCGCCTCGAGCCCCTCGAGCACCTGAATCTGGTCTGCTCCGTAGGACGGTTCGCTCTGCGGGATCTCCGCGTCGAGCGGGTTCTGCGGGTCGTCTTCAGATTCTGATGCCATGTCGAGCGTGCTCCTGCCTGCGCGCGGAACGCCCGCGCACTGCACCTCCCAGTCTACCGCAGAGGCCCCTCTTTCGAGGGCTCATCCGGCCCACAGGCGGGCTTTTTTGGCACCCCAGGATGATTTCGTCGGCTCAACCGTAGGTGTCGCGAGGACCGCGCCCCTGGACCGTCCTGGGGCCGCGTTTCCAGGTGGGGACGTCCGGCCCCGAAACCCGGATCGACTCGACCCCGGCTTCCGGGTGCCGCTCGGCGATGGTCGTCGTGACGCTGGCACGCATGAGACGGAGCTGCGTCGCCCAGGCCGTCGAGTCGCACCGGATGACCAGCGCACCGTCGTCGATGGTGACCGGGGTGGAGTGCTTGGCGAGTTCCTCACCGACGACGCTCGGCCAGTCCACGAACAGCTCCGAGCGGGCCAGGGGTTCGGTCCACCCGAGCTCGTTGGCCAGGGATCCGACCACGTCGCCGAGCCCTCGGGGTTCACGGCCGCGGCCGTAGGGGACGGTGTCGGCGTCGAACTCGCGGGAGCGACGGCGGCGGGCGTCGACCCCGCGCTTCGAGGGGTCGCCGAAGACGGCGCGGAGGTGTCGGTACAGCCGCGACGGCTCGGTCGGCTTCCACGGGCGGGGCATCAGGCGTCGGCTTCCGGCGGGGTCGCGTCGGTCACGATCGTGCCCGCCTCGATCCGCACCGTGTGCGCGGCGAGCTGCGCGGGCACGTCGCCGAACACCGCTGCCGTGATGAGCACCTGCTCGTAGTCGGCCACGGCGTTCCCGAGGCGTTCGCGCCGGGACTCGTCGAGTTCGGCGAACACGTCGTCGAGGATGATGATCGGGTCACCGAGGTTCGACTCGGCCCGCAGGATCGACGCACTCGCCAGCTGGATCGCGAGCGCGAAGGACCATGATTCGCCGTGACTGGCGTACCCGCGGGCAGGTAACCCGTTGAGCTGGAACAGGACGTCGTCGCGGTGCGGCCCGACGAGGGTCAGCCCGCGGTCGAGCTCGTCACGACGACGACGCTCGAGGGCGGCCGCGAACGCCTCGGCTGCGGCGGTCACGCTCACCGGCTCGTCGGGGGTGCCGAGGACCGGGTCCGTCGCGGCGGCGGCCTCCGGGTCACCGCCACGGATCGAGAGCACACCGGCGATCGAGGCATCGTGGTCCTCGCCGGCGACGGTGGCGTACGCCTCGGCGACGAACGGTGCGAGCCGGCGGGTCAGGTGGTCGCGCGCGGCGACGATCTCGGCACCGAGTCCGACCAGGCGGTCGTCCCAGACGTCGAGCGTCGACAGGGCGTTCGCCTTGGCGCCGGTGGCACGGGCCGACTTGAGCAGGGTGTTCCGCTGGCGGAGCGTGCGGTCGTAGTCGGCCAGGACACCCTGCATCCGCGGTGCGATCTGGCCGAGCAGTTCGTCGAGCATGCGTCGGCGACCGGCCGGTTCGCCACGGACCAGGGCGAGGTCCTCGGGAGCGAAGAGGACGGAGGTGCAGTAGCGCGGGAGTTCACGGGGTTTGATCGCCGACCGGTTCACCTGCGCACGGTTCGCCCCCGTGCGGTTGATCTGCACCTCGGCGAGGATGCTGCGGTCCTCGTGCGCCAGGCGGGCCCGGACGATCGCGGCGTCGCAACCCTGGCGGACGAGCGCGGCATCCGTCGGGACCCGGTGGGACCCGAGCGTCGACAGGTAGCCGATCGCCTCGACCAGGTTGGTCTTGCCCTGCCCGTTCCGCCCGACGAACAGGTTCGGCCCGCGTGCGAGGTCGACGTCCGCCTCCCGGTAGTTCCGGAAGTCGGTGAGTTGGAGATGGTCGACGTGCACGCGGGCCGAGTCCGGGTTTCCCCGGGTGGTCCTAGGACTTCTTGACGGCGTGACCGCCGAACTGGTTGCGGAGCGCCGCGACGGCCTTCATCGTCGGGGACGCGCTGCCCTGACGCGAGACGAAGCGCGCGAAGATCGACGCCGACAGCGCCGGCATCGGAACGGCGAGCTCGATGCCCTCTTCCAGCGTCCAGCGACCCTCGCCCGAGTCCTCGACGTAGCCCTCGAGCTCGTCGAGCTTCGGGTCTTCGTTCAGGGCCAGGACCATGAGGTCGAGCAGCCAGGAACGGACGACCGTCCCGCGCTGCCACCCGGCGAACACGGCGGGGACGTCGGTGATCAGGTCCTTGGCCTCGAGGAGCTCGTAGCCCTCGCCGTAGGCCTGCATGATCGCGTACTCGATGCCGTTGTGGACCATCTTGGCGTAGTGACCCGCGCCGATCGGACCGGCGTGCGAGAAGCCCTCTTCGCGCGGGCCCTCGGGGCGCAGTGCGTCGAAGACCGGCATGGCGAACTCGACGTCCTTGACGTCACCGCCGACCATGAGGCCGTAGCCGTTGTCCTTGCCCCACACGCCGCCGGAGACCCCGACGTCCATGTAGCGGATGCCGCGCGCACCGAGCTGCTCGGCGTGCGTGGTGTCGTCGAGCCACTTCGAGTTGCCACCGTCGATGACGAGGTCGCCCTCGTTCAGGACGCCGGCGAGCTCGGTGATGACGTCGTCGGTGATCTTGCCGTGCGGCACCATCACCCAGACGAGTCGCTGGCCCTCGGGCAGGGCGCCCGCCAGGTCTGCGAGGCTCGCGACGTCGGAGACGGCGGGGTTCGCGTCGTAACCGGTGACCTCGATCCCTGCGTTGCGGAGACGGGCACGCATGTTGTTGCCCATGCGACCAAGGCCGACAAGACCGATGTGCATGATTTCCTCTTCTGTTTCGTCGTCGCGCTGAGGCCGCAGCTGGTGCGTCAGCGCAGTGTTCCTGTTGCGCCTATCGCAGCAGCAGGTTGGGCTGCAGCAGGTACCGGTATCCATCGGTCGCGGCAGCCTCTTGCGAAGTCTGGCCGGTGATCAGCACCGGGCCCGGCTTGTTGGGGTTCTCCGTCTTGGTGAAGGAGATGCGGACGAACTCGGAGTGCACCGCGTTCAGTCCGTCGAGGAGGAAGGCGGGCTTCAGCGAGACCACCGTTTCCTCTCCGGTCAGCAACGCACTGATCGACTCTGACGCCTGCGCTTGTTCGGATCCGATCGCCTCGAGCGTGAGCCCGTCGACCGTGAAGGAGAACCGGAGCGCTGCTTCGCGCTCCAGGACGAGTGAGACCCGTCGGACGGCTTCGACCAGCTCAGCGGTGTTGATCACCGCGTGGTCGTTGACGTTCTCGGGGAAGAGCCGGCGGACCGGCGGGTAGTTGCCCTTGATCAGCAGGGACGTGACCGTCTTGTCGTCGGCGTGGAACGCGATGAGCTCACGGTCCGAGTTGCCGCTGATCGAGACCGAGACGGTGGACGCCGACCCGAAGGTGCGACCGACCTCCTGCAGGGTGCGGGCGGGCACGAGGGCGTGCAGCGGGTCCGAGCCGACGCGGCCGGAGTCCCACGCGATGGTGCGGACGGCCACGCGGTACCGGTCCGTGGCGATGAGCGACAGGTCGTTGTCACCGACCTCGAGCTGGACACCGGTGATGACCGGGGTGACGTCATCGCGGCTCGCGGCGACGGCGACCTGCGACACGGCTTCGGAGAACGCATCGCCGGGGATGACACCGGTCTGCGGACCGATCTCGGGCAGCGTCGGGTACTCCTCGACCGGCATGGACAGCAGCGTGAAGTGCGCCGATCCGCAGGAGACCGAGATCTTGGAGTCCTCGGTCGTGAAGGTGACCGGAGCGTTCGGCAGTCGGCTCGCGATGTCGTTCAGCAGGCGACCGCTGACCAGGACCGTGCCCGGGTCGTCGATCTGCGCCGAGATGGACGTCTGCGCCGAGACCTCGTAGTCGAACGACGAGAGCGTCAGACGGTCGCCGTCGGCGTGGATCAGGACGCCCGACAGGATCGGGAGGGTCGTGCGCTGTGGGAGGAGCTTCACTGCGAAGGAGACGGCTTCGGAGAAGACGTCCCGGTTGACCTCGAACTTCACAGCTGGAACCCCTGTCGATCGGCTTGGACTGTCCGGCCGCCCCATTCTGGCACAGGCGGACGTGGGCCGGATTTCTTGTCATCCCGCCGTCCACAAGGTTGTCCCGCGGAGATGGATCGTTAACCAGGAGTAATGGTGTTAACGCCTGTGCACACTGTGGATAACCCTGTGCATGCCGCTCGGCCGTAGGGAACTACACGGTTGTGACTTGTGGGCGGTCTGTGGGCGACGTCGGGATGAATGAATCTCATCTATCCACTTCCATCCCCAGTTTCCACAGGAGGCCCCCTCGCTGTGAACAACCGGGCGGCGTGTCCTCCACAGTTATCCACAGGCTATCCACACTGTGAGAACTCCGGCCCATGGAACCGTCTCAGATGGTGGATGCGCCCGGAGACGTGCCGATCTCAGCGGTAGCGGCGATCCTGCTTGATGCGGCTCGTGAGCTCGGTGACCTGGTTGTAGATCGACCGTCGTTCCTTCATGAGCTCGGTGATCTTCTTGTTCGCGTACATGACCGTGGTGTGGTCGCGGTTGCCGAACAGCTGCCCGATCTTCGGGAGCGACAGGCTCGTGAGCTCGCGGCACAGGTACATCGCGATCTGTCGCGCGGTGGCGATCGCCTGCGAGCGGGACGAGCCGTACAGGTCGTCGACGGAGAGCTTGAAGTACTCCGCGGTGTGGTTGATGATGTCCGTCGGCGCGACGACGTTGTCCTCGTCGAGGGTGATCAGGTCCTTGAGGACGGTCTGCACCAGGGCCATGTCGACCGCCGTCCGGTTCAGGCTCGCGAACGCCGTGACGCGGATGAGCGTCCCCTCGAGCTCCCGGATGTTGCTCGACACCTTCGAGGCCATGAACTCGAGGATGTCGTCCGGCACCTGCAGGTGGTCGGACTGCGCCTTCTTGCGGAGGATCGCGATGCGCGTCTCGAGCTCGGGCGCCTGCACGTCGGTGATCAGGCCCCACTCGAAGCGCGACCGCATGCGGTCCTCGAAGCCGGTCAGGTGCTTCGGTGCGACGTCCGACGTGATGACGACCTGCTTGTTGTGGTCGTGCAGCGTGTTGAACGTGTGGAAGAAGGCCTCCTGCGTGGAGTCCTTCCCCTGCAGGAACTGGATGTCGTCGATCAGCAGGATGTCGATGTCGCGGTACCGCTGCTGGAACTGGTTCGAGCGGTTGTTCGCGATCGAGTTGATGAAGTCGTTGGTGAACTCCTCGCTCGACACGTACCGGACGCGGATCCCCGGGTAGAGGCTCTCGGCGTAGTGCCCGATGGCGTGGAGCAGGTGGGTCTTGCCCAGCCCGGAGTCGCCGTAGATGAAGAGCGGGTTGTAGGCCTTCGCCGGAGCCTCGGCCACCGCGACCGCTGCGGCGTGGGCGAAGCGGTTCGACGAGCCGATGACGAAGTTGTCGAAGTTGTACTTCGGGTTCAGCCGCGACTCCGGCCGGCCGCTCGTGCCCGGGGAGTCGATCTGGCTCGGCACGAACGGTGCCTCGATGTACTGGCGGGGTGCAGCGCTCTGCTCCACCGCTTCCTGGACGGGCTCGGCGTACTCCGGGACGTTCGGGTCGACACGCGGCTCGGACGCCATGTCCGGGTTCACCGTGATGGCGAAGTTCGCGACCGAGTCGTCACCGATGCGGGCGACGGCCTCGGTGATCGGGATGCGGATCCGCTGCTCGAGCATGCCGCGGGTCAGGTCGTTGGGGACCTCGAGGTACAGGGTGCCGGCGAGGACGCCCTTCGGTTCGACCAGGTTGAGGAACCCGTGGAGCTGCGGTGTGATGCGGGGGTCTTCGCTGAGGATTCCGAGTACGGATGACCAGAGGTCCTCGACGGGGTCGGCCGGCATCGTCAT